>OZ240617.1:0-3752230 GCA_965198365.1 Candidatus Aldehydirespiratoraceae bacterium | reverse complement strand
GGTTGCCAGTTCCCGGGCGGCCCGCCAAAGCGGATCGGAGCAGGTGGTGTGGCCCACCAGCAACGACCAGGCGCTTATCCGGTTCTCGGCTGCCGCAGGGTGATGTTGGAGTTGTTGTTGCAGGTGGGCGATGGCCTGGTCGGTATCTTGTTTGTAGACATCGGGTTCGGGTGGGAGGTCCCAGACCCATTGACCTACCCGCCCGCGAATCCCGACTTCTTGGAGTCCGTCGACGACATCGTCAAGAAAACGGATAGTGCCCGCCTCAAGGAAGGTGGTGGTTCCCGACTTCAGCATTTCGGTTGCCGCCAATTGCGCAGACAACCGCTCCTCAGCGGCGGTGTACATGGAGTACAGCGGGCACAGCCACATGAAGACGTTCTCTTCAAAGGGTGTGTCGTCGGGGACATAACCGCGGGTCAGCGGTTCGCCGGTTATGTGGATGTGGGAGTTGACCATGCCGGGGGTGACAACGAAACGGTCGCCCCCGATCGTCTCGGCTGCGTGGAATTTGGTTTCGAGCTGGCTGGTCTTGCCGACCGCCACGATTTCACGCCCACGGACTGCCACGGCGCCGTCGTGAATGATGTCACGAGTCTGGTTCATGGTGACGACGTAGTTGCCCTTGATCAGCAGGTCAATGTTCTCGGTCACGGCTTCCCCTCAGATTGGTTGGTTGGTTGATGTGATCGCTGCGCTGTTTATGGGTGAACGGCAGCACATCGCGTATGGTAAGACCATCAGTCCACCCGAGAAAGAGTACGTTGCATGACCGCAGGAGCGCATTTTCTGTCGGCGGTTTCGGCAGGCAAACGCCGCCGCGCCAGTCGGGTGGTCGCCGGCGACGGTCGCTGCGTGCTGGTGGCGATGGACCATCCTGCCTACATGGGCACAGGCGTTCCCGCAGAAGCCATCGAACCGATCGCCTCAGCAGAGCCCGATGCCGTGCTCACAACCTGGCACCTGGCTCGGCGCTACCCCGAAGCCTTCGCCCGAAGCGGTCTGGTGTTGCGCGTCGATGGCGGGATTGCCGACCTGGGCGAACCTGCAACCGACGACACGTCGACCCTGCTCTACACCGCGGAGCAGGCCATGGTCCTCGGCGCCGATGCGATCATCGTGATGGCCTTCAGCGGCGCTCACGACGAACATGTCTCACTGTCCCGGTTGGCTCACCTGAGTGCAGAGTGCGAGAAGATCGGGATGGTGCTGATCGCCGAGTCGATTCCGGGAGGCTGGGGCCAAGAGGTTCCCTGGACGGTCACCAATGTCGCCAAGGGCGCCCGAATCGCAACTGAGTTGGGTGCCGACATGATCAAAACCATGTGCCCGGACCCCACCGACGAGTTCACCGAAATCATCGACGCGTGCGACGTGCCGGTGGTCGCTCTGGGCGGACCCAGAATGGATCACGAAGACGATGTGATCGAGATGGCTTCCGGCGTTGTCGCAGCAGGGGCTGCCGGGGTGGCGATCGGCCGCAATGTCTGGGGCTCGCAGGATCCCAAGAACATGGTGACCCGGCTGATGCAGGCCGTACACGGGCCGTAGCAAGGTTGGCTTGTGAGCGTGGCAACAATGGTTCGGATGATTCGCAAAGCACAGGTCGATTCGAGTGACGGTGTGCGGGTTCGGGCCTGGATCGCCTCCTACACCTCACACCTCGCCGCGCGTGTGGGTGATGGTGGTGCTGTGACTTCCTGGATGGAGGCGTACGGCGCCTACGGAGTGGTGTATTGGATGATCGACGCCCCCGATCTCGGGTCGCTCGACGCCTATTTGGATTCGCTGCCCTCCGAAGAGAGCTACCGTGAGTTGTTGATGGCGGGAAGCGATCTGTTCGTGTCTGGCCAAACCAGCGATCTCTTGTTGAAGTCGGTCTGAGAGATGGCTCCCACCGCTGTGCCCACCGCTGTGCCCACCGGAGTGATGCAGGTCGCGGTCGTGACCGGTGTCGGCGAGGTGGAGTTGCGTTCAGAGCCGCTTCCAGTGATAGGAGCGCAAGACATTCTGGTGCGGGTAGGGGCCTGCGGACTATGCACGATGGAACGGCGCCTGTTCTCCGGGGAGAAACAGATCTACCCTGTTGCTCCTGGTCACGAGGTCGCAGGGCGGGTGGTCGAAACCGGCGAGCAGGTGGCTCCATTGCCGGGTGCACCCAAAGTCGGCGATCTTGTGGCGGTCGACCTGTTGACCCGCTGCGGTACCTGCACGACCTGTCGCCGCGGTCGAAGCGCAGTGTGCAAACAACCGCAAGGCAGCGCCCTAGCCGATGGCACGATTTCGATGGGGGCAGGACTCGCCGACTTCGTTCGGGTGTCCGCCTCACAGGCGTACGTCACCGGCGACATACCCATCGCACAAGCTGCCATGGGTGAGCCATTGGCGTGTGTGGTTCATTCGGTACGGCTCAGCGGGATGCTGGCCGGTGACCGGGTAGCGGTGTTGGGGGCGGGATATATGGGGCGTCTGCATCACGCTCTGTGCCGAGGGTGGGGTGCCGGTTCTGTGGGGCTTGTCGACGTATCGAGCAGTCGTCTCGACGAAGCGGCTGACGGCGGAGCGGATTGGATCGCCACACCGCAAACCGCTCGTGACGTTGGCGGGAAAGCTGACATTGTCTTTGTCACCGCCGCGGCCGCTGGCCTGTTCGAGCTGGCCGTCGACATCTGCGACAGCGGCGGAACCATCGTGCTCTACAGCGCCTTCCCGAAAGATCTCACCGGAAGTTTCGGCCTCGATCACTTCCACCATGAGGAGATCACGGTGGTGGGCGTCTACAGCCAAGAGCCCCGGGATTGGCGTATCGCTGCCGGTCTGCTGCGGTCCGGGGCGCTCAGCGATGACCTCGACCGGTTGGTAACCGCCCGCTACAGCCTCGAAACGGTGGCCGACGCCCTGCAACAAGCCACCCACACACCCGTGTACCGCGTGCTGGTGGGCGCCGATACTGGAGCCTGAATTGTCGGTTGTTGTCGGCGTCGATCTCGGCAGCAGTGCGGCGCGGGCTGTCGCTTGTGACCGGCAGGGAAAGATCCTTGCGACCGCTGCGGTCGGCTACCGCGGCAGCGAATCTTGGCCCGTCGGTCGGGCCGACCCGAACAGTTGGCTCGAGGCGATGCTGCGCGCCATGAACGAACTGGTGGTGAGGTGCCCAGCCGCCGGCAAACCCGCAGCTCTTGGCGTGGGCGGCCAAACCCCCACCACGGTTCCGATCCCAAAAGGCTTGGCAGTCACCGTCAGCCACCCCGCGGTTGCCGACCTGGGGCTTCACGAAGTTCATGCGGCTCAATGCGAAATTCTGCGTGACGAGCTCGGGGATGGTTTTGCTCCTTGCGAGATCTGGGATTGGGTGTTGCGCCGGCTTGGGGGAGGTCCCTTCCACGGTTTGTGGCCCGGTGATCCGGTGCCGGTCGGTTTCGGGGAGCCGATTGCCGCCGGTTCGTCGGTGGGCGTCAGCGACGGCAGTCATGGCTTGGCGAAAGGCACTGTGTTGGTGCCTGCGTCGGCCGACGCGTTCATGGGGTTCTGGGCGTGCGGTGCCTATCGCCCGGGGGTTGGACATGATCCCGGCGGGCGCACCGGGGGGCTGGGGTTGGCGGTGGCCTCCGATTCGGTTCGTGACGACATGTTCTCGATGCCGAGCGCGGTGCAGGACGTGTCGATCGTCGGTGGACCGGTGAACGGTCACGGCCGTCTGCTCGAGTGGTGGGCAAACCTCAGCGGGCTGTCGATCGCCGCGGTGCTCGCCAAAGCAGCGCAGGTTCCGCCCGGAGCCGGAGGTGTGCTAGTGCTGCCCTACATCGCGGGTGAACGTGATCCCCGCTGGGACAAACGGCTCACAGGGGAGATACATGGACTCTCCCTCGATTCGGGTCCTGAGGAAATTTCCAGGGCAGTGCTGGAATCGACTGCTTACGGCCTTGCCCATATTGCTGAGAAGCTGGAGGACCGAGGTTACGAGTTGCAGACGCTGGCATGCGGTGGATCGCCGGCGCTGAGCCGGCTCTGGTGCGAGATCAAAGCATCGGTGCTGGGCGTCGAGGTTCTGGTACCGGAGAAGCCGGATTATTCAGCTGCATACGGCTCCGCTCTTGCTGCCGGCGCTGGACTCGACTGGTGGCCCAAACCAGGCGTCGAGTACGGCACATGGCCCATGCCTGCCATGCAGACGATCCTGCCCACCCACGACGCGGCCTACGAACACGGCTACCAAAGCTTCGTCGAACTCGGCGACTCCGCGGTAGCCCGCCTCGACACGGTCTGAGCCCGACCGGGTTGGTATCGCGTCGCACTCTGTCACAGAATTGAAGTGCCGAAGAATTGAAGCGCCACAGACCCAGCAGGCGAGACTTGATCGGCTCTGATCCCGCACGAATGCTCCCATCCCGATGCGATTCGCGGATCGTGGGCGAACTCCACCAGTGGGTGCGACAGTTCGGTCATGATGACTGGGTGCCGAGAGCCACAACCACCAGTGGAGGTGTCCGGTATGGCGGGGAGGCTGATGTCGGCCACGATACTCGCGGCGACTCAAGATCAGTCCGAGCTAGAGGGGCGGGTCGTAGTCGGGCAGATCGCGGTAGAAGTCCAGCGACAAGGCTCTCCTCACTTGGAAGTTCCCTGATGTCTGACGGCCCCAGCGCCAGAAGACGTATCTCCATTCGCCGACGTTGTTGGTCTTATCGATAACGAACCGAACCCGCGCACCGACGACGTACGCCACGCGGTCGGGATTGGGCAGTTCCGGGTCGCCATTGTCGTCGAGATTGAATATTTGACCCCACGTGTGGTGTGTGAGTTTCCCCCATCCCCAACTGGTGTCGGTCGGTGCGACAGCGTGCGAACCATCGGGGTTCGTGCAGAATTGTTTTCCGTTTATCGTCACGCAGACCGGGGTGTCGTCCGTACCGCCGATGCTGCCCCACTCTATTTCGGCCCTCGCACAGCTCGGCTGGTCGCCCCATTGGGGCGACAGGTTGTAGCGAGCGCGAAAGCGTGTGTTGTCGTTATTTAAGAACCACTCTGCGGATGCGGTCGCGGAAACGGAATACGACATGTTCGGTGCCGGTAATTGGTATCCGGGTCGAAGCTGTTCATCGTCGAGGTTGACTGTCTGCCAGGGGCTCTGGCCGTCTTCGCCGAACACCGCGCGCACGCGGTACCGGTTTCTGTGGCACTCGCGTGGGTGCGGCGAGGCGAACACCACCTCGTGGGGATGGCTGCCCGTGTAGTCCACGATTTGGGTCCATGACTGGTTGCTGCTGGTGCGGTGCTGCACCTCATAGCTGGTGATCGTGAGCGGCCTCGTCGGAGGGTTGTCCCACCCGATCTGGGTATACCCCTGGTTGGTGTAGGTCATCCGCAGATCGATCGGCGCCAAGTACTTCCTGAAGGCTGAATCCGTGCACCAGTACATGCTGCTGTGCTCGGCCAGCGAGCACGGATTGAGATCGGTTCGCGCTGGCGACGGATTGTCCGGTGCAACTACTACAGCCTTCGCCACCACTTCGGGGGGCTCCTGAATGAAGGTCTTGTCGCCATCGCCGCTATTGCCGGTATCGCCGCCATTGACTTCATATTTCTTGACCGACGCATCCCCGGCGACCGGCGGTGGCGTGTCCGGCGGCACGGTGTCCGGCGGTGGCGTGTCCGGCGGCACGGTGTCCGGCGGGGCTACGGTGTCTGCCGGCGGCGGCGTGTAGCTGGCTGGCAGGTCGATGCGGGTCCAGCGGGACCTGCCGCTCAGATCGGTGTCACGCCATGCCTTGACCCGGTAGGTGTAGGCAGCGCCGGGATCGTTGGCGCTGGAGTCCGTATAACTGGTGTCGGATGTGGAGGTGTTGTCCACAAGGGTGTGAAAGACACCCACGGCATCGACGCCGGGTTGGCGCCGCAAGATCTGGTAGCCGGTCACACTCGACGCATCCTGCGCTGGTGCATTCCACGTCAGCGTGACGACACCGTCGTACTCGTCACCAGGGTCGGCATCGACCAGCGCAGCCGCGAGCCCAGAGGGCTTCGATGCGCTACTGGAAGCGTTCGCAGAGGACGGCAGGGACAGAATTGCCGCGAACAGGGCCGCAGCGATGCACGCCGCGAGGAGGCTGGATCGCCGAACTCGGTCGGTGGGGGAGGGGGTCATGGCTGATTCCTTTCGTTGTGCTGCGTTGATGGTGGGAACGCGAGCGATAAGTAGGCGAGTAGTGAGTGCCGCAGCATAGTCGCAAAGGGCGGCGGTCAGGCAACAAGGGGCTATCGGCCACTCCGGGGGTGCGCGGGCCCCGATTCTTGGGGGATGGAGCCGCCGCTCAGCAGCGACGGCTAGAGGCTAGGCAGGCGTCCCCACTGGTTTAGTAGGGGTGAACTCCGCGGACAGGTGCTTGATGCCGTGGATGAAGGCCGACGAGAGCGGCTCCGGCTAGCAGCTGGGCAGACGTCCCCACTGGTTTAGTAGGGGTGAACTCCGCGGGGAGGTCACGCTCTCCAGATCGCCAGTGAATTGGAACCCGGGATAGAAGGTGAGCGGCCGGGCGCACACCTCCTTCAGCTTGGCGTCTACCTCTCTGCGGTCCTCTCTCCAGAACGCGTTGTGAAGCGGATTGCGGGAATCCGCCTCAATCGCAGGTGCGTTGGGCGCTGAGATCACCGGTGTCGACCTGCGCGATCCCGACCTTGACTTCGAGGCGCTCTATCAAACGTTCCTTGAGCACGAGGTCATCTTCTTGCGGGAAGTGCACCTCAGCGAAGACGAACAGCTTGCGCTCGGGCGACGGTTCGGCACGCCCAGCATCTATCCCGTAGCCCGCGTAATGGGTGCGACCGAACCGTCAATGACCGTGATCGAGGACGGCCCCGACAGCCCGCCCCTTGCTGATCGCTGGCACACCGATGTCACCTGGACTGCGAAACCGCCCAAGGCCGCCCTGTTGCATATGGAACTGGTCCCCGAGTTCGGTGGCGACACGCTGTGGGCCTCGGCGACCCGCGCCTATGAGACTCTCAGCCCCCAGGTTCAGTCGCTTTTTGCTTCGTTGACGATCCGGCACTCCAACGAGGATTATCTGAAACGGGTGGTCGAGAAGGGAGGCAAACGTGCCGAGGGAATTGTCGAGGCCATCGAGCGGGACTACGGCCCGGTTGAGCATCCTCTGGTGCGAACTCACCCCGAGACCGGCAAGCGAGCGCTGGTTTACGCCGAGGGCTTCATCGACCATGTGGTCGGCGTGAGTCAAGCTGAGAGCGACATGGTTCTCAAGTTCCTGCGCGAGCACGTAGCGGACGTGTCGTTGCATTGCCGCTGGCAGTGGCGTGAGGGAGACTTGGCGATCTGGGACGAGCGTTCGACGCTGCATCGTGCCGCGGGGGACCACTTCCCCCAACGGCGTATCATCCGCCGACTTGAGATCGACGGCGACCGCCCCTACCTCGATCCCAACGGTTCCTAGGGCCCTCCGAGGCGGGTGGTCGGACCCGATGTTGGTGCGCGACAGTCCCGTCAGCTCAGTTCAGGCGTGTCAGGTCAGGGGAAGCGTAATCGTGGGCCGGATTCGGCCCAGTCCATGTGGTCGCGGATGTATTCGTTGGCACCGTCGCGAACGGGTGTGAAGTCCCACGAGTAGTGGCCGTCGATGGTCATGGCGGCGTGAAGCATCCGACGGGTCCGCTGGGAGGCCACGACCCGCTCCCGTATGTCGTTGCTGTCCCAACGCGCAGCGGTCTCAGCGGCGAAGCTCGCAGCCAGTTCGGCATGAGCAGGGTCTTCAGCGAGGTTGCTGCGTTCGAGGGGGTCGGCCTCGATGTCGTAGAGCAGGGCTGGATCGCTGTCGCAGTGGATATACTTGTGTCGGCCACGGCGGATCATGAACATCGGCTGGGAGGTCATCTCGCCGGTGTATTCGGCGATGGTCTCATCTATGGGGTCGTGCCCCCCGGTTGCGCTTTCCCACAGGCTTCGCCCGGCAATGGGTAAGACCGGTTCGATGCGGTCGGTGCCATCGCCGGCAATGTCGAGCATGGTGGGTAGCAGGTTCAGCAGTGAACAGACGTTGCCGACCGTGCCGTTGGCGACTCCGGGACCGGCCATGATCAGCGGTACCCGCAGGGACCGTTCAAAGAAACTCATCTTGAACCACAGTCCTCGGTCCCCGAGCATGTCGCCGTGGTCGCTGGTGGCGATCACGATCGTGTTGTCGATCTGGCCGGTTTCTTCGAGGGCTTTGATCATATGCCCCAGCAAGGAGTCGAAGTAGCTGGTGTTGGCGTAGTAGGCGTGGCGGGCGTTGCGACATTGATCGTCGGTGTAGCCGATGGTGTCGGCTTGGATGCCGTGACGGATCCTCAGCGTGTGGGGATCCGGCGAATCGAGACTGTCGTCGGGAAGGTCGATGTCGTCGTGGTCGTAGAGATCCCACCATTCGGGGCGGGACACGTACGGGTCGTGAGGGTGGATCATTCCAGTCGCCATGAACCACGGCCGCTCGTCGGCTTCACGGGCGAAGTCGTAGATCTGGCGCGTCGTCGAGAACCTGACTTCTTCGTCGTAGTCGATCTGGTAGGTGGCGATTGCTTGACCGGCGTCGGACAGGCTCTCCATGTTGTGGTACCACTTGTCGATCCTGTCGTCGGCCGCGTCCCAGTTGGGTGTCCAGGCGAAATCGGCGGGATAGATGTCGGTAAGCAAACGGCGGGTGAAACCGTGGAGTTGGTCTGGACCCACGAAGTGCATCTTCCCGGTCAACACAGTGCGGTAACCGGCGAGGTTGAGGTAGTGGGCCAGTGTCGGCACCCGTGCCGGGAACTCAGCGGAGTTGTCCCAGGCGTCTATGGCGCTCGCTTGTTGGCCTGCCAGCATCGAGAATCGGGAGGGGGCACACAGCGGGAAGTGACAGTACGCCGCGTCGAAGCGCGCTCCTCGTTCGGCGAGCGAGTCCATGGCGGGTGTGCGTACCAACGGATGGCCGTAGGCACCAGTGAAATGTGGTGCCAATTGATCGGCCATCACCATCAGAATGTTGGGCTGTTTCATACCTCGCGATGCTACTACCCAGAGCTCTGTGGCGAGCGTGCTACGGTCCAGTTACACAGCTCGTCGTCGAGCGAGGTTGAAGGAGGGAATATGTCGAACGGAACCTCGTCGGAGAAACATGCGGTTGGCAACGTGGCCATGAGTCGCTTCAACGCAATCGGTCTCGCTGCGATGGGACGTTATAACGCCATCGGTGTCGCCGCGCTGAGTTGGCTGAACGCTATGGGGATCGTGACGCTCGGTGGTTTGAATTCGATGGGGATCGTGACGATCGGCGGGATCAACGCGATCGGTCTTGTGACGTTCGGTGGCGTCAACTCTGTCGGCATCGTCGCCATCGGTGGCGTCAACGCTGTCGGCATCGTCGCCGTCGGCCCCGGATCCACCACCAGCCTGGTGTAGACAGCGAACCCCCGAAGCTGCTGCAAACCCTTACACAACAACGCTCCATGGGCAACCATGCTCGGCTGGGTCGTTGGGTCAAGCTTGGTTGTCGATCCCCCTTGGCCGGCTCGCACTCGCTGCGACCGCGACCCAGGCCAGGGCGGTGGTCGGTAGGTAGAAGAGACCAAGGGAGGCGGCCCCGAGCAACGTAAGCACGGTGAGGAGTACCGCAGAGGTGACGGCTACTCCGCGTCTTGGGAAGACGACCGCGACGGCCGCAACGAACACCGGTACGGCCAGCACAGCGAGCACGCTCAACCCCTCGCTTTGGAGCAAGGACTCGCTGCCGGTCGTGCACGTCTCGGCACCACCGGCGACTGCCTCACACGATCCCGTCGAAAAGATCGGAAGAAACGAAAGCACTACTCCAGTCAGCAACGCGGTAAGCAGGGTCAGCCAACTCCAACGACCTCGCTCGAAATCCAACGTGGGCATAGACACCTCACCTCGCCCGAACCAGTGCCCGAAACGTAGCACGCGCCTCGCGCCTCCCACCCCGGCAAGCCAGGTGTCGGTTATTGACTGGCGTGGGATTCGTAGCGATCAAACAGCCAAGAATTGAACTGGGCCAACACGCCTTCTTGCCAGGAGTAACGACCGCGTGGGGCGAAACGTGACTGCATACCGCGCTGAACAGCGATGTTGGTTGGCATGTCTTGACGGTTGAAATTTGCAACGCCGGCAATAGCCGCCTCAAGCAACTCGCCGAACAAAGGCATTTCCACAGTCGACTCCGGAAACAAATAGGCCATCGATAGCGCGTGAGGACGGCGAGGTAATCGCCCACATTAGGAATCTGCTCGGTGCGTCCAACACACAACCACGCAGAGCCGAAAACCGCCTCAAGCTCAAAACGATAGAAGTCGGGGTCAGAGTAAACCGACGGAGGAAGACCCACTGCGTCAGCGAAAGTACCCCGAGAACGTCGCAAACTCTCTAGAGAAATCGGACTCTCACGCATGGGTAGCGGTGCTCTTCGGTTCGTTCGATTGTCGCGGGATGGTCAGACCATGAGACCACGCCCGCTATCGACACGCAAACCCAAAAACCAAGCGGCAACCGGACCCTGGCGTGCCGTGCCGACCGGCCAAGCGCCGTTGGTGACTGTCAGAGGATTTCATGATCATCAGTGTGTAGCGGGTGGTTGCCAAGCAGCGGTTCGGGCACTAAGTTGCTGGGCATCACTCGGGGACGGTGAATGCGACCCCCCTCCAACCCACAGGAAATCAAGGAGGATGGTCATGCCGGCGAGTGAAGAGGAGCGCCTTGCGCTCTTGAGCAGACTGACCGAAACACTCTGAGCCGATGCGGCTCGGACCCTCATGGAATCACTACCCCCAACGCACTGGGACCAGATCGCCACCAAAGATGATCTCCGCGCCCTTGAGGAACGCCTTGTGCACAAGTTCATGGGCGAGATGCACAAGTTCACTAGCGGGTTGGCAGAGATCAACGGTCGGGTCGATGGGGAGTTCGGCAAGGTCTACGGCGAATTCGCGAACGTGAGAGGTGAAATCAAGGAGGTGAGAGGCGAAGTCAAAGAGGTGAGAGGCGAAGTCAAAGAGGTGCGAGGTGAAGTCAGGGAGCTGAGGGGTGAAATCAAGGAGCTTCGTGGTTCCATCTCGCTAGAGATCTCGAAGCAGACCCGCACGCTGGTGTTCATGCTCTGCGGGTTCGCCGTGACCGTCTGGATTTCCCTCCTTGCTATTGGCGGCGCTTAAGACACGGATCGAGCCGCTGGGTGGTCAGACCATAAGACCACGGCTATTGTCGCGACCCAAACAGATCAGAGGGGAACCATGACCTACCCGAACACGCTCGTATTTATTGACTTTCCGTCCGACGATGTAGACGCAGCCCACGCCTTCTACGCGGAAGTATTCAACTGGGAAATCGAGGAACGCATTCCGGGCCTCTTCCACCGCATCGTGCCCGGCCAGAACTTCAAGGTTGACGACGGGTCGCAAGGCCCCACCGGCAACCTCCATATGGGCCTGTCGAACGCCGCCAACATGCGGCCACACCCCGACACCGCACCGACCGAACCCACGAACCTCAATCCCGGTGGTCGCTCCCTTCGTGCCTGGATACTGGTGAGCGACGACGATTCGTTCGATCGCATCCTCTCCGCCGCTGAGCGTCTCGGGGGGACGATCTTGTGGAGAGACCACTTCTGGACCGAGTTCGGTGGTGCCAATGCCTCATTCCTTGATCCCTGGGGCAACCAAATCATGCTCTGGCAGCATCTTCCCGATACCGAAACCGACGATGACACCCATCAAGTAGTCGGGGAGTTCAGCGTGCCCGACGGCTGGACCGTCGAGTAGCTACAAAGCACTGCTGAAAACCGATGGGCTCAATGAGGCGTATCTGTGCAAAGCCGGCGTCTCGCAACCACTCGGAGAACTGTTGATGGGTGAACGTCGAGCCCTTTCTGGTGCTGGCCATCATGGTGGTGCCCATGATTACGGCGTGCGGGTTGAACTTGCGTTCCACGTCAGTGAAGTAATCCGCTAGCAACAGTCGTCCCTGCGGTCTCAGCGCGTTGAAAGCCCGCTCAATGAGATGGCGAGCGCCGTCTTCGCCCTCGGTTCGGCAGACATGACCGAGCACGACAATGTCGTAAGCCGCGTCCTCGATATCAATGGTGTGGAAATCGCCAGGCCGCAGTTCGCAGCGGTCGGCTACCCCGTGTTCGGCAGTCTTGGCCGCGGCCACGTCGATGATGCCGGGCAGGTCGTTGATCACCGCGCTGCCCTGCGCGCAGGCCTTGAGAATGGCGATCGACCAGGGCGCCCCGCCCGCCCCGAGATCAAGGACATGTGGCCGCTCCAGCGCCGAGTAGCGGATTTTCAAGTCGGCCCGGCTAGCACAGCGAAACATCGTGGTGAAAGTCCCCTCCACCAGCGGCACATAGAACGCTACCGGGTCGTCTTCGATTGGAGTGGCGGGCGCGCCGTTGCGGATTGTGTCGGCTAAGCGGGTCCAGTTTTGGTGCGGCCCGGGTGCCATGGCCACCAGATCGGCCATCGTCGCCGGGCCATCGCTCACCAGGTAACGCTTGGCCGTGTCATTCAGTTCGTAAACGTCCACGAATTGGTCGAGCAACCCCAAAGCGACCACACCGTCGAGCAGAGTCGCAAGATGACCAACAGGCACATCGAGTATTTCGGCCAGCACTTCAGCAGTGCTTGGTCCAGTCTCCTTGAGGGTGTCGAATACGTCGAGCTCGAGCGCGGCGACAAGGATGTAGTAGCGGCCGAGCCCCTCGATCGCAGCCCACACCGGAGCCGCTGGTGGAGGTTTGTGATCGGTCCAAGGACGACCTTTCCAGGCCATCGTATGGGTCTTCTTCAACTCGGGATACGGGGCGTCTCTCGGCTCGCTGGTCATTGGTACCGCCAGAACGGGGGTTCAGGGTCTGAGGATGATCTTGCCGAAGAAATCGCTGGACAACATCTTGGCTTGCGCGTCGGCAGCATCAGCCAGCGCGAACTCAGAGTCGATCACAACCTCGAAGTCGCCCTCACAGAACGTGTCCCATACCGGAGCGAACTCTTCTGGCCGATACGGGTCCGAACCGAGGATCTTGATACCTGCGTGAAACAGGTAGCCGAGCGACGGGATGGTCGCTTCGTCGCCCGAAGAGTTCCCGCAGTTCACGAGGCGCCCTCCGATCCCGATTCCAAACAAGGACTGGCCGAACAGAGCCGTGCCCACATGATCACAGACCATGTCGACACCCGCCCCAGCGGTAACCTCACGGGCGAATCCGGTCACATCGCCGCTGCGGTTGTTGCACGCATGGTCTGCCCCCAACTCAAGAGCCCGGTCGCACTTCTCGTCGGTGCCGGCAGTAGCCAGCACGGTGGCCCCGGCGTGCTTGGCCAGCTGGATCGCGGCGGTGGACACCCCCGAACCAGCGGCATGGATCATGACCGTTTCGCCAGCCTGCAGTTCGCCGACCTCGAACAGAGCGTGGGCTGCGGTGAGATAGCAGGTCGGGAACGTGGCCGCGTGCTTGAGCGGCATCGAATCGGGCACTTTGTAGACATGCGAGCTCGGAGCGAGGCACTTCTCGGCGTATCCGCCATCTACCGTGCCGCCGATGATGCCGAGATCGCCGTAGAGGTCGCCCATTCGTGCGAGTTTGGAGGACTCGGGCACGCCCGCCAACGACGGGTCAACCACGACCCGGTCGCCAATTGCCACGCCGTTGACCTGCGAGCCGGTCGCTGAGACCATCCCGGCTACGTCCATGCCTGCGATATGGGGATACTGGAAACCAGGCATGTGGAACCAGCCGTTGCGCTGCACCACGTCGAGTCGGTTGAGCGCGGTGGCTGCCACATCGACTACCACGTCTCTCGGTCCCGGCTCGGGGTCGGCCACATCGACATATTGCAGAACTTCGGGTCCGCCCGATTCGTGGTACAGCATTGCTTTCATTGCTCTAGCTCCGTCTCCGTGCGTGGGTTGACAGGCCCGGCGGTATCCAGGCTTTGTCGGCGGGGTTGATGTCGTGACCGGGTGGCACTACATCGTCGATCAGGTCGAGCACCTCGCCTTTGAGAGTCAGCTCAGCCGCGCCGAGCAGATCTTCGAGTTGATCCATGGTGCGGGGGCCGATGAGCGCGGTAGTGATCGCTGGATGCTCCAACGTCCAGGCCAAAGCCAGATGGGTGACAGAAACACCGGCGCCGTCCGCGATCTGGCCCAAGACCTCAGCGGCATCGAACTTGAGTTGGTTGCCGCCGTCGAAATGATCAGGATTCGTGGCGCCTCGACTACCGCTCGGGGCCGGGTCGTTCCGCCGGTATTTGCCAGTGAGCCAACCACCGGACAGCGGACTCCACACCAGCGTGCCCATGCCGTAACGCTGAACCACGGGCAATACATCTCTTTCGATTCCTCGACACAAGATCGAGTACGGCGGTTGTTCGGTATGGGGTCCGATACCCCCGCTGCGGGCCGCGGCCCAATGCGCTTCCACAAGTTCCTCGGCGGGAAACGTCGAGGTGCCCCAGGCCCGGATCTTGCCTGACCGCACCAAATCGGACAGAGCCTCGACCGTCTCATCAATCGCGGTGGTCGGGTCGGGTCGGTGCACTTGGTACAGATCAATACGGTCAGTTCCGAACCTGCGAAGGCTGTTTTCAACGGCGGTCATGATCCAGCGACGGCTGTTGCCCCGCCGATTCGGATCAGGATCATCGCCGACCGGGTAATGGAATTTCGTGCACAACACCACTTCATCGCGCCGGGTCTTGATCGCGGAGCCAACGATGCCCTCGTTCTCGCCGTCTCCGTACATGTCAGCGGTGTCGATCAAGTTGATGCCATCGTCGAGCGCTCGGTTGATTATCCGGGTGCAGTCCGCCAAGTCGGTGTTGCCCCAGGCTCCGAGCACCATTGCCCCGAGCCCCAAACGGCTGACCTGTATTCCCGTACGCCCCAAAGGTTGGTATTGCACAGTTGGCTACCTGAGGCCGCGGATGAAGGGACGGGCCAGCGCTGCCGGTGCGCGTACTCGGTGGGCGAAGATGGCCATGCCCGCAACGGTGACGACGAACGGCATTGACTGCAACAACTCGCTGTTGATGTTATAGCCGAGCCCCTGGATCGAAAGCCTGAACGACAAGGCACCGGCAAAGATCACGCATCCTGCGAGCGTTCCCCGTAGCGTCCAGCCACCGAAGATAACCGCTGCGATTGCAATAAAGCCGCGTCCGCCGACGTCCGTATGTTCGAACCTGCCGATGTGTCCGAAGATCAAGTAGGCACCCCCCAGTCCGCAGGTCAAACCTGCGTAGTAGATCGACTGACGGCGTCGCTTGTTGACATCAATTCCTGAAACGTCAGCGGATTGCGGGTTCTCGCCCACCGATCGCAGTTCCAGACCCCAGCGGGTGCGATAAACCAGCCACCAAGAAAATGGGATCAGGAGATACAGGATGTAGAACGGCCAGCGCTGCCCGAACAACGCCTCTCCGATAAGGGGAATCTCGCCCAGCAGCGGGATTTCAAACTTATGGGCCAACGTTGACTCGGGCGAAATCTCGTTTTCGAGGAACCCAGTGAGGCCAAAAACTAAAATGTTGAGCGTGAGCCCAACCACGAACTGATCCGCGGCGAGGCGGTGGCTCATCTCGGCTTGCACACCCGCGGTCAGCATCCCGCCCAACATCCCCGTAAGCAGCCCTACAGCCACCGATCCGGTGACGTGATATCCGAGCACCGCGGTGAATGCTCCGCCCAGCAACATCCCTTCAACAGAGATATTGAGAGTTCCCGAACGTTCTGCAACCCATTCACCTGTCGCCGCGAAGGCGAGGAAAGCCGCGAACAACGCACCGTTTTCGTAGGTTGATCCGCTTGAAAAGATCTCATAAACGGCACCGAGAAGGTCAGTCATGGCTCACACCCTCTCCGTCGCCGCGGCCCGAGCACGACGGCGATCGCGAAGAAACATCACCGCTGCAGGGATCAGTAGGGCCAACACCAGCAAACCCGAGATGACATCGGTAATTCGACCTTCAACCCCGGTACTGCCGACAAAATTCGACCCCGTACGCAACCCTGCGAAAACCACGGCCACGGGAATAGCCGCCAAAGGCTTCTCATAAGCCACGAGTGCCACGAGCAAGCCAGTCCAGCCGATATTGGTAGAAAAACCCGGGACCATCTGGTAATTCCCGAAAGCGTAACCTCCGCCTGTGAGCATGGCAGCGCCGGCCAGTCCCGCGAAGGCGCCGCTGAGCATGAGGGCCGTGGCACCGTATTTGGATTCTGATACCCCTGATCGTTGCGCGGCCCTCGGGTTGCGGCCGAGCATCCGCAGCCGAAAGCCCCATACCGTGCGTGATAACGCAAACGCGACGATCACCGCGAGAACCACGGAGATGAACACGGTCAGCGGGAATTCATTGCCGAAAAGGTCGGGGCGAGGAAGTCGATTGTCGGTTGCGAGTTGCTCGCTGACCTGGTTGCGGTTGCCGCGGCGCCCTTCGGGAGCCAACAGCAGCCATTCCCAGCGCAAGCCGTAGGCCACGGCTTGGCCGCCGACGGTTACCAATAGCAGCGTCGATAACACTTCAGGAACGCCGCGCCAGTAACGCAGACCCGCAGCGACTCCCGCCCAGAGGCCACCTCCGGCAGCACCGATGATCAGAATCAGCACCACGTTGATCGGCCCGGGCCCGCCGATCAAAAACCCAAAATATGCACCAATCGCCGCGCCCACATAGAGCTGGCCTTCCTGGCCGATGTTGACCAAACCGGCTTTGGCGGAGATGACAGTGCCGAGAGCGACCACGAGTAGCGGTGCCGCGGTGGCAAGCGTTTCGCCCCAGCGTCCAGGTCGCCGGACGCTGCCATCGAGCAGCGCGCTGACAACCGGCCGCCAATCGCCCCCGGTCGCTTCCACCAGAATGGCCGACAACACCAGCGCGGCGAAAATACTCATTCCGTACAGGGCGATCCATTCGCTCAGTCGTGCACCACGCCGTGTACGAAGGGGTCGCACGACAGAGCCGACTTCGGCGTCAGCAGTCTCGACAGCGGTCATGCGGCGGCACCACCCATGAGTAGACCGAGAGTCTCGAAGTTCGCTTCCGCTCGCGACATCGTTCCGGCAATGCGTCCACTGTGCATCACGATGATGCGGTGTGAGAGTTCGAGGATCTCCTCCAGTTCGCTTGAAATGAGCAGCACTGCCACTCCGGACGCTGCAACTGCTTCAATGCGCTGGCTCATGTATTCGATGGCGCCGACGTCAAGGCCCCTCGTTGGTTGTGCCGCCACAAGGATCTTCGGTTCTTGGGAGAGTTCCCGTGCAAGTACGACCCGCTGTTGATTGCCACCCGACACCGACCACATCGGAGCGTTGGGTCCTGAGCAGGCGATGCTGAACTGCTCGATCATCTCCACAGCGAAGGCGTTGAGGCGTTTCTGGTCGATCAAGCCGCGGGTTGCGGCACGGGACTGGTCAACGAGCACGAGATTTTCGGCGACGGTCATGTCGAGTACGAGACCACTGTCGTGGCGGTCTTCTGGGATGGCTCCGATTCCTGCTTTGGCCATCGCCCCGGACTTACCGGTGGGTACCGGTGTGCCGTCCACGGTGACCGTGCCCGACGAGAGAACTAGCAGACTGGAGAGCACATCACCGAGCGCCCTCTGCCCGTTGCCTTCCACGCCGGCAACTCCAACGATCTCGCCGGGATACATCTCAAGTGAGAACTCGTCGAGGGCGATGACCCCGTCAGCGTCATGTGCTACTGCTTTGTCGATGCGAAGCACGGGCACCGCAGTCGGCCCGATGTCGGGCGCGGTGTCTGGAGTGTCGCTGTCGGCGGTTTCGCCGGTGTCACCCGTCGCGGTATCGGCTTCGTCGAGGTCGCTGCCGTCGAGGTCGGTGTCATCGAGGCTGTGAATGCCGAGCGCGGCCCGTTCTGATCGCAGAGATACTTCGCGGCCGACCATCGCCCGGGCCAGAGTCGGGGCATCCGCGTCGACAGAGCGCCGCTGATCCACAACTCTGCCTTGGCGCATGATTGTGATGTCGTCGGTGGCGTGCAGCACCTCGTCGAGTTTGTGACTCACCAACACCACAGCCCGGCTTTCGGCGGCAACCACATGACGCAGTGATTCAAACAGCTGCTCGGATTCCTCGGGAGTGAGGACCGATGTCGGTTCGTCGAAGATGACAATGCTCGGGTCCCGACGAAGGCACTTGATGATCTCGACCCGTTGCCGCAACCCGGCAGTGAGATCGCCGACCCGTTTGTCGGGGTCGATCACCAACCCGTATTGCTCGGCTATCTCACCGATGCGACTGCGGGTTGCATTCGGGTCGAGTCGGCCGGCGTCGCCGAGAGCCACGTTCTCCCAGACCGTGAGTGCGTCAACGAGGCTGAAGTGCTGATGAACCATGCCGATACCGAGCGCCGACGCGGTCAACGGGTCATGGATCGATTGGGTCGTACCGTCGATAGAAATAGCTCCGGCATCTGGCATCACAAGCCCGATGAGCATCTTCATCAGCGTGGATTTGCCGGCTCCGTTCTCTCCGAGGAGGCCATGGATCCGTCCACGCTGAAGCGCCAAGTCGACGCTGTCGCAGGCAACGACAGCGCCGAACCGTTTGGTGATGCCGGATAGCTGAACCGCGGGGACCGACGAGTTGTTGGTTTCGTCGGTCCCCGCGTCTCCTAGTTCGCTGTGACTCACCCGCCTGAGTAAGCCTCAGCCGAAATACCGCCGAGCTCTCCGAGCAGAGCGCCGTCCGTGGCGACTGCGTTGAAGGCTTCATCAAGCAGAGCCTGTGCGTCGGCCGGTGCGTCGCACAACAACGCACCGTTGAGGCCGGCTTCGGTTGGGAACTGATAGGTGGACCCTTCAGCAAGATCGCCCGCGATGATCAACGGAAGTGCTTCTCTGGCGTAAACGCCGCCGTCAAAGACGATGCTGCCGGTCCAGGCAATGCCGTCGTCTCGCTCACACACGTCCGCTGGTCCTGCGGCGAACACCGCTATGCCTTCATCGGTGGCGAGTTGGCCGACGGCCTCGAGTGCTCCGCCGAGATAGGCGTAAGCCAGGGTGACACCGTTGGATATGGCGTTGGTGAGTGCCGCTGTCGCGTTGGCGGAGTTGTTGAAGTCGAACTGGTAGTCGCCAGTGCTCACGTACTCCATGGTCAAGTTGGGATCGACGGACTGAAGTCCAAATACCGTGCCGTTGTATGACTCGCGCTCAAAGTTGATGTCACAACAACCGAGGAACACTGCTTTGTCGCCACCGTGGGCTTGCAGTATGCCTGCCATGGCGACTCCCGCGGTGTAGTGGATGGGTGCCCCCCAGTCGGTTGCTTGCGCCAAACCAGGCAACTCCTGGAACCCAGCACCGCAGTTGCAGTACCAGAAGATGTCGGGATACTGCTCGGTCAGGTCGGGTAGCGGCTCGGCAATCTCGGAGGCGCCGACCATCAAGATGTCGACACCTTGTTGCGCCAAGTCCGAAAGGGCTTGCGCGGCTTCGGCTGCACCGATGTTGTCGGACACGATTGGAGGAGCGAATCCGTTGTCGGCAGAGAACTGCTCGGCGAAGTTCACCAGCGACTGGTAGTAACCATTGTCGTCGCGTGGGCCCGCGGCAGCGACACCGATAGTGACAGTCCCGTCGCCGTCACTGTCAAACGCTGCCACGACGGCGCTTGTCTCAACGGGTTCTTCTTCGGGCATGTCTTCGGGTTCTTCTTCGGGCATGTCTTCGGGTTCTTCTTCGGGCATGTCCTCGGGTTCTTCTTCGGGCATGTCTTCGGGTTCTTCTTCGGGCATGTCCTCCGTTGTTGGCGTAGCTTCCGGCTCGTCGTCGCCATCGTCGTCTCCGCAAGCGGCGGCGATGAGCGTGAACGCCAACAACAACGTCAATAGCTGAAGTAGCTTTCTTTGCAATTGTTTGGGCATTGGTTTTCCCCTCCTTGTTAACATGTACTTTCGGGTTATTCAGTACACTGGTTGTTGGGATCTGTGGTTGGATTCGGTGGCCTACCTATCGGGCCAGGCTTTGCGGTAGCGCTGAACTAGCCAGCGGTTGAATTGAATATGGCTTTCTTCTTGCCAGGAGTACCGGCCCCGCGGTGCGAAACGCGAACGCAAACCTCGCTGGACCTTGGTGGTGGCATCCTGGTCCTGAGCAACAAACACTTGCACGCCAGCGTCCGAAAGCGCCATTTTGTGCTCAAAGAGCGGGTCTTGCAGCGCTGCGGGATGGAAGATGTAGCCGATCTCCACATCAATCGACTCCGGGCCCTTGGGACGGATCAGAAAGAAGAAGCACTGATCCGGCGCGGTGCCGAAACACAACGTGGGTGGGATCAGGGCGAAGGTTGACCGGGTTCGTTCCTCTTCGGTGAGATCGGGGAAGACATCCATGATGACGCGATGGGTGGCATTGAAACCGCCGTCGATATGGGTGTAACCGGCAGTGCGGAAGATGACATTGGAGTCGTCGGACCACGGCACCGGAAACGCCGACATGTTCGAAGGGCAGAAGTCCTGCACGAATTGGTGAAGGCGGTTGGCGTGGTAGCCGTCGTTGAAGTTCTCGAACATGACCTTCCAGTTCCAGGGCATGTCTTCGAGGGTGAACGTGCCGGGGCACACCGCGTTGGCGAGGTCATAGTTCTCAAGGAACGGTTCGTAGCGGTGCAGGGTCGGCCCCAGTGGTGCAGCATCGGGGTCGAAGTTCACGAAGACGAACCCCAGCCATTCCTCCACCTTGAGTTGAGGCAACCCGCATTCGGATTTGTTGAAGTCTTCTGTGCGTTCCATTGCGGGTGCGCCCAACAGGCGTCCGTCGAGGCCGTAGTTCCAATGGTGGTAGGGGCACTTGAAGGTTGTGCTGTTGCCTTCGCCTTCACATACCTGCATGGCACGGTGCTGACACACCGCCGACATTGCCCGTACGGTTCGGAGTTTGTCGCGGGTGATGATCAGCGGCTCATCGACCAGATTGACGGTGAACCAATCGCCCACGTTGGCGATTCGTTCGGCCCGTCCAACGCAAAGCCATTCCTTCATGTACAGCGCGTCGGTTTCAAACGAGAGGAACTCGTCAGAGGTGTAGATCTCGGGCGGAAGGGTCACTGCCTGCGACACATCGTCGGTCGAGGCGTCGAGCCGTGCCAGTAGGTCGCTGTTCAGCACGCTCATGAGACACCAACTCCTTGTTTCACTGAATCTTCCAACAGGAACTTGCGGATCTTGCCGACGCTGGTGCGAGGGAGTTCTGAAAGCATGGTGATTCCTCGGGGTTGCTTGTGCTTGGAAAGGCGACGGTCACACCATTTCAGCAGGTCTTCGGTCTCGGGGGGATTCGTGGCGTCTGCAGGCACAACGAATGCCATCGGTACTTCGTCACGGATCGGGTCGGGCGCGCCGATTACCGATGCTTCCAGCACCAGCGGGTGCGCGCACAGCACCGACTCGATCTCAACGGTCGACACGTTCTCGCCGGCGACCTTGAGCACATCAGAGCGGCGACCGTCGAAGAAGAAGCGGCCTTCGCCGCCACGCCAAGCTCGGTCGCCGGTACGGAACCACTCGCCGCGATAGTTGGCAGCGGTAGTCGCGGGGTCCTCGAAGTAGCCCTCGAAGATGGTGATGCCGGGTGTTCCTTTGACCACGACCTCGCCAAGTTCGTCGTTGGCGCAGCGCGCTCCGTTGGAGTCGTGGATCTCGACTTCGCAGCCGCGGGTGACGAAGCCCATTGAGTCGGGCCGGGGGTTGGTCGGTTCGTCTGTGAGCACTGCTGGGATGGTTTCTGTCATGCCATAGAGCTGGCGGGGACGGCAGCCGAACCAGTCACAAATTGTCTGGTATTGGTCTTCAGCCAAGTTCTGGGCGAACCAGCAATGCCTCAGACGCAGTCCTTCGACCGGGCCGCCTCGAGCCAGAATCATTCGTAGCGGGGCCGCGAAAAGGCTTGCACAGGTGGCTTGATGTCGTGCTGCTTGTGGCAGGAATCCGCTGGCTGAGAAGGTGTGCATCAACGCCACAGACGCTCCGACCCAAATCGCGGAGGCGAACGAGTAGTACTGCGCGTTGGCGTGAAACAACGGCAACACAACTAGTTGACGGTCTTCGGCGGCAAGACCGGCCGCCTGCGCCATGACCTTTCCGGCGAAGGCGTAGTTGGCTTGTGTGACTGAAACCCCTTTGGGACGTCCGGTGGTTCCGCTGGTGAACATCACCGCGGCAAGGTCGGTCGGCTTGGGATTCGCCCAGGCAGTGAAACCTGATTCACCGAACAGCGCAAATGAGGCGTCGGCTTCGTCGATCTCGATGACGGTCATTGCCTTAGGTGGCGTGGATCCCGCCAGGACCGCGGGCACGGCGGCCACGGCAGCCGCGTTAGCCGCCGCCGCTCGATACTGAGTGCTCCGACTCGTTGAGCAGAAGCCCACGGTGGGGCAGGTGCGCTCAATCTGTTCGGCGAACTCGGGTTCTTTGCCCAGCGGATCTGCGGGCACGATCCAAGCGCCGAGCCGGTTGGCCGCGAGCCACACCGCCACAAAGGTCGGACAGTTGGTCAACGCCAAATGAACACAGCTACCAGCACCAACGCCTTCAGCATTGAGCCGAGCCGCGACTCGTTGGACTTGTGAGTCGAACTGCTGGTAGGTCCACTGCGTCACTTGGCCGTTCGGGTCCTCAAAGATCAAAAACGTCTCATCGGCCCGAGCGCGCACTGCACGCTCCCAAACCGACGAAAACGTTGGAACAAGGGCGGTCTCAAGCATCGTCGGGTGCTCCGTAGCCTCCCCCGCCGGGGAGTTCGAGCCGGATGACATCGCTGCCGTCGAGAGTGATTCGGGCCTGTGTCTGTACGGGTTGACCGTTGACCTTGAAACTGCCCGCGGCGCCCGCTTCGCCGCCGAACACGCCGAGGGGAGGGTCTGCTAGGCGGCTGGTGACAGCGTTTAGTTGCCAGGGCTTCTCGGTGTCGACACTGAACTCGATCAATTGGCCCAAACCCCCGATTTGTGCTCCCTTTCCGCCGGAACCCGGGCGCAACGATTTCTCCCGGAACCTGATGGGGGCCGACGCTTCCACCACTTCGATCGGCACTGCCGAAACCCCGGTCGGGTAGGAACAGGCATTGAGGCCCGGTTTCGTGGCGCGAGCCCCCACGCCGCCCGCGTAGGTGAACATCGCAGTGATGAACGGGCTGCCGTCGGGGTGGTTGCCGTTGACCTGCATGGTCCAGACCGCACCGGATCCTTCGGCCATTGCCGCTTCGGGCCGAACCTGAGCGAGCGCCTTGAGCAGCGCGTTGGGCAAAAACATGCCGACTACATGGCGCGCCGTGCCCGGCTGGGGTGTGACCGCGTTGACGATTGAACCTTCGGGAGCTTTGACCTTGATCGGGGCGAGGCTGCCGTGATTGTTGGGGATGTCGGGGTTGAGAACCGATCTCACGGTGAAGGTGGTGTAGGCGTGCGTGTAGTTCATGACCACGTTGATGCCCCACGGCGATGCCTCTGAGCTGCCCTCATAGTCGACGGTGATCTCACCAGCGACAGGGTCGACTTCAAGTGAGCAGACAATGTTGATGCGGCTGGCATCGGCGAGATCGAGTATCGCGTCGGCGTTGTAGGTCCCGGCTGGGAGCGCCTGGATGCTCGCCCGGGTTGCATGCTCGGATCGGTCGATGATTTCGTCGGCCAACGCTTCGATGTCGTCAAGTCCGTGGGTTTCGCAGAGCGTGAACAGCCTTTGCGCACCCACCTCGCCAGAAGCCATCTGCGCGTGCAGGTCACCGGCCATGTGGTCGGGTTGGCGAACGTTGGACAGAATGAACTTCCACACGTCGGGATTGCGCTGACCGCCTTTCATCAGCTTGCAGATGGGAATCCACAGGCCCTCTTCGAAGACATCTCGTCCGCCGGCGCCGATGCCGTAGCCGCCCACATCGGTGTGATGGATGGTCGAGCCGAACAAAGCGATGATGCGACCGTTGCGCCATGCAGGTACGAGCACCGTCACATCAAGTAGCTGACCGGCGGTTTTGTAGGGGTCGTTGGTGATGAGCACATCGCCGGGTTCGATCTGATCCAACGGGTATTCTTCAAGCATCTTCGAAGCGCCGATAGCGAGCGAATTGATATGGCCCGGTGTGCCGGTTACCGCTTGAGCGACCATGCGCCCGCGGCGGTCGAATACCGCGTTTGCGAGGTCTCCGGCTTCGCGCACGATCGGCGAGAACGCTGAGCGTTGCAGCGCCCGGGCCTGCTCGTTGACCGTCGATATAAGCGATTGCCAGAGAATCTCAAGCTCGATGGGGTCGAAGGTTGCTTGTGGCATGTCGGTTGCAGTCATGGGTGCATCCTCGTTGCCATCAGGCTTCCGTCTGCGGCGACCTCCACAGCCCAACCTGGGCGGATGACTGTGGTGGTTTCGCGTTCTTCGACTACTGCCGGGCCGTTGAACCTGGCTCCGACTGCCAGTTCGCTGCGGACGTACACCGGCGCGTCAACCGCTGCGATCCCACGTCCGAACACCATCGGTCTGCTGCGGTTCGGCACCGGCGCGTTGCCTGCGCCGGGCGTAGCCGGAGCCGCCGCGTTGCCTGCGCCGGGCGTAGCCGGAGCCGCCGCGTTGCCTGCGCCGGGCGTAGCCGGAGCCGCCGCGTTGCCTGCGCGGGTGCCCGCCGGTTCGAATGGGGTAGGTGCGGCGGAGACCGACAATCGCCAGGTGATGGCCTCGACTTCCACGTCGGGAATGGTCATTCCGTAGATACGGCGATATTCGGCTTCGAATGCTTCGACCACTTGGGCTTGCTCGACGGGCCATGAGGTACCTTCACCAACCCAGATGGTGATCTCGTTGCCCTGTCCGGCGTAGCGGGCGTCAACTCCGTAGCGATACATGATCGCACTGTCGGGAACACCCGCAGCCCGAAGAACGCGGCGCCCTTCGCCGCGGAGTTCGTCGAGCAGACGGTCGCGTTCTGCGGGGTCAACGGAGTTGATCAGGCGGGGCATTGAGCGGGCGAGGTCGATGCGCACAGGCGACACCAGTGTCCCGAACGCAGACAGGACGCTGGCGTTGACCGGGAATATCACTTCGTCAGATTCGAGCAACTCAGCTACACCGCAGGCATGAACCGGGCCAGCACCACCGAAGGCGATTACGGGGATCCCTCGAAGGTCCATGCCCATCTCAACGCCGTGCATCGACGCTGCTGCCGCCATGTTCTGGTTGACAACGTCATGGATCCCCGCGGCGGTGTCGATCATGGACAGGGATAGGTCTTCGGCCACGGTTCTGGTGGCAGCATCGGCCAGTGATGCGTCGAGTGGCATGTCGCCACCGAGGAAGGCGTCGGGATCCAGCAAGCCCAAAATCACATCCGCGTCGGTAACCGCCGGGATCGTTCCGCCCTGGGCGTAGCTCGCCGGGCCTGGATCAGCCCCGGCCGACTCAGGGCCGACCTTCAACAAACCGAACTGATCCACCCGAGCCAAGCTGCCGCCTCCGGCGCCGATCTCGACGAGGTCCACCGAAGGCACCGAAACGGGATAGCCGGATCCTTTTTTGAAACGGTAGGCCCGGGCTACCTCGAAGATGTTGGTCAGCTCTGGCTCACCGTGTTCGATGAGACAGGCTTTGGCGGTCGTGCCGCCCATGTCGAAACAAAGGAGCCTCTTGATGTCGAGTCGTTTGGCGAACCAGCTTCCAGCGAGCGCACCTGCCGCAGGCCCGGATTCGACAAGACGGATCGGCCCGCGGGCAGCGTCGGTGGCCGACACAACCCCGCCGTTGGACAACATCATCAGCACCGAACCTCCGAACCCCTCCGCCGACAGCCACTTTTGGAGTTCGTCGAGGTACGGGCCGATGACAGGCATGGTGGCCGCGTTGCAAGCAGTGGTGGTCATCCGCGGGTATTCGCGGATTTGTGGTGAAATGTCGGCGGAGATACAGACGGGAACGCTTAAGGCTTGACGCAGGTGCGCGGCCACTTTCTGTTCGTTGGTTGCGTTGACGTAGGAGTTGAGCAAGCAGACAGCAACCGACTCGATCTCGGCGTCACGCAATTGTTGGGTCAACTCTTCGAGGTCTTCGGTGCTCGGGTCAGTAGCGATGCTGCCATCGGCGATGGTCCGCTCGTTGAGTTCGAAGGTCAGCTCGCGTGGAATCGGCGGTGCCGGGAACTCGATTTGCAGGTCATACATGTCGTAACGGTGTTCATCGCGGATGAGCAGCGTGTCACCGAACCCTTGCGTGGTCACCAGCGCGGCACGCCCGGTTTTGCCTTCGATCAAGGCGTTGGTGATGAGTGTTGTTGCGTGAACGATGGGCGCGGTGATGTCTTGGGGTCGCACGCCCGCCCGTTTGAGTAGCTGAGTGAGCCCGGTGCGCACGCCATCGAGTGGCGCGGCGGGTGTAGTGAGGGTTTTGTCGACAACGATCCGCCCGGATTCGGCGTCGAGCAGCACAACGTCGGTGAACGTCCCACCGATGTCGACTGCGAGCCTCCAATCTGCCATCAGCCGGCCACCAAATCGTCGCGTGGAGGGCTGAACACGTCGAGGATCCAGCATTCGTCGTATTCGTCGTCGCCCACGAAGATGCTGTCGCCGTGCCACACACCGGGTGCTGCCAGGTACACCTGGTTGGCGCTCAGCACCTCTCGTTTCGATGAGTTGTCGGACTCTTCGCCGTCGAAAATTCGGAAGTCCAGCGCACCCCGCACGATGATCCCGAGCTGTTCATTGTCGTCGTGTTTGTGCAGAAACGACCCAGTCGCACCGCCTTTGATGCGCCAGAAGCAAAGTTGCAGGTTCTCTCCTGTTATCACCCGCCGCCTGAATCCCGGCCGGTCAGTCTCGCTGAACTCGTCATCTTCGAAGAAGTGGCAGTAGTGGTTGGAGAGGTTCACGCTGTCTCCTTCGTGGTTTCGGCTGCGGGGTTGGCTGCCAAGCCGGCAAAGCGTTTCATGTCTGCGGCCAGATCCAGGGGTCGGATGATCGCTTGGTGTTCGTCTGCACCCCATTGATCGGGGGGCACGAGCCACATCACTTCGAACTCGAGTTCGTCGGGATCTTTGCAGTACAGGCTCTTGTTGACACCGTGATCTGAGGCACCGATGAGGACACCTGCGGCTCGCAACCGTTGTTCCATTTCGACTAGTTCGGCAAGGGTCGCTACTTCCCAGGCGATGTGGTACATGCCGACTGTCTGCCGTCCGGCCTGCGATGCGCCGGAGTTTTCGCCGATGGCGAAGAAGGCGATGTCGTGGTGGTTTTCGGAACCGGGCGCGCGCATGAATGCGTATTGCCCAACTGCGTTGACGACGGTGCTGAACCCGAGCACGTCTTCGTAGAAGTTTCGATGCCGTTCGGAGTCGCGCACGTACAGCACGGCGTGGTTCATGCCGCTGATCATCGATGTGTCCTGTCGCTAGCTCTCATTACGCCTCCAGTTGGATGAACTCGGCAAAGCAGCGACGCCACTCAACCGACGGTTTGTCTGATTGCACGTTGACGACGCCGGTGCGGGTGAGCGGCAGAGTCCCGGGCACCTGTTCGAGCATGGCTTTGTCTTCTGCGCCGATAGCACGGTCGAAGGCGACGATTTCTTCGGACTCAACGCTGTGGTCGTCGTTTCTCCAGACAACGAATGTGAACAGAGATTCGAGGTCGTCGCGAGGTGTGCTTACTAACAGCAGGATGTGTTCGAGGCCGTCGTCGTAGCGGATGGTGCTTCTGACCATGAACGGCAGAGCGAAGCCGGTGGTCATCACACGATGCACTACGTCTTCTTCGCTGCCGCTGAGAGCGGTGGCTTCGTCGGGGTTCGCGGCGTACACCTCGTATATGTAGCCGTAGAAGTCTTCGTCGAGTTGCAGCAGGTTGAGCTTGGGTATCAGCGGGTCTTGGCCGAGGCCGAACGTGCCGGTGTGGACCCACGGAAAGTGGCTGAAGTCCATGAAGTTGTCGACCAGTCGAGGGGTGGACACCTTCCACGTTTCGACTCCGGTGTTCAACCTGCGAAACGCCGGGTCTTCGTCCTGGGGGATTCTTGGAATTGCGACTGCTGGTTCGCCGGGACATACCCAGACCAGCCCGTATCGTTCTTGCACGTTGTGACAGTTCAGGTGTGCGGTCGGTGGTATGGGAGCTCCTGGACCTGACGACGGCACGAGCACGCATCGTCCTTGTTCTCCGAATGTCCAGCCGTGGTATGCGCAGGTGATTTCGCCTTCGTTGTACGTGCCGATTGAGAGCGGAGCTTGTCGGTGCGGGCACTTGTCGGGCGCGGCGACTAGGTCTCCGTCATGGGCGCGCCACAGGACGAGGTTTTCTCCGAGAAGCCGGGTGGAATGGGGTTTGTCTGTGACATCGGTCGATTCTGCGACCGGATACCAGGCCGTTTGTAGCGGTGCTCGGTCTGCGAATGTTGTCATTGGAACCGCCCCTCCCCACGGGGATCTTTCCCGTTTGGTCAGACCAACTGACCATTTGCGGCATTCTATAGTGAGGTCCGTGAATGAATCCAACGAAGCAGCTACCCCGAGCGCGATCGCCCGTTCCTATCTGGAATCCTTCGCCAGCGGCAGCGCCGAAGCAATCGCTGCCCATGTGTCGCCCGACTTTGTAAACGAGCACACCTCTGCTCTTGGGGCAGGATGCGTCGGGCGCGATGTGTATCGCCAGCGGCTTGTCGGTTTCCTCGTCGACATGGTTGATTTGCGCTACGAAATCAAGCGTCTGATCGTGGAGGGCTCAGAGGTCGCAGCGTTCTACACCATGACCGCCCGTTGGCAAGGCGAGCACCCCATATCTGTACGAGGCGTGCAACGTCTAGTCGTTGCGGACGGACTCATCACCCACCGCACCGACTACTGGGACAGCGCCGTCTTCCTCACCCAAACCTCCGCCGAAGCCCGCACCGCCCTAACCCCCTTCGGCATCCAGTAGCGTCCTGAGCCAGATTGGATGGGTCTCTGACTTGGGATGGTGTTACACCGGCTTGACAAACTGAGAAGGGCAAGAATGAATTCAGATACTGAGTCGAGGACGAAAGGAAGAGACTTGGGGGAACATGACGGTCCCCCACGAAGGTTTATGTCAGAATCGTTGAAGCCAAAAGTCGATCCGACCCGGTTCGGGTTGCGAGGAATAAGGTTCCATCGTGGATGGCGAGGAATCGACTGCGGACGGATTCTGAAGCCGAGTACAGCCAGTAGCTGGTTTGCTTTGGTTCTGTGCCTCGATGCTATTGGTGGGGTGCGCCTCAGCCGAAGAGAGCGGTGGGACGCCGTCACCTGGAAGCGACACTTCTTCCCCTGATATCCAACAATGGCAACACAGCGTTTCAGCGGAATTCGGCTCCGTGTCCTGGAGTTTGGGTTCCTTGGCCCGCTCTAGCTGGCTACCTCCCTTTGCCGACGCTGGGAACTATCCACCCCTAGCTACGCTCGGCGTGTCGTACAACTGCGGGGGGAAAGCGTGGGGATCAGACGCGGATCCACACCCGCGAGTAGACCTGAGTTTCAGGGGGCACCCCGAACTGGACTGGCCGGATACAGACTGGTGGGCTCTCCTTGAACGCCAGAGAACCTCACGGGAGGCTTTTGAGCAAGCCACGGATGAATGGATCGAATGGATCACAGAACAATCACCGAACACACCACCTGACGGGCACGCGTGGATGATGTCGCTGTTCCCGGCTGACCATCCTGTTTGGTTTGAGCAGACGGTCCACTTTGATGTGGGTAACACCAGCGCCTCGTTGACGGGAGAACTCGATGTGGACGTACGGGTGCTCTGGCCTGAAGGAGAAGCATCAGACAGTGCCAGTGCTTACGCCCAATATGCAGGGCCGGAGCCTACGCCCGACAGCAAACCAAGTTGGGTGACCATCACCGTGGATTTCGATTTCAGCAACTTGAGCGTTCGTCAATCCGACGAAGTGACAGCACGCACAGCCGCAACAGCGTGGGGACTCGTTGACAGCTACGGCGATTCACCGATGACAGCGACGATGTACCTGGATGGTGTCACCTATACAGCCGAGTTCGACATGCCTCCGCTTAACCCACCATTCGAACAAGCTACGGCATTCTGTTCCCAGTAGCTGGATCTTTCGGCTGTGGTCATCCTCACGGGCAGCGCCGATGCGATCGCTGCCCATGTGTCGGCTGACTTTGTCAACGAACACACCAAAGCTCTCAGGGCCAGCTGCGTCGGCGCGACGCGTATCGTCGGGCGCTCGTCGGTTTCCTCACCGACATAGTCGATCTGCGCTACGAAATCGAACACCGGGTCGCGGAAGGCTCGAAAGTTGCAGAGTTCTACAGCATGGCTGCCCGCTGGCAGGGCGACCAACTCATAGCCGTGCGGGGTGCAACGCCTCGTTGTTGTCGGAGGACTGATCACCCAGCGCACCGACTGTTGGGACAGCGCCGTGCTCCTAACCCAGACCAGCGAAACCCCCCGCACCACGCTGACCGCCTTCGGCATAACCCCCCTGGCTCGGTGTGACCAGCCTTGGGGCGATGTGCTGACAGAAGGCGACCTACATGTATCTACTCTAAATAGTTTAGAGTAGATACATGTCCACCGTGGCGGTCCAACAAGCATTAGCCGAATCCCCTGCCAAGCGAGCTGAAACGCTCTTGTCCCTGCCTGAAGATCAATGGTTTGAGCGAAAAGGAGCCCGCGTAGCTCCGACAAGGCTCGCGGAGACCCTTGTCGGTTTTGCCAACGCTGAGGGAGGCACTGTCGTGCTGGGGTTACAGGACGGCCGGGTCGAAGGGTTCGACTCCGCTGATTCCAAGTCACTCTCGGCAATGCAACAGGTTGCGTTTGATTTCACACAACCGACAGTTCGCTGTACCCACAAGTTGGTTCAGTGCCAACATGCTGACGGCGCCGCAGACACGCTTGTTGTCATTGAAATCGAAGCTTCCGAACAGTTACACGCCACCCACAAAGATGAAGTGTTTCTCCGTGTAGGTGACGAAAATCGAAAACTGAACTTTGACCAAAGGCGGGACTTGCTGTACGACAAAGGGCAGGCATCTTACGAAATCACGCCGGTTGCCGAAGCCACGTTTCGTGACTTCCACGCCCACTGTCTGGAATCCTACGCTGAGGCCGTCGAGCATCCTGACTCGCACCGGTTGTTGCAAGCGCGCAACCTGCTCACAAAGTCCGGAGAAGTAACGACCGCGGCACTGCTGTTGTTTGGTACCAGTCCTCAGGTATGGCTACCCGAGGCGTATGTCCGGGTGTTGCGTTACCAAGGTACTGAACGGGGAACCGGGGCACGTCAAAAATTGCTCGACGACGTACGGGTCGAAGGTCCGATCCCTGAGCAAATCGGGCATGCTCGTCAGGCGATCTTTGACCTAATGCCTGCTCGCCGAGCCCTAGTCGGCGGCGGGAGATTCGAGCGGATCCCACTCGTCCCCGAAGACGCCTGGTTGGAAGGTCTGGTGAACGCAGTCATCCACCGGTCGTACAACATAAGCGGAGATCACATAAGAGTCGAGATTTTTGATGATCGCATTGAAATTGAGAGTCCTGGGCGTTTCCCAGGCATCGTCGACCTCCGCGAGCCGAGGGACATTACACGCTTTGCTCGCAATCCGCGGATCGCACGGGTGTGCGCTGATCTCAGGTTCGGACAAGAATTGGGTGAAGGAATCCGGAGAATCTTCGAGGAGATGAACCTGGCTGGGTTGACTGATCCTGTCTACGTGCAAACTTCGGGCAGTGCTCGACTAGTCCTCTCGTGTCTGCCTGTGAACCGGGAACTGGAGCAACGTTTACCGTTGGGGGCGCGTGACATTCTGCGGGAGATCCGCGCGGCGGAAAGGCTCAGCACAGGGGATGTCGCAGCAATCACGGGGGAATCTCGTCCCGTGGTCTTGAGGCACCTTCGGGCGCTCCAAAGCGAAGGGCTGATCGAATGGGTGGGACGATCACAGAAAGATCCTCGTGCTTACTGGACAGTCCGGATTTAATGACACTAAAGGAACTACAGGCTTGTATTTTGTCGGTTTACCTGGGGTTTCGCGGCTACTCTAAATCTACTCTAAACGTACTCGAAACGCTTGAAGCTTAGAGTTCGCCGGTGGCGAGCATGTCGGCGGGGATCTTCATGTCGAGAGCTCCGAGGAAACCGCCGGCGTCTTTGATGGCGTCGTGGACGTCGTAGCCGAGGAGTTCTTGCGCCCGGCGGGGCAGCATGCGAGCGATATCGGGGGGTGTGGCCAGGCAGTTGTTCTCCTCGCAGCGCAACCAACCGAGCATGTAGCTCAGGTGGAATGCGGGCCGGTGCTGATCGGAGGTGGTGTTCGATCCCGCACCGTGGATGGTGGAGCCCAAGTAGATCACCCTTGAACCGGGGGGCATCTCGGCATCCGCGAACTCGTGGGGCTCCGGCAGGCGGTCGCGTTCCCACTGGTGGCTACCAGGCACGACCCGGGTAGCACCGATTTCTCGTGAGAAGTCACACAGAGCGGTGATCGACGCCAATTCGATCTCGGGACGGGGACTGGGCATATGCACCCAGACATCCTCGTCACGGTGAGGAAACTGCGCCTCGGCGCCCGGCCCCAATACCAGCATGTGGGCTACGTTCAGCTGGTAGTCGGCGCAGCTCGGCCCCAGTACTGCATCGGCAACTCCGAGCATCAGGGGATGAAGCAGCACCTCCGCGACGAAAGTGGGCGACTTGGAGCACAAGCCGGTCACATGGCGTGTGTGTTCCCCGTAGAAATCGGCAATGATCGGGTTGATGTGGGTTCTGTTGGAGTCCGGTTTCTCTATGTGTGGGGCCAACTCCGAAAGGATCTGTTCGATCAACTCGGCGCTGAAGCACTCCTCAACGATCACCGCCCCGTCGGTGTCGAGCACCTCCAGCACATCTTCGAGGGGCTCGTCATTCTTGAGATGGGTCAACTCAGCCTGTTGCATCATGGTCTCACCCTATTTCAGCGGGAAATTGAGCGGTAGTCACAGCCGAGATGAGACATCGCAGACCGAATGCGCGGGCCGTCGTCACCGGCCCAGACGCAAAGCACCGGTGGCCGAGCTAGTTCCAGGAGATGTCAAGGGGTAGGTGTTCGTGGCGACGCACGAACATACTGCTCTCCCATTGGGGTGGGTCGTCGTCGGCCAGGGAGAAGAAGCTGGTCTCTTGCAGCAGCCGTTTGATGGTGCTGGCACCCTCCATGCGGGCCAAAGAAGCGCCCACGCAGTGGTGGATGCCCCGACCGAACGCCAGATGACTGCGGGGGATGCGGCGGTTCAGTACCACCTCATCGGGGCGGTCGTGTTCGGTGGGGTCGCGGTTGGCTGAAGCCCAAAGCAACATAACGGTGGTACCAGCTTTGAGGGTGACGCCACCAAGCTCGCACTCTCGTTTTGCTTGGCGATAGTGGCCTCGAAACGGTGATTCCAGCCGTAGGGCCTCCTCGATGAAGGGCTCGATGAGGTTGTGGTCAGCCCGGATCTGGTCTTGGAGTTCGGGATCGTCGGCCAACATCCGTGTGGCGTTGCCGATCAGCGAAGCGGTCGACTCACCGCCCGCCCCGAGCAAGACCACCAGGGTTCCGATGGCGTCCTCCATCTTGAGGTCACCGCCGGCCACCGCCTTGGCGCACACCCCCACAAGGTCGCTGCCTGGAGAGTTACCGGCCTCGAACAGCTTCTCGACGAGATACGGAGCGGCATTTCCCATCTCGACGGCCAAGGCGGCCATGGCCTCAAGATCGCGAATTCCACCCAGCATCAGACCGCCCTGGAGCGCCCAGCGCATCACATCGGGCCAGTCCTCATCGGGTAGCCCAATCAGGTGTCCGATAACCCGAGCGGGAATGGGATGGGCAACCGTGTTGGCCCACTCAACCCGCGTCCCCTGGGCTCGGGCGCTGATTATGTGGTCTGCAACGATGGATTCGACATAGGGGCGCATCTCCTCCATGCGACGTGCCACTAGTTCGGGGAACACCACGCTGCGGTGCATTGTGTGCTCGGGTGGGTCGGCGGTTGCCAGGGTGGTGGTGCCCTCGCCGAGATCGTCTGTGCGGAACAGGGCGGGTGAGCCGTCATCGCCGGTGATCACCAAAACGTTGAGGTGGTTGGAGAAGTCATCTATCCGCCGGAGAGCGTCCACGATGTGCTCGTGCGACGCCACGAAGGCCAAGTCGAGTCCCGGCACCAGCCAGACTGGTTGCTCTTGGCGGAGCCGTTCGAAGAACGGGTAGGGATTGGCCAACACGCCCGGATCAATGATCGTGCGAGCCTCCAGAGTCCCGCTGAATCGTTCGGCTGCGGTCATGTCAGATACTGACACAGAAACCGACGGCGGCACCCAAGCCGACCAGTGTGTTCAGCGATGCCAGGCTCGTGGCACCAAACACAATGACTCTCATGTCGGTCCCTTCCGCGGGTGTGGCTTGGGAGTCATCGTCGCACCTTACTGTTCACCGCTTGTTTGCCGTGCCCGGTCACGGTTCGATTGACGGTAGAGGGCGACCCTGTTACCGTTCACAAGCGTGAGCGGTGAGAACCTCGACAGGCCATCAGACGCCAGTTTGGACTCGTCATCTCAAGATGCCGCCAAAGCCAGTCCAAGTGGGGACGAAGTCCCATCGTCGAGGTCAACGATAAACGTTGAAGGCCGTGTTGTGGTCAGGGTTGGCGCGGCGATTATGGTCCTGTCCAGCCTGCTTAGCTGGGTGAAGACAGGCGGCGACAGCTTCCCCCACGTCACTGGTGTCGGCGGCACCACCTTGGGTACGGGATTGGCCGTCTTCGTGCTTGGGTTGTCGCTTCTGCTCCGGGACTGGCCGATCGGGGTCACCTTGGGCAAGGCTCTGGGTTCCTTCAGCGTCACCGTGGTTTTCTTGTCGATTGTTGGCCCGAGTTCGGGACAACTCGACGCTGGACCATGGTTCGGATTGGTAGGCACCACAATTGCCGTGGTGGGGGCAGTTCTGGTGGCTGTCGAATCTGTCGACCAGGCAAAGCTAGAGCTTTCCAGCCCTTTCCCAGGGGGGCTTGGCGCGGTCTTGGCTATCTTCGCTTCGTTTTGGCTTGACTGGGTGGCCTGGCCCGTTTTTGGCGGCTTGGGTTTCGGCACGAATGTGTTAGACACTGGACCCCTCAGTGGAGTGGATCCTGACGTTTCCTACGGTATTCCTGTGCTCATCTTGGCGTCGGTTGCGCTGCTGCTCATCGTCGGCGGTTTTTTGGAGCTTTTGACGCTCGGCAAGCTTGGTTCGTTGATCATCCAGGTCGCGGGTATTTCCGTCACCGTTATTGCCGGCGCGAATGTACTGGGCGGCATGATTGTCGGATTGTTCGTGTTCGGGTCCGCCCCCTTGGTAGCCCTCGCAGGAGGCATCCTGTTGACCAGCGCGGTGCGAGAGCCTAATTCTTGAATATTCGGCGAGGCGGGAGCGAATTAGAGTGGGGGATCTATGGACTATCGCAATCTTGTCTACAAACGTGATGATGCTTACGTAACGATCACGCTCAACCGGCCGGAGCGGCGTAACTGTCTGTCAACGGAGATGTTGACCGAACTGGAAGACGCCTTTCGTACCACGGGCACCGATAGCGAAGTGGCCGGCATCGTGCTCGCGGCCAACGGGCCCGTCTTCTCCTCAGGACACGACCTCGGCGAGATGGCGAAGATGAACGAGGACGAACTCAGGAGGCTGTTCACGCTGTGCACGTCGGCCATGACCGCGATCGCGGAGATTCCCCAGGTGGTGGTGGCTCAGGTGCATGCGCTGGCCACCGCTGCTGGTGCGCAACTGGCGGCTAGCGCCGATCTGATCGTGGCGAGCGAGGAGGCTGCTTTCGCGACGCCGGGTGGCAAAGGCGGGCTGTTCTGCCACACGCCGATGGTGGCGGTGGCCCGACCTCTGGGGCGAAAGCGGGCGGTGGAACTAGCGCTCACGGGCGACACGATCGACGCTGCCACAGCGCTCGATTGGGGGCTTGTCAACCGTGTGGTGCCCGCCGATGAGCTCGAATCCGCCACGCTGGATCTCCTGGCCCGGGCGACCCGGGGCAGTCGCTACGCCAAGGGCGTCGGCAAGCAGACGCTCTATGCCCAGATGGACATGTCCACCGATGAAGCTTACAAGTTGGCCATAGACGTGATGGCTTACAACGCAGCTCGTGGTGACGGCGCCGAGTGGCCTAAAGCTTTCATCGAGAAACGCCACGCGGTCTGGACCCACTCCGGCTAGCAAGATTCTTGGACCAGCAAGATTCTGACCCAGAGCAGGCGGTCAGGTGAGTTTGTCGATCATGGAGTGTTCGACCTGGTCAAGGTGTGATTCTGCGGCTGAACGCATGGCCGTTGCGTCGCCGGCTACGAAAGCGGCTGAGATAGCCCTGTGACCATCGGAGGAATCGGCGATGATCTGGGTGACTTCGGCTTGGTTGGCTTCCGAACTCAACAGCGTGAAGAACTCGACGGAGCGGAAGAGCCGGTCGAGCACCTTGCCGTACAGTTCGATGAGCAACGGGTTGTCGCAGCTAGCGGCGATGGTGGTGTGAAACTCACGATCTAGCCGACGGAATTTTCCGATGTTCAGTGAGCCGTTGAAGCGCGCTGCCAGTGCTGCCACCCGTTCGCGGTCCTCGTCGGTTGCTCGCACCGCAGCCATCTCGAATAGCGGCACTTCGAGAACTCGCCGGGTTTCGAACAGTTCAGCGACGAACGATTTGCCGTTCCCGTTGCCGTCAGGGGCCACCACCACTTCGGGTAGATGCTCCGCAACGTAGGACCGGTTACCACGCCGTTCCACGATGCCAAGGGATGCCAAACCCTGCATCGCTTCTCGTACCGAGGTTCGAGCGACGCGGAAGCGTTCGCTGAGGTCTCGCTCTGAGGGCATCCGGGCACCTGGAGCTAGTTCGCCGGTGGTGATTCTCTCTAGCAGTTGGGTCCGAATTTGGGAACTGACCGTCTGGCGAGAAATTGGTTCGAAGGGATGATCATCTGGTATCACGCTTGTTGTCCCCCAGCGGCCAGAGCGGATTCTGGTTTAGATCGGTTCAATGGTCCGACCAAGATACCACAGTCGTTCGGATGCCGTTACCGGCGCTGTTGGTCTGACCAACTGACCATGCTAGGTTTCGTGACCGGGAGGCCTGCTTTGACCGAATCGACTTATCAACTTCACCCCACCGAACCTCGATGGACGCACATCGCGCTGCGGGTCGCCGACATGGACGCCACGATCAAGTGGTACACGGAATTCACGCCTCTCGAACTGATCGACCGCCGTGAAGATGACGACGGTTACGGCGCCTGGTTGGGGATGCCCGGCGAAACCAACAACCCGTTCATCTTGGTTCTCGCACAGTTTTTTGAAGGCAGAGACCCCTTCGCCGACGCACCGCTAGCAACCCTCGCCCCGTTTGCCCACCTCGGTATGGAATTACCCGCGCAAGACGATATCGATGACATTGCAACCAAAGGCGAGTCCGCCGGTTGTTTGGCCATGCCTCCGACGATGATGCCTGCGCCGATCGGTTACATCACGATGCTGCGCGATCCTGACGGCAACATGGTGGAGTTCTCGTGGGACCAGGGCGTATACGCCACACTTCAAGAACAGTGGGGCAAGTAGCAGCAAGCCCGAGTATCACCAAGCCCGAGTATCACGTCGTGTGGATACGGCGATTGAACTCAAGCAACAGCGGGTTTCCGCCGATGTACTCAAGGACCGAAACTGAACCTGGGTGTACCCACAGCCGCAGGATCATCGCCGGGCCTCCGCCAGTCGCCCAAATTACCGCCGATTTGATCGGTGTTGCGTGGGTCACGACGAGGATGTTCTTGTCGACTGCACGTTCGGTCATGTCAACACACGCATCGGCTACACGGGAGTGAAGCGAAGAGAGCGACTCGCCACCTTCGGGCCGGTAGTTGATGTCGGAATGCCAACGAGCACCCATATCTGGGACCACTTCTTTGACTCGTTGCCCTTCATACTCACCGAAGCTGATCTCCCGCCAGCGATCGTCAACCTCACAGGTGTCCGGCAAAAAGCCAGCTAACTCGGCTGTTTGTTGGGTCCTTTGCAGCGAGGAGGTGATCGTCTCATCGATGCTCCAGCGCTTACGGATGTATTCGCCGGCGCGCTCAGCTTGGATCTTGCCAACATCATCAAGCGGCACATCCAAATCACCCTGAAGGCGCGCTTCGGCGTTGTTCGCAGTCCGCCCGTGGCGTAGCAGGATCAACACATTGTCAGTGTCGCATAAATCACTGTCGGTGGGCGACTGTGGCCACTACCCGATGTGCGGATCCCTCGCCCGATCAGGTGCCTGCCAGCGCGGCCACGACCTTGGGGAAATGCTCCATGCCTTGACCCCCGTCCTGCTGCACGACCACGTAGTTGAAACCCCAGCGTTCGCGGCGCTCCTGAAGGGTCTCCACGATCTGCGAAACCGAACCTACCAGCAACGCTGGTGAATCGGCGACATCAGCAGTCGAGGTGTTGAACATCTCCGCGAAAAACCCTAAAGCTCCATCGCGGTCGTCGGTGATGGTGGTGTTCATGGTGAGCGAGCTGATCTCCAAATCGTCGATGCGACTCCCGGCACACTCACGCAAACGAGCAACCTTTCGGTCATAGGCAGCCGGCATCGAATCAGCGATGGCATCAACGCTGATCTCCCCAGAGCGCAGATTGGCGGTGACACCGACAATGTCGGCGTGCGCGGCCGCCACCCCCAGCATTCGGGGACCTCCGCCCCCAATGATGATCGGGGGCCCGGACTCGGTCCACGGCTTGGGGTGACCGTCGTAGCCAGTGATCGTGTAGTGCTCGCCGGCAAAGTCGAACGGCCCCGGCGCCCAACAGCCTTTGATGATCGCCAAGCTCTCGAGGAGCCGGTCGATACGCAAACCCGGCCGGTCATAGGTCATCCCGGACTGTTCGTAGTCGGTGCGCATCCAACCAGCGCCGAGACCAAACTCACAACGACCTTCCGAGATCTGGTCAAGGGTCGCCATCTCTTTGGCCAACGTCACCGGATGGCGGTAGTCGTTGCCGAAAACGAGGGCACCGAGTTTCAGTTCGGTGGTCACCGCCGCCGCTGCCGCCAGCGCGGTCACCGGACCGTACTGGTGGTGAAAGTGATCCGGTATGAGGATCGACGAATAGCCCTGCTGCTCGGCGTAGCGCGCAGAGTCGAGCCAACTCATCCCTTCGACAGGAGAGTGGAGTTGAAGGCCGAAGCGAAAGGGTTGAGTCATAGACGAAGCTTATGCGCGGCGAGTAGTGAAGAAGTCGCGCAGAAGCGCGGCGCATTCGTCGGCTCGTACCCCGTGGCGTATCTCGAACTCGTGGTTGAGTCGAGGATCGCTGCCGAGGTTGTACAGCGACCCGCAGGCACCCGCTTTGAGGTCCGCTGCGCCGTAGACCACTCGGGTGACCCGTGCCTGTTGCAGCGCACCAGCACACATGGGGCACGGCTCAAGGGTGCATACGACGGTGGCGCCGTCGAGGCGCCAGGAGTTGAGGACCCGGGCGGCGTCTTGCACGGCCAGTAACTCTGCGTGAGCAGTCGGGTCGTTTGTTGCTTCTCGTTCGTTGTGGCGGCGAGCGATGATCCGGCCCTCTACAACCACCAGGGCGCCGACCGGCACATCTCCGTGCTTGGTTGCTTTGCGAGCTTCGTCGATGGCGATCCCCATCAGGGCTTCGTCAGTCGGGTAGTTCGTGATCTCCACGGGCTCAGAGTCCGGCGTACCAGTCGTAGCCGCGCTCTCCCCAATAGTCGCCGCCCGCTTCGGTGAGGAACTGAATCTCGCCGATCCGTTTGAGTTGCTTGATGCCGTACTTGAGCGGGGTCGCTAGTCGCAGCGGCGCGCCGTGAGGTTCGTCGATCGGCTCTCCGAGGTTGTTGTAGGCGAGCAGTGTCTGGTTGTGGCGCATGGTCTCGATGTCGACGCTCACGTAGTAGCGGTCGCGGGTCCTGCGGCCGTTGCGCAGGTAGTACTGGCCGCCGGGGGTCTCCATATACACATGGCTGATGTTGTCGGGGAGTTGGTTCTCGTAGAGCCGCATGAAGTCGCTGAAACGAGCGCCGCCCCAGTTGGTGATCTGAGCCCAGCCCTCAATGCACTTATGCTCGATGGTCATCTCGTGGTAGGGGAGGCGTTGGATGTCGGCGAGCACATGCCGGCCCAGCTCGGTTCCATCGGGTCCCTTGACGGTGAGCTGCCAATTGTCGAGGTCGATTTCGGATCGCACGCCGTGGAATCCGTTGAGCCGCAGGATCGAAGCGGATTCACGGTCAAAGGTGCGTGCTTGGTGGTCGTCTCGGAACAGTTTTGTCCATAGAGATTCGTTGAGTTCGTGACCGTTGCGCAGCACGTTGGGGATGTTGTTGGTCTCGGGCTGGTTTTGGATCCAACGCCAGCCAAACAGACCGGCGACTGCGGCAACGCCCCCGGTCAGCAGCGAGCGTCGTGATCGTTGCCGGTATGCCTCAACTGAGATCTCTGGTTTTTCAGGCATCAGCTGTCTCCTGCGACTGGTCTGGCGGTTCCGAACGCACCAACGCTTCGGACTCGTCGGGATCGATGTCGACTAGTTCGTAACCGGTGACCATGCTTGTGAAGTTGCGCCACCCGGCTCGCGCCACCTGCAAGATGTGGACCACAAAGAACAGCATGAAGGCGATGGTCACCGTGAAGTGGATGATTCGGGCTGACGTGTAACCGCCGAGAATCCAGGTCAACGGGAAAACTTGGGTTGGTTTGAATATTGCGAAGCCGCTGAGAATGGCCAGAGCGCCGAGCAGAATCACCAGCGAATAGGTGAGACGTTGCGCTTCGTTGTAGCGCCCCCGCTTTGGCGGTTCCTCCTTGCGTATGCGCAGGTCGTGAAGCAGAACATCGAGCGAACCGCGCAGCGAGCGCCTGTTGGGTGCAAGTTGACGCCACTCGCCGGTGCGCCAGGTGTAGATGACGAAAGCAAGCCCGTTGATGACGAACAACCACGCAAAGTTGAAGTGGAACGCTAAACCGCGAGCGAGGTGACGGTTGAGATCGAGAGATTCATAGAAGCTCTCCGGGAAGAACTTGAACCATTCCCAGTCGAGAAATCCGAAGGCGTAAACGCGTTCTGCCCAGTAGATGCGAATGCCGCTCCAGACCATGATGACGATCAGAGGAAAGTTGATCCAGTGCATCCAACGGCTGCCCCGACGATGCTTGAGAATGGCCTTCTGGGTGGCTGGTTGTTCGGTTTCGGTGGGTGTTTGGACTGTCAAGATAATTCTTCGCTCAGTGGCAGTTCAGCGGCATCGGAGCGATGCCGTAATTCGTAGAGCACAAGCACGATACAACCGCACACGACAAACATGTCGGCCACATTGAAAACCGCGTACCAGGTGACGTCTATGAAGTCGACGACGTCGCCGGAGAGGAGGCCGTCGTCAGCCCTTAGTACCCGGTCGATGAGGTTGCCGAGCGCTCCTCCGAGGATCACGGCGAGGATCGCGGCCCGAGCGGGCAGTGTTTCAAGCCACAGCCGCCAACAGATGAACCCGCACAGGGCGATGACCAGAGTGCCGACCAATGGTCCATGGCCGGCACCGGTGCCGAACGAGAAACCGCTGTTGTAGGTGAGGTCCAACTCAAGCGTCGGAAGGATTTCGATGATGCGACCTCGGCTGAGACGGTCGATGGCCCATTCCTTGGACAGTTGATCGAGCACCACTACCACGGCGATGACAACCGTGACGGCCTGCCACTTCCGTGAGCGCATCAGTTCACGCTACCGGAAGGTGACACATGCCAGATCTGCGACCGACCCAAGTTCTCATTGCGTTTGTGTCGGAATCGTGCTTATGAAGGTTCACATCCCCCTGCGCCGAGCGCGGCCAGCCTGGTGTTCGACAGAACCGATCCTCGGGGACGCCTACGACGCTCCGTTTCACCCAGCGTGGAACAACAACTCGTCATATGACCTGACTGGAGCCGATGTTGCGGATGCGCCTACACGACAAAGACCGACCTATTCCCCAAAGTGTTATCCAATAGTTCCCCAAAGTGTTAGATAAATCCGCCCCGAAGCAGAGATACAGGACGCTTTGACCCGCCGCGGGGCGGTGCTGATCGAGGGAGTGCGATGGTGCGGCAAGACCTCCAGCGCGCTGCGGTTCGCGTCCAGCGTCCTGCTGGCCGCCGCCGCGCTGGGCGCCACTCCCCGGCGGCTGCTGGCCGAACCCAAGACCCTCGGGTTGTTCTTCGAGTCTCTGGTCGTGCGCGACCTGCGGATCTACAGCCAGGCCCAGCACGCAGCGGTGTACCACTACCGCGACAGCGACGACCTCGAGGTCGACGCCGTCGTCGCCCGCGACGACGGGCTGTGGCTCGCCGTCGAGGTCAAACTCAACCACAGTCCAGAGAGCGTCGACCAGGCCGCCCGCAACCTGCACAAACTACGGCGAAAGGTCGCCCCGGACCGGCGAAGCGACCTCGCCGGTATGGTCGTGGTCACCGCACGAGGCCCCGCATACCGCCGCCCGGACGGCGTACAGGTAGTCCCAGCCACCGCGCTCGGCCCCTGACCAGCACACCCGTCGATCCGGCGAACCGCCATCGGGCGCGCTGCGCGACACTTCCGTGAGCGCATCAGTTCACGGAAGCGCAAATCGACACCTGCCGGATTGGTGATCAATGCAAGTTCTCAATGTGTTTGCAGGCGCTCGATCAGGTGGGTTCCGTCGTTGCGGGCGTTGTTGACGTCGGTTGACACCGCGTGCATGCGGATCATCTCGGACGGGGCGGGTACCAGAAGTTCGGTCATCACTTCGGTGTCTGTGTTGGCCGGGTCGAGCCAGGAGTCCCAGGTGTCGCTGCCCAGCATCACCGGCATGCGGTCGTGAATCTTCGCTATCGCCTCGTTGGCGGCGCAGGTGAGGATCGTGCATGAGTGCAGTTCAAGGGGCTCGCCCTCGGCATCGAGGTTGTCTCGGTCTCGCCACACCTCCCACAACCCGGCGAAAGCGAAAGGCTCTCCGTCTGGTTGGCTGATGAACATTGGCTGCTTGTGCTTGGAGCCTTCGATGCGCTGCCATTCGTAGAACCCGTCGGCTGGGATGATACAGCGCCGTTTGGCAAGCGAATTTCGGAATACGTTCTTGGTGGCGACGGTTTCTGCGCGGGCGTTGATCATCCGAGCACCGATCCGAAGGTCCTTTGCCCAGAACGGCACGAGCCCCCAACGCAGCGTGTCGAGCCGGCGCACACCCTCGTTTTCACGTGCGGCATGTACGAGATGGGTTGGAGCGATGTTGTAGCTGGGGTCCAGGGCGACACCCGGATCTGGCGCTTTGGCCCTGAGGAACCGGGCCAATTCATCGGGCGGAGTGTTGGAAACGAATCGTCCGCACATGCTCCCGAACCTACCGCGACCAGTCTGACAACCTGAAGAGCCGAAGGTTTTGTGGCTGGCGGACAGCCATATGTGCTTGAGGTAGCGGTCCGGGTGGTTGTGCATCTATACACATAACTGTGTATAGTCACCCCATGACTCGAACGAACATTGACATCGACGAGGAGCTCGTTGAGCGCGCCATGAAAACGTTCGGATTGCGCACCAAGCGGGAAGCGGTTCACGTCGCGTTGGAACGCCTTGTTGGCGGCGGACCGATGAGCCTCGACGAGCAACTCGGCATGGAGGGTATTGGCTGGGAGGGAGATCTCGAGAAGATGCGAGCGAACAGGATCGGTGATTGGGACAGCAGTGCTGATAGCTGACACGTCGGCGTGGGTCGACTTCTTGAAGGGCACAGGATCCCCCCAAGCAGTGCACCTGCGTCGGGCCATCTCCGAAAGGGAAGTGGTCGTAATCGATCCGATCCTCCTAGAAGTAATGGCTGGCGCAAGTCGCGACACGGCTGTACGCACGCAGAGGTTGTTGGAGGCCCAACAACTCGAATCCTTGTTCCCCAAACTGGACTGGCTCGACGCCGCGACGATTTACCGCGAACTCAGATGGCGGGGTGTCACCGTTCGTTCGCAACTCGATGCTCTGATAGCAGCGGTAGCCATTCGACTTGATATGCCAATCCTGCATCGCGACCGGGACTTTGCTCAGATTGCCCAGCACACACCGCTTCGTATCGTCGCAGCTTGACCTTGTTGCAAGTGCCGCTACCAGGAAATCCGAAGCGGCTAGAGCCTTGGGTCGACAGGCTCGCTTTCGAGCGCGAGCACGCCGAACACGCATTCATGCACCCGAGACAAGTGTTTGTTGGCGACGAACCGGTCGAGTGCTTCGATGCCGAGGGCGAATTCTCGTCGTGCGAGCGATGACTTCCGGCGGAGCGACCGTTGACGCAGTCTTTCGAGATTCATCGGTTCGAGATATTCCGGTCCGTAGATGATCCGGAGGTACTCACGGCCCCTGCATTTGACACCCGGCAGCACGAGACCTCCCTTAGCGTGGGTGATGGGCTCAAGGGGCTTGATGACCATGCCCTCGCCCCCACCGTCGGTGAGCGAGCACCACCAATCCGTGGTTTCCTGCACCGATCCATCGTCGCCCAGGTCAACAAATCGGCGATCGGTGCGACGAAGCAACTCCGGGGCCTGCTCAACGAGCGCGTCGATCTGTTCGAGATGCCAACGGTGAGGTCGGCGGGCCAGGACCTCGTCCTGCGCGGCAAGGATTTGGAAGGGGGCAATCTCGATACCGTTGAGGCCGTCGACATCCCAGCAGTACCGTCGGTAGGCCTCGATGTAGGAATCAAGGTGCTGTGCTCGGTCGTCCGTGCGTGCCGCGAGGGTTTCGAGATCGATCCCGCGTCGCAGCGCGTCGGTGAGTAGTCGTTGAGCAGTGTTGAGCGCCACTGTGCCCGCCGCTCCGGTCGCGGCGTATTGGTGTTGGATCAGCTCAGCAGCTTTTGCTGACCATGGAAGTAGCTCCGCGTCGAGCACGAGCCAGTCAGTGCTCAGGCGGTCCCAGAGTCCCGCCGCGTCAACGGCCAGTCTGAGGCGATCCAACAAGGTCTTTGTGAGGGCAGGTTCGGCGAAGAACGGCCGGCCGGTACGGGTAACAACCACACCGGCCGCGTCGTTTGTGATTCCGAATCGGAGGTGAGCCGCGTCGGGGTCACGGGCGAATACCAAAACGGCCCGTGATCCCATGTGTTTCTCCTGGCAAACGACCTCGTTGACGCCTACTTTCTGGAAGTACGAGAACGCCTCGTCGGGATGCTCCAAGTAATCGATGCGTTTGCTGGTGCCAATGGGCGCCATCGTCGGCGGGAGGTACACCAGCCATCGGGGATCGACCGCGAAACGACTCATGACTTCGAGCGCGGCGCTTGATCGGTCGGCTTCGATCGTCAAGCGACCCGCCAAGGTCGTTTCAACGAAGTGCTTGCCCAAGACATCGCTGATGTTGAGCAACAGCGGCGGTCGTTCCTCTGTGTCGGTCTCGATCGGCCTGATCGGTTTGTAATATTCCCGTGCCGCCGGAACCGAGACCAGCTCGCGTTCGGGCCAGCGAAGTGCAGTCAGTTCGCCTCCGAAGACCGCGCCGGTGTCTAAACAGATCGTCTCGTTGAGCCATCCTGCAACGGGCACAGGAGTGTGGCCGTACACAACGGCGGCCTCGCCCCGATAGTCCTCGGCCCACTGATAACGCACCGGAAGCCCGTATTCGTCGGTCTCGCCGTCGGTGTCTCCATACAGGGCGATGCTTCGCACGCGGCCCGACGAACGCCCGTGGTACCGCTCGGGCAAACCGGCGTGGGCGACCACAAGGCGACCGCCGTCGAGTAGGTAGTGGCTGACGAGACCGTCGATGAACTCGGCGACTCGTTTGCTGAATTCGGGACCGCGTCGTTCGAGCTGTTCGAGCGACTCGGCGAGTCCGTGTGTCACTTGGACCCTGCGCCCTGCAAGTGCCCGGTTCAGCTTGTTCTCGTGGTTTCCGAGGATGCACAGCGCGCTGCCGGCAGCGACCATCGACATCGCCAGATCGAGCACTTCGGCGACACCCGGGCCTCGGTCGACGAGGTCTCCCAGAAAGACAGCTCGCCGGCCCTTCCGGTGAGTGATCGGTTCGGCTGATGTCTCATAACCGAGTTGGTCGAGTAGTCGCACAAGCTCGTCATGACAACCATGCACATCGCCGATGATGTCGAACGGACCGCTGTCTTGGCGACGATCGTTCCAGGACTTGGTGCGAACCACGGAGACGGAGTCGACTTCTAGAGCCGAGCCGAGGGTGTACACCCGGTTGAAGTGTTCTTTTCGTAGCCGTTTGGCGGTGCGGCGGAGCGCTCCGTGCTGGCGTTTGATGGCGTGCTGCGGTGTCTGGCGGTCCTGGCGCGAGTTGTTGTGTTCGACGCAGACGGCCAATGGGAGGTCGAAGACGATGGCCGTGGACAGGACATCCCATCGGCGTCCGACTTCGAGCAGCGGTTTTCGGTCTTCTGGCTTGATGTTTGTGGCGTCGACCACGGTCAGGCGACCGATTTCGAGTCGTTTGTCGATGATTGTGTGAAGCAGTTCGAAAGCCGCTCGGGTGACTGACTGGTCGCTCTCGTTATCGCCGACGAGGGCACGGCACTGGTCGCTCGACACGATCTCGGTGGACGAGAAGTGTTGGCGGGCAAAGGTCGACTTGCCCGAACCGGACGCGCCGCACAACACGACGAGTCCGAGTTCGGGGATCTCGATGTTGGTAAGAGTCTCTCTCATCGCCGGAATACCGCCATCTGTGTGGGCGGGCCACCGACGGGGTCGTCAGGACCGATGCTGCTGACCTCGTAGCCGTAGCCGTACCGATCTTTGATGCTGTCGGCCCACGCTGCGAACTCGTCTCGGGTCCATTCGAAGCGATGATCGCCATGCCTCAGACCAGTTGCGCCGAGGCGTTCGAAGTTCGCGTTGTATTCCCGATTCGGTGTCGTCAGCACGACCGCGCCAGGAGCAGCGTGTGCGAACACCACATCGGCGAACACGTCGAGCCGTTCACTGTCGAGATGTTCGATGACCTCCACCACGGTGGCGACATCAAAGCCCCGCAACCGCTCGTCGGTGTAGGTCAAGGCGCCCTGCACTAGCGAAACCTCCTCCCGACGACGCTCTGACATCTCGTCGAGGCGCAGACGTCGTTCGGCTCGCTCAAGCGCCCCGACGGACACGTCAACTCCGAGAACTTCGGTGACGCAGCGTTCGGCGACAAGTCGTTGCAGCAGCCGACCCTCGCCGCATCCCAGGTCGACGACCCGGCCCCCACCAACTCGGCGAATGGCCTCGGTCACCGCCTCAAGGCGCTGTTCGTTCAAGCTGATCGGGCGTTCCGCCGCCTGTTCGGCATCGTCGTTTCGTTCGTCGATCAGATCGGTGTCCTCGCCAGCGTCGGCGAGACGAGCCAGGGCTTCCCGGGCGAAGCTGCCGAAGCGCAGATAGCGACGGGTGATCAGATCCGCTTGCGGGTGCGACACAAGCCAGTCGCCACCCCGCCGCAGCAGCTTGTCGATCTCGTCGGGGCCGATCCAGTAGTGCTTGCGGTCATCGAGCACACCGAGCATGACGTAAAGGTGCTCAAGGGTGCTGCGCACAGTGTGCTGGCCGCAGAGTCGAACCGACAAGCAGCGGCTATTGCCCCAAGCAGGGTATTGCTCATCCAACGGGATCGGCACCGACTCAACCTGGTAACCCAACGGTTCGAACAGCGCTTCGAGTACTTCTGTGCCGCCTCGCACCGACACGACCGGCAATTCGATTTCAAGGTCGAGGGGTGCAGAAACTAGTTCAGGTCGGGTTTCGCAGGTCCCGCTCAGGGCGGTGCCGAACAGACGGCCGAGAGCAACACTCAGCATCGACGACGACACATAGGGCCGATCGTTCACGTAGGGCTGAAGGCCTTGGGGTTGACGCCCTTTCGACCCTCGCGCCAGATCGATCGGGTCGACCTCCACGAACAGCGTCGCCGTGCAGCGCTGCGGAGACGCCTCTGGATAGAACACATGTGCGCGCCCAAAGCCGACATCGACTGACCGCACCCGGTCCGGGTGCTTGTGTAACAGAAATCCGAGATCGGTTGCGTCGGGCGTCGTCGATGTGAGCGAAACGAGCATGAACTGCCTATTCAATCGGATGCTGCACGATCGTGGTGCACAATTTTCACCTTTGCTGCTGACCCGGCAAGCTACGGCTGTGTGCAGTGAGTCAAGTCCCTGAACCCAAGTTTCGGGTCACAGCAATCTTGACAAACTTTTCGGCGGAGGGTGTGGGATTTGAACCCACGGAGGCTTGCACCTCACACGCTTTCCAAGCGTGCCCATTCGGCCGCTCTGGCAACCCTCCGGGTACACCCTGGTGCGGGTATCGGTTCAAAAGGATAGCGTGGATTGATCGCTCCCGTTTCGGGGTGTGGCGGTCGGGTCCTGTGCAACAGGCATCCGTGAACCGGGTCAGGGCCGGAAGGCAGCAGCTCTCAGCGGAGCCGCCTGTGTGCCGCAGACAACCTGGCCGTCACTCCCGGAAGCGGGAGCCTCAATTTTTGTGTCTGACACGGGTCGGACAGCCGTGTCACGGGCGCACAGTAGGATGACGAGCACATGGCCTATCAGTCCCTCTACCGCCGCTACCGACCGCAGAAATTCTCCGAGATCCGCGGGCAGAACCACGTTGTCACGGCCTTGCGTAATGCTGTTGCCAAAGACCAAGTCGGTCACGCATACATGTTCAGTGGCCCGCGAGGCACCGGCAAGACGAGTTCTGCGCGGGTACTTGCCAAAGCGCTCAACTGTGAGCGTCTCGGTGAAGACTTTGAACCATGCGGAACCTGCGAAAGCTGTGTGGCTATCGAGCAGGGGCGCTCATTTGATCTTCACGAACTCGATGCCGCAAGCAACAACGGCGTCGAAGACATGCGTGACTTGTTGGGCAAAGTCAACCTTGGCAACCCGGGGAGGATGAAGGTCTACATCCTCGACGAGGTTCACATGTTGACCAGGGGAGCGGAGAACTCGCTGCTGAAGACGCTTGAGGAACCCCCCAGCCATGTTGTCTGGGTGCTCGCCACAACCGAACCCCACAAGGTCGTCGAGACGATTCGGAGCCGCTGCCAAGTATTTGAACTCGGGCTGCTCGGTGCCGAAGAAATGACTGCCCATGTCCGCTGGGTCATTGAAGACGCCGGTCTCGATGTCGACGACAGTGCGGTCGACTATGTGGTTTCGGTCGGCGATGGTTCGGTCCGAGACACGCTCAGTGCGCTCGATCGGGTAGTAGCGGCCGGTGGTGTAGTCGAAATCGATCAGTCGACCGACCAACTACTTCATGCTCTTGCCGTGAGGGACACGGCCGCTGCTCTCGGTGCTGTCGGCGATGCGTTGGGCAGGGGCCGCGATCCTCGAACTATCGGCGAGATGCTGGTGGCAGGGCTGCGAGACGCGTTCTTGACCGTGATGGGCTCGCCCCCGCCTCGAATCACTGTGGCCGAACAAGAGCGTGCCTCACAGATCGCCGAACAGATGTCTCCGCTGCAACTCACGCGGGCGCTGGAAACTCTGGGAACAGCACTGGTGGAGATGCGCCAAGCACCCGACCCCCGGGTGCATCTCGAAGTAGCCCTGGTTCGACTGTGCCGGTCTGTTGACGACGGTTCCGTTGATTCGCTGCTGGCGCGTATTGAACAACTTGAAGCCCGCCTTGCTGCTGGTACGCCGACAGCTTCGCCCGCGGCTTCGGCTGCGGCTGATCCTCCGGCCGCTGCAGCTCCCGCTCCGGTTGCCCGCGCCGCGGCTGCTCCCGCTCCCGCTCCCGCTCCGGCTCCTGCTTCCGCGGCCGGGCCCGCCCCAGAGGTCGAGCCGGAACCAGATGGACCACGCCAGCTTGAAGGGTTTGATGTCGCGCCGAAGTTGCCGTCTCCACCCCCGCTAGCTGCCTCCGCTCCGAGTGCTGCTGAAGAAGATCTCCGGTCGTTGCAACCGAAATCGGCGAAAGAAGTTGTTGAGTTAGCTGGACTGCATCTCTCTTTAGGGCGCAACTTGGTGATCACTCGGGCCAACAGTTTTCTCGGTCCCGCGCAAGGCAAGCGCTCCGAAGATGATCTTCAACGATTGTGGCGGGCGCTAGTCGATGAGTTCGGCCCAGATTCGGTCCCCGACGCCCCTGCCCTTGCCGATGAGCCCCCCGCCGTACCCCAAGACGACCCGGTGGAAGACCCCACACAAGACGAAGCGCGCGGTGTTGGTCCAGCCAATGTTGGTCCAGCCAATGTTGATCTACCCCAAGTCGAGACGGCTGAGACGGCTGGCGAAGCGAGCGACGAGGGGGCTGACAAAGCAAGCGACGCGGGCGACGCGGACGGGGATGGCCTAGACCTAGACGAACTCATAGATGCGTCATCTCACACGGATCAAGTGGTGGAACTTCTCGAAGAGGCTTTCCCCGGTGCCGAGATTGAGACCCCGTCCGCAGCCAAGGTTGATCAATGAGTTATTCCAACGCGGTGCAGGAGTTGATCGACCAGCTAGGTCGATTGCCCGGGATCGGCCCCAAATCCGCGCAACGGGTTGCGTTCTACCTTCTCAAAGTGCCGCGCGAAGATGCGCTGTCGCTGTCACAGGCGATCATCGAGGCAAAAGAACGAGTGTCCTATTGCGGACGCTGCTTCAATCTTTCCGAGTCGGGCAACGAGTGTTCGATTTGTGTCAACCCGCGCCGTGAAGACGGACTCGTCTGTGTCGTTGAAGACAGTCAAGACATAGTTGCCATTGAGCGAACGCAGGAGTTCCGTGGCCGCTACCACGTCTTGGGGGGCGCATTCAGCCCCATCGACGGAGTCGGTGCCGAGCAGCTTCGGATCAAAGAGTTGATGGGCCGGGTCGCCGCTGAGGACATCTCTGAGGTCATCGTCGCCACCAATCCCAACCTTGAAGGCGAAGCAACCGCGGCTCTGCTGGTGAAGTACCTGAAACCGATGGGCGTACGGGTCACCCGGATCGCCATGGGCCTGCCGGTGGGCGGCGATCTCGAATATGCAGATGAACTCACTCTTGGCCGTGCCCTTGAAGGCCGCAAGGTCATCGACGACAGCGAGACCGCACCCGCGGCGGGTGCCGTTCAGGCGGTTACTCTTTAGCGCGTGCAACTCACAGAAATCGACCACATCGCGATAGCCGTCAACGACCTTGAGGCTGCGATTGCCTACTACCACGAGGCTTTCGGAGCCGAGGTCCACCACCGCGAGATCGTCGACTCAGATGGCGTCGAAGAAGCTTTGATCAAGGTCGCCGACAGCTACATCCAACTCACCGCGGCGACCCGACCCGACTCCCCGATCGCCAAGTATCTAGAGAAGCGAGGCGAGGGATTACATCACGTCGGTTATCGCGTCGACAACTGCGCCGAAGCGCTCGCCCAGATGGTGGCAGCGGGCGCCACCCCGATTGACAAGGCCCCTCGAGGTGGCTCACGAGGTACGACAGTCGCCTTCATTCACCCCAAAGGCTCGCTCGGCACGCTGATCGAGCTGGTGCAGGAGTAGCGCGCCGCCGCTCATTCTGCGGCTCTGGTAGAACACAACTCCACCACGCCGTTGGGGGTGAGCAGGGTTGCGGTAACCGATGCAGGGCCTGGTTCGACAGTTACCGCTACGCCGTACTCGGCGAGACGACTAGCGAGTGTGGTACTCGGATGTCGCAGCAAAAAAGACATGAGCGTCACCCCCTCAGCCGCCGACTCGGCCGGAGTAGTACCTGGCCATTCGATCAGGAACGGCAGCACCCCTTCACCATCGTTCTTGGTGGGGGGAGGAGTCAGGCGCCAACGCAATGTCTCACCGGCTGGGGTTGTGCGAGTCATCGCAGCCGCCTCGCCAGGGTCAACACCACGGCGGCGCGCCCAGGCGATCCAAAGATCAAGGTCGGGAACTCCCGCCGCCCACGCGACCAGCGCGGGCTCAGCGAGCTCGTCGATACCGAACGGTCGCGGACCCGGGGGCTCGGGTTGATCTAGATCTGGGCCGATGACCTCAAGGTAAGTCCCGCCACCGAGAGCGAGCAGAGTATTACGTGTGCCCCGCCCGTCGTGACGGCCACCTTCAGTAGGCGTCACACCCCAAGACTCGATGATCTCGGCCACGGTGGCTTCGAGATCGGGAGTCGCGTAGACGAGATGGTCGATCGTGGCTTCAAGCAGGGCGGCTCGGTTGATTCTCGGGTGCTTGGGCCGTCCGCCGAGATCGACAACCACCAAGCCTCGTCCACTGGCCAGTGCATCATTTCGCCTGATGCTGGCGTTGCGCCCGTCGGCAAGGACGAAACGACCACTAACACCCTGCACTGCGCGGGCCATGCGATCTCCGAAACCAGCCAGCAGGGTGGCGCCGATGTCTTTGGGATCGACCGGAACCTGCTCGATGCCTCGGCTTCGGGCCAGTCGCTGGGCCCGGTCGCGTACATTGCGTAGCAGCTGTCCATCGGCGTTTCGATGGTGGCGTTCGGGGTCAAGCACCAAGGTGAGACGTTCAGCCATGTCCGCCGGAAGTTCGTCGGGTCGACCGCGCAAGACATCTCGGTCTTCAACAAGCGCGGCGAGCAGGCAAGCCAGCCACGGGTGGGCGCTTGCCACGACCATCTTGGCCAGGCGTGGGTGAGCACCGACGCCGGCCATCTCGTGACCCAGCGCCGTGGCGTGGCCCGATTCGTCCAGGGCATCAAGGGATTGCAGAAGCGCCACCGCAGCGGCCCAATTGGCATCGGGAGGAGCATCAAGAAAGGGCGCTTGGCTTGGATCGGTGAGACCCCGGCGGGCCAGATCAAGCACAAGATCAGAAAGTTCTACCTCGGTGATAGCGGCAGGAAGATACGGCAACCGTGAGCCGTGTTCGACCTTCGACCAGAGCCGGATGGCGATCCCTGCTCCGGTGCGTCCGGTGCGGCCGGCTCGCTGGTCGGCTGACGCCCTCGAAATCGACACCGTGTGCAGAGCAGTCATCGTGGTGCGCAGGTCGTGGCGCGGGACTCGTGCCAGACCTGAATCTATGACCACGCCGATGCCTTCGACGGTAAGGCTGGTTTCGGCCAGGTCAGTTGCGAGCACGATTCGCCGCTGTAATCGGGGGAGCAGAGCGGCGTCTTGTTCGCTGGCCGGTAGAGACCCGTGCAGTGGCAGGACTGCGGGGCCAAGGTTGCCGAATTCGGCGTGCAGTGCTTTTTCGGTGCGACGGATCTCGCCGACTCCGGGTAAGAACACCAGCAGATCACCGGGTCCCTTCAAGCCTTCGCGAACAGCTCTGACGACAGCGGGAACCAATGGCGCTCGCGCCTTGCGGGGGCGCCAACGTATTTCCACCGGGTGGGTCCGTCCCGTGCTGGTGATGATCGGTGCAGGGTCGTCGCCCTGACCGAGCAGGGTGGCCACAGCGTCGTCGTTGAGAGTCGCCGACATCACCAGCAGGCGGGCCGTCAGACCATGTTCGCGGCGGCTGTGCAGAGCGAGTGCGAGGCCGGTGTCGGCAGGAAGGCTTCGCTCGTGAAATTCGTCGAAGATTACGATTCCCACCCCGGCCAGGCTCGGGTCGGAGACGAGCCTGGCGGTGAGCACGCCTTCCGTCACGACTTCGATGCGTGTTCGGGGCCCTACTCGGCGGTTGTCGCGTGTCGTCCAGCCGACGGTTTGCCCCGGCTCTTCGGACAGCAACGAAGCCATGCGTCGTGCCGCTGCTCGAGCTGCTACCCGTCGGGGCTCGAGCACGACAATACGCTGGTCACCCAACCACGGCTCGTCGAGCAGGCGCAGTGGAACGACGGTTGTCTTGCCTGCGCCCGGTTCCGCTACCAAAACAGCGTGACCGGTGATTGCCAACGCGCCCCGCAGCTCTTCGATCACTTCTTCAATCGGGAGGTTGGTCGGCTCCAGTTCCATAGACACGCATCATGGCGCGTCGCGCTCTTGGGTGTGGGAAGCTCGGCAGATGTTTGTGCATCTTGTTGATGGGACTTACGAGCTGTTCCGCTTTCACTACGCCCCGTCCAACCGCGATACCCGCCTCGGTGCGCAGCGTGGTGTGCTCAACACGGTGCTGGACCTCGTGGCCGGTGGTGCCACCCACATCGGAGTCGCCACCGACCATGTGATCGAGTCGTTTCGCAACGACCTGTATATGGGCTACAAGGATGGCAGCGGGGTAGAACCGGATCTTTTTGCTCAGTTCGGTGAGGTAGAAGAGTTGCTGGAGCTTGCCGGGTTTGCGGTGTGGCCACAAATAGCCCACGAAGCCGACGACGGCCTAGCGGCCGGTGCGGCAATGGCCGCAGCTGATCAGCGGGTCGAACAGGTCATCATCTGCACGCCCGACAAAGACCTCGCCCAATGCGTGACTGCCGACGGGCGAGTCGTGCAACTTGATCGTCGCCGTGGCATCACCTACGACCACCAAGGGGTAATCGAGAAGTTCGGTGTGCCACCAGAGTCGATTCCGGATTATCTCGGGGTGGTGGGTGATTCCGCAGACGGCTTCCCGGGGCTTGCGGGCTGGGGCGCGAACTCAGCGGCCAAGATCCTGTCGAAGTTCGGGCATATCGACCGGATTCCGTTCGACGTGGCGGAGTGGAACGTTGATGTCCGTGGTGGCGCAAAGTTGGCTCTAACGCTCAGTGAATACTTCGAGGAAGCGCTGTTGTTTCGGCGAATCGCCACGGTCGACCTCGACGCTCCAGTGAGCGCGTCGGTCGATGAGCTGCTTTGGGCCGGTCCAGGTGCCGGATTTGATGAGCGTTGTTCAGCTATCGGCGCCGAACGGGTTGCGCAGCGGGCTCATCGGCTGTTCGCTGATTTCGGTACGTGATCACCCTTCGGCGCTCAAAACCTCGCTGATACCCATAGGAGCCGCTTGTTCGAGTTGGCTGTATTCACAAGACACAGCCTCACGGTCCGGCCGCCAACGCACGAAACGCGTCGTCCCCCGGAATCTGCCGTTGAGAACGGCCTCGTATTTCACCTCGGCCACCAATTCACAATCAAGCGGCGTCCAGTCCTGAGACGGCTTGCCGCTACTCCAGCGCGACGGAGCACCCGGCATCAGGCCCCCTTCATGAGCCTGCGGGTTCATCCACTCAGACCAAGGATGATCAGCCAAATCCTCAATGATGTTGGGGGCCAGAGTGTCGACGAGTTCGGCTCGCAGGCTGGCCTTGAAACTGGAGGCCACGCCCATGTGGTGCAGCCGTTGATTTTCGTCGTGTAAACCAACGAGCAACGAACCCACCCCGTTTCCGTCTTTGTGCATCCGGTAGCCAGCGACGACCACATCGGCAGTGCGGGTGTGTTTGACCTTGAACTGGGCCCGTTTATTGGGCAGGTAAGTGCCGTTACAAGGCTTGGCGATCAGTCCATCCAGCCCGGCACCCTCGAAGCGCACATACCACTCTTGAGCGATATTTCGATCGAGCGTGGAAGGCACCAAATGAATAGGGGGTTCGAAACCCGAAGAGATCGTTTCGAGGATCTTGCGGCGATCCCGGAATGGCTCGTCGGTCAAAGCGGTGTCGTTGACGGCGAGCACATCGAAAGCCACGAACTCGGCGGGGGTTTCCTCAGCGAGCCGCTCGACTCGCGAAGCTGCCGGATGGATCCGCTGCTGAAGGGCATCAAAACCAAGATGGTCATCGACTGTCACGATGATCTCGCCGTCGACAACGCAGCGCTGCGGCAAACACTGCTGCAAAGGCGCCAGAAGTTCCGGGAAATAACGGGTCAACGGTTTTTCGTTGCGCGAACCCAGGTAAATCTCAGCGCCGTCACGGAAAACGATGCATCGAAAACCATCCCATTTGGGTTCGAAAGCGAGGTCCCCACCCTCGGGGATCCCGTCGATCGCCTTAGCCAGCATCGGCTTCAGCGGCGGCGCAACAGGCAAATCCATGAGTCGCGAGCTTACGCTCAGTTTGCTGTTGGCGGTCGGGGCGAGCACCATGCGGAGATGAGCGACGACATTAGGCCCTTCACCATCGACATACCCGACTCAGCGATCGACGATCTGCACGAGCGCTTGGCCCGCACCCGCTGGCCCGAAGCCGAGCCGGTTGACGACTGGTCGCAAGGCATTCCACTCACCTACACGCAGATGCTGTGCGAATACTGGGCCACCGAATATGACTGGCGACGCTTCGAGGCTGAGCTCAACTCCTATGACAACTACCTGACCGAGATCGACGGACTCGACATCCACTTCCTGCATGTCCGCTCGCCTCACGACGACGCCACCCCCATGATCCTCACGCACGGCTGGCCAGGTTCGGTGGCCGAGTTCATGGCCGTGATCAAACCACTCACCGACCCGACCAATCACAGCGGCAGCGCAGCCGACTCATTTCATCTGGTCATCCCGTCGCTACCCGGCTACGGCTGGAGCGGCAAACCGACGCGGCCCGGGATGGGTGTGCCGTGGATCGCCACCGCCTGGAACACGTTGATGGTCCGGCTCGGATACGAATCCTACGTGGCCCAAGGCGGCGACTGGGGCAGCGCGGTCACCACCACAATCGGATCACAGAATCTGGGCAACGTGCGGGCCATACACACAAACATGCCCGTCTCTGGACCCACGCCCGAATCGCTGGCAGACCCGACCGAACAAGAGCAAGCGGCGCTAGAAGCTCTGGGCCACTACGACCGTTGGGACTCGGGCTACTCCAAACAGCAATCAACCCGACCGCAGAGCCTCGGCTACGGCTTGGTCGACTCTCCCGCCGGTCAATGCGGTTGGATCGCCGAGAAAATGTGGGCCTGGACCGACAACGACGGCGACCCCCGCAGCGCCCTGACCTTTGACCAGATGCTCGACAACATCTCCATCTACTGGTTCACCGCCACCGGTGCTTCGTCGGCCCGGCTGTACTGGGAGAGCTTCGCCCAATTCGGTGACGGCACCGTTGAAGTGCCCACCGGCTGCAGCATCTTCCCCAAAGAAATCATCCGAGCCAGCAGGCGCTGGGCGGAGAATCGCTACGCCAACATCGGTTACTGGAACGAACTCGATGTAGGCGGCCATTTCGCCGCATGGGAACAACCAGCCCTGTTCGTCACCGAAATGCGCGCCGCCTTCAACGTCCTCTAAGGCGCGGCTAGGCGCGGATCCACTTGGGGTCGCGGGAATTGCTGTGATTGGCGAGTGCGTCGAGCAGCGCGGCGGGGGTTTGCTCGGCCAGCAAGGTTTGGCGGTTGGAGGGTTTGAGGATCGTGCGCTTGACCATGGTGTCGAACTGGTCGAGAAGAGGCTGCCAAAAACCGTTGATATTGAGTACGCCCACAGGCTTGGCCATGATGCCGAGCTGGTTCCAGGTGAGAGTCTCGGCGAGTTCGTCGAGCGTGCCAAAACCGCCAGGAAGGGCGATGAAAGCATCGGACAGCTCATACATGAGTGCCTTGCGGGTATGCATCGAATCGACTTTTTCGAGAGAGGTAAGACTCTCATGGCCAACCTCGTCGTCAAAGAGGTCGGTCGGGATAATCCCGGTCACGCGTCCGCCCCGCGACATGACCGTGTCGGCGATCAACCCCATCAACCCGACCGCACCACCGCCGTAGACAAGTTCAATGTCGCGCTCAACAAGAAGTTTGCCCAACTCGATTGTTGCATCGGTGATCTCTGGGTCCGTTCCCGGAGACGAAGCGCAGAACACGCACACTCGTTGAAACTCGTGCATCGGGAAACCCTACTGTGCTGTGCCTGTTGTTGGTCACGGGGTTTGGTTCGTCAACAGGACGGCAACTGGTCAGACGGCGTACTGTTGGAGCGTGCAGCACGGGATATTTGTAGCGCCGTTCGGGCCGTTCGCCGACCCCCATCGACTAATGGATCTAGGGCGAGCGGTCGAGGAATCGGGCTGGGACGGAATCTACGTGTGGGACCATGTGCTGCGCCCCGAGAGCAACGAGATCATCGACACCTGGGTCGCTCTGGCGGTTTTGGCCACAGCCACGCACAAGCTCCGCCTCGGACCGATGGTCACACCCGTGCCACGCCGTCGTCCCATAAAGCTGGTCAGAGAAGTGCTGACGATCGATCTGCTGAGCGAGGGCCGGTTGACTCTCGGTGTCGGATCCGGCACCGACACCGGAGGCGAACTGGCCCGTTTTGATGAGGTGATCGACCCGCGGATCCGCGGCCAGCGCCTTGACGAGGGCCTGCGGATCGTTGCCGAACTCTTGGAGGGCGAATTCGTCGTCCATTTCGGCGAACATTTCACTGTGGACGGCGTATCGGCCGAGCCCCGAACGGTGCAACGACCCCGCCCCCCGATCTGGTGCGCGGCGCGCGGCACCGCAATGAAACCGGTGCGCCGCGCGGCCCGTTACGAGGGCATGTTCCCGATCGAACTGAACCACGACAGCTTTTCTCGGGCACTCGACGAAATAGCCACCGTGCGCGGCAGTCTCGACGGGTTCGACATCTGCCTGCGAACCGAATTCGACGGCACACCGCCGCCGTTTGTTGACGAAGGAGCCACCTGGCTTCTGCGCTCTTTTCCTGCTGTGACCGACCCAGCAACCGTGTTCGACGCAGTTATTCACGGCCCGCCAGGCTGAGCCGCCAGACGAGTCGCCACGCCAAATCTGATAGTTCGCAGCGCGGATCAACTGCGGCTGGTTCGGGCACGGCTGCGTAAGGCAGATAGATTGCGGGCGTGGTTGACCAGTCAATGAACGCCAAGCTCGACGATCTTCGCAAACGCAAGGATCAGGCAGTGCATGCGGGATCTGAGCGATCAGTGTCCCGCCAGCACGAAAAAGGCAAGATGCTGGCCCGGGAACGCATCGACTACCTGCTCGACGAAGGCTCGTTCAATGAACTCGACATGCTGGCTCGACACCGGGCACATGAAGCTGGACTCACAGAGCGTCCCTACACCGATGGGGTCATAACCGGTTGGGGAACCGTTGACGGGCGCAAGGTTTTCGTTTTTTCGCAGGATTTCACGGTGATGGGCGGGGCGCTCGGGGAGGTGTTCGCCGAGAAACTCCACAAAGTCATGGATCTAGCGGTCGCCACCGGAGCGCCGATGGTCGGCCTGAACGACGGTGCCGGTGCCCGCATCCAGGAAGGCGTCGTATCACTCGACGGTTATGGCGGTATCTTCTTCCGCAACGTTCAGGCCTCAGGAGTAATCCCGCAGATCTCGGTGATCCTCGGCCCCTGCGCAGGCGGCGCGGTCTACAGCCCCGCCATGACCGACTTCATCTTCATGGTGCGCGAGAAATCGCACATGTTCATCACCGGTCCCGACGTTGTCAAGACGGTTACCGGTGAGGAGGTGACGCTTGAAGAACTCGGCGGAGCGGGCAGTCACAGCAGCAAATCCGGAGTTGCCACGTTCGTTGCCGAGTCCGAAGAACAGGTGCTCGACGAGGTCAAAGATCTTCTGAGTTTCTTGCCGTCCAACAATCTCGACCAAACGCCCCGGGTCGAAGCAAGCGACGATCCCGATCGCCTCTGCCCCGAACTCGACGAGGTCCTGCCGGACAGCCCGAACGTTCCCTACGACATGAAACAGGTCATAACCGCCGTGGTCGACGACGGCGACTTCATGGAGTACCACGCCAGTTGGGGTCGCAGCATCACTTGTGGTTTCGCCCGTGTGGATGGCCGCTCCATCGGCGTCGTCGGCAACCAGCCGATGATGCTGGCCGGTGTGCTCGACATCGACTCGTCAGAAAAAGCCGCCCGCTTTGTGCGCACCTGCGACGCCTTCAATATCCCGTTGCTGACTTTTGTGGATGTGCCCGGTTTCCTGCCCGGTGTGGATCAGGAATACGGAGGCATCATCCGACACGGAGCGAAACTCCTCTACGCCTACTGTGAAGCGACCGTGCCACGCATACAGATCATCACCCGCAAGGCCTATGGCGGCGCCTATGTGGTGATGGACTCGAAGTCGGTTGGTTCGGACCTGTCGTTCGCCTGGCCCACCGCCGAACTTGCCGTGATGGGACCGCAAGGGGCGGTGGAAATTCTCTACCGGCGCGAGCTAGCCGATGCAGCGAATGCCGCCTCCCGCCGAGCCGAGTTGATCGATGACTACACCGATCGCTTGGCAAACCCCTATGTCGCGGCCGAGCGCGGATATATCGACGATGTGATCGAACCGTCACAAACTCGGCGAAAGGTAGTAGCCGGTTTTCAACTGCTTGAGTCGAAGCGTGAGGAGTTGCCGCAGCGCAAGCACGGCAACGTGCCCCTGTAGTGGTGCTCTGGAGTGGTTGAAGGTGACGGTCCGTGGCGATGATTGAGTTCTCACCGACACCATCTGAGGAGGAAGCGGCGGCCATTCTGGCCGCCTATGAGCTCCTGTGGCCTCAGCCGAGTGAAGTTGTCGCGCCGCGGAGTGTGTCTCGTTGGCGTTTCGCCGGTCGTCGCTGGTCACCGCGCCCCGGCTACGGCGGTTGGGCCTGACCCGTAGACCAGTTCAGTTGTCAGCCAACAGTTCCAGCAACGCTGGGCCGAGTATTTCGGCTGCGAAAATTTCGGAGCGCTCGAAGTCAAGGTGAACGCCGTCGGTTCGGCCGTAGCGACCGTGATGACCCGAAGCATCCAACTCGACCGCAGTGTCGACCAAAGCCACGACTGCACCTTCAGTGTCGGACTCGAATTCAGCCACCAGAGAACGTACAAGCGAGTTGTAAGCCTCGGCCCTGCGGGGGTCGTGGTCGATTCCCTCTTCGTTATACGAGAGCAGAGAGGGAGCGGTCGCAAACACGACTTTGGCGTCGTCCGAGTGAGCTTTCGCCAGCAACTGCCGGTATGAGTCCTCGATTCCCGCGGCGAAGTCCTGATCGAGCATGGAGGCCCATGACCCGTCGACGCGTCGGTGCTCGTACTGCGGGTTGACGTGGTCCACAACCAGCACCAGATCCGTTCCTGGTTCGATGAAATCGTCACGACAAGGCTCGTCATGGATCCACCACTTGATGGGGTCATCGGCCTCTGGATCGATACGCCGTGCCCGCCAAGGCCTGTCTGCGCTGATCAGCGGAGAACAGCCAACACGGGTGTGATCCACAACAGCCATGGCACGGTTGGCATCGGCCCATGTGCGCAGTCCGTCGGCAATGTACAGACCCGAAGAATCACCGAGCACAGTGATGATCGGTACCGCGGTTGCCACCGTTACTACCGTTTCCGGCTGTGGAGCAGGTTCAGTAGTTGATGACGCCAGGTCGTCGGTAACCACCTCAGTGGTCGTGGATCCCGCGACTGACGATGATGAAAGAGTTGACGTCGTGCTGTCAATGGTGGAAGTTTCGGGAGCCTCCAGGGTCCAAGTCGGTAGTTCATCGGCATCGGTGGCACGTTCGCCGATTGCGCGGGCTGGTGTGGAGAGTGCCGCTGTGGCTGTGGCGATCAGTGCCACTACCAGCGCAGCCGCGCCGAGCAGCGGTAAAGCCCGTCGACCGCTGCCCAAACGCACTGGCATCTCGACCACCCGGTATGAAGCCTCCGCGGCGATCAATGTGGCTGCGATAACCATGACCGGGTGCCAATCGGTCAGCTCAATCAGAGGCCAGTGGAACAAATAGATGGCATACGAGCGCGTGCCCAACCACCGCAATACCGCTGTGGACATGATCCGCGCGGGGATCCCGTCTCTTACCGCGGCAACCACCCAGACCACCCAGCACAACGCCATCAGTTGCGGGCCACCTCTGAAAACCAGACTGTCCTGAGGGCCCAAACGAGCGAGCGCCACAACAGTCACGCCAACCGCGACCGCAAAGATCACACCCCCAGCGATCACCTTGGCGCGCCCCGGGACTTGGCCAGCATCTGGGTTCATGAGCCGTTGAACGAAACCGAAGCGTGCTGCGGCGAGGGCAAGGCCTGCTCCCGCAGCGATCTCCAATGCCCGCACGGGTGTGGCCACGTACGCATCGGCTGATCCCCACCACAGCACCACCCCGACCAGCCCAGCTATCACCATCGCCCACACCACAAGTGCAGTGCGGCGCGTCAACGCGGCCGCTGCGGGGAACAACAAATAGAACTGTTCCTCGATCGCCAACGACCAAAAATGCGCCAACGGTTCAGGCCGGGCCTCAAAGATCGCCGCGTAACCCGCAGTGTCAAGCGCGGTGCGCCAGTTGAACACGTTCAATACCGCCGTCAAAGCATCAAAACCGACTTCTCGTAACGCTTGGTCGTCCAAAGCCGCCGTCAACGCCAACACCGAAGCGATAGTCAACAAAGCTGCCGGCATCAGCCTCCGAACCCGCCTTGCCATAAACCGACCAAGGCGCAAGCGCCCGGTAGCAGACACCTCAGCGTCGATCAGGCCAACCACCAGATAGCCCGACAACGTGAAGAACAAGCCGACACCGAGCCATCCGCCTGGGACCACGTCAGGCCACAGGTGAAACAACACCACCCACGCCACGGCCAAACCCCGCAACCCGTCCAAACCAAGATGACGACGCGCACCCGCGCCAGAACTTGCGTCAGAACCGTCAGCCCGCAGATCAGAGGCCGGACGCATCCAACTCAGGTTCGTTCCATTTCAGTCCGCCGAGCGGATTTGCGAGCGCAACTCAGCGAGCCAGACGTCCGATTCTCCGGTGCCGACACGGTTGTTCTCTTGTTCCTCTTCGGTTCCGTAGGTCGATGGGTAGGAACCAAGAAACTTCACAACGTGTCTTTGCTGGTGGAGACTGCGCAGCGCGTCGCCGACCACTTCGTTGGCAATGTGGCCTTCACAATCGATGAGGAAGCAATAGTCTCCAAGCGCGCTGCGGGTTGGGCGGCTGACAAGCTTGGTGAGGTTGATGCGGCGCGCTGCGAACTCCTGCAGAATGCTGATCAACGAGCCTGGTTGATCAGCTCGTTGAAAAACCACGATTGAAGTCTTGTCATGACCGGTTGGTCTGGTTATGCCTTCGCTGGTGACGAGCACGAAGCGAGTCTGGTTGTCGGGGTGGTCTTCAATGTCCGCCGCCAGCGTTTCGAGTTCGTAGACATCGGCGGCCCGTTGCGGAGCGATCGCGGCCGTGTCCCGCCGCTGAGATTCTGCGAGTTCACGAGCGGCATCCGCCGTGGAGTTTGTTGCCTCGATTGTTGCCCACGACAATTCGTCGCGCAGGAACCGACGGCACTGCGCGTAGGCCATCGGGAACGAACGAACAGTTTTAATGTCTTCCAGACACACCCCGGGTTGCACCAGCAAGTTGAGGTTGATGTTGATCACCACTTCGCGCTGAATCAGCAAGTCAGCATCGAAGGCGAGTGTGTCGATTGTGGCGTTGACCGATCCTTCGATCATGTTTTCGATTGCCGCGAATCCGTAGTCGATCCCCCCAGTTTCCACTGCCGTCAACACATCAAAAATGGAACCAAACCGCAGATGGTCCATCTCCACGAGATCGGGCTGGGTGTAGAGGGCTTGTTCGGTGAAGGTTCCGCGCGGTCCGAGGTAGCAGACTACCGGCTTGTCTAACGGCGATTCGCTCACGTCTTCAAGGATAGGACGACACGAGCGTTAGACCTATCGACCCCTGCGGCTACCGTTGTGGGCATGGATGGTGAGGGGCCTACGCGTTCGGTCCCTGGGAATTGGCGTTGGACCAGCAACGTGGACAGCCGCGTGGATGGTCTTGCCGATTTTGTCCACCGATACCGCAAGCGTCTGTCTTGGTTTCTTTTTTATCTCCTGATGTTCTTGCCGCTTCTTTTTATGCTCAGAACGCCGAGCAACACCATGGAAGAGGGGACCTTGCTGATCGGCGGCGAACTCGTGCTGCGAGGGTGGACTCCTCACGGAGACTTCGAACACCTCTATGGACCAGCCGATTTGTGGACGCTGGCCGCCGCATTCTCGATATTTGGTGTGTCGATCACTGTTGAACGCATCGTCGGGATGCTGTATCGGGTATTGTTGGTTTGGGCGATCTATCGAATTGCCCGCCGCTGGGGAACGGGTGTCGCAACAGCCGCGGCCGGTCTCGCCTGGCTGTTGATCGTCCCCTTCGGGCTGATTGCGTATTCCTGGATCGCAGCGCTGGCATTCGGCGTAGCCAGCCTCGCGGTAGCGCTTGACGCCGACGAGAACTCTCGCAGATGGCTGGGGGCCGGAGTGTTGGCGGGAGTTGCCTTGTTGTTTCGTGCCGACTTCATACTTGCACTGGCCCTGGGGGTCGGGCCGCTGGTTTGGTCAACAGGCCACCAACAGAAATTGCGGTTCATCGCGGGTCTGGGTGGGGGTGCAGTCGGGTACATCGTTCATCTCGCGACGGCAGGACCAGTGGCGGTGATCGAAGGAATGATCATCGATCCGGTTTTAAGGCTCCGCGCTGGGAGACGGCTCCCGGTACCCCCGAGTTCAGACACCGCCGATGAGTTCTTCGCGAGGCTGGATGATTTCATCCGAGGGCCCGACAGTTTACCCGGCCTGGGTCGCCCAGCCCAGATCACCGCCTTGTTCTGGGTGACGGTACTTGCCGCGGTGCTAACGATTTGGCTGGCACGTCGCGACCGGCGCCTGCTCGCCTTCTCGTTGTTGGCAGCGGGAACCATCCCCCAGCTTTTGCAACGACCGACTCCCAACCACATCAAGTTCGTGGCAGTGCTGATCTTTCCGGCACTGGCGATTGCTTTGGCTCGTCATCTCAGGTGGCGAATCGTCAGCGGACTGGCGGCGGTGTGGATCTTTGCTTGTCTGGTCACGATTGCCCCGCACTATGTGGGTCGCGTCACATACGAAACGTATTTTGATCCTCAGCTGGGAGTTCGCTCGACTTACGCTGGTCGAACGTTCGCGGTCGCTGCGGACGATATGGCCGACCTGTTAAACATCTTGGGGACGCTTGATGCGTTCGCCGAGCCGGGCGACAGCGTGTTCGTGGGTCCAGAGGTGCTGGCTCGCACCAACTACTCTGAGACGTTCCTGTATCACCTGCTTGGTGACTACGAACCTGCCTCTTATCACATCCAAATGCACCCTGGGCTGGCAAACCGCGAAGGGGGCCGTCTCGCGGCCGATATCGAACAGGCGGACTGGCTCATCTTGACGAACCTGTTCAACGGCTGGTCCGAACCCAACAGTTCAATCACCGACGGGGACCTGCGAGCCGACGCGGTGGTCGAATCGTCCTTCTGTGAGGTCGCGTCGTTTGGACCGCGCACCCTCTACGGCAATTGTTGACCACAACTGTTGACAACTCCCATAGCGCAGTAACAGGGCTGGCCTGTAGGATCGGTTCATGGTCGATACGGCCACCCATGACCAGCTTGTAGCCGAACTAACCGGCGGGCTGGCGCCCGGCGAAGACGACCTCGCACCATTTGAAGGATCGGATCGTTTGAGGCCCGACGGGCGCCCCCGCCCCGAGTTTCGCGCTGAACTTCGCCGTATTCCCAACTTGGTCAACGTCGTTCATATTCTTGTGGTTCTGGCCTACCCCCTCCTGGTGGTGTGGGGTGCGCTGACGATAAGCCATCCGCTGACGTGGGTGCTCGCTTTCTGCGCCATGGGTGTCTGGTACCAGCGGGTGTTGACGCTGCACCACGAGTCCGCCCATCGACTGCTGTTCAACAACCGCACGGCGAACGATTGGGTGGGTGAAAAACTCCTCGGTCTGCTTGCTTTCGGCGACGGTGGACCGGCGTATCGTCTAGTGCACACCCAGCATCACCGAGACGAGTTCGGCGAACGCGAACCCGACTTCATGCTGTATGCCCGCTATCCGATACCGGCCGATTCGATGCGACGCAAACTGTTGCGTGACGCCTTCGGCGTGTCGGGTTACAAGCTCCTCAAACCAGCAATTGTTGGGCTGTTTGTGAAAGGACGGCGGATCCGTGCGGCGCGGTTCTTCGCTGGCCAGCTATTCGTGTTCGGGCTGTTCTTGGCTTTCGGTCATCCGTGGCTCTACGTATTTTTGTGGTGGCTTCCCTGGATGACCTTCTGGCAGGTTGCCAACCGGCTCCGTGCGCTGGCGGAGCATGGTGGCATGACCCGATCCTCAGACCGCCGAAGCACCAGCAACAACATTCGTCAGGGGTTTTTGTCTCGGAACGTGTTTTTGCCGCATTCGGTTGGGTTTCACCTTGCTCACCATGTCGATTCGGGTATCCCGATGGCCAACCTTGCGAAGTACCACCGGGCTTTGGAAGAAGACGGCTATATCACCGACGCCATCACCTACCCCAGCTACCGAGCCTTCTGGCGAACCCTCGTCCGCCGATGACTTCTGCGGCTCCGGCCACCCCCGGTAGGCTCCGCGCGATGACTTCTGCGGCTCCGGCCACCCCCGGTAGGCTCCGCGCGATGACTTCCGCGGCTCCGGCTACGCCCGGCGAGAGCAACGATCGATTCTATTTTCGTCAACTGCTATCGGGTCGAGACTTCGCTACCAACGATCCCATAGCCGCGCAGATGGTCAACTTCGTCTATGCGATTGGTGATCGTCAAAGCGGTGAAGCGGTGCTCGTCGACCCTGCTTACGATGTTGAAGGCCTGCTCTCAGTGCTTGCCGCTGACGACATGCGCTGTACTGGGGTGCTGGCCACCCACTACCATCCCGACCATGTAGGCGGATCAATGATGGGCATGCAACTAGAAGGAGTCGCCGAACTCCTCGAGCACGTAGATGTCCCTATACATGTGCAAGCGCCCGAAGCGGAGTACGTGCGCACCGTCACCGGTTTGACTGATGATGCTCTGGTGCAACATCAAAGCGGCGATGTCGTGTCGGTCGGAGCAGTGGACATAGAACTGATTTGCACCCCCGGCCACACTCCCGGTAGCCAGTGTTTCTTAGTCGATGGTCGCCTAGTCGCAGGAGACACGCTTTTTCTTGACGGTTGTGGACGCATGGATCTCCCCGGGTCAGATCCGGCGCAGATGTATGAGAGCCTGACCCAGAAGCTGGCCAAAGTACCCGACGATGCAGTGCTGTATCCCGGTCACCGCTACTCGCTGGAGTCCTCGGCCACCATGGGCATAACCAGGGAGCGCAACGTGGTGTTCCGCCCCAAGACCCGCCAACAGTGGCTCGCAGTGTTCGGCGGCTAGCAGAATCCGGTCCGGACACGGACCTAGGATTGACGCCTGATGCCCGCCGTTTCCTCTGAGCCCGCTAGCACAGGCTCAACTCGTACAGGGCCGGGTATCAGTAGGCTTGTCGGGCTTGATGGTCTTCGGGCCATTGCCGCCTTTGCCGTCTTCTTTCACCATGTCGGGTTTCAAACGGGCCGCACCTATGACGGGGCAATCGGTCGCTACATCGGTCGCCTCGACATCGGTGTGCCGATCTTTTTCGTGCTTTCTGGGTTCTTGCTGTTCAGACCGATCGCCGCAGCCGTCATAGACGAACGCCCACTACGTCCTACCGCGGAATACCTGTGGCGCAGGTTCATGCGGATTTACCCGGCATTCTGGGTGGCCTTGATTCTCATCGTGCTGTTCACCAGCGAAGAACTCGGTATAGCCAGCGGCATTACCACTTCGCTGTTGATCCACATTCACTGGCCCGAGCATGCCCTAGGTCCGATCCCGCAGGCCTGGAGTCTGGCCACCGAAGTCAGTTTCTACTTGGCGCTGCCCTTCGTGGCCCGGTTCTTCAGGCCGTGGTTGAAGAATCGCAGCCGTCACGAGCGCCGCAACGCTCTGTTGGTCTTTGTTGCTTGCTGCTATCTGCTGTCGGTGTTTTTTCGGATCTGTGTGCTCGGATTGCAAAGCCGATGGAGCGCGGTTGCGGTTCTCTGGCTACCGGGCATGTTGGACTATTTCGCTATTGGGATGGGGCTTGCGACTGCGAGGGTCGGTTTCGATCAGGGGTCGTTGCCGCGAGTTCGTCTGGAACGGTGGGCGGGGCCCGCAGGTCTGTGGTGGATTGGTGCGGTGCTGCTGTTCCATGTCGTCTCTCAGTGGATGGGCCTTGCGTTGGGCTTGGATATAGCGTCATGGCCACGCGAAATTGGTCGACAACTCGTCTACGGGTTAATCGGGTTTGCGTTGTTGTTCCCCCTCGTGTTCGGTAGCGAACGCCGGTCGTACGTGCGCCGATTCGTGGCGAGCCGGCCGATGGACTGGCTGGGAAAGATCTCCTATTCGATCTACCTGTGGCACATGGTCTTCATCGTCCACTCGTGGGGTCCGATGACCAACGTCTTCGGCGAAGTGCGCCCGTTTGAGACCAACTATTGGCGGCTCTGCATCGTGGCTTTCGTCCCGATGTTCGTGACCTCGGTCGCCAGTTACTACCTGGTGGAAGGTTTGGGTTTACGTATGCAAGGGCTGGTCCGGCGACCCGTGGGAGAACCGTCAGCAGGTGAGTTGTTTGTGAGTCGTTTGGCGGCTGGATGGCGGGCCGCGGCGTTCCGTACACAGTTGGCGGTAGTTGCTGCTGGGGCGTTGGCGTTTCGCTTTGCTTACGTGATCTTTGCGAAACGCGACCAGACACTCGATTCGCTGGACAATTTTCCAGGTGACCAGTTCTATTACTCTCGAGCTGCTGATGCTTTTTCCAAAGGCGACGGTTTCGTGTCTCCGTGGCACGACGTGTCGCTGGCACTTGGTCTTGTTGAAGTTGGATCGGAACCGGCTCACGCTGCCGATCATCCGCCTCTGACGGCCATTGTTGCCGCGCCCGCCTCTCTGCTTCCGGGTGGGCGAGGTGATCATCTCTTTGAGCAGCGCTTTATTATGTGTCTGGTCGGTGCGGCTACGATTGTGATGGTCGGTTTGCTCGGGAGGCAAGTCGCCGGCCGTGCCGTGGGTCTCATTGCAGCGGGGATCGCAGCGGTCTATCCCGCGTTCTGGATCAACGATGGTCTCGTCATGGCCGAGTCGCTGACCGCCTTGCTCATTGCGGGGACGCTATGGACAGCATTGCGATACCGTGCCTCGCCGTCAGGTCGTCTGGCAACACAACTTGGTGCGTGGATTGGTTTCGCTGCATTGGCCCGACCCGAATCGTTGATGTTGGTGGTGCTGTTAGTGGTGCCACTGGTGTTTCTGAGTCATTCTCGTTGGAGGGAACGGTTTCAGGCTCTGGTGGTGAGCGGCGCGCTGGCGGTGTTGGTTATATCTCCCTGGGTGATTCCCAACCTGGTTCGATTCGATGAACCGGTGTTTATGTCAACCAACGATGGGATCACCTTGATTGGCGCCAACTCGCCGCAAACATATACGGGTGAAGCGATCGGGTTCTGGTCATTGGAATATGCCGATCGGCTAGGCGCTGGCATCCCGGAGTTGCAGAAAGCGGACCCCAGCGAGCAATCGCGGATCTGGAGGGACGAGGCTTTTCGGTTCATCGGAGACAATCTTGATGACCAGCCTCGGGTCATGGCAGCGCGGCTCGGTCGGTTGTGGTCGGTCTTTCGACCTTTGCAGATGTCTGATTTCAACACCGGGGAGGGGCGCGAAACTTGGGCCTCCAATCTTGCTTTCGTCGGGTTCTGGGTAGCCGCGCCCCTAGCGCTGATCGGCTGGTGGCGCCTCGGCCGCGACCGGCTCACCCGCTGGCCTTTCGCGATTTTGGCTGTTCATGTATCGCTGGTAGGCGCGCTGTTCTACGGGATTCCACGTTTCAGAGTTCCCGCCGAGATAGCAGTAGTGGTGTGCGCAGCGACTGCGATCCACTGGTTGAGTAGCCTGGGTAGATGTCCACCTCGGCCCATATCGTCGTCGCCACCGTCATCTTCTTGACGGTCCTGTTCATCTTCCGCCTGGTTCGTCAACGGGTGCTCAAGAGCAAATATGCCCTGCTCTGGTCGTTTGTCGGCGTGGCGCTGCTTCCGCTGGCAGCGGTTCCCGACATTCTCGTACCGATCTCTGATTTCATCGGAATCGAATACGAACCCGCCACAGTGCTCTTTGCTGCCACTGCTTTCCTGTTCGCCACGACAGTGCATCTCTCCTACGAAATGTCCCGCGTCGAAGCCCGCACCCAGGACCTGGCCGAGGAGTTAGCCCTGCTGCGCGTCGAAGTCGAAGGTATCAAACCCCGCGCCACCCCCTGACGGTCTGTTATTCGGCTGTGGGGGACACTGGTTCAGTGGACGGCGTGGCGGCGACGATCAGGCCATCGGCTGAGAAAGGGCGATTCAGTTTGCCGAGCAACCGTTCGACGCCGACGATAGAGCGGACCGCAGCCGCCTCAAGCCGGGATCGGTTGCCGCGCTCGCGAACTGCAGGCACATAGGTCACTGTTTGGGTGTGGTCCCAGCCTGATCTGCGCATCAACTCGGTCAATGTACGCCAAGTGAACATCACCACATGGTCCGGATGGTTGATCTCGACTCGTCGAGTGATTGATGCGGCCACGTTGATAAGGCCATAGGCATTTGGAGTCGTGACGATGAGAGTGCCGTCTGGTTTGCAAAGGTGGTGCATAGCGTCGAGAAACGGACCCGGGGTGGAAATGTGCTCGATCACCTCGCCGGCCAGCACAACATCGGCGGGCTCCAGATTGAGTGCGGCAACGGCTTCGGCGTCCGTGCAATCCACCACATAGGCCTCAAAACCGTCCTCGGTTGCTGCAGCTATGCCAGCGTCGTCAGCGTCAATCCCCACGAGTTCGCTGGCGACCTCATGAAGATGACCGTGAAGCCATCTTCCGGAGCGTCCCTGTTCGAGGCGGAACCCCGCGTCTGCGAACCCGACATGGATAACTCGCTTGCCGGTGCATTGAGTAGTGAGCCATTCGATGCGATCCACGATTTCAGCGTGGGGCAGTTCGTGTACTAGCTCATCTTGGCTGTATTCGGGAGTCTCAGAGTTCATTGACCCGACTCCATTTCGAGTTTGTTGACGGGTGGTCCGAACACAGGCAACTCAGGCATAGAGGAGGCCATATCGGCGAGTGTCTGCCGGCTGCCCGCCACCAGTTGCCCGACCCGGGTCTTCATCGCTGATCGACCCCACCACAGAACCCGGCTACCGAGACGTCCAACCTCGGGAACCACCCAACGCGGTTCGTCGGGGTCGAAGTCGTAGGGGTGGGCATACAACCAAGCATGCTCAGGGGCTCTTTTCGCAGCCCAACCAATGATCGGTCGAGGGGCAGCCCGTAGGTAAGTACCCCCCAGAAGTGGAACTGTGAGAGGCCCGAAACCAAAGATCGGCGACGGAATCTCTATGAGCCCAGAAGGCCACCTGAACGGAGTACGGGGAGCTTGCGGCCAACCAAACAGCGGGTTGTGGGCGGGAAGCACGCTGGATGAATACTTGAACCCGAGCTCGCTGAGGATCTCCGGTGCCCAGGCCGACTCGGGCACAAGAGAGAATATCGGTGCTCGAAACCCCTGGACTTCGGCTTGCACAAGCTGGGCGAGCCGATCGGCGGCCTCAGCGGTGACAGTACGAAAGACATCGGGCCCGACATCGGGCAACGGTGTGTGATCAGCGCCGTGCAACCCGATTTCGTGACCCCGGGCAGCGACCCGAGCCACCAAATCCGGATCGTCTCGCGCCACCTCACCGACAACGAACACAGTCCCGGTGACGCCCCATTCATCAAGGTCACCCAACAATTCGTCGGTAACCGCGCCGAAACGCGGCTCGACTGATTCGTCAGGCCGATGATCCTCAAGATCAAGCGTAAAAACGATGTTTCTATTCACCGCGGCGCCATTGATCGAGACCGAGTACCAGACTCCTCTCCAACCATTTCATGAACCGGTCTTCAACGGAATGAGCGGATTCTTGGTAGTTGATTTGGAAGAGGTCTTCGCTCACCGGCTGCAATTCGATTATTTGCTGTTCAAATTCGTCGGCTTCCTGACGGCGGTAGAAGCACATCGAAACGCCGACGAGTCCGCGGTATTCGGTACCGATGGCGTGGAAGGAAGTGAGTATTTCGGAGCGGCCGTTCTCGGTGATGATCGCGAGTCTCACCCACTCGTGATGGTCCCGAGTGTTGGCAAAATAATCGAACTCGTTAGCGGTATGGACGATCTGGTAACGATTCCACCTGCGGCGCTCTGTGTCGCTGTTCTCACCGGAATCGGCCCACGCTTTTCGGGAGGGTGAGTCTCCCAGACTCGACTGAAGCTTTATGGCGGTGTCCTCAAAATAGGACTTGCAGGTCTCCCAGAGTTTCGCGGCGGTATCGAGGGCTTGCCAACGTTCTTGACTCGCGGGGGCGGGGTCTCCGTTGAACATGTCGCTGATGGCTTCGAGCATCTGCTCCAGTTGCTGATCTTGACTCTGGACCTCTTCCGCGATACTGAGAGCGCGGAGAAATTGCTTCCGTTGGAGCTTGGCTATCAGGTTCGACAGTGGAACCAAGTTGCCATCATCGGCATCGACGAGTGCTTCTATGTATCGAGAGCGGTCGTCGCGGGTCACGACCAACGGAAACCATCCGGCGCTGATAAGAACCAGTGAAGTGATGGCGCGGGCGACCCTTCCGTTACCGTCTTGGAACGGATGGATCTGCGTGAAGCGATGGTGCAGCCAGGCCGCACTCACATCTGGTGCCATATCGGCGGTCCGGTGCGATAGGTGTAATTCGATCAGGTGATCCATCTCGGCGTCTACATGCTCGGGTGGGCAGTATTGGTGCTCTTCCCCGTCCGGACGGGTGGGATTGTTGGGCCACTCCTTGTAGGTGCCGTGTAGCAGTTTGATGTCCTGCTTGCGGCCCAGTGAGTCGAACCCCGTAGCGGAATCCTGTTTGCGTGTCATCAACTGGTGCAGTTGTTTCACAAACGAAGTGGACAGTGGGCGTTGCTCAGTAACGGCATCAAAGAGCCAGTCCACGGCCGCGGCGTGATCCCGGATCATCCCGGCGACCAGTTCTGGGGATTGGTCCGAAGCGTCGTTGGCGATGAGCGATGCATCGATTCCTTGCTCGATCAGCAGTTGGGTGGTGCCATGGTCGAGTGTGTAGATGCGCTCGATGATCCCCGTTTCGATAGCCCACTCCCGTTTCAGGCGTTCGTTGAAGCGGTCTACTTGGACGTGGTCCAACTGGTCGCGTACATCGTCCCAAGTGCGCTTCAACGCAGGAAGTTCCTCGCTCGCGGCTTCGAGGTCGAGCGCGGCCAAGTCCGTGATCGGTTCCCAATGGTGCCCTACAGATTCGCTGCCCACCCAAAGCAAACTACACGAATTGGATCTTCGTCCCTCCAGAGTTCTCGGAGGTTCCCCTACAGTGGCAAGGGATCACTCCCAGAGGCGGGCACCACCGGCTGTTCGTGTTCATTGGTGGGGCTCAAACGCTCGATCAGCCAGGAGATGGCGACGGCGCTCAGGGCCATCATGGCGATGTCTATGGGAACCCGGTAACGGGTCAGACCGAAAGTAATCGCCGAAGCCAACATGATCGTCGGCCACATCGAAAGCAGCGGTGTCAGCCTGATGCCACGACGCCAGAACACCAATCCACCGATAATCGTCAACGGCAGCAGCGCATAGTAGAAGCCCAGGCCGAACGTGGACGGTTCCTCCCATCGGCCTTCGACCTGGGAGTTCATTCGTAAGGTGTGACCGGGCTTGAACATATCAAGTGATCGCCCGACACGGGTTAGGGCGACAGTCCCGAAGCGTTGCCAGTTTTCGGTCGTGTACTCCCAAGCGTACTTTTGATTGAACGTGTCCCGGACAGATTCGTCGTAGGGGATTCGAGCGTCTCCAGTGAGCGACGCCCCAGGCAACTCAGTTTCCAACTCGTCCCAGAGATCCCGGGAAGCAAAGCAGTTGGCCCAGTAACCCATCGATTCGCCACCCCAGGCTTCATCGCAGGATCCAGCCAACCACACGGTGCCTGATACAGCCGATAGTGTCACCGGTTCCTCAAATCGAAGGTTGTTATAGACGAGCCATGGTATTAGCACAATGAATCCAGCGAGACCGCAGATGACGGTCTGCCGCAGTTTTTCCCGCCAGTTGAAGGTAGACGTCCACCAGATTAGAGGCACCACCATGAACCCGAAGAGCGTTACCGCCTCAGCTCTGGTCAATGCGGCGAAAGAAACAGAAACTCCGAGGATGATGGCACGTTTCACGGTCGGCTTCTCGATCCATGAGTAACCTGCCCACAGCACGGCGACTATCAACGGCTGGTACAGGCCCTCAGACAACAACATGATGTCGTTGATCCACATCAGTGGGTGAATCGCGGCGAGGCCCGCGGCCACAATACCAGCGAGGTCTGTCGCAAGGCGACGCACCAACAACCCGAGCACAACTATTAGTGCGAAACCAGCGAGAGTCGAAACGAGTCGATGATCGGTAACTCCGTCAAGGCCCGTGCGCGACCAGAAAGCCAAGTACAGCGCGTACAACGGCGGGTCTCCAGCGGAAGCGATGAGGTAACCGTCGTTGAACAAATACTCAAGCGGGTTGACAAACCAGTGACCCCGGTTGATGAGGTCTGCTTGGTGATGGTGGTAGAAGGCATCGCCAGCGAGGGTGTAGCAATCAGCCGCCCCTGTGGTGCAGGTTGGGCGGTACCACAGAATCGCTGCGACCCGTAGCAACCAACCCGCCAACCCGATGCCGACGATGACCTGAACGGCGCGTACGCCAAGAAGCTGACGAAGCCTCGCCATCATGCCGACGCCCCCTTGGGTTCTGGCTGGGGGCGCGTGGGTTCGGGATGGTCTCCTGATGGCGTTGAAGACGGGCGGAAGCGGTCTAGCAGCGCGCCCAGCGCCACCGCTGCCAAAACGACGAACACCACATCGGCACCAAGCCGATAACGGGTTATCCCGAACGTGATCGCGGCGGTAAGGATCGACGTGCCCGCAACCGCGGCGACCGGCAGCAAAGATGTACGACGGCGCATCACCACCGCACCGTAAACCGAAGCGATCATCACGGCATAGTGGCTGAACAGTCCGATGTCGACATGGGAGCGAATCCGCCGCTCGAAGAACACATCGAAGTCGGCGGTTTGTTGCGGTCGGAACAGGCCAAGAACGCGCCCTACCCGAGCAGCGACCACCTTTGGCTGTTCGCTGAGGTGATCGCCGATGTAGCCGAGAGCTTTGTCGAGTTTCGCGGCTCCGACAGCCGATTCGTCACCGGCTGACCAGGTCGATGGGTGGTCGCAAGCGCCGCTCCAATAACCCAATAACCTACCAGAATAGGTATTGTCACAGTTACCGAGTTCAAGTACATAACCAGGGCCGATGGCTAGAAAGGTAGGTTCGTCGAAGGTGGCCAGGTTGCGGCCGACCCACGGTGCCAGCAGCAACAAGGCGATCAGTGCCGCGCCAGCTGTGCGGGTAGTCCTTTCACGCCAGTCCAAGGAGCGGTGCAGCAGGACTATCGGTGCCAGCAACAAGAAGAACAGCATGAACGGTTCGCTGCGGGTCAGGGCGCCCAGCGACAGCACCAGCGTGAGTTCGGTGATTCGGCGCCACGACGGCTCGTCATAGACCCGATGGGCGAACCACAAAGCCCACGCGGCGATCGGGATATACATCGACTCCGAAAGAATCAGCGCGTCGTTCATCCACAGAGGTGGGTGCAGCGCCATGCCCACCATGCCGATGAGAGCCGTGCGTTGGTTGAACAAACGGCGCAGAAGCAGGCCGACCGGAATCACCGCCGACGCAGAGATGAAGCCACCAGCAAGGCGATGCCAGGTGACGCTGTCAAGTCCCAGAAACGACCAGATGGACAGGTAGACCGTGAAGCCGGGGGGGTGGGCGGCGGTTCGTTGGATTCTGTCCGAAGTGATGTACTCGAAGGGATTTGCGAATCCATGCCCGTCGGCCAAAAGGTTGGCTGTGACGTGGTAGTAGACGTTGTCGTTGATCTCACCGATGGGCAGATATCGGTACCAACGTAGGAACACAAACCAGCGCACGGCTACCGCGAGCAGGAACATTCCCGCCACCAGCCAACGGAAAGTGCCACTATTCAATGAAGTGCCACTTTTCGATGAAGTGAAGGGCCTGCGCACCCGCCAATCCTAGTTGTGGCTATACCGTGACGACCTATGCATGTGACCGTTATCGGCCATAGCTGCCTGCGCATCAAGACGCGTGCAGGCACTGTGTTGATCGACCCGTGGCTATCGGGCTCGTGCTATTGGCGGTCGTGGTGGCATTTCCCGCCCAGCGCTGAACCGGACGAGGAGATGTTCAAACCTGATTGGATCTACCTCACCCATCATCACTTCGATCACTTCCACTATCCGTCGATGCGACGGATGGATCGGTCAGCCAAAGTTCTGATTCCTCGCTTCGGGGTGGATGTAATGGTCGATGAGGTGAAGAGTCTGGGCTTCGAGTCGCCCCAAGAACTGGTCCACGGGCGGGTGGTGGACCTCGGCGACGGGGTCCGGGTCGCTTCGTATCAGTACGGTTTCGACGACACGACATTCGTCGTTGCCGAAGACGACAATGTCGTGATCGACATCAACGACTGCAAGATTCGCAGGCGTTCGCTGGCACAGATCAAACGTGATTTCGGGCGGCCAACACTGGCTTGCAAAAGTCACTCGTTCGCGCAGTCATATCCCGTTCTGTACGAATCCGAAGATCCCGAGCAGCTCAAGCTCGTGTCTCGCGACACCTATATCGACGACTTCCACGACGTGATGTCGGGTCTGCAGCCCCGATATGCGGTGCCCTTCGGATCGATGGTCGGCTTCCTGCATCCGGACAGCCAAGCGGTCAACGAACATTTGGTAACCCCGAACATGGTGGTTGACGGCGTAGCCGAGCGTGGCGGCATTGAAGGCACCGACGTTGTCACCATGGCTCCGGGCGATGAGTGGGACAGCGATACGGGATTCGCCCGCTCCGATGTGGATTGGTACTCCGATCGAGCTCGGCACCTTGAAGATCTGCTGAAAGTACATGGCCCGAAAATTGCTGAGCGCACTGCCGAAGAAGAAGGCGTCGTGGCTGACTGGGAAGATTTCGAGACCTACCTCACGCAGTTCGTGCGTGAAGTGCCAAGAGTGTTCGCACGCCGTCTAGCGCCAAAGTCGTTCGTGTTTTTTGTGCCGTCCGACAAGGCCACGCCGTACTGGTGGGTGTCGTTCGGTTCTCGGTCGGTTGGCCGGTCAGCGACACCACCCGCTGACCGTTCGGGGATAACCACGATTCCTGAGGCGGTTCTTGCCGAGGCGATCCGAGACACGATTTTGCACTTTATTCATGGTTCGATGCGCATCCGCACGACTCTTGAGCCCGACGGAGTGCAGAGCGACCTGGGCTTCTGGGGGTTGGCGATGATGTGGGAACTCGGGTACTTGCCGTTGCGGCGAAGTGGTCGTCGTGTTCGTCTTTGGACTGCTCTGTTGCGCCGTCACCGAGAACTCATCGAGCAGATCCCGGTTGTGGTGCTGCGCAACCCCGTCGATCACCTAGCCGAACGTTTCGGTGCTGACGTCTAGCCCTGCCGATGCTTGAACCTCCAAAAACGCGAAGGAGAAGAAACTCCTAGACTTTTCTTGCGGAGGGCGATACGTTCGGTTTGAGTATCGCGGCCTACTTGCCGGGCGCCACAATTGACTGATCTATAAGGAAAATCAGTATGGCGCAGATCTTCTTGACGCTGGAGTTCGTACTTTTCGGCGGTTTCATGTTCACCCTTGGTATGTCGGTTTCGGCCTATACCTGTTTGAGGTTGGTCAGACGGCACCTGAGGAGATCCTCGGGCAAACCGGATGAGCACGGGGTGACTCGCGACGACATCCGATCGGAGTTGATGCGCGATGCCTTTGCTACCGATCTGATGTGCAACGACGACACCCCCGACGATGTTGTTCGGTACCTCTACCTGGAAGCAGAGCGCAGAGCGAAGATGCGCAAGGAGGGTCTTCTCGCTGACCACGAAAACGATCTGTTCTCACCGCCGCAGCGGGATTCCGAATCGCCCTAGTAGGCGTCCATGTCCAGGAACTCGAAGGTGTCGAGAGTAATCGCGTCTTGGTCAACCACCGGGTTGAGGTGCCGGATGATGAGATTGAGCGGCGATGGTTGAAGGCGTCTGGGAGGGCGGACACCACGCACCCGGACCGAACCGTTGAACCCCGCATAAACGGCGAAAGCCCCACGATGCCAGCGAGTGGCGGAACGAATGACTCGAGTGGCATCGACATGAGCGGTGCCACTGGTCAACGGGAAGATCTTCAGCACGACACACGCCGGTATCGGACCCGCCGATGTCCGGGTCGTGATCAGCGCAACGTCATCGCTAATATGCAGGAAATAGCGAGTGTGCGGACAGGCCAGACGCCAGCGCAGCACGTCGGGTATGTAGTCCGTCGTCCAACCAACGACTCGGTGCCGGTCAATGGTGGCCGCGAACTCGTCGAACCCTTCGGAATCGAGAAAGCTTGGACTGATCTCGATGTGTCGAGTTCGGCGCTTACCGCGGCCAATCGGCACGATGGCCCGCACAGGCAGCGGTCCCAGCAGACGCCAGCCCATGTATTTCACCACCGCGCCAGTCGACTTCTTGTTGGTCACGCCTACAACGAACGACCAGCCGCGGTCACCAGCTTCGTCGTAGATTTCGAGGCCTATGCGGCTGAAGTGGCGGCTCCGCTGATGTTCGCGGTGGACCACAGCGTTCTGTGACCAAGCGCCGTCGCTGCGCTCACCATCCGGTCCACGATAAATGCGGGGCATGATGGCGTAGTGGGCGACGAGAAGCGACTCACCCTCAACGTCGACAAGTTGATGCCGCTCAATGGCCCGACCCGACGGATTGTCGCGGTAGGCCCAGCGAAGGTAATCCGACGACACAAAGCGAGGGTCGGGGAGTTCGGTGTCCAACAGGGCAGTGGCGTTGTCGAGAATCGACTGATCGTCGGAGGATCCATCAATTGTCCAACCTTCGATGCCTTCGTGAACTCCTGCTCTGTCAGGCGCGTCCTCTGGTGCCGTCACGTCTCGAACAGTACCCGCCACAGACGCTGCTCAGGTACCGGCGAGGTAGCGTGAGAGAGTGCCGAATCGACGTTGGACGGAATACCTGGCTTCCCTGGGTCTGCTCGGGACTGAATTCGGCAAAGCCATCGAAGGAGTGGTTGGTGTGCCCGTTACCGCGCACAGCGCTTTTGAGGCCGCGGTCAAGGCTGCGTCGATGGCGCTTGAGGGCCGCAGGATCCAGTCAACTGTGCATGAGGACAGTTCAGCGACTCTGGGGCGCGTGGTTGAGGTTGTTCCTTCTTTCGCGCTTCCAGTGATGGCCGCTGGTCGTATCGCGGTGTGGCAGCGGCTTGGCATGGAACTCACTGAAGGCTCCTGGCAGGGGTACGGGTTTGATCGAGCCATGGTGACAGCGCACGACGTCGGGCTTGACTCGAACCAACTCGACCGAATCGAAGTGGGGCGTCTCACTGCCGAAGTCGAGATTTCGATAGCTGAGTTGCGGCGCTGGCTCGAGCTTCGTGATCTGGATGCCAAGGTGGAGATTGTCGATGGTGTTTTTGTGATTCGGCCGGGGTGGTCATCGCGGCTCACCTCAAGTGGAAATGGTCCCGAGTTGCACAATCGACGTGTTTACCTTCATGTTGTTTCGGCTGGTATGTGGGGTCGGACGACCAGCAGAGTAGCGGGCTTGCCGCTGGCGCTTTCTTTTCCGGTTGACGAAGCGCCCGCCGAACTCAGCGTCACTGAATTCGTGATCGACGGTGAAACGGTTCGAGCCCGTCTGTCGATATCCGATCTGGTTATTCCGGTTGATCTTCGTGAAGTGTTGGCTGCCGCCAGCGCTGAAGGGGTAGGGGCTGCTGCGGCGCTGTTGGCGCTGCTGACAAATGTCCGCTCATGAAGAACCGGGTTCTCCTGGGGGCACTGGTTGTGCTTACGGGCGCAGTGGTTTTGGTGAGTGCAATGGGCGGTACCGATGACGTTGTAGTCGCTCCCGTGGTGCCTGTTGAGACGACGACGTCCACAACCACAACCTCCACAACAACAACCACTACAACCACGACGGTGCCTCCACCACGCACGGCGATACTCGCCTTCACCGGCGATCTGCTGGCTCACGGCCCTGTTCAGTCCGCTGCGGCCGCGTATGCCACAGCCAATCCTGGTGCTGGCTCCGAAGTTGGATCCGGCTACGACTTCGGGCCGATGTTCGACGAGGTCAGCCCCATTATTTCGACAGTTGACCTGGCGATTTGCCACATTGAAACGCCACTCTCGCGAGACGACACAGCGCTGAGTGGTTATCCGCTTTTCAATGCGCCGCGAAACTTGGCTGTTGCCGCCCGTCAGGCTGGTTACGACGGTTGCAGCACTGCCTCGAACCACTCGTTTGACAAGAACGTTGCCGGAGTTTTCTCGACGATCGAAGTGATCGAGGCCGCTGGGTTGAGGCAGGCCGGCATGGCTCGTTCGCATCTCGAAGACCTAGCGCCGGTGATTTATGAGGCGAACGGGATTGCGGTCGCCCACATCTCGGCCACCTACTCGCTCAACGGGCTGGTACTCCCGTCGGATCAGCCATATCTGGTCGACCCGCTCGACCCTTCGGCGATCATTTTCGAAGCTCGGGCGGCGAAAGACGCCGGTGCAGAATTCGTGATCGTCAGTCTGCAGTGGGGAAACGAATATCAGAGCACCCCGTCTGAGGCTCAGGTTCAGTGGTTGAATGAGATACTGCCGAGCGATGAGGTGGATTTGATCATCGGTCATCACGTGCATGTGGTTCAGCCCGTTGACCGCCTCGGTGATGAGTACGTTGTCTTCGGTCTCGGCAATTTCTTGTCGAATCAGTCAGCGAATTGCTGTCCTGTAGAAACCCAGGACGGGATGATCGCGCTGGTTGCGTTGTTGGAAGGACCTGATGGCAAGATCAAAGCGACCGGTGTGGACTATGTGCCTACCTGGGTTGACCGTCAGGCCGGTTACGTGATCCGCAACGCTTTGGATCTGTCCGCGCGTGACGGCCGGGATTTGACCGAGACCTTGACCGCATCTGCGGCCCGCACCGCCGAAGTCGTTGAGAGCCGTCTCGACGAATCCGACGGCTTCGGTGTTGCCTACTGGACATCTCCGAATGCCGGTAGTTCAGTGGCCGCTTTCAACTTCTTTTCGCGACCTTGGAGGGCGCTCCCGTGATCGGTTTCATTGCTTATGTGTGGTTGGGCTTGGTGCTGGGCGTGTCGTTCTTGGCGACACCGGTCAAGTTCAGGGCCAAGTCCTTGACCCGACCGGTCGCCTTGGATGTGGGCCGCACGACGTTCCACGCCTTCGGGAAACTCGAATGGCTCCTCAGCGTGGCCTTGGTGGTGATCACCGTTGCGGTCCGTGATTCGCTGAAGCCGGTCGACTGGTTCTTGATTGCGCTTGTGCTGGTCATCGTGGTTGGTCAAACCCTGTGGCTGATCCCACGGCTTGATGTCAGGGTTCAGGCGCTCATCGACGGCGAGGTGCCACCCCGTTCACATCTACACAGCGTCTATGCCGGTGCCGAGTTCGCCAAAGCCCTAGCGCTGCTACTCCTAGGCGCCTGGACCGCTGGACACGTCTGATCACAACAATCCCCCGAGGGGTGTGAGCGCGAGGAGCTGTGATGTGTGCGCGAGGGGGGACTCGAACCCCCACATCCTTTCGGACACAGGCACCTGAAGCCTGCGCGTCTGCCAATTCCGCCACTCGCGCGTGGCCGCACACCGCAGTGAACGTGCCCCGATCCTAGCGCGACTGGGTTTGGATCCGGTTTGCCGCCAGATCGCGATTTGAACTGTCGCGGTGGGGCTACTCTCTGAGTGTGGGCCTACGGTCAGTTGAACGTCGTCTTGAACGGTTGGTGGGAGGCACCGTTGGTCGTATCTTGCGCGGCGGGGTCCGACCGGTAGAGATCGGGCACAAGATAGTGCGCGAGATGGGCGATGCTCGCAGTGTCGGAGTGCGGGGCCAGCCAGTTGTGCCCAACCATTTTCGGGTGACGCTGTCGACTCAAGACTTGGAGCGCTTCGCGGAAGTCAAAGATTCGCTGGCCAAAGAGCTGTGTGAAGTGGCCCGTGACCATGCCCGCGACGAGGGCTGGACGTTCATGGGGCCGGTTCGGGTGGAGTTGTCGAGCGATCAGCGGCTGCGAAGCGGGACTATCGGAGTGCTCGCCCGCATGAAAGAAGGCAACGACAACGTTGGTTTGCTGCACTTGCCGACAGGCGAACAAGTCGCGCTCGGTGAGCACCTCGTCACCTTGGGCCGTCTACCCGAGTGCACGATCTCGTTCGATGACCCCAACGTCAGCCGTGAACACGCCACGATTCGGCCTGACGGCAACGGATTTCTTCTCGTAGACAACGGCTCGACCAACCAAACTCTGGTGAACGGTGCTCCTGTGGTTTCGCACCGGCTCGTCGACGGCGACCGGATTGAGTTGGGCGCCATGGTGATCGAGTTCCGGTCTGGTTGAACATCTGCTTTCGTGTCATTGGCGGGAGGTAACCTCAAAGAACCGTGTCGGAACAATCGCTCGTCTTACTTCGGCTTTGCTTGTTGGCTCTCGTCTACTTGGTGTTTCTGCGCGTGCTGCGGGCCGTATGGGTTGAACTTAGAGCCGAACAGGGTCTTACTGTCTCCAGGGTTGGTAGAGGTGCCAGGATTGCCAGAGGTGCCAAGGGTGCCGAGGCCACCAACAGGGCAAGGGGCGCGGCGAGTGGGGAAGCACCGAGTCGAGAAGCCATAACGCGTCGGCGGGCACAACGAGCCAGCGAGTTGCTGTTGGTAGCACCGACTGCGCTTGCGGGCAGAAAGTTTCTGCTCAGCGCGGAGACCACGCTGGGCCGAGCGCCGGGATGTGGCGTCCAAATCGACGATGTTCGCGTGTCGAAGCTGCATGCCCGCCTCTTTTTTGATGATGGGGCGTGGTATCTGGAGGATCTAGGCTCGACCAACGGCACGGAACTAGACGGAGAGGCAGTCGTCGGCCCCACACGAATTAAACGAGGCGCTCGAATTCAGATAACTGAAATAGAGATGGTTCTGACATGACCACGTTGGCTTGGGGCGCGGTAACCGACACGGGCCGTCTTCGCGATGTCAACCAAGACGGCGTCTTTGTAGCCGACGACGTCTTTGTAGTGGCCGACGGCATGGGGGGTCATCGTGGCGGCGAGGTCGCTTCAGCCATCGTTGTCGAAGAGATGGCCAAAATCACGACCGTCAGCAGTACCGATGAGCTGATCGAGATGGTGCAGCGGGCCAACCGCGAGGTTCTGGACCGTGCCCGATCCGATCCGTCGCTCTACGGGATGGGAACCACGATGGTGGCGCTCGTGGCTATGACCGACGCTGATTCCGAGCGGCTCTGTGTTGCCAATGTTGGCGATAGCCGCCTGTATGTACGCACAAAAGATGAGATGTTGCAACTGACCGACGATCACAGCCTCGTTGAAGGCATGGTGCGCGATGGTTGGATCTCCCCAGAAGAGGCGATGGTCCACCCACAGCGCAACGTCGTCACGCGTGCGCTAGGCGTTGAAGACGAGCTGCTGGTCGACGCTTGGGAACTCCTAGCGGTAACCGGCGACCGCTATCTGTTATGCAGCGACGGTCTGACCAACGAACTCAGCGATGCAGAGATCCTGCGAATCCTCGACGAAACAGACGATCCCGCAGAAGCGGCGTCGTCCCTTGTGCAAGCTGCGTGTACCGCCGGTGGGCGAGACAACGTGACCGTCGTTGTTGTGGATGTGGTCGGTACGGAATCCACCGAACCCGACCCACCCGCTGACCGGGTAGTGGCAACCCATAAGGCTGTGCCTGACAACGTCGATGTGGACGCGATCGACGAAACGACAATCGACGAGTCGGAGCCTGGCGAGGCGGAGTCCGACGAAGAAATGCTCAACGAGGAAGCCGAGTCGACAGAGGCAGAAGGATCGGGATCACTGCTCGATTCGCTGTCGTGGCGCTCTTTTATTGACTGGCGCTCCTTTGGGACCTGGCCGATCAGCTGGTTTGTGGCCTTAGCGCTCATCGTGCTGGTGGTGCTGTTAGTGCTATTAGCGTTACTGTGACCGCGGCTGAACTGCCGTCAACACCTCTGCCGGTGACCAACCTCCGGCCCCGCCGGGTCGAGTTGGGCTTGGTCGTGATGGTCTCGATAGTGGTTGTCGCGGCGTACGGGCTTGCCAGCCTTGGCCGCAACGCCGAACTTCCAGCCGACATCAGACCATTCTTGGCCGGAACTCTGGGGCTGTTCTTCTTCATTCATTTTGCGGTTCGCCGCCTGGCTTTCGCGGCCGATCCCGTGTTGGTTCCGACTGCTCTGCTGCTCAACGGAATCGGTTATGTGATGATCGCCAGGCTCGGCTCCGATGTCGAAGGCGGCGGAGACCTCGCAGGTCTCCAGTCGCTATGGACCGGGGTTGGGGTGATGGCTTTTGTGATCACCTTGGTGCTTGTGCCAAAGGCCAGGGCTTTGGCGGGTTACCGCTACCTGTTGGGGCTAGCGGGGATCTTGTTGTTGGCTTTGCCGCTGGTACCGGGGATCGGCGTCAATATTCGCGGCGCCCGAATATGGGTGAGTCTGGGACCGGTGAACTTCCAGCCCGGCGAGTTCGCCAAAATCGCTTTAGCAATATTCTTTGCCGGTTATCTGGTTGAGTCGCGGGAACTGATTCGCAATCGGATCGAGTTGCGTGACCTGGCTCCGATCGGAGTTGCTTGGGTGGCTTCGGTGGGGATCATGGTGTTCGAACGCGATCTGGGTTCGTCGTTGCTGTTCTTTGCACTGTTTGTGGTGTTGATGTGGGTAGCTACCGAACGGTCGTCGTTTCTGGCGTTGGGTGTGTTCTTGTTCGGGGGCGGAGCGATTGTGGCTTGGCGGCTGTTCGACCATGTCCAGTTGCGCATTGACGCCTGGCTCGATCCTTTCGCAGATTTCTCTGGCGGCGGCTATCAGATTGCGCAGGCGTCGTTTTCATTGGCAGAAGGAGGATTGACCGGCACCGGGCTGGGTCGAGGCGACCCCGATCGCGTGCCGATCGCTGAGTCAGACTTCATTTTTGCGGCCATCGGTGAGGAAATGGGTCTGGCGGGATCGACAGCGATTCTGATGGCTTTTTTGGTGATGGTCGGTTCGGGACTAAGGATCGCCATCCGGGCGACTCGGCCCTTTGAGAAGCTGCTGGCGGTCGGACTCACGACTTTGATCGGGCTTCAAGCGTTCATCATCATCGGAGGCGTGATCCGGCTGGTGCCGCTCACCGGGATCACCTTGCCGTTCGTCAGCTATGGGGGTTCTGCTCTCGTAACCAACTACATAGTGCTGGCCCTGCTGATTCGGCTGTCACATGAGCAACGCGCCACCGAACCGGGGGTTGTGCGGTGAACCGCCGGATCCGCCAGCTCGGTATCGGCATGCTGGTTCTGTATGTGCTGCTTTTTGGGCAGTTGAATCGCGTTCAGTTTGTGAAGGCTCAGGACTTACGTGAAGACCCGCTGAATGTGCGGCCCCTGTTAAGAGAGTTCGGCCGGGCCAGGGGCCAGATCTTGTCCGCAGACGGTGTCCTGCTAGCCCATTCAGTAGCGACAACACCTGATTCTGACATTGATTTCGTGCGGGAATACCCAACCGCTGAGCGCTACGCCCACATCGTTGGTTTTCAGTCTTTCAATCAGGGTGCGTTCGGTCTGGAGCGCTCGTTCAACGATGAGCTGGCAGGTGAACGGTTCGAGCAACAATTTCAGTCGGCAGCCGATCTGTTCCGCGATCGAGACAGCACCGGCACCCTCGTGTTGACGCTTCGCGACGATGTGCAGCAGGCAGCGGCGACTGCGCTGGGTAGACGTCGCGGGTCGGTGGTCGCTCTCAAACCCTCCACAGGTGAGATCGTGGCCATGTGGACCTACCCGAGTTTCGATCCGAATCCGCTGAGCGGGCTCGACGGCACCCTGGTCAACAACGCCTACGAGGCCTTGCGCAATGACCCTGATGAGCCGCTTCTGGCCAAGTCTTTTCGTGAAGTGTTCTTTCCAGGCTCAACGTTCAAGCTCGTCACTGCGGCGGCTGGGGTAGAGAGCGGGTTGGTCTCGCCGAGCACTCCCGTATTCGCAGAAAGTGATGAGTATCAACCGTTGCCTTCAGGCACGCCGATAAAGAACTTTGCGGATGCCTCGTGCGGCGGCGACCTTCGTGAAGTTCTGCGAGTGTCGTGCAACACGGCGTTCGCCGAGATGGGCGCGGAATGGATCGGACCCGAGATTATGGTCAAGACCGCGGAGAACTTCGGTTTCAACGATCAGTTGCCCTTTGATGTGCCCGGTGCGGTTGCCTCGCGGTTTCCCGACGACTACGGCACATTGTTGGCCGACGTTCAGTACTACCGAATGACCGCACCCGCTCGAGCACAGGGTTCGACGAACGACACCAGCGAAGCCGAGAGCGGGGTGGCCCCAACTCTGCCGACCCTGCCGAACGGCGAAACACCCATACATGAAGGATCGGCGATCCTGGCTCAGACAGCAATCGGCCAGAACGATGTAGCTGCAACTCCACTGCAGATGGCAATGATCGCTGCGGCAATCGCCAACAACGGTGTGTTGATGGTCCCTCATGTGGTAGCGGAGATCAGAGCAGCCGACGGAACCGCTTACAGCACCGTTACACCCGACGTGTGGCGACTCGCCACCTCACCAGGGGTGGCCGAGGTCTTGCGAGAAGCGATGGTTCATGTTGCCACTAGCGGAACGGCACGGAACCTGCAGCTCCCTGGTTTGGTCGTAGGCGGGAAAACCGGTACTGCCCAGCTCGGCACCGACCCCCCGAACTCCCACGCCTGGATTGTCGGCTTCGCCGGTCTCCCCAACAGCCCGCCTGAATTGGCGATCGCGGTGATTGTCGAAGCACAACCCGGAGCAAACGAACAAACAGGTGGTCGCGTGGCCGCACCGATCGCCAAAGCCGTGATCGAAGCCGCTTTCCAAGTCCAGTCCGAAGCCGAGTTGGAATAGCCGTTTGACGACGATTTTGCGGGCCGCGACCGTGCAACGGTCAACGGTGCCGCTCAGGTAGACTGCGGGGCGATGTCTGATGGTCGGCCAACGGTCTTCAATGGCCGCTACGAACTGCTGCGCCATATTGCGCGTGGTGGGATGGCCGACGTTTATCTCGCCCGCGACGAATTGCTGAACCGCGAGGTCGCCCTGAAGGTTCTGTTCCCCGAGTTCGCCAACGACCCGAACTTCGTTGAGAGGTTCCGCCGTGAAGCACAGGCTGCCGCGAATCTCAACCATCCCAACATCGTTGGGATCTATGACTGGGGCCAGGAGAGAGGCACGTACTACATCGTCATGGAGCATGTGGCGGGTCGAACCATGGCCGATGTTGTACGCTCCTCTGGGCCAGTACCGGCGCAGCGTGCCGCGCAAATCGCCTCTGACGTCGTCGCGGCTCTCTCAACCGCACATCAGGCGGGCCTCGTCCATCGTGATGTCAAGCTGGGCAACATTCTGATCTCAGACAACGGAGATGTGAAAGTCGCCGATTTCGGTATCGCCACCGCTCTGGCAGGTCGCACCGACGCGGGGCTTACCCAACACGGGTCTGTGATGGGTACGGCCACCTATTTTTCTCCGGAGCAAGCGCAGGGAAAGTCGGTTGACGGTCGCAGTGACCTCTACTCACTGGGTGTGGTGCTGTACGAGATGCTCGCTGGAGAACCTCCGTTCGTGGCCGAAACCCCGATCGCGGTTGCTTACAAGCATGTTCAGGAGAAACCCCAGTCGCTGATTGAGCGTGGTGTGCCGGTTTCGCCGGCGCTTAACGCCATCACCATGAAACTGTTGGCCAAGAATCCCTTGAACCGTTATCCCACCGCTGAGGATCTTCGCTCTGACCTGCGTCGTTATCTAAGCGGCACGACAGATGTTCCTGGACGCGCTGGTGCGGGGGGTGCGGGAGCTCCCGCACCGAGCACTGCGCCGTCGTCGTCGCCCGGGTCTGGAAGACCTCCCGCGTCTGGGCGCCCGGCAGCACCAGCGGCTGGAGCCCAACGGCCGGCAGCTCCACCGGCTCGTGCTGCTGTTCCGGTTCAGCAGGCTTCGGTCCCAGCCGATCCACGCGGTGGCGCGATGTATGGCCAGGGTGGCTATTACTCCGATGCTCCCGAATTGCGTCGCAAAGATGACTGGAAGCGAACAGGCGGTCTGTTGCTCGGGCTTTGTGCTCTGGTTTTGATCTTGGGCTATTTGATCGTCGCCTTTGTGGATCAAGTCAACGACGACATCGATGACAGTACAACCGTTCCCGTCGAGTTGATTGCGCTCCCTTCCGTAACCGGGAAGAGTGTGTCAGATGCCGAACGGGACTTGCTGGGGCTCGGCCTTGACGTCACGATTGTCGAGCGCACAAACGAGACCGTTCCGAGAGGTGAAGTGGTCCAGCAGAGTCCCGTGGCTGGTCAGAAAGTAGAACCCAGATCTGAAGTCACATTGTACGTGAGTGCAGGTGTACCCGATCAGGTTCCCAATGTCATTGGCATGGACCAAAATTCGGCTCTCAACACTCTGGAGTCGTTGGGTTACAGCGTCACCGTTGAGTTTGTGTCCGATGTCCGAGAGTTCGGCGAGATCGTTACTCAGCTTCCTGCTCCAGGGACCGAACTGTCGGCGGGCGGCTCGGTAGTCATTACGATTTCGTCGGGTCCGGAGAAAGTTCCTGTGCCTGAACTCGAATCCGCCACGCTCAATACGGCCTTCGAAGCATTGCTTTCGGCTGAATTCAGGGTTACCCCCGAAAACACTGAGGAAGCCTCCGAGACGATTGAGGAAGGCCTGGTGATTCGCACCGACCCGGCGTCAGGCAGCCTCCAAGACAAAGGCTCGTGGGTGACGATTGTCATCTCAACGGGCTTCCCAACCGTTCAGGTGCCGGGCGTGGTAGACCTCTTTGCCGATAGCGCCGAACAGACTCTACGCCAAGTGCGTCTCGAAGTTGAGATCGTCTTGGTTCCCGTTCCAATAGGCAATGCTTCTGTTGGCCGGGTCATTACCCAGAATCCGGCACCTTTCGAAGAAGTCCTACTCGACACCGTCGTTGTGATCGAAGTTGGTGAAGCGTCCGACGACCCGATATCGACAACCACTACTACCACCACCTCAACGACCATCGCGCCCGAGTCGGTTGACGGCTAGCTCTAGCTGCAGCGGGTCAGATAGTTCTTGACGAGGTCGTGCCCAGAGTTGGTCAATACCGATTCGGGATGGAACTGCACGCCCTCGATGTCGAGTTGGCGATGTCGCAAGCCCATCACCAATCCGTCTTCTGTTTCGGCGGTGATCTCAAGGGATTCGGGTATGGAGTCGCGTTCAACAATGAGTGAGTGGTAGCGAGTTGCTTCAAGCGGGTTCGGCAAACCCTCGAAGAGTCCAGAGTTCGTGTGGCGAATAAACGAAGTCTTGCCGTGCATGACCTGGGGTGCTCGCACGACTCTGCCACCAAAAACTTGGCCCAGGCATTGCATCCCGAGGCACACCCCGAAGACCGGCGGCGAACCTTGGAGTTCTGCGAGCACATCAAGTGAGATCCCCGAATCATCGGGTGTGCCCGGACCTGGTGAGATGAGAATCCCATCGGGGTTCATCTCGCGGATGCCTTCGATGTCGATGGCGTCGTGGCGGCGCACGACAGGTTCGGCCCCGAGTTCCCCGAGGTATTGCACCAGGATGTAGACGAAGGAGTCGTAGTTGTCTATGACGAGCACCTTGGGATTCACGCCCGCCACGTTACTGCTCGCCAATTTCTATGGCCTCCAATATGTGAATGGCGATGTCGGCGACTCGCACATCTTCGGGTTCTTTGCCGACGGCCTTCACGCCGTCATCCATCATGATGTAGCAGAACGGGCAGGCCGTAGCCACACGGCTAGCACCGGTGTCGACCAACTCCTGGGCCCGGACATCGTTGACCTTCTCACCGATGGTTTCTTCCATCCACATCCGAGCCCCGCCCGCTCCGCAGCACATTCCCTTGGTTCCGTTTCGTTGGGCTTCGACAACCTCGATGCCGCCGAGTTTGCCCAGCACTTTGCGGGGCGCCAAGTAGATGTCGTTGTGGCGGCCCAGGTAGCACGAGTCGTGGTAGACAACCCGTTCTTCAAGCCGCGCGTCGCTCAGATCCAGTCGACCCTGATCAACTAGCCATTCGAGGAACTGGCTGTGGTGCACAACCTCGTAGTGGCCACCGAGTTGGGGGTATTCGTTAGCCAACGTATTGAAACAGTGGGGGCACTGGGTGATGATCTTCTTCACACCCATGGTGTTCAGAGTTTCGATGTTTTGGCTGGCGAGCATCTGGAAGAGGTACTCGTTACCCGAGCGGCGAGCCGAGTCTCCGGTGCAGTTCTCTGCCGGGCCGAGGATTGCAAAATCAACTTTGGCACGTTGCATGAGCTGCGCCATCGCCTGCGTGACCTTTTTGTTCTTGTCGTCGAAGGAGCCTGCGCAACCAACCCAGTACAGATACTCAGCGGTCAGCGGATCCTCACCGGAAATGACATTGAGACCCTCCAAGTTGCGAGCCCAATCGGCTCGTTCGCTCTGGCTCATACCCCAAGGATTCGCCGAGTTCTCCATCGAGCGGAACGCCTGGCCGAGCTCAGAGGGGAAATCCGACTCCATCAAGGTCAGGTAACGTCGCATGTCCAGGATCTTGTCGAGAATTTCGATGTTGACCGGGCAGATCTCGTCGCATGCTTTGCACGATGTGCAACTCCAGAGTTCGTCGTTGGTGATGCGATCAAACATCCAGTTGGCAGGGACGCTTATCTCGGTGTCGATCCCTATTGGCGGTGACACTTCCGGATTGCCGGTACGGGCCATGACTTCACCGGTTTTCAAGACGATCTCGCGGGGATCGAGCGGCTTTCCGGTGGCGTGCGCAGGGCAAACCGAGGTACAGCGGCCGCACATGGTGCAGGCATCAGTGTCGAGAAGTTGCTTCCAGGTGAAGTCCTCAATGACTGATGCACCGAAGGTTTCGAGTTCGGTGTCGCCCTCGACAAGGTTGGGCATCGCCTTCATTGCTCCCTTGGGGCGGTCCTTATCGCTGAGATACATGTTGAGCGGCGATGTGAACATGTGACGCAGCATCGTGGTTGGCAGGATCACCAAGAAGGCGATGAAGCTCACCACATGGGCGATCCACCACCCTTGATGCCAGCCTGCGATGTTGTTGTTGTCTTCGACAAGCGTTGCCAGCGGGTAGCCGATGAAACTCCACTTCTCGAAGTCGGGGGTGCCGTCGATGGCGATGCGAAACATCTCGGCCCCGAAACCAGTGATCCCTATCGCCGCGAACACTCCGAGGATCACCATGTGTTCAGGCTTGCTTTTGATGCGAATGCGGTAAGGACGCCAGTTCCACGGTCCGTAGCGCCGCACGATCGCCCAGCCGATACCGATCAGGAATATCGCGCCGGCAGCGTCGCCGACGAAAGAGTAAGCCCGGTAAACGTCGCCGTGCAGGAACTTCGTACTCTCCGGCAGTTGATGGTTGATCTCGAGCACGGTGGTAACGCCGAGCAGCACCAAAAAGCCGAAGTAGATCATTGAGTGCATGATTCCCGCGCCCGGTTCGCGCAGCAGCGTCCGCATATAGACGCCGGCTCGGAAGTCAGCCATGCGTCGCGGGGCGTTCTTAACGGTGGTTCGACGGTTGTCTGGTCGGCCGCGTTCCCAGTTCTTTACCCGCATGGCGAACATGTAGGCGCCGTAGACGAGCAGTATCGGGATGATTGAGTAGAAGCTGAGCTTCAAGGCGGTGGGAACGTTGCCGAAGACTTCACGCTGCACAACGCTGTCGTCGTGCCAGTTCGTGTAGCTCGGCACGATGCCCGAGACGAGCGTGAAAAGCGCGATCGCCAGACCAAGGCCGATGACGAGTTGATGGGGTTTGAGGCGCGGTTTCATGTTGCCGCGACGATACCTCCCCGGAGAGGCCGAATCAGTAACGGGTGCCTGCATTGATTGTCTGACTTCTTCATGTCGGCGTAACAGTGCCGAAACCAGTCACTCCTAACTTCACGCACGGGCTGCTAGCACGCACAACCCGACGGTGCATCAAGCACCGCAACGCACCAAGCAGAGCATCACGAACAAGGGGATACGAACCATGCACAAGACAACGAAGCGAGCGATGTTGATCGTCGGCTCCGGCGCCATAGCACTGCTGTGGGCCGGCCCGGCCTCAGCTCAGGATTCAGACGCGGCTGCAGCAGCCGTTCAACAAGTGATGGACAACCTCTGGTTGGTTATCGCCGGGTGTCTGGTGTTCTTGATGCAAGCCGGCTTCGCCTTCGTGGAAGCAGGTCTCACCCGAGCTAAGAACCTGGCCAACATCATGGCCAAGAACCTCGCCGACATGGCGGTCGGTACGGTGGCCTTCTTCATCATCGGCTATTCGGTTGCCTTCGGTGACGGCGGTGACTGGTGGGGCGGACTCGGCGATTTCTTCTTCAACGAAAGCGCTGACCCCTCTGTGCTGAATGAAGGCGGTGGCCTCACCGACAACGTCACCCCCGCAGCGAGTTTCTTCTTCCAAGTGGTATTCGCCGCCACGGCGGTGACGATCGCCTCGGGGGCCATGGCAGAGCGCACCAAGTTCGCGACCTACCTGTTGTTCTCGGCGGCAATGACCGCGGTCATCTACCCGGTTGTCGTTCACTGGACCTGGGGCGGAGGACTCATCGCCCAAATGAGCATCGGCGACGCCGTCTACTCTGACTTCGCAGGCTCAACGATCGTTCATTTGACCGGTGGCGTAGCGGCGCTGGTCGGGGCCGCGATGCTCGGACCCCGCGTCGGCAAGTACGGCCCTGACGGCTCCCCCCGGGCGATTCCCGGCCACAACATCGGCTTCGCCGTAATCGGTGTATTCATCTTGTGGTTCGGCTGGTTCGGTTTCAACGCCGGATCGGAGCTTGCCGCTGACAATCTGGTGCCGTTTCTAGCACTCAACACACTGATCGCTGCCTCGGCTGGAGTGATCGGTGCAACCGCGGTGATCTGGAAAATTACCGGCACACCCGATGTGGCGATCGCAGGTAACGGCGCTCTCGCCGGGTTGGTTTCGATCACCGCCCCGGTTGGTGCGGTAGAGCCCTGGGCTGCACTTGTTATCGGCTTTATCGGAGGCTTGATCGTGGTGTTCGCGGTGCTTGGGATTGACCGGATTCGTGTCGATGATCCGGTCGGCGCGATTGCGGTGCACGGCGTGTGCGGCATTTGGGGCACACTGTCGATCGGCCTCTTCGCCCGCTACGACGACGCTTTCCTCGGCCGAGAGAACGCTGGTCTGTTCTACGGTGGCGGTATCGAACAGTTGTTGATGCAAGCGGTGATGGTCCTCTTGGTCGCCGCATGGGTCGGGGTCACCTGCTACATCCTGTTCTACACCTTGAAGAAGACGATCGGCCTGCGCGTTGACGCCGACGAAGAGTTCGAGGGCCTCGACGTTGCCGAGCACGGAACCTCCGGCTACGGAGTGGAAACTGCGGTTGTCGCCTAGTTCGTTGGGTTAGCTGGTTCTGGTGGTGTTAAGGGGCACCACCGGAACCGGCTGTCGCTGTTCATTCAGCGGTGAGCGCTCGGTCGAGGGGGTGGGCCTGGTCGACGGGACGCATGTCGTCGCCGATCACGTAGTGCAGAGGGATCCCAGTGGGGATGTTGAGTTCGATGATCTCGTCGTCACCAATGTTGTCGAGGTGTTTGACGAGGGCTCGTAGTGAGTTGCCATGGGCCGCCACCATGATGTGGCGCCCCGATCGCAGGTCGGGCACCAGCGAGTCGTACCAGTAGGGCAGCAGCCGATCGACGACATCGGCAAGGCACTCGGTGGCGGGCATGAGTTCTGGCGCGAGGTCGGCGTAGGCGGCAGATTTTGCGGGGTTGAACTCGTTTTCGGGGCTGATTGGTGGGGGTGGTGTGTCGTAGCTGCGTCGCCATAGGCGGAGTTGTTCGGTTCCGTGTATCTCGCCGACTTGGGTCTTGTCGAGTCCGGTCAGGTTGCCGTAGTGGCGTTCGTTGAGCCGCCAGTGCCGACGAACGGGAATCCAGCGGCGGTCAAGCCCGGCGAGAATGATCTCGGCGGTCTCGATGGCTCGTTGCAGCAGAGAGGTGTGGAGTATGTCTGGCAACAGGTTTGCCTCGGCCAGCAGCGGAACGGCGTCGCGGGCCTCTTGTCGCCCTATTTCCATCAGCGGGCAATCATGCCAGCCGGTGAAGAGGTTGAGATCATTCCATTCGGAACGCCCGTGGCGCACCAGAATCAGGTTGTACATCCCTTTGACGGTACTGTGTTGTTGCCGGGCGTAGCCGGAGCCGCGCTGTGTTTTTGCCGGGCGTAGCCAGAACCGCGCTGTGCTTTTCCCGGGCGCAGCCGGAGCCGCGCTGTGTATTTACCGGGCGTAGCCAGAACCGCCGAACAAAGTTGATAATAATACACTCAACTTTTCGGTGTAAACAGAAACAAATACTGTTACACTGGTTCCCAACAACATAGACAAACCTAAGACGGTTTCCGCGGATCTGCGGTGCCGTCCAACCAAAAAACCCACCTAAGACGGTTTCCGCGGATCTGCGGTGCCGTCCAACCAAAAAACCCACCTAAGACGGTTTCCGCGGATCTGCGGTGCCGTCCGCAGCGAAAGCAGAGCAGACCATGCCCAAAGCCGTAGGTATCGATCTCGGCACCACCAACTCCGTCGTTTCCGTGTTGGAAGGCGGCGACCCCGTCGTAATTCCCAACGCAGAAGGCTCGCGTACCACTCCGTCGGTCGTCGCCTTCGCCAAGGACGGCGAGGTTCTCGTTGGTGAAGTAGCCAAGCGCCAGGCGATCACAAACCCCGGGCGCACCATCCGTTCAGTGAAACGCCATGTCGGCACCAACTGGAAGGTCGACATCGACAAAAAGGCATACACCTCCCAGGAAATCTCGGCCCGTGTCCTGATGAAACTCAAGCGCGATGCCGAGGAGTATCTCGGCGACACCGTCACACAGGCAGTTGTGACCGTCCCCGCCTACTTCGACGACGCACAGCGCACAGCCACCACCGAAGCCGGTCAGATCGCCGGTCTGGAGGTGTTGCGCATCATCAACGAGCCGACCGCGGCTGCTTTGGCGTACGGTCTCGACAAAGAAGAGTCGGACCAGACCATTCTCGTGTTCGACCTCGGCGGCGGCACCTTCGACGTCTCGGTGCTCGAACTCGGCGACGGAGTATTTGAAGTCAAGTCGACCTCGGGCGACACCCAACTCGGCGGTGACGACTGGGACGACGCCGTCATCGAATGGCTCGCCAAGTCGTTCAAAGGCGACCACGGAGTGGATCTCAGCAAAGACCCGATGGCTGCGCAGCGGCTCAAGGAAGCCGCGGAGAAAGCCAAGATCGAACTGTCGCAGGTTCAGTCGACGCAGATCAATCTGCCTTTCATTACCGCAACCGATGCGGGACCGTTGCACCTCGACTACGAACTGACGCGAGCCAAGTTCCGCGATCTCACCTCCGATCTGCTCGACCGCTGTCGCAGCCCGTTCGAAGCGGCCATCAAAGACGCCGGACTCACCAAGGGAGTCATCGACCATGTTGTGCTCGTCGGTGGATCGACGCGTATGCCGGCGGTGGCCGAACTGGTCATGGAAATGACCGGAAAAGAGCCGAACAAGACAGTCAACCCCGACGAAGTCGTAGCAATCGGCGCAGCCATCCAAGCCGGCGTGTTGAAAGGCGAAGTCAAAGACGTGCTGTTGCTCGATGTGACGCCACTGTCGCTCGGCATTGAGACCAAGGGCGGGGTGATGACAACGTTGATCGAACGCAACACCACCATCCCAACGCGCAAGAGCGAGATCTTCACAACCGCAGACGACAACCAACCGTCAGTCGAGATCCACGTGTTGCAGGGTGAGCGAGAGATGGCCGCCTACAACAAGACGCTCGGCAAGTTCCAGCTTGTCGACCTACCGCCCGCCCCGCGCGGTCTGCCCCAAATCGAGGTCGTGTTCGACATCGACGCAAACGGCATCGTGCACGTCAGCGCCAAAGACAAGGCCACCAACAAAGAGCAGTCAATGACCATCACAGGTCAGAGCTCGCTCGACAAAGACGCCATCAATCAGATGGTCAAAGACGCTGAACTGCATGCAGAAGAAGACCGCAAGCGCAAGGAGGAGGCAGAGGTACGCAACACCGCTGACACCCTCGTCTACCAGACCGAGAAGCTGCTCAAAGATCAAGCCGACGCGGTCAGCGACGACGAAAAAGCGACCATCGAAGAGAAACTGGCCGAAGTGCGCTCCGCTTTGGAGGGCACCGACGCTGAAGCCATCAAGAGCGCGACTGAGGCTTTGATGACCGCCAGCCAGGAATTCGGTCAGCGACTCTACGAAGCAGCAGCGCGAGCTGAACGCGAGTCCGCAGCAGCCGAGTCGACTCCCGACGACGACGAAGTCGTCGACGCCGAGATCATCGACGAGGACGACGCCGACAGCCAGGCATCGTGAGCGAACTCGACGAACCGGACGCCTCCAGCGAAGAGGAGCCCGCAACCGGCTCAACCTCGTCTGCGGACCCCGCCCTCTCGGGCGACGAAGCGGCCGAGGTTGAGTCCGAGCCCGAGCCAGAACCCGAGCCAGAACCCGAGCAAGAGCCTGAGCCCGAGCCGGTGTTGTCGGTGCTGGACCTGCTCACCGCAGAACGAGATCAACACCTCAACGACTTGCAGCGAGTCACCGCTGAGTTCGCCAACTTCCGCAAACAGACAGACAAACGCAACGCGGAGATTGTGCGACAGGCCGCGGCCCGGGTGATGCAAGCGATCCTGCCGGTACTTGATGCCTGCGACGCCGCTGCGCTCCAGGAGGTTGCAGGTGTTGAACCGATAGCAGCTCAACTGAGAAGTGTGCTCGAAAGCGAGGGCCTCGAAATCATCGACCAAACCGAGGCGTTCGACCCCAACCGACATGAAGCCGCGATGAGCGAACCCGCAGACGAAGACCAGGTCGAACCCATGGTCTCCGAAGTGCTGCGCACCGGCTACGCGTTCAATGGCAGGATCTTGCGAGCGGCGATGGTGAAGGTGAAGGGATAGACCGATCCGCGATACGAGCTTGAGGAGGTGATTTGGTGACTGAATACGAAAAAGAGTGGTTCGAGAAGGATTACTACGCGATTCTCGGCGTCACCGAAAACGCATCCTCCAAGGACGTCAAGAGCAAGTACCGCAAGCTGGCTCGTGAGCTTCATCCCGACGCAAACCCCGGCGACGCAACTGCCGAAGCACGGTTCAAAGAAGTGTCAGCCGCTTACGATGTGATCGGCGACGACGACAAACGTGCGCGATACGACGAAGTCCGCAAGATGGGTCCGATCGGTCCCATGTTCGGAGGCGGACCCGGCCCGGGTCCCGGTACAGGCAACTTCAACGTCGGAATGGACGACATCGGTGACCTGCTCGGTGGCTTGTTCAATCGCGGCGGCCGTGGACGAGGCCAACCTGGCGCGACCCAAGGTCAGCGGGGTAGCGATCTTGAGGTGGACCTGACGCTGGACTTCGATGATGCGGTCAACGGGTTGGAAACGGTCATCAGCCTTACCAGCGAGGCGACCTGTTCAGGGTGCGGGGGTTCAGGCTCTGAACCCGGATCGCTGCCCAGCAAATGCGAAGCATGCGACGGCAAGGGTGTACACGACGAGAACCAAGGACTTTTCTCGTTCAGCCGGCCCTGCCAGAGCTGTGGTGGCCGCGGTTCGGTGATTTCGTCGCCGTGTGCATCCTGCCGCGGGTCCGGTGCAGAAGTTCGCCCTCGTGACGTGAAGGTACGCATCCCGGCTGGTGTCAAGACCGGCCAGAAAATTCGACTCAAGAAGCGTGGAGGACCTGGACGGGCCGGTGGCCCTCCAGGTGACCTGTTCGTTCATGTGAATGTGAAACAGCACGAATTGTTTGGCAGATCCGGCAAAGATCTAACGCTCGAAGTGCCAATTACTTTTTCCGAAGCGGCGCTCGGCGCCAAGGTGAAGGTACCCACACTCAACGGTGAGGTCGTCAAGATTCGGATCCCGCCCGGAACCGTGTCGGGTAAGACGTTTCGGCTCAAGGGCCGAGGCGGAGCAGGCGATCTGCTCGTGACCGTTGCCGTCGCTGTGCCCCAAGAACTGAGCACTCAACAACGTGAAGCGGTTGAGGCGTTTGCCGAGGCTACGACTGATTCGCCGCGCGCCCACCTGGGCGTGTGAACAGAAAGAAAGGAGACACAACTATGGACCAGGAACGATTCCATCGAGCGGTGTATGTGATCTCTGTTGCCGCGGAGCTTGCCGGTGTGCACCCCCAAACGTTGCGGATCTACGAGCGCAAAGGACTCGTCGATCCAGCGCGAACGGGAGGCGGCAGCCGTCGTTACAGCGACGCCGACATCGCCTTGCTCCAACGGATTTCAGATCTAACCGATGAGGGTTTGAACCTCGCCGGTGTGAAACGAGTGCTCAATCTCGAAGCCCGCGTGGCCCATCTCGAAGCAGTGTTGCAACAGGTGCAAACCGACGCCACGGCTGCCGTCGACGAGGTACACCGTCAATACCGCCGCGATCTAGTTCCGCTCCACCAAAGCGTCACCATCTTCAAGTCACCATCAAAATCCAAGGGCTCGTAGTGCCCTCACCTGGTGGGGTCTCGAAGACTCGCTAGCACACCTGCTAAGAGCACAAACCTGGAAGATCTTCAGTGCTGATCTGGACGGTGGCTCTCGCCGAGGCCTGAGCGGAACATTGCGAGCATGTTGTGGGGGAACGGCGTACGAATCGAACTGATCTCGTCCAGCCGAGTGATGGCGTCATCGGGCAACTCAAGGTCAAGACAACCCAAATTGTCGTCGAGTTGCGCCCGTGTTCTAGCCCCGATGAGCGGAACGATCACGCCCCTTCGAGAACGAACCCAGCTCAGTGCGACCTGTGCCGCTGAGCAGCCCAGTTCGTTAGCCACTGCGACAACTTCAGCAGCGATATTGAGACCGCGTTCCGAGATCCGCCCGCGCTGCGTCGCCCGGCCTGTGGTGTCGGCGTCACGGTTGTATTTTCCGGTCAGCACACCCGAACCCAGCGTGTCCCACGGCGTGACCGTGAGGTCGAGCGCCTCAGCCATCGGCAACAGTTCGTGTTCGACTTCGCGGTCGATCAAGCTGTACCTGATTTGGAGTCCTATAAAGCGGCTCCAACCTCGCAATTCGGCGATTGTGTTGCAACGGGCCACCTGCCAAGCGGGTGCATCGGAGATTCCGATGTATAGAACTTTGCCCGAGGTGACGAGATCATCGAGGCCACGCATGATCTCCTCGGCAAGAGTTGTGTGATCGCGGGCATGAACCCAATAGAGGTCGATGTAATCGGTACCGAGCCGTTCAAGGCTTGCGTGGACCGACTCCATCATGTGTTTTCGGCTATTTCCCTGTGCGTTGAGGTCGCCTGGACGCATCGGCGCGGAGTATTTTGTCGCCAGCACAATCTCGTCTCGGTGACCCGCGATGAACTCGCCGACGAACTGCTCGCTGCGTCCCGCGCTGTAGATGTTGGCGGTGTCGACAAAATTGCCGCCAGCCTCTCGGAAACCCTCATAAATCAAACGGCTTTCGTCTTTTTCGATGCCCCAGTCTTTGTTGCCAAAGGTCATCGCGCCGAGCGCAACCTCAGAAACCCACAGACCGCTTGAACCCATCAATCGATATTTCATAGGTGGACTCTTGCAGCAACCACTCCACCGAGCCAACGCCGGTGTCAAGAACAGATCGTCACAGATCTTTGCTTGACAACTCTTATTAGTAAGGTAGTGTTACTAACAATATGGGCGAAGGATCCGGCTCCGGTGTTCTAAGGCTGCTCAGTGGCCAACGGATTGTTGACGCACTGTTCGCGTCATACCCCCGAAGGATGTCAAGGGCCGGGATCGCCCGAGCCACCGGCCTTTCCAAACCGACCGTGTCGGCGCTGGTCGCTGACATGGAGTCCGCAGGGTTGGTCCGAGTCGCCAAGGACAGCCCCAAGTCGGGTTCGATCGGCCGCCCTGCCGCTCTCTACGAACTGGTCCCGACGGTCCGGCACTCAGTGGTTGCCGACATCGGCGCCACTAAGATGCTGATCGGCATCTCCGACTTGTTAGGCAACCTGGTCACCGAGCGAGAGATGGAAACGGGTCCCGATGCCCGGACGGCTCTGGAGGGTCTCATTGGCACGTCCACTGAGATGCTTCGGAGCATTGACGGCCCTTGTAGCGGTGTGTGCATCGGAGTGCCCGGAATATACCGGCGTGACCGCGACCGCGTTGAACAGGCCCTCAACCTGCCCGGATTCGACGGGTTGGCGCTGCACGCGTTCCTCGCAGAACGCATGGTCGGCCGTATCCATATCGAAAACGACGTCAACCTGGCCGCGTTGGGTGAATTGACTCAAATGGGCGCCGAACAGCCCGACAGGGACTTCGCGGCGATCTCCGTCGGCACGGGTATTGGCCTGGGAATGGTGGTCGGAGGTGACCTTTACCGGGGCGGCACCGGATCTGCGGGTGAGGTCGGCTCGCTGCTGTTGTCGCTGCCTGCCCCCGGCGCGGTGCCGGTCACCCTCGAGGATGTGGCCTCCGCGCCCTCGATCCGCAAGCTGTTCGGACGGGCGATCGAGGACGGGCACCGCTCTGGACTCGACCCGAGCGCGGATGTGCCGGAGATATTCGAAGCCGTTGAAGCGGGCGACGATGCGGCGCGGTCGGTGCTCGACGAGGTGGCAGGGGCCATGGCGCTGGCGGTGTCGCACCTGTGTCTGATAGCGGATCCAGGGCGTGTCGTTTTTGGCGGGGGCGTGGGCAGCAACCCGGTGTTCGTGGACGCAGTCCGGCTACATCTCTCCCGGTTAGTCGACTCGCCTCCGGCGCTTGCGGCATCCACTCTGGGCCGCCGGGCGGCTCTGGTAGGAGCGGTGTCGATGTCTCTGCGTTCCGTGCATGAATCCCTAGTCTCAGAGATCTTGGGAGACCAGCAGAGATGAGCGCTGCTTCGGAGGTCGCAAGCGCCGTCGACAGCGATGCGCTTGTCGAACTCGTGCGCGAAGCAGTTCGGATTCCCAGTGTCACCCCCCACGAAGAGACTTTCGCCAACTGGGTCTTCCGCAGGATCAAGGAGTCCGAGGCGTTTGGTGAGTCCGAACTGGTGGAATGTGCCCCGAATCGACCCAATGTCCACGGTACAGCCGGGGGCGACTCGGGACGATCACTGCTGCTGGCCGGACATCTCGACACGGTGGCGACCGAGGACTGGGCAGAACACTGGCGGGGGACCGATCGCGAGGATCCGTTCGCCTCCCCAATCATCGACGGTGCTATCTGGGGCCGCGGGGTCGCGGACCAGAAAGCAGGGATTTGCGCCATCATTGAAGCGATCCGGGCATTCGAGAGAGCCGGCCTGCGGCCCGTTGGCACGGTATCGACGCTGTTCGTGTGCGACGAAGAGTCGGGTCAGCCCGGTAGTGGCGTATCCGCGGGGATGCGCGCCGCGGTGGTGGGCCGCGCAGGAAAACGGCCTGAAGCGGACTTCGCGATCTACACGGAGCCGACTACATCGGCGATCTACACGGCGCAAATGGGATTCCTGATAGCCGATATCGGCTACACCGGGGTGTCCGCGTACTTCGGACGTCCGGAACTGGGTGTGGACGCTCTAAAAGCCGGCCACAGCCTGTTGGGGAGGCTGTGGCGCCATTCTGAGGAACTAGGGTCAGATGTTGCTGCGCATGATTTGCTAGGGGAGGCATTCCTGCTGGTCACTTCGGTGACGTCGGGAGGAAACATCGCAGTGCCGGGACGTTTCGAGCTGTCGTTGATCCGCAAGGTGCTCCCAGGTGAGAGCCTTGACACCGCGGGCGAGCGGATCGTCGCTATCGCTCAAGAGGTTGCCGACGAACACTCAGTTGACTGCACAGTGGAGTTCAGCGCGCCGCGGGACCACCGTTTCGGAGGCACACCCGACGAGCTGGACGTTGACCATCCCGGAGTGGTAGCGCTAGCCCGGTCGATCGAACAGGTCACCGGAGAGCGTGCCCGCGTCGAGGGCGCTCCCTATTGGTCGGAGAAGCCGTTTCTGCGGGAACTGGGGATTCCTTGCGTCTACTTCGCCCCAGGAGACATTTCTCACTGTCATACGCCGTTCGAGCGGCTCGCTATCAATGAGCTGGTCACTGCCACGCGTACGCTCGCCCACTTCATCGCGGAGTGGTGCGGAGTTGCTGATCCATAACTGGACCCAAGGAGGGGACCATGACAACAACCAAGAATAAGATACCCAAGTGGCTGCTACTGGTGTCGCTGCTGGCCGTGTTCGCAGTCTTCGCTGCCTCATGCGGCGATGACGATGAAACCTCGTCGGAGGCTACTACTACCACCACTGCCGCGCCTGATCCTGAACCGGCGCCTGATCCTGAACCGGCGCCCGAGCCGCCCATGACTCAGGGTCCGGGAGGTGAGCAGGCTGTGCCGGCAAGCGAGATAGGGCTTGACGACAACGAGATCGCCGAAGTGCAGGCGGGCGGTTATACGGCGGCGCTGCTGTGGCACACCTCTGGAGCTTTCACTGATGCAGTGAGCCAGGGGGCCGCGACGCGTTCGCGGAACTCGGGATTGAGGTAATCGCGGAGACCGACGCCGGTTTCGACGCAGCTCAGCAGGCCAATGATGTGGAGACCGTCATGGCCCAGAACCCGGACATCATCATCAGCCTGGCGATCGGCCCCGATGCGGGCGCCGAGGCGTTCCGCCCGGCGGTGGACGCTGGCGTGTCGCTCGTGTTCCTGTCCAACGTTCCCCAGGGTTACGTCCATGGCGAAGACTATGTTGGCATTGTGACCGACGACCTTGCGGCAATGGGCATCACTGCGGCCGATCTGCTCGCGGACGCCCTCGGCGGCGAGGGCGAAGTTGGCTTCATCTTCCACGACGCCGCCTACTACGTGACCAACCAGCGAGACCAGGCTTTCAAGTCCTGGATCGAGATCAACTACCCGGGCATGGAGATAGTCGCCGAGCAGGGGTTGGCCGACCCAGCCGCCGCTGAGGAGATCGCCTCTGCGCTGCTCACCCGCAACCCCGACCTCGACGGCATCTACGCTCCGTGGTCAGCGGGTCCGGCCGATGGCGTTATCGCTGCGCTGCGCGCCGCCGGCGCTTCCGATGTGGCGGTCGTGACCATGGATCTCGATACCAACGTGTCGCTCGACATGGTTGAAGGAGGCAATGTCGTTGGCATCGCCGCCGACGAGGCATACAACCTCGGACGAACCATGGCCCTTGAGGGTGCCTACGGAGTGCTCGGCAAGTCGGCACCTGCTTTCGTGGTGGTACCGGCCATCGGAGTCACGGCCGACAACATTGTGGAAGGGTATCGTCAGTCGCTGGCCGACGATCCTCCCCAAGAGGTTCTGGATGCCCTCGGCGGCTGAGCCGGTTTGATTTGAGGAACCCATCGTGAACCAAGATTTGCGCGCCGCAGTTCCTCTCCCCGCGGGGGTGCGTTCGCGGATTGCAGGTTGGAAACAGCACGCGGAACTGCGCCACTACGTGGTGTACGCAGCTGCGGTTCTGGTATTCTTGCTGTTCGCCGTGATCCTGCACGACGATGGGTTCCTCAGTTCCTCGAATCTCATCAACATCGGACGCCAGTCGGCGCCGATTGCAGTCATGGCAGTGGGAATGTCCTTTGCCTTGGCGTCCTCAGAGATTGATCTGTCGGTCGGTTCCGTCGCCGCTCTGTCATCGTTGGTTGCCGCGGAGGTCGTAGGCAGCCACGGATTCGTCGTAGGCACTTCGGCTGCGGTAGCTGTCGGCGCCGGCATTGGACTGGTCAACGGTTTCATCACCGTCAAGGTGCGTATCCCTTCATTCCTTGTCACCTTGGGGATGCTCGGGATTGTCAGCGGAATCGCCCGAAACATGAACAACCTTCAGTCGTTGCCGATACGCAACGACACCTTCCGGGCGGTCTTTGGATCGGGCTCTGTCGGCCCGATCTCCTCGCTGCTCGTTTGGACTGCAGTGGTCGGGCTTCTGGGGCATCTCGCTCTGCATCAGTTGCGGTGGGGTCGCCATGTACTGTCGGTGGGTTCTGATCGCTCCGCGGCCAAGGCGCTCGGTATCAATACCGACCGAGTCCGGATATCAGCCCTCGTTGTGAGCGCGGCGGCGGCTTCCTTCGCCGGCGTGTTGCTGGCCGGCAGGCTCGCCATCGGGCGCCACGACCTCGGTGAGAACTTGTTGCTCACCGTGATAGCGGCCGTCGTGATCGGAGGCACCAACCTTTTCGGTGGACGAGCCTCGGTAGCGGGTGCTGTCGCCGGGTCGGTTGTGATGGCGATGCTGAACAACGGCTTGATCCTGATGGGCCTTAGGGTTTCGGACCAATTGATCGCCAGGGGAGTGATCATCATCCTGGCCGTGTCACTGAGTATGCGAGAACAGAAAGAGAGTTGAGGTGTTCCTTCGGTCCCTTCTCCAGCACAATCCCCGTTTCGTTGAGGCGGCGGTCGGACTCCACCAGGCCGGGCAACTGCCGACGAACAGTTGCGTACTCGACCTTGACGCCATTGAGGCCAACACCGCTTTGTTGTGTGGACGGGCGCACAACCTGGGCCTGACCGTCTACGCCATGACCAAGCAGATCGGCCGGGCGCCGGGTGCGATTGTTGCCATGGCGCGCGGTGGTGCAGACGGGTTCGTAGCCGTTGACATGGCGTGTGCACGGCCCATCGCGCGTACCGGTCACAGGCTCGGTCATCTAGGCCATTTGGTCCAAGTTCCCAGAGCCGAGGCCGCTGAGGCTGCCAGCCTGGAGCCCGACTATTGGACGGTTTTCTCAGCTAACAAAGCCGCTGAAGCCGCCTCAGCGGCCCGTGCCCGCGGGCGTTCGCAGCGGCTGTTGGTCCGGGTCTTCGATCCAGGCGACGAGTTCTACAGCGGCCATGAGGGTGGCGTCTTGTTGGACGATCTGCCCGCCATGATTGATCACATCGCCTCGCTGCAGGGCGTGGAATTCGCCGGACTTACGACGTTTCCTGCGCTGCTTTTTTCTTCCGAGACGGGAGCGGTCCGCAAGACACGCAACGTTGACACCCTGGCCCGGGCTGCGGAGGTCGCCAGTCGGCATCCGGCGAGCCCCGAGAATCTGGAGATCAATCTGCCCGGGACCACCTCGACTGAGGTTCTCGGACTGTTGGCAGACTCAGGCGGCACCCAGGTAGAACCGGGGCATGGTTTGACCGGCACAACTCCGTTGCATGCGGTGAGTGATCTGCCGGAGCAGGCAGCGGTGTTGTACCTGAGCGAGGTGGCCCATATCCATCAGGGAGTGCCGTTCTGTTTCGGCGGTGGGCTGTATGTAGACCCGGTATTCGGTGACTACGAAGTACGGGCCTTAGTGGCACACGACCCGTCTGAGGTCACGACTGACCCGGTGAGTGTGGACATGCCCCATCCGGCCGCCATCGACTACTACGCCAAGCTGCGCCCCGAGGACCGGCGGACCGTGTCGGAAGGTGCGACGGTGGTCTTCGGCTTCCGCGTACAGTCCTTTGTGACCAGGGCCTTCGTCGTCGGGCTTGAAGGCCTGTCGAAAGACGAACCTCGGGTAGCGGGTGTGTGGAACTGCTTTGGTGACCCCGTTGTGCTCAGCGGTGTGCAGCGGTGATCTCTGTGCCCCCCGATTCGCGTTCTGCGCAGCCGGGTTCCGTTGCGCTCGAGATCACTGGTCTGTGCAAGTCGTTTCGGGCCGTGCGGGCGCTCGATGGTGTGACGATGGCCTTGCGCTACGGGCGGGTCACGGCCCTGCTCGGTGACAACGGCGCGGGCAAATCAACGTTGGTCAAATGCATCTCCGGTGTGTATGCGCCCGACGCCGGGACCGTCCGTGTCAACGGTATTGAGCACGCTGTTTCCTCGCCGGAGGCTGCACGGGCTCTGGGGATTGAGACGGTCCACCAGACGCTGGCGGTGATCGACCCTCTTGATGTGGTGGAGAACTTGTTCCTCAACCGTGAGCACACCCGCGGCGGGGGGTTCGGAGCGTGGATCGGCGTGCTCGACAAGAAGCGCATGCGAAGAGAGTCCGATGAGATACTGAGCCGTCTCGACATCCGTATCCCGTCTCTGCGAAGGCCTTTGGATGCTCTATCCGGCGGCCAACGCCAAGCGGTGGCGATAGGACGGGCGGTGGCTTGGGGACAGCAGATCGTGCTGCTTGACGAGCCGGCGGCGGCGCTGGGTGTCGAACAGGCGGCCCGCGTGCTTGAGTTGATCCGCGGCCTGCGAGACTCGGGCGTGGCGGTGTTGCTGATCACTCACAACATGGACCGTGTGACGGCGGTGTGCGACCGAGCCATCGTGCTGCGCCAGGGTCGCAAAACTGCAGATGTCGATGTCGGTGAGGTGACCAACGACGACCTCGTTGCCTATATCACCGGTGCTCGAACCGACGGTCTCGCCGAATGAGCCGCGACGTTGAGATGGAATATTCAGAGGATGTTCGCAACCGTGTCGGGGACGGACCCGACCAGCAGCCCCACCCGCCAGATGACGACGCCACCATGTGGCTCGGCATTGATGTTGGAGGCACCAGTATCAAGGGAGCAATCGTCGATCTCGAAGTGGGCAGGCTGACGAGGCAAGTCCTCGTTGAACCAACCCCGCCGACAGCCACGCCGGGCGATGTAGCCGCTGCGACTCGGCGCATCGCTGCGGCGATGCAGTGGACCGGCCCGGTCGGTATTGCCCTACCGGGCATGATCAGCGGTTCGAGCTTGAGGCACGCTCCGAATCTTTGCGCTTCGTGGGAGCAGGCAGAGGCGCTGACATGGTTGCGCGCTCCCAACGGAGGTAATGCGGTGCTGATCAACGACGCCGACGCGGTTGGACTAGCCGAACTGAACTACGGCGAGGCCAGCCTCGACGAGCCTGGCCTCACGATTGTCTTGACGTTCGGCACAGGCATCGGCAGTGCATTGCTCTACAACGGCAACCTCATCGCCGATTCCGAGTTGGGCAGCCTCACCGGTGTCGAGGGCCGTTTCGAGGAAGTCGCGTCGGGTCGTGCCATCTCAACTGAGGCGCTCACCCCTGTTGAGTGGGCCAGGCGCGCACAACCGTTCTTCGACGAACTTCAGGCAATCCTCAACCCTTCGCGGTGGATCGTTGGCGGTGGGCTCAGCGATGACTTTGAGAAGTTCTCATCGAAGCTCGAACTCTCAAAACCGATCTCGGTGGCCCGCAGCGGCATGCACGCCGGGATCGTCGGCGCCGCAGTTGCTTGCGGCGCCGGCCTAGGCGCCGGGAACTCTTCGACGCCATGAGGATAATTGTCTCCAACGACCCCGACCGCGTCGTACAGGAAGCAGCGGGCATCGTCGAACGATTCGTCTCCGCCTCAGAGTCGCCGGCATTGGGACTCGCCACCGGCAAAACGATGGAAGGCCTCTTCGCCGAACTCGTGAGCCGTTATCGTCGGCAGGGTTTGAGCTTTCGTACCGTTGACGCTTACCTTCTTGACGAATACGTCGGGTTGGACCGGTGTGACCCCAATACCTACCGGTCTTTTGTGCGCCGCCTGTTCGCGCGGCACGTCGATATGGAAAGTGGCTCACTACATGGTCCGGACCCCCAAGCCCCAAATCTGGGCGCGGAGTGCGTACGCTACGAACAGGAGGTGCAGGCCGCTTCAATCGGTCTGCAGATCCTCGGAATCGGATCGAATGGCCATATCGCCTTCAACGAGCCGGGCACTCCGTTCGATAGCGTCACCCGAGTCGTTGAATTGAGTGGGCAGACCCGAAACGACAACGCCCGCTTCTTTCCGGCCGGGCACTCTGTCCCGACGCAGGCGATGACTCAGGGCATTGCCACGATCCTTGCCGCGTCCGAACTGCTGTTAGTGGCCTGTGGAGCGGGTAAGGCCGGTGCTGTGGCACGAGCTATAGAGGGTCCGATTACCGACGCTGTACCCGCTTCAGCGATTCAACTTCACTCCAACGTCGCGGTAGTGCTGGATCCATTAGCGGCCCAAGGCTTGCAGTAGCCGAGGTCGAACTAGAGGGTTGTCCAGCGGATCGAGCGGTCATCCCAGTTCTCGACTCGAAGCATTAGTTCCTTCGGCGCTTCCGGTCGGATATTCCACATCGAAGCCAGCCAGAGGCCGTGATCGAGCTCACGGAGCCGGGTGGCCCGTCTAAGGAACTCAGCGTCGAGCGGGAGGCCATACACCGTCACAAAATCTCCGGAAAGATCGCCAACGTCACGCTCGTAGTGCGAAACGATCTGCGCTAGATCTGCTTCAGGTGGTCCGTTGCACATGAAATCGCAATCAATGAGCAGGTATCTGCCGTTGTGGAGCACGACATTGCCTGGATAGAGATCCCCGTGAACCGGTACGACCGGATGTGTGTGCGGTAGCTCGTCCCAGAGCTCGACAAGGGCGGCACGGGCTTCATGCATCTCCGTCAACAGAAAATCGAGAGCTGAAGCCGGAACGTCCGCCGCTACCGCAGCGGCGATCATCCGCTCGCGGCGTCCGTCTTGATGACCCGGAGTCCACATCTCCAGCGACAGCGGGGGAGTCACACCGTGCCACTCGGCCACAAGCGCGGCCATGTCGTAAAGCGATATCTCCTCGCTGGTATCTCCCATCGGCCAAAAAGTCACGACCCGTCCATCTGCCAATTCAATAGCGGTGCTGAGAGGACTCAGCAACGGCGCGCCGGCGGCGATCAACAACTCAATGTTTCGCAGTCGGTCGTTGCCTGTATCAACAGTCTCATGCGACGGCGCAACCCGGGCCACAACGAGATCTTCGTGGTTGGTGTATACGTTGTTCGTACCGACCCGCAGCAACCGGAACCGTCCTTCGCCCAGACCGACCGCCGAGGCTGCGGCCTGAACGCGGATCGCCTGTTCGGCTGTGCCAGCGAAAGGTTGGTCTTCCATCATTCCCCGTTATTGATCTTATAGAAAGCCCTCGGACTGCTTGGATTGAAGTGGTGTTTTGGTGTTTTTGGTCTGTTGATCGCAATAATCAGCGTGGATGCGATGTGGTAACCCAACAGACAGCGACTGAAATGACTGACAACAAACTCGCCGAGGACTGCGCCGGTATCGGCGACGAGGTCTGCCGTAGCCCACTCGACTGGCTCGACGGCGCGTGAGGTCGTCCTAACCGTGAAGTCGTCCTAACAGAGCGGTACGAAAATCGGTGGGCTAAAACCACACCATGGAACTAGCAGAGGCAATCGACTGGGCATCGGAACGTAGGCTTGGAGTTCTCATCACTATCCGTGCAGACGGTCGGCCCCAGTCCTCCGATGTCGTGTACTACGTCGACGACGGCGTGCTCTGCATCTCGGTGACCGACGACCGGGCTAAGACCGCCAACCTGCGGCGCGACCCCAGAGCTGTGCTGCACGTGTCCGACGAAAAGGCGTGGTCGTATGTCTCGCTCGATGGCACGGTCGAACTGTCGCCCGTCACCACCAGCGTCGACGACGCAACCAGCGACGCTCTCGTCAACTATTTCGAGCGGGTCGCGGGAACGCACTCCAACTGGGACGAATATCGCCAAGCCATGATCGACGAGCACCGCCTTATCGCCCGTTTCACCCCCACCCACGCCACCGGTTACCTCTAACCCCACACAACCCAAGGCGTATTCAGAGTTTGCCGTAGTCAGCAGTCGGGGCGGGCTTCGACGATCGTGCCGACATCGTTGTATTCGCGCCACTCACCATGTTGCGCATTCCAGAAACGGCGACCCGAAAGCCGTTCGAGGGCCAAGCCGTAGCAGTGGAAATTAGCCGAGGCACCCTCGATATGAATCGAGTGGACATCGTCGCCGAGCATCGCTACCCCGGTTCCCCGTTCGACAACGACTTCGTGTTTCACCCGCGGTTCGCCCTCTCCGGCGCAGGGACCATACAGACGGTTCAACTCTCGGCCACGCATGCCCACAATTACTGCCCAGGTCGTGTGCTCGTGCGGTGGCGCCGAAACGCCGTTGCCCACGGTTTGGATATACAGCGCTAGCCGGTCGCCGTCCTGCGCTATTCGGTACATCAGCGAACTGGACGCAGCGTCCGGTGACGGAAAATCCTCGTCTGGGAATAAGTCCTCGCGCTCGGCCAGATGCAACAACCGCTGCTTGATGCGCTCGACACCAGCCTGATCGATACCCCCGTGCTCGCGCCCCTGGGCGTCGATCCTGGCGATGTCGTCCATCGCCTCGGCGACTACCGCGGCCCGCCTGTCTGCTCGGTCTGTCCCTCTCATGATGCCCTCTCGCCCGAGACCCACCTCCAGCATATTCGGCACACGCTTAGTTATCTTTATTAACCTACCGTTCGTCTATTGTCGAGGGGCGATGAGTTCGCAAACGAGCGAGAAGCTCCAGGTACTCCGAGGTGATGTATTTGGTGGGTTGACCGCGGCCGTGGTCGCCCTGCCGCTGTCGCTCGCCTTCGGGGTCGCGTCGGGGTTGGGAGCGGTCGCCGGGCTCTACGGAGCGATCGTGGTGGGTCTATTAGGGGCCCTCCTGGGTGGCTCAAAGACCCAGATCTCCGGGCCTACCGCGCCATTGTCGGTGGCCATGGCAGTGGTCTTCGTCGACTATGCCAACCAGGATCTTGGAAAGGCGCTCGCCATCGTGGCGCTGGCCGGGCTGATCCAGATGCTCATGGGTGCGTTGCGGTTGGGCAGCTATATGGCCTACACGCCGTACGCGGTGGTGTCGGGGTTCACCTCCGCGGTCGGATTGATCATCATCTTGGTCCAGTTTCTGCCGTTGCTTGGCAGCGAGGTTGCTCTGGGCGGTGCACTCAAATCGCTGCGTTCCTGGCCCGAAGCCGTCAGCAACGTCGACCCGAGCGCGCTGGCCTTGGGGCTCGCCTCGCTCGCGATCTGTATTTTCTGGCCGGAACGGTTCCGCAAGTTCATGCCCCCGTCCGTGGCCGCGCTGCTCATCGGGACGCTGCTCGCAGTGTTGTGGCTGAGCGACGTGCCTACCTTGGCAGAGGTGCCAGCGGGCCTCCCCGACATCGAGATACCGGAACTCCCACTGGGCGACATCGGAGCGGCGTTGCCACCTGCTGTGACGATCGCCTTGCTCGGTTCGATCAACAGCTTGCTCACTGCGAGGGTGGCCGACTCGCTGACCCTCCAGAGCCACGAGCCCAACCGGGAACTGATGGGTGTGGGATTCGCCAACGTGCTGGTGGCCCTCGTCGGTGGCGTGCCTGGCGCGGGAGCCACGTCGTGTACCGTGGCCAACGTCCGTGCCGGGGGCCGGTCGCGGGTCTCCGGGGTGTTGTGTGCGACGATTCTGCTGGCGCTTGTGCTGGGGCTGGGGCGGTATGCCGACACGATTCCGCACGCCGTGCTGGCCGGGATCCTCATCAAAATCGGCTTCGACATCATCGACTGGCGCTACATCACTCGAATTCGCCTCGTTCCTCGCGAAAACGTGGTTGTGCTGGCGCTGACGCTCGGATTGTCGGTGATATCGGACCTGGTTGTTGCTGTGGCAGTCGGTTTGATTGCGGCGGCCATGACAAGCGCCCGCCAGCTTGAGCGCTTGGAGCTCGACATGGTTGTTTCGACCCCACTGCTTGACATGACCTTCCTCGCCGAAGACGACGATGACGATGACAGCGGCGATGCGTTCGACTTCGATTTCGAAATGGAAGATCCGTTCGCGGCCCGCACGGGCCTGCTGTCGTTGCGGGGAAGCTTCACCGTTGCGTCTTCGACGAAGCTCTTCAGCACAATCAGAAGTGACATCGCCGAACACGAAGTGGTGATTCTTGATTTCTCCCAGACGGTGTTCATCGACGACAGCGCTGCTCTGGTGTTGGGCCAGTTGGTGGACGCAGCGATTGTGTCCGACACTGAGTGCATCGTGATGGGCCTATCGGGTCTGGCGGGCACCAGCGTTGAGGCGTTGGACGTTCTGCGTCGCGTCCCCGAAGACCATTTCGTCGAAGATTTGGATGGCGCGCGCGTGGTGGCGCGCCGCATTCTGCTCTGATGTTCCGCTGAAGATCCCCTGCGCAGGGGCGGTTCAGCGTTGGACGATGACTTTGCCCCAGGTGGAGCGGTTATAGATGGCGCCGAGGGCCGCGGGCGTGTCTTCGAAAGCGAACGGGGGGAACACAGGTGGGTTGATTCGTTCCTCTTGGAGGAGGGTGAGCAATCTTTGGTGGGCTTGCTCCGAAGCTTGGGGGTTGCGAGCTACCGATGCTCCCCAATGGACCCCGACTATCGAGTAGTTCTTCAGCAGCACATGGTTTGCGGGGGCCTCGGGGATGCGCCCGCTGGTGAAGCCGATCACCAGTAAGCGTCCGTCCCAGGCCATGACTCGTCGGGACCGGTCAAACACGTCGCCGCCGACGGGGTCGAAGCACACATCCACGCCTCGACCGTCTGTGTGGGCCCTTATTTCGTCGACGAAATCGGGGGTCTCCAGATAGTCGATAGCCAATTCCACACCCATCTCGGACAAGCGGGCTGTCTTGTCGACCCCGCCGGCGGTGGCGACAACCCTTGCCCCCGCGGCCAAACCAAGCTGTACTGCGGCAGTGCCCACCCCGCCCATAGCGGCGTGCACCAACAGAGTCTCGCCAGCGGCGAGATGAGCTCGGTCATGCACCGCAAACCACGATGTTCCGTAGTTCAACAACAGAGCCGCAGCGGCCCCCGCGGTCACGTTCTCGTCGAGCTTGTATAGACCGGCGGTTCGAAGTGCGGCCTTCTCGGCTACACCCCCGCCACCCATACCGACTACCCGCTGCCCCGGCTCCAGGTCTTGAACCCCTTCGCCGATCTCTGTTACTCGCCCCACGATCTCCATGCCGGGTGACCACGGGATCGGTGTAGTTGCCTGATACATACCTCGGGCCATCAGGCAGTCAACGAATGTCAACCCCACGGCCTCGACTTCCACCAACACCTTGCCGGGTTCGACAACAGGGTCGTCAACCTCTTCCAATCTCAACAGTTCCATCGGGTCACCGAGTGAGTGCTGTTGCCAAATCCGCATCACCCATTCTCCCTGCCATCGCCATCGTTCTACAACACGAGCCGTGACCAGGGGCAGGTGGTCAGCAGGCGGAGGTGCTTGAAGCGACTTGCCACGAATAGTCGGGAGAGAGCTCGGCAACGCGGACTGTGGCCGTGTCGAGGTCACTGGAGAGCAGGCTGTTTCTTCTTGTGAACACCAGATGGCGATCTCCTGTCCAGGTGAAATCGTCAACTAGTGGCTCGTCGACATACTCCACACGCGGGTCCATCTCGACAACAACAAATCTCTGGGACCCAAAGACAGCTACGAGTGTCTCGTCGGGAGACAAACACGCACGTTGAACATCAAAGTCAAGGTTTATCGTCGCTATGGCTGTCACTGTGTCGGGTGCGGCCACATCCATGGCAACGATCTGATCTTGCGCCGCCACCACCAAGACCACCGAGGAGCCGATGTCGACAATCTTGCGTCCGGCGAGTCCCTCGATTGGAACAATCGGCCCGTCGTCTGTCCAATTGGCAAACTCGCTGCCGCCAGAATCCAAGCCGCGTACGACTAGGAATCCGTTTTCTAGTCGGCCGAGGACCTGCTCTACTTCTGGATCAAACGCGTAGGCTTCGTGCCGAGTTATGGGGTCCTTGTAGACGAAGTTGATTACACGACGCTTGTGGTCGACCACCCAAAGTGCTCCCTCGTTCGGGTCGATGATCGTGTCGGCTTTGGCGATCCAAGACCAGTCTGCGCCGTCGGATCTTGCTACGCCGACGGGGTAAGCGAAGATTGTTCCGTCCGCGGACAGCCACCTTGGGTTCGAAGTGGACCCAGGAACGGGGATCGGGTCGCTCAGCTGATCCCCGACAAGTATCACGTCCACATCTTCGAGTTGGCCGCTGCGAGCGCCGCCTCTCAAGATCATTGCGCCCGCGATCCCGGGCCACTCATCAAGCAGGCTCACCAACGGTTGACCGGTAACGATTGGCGGCTCTTCGGGCGCTGTCTCATCTGGCAAAGGGGACTCAGGAATGGGTTCAGGAACGGCGCTTTGTGTCGTGACCGGCGGAGGTTCCACGACGCTGGAGGAATCCCATAGGTTCTGAAGAATCCAGGCACCTACGCAAATGACCGCCAGCGCGGCCGCGACAAAAACCCATTGTCGACGGGGTCGTTGCGGAGCATCATGCACTACCCATGAAGTGTCTGGGACGTTGAACTCTGGAACAATCTCGGTGTTATCAGAAGATCGTGTTGAGTCCATATTGGTAAGAGGAGCGGTCGATCCTTCGCGACGTTGCGTGCCTAGACCACGGTTCGTTTGGCGACGGCATAGCCAGATTCTGATACGAGCTCGGGGGTGTGCGATCAGCTGAGGTGCCAGCGGTGTGATGTGTTGAGTGTGTCCAGTCGGTGTTGCACTTCGTCGAGTGCGCGTAGTTTTGTGCCGTGCCTCGACGCTAGCCAGATTATGGACGACACGTCCTGGAGCCGCACTAGCCGTTGCAGCAGTTCCTCGTCGTATTCGCCGTCGTAGCAGCTGAGGAATCCGTATTCGGTGGTTGGCGCCGGGTAGCGCCTACAGTTGTGTATGACCGTTGCAAGGTCTTGTTCGAGCGGTCCGAAACCGGCCTGATCGACTGCGTCAACTTCGGCAGAGAGCAATCCAGCCTCCTGACGTGTTCACGACATATTAGTCATTCCGATGATAGACCGCGGGCCCGACCATCCTGGGTGCTTCGCTGGGTGGTTGCGAAGTCGTATCATGTCGGGCACGACAGTTTCGCGTTCTCCTGTGCTGGTGGTCTCGATTGACGGGCTAGCCCCGCGGCACATCAGCCGCGCCACGATGCCCACTCTGACTACCCTCGCACTCCAAGGCGCGTCGTGCTTCAGGGCGCGCACCTTGACACCGCCCGAAACGCTCCCTGGTCACACGTCGATTTTTCGGGGTGTCGATCCCGCCACTCACGGGCTGTTCGACAACTCACCGGCACCGTTGCGCAGCGACGCGCCGTCTTTTTTGGGCACGGCCCGCGAAGCCGGCTATTCCACCGCAATGTTTGTGAGCTGGCTGCCGTTCGACTCGGTGATCGAGCCTGATGCTGCCAGTCAACGGTTCGTGATCGACAGTGGATATGACCTGGATGACGACCGCCGAATTATGGAAACCGTTATCGCGACCAGTGCTGGCTGTCACCATGACCTGTCGTTCGTGTATCTCTCGCAACCCGACCTCAGCGGACACCTCCACGGCTGGGACAGCGCCGAATATGTTGCGGCGGTCACCCGGTCAGACACAGCGCTGGCCCGCTTGCTTGGCTCTGTGGACCCTGAAGCATCCGTGCTGGTGACAACCGACCACGGAGGACACGGCGGCGATCGCACCGAGACGGTCCCCGAAGTGATGGAGACGTTCATGGTGGTCCGGGCCCCGGGCCGGATTCAACCCGGTTCGGGCTGGTCAACCGCATCGCCTCTCGATGTCGCTCCGACCGTCGCCGACCTGTGCGGGTTCAAACCTGACCACCGCTGGGAGGGCTCGTCGTTGTTGGGCCGGGAACTTCCGCTCGTAGATGTCGTATTGGACCTTATGGCCGCTACTGCTGACGAAACATACGGCGAGCGTTTGTCGATGCTCGACCATGCGCTGCAGTCCGCTGCGGGTGCCGCGGCCGATGATGCCGGCGATGAGATGGTGCTCGCCTGCCTGTTGCACGATCTCGGCCATATTCTGGGCCGGGCCGGCGACTGGGGTCTACCCGGCCACGCCGAGGTCGGCGCCAGGGCTTTGCAACACCTGCTTGACCAGGCCATTGTCGAGCCCATTCGCGGCCATGTCATGGCCAAGCGGTACCGCGTGGCCATCCAGCCGGACTACCACGACCATCTCAGCAAGGCATCGCAAATGTCGCTGACGGAACAGGGAGGCCCGCTGTGTGAAGACGACACCGAAGCTTTCCGGGTTGGTGCCTTTGCTGCTGAGGCGATGCAGTTGCGCGCCTACGACGACGACGGCAAAGTCGACGGCTTGGTCATACCGCCGCTTGAGTCCTACCGGGATCTGCTTAGCGCAGCGCTCGTGCCGAGGCGTCCGATCGACCCGTCGTGGGCACGCGATGCTTGTAGCTGTGCTGAGTGCCGTGACCCGGGTACCGACCAACACCTAGTCGATGCCACGATGTTGGATGGTTGGACGGTGGTTCGCACCGACCGCACCGACGACAGGCTTGAGGTCACCTTGCACCACCGTTCGGGTGAGCGGCACGTCTGCCGTATCCCGAAGAGTGAACCAACTGACTTGCGAACCGAGTCGTGGCCGCCGACGTTCACGGAGCGGATCCGTGCCGACAGCACGAGCTGGACCGGCGACAGCGGCGCATTCGTCGATCAGTTGGCGCGGCGCGGGATCGCACTGCTACACGACTGCGGGGTCGAACCCGCAACGGTGCTGGAAATTGGCAACACGATCGGGTTCGTGCGCGAAACCAACTACGGCAGCTTTTTCGATGTCATTGCCGAACCCGACCCCGTCAACCTCGCCTTCACCCCGTTGGGTTTGGCCGCCCACACCGACAACCCTTATCGCGACCCGTGTCCGACCGTCCAGTTTCTGCATTGCTTGGCTGCGGCGAGGGATGGTGGAGCCAGCCGGTTCGTCGATGGTTTTGCTGCTGCGGCGCGCCTGCGGGAGGAGGATCCCGCCGCATTTCAGACGCTCACGGCCACCGATGTTACGTTCCGCTTCCACGGCGGGGAAGTGGACTTGCGGGCTCGGCGTCCTTTGGTCGAACTCGACGGCGACGGTGCGGTACGAGCCGTGAGCGTCAACAACCGTTCAATGGAACCGTTGCCTACCGAACGAGCCGACACCGCATCGTTCTACGACGCGTACCGTGCTTTCGTCGACTTGCTCGACCGCGACGATTCGGCGATCGAGATCACTCTGCAGCCCGGCGAGTTGGTGGCATTCGACAACCGCCGAGTCCTGCACGGACGGCGGGCGTTCCACTCCACCGAACGCCGACACCTGCAAGGCTGCTACATCGACATCGACGCCATCCATTCCACCGCCCGCTTAACCATTACTGACTGATCGAGCCAAGCACACGTCCTAGGCAAGGTGGTGCTCATCCCGTAGCCGTGTTTGCCGTCCCATGCTTCGGGAACCTTTTGCGGGTCGGTGTCGTCAGACAAGTATGACCATGATGAATGGGAGCATGAAGAAGCTGGTCGGATCGCTGATTCTGCTCAGCTCAATTGTGCTGGGCTGTGGATCTTCGAAGACGACCGTCACACCGGGGCCAACCGTGTCGGCTGCCGCCAATGAGCCCGCGGCCAAGGCCCCATTGCCGCCTACCGCGGCGCGGGTGCCCGCCGATCCCGATGCCCCATCAAAAGAGTGGGTTGCCGGAATCAACGCCGCTGGGTGGGACTTCCACCGGCATTTGGAGGGCAATGCCGTTTCTAGCCCGATGAGCATAGGCGTCGCCTTCAGCCTGAGCCGGGCTGGGGCGTCTGCTGATCCGGGAGCGGTGCTTGACCAGATCTTCGAGTTCCCCGAGGCCGATACCCACGGAGCGGCCAATGCGGTCGGCCTCAGCCTGGCCGAGGCCTCGGTGCAGTCCACTACTTTGGAAGTGGCCAACCGCCTGTTCGCCGACGACGAGTTCTCGCCGTTGCCCGAATTTCTCGACATCGCCTCCAGTCAGTACGGAGCGGGAATTCAGTCAATCGACACCGCACAAGCCGGCCCGGCCGCCGATGCCATTAACCGCTGGGTATCGGAGAGCACGCGTGATCTCATACCGGTCGTCGTCAGCGAAGACATAGTGAGGGACCAAAGTCTCATATTGGTGAACACCGTCTATCTCAAGGCTGATTGGGCAGTGCGGTTTTTACCCGAGTGGACCGACGATGGCCGGTTCACCACTGCTGACGGCGGGTCGGTGACCGTTCCGTTCATGCACGACCGTGAGCCGGTCTACCGCCGGTATGTCCGGCTTGGCGGTGCCGACGCGGTGGAGCTGCCTTACCAGGGCGGGGAATTGGCTATGTGGCTCATCGTCCCCCACGACTCCGACGGCCTGGCTGCAGTCGAGGGATCGATCAGCGCTGGGACACTGACTGGGTTGCACGGCGCGGCGAGGGAGGGCCACGTCGATCTCACCATGCCCAAGTGGGAGCAGACCCTGCCCCCCACCGATCTTTTCGGGTGGCTCTGCCCGCGTGGGTTCTGTCCCGGCGCAGGCTTCGACAACATCGCCCCCGGCATCTTCATCACCGGCGCCCTCCATGGCGCCAAGGTAATTGTTGACGAGAAGGGCACTGAAGCCGCCGCGGCCACCGCCATGTCGTTCGCTGAATCGGGTCCGCCAGAGCCCGATCTCACCGTTGTCGCCGACCGTCCCTTCCTCTGGGCCATTGTCCACCAAGACACCGGCGCAATCCTGTTCGTCGGCCGCCTTGTCGACCCTACGGCATGACCAACTTCGGCTGGGTTCAGCCCGCTCTAGAGCCGAGGTCGTCCATGTTGCCTGACGGCCGCCTACGTCACGCCCGAATATGTTTCTTTAGGCCCTGTTTTTCCTCTGGTGGTCCCCCGGCAACTGCTGGGGCAGCTAGGCCGCATCGCTGGTGTCGCCGTTTGACTCGGGGTCCGTCTTTGACGGCAATCCGATCCCGAGGTGGCCTTCGATGCGTGCCAGTCGTTCGCGGGCGTCGCTGAGGCTGGTGACGACCTTGTCGAGTTTGCCTTGGGTGACGCCCGTGTCCTCTTTGAAATCGGTCGTCAGCTTTTTGGTCTCCTGTTTGATCAGCTTGCGGCTTTTCTCGGTCGCCTGTTCGAGTTGAGTCTGGAACCTATCGGTCGCCTGTTCGAGTAGAGTCTGGAACTTATCGGTCGCCTGGGCTATGAGTTCGCGGGTTTCGATGCGGGTCTGGAGGCTGTCGCGGTGTTGGAGCCGGATTGAGGTGACCAACAGCGTGGTGAGCGTGGCGAACATTACGCCGAAAGCGGTGCCGAGGATCACTAGCACCTGTGTGTCCATCGCCGTTCCCGCCATCGTCTCCATGCGACGAACCTATATCAACATTCAGCACAGCACAACCTGAAACAACATGACACTCATTATTGCGGCTGGTGGCGCCGGGTCCCTTGTCGGTCGGCGTTCAGAGTCTCTCGCCGGGCAGGTTGCTGGCCTGCTTGACCCAGGAGGCGAACTGGCCCTCGTCCAGGTCCTCGTTCTCACAGATGTCGAAGTAGCGCGTCCCGGGCACCTTGGACTCCTCAGGCGGGACCGGCTCGAGCGATGTCCCTCTGAAGAAGGTCACCTTGATGTACCTGGTGAAACAGTGGAACGCCACAAACCAACCCTCGCCCTCCAGGCCGTAGAACGGGGTGTTCCACTTCACAGCCTTGCTCACCTCGGGGACCACCCGCACGATGATCTCGTCGAGGTGCTCGCCGACTTCGCGTTCCATCGGGGCATGGCGGCGATGTAGTCCTGGACGGGGCCGTCGCCGTACCCCTTGGGGATCTGCGGATTGCCGTCCGCCAGCAGCTTCGGTCCGGAGTCGGGCTTCGACCCCCCGTTGACGCCCTTCTTCTTCGTGGACTTCTTGCCGGGGCTCATCGGGTCTCCAACGTCGTCTCCGGGTCCTGTGTGAATTCAATCAGATCGGCGCCCGCACTATGGTTGGCCCATCGCGAGCCCCCGTGGGGCTGGTGCGTAATCATGAATCCGCAGGTAGAGGCTGTGCCGTGTGGTTCCGTCAAAACGGATTTTGGCCGTTTCCGAAACGGATTTCTCGTATAGTCAAACGGATCGCGGCTCCGCCCTGGTCAGGGGTGTCTCTCCGAGCGTTGCCGTGCAGGGTGCTTGAGCAGGTCAGCGGGGGTGCGTTCGGAGCGCTTGGAACGCTCAAACGCTAAATGTGGATCGTCCAACAGAAAAGTCCAACACATCACCGGAACCAACACACCCAGCCAACATGATGCGCGGACGCGCATGCCACGAACTCCACAGCGCCGCCGTGCCGCTGACGTAGATTCTAAGCCCACCCTGCACTGCTCACGCGACCATTGCAATCGTGCGATCGTCACCTCTGACGCTCATCCCAACTGACGAAACCAAGCTGCAGTTCTTGGAGAAGGCCCTCAATGACAATTAGTGAATCAACCGGATCTGCTGACGCCATGACACCGCTTGTGTGCATCTCTGGCCCCCATGGCGGGGGCAAGACGACGCTCATTGACCGCCTGGTGGCCACTGATCAATTCAAGCAGCCGACATTCGAGATTGAGTTCCTCTCGCAATTCACGACCTTCAGCCAACTCCGCGATTGGGAGCGGAGTCTCGTACGTCTCTATCACCGCATTTTCATGTCGACAGTGACGATCGATCACGAACACGGGAAGTGTGTTCTCGTCAGCCGGGGACCCCTCGACTCCGAGGCTTACATCGAGGCGTATGCATCACTAGGCTGGATCGCTCCGTCAGAGTACGACGTGCTTCGCCGCATTCTCGACACGATTCCAAGTATCCCTCCAACGATTCTGCTGCTGCCCGAGGTCGAGGTTGTCACCCAGCGGCTGCATGGGCGAGTCGACGCAGGAGTGAGGTCCGAACGAGATCGAATTTTCTCTAGGGAAGATCAACCCGAGTTCATCGATGCGGTCCGAGCGGCGTTCGTGGAGATGTCTGACCGACCCGACACCCTTGTGCTGGGCGACAACGCGGATGCCGATGTTGACGCCGTGATTACGTGGGTGGGCGGGTCGTGATTACAGGTCCGATGACAGCTTTCGCAGTTGGCGTCGACAATCTCGGCGACGAGGCTGCTTGGGAACGGCTTGAGAGTCGTTGGTGGGCCACCCGTCCCGTCCATCGATACAGCCATCGGCAGAAGATCGAATCGATTTTGCCGCTGCTCGACAACTCTCTGCCGGCCAGAGTGGTGTGATAGGACTCGGCAACCACGGCCACAGACTGCCCACCATCGCCGCTGACGAGGTCGCCGACTTCAACCGCCGGGAGTTGCTCCGAGCAGCCGGGATTTCAGCCCCACTATCGACGAGTACAACCAGCGAATACCTCTCATGTCAGTGGACTTCACAATGGGTGGGCAGCACGGTCCTGATCCCTGCAAATGACTGTCGATGACCGCCGCCGAACCCGAGCGGGCCACGACGATGACTGCAAGGTCAACGAACGGCTCTACAGTCCGGTAGCCTTCGCGGCGGCTATCCAGCAGGCGGCGGACGTTGGCTAGGCGACCGGGGCGCGACGCACACCAACGAACGCGACCTCCGCTGAGGCTTTTCCACGAACCCGATCCTCAACCCCGCCACCGCATCCAATGAGAACAAAAACCCAGCATCACCTCCCTCGCATGTACCTCAAAGCATGGGCACAGGACAACAGAGTCGCGTTTCGACGGCGAGACATGGACACCGCAAAAGTAGCGGCTGTGGAGAACGTCGGTGCCGTGAACCACCTGCATACAGACGAAGCAGAACAACTGTTCGGCAAGACAGAGTCCGCGGCTGACGAACCACTCAGGCGGCTCCGCGCAGGCGACAGTGATCTGAGCGACACGGACCGGGAAGCACTCGCTTGGTTCGTCGTTGAATTGTTTGCACGTCAAATCTATATGTTCATGTTCATGGGGTTATCCCCCGAAACGTTGATTGCCATCATCAACGAGCGGCGAGACACAGACACTGTTCTACAGTTGCTGCGCGCCGATCACGGACCCGGTATCAACCGGTCGGTCGCTGAGCGGCTGCAACGCAACATCGCAGAACTGTTCCGTGAACGCCGTCAGAAACACGCCGAGCAGAACACGCACCTCACAGACGCCGACATAGAACGACGTGTTCTTGAACAACTAGAGTCACAGGCGCCCGAGATGCGTTCACTGGTTGTAGCCCCAGAACAATCAGCCGACGCGAAACGCCTACGGGCCGACGCGAAACGCCTGTGGGACTTTGTGCTCACAAAGCCGTGGCAGATATGCGAATCACCGCGCTATGAGTTCATCACTTCTGACCAGCCTGTGTTCTGGCATCCGATCTGGTTGAACCTGACCAGCGACCAACCACTCGACACGCTTTGCTTCGTGGTGTCACCAACGACTCTGTTGAAAATCACCGCGACACCAGAAAACCCCCGCTGGGGCAAAAAGAAGGTTTTCGGACTCAACAGCTACATCGCTAAGCACTGCGACCATCAGATCATCGCGACACCGTCGAACACTGAGACCCTGAACCACCTCCGTTTGGATCCGTACAGGCCCTGGGTGTACGACAGCACCCACTGAACCCGATACCGGTTCGAAAGACCAACGGATATGAGCAGCATCCTTGTGAGCAACCGCGCTGCGATCAGACGAGACGGGCCTTGTCACTCGTCGGGATCAACACCGACCGGCGCGTAACGACCAGGCGGTGCCTAACGCCGCAGACCCGACCGTCCGTGTCGGCGTGTTCAAACGGTTGTTGGAGCCCACTCGACCTGCCGCAGATCACGCAAGCATAACCGCGGCGGCGACGCAGCAAAGCGACCTTGTGAGCCCGGTACAGCGCCGGTAGCTGAAGGCTCGTCGACCACAAATTGCCGCCCCAAGACCTGGTCGTTGTCGTCGACACCAACAGGGCGACGGTAGCGCCCAGAAATCCTCCTCCCCTACCAATGGCGACTCACTACAGTGACTCCCGTGCCAATCGCTAACTACATAGATGTAACTAACCAACTGTGCTCAGATATGGTCACGGCGAGCGCTGACAGCGACTTGCAGTGCCGTATCTCCAAACTCGGTGACCGTCTACAAGCGCTCGCCAGGGAGTCCTCAGAGGACGAGACATGGCGTGCGTTGTCCTACGCCTGCAACTACCACATGAACGGCAGCGGTCCGCTGGCTTACGGGCCGTACGCTCCGATGTTTGTGTTTCCCGAAGGCGAACACCACGTCAGTGTGTTCCCTACACCGCTCGACCGGGTTGAAACAGACATGTTGGATGTCTGGGTTGATTGCGCGAACGACGACACGCTGCACCCGATGCCTCGTGCTCGGCTAGCGGACCTGCTGTGGGTGCGTAAGCACGGCGACCGTGGGAAATGGATCAACGTCGCTGTCGATGCGTACACGGCGTGTGCAGCGATACCGGAGGTTCATATCGTTGAACGCGGCGACATGCTCGCTCGTGCTCTTGCGATCTGTGAAGAATCCAACAACCAAGACCCCCAGCGCAAACAGGCAGCGCTCACCGCGTTAGCGGACCTCGCACGAACCGTAATCGACTCAGACAGCGACAGTTTCGGTGTGGTCGGCAGGGCGCTCGTTGCTCTCATAGATGCCGGTTACCGCTGTGAAGACATGGTGACGGATGCGATGCGAAAGTACGACGTGGACCCCTACAGGGCGTCCGACTTGCGAGCGATTGCCATGAGGGCGGATACAGCCGACAAGGCGCGGTTGCAAGCGGAGCGTATCGAGGCATTCGAGAACGCCGCCGACTAGGTGGCCGGCGTGCGGCGCGTGTCGCTCCTTGAGAACGCTCGAAGCGTCGCTTCTTCTGCGGGCGATAACGAAGCTGTCGACCGTTTGAACGAACTGATCCAACGCACAGACATCAGCAGCGACATGGAGTCGGTGGAAGTGTCTCACGCTTTCGATGTTGAGACGATTCAGGGTCTAGCAGAGGTGATCACTGGTTACGACACCCTGTCCGATGCGTTGGACCGCTTCGCCGACGGACTGACTCCGGATCTCAGCGACGAGAGAATGGAACAGTTGCTGACCGAGAACTTCGACGTAGCCCCGCTTAGCGCGCTTTCGGGTCTGATGCGCTTTACTCAAGACGGCCTCGTTGTTTCCTTGCCAAGCGGCAGTGAGGAACGGAAGTTGGCTGACATCGGGCACGAAAAAGCGTTTCTGATCCCTGCGGTGGTGGTGCCCGCAGGACACGAGGTTCTCCGTAGTTTGGACAAGCGATACGGAATGTGTGAACCGAACCTGGTCGCCTGCTTCAGCGACCCGGTCATGCCAAGAACGGCAGTCGACAAAATCGTCCGTGCGCACCGACACTTCCAGGCCGGGGAACAACACAGCGCCGTCGCTGTGCTCTGGCCCGCAATCGAACAGATTGTGAGGAGCATCTGTCTCGCTTCCGGACTCCCTATCGCCTCACGGGAAACGACATCATTCCCCCGAACGCGTTACCTCGGTCCAATGCTCGAAGACCTTGCCGAACACCTTGAAGAAAATACCGTTGCTTACTTGCGCGCCGTGCTCGTCGACGAATGGTCGCTGAACCTCCGCAACAACTACGCCCACGGACACCCAGCCGACATGGACGACAGCACGGCCTACGTGATTCTGTTTCACATCGTGTGCGTGTTGCGGTTGATCCTGCGAACCCAAGGCAAATCGACTTCGACGTAAGAATCCCCGACATGCGACCATCTTCGCCTCCGTACTGGGCGGGCGGCGACACCGACGAACGTTGACGAGCCCCGCTCCGGTCCGTCACGCATCCAAAAGCAGTCTGCGACCGCCGTCCGTCTCACGACCTGCCGAGTCACCCCCAACACCCGATGGCTTCAACAGCGGTTTGCCCCGCAACCTCAGAGCAAGCTGAGGTACCTAAGGCAGGCCATGACCTCCGTATGGTCTCTGCGTTGGGCCCGGCACCAGCGCTTCGCGTCCCTAGACTGATCTGACTGTGGAGTTCTTCATCTCTTCCGTTGTCACCGGCTATGAAGATCACCGCGATGCGGCCAAGAGGGCGGTCGAGTATCTCGGTCATCAAGCAACGAGAATCGAGGATGAAACCTCGCTGGCTTCACCACCTGGACCTCAGCAGTCTTGCCTAGATGCAGTAAGAGCATGCGACGCGGTCGTGCTGCTGCTGGGCGAGCGCTACGGAGATATCCTGGAAGGCTCCGACAAGTCAGCGACTCATGAGGAATGGGCTGAGGCCCGACGCATCGGGAAGCCCGTACTCGCGTTCGTAGAGGAAGTGTCGCCACCGGCCGAGCGCGAGGAGGCCCAGGATCGCTTCGTGGCGGAAGTGTCGGATTGGGAGGATGGGTGCAAATGGGCTTCCTACGGGTCACCTGACGATGTCTTCAACGAAGTCTTCCGAGCTTTGGGCAAGTACATCGCGGACCCGACACTCTCGTCGAAGGGGTGGCGTCGCCTGCGTCAAATCGACAATGACGCCCGCCATGCCGTGAAGAGGTCGGTGTCAGTCGGCGAGACGAATCTGAGGTTCAACCGGGCTGAGGCTAGGGCTGAGTTCGCGACCGTGTTGCAGGGCTCGAACAAGGATCTGATCGTGACCGGCGGCTCGGGTGTCGGCAAAAGCGCGCTGGTGCTGGACGCGACGGAGCGGCCGTTGTTGCCAGAAGAGTTTGAGGTGCAGGTAGTGAACTTACGTCACTTGCCTGGAACTCCCGTCGAGGTTTCCGCGGCGTTGAGCGAGCCGCTCGGGGATCTGCTGGCCTACATGGACGCACCGAGGCGGGTGCTGGTGGTCGATGCGGCAGAAGCCTGTTCAGAGAACAAAGCCGAGGTGTTCGATCACGTTCTGGCTGCTGCCCGCCGTAACGGGATACGCGTGGTAGCGGTGACGGCAACCGACGGCCGTGACGTCGTGAGGGACGTGATGAGCCGAGATGCCGAAGTGGGAGAACACACCGTCCCACCGCTCTCAGACAAAGACGTGTCGGAAGCCGTTCAGTATTTCCCGGTTCTTCAACGGTTCGCCAACGACCCGCGTCGTCGCGAGATGTTGGTTCGGCCGATCATGGTAGATCTGCTGGTTCGTGCATCTCCCAGCGGAGCCGTGCTCGGTGAAGCTGAGGCATTGCAGTGCATGTGGCAGAAGCTCGTACTCGGCACTGGTTCCGCAGATGCCAACGAAGCGGTGATGCTTCAACTCGCGGAGCACGCCCTCGCTCAGAGATCGCCCGAGGCGCTCCTAGACGGCCTCGACTCTGCGGCTGTGGCGAGCCTGCGGCGCAGTGGACTGTTGCACCCCAGAAGTTCGCTGCCCTGGGAGAAGGCACCGACGTTCTCCCATGACCTGATTCGCGCCTATGCGGTGACTCGTTGGCTGCTCGCAGACGCTGATCCGGCAAGAGCGCTGCGAGACGTTGATGCACCTCGATGGGCATTGCCCGCCGCCCGACTCGCATGCGAAGAACTGCTAGCGAACCACGACAGGCCCTCCGCGGATGTCTTTGAGGGGCTCCAGAGCAGCTTTGACGCTCTAGCCGACGATGGGTGCGGGGAGCGGTGGGCCGATGTGCCAGTTGAGGCGTTGCTGGGCGTTTCTGAGCCTCTCGTGCAACTCAAGGCGGCATGGCCGACCCTGATACGCAAGAACGCGACGGGCGTGCGTCGAGTGCTGCGGATCATGCGTTTGAGGCACCAGAACGTGGTTGTTCCCAACGACGCCGCGGCACCCATCCCGTGCGCTCCTTACGGCCCCTTTTCTCATAGACGCAACCCAATGACTCTTGACACGTTCGTCGCGGATGCGGTGGTGCAGCAACTGCTCGACGAAGGGATCCCGCAGAAACTGGAGGAGCAAGCAGCAGAGATGATCTCTGACTGGTTGTTCTCGCATGTGATGCGGCAGACCCCCGCTGGGCACCCGACACGAATCGCCCTAGTCGACAGGATCGTCGAACAGTGCCGAGAGCGAGAGTCACAAGCCCAAGCTGCGTTCACGCAGGCTGCGGCCCAGCCTACGAATGCAGATGGGCTTCAACCGGCACGTCCTCGTCGTTCGCCGGTCGGGTCGATGCTGCGTCCACACCGGCAGAGGCCCAACCATGTGATGCCTTACAAGTGGATCAGTCGGGCACCTATCGGGCATCTGGGACTAATGGGTGTCGATCTCAGTGCAGATGCCGAAAAGATATTGCGCCGGGTAGCAGAGGAGGACCCCGCCTTGTTGCAGCATGCGGTCGATCCGCCCGGCTGTGGGTTAGCCCTGTCCCAATACGACCCAGGGTTGTTAGTCGATCTCGTCGGCGCCTATTACATCGTCGACCATCAGACTCTCTACTCCGGCAGGTTCGGTCGCCTTGACAAATGCGTGCGGGACCATTTGTTTGTGGGACTCGGGGTTCCATGGACCTCGTACTGTCGGGGGCCGTTCCTCGCGATGCTGCAGGCCGACTACAGCGCTGGTGTCAAGTGCATCAACCGGCTGCTCAACCAAGCAGCGCAGCACCGGGCACACACGCTCAGCTATAGCGGCTTCGGGCCAACGCCGGATGCAGACATCAGCAAACACACTCATGAACTGTCGATCACCGGCGCGACCCGCCCTTATGTCGGCGATCCCCAATCCTGGATATGGTACCGAAACGAGATGTCGGGCAACGAGCCCTGCGTTAGCGCACTCAAGGCACTGGAGTTCGTCAGCGACAAACGCATCCAAGACAGCACGCAACCAGCACAGATCGCCGATGACCTACTGGACGGCGCCGCGAGCCTCGCGATGGTGGCGCTTGTCTTCGGCATCCTGGTCCGTCACCTGGAGACAGCAGGCAAGAAGCTCGCCCCGTTCTTGGCGGAGCCGCTCATCTGGGATCTGGAAGCCAGCCGAGTCGCCCATGAACAAACCGACATGTCATCTCCTGATCCGCCGGGTTTGGTCAACACTGACCGAAGAGTATGGAACCTGAAATCTGTGGCGATGCCAATGGTGATCAAAGCGGCGCTAACTCGCGATGGCAGCGGACACCGTCGAGTCGCGGAGCTCCGCCAAGCCGGGCAGCAACTCTTGGCTAACTCGATGGCAGCAATCAACAAAGACGCCCCACCCGATGAGCGAACACGTCAGGAAACGATGGCTCGGGATCGGGCAGAGGCTTTAAACAAGGACTGCTATGACGTCACTGCCCACGGCGACGAAGTGGCGATACAGCAAAGATCTAGCGCCGAAATGGAACGAATCCTCGACCAGTCCCGTGCTGACCGCGACCGGTTCACCCATGAGTGTGGGCTGCAGCTCAGACACACACGGCGAATAGACAAGGGTTGCGTGCCTGACACATCACCAGAACAACTCGCTGAGGACATAGCGACGGGCCGAGACCTGCTATCGGACACATCCCACTGGACGCAATTCACCCTAGAAGCGGCGGCTCGGGTGGCTGCGTCGACGCTGGAAGCGCGTTTCTGTCGCGGACAAGACATGTCTGAGTCGGACCTTCAATGGAGCGCCGACGTGCTGCTGCGGGTTGCTGCCTCCACCCAGTCTCACGCAACCGATGTTGCGGTCTTGGTCGGGCCGTTGCTTGATGTGGGTGCGGGGTGCTCTGCTGCGCGGGGACTGCCATATCTGCTGTTGCCCGAAGCCTCGCGTCTACGTCAGGCACTCGCGCTGGAATCCCCAAGAGGCTTTAGGCGCTTGATTGCCTTGAGCACCGCGCTCGCCGGCTGTTCGTCGGTGCCGGCGCGTCTAGCGTACGCTCGCAGCCTCGACAGTGTTTGGGCTTCGCCATGCAGTTCCTGGTTGTCGCTGAGATGCCACCACAAGACCGCCCTCAAGATCGTGCAGCACTCACTTCGAGACTGTGTGACTGAGCATGGACACAGCAAAGGCAACGGGACTCGTGCACAGCCGAGAATCAAGCGTGCAAGTGTCCTCGCAAAGCAGGACGGGGAACAGATCGTCCCCCATGGCCTTCTCGCTGCCATCCGTGCGTTAGGCGCCGCAGCAGCCAGCGGCGCCTGTTGTCGAGGGGCAGCGCAACGAGACCTGACCGTGCTATTGGATGCGTTTCGGCGAGCGATGGCCGCCCAGGAGTTCGGATTCGACAACAGCAACAGTTGCTTCCTCGTGGCTGCACGAGCAGCACTACAGCAAGCAGCGGCCGGACACGAGTCGATCCTGCTGGAACATGTCCTTGAGAGTATCTCCAACCCTCGGGTTCTCGCGGAGACGCTCAGAGCCGTAGCCGCCGCCGCAGAGGAACATGACGAACTCGCTGCAACCGCTCACCGGATTTGGCCCCAAATCATGGATGCCGTCATGGACATGTCCGAGCGCTCGGGTGTTCTTACCGGCGACCGCGACGGCATCTATGCCCGTGCCGAACTCATCCCCAACCCGGCTAACGAATGGCTGTACCACACTCGCGAACGTCCCGATGAACCAAGACCATGGGCCGACGTGCTCGCATGGTCGCCACAGGTAGACCGCTGGATAGCAATCGCTCCCGGCACCAGGGAGAGCATCGACCAACTAGTGACCGCCGTCCGTCAATTCAGCATCGAAGACCAAGTCGGCATCGGGCTCAGATGGATCGAGGCGCTTGTGAAGACCACCGGCGCGGGCCGCGGCAGCACGTTCACACTCGCTGAATGGCTGCACGAACGACGCCCGGATCTAGCCACGCCCGAGCAAGACGCTATTTGGCACCGAGTATTGGACACGCAGGTGGTCTCAGGGAACGCGCAGGTCTCGCACATCACCGACTGACCAGTCCACCCCAGCGTTCGCGCCGGTAGCGTCCAGCCGCAAGCATCGCACGCATTCTCGGCATCAGTCCCGGGCAACAGTGTCTACTGTCCAACAGATTGTCGTTGGAGCAAGTCGCCCGCTTATCCCTAGCTTCATGGAAGCCCCGCCACCGTACTGGGCGGGCGGCGACTCCGACGGAGGTTGACGAGCTCCGATCCGGTCTGTCACGCATCTAAGAGCGGTTTACGACCGCCGTCCGGATTTGCCCGATTCCAAAACGGATTTGCGGCGAAGGGAGTGGAACATCAAGGCCTCGGTCCCCCGTAGGTTCTGTGCCCGCCGGTAGGCCTGTACGCCTCCATCCGCCTAATTCTCGACGACAGTCACCGCGTCTTGGTCGGTGCCTAGCTCGTGCGCGGCATGGTCCAGTCCTTCACCGCTGACACAGGAAACGGGGTGTTGGCAAACCCAGGCGCCGCGACAAGAACGGGTCGGGTGCCGCGGGTTCGGCGGGTGAGACGGCCCGGGATGAACGTTCTTGTGCGTTCAGTCACCCGCAGCGAATCAACAACAAACCGGTTGGAGTCGTCGAACGAGGCTTTGGCCAAGGAAGCGCGGACAACAGATGTCAACGGCGGGTGTCGTTATGTGACTGCTTGGCTTCGGGAGGCAGATGGATCTTCTATGGTTCGTTCCGGTCCCACTACGAATGTCTATGCAATTGCTGTCGACTCGAACTCGGGCGACCGCCAAGGCAAAGGTCAGGTCACGACTTGGGAACACGAGTGGTTCCAATACTATGGGTGGGTGGACGACTAGAGAGGTTGTGCCTGTGCCTCAAGTAGGGTCCTAAGGGTGAAATTATTCAGTCTGGTTGCTGCCGTGGCCGTTATTGCGATTGCGTGTAGTGATTCGATGTCGAACGAGGAGTTGAACGCAACGAGTGATTTCCAATCGGCTATTCTTGAAGATGACGAGGTCACGAGCGGTGAGATGGAATTCGCGGTTGTCTCCTACGTGGACTGCTTAGGCGAACTCGGTGTGACGACCGAGGCCCATTTGGATCAGTCGCAAGGCGCGTATACCTACAGATTTACAAGCGATGTGGTCAACGTCGGAGAAGTTCTTGAAGGTGAGTCGGGTACATCGTGTCATGAGAATTTCCTTGACAAGGTGGAGTTGAGGTTTGCAGACAATTTTGTCCCGAACCCCGATACTGAAGCCCAACTGTACGCCTCGGTAGCTGAGTGTCTCCGCGTCCGCGGTTACCCCGTCGAGGACAGCGACCCGGCAACACTGTCTATCTGGGTGAGCCAGGCCCCGACCGACTACGATGCGTGTTTTGACGAGGCCTTGAACTCTCAGGGTTAATGTAGTCGGTCGGTGCGACAAATTCGGGCATTCGCCGGGGCTGGTGCGTAATCCTGAATCCGCAGGTAGAGGCTGCGCCGTGTGGTTCCCGTAAAACGGATTTGTGGGTATCTTACAAAGGTATCCATCGCACCGATACCGACAACTAACCGAGTCCAGCGGGGACACCGAGTTCCGCACCGGCCCCGTCTGCGGACCCCGTCCGACGGTGCTGACTCCATCTAGCAGCGGTGTAGAGTCGCAGCCGATCGGCAAAGTAGCCGCCCTTGCCGCAGAGCTCGAACCGCCAACCAGCTGACTGCGACAAACTCTCTGTTTGTGTGCCGTGAGGCGTGTTCGCGGGCGGGTCTGGCCTGGGCAGCTGAGAGGGATGCCCAGAGTCCCTCTGCTCGAAAACACGCTTTGGATGGGTGTGACTGGCTGCCGCTCACCGGGCGGGCAGGTAGTGGAAGCCTCTTCCCCGGCCTGCGTTTGAGCTTGGGACGAGCAGGCCTTGCTGCGCCAGTTCTTTCAGCCGGTTTGTGGCGGTGGGTGCCGACACCCCGACCAGCTCGCGGTACTCGGCAGAGGAGATCCGCCCCCGCTCGCGGGCCCAGTCCAGCACCCATTCGCCGGACTCGGGGCCGGGCCGCAAACCGAGAGCTGTCTTTGTCTGCGGGCTGAGCTGCCAGGCGGCAGGAGTGTCATGTGGCACGGCGACAGGTGACAGCAACGGCGCCGCCGGTGTGGTCAGCCTGTATTCGGCGACCCGTCGCAGCGCAGTTTCGGTGTCTCCACGAGAGCGTTGCAGCAACAGAGCGCACGATTCACTGGTGAGGAACGGCGACCGCGGCTGCGCCCCCCGCCAGACGAGCAGCGCGGCGTCCACATCGTCGCGGGCCTGTGGAGGGTCCAAGCCGGTGAACAGTCTGTACCAGTTTTCGTTCACAGGCTGTCCGTAGAGATCTATGCGGACGGCGGGATCAGGCAGGGATGTGATGGCAGGCGGCCGGCTGCCGATGCGGACCATCTCCGCGAACATCATGTCCACCCCGACGCCCTCCTGCTCCACGAGGCCGATCAGCCGCAATGCGTTCATGAGGGTTCGGTAACGGGGCACGGAGTGGTGGGTAATGATGTTGTTCTCGGTGACCCCGCCGATGAGCCCGCCGGGCGAGGTGACGCGAAGGTGGTTCCCGATGTGCTCCACTACCGTGGGGCCCGGCAAGCTCCACTCCCGGTGGCAAACCGCGTTCAACAGCGCCTCCCGCAGCGACCGCCGCGGGACGGCCCACACCTTGTGGACCTGGAGCCCGATAGTTGTCTCGGTCACGGAATTGTGATGGTTGGCCTGCGCCTCGACTGCCAGAACCTCTTCCAACAGCGAGCGGCCACCCTCCATGACCCGCACGAGGGAAGGCCCGCCAGGAACCTGCCGGTACGAGTAGTCGATGGCCGGCTGGCGACGCGACGCGAGCAGCATCTCGCCAGCCTGGTTGAGATGCTCACCGTCCTCTGCAACCAGTCCGAGCCTGCCCAGCAAGTCACGCACAGGAAGTCCCGCTCTCGGGGAAGCATCGTCCGACAACCGGCCCCGGAGGGTCTCTACCGCAGACGGCGCGATCGCGGTGATCAGGGTATGCGACGGCATGTTCGACGGGTCAGCCGCAAGGTTGGCGAACAGCGCGCCCATGAGCTCGGTTCTAGTGGCCGGCACACATCTGGCATCTACCCGATGCTGATATTTCCCCCGATACGGCACCGGCTCCAAAGCTTGGGGCACTTCGACGATCAGAAGCTCTGCCCCGCCGGCTGCGACCCGGTCGGCCTGCACCGTCAGCATCCGGTCGGTCAGGTCGTAGATTCGACTTCTCAGCCACTGCGGATCGGTGTCCGCTCCGATGATCCGGCCAGTCTTGTCGTCCACGCCAACAACCAGCGCGCCACCGCCAGCCGAATTGGCCATGCATGCCGCCGCTTCGGCCAGCAGCTCTGCCGCCTCGTCGTTGTGCGGAGAGCCGGGCAGGACCGACCCGTCGCCGTCGCGGCGGCCGGGTTCCTCTTTAATATCGACAACGGCCGACTCCAGCTCGTTCGCAGAGCTGCCTCCGCCGCTCAAGGCCCGAAGAACACGCTCGACCTCTTCCCGGCGTTGCGGTTGCGGCAAATATGTGAATGTTGTGCGATCCATGCGGTCACCTCTGCTTGGGTTTTACAGGAAGAAAACCCAAACATAACGCTATTGTGCCGGATTGTTTGGGTTTTACAGGAAGAAAACCCAAACGTTGGGGCGTTGAGCGGGTTTGCTTGGGTTTTCTCTGCTGCCAGGTTGTGTCTCTAGTCGATCAGGGCGGTCCGCCAGGACAGACAGCCCGGGCGCCCCATTGCGAGTTGGCGGCTCCGCCCCGGCAATTCGAATCCGGTTCAATTCGTGGATCTCATGGCCGCAAGGCTCACAAGCAGTTCGGCCCCGGAGCTGACCAACAGCCGTCAAGCCGGCGTGCTACGTCGGCAACCGAGCAGAGTCCGCTGTATTCTGAAGTGTCGTCCGAGCAGGCGAAAGATGAGTTTAGGATGCGCGACCAGTCTTCGAGCAAAGCCTCCGCTGCTGCTCGGTCGCCCAATTCCTCCTGTTCGTAGCGCTCGGCAAAGCCTTCGATGTAGACCGTTGGTACCGAACCCGGGAGTAGCATATGCAAGAGCGACCTGTGGAGGTGGAATCTGGCAGTGCCGAACTCGAGATCCTGCATCCACATTTGCGGGAGCGCTTCCTGGAGCGTGACGATGGCGTCGATTCCGTCTCGTTCTCCCGTCACGAATTCCTGATAGAAGACCGGGTCAACGCGACTCAACATCAGCAACGCGAGTGCAGCGATCTGCCATTCTTCGTCGTACTTGCCGTGTGGGGACCCAACGGTCGCGAGCAGACACGCCATCTGCTGCGCATCGCGCAAGCTCGAATACGAGCCTGCGACAAGATGGGCCAACGATTCCTCAAACATGTCGCTCTGCTTGCTTGACCCGAGCCCCGACTCGTAGATGACTGAGTTCGTGAACGACCGCAACTGTTCAGCGGTCGGCGTATCGAGCCTGCGAGACAAGTCAACGTAACGACGCAGGTAAGCGTCAGCGTTGCACCGTTCACCGAACACCTCCCGCACTCGGTGCTCAAGCTCGTCACGGTTGACTCCGAGCACAATTATCACACCGGGAAGATCGAAGAGGTGGCGAACGACGTTCAGCACGTCGATCGCGTAGTCAGGACGGCAACGGTCGAGTTCGTCGACGATCACGACCAGCTTTCCGCCACCGTGGGTGACCAGCTCGGTCAGAAGCTTCTTGAATTGATCAGTGCGGTTCTGATGTGAGCGCCAGGCCTCGGATGTTGCCTTTGACTCAGTGCAGAGGGTGCCTGCAAGACCTTGCAGGTCGACAAATCCGAACGTCGCAGAACGCACTGCTGCCGTAGTCGAGCCCCCAAACAACCGCCGGCCGGCCTTGGAAGCGAGGCGGGCGAGTTTTCTCCACTTCCGAGAACGGCCGCTTGCGAGAACCGAGGCGATGTCTGTCAGCGGATCACGCGTATATGACTGCTGCCAGGCGTTGAAACTAACCACATCGGCGCCATGATCAAGACGCAGATGCGCCGACAGTATCTTTAGGAAGGAGGTCTTGCCGCTTCCGAAAGCACCATCGACCGACACAACGGCTGCGTGCTCTTCGGCCATGATGACCTCGGCGAGCGGCCTGATCTGGCCCTCACGTCCAACAGCGTCGTTCCCGAACGGATCATCGCTATCGACCTCGAACTCGGTTGGGCGAAGATGCATCATGGACATCCCGACGACCGACGGTGTCTAGCCGGCCGGTCGGACTTGTATGCGAACATCTGCTTGTAACCGTAGGCCCAACTGTAACCGCCGCCGCGGACAGAGCCGTGGACTTTCTCAGGCGCGGCTAGGGACGACGGTGCGCAACGAACCACAAGCCAAGGAGCTTTCACCATGCCGAAGCACAACGACCGCTGTCGTCCGCAACCCTGACGACGGATGGGAGAAGTGAAGGCCGCGCTCCCAAAGCGCACCCAGGCCCAAGCCGGGCCACCCAGTACACCAAGGACATCGTACGCAACGCTGGCGGGAGAGAGGTGCGCATCAAGGCAGTTCGCCGTTCCGAACGGGCAGCAGCCACTCGGCGGGGTTGGCTGCTGCCGTATGGTGGTCGGTGTCATGAGCAAGGCTCTATCAAGACGACACCCCGCTGTGGGGCGCACGGATTCCGTAGCGCACGCTCCTGTCACTCCGACGATGACAGTCGGCAAACACCGTTCCAGACCACTTCGAACACTCCGTGACGGAGCCCCGGAGCTGCGACACACGCCGATTCGTGCCGGCCGCGTCCGGTTGATTCGCGTGTTGGTGTCACACCGATCATGAACAATATCTGAATGATTGATTCTCCGTTCGATGCCTGCTGGGATCGCCTTGAACGTGCTGATGAGCACAGGTCGGCGCTAGCCACGATCTGGAACAAGTATCTCGACGACGGGCCATTCGACTTCAGCCTCATCCATGAGGGCGAGGGCGTTCACATCCTTCGGGTCTGGCAGACCACACCGATCCCCGCTGGGTTCGCACTCGAGTTCGGCGAGTGGCTCTACAACCTTCGCGCCTGCCTTGATTACATCATCTGGGCGACGTGCGCTCACATCACCGCGCAGATGCCTCCGCTCGACGAGGGCACGTTGCAGTATCCGATCTACGAAACCGAATCAGCGTGGAACAACAACCGGTACCGGCTCAAGCACCTCGGTGACCACCACCGAGAGATGCTGTTACGGATGCAGCCTTTCAACAGCGACGCCGATGCCAACTATCTCGGCGTGATCAACAGGCTCGCGAGGATCGATCGTCACCGCCGTTTGACCATCACCACCGGCTACATCGCCGAGATGGAGCCAGTCGTTGAAGTGCCGGACGGCTGCCGCGTGGCCTTTCAGTGGGGACAACGGCTCCTAGTTGACGGCGAAGCGGAGATGGCTCGCCTCACTGTCTCGCCCTGGACCGACGATATGACGATCCGGATCAACCCGCGTTCGGGCATCGATCCTGAGATCGACGAGTGGGCAGCATCCAAGTTCTGGCGACGGATCCGGTTCACCAGCCGCATGAGGATGATCCAGGCTTGCGTGCTTAACGAGATTGCGCTCTACGAATACGACTGTCGAGGAACAAGCCGTCGATCCGACCTGCTCACACAGGACTACATGGACGCATGCGACGAACGAGGTCGCCCATCTCCGATCCAGCGTAAGCCACCCCCTGATGTTGAGTGGACGGCCCCAGTCGCCGGAGGCCAAAGCACGCCCGACCGATTCGAAGGTCACGGATTCCCCTCCGGTCCAGCCATTCCCGATCGAAGCTGACAATCCCCCGCCAAAACGGATCCGTGCGACCTTCGGCCCGCAGGTTCCCGCCGCTGCTCGTGCGCGCCGCGGCGTCGAGGATCCTCCACAACGACGCGCTACAGGGGATCGAGGTGGCCGACGTCACCGTGATCTCGGCCACCGCGGTGTTTCTGGCTGCCGGGCCTGGCGTGGGGGTTAGCCACCATCCCTGACCAGGACATTTGCACGGACCCCCGTGGACCTTCCACATTTTGGAAGGGGGTATTTCACACTTTCGTTGGTTCCGTCCACAGACGATAGTGGGCCGAGGCGACAGATCAGAGCATCTCCGCAAGGAAGACTGGGTGGGCTCTAAGGGGTTGCGATGCTGGTTCTTTGGTGTCCCGGCGTGGGGCAGCCTGCACCAATATTCCGCGATCCGACAACTAGGGTGTGGAGTGGCACGAGGCAGGGGACAGGTCACTTCAGGATGAACACTGAGTACGGAACTTGGCGCGAGTACCAAGAAGCCGTGGCGGGAGTGTTCAGGAAACTCGGTTGCAGTGCCGAAGTCGGCAAGAAGGTGACGGGCGCTCGTGGCTCGCATGATCTCGATGTCTTTGTGACGTTCGAGAAGTTCGGACAGGAGTGCAGATGGATCATCGAATGCAAGCTGTGGTCAACACCAGTGGACAAGTCCGAGGTTCATACCCTGCTGAGCATCGTTCAGAATCTCGGAGCGGACCGTGGGCTGATCTTTTCCGAGAGTGGGTTTCAGTCGGGGGCGCGCACTGCATCTCAGAATACGAATGTCGAGTTGCACGATTCGCTCCGGGACTTCAGTAGAACGGCACACCTGCATTTGTCACGTATTCCGCTCCTGTCCGAAGAATCGGACGAACCGGATGCGCCACATATCCATGTCTTTCCAGGTAGCTACCAGCCCAGTCACCTTCTCAAGCATGACGGGCGGTTGTTTGTCAGCAACTGGGGTACGCCTCAAGTCGGCAACATCGCGATCTTCAACCCAGAGGCCGAAGCGATAGAGGGTATCATCGAACTCGATCGGTACGAGCAGGTTCGGCCAACCGACGGACAACGGATAGTTCGACAGCACCCACCTGGCAACATTGCTTGCACGGGGCACAAGCTTTTTGTTGGGCAAGCCTTTTCGGACTTCGTTCTCGTCATTGACATCGAAACACAATCGATCATCAAGAGGATCCCGATTCCGGGTGGTGGCGAAGGAGCGATAGCGGGTTCGCCTGATGGACGGCAGGTCTATTTTGCAAGCAACAAGGTTCCCTCTCTTTTTGTCATCGACAGTGCGACGTACGAGTATTCGACAGTCGACTATCCTGAGGGTTGTCGCGGCAGCTTGTGTATTCTCCCTCATCCATACAAGCCGCTTCTCTATATCGGGATCCAGCGATGTAGCACGACCGGAGACATCACCCATTCGGGAGGAAGCTCCCTGCTCGCGGTTTACGATCTAGCCGAGCGCCGCTATGTAGGTAACCTCTGTCTCGCTCAAGTCGAGAGCGGACGAAGCGACGACTCCAGTCCGGTCTGCTTGACTTACGATGAGCAACAATCGTGCCTCTTCGTTGGCATGTTCCAATCTCAGCGAGGAATCTGCCGTGTCGATGAATTCGGCCAGGAGATCTTGGACAATTTTCGTTTCTCGCCGAATTCGCACAATAAGCACTTCAGCTGGGTCGATCCGCTGTCACAAGCCCTTTATCACGACAAGCTACTTTCCGTGAACCGAAACAACCGCGAGCTTGTCACGCTCGACCGGCTCACCGGCAGAGTTGAACACTCGTTGTATCTTGGGGAAGCACCAAATGGACCGCATTCTGTTGCGGTCTTCGGCGACACGGCAATCATCAGCTACCCTGAGCGCGGGGGACTGATCTTTCACAACCTCGCACCGGACCCCTAAGCGCTGGCGGTTAGCATCGTCAAACCCGGGTCGCCTGACAGTCCCAGTCGTTGCTGAAACCGGCCAGGGGTCGGGTCAGGTGATGGTGGTGCAGCGGGTGGTGGGCCGAGGTCGATGTCTGAGAGGTCGAAGGGGTTGGTGTAGTTGCTGTGGGCGAGGCGGTGGGTGACGTTGATGGGGTGTTCGCGGGCGGGTCTGGCCTGGGCAGTTGAGAGGGTTGCCCATACCATTCAACCCAGTCCGTCTCGCTGCGAGCACTGTCTTCGCGGATCTCTTTGGCGAGCGCCTGTAGTTGTTCGTCACTGAGCGATCCAGGCTGCATCTCAAACTCCTCAGGTACTTCACAGTTGCCGACGTCCGCGGATTCAAGTTATCGAGCGTTCAGCCGCGACGGTCACCGAACCGCCACCACTCCGCCCTCCCATAGAGACGACTCTAGATGGCGTTGACACCGGCGGTGCCTTGAGGATGAACGAACAGAAGTTCAGCAGCGCCATCGCTTGGAGACTGTTTACCTCCGTTCCATAGTCAGAGACCTCGCCATGCAGAACCTGGTGTCGGTTCAGACCTGAGAAGTCCCCAGTCCTCTGGCTCTCGGAGAGCGTTAGGGGCCACTCCGGCCACATCAGACCAACAAAGAGCTTCCGCAGGATTCCCTTGTCCACCTTTGAAGCCAAACCCTCGGGCTGTTGTATCGTCTTGCTGCTGAACAGGGTCTTGCCGAGACGTTCCCACGCGATGCCGTCTGCCTGGATGAGAAAGACAGGGATCGACAAGTTGTACTTGGCTTGGCGGTGCGCATCGAACGCGTCGTTGATGATCTGCGCACGGTCCGGGAACTGCGCCGCTAAGTGCTGCTCGATGGCGTCGGTATCCTCCCTGAACTTGTTGATGAACTCTTGGTGCGCCAGTTCGGTTATTTCTTCATTAGGGTCATCCAACCCTCCGGCGAGAAACGCGAGCTGGACCCCTGACATGTTCGCTGGGGGATACCAGCCGTGCCGAAGGAGCGTTCTCAGAATCTTCGGGTCGAAAAGGACCTCTCGCAGTTCGGAGCCGTCCTCCGCTGTGATGTCGTCGATGCCCCAAACCTTGAATACTTCGACCCACGCCGCGATCTTCTGGATCGTCTCTTGGTTCTTCTGGACACTTCCTCACGCGTCTAGCCAGTTCGACACCCGCCGCCCCAACGGTGTCGACAAGACGCAGGAACTGGATTGCACCGCTAACGACCGGTTGTTGGGTCTCAGGGTTCGACATAACGGTTCCTCACCTTTCTCGGGGTGCTTCGCCTGTCGCAGGCGCACACGGGCATAGGCACCGTAGACCCGGCGGGCTCCCGACTGGCGGAATCTACGGCTGCGCGCAGCCCACAGGTAGGATGGAGGCATGAGATCGCCCCATCTGAACCCCGGCCACAACTAACCGATAGACGCTGCGGAGCTCTGGGCATGGTTATCAGAAAATACGAAGAAGAAGGACCGTTCGACGATTCCTTGCGTCTCTGGCGTTACATGAGTTTCGACAGGTTCGTGCATCTTGTCGCCACCGAGACGTTGTGGCTCGCTCCGCTGTCGACCATGGAGGACAAACGAGAAGGCAAGTGGATTGATGTGCAGGCTTCAAAGTTCCAAGACCAAGTGCAACAAAACTACGAACATGCAGCGACGCAAACGGTGGTCTCTAGCTGGATAGCCGCCGACGAAGAGCTACTCCCCATGTGGGACTCCTACGCTCCCTCAGACACCGGAATAGCGATCTCCACCGATGTCTACAGCCTGCTCAGAACCCTCGCCGGAACATCCTTAACGAACGATGCGTTCCATCTCATGAGGGTGGAATACTGCGACCAGCCTCACCCCATCCCCGTCGCCATCCCTGGGGGGTACAATCCGTTTGTGTGCGCGAAGTACAAGAGCAGCGACTTCCAACACGAAAATGAGGTCCGGGTGGTCTACGGACGTTCGGTGTTATCGACCCCAGTCACAGCCGGTGTGCCGATCCCTGCCGCACCCGGCAAAGGGACACATATTCCCATCAAGGAAGTACGAGGATCAGGGAAGACTTGGTTCATGTGGGAAGTGGAACCGGGTGCGGGTACTCATACCTCTGAACCCATGCCGCTTCCTGATGGGACCATTGGGATTCTTCCAAACGGCCTCGTGCCCCCAACATCTGGTACCTACATCAACATCAAGTCCATACACGCGTTAGCGAAGAACGGGGTGGTTGTGTCGCCGAGAGCCAACCCTTGGATGGTCGAAACAGTCAAATCTGTCATGGAGAACTACGGGCACGACCCTGGGCTTGTGCGCCCGTCGGCGTTGACCCCCAACTTCGCGACACCTGCTTCGCCCCCGTTCCGGCACAACATCACCTACTAACGGAACCCCGGCATGTTCCCGCTTCCGAGGCTGACATCGGATGAGCCTGTTGAGCGGGTTCTCGGTGACGGTCGCCAGAGTTGCCCTACTCCGTCTTCGTCGATTACGACCGCATCTATCGTGAAACCTTGGACGAAGTGCTCACACAGCACCGAATGACCCGTTTGGAGAACCCGTTCCCCTGGTAGTGAGGCAACCCGCTCGGCAAGGTTGTGCTGGCTGTCCTCTAGGTACCGCGACAAATCATATTCGCGAAATAGCGTGTTTGGCATCTTGTCACACCGACTACCAGCAACTCCCAACCCCACGTTTACGCGCAGAGCCAGCTTTCTTCACCAAACATGCGGGCAATCGGTTTTCCGGCAGGTGTTGTCGAGCAGTGCGTGGATGCCTGGGGACATTTTAAGGGCTGTTCGGAACCCGATGATCTCGCTGTACGAGTCGTCCTGGGCACGACTGACTCTGTCGCGGGTTGAACCCTCAATGAGGTAGCCAGCCCGAATTGCTTCGTCCAGGATATTGTCGCGGTCATTGTCTGTGACGTATTGTGTCCCCCGCCGCAGCGCCCGCTGAGGGATATCTTTCCGGCGTCCTTCGCCTGTCACCTCTACGAACTTCCCGAAGATGTGTCTGAGCTGGCGGGCTGCAGGACATGCAGGCTGCGTTGGTATAGGTTTTTGCGATGACCCGCCAATCGTCTCACCCAATTGCTTGGCGTCTTTGATGAACATCTCACCGATTTGCGCAGAGTGAAATCTGTGCATCTCACCGAAAGTGATGCTGCCTAACATTTCGATGTCAGCGTCGAATCGGGTACCTTTGATGATGCAGTTGCCGAAGCTGCTGTTTGTGAGGTCCGCCCCACGAAATTCAGCGTTCGTTAGGTTAGCGCCGTCAAAGACAACGTTTCGCAGGTCGTGTCCTTCGAATCGCATCCCTGAGAAGTTCAGGCCCGCGAGTTCGAGATGTGTGAGCCGGTCCGTGTCAGCTGACAGCGCCACAGCCAGTCGTAGAGCGTTTCTTCCAGCAATGGAGTCGACGCGCATCTGTCGGACTAGCAGTTTCCAAACAGTAGCATGCGCGGAGGGGTCGATGCAGCGAGCCATGAGTCGGATGACGTTGTCGGGGAGGTCATGCCGTCCAAGGCTTTGTCGTTCGCGTTCCGGCATCGATTGGAGGCTGCGGGCCATGTGGTTTGCTGCCAGGTAGTGTTCGAGGGGTTCTTGAGCAAATCGCAGCATTCCGTCGTGACCTTGCGCGAATACTGCTAGTTGCCCCATCTGTGTGGTGAGGCTTGTGATCTCTTCTGCGTCGATTCCTTCAGGGATCACGACTTCCCCCATTTCGCGAACATCCTCGATCAGGACCCCGCCTTCGAAGAGTGTGGTCGTCGCGCAGGACTCCATCAGGTCGCGAATGCCTTGGTCTGATACGCCTTGTAGGAGGTCTTTGTCGCGTTCACGGCCAATGATGTGTTTGAGTCCTCGTTCGAGCATGTCCGTTTCGGAGTCTCCAGGTCGCAGACCGCCTGTAGAGAACTCCTCGATGAGCAAACTGCAATAGTATGGCGTGGATGCTAGATCGTTGAGCGCTGGACGGTCAGTTAGGCCCGCAATGAACGCATCTGCATCGTCCTCAGATTTCAATTGTTGTTTTGCGAATGCGCCTTTAAGGGTTTCTTCCCAACCGTCGAGCTGGTAGACGGTTACGTCGCTGCGATATTCTTCACAAAAGTCTTTCAATCCTTTGTGCGTTGCGAACAGCGAATCACGAACACAAATAACAATGGAGGGCGACCTGTCTCCGTCGGGCATGGTCATCAGGTCTTCCAAATGGTCGAAGAACCGTGTGTCTCGTTCCAGAATCTCATCGAGTCCGTCTAGGAGCCATACCCCTAGGCCGTGCACGAGCTTCCAGTTGAACATGTCGCGGTCCATCTGTCCCGCGAACTCGGTCCGAAGGTATGCGTCCAGCAAGGACCCTATTGTCGGGGCAGCGGCGTCGGACATGTATTCTGGTAGCAGAGCGAAGGGTCTGGCAGAGAGATATAGCGCTCTCTTGTCAGCTATGAAGTCGTCGTACAGGCGCGAATACAGAGAATCGAAGAGCACTGACTTCCCCATTCCGGCGGGCCCCACGATGATATGGATTGTTGCCTCACTCGATGGACCGGGGAGCGTCTTGTGCAGCACGTCGAGCAGGTCCGTGCCGAGGTCGTCGCCGTTTATGTCTGAGGACTGGAGGACATGGAACGGTTGCGCTATCCGTGTACGGGCAGTCTCGGTTCCTCGTTTTCGGAGTTCGCTGGCGGCTGACGCCGTGCGTCTGTCGCGTTCCCACCTGAGGTCGGTGTCGAAGAACTGGGCGGGGGCAAGGACCTTGACGCCCCACCACTTTCTGGCACTCCTCCGGAAATCGGTGCTCAGCCCTTCAAGTCCTGGTACGAGAAGCACCAATTCCGCAGTGGGATGCACATCCTTGGCCTCTTCGAATCGCCGAAAATACGGCCGTTCTTGGCTGCTGAAGTTGTGGCCCACATCGGCCGTAACCCAGACATACAAGTAGTCTTTCTCATCGTCGCCACGCCTGCTGTCGCGGTGGCAAAGCAGGAGGCCGCGACCGCTAGCCTTCACATCCCAGCCCTCGGCTGCGAGATAGCCTTGCGCCAATTCTAGACGGTCCTTCACAATGGTCGCTCCTTGCATGGCTCTGCGCGTCCAAACGGGGACGTCGGGTTCTGGTTCTTGTGACGGGTTTGAGTATGGCTAGGTTCGCGGCCTGCGGCAAACAGGATGCGCAACCGGTAGTTGGTGAAGCGGCCGAAGCCCCGGGCGGGTCGTTTGATGTCTTTGCTTTGGCGTTGGCTGCTCGAGAACGCTGGAAGCAGCCGACCAGGGCCCGTTGCTGCTTCGGCGACCAGTCCCGGCACAGACCGGGTCAGTCGAACCGGACAAGATCCCCGGCTGCGATGTCAGCGGCGGCTTCGTCGAGAGCAGCCATCGTGTCGCTGTCGGAAAGGACGTTGAGCGACTCGTACACTTCGAAGCCTACGATCACAGCTACAGAGCGGCCGTGGTCTGTGTCGACGGTCGCGGTTCCGGCCGTTTCGGCTTCTTCGACGATTTCGTCCAAGCGTCGGCAGGCTTCAGCCAACTACGCTGTGCGGGTGCAGCGGTTGATGATGTCGTTGTGGTCCATGTTTGTACTGTGCGGGAACAGGACAAACCGGCAACGTTTCTGTGGAGCGTTTCGAGGGCTGGCCGACCCACAGTCCGGCAAGGGGCTCTTCAGGTTAAGCGGGCACTGGCTCCGCGCGGGCGAAAACCACGAGACAGTCCTACTTCTCGGGCAGCAGCAGAGGGCTTTGAGCAGCTTGCTGGAGTGATTGAAGGCCTACCCCAACTCGGCAGCCCCTGGCCCGATAGCCGGCCTCGGACCCCTGTCAGACCGTCTGCCGGGCAGTTGTGTCCTCAAGTCGAGTATCGGTATGGCTTGTAGAGGTCCGGCCCTCGACGGTGCCGGGCCTTCGTAAACTTTTGGGGTTTGATTCGCTTCGACTAAGCCTGGATCCACCGGTTGGTTTGTGAGGGGGGGCTGGTGTTGGGTTGGTTGGTGCCGGGCTGGTGTGTGGGGGCGGGCCGTGGCGTTGGGGGGCGTGTGTGGCTGGAGTTGGGGGTTGTGGCGGGTTGGTGGCGTTGGGGGTGCGGCTGCGCTGCGTCGGGCGCGGGGCGCGGGTTAGATGAGCAGGGGCAGGTTGCGGATGCGTTGCAGGGCTGTGGTGAAGGTCGTGGCCCATGGCCAGCACGACGGGAGGCGGAGTTTGCGGCGGCCGCTGTGGTTGACGAGGCGGGCGGGCACGGCGAGGAGCCGGTTGCGGATGGTGGCCGCGACGGTGAGTTGGTGGGTGGGGTGGACACCGCCGAGGCGGGCGGTCCAGCGCACGAGGTTGTGGGCGAGCACGCAGCAGGCGAGCCAGGCGCCGTTGGCGAAGAACCGTCCCGAGGGGCAGCGGCTGAGTCCGGAGTTTTCTTTGAGGTCACGAATGGCGAGTTCGACGGTGGCGTGGGCTCGGTGGTAGGCGTCGGCGGCGGCGGTGTCGAGGTCGTCTCTGTCGGTGACGAAGCAGTGGTGACGCCAGTTGGGCCACAGCTCGCCTTGGGTGCCGATCAGGCGTGTGCGGCGCACGATGAGCCGCAGCTTGGCGGGTTTGTCTTCGTCGCGGCCACACAGCTTGTCGCCGCGGCGGCCGGGTTCGATGGTGGTCTCAGCCACTTGGGCCTGTCCGCCGCGGGTGTAGGCGATCGCCTGCCAGGCGTCGTCGTCTATGGCCTCGACGGCTGTTTTGACCTTGGTGTTTTGTGCGACGGTGATCGAGAAGCGCGCGTTGTGGGCCCCGATGGCTTCGATCATCTGATAGGAGAAGAACCCCGCATCGGCGCGCACCGTCACCACAGAGCCCGGCGACAGGCGCCGCACCCGGGCCAGGGTCTCACGCACGAACCGGTCGTGGCCGCGCTGCGACGACCCCGACCGCATCCGAGAGTGCAGCACCTCGCCGGTGTCTGATCGCACCGCCACCAGCGGGTGATAGCCCAGCACCTTGGTGTGGCCGTAGGCGGCACCGTGCTTAGCTTTGCCGCACACCTCGCACACCGTGGAGTCCAGATCCACGGTCATCTCCGCGATGTCGGGCGCGGCGCTAACAGACCACGCCCGCGCGAGCGCCTGCTCGGCCGCCTTGTCGAGCTGGCGCACATGCCCGAACGTGAACGACCGCACAAAGGTCCCCACAGTCGAGGGCGCCATCACCCGAAACGGCAGCACCGCCTGCGACGCCCCCGCCCCCAGACGGCCGGCGTCGTCGATACAGCAGCCGCCCACCAGCATCGACGCCACCAAAGTCAACACCTTGCGGCCCGACCCCGACCCCGCCGAGCCCGCGGGGCGCACCGCCTCGTCGATCAGCGACTCCAACCCAAGCCGGCCCATCACCGTCCCAGCCAGCAACAACCCCGCATCAGCCACCAAAGACCCATCATCGAACACCGCCTCCAACCCGTCGATCCCACCCGCTATGCTCCTCACAGGAAGTGCCTCCTCTCGTGGCCAGAATGACCGTTACAGTAAACAGCATTCTCCCACGTCAGGAGGCCTTTCCGGTGGACGCGCCAACACACACAGCCTCACCACACCGGTGGATCCAGGCTAAGAGGACGCGCGGATTGGGTCTGTATGGTTGTTTTGGTGCTGTGACGGGTGACTGTTGTGTCGGGTTGTAGACGCGGCCCGTTACGGAGGTCAACTGTTGTGCGTGCTTTAGATCCAGAAGTGGTGGAGGCTGTGTGGGCGGCGACAGCACCAAAGATCCCGGCACCGGCAAACAATCATCCGGTGCGGGGTCACAGGCCCCGAATCCCTGACAAAACCGTGTTTACGGGGTTGTTGATCAGGCTAGTCACCGGGTGTTCCTGGGTCACTGTTGAAGCTTTGATGGGGTATGTCGTGTCGGACACGACCATGCGCAGCCGCCGCGACGAATGGGTTGCTGCGGGGGTGTTCGACGCGTTAAAGGCCGAAGCTCTCGGCGCCTATGACCGTGTTGTGGGTTTGGATTTGTCTGAGACGGCGGTTGACGGGTCAACCCATAAAGCACCATGCGGTGGTGACGGCACCGGCAAAAGCCCTGTTGACAGAGCCAAACTGGGTTGGAAATGGTCGATACTGACCGACCGGGCGGGGGTGCCTGTAGCGGCGGCTGTTGCCGGGGCTAACAGGCACGACACCGTTTTGCTGAAACCTACTTTGGGTGCTGTTCCGGACAAATATTTGGCCGATATCGAAACGCTGCATCTGGACCGGGGCTACGACAACGCACCCGCCCGCGCAGCATGCGCCGCAGCCGGCATCGACGATGTTGTGTGCGCAAAGAAACGGGCTGCCGGCGCCTCCCGCCGCAAACCGGTGGCGGCACCGTTGGGTTTGCGTTGGACTGTGGAACGCACCAACTCGTGGTTATCGAACTTCGGGCAGCTGCGACGCAACACCGACCGTAAACCCCAGCATCGAAGAGCCCAGCTAGGTCTCGCAATCGTGTTGATAATCACGGTCAAACTCATAGACCACAGGGACCGATGGAACCCTCAACCATGACCAATCCGCGCGTCCTCTAAGCGACATTCGAAGCGCATTCGGCCCGGTAAGCCTGCATCTGACAGTGTCCCGAGGCAAGCAGTCGAACCCAGAGGATTCAAGTCGTACGATTGCACACCGAGTCCTCCACCTCTGAGACCCAAGCCAGAAGACCGGAATTGTCGGGGATTTGGTGTGTCTCGCGAGGATCAGGGCGGGTTGGCTGCGGTCAGGTTGTTCATGGCTGCCGGTTTTCTCGTTCACACGTTTTTTCCCACAATAAATGCGGGACCGAATGTTGCCTCTGTCCACGGTTTTGTAGCGCCCCTATATTCACGGCGTGTTTGCCGGGGGTTTTGAACTTTCCTGGGTTCTTCTGGGATGTCCGGCCTGCCGTTCTGACATCAGCTTGTCGGTCATGGCAATGATTCTTGTTGGTTCTCCACGTCTGTTCCGGTAGCGGTGGTTGTGGCGTCAGCGGTCTGGGTTCGTGTTGTCGGGCCGCTGTTGTTGGTTGTTTGGGGTTGTGATGTGGTTGGAGTCCCAGAGTTGGGTGTCGAGCGCGTGCTCGATGCGGACGATGACAGGAATGGTGCCCCAGGTCAGGCCGCGGAGCAGGCGGCTGATTGCGTCTTGGGAAACTCCGGCGATGTGGGCGATTTCTTTGAGGGAGCGTCCTGCGCGGGCGTGGTGGAGGCGTTGCGCGAGCGCTTTGGAAAAGTGCGCTTCGATGGGCGCTGTGTCTTTGAGTGTGCCGTTGGGCCAGATTTCGCCGTCTTGGAGATGTTCGGCGGGGCAGGACTTTGCGTAGGTGTAGGCCATAGTCGCGCACAGTAGCCGCTTCCGGGGTGGGATTGTCCGTAACAACGGATATATTACGGTTAAACATGATTATATCCGAGAATTCGTCGAAAATGGGGTGGGTGCCTTTGGTCGGGTGTGGCTGGTCGGGGTGCCGCGGTCACCGTGACCGTGTCACCAGTCAACAGCTCATCAGCGGTGCCTGTTGTGTTGAAAGCACAGGCACTGCTGCTGGCGCTGTTGGCCTCGACATTCCTACATCAGAGAACCTGACGTGGCACAAATCACAAATCGATTCCCAGCACAGCTCCGATTGTTCGCCGCACATCGGGTTCTCGCGCTGGCGCGGCGGTCAGCAGCCGCGTGGAGATTGGTTGTGGTAGGGGACATGTCGTTGTTGGTTTGGGAGCCGTTGGTGCTTGACGCGGTGCGTGACCGTTACGTCTCGAACCGGCGTACGGCTGATAAGGCGGCCCGTGAAGCGGCAAGGCTGCTGCGTTATCTGCGGGCTTGTGGCGCTGTTGAGTGGTCGGATGTGTCCGCGGAGATGGTGACGCGGTGGTGTTGGGCACCGAGCTTGAACCGTTCGGGGGTGCATCAGCCTGTCGCGCCGGCGACTGCCCGTAACCGGCAATGGGCGGCTTGGGCTGCGTTCGAGGCCGGGCGGGTGTTGGGAGCACCAATTGACCCGGCCGCTCTGATCGGCGTGCGGATCGGTCGCTCAACATCAGATTCTGTTGTAACGAGACCTCTCACTGTTGATGAGGCGGTGTTGGTGCGTGACGTTGCTGAGGCGGCGTTGTCGGGTTCGCGCACAGCGTTGATCGTGGCTTTCGCGTTTAGGGGCGGGTCTGCTTCTGAAATAGCGGCGACACGTCTCGGCGACATCGACCTAGAAGCGAACACAATCGCGTTCGGTGGTGCGCGGTCGCGTGTGAACAGTCTCGACGATTGGGCGGTTCTGATGATGCAGCGGTTCTTGGCCAGCCAGCGCCGCTACCCGCTCAAAGCCGACGACTTGTTGTGTGTCACCTCCAAGACTGACCCGGCGAGTCGCGCGCATTCTGTGACGGTGCGTCTCGGTGAGGTTCTGCGTCACGCGGGACTGAGCAGCGCTCCGGGTGTTTCTGCGAGGTCGATCAGGTTGTCTACTGCACGCACCGTCTTGGACTGTGACGGGATCGAAGCCGCCGCACGGTTCTTGGGGTCGGTGTCTCTTGACACAACCGCGGCCGCGCTCAACTACGACTGGGAATGCGATGGCTGATACTCGCCGCCGCCGAGTTTTTGCTGACAGCGGCACGGTTCGCGTCGCTGATTTGGATGCTCTGACTATTGACGATGCCGCTGACGAGCTGTTGCCGACACCGTTGCGGTTGGTCAACGGCGAGCGACAGAGCGTGTCAACAATCGAGCAGCTTCTTAGACTCACGTCGACGCCGTGGTTTCGGGAGATTGTCGCGTACCTGGATGAGGTGGCGTCCTCGGCCGGCAGTATTGGACGGCCGCGGCAGCATACTGTTGCTGACTGGGTTGTTTTCTGGCTTGCCGCTGAGCTCAACGGCGGGTTGCGCAGCGCCCATGACGATTTGGGCGATCCTGTGAATTGGGGTCGGATACATGCGGTGGTTGCCGAGCAGGAACCAACAAGCCCCGAGCGGCGCATCTCGGCTCATCCGATAAACCGGTTCCAATATGCGCGGTTCCTTGACAGGCATCTCGGACCGGAGCAGCTAACTAGGCTGGGTTCGATCTCCACAGCGAACGCTGTCGAGACGGCTGTGGAGGTTGGGTTGTTCGACAACGCCAAAGGGTCGCGTACCCGACCCGACCCCGCCAACTGTGTCACCGGGGACGGGACCATCATCAACACCATGTTCAACCCGGTTCGGCGTCGAGTCAACAAGGAAACTGGTGAGATCACTCACAGCCAGCACGACGCCGATGGAAGCTACCATTACGCCAACAAGACGCACATCAGCGTCGGCGACGCTGAATGCGACATGTGCAGCGCAGCGCCGCCCAAGAACCGCCGCAAGTCCTCGCGGGGCACGCGAGGCAGTTACGAGGCTGTGTCTGTGGTGGCGCAAAGCGGTGAACGGCAGGGACGCGTCGTTTTGGATATGCGTCTCACTCGAGACGGCGAAACCGAAGCCTCAGTGTTCACCGACATGGTTCTCGACCTGCGCAAGTTCCCCGAAGTAGAGGCGGGTTTGCAAGCAGTCGCCTACGACATGGCCCTGCACTCGGTCGACACGGACCGCCTCCAAGACGAAGGACTCGTCGTTGTCAACAAACTGCCGCTGGTCAAAGGCAAGAAGATCAAGAGACATACCGTCCACGACCAAACGTTGAAACTGCCCGACGGCACCACCACCGAAACTGCAGTCCATTTCGTCAACGGCACGCCGTGTCTCAGACTGTTCGATGCTGATATTGAAGAGTGGTATCTGAAACTCGACCGGGTCAACACCCAAATCAACGAACAGAAAGCGAAGAAGGTCATCTACACGCAATGGCGGGTTCCCCGACACCCACTCGCGGGTGACCTCGTTGACGCCACGCTGAGGATCCGACACAACAGCACCAACAAGGAACGGCTCAGCAACAACCGGCGTTCGCTGTATTCGAGGCCGATACCCGAATCTGATCCTTGCTTCGACGCGCTGTTCGGGATACGCGAGAACGCCGAGTCCAACAACGAGAACCTCAAAACCGGGCTGCGCAACAAACGCGCCCGATCCGTTGGCCGAACCCGCAACCAGCTCAACCTGATCGCCTATCAGCTGATCGAGAACGACAAAACGCTTTCCGCACATTTTCTGCGTGCCGAAGACGACACCGGGTATGCGGAACATTACACGTTCAGGGCGCCGTCGCGGGCCAGGCCCGCCCTCGCAGCCGCCTAACCGCTGACTCGGCTTCGAAAGCCCTAGCAAGGCGAGATCGACGCGTCCCGACACGGCCCGCACCGGCCGAAGGGCCCGGCCAGCTGCCAACACGCCGTCTCGCCACCCTCACCGGCAACTAACCTAGACCACCGCGGACTTACGCACCGCGTTCCGCACCAGCCCCGCCCCCGTAGCTCAGTGGATAGAGCGTCGGTTTCCTAAACCGTGCGTCGCAGGTTCGATTCCTGCCGGGGGCGCCAATTTGATTGTGCGCGAGGATGCTGGGCACAGCGAACGCCATTGAAGGGAGCAGGTGTGAGACTCGAAGGCAAGGTGGCGCTTATCACCGGTACGGCCGGCGGTATCGGACGGGCCACCGCGCTGCGCTTCGCCACCGAAGGCGCCCGGATCGTTGCAGTCGACTTCGTTGCAGCCAACCATGAGACCGTCGAGTTGATCAGGGCATCCGGGGGCGAAGCCACCGCGGTCCAAGCCGACGTTTCCGACGACGCCGATGTCGCCTCGGCCGTGAAGACCGCGGAGGAGACCTACGGGCAGCTCGATATCGCCTTCAACAACGCCGGGATCATGCTGGCCGACGACTCGGACTCCATCGCCACGTCCGAGGAGACCATCGACAAGACCCTGGCCGTGAACCTCAAGGGTGTGCTGTATGGATGCCGGCATCAGATCCCCGCAATGCGCCGGGCGGGCGGAGGCTCGATCATCAACACAGCGTCTTTCGTGGCGTCGGTGGGCGCGGCCACCCCGCAGATCGCCTACACCGCCTCCAAGGGGGCGGTGCTGGCGATGACACGGGAGCTGGCCGTAATCCACGCCAGGGAGAACATCCGGGTCAACGCCCTGTCGCCGGGACCGTTGCGCACCGAAATGCTCATGTCGTACCTCGACACCGACGAGAAGCGCCAGCGCCGGTTGGTGCACGTGCCCATGGGTCGGTTCGGCGAGGCCACCGAGATGGCCTCGGCCGCGCTGTTCCTGGCCTCGGCCGACTCGTCGTACATGACCGGCGCCAACCTGCAAGTGGACGGAGGCCTGACCGCCGCCTACGTCACGCCGGAATAGGTCTCTTAGAACCAGCACGCTATCGGGGGTGTTATGTCGGGGCGCCGGGGGATCGGGGCGCTGGGGGATCGGGGCGCTACCGTTGCGGGGGTGTTTCTCTACGACACAGCGTGTAACTCGATAGTCCCCTTTGAGCCGGGGGAAGAAGTATCGATTTATGTCTGCGGTATCACACCGTATGACTCGACTCATCTGGGCCACGCCAACACCTATCTGACCTACGACCTGTTGATCCGACGGCTCGAAGAACTCGGCCACACCGTGAAACTCGTCCGCAACATCACCGATGTCGACGACAGCATCCTCGGCAAGGCCCGGGAACTCGGCGTCGACTTCTTAGAGTTGGCGGCCGCCGAAACTGCACGCTTCCACGGTGACATGGCCGCGCTCAACACTCGACCCGTCTCAGCCGAACCCCACGCCCGTGTATGGGTCCCGGAGATGATCGAGCTGATCAAAACCCTCGAAAAAGGCGGCCACACCTACACGGTCGAAGGCGCCACCTTCTTCGATGTGACAACGTTCGACTCTTTCGGAGCGGTCTCTGGCTACGACGAGGCGACCATGATCGAACTGGCGGCCGAACGCGGCGGCCATCCCGACGACCCCCGCCAACGCAACCCCCTCGACTTCGTGCTGTGGCAACCGTCGCTGCCCGACGAACCCGCATGGGAATCGCCGTGGGGACCGGGCCGCCCAGGATGGCACATCGAATGCAGCGCCATGTCGATGGGTCTGCTCGGCACCACCCTCGACCTACACGGTGGCGGAAGTGATCTGATCTTCCCGCATCACGAATGCGAACGAGCACAAAGCGAAGCCGCCACCGGCACCACCTTCGTGCGCCACTGGATGCACTGCGGGATGGTCGCCTACGAAGGCACAAAGATGTCGAAATCGCTCGGCAACCTCGTCTTCGTCAGCGAACTGTCGAAACTCGCCGACCCAAGAGCGATCCGTCTAGCCCTGATGGCCCACCACTACCGCGACGACTGGGAATGGTTCGACGATGACATCAGCGAGGCCGCGGCGGGACTCGATTTGCTGCTCGCGGCAGCTAACGCCAGCGCAGGACCCGACCCGGCCCCCTTCGCAAGCCGCATGCGCGCCGCCCTTGACAACGACCTCAACGCCCCCCAAGCACGAAATGAGTTGCTTGGACTCGCCACAGCCATTCTCGCAGGAGGCGACGACCCGACAACACCAGCCGTGCTGGGAGAATTGGCCGGTGTGTACGGCATTGAACTCGATACCCCGGCGGCTCCGGTCGCCTAACCGACCCCCCGACCCAACCCGATCTGACCCCCCGATCCGATAGTCCCTTGATCCGCTTATACGACACGCTCTCCATGAAGGTTCGGCCCCTGGCCCAGCGAGACCCCGGCAAGGTCTCGTTCTACGCCTGCGGGCCCACGGTCTATGACCACCCGCACCTCGGTCATGCCCGCCAAGCCCTCACCTACGATGTCCTACGCCGCTACCTCGAATGGCGAGGCGTTGAGGTTCGTCACGTCGCCAACGTCACCGATATCGACGACAACATCATCAACCGCGCCAACGCCGAAGGCCTCACCGAACCTCAAGTGGCCGAACGATGGGAGACGATCTACATAGAAGTGATGGACGAACTCAACATTCTCCACCCCCACGACCGACCACACGCCACCGAATTCGTCGACGAAATGGTTGCGTTCATCGAGACCCTCGTAAGCAACGGATCGGCCTACACAACCGAATCCGGTGTATATCTGCGGGTGCGGTCCGTGCCGGGATACGGCGACCTCGTACACCGCAGCTTCGACGAACTCGCGGCAGGTTCAGGCGCTCGGGTGGAGGTAGACGAGTTCAAAGAGGACCCGCTCGACTTCGCACTCTGGAAGTCGGCCAAGCCCGACGAACCAACCTGGCCCTCACCGTGGGGACCGGGACGCCCGGGCTGGCACATCGAATGCGTGGCCATGAGCCTCGGCCTCCTCGGCGACGGATTCGACCTCCACGGCGGAGGCGACGACCTCGTCTTCCCTCATCACACCAACGAACGGGCCGAAGCGATCGCCGCGGGTCGGCCGTTCGCCCAGCACTGGCTGCACAACGCCATGCTCAACGTCGGCGGCGAGAAGATGGCAAAATCACTCGGCAACTTCCGCACGGTCCGCGACCTGCTCGACGAGCACCCGTTGAACGCCTGGGCCCTGCGCCTGCTGTTGCTGCAGACTCATTACCGCAAGACGATGGAGGTCAACGCCGAGGTGATGTCTCAGGCCCGGGCTGGGATCGAGCGCATCGACGCCATGGCTCGCAGGGCCAACGCAGCCGGTATTGCACTGGACAGCACAGATCGTGACGGCGCAGCGCTTGAGGCTTTTGCGGCTGCGATGGACAACGACCTGGGTACCCCCGAAGCCATCGCCGTCATCTTCGACACGGTTCGGAAAGCCAACACAGCCCTCGACGCAAGCCGCACCAGCGATACCGTAGAAGCTGCTTTTTTGGTTGCCACCGTGATCGATCTGGCTGGAGCGCTCGGTATCGGAGTCGGCGGACCTCGTGGCACCAGAAGCGCTAGTGGTTCGGCTGGCGATGATGAGATCGAGGCGTTGGTTGCGGCTCGTTCTGCAGCACGAGAAGCCAAGGACTTCGCCCAAGCCGACCGAATTCGCGAGGAACTCACCGCGTTGGGCATCGTGGTAGAGGACACCCCCAGCGGCTCCAGTTGGCACCGCAGATGAACTCAGCCGACAGCGAAGATCTTTCCTGAACGCGTACCAACGAAGATCTTCCCACCCCACACACGGCACGAGACGGTGTGCGGACCCGCGGCTGCAACGACCTCCCCGCCAATCTCACCTGGGCCACCCTTGGAGTCTGATCGACCCTGGTCTCCCTCCGGGTCGACCGTCTGGAGGCGGCACCAGTCGCCGGGTTCAGGTGTAGCGGTGGGGCGGGCGGTGTCCGGCGAGGCGGGTGCATCGGGTTCTGCTGCGCTCTCCAATGTGGGGGCATCGCCGCCGCGGTTCTGCCGAGCCGGGTGCTGCGGTGGCTGCGATGTCGTGCCGCCATTCGGCGAGAAGGTCGCCCGGTGACAGCCCGAGGCCACCTTGGTGCGCCCGCCAGCAGCGGTTCAGCAGCGTCTGGCGGCGGTCGACGATCTGGAGCAGCTCGGGCACTTCGAACACTCTGCGCCCGGTGTGCTCGTCGCGTGTCTCTGAGACGGCACCGGCGGCGGCGAGTTTGCGCAGGCCTCGTCGCACGGCGTTGGGGACGCGGCCTGTCTTGTCGCAGAGGTATTCGACCCCGGCGGCGGGCATTGTCGCCATGGCCTCAAGGACGGCGGCAGCGGCTGAGTGGGGGCGCAGGTTGAGACCGACCCACTCGGCGTGCATGTCGGCGACGGCCTGGGCGGCGGCCTCGGTGTAGTCGCAGGCGACTTCGGCGGCGTCCGCTATGTAGGCGGCGGCGGCTTCTGCGCAGGCGGCGCGTATGGGGCTTTCGGGATCGCCGGTGTATGTCTGGTAGGGGCGCAGCGACTTGTAGTAGGCCTGTTTGTGCTCGGCGATGGCGGCTGACAGCGGGAACGGCGGTGTTTCGGGCCAGTTGCGCTGCAGCACGCAGTGGATCAGCGCCCTCCCGACGCGTCCGTTGCCGTCGGGGAACGGGTGGATGGTCTCGAATTGGAGATGGACGATGGCGGCTTTGAGGAGGGGGTGCAGCAGGTCGTGGGCTGACACGTATTCCATGAGGTCGTCGACCAGCGGGCCGACATGCTCGGCGGGCGGCGCGACGTAGAGGGCCTCCAGAGGGGTGGCACCGGGGGCACCGACCCAGATGTCGTCGGAGCGCAGTCGGCCCGGCTCGAACGGGACGGAACTGGCGTCGAAAAGCCGCCGGTGCATTTCTCGGAGGTCGGCGACACCGACTGGCGTGCCGACGCGGCGGCCGATTTCGGCGGCGCGGGCGGTGAGGCGGGCCGCTCCGAGGGCTTGCGTGTCGCGTTGGCGGCGTTGGGGGTCGTGTTCTGTCCGCAGGGATTCGAGGAGGCTCAGGGACCGCAGGGTTGTAGAGATGCCCTCCACGTCGCTCGACGCGATCCCCTCAGAGCGGTTCAGGCACCATTGCATGGAGCGGTGCGGCGGCAGTCTGGCGGCTATGGCAGCGATCCGGTCGCCGGCGGCTTTGACGCGTGCGGCTGCCTGCTCGCTTATTGCGGGGTTCCAGCCGGCGATACCGTGGGGCAGATAGGCGCGGTAGGGGGTTGGGCCGAGGGGGCCGTCGTAGGTCCGGTCGAGGTATCCGCCCATCGGTGTTCACGCTACCCGCCGAACTGCGCGAGCGGGCACTTCTACGGCACAAGCGCCCCTCTTGCTGTTGTGGCGGGCGCTTGTCGGTTCCGTCTGGCACCGCCGGTGAGTTCAGCCGACAGCGAAGATCTGTCCAGCGCGGGTGCCAACGATGATCCTGCCACCCCAGACAGCCGGAGTTGACTCGACGCAACCGCCGAGGTGGATCTCCCACAGCCGGGCTGGTTCGACGGATGTGTCAGACACATCGAACGCACGCAAGAAACCCGCGCAATCTCCCTGGATCCACACGTCATCAACGATCACCGGTGAGGACCAGGTTGGTCCTTGGAGTTTGATCGACCAGCGCTGTGCACCGGTGGCGCGGTCGAGCCCCAACACGGCGCCTGTGTCGGTGGGCACGATGACGATGTCCTTGTACAACCCCGGCGTGGCCCAAACGCCGGCACCGATATAGGGACGCGCGTCGACTCTCCAGACGAGCGGATCATCCGGGCGCGAAGGGTCGAGCTTGAAAATCTGACCGACTTCTTGACTGCGAGCATTGCCCCGCTCGTATTCGGCCGCCGCGTAGATCATTTGGTCGCTGTCGATCACCAAGGAGGCGTCGACATCATCGCCGGCCCAGAAACGGAACACTCGTGTCGGATCGACGCCATCGGCCAGATCGGTGATGTCCCACCCCTGAATCAACCCTCCAGAATTCGCGAAATAGACCAGGTTGGCTGAAATAGCCACCGAGTTCTCGATTGAGACGTTCTCGCCGACGGCTGCAATCAGTTCGTCGTCCCATCCCGGGGCGTTGAACACCAGGTGCGGATCAACTGTGACCCTGCCCCCGGTGTCATAGTCCCGGTTTAGTTTGACGATATGGAACTGAGAATTCTCTCCGCCAACAAAGAGGTAGTCGTCGAGGACCAGCCCCGCCCCGTCCCAATCGTCGTTCCACATGATCGGAAAGACATCGCGCGCAGACAGCTTCCACAGTTCGACGGGTTCGTCGCCGTCGAAGGCGAGGACTCGGTAGTAGCCGTCGCGACTGCCGGCGTAGAGCAGCGGGAATCCGTCGGGGTCGATGGTCACGGATCCTTTGATGATGTCGCCTGTGACGAAGTCGGAGAGGATCTGGGAACCATCGTCGAAGTTGAGGAAATGGACGTTGCCGCTGTAGCTACCCAGTGTCACCCAGGTTTTGTTGTTGTACTCAAAGACGGCAGGTTGGCCCGTCCACCCTGATCCACACCAGGTTGTGGTCACACCGCCGGTTGTGGAGGGTGAACACAAAGAACCTTCTGTTGGGAACTTCCAGAGTATTTGTGGCGCAGACGGCACCGGACCCTCTCCGTAGTAGGTACGAGTTGGATTGCCGCGAAATGTCAGCAACCCCCGAACCTCGGTACCCCACGGCATGCCCGACGATTCGGGATCCACCCACCCGGAGTATTCAGGGATCGTGGTGGTGGTGGTCGTCGTTGTGGTGGTCGTGGTCGTTGTTGTGGTTGTGCTTGTGGCGTTCACGTCACCAGCGAGATTGTCGGTCGGTTCGGCCAACAAGGCGGTGGTCAACAACAGCATCACCGACGCGGCTAAGACCACGCTGATGCGAACTCGCATCTTCAGACCGAAGAACAGCGGCAGGATGTCGCGAACAGTCTTCAAGACGCTACGCGGAAGTCGAATACGATCGTGTTGAACATGAGACGATTAGAGGGACCTGAAATCCAATCGTACGATGTTCTCCGCCGTGAATTGGCTGAACGGGTGCGAATAGTGCGAGTACCGGTGCTTCCGTTCGGTTCGAATGGAATGACGATCGGCAGGTTCGTACTGCTGCGGACCGACAATGATCGCAGCGGCAATCGCAAATTGTTGGCACACGAACTCATCCACGTTCGACAATGGCACGAGGCGGGTTGTTGGGCGTTCCTGCGCACCTATCTGGGCGACTATTTCCGTGAACTACGAAGCAGTCGTTGTCACCGAGACGCCTATTTGGCCATCAGAGCCGAGCGTGAAGCCTTCGCCGAAGCCGACAACTGGGAGCGACGTAAGTAGTCGAGAAGTCCCGCGGCTCCGGTTGCGCCCGGCGAAAGCAGAGCGTCGTAGAAGTCCCGCGGCTCCGGTTGCGCCCGGCGAAAGCAGAGCGTCGTAGAAGCTCCACGGCTCCGGTTGCGCCCGGCGAAAGCAGAGCAAGCACGCAAGGCAGCGGCTCAGTAGTCGTAGAAGCCCTTGCCGGACTTGCGTCCGAGATGACCTGCAGACACCATCCGCCGAAGCAGCGGTGGGGGAGCCAGGAAGCGTTCGGTGTATTCGTCGTACAGCGACTCGGCTGTCCACAACATCACGTCAAGACCAATCATGTCGCACAACGCCAGCGGGCCCATCGGGTGACCTGCCCCGAGTTTCATCGCCTCATCAATGTCTTCGGCTGAGGCATGGCCTGCCTCAAACATGGCGATGGCCTGACACAGGAAAGGCACCAGCAGAGCGTTCACAACGAAACCGGCCCGATCCTTGCAATGCACGACCCGTTTGCCGAGCACATCGGTAGCGAAACCCGCAGCGGCCTGTGCCACAGCAGCATCAGTGCATTGCGTGGAGATGACTTCCACGAGCCGCATGATCGTTGCCGGGTTGAAAAAGTGCATCCCACACACTTGCTCGGGGCGTTTGGTCCCCATGGCAATATCGATGATCGGGATCGAAGACGTGTTCGTCGCCATAATCGCTCCGTGGGGCAATATCTCATCGAGCTGTTTGAAGACGTCGAGTTTGAGCTCAAGGATCTCCGGTGCCGCCTCGACTGCCAGTTGGCACCCGTGCATGTCTGCGAGGTCGGTGGTCCAGGTGACTTGGGTGCCGACGCGATCGCGAGCGGACTCGTCGAGCTTGCCCCGAGCTACCGCCTTGTCGAGCGACCCCTCCACCCTTGCTTTGCCAGCTTCAATAGCTGTGGGGTTGATGTCGTAGGCGACGACGGCCACTCCGGCTTTGGCTGTAACTTCGATGATTCCGCTGCCCATCGCGCCGGTGCCGATTACGCCGATTGTCTCGATAGTCATGTCAGTCTGTCTCACTGATCGTGACCGATGAGATGACCACATCGGTCAGAGGGCGGTCGTTGCGGTCGGTTTGGACCCGCTGCATCTCGTCGAGCACATCAAGACCGGAAACGACTTTGCCAAACAACGAGTACTGCGGTGGCAAGCCCACACCGCTCGCCCCCGAAACGATGAAGAACTGACTTCCGTTGGTGTTGGGACCGGCGTTGGCCATCGCCAAAGAACCGATCTCGTAACGCCCGGGTCGAGGCAGTTCGTCCTCGAAACGGTAGCCGGGACCCCCGCGTCCAGAGCCTTCGGGATCACCGCCCTGACACATGAAACCGTTGATGATGCGGTGGAAGGTGACTCCGTCGTAATAGTGGTAGCGCGACAAGGTCACGAAGTTGTTGACGGTCTTGGGTGCGGCTGCGGCGTCAAGGTGGATTGTCATCGTGCCAAGCGATGTTTCCATCGTTGCTGTGTAGGTCTTGGTCGTGTCGATAAACATCTCCGGCGGTTCATCGAACCGCTGTTGTTTGGGACTCGAGCCATCGCTCTCGGGACAAGGGGTTGGGGCCATGAAAATCTCCTGATTCTGCTCAACGCAGGCTAGAGCGCCAGGCTCAAAATCCGACAGGTGGCTGGGGATCACCCCCTTGTCATGGTGGGTGTGCATAGTGTGACTTCTGTGACCGACCTTGTCTCAGTCCCATCGGCGATCCACGGAGTCGAACGGCGACTGCGCTGCATTCGTTGCGATGTCACCTGGAGAGGTACCAGCGCGGATGCTTGCTGGAATTGCGGCGTTCCCGGCGTGCCCCTCGGCAACGTGCGAATTGTTGAAGACGAATCGGCTGCCTGAGGACCGCTCCGCCGCTACGATCTCGGTGTGACTCCGTCGGCTCCAACACCCTCTGCTCCAACACCGTCTGCTCCAACACCCTCTGCTCCAACACCGTCTGCTCCAACACTGCACTGGTCTGATAGCCGCGTTGAGGTACACCGCCTCGTTGTTGGTCCCGTCGACAACAACGTTTTTGTTGTCCGGTGCCGCGAGACAGGGGAGGGCGTACTGCTCGACGCGGCTAATGAACACGAACGACTGTTGGAACTGTGCCGTGCACTTGATGTGCGCACCGTGCTCGAGACTCATGGCCACTGGGATCACATACAGGCTGTGCCGGCCGTGCGGGAAGCCGGCTACAAAGTCGGTGTCACCGCGGAAGACGCTGCCATGCTGCCGAGCTACGACTATCTCCTCACCGATGAGTCGGTGATCGAGATCGGCAAGCTGCGAATCCACACCCATCACACACCGGGCCACACACCGGGGTCGATGTCGTTCAACGTGCAAGACACGCCGCTGCTGTTCACCGGCGACACGCTCTTTCCCGGCGGACCGGGAGCTACGAGCTTCGAAGGCGGAGACTTCCCGACCATCCTGCGCAGCATCGAAGACCGTATGTTCCGGGTATTCGACGCAGACACGATCGTGCTGCCGGGCCACGGCGCCGACACAACCATCGGCAACGAAGTCCCGAGTTTCGACGAATGGGTATCCCGCGGCTGGTAACCGGCCGACACCATCTCAGAGGCGAGTTCCGCTCCGGTTGCGTGCGGAGGTAGTCGTTTGGCGTTGAGCGTGGCACGCTAACGATCGTTAACTTTAACTTCCTGCTGAGTTTTGGCAGGTTCTCACCCCGGAGGGGATATGGGCAAGCTTCTTGAGGGCAAGGTCGCTCTCATCACCGGCGCAGGCCGCGGCATCGGCCGCGACCACGCCATCATGATGGCTGAACACGGTGCCAAAGTCGTCGTCAACGATCTCGGCGGCGACGAGTTCGGCGGTCCCGGCAGCTTGACCCCGGCACAAGAAGTCGTGTCCGAGATTGAGGCGATGGGTGGCGAAGCTGTTGTCAATGGTGGCAACGTGGCTTCCTTCGACGATGCGAAAGCCATGATCGATCAAGCGATCGACACTTACGGCGACATCAACATCGTCGTCAACAACGCCGGAATCTTGCGTGACCGCATGGTGTTCTCCATGAGCGAAGATGACTGGGACGCGGTGATCGCGGTACACCTGAAAGGCACGTTCGGACCGTCGCATCACGCCGCGGTGCATTGGCGGGCCCAGGTCAAGGCTGGTGGCGAGGCATATGGCCGCATCATCAATACTGCTTCGCCGTCAGGCATCTACGGCAACGTAGGTCAGTCCAACTACGGCGCAGCGAAAGCCGGAATCGCAGCCTTTTCGATCATTACCGCGCAGGAACTCGTCAAATATGGCGTGACAGTGAATTGCCTGGCTCCCACAGCTGTTTCTCGCCTCACTCTGCCGTTGATGGGTGGCGCGGAGAACCTTACCGAGTCAGCTATGGAAGCCATGTCCCCGCGCTGGATCGCGGTGGTCACCACCTGGTTGGCCAGCCCCGAGGCGGGCAAGGTCACTGGCCGCGTCTTTGATATTCGTGGGCGTCACCTCGGCATCGCCGAAGGTTGGCATCTTGGCCCGACCGCCGAGCAGCCCGACGATCCGACCGAACTTGGATCCGTCATGGCCGAGTTGATGGGCAAGGCTCGCCTCAATGCCAGTATGGACGGACTTGATCACGAAGGCCCGGGTTTCCCGAGCCAATCGATCTGATCCACCCCTTTGTCTGATCGGCGGACTGATAGGCGCCTGACCCAACCGGCTGGTCAGGCGTAGCGGACCTGGCAGACGCCGTGGTTGCAGTATCCGCCCGGGTTCCGGTGGAGATACTGCTGATGGTATTCCTCAGCAAAATAGAAGACCGGTGCGTCCACCACGGTGGTGGAGATCTCGCCGTATCCGGCCCCCTTCAGTAGGCCCTGGTATTTGTCGAGGCTGGCCGCAGCCGCGGCTCTCTGAGCCTGGTCATAGACGTAGATCTCGCTGCGGTACTGGGTACCGATGTCGTTGTGCTGGCGCATGAACTGGGTGGGGTCATGCACCTCCCAAAACACTGCGAGCAGTTCCTCATAGCTGACGACCTCGGGATCGAACACAACAAGGACAACCTCGTTGTGCCCGGTCCGCCCGGAACAAACCTCCTCGTAATACGGGTTCGGCGTGTAGCCGCCCGCGTATCCCACAGCGGTGGTGTACACACCGTCGAGTTGCCAATAGAAACGCTCTGGACCCCAGAAACAGCCGAGCCCGAACATGGCGGTCTCGAACCCTTCCGGATATGGACCCTCAAGCGGTGTGCCAAGAACGAGATGTTTGTCCTGCACGGGTAGTGGATCGGAACGCCCCTCAAGCGCTTCTTCGGGGCTGGGCATTGTTTGCTTGTCTCGTCGAAACAGCATTGGTCAGTTCTCCTCGGGTGGTTTGATCCTACGCTTTCAGAAACACCGTCGCTTCCCGTCGCGTTCCCGCAACCCTTCTAAATCTGCGCGATAAACCACAACATATGTGGCTAATCGCGCAGATTTGAGAGCGGAGCGAGTCTAAGTGTTGAGACGTGCTGCCTCGCCGGTCAAGGTGAGCACCGCTGAGCCTGAGAAATCCCGGGAAGATCGACCGGACACGATCCGGTACTCACCCGGGTCAACATACCAACCTGCCTCGGTTCGATGAAGCCCCTCTCCCTCGGCGGGCACCGGACCAGCGTTCCTCAACTCGTCCCAGATCGGGTCGCCGATGTCGTAGTAGGCAAAGGCACGAGCCGCAAGTTCAAGTCTGACCGTCGCCGTCTCGCCGGGATCAAGGGCTACCTTCTGGAACGCCTTCAGCTCGCGTACAGGCCGAATAATCTCAGGATCCAGCGGCTCGACATACACCTGCACGACCTCAGAACCGTGCCGATCACCGGTATTGGTCACATCAACTTCAACCTCGACCGTGCTACCAGTAGTAGCGCTCGGCCCAGACACGTTGCTTGCTTCAGACATGATGCGCGGCTCAGACATTGCAAAAGTCGTGTACGACAAACCAAACCCGAGTTCCACCGCTGGCTCAAGTCCCAAAGCGTCGTGGAAACGGTGACCCATGAACAAACCCTCGCCGTAGCGAACAATCGAATTGTCACCCGGATAGTTCAGGTAAGCACCGAAATGCTCGTAACGAGTCCCGACAGTGGTCGGTGCCCGCCCGCTCGGCTCAACCTCGCCGAGCAACATGTCGACGATGGCATCGCCGAGTTCCTGACCAGCAAAACCAACTGACAGCACCGCGGCGGGGTCATCGAGCCAACTCAGATCGTGAGGCGAACCAACATTGAGGATCACGATTGTTCGCTCGTTTGCCGCGGCCACACGGCGAATCAACTCGGGCTGATCACCCGGGAGTTCCCACAGGTCACGATCTCGCCCCTCGGTCTCCCAATCGTCGTTGGTACCAACCACGACCACCGCCAGGTCGCTGTCGGCAGCCATCGCAACAGCCCGGCCCACCAGATCCTCTTCGGTTGTCGAAAGCAGTCCCAGCTTCATTCCCGACAACAGCATTGAATCGCGGTTTGAGAACTCGGCGGTCACCTCAATCGGTTGCCCCTCGACCAGATCGACCGTGGCCGGGAGCTCCTCGGTACCAAATCCAAAGAAAGCGCCACCTCGCGGATAGTCGCCAGTGGTTGCGTCGAGCACCACCTCACCGTCAACCAACACACGAGCCCGTCCGCACTGAACCAGGCGGAACTCATATCGCGCAGTTGATGTTGGCACAACCGTTGCTGTTGCTCGGAATGAGTAAGTCTCGCCGGACACCCCTGGAGCGGGTGATCCGAAAGCCATGAAATCGAAGCTACCGGCTTGGATCGTCGCCTTGGCTTTGTTTGCTCGGCCTCCGGTTTCGGTGTCGCCGGGGTGGTCTAGATCAAAGCCATCGAAGTACTGAACGGTAACGGGCCCCTGCACCAGCGGTTCCGTCAAGGCTGGGCAAGTGCGGTCAATGTCGCAGCCCCTCTCCCAGACCACCTCGGCATCAGGCAAACGTGCGGCCAGCGCATCCAGCGGCGAAGTAGCCCGGTAAGCATTGACCTTGGCCGAACCCCCGCCCATCACTTTGGCGTTGTAAGCATTGGGACCGATAACGGCAACCTTGGCAATACCGAGCGGATCGAGAGGCAGCACTCCGTCGTTGCGCAACAACACCGAACCAGCCGCCGCGGCCCGACGAATCAAGGCCCGATCCTCGGGCCGGTCCAACTCGGTTTCGGTGAAATCGTTGTCGTGGTCGAGCGCTCCAGTACGTTCCATGAGCGCCAAGACGTCTGCGGCGATGCGATCAAGGGCGCTTGGGGACACCTCACCGTTGTTGACCGCAGCGGTGAGCAGATCGCCATACCAGCGACCCTCGCCGGGCATCTCCAAACTCAGCCCGGCGTTCGCCATGTCGACTGTGGAACGCGCCCCGAACCAGTCGGTCACCACGAAACCGTCAAAACCCCACTCCTCACGCAGCACGGTGGTGAGCAACCAATGATTGTCCGCACAGAACGTGCCGTTGAGCCGGTTATAGGCCGACATGATCCCCCAAGAACCGCCATCTTTGACGGCGTGCTCGAACGGCACCAGATACAGTTCGCGCAGGGTTCGCTCATCGACTTGGGTGTCGATGCTGTTGCGTTCAAACTCAGAATCGTTGCCCACAAAGTGTTTGGCGGTTGTAGCTACGCCACGCGACTGCACACCCCGCACAAAAGCTGCAGCCATACGCCCGGTAAGGATCGGATCCTCGCTGAACGACTCAAAATTGCGTCCGCCTTTGGGGGAACGGTGCAAGTTGATCGTGGGGGCCAACAACACTTGTGAACGTTTTGACAGGGCCTCGTCGCCCAACAGCTCCCCCAATTCCTCTACGAGACCCGGATCCCACGTTGCGCCCAGAACAGCACCGCTCGGTATGCATGCCGTGCGGCTGCCGGTACCCATGAGTCCGTCGCCGCGAGCACCGTTGGGACCATCGGTCACCTTCAGTTTCGGGACGCCGAGTCGCTCAACGCCGCGGGTGTGCCACATGTCGCCGCCGGTCACCATGGCCACCTTCTCTTCGGTAGTCATCGCCGCGAGGAGTTCATCAATCCGTCTGCTCATCGCCGGAAACCTACATGTTTGTGCAGGGGGGTTCCTAACGGACCGAACGAATCGCCGAAAGATTCTCAACCCTGGTGAACTGGGAAGTTAACTTTCGTTGCTAGCCGTCGTGTTCACCGTCGGATTCGCCTTCGGAGCCATGTTCGTCGCGTCCGACTTCAGGGTGGGCGCTCCAGGTCTGGAAGTCTTCGCCTTCGGCCGAGAGGCTTATATCGGCGCTGTCGCTCGGTGCTATAGAACCGGGTGCGGTGGGGCCGAGTTCCACTCCGTTGGAGAGGTGGACTTCCACTCGAACATTTTCGAGCGTTTCGGTGGTTGTGTTCTCGACGGTACCGACGAAGGTGTCGGTGGCGGAGTCATAGCGCAGCAAGAGCCGTGCTCCCCGACGGGTTTCGTCGTAGAAATCAGCCTTGGCGTATTCGATGCCCGACTCTTCATCACCGTCGGCGATGACCGATCCTGACTCGTCGCTCTCAGAGCCTTGGCTGGTTTGGTGCTCGCCACCATCCTCCGATTCACCATTGTCATGTTCGCCCGACGACTCGTTGGCACCGTGTTCTCGGCCTTCGTCACTGTCGCTGTCGCCGCAACTTGCGAAGAGCAAAGCGAGGCAAGTGAAAACGGCGATAGCAAGGCTGTAGGGTCGGATCATCTTGAAGCTCCATTTCTGTGGACTTGGACCACTCCAGGTGGCGATGGGTCTGACTATGGCGGAACGTTACTTAAATGGAGGTTAGAACCAAGGCGACCGGTGCCCCCGTTGGGGTTTCTCTAAGTTTCGTTTAACCAATGATCGGCGACGATGAACCAATGCGGATCTTGCTGGTCGAGGACGAAGTGCAACTGGCTGAGGTGATCTGCGACGGCTTACGGGAACACGGCATTGCCGCCGAACTCGAAAACGACGGTCGTGCTGGGCTGTGGCGAGCCCGGGAAGGCAGCTATGACGTGATAGTGCTCGACATTATGTTGCCTGGGATCAATGGCTATCGGATTTGTTCGACGCTTCGTGAAGAAGGCAACTGGACTCCGATAATGATGCTGACCGCTAAAGACGGGGAGTGGGACGAGGCCGAAGCGCTCGATAGCGGTGCCGACGATTTCTTGTCGAAACCGTTCTCCTTCATGGTGTTGATGGCTCGTCTTCGAGCTCTGGCCAGGCGAACGCCCACGGCCCGGCCCGCGATTCTCGAAGCTGGCGACCTGCAATATGACCTTGCGACGAAATCGGTGCGGCGGGGCACCGATGAGTTGCGTATGAGCCGTACTGAGATGGATGTGCTGGAGGTGTTGATGCGGGCTGGCGGGGCACCGGTATCGAAGCAGAAAATCTTCGAGCGTGTGTGGGGCTTCGACACTGATGTTGACCCGAAGATCGTTGAGGTCTACGTCCGTTACCTGCGGCGTAAGATCGACGAGCCCTACGGCGTGAAGACCATCATCAACCAACGCGGTGTCGGTTACCGGATCACGGAAACGACACCGTGAATCGCCCCAATTTCAAATCCGTGCGGTCAAGGGCGACGCTGGCGGCGACCATCGTCACGGCTCTGGTGCTGGGATTGGCCTCGGTCTTGATTTTGGAACTGGTGGAACGGGATCTCGAGAGCAACGCGCGAGCCGCGCTCAACGACGCGCTTGAGGCGGCAGCACACTCCGCCAGCGGGGAACAAGGCGAGGGATCAAAGGAGGGCGAAACAGAATATCACGGGGGAGCGCGGCGAGAGGTGTCCGAAAGTGACGATGAAACGACGTCGGGCCAAGCAAGCTCAGGTGACGGCGGGTCCAGTGGCGATGTCCACCAGCAACAGATCACCGATACCTCGATTCACGAAGTACAAGCCGGGGTTGATGCGGCCTCCAGAGCATTATTGATCATCGTCCCCGTGGTGGTGGCGTTATTGGCCGCAGCGATCTGGTTAACGGTTGGTCGCACGCTTCGCCCGGTGCGAGACATTTCTCTACAAGTGGCGGCCATCTCTGGCTCAACCCTTGACGAGCGGGTTCCAGAACCAGACAGCGAAGACGAGATAGCGGAACTAGCAGCGCTGATGAACGAAATGCTGGATCGGCTTGAAAACTCCGCTGATCGCCAACGAGCGTTTGTGGCCGATGCCAGTCATGAACTCCGCTCACCGCTATCGACCATTGTCGCATCCGCTGAGATCGCACAGATCAGCCCTGACTCCCAGAAGCTGCAACAGCTGGCGGCGGGAGTCGGTAGCGAAGCACAACGAATGCAGACTCTCATTGCTGACCTGTTAGATCTTGCGCGGCTTGATGAGGATCGTCATCAGCGTGCGATCGCGCCCGTCGAGCTTGTGTCTATGTGTCGGGAGACTATCGAGCGGATCGATTTCTCGGGCATTGAAATCGATTTGCACGCCACTGGGCCCATTGCGGTTGAAGGTGTTGGCTCGCTACTTGAGCGAGCAGTTTCCAACTTGATTGACAACGCAACAACCCACGCCGAACGTTGTATCCGCGTCCACGTAAAAGAGACAGCGACGGCAGTTGAGATCGTAGTTGAGGACGACGGTCTTGGAATCGCTGAAGTCGACCGACTTCGCGTGTTTGAACGCTTCGCCCGACTCGACGAATCTCGCCAACGCAACACTGGTGGAAGCGGACTCGGTTTGGCTCTGGTGAGAGCGATCGTCGAACGCCACAACGGCAATGTCACCGTCGGTGAGTCGCTAAGCCTCGGTGGCGCTCAATTCAAGATCGAACTGCCGCGGGCCTAGTCGCGCGCTCGTTTTCAACTAGGCGGTAACGGGCGACGGACAATAGCATGAAAGCTCTACGGCATTTCAGGTCGCGTTCCAAGCCAGGAGGATGAAGCGATGCTCGACATGATTATCAAAGGTGGGTCCATCGTTGATGGCACGGGCGCGGTGCCCGTGGTTGGTGATATCGGCATTCGCGATGGCCGCATCGTCGCTGTCGGGCAGGTCGATGAGCCGGCAGCGGGGATAGTGGATGCCGGCGGCTTGGTGGTCTGCCCTGGATTCGTCGATCCCCACACGCACTACGACGCACAAGTCTTCTGGGACCCGCACACAACCCCGTCGAACCTCTTCGGCGTCACCTCAATGATCGGCGGCAACTGCGGTTTCACCCTGGCCCCGCTCGGCGACGAATCCGACGGCGAATATCTGAAGAAGATGATGGTCAAGGTGGAAGGCATGGCGCTGGAGGCGCTGGAGTTGGGAGTGCCCTGGAACTGGCGCAGTTTCGGTGAATATCTCGACCGTGTCGCCGAAAACGGCTCGGCCATCAACGTTGGTTTTCTTGTGGGCCACTGCGCCCTGCGCCGACTGGTTATGAAAGATGACTCGGTGGGGCACGAAGCCAGTGCTGAACAAGTCGAACAGATGCGGGAACTGCTCAAAGAATCCATCGAAGCGGGCGGTCTTGGTTTCTCTACCGGCCGGTCCTTCACCCACAACGACTGGGACGGCAACCCCGTGCCGAGCCGTTGGGCAGCCTGGGACGAAGTGCTGGAACTCTGCCGCGAAACCTCAGCCCATCCTGGTACGACCCTTGAATGGGTGGCCGACGGTTGTCTCAACGGATTCGAGGACGATGAAGTCGAGTTGATGACAAGAATGTCGGTTGAAGGCCAACGGCCGCTCAACTGGAATGTGCTTACCATCGACTCGGCACGCCCCGAGGCCTACCGCAACCAAATAGCGGCTTGCGAAAAAGCCAACTCACAGGGAGCGAAGATCGTTGCTCTCACCATGCCGATCCTGGTCGGCATGAACATGAACCTCGGCAGCTTCTGCGCGTTGCATCAACTCCCGGAGTGGAAAACAATCTTCAGCCTCGACTACCCCGAGCGGATGGTGAAACTGCGAGACCCCGAGGTGGTCACCTGGCTTGAGAATCAGGCGGCTCTTCCCGAAGCGGGTGTGTTTTCCCGCCTCACCGGCTGGGACAACTACCAAGTGGGTGACACCTGCTCCGCTGCCAACGAAGGACTCAAAGGCCGCACCCTTGGTGACATTGCCCGTGAACGGGGCAAACGGGCGTTCCACACGATGGTCGAGATTGCACTCGAAGATGATCTCGCCACGGTGTGGTGGCCGCTGCCGACCGATGACGATGCGGAGAGCTGGCGGCTGCGGGCACAAGCCTGGGAACACGAAGCGGTGATGATCGGTGGCTCGGACGCGGGCGCACACCTTGACCGCATGGCCGGTGCCACCTACACGACCGCTTGGCTCGCCGATTGCCTGCACGGGCGGCAGCTCACCAGCATGGAAAACGCAATCCGGCATCTCACTGACGTGCCCGCCCGGCTATTCGGGTTGCGAGACCGAGGTCGTATCGCCGAAGGGTATTTTGCCGACCTGGTGCTGTTTGACAGTGAAGAGGTTGGAGCCACCGATGTGGAGTTGGTATTCGACCTGCCAGGTGACAGCAAGCGCCTCTACTCCGAAGCCACCGGTATCAAACGGGTGATGGTCAACGGTGTCACAACCGTGCTCGACGGTGAGGCCACCGACGCGCTCCCGGGCAAGGTACTGCGCAGCGGCGCCGACACCGCCACTGTTCCGGTCCCCTGAGCATTACTGGTCACTCCGACGGCTCCGACCACGGGTTGCGGGTCACGGGCCACGGGTCGACTAGGAGTTGCGCAGGGCAGTGCCCGCACCGTGGGCAGCGAAGATCACACGGCCAGCCCGCATGTCGCCGACTACGTCAGATTTCATGCGGTTCATGGCGTAGCAAACGGTGAGTGAGTTCTCGACATCTACCACGGCCATCGAACCACCCCACCCTGCCCAGAACAGGGTGCGATCATTGATCCCGAGCGGCATTGCTGGCGTGCTGAGCCCGTAACCAATACCGAAGGTCATGTTGTGACCGATTATCAGGTCGGGTCCCGATGCCTGCACTTCGAAGATCCGCTTGATCGTGTCCGGGCCGAGGAAACGAAGCCCCTGGGATTCGCCGCCTTGGCCCAGGATGGAGACAACCTGTGCGACTGAGCGGGCGTTGCCGTGACCGTTGGAAGCGGGGAATTCGGCTCTGCGCCAGCGGTCAGTGTTGACGAACTGAGTATGTTCAGCTTCTCCTTGAGCCTGACGGGCCGGGATCGGGTCGCTGTGGTCACCGATGCCTTCAGCTTCATCGGTGCGCATTTCTGCTACACGATCGAACTCCGCATCATCGAGTCCGATGTGAAAGTCGGCGCCCAGAGGGCCGGCGATCTCCTCGCGGAAGAAGGTGCCGAGTGTGCGCCCTGTCACCCGTCGTACTACCTCACCGAGTAACCATCCCTGGGTGGATGCGTGGTAGCCCGAGGCTGTGCCCGGTTCCCACCAAGGAGTCTGAGCCGCCAGGTTGGCGCAGCAGTGGTCCCAGTCGTACATCTCTTCTTTGGTGATCGGCGGATCGAACCCAGGCACGCCGGCCGTGTGGCTCATCAAGTGACGAATGAGCACTCCCTCTTTGCCGGCGGCGGAAAACTCGGGCCAGTGTGCCGCCACAGGATCATCTACCGAAAGCATCCCGCGGTCGTGCAGCACCAACACGCACAGCGCGGCCATCATCTTGGTGGTCGACCAGACATTGACGATCGTGTCGCGTGCCCACGGTTTCGTTTCGGCGACGTCTCGATGCCCGCCCCACAAATCGACTACCAACTCACCCTGGTAGACCACAGCACACGAAGCACCCAGGTCGCCTTCATCAAAATTGGTCGAGAAAGCCTCCCGCACGCCTTCAAATCCAAGCTCACAAGTCCCATGTATCTCAGCCACAGCCGTACCGTATCGGCTTCAGCGGGCGTGGTGGGGTGTTGATGTTTCGGGTGCTTTGGATGCTTGGGCACGGGTAGCCCAGGGGAGATCGAATCGGGTTGGCGTGCGCGGGCCGTTGAGAATCCAGCCGATGGGCGTGTAGCGGACGAACAGCTGATAGCTGGCCAGCAGAATCGCAGTAGCGACCACGCTGATCCCAAAGAACTTGAGTGACGCCGGGAGGTCCCAGTCTCGGACCCAGTCCTGACCTGCGATCACCAGTGGCAAGTGCATCAGATACAGCCAATAGGCCGAGTCGCTCAGATAGCGAACGCCCGGTCGTTCGACCGCGAGGAAGCGGCGGGATAGTCCCATCAAGCCGACGATCATGGCCCAGGTGAACGTGACCTGAAGCGCTGCGGCCACAGGCCAGATCGGGTCATCTGCGTAGGTGACGCCGAGCGCAATGGGCAACACAATGATGACCGTCAGTGGCAACAGGACTGTCCAGTGGCGTCCGATTGTGTCAACCAGCAGCTCACCTGCGCGGTTACGTCTGTCGTACATGAGCGCCCCGAACCCGAAAAAGACGGCGTAGTAGGCAAGGACATGGAAGTCGGGTACGAGGGCGGTTGACGTGTCGGGTCCGAACACTCGGAATTCGCCCCACTCACCCATTCGGAGCTGCGGAAGGAACGTGAATGGGACGAGCAACCACATAACCGTCCAAGCGACACGATCAAGCGGGATTCGATCCGCGAAGGAGCGTTCTAGGAACTCGACGATTCTCGCCACTACGACGAAGCCGACTACGAACAAGCACAGGAACCACAGGAACCACAGGTGGTGGAAGCTCGCAATCCATGTTTCGGGCCCCTCGAAACCGTCGTCGTCGGCAGTCTCGTCCGTTTTGGGAGCGTCTTCGGCGCCGAAGGCCCACCATGGGACATCGTCCCAGTCCTGGCCCCCCACCCGAGGGTCGGGCGCTCCCGCCGCGACGAGCAGGTCAGCGGCTTCCTCGTTGCCGAACACGAAGGTTGAACCCACAGGCGTGTTGCCGGCGTAGTCGACAACGGTCGGGTCCGCCCCGGCTTCCAACAGCAGCCTCACCACCTCCGGATCACCTATGAACGCCGCCCAGTGCAGGAAGGTGCCGCCGTCCTCGCCGCGGCTGTCAAGGTCGGCTCCGGCCTTGAGTGCCCTTAGCGTCGCTTCGGAATCACCTTCCGCGATCGCAACGAAAAGGGCAGTCCCCGGGTCGTCCGGTCGATCAACGGCACGCTCGACTACCCAGTCGACCAGCGGCACGATCGTCACAACTCCGATCGCCAACGGCACGGCGATCCGCTTGACTCTTTGACCCAGCAGTGATGACATGCCCCGACGACGCCACACCATCACGGTGAAGAAGCCGGACAGCAAGAAGAACAAGGGCATGCGGAAGCCGTGTACGGCGAGGAAGAACTCGTCGTAGCCCGCGTCGAGGTCGGCCTTGTTGTCGGTTACCGCCCAGAAACCGGGAAAGAAAGACAGCGACGCATGCAGTCCGATTCCCAACAACATCGCAAACCCGCGCAAAGCATCGAGGTCATGGCGTCGTTTTCCAGTTGATGGCGTCGCATCGGGCGAGGTCATGGTGTCGGCCGCGATGGGCTGTGTCGGCTGCTGTTGCTCGTCCGATTGTGACATTGCTTCTGCAACTCTATTGATTCGGACGGTCGAGGCTCAGCCCGCCCAGAAGCCTTTGCGATGGGAGATGGCGATGACCTTGCGACAACTGGGACAGGAGTAGATGTAGCGCTTGCCGAACCGGAACGTGGCCGACCCGGTGGCCGGAAGGTTGCGACCGTGGACTTCGTTGAGCGCTGCGCTGCAGTGGGGGCAGATAGGCACAAGTTCGGCGTTCTCGTTAACAACGGTCATCAGATTCTCCTTGTTTGGCAACTGTCTAGCATAGACTAGGTGTAAGCAAAGTGATATCATGACGCTATAACCAATCATTTTGGAGCGAAACCCATGGATCAACTCAAAGAAACCTCTAGCCGGTCCCGGTCAGGCGTGCTGTGGCTCGCCGCTGACCTGCTGATGCTCATCGCGTCGGTCCTGCTCTACATCTTCGGCGGAATCGCCGGCAGCCTCTGGATGATTCTCCTGGCGGTCCTGCTATCGATCACGGTGTTTGTCGTCTCGTTCAGTTTCTTCATGGTGCAACCCAACCACGGGGCTGTGCTGATGTTCTTCGGGGACTACCGCGGCACAGACACAAAACCGGGGTTGCGAATCGCAAATCCGTTATACGTATCGAAGAAAGTGTCGCTGCGGGTCCGTAACTTCACGACCCAGACCTCAAAGGTGAACGACGGCCGCGGCAATCCGATCGAGATCGCTGCGGTAGTTGTGTGGCGCGTCGTCGATACCGCCCGAGCGATGTTCGGAGTAGACAACTTCACCTCCTACGTCCACACCCAGTCCGAGTCAGCGGTCCGGCAACTGGCCCGCTCCTACCCTTACGACGCATTCGACGAGACTGACGTGACCACTCTCATCGGTGCCACCAGCGAAGTCAACGCGCACCTACTAGTCGAACTGCAAGAACGAGCCGACGACGCCGGCGTTGAGATCCTCGAAGCCCGAATCACCGACCTCGCCTATGCACCAGAGATCGCCGAAGCCATGCTTCGCCGCCAACAAGCAGCAGCGATCGTCGCGGCCCGCAAAGAAATCGTCAACGGCGCGGTGTTGATGGTGCGCGATGCGGTGCGTGGACTCGAAGAGGGGGAAGATGGCGAGAACACCATCCCCCTCGACTCCGACCGTAAGGCCACATTCGCCTCGAACCTCATGACCGTGATCGCCAGCGACAGTCCAACCAACCCTGTCGTCAACGTCGGCACGCTGAACCGATAGTCCTTGGGTAGAGGGGCATCATGGCCCGGCAACGAAAGCAATACCTGCTGCGGATACCTCAGGATCTCTACGACATCTACGAGACCTGGGCCGGCGACGAATTCCGGTCGGTCAACGCGCAGATCGAAGCCACCCTTGTTGACGCCGCACGCCGCGCCAACCGCCTCAAACGACCCACGCCCGACACCGGCGAGGACCGCCACCGAGAGGACCGCGACACAGCTCCTGCTAAACCGTCTTCGAGGTCCGCTTGATGTCTGTCACACGGCGAAGGAACGGCAGCAAGCGTGGCTACAGCGGCGGCGCGATCGTGTCGGCGACGAGTGTGTCGACGACGGCTTTGAGCGCCTCGTCTTCGCTGGCACCGTCTTCGAGCGCACTGTGGTACACCGCGAGCTGGCGATCCGCGGAGGAACCCCGCTCACAGATTGTCAGCGCATGCTCCACTTCGGCAACGCAGTCCAAGACCTCGGCGTCGGGCCTGACCAATTCGACCAGTTCCGTTACCAGATCCGAGAATGGCACCAGTTCGCCTTTGCCAAAGTCGATCAACTCGCCGCCAATCCCGTAGCGCTGGGCTCGCCACAGGTTCTCCGACAGCAAGAAGTTGGAGTAGCTGCGCCAACGCCGATTCTCCGATTTGAGCCTCCAGAGCATCCTCAACAGACAGACGTACAAAGCGGCGACGGCGATGGTGTCCTCCATCTTCGTGGGCAGGTCAGCGACCCGCATCTCAAGTGTGGGGTAGCGCTCCGACGGGCGGATATGCCACCACACCTTGCTGGAGTCCTCGATGATCCCGGCATTCACCAACACGTCCACATGGCGCCTGAATTCGGACCACGAGTCGAACTTGTCTGGGAACCCGGTGCGTGGCAAGGTCGCGAACAGCGTCGTGCGGTAGCTCTTGAGGCCGGTGTCGCGACCCTCCCAGAAAGGCGACGAGGTCGACAGGGCCAACAGATGCGGCAAGAAGTACGTGGCCTGGTTCATTAGATCGATCCGCAAGTCGGGATCCTCGATGCCGACATGGACGTGCAACCCAGAGATGACCAACTGCCGGGATACCCCCTGCAGATCCTCAACCAAGGCTTGGTAGCGCTCCCCTTCGGTGTACTCAAGTTGGTTCACACGAGCGAACGGATGAGTCGAGGCGGCGATAGGCGCCAACCCGTACTCGGCAGCGGCCTCAGTCACAGCTAGGCGCAGCAGCCCGACATCGGCGCGAAGGTACTTCATATCGGTGCAGATGCCCGTGGCGATCTCGATTTGCGAGCTGAAAAGCTCCCTGGCCACCAGACCGTGGCGCAGGTCGGCCACCTTCTCCAGCAGGCCGGGAGGTTGCTTGGCGACGAGGGCTCCCGTGTCGCGCTCCACAAGCAGATACTCCTCTTCGATACCCATCGACCAGGTCGGCTCCTCGGCCACTGCTGCTCCTATCTGGTAGTCGCAGTGAGCATAGTGCCGCAATGAACGTCCGAACGCCTCCGGCCAACCCACTGTCGCCCGCCCAGTGCTGCAGATTCACCTGCAGAGAGAATTACAACAGACTGTGGTCGTGAGTGAGTTTTTGGGCTAGCACGATTGAGCCGCGGTGTTGCTCAGCGGCAGGGTCAGTACACAACCAAGCCACTGCCGCGCCGATGGCCTCGGGCGTACCTGCGGTGAAGTTGCCCTCGTATTGTTTGGCTCGACCAGATGCGATCTGTCGTTCGGTAGCTACATGTCCGGGATCGATGTTGAAAGCTCGAATCCCATCGTCGGCGTGTTCAACCTCAAGCATCGGTGCCACACGCTCGAAGGCCGCCTTGGTCATGGCGTAGCCCATTCCCCAACCCCCAGAACCGATCCGGTTGGTAGGAGTCGTGTAGGCGGTGGCCGAGATGATGTTGACAACGATGCCTCCGCCCGCGGCGATCATGGTTGGCAAGGCTGCGTGGAGCACTGCTAGATGAGCGAACAAGTTGCCTTCAAACAGCTTTTTGATCTGCTCATCGGTCAGATCCATGAACTCCAACATCGCACCGGGTCCTTGGTAGATGGCGTTGTTCACGACAACGTCAAGGCGCTCAAAGTACGCAACCGTGTGGTGTACCGCGGCTTCGACAGTGGCCCGATCGAGAACGTCCATGTACAGCGACAACGCCCGCCCGCCAGCGGCTTCGATCCCAGCACCGGTCGTGTCGAGCCCACCCGGCACAACAGTGCTGTCATCGCCTTCAAGGCGACGATCACCGTCGACAAGAGTACGGGCCGTGATTGCGAGGTCGTAACCAGCATGCGCCAATGCCAAGGCGATGGCTTTGCCGAGGCCACGGCTGGCCCCTGTCACCAACGCCACCGGCCGAGGTTCAACCGGCCGAGGTTCAACGGTCGGTTCAGCCATTAGATATGGCTGCGGTCCTCGGGGGCTATATGAAGCTCGAAAGCGGCGTGAAGTTTCGCCACCGCCTGCTCAACCTGGGCCTCACGAACCACGCACGACACCCGAATCGCCGATGTCGAGATCATCTCGATGTTGATGTCGTTGTCAGAAAGAGTCTCGAACATGGTGGCCGCAACCCCCGGGTTGGTCTTCATACCAGCCCCAACAAGGCTGACTCGAGCGATTGCGTCGTCGGCCACAACGCCGGCCGCGCCGAGCGACCCGAGAATAGAGTTGACCGCCCCTAAGGCTGCCTCAACCTGATCATGGGGCACAGTGAAGCTGATATCGGTATGACCCTGCGCCGACACGTTTTGCACGATCATGTCGACGTTGATATCAGCAGTCGCCAATGTGCGAAACAGCAACGCCGCCACACCGGGACGGTCAACAACCCCCGAGACGGTCATCTTCGCCTCGCTGGTGTCATGCGTTACCGCAGAAATCAGTGCACCTTCCATGGGACCCTCCTTGGTTACCCAGGTACCGGGAACCCACGAGAATGCGCTGCGCACATGCAACTTCACTCCGTAGGCCCGGGCCAACTCAACTGACCGCATCGCCGGTTTGGGGCAGCCGGTAGCGGTCATCTCAAGTAGTTCGTCGAATGAAATTTGGTCGATCCGTTGCGCGTTGGTTACCAGCCGTGGATCGGTGGTGAATACCCCGGGAACGTCGGTGTAGAGCTCACAAGCGTCGGCATCCAAGGCGTGGGCGAGCGCCACTGCGGTGGTGTCAGAGCCACCGCGGCCCAGAAAAGTGACATTGTTATCGGTCGAAACTCCCTGCGAACCCCCGACTACAGGTACACGACCAGCTTGCAGCGCCTCGCGGATACGGTCGGGACGCAGCTCAAGGATCTTGGCGTTCTGGTGGGTTGCGTCGGTAAGGAAACCCGCCTGGCTGCCAGTGAACGAATCGGACTCAACCCCCAGATCGTGTAAGGCCATCGAAACCAGCGCGCAGGTTTTGCGCTCACCTCCGGTGATGAGCATGTCCATCTCCCGCCCCGGTTTTGTGCCGGATACCTGATCGGCGAACCGCAGAAGCTCATCGGTTTCTTTGCCCATCGCCGAAGCGACCAGCACGATTTGGTCGCCTCGCCTGTGGCTACGAGCCACATAGTCAGCGACCTCACGGATGCGATCGGGGTCGCTCACCGAGGTGCCGCCGAACTTCTGAACAAGGAGTGCCACGACCAGTAAGGCTACCGTCGGCCAAACCGCTCTCGCTCGTGAGATACTGACCTCTGTGGCTTCCCCCAACGCCGAAGGTGTTTTTCTGCGGATTCCTGCGCTTCAGCCGTACGCGCCAATCGTGCGAGTGGGAGCGGCCGCACTGGCTATCCACCTTGGCATGAGCTTTGTGGAGATCGACGATCTGAGATTGGTGATCGACAAGGCAATGATCATGCTGCTCGACGGACTCGACGGGTTCGAAAGCACACCGGGCGCGCAAGGCAGAGCATCCGGAGAAGCGGACCTCTACATCGACGTGGTCTTTCGTATCGCGGAGAACCGCTTCGAGTTCGAAGCCACTCGCAGCGCTACCGCAGGTGTGTCTGAAACGGCGGTACGTCTCTTCGACGACACCGCTCGTGAACTTGTCGACGAACTGCGCGTCGACGCCGATAACGGAGCGATCTGGCTGGGTAAGGCTCTCGCCGACGTACGCTGAGACCATGCTGGCCTGGATGGATCTGGAAATGACGGGGCTGGATCCCGACCATGACACGATCTTGGAGATCGCAACGCTCATCACCGACGACAACCTTGAGTTGATCGCCGAGGGACCAGACTTGATCATCCATGCCAGCGAAGAGGATCTGACCGGCATGGACGATGTTGTCGTCAAGATGCACACCCGGAGCGGGCTGCTGTCTGAGGTTCGAGACTCGACCGTGAGCCTCGCCGAAGCGGGAGCCCAGACTTTGGCCTTTTTGACCCAACACATCGACCAAGCACGCACGGTTCCGCTTTGTGGCAACTCAATTGGTACTGACCGTCGTTTCCTGGCCAAACACCTCACCGAGATAGAGGAGTTTTTCCACTACCGCTCAGTTGATGTGTCGACCATCAAGGAACTCGTTCGCCGCTGGAATCCTGAAGTCTTGGCGTCTGCCCCCCAAAAGGCCACAGGCCATCGGGCCATGGACGATGTTCGAGAGAGCCTGGAAGAACTACGCCACTATCGCGCGACTGTGTTTCGCCGGGCGTAGCTGTGCTTTCGCCGGGCGTAGCCGGAGCCGCGACAACGCTCTAGGGTTCGGGGGTGATCTACCGCAAACAAGAACAGGAACCTGCCTCGACGGAAGTTCGTGAAGTAGCTCCTGGGGTGTTGCGGATGCAACTGCCGATTTCTATGCCCGGGTTGGGTCATGTGAATTGCTACGCCCTCGAAGACTCCGATGGTGTCGCCCTGGTTGACCCGGGTCTCCCCGGTGAGGAGTCTTGGCGGGCTCTCATGGATCGCTTGGCGACGGCGTCGATACCCGTCGAGCGTGTCCACACGGTGGTGGTGACTCACAGCCACCCCGACCACTTCGGGGGGAGCGACCAACTCCGAGAGGTCGCCGGAGCCGAAGTACTGACGCATGAGGCGTTCCACAGCCGAATTCTGGAGGCCGGAGACGACTTCGACCTGGAACTGCTCGAAATGGACAACGAGGAGATTGTCGAGCTCTGGAAGCAGCGCATTACCGAATCCGAAAGGACCCCGTGGGGCGAGGTACGTCAGCCGCCACCAGACGAGATAATGCTCAAATGGCTGCACATGGACCCCGCGGGTCACCGCCGTTTTCTGGCGCCTCACCCCACAATCCGGGTAGCCGACGGCGACCCCGTTCGACTTGCCAATCGCGACTGGTTTGCCGTCCACACCCCCGGGCACACCCGTGACCACCTGTGTCTGTTCGACCCAGAAGAGGGTGTACTGCTCTCAGGTGACCATGTCTTGCCCACAATCACCCCTCACATAGCCGGAAACCCCGATCTAGGCGATCCCCTAGCCACATTTTTTGGTTCGCTCGACAAAGTCGCGGCCTTGGACGGTCTCACCTGTGTATTGCCAGCTCATGGACATCCTTTCGAGGATCTAGCGGGTCGCTGCAGTGACATCCAAGATCATCACGCGGATCGCCTCCAGACATTGCGCGACGCTGCTGCTGATCACCCTGACGCACCGGTTGAAGCTTGGATGAAGGTGCTGTTCAAGGAGCGTTCCTGGGGGGAGATGGCTGCCAGCGAAACCTTTGCCCATCTCGAACATCTGCGTCTCATCGGCGACGGCGACGTTCGCCGCGACGAAGACGGTCTGCTGCGCTTCACGTTGTCGTCTCGGTGACGTGACGACTAGTTGGATCTCAGCGGGTTGGGGGTTTTAGGGGCCGGACGCGGGCGACGCTACCGGCTATGCCGTCAGTTGTGAGCCAGGTGTCTACGCCTCCGTCAAGAGCCAGCCAACGCAGGTGCACTTCGCTGTCGGACTCGACGCCGGGTCCGTGCTCAAGCTCAGCGCGGATTGATCCGGGAGTCCATCCAGAAAGGTGAAGAGCTTGTTCCACAGGGGCCCATTGGGCGGCGTTGTTCACATGTCCGAGCAGGTCAATATCGGTGAAGCGCAAAGGCCATGGGTCATCATTTGCATTGTCGGGCCAAGCCGTCGGCAAAGTCGCGCGGGCCGAGACCCGGCGATTGCCCGCGCTCTCACCCCAGATCTCAAAGAAGTCGTCGTTGAGCCTTGCGGGTCGCAAGGTTTTGCGATCGATGTGGACCCAGACAGTGACAGCCTCGACGTCGGCGCCCTGCTGACCACGGACTTGGGTGCGCCGCTCGGCCCAGCGACTGCCGTAGCCGCTGCACCAAGTCGACAACTCGATCCATTCTTGAAAGGCAGGCGCGGTACGAACCTCAACCATCGTGCGCCGCACGATCCAGTTCATCGGGTTCGTCAGGTTGCTGTCGGCGGAATCGTCGCGGGCGACATCTTGTAGATGCCGCACCAGCGCGTCCAGGCGACATCGTCCCCGAGGATCGACGTCAGCGAGTCGCACCCGACGCCCGCGCTCAAAAACCCGTCCGCTCTTTGGGCGAGGCGTGATCTCTGTAGCCCCTGGCTCAGCCACTTGCTGTTCCCATTCGCCTTATTCCCCTTCGCCCTGTTCCCCTTCGCCCTGTTCCCATTCGCCCTATTCCCATTCGATAGTGCCGGGCGGCTTTGAAGTGATGTCGTAGGCAACACGGTTCACTCCGGGCACTTCGTTGATAATGCGGCTGCTCATCGCCTCCAACACTTCGTGTGGGATACGCGCCCAGTCTGCGGTCATGGCATCTTCACTGGTGACCGCGCGGATGATGACGGGGTGGCCGTAGGTGCGCTCATCGCCCATGACGCCCACAGTGCGGATATCTGGAAGCACCGCAAATGACTGCCAGATCCTGCGTTCAAGACCGGCGTTGCGCAACTCCTCGCGCACAATGAAATCCGCCTGTTGAAGGGTGGCAACCTTGTCGGGAGTGACCTCGCCGATAATGCGGACACCGAGGCCTGGACCGGGAAATGGTTGGCGTTCAACGATTTCATCGGGGAGACCCAGTTCGCGGCCCACCTGGCGAACCTCGTCTTTGAACAGGCTCCTCAGCGGTTCAACCAAAGAGAATTCGATGTCGTCAGGCAGTCCGCCGACGTTGTGGTGGCTCTTGATCGTGGAAGCATGCTTCCCTCCCGACTCAATGACATCAGGGTAGAGCGTTCCCTGAACCAAGAAACTGGCCCCTCCCACCTGAGCTTGTGCTCCTTCAAAAACACGAATGAAGAGCTCACCAATGGCCTTTCGTTTCGCCTCAGGTTCGGTGATACCTGCTAGAGCAGCGAAGAAACGATCCTGTGCCTGCACATGCACGAGTCGAACCCCGAAGTTGCGTTCGAACGTCTCAACCACCTGGTCGCCTTCATTGAGCCGCATCAGACCCGTATCGACAAAAACGCAGGTGAGTTGATCACCGATCGCTCTGTGCACCAGCGCGGCGGCGACCGCCGAGTCGACCCCTCCACTGAGCCCGCAGATAGCGGTCTGGTCACCGACCTGTTGACGGATCTGGGCGACCGCGGTATCGATGATCGAGTCCATCGTCCAAGAGCCGGAGCTCCCGCAGGCGTCGGTCAAGAAACGCTCAATCACGTGTTGGCCGTACGTGGTGTGAACCACCTCAGGGTGGAACTGCACGCCGAAGAGCTTCTGATCGCGGTCCTCAAAAGCAGCTACCGCAGCGGCTGAAGTAGAAGCTGTCGCAGTGACACCATTGGGGGGTTGCACAATCGCGTCGAAGTGGCTCATCCACACCTGTTGGGTTGCGGGAGTGCCCCCGAGCAGACAACCACCGTCGGTCTCGAGCGACATCGTGGTTCGGCCGTACTCGCCACGGCCGCTGTGATCCACCCGGCCCCCGTTCTGCTGAGCGATCATCTGCGCGCCGTAACAAATCCCAAGAATGGGCACACCCAGGTCGTAGACCTCGGGATCGATCAGGATTGCGCCTTCGACATGTACCGAGGCTGGACCGCCACTGAAAATAATTCCCGTCGGATTCTTGGCTGCTATCTCCTCCGCGGTGATCGTGGGCGACACGATCTCGCTGTAGACGTTGGCTTCCCTCACCCGCCGGGCGATCAACTGCGCGTACTGAGCACCAAAGTCGACCACGAGAACCGTCTCGGTTGGCGACACTGTTTGGTTCACTTGGCTAGTCAATCAGACGCTGTGTTGAATCGAAACGGTGAACGCTCCGCCGTCGTAGAGTCGGCCCGTCAACAGTAGCGTTTTCTGGAGTGTCGGTACCGGTGGCGATGGTGAGCAGTTGTCGCAGCATGGTGTTTGTCGCTTCGTCGCGAGGGGTTCAGCCGGGGATGTTACGGTTTTGTCTTTCTTGTTCGCGCGCGGCTTTGAGTATCTGGTCGAGTTCAAGCCGTGTTGCGTACAGTGTCCGATAGTCGTCGATTCCTTCCAACGCCTTAAGCACACTGGCTCCGAACGTGCCCAGCTGTAGCGCGCTCCCGGACAGGAAAGCCCACTGCAGGACAAAGTCGATTGGGCCCGGTGTGAGGTCTTGTAGGATGTCTCGGTAGATTTTGAGCCTGCCACAACCAAGCGAGAGTGCCAGTGCTATCTGGGTGAAGGCCTCAGCGGAAGGGGTGTTCCTAGGGTAGACGATGTCGTTGGCTGATCTCTGGGCGGTGGCGGAGTCAAGACTGCATTCGAGGAAGTCGTTGTACAGCGAGTTGTAGAGGTTTTCTTTCAGTTGCTTGGCGGCGTACTTGTACTCGAGGTCTCCGTTGAAGTGACACGATTCGTGGTTTGGGCTGTCGCAGGAAATCTCATCCCCGGCGAACAACACGGCGTTGCCGTACACCTGGGCGTAGCCACCAATCTTCGCGTCCCCAAAAACCCTTGCGTCGCCATATACCCGCGCGTCGTCATAGACCCTGGCGTCATCAGACACCTGAGCGTCGCCATCTACCAGCGCGCTGTCATAGACCTCGGCGTCGCCGGAGATTCTGGCGTTGCCTGACACTTCGGCATAATCAGACACTCTCACGTTGCCGGAGATCACCGCGTTGCCTGACACCTTTGAATTGTCTTTGATTCGGACATTGTCAACAAGCACCGCGTTGCCCGACACTTTGCCGTTGCCCTCCACCGTAGCGTCCTCGTAGATCCAGGCGCAGCCGTCATGAGAAAGGCTCTCGGCGTCGAACACCACCCCGCCTCTGTAACCCTGCTTGATCTGCCAACCGTTGGGCACGAGCCTGAAATCCTGAAGTGCATAGACACGCGAATGATCAGCGATACCAAAAACGCCCCCTTCCTGGCTAATCCGGTACTTCGCTCCGTTGATGCACCGAATGGTGATTTTCTGGCTTGTCGCCGGGCCGCTTCCGAAGCTGTTCCGCGCTCTCACCGACACTTTGTAGGTGTAGCCGCGGTCACCGTGGTCGAACCGGAACGATCGATCTGTGACCTCATAGGAGTCCGCCCACGCAGCAACCGACGGCGAAACACGCGGATGCGACACAGTCACCGTATATCCCTCGATAGCCGAGTCGCCCTCCCGTTTCGGAGCGTCCCAACTAGCTGTGAAACTGCCCCTGCCGTCAACACCGTCACCAGCATCTTCCAACCGCAGGTTCTGGGGCCGCCACGGAACCGGAATCGTGCCAACAGAGCCTCCCGACCCATCAGAAGAGTCTTCTGGAAAATCGTAAAAGACTTTCACTCCCGGGTTGCCGCGCAGGAGCACCCATCCATTCCGTAAGTGGTTCTCGTCTTTGTCGACGGTTGTGATTCTTGGTAGGTCACGCAACACCAATGTCTCTAAAGCGTTGTCGCGCAGATCCACGCGATTCAACTCTGTGAACCCGTCGAGTTCCAACTCAACAAGCTGATTCCCGGACAAGTCCAGGGTCTGCAAAGCCGGCAGTCTCGAAGACTCCAACACAACCGACGTCAACTGATTGTGGCTAGCGTTCAAGCCGGTCAGCTTCGGCAAAACAGGCAACACCAACTCCGACAACCCGGTCCCGGCAACGTTGATCGAAACCAACTCCGGGACATCCTCGAGCACAAACGACTCCAACCCCCAACCACCGATAGGCAAGGTAGACAACGCCGGAAGGTTGACCGCGGTGAAGTTCCTCACCGGGTTGCCCTTTAGGAGCACCACTTCATATGTTCTGCGGTACCCCCCCTCTCTGCGCCCGTCTTTTTCGACGGTTGTGATTCTTGGTAGGTCACGCAACACCAATGTCTCTAAAGCGTTGTTGTCCAGATCCACGCGATTCAACTCTGTGAACCCGTCGAGTTCCAACTCAACAAGCTGATTCCCGGACAAGTCCAGGGTCTGCAAAGCCGGCAGTCTCGAAGACTCCAACACAACCGACGTCAACTGATTGTGGCTAGCGTTCAAGCCGGTCAGCTTCGGCAAAACAGGCAACACCAACTCCGACAACCCGGTCCCGGCAACGTTGATCGAAACCAACTCCGGGACATCCTCGAGCACAAACGACTCCAACCCCCAACCACCGATAGGCAAGGTAGACAACGCCGGAAGGTTGACCGCGGTGAAGTTCCTCACCGGGTTGCCCTTTAGGAGCACCACTTCATATGTTCTGCGGTACCCCCCCTCTCTGCGCCCGTCTTTTTCGACGGTTGTGATTCTTGGTAGGTCACGCAACACCAATGTCTCTAAAGCGTTGTTGTCCAGATCCACGCGATTCAACTCTGTGAACCCGTCGAGTTCCAACTCAACAAGCTGATTCCCGGACAAGTCCAGGGTCTGCAAAGCCGGCAGTCTCGAAGACTCCAACACAACCGACGTCAACTGATTGTGGCTAGCGTTCAAGCCGGTCAGCTTCGGCAAAACAGGCAACACCAACTCCGACAACCCGGTCCCGGCAACGTTGATCGAAACCAACTCCGGGACATCCTCGAGCACAAACGACTCCAACCCCCAACCACCGATAGGCAAGGTAGACAACGCCGGAAGGTTGACCGCGGTGAAGTTCCTCACCGGGTTGCCCTTTAGGAGCACCACTTCATATGTTCTGCGGTACCCCCCCTCTCTGCGCCCGTCTTTTTCGACGGTTGTGATTCTTGGTAGGTCACGCAACACCAATGTCTCTAAAGCGTTGTTGTCCAGATCCACGCGATTCAACTCTGTGAACCCGTCGAGTTCCAACTCAACAAGCTGATTCCCGGACAAGTCCAGGGTCTGCAAAGCCGGCAGTCTCGAAGACTCCAACACAACCGACGTCAACTGATTGTGGCTAGCGTTCAAGCCGGTCAGCTTCGGCAAAACAGGCAACACCAACTCCGACAACACGTTGCCGTCAACTCGGATCGAAACCAGGTTGACGAAGTGTTCTATCCCGGTGAGATCGGAGATCTCCAGGCTGGGGACGTTCAAGGTGTTGATGCTTCGAGCGTCGCGGACGGTGATCTCCTCGGTTGCGGACTTGCCAAACAACTTTTGCAAGGCAGCCTTGAAATTGGCATCGGGAATGTTGATCGCCGAGTCAAGCACCGCGTCGCTGACCGGCCGGTCCGTAATCCGAACTGACGACGTTGCGGCACCAGCCGCGACCACACCCTCAGGGAGCGCACCAAAGCCCAGAACCAGGCCTTCGCCGGCATCAGCGGCGGTGTCGCTGTAGGCCACAACGGTGAAGGTGTGAGACGTAACGCCCGAAGGCACCGTCACACTCGAAGGCACAAAATAATCGGCCGGGTCGGCCCCACCCGAACCGGACGCGGTGATCGGGATCCTGACCGGCTGCTGCAACGCAGCGCTCAACACCAACTCAACCGTCGAGAACCCACCCTCTGTCGCTGAGTGTTGGCCCGACCCGAAACTCACCTCCACACTGACTAGGGGTTCCTGCTCGGTTGGCCGGCATGTCGGTGTGTCGGGATCGATGATGACCGTCGGGCTGTTGTTGTAACGGTACAAGAACGTGATCAACTGGGCGCGGGTCAAAGTCCCGTCCGGCGAAAACATGGTAGGCGAAGTGCCGGTAGTGATACCGGTGTTGGCCATCCACGAGACCGGGCCCTGCTGCCAGCCGCTCAGCACATCAACAAACGAATGCGCCGGAGCAGCAGGTCGGCCGGCCACACGCCACAAGAACGCAGCCACCTCCACACGAGTCAATTCCCGGTCCGGCGAAAACGTAGTGTCCGAAGTGCCGGTGGTGACACCCTCACTCACCATCCACGCAACAGGCTGCTGCTGTTCAGCCGCAGTGACGTCAACAAAAGAATGTGCCGGGGCTTGAGGTGAGCCCGCCATACGCCAGATCCACACAGCGGTCTCACCACGAGTCACGGGTTGATCCGGCGAAAAACAACTGCCATCAATGCCAGTGATCCCGTTGTCAACCGACCACTGCACCGGACCTGTGAAATACCTACCGCTATCAACATCACCGAACCCCGCAACCGCACCGACCGGCGATGCCGGAACCAACAACGCCGCGACCAGCACCGCAACCAACCCACACCACCTAGCAACAATCAACCTGGCCAACATCAAACCATCCTATGACAGCGGACCCAAGCAACATCAAACACCACTTTTTGTTCAGCAACCGAAACTCGCCGCGGTATCAACTTGAACACAACAACGAACCACACGCCTTGTCAAATCGGAGCGAAACGCTGAACGCTCCGCCGTCGTAGAGTCGGCCCGTCGACAATAGCGTTTTCTGGAGTGTCGCTACCGGTGGCAATGGCCAGCAGTTGACGGAGCATCGCTCCGGTAGCACCCCAAACAGTGTCGCCGACCAGTTCAAAAAAGGTGATCGCCCGGGGCTCATCGAACTGGGGCAAAGGCCAGAACTCCTCGCGCCACACGTCGTCTGAGAGAAGTTCGCGAAACGAGACGTGGCGTATCAGTTCCACCTCGATCGGGTCTCGTTGCAGGGTCGGTTTTTGATCGGTGACTGCCACGAACGGGGTGACCAGGGTGCGGGAACCAACAGTCACGAAGCTGTCCAGCTCACCGATCCGTCGAATCGTCGAGGGATCGATTCCGACTTCTTCTTGTGCTTCGCGCACAGCAGTTGTCCAAAGGTCGGCATCGCCAGCTTCGCGGCGGCCACCGGGAAACGCGACTTCGTGAGCGTGGTGACGCAAGCGTGGCGAGCGCCTTGTCAAGACCATGTAGACATCGTCTGCGCGTTCGTACAGCAAACAGAGCACGGCGCTGTGGCCGATGCCTTCGCTGACTGTGCCCACCAACTGTGGAGTCCTGCTGCGAGAGAATGCCGTGGTGATATCGGAGAGGGTGACCCGGCGATCTCGGCTGGGGATATTCGCCCAGGGTGCCGGCCCACCCATCTTTGCGCCGGTGGGGCGTGGTATTTCCTGAGGGCCACCCCGTCCCGCGGGAATCAGCGCAAACGGTTCGGTCTGCGGGGTCTCAAGCGAAGACGCATTGGCGTGATCGGTTGTCACCGCATCGACGCTACCCGCCCAAGCCCTGTATTGGGCTAGCGCTGTTCGGCTGGACGCCGAACTGACCAGCGTGCATGGCTCCGCTCAGCCGGGGATGTCGAGGATCAGGCCCAGGACTTCGCGGATCTGTGCGAGGAGGGCCGCTCCGACATTGCCGAGTCGGTCCTCTATTCGACCTGTGGCCACCGCTCGGACATGCCCAGTTCTCGCTTCGCTAAACTGGTGGTGTGACGAGTTCCTCCGCACGCCCACCCTCGGATCCAGACGACAAGTCATGGTGGCAGCGCATGGCAGAAGCCAGCGCCAATTCGGATGAAGACGAAGGGCCGGACCTCCTCAGCCACGGCGAGAAGCTGGAATCTCTGCTTCATCTGGCGGCGTTCCTTCCTTCGAATTACAGCGAGGACCTTGAGTTCCCACCGTTCAACCAGCGATCAAGAACCAACCGATGAGGTATGAAAACGGTTTGCCTCCCCGCGGGCGTAGAGGCCCGAGCGTCGAGTATGGAGGGGGGAGCGGTTAGTTGATGGTGGTGTCGAAGATGCCGGTGTAGTTGGCGACTTCCCAGTTGGCCGATGCGGTCGGGCCTACGCGGTCAGCAGGGCGGCGGGGATGACTCCTATTCCGTCTTGACGGCGGTAGGCCTCGGGGCCGGTACTGATCACTGCGGCGTCGAGTAGATTGTCGCCGAGCCGGTCCGACAACCAGCGCAGGTGCCGGACGTCATCTTCGTCGACGGTGGCAGTGAGCTTCACTTCCAGCGCGACCACTCTGCTGTCACGGCGTTCCACGATCAGGTCCACCTCATGCTCGCCGCCGCGTGTGCGCAGATGTGACACACGGGCTCGGGAGGCTTGCGCGTACACACGAACCGACAGGGTCATCAGCGACTCGAACAAGCTGCCCAACAGCGTGCCGTCGCGATGTGTCACGTGCGGCGTGGCTATGCCGTCGAGCAGGGCCTCGGCCTCGATCCCCAAGCTGCTCATCGCCAGAGCAGGATCGGTGAGATGGTGCTTGGGCGATGCGGCCAAGCGGCGCAGGCGGCTGCGCGTGGGCAGCCACGCCGGGAGTTCTTCGATGATCCACATCTGTTCGAGCACGCGTCGGTAGACCGCCACTGTGGCCATCGACGGCGGGTCGCCGGCGCCGGGTGTGGCCGCGTCGCGAATCGAGGTATAGGCGGCGGTCGTGGCCGTTGCGGCGGAGAAGGCCTCTAGCCAGCGACGCAGAGACGCTCGGTCTCGCACGCCGCTGCCGAGCTCGTCGAGGTCGTGCTCTACGACGCGGTCGAGGTAGCTGTCGATTTGGCGCTCCCGCAGCGGGCGGTCGAGTGCGCGGATGGCAGGAAAACCCGACCGCTCGATCTCCAGCGCGTAGTCGGAGAGTTTCATGGCTGACGTGCCGGCCAGCGGGGGCCGGCTGCCGTTCAGCAACTCGGCCAGGCTGACCGTCGGCTCTGCGAGGCCCCGTTCGGACAGTGACATCGGATGCATTCGCAGTGTGACGAAGCGGCCCGCGCCTGAATGCGTCGGCCGTGTCGCCGGAGCGGCGGAGCCGGTGAGCAGGAAGCGCGCCGTACGGGGGTCTGTGTCGACTTGGCGCCGGACCAGATCCCACGAGGCGGGGAACCGCTGCCATTCGTCGATCAGGATGGGCGGGTCGCCGGTGAGCAGGCGTTCGGGATCGCCGCGCACGATTGCCAGCCGCCCGCTGTCGTCGAGCCGGTGGACCGTGCGGGCACGCCGCAGTGCAGTCTCGGTCTTGCCTACCGCGCGCGGCCCTTCGATCGAAATGGCGGGTAGGCCCGCAGTGAGCGTGTCCAACTCGGTGTCGACGATTCGGGGCTGATACTGGTCCACCCAGGCAAGTATAGGAACTGGACGGTGTGTATTATGTGAATTGGACGGTCTGAATTGTGAGAGTTGGCCGTCCAATGCTGGACGCGGAGCGGCCCGGGTCAAAGACCCGGACCGTTCTTTGAATTACCGCAGTTGACACGCTGGGCCGGGCATTACATCATGCCCATGCCACCCATGCCGCCCATTGGATCGCCGCCGCCCATAGGCATTGGCGGTGTCTCCTCGGGTTTGTCGGCTACGAGAACCTCGGTGGTAAGCAACAATCCGGCGATCGACGCGGCATTCTGTAAAGCCGCGCGGGTGACCTTGACCGGATCGATCACACCAGCGTCGATGAGGTCGACCATTTCACCGCGGGCGACGTCGAAACCGGTCGAACCCGACTCGGCCTCCACCCGCTGCACGATGACCGCGCCTTCATGACCGGCGTTCGCCGCGATCAGCTTGGTGGGTGCATCAAGGGCTGCGCTGATGATGCGAGCACCAGTGGCTTCGTCGCCGTTCAGGCTGTCGGCCACTGCGTTGACCGAAGCACGGCAACGAAGCAGGGCTGTACCGCCACCAGCGACGATGCCTTCCTCGATAGCTGCGCGAGTAGCAGAGAGAGCATCCTCAATGCGGTGCTTCTTCTCTTTGAGCTCAACCTCGGTGGCAGCGCCGACCTGCACGACAGCCACACCACCGGCCAGCTTCGCCAGACGCTCTTGGAGCTTCTCGCGATCCCAGTCGGAGTCGGTGTTGTCGATTTCGGCTTTGATCTGGCTGACACGACCCTCAACGTCAGAGCGCGTTCCTGCACCCTCAATGATGGTGGTGTCATCCTTGGTGACGACGATCTTGCGGGCCTTGCCCAGCAACTCCATGCCGATGGTCTCAAGCTTGAGACCTACTTCTTCGGCAACGACCTGGCCACCGGTGAGGATCGCCATGTCGGCCAGCATCGCCTTGCGCCGTTCACCGAACCCCGGTGCTTTGACAGCAACCGAGTTGAAAGTGCCGCGAATCTTGTTGACCACCAGAGTGGCAAGAGCTTCGCCCTCTATGTCTTCGGCCACGATCAACAGCGGTTTACCCGACTGCATGACCTTCTCAAGCACGGGCAAGAGATCTGCAACATTGGAGATCTTGCCTTGGTTGAACAAGATGTAGGGCTCTTCGAGCACAGCTTCCTGGCGCTCGGCGTCGGTCACGAAGTAAGGGGAGAGGTAGCCCTTGTCGAACTGCATCCCCTCGACAAAGTCGAGGTCCATACCGAAGGTGTTGGATTCCTCGACGGTGACTACACCGTCTTTGCCCACCTCGTCGATGGCATCGGCGATTACCGCGCCGACAGCGGTGTCAGCAGCAGAGATCGAAGCGACCTGAGCAACCTTGTCCTTGCTGTCGTCGACCTGAACGGACTGACTGGCGAGGTCTTCGACCGCAGCGGCCACAGCTTTCTCCATGCCTCGCTTGAGGCTCATGGGGTTGGCACCGGCGGCTACGTTGCGCAGGCCTTCGCGTACCAGGGCCTGAGCCAACACGGTGGCGGTGGTGGTGCCGTCACCAGCGATGTCGTTGGTTTTGGTTGCCACCTCCTTCACCAGTTGCGCTCCCATGTTCTCGAACGGGTCCTCCAGTTCGACTTCACGGGCGATGGAGACGCCGTCGTTGGTGATGGTGGGTGCTCCGAACTTCTTGTCGAGCACAACGTTGCGACCTTTGGGTCCCAGCGTCACTTTGACAGTGTCGGCGAGCTTGTTGACGCCCGCCTCGAGACCGCGGCGTGCGGTCTCGTCGAATTTTAGGATTTTTGTCATGGATGTGACCTCAGCCCATCTTCGCGAGCACGTCGCGCGCGTTCAGGATGAGTAGTTCTTCGCCTTCGACGGTGATTTCGGTCCCGCCGTACTTGCTGTAGACGACTGTGTCGCCGACAGCGACATCGACGGGGATGATGTCACCGCTTTGCTCTGAGCGACGGCCTGGGCCGACGGCGATGACTTCACCCTGTTGGGGCTTTTCCTGTGCGGTGTCGGGTATGACCAGACCGCTGGCAGTGGTGGACTCCGCTTCGCTGGAGCGGACCACGATGCGGTCCTCAAGGGGCTGCAAGTTCATTCGATCCTCCGAGATCGGTCGTGAGTTGCTGATGTGTAGGTCTCTGAATCGAGTCGGCTAATCGTTAGCACTCTCGACCAGAGAGTGCTAACGATAGGAGCGTCTTGCCACGTGAACAACCCGCGGCAACCCAGTTTCTAGGGCCACGTTCCCGCCCGGGTCGCTGCTGCGGCGAGCTATGCAATCGGAAGTTGCAGGGACGGGTCTGCGCCGGTGGTTAGAGGTGACGGGCCGTCGGCTCGTAACCGGTACCAAGCGACCGCAGCGACCATTGCCGCGTTGTCGGTACACATGGCCCTGCTGGGGATCACCGCCCTGATCCCGTCGGCCTCACACACCTGCGCGGTTCGAATCCGCAGCCGAGAGTTCGCCGCCACGCCACCGGCCAAACAGATGGCCTCAGCGCCGATCTCGCGAGCCGCACGGCGGGCCTTGTCGACAAGCACATCAACCACCGCCTCCTGAAAAGACGCGGCTACATCGGCCGTGGAAACACCGGGATTCTTGCGCACATGGTTGACAACCGCCGTCTTCACCCCGCTGAACGAGAAGTTCCAGCCGTCGTTGGCCATAGCCCGCGGGAAGGCAATCGAGTCGGGGTCACCCTGCACGCTCAGACGATCGATAGCAGGCCCTCCCGGATAGCCGAGACCCATGAAACGGGCCACCTTGTCGAAAGCCTCGCCCGCGGCGTCGTCGAGCGTGGCACCAAGGGTGCGGTAACGCAGATGATCCTCCATCACCACGAGGATCGTGTGTCCACCAGAAACAAGCAGCACCACCATCGGCATCTCCAGATCCGGTTCCTCCAAGAACGCGGCATAGAGATGAGCCTCGAGATGGTTGACAGCAACAAAAGGCACGTCCCAAACCAGAGCCAGAGACTTGGCTGCCGACACGCCCACCAACAGCGCGCCGACCAACCCGGGGCCGTACGTCGCCGCGATCGCGTCGATATCTGTGGTTTCGAGCCCGGCCTCAGACACCGCGGCTGAAACAACCGGCACGATCAAATCCAAATGAGCTCGGCTGGCAACCTCAGGGACCACCCCTCCGTAACGGGCATGAAGTGCCACCTGACTCGACACAATCGACGAACGCACAACGGAACCCGATTCCACCACCGCAGCCGCAGTCTCGTCACAGCTCGTCTCGATCGCCAAGATCTGCTCAGCTTGGGTGGTTTGGATAGCGCTCATTGCAGTGCCGCCCGTACCCGGTCGATGCGGTCTGCAACCTCAGGTTCGTCGAGAAAACGGATCGACATCACCAGGGCGTCTTCGGAGGGCTCGGTGTAGTAATCGGGCGTGATCCCCAATGGCTGAAACCCGAGACGAGAGTACAGGCGATGAGCACGCTTGTTGGCGGCACGAGCCTCAAGAGTCACCGCAGTAGAGCCGTGTTCTCTGGCCCGGTCAAGAAGCTCAATCAGCAGTCTTGTGGCGATGCCTTGATGTTGATAATCGGGGTCAACTGCGACGTTGCTGACATGAGCCATGCCGACCAGATAGAGAAGACCAGCATGACCCACAACACGTTCGCCCTCCCCATCGCTCCCGTCGTTGTCGCCGTTGTCGCTAGTCAGTTCTCTGTCGGTGATGGCGACTAGATGCAGGCGATCATCATCACGCATCTCTTTGTGCCATGTCGTGGCCGACCAGGGATCGCCATAACCCTGTTCGTCGATAGCCATGACCGCGGAAATATGGTGAACGGTCATTCGCTCGATGCGCACGTCAACAGGCACGTCAACAGACACTAGGCAACAATCCCGATTGGTTGTGCGTCAGGTCCGCGAAGGTAAAGCGGTCTAATCGTGTCGGGACTCACTACCTTGTCTGCCGCGACCGCGGCGGCGGCCAGCTCAACGATGGTCTCAGCACTTGGATAGACGGAACTCCCCTCGGTACTGAGGCCGGCCTGGGTGAATGCCTCTGAGTGAGCCTCAACTCCGTCGCCCACAAGGAGCGTCTCGGGAGCTTCGCTAGCCAGCATCACCGCGAGATCGTGAGGGTCGAGTACCGCTGGTTTGCTGATCCAGTCGCCGTTGGAGGTGAATGCCGCGTGGAACAATTCGCCGCGACGCGCATCAATAACCGCATCAATCCGTCGGCTTGTGCAGCTACGCCGGGCTGCGTACGCCAACAACTCCAGGGAAGTCACCGAAAACATCGCTGCGCCGAGTGCGTGCGCCATGGTGATGGCGGTGGTGATACCAACGCGCAAACCGGTGTAGAGACCCGGTCCGACATCGACCGCGACCACCCCGATATCTGCCATTGCCACGCCGGATTCTTTTACGATTTCGGCGATCTGAGGGACAAGGGACTCGGCATGGCGACGGGGTCGAGCTGACTCGCGTGCCGCTAAAACTCCGTCTCGACCGCCAATGGCGCAGCCCACTCTCGAGGTCGCAGACTCGATCCCCAATATCAACGGGCCTCCCATCAGTGACGCACCCGTTGCCGGCCAGCCCAAGTCTGTATGGCAGCTCTGAGAGCGCTGACCCGATCACCCCAGCGGTCGCCCACCGTGCGGAGTTCTATGCGTCGGTCGTCGTCGCCATCACCAAAGGTGATGCTCACATCAAGACGGTCGGCTGGCAGGGCGGGCAGGATCATCCCACCCCACTCAATCAGAGTCACCCCCTGCTCCAACAGCTCCGGAATGGCAAGATCACGCGCTTCAACGAGATCCTCAAGCCGATAAACATCAAGATGATTGACGATCAACCGACCCTCATAACGGTTGGCGAGGGTGAAAGTAGGGCTGGTAACCGGCACGTCCACCCCGAGAGCCGCTGCAAAACCCTGAGTGAACGCTGTCTTCCCAGCGCCGAGGTCACCGACGAGCACCAGAAGGTCACCGTCGTCAACCAGGCCGGCGATAGCCCCGGCAAGCAGCCGCGTCTGATCCACCGCGGAGGTCCGGCACACGACAGGAGGGGGGTTGAGCTGATGGGTCACGGCGGATTCACCGGGGATCTGCGGCGCCGTCCGCAGCGGAAGCAGAGTGGGACGAGGTTGAGCTGCGCACAGCCTGTTCGGTTGCAACAAGCGCCAAGGCGCGCACCTCGTCGACATGAGCATCGAATTCTCCGGTGGCGGCTGCAACAAAGGCGTCACCATCGGAACGAGTGTGAGGAGGAAAGACCGCACGGGCCAAACCATCGTGCGCTCCTTGAGCAACCACTTTGCATCCAACGGGGTCTAAGCGGGCATTGGTTATAACAACACCAATCACTGTGTTGCCGCCATCTGTAGCAAAAGAGTCACCGCCGAAAGACTCGGGCCAATCCTCGAAGGTGCCCTCGGCGATTTCGGCGGCGACGGTTCCGTCATCGATATCGCCTGAGGCGTTGTTGGCTACCAGCACAGTTACCACCAACTCGCCTTTGCGAACGGTGAACATCCCGATCCCGCCAGCGGATGGGTCATCTGGCTGTCGCCACTTGCCCACGGTGGCTCCTGCGCCGGCGCCGAGGGGGCCAACCCCAGGATCGGTGCTGCACGCAGCCAACGCCCTAGCTCCCTGGATTGGACCGGGACGGACCGCTGCGTCACCGACACCGAGGTCATACAGGCTCATCGCCACGACAATCGGCACGTTGGCGCTCTTGGTCTCGAACCCTCGGCCTTGAGCCTCAAGCGCTGACACAACACCATCGGCGGCGGACAGCCCGAAAGCCGACCCACCGCTCAGCACCACTGCATCCACATGGTTGACGAGTCGAGTTGGGTTCAACAGTTCGAACTCTCGGGTTGCTGGGGCACCCCCGCGGACTTCGCCGGAAGCGGTTGTCGAAGGCGGCAACAGGACAACCGTGCAACCGGTGCGCGCTGCTGAGTCGGTCCAATGTCCGACAGTCACACCCGCAATTTCAACCTTCACCCCCCGAAAACTACCGGCGTTTGACTTTCGTAAGCCACCACAATCGTATTCCTGGGATTCCTTGTTGTATTTTCAGATATATCATGTATCTTCACCTCGACGGGACAACGACTCACAGGCGGGCACAATGTTGCGAACAACTAGCGGGACGAGAGGCGGACTTCTCCCACGCCGTGTTGAAGCACCGTTGAGCGTGTTGGTACTGCGATCCGTTGGCGGAATGGTAAGCAGGAAAGTCCCGTGTCGCGTCAGCGATGCACCGGGCGGTTCGGTGCGTCGTGTCAGCGGAACGTTAGGCAGTTTGGTGCTGCGGTGTGTTGGTGGGATGTTGTGTGCTGTGCTTGTGGCCTCCGGCTGCAGCGACGACGGCAGCAATGCGGCTGAGTCGGTCACGACCACAATCCCACCAACCACCGCAGCACCGATTACTGCGTCTCCCACGACCACGGTGCCGCCGACTACAACTACGGTGACACCTTCAACCATGTCTTTGGTTCCAACGACACCTCCAACTTCGGCGGCTCCCACCACCACGGGGGTTCCCATGAGCGAAGAGCAGCAGATCTTTGCTGCTATTGAGCGCTACTACGAAGTGCTGATCGAGGCCAATGATCCTCCAGATCCGGCCAGCCCGCTTTGGGACGAGGTAGCAGTGCCTGAGTTCGCTGACAGACTCAGGGCGAAAGCTCGCGAGAACCTTGAAGTCAGAAAAGCGGTTCGCTGGGCCGAAGATCGACAACCTTGGGTGAAATCACCGCACATCGTCTGGAGGCAAGGATCCATCGCGGTAGTCGACCTCTGCTTGCGCAACAACGGCGTGCTGTACGACATTGGCACCAAGGAGATCATTGACGACTCGGTCGGCTACTACTGGCGACAGGTGACTGTTTCCAACCACTACGGGAGTTGGTTGGTCAGCGGAAACCAGACAGTCCAGAAGTTTGACGCGGAGGAAGCATGTATCGCTTCATATCAATAACTGTCATCTTGGTTCTCGCATTGAGCACCGGGGCGTCGGCCGATGGTACCAACGTCGAGGAAACAGTCGGTGGCGTGGTTGTTACTGCAGGTTCGTCGGGGTCTCTGACCACCACCTCGCATCCAGGCCGGCCGGGAACTGGCCCGACGATCTACTGTGGTTGGTTCCGCTTCAGGGGTGGTTTCGGTTCAGAAGTGATCGTTCTCCTCGGAGATCCCGTCAGTCCAATAGTCGGCCATTTCTATGCCCTCAACTGCTGGACCGACGAGCGCGACGACCCCTACCCCGGATACCCCATAATCAGGCAATACCCTGGGAGACGCGAGATACCCGGAGAAGCTGTGTCGACCGGGGAAGCAGCGCAGTTCGCGATCGCTCACATCGATTTCGAGCTTCCAGAGATTGAACTGTCGCCACCCCACCAACAAATCGTCGGAATTCCGAGTTGGTTGGCGGTGACGAGTCAGCTTCACTACGACCAAGTCTCGGCCAACGCCGGCCCGGTGTGGGCCACCGTTTGGGCATCATTCCGTGATGTCACCTGGGACTTCGGCAACGGTGCAAGTCGCGTGTGCACCCAGGACGTCTCCAAAGTTTGGGACTCGACAACAAACCAACCTCAGACCAGCCGCTGCACCTACACCTACACAAACAGCAGCGGATCACCGTTCGACCTGACAGCCACTGTCCGCTGGAACATCTGGCAACAGACCAACACCAATCCCAGTTGGCATTGGTGGGGAACGATCAGCCGCTCAACCACAATCCCCCTCCATGTCACCCAACTCCAATCTGCGATCCGCTGACTGGCGCCACTCGGTGAGTAACGCTCAGGTCAGCTTGCGGATTACTGAACTGAAAGTGTCGGGAAGGTCACTAGCGATCAGACCGGGGCCTAGAAGGGAGCCCGCGGCGCCGTGCACATGAGCGGCGACGGTTGCGGCGTCGAGAGCTGTCAAACCCTGAGCCAGTAGAGCGACAACGAATCCGGCTAAGACATCGCCGGTTCCGGCGGTCGCCAAAGCCGATGTTCCGGAGGTGACCACTCGGATCTGTCCGTTCGGCGCGGCGATCACCGTCGTCGGCCCCTTGCGGATCACCGTGACCGCGTGTTTGACCGCAAATTCTCGGGTTCGTTCGAGACGGTCGGGGCCCCCGTCACCGCCCAGTCGCTGCCATTCCCCGTCATGCGGTGTCAAGATCGTGGGTGCTGAGCGGACATCAAGCGTCTCCGCTACCTCAGCGGTCAGAGCATCGCCATCAATCACCAGCGGTACTCCAACTTCAAGCATTGCCAGAACACTTTGGGGGTCTGCGTGGCCCAGGCCAGGACCCATGAGTACGGCTCGGACACGGTCGTCGAACCCCTCAAGAGCATCACCAGCCCACGCGAGAGCGGGCAACGGCAACAGAACAGCCTCGGTCGGTCCTTCGTTGCCGCGCGCGCCCGGCATGGCCAACTGCACCATCCCGGCGCCGGCGCGCTGTGCCGCGCGGGCAGCCAACCAAGCGGCTCCCATCATGCCGCCGGAACCACCGACGATGCGCACACCTGAACGCCACTTGTGGTCTTCGGCTGACGACTTCGGAATAAGAGCTGCCACATCGGCGTCTTCAACCGCGTGCCGTGAAGGTTGACCCACATCCAAGCCAATATCGACCACCCGTACTTCGCCGGCCAGAGAGCGTCCCGGTTCCAATACGAGGCCTGGCTTGAGTGCCGCGAAAGTAACCGTGCGCTCCGCTGAAAGCGGAAGGCCGAGACGCCCACCTGTCAAACCGTCAACACCCGACGGTATGTCGACAGCCATGACACGCTGAGTTTCCGCGACTACCGGGGGCAGGTAAGGACGGGTCAGGCCAGTTCCGAAGGCGGCATCAATCACAAGGTCAACCGGCCGCAGCGATTCCGGGGCGTCTAGTGCGTCAATCACCGAAACCCGCACTCCCCGGCGGGAAAGGTGCGCAGCCGCCACCCGTCCGTCGGCACCGTTGTTGCCCGGCCCAGCGAGCACGGTCACGCGACGTCCGTACACCCCGCCCATCAAGTCGATGGCTTCTCGGGCGACGTGGCGTGCTGCTCGATCAATCAACACCTCAACCGGTTCAGGCGCAGCCTCGTCGATCGCTGCCATCTCCTCGGGAGTGACAATCGCCAACATCAGCCGTGGCTCCCCTCGGCCAGGTCGCAGGTGACCCCGTGCCGCCGTCTCCCGGTCGGGTACATCGCGGCCCGGTACTTCGCGGTCGGGTGCAGCCTGGTCCGGCACATCCCACGCGGGTGCATCGCGGTCGGGTGCATCATTCGGCTAGGGCCACGACCACAGCTTGCGCCAACTGGTCGGTATGGCTGATAGTGACCGCGAAGCGGGCGGCACCGAAGGTCTCGGCCCGCTTCGAAGCACCGGCATGCAACCGCAGTTCGGGACGGCCGTCGTCATGGTGCAGCACTTCGATGTCGCGCATCTTCATCGCGCCGAGACCGCAACCCATCGATTTCAGAGTTGCTTCTTTGGCAGCAAAACGAGCAGCCAATCGAGGCACCGGGTCGCCGGCTCGGTTGGCGTAAGCCAGTTCGTCGGCCCGAAACACGCGATCAATCAGTCCGGGCGTTCGTTCCAGTACGTCGCGGAAACGATCGATGTCGACGAGGTCGGTTCCGATACCGAGCACCCCCGCAGCCTACCGCGCCGCTATCTCGGCGTCCGAACCGCCCATCAAGCACAACAATGAAGGCACTCAATGGCCGCATCGTCCCCTAGCCGGCCGGCAACAACAGCACCAACCAGGATCACCCCGGAACGTCGACCCGAATATCAGCAATGCGACGGACGAGTTCCTCGAGCCCCGTCGCCTTGTTCGGGACAGCTTGAACGTCGACCCGAATATCAGCAATGCGACGGACTGCCCAGAATCACCGTGCGGGAAGAATCAGTGAGGGGACGCCCCAGCAGACGGCAGTGTCGTCGCTGCGTATGGCGCAACTATGGCAGGCTGCATGGTCGTCGCCGCGTATTTCGCAACTATGGCCGCCGCCTGCGCTGACAGATTTGAAACCACCTGCCGGCGCGTCAGCCCGCCCATATCCGTTGTCTCCCCAGCACACGGCAGTGTCGTCGCTGCGTACGGCGCAACTATGGCCGCCGCCTGCGCTGACAGATTTGAAACCACCTGTCGGCGCGTCAGCCTGCCCATATTCGTTGTTTCCCCAGCAGACAGCTGTGTTGTCGCTGCGTACGGCGCAACTATGGCCGTCGCCTGCGCTGACAGATTTGAAACCACCTGTCGGCGCGTCGGCCTGCCCGTCCGCGTTGGATCCCCAGCAGACGGCAGTGTCGTCGCTGCGTATGGCGCAACTATGGCGGCCCCAGCCTGCGCTGATTGTTTTGAACTCACCTGTCGGCGCGTCAGCCTGCCCAGCCCAGCTGCTTCCCCAGCATACGGCAGTGTCGTCGCTGCGTATGGCGCAACTATAGCTGCCGCCTGCACTGACAGATTTGAACCCACCCGTCGGCGCGTCAATCTCCCCAGAAAAGTTGGCTCCCCAGCACACGGCAGTGTCGTCGCTGCGTACGGCGCAACTATGGCCCCAGCCTGCGCTGATTGTTTTGAACTCACCTGTCGGCGCGTCAGCCTGCCCAGCCCAGCTGCTTCCCCAGCATACGGCTGTGTCGTCGCTGCGTATGGCGCAACTATGGGCGTCGCCTGCGCTGACAGATTTGAAACCACCTGTCAGCGCGTCGGCCTGCCCATATTCGTTGTTTCCCCAGCATGCGGCAGTGTCGTCGCTGCGTATTCCGCAACTATGTCTACTGCCTGCGCTGACAGATTTGAAACCACCTGTCGGCGCGTCAGCCTGCCCAGACCTGTTGTTTCCCCAGCATACGGCAGTGTCGTCGCTGCGTATTCCGCAACTATGTCTACTGCCTGCGCTGACAGATTTGAAACCACCTGTCGGCGCGTCAGCCTGCCCACGATCGTTGTATCCCCAGCAGACGGCAGTGTCGTCGCTGCGTACGGCGCAACTATGGCCGCCGCCTGCGCTGACAGATTTGAAACCACCTGTCGGCGCGTCAGCCTGCCCAGACCCGTTGTATCCCCAGCAGACGGCAGTGTCGTCGCTGCGTACGGCGCAACTATGGCCGCCGCCTGCGCTGATTGTTTTGAAACCACCTGTCGGCGCGTCGGCCCGCCCAGACCCGTTGTATCCCCAGCAGACGGCAGTGTCGTCGCTGCGTACGGCGCAACTATGGCCGCCGCCTGCGCTGCCTGCGCTGACAGATTTGAAACCACCTGTCGGCGCGTCAGCCTGCCCAGACCCGTTGTTTCCCCAGCATACGGCAGTGTCGTCGCTGCGTACGGCGCAACTATGGTAGCCGCCTGCGCTGACAGATTTGAAACCACCTGTCGGCGCGTCGGCCCGCCCAGACCCGTTGTTTCCCCAGCAGACGGCAGTGTCGTCGCTGCGTATGGCGCAACTATGCTGGCCGCCTGCGCTGACAGATTTGAAGGTGGGGGCGCAGTCCGGGGTTGTGGTGTTGAGGGTTACTTCTGGTTCGCCCTGATAGCGGTACAGGAAGGTGACGAGTTGGGCACGGGTCACGGTGTCTTCGGGAGCGAAGGTGTTGGGTGACGTGCCGGTGGTGATACCGGTGTGGGCCATCCACGACACCGGTTCTTGTTGCCAAGCTGCCACTACATCAACAAAACCGTGAGGCGGCGCCGAAGGCTCACCTGCAAGGCGATGCAAAAACGCTGAGACTTGGCTACGCCTCAGGGTGTCGTCGGGTGAAAAGGTGGTGGGTGACGTGCCGGTGGTGATCTCGTTGTTGGCCATCCACGAGACTGCGTCGTGTTGAGACTCGTCGGTCACATCGGTGAACGAATGGGGCTCACCGGCGTCGGGCTGGTTCTCCATGTTGTAGATCCACACAGCGGTCTCGCCACGCGACACCGCAGTCTCAGGCCCGAAACAGGACCCGGCAATACCGGTGATGGTGTTGTCGGTTGACCATTGCACCGCATCTGTGTACCAGGTGGCCTCAGCCACGTCTCCGTATCCCGCGACGGCCCCAGCAGGTGACGGGGTTCCCATCAACGCTGCTGTCAACACCAAAACCAGCGTGAGGCTCGACCAGACCCTGCTCACCCCAACCAATAAAACAGAACGCAGATCAGTCATAGACACGACACGCTAGTCATCGCTCCCGAGGAGTCAAAGCATGCAGCCCTATTGCTCGCCGTGGCGGGGGTCTGTCGGGTCTGTCAGACGCTCCCTTGTCAAGCGGTGTGCGCGCGGGGTTGTGTTCGGGTCTGTTCGCCGCGCCGCATTCGGCGGAAGACTTGGTTGGTTACGTAGAGCCTGTGGACTCGTCGGGTTTCGCTTCGGGTTTGTTGTTGCTGGCTTTCGGGCGGGGTGGGCGGCTGCTTCCTCCGGCGGGTTCGAGGTGTTGAACCGGTCCGGGTAGATGCTCCTTCGTTGGTTATTTCATGTAGTGTCACACCCTGTCGGTAGGTTGTGGTCATGTTCGATTCGATGATCCAGCAGACCCGGGAGGTGGTGACTTCTGGTCTTTGCCGTGGCGAGTTGGAAGCTGTGGTCGCGGGTGCTGGGCGGGTGATCGCCGCGTTGGGTGCGTTGCAGACTCGTTGCGCGACTGAGATCGAGGCGCTGAGAGTTGGTGGGGATGCCGGGAACGACCCGGGTGTTGTGGGGGTTCGAGGTGCGGCGCGGGTGTGGGTCTGTGACGTGCGGAACAGATGCATATTTCATACAGTGTCACACCCTTTGAGTAGGTTGTGGTCATGTTCGATTCGATGATCCAACAAACCCGGGAGGTCGTGACGTCTGGGCTATGCCGCGGCGAGTTGGAGGGTCTGGTCGCGGGTGCTGGTCGGGTTGTGGCGGCGTTGAATGCGTTGCAGACGCGGTGCGCGACTGAGATCGAGGCTCTTGATGATGGTGGGGTGAACTCCAAGACGGTGCTGCGTGAGGCGGGGCGCATGTCTACTCGTGCCGCGAACTCGGTTGCGAAGACTGCTGCTGGGCTCGCTGAGATGCCCAAGCTCGCTGAAGCGTTGGCTGGAGGCGCGATCACCGCGGAGCACGCCGCGGTCGCTGTCGGAGCTGCTGGGAAGACTTCGCCTGGGCAAGTTGACGATGAGTTGTCGAAGCTTGCTGAGACTTCTTCTGTTGATGTGTTTGCTGAACAGTCGCGGCGGTGGGTGAACCGCAACCAACCCGACGACGGTGCTGAGTTGTATCAACAGCAGCGCCGTAACCGGTTGTTGAAACACTGGATCAACGAACAAGGCATGGGTGTGCTGCTCGCTGAGTTGGACCCGACCAGCTATCAACAAGTGGTCAAAGCAATCAATGTCGAGTACGACCGGTTGTGGCGCGACGACGGCGGCCGCGACGGTGCCCCAGATGATGTGCGCACAACGCCACAACGAATGGCAGACGCGTTCGTGGCGTTGTTGACCAACCCGGCACGACGCGGACCCGGCAGCACACGCACACAACTCATCGCAGTAGCCGACATTGAACGCCTCCGCGGCGACAACCCGACCGGTGTCGCCGAGATCGTCGGGGGTGAAGCGCTGCCGCAAACAGTGTTGGAACGGCTCATGTGCACCGCTGCTATCACCGGCGTCGTTTTCGACGGTGAAGGACAACCCCTCTGGGTGGGACGCACCCATCGACACGCAACCGAAGCTCAAGTCAAAGCCATCATCGCCCGCGACCGGCACTGCACAGGCAAAGACTGTACCGCTGGTCCTGAACGCTGCGAGATCCATCACATCGTTCCCTGGGAAGACGGCGGGCTCACCGACATCGACTCCATGTGTCTCGCCTGCCCGCTGTGCCACCACAACATCCACGACCGCGGCTACATCGTGGTCAAAACCAACACCGGCTACAAAATCATCAACCCCAACAACCCACCAAACGGCCCCTGATCCTGGAGGAATCGGGTAAGAGGCCGAGCGAATAGGTGGGACAACGCGGACCATACGGCGCGAGGCCGTGGCCCGAGCGGCCCGTGAGCGCAGCGAACAAGAGCGGGAGTGGCACCGCCGCCACATGACAGGCTCTCACCTTTCTGCGGGCGCTCTAACACCAGACATGACACCTGAGATGCGAAGCCAGTATGACCCGGAGTTCAAGGTCGGTCTGTGCGGATCGTTCTGGAGGTTCGCAGATCGGTTGCTGAGGTGGCTCAACTGTCGGGGATCGGCGAGGTGGGCTTCCCCTGATCTTGGAGGAATCGTCAAACACCAGACATGACACCCTGAGACACGAAGCCCGGGTTCGCCAGAGCCGTATCGGCCGATCCCCAAGCCACAAACAACTCGCGAGACCGACAGTTCACAGTCCAGCACCAACGCAGTCGCGTCAGCCTTGAACTCCTCTGTGGATCGCCGCCGGGCCCCAACCAACGGCTTGTCATGTTCCGTCATCGTCATGGCTGACCTCTTTCACAAAGCGTCAAGCCAATAGGTGGAACCTCAGAACCCAAGGCAAGAACGACAACCCCAGACCCTTCGCCTGGACCCGAACCGCCAACGACATCTCCAAAGCCAACGAAGGCGAGTGGCCATAGACATCACCGAAGCGTCGGCAGCGGGTTCACACGGCCCCCACCAAATCAGCGACGAACCACTACCTGCCGGTGCGCCAACGATCGGCAAGTACGTTGATCGGCAAGGTCAACAAATCGGCGACGTACTCAGTGGCGAGAAGGTCCTCACGGAACACCTCTTCGGTCTCAACGACCGCGTCATACAGGGCCGAATAGCGATTGCGGTAGCCGCGCAGCACGCCACGAGCCGCGGCTGCGGTAAGAGAGTCGGCGAACTTGACCTGAAGCAGCGTGAGGCCCGTCGTTACGTTGTCTTTGAGTTCGGGGATGATGATCACGCAGCGGTCATCGGAGCGGCCGCGGGCAACAAAAACCCGACGCTCAAGCGCAACCTGGTGCTTGGTTCCCCGCAATCTCGGGAAACGATCTGTGCGAGACACAATGTGGCGTGAGATTCCACCGCGATCGACGACCACTACGGTCGCCTCACCGGCACCATCGGCATCAAGGCCTTCGACTCGATACCGGGTATGGCCCAGAACTTCATCAACCGCAGGATCAAGATCGGCCAAGGTGCGCAACGAGGCGTAGCTGAGCCGATCGCGGGGAGCACCTGCTTCTAACGCCGCGAACGCCAGCGGCACCTCCAAAAGCGTCTCATCGGAGCGAGAAATACCGACCGTCACGGTCTTGGCTTGGTGCTTGATCGCGTCTATCGGCCTGGTCAACTCGTCGATCCCGACGCTGAGAGCCGCCGCGAGATCATCGAGAATCACCGCAGGTGTGCCAACCTTGCCGTACTCAATCTGATATGCCTCAAGTGGCGAAGAACCCAATGCGAAGCGGAACAGCGAAGCCAACTTGACAGCAGTCCCCGCTTCGAGATGACCGTTGTAATCACCTGTCCGAATGCCATCAAAAAATGTTGCCGCAGATCTTTCGATTACGGGTTCCACCCAAGCCAAGGCTTGCTCCCCGTTGAGAAAAGAACGAGCCGCGGCCTGCTCGATGGCGCTGTGGGCTTCGCGTAACGGTTGCGCCTGAGCGTCAATGGCCAAAGCCGCCTCGTAGCCGAACAGGTGTCCGACCATCGTCGACAGAATGAATCCGAGCCGGCTGTCGATGGCAGGGACCGGAATCACCGCCAAAGCAGCATCGAAGCGGCCTTCGCCCTCGTCAGCGATCACGATCGGTGCTGCTTTGTGAGCTCGAAAAATCCCGACTTCTTTCGCCACGTCGTCGGCCGTTGAACCCGAGAGTCCAGCCGCGCACACAATGATCAGTGGTTCCGCCGAGAGATCAATGTGCTTTTTGTCCTCTGTCGCATCAGCGGACATCGACTTGTAGCAGAGTTCTGAGAGCTTGATCCGCACTTCATTGGCAGCGATGCGGTTTGCGCCGTTGCCGACCAGAGCCCAATAACGGCGACTCGGAGCGAATTGACGGGCAGCTTCGCCGATGATGTCGCGGCGGCCCAAGACAGTTTCCATAGCTTTGGCCACATCGTGGATTGCGCTCAGCAGCGAGCGACGGTCCTCGGCGCCCTCGTCGCCTTGCAAGTCGTTGGCAATGGAAATGGCCAACAGCAACCCGGCGGCGATCTGCGAATAAAAGGCCTTAGTCGAGGCGACGCTCATCTCCACATCTCGACCGTCAGAGGTATACAACACGCCATCAGCCCGATCCGTGAGGTCGCTGCCGCGGCGGTTCACGATGGCAATAACTTGCGCGCCCCGATTCCGCACAATGTCGACCGTGCGGTTGGTGTCGGTGGTAGTACCCGACTGGCTCACCGCCACGACCAGAGTGTCGGACATGTCCGAACGAAGTAAGAACCCTGACAATTCCGTGGCCAAAATCGCCTCGGTGACTATCTGGCCCTTCCGAACTAGCGCATCAAGCGTTACCGCGAGGCTTTGACCGGCCACTGCGGCAGTGCCTTGACCGATTATCACGACCCGCTTAATCGATCCGTCGCGCAAACCTTGGCGAACCTTGCGGGGGACGATCTCCGGCCCGAACGATACTTCCGGGCCGTCGACGCCATCGACGATCTTGCCCCGCAGGGTCTTGCCGAAAGACTCAGGGGCCTCACCGAGCTCTTTGAGCAGGTAGTGAGGGCTGTCGCCGCGGTCAATATCACGGGTGGTGACCTCGGCTGTGAACACGTCATCGTCGGTGACCTTCAGGTCAGTGCCGTCATAAGCCCGGCGCAGCATGCCCGCCGCGGTGCCTGCATTTTCGCTGTCGAGTTCAACGATCTGGCCGCGGCTGGCATTGGGATTATCCGGGTTCCCCGGGGTTTCACCATCCATGCGCACATAGCGAGAAGTTTCCTCAACCACGCCGTAAGGCTCGCTGGCCACGATGTAGGCATCCTCAGCCAAGCCGATGTACAAAGCTTGACCACTCCCACGAAGGGCCAATTGAAGATGCTGCGGTGCTGTGGCGGTGCTAGCCGCAATTGCCACTGATCCTTCGAAGGTGGCTACGGTACGCCGGAACGCCTCTGCGGAACTGTGCCCCTCGGCTAGCCGCTGACTCATCAACGACGGGATGACCTTGGCGTCGGTGGTGATCGCCTCTTGAATGTGGACACCCTCCTCGGCAATGAGATCGGCGAAATTGTCGACGTCGCCATTGAGAGCGCCCACGACATAGGGGCCGACCGTTGAGACCAATTCGCTGTTGAGAGGATGCGCGTTGGATTCAGAAATGATGCCGACCGAAGCCCACCGAGTATGCGCCAACACGACAGCTTGAGCTGTGTCATTGGCCAGCGCGGCCGCCAACAGCTCGTCTTGGATCAACGCCTCTCGCAGCGCCGCAGTGTTGTCGCCCAACTCGCCGATCTCGGAAGCCACCTTATGAACCACGCTCACAAGACCGTCAACGACCCTTACGCTGCCCGAGCCGAAATTATCATCGACGCTGCGACGTGCGATTTCCGCCTGAAGCGCCGGATCATCCAGATCAAGCGCGTGGTCGCGAACAAGCAGATGAATTCCCGCCGAGTCACGGCCCCGGACTTCGAGGCGATCAAGCGACGCCAACGCCTGATGAACCGACAGGAACGCCTCAAGCGCGCTGGTTGTAGTTGAGTCATTGCTCAATTGGGCGACGCTGTCGGCGGCACGGAGTCGATCCCGAGTGATAGCCCAAAGCGCATCGCGAATGCGATTCAACTCGTGGTTGCGTCGTTCGAGATCAGCAGTATCGAGTGTTGGGTCCGATTCCAGTGTTGTTTCGATTTCTTGCACCGCGGCCAGTATCTGATCGCAGTTGTGAGCCAATACTCCAGCTACTGAACGGTCTTGCAACAGCAGACGAAGCCCAGGAACGCCGCGCAGTCGCGAATCGACCTCAGCCAACTCGTCGGCTGCGTCGCGCAGCACGGCACACGTCACGCCACCATCAAGATCCGAAAACGACTGCTCCACGGCCCTGAGCGGTACCAGGATTTCATCTTTGAGCGGAGTCGGCCGCCTCGACGGTCGCCGGACGATTGCGATGATCCCGCACATGGGTCCTCCAATTCGAGGCCGAGCGTATCGGTCGAAGCTTCTCCAAGCCGAAACTGCCAAATGAGTTTACCCTCGCCTGCGCCGGTCGGTGACCGGTGGCGTTAGCTGAGCAACAGGGCGACCGCGTCAGCCAGAGCATCTGCTTCCATCTGTGCTTCGGCTGTGGTTTCGGCCTCCACCATCACACGAACCAGAGGCTCGGTACCGGAGGGCCGAATCAGAATTCGGCCCTTCTGAGCTAGACGAGCCATCGCCGCGTCGATCAACGGTGCACACTGTCGGTCAAGCAACTGGGCTTCATGCTCGGAAATCAGCTTTGGCACCACGACGTTGGACAATACTTGAGGCAATCGGGTCATGGCCTTCGCGGCCAACTCAGCCAGGCTTGCGTTGCGGCGGACCAAAACGTCTAGCAGTTGGACAGCGGTAAGGAGTCCGTCGCCGGTCGTCGCCAGGTCACGGAATATCACATGCCCCGACTGCTCCCCGCCGAGCGAGAGTCCTCTGGCATTGAGCGCTTCGAGCACGTAGCGATCACCGACTCTGGTGTCGACAACTTCGATCCCGGCGGCATCCATAGCGAGTCGAAACCCGAGATTGGTCATCGCGGTCACCACCACCGTGTTGTTGGTGAGTAGCTGACGTCTGTGTCGGTCAAGCGCGCAGATGGCGATGATTTGATCGCCGTCGACGAGTTCACCTGCGGCATCAACCGCCAGCACGCGGTCGGCGTCGCCATCGAACCCCAGGCCAATATCGGCGCGCCTCTCAACGACCGTGTCTTGCAAAGACTTGAGATCAGTGGACCCGCAGCCATCGTTGATGTTGTAACCGTCGGGTGAATCGTGGATGACCGTCACCTCCGCGCCAGTATCAGTCAATGCCCGTTCAGCAACGGTTGTCGCCGCGCCGTTGGCGAGGTCAGCTACCACCCTCAGCCCGCCAAGAGTACGACCGTCAAGGCTGGCAACGACCGCACCTAGATGACATTCAACCGCCTCGCGATGTCGGTCAACCCCAGCGGATTCAACCGCTGTGCCGCCTGCCTCGAAGTAGTGATCGAAGCGCTGCTGGATCTGTTGCTGTGAATCCTCGGACAGCTTCATGCCGCCAGCGGCGAAGAACTTCACCCCGTTGTCATGCCACGGGTTGTGCGAAGCCGACACAACGGCGCCCGCAACGTCTTTGTCGTGGCACCAGCGCGCCACCGCAGGTGTGGCCACAACCCCGAGATCGGCTGAATGACCACCAGCGGTAGCTATCCCGCCGTGAATCGCGGCAGCAAGTATCGGGCTCGACGCCCGAGTGTCACGTCCAACCGCAAACCCCGTTGCGCCGAGCACTTCCGCTCCGGCGCGGCCCAGCGCGGCGACAGCCTCCGCAGACAACAGCGTATGCGTATCGCCACGCACACCGTCGGTCCCAAAACGCAAGCTCACGAATTCTCCTCAACACCCAAGGACCGAATGAGTCCCGAGTGTGCGCCCAAGAGATTAGCGCTTGCTGTACTGAGGAGCCTTGCGGGCCTTCTTGAGGCCGTACTTCTTCGACTCCTTCTTGCGAGGATCGCGAGTGAGGAAGCCGGCCCTCTTAAGAGCATCGCGGTGCTCGACATCGATCTTCACGAGACCTCGAGCAATTCCCAGACGGAGCGCTCCAGCCTGACCGCTAGTGCCGCCACCGTGAATCGTGGCGTCGATGTCGTATGTCTCGTTGGTTTCGGTCACTACCAATGGCTGCGTTGAGAGCATTCGGTGGGTCCGAGACGGGAAGTACTCGTCGAGAGTCCTGCCGTTCACGGTGACTACCCCGTTTCCAGACCGGAATCGCACACGAGCGACGGAGCGCTTACGACGGCCAGTGGATTGCATAATTGGGGCAGGCATCAGCTTTGACCTTGTTGGGCTTGATCACGCGCCACGGCATGAGCGATCTCCAAAGGTTGCGGTTTCTGCGCTTCGTGAGGATGCGTAGGGCCCGCGTAGACCTTCAATTTCTTGATCTGAGCACGACCGAGACGAGTCTTGGGGATCATCCCCCGGACGGTATCGAGCACGGCCTGCTCGGGTTTGCGAGAGAGCTTGTGTCCGTAAGTTTCGGCACTGATGCCACCGGGGTAGCCCGAGTGGGTGTACACAATCTTCTTTTCGGCCTTGCCACCGGTAAGCACGACCTTGGCGGCGTTGACGATGATGACATGGTCGCCAGTGTCGAGATGGGGGGTATAAGTGGCCTTGTGCTTACCGCGCAGAATGTTGGCGACCTCGGTCGCGAGCCGACCAAGGACCAACCCCTGGGCATCAACGACATGCCAACGACGTTCGATCTCGCTGGCCTTTATTGCGGTGGTGGACACGGAACTCTCCGAGACAAATACGGGACTGTATGAGGCTACGGCCCTGAGTCCCGAACGACACATTTCTAGGCTTAGAACATGCGCGGATTGAACATAGTGATTGCGCCCAGACCCGTTGTCTCCCGCTCTTGTTCGCTGCGCTCCACCTCCCGCTCTTGTTCGCTGCGCTCCACCTCCCGCTCTTGTTCGCTGCGCTCACCGGGCCGCTCGGGCCGCGGGCGGGCCGCTCGGGCTGCGGGCGGGCCGCTCGGGCCGCGGCCTCGCTCGGTCGCGGCCGTGTTCGGGATCAATCCGCTCGGCCTCTTGACTTCGCCTGATTCCCGGCGCTGCTCAGTCGTAATGGGCACGCCAAAGCACCAGCCCACGGCTAGGAGCGGGGCTTGGGGCAGCGTCTCGGCTCAAGGCTCCTAGCACCACGCCCATATCTTCGACGCAACGCCGACCTCGCCCGATCTCAACACACATGCCCACCAGGCTTCGCACCATCTGATGAGTGAAAGCACTGGCCGTGATTTCAAAGGTGACAGTGTCGCCGGAAACAGTGTCGCCGGATCTGCGCCACTGCGCTTGGCGAACCGTGCGTACGAACAGTTGCTGTGGCTTGCTCTTGTTGCGCTTCGAAAACGAAGTGAAGTCGTGCGTGCCGATTATCGCTTCGCTAGCCCGCTGCATCGCGTCGATGTCCAGTCGGTCGCGCACATGCCAGGTGAAATGCCTGGTAAGAGGATCAATCACGGCGCGGTTGAAGACGTGGTAGCGATAGCTGCGTCCGGTGCAACTGAAGCGCGCGTCGAAGCTGGGCGGTGCCGTTTCGATCTTGTCGACCGCGATCGTCGGTCCCAACATGCGGTTGAGGGCCCGGCTCAGCGCACCCGGCTCGAAATGAGACTCATCGGCGTCGAACGAAACGACTTGGCCGCGGGCGTGGACTCCCGCGTCGGTACGTCCGGCACCGGTGACTGTGACCGGGTGGCGCAGCACCTGCGCCAGCGCGTTCTCAAGTTCGGATTGCACCGTGACGACGTCTGGGTTACGAGCAAAACCGTGAAACGGGGTTCCGTCGTAGGCAACGTTCATCCGCACCCGAACAAAACCTTCCGGCGGGGGCACCGCGGCGGGACCAACCGCTTCAGGCATCGCCCGCCAACGCGTTCACAGAAGGCATCAACTGCAAGTCTAGTTGCGATGCACGGCTGGGCCCCCGAACAATTCTGTCCGGAGGCCCAGCGGGCAGCTGCGCTGAAGCGGCGTGTGCTCTAGGTGGCGGACAACGTTGTGTCCGTTCACCCCATCCGACGACGAGAGCCGGCCTCCAGTTCCCGGGCGCGCAAAAAATTCGGCGGTCCGCTCTTGCCTGCCCGCCTCTTAGACCAGTTCGATGCGGGCCATCGGGGCGTTGTCCCCGGAGCGATTCTCGAGCTTGATGATTCGCGTGTAGCCACCCGGGCGGTCCTCGTAGCGAGGCCCAATCTCGTCGAACAGCTTCGAGGCCATTTCCCGGTCACCCAAGAACTTGACTACATGACGGTGATTGTGAACCCCGCCCGCTTTGGCTTTGGTAATCATCTTCTCTGCGATAGGGCGCATGGCCTTCGCCTTGGCCTGCGTGGTAGTGATCCCCTCAGCAGCGATGAGCGACGAAACGAGGTTGGCCATCATCAGCTTATGATGTTGAGAACTACCGCCGAAACGACGCCCCTTGCGCGGTTTACCTGGCATTGTTCAGCCTTGGTTCAGGAGCGAGAGACCCCGCTCGTCAAGCTTGGAGACGACCTCGTCAAGGCTTTTCTGTCCGAAGTTGGTGATAGCCAAAAGGTCCATCTCAGATTTCTGCAGGAGCTCTCCGACAGTGTTGACCTGAGCTCGCTTCAGGCAGTTGCGAGGACGCTCAGACAGTTCAAGGGCATCGATCGAAAGATCCATATCGGGTCCACCCGTGGCCACCTGAATGGCTTCACCAAGTTGCAGACCCTGCGGCTCGTCGCTCATCTCCTCGATGAGTTGCACCAAGGCACGCAGCGTGCCACCGGCCGAAGCAAGAGCCTCGCGTGGGGAAATAGAACCATCGGTTTCGATCTCAAGAATGAGACGATCGAAATCGGTGGACTGCTCAACTCGGGTCGGCTCAACCAAAAAGGCCACACGCCGAACTGGCGAATAGATCGAATCGACCGGAATCACGCCGATAGTCGTGGTTGTGCTGTTTCGTTCGGCAGACACATAACCGCGGCCTCTCTGCACGGTGATGTCGAGAGCCAAACGGCCTTTCTCGTTGACGTTGGCCAAAGGCAGATCACCGTTGAGCACTTCCACATCAGGGTGAGGTTGAATGTCGCCCGCTGTTACCAGAGTCGGGCCACGAGCGTCGAGCCGCAGAGTTACCGGCTCCTCACTGTGGACCTCGAGTACCAAATCCTTGAGGTTCAAAATGATGTCGGTAACGTCCTCGGCCACACCGGTGATGGTGTCGAACTCGTGGAGGGCTTCATCGAAGCGAACCTGCGTTACCGCGGCACCGGGGATCGACGAGAGCAGTGTGCGGCGGATCGAATTGCCGATTGTGTGGCCAAAACCGGGTTCCAGCGGGCCGATAGCAAACCTCTGAAGGTTGCCTTCGGCCTCGTCAATGGATTCGACGGTTGGGCGCTGAATGACGAGCATCGGGTACCTCGGCTACTTGGAGTAGAGCTCGACGATGAGCTGTTCGCGTACGGGGATATCGATCTGCTCCCGAAGTGGGAGCTCACGAACGGTAATCTGGAACTCTCCGCTCTGGTCCAGCCACGCCGGGGGCGTGCGGTCCAAGACATCGGAGTTCCATTGGACGACGGTGAAACTCTGCGCTTTTTCGCGTAGCTCAACGACATCGCCTTTGCGCACACGGTAGCTGGGGATGGTGACCCGGCGACCGTTGACATTGACGTGCCCATGATTGACAAACTGACGAGACTGAGGACGAGTAGCACCCCAGCCCGCGCGGTAGATCACGTTGTCGAGTCGAAGCTCCAAAAAGCGCAGCATGTTGTCGCCGGTAACACCTTGACGACGACTCGCTTCGGTGAAGATGTTACGGAACTGACGCTCCGTCAAACCGTAAGTGTGGCGAGCCTTCTGCTTCTCCTGAAGCTGCAAAAGGTACTCAGAAACGTTGCCCCGGCGACGGGAGCGGCCGTGTTCACCGGGAGGGTAGGGGCGCCGATCGAGAGCGATGGTTTCACCCTTGGTCCCCCAGATGTTGGTGCCCAAGCGACGCGAGACGCGTGCTTTGGGGCCGGTATAACGTGACATTGCTTAAGCCCTCCGCCGCTTGACGAGGCGGCAGCCGTTGTGGGGGATCGGAGTGACATCTTTGATGCCGGTAACTTCGATTCCCGCGTTTTGGATCGAACGAATTGCAGTCTCGCGGCCAGAGCCGGGACCCTTCACCTGCACATCAACCTTGCGGACGCCGTGTTCCATAGCCCTCTGAGCGGCCTGTTCGGCGGCGAGTTGAGCAGCGAACGGGGTTGACTTGCGAGAACCGGTAAAGCCCACATTGCCAGCAGAAGCCCAGGCAATGATGTCGCCTTTCTGATCACTGATGGCAATGATCGTGTTGTTGAAAGAACTCTTGATGTGTGCCACACCGTGAGTGACGTTTTTGCGCTCTCGTTTACGAGGCCGACGCCCTCGCGCCCCTGCAGTAGCCATTACTTCGTGACCTTCTTCTTGCCGGCAATAGTCTTCTTGGGACCCTTGCGTGTACGAGCGTTGGTGTGGGTGCGCTGACCCCGAACCGGCAGACCCCGGCGATGACGCAGACCCTGATAACAACCGATCTCCATCTTGCGTTTGATGTCCTGGCTGACTTCGCGGCGTAGGTCGCCCTCAACTCGAAGGTCGGAATCGATAAAGCTGCGGATCTTGGCGACCTCGTCGTCTGTGAGGTCGCGTACTCGCGTGGCCGAATCGATGCCGGTGGCCTCGCACACGTCAAGCGCGGTGGATCGGCCAATTCCGTATATGTAGGTGAGCGAGGTGCCCACCTGCTTCTCTCGTGGGATATCTACGCCGCTGATGCGTGCCATCTCAGCCCTGCCTCTGTTTGTGACGGGGATTGTCGCAGATCACCATGACGCGGCGACGACGTTTGATCACCTTGCACTTGTCACAGATTTTCTTGACGCTGGTTCGAACTTTCATTTCACTCCCGACCGCATTCTGCGGCCGCTAGCCGGCCGAAGCCGGGTGCTACTTGTAGCGGTAGGTAATACGACCCCGCTGCAGGTCATATGGGGTTAACTCCACCTGGACACGGTCCCCAGGAAGGATACGGATGTAGTGCATTCGCATCTTTCCGCTTATGTGTGCGAGCACCTTGTGGCCATTTTCCAAATCGACCCGGAACATGGCGTTCGGGAGCGACTCGATGACGGTGCCCTCGAGAACAATCGCATCTTCCTTAGGCTTCGGCAGGGTGCAACCTCCTAGACGCGTTCAAGCCCTGTTGCTCGCACGCGGAAAGACCCGGTTGCCCAGGTCAGACAACAACGCTACCGGACTCACCGAAGGTGACCAACCTGCAAAGACCGCACTTATGGGGTTCATTGGTTGCGGGCGGTGATCGCCGCTTCTATGCGGGCAAATACTTCGTCTTCGGTTCCCACGCCGTCGATGGTGCTGAGCAAATCCCGTGAGGTAAACCAATCGAGCAGGGGAGCGGTCTCCTTCTCATACAGCTCCAGTCGCCGCTGTATCGCATCGGGGGTGTCGTCTTCTCTGCGGCGATCCAGCATTCGCTGTGTGACAATCTCGATTGGTACGTCAAGGTTCAAGGCGATGCTGAGATCCTGGGAGAGACTCACAAGAATGCGTTCGAGGGCGTTCGCTTGCTCAACAGTGCGGGGAAAGCCGTCGAGCAATACTCCGTGTTCGGTGATGTCGCGGTGACTGAAGCGTTCGGCGACGACGCCGTTGATGATCTCATCAGAGACAAGACCTCCCGCATCCATGATCTGCGATGCCTGACGCCCCAACTCGGTGCCTTGCGCCACCGCAGAACGCAACATGTCACCGGTGCTGACATGAATGCAGCCGTGGGCCTCGCAGATCCGCAGTGATTGGGTGCCCTTCCCCGAACCTTGGCGACCGAGGATCACCATTCTGAGAGTTGACATCTACTGAAGGAACCCTTCGTAGTTGCGCATCGTCAACTGGCTGTCGATCTGCTTCATCGTTTCCAAGGCCACGCCCGAGGCGATCAACAGAGAGATACCGCCGAAAGCGAAACCACCGGCGCCGGCACCGGCACCCGAAGTCGTGGGGTCGGTGTCGAGCGTGATCTTGATGAGGATTGAGGGAATAAGAGCCACTCCGGCGATGAACAAGGCACCTGGGAAGGTGATACGGCTCAAGATCCGGGCCAGGTAACGCTCGGTCTGGGGGCCGGGACGAATTCCGGGAATGAAGCCGCCCTGCTTGCGGATGGTGTCAGCCTGTTTAGCCGGGTCGAAAGTTATTGCCGTGTAGAAATAGGAGAACCCAACGATCAACAGACCGAAGAACACCAGGTAGGTGATCGCGGTTGGTTCGGCGAGGTTGTTGTCGACCCAACCCTGGATGCTCCCGCCGATTCCCTCGCTGGGCAGCGCCACAGCGATGAGGTTGGGGACATACAGGACCGAACTGGCGAAGATGATGGGGATCACGCCGGACTGGTTCACCTTCAAGGGGATGTAGGTGGACTGACCGCCGTACATGCGGCGACCCACCACCCGTTTGGCGAACTGAACCGGTATCCGACGTTGACCTTGCTCGACGAACACGATGCAGGCGAGCAGACCGACCGCGACAATGATCAACCCTACGAGAGCAGCGTTGCCATTTTCGGCCTTAACGGCTGCACCTTGAGCAGGCATAGTCGAAACCACGCTGGTGAAGATCAACAACGACATGCCGTTGCCGACGCCTCGTTGAGTGATCAGCTCTCCCATCCACATCAACAATGCGGTGCCGCTGGTGAGCGTCAGCACCACCACGAACACGGTCCAAGCGTTGAACTTGGGCAGCAGGTCCACCGAGACCCCCAGACCGCCATTGTGGAACAGGAAGGCGAAGCTGGTGGACTGGACCACAGCAATGGAAACGGTCAGGTACCGGGTCCACTGCGTTATCTTGCGCTGACCCACTGCGCCTTGCTGCTGCCACTGTTCGATCTTGGGAATGACCACACCGAGGATCTGCATGATGATCGACGAGGTGATGTAGGGCATTATCCCCAACGCGAAGATCGCGAACTGGGTGAGCGCGCCGCCCGAGAAGAGTTGCATGTAGGCCAGGATTCCGCCCTGGTTGGCGCTGTCACGCAGCGTTTGAACCGCTTCGATGTCGACACCGGGTGCGGGGATGAACGACCCGAGGCGATAAAGCGCGATCATCGACAGGGTGAAGAGAATCTTCAGCCGTAGGTCTGCGACCCGGAAAACGTTCAGAACCCGTGAAAGCACGGCGATCCTCTCTGGGGGTTAGCGGTTGGTGTGTTGGTTGAAGCTACCGTGCGGAGGACGGCGGTCGCCCCACGGCAGCGCCAATTTCTCGACACTACCGCCCGCAGCGGTGATGGCTGATTCGGCGGACGCAGAGAAAGCGTGAGCCTTCACATTGATCGCCTGCGAAATTTCACCACGTCCCAGGATTTTGATCAAGGCGCCCTTGTGGACGAGGCCCTTTGCCAGCAGTGACTCGGGCGACACCTCGGTGAGACCTGATTCCTCAAGGGTGTCGAGGTTGATTGCCTGATACTCAACCCGGAACGGGTTTGTGAAACCGCGGAGTTTGGGGACGCGTTGCAGCAGTGGCATCTGACCGCCCTCGAACCCGACAGGGACTTTGCTACGGGCGCGTTGGCCTTTGTGACCGCGGCCCGCGGTCTTTCCGGCTTTACCGCCGATACCGCGTGCCTTGCGCTTGGGGCGCCGGTTGCTGCCTTCAGGGGGCTTCAGATCGTGGAGTCTGATCATTGGTCGACCTCGGTGACTTCGACTAGATGAGGGACCCGAGCAATCATGCCGCGGATCTCGGGACAGTCCTGGTGTGTCCTGCTGGCACCGATCCTGCGAAGACCAAGAGCCCGCAAGGTACCCCTTTGTTTGGGTTTGGTACCGATAGTAGAGCGGATCTGAGTGACTTTGAGAGCCATCATCACACCTCAGCAGGAGTGGTTGGCTTTGGACCACGCTGGTTTTCCTGGTACGCAGCCCAGAGACCGGCCGGAATAAACTCTTCGGGGTCGAGGCCACGCAGGCGAGCGATCTCGTCGGGGCGACGGAGGCCCGCCAGAGCATTGATGGTGGCGCGAGCGATGTTGATGTTGTTGGACGAACCCAGCGATTTGCAGAGCACGTCGTTGATGCCGGCTTCCTCAAGGATGGCGCGAGCAGCGCCTCCAGCGATAACGCCGGTACCGGGAGCGGCGGGTTTGAGCATCACACGACCAGCACCCATCTCCCCGATGGTCTCATGAACGATGGTCGAGCCGGCCATGGCAACGCTGAACAGGTTGCGGCGAGCTTCTTCGGTGCCCTTCTGGATCGCCAGTGGTACCTCTTTGGCTTTGCCGTAGCCGAGGCCAACCTTGCCGGCACCATCGCCGATCACCACCAAGGCGGTGAAAGAGAACCTGCGCCCACCTTTCACGACCTTGGCGACACGGTTGATGTTGATTACGCGAGACTCGCGCAGCCCCTCCCCACCGTCTCGTGGGTTGTCTGGATTGCGCTCTCGATCACTGGTTTGTCTGGTATTTCGTTGATTAGCCATCAGAACTTCAGTCCTCCCTCACGGGCTGCATCGGCAAGAGCGGCAACCTGGCCGTGGTAACGGAAACCTCCACGATCAAACACCACCGTGTCAACGCCTGCCGCCTTGGCCCGCTCCGCGAGCAGAGCGCCGACCTTTCCAGCAGTTTCGGTGTTGCTGTTGCTGGCGGGTCGTACCGTTTTCTCGGTTGAAGCCGCGGCCGCGAGTGTGTTGCCTGCCGAGTCGTCAATGATCTGGGCGGAAATGTGGCGGTTGGAACGGTGCACAGCGAGGCGCGGCCGTTGCGCGGTGCCACTCAGGGTCTTGCGAATTCGGTAGTGGCGGCGACGGCGGTCCAATCGGCGCTTCTTGACGGTGTAGGTCATTACTTGGCTGCCTTTCCGGCCTTGCGAATCACTCGTTCATTCGCATAGCGGATGCCCTTTCCTTTGTAGGGCTCAGGCTTGCGCCACTTGCGAATGTCGGCGGCGACTTGGCCGACGAGCTGTTTGTCGATTCCTTTGACGAAAATCTGGGTCTGTTGCGGTACCTCGAACTCGATACCTTCTGGGGCTTCGATGTTGACGCTATGGCTGAAACCGAGCGCCAACTCAAGTTTGTTGCTGCCCTTGGCGATGGCCCGGTAGCCAATGCCTTGAATCTGGAGTTCCTTGCTGAAGCCTTGCGTAACGCCAAGAATCATGTTTTGGATCAAGGAGCGCGAGAGGCCGTGAAAGGCCTTCGATTCACTGCTGTCATCGGGGCGTTCGACTACCAGGACTCCATCGTTTTGGCTAACGGTGATACCACCGGGCAACTTTTGGTTGAGGGAGCCTTTGGCACCTTCGACCGTGACCGAGCCCCCGTTGATCGAAACGTCTACACCGTCGGGAACGGTGATTGGTGTTTTACCGACGCGACTCATATTTGCTCCTCACCAGACAAAGCAAAGGATCTCGCCGCCCATGCGGTTCTTCCTTGCTTCTCGATCGGACATGAGACCCTTGTTGGTCGAAACAACGGCAACTCCGAGACCTCCCTGAACACGGGGGATCTCGTCACGCCTGCGGTATATGCGAAGACCGGGTTTGGACACGCGCTTGAGTCCAGAGATGACTCGGGCCCGTTCAGGGGAGTACTTCATCTCAATGGTCAGGGTCCTACCGGGACGATCACCGTTGTCGACCTCAGCGAAAGAGCTGATATAGCCCTCGTTCTGCAACAAGCCGGCTAGCGCCATTTTTTGTTTGGAGGAGGGCATTACCACCTCGTCGTGCATAGCAACATTGGCGTTGCGGATGCGGGTGAGCATGTCTGAAATGGGATCGGTCATTGTCATAGCAGCGTCACCTCCTCACCAACTGGCCTTTTTGACACCGGGCAGTTCGCCCGCGTGGGCCATGTTGCGCAGACATACTCGGCACAGACCGAAGCGGCGGTACACCGAGCGTGGTCGCCCGCAGCGACGGCACCGTGTGTAGGCGCGCACTTTGAACTTCGGGGTGCGCTGTTGTTTTTGTTTAAGTGCTTTTTTTGCCATGGGTCATTGCCCTTCGCGTCGGAACGGGAAACCGAAAGACGAAAGCAGCGCCCTGCCTTGGTCGTCGGATGTCGCCGTCGTAACAATCGTGATGTCCATGCCTCGGGTGGCACCGACTGTGTCGTAGTCAATCTCGGGAAATATGAGCTGTTCGGTCACACCGAAGGTGTAGTTGCCGTTGCCGTCGAACGACTTCAGTGAGAGTCCCCGGAAGTCGCGTATTCGCGGGATGGCCAGTGAGATGAGCCGGTCGAAGAATTCGTACATGCGGTTGCCTCGGAGGGTGACCTTGCAACCGATGGCCTGGCCTTCGCGTAGTTTGAAGCTGGCGAGAGACTTTTTTGCCCGAGTGATGACAGGTTTTTGGCCTGCGATCGTGGTCATGTCTGCAAGTGCGGATTCGAGCAGCTTGGCGGAACCGACTGCTTCGCCGACTCCCATGTTGAGCACGATCTTTTCGAGCTTGGGAACCATCATCAGGTTGGGCAAGCCGAGTTCGTCCTTAAGGGCCGCGCGGATTTCCTCGTTGTAGCGGGTGTGGAAACGGGGTGCGTAGGTTGTGCTGGGCATTAAAGTTCCACTCCCGTACGGCGACAGACGCGGACTTTTCTGCCTTCTTCAGTGATCAGGTAGCCAACGCGAGTGGCTTTGCCATCTCCGGGACTCACCACCGCGACGTTGGAAACGTCGATCGGCATCGCTTTGTCGATGATTCCACCTTGCTGGTCGCCGCGAGTCGGGGCTTGGTGCTTGCGCGCAACGTTGATCCCCTCAACGATCACCTTTCCTCTTTCAGGAATAGCTCGTTCCACAACACCCTCGGCGCCCTTGTCTTTTCCTGACAAGACGACGACCCGGTCACCTGCATGAATTTTCATTGAGGCATGCTTTTTTCTGACGCTCATCACAGGACCTCCGGGGCCAGTGAAACGATGCGCATGAACTGTTTGTCACGTAATTCGCGGCCAACCGGGCCGAAGATACGTGTGCCGCGTGGTTGACGCTGATCGTTGATCAACACTGCAGCGTTTTCGTCGAAGCGGATGTAGCTGCCGTCGGGGCGGCGTTTCTCTTTCTTGACACGGACGACGACGCAGCGGACGACGTCGCCTTTCTTTACCTGTGCCCCCGGGATGGCGTCTTTGACGGTGGCCACGAATACGTCGCCGATCGACGCATAGCGACGCTTCGATCCGCCGAGGACCTTGATACACAAGACCTCTTTCGCTCCCGAGTTGTCAGCGACCCGAAGCCGCGACTCTTGCTGGATCACTTGGCACGCTCCAAGATTTCCACGAGCCGCCAGCGCTTGTTTTTGGAAAGCGGACGAGTTTCTTGAACACGGACGCGGTCGCCCACATTAAGAGTGTTCTCCTCGTCGTGGACATGAAGGCGCTTGGTGCGCTGAATTGTCTTTGAATAGCGGCGGTGCTGGACGCGATCAATAGCTTCCACCACCGCGGTCTTGTCCATCTTGTTGGACACGACTAGGCCCTCACGGACTTTGCGGGCGTTGCGCTGCTCAGCTAATTGCGTCATTTTTAGGCCTCCCCAGCCGCTTCGAGTGCCTCTGCATCAGCGATCTCACGTGCTCGCAACTCGGTTAGTACGCGGGCAATGTCTTTTTTTACGGCTTTCAAACGAGTCGAATTGTCCAATTGGTTGGTGGCGAACTGGAAGCGCAGGTTGAACAGTTCTTCTTTGTAGTCGGCGAGACGCTCAAAGAGGTCTGTGTCGTCCAGTTCGACCAAAGTGGCCTTCTTGGCCATCAGAAGCCCTCCTCACGGGTTACGAAGCGGGCTTTGATCGGCATCTTCTGGATGGCGCGTTCGATCGCGGCGCGGGCAACGTCTTCGTCGTGGTAAGACAGTTCGTAAAGAATGCGACCGGGTTTGACGACGGCGACCCAATGCTCCGGGTTGCCTTTTCCTGATCCCATCCGGGTCTCGGCGGGTTTGCTGGTTACTGGCTTGTCTGGGAAGACATTGATCCAGACCTTGCCACCGCGTTTGATGTGGCGGGTCATGGCAATACGGCCAGCTTCGATCTGACGGGCGGTAATCCATCCTGGCTCAAGAGCCTGGATGCCAAAATCGCCGTAGGTCACTTCGGTTGCACCCTTGGCAAAGCCCTTGGTGCGACCTCGGTGCTGTTTGCGATGTTTGACTTTTTTTGGCATCAACATGACGGCAACCTTCAGTCGTCCGCGCGGAAGTGGGGGGTCTCGCTCTGCTCGCGAGTTGACGCTTCGATGGCGTCTTCTTCGTCGAGGAGCTTTTCAAACTCAGGGTCGGCTTCTTTGATGAGCGGTGCCGGTTCTTCGTCGATGTCTGGCTCACGATCAGTCGTTTCGCGGCGGCGGGCGGCGGCCGAAGAAACGATCTTGCGGGACCTTGACTGGCCTGATGTCTCGCCGGTCGCCATAGCGGCTTCCAGCGTGGCCTTGTCTTCGGTTTGGGTCTTGTAAGGCAGGATGTCGCCTTTGTAAAGCCATACCTTCACGCCAATTCGCCCATAGGTGGTCGGGGCTTCGCGAAATCCGTAGTCGACATCAGCCCTGAGCGTGTGCAGCGGCACGCGGCCTTCGAGGTACCACTCGTTGCGAGCCATTTCTGATCCACCGAGACGACCTGAGCACTGCACTCGGATGCCGAGGGCACCCGCTTTTTGAGCGTTTTGCACGGCCCGCTTCATGGCACGCCGGAACGCCACCCGACCGGCTAGCTGATCGGCGATGCCTTGGGCAATCAACGCGGCGTCGAATTCCGGTTGTTTGATCTCTTGGATGTTGAGTTGAACTTTGGCGTTACCGGTAATCTTGGTAAGCCCGGCGCGTAGGCGGTCTGCTTCGCTACCGCGGCGACCAATGACAATCCCGGGACGGGCAGTGTGAACATCCACACGAAGACGGTCGCGGGTGCGTTCCACCTCAACCCGGCTGATAGCCGCGTGGGGGAGTTCGGTGAAGAGGAAGTCACGGATCTGCCAGTCCTCGATCACGTTGTCGGCGTACTCTTGGCGGTCGGCGAACCAGCGGCTCTTCCATTCCGTTGTGACGCCGAGGCGGAATCCGTAGGGGTTGACTTTCTGTCCCATCAGTCTTCCTCTCCGGTGCCTTTACCGGGTTTCTTGGCGTCGCTGTCTTCGCCGGCATCTTCGGCGGCGTCTTCGGCGGCGTCTTCGGTATCGGTGGCTTCGGTATCGCTTGGAGCATCACTTGATGCCAGGACTTTTTCGGTAGCGGCCACGATCTCAGCGGCTTGTTCTTCGACTGTTTGTTCAGGCTCTGGTGCCTCTTCAGTCTCATCTTCGGTCTCGCCAACCTGCTCGCGTTCGCGGCTTCGCTGAACTCTGCGCCGACGTGCCTCAGCGGCGTTGCTGCTGACGCTGCGACCGCTGACTGCCTCACGTTCACGGAGCGCTTCAAGTGTGACTTCGTCGTACTGGCTCACGATCACGGTGATATGGCAAGTTCGCTTGAGAATAGGAGTGGAACGACCACGGGCCCGCGGCCGGGCTCGTTTGAGGGTCATCCCCTCATCGGCATAGCAGGCTGAGACAAATAGATCTTCGGCCATCAGGTTGTCGTTGTGCGTAGCGTTGGCCACAGCGGAATCCAGCACTTTGGCCACATCTTTGCTGATGCCGCGTTCGGAGAAGGCCAGAATCTCAGAGGCCTCCCCATAAGACTTGTTGCGGATCTGGTTGAGCACCTCTCGCGCCTTGTAGGCCGATGATCGGACATACTTGGCCTGTGCCCGTGTTCCGGGGTGTTCGTTGGTCTTGGGACCGGTCATCAGCGACGCGCTCCCCGTTCTTGGCCCGCATGGAACCTGAAGGTGCGGGTTGGGGCGAACTCACCGAGTTTGTGACCGACCATCGACTCGGTGAGATAAACGGGCACGTGCTTGCGACCGTCGTGGACGGCGATCGTGTGGCCCACCATGTCAGGAATGATGGTTGAGCGTCGTGACCAGGTCTTTATGACCTTCTTGGTGCCCGACTCGTTGAGAGCATCCACCTTCTTGAGGAGGTGGTCATCAACGAAGGGGCCCTTTTTTAGACTGCGCGGCATAAACAATTACCTCCGCGAACCGCGCGTCCGGCGACGGCGCACGATCAGCTTGTCGGATTCCTGCTTCTTTTTGCGGGTTCGGCCTTCCGGCTTGCCCCACGGTGACACCGGATGACGACCACCAGAAGTTTTGCCCTCGCCGCCACCGTGCGGGTGATCGACCGGGTTCATGGCGACACCGCGGGTTTGCGGGCGCTTGCCCTTCCAACGGTTGCGTCCGGCTTTGCCGATTTTCAAGAGTTCGTGGGCTGAATTGCCGACCTCGCCGACCGTGGCGCGACAGTCGATCGGTACCCGGCGCATCTCCGTGCTGGGTAGCCGCAAGGTTGCATAGTTGCCTTCCTTGGCAACCATGTGGATGGCAGCGCCGGCCGAACGGCCCATCTTGGCACCCGCACCGGCTTTGAGTTCCACGTTGTGGACCACGGTACCGACCGGGATGTAACGAAGCGGCAGAGCATTGCCGACTCGAATGTCGGCGCCTCTACCGGACTGCAGTTTGTCGCCAACTTGAAGATCACGGGGAGCCAGGATGTAGCGTTTCTCGCCGTCGTGATAGTGTAGAAGAGCGATATTGCAGGTTCGGTTGGGGTCGTATTCGATGGATGCGACAGTTGCCATCACACCGTCTTTGGTGCGGTTGAAATCAATCATCCGGTAACGCCGCTTGTGGCCGCCTCCGCGGTGGCGAGAAGTCTTTCGTCCGTGGGTGTTCCGCCCACCGGTGCTGGACTTTCCGCTGACAAGGCTGCGTTCGGGCTTTGTTGTGGTGATCTCGGAGAAGTCCGAAGATGTCTGGAAACGACGCCCTGGACTGGTTGGCTTGCGTTTACGAATGGCCATGTTACGCCTCGAACAGATCTATTGAGTCACCCTCGGCGAGAGTGACGCGGGCACGCTTTTGATCGCTGGTGCGAACCCAGCGATTGGAGCGCCGTTCGCGCTTGCGCTTACCCTTGCGGTTCAGGGTGTTCACCTTCAGTACCGAGACATCGAAGATCGTTTCGATGGCATCGCGGATCTCGGACTTGGTGGCTTGCGGCGCTACAACAAAGGTGTAAACCCCCTCTTCAAGCAACCCGTAAGACTTCTCAGAGACAACCGGGCGCAGGATTACATCACGATGGTCTTTCACTGCTCCTCCCCGCTGTCTTTGGTTTTCTTGTCTTGAGTTGGTGGTCCGCTGGTTGCGGAGTTGAGTGTCGCTTTGGTGAATATGACGACATCGGAATCCAAGATGTCGTGGGTGTTGAGTTCAGCTGAGTGCAGGCAGGACACATGCGGAAGGTTGCGGAAACTCTTGGCGGCGTTGCCATCGCCATCGTCGAGGACAACAAGAACCTTGCCTTGCGCACCGATCGCCTCAAGCGCTGCTGAGGCGTCTTTGGTCTTGGGAGTCTCGAAGCTCCATTCGTCAACCACGATGACGTTGCCCTCGCTAGCTCGATCACTAAGGGCGCCGGCCAAAGCGATCTTGATCATCTTCTTGGGCGTCCGCTGGCTGTAGTCACGGGGTTTGGGGCCATGGGCGATACCCCCGCCTCGCCAAATCGGCGAGTTACGCGATCCGGCTCGTGCGCGGCCCGTGCCTTTCTGCCGCCACGGTTTTGCACCGCCGCCGCGTACTTCGGATCGGCTCTTGGTGCTGTGGGTACCGGCTCTTTTTGCAGCTAGCTGTGCGGTCACGACCTGATGCATCACGGCGATGTTGGGCTCGACCCCGAAGAGTTCGGGCGAGAGCGGTGCCCTGCCTGCGTCAGTTCCGTTCTGGGTCTTGACGGCGATAGTTTTGGGCGTTTTCTTGGAGGCTTTCTTGGCAGCTGCAGGCTTGGCGGGGGCTGTGGTTTTCTTCGAGGTTGTATCAGCCATCTCAGGCACCCTTCACCGCGTTGCGCACGATCACCGTGCCACCAGCAGGACCGGGCACAGAGCCTCGGACCAGGATCACCTCGGCACCAGGGTCGCTCTTTACGACTTCGAGGTTCAAAGTGGTGACCTTCTCATTGCCTGCCCGGCCCGGCATTTTGCGGCCCCTGAAGACACGCGACGGCGTGGCACACTGGCCGATTGCTCCGGGTTTGCGATGCACCTTGTGAGCACCGTGAGAAGCGGGCGCGCCCTTGAAGCCGTGCCGTTTCATCACACCGGAGAAGCCCTTGCCCCTAGAAATTGCGGTCACATCCACGCGTTCGCCCTGAATGAGCAGGTCGGCGGCGATTTGTTGACCGACGGAATACTCCGAGACATCGTCGAGACGCAACTCAACGAGTTTTTTGCCCGCTTCAACGCCTGCAGCGGAGAAATGGCCTGCCTCGGGCATGGTGAGCTTTGCGGGATCCTTCACGCCGAGCGTTACCTGGATCGCCGAGTAACCGTCATTTTCGGGTGTCTTGATCTGCACGACGCGGCAAGGCGAGACACGCAGAACAGTGACTGGAACGACACGGTTCTGTTCGTCCCAAACCTGCGTCATGCCGACTTTTTCGCCGACGATCGCCTTGCTGGCCATAGTTGCGTCCTGTGGTCCTAGTGTGAGCTACCGCTCACGCGAGCGCTCCGCTCGGGCGGACCCGGCGGAGCGTGTTTCGGTTTTGCGATGTGGTTCCCGTGGGCCTTCATCGACATCGATTGTTGTGGCGCGAGTTCCATAAGGAACCTTTGCCGAACAAGACTTCGGAGCCTATCGGGAAATCTCCTCATACCAACCGGCTCTGTTGTTGCCGGGCGTAGCCGGAGCCGCGCGACTCGGCTCTGTTGTTGCCGGGCGTAGCCGGAGCCGCGCGCTCTGCTGTTGCCGGGCGTAGCCGGAGCCGCGCGCTCTGCTGTTGCCGGGCGTAGCCGGAGCCGCGCGCTCTGCCAGCGCCGGGGGCAGGCGGAGCCTTGAGAGCATCCCCGGATCGTTGGCCGCTTCGATGTAGCGTCCGCTTCGATGGCACCTGATGAGGCTGGGCAGACTCCAGAGGGCGACAGCGGTGTTGCCAAAGCGGAGGAGAAGGCTAGTTCTAAGGTGCCGCCTTGGGTCGTCAAGGCGATGGCGCTGTTCTGGTTGGGCTGGGTTGTCGTCTATATCGGCACCGGCGCAGTCCGGGCGTTGCGCTCGTTTTTGGTCGTCATGCTGATCTCGGTGTTCATCAGTTTCGCGGTGGAACCGGCCGTGAACCGGATGGAGACCTGGAAGATTCGCCGTGGCGTGGGCGTGTGGATCGTCTACATCGGTTCGTTTCTCGCCCTAGCGGGGTTTTCGGCCGCTATCGGTACAGCTCTAGCAGACCAGATCGACAGCCTGATCGATGAAGCACCAACTTATGTTGATGACCTCGAAGCCTGGTTGCAGGACAACATCGACGACGACATTGACCTGCAGAGGATCCAAGACGAATTCGTTGAGGGTGGCGGAATCAGCGATCTAGCCGAGCGCTTCGCCGACGATCTGGTCAACCTCGGCACTGCTCTGCTCAACATTGTGTTCCAAGCGTTCACCGTCTTGTTGTTCACCTTCTACCTCGTTGCCGAAGGCCCGAAACTGAGGCTCACCATTGGGTCGCTTCTGGCACCCAAACGCCAAGAGATGTTGATGAACATCTGGGATCTAGCGATCGAGAAGACAGGAGGATATGTCTTCTCCCGCACGATCCTCGCCGTGCTCTCTGCTTTGGCACACGGGATCGTCTTTGAGATTATCGACGTTCCCTTTCCGATCCCACTAGCACTCTGGGTGGGGGTGATCTCGCAGTTCATCCCGGTCGTCGGCACATATTTCGCGGGTACCTTGCCGGTGCTGGTCGCCGTGCTCGACGAACCACGCAAGGCGTTGTGGGTGTTGGTCATGATCGTGGCGTATCAACAGGTCGAGAACTATCTGCTGTCGCCGAGAATCACGGCCCACACCATGGAAATCCATGTGGCGGTCGCGTTCGGGTCGGTGGTGGTGGGCGCGGCACTACTCGGCGTGGTCGGCGCCTTGCTAGCACTTCCGTTTGCCGCGACCGTTCAGGCGTTCATCTCCGGCTATCTTCATCACCGCGACCTCGACGAATAGCTGGAGCGCGTTCTGGTTGTGCGCGCCTAGTCGAGTTGCTCCTTCAGCCCGTCCGGTTCAGCCCGTCCGGCCGATCTAGCCGGCGAAACCTTGTACCTGGGCGAAGTCCCCTACCAGCGACTCCGGCGACGGTGGCTCAATCGAGATGCTCTCATCGAAATCGTAGTACTCGATGATGGTCTGCCAAGTAGGCAGCTCCATGTCTGCGTCATCGGCACCGAAAGCTTCTGCGAACCCAGCGAAGATTGCCCCAAGGTCCACGGACAACATCCGCAACAACATGTCGTCGTCGATCCATACATCAACGGCGATGGTCCCTTCCAAGACACCGCCGAGGTCACCACCAAGTCCGTCGCTGGCGGCACCCGCCGAAGGCAGATTGGCTATTGAGACCACAAATCGAATGCGTTGCGTGGGTACTCCGCGTACCTCCTCGTCGCCAACGACTGTTACTTCTTGGGCCACATCGACAAGCCCTCGCAAGTCGCCTGCGGGATCGCAGCCGGTGGGTTGTTGGCTCAACTGAGCCAGCGGTGAAGCACAAGCAATCGCAAACGCTTGAGCGTCCTGGCCAGTGACGGTGAACCACGCGGTTTCGCCTTGGAAATCGGGGAAGAACTGTGCAGCCATGTCCCCAGGGAACCCAGCGTAGGTCTGGCCGTCAACGATTCGAACCGTCACCGGCGGGGCTGAAGGATCGCCGCCGGACGACAGCATTGCTTCGATGTCACCCTGCGCGTCGGATTCGAAATCAATAGTCAGAGCGTCGCCGTTGGCGTCGACCATGTCGCCCTCAACCCTCATCTGTCCGCGCACCGCACGGCCCGCTGAGGACTCGATGGCCCCCAACAGGAGATCCGAAGGAGAAACGTCTGGAGCCGGTGCCGCGGTCGTAGTTGTTTCGGCCGCGGTGCTTTCGGTCGGGGTTTCGGTGCCTTCTGGAGCCTCGTTAACCGTGACAGTGTCGTTGCCGCAACCCGTCGCAAAGAGAGCTAAGAGTGCGGCTACCGCTGTGAGTTTGGCCATGGTCGTCTCCTATAACTGTGTCAATTATAAGTTAACGACGCTCAGGTTGGCGGAATGGTTCCATCCAAACTCTGAAGAATCAGGTCAGATCAAAAAAGAATCACAGAATCTGTGACAGGCCCTCGTCAGGCCTGTTGGATCTTGATCTCGATGTCGACGCCGGCAGGCAGGTCGAGGCGCTGCAGGGAATCAACGGTCTTGGGAGAAGGCTCGAGGATGTCCAAGAGGCGCTTGTGAATGCGCATCTCGAAGTGTTCCCTGGAGTCCTTGTCTTTGAACGGACCCTTGATGACTGTGAAGCGATGCTTCTCTGTTGGCAATGGGATCGGACCCGACAAACGAGCTTGAGTTCTTTTGACCGTTTCAACGATCTTCTTTGTCGACTGATCGATGATCTCGTGGTCGTAAGCCTTGAGCCGGATGCGGATCTTCTGTCCCGTTGCCATAATCAGCTCGTTACTTGATGATCTTCGTAACCGAACCGGCACCGACGGTGCGGCCACCCTCGCGGATAGCGAAGCGGAGGCCTTCATCCATGGCGATCGGGTTGATCAGCTCGACATGCATCGCGGTGTTGTCGCCGGGCATGCACATCTCGGTACCTTCGGGCAACGAAATGTTGCCGGTAATGTCGGTCGTGCGGAAGTAGAACTGCGGTCGATAGTTGGTGAAGAAGGGTTTGTGACGGCCACCTTCCTTCTTTGACAACACATAGACCTGAGCTTCGAACTCAGTGTGGGGAGTGATGCTCCCGGGAGCAGCGAGCACCTGGCCACGCTGAACTCCGTCCTTGTCTACGCCACGCAGCAGCGCACCGATGTTGTCGCCTGCCTGGCCCTGGTCGAGCAGCTTGCGGAACATCTCAACACCGGTACAAGTCGTCTTCGAGGTTGGCTTGATGCCCACAATCTCGATCTCATCACCTGTGTGGACAATTCCCTGTTCGACCTTGCCGGTCACCACGGTTCCACGGCCTGTGATCGAAAAGACATCCTCAATCGGCATGAGGAAAGGCTTCTCAAAGTCACGTTCGGGGGTCGGCACATACTCGTCCACCTGTGCCATCAGGTTCAGGACGGCTTCGGCCGCTTCGGCATCTCCCTCAAGAGCCTTGAGAGCCGAGACGTGCACGACTGGAGTGTCATCACCCGGGAAGTCGTATTCATTGAGGAGTTCGCGGACCTCGATCTCAACGAGCTCCAAGAGCTCCTCGTCGTCGACCATGTCGACCTTGTTGAGCGCGACCGCGATTTTTGGCACACCGACCTGACGAGCAAGCAACACATGCTCACGGGTCTGGGGCATCGGGCCGTCAGCTGCTGACACGACGAGGATGGCCCCGTCAACCTGAGCTGCACCGGTAATCATGTTTTTGATGTAGTCAGCGTGACCGGGCATGTCGACATGGGCGTAGTGACGGTTGTGTGTCTCGTACTCCACATGGGACACGTTGATCGTTATGCCACGCTCACGCTCCTCTGGAGCGTTGTCGATGTTCTCGAAATCGGTGAAGGCTGAACCTTCAACGTGTTCGGAGAGAACTTTGGTGATCGCTGCAGTCAGCGTTGTCTTGCCGTGATCGATGTGGCCCATCGTTCCTACGTTGACGTGCGGCTTGTCCCGCTTAAACGTCTCCTTGGCCATAACTGCCTTCCTTGCTTATTCTGTGGTTTGGTTTACTTCTGTGGTTGGGGTTCAGAGACGATCATGCGCCGCGGACGCGAGCGACGATCTCTTCCTGGACGTTTGCAGGTGTGGGCTGGTACGAATCAAATTGCATGGTGTACGTTGCCCGCCCCTGCGTGCGCGAACGCAGGTCCGTACTGTATCCGAACATCTCAGATAGCGGCACTAGTGCATTCACGACTTGGTTGTTTCCTCGCTGTTCGGTGCCTTGCACGCGACCACGACGAGAGTTGACATCACCCACAACATCACCGAGATGGTTGTCGGGGGTGACTATTTCTACGGCCATGACCGGCTCGAGAAGTGTTGGTCTCGCACGCGGTGCGACCTCTCGGAACCAGGCATTTCCAGCGATCTTGAAGGCCATCTCCGAGGAGTCCACATCGTGGATCTTGCCGTCGTTGAGGGTGACTTTGATATCGACGGTTGGGAAACCGGCCAGTACGCCGTTGCTCATCGCCTCCCTGATCCCTTCGCCAACCGGCTTGATGTATTCCTTGGGGATCGCACCGCCGGTGATACGGCTCTCAAACTCGTAAGAACCACCCGGATTGGGTTCGAGGGTGGCTGAAATAACCGCGAACTGGCCGCTACCACCCGTCTGCTTCTTGTGTTGATAGGTGTAGTCAAGCACCGGGCGGGTAATGGTCTCGCGGTAGGCAACCTGCGGCTTGCCGACGCTGGCCGCAACCCTGAACTCACGCATCATGCGCTCGACGAGAACTTCAAGATGCAATTCGCCCATGCCGGCGATAATGGTCTGGGCTGTTTCCTCGTTCGTGCTGACCTGGAAAGTGGGGTCCTCCTCTGCGAGAGCCTGCAAGGCTCTACTCATCCTCTCTTGGTCGGCCTTCGACTTGGGCTCAACAGCCACCTCAATAACCGGATCGGGGAAATCAAGGTTTTCCAGAGTGATCGGATGCCTGGGATCACACAACGTGTCGCCGGTGCGGGCGTTCTTCAGTCCAATCGCGGCGGCGATGTCGCCGGTGGCGACGCTGTCTTTGTCGAGACGGTCGTTGGCGTGCATCTCAAGGATGCGACCAACCCGCTCCCGGTTCGATGTGCGGGTGTTGAGGATTTGGGTGCCCTTGTCGAATGAGCCGGAATAAACCCTGAAGTAGGTGAGGCGACCGACGTGGGGGTCGGTCATTATCTTGAAAGCGATCGCAGAGAAGGGTTCGTCGTCGCTGGCTTTACGGCTGGTTTCGTTGCCGGAGCGATCTTCGCCAACGATCGGTGGAATGTCGAGTGGTGAGGGAAGGAAGTCGACCACAGCATCGAGCAAGGGCTGAACGCCCTTGTTCTTGAAGGCGGTGCCGTTGAGTATCGGCACCAGTCCGTTTTCGAGGGTGCCCTTACGGATCGCGGCTTTGAGTTCGCTTTCGCTGACCTCTTCGTCTTCGAGGACCTTCATCATGACGTCCTCGTCTTGGTCCGCCGCAACTTCGAGAAGCATCGTTCGGTATTGTTCGGCCTGATCCAACAGTTCAGCGGGAATCTCGACTTCATCCCAGCTCGCGCCGAGGTCTTCGCCCTGCCAGATGAGAGCCTTCATCTTCACCAGATCAACAACACCGACATATTCGCTTTCGGCGCCGATAGGTAGCTGAAGCACCGCAACATTGCTGGTCAAACGGTCCTTGATGGTGTCGAGCACGAAAAAGAAGTCGGCACCCGTGCGGTCCATCTTGTTGATGAAACACATGCGGGGAACGCCATAGCGGTCGGCTTGACGCCAAACCGTCTCAGTTTGTGGCTCGACTCCGGCCACGCCGTCGAACACCGCAACCGCACCGTCGAGCACCCGCAAAGAACGCTCAACTTCAACAGTGAAATCTACGTGCCCGGGAGTGTCGATGATGTTGATGCGGTGATCGTTCCAAAGACAGTGGGTAGCGGCCGAGGTGATAGTGATGCCTCGCTCTTGCTCCTGTTCCATCCAGTCCATCGTCGCCGCGCCGTCGTGAACTTCCCCGATCTTGTAGGAGCGGCCGGTGTAGTAAAGAATCCGTTCGGTGGTCGTCGTCTTGCCCGCGTCGATGTGGGCCATGATCCCGATGTTTCGTGTCTTGGCGAGCGGGGTTCGCTTCGTGGCCATAGCTGTTCCTCGATGAGTTCGTCAGAGCACTACCGCTGCGTTACCAGCGGTAGTGAGCGAAAGCCTTGTTGGCCTCCGCCATCTTCTGGACATCTTCACGTCGTTTGCATGACGCACCGATCCCGTTGCTGGCGTCAATGATCTCGTTGGCGAGGCGCTCGGCCATGGTGCGCTCGCGACGCCCCCGGGCGTAGCTGACGATCCAGCGGATCGAAAGTGTGGTAGCCCGGCGGGGGCGAACTTCAATGGGCACCTGGTAAGTCGCTCCACCAACACGGCGGCTTTTTACTTCAAGCTGAGGCCGAACATTGTCGACCGCTCGCTTGAGCGTGCCAACGGGTTCCGCTCCGGTCTTTTTTTCGACGGACTCAAGGGCGTCGTAGACGATGCGCTCGGCCAAGGTGCGCTTGCCCCGCTGAAGGATCTTGTTAATGAACTGTGTGACCAGCACCGAGTGGTAGATCGGATCGGGGCGGGTCTCCCGGCGCGGCGCGGGACCTTTGCGAGGCATCGTCAGCCTTCCTTCTTGGTGCCGTATCGGCTGCGGGCCTGCTTGCGGTCGCGGACACCTGAAGTATCGAGCGTGCCGCGGACAATTTTGTAGCGAACGCCGGGAAGATCCTTCACGCGACCACCGCGAACAAGCACAATCGAGTGCTCCTGAAGGTTGTGGCCTTCACCCGGGATATAGGCGGTCACTTCGACACCGCTGGTGAGCCGAACACGGGCCACCTTGCGCAACGCAGAGTTTGGCTTCTTGGGCGTTGCGGTATAGACACGAGTGCACACTCCGCGACGTTGGGGAGCGCCTTTGAGCGCTGGTGTCGCTTCCTTGCGACGTTTCGATTGGCGACCCTTGCGGACCAGTTGCTGAATTGTGGGCACGAAGATTTCCTGGGAATTAGTTGATCTACATCGGCAGCTAGCGACTAACGGGCGCGCTCAGGCCGACGGCAAAGCATACGAGCGAGATGGAGGAACCTCAACCTGTCTGGCTCTTGAGGTTGAGCAAATTGATTTGTGACTACTGGGTTGCGGCGTCGGCGCTATCGACGGCCGTCTGCGAAGCAAGCCATGCGGCTAGATCTTCTTGCGGATCATCGCTGGAGTAGTAGTCCATAGGCTCGTACTCGGGAGCCTTGGGTGCGATGTTGCGATACTCGCCCATGCCGGTGCCGGCGGGGATGAGTTTGCCGATGATGATGTTCTCCTTCAAGCCGTGCAGTGAGTCGCTCTTCGACTCGATGGCGGCCTCGGTGAGGACACGAGTTGTTTCTTGGAACGACGCCGCGGACAGCCACGACTCGGTGGCCAGCGATGCCTTGGTAATCCCCATCAACTGCGGGCGGCCCTCGGCAGGCTGCCCGCCCTCTTCGATAACCCGACGGTTGGTATCGGCGAAAGTCTTCTGGGCTACCTGATAGCCAGGCAAGAAATCGGTGTCACCGGGCTCGTTGATCAGGATGCGCTTTGTCATCTGACGCACAATCAACTCGATGTGCTTGTCGTGAATCGACACGCCCTGGTCGCGGTATACCTTCTGAACCTCGGTGACGAGATACTGCTGCGTCTCGCGCACACCCTTGATTTCAAGAAGTTCCTTGGGGTCGCGGGCTCCCTCAACCAGTGCATCACCGGCTCGGATTTCTTGACCGTCCAGGACCTCCAAGCGAGAACCCGAGGGGATCGTGTAAGACTGTTCCTCGCCGTCGTCTGCCACGATCACAACCTCACGCCCGCGGCCGTCATCCTCACCGGCTCGAACTACCCCAGAGATGCGGGCCAGCGTGGCTTTGCCCTTGGGAGTGCGAGCTTCGAAGAGTTCAACAACACGCGGCAAACCGCCGGCGATGTCTTGAGCGCCGGCGACACCACCCGTGTGGAACGTGCGCATGGTGAGCTGGGTTCCAGGTTCGCCGATCGATTGCGCGGCGATCACCCCGACTGCTTCGCCGAGTTCAATCATTCCTCCGGTAGCCAGAGACATCCCATAGGAATTTGCAGAGATCCCGAAAGCTGAATCGTCGGTTAGCGGCGATAGCACTCGCACCCGATTGACCTTTTCGTCGTCACGTAGCGCGGCAAGCTCATCGTCACCAACCATGGTGCCCCGCTCGATCACCGATCCGTCGGACAACTCGACATCGTCGGCGAGTACCCGACCAAAAAGCCTGGTTTCGAGGTGGGAGAGCTTGTCGGGCGTGTCGGGTTGAATATCGTCAAGCCAAATCCCGCGTATCACACCGGGGCGATCGAATGGATCTTCTTCGTTGATTATGAGTTCCTGAGCGACATCGACCAGACGACGTGTGAGATAGCCGGAGTCGGCGGTCCGCAACGCGGTGTCGACCAGTCCTTTGCGGGCACCTGGAGTGGCGATGAAATACTCAAGCATCTTCAGACCTTCGCGGAAGTTGCTCTTGATGGGGCGGGGGATCATGTCGCCGCGAGGGTTGGCTACAAGCCCGCGCATGCCGGCAATCTGGCGCACCTGGGTTATGTTTCCTCGGGCACCAGATGAAACCATCATGTTGACCGGGTTGAAATCGTCCGATTCAAGCTCGGCTTTCATGCGTGCCGTTACTTCTGCGGTGGCGCGAGACCAAAGTTCGACCTCCATCTGGCGGCGCTCGCCGTCGGTGATGACACCGCGGCGGAACTGTCCTTCGATGGTGTCGGCCATCTTCTCGTGACGGTCCAGAATCTTGGCCTTCTCACGAGGTGTTGCCACATCGTCGATTGAGATCGTTAGACCTGACTGCATTGCGTAGCTGAAGCAGAGATCCTTGATGGCGTCGAGGCTCACGGCAACGTCCTGCTTGGCGTAGCCACGCGCCAAGTCATCAACGATCTGACCCATCACTTTCCTGTCGACTTTGGCGTTGATGTAGGGGTAGGCGTCGGGAAGAGTTTCGTTAAAAAAGACCCGGCCCACTGTGGTGGGCTCGTATTGGGCTCCTTCACCGGAAGCACTGACCAACAGGTCAGGTACCCGGAACTGGATTGGAGCGTGAATAGCCAGGTCGCCACGTTCATACGCGGTGTGGACTTCGCGCCCATCGCGGAACACCCGACCCGCACCAATGGCGCCATCAACCTGCTCAGTCAGGTAGAACGCGCCAATGATCATGTCTTGGGTAGGTGTCACCAAGGGGCGGCCGTTGGCCGGACTCAGAACGTTGTTGGCACTCAGCATGAGCACTCGGGCTTCAGCCTGAGCTTCGGCCGACAACGGCAAATGGACCGCCATCTGGTCGCCGTCGAAATCGGCGTTGAAGGCGGTGCAAACCAACGGATGCAAGCGGATCGCCTTGCCTTCTACCAAAACCGGTTCGAAGGCCTGAATTCCTAGACGATGCAGGGTTGGGGCGCGATTCAAAAGCACTGGGTGTTCTTGAATGACGTCTTCAAGGACGTCCCAAACCTGGGGCTTGCGACGTTCAACCATGCGTTTGGCTGATTTGATGTTTTGCGCCAATTCGGCATCAACCAGCTTTTTCATGACAAAGGGCTTGAAGAGTTCAAGGGCCATGATCTTGGGCAGGCCGCATTGATGGAATTTCAGCGTTGGTCCGACCACGATGACCGAACGGCCTGAGTAGTCGACACGCTTGCCGAGCAAGTTCTGACGGAACCGGCCCTGCTTCCCCTTGAGCATGTCTGACAGAGACTTCAGGGGGCGATTACCGGGACCGGTGACGGGGCGGCCACGACGTCCGTTGTCGAACAACGCGTCAACTGCTTCTTGCAACATTCGCTTCTCGTTGTTGATGATGATGTCTGGAGCACCGATGTCGAGCAGACGCTTCAGTCGGTTGTTGCGGTTGATGACCCGTCGATAAAGATCATTGAGATCCGACGTTGCGAAACGACCACCGTCGAGCTGAACCATGGGGCGCAACTCCGGTGGGATGATCGGGATGGCATCAAGGATCATGGCTCGGGGACTGTTGATCCGGCGGCCGTGGTCGTCGCGGCGATTGAATGCAGCCAAGATCTTGAGGCGTTTGATGGCCTTCTGCTTGCGCTGCGCGGATAGACCCCGCTGACCTTCGGGCGGGTTGATCTGCTGTCTGAGGGTCTCTTCTTCCTCGTCGAAATCGAGTGTCTCGGCGAGGTGGGCTATAGCACTGGCTCCCATGCCACCCTCGAAGTACTTGCCCCAGCGATCCTGCATCTCGCGCCAGAGCATTTCGTCTTCAACGATTTGTCGAGCGAAGAGACCCGTGAACTCTTCCCAAGCTCGGTCGAGGGTGTCGAGTTCGATCTCGTACTGCTCGCGGATGTCGGCGAGTTCCCGGTCGGCTTGGCGGCGCAGGGCTTTCAATTCGGAATCCTTGGCGCCGCTCTGCTCAAGGGATTCGAGTTCGCCTTCGAGTTCGGTGTTGCGCCTCTCGAGTTCTTCTTCCATCTCGGAGTTGATGGCGTCGCGCTCGGCTACAACTTCGGCTTCAAGCTCGCTCAGATCGGCGTCGCGCCGTTCCTCGTCGACCGATACCACCAGGTTGGCAGCGAAATAGATGACTTTCTCGAGCTGCTTGGCCTTGAGTTCCTCGCGGGGCTGAGTCCCCATGAGCAGATAGGCCAGCCAAGAACGGGTGCCGCGCAGGTACCAGATGTGCACGGCAGGCGCGGCGAGTTCAAGGTGACCCATGCGCTCACGACGCACCTTTGAGCGCGTTACCTCAACGCCGCAACGCTCACAGATGATGCCCTTGAAGCGTACGCGCTTGTATTTTCCGCAGGAGCACTCCCAGTCCTTGGTAGGGCCAAAGATCTTTTCGCAGAACAGTCCGTCTTTTTCGGGCTTGAGCGTCCGGTAGTTGATGGTCTCGGGCTTTTTGACCTCACCATTGGACCAGGTGCGAATGCTGTCGGCGGTGGCGAGCCCAATTTTCAGGTTCGAGAAATCGTTGACATCGAGCATGACTGTCCTCTCAGCTCTCTAGTTCTGCCGCTCAGCCGCGGGCCGCACGAGCCGCGGCGCGGGCTGCATCTTCTTCATCCGAACCTCGTTCGGGGCGCTGGAGATCAATACCCAGTTCCTCGACGGTTCTGAAAGTTTCTTCATCGAGCTCCTGCATCTCGATTTCCTGGCCCTCTTTGGAGAGGACCTCCACGTTGATGCACAAGGCCTGCATTTCCTTGATGAGCACCTTGAAGGACTCGGGGATGCCAGGCTCGGGAATGTTGTCGCCCTTGACGATGGCCTCGTAGACCTTGACGCGGCCCAAGACATCGTCGGATTTGATGGTGAGCAGCTCTTGTAGGCAGTAGGCGGCGCCGTACGCTTCCAGAGCCCACACTTCCATTTCGCCGAACCGCTGCCCACCGAACTGGGCTTTACCGCCGAGCGGCTGTTGCGTGATCATCGAGTATGGACCCGTTGAGCGGGCGTGGATCTTGTCGTCGACGAGGTGTGACAATTTCAAGATGTAGACGTATCCCGTCATGATCGGGTTGTCGTAGGGTTCGCCGGTGCGCCCGTTGTAAAGCACCTGCTTGCCGTCGTTACCGATGAGGCGGGAAGTGCCATCGTGGCTCTCAGGATTGAGGTTTTTGAGAATGTCGACGATCACTGGCTTGTCGCCCGCTAGTTCTTTTTCGTCCCACTTGGCGCCGTCAAACACGGGGGTGGCGACAAAAATCGCGGGTTTTGTGGTCGGGCGAGTTTTGGTTTCAGTTCCCCGAGGAGCCTCGACACCAACTTTCTCCCCGTCGGTTTCCCAACCCCAGCGAGCGCAGTAGCCGAGGTGAGCTTCGAGCACCTGCCCCACGTTCATGCGCGACGGTACGCCCAGCGGGTTGAGAATAATGTCGACTTGCTGTCCGTCGGCGTTGAAGGGCATGTCCTCAACAGGCAGGATTTTGGAGATGACGCCTTTGTTGCCGTGGCGACCAGCGAGCTTGTCGCCAACGCTTATCTTGCGTTTCTGGGCTACATAGACCCGGACTAGCTGATTGACGCCAGGCGGAAGTTCGGCGTCGTCACGGCTGAAGGCCTTGACATCGATGACCTTGCCGCTCTCGCCGTGCGGAACCTTGAGCGAGGTGTCGCGCACTTCTCGGGCTTTCTCGCCAAAGATCGCCCGCAACAGGCGCTCTTCTGGCGTCAGTTCCGTCTCACCTTTGGGTGTGACCTTGCCGACCAGCACATCTCCTGGTCCGACTTCGGCACCCACGCGGATAATCCCACGTTCGTCGAGGTCAGCAAGGATGTCGTCGCTCAGGTTGGGGATATCTCGGGTGATGTCCTCGGCCCCGAGCTTGGTGTCGCGGGCATCTATTTCGTGCTCATGGATATGGACCGAAGTGAGCACGTCGTCTTTGACAAGCCGCTCAGAAAGAATGATGGCGTCCTCAAAGTTGTAGCCCTCCCAGGGCATGAAGGCCACGAGCAGGTTCTTACCGAGTGCCAGTTCGCCGTTGTCGGTTGAAGGACCATCGGCCAACAACTGGCCAACTTTCACCTTGTCGCCAACCGCGACTCGCGGCTTTTGGGATATGCAGGAATCCTGATTTGAGCGCTCGAATCGCTTGAGCCGGACGTTGCGTTCGCCGAGCTTCTTGTAGTCGATGATCATGTGGTCAGCGTCGAGTTCGAGCACGGTGCCGTCATCTTCCGCGAGCACCATGTCGCCTGCGTCGGTAGCGCAGTCGGTTTCAATACCGGTACCGATGTAGGGCGCTTCGGAACGCACCAATGGCACAGCTTGGCGCTGCATGTTGGCACCCATCAGGGCACGGTTGGCGTCGTCGTGTTCGAGGAAGGGGATCAGCGCAGTGGCAACCGAGATGATCTGTTTCGGCGAGACGTCCATCATCTGGACTTCGTCGGGGGGTACCGATGAGATTTCAGTGGTTGCGCCGAAGAACACATCCTCGTCGAGTTGGGCGCGTAGTTCTTTCAGAGACACTGCGTGCGGTGAACGCCTTACCAGCACGCGGTCGTTGATGAATTTGCCTTCGTCGTCGATGGGGGCGTTGGCCTGGGCGACCACGAACTCTTCTTCTTCATCGGCGGCGAGGTAGACGATCTCGTCGGTGACTTTGCCATCGGTGACCACCCGGTAGGGGGATTCGATGAAACCGAAGGGATTAACCCGGGCGTAAGAGGCCAGACCACCGATAAGGCCGATATTGGGGCCCTCAGGTGTTTCGATGGGGCACATGCGGCCGTAGTGCGAGAAGTGAACGTCGCGTACTTCGAAGCCCGCTCGCTCTCGGGACAAACCACCGGGACCGAGTGCGGACAACCGGCGGCGGTGAGTCAACCCGGATAGCGGGTTGACCTGATCCATGAACTGCGAAAGCTGCGAGGTCCCGAAGAACTCTTTGATCGCTGCGACAACGGGTCGGATGTTGATCAACGTCTGGGGAGCGATTGCTTCCACATCCTGGGTAGTCATCCGTTCGCGCACGACCCGCTCCATACGCGACAAGCCGATGCGGACCTGATTCTGGATCAACTCACCGACGCTGCGGATGCGGCGGTTGGCGAAGTGGTCCTGGTCGTCGAGGCGGTAGCCGGGGGTGGCATGAGCCAAGTTGAGCAGGTAGGTGGTTGCAGCCAGCATTTCGGCTTGGGCCAACACCGACTGGTTTGGGTCGGGTCTTTCCAGATCTAGACCGAATTGCTGTTCGAGGAAGTCGATCTCTGGACCGAGCTTGCGGTTGAGCTTGTAACGGCCCACCCGAGACAGGTCGTAGCGACGCGAATCAAAGAAGGCGTTGCGGAAGTATGAACGAGCCGATTCAACCGTGTGCGGTTCGCCGGGGCGTGCACGCTTATAGATCTCAAGGAGTGATTCTTCGCGGGTCGGAGCGATGTCCTTGTCTTTTTCCCACTGGCCTTCGAGAAGGTAGAAGTGATCAACTAGCCGGTCGAGGAAACCCGGTTCGTTTTCCTCGTCGTAGCCGAGGGCTCGCAGCAAGGTGAACAGTGAGATGCGACGCTTGCGGGCGACCCGAGCGCCGGCGGTCGTGTCCTTGCCTGGCTTCTGCTCTACGTCGAACTCAATCCATTCGCCCCGGTACGGATGGATCGTGCCGGTGACGATCTGATGCTTGCTGCGGTTGCGCAGTCGGTAGCGTTCGCCGGGTTGGAAGATGACTCCGGGGGAGCGCACGAGTTGTGAAACCACCACCCGCTCAGTGCCGTTGATGATGAAAGTCCCTTTGTCCGTCATCATCGGGAAATCACCCATGAAGACGGTCTGTTCTTTGATTTCACCAGTGTTGGCGTTCATGAACCGGGCGCGCACGAAGATCGGCGCGCTGTAGGTCATGTCCTTTTCTTTGCATTCTTCAACGGTGAACTTCGGCGGTGGACACAGGTCCTCGTCGTCGGGATCAAATTCAAGTTCAAGTTGAAGCGTTTCCGCGAAGTCACGGATCGGACTGATGTCTCGGAAGGTCTGTGCCAGCCCCTCCTTGAGCAGCCAATCAAACGACTTTCGTTGAACGGCAGTCAGATTCGGCAATTCGAGAACGTCTTTGAGGTTTCCGAATGAATAGCGTTCGCGTGGTTCGGCGCGTGTTGTCACTAGTGCTCCTGAGTTGCCAGTGAACGAAGACAGAGCGCGGCCACCGGAGCGCGAGAAATCGATGGGAAGTTAGTCGGAACAGGCGCCAAGGGGACCACGCTGTCTCGAAGGCTAGTGGGCGGTGAGCTTGGCGGCAACTTGGGCAACAAAAAGCCGCGCCTGCCCTTTATATAGGCGGCACGCACCCGGCCAGTCAACCAGCCGAAAGATACGCGAAGAGTAGAACAGTTACCTGCCAAGGTCAAGTGCCGAGCGCGCAGCAGAGGATTCTCAGGCGGCTGTTGTGCACAGATTGGAGCGAGCTGCTGCGATCATTTCATCGCTCACGCCGATCGAATTGAGGTAGTTCGCGTGGTCTCCCCAACGTTGCTGTAGCCCCTCTAGCGTCTGTCGCATCACTGCTCTTGGTGATTGCCACATCGTCTCGAAATCGTCTGGGTTGAAGCCGGCAGATCGGATCTGCTCTCGGAAGGGTGATTCGGAGTTGGGTCGCCGGTATTGCTGGCTTATCTCGTAGTCATCGAGCAGATACGGTGCGGATACTCCGGCGAGTCCGAGAAGCACCATCGCCATGACTCCGGTTCGGTCTTTGCCTGCTGTGCAATGAAAAAGGATTCGGTGTCCCTCGATTATCTCATTGATCACTTCTATGAAGTAGTCGCCGAATCCTTCGAGCATGCCCAGATAGCCAGAAGACATGTCGTCATTGTCGAACTTCAAAAGAGTGCCGTCGAGGATTCGCGCCAGCATGCTGCGTTGTTGTGCCACGTCGCTCGACATCGGAAGGTGAACGTGTCTGACCGCGCTGGGCAGTCGATCTGGTGCCATCGCCACTTCGCCGTTGCTGCGCAGATCAAACACGGTGGAAATATTCAACGACTCGATTTGTGCCTGATCGTCGGCGGTGAGTCCGTCAAGACGGTCGCTGCGAAACAGCCGTCCCCAGCGTGAGTACGAGCCGTCTGCGGTCGGGTAACCGCCGAGGTCTCGAAAGTTGTCGGGTCCGTCCATCTTCAGGCACCTCTCAGCCCCGACGATGAACCCTTGTTCGGGTTCGAACAAGTGAATGTATTGTCGGCTCGCGGTGCGAGCGATCACGGTGCGGCCTGCCGTATCGGGGGCGCGAATATCGGTTCCAGGATCGTCGGGATCAGCCGAAACGAAGACCGACAACGACGGTGATCCACCTCGCCAGGCAACGATCAACTCGTCGTCATCGGAGACAACGTTGATGTGGGTGACGGTCACCTATTGGAGTTCGACGCTGGCGCCTGCTGCTTCGAGAGCTTCTTTGGCTTTCTCCGCGTCTGCAACAGCGATACCTTCCAAGATTTTGTTGGGGGCACCGTCGACCAACTCTTTGGCTTCCTTGAGGCCCAGGGAGGTGAGAGAGCGCACCTCTTTGATGACCTGAATCTTCTTTTCGCCTATAGCGGTCAGGACGACATCAAACTCAGTTTGTTCTTCATCCTCGGCTGGACTCTCGCCGTCGCTGGCAGGTGCTGCGACTGCTGCGACGGCGGGCGCCGCGGCGGTGACACCGAACTTCTCTTCGAAGTCCGACAGCAACTCGCTGAGTTCAAGGACACTCATGGTGCCGATTGCATCAAGGATCTCTTCTTTGGTTGCCATGTCAGGCCTCCTTTTCTTGGCTGGCTTCGCCAGACGTGTTCACATCGGTGGTGGATTGGGGGCCGCCCCGGTCTTCGATCAGAGCGTTGAGTGCATAGGCGAATTGCCGTGGCACCGCTGAAAGCAGCCCAGCGAATTTGGCCATTGGTGCTTGGAACGTTCCAGCCAACTGCGCCAACAAGACATCGCGCGAAGGGAGCGCGGCCAGGGCTTTGATGTTGTCCGAGTTGAGCGGTTTGTTGCCGAGCACACCACCCTTGATCACCAACATTTGGTTGGTCTTTGCGAATTCCCGGAGGGCTTTCGCGACCGCGGCAACATCTCCGTCTGAACCGTCTGGCCGTTCTCCGACAAAAGCGAGCGCCGTCGGTCCGACGAGCAAGTCCTCAATCTCCAGGCCAGCGTCTCGCGCAGCTATGCGAACCAGCGTGTTCTTGTAGATTTTGTACTCGCCACCTGCTTGGCGAAGAGCGTTGCGCAACTCGGCCATAGCGGAGACGTCAAGGCCCCGATACTCGGTGAGGATCGTGCCGTCGGTGTCAGCGAACTTCTGTTTCAGTTCGTCGACGACCGCAACTTTCTCAGGTCTCGGGTCTTTCATTTCGCTCCTCCTTTCAACTCGAAAAAAACTCTGGGGTAAAAAAACTTTGGGCGCTCACCGGATCGGCGAACGCCCAGACGAACCTCAAAATTCTTGGGGCAATTTTGGGGTAATCAGGAAGCTCTCCTCGTCCGGCGGGCGGCTGCCCATTGGTGCTCTTGCTGAGCGCACCGGAGGTCTTCGGTGAACAAGATCTGTAGTTGTGTCGGAGAGGGTACCAAGACGCGCGCGGTTTGACTCAGTGCCAAACACAGGCGACTAGGCTTCGCTGCCGATCAGGGCTGGATCTACTTGAACACCGGGGCCCATGGTCGTGGAAACCACGATCTTTTTGACGTACTTGCCTTTGGCAGCGGCAGGTTTGACCCGCTGAATTTCGGCCGTGAGCGCACGAAGGTTGCTCAGCAGAGCCTCTTCGCTGAAAGAGATCTTGCCGATCGGCACATGGACATTGGCAAAGCGATCCGTGCGGTACTCGACGGTGCCACCCTTGAATTCTCCGATCGCCTTGGCCACATCGGTGGTCACGGTGCCGGTCTTCGGATTGGGCATCAATCCCCGAGGGCCAAGGACACGACCGAGTTTTCCGACTGTGGGCATCATGTCGGGCGTAGCGATCGCCACATCGAAATCAGTCATGCCACCTTGGACCTCTGCGGCGAGTTCGTCACCGCCAACATGTTCTGCGCCAGCTTCACGGGCGGCGGTCGCCGCTTCACCTTGGGCGAACACTGCGACGCGGACATCTTTCCCGGTACCTGATGGGAGGGCCACTGTGCCGCGGATCATCTGATCGGCCTTGCGGGGATCAACGCTGAGCCGGATAACAGCATCGACGCTCTCGTCGAACTTCTTCGCACCAAGCGATTTGATGATCGAAAGCGCGTCAACATCAGAATGCAGATGGTTGCGGTCGAACTTTGCGCTGTTGTCGTGGTATTGCTTGCTTTTCGCCATGGTTGGCTCCCTCTCGTTGGATGCCGCCCGGTGAGGTCTTCCGGTGCGAGCAGTTGGCTGGCTATCAGCCGGTTGGTTCTTTCGGTCGGTTGGTGTGGTTAGCCAGACACCTCAACACCCATCGAGCGGGCGGTGCCAGCCACCTGAAGCTTGGCGCCCTCAAGATCAATAGCGTTGAGATCAGGCATCTTTATTTCGGCGATTTCGGCAACTTGTGCGTCTGTGATCGATCCGACCGTCTCACGTCCGGTGTTGTTCGCTGCCAATTCGATGCCGGCTGCCTTCTTGATCAGATAGGTGGTGGGTGGTGTCTTGAGGATGAAGGAGAATGAGCGGTCTTCGAAGATGGTGATTTCCGCTGGGATGATCTGACCGCGCCGGTCCTCGGTGGCGGTGTTGTAGTCCCTGCAAAAATCCATGATGGCAACGCCGTGAGGGCCAAGAGCCGTGCCGACGGGCGGCGCGGGTGATGCTTGACCGGCGGGGATTTGGATTTTTACGACAGCAGCGACCTGTTTCTTGGCCATGTGATTTCCTGATAGACGGGGAGCGATCCAGTGTGGGCCGGTTGAGCCTCCGCGACAACCTCAAGCGTCACAGAGACCGGCATCAGAACGCGCCAATTGTTAGTTGTTGGTTAGTTGGAGTTCGCCGAACGGCGCTGTTAGAGCCTGGCGACTTGGGCAAACTCGAGTTCGACGGGGGTTTCGCGGCCAAAGATGTTGACCAGAACCTTGACACGGAGTTGATCCTCGTTGATCTCGATGATCTCTCCGGAGAAGTCGGCAAATGGACCTTCCCGAACCCGCACGGTTTCACCCATGCCGTACTCGAACATCGGCTTGGACCTTTTGGCCGCTTCCTGGGTGCGGTCAGCTTCAACGCCGAGAAAGTTCTCCACGTCCTTGCGACGCATAGGCGATGGTTTGCCACCCTGGTTTACGAAACCGGTGACTCCAGGCGTGTTGCGAATGACATACCAGGAATCATCGTCGAGTCGGGTGCGGCAGAGCAGGTAGCCGGGGAACAGCTTTTTCTCGGTGATTACCTTTTTCCCGTTCTTGAACTCGGGAGTCTCACGAGTTGGGATCACAACTTCGTAGATGCGCTCTTCCATGTTCATTGAGGCGATACGAGCTTGAAGATTCTGTTTCACTTTTTTCTCGTAGCCCGACTGGGTGTGGAGGACGAACCAACGACCTGGACGGTCGTTTGGAGAAACGTAAGGCGGCTCTTCTTCAGCCAAGATGTCATCTTCGCTGAGAACTTCGGGTTCTCTGGACTCCTCGGATTCCTGCGCTACCTCCTCGTCAGAATCGGCCGAATCGGGGCTCTGTTCGGTCTTGACGTCGCTGGTTACAGCAGCAGGCTGCGTCACGTTGGCGCCTGTCCAAGCGTTGGCGAGACCTGCTCCTGTTGGTGCTGGGTCGGTTTCTGTTGGGGTTGCGGTTTGGTCAGACATCAGAACTCAGTTATCGAACAGATCAAGGATAAACACCGAAAACACCCAATCGAGCCCATAGATCATTGAGCCCAGCACAATGATGGTGACGAGAACGACGATCGAGTAGTTGACGGTTTCGGATCGAGACGGCCATGCAACCTTGCGGAGTTCGTTGCGTACCTCACGCAGAAACTGGAATAAACCGGTCCGTTCTTGAGGAGGTCCGGTGCTTGGCTGTTTGCGGCGCGCGCGAATCGGCTCGCCATCGGCATCAACCTCACCTTGCCTTTGCAACATGCGTTTTTGCTGTCGGTTCATCGACATGAGCGAATTCCTTGGGTCTTGACGACGCCGCCAAATTGGCGACAGGGCCACGCAGGGGCGGCAGGACTCGAACCTGCAACCGCCGGTTTTGGAGACCGGTGCTCTACCAATTGAGCCACGCCCCTGAGAACGCGCACCAAGGCTAGCATCCCCTTGGAGATTTTGGCCCTAGTTTCCCGCCGTCGGTTAGATTGCCAGCCGGGTGGCGCGGCGCTGCCGTTTAGCCAACGCGATCACACCCGCAGCCGCAGCGATACCTCCGAGAGTGGCAGCGGCACGGGTCGGGATCCGACGCGCAGGTGTCTGGTCCAGCTGGTCGAGTAAGTCACAAATCTCGTGTTCCAGGGTGGGGTCGAGATCGATCGGAGCGTTCGCCAGCGTGCGCATCATCCGACGCAACCGGCGGTAGCTCGCCAATTCGGCTTGGCATCGAAGACACTCAGCTACATGGACCCGAGTCGGCAACGAGAGCAACGACTCGTCTGTAGAGACAAGTTCGTCAACAAGGTCCCGGCAAGCAGCCTTGGCTGGCAGAATCTTCTCAGATGGCATGTGATTCCTCTCCCTGATTGGGGAATACCTGCTCGCGGAGCCGTCGGCGAGCGCGATGAAGGCGAACTTTCGCGGCGCTCACCGAGATACCCAGTTCCTCGGCGATTGCCTCATGAGGCAGGCCGTACACGTCTCGCAACACAACGACAGAGCGCAGACGATGCGGAAGATCCTGAACTGCGACCTCCAGTTCGTCTCGAAGAGCGACGAAATCGCCGCGCAAGGCCGGGTCGTTGTCGGGTCGGGTCTCGGCTAGGAGCGCTTCGTCAGGCAGTTCGTCATGACGATGCCGGCGTTTCTTGGTGCTCTGGGTGGAGGCACAGTTAGCGACGATTCGATATAGCCAGGTACTGAAGCGTGCGTCGCCCCGAAAGCGATCAAGCCCTTTGTAAGCCCGAAGGTAAGCGTCTTGAACCACGTCTCGTGCGTCTTCCTCGTTGCCGGTAAGTCGAAGTGCCAACCCGAAGGCGTCGCCATGGGTGCGGCGCACCAACTCGTCGAACGCTTGGCGTTCGCCAGACTTCGCCCAAGCTACGAGCTCGTCTGGTTCGGCGGTGCGCATATTGGACCTTGCAGGCTGCGCCGGGTTACGTGACGGATCCGTGACAATTCGCAACTTCGATGAACGTTTAGGCTTTTGGCCCATGGGTGCTCCCTGTGGTGCTTGTAGCGACGGACAGATTCGAACTGTCGACCTCTCGATTATGAGTCGAGCGCTCTCACCTACTGAGCTACGTCGCCGCCCCGAAGCGGTGTCCCGCTCCGTGAGCTCCCTGTCAGAATCGAACTGACGACCTTCTCCTTACCATGGAGACGCTCTGCCAACTGAGCTAAGGGAGCCTGCTACCCGCGAAGCGTGAAGCGTTGGCAATGATGCCACGGCAAAAGCCCCGCTCCAACTCCTTTCCGTCATAGTATTCCCACCGCTTCGGACCTCGCCCGACTTTCACTGTGCCAATGGATCCTCCAACACCCGAGTCTCAGACTGCCAACCCACGGCTTCTTCGTCGCGCCTTGTTGGTGAGCTTCGCTCTCTATGTCACCTTGGGGTTGCCCGACGGTGTGTTCGGGACTGTCTGGCCGAGCCTGCGTGACGATTTTGGGCGGACCGACAGCAGCTTCGGGCTGTTGATCGCGTGCTCAGCGGTGGGTTACACGTGTTCCAGTATCGGGGCTGGTCACCTAACTCAGCGATACGGCAGCGGTGTTGTTTTTCGGAATGCGTCTTTCGCTGCTGTTTTTGGGTTGGGATTACTTTCGGTAGCTCCCACTTGGTGGACTTCGATGATTGGCATTCTGATCCTAGGGGCGGGATGGGGGCTGTGTGATGCTTCGGTAAATGCCTGGATGGCGCTGACCCAAGGGCCCCGGGAGATGGGGTTGCTGCACGCTGCGTACGGTGTGGGAGCGCTTCTCGGGCCTTTGCTGGCCACTCCGTTCATTGCCAACGGCAACCTGTGGAGAGGTCCCTTCATGGTGATTTGCGGGATCGGTGTGGTGCTGGTTGGTGTCATTGCCACTGCTCGCCAGGGTTTCGACACTGCACCGGTATCTCGCGAGGTTGCGGGCTCGCCAGCCCCCGCCCGCGGGTCACGAAAGCTGCTGGGGTTGCTGATTGTTTGGTTCTCGATTTATGTCGGGATTGAAGTCACGGTGGGTCAATGGAGCTTCACCTTGCTGACCGAGAGCCGTGATTACAGCGACGTGAAGGCGGCGGCGTTGGTTACTGGGTTCTGGTGCGGATTGACGCTCGGACGTTTCCTGCTCGCAGGCTTTGGTGATCGTTTCTCTCCGGAGCGAGTCCTTGCCGCCACGATTGGCATCACCGCTCTCGGCGTGGTTTTTTTCTGGGCCGACCCTGCTGGTGCTGGTGCTTACGCTCTGCCCTGTATCGGACTCTCGCTAGCGTCAATGTTTCCTTTAGTAATGGGGCGTACGGCGGTCTATTTGGGTGAGGAACGTGCAGCGCGAGCGGTCGGCTACCAAATTGCCGCCTCATCTGTGGGGTTCGTGATTCTGCCTGCTTTTGTGGGGGTACTGGCTGACTATCACGGTGTGGGAGTGGCTCTTCCGGTTGCCTTCACGGCTACCTGCGTGCTTGCGCTGCTGTGGTTTCTTATCCAGCTTCAGTTGACTCGCTCAACTCATCCGGATACCCCTTGAGCCTCGACGGTTTGAGTTGACCCTTTGGGGAAATCGGGGGTCAGAGAGGTGACATCGCTCGCTCGTAACACGCCTTGCCAAACGCCTGTTCCGTATGCAAGGTCATCGGCAAGCCTTAAAGCGAGCGAGCGAACCAGACCCGCGGGCCGAGACCCACGAATCCAGTCGAGCAACGATGGGCCTAAGAAGGCGGCGACTATCAGGGGTCGAGTACGAGGGCGGATCAATACGATCAGAACCGCTAGAGGCCACCACACTCGTGCCACAGCACGAGCAATGCCATAGCCGGCATGCAGGTGCCCGATCCCTGCTATGCGAGTCGTCATAGCAAGCGAGTCCGGTAATGGATCGAGCTTACGCTCCAACGCTGCGGCGGAACCAACGGCCACCCCGAGGCCCAGGATTGGATGCCCCGCCGCTAGCGCAGACCAGGCCGCAGCGCTCCAGCGAGAACAGCGCGCTGGTGCCACGCGGGAGCCGTGTCGGGTTCCAAGCGCAGCAGCAGAGGAACCGTAGTTGCGCCTTTGATCGAGAAGGGCTCTCCAACTGTCACGGGGTCGGTGTTCGACATCCACCGCAGGGTCGTAGCGAACGATGCCGCCGCTATCAACGAGCCGCCAGATCAGATCGACATCTTCGCCGGTGCGCATCTCAGCATCGAACCCGCCAACTTCTGAGATGGCATCGACCCTGGCGACCAATGCCGCTGCCGGCACGTAAGAAACCGGGTTTTTGGGAGCGACAAGAGCCCTTCTGTCACCAAGATCCAACGGCGAATGGTGCTCTTCGTAGCTCTCCCGCAGGCTGTCGCCGGGCCGAGACCGAACCCTCGGGGCTACCGCCACGACACGCTGATCTTCAAAATGCCCGACCAGGTGGTTAAGCCACCCCGTCCACAATTCCACATCCGTGTCGACGAACGCCACCAAGGATGTCTCCACCGGTGCCAGTCCCGTGTTGCGTGCTGCGGCTGGACCTTGGTTGATGTAGTGGCGGATCAACTGCGCTCCGTACCGTTCACACAACGTTGCGATCTCGGCGGAGTTCTGGGAGGCGTCGTCGACTACAACGACGGGTAGATCACCGAGAGAAGCGAGGCAACAGGCGAGACCGTCTGCGTCGTTGTAGGCGGGGATCACCACCGTTATGTCAGTGAGGTCACGGTCGGCGACCGGATCAACGACAGGATGTACGACGCCGGCGTCAAGCAGCCGACGCGCCAGTCTCCTGGCTTGGGTGGTATCGGCCAGCGGTTCGCCGCTCAGCCACGCTTCGAAGATCTTGGTGCCGGTATCTGAAAGCCGGATGATGCGCAAAGGGGCACCTCCGATGAGCAAGCGCCCATCGTCGCGGCGGTCGAGGGCTGTGTCGGCGACAAGACGGATCCCTGCCGGTGGTAGCGCTTCGTCGGGCCGGGTGTCCACGCCCGCACGGTAGCGCCCACAAACCCAAGGTGCATCGGGGTTCGGCGTCGGGGATCAGGCAAAAACTTGGGTGACGGCGGCGGGGATGGCGGCCGGACCGTTGATGACAGCAAAGCGGGCACCGACCTTGGTTGCGAACTCCTTTGCGTCGTCGGCGTCATCAGCAGGGGAGAGCACTGCCAACTCATCAAGACGCCGCGCAACAGCCACGGGATCAGCTCCGGTGGTTGCCCGACAATCTGACAACAAAATCACAACCCGGCGTTTGGCTCGTGAACGATCAAGTTGATCAGCCGCAGCAGCCAAGGCTCCAGCTAGATCGGTGGTCCCCTGACCTCGGAGGCGTAACAAGGAATTGACCACCTGCGGAGCGGCCTTGGCGTCTTGCTGGGACTTCAGAACGAGGATTCGGTCAGCAAAAACCAGCGCCGACCAGTCGGTCGGGACCCGGTAAGAACACGCTGCCGCGGCCACGGCCGCGGTTGCTAGACGTTGACCGCTCATCGAACCGCTGCGATCAACAACCAGGGCAAGGGCGGTCATCGGCTTGGTCCAATGCCTGACCCGCAAATCAGCCATATCGGCGCTGATGCCTCCGGCCTCGGCTGCGACTAGAGCGTCGATCGAGCGGTCGATATCAAGATCTCCGTCGAAACGATCCGCCCCAGATGAGACCATCCGCCCGACCCCTCGTGCGCCAACCGGCCCGCCACGGGCAACATCAAGCACTAAGCGCCCGGCGATGCGTGTTGCCAGCGCGGCCAAGCGACGATCAGTGGCAGACGACATCTCTGTCAAGAGAGTCAAAGCATGGTCGAGGTCTTGATCGACTAGTTCCGCGAGCGCCTCTTCGTTGATCTCGCCCACATCACCGCTGATGTCGGCGAAACCTTGGTAGCGGCTCAACTGGCCACGTGGAATCGTGCGGCGGTTCTCCTCAGCCAGCGCATCGAGTGCGTCACTGCCCTCAAGGGTGAGGGGAGTGCCGTGGTTGCCCCCTACGGGGCTAGGGCTTTTCCCGGGTCGTGGGTTGCGCTTTCGGACTGCTCAGCGCTGATGATCCGCTCCCACAGCTCACTGACGATGTCTTCGGGAGTGCGGTCGGTGCCCTCGTGAAGACGAATGCGCCCAGATATAGCGACCAACGCAGCGTCAAGACCAACCGATGAATCATCAATGTCAGCGGAGCGAATCGTTGCTAGCCGGGTTGCCACCTCAACCAGATCAATGGCCCCGCGGACCGATGAACCGATACGCAGGTCTGGGTGCCTGCGGGTCGCCCGAGAAATTGCGACCGCACGGCGTAGCAAGGTTTCGCCTGCTCCACCGGGCGCAAGTGGCTTCACGCGCAAGCAGACAATGTCGCGCTCCTCGTCGAAAGACTGATAACCCAACGAAATCCGAGACATCCTGTCGTAGATGGCGCTCGAGACTCGCGCAGTTCCAATGTTGTCGAACGGGTTCATAGCGGCGACCAGACGGAACCCTTCGGCAGCTTGAATCCGGCCAAGCCGAGGCAACGTGAGTTCTCCCTCTGACATCACCGTGATCAGGAGATTGATTGTCTCCTCCGGCACCCGGTTCAGTTCCTCGACGTAGAGCAATGAGCCGGTCCTCAGAGCCTCCACCAACGGTCCGTCCACAAAGACATGAGGCACGTACCCCTCCGCCATCACCCTGGATGGGTCGAACTGTCCTGTGAGGCGTGCGGGAGTCAATTCGGCGTTGCCCTCCACGAACACCAAGTCGCTGCCCGCCGTGGCAGCGACGGTGCGCAGAATCGTGGACTTGCCGGTGCCCGGCGGACCCTCAAACAACACATGACGGTTTGCGCCAAGCGCTGCTACGAGCAACTCAAGCTCACGGTGGCGACCAACAATCGCGGTACGTAACCCGGCGAGAAACGCGGGATCGTCTAGCATTTTGTCGTGTTTCATCGTTTTGTTGGTTCTGCTTGTTGATTGCTGTTTGTTGCAGACAGCTCAGGCGAAGGTGATGACGCCGCGCACGTTCTTGTTGTTGAGCATGTCTTCGTAACCCTCGTTGACTTGATCGAGCGTGTAGGTGTTGGTGATCATCTCGTCGAGTTTGATCTGACCGGCCTGATACATCGACAAGATTTGTGGGATCTCCTGTCGCGGCGAGGTGGAGCCGAACAGGCACCCTCGGAGCTGCTTGTTCATCATGGCGAACTCGAACAAGTTGAGCTGCACGTCCATCTGCATCGCGGGAGCGACAGCAGTGGCGACGACGGTTCCACCTTTGCGGGTGAGGAACTGAGCCGGCGCGATCATGTCGCCGGTGAGAACACCCGGGGTCAAGATGACACTGTCGGCCATGACCCCCAAGGTCATCTGACCAACGAGTTCGGTTGCTTCTTCCATTGATCCGGCACGATGAGTGGCGCCGAACTCCATGGCACTCTCCTGCTTGAACTCTGAGGGATCGACCGCCACCACGTTCTTGGCTCCCGCGACTGCCGCTCCCTGAATCGCGGCATGACCAAGACCCCCGCACCCGACGATCACCACTGTGTCGCCTGGTTTCACCTCGGCCCGGTTCACTGCCGATCCATAGCCGGTGGTGACACCGCAGCTGACCAGCGCGGCTGGACCTGCGGGGATGTCTTTGGCGATCTTTATTGCGGAGTCGACGCTCACCACCATGTGCTCAGCGAATGTGCCCAGCTTTAGAAAGGCACACAGGTCTTCGCCCGCTGCACTGTGATGACGAAAACCGCCGGCCATCATCTCCGGCTCCATCAGATGCATTCCGAGGTCGCAAAGGTTTTGCTGACCCGAAGAGCACCAGCGGCATTTGCCGCACGAAGGGATGAACGAACAGGAGATGTGGTCTCCGACTTCGAACTCAGTCACACCTGGGCCTGTCGCCAACACCACACCTGCGCCTTCGTGTCCGCCTACGAGAGGCATAGGTGCCGGCATCGTGCCGTCGTGGGCATGTTCGTCTGAATGACACATACCTGCGGCGAGAGTCTTGACGAGGATTTCGCCTTCGATCGGATCGTCGAGTTCTATCTCCTCGACGCTCCAAGGGGTGTTGGGTTCGCGGAGAATGGCAGCCCTAGTCTTCATAGTGGTTCCTTTGGTGGTTCTTTCGAGATGGTTGCTCGGAATGGTCTACAGATGGTTTACCGAGGTAGTTGTAACGTCGTTGAACGTAGCAGCCGAACGTCGTAGCAACCCCACTGGCTCTAGTAGGGGAGGCCGACTGCTATGGTCAGGAACTCCGCATATGGCGAGGCTGTGCGGCAGGCGTCGGCGAACTCGTCGATGAAGCCAGGGGCCGTAGTGTCCTCCTCGGAGAACGAGACAGCGGCGATGTGATCCTTGCGTTTGAGGTCTTCGATGGTGGGATGATCGGGATCGAACCCTCTGGGCGGTCGTTTCAGCGAGTCCCCACCCAAGGCGAATTCTCCGGCGAATCCGGGAGCCTCCAGCGCATCGCGCCAAGCACGCGTGTCGGCCACGATCCGCTCGCGGATGCGGGACACGGCGGCTGAATCCGGTCGCCAGATGCCGACCCCGGCGAAGATGTCGTCGGGTTCTAAGTGAAGGTAAAAACCCGGTGCGTGGGCCGACTTGCCGGCCTCGTGGCGGAAGTGGACCGCCGCGTGGGTCTTGTAAGGGGTCTTGTCTTTGGAGAACCTGATGTCGCGATAGATGCGGAACATGGACCCGCCGTTGGCCCGTGTGTCAGCGACGAAGTGCTCGCTGATCGAGTGCAAGTGCGGTTCGAAGTCTGCGATGAACGACAGCAGCGGTTCCTTGACGTCACGTTCGTATCGCGCCTTGTTGTCGGCGAACCAGCCGCGATCGTTGTTGGCCCGCAACTCAAGCAGGAACTGGAACAACTCGGGACCGAAGTGAGATTGCACAGTCTCGTTCCTAATTCATGAAGGCGCGGAGATGAGGCAGGATCCGTTCGGGTGCTTCCTCGGCGAGGAAGTGGCCGCAGTCAGCAAACTCGTGTATCTCAGCGTCGGACAACTCTGATCGCCAGCAGTCCAATTCCTTTGAGCGGAAGGCGATGTCTTTGGATCCCCAGAACACGAGAGACGGTTTCGCGCAGAATGCTGAGCGCTCGTCCCAGATCGATCTCAGCCAATCCGTCGCGCCGACGATGTGTCCTGGCAAGGCCGCGTTTGCGGCTCTGTCATCAGGAGAGGGCTGTGCTTGTCGATAGTGCTCCATGACTTCGGAGCTCAGCACGGCCTTGTCCCCGACCGCCCGGGGCATGACGCCGTTGACGAAGTAGTTGCGTCGCTTGATCAGGTACTGCCCCAGCGGGCTCGCCATCATCGAGCTGAAGAACCGAAAGTGCAGTTCACGGTTCACTGGCCAACACCAAGTGTTGGTGATGACGAGTTTGCTCACGCGATCGGGGAACCGGCGTGCAAAGTCAAGACCGATCGGGCCACCCCAGTCGGTCAGGAACAACGTCACGTTGTCCAGATCCAATTCGTTGAGAAGCGCTGCGAAAGCCTCTGTGTGCGCTGACGGGTGGTGGTCCTCGGTGCGGTTGCTCCGTGATGACAAACCGAAACCGATGTGATCCGGGGCTACACAACGGAAATCCGGCTGTAGGCCAGCGATCAAATGCCGGAACTCGAAAGACCATGCGGGATTGCCGTGCACGAAGACGATCGGTTCACCAGAGCCCTCGTCGACGTAGTGCATCTGCTGGCCGCGCGGTGTAGTGAGAAACCGGCTCTCAAAGGGAAAAATCTCATCGGACACCCAATCCGGCCGACTACCAATTCGATCAGTTTTCATCGAGTGAACCTATCGCCCGCCCTGTTTATTGCGTGCGACGTGAATGGCTGAGGTCGGGTCGTCTGGCGCGTGAAGCGGGTGGGCAATTGGATTCGGTGGCTCAGCGGATCTGCTTGATTGAGCCGGAAGATCCCCAGTGACGGTCGGCGGTCAAGACATCGGCGTCGACACGATCGGCCAGCGCCAGACACAACCGGTCTGCCAGCGACAGCCCTTCGCTGCGTGTCCAGCGACGGGCGGCCCACTCGGCGTCAGCCACGACGACCGGTTCGATACTGAGGTCGTAGCTTTGCAGCAACCCGCGTGTCAGATCCCAGTCGCGGCCGGCGCCGAGCACCTTCTGGGCCACCTCCGACCAGTTCACAGCACCGCACAATGCACCTGCCTCCAAGGCCGCATCCACTTCCGAGGCACCGTCCTCCCCCTGGAGGAACGCCAGGATGGCCGAGGCGTCGAGAACCATGCTCACGCCTGGTCCTCCCGTTCCGATGCACGCCTACGGTCGGCCAGAAGTTCACCGACAAGATCGAGGCCCTTCAACTCTCCCCGCACACGTTCGAGCAACTGCTGCCGGGTCATCAGCACCAGTCCCCCCGAGGTGGGCAGCATCACCAGCGGTGTCCCCTCAGCCAGATGCTCGCTCTCGCGGACCTCCGCCGGAACGACGATTCGTCCACGATCTCCCACTACGACAGTATGTATCCCATCCATATATCAAATGTACCACATAACGTCACTAAGTACCATCTAGCGTCACACTGTGCCACTCCACTGATAATGTTTCCCACCCGTCCGTAGCAACTTTGCCGATCGGGAAGCGCCTGAGATGATTCTCAGCCGAGACAGCGGGAGACACTGCTGCGGTTCAGCCGTAGTGACGGGCGACGTTTTCGGGGTAGCTGCGGGAGAAATAGTTCCAGAGTTGCTCGCCGTAGGTGGAGGGGCGGTAGCTGCTGGCAATGTCGCCGACGCCAGCCTCAGTCTCCTCTTTGCGGGCCATGAACCCAGCGCTGGTGTGGTGTGGACTGGCCGCCACCGCCGCGGCGAACCGGTCATCGAGAGGCAACGGGGCCAGCGAAGCATCCAGTGACGGGCCATGGAAATAGCCAGCCGAGTAGCGTTCGCAGGTGGTGATCACCCGGTGAGCGGTGGCTACCAGATAATTGCCGGTCATGGCCTGGAGCATCTCGCCGAGATTGATGACAAAAGACCCCTCCACGCAGGGAACGTCTATCCACTCGCCAGCTTGGTTCTGTACCTGCAGCCCCGCGATCGGGCCCGGCGCAAGCACGGTCAAGAACCCGGTGTCGTGGTGTGCGTTGACCCCGGCAGCACCGTCAGGGGTGGGTGGATAGTGAATGAACTTCGACAGCGACATCGGGCGGTCCCCGAAGTATCTCTTCATGTGGTCCTCGGGCAACCCCAGGCCCGACGACAACGCGCTGAGCAGCCGGTCAGCTAGACCGCCCAACTCGTCGAACCACTGGTTGGCAAGCTCCCGCTGCCCGGCCAGAACCTCCTCGGGCAGCCACTGGTTGGGACCCAGCAACCGCAAGTAGTTGGGTTCAGCGTCTTCGCGGTGGGCCGGCCACTCGCTCCACCAATCGATCTGTTCGCGGATATCTGGGCGGTTGTTGGTGTACTCGGCCCCCACCGGCTCCCAACCCCGGAAGTGGCGTGAACTTCTCTTATCGATCAGTGCCTTCTGCTCGTCGGACAACGCGAAGAAGTGCTGCATCATCTCGAACACGTCATCACACAACCCGTCGCTCACCCCGTGGTTCACAACCAGGAAAAAGCCGACCTCATGACAGATCCGGCAAAGTTCCTCCGCCAACTCTTGACGCGCCTCCAAAGACGCCGAAGGTCCCGACAAGGGCCCCAGATCCACCACCGGAATCCGATCAAACAGCGCTTCGGCCATGCCTCCAGCCTACGGTCTCGGACTCCGCTCAGCCAGACCACATGAGATGGATTAGTCAAAGACGATTACACCGCGGATGTTCTTGTCGTCTCGCATGTCTTGGTAACCCTCGTTGATCTCATCAAGCGAGTAGGTCTGGGTGACCAACTCATCGAGTTTGAGTTGGCCGGCTTGATACATACCCAGCAGATGGGGCACTGCCCGACGCGGACTGTCGGAACCGTAAATAGTGCCTCGCAGTTGCTTGTTCATCATGGCGAACTCGAACAGGTTCAGTTGCACATCCATCTGCGTCATCGGGGCCAAACCTGTGACCACAATGGTGCCGCCCTTGCGTGCCAGAAACTGGGCTGGCGCCACCATATCCCCGGTGACCACACCTGGTGACAGAATCACGCTGTCGGCCATCACCCCATGGGTCAGGCCCCCGACCAACTCCATCGCTTCTTCCATCGACGCGGATGTGTGGGTCGCTCCGAACTCGAACGCCTTCTCGCGCTTGAACTCGGCTGGGTCGACCGCAACGATGGTCTTTGCACCCGCAGCTTTCGCGCCTTGCAGGGCGTTGGAACCGATGCCGCCGCAACCGACCACCACGACAGTGTCACCCGCCGAAACCTCTGCACGGTTGACGGCCGATCCGTAACCGGTAGCTACACCGCAGCTAACCAGCGCCGCAGCGATCAACGGTACGTCCTTGTCGACTTTGATCGCCGAGTCTTCGCCGAGCAGCATGTGCTCGGCGAACGTACCCAGTTTGGCCATTGCGGAGAGAGGTTCACCGTCGGGGCCGATGTGGGCGTCTCGCCCGTCGGTGATCATGCCCCGGCCGAGTGTGCCCGCTCCGAGGTCGCACAGGTTTTGCTGGCCCGAAGCGCACCAACGGCACTTGCCACAAGCTGGCACGAACGACACCGCAATGTGATCGCCCACCTCCAAACTGGTGACTTCGGGACCTACTTCGATCACCACACCGGACCCTTCATGTCCGCCGATCACAGGCAGTAGAGAGGAGCCGCCTGGGGCATCGGCTGAGCCGAGATCACCAGTGACCATGTGTTCGTCGGAGTGGCACAGGCCAGCAGCGTGGGTCTTGACCAAAACCTCGCCTCGCTGAGGATCGTCGAGATCCACATCTTTGACCAGCCATGGCTGGTGGGCTCCGTACAGCACCGCAGCGCGAGTCTTCATCGTTGTTTCTCCAACCTTGTTCGGACCAAGTGAATTGCGCGCACAGTAGTAAGAGCCAACGTCACAGGCGAATTCCGCCCTCGCCCGCGAGTGTGTGGTGCCCGCAAGTGTGATGCCCGCGTGCGTGGCAGCCTGGCGCCGACCCAGCTCAGATGGTGTTGGTCATGCCTCCGTCGACTGGCACGACGGTGCCGGTGATGGCGCCGGCGCCTTCTGAGCAGAGCCAACAGATGGCATCGGCGACCTCGGCCGGTTCGACGAGTCTTGCGATGGGTCGTTGATGGGCGGCAAATGAGTTGATGTCAGTATCGAATGCAGCGGCTGACGCTTCCAGAATGGCGGTGCGGGTCGAACCCGGTGCCACCGCATTGGAAGTAACCCCTGTACCTGCCAGATCAACGGCGAGCGCTTTCACCAAACCGATGACTCCGTGTTTGGCAGCGACGTAAGGAGCCATCTTCGACAGTCCGATGGTGCCGGCGGACGAAGACACGGCCACGAAGCGACCTCGTCGGGGCTCTGGGGAAGCCAATATCCGTGGGATCGTTGCACGTGCTGTCTGAAAAACCCCGGTCAGGTCGATATCGGTGATCGTGTTCCACTCGGCGTCGCTGACCTCCCAGAGTGGCGAACGGGCCTTGAACACGCCGGCTACCGCAACCGCGGCATCAAGACGACCGAAGTGCGTGACCGCTGCTTCTGCCGCGTCATGTAGCTCGACTTGGTTCCGCACGTCTGTCTGCATTGTCAGGACGTGGTTGCCACCGGCGGTTCCAACCGCAGCAAGTTCGTCTGGGGTGGCGAGCGAATACTCGATATTCGGGACATCACCACAGATATCGACAGCGACCACAGACCAGCCGTCTGCAACTAGCTGTGTGACGGTTGCAGCGCCGATACCGCGGGCGGCTCCAGTAACAAGGACGACAGGTCGATTCATGGCAACTTGTCTAGCTTGTCCAGCGCCGATTACCAGAAAGTTCGGTGCAAGTTGTTGGCTAGGCGCTCGTTAGCTGGTTGACGGCGTCGTCGATCAAAGCGGCAAGGAGCCTGGTTCCCTCGGCTGCATTGGCGCCGCTGGGGTCGCCGAGAACACCATTGGCCGATACCTCGCGAACACCAGCCTCGAATATCTTGGGGAGCAGTTCGTCGAGTGGTTCGGTGGCTCCGGGCTCGGCCTGGTCGATCTGAACAAGGTCCTCGGCGATTGCCAGCATCAGCGACGTCTCGGTCCGTCCGGCATGTGCATCGGCGCCGGGGAGTCTTACCGACCACACTTCGAACGCTCGTCCTCGCGCCTTGCACACTTCGGTCGCAGCGCGAAGCGCGTAGGCGTTCCCGCCGTGACCGTTGATCGCCACGATGCGTCCGAATTCAGGGCCGGCATTTCCGACGATCTCGATGAGCATCTCAGACAACACTCGGGTACCGACTGAAAGCGTGCCGGCAAAGCCTCGGTGCTCATCGGAGGCGGTGATGCTGATAGCTGGCGCGACCCGGACCGATTCGAGACGACGGGCTACCCCTGCCGCTACTGCCTGTGCGATCCGCGTGTCCGTGTCGAGAGGAAGGTGCGGTCCGTGTTGTTCGGTGGAACCCAGAGGAAGCAACAAGGTCAACGCCTTCGCCTCCGATGATGCAGCGGCTACGTCTGGAGAGGTGCATGAGCCGAGTTTGGCCATGTTCGAAGCGTAGCTGTGAGGGCTCAGCCCAACGCGGGAGGGGAGAAGTCTCTTGGCACGACTACGTCATCGGGTGTCAGGTCGGTGATTGAGTTCTTGCCTATGCCGCGCAGCGTCGCCTTGATTCCGGCGTTGAGAATGTCGAGCACGTTCTCCACGCCCGCTGCACCGTTGGCTGCCAAGCCCCACAGATACGCCCTGCCGATCAGCACCGCATCGGCACCGAGGGCACATGCCTTGACCACATCGCTACCCCGACGGATACCGCCGTCAAGCACGATCTCTATATCGCCGCTGACCGCCTCGGCGATCTCTTTGAGCACTCGAATCGAGGCGGGGGCACTGTCGACATTGTTGCCTCCGTGGTTCGACACCGAGATTGTTGTGGCTCCGGCATCAACTGCGCGACGGGCTTCGTCTGCTCTAGCAATCCCTTTGACCATGAACGGGCCGTCCCACTGCGAGCGCAACCACCCAACATCTTCCCAAGTCGGCGGCGGTGTCGTCATCCAGGTGCCGTAGGCCTCAAAGAACAGCGGCGCTTGCTCGTCGACACCGGCAAAGTTGGGGACCCGGAGACGAGGGATTGTGCCCTCACGCAACCACGACCAGCACCATGCCGGTTTGGCCAAGAGCTCAAGCGCATGCGGCATTATTTCTTTAGGGGCGAACGATTGCGGAATGTGGGGGCTGCCCCAGTCGCGGCCATGGGAGAATGACCAGTCGAGGGTGAGGATCAAACCGACTGCTTCGGCAGCCTTGGCGCGGTCCATGCGGGCGAGCATGAAGTCACGATCACCGGCCCAATAGATCTGGAAGAAGGTTTGCGGGTTGGCAGCCAGCACTTCTTCGATCGGCTTGCCTCCAAAGGAACTGAGTCCCATTGGAATCCCCCGGTTCGCTGCTGCTTGGGCAACCGCCACTTCGCCTTTTGGATGAACGGCTTGCACGCCAGTGGGGGAGATCATCACAGGCATCGCCGAGGGCTGGCCCATGACGTTCACGCTGATCGCAGGGTCGGCTGCTTGTCCCGCGGTCACGGGCCGAAATCCCAGTTCGTCGAACGCAGCGGTGTTGTCGCGCATTGACAGGCCAGCCTCGGCACCTGCTACCAGGGCACCGTAAACTGACTTGGGGATGCGCTTGCGGGCACGTTGCTCAGCGATGGCGACGGTCTCAAACCACTTGTTGCTCACGATTTGTGACCGTACCGCCACCCACCGAAATCTGCGCGTTTAACCACAATAGATGTAGCTGAACGCGCAGATTTCGGATCGACGATCCCGACGGGCTTAAATCAACCCCGGGTTGCGCGGTGGTTGCGGTGCAGGAAGGTGACGGGGGACGGGTGGGAATGATCGAGAGCGGGCGAGGGGCGGGCTGCGCCGGCGGCGTTGACGAGTGGTTCACCGTGGCCCAAGACGCACTCGGGGTCGGGTCCATCCAGGGGGATGCCGGTAAAGAACTTAGCGGCCATACAGCCTCCCTGGCAGGCATCGAAATGGCCACACGAGGCGCACGCCCCGGCGGATTGCGGCTCACGAAGCTCGGCGAAGAGTTCGCTGTGTTGCCAAACTCGCGCGAAGCCACCTTGATCGCGGACACTGCCCGCCCGGAACTCGTCGTGAAGCACGAAAGGACAGGCGTAGACATCGCCGATCGGGTCGATCAGGCAGACCACCCGACCAGCCCCGCAAAGGTTCAGACCCGGCAGTGGCTCACCGAGGGCAGACAGATGAAAGAAAGAGTCGCCGGTGAGCACTTCGGGCCGGTCCAGCAGCCATCGGTACAATTGGCGTTGCTGAGTATCGGTGGGATGAAGTTCATGCCAGCTATCGGCACCCCGCCCAGAAGGACGAAAGCGGGTAAGCCGCAACTCGGCATCGAACCTGTCGGCCATTGCTTCGAACCGGTCAACCTGGCCAATGTTGTGACGGGTCATAACCACCGAGATTTTGAAGCCGGTGAACCCGGCATCGTGCAGGTGTTTCATGGCCTGTTGGGCCACCTCAAAGGAACCTTCGCCGCGCACCGCATCGTTGGTAGCCGCGTCTGCGCCGTCGATCGATATCTGAACATCTACGTAGTCCATGGAGGCGAGTTCGCGGGCAACGGTGGCATCGATTCGGGAGCCGTTCGTTGAGAACTTCACGCCGACTCCGTGACCTGTGGCGTAGTCGACGAGATGCCAGAAGTCGCTGCGGATGGTTGGTTCGCCTCCGCCGATGTTGATGTAGAAGACCTGCATCCGCTGAAGTTCGTCGATTACGGCTTCGGCTTCTTTGGTGGTGAGCTCGCGAGGGTCGCGCCTGCCGGATGAACTGAGGCAGTGGATGCACTGCAGGTTGCAGGCATATGTCAACTCCCAGGTCAAACAGATTGGGGCATCGAGCCCCGCCTTCATCTGGTCGGCGAGGCCGCTGCGTTCAACCGGCGACAACGCCAGATTGTCCGGTGCCGGCGTGGCGGCGAACGCAAGCGGCGAGATAGCAGTGGCGGTCATATTGCGACCAAAAAATCGGAGGCTGCAAGCGATGCCAGGGCCTTCTCAAATGACGGCCAACGACGATCTTCGAGACCCGCTGATTCGAAGGCCTCCCGGACGCTGCAATGTTCGCCGAGGTTCTGGACGAGCGTCACAAGCTCGGGTGCCCTCAAGAAGTTGAGGCGTCGGTTGTCGTAGTGGTAGGCGAGCGCGCCGAATGGTTCTGGTCGAAGAGCCACGCGTTCATGCAGGCGGTAGCGACGATTCGCGTCGAACTCGGTGGCTGACTCCATGGTGTTCAACTCCACGGGATCAGTAGACCCCGCACATTCCGTCTATAGAAATTTCTTCAACCAGCAGTTCCTCCTCGACGAGTTCAGTGGTGGGGATGACTTCGTCTTGAGTGTCTGCTAGTTCGGTCTTGTTGATGGGCTTCATGGCATTCACTCTAGGGGATTGCTTCTCGATGGTTCCATCGGCGAGTTGTCGCTCTACGTTTGGACCCGGTCAAGGGATTGGCCGTCGCACGGATTGGCAAAGCACAGGGAGGCAATGTGAAACTCGACATCATGTCTGGGGCGCTTGAGTTGCGAGCTATGCAACGACATGCCCGAGCCGTTGAGAAGGCCGGTTTTGACACGATGTGGTTGACCGAGTCAGGCCGCACCGCGTATCTCTCGGCTGCTGCGGCTGGGTTGGTAACCGAACGGCTGAGGCTCGGAACGGCTGTGGCCGTGGCCTTCCCGCGCAGCCCGATGATCACCGCGTCGGTAGCTTGGGAGTTGGCCGAGGCCACCGAGGGGCGTTTCACGCTTGGTTTGGGGACGCAGGTCAAGGCCCATATCGAGCGCCGGTACTCAAGCAGTTACGCTCCCCCCGGACCGCGGATGAAAGAGTACGTTCAGGCGCTGCAAGCGATCTTCCGGGCTTTTAAGGGTGAGGAGAAGCTGTCGTTCGAGGGCGATTACTACTCGTTTTCTTTGTTGCCACCACAGTGGTCACCGGGACCGATCGCAGTCGCAGATCCGCCGATCTACGTCTCCGCGGTGCTGGGATGGATGTCGCGGATGGCGGGTGAGGTGTGCGACGGGATCCATATACATCCGTTCAACTCCGCTGCCTATGTACGTGATTTGCAACGGCCCCGTGTGCAGGAAGGCGTCGACCGCGCTGGTCGCGACCTTGCCGATGTCACCTTTGAGATCCCGGTGATGACACCGGTGGGCGACACCGATGAGGAGATGACCGAGTCCCGCGAACACGCCCGACAGATGATTGCTTTCTACGGCTCGACCAGGACTTATTCGCCGGTCTTTGAGACTCACGGGTTCACCGGGCTATCAGATGAACTCCATCAATTACAACGGAAGGGCGATATCGCCGCGATGGTTGGACTTATCAGCGATGAGGTTCTCGACCACTACACGGTGTCGGGTACCTGGTCGAACCTCGGCGCGAACCTGGTTGAGCGTTACCGCGATGTTGCGCCGAATGTGTCGTTGATGACCTACACCGCTTCGAGCCAACTGCGTCGCCACCCCGACATTCTCGACCGCTGGTCCGATGTCGCCCGCGACGTATCAACGGCGTCTGCGGCTGGGTCTTAGGTCACGCGGACAGCTCATCGTCGACGCACGCCCACCGGGCCATGTACATAGTGTTCGAGCTACGCTTTGGCCGCTGTGGTGGTCAGAGAATAGGCTCCTGCCGTGCCGCACGAAGAGTTGTCGAGGTTGCTTCGACAGAGCGACTTCGGCGCGCTCTTCCGCCGATAAATGGGTTGGGACAACCCGGAGAACCGACTGCCGGTCGAGGTTGACGACAGTGTGCTGCGCCCGCGGCCTGTTGCTGACAAGCGGGGAATCACCGCGTGGCTCGTGGATTGCCCGAACGGCCTGCCAAAGCGTTCGGAGCAGTATCGGGTGGTACGTCGTCTGAAGCGGTTGAGTCGTGACCAGCTCTAGTGGTGTTCGTGGCTCCAGACAAGCACCTGCGGCAATGGCCTGAGCAGCGCCCGAGCGGAGTCGGGTACCGACTCGTGGATCACGAGTACCCGGTCCATGCCCCTACCGATGCTGAGGGGTCACACGCTGATGTAATCCTTTGTCTCGACCAAGATCCTTGGCGAACGCTGGTGTTCAATTACAAAATTTCGTTCCAGGGCGGGGCCACCGCCGACGACATGGAGCCTACGAATACGTATCAAACGTTCGCTCCCTACTCGAACTGCTATCCATTCACTTTCAGAGTCATTGGTGACGACTTAGTCGAGACCGGCGAACAAATCACTGTCTCCTTCGCGCAACCACTTCCCGACGGAGTCACGCTTGGCACTCCTAGCAAAATAATTTTCAATCTCACCGACGCACCCGAACCCGAGGTGGATACGACCAATCAGCCGATCAACTGAGAGAGCATCGACATGGTGGCGCCACTCGGTTGTTCTAGGCGGAGCGGGTGATGGTGACGGTGTAGATCTGGGTGTTTTCGCCGTCTGCTGAGGTGACGGTGACGGTGACGGTGTTGCTGCCCACCGTCAGGTTCACCTGGTGACCGTCGGCCGAGGTGTCGTCGTCGGCGGGTGAAATCACCCAGCTGGCCTGGTTGTTGGTGGCCTCAGGGGTGACGGTGACCGCGCTCACGCTGTTGGCCACGGTGGCGGTGTACGTCAGAGTGTCGCGGTCGAAATCGAGGTCGATGTCGCTGATTGTGAGCCCGAGCAGCTTCGCATTGTCACGCCACGGCGAATCGAATGACGGCGTGCTGATCTCTTCGCCCTTATAGTTCCAGCAGGAGATGGTGCTGTCTGTCTTGAGCGCGCACGCGTAGTAGTACCAGTCGGTCGACACAGACGCAATAACTCCCGCAGGCGGCACCATGTTCATTTTCTGCGTCAACCAGGTGTCGGAACCGGTCCCGACCCAGCACTTGATGTCATTGCTCTCGGTGACGCCGCAGGTTTGGCGGTAGTGGGTGTCGACCTGGACGAACTTGTCAACAGGCGGGTTGTTCTCGTCAAGGGTGTACTCGCGAGCTGAACTGCCCGAACCGCCGTATTTCCAGCAGACCACGGTACCGTCGATGTCGGTGTCGTCGCTCAGGCGGATGCCGCAGACCCGAAAGCCGCCGGCTTGGAGGAATTTGAACGTGCCCGACGGCACCTTGACGAGGCCGTTCTGCCAGCACACTGCTTCGTCGTCCGCATTCAGTGCACAGCCCATGTTGCTGCCGACTGTGATCGACTGGAAGCCGCTGCCGCTCGGGCTGCCTCCCCGAACCTCGCGACAGCCCAAGGTGGTGTCCTGGTTCAGCCAGCACACACCCAGGTAGTTCTTGGTGTCGAGTTGCTGCTTGGGCTTTGAGTCGCTCGGCGTATTGAAGGGCCTTGTCCAGCAGGACACCGATCCGTCGGCACGCACACCGCAGGAGCGGTCGTTTCCGGCGGCGATTTGGGTGAAGATGCCTTCAGGACTATCGGCGAGGTCCCGCCTGTTCTTCATCGTCCCCCAGCAGGTGATGGTGCCGTCGGTTCGCAGGGCGCATCGGTGGCCCCAGCCGGCGTCGACGTCGAGGAAGCCGCCGACGGCTGAGCTGACTACTTGGCGTTCGGAAACCTGCTCGACGACGGGCTCGATTTTGTTGTCGACTGATTTGGAGAATAGGACGGAGTCCCCGCTGTCGCCGTTGTCCGACTTGGTCGACGAGGCGCCCGGCAGTTCGACGGCAACGGTGTTTGACGGCTCGCCTTGGGCCTGGTCAACCAGCGCGGCTATGCGGTAGGTGTAGGTGCGCCCGGGCGTGACCGCGGTATCGGCGTAGGCGGTCGCGGAGGCCCCGGTGTCGGTGATGGTGGCGAACGGCCCGCCGCTGTCGGCGCGTTGGATCCGGTAGCCGGTGGCCGTGGCGGTGTCAGGGCCGGGCAGGGTGACGCCGTTGACAGTGATGTCCGAACCAGCCCCAGTCTGAGCCTCCCAGGTTAGGGCCACGCTTCGACCGACGCCTTCGTCGTCGAGCACCGCAGTCGCGGCCAGGACCGGCGCGGCGGGCCCCAGCGGGTGCACAGAGATAGCGTAAGTGCCGGTGCCCGAGTCAGCCTCGGAGCCGGCTTTGATGTAGTAGGTGCCGTCGGTGTCGACGGTGAGAGTCTCGATGCGGCTGTTGAAGCCGACCCCGTTGGTCTCGTTGTCGCTTCCGGCCACCAGGGTGCCGCTGTGGTCATAGACGCCCAAGAGCTTGGGATTGTGCAGCGAGCCGGCAGACACCCATACCACGCTCCCGTCGACCCATTGATACCCGCCAGACCAGCTTCCGTGCATGTCCACCTGATAGGCCGTCCCCGCGACCAGCCGCACCTCGAACCAGTCCCGCTCACCGTCCACGTCGAGCACCCCTATCGCATGCCCGCCCACGCCCACGGTCCCCTCAACCACATCAGGTGCCCACACCGAAACGGACGACACCTCAACAACCACCGGCGTCGGCGTCACAACCGGCGGCGGATCGGGCGTCGGCGTCACAACCGGCGGCGGATCGGGCGTCGGCGTCACAACCGGCGGCGGATCGGGCGTCGGCGTCACAACCGGCGGCGGATCGGGCGTCGGCGTCACAACCGGCGGCGGATCGGGCGTCGGCGTCACAACCGGCGGCGGATCGGGCGTCGGCGTCACAACCGGCGGCGGATCGGGCGTCGGCGTCACAACCGGCGGCGGAGTCGTGTAGCTGTCGGGCAAGTTGATCCGGTTGTAGTTCGACCAGTTGCTCAGCGTGTCGCCGCGGCGCGCTTTGACCCGATATGTCCAACTCGAGCGCGTGGCGCTGCGGTCCTCGTAGCTGGTCGCCGAGGTGCCGGTGTTATCGGCGATGACCGCGAACTGCCCGACAGGGTCGACACCGGGCTCGCGGCGCAGGACCTGATAGCCAGTGATCGACGCTGTGTCTGCTGTGGGCTCCGCCCACCCCAAAGTGACCACGCCATCGACCAGCGCAACACTGAGCCCCGTCGGCCTCAGCTCCGCCGGAGTCGGCGGCTCCGCCGACACCTCCGACACCGCCACCAACAACAAACCCGCCACCAACAACGCCAGCAGAGCACTCGCTCCCAAGCTGCGAACACCCATCCCCAAACCTCCCCGCATCGACCCGATGACGTGACTTATCGCCATGAAGCACGCCTGTCTACCACATGAAGAGCACATATGTCTACCACATGAAGAGTATATACCCCATCGCCACCACCAGGCTGACGGACCCTGCGTGTAGCAGGATATTTAAATAGAATTTATGTAATAACAATGGTTTACAAGGTCATTGTCACAGGGGGTTAGTAGGTTGTGAGCCATGAGTTTCGTTTCGGGATCGGATCTTCTTGACGAGGGCACGGCTGACGGCGGCGCCACCGGTGGAGCGCTGCGTGTGCCGTTGGTCGATGAGGCGAAATTGTCTGATGAGGGGCTGCGGTCGCGGCTGGGGACGCTGGGGCGTGCTGAGTCAGCTTTGGCCGCGATGAAGGCCCGGGCGTTGGCTGAGCTGAGCCAGCGGCTCAGTAAAGGTGATGCGCAGCGTTTGGTTCGTGACGAGTTGCAGGCATCGAAGCGTGAGGCCAAACGTGATGTCGAAACTGCGACGCGGTTAGCGGAGTTGCCTGCGACCAGTGAAGCGCTGGCGTCTGGTGAGGTTCCTGTAGGTCATGCTCGGTTGATTGCTCGGGCGTCGGGTGAAAGCCCGATTGATGAGGCACTGCTTGTCGAGGCAGCCAACACAGAGCCTTTTGATGAGTTCGCGCGAACTGTGAAACGTCATCAACAAGAGAGAGCCGACGATGATGGACAGGCCCTGTTGGATCGACAGCGACGCAAGCGCAAAGCCCGGATCTTTGAATCGGCTGAGTCCGGCATGTTCGTGCTGAGCGGTGAGTTTGATCAGATCACCGGCGCTCGCATCGCCACGGCGCTGACAGCTAAGGAACGCCAGTTGTGGCATCGCGAAGACCCCGACAAACGTGCCACGCCGCAGCAGCGGATGGCTGACGCGTTGGCGGAGTTGATCTGCGAACCCGCCAGCGGCAGGTCTGCTGGCACTGATCTGTTGGTGATCGCTGATTTTGATGTGATCAAACAACAACTCGACAACCCCCGACTCGCGGACGGATCACCAATACCCATCGTTGAGCTGCACCGTTTGGCGCTCGAAGCCAACTTGTTGCCTTCGATCTTTGACACCAAAGCCCAAGACATGTGGCTGGGACGCCGGTTGCGGACTGCTACTGAAGCTCAACGCATCGCGTTGATCGCCCGAGACCAACACTGCATCGGTTGTGGTGCCAACCCGTTGTGGTGTCGAACCCATCACATCATTTGGTGGTCAAAGGAGGGACCAACCGACCTCGAAAATCTCGTGCTGGTATGCGACGACTGCCACCATAAGATCCACGACCACGGCTGGCAGGTGTACAAACACCCCAAAACCGGCAAATTCAAGCTCAAACCCCCGACCAGTCCGCTGGACCCGGCAGAGCACCCTTCAACTCGTGCGGAAGAAACCCGTCCGACTTCCCGGGATGCGGCTCATGACGGTGCGACAGTCAACCAGACTCGTGCGGAAGAAACCCGACCGACTTCCCGGGATGCGGCTCATGACGGTGCGACAGTCAACCAGACTCGTGCGGAAGAAACCCGACCGACTTCCCGGGATGCAACCCGGATTACGGAAAGGGACGAAGTGCGGTGGGGTAACCAATCCAACCCGGACGCCATACGACAGCACCGTACTGCCCGCCGGTCCACCGGCCAAGACTCGGTCGACTACATCGACGACTCCTAGCCCGGCTCAGGTCGGTGGGCGGTGCGAGGTTTGCCTTCGCCATGTTGCTGGGTGGTTAGATCGACGACTCCTAGCCCGGCTCAGGTCGGTGGGCGGTGCGAGGTTTGCCATCGCCATGCTGTCTGGCCGCTGGATCGACGGCTTCTGGTCAGGCTCGGGTCGGTGGGTGGTGCGAGGTTCCAAACACGTCCACAGGACCGGTTCACCGAGTCATTGCACCTGACGACGAAAGACCACACGGGTGAACGGGGGTGCTCACCGCTCGTTCGGCTCAGTTGTCGGCGTCGATGGCGTGGGTTCGTAGCATTTGTAAGGGGACGACCTCAAGAGCCCGCTGATGTGTAGCGGTGAGCCGAACTGGTGCGGCGGCACCCGCCAGGGCAGCTTCGAGCCATCGAGCAGCGCAGACGCACCAGCCATCGCCGGGCGAGAGTCCCTCGAAACCCCACTCGGGACGCGGTGTCGATAGGTCGTTGCCGGCTTCTTTGGAGAAGTCCAGAAACTCACGGGTGACGATCGAACAAACGGTGTGCGAACCGATGTCCTCATCGGATGTGTTGCAGCAGCCGTCCCGAAAGAAACCGGTGACGGGATCAGTTCCGCAGTCGACGAGTTCGGTCCCCAAAACGTTTTGTGCCATACCCCATCAAAGCACGGGACTAGATTCGTTGCACTCCACCACTTTGCGACTTCACGATTCTCGACAGGAAAGACCCAAAACAAATGCAACTCCGCTTGGCCACTGTTGCCGATGCAGAAGATCTTCGCCGGATCTACAACCACGAGGTTGAGAACACAACGGCCACATTCGATATCGAGTCGCGAAGTCTTGAAGACCAGCGCCAATGGATCATCGAACGCCAAGGTGCTCTTGGGGTTCTAGTCGCCGAAATCGAAGGACGTGTGGTTGGCTTCGCCAGCCTCAGTCCATACCGGAACCGGGCCGGTTATCGCACGACAGTCGAAAACAGCGTGTATGTGAGCGAAGATGCCAGAGGGCTTGGTGTGGGCCGGGCGCTAATGAACGAACTCATTGACATGGCAGTCAAACGGGGTTTTCACAGCATGGTCGCTCACATCGTCGACGGGCACGAAGCGAGCATGGCTCTTCACCGAGCCTGCGGGTTTGAGGTTGTGGGCACAGAACGCGAGGTTGGCCGCAAGTTTGGCGCCTGGCTCGATGCCGTCATCATGCAACGCATGCTTGCCTAGCTTTCGCTGCGGGCGGAGCCGCAGATCGCCGATAGCCGTTGCTGGAACTGACAAGGCCCGGCACCGAAGCACCGGGCCCCATCTCCGCTGTGGGCCGAGAAGGATTTGAACCTTCGTAGGCATAAGCCGACGGGTTTACAGCCCGTTCCCTTTGGCCGCTCGGGCACCGACCCGCGGACCAGAAATACTACCGGTTCAGCGCCGCGACCGGCACAGATTTGCGGGCTGAGCTAATCAAGAACGACTGCTGCTTGATACGGTTTCGCCATGCCGACATTCGATGTGGTTTCAGAGCTTGACGGCCAAGAAGTGCGCAACGCCGTCGATCAAGCCTCCCGGGAGGTAACGCAGCGCTACGACTTCAAAAACACGGAGTCTTCGGTGAAACTGGGAGACAACGTCATTGAAATGGCGTCGTCATCTGAAGATCGTCTCACTGCGCTGCGACAAGTTCTCGAAGAGAAACTGGTGAGACGCAAGGTAAGCCTCAGGGCGCTCGACTACGGCAACGTAGAACCGGCCTCGGCAGGGACCGTTCGCCAGACCGCTCGCCTGCAAGCCGGGATCTCGCAAGACAAGGCCAAAGAGATAAACAAGTTCATCAAAGGTCTCGGCCTCAAGGGCATCCAATCATCGGCACGGGGCGAGGAACTCCGCGTACAAGGCAAGAAGCGCGATGACCTACAAAAGGTGATAGCGGCACTCAAAGAAGCCGACCTGAAAATCCCCCTTCAGTTCATCAACTTCCGCGACTGAGCCGGCTCACATCGAGCGCAGGCGGGCGATTCGCTCGGCTGTCGGGGGATGGGTGCTGAACAGCTTGCTGCCACCGCCTCGGCCGCGAGCCTGCGCGCTCAGCGGGTTGATGATGTAGCTGCTGGCCTGGCTCGGGTTGACATTCACGGGGATGGCGTGAGCGCCGCGTTCCAGCTTCTCAAGAGCACTGGCCAGCGGTTCTCCGCTACCGATGAGCTTGGCTGCTGAGGCGTCGGCTTGAAACTCGCGACTGCGGCTGATCGCAGCCTGGATCACCATCGCCGCGATCGGCGCCAGAAGCGCGAAAGCGAGCTCGCCAATCGGATTGCGATCGCGGCCACCGCCTCGGAACATCGCCCCCCACATCACAATGTTGGCCGCGAAAGTGATCGCCATGCCGATCGCAGCTGCGACAGACCCGATCAAGATGTCGCGGTTGCGGATATGCGCCAACTCATGGGCCAGCACACCTCGAACCTCTTGCCAACTCATGTTTTCCAGCAAACCAACGGTCACCGCCACCGCGGCGTTGTTCGGGTTGCGTCCTGTTGCGAAAGCATTCGGCTGCGGGTTGGGTGAAATGTAGAGCTTCGGCATGGGCATATTGGCCCGCATCGTGAGGTCTTCCATGATCTCGTAATACTGCGGTGCCTGTTCGCGGGTTACGGCTTGAGCACGAGCGGATTTGATCGCCAACGTGTCGCTGAACCAGTACGAACCACCGACCATGACCAAAGCGATCACCAAGCCGATCACCAGGCCTGTCGAACTGCCGATGGCACCACCCGCCACGATGATCAGACCGCCGAGCATGGCAAGCAGAACAAAAGTCTTTGCTGTGTTGATCATGGGGTTATACACCTCCGGTTTGTCTTGGCTCAGTGCAGAGCCGGCCGCCAAATTGTTGCCCTCAACACTAGGGCCAGTCTGATGCTCGCGGCTACGCCGATTTCTGCGATTCGGCTAATCTTCGTCACTGTGTGCGGCACCCTCGCGAATGGCCGCAACCACGTCCGGATCGGCGAGCGTGGTGGTGTCGCCCAAGACTCGCCCGTCGGCCACATCGCGCAGCAGCCGCCGCATGATCTTGCCGGAACGGGTCTTGGGAAGGTCTGGCACCAAAAACACGGCTTTTGGTCGTGCCGTCGGGCCGAGTTTCGTGCCCACATGCCGCCTGATCTCTTCACGCAGTTCTTCAGAGGCCTCAACCGAGCCGATGAGAATTACGTAACCGACGATCGCCTGGCCGGTGATGTCGTCTTTGGCTCCGACCACAGCGGCTTCGGCGACCGCGGGGTGGTCAACCAGGGCGCTTTCCACCTCGGCGGTGGAAATGCGGTGGCCTGAGACGTTCATGACGTCGTCTACACGACCGAGCAGCCAGATATAGCCGTCCTCATCAACCCGGGCTCCGTCACCGGCGAAATAGCGGCCCTCATAGTTTGACCAGTAGGTCTCGTGGTAGCGCTGCGGGTCTCCCCAAATGCCGCGTAGCATCGATGGCCACGGCCGAGTGATGGTCAGGTAGCCGCCACCAATCTCGACGGGGCTACCACCGTCGTCGACAACCTCGGCGTACACCCCGGGGATAGGCGTGGTGGCGGTGCCTGGCTTGGTTGTGGTCACCCCCGGGAGCGGAGTGATCATGTGGGAGCCGGTTTCGGTCTGCCACCAAGTGTCGACAATCGGGCAGGAACTACCGCCGATGTTGTCGTGGTACCACATCCACGCTTCGGGATTGATGGGCTCGCCGACGGTGCCCAAGACCCGCAGACTCGAAAGGTCACGCCTTGCGGGCCAGTCGTCTCCCCACTTCATGAACGTGCGAATGGCGGTGGGGGCCGTGTAGAGCTGTGTCACCCCGTAGCGCTCAACGATGTCCCAAAGGCGATCCTTGTTCCAGTCGGCCCGGTCGCCGCTGCGCTCGTCGGGCCTCGGTGTGTCTGGCGTGCCCTCGTACATGACCGAAGTGCAAGCGTTGGTCAACGGCCCGTAGACGATGTAGGAGTGACCGGTCACCCAGCCGATATCCGCGGCGCACCAATACACATCGGTTTCGGGTTTGAGATCGAACACGTATTTGTGGGTGAACGCCACCTGTGTCAGATAGCCGCCGGTGGTGTGCATGATGCCTTTGGGCTTGGCTGTGGTGCCGGAGGTGTAGAGCAGATAGAGCAACTGTTCGGCACCCATCGGCTCTGGAGGACAACTCTGCTCCGCGGTCGCCATCAGGTCATGCCACCAATGATCGCGACCGTCAACCATGACCGGGTCAGTGCCGCAGCGATCAACCACGATGACGTTCTCAACACTGGGCGCACCTGCCGTGAGCGCAGCATCGACGTTGGGCTTCAAGGCAGATGGCTCGCCCCTCCGATAGCCAGCGTCTGCGGTGATGATGAGACGAGCCTCAGCGTCTTCGCAACGGTCGGTGATGGCGTCAGGTGAGAAACCGCCGAAAATAACTGAGTGGGCCACACCGATGCGTGTGCAAGCGAGCATGGCGATCGGTAGCTCGGGGATCATCGGCATGTAGATGGCGATGCGATCGCCCTTTGACAGGCCGAGGCTCTTCATGACGTTGGCGAATTTCTCCACCTCGGCCAGTAGCTCTGAGTAACTGATGGTGCGGGTGTCGCCGGGTTCGCCTTCCCAGTGATAAGCGATCTTGTCGCCCAGTCCGGCTGCGACATGGCGGTCGAGGCAGTTCTCCGAGACGTTGAGCTCTCCGTCTTCGAACCATTTGGCGAAGGGAAGATCCCACTGAAGTACGGTGCTGAAGTCGCTGGACCAGCTCAACAGTTCTCGGGCTTGGTGTGCCCAGAAAGCCTCGTAGTCGGCATCGGCTTCGTCGTACAGCGAACGGTCGTGGGCCAGGGCCCCAGCAACAAACTCTGCTGAGGGTTCGAACGTCCGCCCCTCACTTTCGTAAACCTCGATTGATCCCTGAGCCATGGCACATCCCTTCGCGTTCACATCGTGCACGTCGTAGCGAAACCATACCCACGGTGGCTATCGCGTGCTGCATGGGGAAAGCTGGTGAGATGTCGGATCAACCCGCGGCCGCGACTTATCAGCGAGACGGCCACATCGCCACGATCACCTACAACCGGCCCGAGGCGCTCAACGCCGTCAACGGGGCGATGCGCCAAGCCCTTGACATTGCCTGGACCGAATTTCGTGAAGATGACGAAGCCTGGGTAGCCATCGTTACGGGCGCCGGCAGGGCCTTTTGCGCGGGAGCGGATCTGCGCGATGGAGCGGGAGCTACCGGTACTTGGCCGGGTTCGTTCTGGGAGTGGCCCACGATCACCACCTTCGAGAGCGGGATGGAAATCTGGAAGCCGACGATCGCCGCGGTCAACGGACCGTGTATTGGTTACGGGCTCACCGCGGTCCTGGCATGCGATTTTGTGCTCGCCAGCGAACGGGCGAGTTTCGCATACCCGGAAGTGAGACTGGGGCAGGCGACGATCGTGGGAGCGCTGAGGTTGCCGGACCATGTGGCGATTCCCGATGCTTTGGAACTGCTGTTGACCGGCGACCCGATCGACGCTGATCGCGCCAAGGAGACAGGTCTCGCCTGGCAGGTTCACCCCCATGACGAATTGCTGGATGCGGCACACGGTTTGGCCGAGCGGCTGTGTCAGGGAGCCCCGCTGGCTGTGAGAGCCACCAGCGAAATGGTCAGGCGAGGCCGCAAGATGGGATGGACCGATGCGGTGCGGATGGGTGAAACGATGCGCCGGGTCGTCGGGCAATCCGAGGACTCAGCTGAGGGCGGCCGTGCCTGGGCCGAAAAACGCGACCCCCAATGGAAGGCCCGATAAGGGCAGATGACAGATCCGTGGGCCATGATGAGCCCATGGAAATCCACGGAAACTGTGATCCCGCTTTCTCGGCGGTGCGGGATGCCTTTGAGCAGAACTTCGCTGACGGTCTTGAGTTGGGAGCCGCCGCTGCGGTGACCCTGGACGGTGAATTGGTGGTCGATATCTGGGCGGGAGACGCGAATGCAGCGGGCAATCCGTGGCAACGCGACACGATCGTCAACGTCTACTCCACGACCAAGACCATGGCAGCGGTGTGCATGCTGATGCTGGCTGACCGAGGCGAGTTGGACTTTGATGCGCCTGTTGCGCGTTACTGGCCCGAGTTCGCCCAGCACGGCAAGGAGAGTGTGCTGGTGCGCCACGTCATGTCTCACACTGCTGGTCTGCCGGGTTTTGTCCCGCCCGTTCTGCCGCCGATGTTGTATGCCGTTGACCGTGTGGCCGCTCAGCTTGCCGGTCAACAACTGTGGTGGGAACCGGGCACCAAGTCCGGTTATCACGCCATTACCCAGGGGAACCTTGAAGGTGAGATCCTCTATCGCATCACCGGCGTGCGCATGGCCGAATGGTTCGCCAAGGAGGTGGCGGCCCCGCTGGGTGCCGATTTCTGGATGAGCCTCCCGGCTTCTGAGGACCACCGAGTGGCCGAGTTGCAACTTCCACCTCCTCCTACGGGTATGGAGGTGAATGGCGTGCCCGTCAGTTTGGATTCAATTGCGATGCGCACCTTGATGAGTTGTCCGCTGAATGCAACGGAGCCGCGTACCCGCGAGTGGCGTGCCGCGGAGATTCCCGCCGCGGGTGGACTTGGTAGTGCTCGCTCCATTGCGGCGGTCCATTCGATGCTTGCCAACGGTGGCGAGGTGAACGGGGTACGGCTGTTGTCCGAGGCTGGGGCTCGTCGCGCTCTTGAGCCTCAGATAGATGGCGTTGACGAAGTGTTGATGCTCCGTTTGCGTCACGGCCTGGGTTTTGCTTTGGAGATGGAAGGTTGGGTGAACAGTCCGAACCCCAATCACATGTTTTGGGGTGGTTGGGGTGGTTCGTTGGCGACGGTGGACTTCGACGCGCGCATGACCGTGTCTTATGTGATGAACCGCATGGATGCCGAACTTACCGGCGACCCTCGTGGTGGCCGATTGGTCAACGCTAGCTACGCCAGCCTCAGCTAGCGGCGGCTCGCTGACTCCCTTTGGTGCCAGGACCCGCAGCGGCTGTGGTTTTTCGGACCAGGGGTTCGAAGTGGTCCAGAGGGAGCGTGTCGTAGTCGGGGTCGAAGGCTTGCTGGTCCCAGTCGTCGGTGAACTCTTCGCACAGCGCAAACCACGATTCGTTACGAAACCGCTCCCGCAAATCTGTAGGAGCATCGAAGTGGTGGTAATAGTGCCGTCCCTGGAAATCTTGATGGTTGAGGATGGTGTGATAGACGTCGTCACGCACGTAGGGCTTGACGATTTCTGCTGAGATGGCACCGTGATTGGGTACCGATACAAAGTACAAAGTTAAGTGTAGGGCACTCAAGTTTCCTGCGCTATACTGTAACTACTAACTCCGTACCGCCAACCAGAAAACTAACCCAGAAACAAACATGGCCCTAGACCCGAACCGTTGGACTCTCAAGACCACCGAAGCCCTCTCAACCGCCACCGAAATGGCCCGCGGGGCTTCTCACCCCGAAATCACACTGCACCATCTGTTGATTGCCCTACTCGGTCAGCAAGACGGCATTGTGCAACCGCTGTTGCACAAGGTCGGAGTTGATGTCCTCACGGCTAAAAACAAGGCGGAATCGGCACTGGAGCGGCTACCAAACGCCTACGGATCCGAACCACAGTTGGCAAAACCGCTGATAGCCGCTCTCAACGAGGCCGATCAACTGCGTGCCGAACTGCACGACGACTATCTGTCCACCGAACACGTACTGCTCGCCTTGGCCGAACTCATCGAGGTTGATCGCAAAGCGTTGCTCACAGCACTGAAAGAGGTCCGCGGCACTCATCGCGTGACCACCCAGACGCCAGAAAATCAGTATCAAGCTTTGGAACGCTTCGGTCATGACCTCACCGAAGCCGCTCGTTGCGGCGAACTCGATCCTGTCATCGGGCGTGACGACGAGATTCGCAGGGTCATACGTGTTTTGTCGCGTCGCACCAAGAACAACCCGGTACTGATAGGCGAGCCGGGAGTCGGCAAGACCGCGATCGTCGAAGGGCTGGCGGCTCGCATAGTCGAAGGAGACGTGCCCGACTCGTTGCAGCACAAGCGGTTGATCAATCTCGATATCTCGCTGCTCGTGGCCGGTGCCAAGTACCGCGGTGAGTTCGAGGAACGCCTGCAGGCGGTGCTCAAAGAGATCGAAGACGCCGACGGCGAGATCATCACGTTCGTTGATGAAATGCACACGGTGGTCGGTGCAGGAGGAGCCGAGGGAGCGATGGACGCCGGCAACATGCTCAAGCCGATGCTTGCCCGCGGGCGCTTGCGAATGATCGGCGCCACCACGCTCGACGAATACCGCAAACATGTGGAGAAAGATGCCGCGTTGGAGCGGCGTTTCCAGCAAGTCCTGGTAGCGCCACCATCGGTTGAGTCCACCATCGCCATCCTGCGTGGCCTCAAGGAGCGCTATGAAGTCCACCACGGCGTACGGATCCAAGATTCAGCGCTGGTAGCCGCGGCTGTGCTGAGCGACCGCTACCTGACGGGCCGGTTCCTGCCTGACAAAGCAATTGATCTAGTCGACGAAGCCGGGAGTTCTCTGCGCATCGAGATCGATTCTGTTCCGACCGAGATCGATGTCGTCGAGCGACGGATACGGCAATACGAAATCGAACGTCTAGCCCTAGCCAAGGAGACCGATGCTGTTTCGGCAGAACGTCTCAACGACCTCGACCGGGAGCTAGCCGATCTACGAGAAGGTCTCGCCGCACTCACTATCAGGTGGCAAGCCGAGAAAGACGCCATCACTGCCCTGCGCGAAATCAACGAGCAACTCGAACATTTGCGCAGCGAAGTTGAACGCCAGACCGATCTGGAACGTGCCGCGGAACTCCGCTACGGCCAGATTCCCGAGTTGGAGCGTCAATTTGAGACCGCCAAAGCAGAACTCGACAAGCTCCAAGCCGAAGACTCAATGTTGAAAGAAGAGGTAGACGACCAGGACATCGCAGAAGTGGTCAGTCGTTGGACCGGCATACCTGTCTCGCGGTTGATGGAAGGCGAAGTCCAGAAACTGGTCCGGCTAGAGGACCACCTACACCAGCGGGTCGTTGGTCAAGACGACGCGGTTTCGGTGGTCGCCAACGCCATCCGCCGCTCCCGGGCGGGGCTCGGCGATCCTCGTCGCCCCATCGGCAGCTTTCTGTTTCTTGGGCCGACCGGCGTCGGCAAAACGGAGCTGGCTCGCTCGCTGGCCGAGTTCCTCTTCGACGATGAGCGCGCCATGGTTCGCATCGACATGTCGGAATACATGGAGAGGCACAGCGTCAGCCGATTGATCGGGGCGCCTCCCGGCTACGTCGGCTATGACGAGGGCGGACAACTGACCGAGACCGTCAGGCGGCGTCCCTATTCGGTGGTGTTGCTCGACGAAGTCGAAAAAGCGCATGCGGACGTCTTCAATGTCTTGTTGGCGCTGCTCGACGATGGCCGACTGACCGATGGTCAAGGTCGCACGGTCGATTTCTCCAACGTCGTGTTGATCATGACCTCCAACCTCGCAGGTGAGCCTCGAGACTTCTTCAGGCCCGAGTTCATCAACCGAATCGACGACATTGTTCGTTTCGGGTCGTTGACCCAAGACGACCTAACCAAGATATTCGACCTCCAATTCGCGGATCTTGCGGCCCGTCTTGCCAGTCGCCGTATCGCGCTGGAAGTGACCGGTGAAGCTCGAATTCGCATGGCAAAAATGGGTTATGACCCGGCTTTCGGGGCGCGCCCGCTAAAGCGCCTGATTCAGCGCAGCATTGGCGACCCGTTGGCCATCGCCATACTAGAAGGTCGTTACCTCGAGGGCGACACCGTAAAGGTCGATGTCGAAGGACCGACAGACAACCCGCAGATCGTACTGTGTTGATGAGTCCGTGCTAAATCCCCGTACGGATCGCTGCGAGATCAGGCTAACCTTTTTCGGTAACGCAAATCCATCAAGGGAGAGCGCCGTGCCAGCGACCATAGTCGTCGGTACTCAATGGGGTGACGAAGGCAAGGGGAGGTTTACGGACCTCCTGGCAAAAGAGATGTCCATGGTCGTCCGCTATCAGGGCGGCCACAACGCAGGCCATACGCTGGTCGTTGACGGTGAGACATTCGCCCTGCAGCTTGTTCCCAGCGGAATCCTGTACGACTACATCACTCCAGTGATCGGTAACGGTGTTGTGGTCGATCCTCGTGTTCTTATCGCCGAGATCGACATGCTTACCGGGCGAGGCGTCGATTGTTCAAGGCTGAAAGTCTCTGGCAACGCGCATCTGATCATGCCCTACCACAGCGAACTGGATGCTCTCCACGAACGCCACCTTGGCGACGCCAAACTCGGAACTACCAAACGTGGCATCGGCCCCGCGTACGCAGACAAGGCGATGCGCGTCGGATTGAGGGTGCAAGATCTCGCTGACCCCAAGATCTTTCGCCAGAAACTCGAGGCTGTCCTCAGCCACACAAATCAGGTGCTCACCAAGGTTTTTGGCCGGCCACCGATGGATGGCGAGGCCATTGCCGCGGAGTATCTCGACGAGTGCGCCCCCCGGATCCTGCCTTTGATCACAGATTCGGTTGGGTTGCTTCACGACGGACTCGAAGCTGGGCAGGAGGTGCTGCTCGAAGGTGCACAGGCCACGTTCTTGGATCTTGATCACGGCACCTATCCGTTTGTCACTTCGTCTAACCCGGTTTCGGGTGGAGCATGCACCGGTTCAGGTATCGGACCTCGGCACATCAGTCGCGTCGTCGGAGTAGCCAAGGCTTACGTCACCAGAGTCGGATCTGGGCCGTTCCCGACAGAGCTCCACGATGACATCGGTGACTATCTGGTTGATGTCGGACGTGAGTACGGGGTCAACACCGGCCGTCGGCGCCGCCCCGGTTGGTTCGACGCAGTGATGGTTCGTCATGCAGTGCGGGTCAACTCTCTCAGCGAAATCGCAATTACCAAACTTGATGTGCTTGATGGGCTGGATTCGTTGAAGGTCTGCGCCGCCTATGAGATCGGCGACGAGCGTTATACCAATCTGCCCTACCATCAATCCCAGCTCCATGCTGCAAAACCGATTTATGAAGAACTACCGGGCTGGAAAACCGACATCAGCGCGATAACAAACCCGAACCAACTGCCCTCTGCAGCTGCTGGCTACATCGACTTTCTTGAAGCTCAGATCGGTGTGCCTATCCGTCTGGTGGGGGTCGGTCCGGGCCGTGAACAGTATCTTGACCGCAACGACAGGGGCGTCTCATGACTGACGCTACGGCCAATGTTCTTTCTGATCGCTATGCCAGTGAAGCGATGAATGAGATCTGGTCGCCCGAAGGCAAGATCGTTCAGGAACGCCAGTTGTGGCTTGCTGTGCTGCGTGCCCAGGTTTCGTTAGGAATGGAGATTCCTTCGGGAACTATCGAAGCATACGAAGCGGTATTGGATCATGTTGATCTTGCGTCTATAGCGGCGCGTGAGGCAGTCACCCGTCACGATGTGAAAGCTCGAATTGATGAGTTTTGTGACCTTGCTGGTCACCAACACATCCATCGGGGAATGACTTCACGCGATCTAACCGAGAACGTTGAACAATTGCAGATCCGCCAAGCCCTCGTTCTAGTGCGAGATCGCTTGGTCGCGCTGCTTTCTCGTTGCGCCACCTTGGCTGCAACGCACGTCGATTTGGTGATGGTTGCCCGCACCCACAACGTGGCCGCCCAGGCCACCACCTTGGGGAAGCGCTTCGCAGATGTAGCCGAGGAAACCATGATCGGCCTTGAGCGTGTCGAAGAGTTGCTGGCCCGATACCCGCTTCGGGGCATCAAAGGTGCGGTCGGTACTCGTCTGGACCAGTTGGATCTGTTGGGAGACGCCGACGCGGTCGATCAATTGGAACAACTGATTGCTGAGCATCTCGGTTTCGAGCGTGTTCTCGACAGTGTCGGTCAGGTCTATCCGCGGTCGCTTGATCTTGATGTGGTGTCGGCGTTGGTACAAGCCGTGTCAGCACCAGCGTCGGCTGCAACGACTATCCGACTCATGGCTGGAAATGAACTGGCTACTGAGGGTTTTAGTCCTGGGCAAGTCGGATCTTCGGCTATGCCTCACAAGATGAACAGCCGCAGCGCTGAACGTATCGGCGCATTGCGCACGATTCTGGACGGTTATTTGACTATGGCGGCCAATCTCGCTGGTCGGCAGTGGAACGAGGGTGACGTGAGTTGTTCGGCCGTGCGGAGGGTGATGCTTCCTGATGCTTTCTTCGCTGCTGATGGATTGTTGCAGACGGCTATCGGTGTCTTCGATGATTTTGGTGCTTTCGATGCCGTCATCGAAGCCGAACTACAGCGTGAACTACCGTTTCTTGCCACGTCCCGCATACTGGGCGACGCGGTAGCAGCGGGACTCGGTCGCGAAGAAGCCCATCAGCTAATCAAAGGCCATGCTGTGGAAGCAATGTTGGCGCGCCGTGAAGGCACCAGCGGGCCAGGTTTCGTTGAACGCATAGCTGCAGACGAGCGAATACCGCTGAACTCCGCGGCGATCCAAAACTGCTTGGCTGATATCGGCGACTTTGCGGGTACTGCTGTGAGTCAGGTAGAGCGCGTTGTGGCCCGCGCCAATAAAGTTATTTCTGAGCATCCACAAGCGGCTATTGCACGCGCCGAAATACGGGTCTGATAGAGCATTCACTCAGTGGGCTATGCGCTCAGTGAACTCTATGCAGAACGGGAGACCCCGGCACGCTTGAGAATTGCAGCGGGAACTCCAACTGCACGCCAAGCTGAGTAGCTGATTCCGTTGCTTTCGCCGTAGGCGCTTGCGACATCGACAAACTCGTCTTCAAGAGCCGAAATGTCGACGGTTGTCTCGGCGGCGTCAATCTTGGCTGCAAGATCCATCTTCTCTTGGGTGAGGTGCAGCCGTTGCATCGGTTTTGCGTCACCGATTTCGTTGTCGATTTCGTCAATTCGCGCACGCATGGTTTCTGGTGTCCGTCTGCGCCCCCGCTTCGGACGGTGCGACTCCAGCGCTTCAAGGTAGTTACGGACCGCGCGGCCACGGGCTCTGCCTACCGATAACGCTTCTCGATGTTCGTCGGACATTTCTCTTTTGGGCATTTGGTTCTCCAATTTCTGGCTTGTGTTTGAGTGAAATCCGCTAATAAACGATATCTGTTTCTTCTTATATTGGTCAATACGGTTGGATCGGCGATTTCACCGAACCGCTCGATTGAGGTATCAGTCGCGTCACTGAATAACGTTCTCAGCGTGCAGAACGCTCCAACCGCCGCCTATTCCATCACCCTCAAGATCTCGCTTGACAACGTTCCCGGCACGCTCGGTCGCTTCGCGGCCGCGGTTGGGGATGTTGGGGGGAACATCGCCGGTATTCCCGGCTTTGAAGCGAAGGGTCCCACCGTGGTGCGGGACATAGACGTTCATTGTCGTTCCGAAGCGCACGCCGCGCAGCTAGCCGCGGCGGTCAACGAGCTCGAAGGCGTGATGGTGCTCGACTGGTGGGACCGTACCTATGCCCTCCATGAAGGGGGCAAGATTGAGGTGCTTCCGCTTTGTTCGGTCGGTGACGCGGATGATCTGTCCATGTCATACACGCCCGGTGTTGCGCGGGTCTGCCTGAGCATTCGCGACGACCAATCACTAGCGCACCGATACACCATCAAGAAGAACACTGTGGCGATAGTCAGTGACGGCAGCGCGGTGCTTGGTCTCGGCAACATAGGCGCACATGCGGCGATGCCGGTGATGGAAGGAAAGGCCCTGCTATTCAAGGAATTCGGGGGGATCGACGGCTTCCCGATCTGTTTGGACACCCAAGACACAGAAGAGATCATCGAGACGGTTACGCACATCGCTCCAACGTTCGGGGGGATCAACCTTGAAGACATCGCCGCGCCGGCCTGCTTCGAGATCGAGGAACGCCTCAAGGCAGCCCTTCCGATACCGGTCTTTCATGATGACCAGCACGGCACGGCCATCGTTGCTTTGGCTGCTCTTACCAACGCGCTGAAACTGGTCGACAAGAACATCGGAGATATCTCGGTCGTTATCTCTGGAATGGGTGCGGCGGGAGTGGCCGTGGGCAAGATTCTGCTTGATGCAGGCGTTGGCGAAGTCATAGGTGTTGACCGAATCGGAGCGGTACATGAGGGTCGTGACCATCAAAACCAGGTCAAGGAACGCTTTGCCGCGATAACCAACCGTGACCGCAAGGCGGGCACGCTGCCAGAAGTGCTGGTGGGAGCGGATGTGTTCGTGGGTGTGTCGGCACCGGACCTGATCGATGCTTCAAACCTTCGCAAGATGGCTCGTGACCCGATCGTTTTCGCTATGGCCAACCCAGATCCAGAAATCCGTCCTGAAGCAGCCGACGGTATTGCTGCTGTCATGGCTACCGGCCGCTCCGACTTCCCCAACCAGATAAACAATGTGTTGGCATTTCCGGGGATTTTCAGAGGGACGCTTGATGTATGCGCTCATAGCGTGACCGAGAATATGAAGGTGAGTGCGGCCGCTGCAATAGCTGCTTGCGTGCCTGAATCGGAGCTATGCCCCGATTTTGTGGTGCCGTCGGTCTTTGATCGTTCCGTCGCTCCGATGGTGGCCAAAGCGGTCGCCGAAGCAGCCGAGCGTGATGGTGTCGTTCGTAGCCGGCCCAAAGCCTCTGGAAGCTGAACCGATTGGAGTCTGAATCGATGTTTGAACACCTGTTGTCACCGATCTCTGTCGGGTCGATGGAGTTGCGAAATCGGATGGTCATGGCCCCGATGGGAGTCGAGATCGTCGGTGATGACGGATTCGCCAACGACCAAATCATCGCCTACTACGAGGAGAGGGCTCGTGGCGGAGTTGGGTTGATCATCACTGAGGTGTGCGCTATGGCGTACCCCCGGGGAGCCAACTCCGTGCACCAACTCGGGTTGTCAGATGATCGCTATATTCCGGCTCTGCGCCGGTTCACCGATCAGGTGCACCGCCACGGTGCCAAGATCGCGGTCCAACTCGTGCACCACGGCAAGGTCTCCCGAGTCGATATCAAAGAGGGACGTCCCGTTCTTGTGCCGTCGATTCCTCAATGGCACGGGTCGCTCGACATGATCAACGATCTGACTCCTGAGGAATTGGGGTTGATGGCCGCGGCCAATGGTGGAGGGAAACCGAATTACCACGAGATGACGGCGGACGACATAGTCGCGGTGACCGCTGAGTTTGCCGCTGCTGCCAGGCGGGCTCAACAAGCCGGATTCGACGGTGTCGAGATCCACGCCGCGCACGGTTATCTGATCTCCGGGTTCCTCTCCAAGCAGTGGAACCACCGAACCGATGAGTACGGCGGGGATGTTCGGAATCGTTCACGGCTGCTGTGTGAGGTTATTACCGCTGCCAAAGCTGCTACCAACGACAATTTCGCGGTCTGGTGCCGCCTCGATGCTCTGGAATATCGCACACCGGACGGCATTGTCTTCACAGACACCGAAGTAACCGCGCAACTCGCCCAAGAGGCCGGTGCTGATGCGATTCACCTCAGCGCTTATGGCGACCAGACTTCCGGTCCGGCTTTCACCGAAGGGACCCTGCCTCACCGTGAAGCAACCCATGCGGCGCTGTCGGGCAGATTGAAGAGCAAGCTCGACGTACCAATCATCGCGGTTGGCCGGATCCGGCCTGAAACCGGCGACGAAATGATCGCTCACGGCAAAGCCGACGTGATCGCTATGGGCCGTCAGATGCTCGCCGACCCCGCTACGGCGCTGAAAGTCGCTGAGCAGCGCCCGGCAGACATCCGTCCGTGCATCAACTGCTATGTCTGCGTGGCTCAGCCGTTCTTTGATAGACGGGTGCGCTGCGCTGTCAACCCGGTGCTGGCCCACGAAGTCGAGTTGCGCGACATTGAACGCACCACCGCTTCGGAGCCGAAGTCGGTGCTTATTGTCGGCGGGGGACCAGCGGGTATGGAGGCGGCTCGGGTTGCAGCCACACGGGGACACACGGTCACGATTTTCGAGGCAAGCCCACAACTCGGCGGTGCTCTGAGATTCGGCGCGCTGGTCTATGAACCGAATCTTCGGCTCTTGAAGTGGTTGACCAGGCAGATGGAAACGCTTGATATTGATGTGCGGCTGAGCACGCCGGCGACTGTCGAGGCAGTCCAAGCGCTCGGGCCGGACAGCTTGATTGTGGCCACGGGAGCTTCGCGTGTCCGACCAGACATTCCCGGCATCGACTTGGACCACGTGCTTGATGGCGACGACCTGCGGGCCATGCTGACTGATCCATCCGCTGGCGCTTCACGGAAGCTCTCGTTGACCGGGAGAATTGCGGTTGCTGCGGGTAAGCGACTCGGGTTGATAGACGATCCGGAACGGTTGGCCTCTTTGACGCATCACTACATGCCGATCGGTAAGCGGGTCACGATCCTGGGAGGTGGCCTTGTCGGCATCGAACTCGCTGAGTTTTTTGTGGACCGTGGCCGCACGGTCACGGTGCTGGACGCTGCGGCGACGTTGGCCACAGAGATGGCTCACCCGCGGCGTTGGCGTGTTCTGACTGATCTGCGTTCCCACGGTGCCGAGTTGCTGAGCAACGCCGATGTTTTGGAGGTGACTCCCACGCAGGTTCGCTACCGCCACAACGACAGTGACCATGCCGTTGACGCCGATTGTGTGGTGATCGCGTCCGGCCTCGCCGGTGATGAGTCGGTCGCCCAACAACTGCGCGCTGCGGGCCTGGACCCTGTGGCGATCGGAGATTGCACCGGGGTCGGTTATCTCGAAGGGGCCATGAGCGAAGGTTTCCACGCCGGTTGCTCCGTTGGCTGAGCAACAGTGGGCAAACGCGAGCGACCCGGCGAAGATGCCGGGCCGCTGTTGGTGGTCGGGACCGGCGTCGATCCGGTGACCTACCGCTTTTCAGGCGGCCGCTCTGCCAACTGAGCTACCCGACCCCACAGCATCCTCGAAAGGATGCGTGGCGGTCCTGACGGGATTTGAACCCGCGGCCTCCACCTTGACAGGGTGGCGATCACTCCAAACTGATCTACAGGACCCTTCGCTCGGACATGCCGTGCGAACCTGGAACGGTATGCCACCCCACCGATATTCACAACCTGTTTCAACCCCCGAGCAATTCCAGACCGAGCGGTTGTAGCCCGCACGGGATTCGAAGCTTCGACAAAGCCTCACATCCGAGCTGTTGCTGTATGACTCCGCGTGGACAACATGGTTAGATCACGTTGCGCTCTCTCAGAGCAGCGATCTGGTTTCCCGATAGTCCCAGCAGGGTTGAGAACACCTCGTCGGTGTGTTCCCCCAACCGCGGCGCGCCCGCTGGGACCGGCAGCCGGTTGTCGTCGAAACGGGGGTAGGGGGCCTGCTGGCGAACCGGTCCGATGACGGGATCATCGACGGTGCACACATCTCCTTGGGCGAGTACATGGTCGTCGGCAACCACGTCCGACACGTCGTAGACGACGCCAACGGGCACGCCGTGGCGACCGCAGCGCTCCTCGATGGTGGTCGCGTCCAGCCCGGATGCCCACTCGGCAATGGTCTGGTTGACAACCACTCGGTTGCGACGTCGCGCCGATAGCGTGGCGAAGCGCTCATCGACCAGCAACTCGGGCCGGTTCATAGCCTCACAGAGGCGTTCGAACATTCCTTGGCGCACAGCCACGACGCACACATACCGGCCGTCCCGACTGGCGAAGTTGTCGAGCGGCGCAACTTGGTCCGATCGATTCCCTGTGCGCTGGCGCACGGTGCCCAGACGGTCGTAGGCCGCGATCGTCCACTCCATGACCCGCAGCACCGATCCATAAAGGTAGGCGTCTACCACGCCCCCGGTTCCGGTGCCCTTAGCGTCGCGCTCGTAGAGCAGGCTCGTCACGGCCTGAGCTGCGAATACGCCGGTCAGGTAGTCGGAAACGGGAAGGCCCGGCCGCACCGGGGGCTGCTCGGTATGCCCGGTGAGGTGCGTCAGCCCAGCGAACGCGGCGGCGTTGTGGTCGAAACCGGTGTGCAGGGACTTGGGCCCCTGCTGGCCGTACAAACTGATTCGGGCTGTGACCAGCTTCGGGTCGAGCCGGGACGGGTCGATATTCCACCGCTCCAATGTGCCGGGTCGAAAGTTCTCACACACGACGTCGGATACCGAGGCCAGACGCCGGAACAGATCCTGGCCCTCAGGGTGTCGAAGGTTGATCGTCACCGACTTGCGCCCTCGACCTTCTACCGACCAGGAGAGGGAGTAGGGGTTGTTGTGGTCATCAGTGGTGAAGGGCCCGTTCAAGCGGGTTCTGTCGCCGAGATCGGGGTCCTCGATCTTCAGCACCTCCGCGCCCTGTTCGCCCAGGATCCCGGCGCAGAACGGGGCCGCGATCCGAGTGCCCACATCCAAGACCCTGATCCCGCTCAGAGGCTGCCTCACTGGGGCTGCCGATCAGCCATCTTGAGACACTCGGAGAGACGCTCGGAGCCGATTTGAGGGAATGCGCTAGCGCCCATGCGCGCACCCTAGATCACACAATTTCTCAGGCCAAGCCCGTTCTGTGGTCCGCTGCCCGCACCCGTCGGCATCCGCAGACCACCCCGTCGCCGAACTCCCATCCTGTTTGTCGCGAATGGTCAGATTGGGTTGAATAGACAAGGTTCCTCGTGGCTAGCATTGAGCCCATGAGCGCCTGCGCAACGCACGTAGTGGGCGGCGATGTGGTCTTGCCGAGCGGCATCGTGAGGACCGACCTGACGATTTCCTCAGGGTGTATCCGCCGAATCGGCGCGGCCGTCGACGTCGAGTCACACGATGCCGTCCTGGACGCCAGCGGGATGCTCGTCGCCCCGGGACTGATCGACCTGCAATGTAACGGGGCAGGAGGCGCCGATGTCACCCACGATGCCGCGGCAATCGAAACGATGAGCTTGATACTGCCGCAATTCGGTGTCACCAGCTTCCTCCCGACTGTGGTCACTTCGACCAAGGCGTCGCGCCTTGGCGTGCATTGAGGCTGTGAGCCGATTTGCGGGGCGCAGGGGCGCCGCCCAACCGCTTGGCCTGCACTTCGAGGGGCCGGCGATTTCGCGAAACCACGTGGGAGCCCACGACCCTACGCTCCTGATGTCGCCGCCAATGCTGAAAGATGAGATCCAGGAGTGGGTGCGGTCGAGAGTGGTTGCGCTGGTCACGCTTGCTCCGGAACTCGACGGCGCGATCGCCGCGATAGAGCAGCTCAGCTCAGGCGGCGTAGTCGTGTTCGCGGGCCACACTGCCATGTCGTCCCGCGAGCTGCAACGGGCGCAGGCCGCTGGGCTTCGAGGAGTGACCCACCTGTTCAACGCGATGGCCCCGTTCGGACATCGGCTACCGGGGCCGATCGGTGCAGTCCTCGCCGACGACCAAGTCGCGGCTAGCGTGATCTGCGACGGCATCCACGTCGATCCCGTCGCTGTTCGCGTCGCATGGCGCTCGCTCGGCCCCGAGCGACTGCTGCTCGTTTCCGACGCGGCTGCCGCGCTCGGCGAGGGCCATGGCCCCCTCAAGCTGGGGCGGCGATCAGCGGTGCACGATGAATCCGGAGTCCGTACACCCGAGGGCGTGCTCGCCGGGAGCGCGTTGGCGCTGGACCAGGCGGTGCGCAACCTCATCGATTTCACAGGATGCACTGCGATTGAGGCGCTTGGCGCGGCGACCACGGCGCCCGCAGACGTACTCGGACGCGACGATGTCGGCCGTATCGCGGTTGGTGCACGCGGCGATCTGGCCTTGTTCGACGAGCGGCTCCGCCTCAGACGAACCGTTGTGGCCGGTGTCACGGCATGGTCCCACGAGTCGGAAGGGAATTGAGGACATGGAAGTCTTGATCGCCCGGAACGAGCGGATGGTCGGCGAACTCGCCGCGGACATTGTCTCGGCACGGCTAGCCGCGGGCGGACACCCGGTGATCGGTCTGGCTACCGGCAGCTCTCCCCACGCCCGTCGCGACCCAGGGCCTAGCGACGGGCGATGGGGCGCACCGGCAGAGTGCCTTGCTATTAGCTTGTCTTCGAGTAGGTTCAGATGATCTCGCGTTACTTCCCGGTCCGAGCAGAGACGATTTCTGACGCCCGGTCCTCGGGAGAGGTTGGGTTTGCACCGGCGTTTTGGGACGTGGGTGTGGGGGCCTGGCTCGGACTTGTTGCTTCAGCGGGCGCATTGCTCGGTGCGTTGTTGCACTTGGTGAGAGCAGGAACTGATTCTCCTCGACATCTCCAGTTGCTTCCGGCGTCGACGGGGGCGATTCTGGCCGTGGTGGCTCCAGTCCTGCTGACTTGGGGATTTGGGTTCTTGGTTTCAACCGATCAACGCAACGGGGTCCCGTTGTCTTGTTGATTGGGGTGCTGTGATGGCGACTCGTATGAGTGCTGAGGTGCAGGAGAAGATCTGGGTGTTGTTCGAAGACGGCGGGAGCTGGCACTCGATCAGCGAGCAGGCTGGGCAGCCGGAATCAACGGTGCGCCGGTTCGTGGTCAGCAACAACAGTCGCCGCCCGATCGAGCCGCCGGTGTGGTCAAACAAGCGGATGAGCCTGACTGATAGGGAGGAGATCTCGCGCGGGATTATCGCAGGTGACACGCTCACCGCTATCGCCGGTCAGATTTGCCGGGCGGTGTCCACGGTGTCTCGGGAGGTCGCGCGCAACGGCGGCCGTGACGGGTATCGGGCTGCTGATGGTGAGGCGAGCGTTCGGGAACGGGCCAAGCGTCCCAGGCCAACCAAGATCGAGACGAGCACAGGGCTGAGGGCGAGGGTCGAGTACGGCTTGTCGGAGTTCTGGTCGCCCGAACAGATCGCAGCCGACCTGAAGATGAACCATCCTACGGATGCGTCGATGCGGCTTTCGCACGAGTCGATCTACCGGGCGATCTATGCCGGTGAGGTATCGAAAACCGTGGCTAGGACCGCCAATGGTGGCCACGCTCGACCCACTTCTTCAACCTCAACCCAAGCGAGATCGAACGAGTCGCAGCATCGCTAAACAACCGGCCCCGGCGGACACTCGGCTGGACCACCCCAGCAACCGCCTTCGCCACCGAAGCTGCCTGACCGCCAGCAACACGATGCACGCGAACTGATCGGCTACAGGCCCTCCGCATCGGGGCGACACTTTGGCGCGCCCGCAGAACGGCGGCCGGAGCGTGACCCGGCCGCCATGCCACAACTATTCCAATCTCAGTTCTGCCATCGATACCACCTTCAACGCCACTCCTGGCCTCCTCGCTCACGCTCAAAGGACAGGATGCGTCTTTCACCCTGGCAGTGTCAGACATGTCTCCGGAACGTCCGACATGTGTACGGAACGATCCGTCCGACATCTCCCCGGAAGAAACAACTACGAAGATTTGGGCAGTTGGAGGGTTTTTGAAAGGGTTACTGACACTCTGTTGAGAGGGTTGGATGCGACTGTCTGGGTATGGCGATGTGGTTCACTCTCATCCGGTTAGACCCTGCTGGTAGTTGGAGGGTTTCTGACATCGAAATGACAGGGTTGTCGCGTCAGCGGTTGGAAGGTGCCCCTTAGGTGGATGACGAGATGATTTCTCCAGTTCGCCCCGACAGTTGCGTTTCCGGACGCGTAGGGTGGATACGGCTACTGGGATTGTGGGGTAGCGATTTGAACTCTCGGCGCTGGTCAATTGGGATCGGCGGCCTGACCTGGCCGCCGTTTCTTGCTGGCGTCGCCATCGCGGGGCTGTTGGTCTTGAGTGCCTGCACTTCGACTGGCTCTGGTGAATCAACAACAAGCACGTTGACCCGTCCGACGACGTCCACGAGCTATAACCAAATGTTGTGGATGACGGGATTCGGATAGAAGGGCGGAGTACCCTTCCAAGCCTAAGTAACGGGTTCCGACGGTATTGGCCGGCGGGGAAGGAGTACGCCTGATGTTGAAGATAGTCACAGATGACACCGCGCGCGACGATCTGGCCAGTTCGCTTGATGAGTTGGTGGTTGAGGGGGCGCGACGGATGTTGATGGCCAGCCTCAAGACCGAGGTCGCCGATTATGTCGAACGCCGCCAGGGGTTGGTTGATGAGGCAGGCCTGCGTCTGGTGGTGCGTAACGGCAAAGCTGCGGAGCGGACTTTGGTGACCGGTGCCGGTGCTTTCAAGGTGCGGGCACCACGGGTGAATGACCGCCGGGAAGGTCACCGGTTCTCGTCGTCGATTCTGCCGCGTTATGCGCGTCGGTCTCTCAAGGTTGGTGACGTGTTGCCGGTGTTGTATCCGCGTGGCCTGTCGACGGGGGACTTTGCCCCCGCCTTGGAGGAGTTCTTTGGTTCCGATGCTGGGTTGTCGGCGTCGTCGATCACCCGTCTCCTCGAGACCTGGACCGATGAGTACACGGCGTTCGAGTCTCGGGATCTGTCCGGGTCGGACTTTGTGGTAGACGTCCCAGATCGCTCTCTCGGACACGTCTCCAGGGCGTTGGACCCTTTGGAAAGGCCTACAGTCTCTCGGAGTGGTCACATTGCGGCTGTAAGGCGTGTGCGAGGCCCTGGCGCAGGCGAGGCACGACAACAGTGTTTGAGGGATACTCACGCCATATCTCTGGCTCCAAGTGGCGCAACATGATTGTGTCGACACCCCTTGAAGGGATTCGGATACTGAGTATGGCCGAGCAGTACCCGGGTCCGTACGCAACGATGATACTGGCCGATCTGGGAGCTGATGTCATCCTGATTGAGCGGCCGGAGGGAGGTGATCCGAGCCGGCGCTTCAGTGGACACTTCGAAGCACTTAATCGCAACAAGAAGTCCGTCGCTGTTGATCTGAAAACCCAAGCAGGACGGGATGCCGTTCTTCAGCTCACTGCGACTGCCGACGTTTTCATGGAGGGGTTCCGGCCGGGCGTCGTCGCGCGGCTCGGCCTCGGCCCGAAAGAGTTGCTGGCCGTGTACCCCGAGCTGATCTACGTTTCGATTTCGGGATTCGGCCAGACGGGCCCTCTCAGCCAACGAGCTGGCCACGATCTCACGATCCAGGGCGCAGCAGGGTTGCTTCAGACGCCAGAGGACGACAAGACGCCCCGCATGCCAGCATTACCTCTGGCCGACCTGGCTGCTGGGATGTTCGCAGCGATAGGGACGCTCGCCGCGCTGATTCGGCGACAGCGTACCAAGACCGGCGGCCACGTCGACGTTTCGATGTTCGACGCACTGATTTCGTGGATGGGCACCCGAATCGTGTCTAGCCTCAATGAGCTAGATCCTGCTCCTCACCCACCGGATGATCCTGGCTACGGGATCTTCGCGACCGCTGACGGCGATTTCTTAACGCTTAGCGTCGCGGGCGAAGACCACCTCTGGACGTCGGTTTGCCGAGTGCTCGGTCTCGATGACGAGGCCCAGTTGGTGACTGAAGCCCGGGAAGCCAATTCGGACGAACTGACCTCGAGGCTCCGGCAGAGGATGCTAAAGCATTCTACGTCATGGCTTGCTGAACGCTTTGCATCCAGCGGAGTGCCTTTCGGTCTCGTGAACGACGCAACTGCCCTTGCCGACGATCCTCAGGTTCTCGCACGGGGTCTTGTAGTGAGGGGTACCCATAACGCGGGTGCGGGAGAACTGCGCTATGTCCGCCAGCCGGTTCAGTTCCCGGGATCAGACACACCTGCACTGAACCCAGCCCCATGTCTCGGAAGCCACACGAGAGAGATCCTCTCTGAGGTCGGCGTCGATGTGGACGACCTTCTTGAAGAAGGGGTGATCCGTGAACCCCAGAGGAATACGGATAACTAGCCACATTGGGCAGTCTATTTGGCTTGTTTCGCCGCTGAGACCCGGCCTATGCCTGGTTCCGGTCGCATTGGATTGGAAATGTGCCCGCAGATGCCAGGGGGGACTGGAGGACGCGGGAGAGGGAGGGAGCGTAGTCATGCTGCGCACAGAGCGGGAATTCTTGGACGGTTTGAAGGACGACCGCTGCGTGGGTGTGCTCAGGCGGATTCAGGGGATCGTCGCAACACGATACGTCGGATCGAGGGTAGCAAGTCTCTCGATCGGGGTCTGCCACTCGAGGACTTTTCGGGGTCGGTTGTTGAGTTCGTGTTGAACTGCGGCGAGGTCATCTGGGGTGTAGATGCTGAGGTCTGATCCGCCCTGGGTTTGTTGGAGGCTCGGTTTATTGGATTCCAACTGTTAGTTGGTCGGTCTTGTTGGCATGGTAGGTGTCTTCGAGTTCGGCGGGCGGGATGTCGTCGAGATATCCGTGTAGCCGCTCCTGGTTCCACCAGTGCACCCAGCCGAGGGTGGCGAGTTCGACGTCCTCGACGGTGCGCCACGGTCCTTGGTCGGGGCCCCGGATCAGTTCGGTCTTGTACAAGGCGTTCACCGATTCGGCGAGGGCGTTGTCGTAGCTGTCCCCGACAGAACCTATCGACGGCACTGCGCCGAGTTCGCCGAGGCGCTGTCCGTAACGGACCGACGTGTATTGCTCGGGTTCAAGGAGTCGTTGCAACACTGCCGTGTCTGCCAGATAGTAGAAGGTCGTTGAGGGCCTCGGCGGGTGTGCGCCATCCGAGCGTCTTGCGTGGCCGCGTGTTGAGCGCATGGGCAACGGCGTCGAGGTCCTCGCGTACATACCGTGAGAGGTCGGTGCCCTTGGGGAAGTACTGACCTAGGAGCCCGTTCGTGTTCTCGTTGGTACCGCGTTGCCATGGCGAACGCGGCTCACAGAAGTACACCGCCATGCCGCTTGCCTGGGTGAAGTCTCGGTGACCGGCCAGCTCGACGCCTTGGTCCCAGGTAAGGGAGCCTCGTAGCCATTTGGGCAATGCGTCGAATGCTGCGGTGAGGCTGAGCGCGAACTCGTCGGCACTGCTACGCCCGATCATGTGAACCAGGACCGTGTACCGCGTGAGTCGTTCAACGAGCGTGCCGATGGCTGACTGGTTGAGCCTGCCGACAATGAGGTCGCCTTCCCAGTGCCCGACGGTGTCGCGTTGGTCGATCTCGGCGGGACGTTTGTCGATAAGCAGCATCGGGTCGACGAACCGGGTGCGGCGTTTGTCGCCGCGTCGTTGTCGGCGTCGCTGGGTCCGACCGGTGCGCAGTTCGCGGACCAAGCCCCGGCGCAGCTTGGTTTCTTCGGGGTTGTATAGGCCCTGATAGATGGTCTCGGGAGCGATCCGCATGTCGTCACGGCCAGGGAACTCGACGCGCAGACGATTCTTGATCTGTTCGGGGCTCCATCGCTGCTCCAGGCCTGCTTGAACCCAATCACACAACTCAGTGTTGGTGACGAGTTTGCGCTGCTTGGGTTGCTCACGCCGTCGGGCCGCGTGCCGGTGTGCTTGCGATGGCCGGTATCGCCCGGTGACAGGATCAGAGTTGCGTCTCACTTCCCGGCTGATCGTTGACGTGCTACGCCCCAGCGCCGACGCTATGTCGGTCATTGATGTCTTCGCGTTCAAGCCATCTGCGATCGCGACTCGTTCCTCCTCGCTCAGGTACCGATCCGACACCGGCGTCGGGTCAGGCACCAACGCCACCGGCGGGTAGTCATACACCGCGCCTCGCCCAGACACCATCGTGCGGCCGTATCGCCACCGCGTGCCCGTGCGCCGATTCACCCCGACAGTCCGGCACGCTTCGCTGTTGCTGTATTCCTGGTTCATCAGGCGAGAGTACTTCTCGCGCTTCGCCGTCAAAGGCGATCCCCCAGGACCCCTACGCCGCTTCTTCTCCTCGGCCATCGCTGCTCCCAATTTCAGTCAGGTATTGCAACGACCCTTAGAACCTAAGCGAGCACGGTGGGGCCAATCCGGGTTGACATTCCCATCTGCGTCTACTACAGGGGTCAACGAATTCTCAATATCGTTGAGCACCCAGAGCTGGGTACAGCAGCGCGACATGCTTCGATTGACTTTGCTCTAGCCCAAGATTCCGATCATTGCCGGTCTCTCCCAGGGCAGCGTCGATCGCGGTGCTCGGCAATATCTCTTGACACCAACCAGTCAACGGTCCTAAGGTTCGAACCAACCAACCAACCAACCAGATGGTAGACGGCTGACGGGCCGTGAGAACTAGCGGCGTTCGGTAACTCTGTTTTCCTATCGGGTCGGGTGGCCTACTCGGAGGTGGCTGTGGCAGTACGCGAGGAGATAGCTGCGAGAACGGCTGATCCCATAACATTCGAGGTGGTCCGACGAGCCTTGATTGCCACTAGCAACGAAATGGCTCTAGTTGTCGCGAAGTCCGCCTACTCCACACCTGTCAATGAGGGCCGAGACTTCGCTGGGACCGTCTATGACAGAGATGGACATTTGGTCTCGCAAGGCGAATTCGACATACCCGGTTTGGTTGGAGTGACTCAACTTACTGTACCGGAAGTGATCCGTAGCATCGATGTCGAGAAGATGCTCGAGGGTGATATCTACATGGTTAATGATCCATATGTGGCATCTACCCACTGCAATGATGTACATCTGGTAAAGCCCATATTTTACGACGATGAAATCGTAGCATTTGTCGCTTCATCGGCGCACTGGTCGGATGTCGGTGGCGTCGCCCCTGGGTCACTCAATTGCTGGGCTCGCACCTACTTTGAAGAAGGAATTCGGATACCAACCGTAACGATATGTAGGCAAGGTGAATTGAACCACGACGTGATGTGTGTTTTGCTTGCCAATATGCGCACTTCGTGGGAAAGGCTCGGTGATTTCAATGCCCAGCTTGCAGCATTGGCAACCGGTGAGTCTCGCCTTCACGCGATCATTGAGAGACATGGCTTGACGACTCTCATGAACACCATGTCTGAGACCCAGGACTACTCTGAACGCCTGATAAGGGCGGCGCTCTCTGCGATTCCGGACGGCACCTATGAAGCGGAGGATCGTGTCGATCAAGATCTTGCGACCGGGGAACCCAAGGTAATAAGACTGAAGCTGACTATCAAAGGCGATCACGCGGTTTTCGACTTCAATGAGTCGGATTCAGCTGCTGAATCAGGAATCAATTGCACTCTTCCTGCAACCACATCGGCGGTCTTCATCGCATTGGCATCCGTCCTGCCTCCTATGCCCATGAATGCTGGTGTTATGCGACCAGTAGAGCTTCGGATGACCGAAGGGTCCATCGTGTGGGCGCAACCTCCAAGCGCCGTCTCGGGACTCGGAGCGACATCGATGGAGTGTGTAATTGGCTGTGTGACCAATGCTCTCAGCCAAGCCGCACCAGAGCGAGGGGCAGCAACACCTTTCAGCATTCTGAACGCGGTTTTCGCGGGTCATGACGTTCGCCCCGGATTCGGGGAGGACTTCATCAACTATTCATGGGGCTTCGGCGGTCTCGGCGGTACTCGGACCAACGATGGAGCGTCCGTTGTGGGCTCTTCGTATACAGCGAGCACCCAGAATATCCCATGTGAACTGCAGGAACGGAGATATCCCATTCTGTGGCAGCGCTATATGTTCCTAGCGGATTCGGCTGGGCCGGGCAAAAAGAGGGGGGGTCTTGGATGCGATCAACTGATCTCCTTTCCTTACCAGGATTCGACAGTGTCATGCATAGGGAACCGAGAACGGTTCGGCCCAAATGGCATATTCGGCGGAGGAAAAGGAGAGCGCGCCCGCCTAGTTCTGAACCCAGGTGAAGAGACGGAGCGAAACATCGGCATCTTTGCTGTCAACGAAACTGTCAAACAGGGAGAGGTCATGTCATTCTGGTCAGCGGGCGGCGGGGGTTACGGCGATCCACTTGAACGCGAAGCCGACCTCGTTCTCGAGGACGTAATAGATGAATACATCTCCATTGACACTGCGGCCTCTCAATACGGGGTGGTCATACGTGCTCTCGATCCGCGACGGTTGCTCTACGAGGTCGATGAGGTGGCCACGCGTCAGCTGCGCGATCAAATGCGGGAAACGTCGGTCCAAGGTGAAGTGCAGTGAGTGGAAAATACCGAATCGGAATTGACGTTGGAGGCACGTTCACCGACTTCGTACTTTACGACACTGAGTCTGGGGACATCCGTACGTTGAAGGTGCCAACGACGCCGAAAGACCCTACCTCGGCGATGATGGTCGGGATTTCAAGGCTTGCAATAGACGCCTCCGAGATATCGGGAGCTACACATGGCACCACAATCGGAACAAATGCGCTTATCGCGCGCAAGGGCGCTCGCACAGCTCTCCTCACAACGGAGGGCTTCCGAGATACGTTAGAGATCAGGAGATCCAACCGCCAGGAGTTGTTCTCAGCCCACTGGGTTCAGCCCGAGCCGCTTATCGCCCGCCGCGACCGCCTGGAGATTCGAGAACGCCTGTACTGGAACGGTGATGTCGCTGTCGCCCTCGACGAGGACCAAGTTCGCGACGTAGCGGAGACTCTCCGCGCTCGCGAGATTGAGGCTGTAGCGATCTCATTCCTTCATGCATATCAGCACCCAGTCCATGAGGAAAGGGCAAAAGAGCTGGTGAGTGCAGCCTTGCCAGAGGCCTTCGTGACAACCTCAAACGAATGCTCGCAGGAGTTCAGGGAGTTCGAGCGGACCAGCACAGTGGCTGCGAACGCACTCCTTGGTCCGAAGATGTATAGGTATCTGCAAGACCTGGGTTCTCGGTTGCATGAGGCTGGCATGATCGCCGATGTGGCGATCATGCAGAGCAACGGTGGCACCTGTACGGTGGAGGAGGCCGCATCCCTGCCAGTCAAGTTGGCTCGTTCCGGACCTGCGGCAGGGGCGATGGCGCTTGAGACAATTGCTCAATTGACGGGTTATAAACAGCTGGTTGGCATCGATATTGGCGGGACATCGGCTGACGTGTCCGTTGTTGTGGACGGTCGACCTCGTTGGACGAGCCCGCTTCGAATAGACTGGGGCACACCCTTATTGATAACGAGTGTTGATGTGGTGTCCATCGGGGCCGGCGGAGGAGCCGTTGCGTGGATTGATGCAGGCGGCGCACTTCATATGGGTCCGGAAAGTGCCGGTGCTGAGCCTGGACCGGCCTGCTATGGACGAGGGGGTACAAGACCGACAGCAACAGACGCCCACATGGTTCTGGGGCACCTTTCGGCTGATGGACTGGCCGCGGCTGTAGGCTTCGATTTACAGCCGGAGCTGGCATACAGGGCGATCGAAAATGAAGTAGCCATTCCTCTCGGTCTCTCGGTGGAAGAAGCCGCGGCTGGAATGTTGCGAATTCTCAATAATAGTATGCTGCAAGCAATCCACTTTTTGACCCTGGAGAGGGGGTATGATCCTCGCGATTTTGCTCTAGTGGCCTTTGGCGGCTGTGGTCCTTTGCATGCGGTCGATCTGGCACGAGACCTCGGCATGTCTACGGCAATCGTTCCCGTATTGCCTGGAGTCCTTTCAGCATGGGGGATGCTGACAGTCGACATGGTGCAAGATCGCAGCCAGACAATTCTTCGTCGGCGTCAGGCGATTAAGAACGACGAACTGAGTGTGACTCTGTCTCACCTACGCTCCTACATCGAGGATGCCTTCCAGCGCCAAGGCGTTGATGGGTCTGCGGTCGAGTTCGAGTACTTCCTCGACATGCAGTATTACGGCCAGACATATTCGTTGGCTGTCGGACTCGATGAACTCGCGTCAAGAGCTGATAGTGAGGCATCTGAGGATATTCGACTCAGCGAAGAAGGGTCGATCTCAGTTCCCATTGATATTCCCAGTGGACACGATGCAATAGTGACTGATGACGTAATGGAGAGGGCCGTTGAGACGTTCCATCGCGAGCACAAGCGTGAGTACGGGCATGCGGATCCGAATCAAGAGATCCAAATTGTTCATGCTCGCGAGTTTGGCAGAGCCAAGGTCGGCCGACCGGCCATTGGTTCTGAAGACCTGCGTGACCACGACCCATCGACAGCTCTCTTAAATGAGCGTGACGTTCAGTTTGATGGCGGACCGAGAACGTCACAGGTCTATGAGAGGGAGAGGCTGAGACCAGGAAACCAGATCCATGGACCAGCAGTAGTGCAGGAGGCTTCTTCCACCATGGTTATCCCTCCTGATGCCACGGCCCGTGTGGATCAATTTGGCAATCTGATCTTGCAGATTGGGCGAATCGCGTCATGAGATATCAGCAGGACTCGCCGAGCGCCCAATTCTCAATGTGGTGAGCTAAGAAACCAATGTCAAACATCAAAGACTGCGTATCAACAAAACCCGCAATAGAAAGAGGTACCGAAAATGAATAGAAGAAATCACCTTATGTATGTATTAGGCGTGATTGCCTTGATTATCAGTGCATGTGGAGGCGACAATGGCGCTGGCACACCCGACGCCGTCCCAACAACCGAAGCCGTCGCAACACCCGACCAGCCTACCGGGGATGTGACGACTACGGCTGTGAGCGATTCATGCGTGGAAGAAGCGGAGTCAGCCGTGAATGCAGCGCGTGAGCCGATCGATGTGAAGCTGCCACCCACTCCCCTCGATGTCGGCGAACTGCAGGACAAGAAGATTTTCCTCCTAACATCGCAAATCGTCGAGCTGACTGAACTTATGGGCAATGGCTTCGAGGCGGCCGCCAGTGCACTAGGAATGGAGGCAACAGTATTCAATGGTCGAGGGGAGGTAAGCACTTGGAACCAAGCCGTCCGACAGGCCGTGTCCGAGGAATATGACGGCATCGTCCTTTTGAGTGTTCAACCGGATCTTGTGTCGGAACCTCTCGAAGAAGCGAGATCAAATGGCATGGCAGTCATTGAGATCTTTAACGGTAGCCCAGTCCCACAAGATCAACTAGACGAGCGAGTCGATGCGCAAGTCACGCCCGACTTCTTTGCAAGTGGTGAACTCATCTCGACCTGGATGTTCGCCGATTCAGGCTGCGACGCCACCGCTGCCGTATTTGCAGCCCCCGTCATCGGAGTACATGCAGATATAATGCAGAGCTTCGAAGACGTCTTTGCCGATCGCTGCCCGGACTGCACGCTGTATCTGGAAAGTATTGACCTTTCGCAGATAGCCACCGAAATGGAGACGAGGACACCGAATATCCTCCAGCGTTACCCCGAGATCGACTACCTCGTGCCCGTGTTCGATGCAGCGGCGGCATTCCTCATTCCGGCTGCTCAGGAGGTCGGCTTCGAAGGCAAAGTCCTTAGCCACGATGGCGTTCCCGCTCACCTGGATCTGGTTCGCTCCGGGGAGCAGGCACTAGACGTAGCGTTCCCGCCAACCGAATGGATGGGTTGGGCGCTTGTCGACCAGCTGGCACGAGTAATCCTTGGCCTTGAGCCCGTGGATTGGACAGTGCCAGTTCAGCTGCTTGACGAGTCGAACATCGACAAATTGGATCCGTTGTTCCCAAGCTTCGTGGATTTCGAGGAAGGATTCAAGGAAGCATGGGGTCTCTAATGACGCTACGAGTAGGGATCAACTTCCGTTAACGCCGAATAGAGTCGGACCTGTAGGAGGTCTCGCTCGGCTCTACACTTGGTAGGACACATTTGTGAACAACGAAGCGTTAGCGAATGACGAATTGCCTGTCGAGGTTCCCGATATGGCGCGCCGACTAAAAGGCCGGTCTCGCCATATCGGGTCCCGTTACGGGGCAGTCTTTTTCCTGCTGGCCATGGTTGGCGTGTTCTCTCTACTTCTGCCCGATACGTTCCCCACCGTATCCAACTTTCGGTCAATTGCGAACTCATATGCGCTTCTCCTACTCCTATCCGGCATCGCCACACTTGCGTTGCGGATAGGTGAGTTTGACCTGTCGATCGCAGCGACCATGGTCTTCGCGGCGGCAGTGGCCACAGTTGGCTCGGTCCGGCTGAACCAGCCATTGCTTGTGGTGCTGGGCCTGTGCCTCGTCGTCGGACTTGTCGTTGGATCCATCAACGGATTCTTGATCGTCCGAATTGGAGTCGGATCTCTGATCACCACATTAGGAATGCTCACTGCACTTGGGGGCTTAACTTTCGGAGTTATGGGAAACACCGTAATTGGCGGTGTTCCTGATTCTATAAAAGTGGTTGCTCGTACTCAGGTTCTGAGAATCACGACACTAACCCTCATGGGCTGGTTCTTCATCGCCTCATTGTGGTATGTATACGAGCGAACGCCGCTGGGGCGGTATATGTTGTTTGTCGGCGGCAACCCAGATGCAGCGAGACTTGCTGGCTTACGCGTTGACAAGATTCGATTCCTGACACTAGTCGCATCCTCGTCACTAGCAGCCCTAGCCGGGTTTCTCTTGGCAGGAAGATTGGGTGCTATGGATCCCAGCATTGGACCACAGTTTCTCTTACAACCATTCGCCGCAGCATTCCTAGGGGCGACCATGATCAAAGTTGGACGGTTTAACGCTGTCGGTACGCTGATAGCACTGTATATAATAGCGGTCGGCATTACAGGCCTGCAGCTGTTAGGCGCGGAACCGTGGGTTGCAAACCTCTTCAATGGTGCTGTATTGGTTGTCGCTGTGGCTATAGCCCGAGTAGTTGAAAGATCAAACTGAATGGCTAAACGAAAGAGGATAGAGAAGAGTGTGCCTTCCGATGCCCGGCGCGCTCGCCAAGAAATACGCAATGGAACGTTCTATCAGGGTTCAAGAGGGCAGGCATTGTGTGTTGAATCAATCTCGAAGTCATTTGGCGGGGAACCCGCTCTGACTGACGTGTCATTGACCGTCAAATCGGGAGCTGTGCATGGACTCGTCGGTGAGAACGGATCAGGAAAGAGCACCTTGGTGAAGATACTGGCAGGTGTACATACCCCTGATGGTGATGGCAGGGTCTATTGCTGGGGCAGAGAGGTACCCCTTCCCGTTCGCTCTCCTAAGCAACATGGGATCGCTGTCATCCACCAGGACCTTGGAGTTGTTCCGGGCATGTCGGTCATCGAGAACATGTGTATTTCAACAGGTTACGGCACGCATGCTCTCGGCCCTATCGATTGGGAAAGGCAGAGGCAATTGGCGTCAGCGACCCTGGAACGGCTCAATATTGAGTTGCCGCTGAACGTACCAGTTAGCGAATTAGGTTCCGCAGAACGGGCGTTCGTGGCCATTGCCCGAGCCGCTCGTGAAATAGCAGAGTACGCTGGCGAGTCGATATTCATCCTGGACGAGCCCACAACGTACCTCACGGGTAGCGAAGCCGAGAAGGTCCTAGAACTGATGCGGGTTGTCGCTAGCCAGGGTGATACGGTTGTCTTCATCAGTCATTACCTCTACGAGGTGGTGAGCGTTTGCGATACCGTAACGGTCCTGCGGGACGGTCGTGTGGTCAAGTCGACAGAAGTAGCTGGACTCAATGAGGCAGATCTTATCAGCCTGATGCTTGGGAGACGTCTGGAGGATTTCTACCCTCCCCCTCCGGATCGTCTTCCGGGTGAGCTGATTCTCTCTGTCAAGGATATGACGGGACAGACTGTTCGAAATCTGTCACTCGACTTGAGGTCCGGCGAGATCGTAGGAGCAACCGGAATAGCCGGATCGGGACACGAGGAGATCCCCTATTTACTGGGTGGCATTAGTCAACCACTTACAGGAGAGGTTTCGTTTCTTAAGCAGAACCCCCTCGAGTCGAGTGCTGAATCAGCCGCCGACACAGAAGTCGTGGTTGTTCCTTCAAATCGGCACCGCGATGGCCTATGGCTTTCCGCCACTGCGAGCGAGAATATCAGCCTCCCTGTCTTACGTAAGTACTTCAAGCGAGGTATGTTGAATTCTCGAGATGAGCATGAACGGAGCCTCGAACTGATGTCGGAGTACTTGGTTCGGCCACCAGACCCGGTACGGCTGGCAAGTGCGTTTTCGGGAGGCAATCAGCAGAAGACTGTGATCACCAAATGGCTCCAAGAACGTCCCAGGATCCTGCTACTCGATGAACCAACACAGGGCGTGGATGTAGGTGCGCGAGGGGAGATCCTTCGTATCCTTCGGGAGCGCGTTCAGCAGGGGGCGGCAGCCCTGATCTCTTCTTCCGACACAGAGCAGCTCGCGGCGATATGTAGTCGCGTAATGGTCTTACGGAATGGTGTAGTCGTGGGCACACTCGAAGGGACCGAAGTGACCGAATCCGCCATCCTTCAGCTATGTCATGCGCCGAGTTCTGATCGAGACCAGCTAAACTGAGGGAGAGCCACACTCGATGTGCGAATGAGCCAACGAATGAGCCGAGAGAGATCCGATAACCGTGTTACGAAGGACTCCATTAGGCGCGCAGCGGCAACAGTCTTTCGTGATAGGGGATTCCGAGGAGCGACTTTGAATGAAATAGCTGACATTGTAGGTGTTCATAAGGCTACGCTATACCACTACATCGACAGCAAAGAGCAGTTGCTACTCGAAACGCTTGAGGACGGACTAGAGCCCTCTTTTAACAAGCTGAAGGAGTTGGCTCTAGACGGCAATACGCCTCCTCGAGATCGATTGTATGAGGCCTTGCATGCCACTACATTACAAGCTTGCCTCGAAAAGGAGAGCGTTGCGGTATACACGCAACGACTTGAGGACGATATTTCGGACTCCGAAAGGCGCGATACTTACGTTCGGAATCGACGAGAGTATGAGGACCTGGTGCGGCAGTTTGTCCGGGACTGTCTGGAGGAACTTCACCTCGAAGATGACCCTAAGTTAGGAACTCTAGCGGTCCTTGGGATGGCCAATTGGGCCGCGCAGTGGTTCGATCCTGCAGGGCAGCGGAGTGCCGATGAGATTGCGCATGTCTTCGCTAGACTAGGCGTGCGAGCAGTCGGCTATAGCGATGGCAACTGAGGTGGTGCTTCCCTTGCTCAACGACACTCGTGGCCTGGATATCAAGATTGTGAGCAGAAAGGCCGAAGTTCTGACGTTGCCTTCTAGATCCATGGCTCACCTGCTGCGGGATCAAGGGTCGCTCAGTTATCGAGGCAATTGCTCTGAACGAGTGCGGGACACCTCTTCGGCCAACTTTCTTGAACGACCGGGATTCATAATTCAGGGGCCATCGAAGGTTAGCGCAGGAAGGAGTCTCTCCTTATGTCGCTAAGAGATTCTGGACGTCTGGTGCACGAGGAACTCCGACGTGCTGCTGAAGCAAGCGGTGACTTTCCATGGTTACGATTCTCAGCTGGTGGAGTCCATACGCTTGGGGAGGTGCGCCAGCGGGCAAGCCAGCTTGCAGGCGGCTTGTTGGAACTTGGCGTCAATAAGGGGGATCGAGTAGCCCTACTAATTGACAACCGTGTTGAGTTCATTGAATCATGGTTCGCCACCCATATGATCGGCGCGATTGTGGTGCCACTCAATACAGCACTACGCGGCACGGTTCTAACCCATGTGATGGACCTCTCCTCTCCGCGTGTACTCATATCGCTGAGCGAATTGGTGCCCAGAGTAAGGGATGCCCTCGGTAGCTCACAGTATCTGGAGACAATCGTAGTTGTGCGAAGTGACTCGCGCGATGAGGGGATTGGGTCGGTCATTCCATACGAGGCGTTGAGTGCATCGGAGCTAAAAGAAACTCGAGACATTCGCCCATGGGATCCCTCGGCAATAATGTTCACATCCGGAACGACAGGACCTTCGAAAGGTGTGATCTATTCTCACAACAACACGTACTGGATCGCTGAGACGTGCGTTCGGCATCTGAAGTATACGGAGAGAGATATCCTCTATACATCCCTTCCACTGTTTCACGCCAATGCTCTGAACACATCCACCTTCCCCTCCCTGCTCGCCAGAGCGAGGATTGTCGTCGGACCTCGTTTCAGCGTCTCTAGCTTCTGGGATAGAGTACAGGAGTCGGGAGCAACAGCGACCAATCTTCTCGGTGCCATGACCCCTATGTTGCTTCGACAGGATCCACACGGCAGAGAGAAAGCTCATCAGTTGCGGACAGGGTTGGTTATACCTTCGCCAAAAGAGTTCTATGATCAGATTCCGGAGCGCTTCGGATTCGACCCTGTCGAGGCTTATGGCCTGAGTGACTTCGGGATGCTGCTTTGGCCTCCTCGTGACGAGCCGGCTCGACCTGGTTCTTGCGGAATACCTACGGAGGGTTTTGAATGCCGACTCTTCGATGAGCATGACGAAGAAGTTGCTCCCGGTGAGGTCGGAGAGCTTGTAGCGCGGCCGCTAAAACCTTGGATTACTCCTCTCGGTTACTGGGAGATGCCAGAGGCTACTGTCGCGGCTTACCGAAACCTATGGTTCCATACCGGTGACTTAATGGTGCGTGATGAAGATGGATGGTTCTATTACGTAGACCGTGACAAGGATGCAATCCGGCGTAGGGGGGAGAATGTGTCCTCTTTTGAAGTCGAGCAAGCCGTATTGCTCCACCAAGATGTGGAGGAATGTGCTGCTTACGCCGTCCCATCCGAGCTATCTGAGGACGAAATCGCTATAGCAGTGGTACTTCGACCCGAGTCAAAACTAGTCGCTCAAGAGTTGATCGAATTCGTCGAGCAGAGACTTCCTTACTTTGCCGTCCCTCGGTATGTTCGATTTGTCGAGAAACTCCCGATGACTCAGACCGAGAAGGTCAGAAAGAGGACCCTACGAGATGAAGGGATTACCACAGATATGTGGGACCGTGAGGAGTCAGGATATCAAGTTAAGCGCTAGCGGCGATCCGGCCGCACAGTTGGACGGTCTCAGGCGCGCAGGCACTATTTGTCGAATGTTAGTTAGCTCCGTTTCTGCCCACGAGTCCCTACGTCATGCGAGACGTTGCTTTTGTTGGAGCTTCCGAAGATTCATGCATCAATACGCGTCCCGCATCCAAGGGTCGCGATACCCAATATGACCTGGGAGTCAGCTGCCGACATGGGATCGTACGCTGGCGTGCCCATAGGTGCCAAAGGTCCCGAGTTGTGGATCGGGGACGTGAGAGATCTCCCAGCCTCGGTTCTCCAATTCGATCGAGCGGTGCTCGCTGTGTCTCCGTCCGCTAAGGAAATGCCTTTCACCGAAGACCTGAAAGAGATGTGTGGCAAGGGCATACGCATCTGCGAAGTCCGTTCCCATACGCCTTGGGCGGATGTCGAGAGTCTTGCCCGGGGGGTTGCTGAGGTCGGTGCCGAGGCTGTCTTCGCCCTCGGTGGGGGTAGCGTCATCGATGCCGCGAAGATCATTGCTGTGTACTCTCGGCAGGGAGAGCTGTTCGATGTCCCCACTGATGAGCGCCAACGGGTTATTGCCCTACCGACGACATTCGCGGCCGCGGAGCAGACGGCAGTTGCGGGTGTAACACGTGGTGATACCAAACATGTGCTTCGTCATCCGGACCTCAGGCCAGCGACAGCCATCTACTCCCCGACGGCTTATCGACAGATGCCACGAAGTGTGCTCCGAGACAGCGCTATCAACTCGTTGTGTCATGCGATCGAAGTCGCCTACTCAACTCGGGCTAACGCGATCTCAACTCCCCTTGCGGTCTCAGCCGCGCGCTCCCTCTGGAGAAGCCTGCCACGCTTTTGGCAGGGGGACGAAGACCATTTACTGCCAATGATCGTCGCATCTATCCGAGTCGGATTCACTCTCCGAGACGTTGGAGTTGGACTGGCTCACGCAGTAGGACATGTGCTCGGGGCGCGATTGGGCATTAGTCATGGCCAGGCAAGTGCGGCGGCTCTTGTACCGTCGCTGGAGTACAACTTGACTCACTCACAGCGTGCTTTGGGGATAGTCGCGAGAGCGCTTCAACTCGCCGAAGAGCCCGGTGTGGTCACCGATTCAGTTTCGAATTGGCTGAAGGACGTGGGGTGGCGACCCCCCGGCATGGACGTCTCGGTCTTGGATCGAAAGAAGTTGTTGGGTGAGCTTGGAGGCGACTTCACGCTCCCCACGAATCCGGTCCAACTCAATGACCAGGAGCTGAAGGGGGTGGCCGAACAAGCCCTCTTAATGATCACCAGCTCTTGAAAAATCGCTCGTCCCGCACAGCCGCGTGCGAACCAGAGTCTCGCTGCCCCTTCCTGACACCCATAAACCGGCGCTTCCGGTTTGAGTGGGGTTGGGTGAGTTGAGCGGGGGTCCGCGGGGCGCGAGACAGGGGCTCGCAGAATCGGTGTTGCCTACACGCCGAGCCGGGGAGCCCCTCGCAGTGTCATCAGATTCTACGCGTATGTGTGAGTTGCTGGTCGGGTTGCCCGATGTGAACGTGTTGGAGGTCGTCGAGACCGATGTCGGGTGGCGGGTCACGATCGAGACCCGCGGCGATCGGCCGCTGTGTGTGGGGTGTGGCGGGGCGGTGAAGGTCAAGGACCGCCGCGATGTGGAGCATGCGGATCTGCCGTGTTTCGGGCGGCCAACGGTGTTGGTGTGGCGCAAGATCCGCTGGGAATGCTCGATCGGCTGCGGAGCGAAGTCGTCCACCGAGACCGCGGCGGCGATCGCGGCGCCGCGTCAGCGCTTGACGGATCGGGCCGGGCGGTGGGCAACGATGCAGGTCGGGCGGCGAGGACGACCGGTGTCTGATGTGGCTAGTGAGCTCGGTGCGGGGTGGGATCCGGTGATGGATGCAGTGGTCGGCTACGGCCAGGTGTTGATCGATGACCCCGGCCGGTTCGGTGATGTCGAAGCGATCGGCCTTGATGAGACGCTGCGCTGCAAAACGGGGCGATGGAAGGCCCAGCAGTGGTCAACTCAGATCGTTGACGTCGGCGCTGGGCAGCTCCTTGATGTGGTCGAGGGCCGTAACTCGACCGGGCCCTGTGAATGGTTCGCCGAACAGCCCCAGCATTGGCTCGATGCCATCCGGTGGGCGGCGTTGGATCTGTCGGGCCCGTACCGGCTGGTGTTCAACACGATGATCCCGGCCGCTGTCCAGGTCGCGGATCCGTTCCACGTTCACAAGCTGGCCAACACCCACCTCGATGAGTGCCGCCGCCGGGTCCAGAACGAGACGATGGGTCATCGGGGCCGCAAAGACGACCCGTTGTACCGATGCCGACGGCTGCTCACCAAGGCCGATGAACGCCTCGACGAACGAGGCCAGGCGAAGCTGCTCGGGCTGCTTCAAGCCGGTGATCCCCGCGGCGAGGTCAAGGCGATGTGGCACGCCAAGCAAGTGTTGGCCGAGACCGGGATGCGAGTTGGCCAGGCGCTCGGGCTGCGGCACTCCGATTTCGTGAGCCGGCGACGCGAGGTCACGATCGTGCCCCGAGCCGACAACGCCAACGGGGCGAGAACCAAGACGCAGAGTGCGGTCACGTTGCCGGTGTCGGCGCCGCTGGTCCGCCTCTACAGCGACTACATGCACAGCGAATACGGGCCCTTGGACTCCGACTATGTGTTCGTGAACCTCTGGTCGTCGCCGATCGGGAGGCCGCTGCGCTATGACAGTGTCGCCAAGCTGGTCGGCCGGCTCCGGACCCGGACCGGGATCGAGTTCACCCCACACACACTGCGTCACAGCCGAGCAACTGAACTGATCCGCAGCGGCGTCGCGATCGAGATCGTGTCGAAGATGCTGACTCATCGGTCGGTGACCACGACGAGCGACACCTACGTGCATCTCGACGTCGACGATCTCCGGGCCGAACTGGTCCGAGTCGGAGCCTGGGACAGCGAACCATGTTGAGCGCCGCCGCACTCCAGCCCATTCCTGACGTGAGCATGGTCGAGTTGTTGACCCAACGGCTACGCCCGCCGTTCTCGTCGCCGGTGATCCGTGTCGACGCCGACGACCCGGTGTTCGGACGAGGCCGTTGCAGCGTTCCCGATTGCGATCGGACATCGTGGGCGTTGCAGCTGTGCCAGGCCCATCATCAACGCTGGCATCACCACGGCAAGCCGGACCCAGTAGTGTTCGCCGCGACCACCGGACCGGTCGCGTTGCGGGCCGGATCCGAGAACGTCGACGCCTTCGACCTCTCGGCTCTGCAACACCAGCACCGGCTCGAGATCGCGTACGTTCTGCAATGCCGCCACGACGACCGAGCCGTCCGAGTGTTGACCCACACCATCACCGACATGGTGACCGTGCTCGAACAAAGCGGCGCCACGTCGTTTCTGGACCGGCCACTCCAGGTCTGGCTCGACGAGGCCGCGACGCTTGGCCGGGGCGACGTCACCCGAACGGTCGCGTTGTTCCGCTACGCCTATGAGCACCTCGCTGACATCGGCGGGATCGACATCGACGCCGAATGCGCCACCGATGTATGGCAAGCCAAGCGCCTCGGGATCGCGAGGACCCGATCCCCGCACCAGATCCGCTTCGACGGCATCGCTCAACCATGGCTGCGAGAAACGGTGAAACGTTGGGCACGGCTCCGCCTCGGATCTGGCAAAGCATTCGGCACCGTTCAGGTCGATACCCGGGCCATGGTCTGGTTCAGCTGCTACCTCACCGCCACCACCACCGCCAGCGCGGCTGCGGTGACCCGAGATCTGTTAGAGGGCTACCTCGTGTCGGTCACCGGATCACACCTCCAACCCCACACGTCATCGACCTACATCACCTGCCTGCGCGGATTCCTCGACACCTGCCGCCGACACGACTGGCTACCGGGCATGGCACCAACCGCCGTGCTCTACAACGACGACCTCCCACCGCGCCCGCGGCCCCTGCCACGGTTCGTTCCCGAATTCGTCATGGCCCAGATCGAAGATCCCGCCAACCTCGACCTCCTGCCCGATCACACCACCCGGGCGCTCGTGGTCGTCATCATCGAGACCGGTCTGCGCGCCAACGACGCCTGCGCTCTGGCGTTTAACCCGATCGTCAATGACAGCTCCGGCTGGCCATGCCTGCGCTACCACAACACGAAAATGGCGGCCGAGCAGCTCATCCCTCTCAGCGTCACCGCCGCCGAAGCCATCAGGCTCCAGCAGGAGCAACTCCTCGACCGCTGGCCTGACGGGCCCGCCGTGCTGTTCCCCGCTGCGCACTCGAACCCTGACGGCGACCGGGCATTCAGCTACGCCACCCTCCGGGAACGCTTCGTTCGCTGGCAACACGACATCGGTCTCCACGACGAGACCGGCAAACCCGTCACCGTCACCCCTCACCAATTTCGTCACACCCTCGGGACCCGCCTCATCAACAACGGCGTCCCCCAACACGTCATTCAACGACTCCTCGGCCACGCCAGCCCCCAAATGACCGCCCGCTACGCCAGCCTCCACGACGCCACCGTCCGGCAAGCCTTCGACGAATACTGCAAGAACCGGGTCACCCTCAACGGCCAACGCATCGCCTACGACGCCACCGCCATCACCGCCGAGGCGGAGTTCACCAAACACAACATGACCCGAGTCCAAGCCAGCCTCCCCAACGGCTACTGCGGGAGACCACCACAACAAGACTGCCCCCACCCCAACGCCTGCCTCACCTGTCCCGACTTCCAGACCACCCCGGCGTTCCTCGACATCCACCGCCGCCAACGCGACCAGACCCGAACCCTGATCGCGACCTCCGAAGCCGACGGCCACTTCCGGCTTGTCGAGAACCATCGCCGAGTCCACGACAACCTCGACGCCATCATCACCACCCTCGAAGGACTGGAATCAACCTCATGACACCCCAACGCCACGATGCCCTCATCGCTGCCGCCCAGCAACGATCACGAGACACCCGCCAACGAGCCGTGACCACCATTCGGCGCCTCGACAAAGCTGGGCTCCCGCTCACCATGACCACCGTCGCCCAAGCCGCCGGCGTGTCCCGATCCTGGCTCTACCGCCAACCCGACCTCCACCTCGAAATCGCCCGGCACCGTCACACCGGCCCTACCCTTCCAAGCACCGAACGAGCCACCAGCGACTCCAAACATCAACGAATCGAAGACATGCACGACGAGATCCACCGACTCAAAACCGAGATCAACGCCCTCCGACAACAACTCGCCGAACGCTACGGCCAACAACGAGCCGACGAGATGCTCAAATGACACGTCGAGGACACGTCCACCACGTCACAACCCCGAACCCGCACGATCCCAGGCGTCCAGCTCCAGATAAGCTTGAACAACCTCGTGAAGAGAGTGAAACGCGCCGCGTTCGGGATCGTCAACTTCCGCAACTACCGAATCCGTGCCCTGCTCTACGCCGGCAAACCCAACTGGGACCTACTCCCCACCCTCGAACCCCGTTGAAACCGGAAGCGCCCATAAACCAAGACGCCCCAGACCAAACGGGTCGCCCGCTCCACGACACAACCTGCCAGGAATCCGATGATACGAGGGCAGGCGCTAGCACCGCCGAGGTGGCTGCCATCGGACTCGAATCGTCAGGCTTGACACCGTAGGCGACAGCGGATTATCGTCCGCCCAGAACGTTTGGGGGAGTCATCTTATCAGTATCACGAGGAGCAGTTAGGTATCGCAGGACAGGTGAATTCAGGTGTTCAGGTCGAGCGGTGCGAAGTTCCGTCGGCCCTGTCGAAAGTCCGAATTCGTCGAGAACAAGTGTGATACCCGGGTCGACGAGGCGTTGTGCGATGGTCGGACAAGGGTACGTTGAGAAGCGTCAAAGAAACACCTCATGGCCCCTCTCGTGTCGGATGGATTCGGCGGTCGACAAGGCTACAGAATCAGAGACATTCTGGTTGAGCTGAGTGGGCCGGACACAGGGGGGTTGCCCAATGCCGATGATCAGTCGCGGAGAGGTTCGTATCGCAGGGACGTCCGTTCTTGACGTTCGGCCGGAGATCCCGAGTCCTCTTGATAAGCTTATCTATGAGGCCACTTCATCAGCGTTGGCGGTCGCTGGGATTCCACTGACGAGTATCGACGGGGTGTGCATAGCGGCGTCTGATCTCCTCGACGGTCGTGGAATCTCAACTATGACATTGAGCGGATCAACCGGCTCGTTTCAAAAAGCGGAACTACGCACCTGTTCTGACGCCCTTGCGGCCATCGGTATCGCAGTCGCTGAGATGCTTGCTGGTGCACAAGAGCGGATGTTGGTCGTAGCCTGGAGCAAACTGAGCGATACAGCCTTGGACGCGATCTCTCCGTTGTGCTTGGAACCAGCCTTTCACCGCCCCTTGACTTTCCATCCCGACGCGGTGTTCCAGCTGCGGGAGTCGTACAACAGAGGGGTTCCAACAGTCACCTTTGGTACGAATGCCGTCCCTGCCGACACTGCTGCAGCGGCCGTCCTGACACTCAACAGGGAGGAAGCTGGCAGCCATTCCCCGGCCATAGTGGGATTCGGCTCCTGGACGGGACATTACCTAGGACCTTCGGACGCGGTGACGGATTCCTTGGTTGCTGCCGTCGAAGGAGCGCTCGCCACTGCTGATAAGGATCGGGATGAAATCGGTCAGGTCTATCTCGCCGATCTGGGAGCACTCGAGGATGATCGAATCCGAAGAGTCCTTGGCCTGCCGGGAGCAAGCATATCCCGTGTGGAGCCCCAGGAAGCTGATGTCGGGTATGCCGCAGGTCTGCTCGCATTGGTGGAAGCGGCCAGTCAAGCCGATCAAGGGCTTGTCCTCGTCGCTTCGGCCAGTGGACCGGGTTTGCAGTCTGCCAATGCTGTTTTGGTCGAGGTTGCCTGATGTCATTGCCGGTGGGCGTGGTTGGTTTCGGCCAAACGGACTTCGCAACGAGACGCCCTGACGTCAGCACGCCGGAGCTCGTCTTCGAGGCAACGAGCAGAGCATTCGCCGACGCCAACTGTGATCCGGTCGACATCGAGGCAGTCGTTTTCGCGAGCGCCCCAGAGGTCTTTGAAGGTGTCCACGAGCCCGACAGGTGGTGCGTTCCGGCTTTCGGCGAACCCGGGAAACCCGTCTTCAGGGTACATACCGGAGGCGCAACGGGGGGTTCGGGCGTATCGACTGGTGTACGACTCTTGCAGGCGGGGCTATACGAAACCGTCCTTGTTGTGGGTCTACAGCGCACGTCCGAGTCTCCGGACGCTCAAGCTATCTTCACGACAATATTCGACCCGATTTACGAACGGGACATTCAACTCAACGTGATCACGACAATCGCGATGCAGGCATCGCGTCAGATGGCTCTCTATGGCCTGACCGAAGACCACATGGCATGGATCTCCACTAAAAACTTCAGCAACGCCTTGCGCAATCCGAATTCCCATCTGAAGCTCGAGATCGACGAAGATGACGTCAAGGAATCCCGTCTCTTGGCATGGCCACTTCGCCTGCTGCATGCGTGCCCACGCTCCGATGGGGCTGCGGCTGTCATCCTCACGACAGGAGAGCGTGCCCGACAGGCCTCGAGAGCTGCCTGGGTGATCGGCCTCGGGTCCGCCGCGGATGTCTATCGGATCGGTGACCGCATTCAGGATGATGCTACAGACTTCGCAGGTCAAAGGGCACTAAGGTGGGCCTGTCAGAAGGCCTATGCCGAGGCCGGCATCCGAGATCCCAGAAGGGAGCTTGATGCTATAGAGGTCTATGCGCCCTTCGCGAACATTGAAGTCGCGAGCTACGAGGAGATGGGGCTCGTGGGACAGGGCAGAGGATGGCAGCTCGTTGAGGAAGGAGCGACCTCCATCGAGGGCGATATACCCGTTGTTCCATCCGGCGGCTGCATGACCGCAAACCCCATTGGAGCCACTGGGGTCGTGCGCTTCGGGGAGGCGGCGTGGCAGGTAATGGGACGAGCTGGTGATCATCAAGTTGAAGGTGCCAGCAGGACTTTGGCGACTGCCACTGGAGGCATCAACCAGTTCTTCACCGCAGCAGTGCTTTCCGACGAGCCGAGGAGCGTTACCTAGATGGGAGCGAGCATGGAATCAAGCGTCAGCCGCCTACCTGGCGATTGGCATATCCCTTACCAATACTCAATCGGTAGGGCGGCGTCAGAGTTCTTTGAAGGCCTCAAGAACGAGAAGATCTTAGGGTCACGATGCGAATCATGCGGTCGTGTCTTCGTGCCACCAAAGTCATTCTGTGAGTTTGATTTCAAGTCTGTCGACAACATGATCGAAGTCGGACACCAAGGAGTCATTGAGGCGGTCACCGTGGTCACAGCCCCTTTTGCCGGCAGTCCGCCCGTGCCATACTGTGTTGCTTATGTACGCCTAGATGGTGCGACATCCTCTATCGCCAACTTCGTCCGAGGCTTGGATCTAGAAGATGGGTCCTCGCTCCCTTCGTCGGCCCAGGTGGGAGGCCGTGTACGTGTGAACTTCAGGGATGATCCTGAGGGCCGAATCACGGACTTTTGGTTCACTCCCATTGGCTAGTGGTCCGTCGCGGATTTGGCTTCGGTGAGTGCGGTCCTGCCGCGTCGGACTTTCTTGATGATCTCGTCGGCGGTCTTCTTCCAGACGAAGGGTTTGGGGTCGTCGTTCCAGTGCTCGGCCCACAGCTCGATGGCCTCAACGAGAGCGTCGACGCTGTTGAACGTGCCGGCGTAGCCGCCGCTCGGTGAGCGGGTGGAACCATCCCTCCACGAGGTTCAGCCACGACGACGACGTCGGCGTGAAGTGCAGGTGCCAGCGTTTGCGTCGCGGATGGGCCAGCCACTTGTTCACTTCGGGTGCCTTGTGCGCGGACAGGTTGCCCAACACAACGTGGACATCGAGGCCCTTCGGCACATGCAGATCGATCCATTTGAAGAACGCCAACACGTCCTTGGCGGTGTGACGCTTCTTGGTGTCATAGAGCACCTCGCCGGTAGCGACATTCAACGCCGCGAACAGATCGGTCGTGCCATTGCGCTTGTAGTCATGGGTCATGGTCTCGCCTCGGCCGCGCTTCATCGGGAGGCTCGGCTGGGTGCGATCGAGCTCAGAGCAACTTCCCGACTTTCATCGGATAAACATGGCCGACTTACACTGGGGGATCGGCTCTTTGAAACAACGAAGCGCGGGCGCGGTGGTACAGGTTCTGGTAGTCGATGAACACAACAACGCGGTCGTCAGTCACGGGAGGAAAAAAAGTAACCCCGCCATGCCCTGAAACCAGGGCAGGCGGGGAAGAATACGACCACAGTACACGAGGGCAAAAGCTCAACAAATCCATTTGGCAGAGGAATCAACTATTCAGGTCTGCGCCGGCCCGATTTCTGCGATGGTGCGAAACGTGATCGAAACGCGTCGTTGGCGCTTGGTCTTTTGGCCGTTCCAAGTGTCGGAGTGCCGTTTGGCGATGCCATGACGCCACTTGAAGCGGGCATCGCCGTAGAGAAGGACGAGGCTGCGCGGCTCCAAGCGTTGTACGTATTCGTCGCCGGTCGAATCGCGGCAGAAATCCATGTTGACCGCCGATCCCAAGCTCACGGTCGCAACAATGGGGCCGAAGCAGTCCCTATCGATGTGGGGTGCGATCCCCTGTCCGGGCAGGTACTCGTTGATAATCGCCTGTTCGAACGGATGGTGAGGGTCGAGCAACTGCTTCGCTTCCTCAGACGCGGCTTCATGCACCATGTTCGACAGTTGCGTCAGCCACTCGGGCAATGGCCCGATGCGAGCCGTTTCGTCGAGCCTGCGACTGGAATAGTCGTACTTGTAGCCGAAGTGCAGCACACGCCGCGAGAGGTCCGTGAGCCACTCAGAGTTGTCGATACGCGTGAGCAGCCCGTCCTCCTCGGAGGCGGCCAAGAAGTCGCTGTGGTACTCAAGCCCCACGGGCGCAGTGGCTGTTTCTGTGGTTATCAGCGATAGTTGCATCCTCATGTGCTCAAAATCCGGTCTGCTTGTACTTTCCACAACTTTCGTTGCTCGTCCCGAGAAGGTTTACCTCGGATTTGGCTTCGCCGATCTACGACCTCCAACGACTCGCAACGGCGGTCGGCGTTCAGTCCTCAGTCCATATTGTTTCGGAAGTCCCGCATGCTTCGCAGTCGCGGAAATATGTTGTCTTGTCCTTGCGAACCCGCACCTCTTTGTTCCGTTTACCTTCAGCTGCACATGCAGAGCACACGACAGGCATCGCCGTGTTCTTCTTGCACATGCCGCACCGCCAGTAGTAGCCGTACCTGCCCGATCGCGCGGTGAGGTCTTTTGAATCGCAATGCTTGCATATCGTTTTCGCCGAGTGTCCGGTGCTGGCGGGCTTGTCACGGGATGATTTGCGATTGCGGTTGGAAGCAGTCCGTTTAGACCGGGCTGACGAAGCGCCCGAGCGATCTACATGCCGTGCGGCAAGAAATTCAGCCACCTGCTCAACTTCCAGTGCTTTCATGCTCCACATGCCATACCTACCAGCAGATTCAGCATTCATAATGCTCGCGCTCTTTCTGTGCTGCTCGAGCTCTTGGCCGATCTTGTCGGGGACCAGATCGGCCTTGGTCACAAATACCCGAAACGGTTCGCTGGGTTCCTTCCAACCACCGAGCCGTTTGATCTTCCCCTTGTCGGACACGGCAATCACCAACTGGATCGGTGCCCACTTGAAACCGCGCTGATCTGATCCTTCTGCGAGCTTGGCGATGGTGCGGAACCCGATAGCTCGCTTGCCGAGCATTTCTTCCCGGTGTCGTTGCAAGAACGCCCGCAAAAAATCCGCTTGCCGCTGCGCTTGCCGAATTGGAGAGGGCATTCCCATCTCCTTGCGTCGGTACACGCGGCTCCACTCATCTCCACCCGAGTCGTCGGACCGGACCCGTACCTCTTCGGTCACCGACTTGCTCTCGATGATAAACAGCCCCCAGCGATGCACGAGCAGATGATCTATCTGGCACACCCCGGTGGAGCCATCGTGCTCCCGCTGGGCGTGATCTTCGAGCCTCAGGTCGTGTAGTACGAATACACCTCGATCTTCATTGAAGCTTCGGTGCAGATAGTGCGCCATTTGCCTCTCGGCAGCCGCACCCGCTTGCTGACGGGGTTCTTTGAATACGGTCGTTTGTTCGTGTGGCTTTACGATCATCCTGAAGTCCTAGCCGAGTGAATCAGCGCGTGTCGCTTTCAACAATCTGGCCGTCACCTGCACCGGATCAAGGTGCTCGGTCTAGTTGGCTTGTTGCAGTTCATTGATCGGCACCGAGAAGGCCTGACGCAGCTTGCCGAGGGTTTCGACGGCCCAGGCTCGATACGTCGGCCAACTGGGGCGATCTGCTGGATCCGCGGGGTTGAGGTAGATAGCGACTCGCGAAGCTCGCGCATTCTCAAGAGGCTCCCACTTGAGCTCAAGATCACATGAGCCTTCGATAGCCGAGCGTTGAGCCACCAGCGCCGGATATAACGACTCGCCGTCATCGATATAGACATCTGCTCGGAGGCTGTAGTTCGAAGCGCCGGTGGGATACGCGAAGCTGAGGCCGTAGCGAACGCCACTCCTCCCACTGGGAAAGTTCATCCAGTTGCCGGATGATGGAGTCTGAGCATTGCTCCAACCAGGGTGCGCTTCATGAAAGGCAGAGAGGAACTCTTCCCACCAATCCACATAGCGGGCGTTCACCTCGGACAAGGTCTTCACCTTGGCGCGTGCTCTTCGTGCAAAATCGTCGGGCTCGACAACTACGTCCAGTCGGACCGCGGCGGGTGACTTGCCGATGCGGACTGCGTGCACCTCGATTCCAAAGAAGCCGCTCCCCTCGCCCGAGATCGAATTGAGCCAGGTGAGTGCAGACCGGTGCTCGGGGCGGAACGACCTCGCTACCAGGACAGCCCAGCGTGCTTCCAACCCTGCAGCGTACGTGATCAGTTTCCCGAGGTGGTCATGGTCAGTCGTCACCAAGAGGTTCTCAACGACGACACGTTGCCCGGAGTTTGCCTCGCGTAGAACCACATCAGCGGAGAACGACCCAACAGTAAACTCTGAACCTTCGAACTCAAGATCCATCTGGAGCGCTTTGCCGAGTTGGTCTGGGTTTGCAGCCAACCATGGCGTGAAGTCTCGGGCTTCATCTGGCCAGACCTCGCGCAACGGGACCTCATCGAGCGATGCGATTTCAACCAAGAGATTCACCTACCCCCCACAAAGACGAACTTCAGGGTCAGGTTAGCTTGCAAACAACCGACACTTCGCGGGATCACTCCGGATTCCGTCGGAACAGTATGGCGGCGGCGTTTCACCTGAGATTTTGGGACCCGTTGGGAACTAGGAGAGCCGCGTTGTGGTACCCCGTACGGGATTCGAACCCGTGTTACCGGCGTGAAAGGCCGGCGTCCTAGGCCGCTGGACGAACGGGGCCCGACCAGAGAACCGGCCGAACGACAGCATACGCCGTCCGATTCGAGTGTGCGCGCCAATATGGCGCGCATTTGGCGCGCGAACGGTACTGTCATTTCGGTGGTGAAAGGGTCCATTCGTACCCGCGGCAGGACAGTGCGCCTCATGGCCGCGGCAAGTGGCGGTTACCTGCTCGGCATGATCCCTTCGGCTGATATCGCGGCCCGCATCACCCGGCGCTCCGACCTGCGCATGTCCGGAACAGGCAACCCCGGTGCCATTAACGCCGGTCATGTGCTCGGCAAGTCGTGGGGAGCGGCTGTGAGTGTGGCCGACATCGCCAAAGGCGTAGCCGCGGCCCGGCTCGGTGGAGCGCTGGCAGGCCCCGCCGGCGCCAACCTCGCGTCGACCGCCGCGGTCGGAGGCCATTGCTTCCCGCTCGGCCGCACTGGCGGAAAGGGAGTGGCGACCAGCATCGGACAGGTCATCGGCACGTTCCCCGTCTATCTGCCATTGGACGCGGCAGTGGCGCTTGCCACTTCGGCACTACCGGTCAACCAGCGGACGCGGACAGCCACGACCGTGGCGAGCGCCACCTGGGTGCTGACAGCGGCGCACTGGTGCTGGCACGGCTATCGCAACCCGGGCGGGGTCAAGCCCACCGTTTCACTACCGCTGGCGGCAGCTGCCAGCTCGGCCATCATCGCGTTGCGGTTCGCCGCCGGTGCCGAAACGGTTGACACGTTCAATCGCCAAGAATCGGCACAATCGGCACAATCGGTTCAGTCCGCGGAATCGGTGCAAACGGCGCAATCAGCACCAGCGGGACAGTCGGCACAGTTGGCGCAAGATGCTCCTGGCAGCCCAGGTTCAGCACTTTCTGAGGGTCGCGCTGAAGGTCGCACTGAGGGGCTCAGCGGACAGTGATAGCTCTCGTCACCGACTCGGCCTCCCAACTGCCTCCGGAACTTGCTGCGGAGTTCGGAATCCGGGTTGCTCCGATCACCGTCAATATCGACGGTGTCGAATATCGCGAGGGAATCGACCTCACCGCCGATGCCTTCTGGTCACGGTGGAGCTGGTCGCGGTTGAGCAACGGAAGTCTCCCGGAGATCACAACTTCACAGCCGAGTCCGGGGACGTTCAGCGAGATCTATCGGTCCGCAGTCGAACAGGGTGCGACCGACATCGTTTCAGTTCACATCGGCGCCGAACACTCCGGAACCATCAACAGCGCACGCATCGCGGCCGAGATGGTCGACGTTGATGTACATGTCGTCGACTCCGGTACCGCCTCGTTCGGCGTTTCGTGCTGTGTCTGGGAGGCCGCCTCGGCGGTCGCCGCGGGTGCATCGGTACCGGAGGTGGTCGCTCGGGCCCAACGGATACGCCCTGCGATAGGCACGGCGTTCATCCTCGGCGCACTGGACTTCGCTCGCCGGGGCGGCCGCTTCAGCCCGGATCTGCTCCACGACAGCGAGCAGAGCGGACGCGAAGGGGTCGCAGTCCTCTCGGGCTACGGAAGCGATCTCGAGGTTGTGGCACAGGGGCACAGCGTTGATGAGTTGTGCAATCAGATGGTCGAGTGCTTCTTGGCGCAAGGGCGACCAATTCGGGCCGGCGTGTGCCTTGCCGATCCGGCCACTCTGGTATTCACCGAGGGCATTGAACAGAGGTTGCGGGCTGCCCCGGTTGAGGTGGAGCTGGTTCGGTACCGCGTGGGCCCGTCGATCGCCGCGCACACAGGACCCGGCACGGCCGGCGGTTTCTGGTACTGCACGACAGACTGACGGCGGGCTCGGCGGCAAGGCAGAGACCCGGTCTATGCCCTAGGGGTCGTGTGCTTGGCTGGCGGCTTCAATGAGTTGTTCAAGGAGCCAGCCGGTCCATTCATACAGGGCGGCCGAGGCGGTATCGGGCATCGTGTGGTTGACGAGATCGACTCCAGCGAGTGCGAGTTGTTCGCCCAGCACCAGACGGAGGCTGTTCAGGCTCTGCATCCAAGCTGCGACACCTGATGGGTCGAGTTCAGCTCCTGAAAGTGTCGACTCGACTGTCTCGATGGCTTCAAGGCGGCTGCGCAGAAGATCGTCGTCGACGAGTTCCCGGTAGGAGGTCTCAGCTTCGGAACTGTCCGGATGAGCGGGAGGTTTCAGTCGCCTCAGGGTGTCGTCACCGCCACCGATCAACAAGTCGCGGAGATCCGACAGCACCTGGGAGAGCATTTCGCTTTCTCCGCTAGGGAGTTCCACGATGACGACATCACCGTCGTAACGGAAACGGCTCATTCGTCTATCTCCATGGTCGCCCAGAGGCCGTGTTCGTGAAGCCGGAAGACATCGAACTCGGCTTTTTCCCTGGTTCCCGAAGACACCACAGCCTTGCCTTCGATGTGGACTTCCATCATCAACCGGTGGGCTTTCTCTTTCGAGTAGCCGAACAGTTTCCGAAACACGAACGCGACGTAAGACATCAGGTTGATCGGGTCGTCCCAGACCAGAACCTTCCAGGGCCGCGCATATTCGACCGATTCATCCGTCTCTGTTTCGGGGACCATCACCGGGGCGGTCATGTCACGGGTTCTGGCGATCTAGCCCGATTGACGAGAACTACGGTGTCGACAGTTGTCGATAGATGCAGCCGGACGATAGCGATCCAGCCCAAGGAGGCGCCAAGGATGTGGACCCCGACGAGCAACACGGGAACACCAGCGAAGTATTGCCAGTAGCCAATAACACCCTGGGCGATCAGCAGGCCGGCAGCGACCGTGGCGCGCCAGCGGATCTCCGGTTGCTGGTGGAGGTGAGCGGAGCGGATGAGCCACACAACCCCGAACAGCAACAGCAGCGCGATGATGCTGTGAACACGGGTCACCTCTCGTACCAGGAACGGCAGGCGCTGCGCGACCTCGGCCTCGTCGCTCCCACTGTGAGGTCCTGACCCGGTGACGATTGTGCCGCTGACCAGCAGAATTGCACCAACCGCAGAGATCATGCGCGCGGCTGGGGTGAACGACCCTGGTAAACGGCGCGCCGCGCCGTCGTCCCGCCCGGCCAACTCAACGAGCACGACGGCGTTGGCCAACAGCACCATGCTCAACAGGAAGTGTCCCATCGTGAACCTGGGGTCGAGCTCGGTCTTGACGAGCACCGCACCCAACACGACCTGGGCTGCCACACCGGCGACGAGCCCCCACGACCAGAATGTCAGATCCCTTCGCCGAGGCGAGCGTCGCAGAGATCCGAGTACGGCCAGGATCACGGCCGCCGCGACGACACCGGTGAAGAGGCGGTTCACGAATTCGATCAAGGCGTGGTACTCGAGGTCGGCCACAAATTGGTCTTCTTCGCAATTGGGCCAGTCGGAGCAACCAAGCCCCGATCCGGTCAAACGAACCGCTCCGCCCGACACCACGATCACGGTCAGTGACCACAACGCGCCGCGAGTCCAACTCAGGTAGCGAGCGGGGCTGACCGGCCCGAAAGTTACCGCTCGCAGCGACGCCGAAAATGAGGACACAACCAAAGGGTAGGGCGTTGCCAGCCGCTCTTGTTCGCTTTGTTCAGAAGCCGCGGGCGGCGCGCTTCAACCCGGGTGGCGTGGTCTTGGTTTTGGGGGCGTAGCCTGACCGACGTGAGTGAAGCAACGGAGGTCCGATCTCGGTCTCGTGTCGCCGCCTTCGTGGCGTTGACCAAGCCGCGGATTATCGAGCTTCTGCTCATCACCACGGTTCCCACGATGGTCGTGGCCGATTCTGGAATTCCCTCACTCTGGTTGATCGTTGCCACCGTGCTCGGTGGCACGCTGGCTGCGGGCGGCGCGAACACCTTCAACATGTACATCGATCGCGATATCGATGGCCTTATGGAACGCACCAAAGGTCGCCCGCTTGTGACGGGCGAAGTCTCCCCGCGCCAAGCCCTGGTTTTTGCGTTCGTGCTGGAGATAGGCGCGTTCGGGTGGTTGTGGGGATTCGTCAACTTGCTGTCGGCAGTTCTGGCCGTCTCGGCCACCCTTTTCTATGTCTTCGTCTACTCGCTGTGGCTGAAACGAACGTCCAAGAGCAACATCGTTATCGGCGGGGCCGCTGGGGCAGTACCGGTTCTGGTCGGCTGGTCGGCAGTGACCAACCAGCTTGACTGGCCGCCTTTGGTGCTCTTTGCGATCATCTTTGTTTGGACGCCTCCCCATTTTTGGGCATTGGCGATCCGCTACAAGGAGGATTACGCGGCTGCGGACGTGCCGATGTTGCCTGTTGTCGTGAGCCTCAAGAAGACCGCAAGCAGGATTGTGCTCTACACGCTGCTGCTCTGGGGTCTCACCTTGGTTTTTGCTCCCGTAGCCAATATGGGCTGGCTCTATCTGTGCTCTGCTGTGGTGCTCGGAGCGGTTTTTTCGGGATTGGCGATCAGAGTTTTTCGTAAGCCCGAGCCGCAGCGGGCCATGCGGCTTTTTGGGTGGTCTATCACTTATGTCACGTTGTTGTTCGCGGCGATGGCAGTTGATGAGGTGATTCGCAGTGGGGTCTGACAAACACCTTGCGCCGGGTTTCTATTCTGTTGCTCGCATCCCTGTAGGCTCATCGGCTGGTAACGCAACTCAGGTATTAGCAAACACACGTGCGCGGTGCTGTGCGCCGGGGGCGCTCGGAGGACATTTGCCAACATGACGATGACCGATTCACCACCAGCTGCGAACACCGCGCTGGCGGCAACCTCGCCCCGAGTTGTCGGCCTCTTTGATGCTCTCACCACCACAGACCACAAGCGCATTGGTCGCTTGTGGCTTCGGTCTGGCTTGCTCGGGTTGCTGGCGGCCACCCTCATCGGCGTTGGTCTCGCCATCGAGAACAGTAATTCGTCGCCCGATGATCTCTTCGGAGGGGTGAACAACTACTTCCAGTACTTCAGCCTGTACCGCTTCGGTTTGGCGCTGTTGGTGGTAGCTCCGTTGTTTGTGGGACTTGCCACGGTGGTAGTGCCGATGCAGGTCGGTGCAACAAATGTCGCTTTTCCGCGCGCGGCTCATGGTGCGGCTTGGTTGTTCATGATCGGTGCGGGAATCACGGTTGTCTCGGTTGTGGCCGGCGGCGGCTGGGGGGCTTTGGACTGGTTCACGGGTAACGAGCGTGATGCCATCGCTTTGACCTTGGTCGGCACTGGTTTGGTGATTGTCTCGTTGCTGGTGGCTTCGGTCTGTATTGCCACGACGGTTGTGTCGCTGCGCACACCGGGCATGAACTTGCTGCGAGTTCCGTTGTTTGCCTGGTCGATGCTGGTCGCGACCAGTGTTTGGTTGTTGACCTTGCCGGTTGCGCTGGGCAATCTCGCCGTCGTCTATTTTGATCTTCGCGGCGGACCCGGAACGTTCGGCATCGCCGAGGGTTCGAACGCGATCTACACGCAGCTTGGCTGGCTCGTTGAACAGCCGCAGATTTACGCCTTGGCGATTCCCGTGTTGGGTGTGCTGGGCACGATTGCACCCGTTGTTGCGAAGTGCCGCCATGCGCAGCACGCGGCCGCTGTTGTTCTGATCGGTCTCTTTGGTTTGTTGTCGGTGGGCGGTTGGAGCCAGCCTTGGTTCCAGGGCGACAACTACGACGAGAAGTTCGTGTTTATCCTCTTCGGACTTTTTGCGTTTCTTCCTGTGTTGGGCTCTATCGGGGGTGCCGCTGACACAATCGCCAAGCGCGGGTCTGGGGGTGCTTCAGATTCGGACACCAGCGCTGGCGGCGGGGGCGTGATCGCAGAACTCTTGTCGGTCCATGGCGTTGGTGCTATCGGCGCGGCTCTGTTGCTTCTTGCGGGCACCGGGGCAGGGTTGGCGCGAGTCATTCAACCATGGGATCTGGGTGGCCGGACGACCGTCAGCGCAGTGATGAACCTGGTGCTTTTCAGTGCGGTTGCTGCCGGGATTGCCGGTATCTGGTTCTGGGCCCCAAAAATAAGCGGCAAGCAACTCTCGGTTTCGATGGGCCGTCTGGTCATATTGGATGTAGTCGTTGGTGCGGTTCTGCTCGGTGGCGCGGATTTTGTGAACGGGTTCCTGGAGGCTCCCGCGTTCGGGTATCGAGTGGTGGGTAGCTCTACTCCGCTAATGGCTGAGCCTTCGAACCAAGGCTTCATTGAAGTGATGAATGTGGTCGCCGCGGTGGGGGCGGTGTTGATCGCGCTGGGTGTGTTGGGTGCGCTAACGGCGCTGGCGAAGGCCATGAGGTCAAGCGATGCAGTCGCCGATAATCCTTATGGTGGTCAAACCTTGGAATGGACCACCTCGTCGCCCCCGCCACCCGGTAACTTCTCAGAACCACCGGAGCGCGTAGTCTCTGAAGCTCCGTTGCTAGACACTGTGAGCGAGAATGGAGAGGAGGCCTGATGGTTGCCACCACCGGGCTTCCAGCCCCGGAAGTATCCCGCCCACGCACCCTGTTGGTGGGCACCATGTTCGGGACCGCGGCTGCGTTCATGTTCTTCTGTGCTGTGGTCGGCATTTACGTTCTTGAACGCGCCGCGTTTCGCGACGCAGGAGTTGAGTGGTTCCCCGCAGATGTCGTTGAATTAGGTCCCTCGGGTTTCATTTTTTGGACGTTGATCCTGTCGGTGTTCACTGTTCAGTGGGCCGTGCAGGCGATCAATGCCGATGACCGCATCAATGCCTATGTTGCTTTGGCTCTCACGGGTCTCTTCGGCGCAGCAATCTTCAATCAACTGTGGTTCATTATCAACGACACCGGGTTTGCCTCGGCTGCTGACACCCCCCAATTCCTGTTCTTTGTCGTCAACGGAACCTTCATCGTCTTTTTGATCGCTGCGGTCGTATTCATTGCGCTCACAACTGTGCGTGCACTAGCCGGCCAGTTCGGCCCACGAAGAGCAGAAGCGGTGTCTTCCGCGGCTCTGGTCTGGAACACCGTGGTGTTCATGTGGGCAATCGTCTACTACCTCATCTACATCACGAAGTAAGGGTCAGATGTTCACCACGGGCTTCAAGTTTTTCTTCGGAATCGGGATGGCACTGGCGACTGGCGCGGTGTTCTACGGATACACGACGGGTGGCAACCATCTGGGGCCGCTCTCGATGGGCTGGAAGGGCGGCGTAGGCGAACACCTCGGCTATTCGCTGCTCTTGGGGCTCGGCGTCACCGCTATGACGGTGGCGCTGTTCCTCGTGTTCTTCCGCGACGCCGACCCCGCCGCGCAGGCCCACTACATGGGAGTCGAGCAGATTCCGACCAACAGTCTGGTTACTGCCAGCTTCTGGCCGGTGGTTGGTGCCTTTGGTGTTGGCGCTATGGCGATCGGTCTGGTTCTGCACACAGCGGTGTTCGTTACCGGTTTGATCATCTGCGGTGTGGTCGCCATCGAGTGGCTGATGGACGCCTGGGCGGACAGGGCGACGGGTGACCCCGAGGCCAATCGGGTCCTACGCAATCGGGTGATGGCGCCTATTGAGATCCCGGCTTTGGGCGCGGTGATCGTGGCGTTGGGTGTGTTGGCTACCAGCCGGGTTTTGTTGGCCACCTCAAAACTCGGGTCGGTGGTGGTTGCCGGTGTCCTGTCTGTGTTGATTCTCGGTATCGCGGTGTTGTTCGCTAGCAAACGACGGATCAACAAGAACATCCTGGCCGGTTCGGTCCTGGTTATGGCTGTGGCGGTGCTCGCTGGCGGAATCGTTGCGACTGTCACCGGTGAACGAGACTTCGAGCACCATGAAGTGCACACCGATGATGAAAACGGCACCGATACTGTGGAGGGACACCAAGGTGAGTGACCTCATTCGTTCGCGGCGTCGGCGTTGGCCGGAGGGTTTGATCCTGGGGCTCGCGTTTGTGTTGGCTGGATGCGCCGGCGATGCGGAACTCGATACTTTTCAGAACCAGAGCGAGACCGCCCGCCAAATCAACGATCTGGCGATTCCGGTGTTCATTGTTGCCGGGGTCGTGTTGGTGCTCGTGTGCGGTGCCATTTTGTGGATGTCGATCAAGAATCGCGTGCCCGCCGACAACGATTACGAAGGTGAGTTCCCAACCCAGATTTCGCACAACAACAGGCTGGAAATCGGTTGGACGATTGGCCCCGCCGTGATCATGATTGTCATTGCCGTAGCCACCTTGGTTACGCATCTGGCAGTCAACAGCACCAAAGCCAACGCCATTGAAGTCCAGGTTGATGGTCACGTTGAGACGTGGGAGCCGAGGGTGGTCGTGGTGGGCCAGCAATGGTGGTGGGAGTACCGTTATTACTTGACCCAGGACATCACTACCGCAGACCTTGGTGACCCGTGGAACCTTCCTGCAGCCGACATTGTCACCGCGGGCCAGATGGTGATCCCGACAGGCGAGGAGGTTGAGCTGATCATCACCTCGCGAGATGTCATCCACTCGCACTGGATCCCCGCGCTCAACGGCAAGAAGGATGCCGTGCCCGGGAAGTACACGCCGTGGAAGTTGGAAGCTGACGAACCGGGCGTCTATTTCGGGCAGTGCACCGAGTTCTGCGGGCTTTCGCACAGTCGGATGAGAATGCAGGCCGTAGCTGTGACACCGGGCGACTTCCAGGATTGGATCGATGCCCAGATGGCTCCGGCAACATTACCGACCGACGAAGACTCTGCTGAGTACCGCGGCATGGAGGTGTTCTCGAACTTCTGCGCCAGTTGTCACCTGATCAGAGGGCTCAACACAGAGGATTACAACGGGGCCGAGACCATCTCTGGATCCGCCCCGGACCTCACACACTTCGCGAGCCGCACCACGTTTGCGGGTGGTTTGTTCAACATCTACAACCCGGACGGTTCGCTCAACGACGACGATCTTGCTGCCTGGATCCGCAACCCCTACGACGTGAAAGAAAACTACGCGGATGACCTTCCCGAGGGTGCTCTACCGCGCGGGATGCCCGACATGGGGCTGTCCGAACGACAGATTGCCAATGTGATCACCTTACTGGCCACGCTCGGCCCCAAGCCGACCGCTGCCCAGATTTTGGCGACAGAGGTGGAGTGAGATGACCATCACAGACAAGCCCATTACCGAGGGTCCTCTAGAACTTGAATCCGGCCGCGAGGCCCTGGCGGAGCGGCCCCTCGGGGTGCTTACCCGGCCGCAAGGAGGCAGGGGCTGGCGGGACTGGTTGAGCACCGTCGATCACAAGAAGATCGGGATCCTGTATGGCGTGTCCGCCATGGTTTTCTTCGTGGTGGGTGGTATTGAAGCCCTGCTGATTCGCTTGCAGTTGGCGGTACCCAACGGCGGCGTGCTGTCGGCCGATGTCTATAACCAGGTGTTCACCATGCATGGCGTGACCATGGTGTTCCTGTTCATCATGCCCTTGGCAGCGGCTTTCTCGAACTACTTGATTCCACTTCAGATCGGCGCCAGAGATGTGGCGTTCCCGCGGCTCAACGCGCTCTCGTATTGGATTTGGCTATCGGGGGCGATCTTCTTGAACAGTTCTTGGATCGTTGGTGGAGGCGGTGCCGACTGCGGTTGGTTCTGTTACTCGCCCAACAGCGGTGTGACTTTCTCGCCGAGCCACGGCGTTGACTTCTATGCGATCGGCTTGTTGATCGTTGGTATTGCCTCGTTGGTCTCGGCCATCAACCTGATCGTCACCTGTCTCAACATGCGGGCACCCGGAATGGACTTGTTCCGTATGCCCGTCATGACCTGGATGCTGCTGATCACCCAGTTCTTGCTGCTGTTCGCGTTGCCGGTTATCACCGTTGCTTTGTTCTTGTTGATGTTTGATCGGTTGTTCGACGCCAGTTTCTTCAATCCCGACGCAGGTGCCGATCCGTTGTTATGGCAGCACTTGTTCTGGATATTCGGGCACCCGGAGGTCTACATCATCATTTTGCCTGCCTTCGGAGTCGTGTCTGAAGTGATTCCCGCGTTCAGCCGCAAACCCCTGTTCGGCTACACGTTCATGGTGTTCTCGGGTATCGCCATCGGCTTCATGGGATGGGGTGTTTGGGCGCATCACATGTTTGTGTCGGGAATCGGTCCGATCTCGGTGGCGGCGTTTTCTTTGTCCACAATGTTCATAGCGGTGCCGACCGGTGTGAAGGTCTTGAACTGGTTGGCCACGATGTGGGGCGGACAGATCCGTTTCACAACGGCAATGCTCTTCGCGGTGGGAACCGTGGCGATGTTCACCATCGGTGGGCTGTCGGGAGTGACCCACGCTTTGGCTCCGGCCGATACTCAACAGACCGACACCTACTACATCGTGGCTCATTTCCACTATGTGATTTTCGGTGGTGGTGTGCTCGGGTTGATGGGTGGTCTCTATTTCTGGTGGCCGAAGATTTTCGGTTACATGCTCAACGAGCGCCGCGGCAAGATCCACTTCTGGTCGATGCTTATTGGTTTCAACCTGACTTTCGGGCCTATGCACATACTCGGTCTGCAGGGGATGAGTCGTCGTATTGATACCTATTCGGCCGGGTTTGGATTCGAGTTCTGGAACATGGTGGCGACCATCGGCTCGTTCATCATTGCCTTTTCAGTTCTGGTCTTGTTCCACAATATTTGGAAGTCGAAACGTGAGGCAGCCGATTTGCCGCCTCCGGGTCCCGATCCTTGGGATGCCCGGACCCTTGAGTGGATGATTCCTTCGCCGGCTCCGGAGCACAACTTTGATGAGGTCCCCACGGTTGAGGGTCTCGACGAATGGTGGCACCGCAAATACGGTTTCGATGACCACGGGCAGGTTGTCGAGATCGCCACGGTTCAAGAAGCAGCTCAAGACGGCTCGGCCAAGGGCGTGCATCTGCCTGCGCCATCGTTCTGGCCTCTCGTGCTGGCTGTCGGGTTGCCCCTGATCGGCTATGGCCTGATCTTCAACCTGTGGCTTTGCGTTCCTGGCGGTCTGCTGGTCGGCATGGGGATTTTCGCTTGGGCTCTTGAACCTGTTGATGACCCCGATGCAACCCATGACCACCACCACGACGACGACGACCACGACGATGGTGGTGCCGGAGACCACGACGAAGCTGACGATGCTGCCCTTGCTGCCGCGGCTCCGGCTACGCCCGGCGACCAGCAGGGAGGTGCCTGATCATGGCAGTCGCAACCGCAGAACCCGCTGCGCCAGAAGCGCACGACGATCACGGGACTTCAACCGGAATCTCCAACACCAAGTTGGCGATGTGGGTCTTCCTCGGTTCGGAATGCCTTCTTTTCGGTGGCCTGATTTCGACCTACCTGCTCTACAAAACCCGTCGCGGTCCAGACAACCGGGCGATCCCAACCGACGTTTTCGACATCCCGTTCACTTCAATCAGTTCGTTCGTGCTGTTGATGAGTTCGCTGACGATGGTGCTCGCTCTCGCCGCGCTTACTCGGGGAGACAACCACGGGGCACGGGTCTGGTTGTTGGCGACGAGCATGCTTGGCGGTGTGTTCATCGGTGGTCAGGTGTATGAGTTCACCAGCTTCCTGCGTGAGGGTGTCGGCTTCACCAACAATCCGGCCAGTTCAGCGTTCTACGCCTTGACCGGGTTCCACGGCGTTCACGTCAGTCTCGGCATCGTTATGTTGATGTCTTTGGTGGTTGCTTCGTGGCAGGGCAAGCTGCGTCCGGAGCACGCCGAGACCGTCGAGGTAGCAGGTCTTTACTGGCACTTTGTTGACGTTGTGTGGATCTTCATCTTCACTGTCATATATCTGGTTCCGGCCTAGAGTTGGGAGAGACGCATGAGCACGACCACCTCCGGACACGAAGGCACCGCTGACACCGAGCACGCGGAGCACGTTGAGCACGCGGAGCACGTTGAGCACGCGGAGCACGTTGAGCACGCGGAGCATGATCACCCGTCAGACTGGGCCTACGTCAAGATCGCGCTGATCCTCGGTGCTATCACCGCGGTCGAGGTGCTCACCTACTTCGATTTGGGGTTTTCGTGGGGCAATTTTCTGATCCCGTCGCTGCTGCTGATGATGGTCGTCAAGTTCTGGCTGGTCGCAACCTGGTTCATGCATCTGAAATTCGACAATCCGATCTTCGCCAAGATGTTTGTCGGGGGATTGTCGCTGGCTGTCGGCGTGTATGTCGCGGCGCTCGCGGCATTCGAGTTCTGGGCGTGATCTGAATGGACGGGCCTTGGGAGTTTGAGGCCCATCCCGCGGTTTGGATGCTGATCGCGGGGATCGTCGTGCTCGGCTACTACGCGGTTCGCCATATCGGCCCCATGGTGGTGCCGGCGGGGCAAACCATTGTGACGAAACGACAGAAACGCTGTTTCGCGCTTGCTGTGTTTTTGTTGTGGGTCGCTGCGGACTGGCCGTTGCATGACATCGCTGAGGAACACCTTTACTCGGTCCACATGGGTCAGCATCTGCTGATCGCTTTTATCGTCCCGCCGTTGATGCTGCTGGCGATGCCGGAGTGGTTGGCCCGCTTGATAGTGGTCGACGGTGGTGTGGCGTCGCGAGCGTTGCGAGTCCTCACCCGGCCGGTGGTGGCCGCGGTCATATTCAATGCTCTGCAGATCCTTTCGCACTGGGCCGCGGTCGTTAACTTGTCGGTTGAGAATGGGGTTTTCCACTACACCATCCATCTCGCGGTGTTCTTCTCGGCGTTGTTGATGTGGTTCCCGGTCGTCGGTCCGCTCCCCGAACTCCAAATGAGCGAGCCGGGAAAGATGGTCTACCTGTTTGCCAGTTCGATCGTGCCGACCGTGCCCGCAGGGTGGTTGACGTTCGCGGAAGGAGTCGTCTACTCGGCTTATGACCATGCTGAGCCACTCTGGGGAATTTCCCCGACCGACGACCAACAAGCCGCTGGTGCGGTGATGAAAGTCATCGGAGGTTTCTACCTTTGGGCGCTCATCACCATCCGCTACTTCCGTTTCACTTCCGGACGTCGCGAGGCTGACCTTGTGGCTAGAAGAACCCGCAAACAACCCCCTCCAAAACCGGAACGTGTCGGTGCGGTTGCTATCACGCCCGATCTGACGTTCGACGATGTGCAACGGGCATTCGATGAGAACCCCGAGCCCCCACGCGAAGCCCCCACTTGATCCCACCCCTCATGTCCCGCTCTTGTTCGCTTCGCTCGACTCCTGCTCTTGTTCGCTGCGCTCGGCTCCCGCTCTTGTTCGCTTCGCTCACGGGCCGCTCGGGCCACGGCCTCGTTCCGACGCGACGGGTTCCGGATCATTCCGCTCGGCCTCTTGTGACGGAACGGCGCTGATGGGGCGCTACCGTCAACGGCGATGCTCGATATCAAGTTGATCCGGTCGGACCCCGAGGCTGTCAAGACAGCAATCGCGCGTCGCGGAGAGCCCACATCGTCGATCGACGAAATCGTGGAACTCGATGCGCTTTTGCGGACGACTTCCACCGAGCGCGACGAGATTCGCGCTGAAATTCGGCAAACCTCAAAGCAGGTTGGTGCGCTGCACGCCCAGGGCAAGGCCGGTGAGGTGCAAGCTCTGGCAGATCACAGCCGTTCTCTCGGCACGAGTGAGAAAGTCCTTGATGAGCGCTGCGAGCAGCTGGCAGCTGAGCTTCGAGATCTTCTGCTCAACGTCAGCAATGTGCCTTCGCCCGATGCTCCCGACGGGTTGACCGAAGAGGGCAATGTCGAAGTCCGAAACTCTGGCTTGGACCGAGACGCTTTCGGTGATCACCAGAAGGTTCCCCACTGGGAGATCGGTGAACAACTGCAGATACTCGATGTTGACCGCGCGGTGCGTCTCTCGGGCTCCATGTTCGTGATGTACCGCGGCGACGGCGCGCGACTGCTGCGAGCACTGATCGCCTACGGCCTCGAACGCAACCGCGATGCCTTTGAAGAAGTGCGGCCACCGACCCTGGTGAAGTCCGACACCATGATCGGCAGCGGTCACCTGCCGAAGTTCGCCGATGACGCCTACCACATCGAACGCGACGACCTGTGGGCCATTCCGACCTCTGAGGTCTCGCTTACTTCGATGTTCAGCGGAGAGGTCCTCAACGAGGACGAACTGCCGATCAGGCTGATGGCCCACACCTCGTGCTACCGGCGCGAGGCCGGCGCCGCGGGGCGCGACACCCGCGGCCTGTTGCGGGTCCATGAGTTCGACAAGGTCGAGATGTATGCGTTCTGCACCCCCGAGCAGGGACATGACATGCATATGGAGATCCTCGACCGAGCCGAGAGCGCCATCCGCGACCTGGGGTTGGTCCATCGGGTGCTCGACCTGGCCTGCGGCGATATCAGCGGTGCCGGCACACGCACCTTCGACATCGAGGTGTTCGCCCCCGGCGCTGATCGCTGGCTCGAGGTTTCCTCGGTTTCGTGGTGCACCGACTATCAGACCCGACGCGCCAACATTCGCTATCGATCCGAGGGAACCAAGGGCACCCGGTTCGTCCACAGCCTCAACGGTTCTGCCCTGGCGGTCCCGCGGGTCTGGGCCGCGATCGTGGAGACCTACCGCCAACCCGACGGCTCGATCGAGATGCCCGAAGCCTTGCACCCCTACCTAGCCGGACTCACCAAGATTGGCGCTCTGAACTGACCGCTAGAAGTCGAGCGATCCAAGTGGTCGTGGGGGTGGTCGTGGTCGTCGGGGTGGTCGTCGAAGTGGTCGTGGTTGTCGAGGTGGCTTCGGGTTGCAGATTGTCACCGCAGGCGGCCACGGAGGCGGACCCCTACCACCTCTACTCCGACCTCATTTGCGAAGAGAGCCGCTATGTCAAGTCAGAGGCATGAACGCTCAGGGAAGGGCTCGCAGATCAATCTCTACGCCTTCGATGTCCTCGCCGTCTGGATTGAACGTGACCGCTTTGCTGGCATCGCTCGTGAGACCGTCTTCGCCCAACCATCCAAGTTCCAACCATTCGCCTGACCTCGTGATCCCTTGAAATCTGAGTTTGATGGTAAGCCCGTCCGGCACGAACAATTCGAAGTCGAAGGGGTTGAATGGGGCGAACACGATAAACGAATCGATATCTTCCAGTACCTCCGCGTAGACTCTGATTTCTGAGAATTCCCGTAACTCTCTTCCGGTCCCCGGTATAATTGAGATGCCGCGGTCAGGGAGTACGAGGATGCCGCGAATCGCGAGCGACCCACAATGCAGATCGCTGCTCAAGACTGGGATGCGGATCTCTATGCTCTCTGACAACGAGCCGTCAGAGACCAGTTTAGTTGCTCGATCAATACTAGTGAGTTGCTCGGCTCCACTGTACCATCCCTCAAAGCTGCACCCTTCAGGTGGAATGACCCGTAGCTTATACGTGCCGATCGCCTCCCCAAAGCTGAACTTACCATCAGCACCGCTGATGGTGCTATATCCTGCGCCATTCCCCAAGTCCAGATACATGCCTATGTCTTGCAATGGCTTACCGTCGCTGCTGAGAACGATGCCATGGATGCCGCTAGTCCCCTCCAAACGGGGGTATTCTCCGTCGTACCACTTGTCGATCACCTCATTTGCGGTGTCAGACACTTCTTCCCCCGTACGCTCCATGAACGCAGCGCGGACGTGGCAGATGTTCAACTCGATGCCGGTGCATTCATCGTGAGGATCGTCGTGCTGAGACAGTTGGTACAGGCGCCTAAAACCCGTCCGGAAGGAGTGCTCGCCCAAGTCTTGATAGAGTTCCCAAAACAGTGAGGCGCCCATTGGGTACGCGCAACCACCGGGTTGATCGCCTCCAAGCGCCTCTAATTGAGAGAGATTAAGTATTGTGGAACACCTGTCGTGCAGTTCGAACCTCGGTCGTGGGGTCGCGCCGCGCAGCGCTGCGAACAAAGTGTAATCAAGAAATCTCGCGGTTCCTTCCGCAATCCACAACCGTCCGCTGTACCAGTAGTAGTGGGCCAACTCATGAAAATGCACTGATCCAAGAACGGGACTGCCATCAGAATTGGTATACTGACGAGGGATAAAGATCAGATGTTGCGTGTTTCGGGTTCCTAACTTCTCGATGTTATACGATACAATGAGGTTGACTTGCTCTGTGGGAAGCGGCGTAGACATGAATTCCTCCAGAATGGTCAGACCGGTCGCGATGTGATCCATATACTCAACCCATCCGGTTCCACGCCGGTGTTGTATCGTGATTTCCACAGCACCAGCCAATGGCAGTTCGATGGTACGTCGCGAGACTTCGAATTGCTCAGGTTCCAACAGTTTCAACGATTCGAGAGACTCCGAATCATATCCATCCCAACCTATGACCAGCAGCTTAGATAGAGTCTTAGCTTCATCGTCGTCGATTCCATCGCTCACAGCTGGATGGTTCCAAATCTCCTTAAAATGACGGTCATCTGCCCCACGCAGCATCAATTCTGTCAAACTGTAGAAGGCGAAGGCGTCCGCTGGTTCAAAGGTGTCAAGAAAGGGCATGTTAGCGATTGCGCTCGTGAACTGGTCTCCCATACGTTCGAGAAACGAATGCGTCATGATCCATAGCACGTTGTATTCCATAATGTTGATTCCGTCCTGAACCCAAGCTCTGTCGATCACATTCAAGAAAGTTTCGGGCCCAAGAACCGGGAGACTGGTCAATACCTCGGCTGCGGGTTTCTCATCGACATCGATACCATCGCCGAACCATGGCAGATCCTGGATGATTCTCGCCTGCGCGGAGGTCAGATCCTCGTGCAGCACTTCGTTCCATGCGACCAATTGGCGGTCGGCCGTCACAGTCGGTTCGGGTTGCAGCGCGGGCCAACGAGTTCTTGTGATTGTGGTTGTCGGGGTGGTCGTTGGGGGATCACATTCAGGGGAAGCCGGGTCGACGGTCACGACGGGTTTGTTTTGGTAGCGGTACAGGAACGTGACTAGATGCGCCCGTGTCAACGCTGTGTCGGGCGAAAACGTGGTTGGTGTGGTGCCGGTGGTGATTCCACGGTCAGCGGCCCAAGAGACGCTGCCTTGCTGCCAAGGCGCATGCACATCAACAAAAGGATGAGCGTGCGCTGAAGGCCTGTCCGCCAGGCGCCACAGGAACGTGACCAGATGCGCCCGGTTCAACGCGCCGTCAGGATCGAACGTGGTCGGCGAGGTGCCGGTGGTGATCTCGTTGTGAGACATCCAAGACACCGCTGCGTCCTGGCTCTCATCGGTCACATCAACGAAGCTGTGCGCGGGTGCCGATGGCTGGCCTTGCATGTTCCAGATGTACACGGCGGCTTCCCCGCGAGACACCGGCGCGTCGGGTCCGAAACAGTTGCCGTCTATGCCTGTGATCCCCTCATCAACTGACCATTGGACAGGCTCGGTGAAATATCTGCCCTCGGCCACGTCGCCATAGCCGGCAACCGCGCCAGCCGGAGACGCCGCCACCAACGAAGACACCACCAGACACAACACCAACCCAACCAACGACCCCACAGCTCGAAACGACATTTAGAACCAAACCTCTCCCAAAGGGATGACGCCAAGCCCAGCAACGGTACCCATCGCCGTCGCAGCCCGCAAGACCGGGGGAGTGTTCCGCGGCGGGGGTGGCGTGGAGGGTCAGCGGGACTCGACTCGAACTGGAGCCGTTACGCGATGCCGGTCGGGTTCGTCTCCGGTTCGTCCAGGTCGAGGCGGAGAGCTTCCACCGGCTGGCCCGTGACCTCTGCGATCAACTCGAAGTCTTTGTCGAAGTGGAGAACGGTGAGTCGAGACATTTCGGCTGTCGCCGCGATCAGCAGGTCGGGGATGGACGGTGCTCGGTGATGCCCCTTGTCCGCCAACGCCAGCTGCACATCGAGCGCTCGGGCCTCTATTTTGGGCGTCAGGTACTCAACGGGCATGAGCGCGACCGGCGACTCGGCAAGGGTGGCACGATAATCGGCCGCAGATCGTGTGGAGAATCCGACCTCAAGAAGAGTCACGGTGGTAACGCGCACGCGACCACGCTGAATGTTCAAAGCCCATCTCTCGGCGTCCGGGCTCAGGGCCAGTCGCGCCAGAGCAGACTTGTCGGCAAGCCATGTGGTCACGTCCAAGCACCGGCCATCACCTCCGGCCGCCCCAGGTCGCTGCACATCTCCGCGATTCGCGCCAAGGATTCGACGGTCACCTCGTTTGATGAGTCGCCTTGTTCGCGCAACAGCACTCGTCGCAGGTATTCGGCCCGTGAGAGTCCCGCAGATGCTGCTTTGACATCAATTTCGGCCACCACGTTCTCAGGAACGTCTCTGATCAAGATATCGGTCACGATCTGATGATATCTATAGATATCAGAGTAATCAACTGCTTGTGGTGCCTTGTCTAGGCGAGGTCAGGGAGACAGCGAGCCAGTATCTCGGTGGACCAGGATGCGATCGTTGCGGAGGGTGTTTGGCGATGACCCCAGATCGGTCACAGTCTGTGCATGCCCTATGGGCCGAGGGTCGTGAGGGGGATGACCGAAACGCCGTCGGGGCGTTGGTAGGCGTATCCACCAGTGGCGGTCACCACGGCGAGGGCCGCGAGCCTGCGGCGGACGGCATCGTCGACCCGTCCTGCGAGCTTGGTGAGCGACGTCGCCGCATGCTCGATGGCTCGTTCGCCCCCCAGCTTCACCTCGAATGCTGCCCAGGCACCGTCGCCGAGTTCGACGATGGCGTCTGCTTCCAGGCCGGTCTCGTCCCGATAGTGCCCGACCCAACCGCGCAGCGGTCCCGCGTACACCCGCAGATCGCGCAGCACGAGCGATTCGAAGAGCAGGCCGAACGACTCGAGATCGTCGAGCAGCCGTTCGGGTCCGGTCCTGAGCATCGCGCACGCCAGCGCGGGGTCGACCAGTTGCCGCGCGGGTGCAGAACGCAGCGCAACCTTCGATCTCATGCGAGGCGACCACGCCGGCACGTCGTCCGCGACGAACACTCGCTCGAGGGCCGAGAGGTAGCTCGTGACGGTCTTCGGGTCGAGGTTGCCGCCGTCCGCGTCTCGGGCCAGGGTTCGGAGCGTGGCTCGGGTGGAAATGTTGCGGGCCAATGACCGGAGCAGCCGACGGACGCGAACCGGGTCGCGAGCGATCCCATCGACGCGGGCGATGTCGACGCGGCTGATCTCGTCGAGATACAGCACCAGGAAGCGCTGCGCATCGTCGACGGACATCCCCAGCGTCTGCGGAAACCCGCCCCGAACGGTCCATTCCGCCGCTTCGCCGAGAGTTCGCGGCGGCGTCTCGGCTCGAGGTGCGGTGCCGTCGAAGATCGTCCTCAGCGAGACGGTCCCGTCCGAGACGCCCTGCTCGAACAGCGACATCGGCCGAAGTCGCACACGCCCGATTCGGCCGGCGCCGGAGTGGCGCGTGATGTCGTCGGCTGGGTTCGCCGAACCGGTCAAGATGAACTGTCCGGTCCTGCGCCGGTCATCGCTGGCACGCCGCACTGCGTTCCAGATGCCGGGAGCGAGCTGCCATTCGTCGATCAGCCGTGGTGTGTCGCCATCGAGGATCGACCGGGGGTCCACCTGTGCCGAGCGACGCGCGTTGGGAATCTCGTCCAGGGACACCTCGCTGGTTGCGAACTGTCGGGCGCTGGTGGTCTTCCCGCATCCACGAGGACCTTCGAGGACCACAGTCGGCACGAGGCGGAGCAAGCCTTCTATCTCCGAGTCGACGACCCGTGGCAGATAGCGGGTCACCTGCTGGTCAGCGTCACCGGGTCTCTCGATGTTCACAGGACTCAGCGTACACCGTAAAAGGTGTCTGATGGATGTTTCAGGAAGATTTCAATGGATGATATAGGAACGATTTGATGGATGTTTCGAGAACAACCTGAGGCGCGGATTGCGACAAGCCGGGCTTGAGGTCGAATTCGTCGGTGGCCTGAGTGAACCTTCAGTTGCGCATCAGGTGCCAATCGGCGCACCCAGGGCCTGTCAGCTCTCCTTGTCGGCAGCAGACTGGAATCGTCGCTCACTATCAGAGTCATCACCTGATAGAGGCGGAACCTGATTCAGCGGGCAGGCTAGGTCAATGAGATGGCGAGCCAGGCGGCGGCTGTGCCGGCGATGAGGGTGAGTGATCCGTAGCCTAGCGCGCGGCTGCGGGAGCGGGGCCACATCTCGATGAGTTCTCCGGCCAACGCCGAGAAGGTTGTGAAGGCTCCGAGGCCACCGATTCCGATGATGATCGCTTCGTCGGGTCCGGCTGCGTGCAACAGTCCGAAGGCGAACGACCCGGCAATATTGGCGACGAAAGTCCCCTGCGGTGAACCGAGGCGCACGCCCAGTTGCCAACGCGCCAGTGTGCCGATCAGAGCGGCGGCGCCGAATGCCGTGATGATCATGCGCGTCTGCTCTCCAGTTGAGCGCCCAACTGGCGTCCGGCGACCACCGCGATGAGTCCGACGCCGACAGTGATCGCGGTGAAGCCGAATGCGTTGGCGATCTGGCCATGGTCGATGCGCTCGGCTATTTCGGCGGCCAGTGTGGAGAAGGTGGTCAGTGAGCCACAGAAGCCGACTCCCAGGCAGAGCCGGATTGATGAGTGCTCTTTGTGGGTGCGCAGCAGTATCCCCAAGATGAACGCTCCGGCACTGTTGAGCAGCAGCAAGGTCCACAACGGGTTGTCGATGATCTCGGTTGCGGCCCATCGCAGAAGCGCACCGGCGATTCCCGCCATCGCCAAGCCTGCGATTGCGAATAGACGACTAGCGCTCACCTCGCAAACAGTAGGCTCCGGCAATGGACATGGCCGCGATGCGTGAAGAGTTTGGACGCATTGGACTCGATGTCTCAGATGTCGCAAAAGACCCCATGACGCAGTTCCGCGCCTGGTTCGACCATTGGGCACAAGTCAACCCGTACATCGCCGACACCATGGTGTTGTCAACGGTCGACGCCCATGGTTGGCCCGATGCCCGCGCGGTGTTGTTGAAGGGAGTCGACAGCCGTGGGTTCGTGTTCTACACCAACCGGCTGTCGGCCAAGGGCACCCAACTCGAAGCCAACGGCCGTGCCGCGCTGACGATGGTGTGGCGCGAGATTGAGCGGCAAGTACGTGTTGTCGGCGAGGTCAGCCATGTACCCGAGTCGGAATCCGACGCATATTTCGCGAGTCGTCCCCGTGGTGCCCAGATTGGTGCTGCTGCTAGCGAGCAGTCCGCTGTTCTCGGGTCGCGGGCTGAACTCGAGGCTCGAGTTGTCGAGCTGAACGAGTTGTATCCCGGCGAGATACCGAGACCGCCCCACTGGGGCGGATACCTGGTCACCCCTCGATGCGTCGAGTTTTGGCAGGGTCGCCCGGACCGTCTCCATGACCGGGTCCGCTACCGCCGACAAGCGGATGCCTGGACAATCGAGCGTCTCGCCCCCTGACCGCGATCAGACGCGCGCTACTCGTCGGAATGCAGATGGCGCGCGATTCGACGCCAAACGAGCCAAACGACCAGTGCCGTGAAGGCAGCTTCGATCGGCACGCCGAAGCGCAACGGGTCGCTGAACCAATGAACAACCCGCAGCGGCCATCCTCCGATGAAGCGGAGCAGCGGCAAGAAAATGAACTCTCCCTGGTTGAACAGAAACTCAATGATCAGGTAGCTGCAGATAAAACCAGCGCTGACACTGAATCGCTTGATTCTGTCGGTTTCGAGATCTCGCCAACCGATGATCAGCGCGCCGACCACACCCAGAACACTGATCACCGCGATGCGCTCCGGCGTGGTGTCCTGGATCCAGTTGTTGACCGCCGCTTGCATCTCCAGAAAACGGTCAACCCTCGGGCTCGAGTAGTTGCTGCCCGACAACAGCCGGATCTCGAAGTAGCCGTAGTCGATCAGATAGAGACCCGCGATCAAGAGCACCAGACCCGAGAAACGGCCCACGTAGGGCAGCACCTGCCGCATCCCTTTGGCCACGTCGGTCTTGGCGAGCGCCAAGCTCATTGTCAAAAAGGTGATCAGAGCGCCCATACCGAGCGCATAGGCAAAGAAGTTGCCCAATCCCTCCAACCATCCGTCGGTTGTGAACGAGGTTGTGACCGACGACAGAAACAACCCGATCGTGCACGACAACGAGACGACCGCGTAGCTCACACCGAAAAGAAACACCGATGAGAGATCCCGACTGCCGGTTCCCAGGTTCAGTTTCGGGAGCCGCAGCACGAAGTCCTTGCCCAGCGCCATGAAGACACCCAGGGGAAGCATCAACACGCCGATCACGATCGTCACATAACCCGTGTACTCGAACACTGTGCCTTGGTTGACGACTGTCTCGAATGCCACGCCGCAGATCCCGAACACGGCGACGAATCCCGCAGTCATCACCAAGCCCACCACCAGGCCGCGCACAATGGTGGCCAGCCGGCTGGCTTTGTTGTCACCGTCAACACCCAAGAAATACGACAGGTAGACGGGCAGCAACGCGAAACCACACGGGTTGAACGCGGCAACCAGACCAAGCGCGAAAGGAAAGGCGTAGACACCCACTAGAGCAGGTGCTCCGTGATCAGGTCGCGCAGTCCTTCAGTGGTGAGCACGCCGGCCCACTGCTCCACAACCACTCCGTCGCGATCAACCATCAGGGTGCTGGGCATGCCGAACAAGCGTAATTCCGGGAACAGCGAACCGTCACGGTCCCAGCCCGATGGATAGGAGACTCCAGTATCGGCCAGCAAGTCGAGCGACGGCGCGGCGGAGTCGTCGCGGCTGATGCCGATGAAGTTCACCTGATCTTTGAGTTCCTGGTAGACGGATTCAAACTCGGGCAGCTCGGCCCGGCAGGGACCGCACCAAGCAGCGAAGAAGTTGACTACCAGCGGCTTGTCGAGATGGCTTGCGAATGTGTCCTGGCTGTCACCAACCAGTGAGGCGAACTCAAGATCGCGGATAGATCCCTCGACAGGCGCGGTTTGAACGTCTTCAGTTTCGGGACTGAGTGCTCCGTTGCTGAGGTCTATGGTGTTGGCGTCACCAAAATCGCTGGAGGTGTCGTCACCACAAGCAGCTACCAGCACAACGGCCAACAAGACCGCGGCGAATTTACAGAACAGGGGCATCAGAACTCCGGCACGAAGGATCCGCTGAAACGCTACCTCGCAGAACGGCCCGGCCACCCGGCGACAACACCTGGCGGCTCCGGCTGCCCCTGGCGACAACACCTGGCGGCTCCGGCTGCCCCTGGCGACAACACCTGGCGGCTCCGGCTGCCCCTGGCGACAACACCTGGCGGCTCCGGCTGCCCCTGGCGATAGCAACGCAGCGGCCGCTCGGGCGCTGATCGACCAAGAACCGGGGCTCGCGTAAACCGTTGCCCGGGTTCTCAGAGGAGTGGTCGATCAGCGCCTTAAGCGGTCCGCCGTTCCGCTCGTTCCCGAAGATGCATTGGCACCGGAATCACCGGCATCAGATCCTCGGGACGAGCCACCTTGGGAGGACGACCCCGACGGCGTTTGACGGTCAGCATCTCGCCGTTCATGAAGAGCTGCCCACCCCAGACTCCCCATTGCTCTTGGTTGTTCAGAGCAGTTTCGAGGCATGGTGCGATCACCGGACACTCGGCGCAGACACGTTTGGCAGCAGAAATCTCGCCTATGTCGTCGGAGAAGAACAGGTCATAGGCGTTGGCTACCGTCTTGCAGGCCGCGCGCGTCTCCCAAGTGGTGTTGTCGGCTGGGAGTTGTTCAGTGATGTCGACGAGGGTGGACATGGCCCCGTCTCCTTCCGTGTCTTGGTTTCAATGTGTCGGCGGTTTTCTTCTTCTTCTGTCGGTTTCTTGTCTGTCAGGTTTCTTGTGCGGTGAGAACTGGTTGGGCAACGCAGAAAGGCCGCTGGGATTACCAGCGGCCTTTCTGCGTACTTCCCGTTGTTGGGTCTAGTTACCCAGAGGGAGCGCCGAAGGGCCGCGGGATGTGATACGGCTTCGTGGTAAACCAAGAAGCTGGCATGACCGTCTGCACATTTACGCGCGCGGCAATGTCAGCTTGAAGCTGATGCTCGGTGCGATGAATGTTGCTCATGGCGGTCCTGTCCTGCGGCCGGAAACTCCGGCGACAACAGATTGGCGAGTTTCAGCGTACCTGTCAACTGAATTATTTCGGACCTGTCGGGTTTGAAAGGGAGACACCGGTATCTGCGTAGGAATTTTAATAGTATTTCATGTCATTGAGTTGACAACTCTGACGAATCGACTACGCTGCTCATATGGATGCGGCCTTGTTGGCGATGATCTCGACAATCTTCGTGGCAATGCTCGGCAACTCTTGGCACCAGACTCGGGAGAACTCCAAGACCCGCGAGCTCGTGATCCAGCTCAACAATGACACCCGATCCGAGCTCAAGTCTCTCGGCACCGAGTTGCGCGGGGAGATCAAGGCTCTCGATACCAAGCTGAGCGGGGAGATCAAGGCTCTCGACACCAAGCTGAGCGCGGAGATCAAGGTGCTCGGCATCGGCCTGGGAGACGTCAGGGAGCGGTTGGCCCGCATCGAGGGTCATCTGGGGATCGGTATTGCAAGACCACCTGAATCGCCAACCGACGAATAGAGCGACGCCCTTTTGGGACCGGTGGATTCTTTACCGGGTGTTCATCGTCCGTTCACCCATTCGGCGGTGTGATTTCGCAATGCGCGCATAGCTTGGCGCCCGAAGCCGGTTCGCGCGACGCGGGCCCGTCCTCATCGGAAGGAACACCTGTGAGTCGCTTGAAGCCTGTGGTTCGGCTGCTCGTGGTGGCTGTCAGTGTGGCGCTCGTAGCATCGGCGTGTGGTGGTTACTCCGATTCCGGCGGTCCTTCGGGCGAGCTCTTCATCTCTGGTTCCTCGACGGTTGAACCCGTGTCGGTGAGAGTTCAGGAGCTGTTCAACGACATCAACCCCGACGTCTACATTGCTGTTGACGGACCCGGAACCGGCGATGGTTTCGCCCTCTTCTGCAGCGGTGAGACCGACATCTCCAATGCCTCACGGGCGATCAAAGACAGCGAAGCGGCCCAATGCGCGGCCAACGGAATCAGCTATGCGGAGTTGCAGGTCGGCATCGATGGCCTGGCCGTCATGACCAACTCCGGCAACGATGCCGTTGAGTGTGTTTCGTTCGCCGACCTCTACGCGCTCACCGGTCCTGAAGCGACAGGAAACGGTTCGTGGGCTGACGCCAATGCTGTTTCAGCCGAACTCGGTGGTGCCGGAAACTTCCCTGACTTGCCGCTCGACATTTTCGGTCCGGGAGAAGAGTCCGGCACCTTCGATACTTTCGTCGAACTGGTGATTGAACACCCAGCGGAGGAGCGGGGCCAACTGGCGACCACCCGTCCCGACTACAACCCCTCAGGTGATGACAACGTCATCCTCCAGGGCATCACCGGTGCCGACGCCTCGCTTGGTTGGGTGGGCTTCGCATTCGCCAGCAACGTGGACGGGGTCAAGCTCCTTGCCGTTGATGACGGTGAGAGCGGTTGTGTCGACGCCACGCCTGAGGCCATCGCTTCAGGTGACTACCCGTTGAGTCGCCCGCTATTCATTTATGTCAACTCCAACAAGGCCGATACCAGCCCCGCACTGAGGGCCTATGTCGACTTCTACGTGGCGGACGGCCTTGACCAGGCTGTGGGCGAAGTCGGTTATGTGGCGCTCACCGAGGCAGCCAAGAACGATGTCCGTGCCGCCTGGGCCGGCTGAATCCCGATGAGCAGTCACCGCTGATGGCCGCTCCTGTTGCACCTGAACGGCCCCTGGGCCTCGATTCGTTGGCCGGATCGCCCCGGCGGGTACGCAGGGAGCGGTTGATCGGCGGCGTGATGTTCAGTGCCGCACTGGTATCGGTGGTGGTCTCGGCGCTGATCATCTACGCGTTGTTCTCTGAAGCTTGGATCTTCATGCGCGATGTTGACTGGTCGAGTACCTGGGGTCAGCTCGGCTGGTTTCCGCGACGCGGGATCTACGACATGCCGACACTGCTGGTGGCGAGCTTGTGGACCACCGTGATCGCCATGATCGTGGCCGCACCGCTCGGGTTGGGCGCGGCGATCTACCTCTCGGAATACGCGCGGCCGACGCACCGTGCAATTATCAAGCCAATCCTGGAAATCCTTGCGGGAATCCCCAGCGTGGTTCTCGGGTTCTTCGCACTGTTGTGGCTCGCTCCCAACGTGGTAGCCCATATCGGTGGTGAAGGCGGCCGAGGCTCAATGCTGACGGCCGGCATCGGCGTGGGGATTCTCACGATTCCTCTGGTGGCATCGATATCGGAGGATGCGATGGCTGCGGTCCCGAAGTCGCTGCGCGAGGCTTCCGCGGGATTGGGTGCGCGCAACGCAGTGACGACACTGCGGGTGGTAGTGCCTGCCGCTATCTCGGGGCTGGTCGCCTCGCTGATCGTGGCGGTGTCTCGTGCGCTTGGCGAGACGATGGTCGTGTTCATGGCGGGCGGCGCGGCTGATGCGGCAATCAAGACTTACTCACCTTACGAAGGCAGTCTCACCATGCCCTCGGCAATGGCTTCGCTGGCTTCGGGCACGGATCAAGTCGTTGGCGAGGGTCTGACCTTTCAGAGTCTGTTTTTTGTCGGTCTGGTTCTCTTCTTGTTGACGTTGGGGCTCAACCTGATCGGTGACCGCTTCGTGTCTCGTGTCCGGGAGCAGTACTGACATGACTCTCACCACGATAGGAACGGTTGCCAAACGAGGTGCGACCGGCTTCGAGAAGAAGCACACGGACGTGGCCGGTGGACTCTTCAGAGTGCTGATTCTGTCTGCGTTGGTGTTGTCGTTGCTCATACTTGCGGTGCTGATCGTCGATACGGTTGCCGACGCTTGGTCCCAGCTCTCAACCCGGGCTTGGGACTTTTTGAACGGATCCCTTCGGTCTCGTTCGATTGACGACAGACTCGGTGTGAAACAAGGTTTGTACGGATCGGTCTGGATCGGTGTTTTCGTCGCGTTGACGGCGTTCCCCATCGGTGTCGGTGCCGCCATCTATCTGGAGGAGTATGCGCTGAAGTCGCGCCTGGCCGCGATCATCGAACTGGTGATCAGGAACCTCGCCGGTGTGCCTTCGGTCGTATACGGACTTCTTGGTCTGTTCTTGTTTGTCGAGCGCAGCACCATCTTCGGTTTCGTTGGTCTCGGTTGGCTGGCTGACGCAACCGGTGGCCGTTCTGTTCTGTCAGCAGGGTTGACTCTGGCGGTGTTGGTGTTGCCGATCGTGATCATTACTTCACAAGAAGCGGTGCGTTCGGTGCCCTCCGGACTCAAGGAAGGCGCCTATGGTCTTGGCGCAACCAAGTCTGAGATGGTTCGGACTCAGATTCTGCCCTACGCAGCGCCGGGGATCTTGACAGGCACGTTGTTGGCCATGTCGCGCGCCATTGGCGAGGCCGCTCCGCTGATTCTTGTTGGCGCGATCACTGGTGGCCTTACCCGTAACCCTGAGTTGTGGGACACCTCAGGGCTGCGTGAGAAGTTCACTGCACTTCCCATTGTCATCGTTGAGTGGGTTAGCGAACGCGGCCGTGATCCGGGTTTTGCCGAAGCGGCGGCGGCCGCCATTGTTGTGTTGCTGGTGCTGGTACTGCTGCTGAACATGACAGCAATCCTGCTTCGTAACCGTTTCGAGAAGAAGCGAGGCTGACTCATGACGTACACATATGGGACAATGCTTGACGAAAACAGCGAAAGCTCCGAGGAGCCTGATATGACGGTGATCGATGATCTGACTGAGGGTTCCGATTCAGAGCCAGTCCTTGAGATGGACGAGGAGAGTCCATCGGTGCCCCATGTGGTCTTTGATGTGGAAGAGTTGAACGTCTACTACGGAGAGTTTCGGGCTGTTCGAGATGCCAGTCTCAAAGTTCACGAAAATGAGATCACTGCCTTTATCGGCCCGTCAGGCTGCGGCAAGACCACTCTGTTGCGATGCTTCAACCGAATGAACGATCTGATTGAGACGGCTCGGGTCACGGGTTCGCTGCGCTACCACGGAGTTGATCTTTACCATACGAAAGTTGATGCGGTTGAAGTGCGCCGTCGGATTGGGATGGTTTTTCAAAAGCCCAACCCGTTTCCAAAGTCAATTCGGGCCAACGTCGCTTACGGCCCGCGGGTAGCCGGGTTGGCCAGAAAAGGTCCGGCGATGGACGACATCGTGGAGAATTCGCTGCGCAAGGCCGCGCTCTGGGATGAAGTCAAGGACCGGCTCGATGAGAATGCCCTGGGTTTGTCTGGTGGGCAGCAGCAGCGCTTGTGTATCGCTCGGGCGATTGCCACCGACCCCGACGTGTTGCTTATGGACGAGCCGTGCTCGGCGCTGGACCCCATTGCTACAACCCGTATTGAGGAACTGATGTACGGACTGAAGCACGACTATTCGATCGTTATAGTCACCCACAACATGCAGCAGGCCGCTCGGGTCAGTGATCGCACTGCCTTCTTCTCGGTGGAGGTAAATCCAGAGTCCGACAGCAGAACCGGTGTATTGGTGGAATACGACTGGACGCAACAGATATTCTCGAATCCCTCCGATGAGCGAACCGAGAACTATGTGACCGGCCGTTTCGGTTGAGATGAGATGAGTGGATGAGATGAGAGGAATACACGGTGACTGAAGAACTCCGCAAGACCTATCACGAAGAGCTTGAGTCGATCCGTGAGGCCATCGTTCGCATGGCGGGTGTTGTCGGTGAGACCATCCCGCGCGGAACAGAAGCGTTCTTGTCGGGAGACCTCGCTGAGGCGCAGCGAATTATTGAGGACGACGACGCGGTTGACGCAATGTCAGTGGAGCTTGAGGAACGCTGTTACCAACTTCTGGCTTTGCAGCAGCCAATGGCATCAGACTTGCGAGCTATCACGACGGCTTTGTGGATGAACGCGGAGATCGAACGTTCCGGCGATTTGATGGCCAACATCGCCCAAGCGACTCGTCGCGTTTATGGCAGTTCTATCGGTCCCCGAATCCGGGGTTTGATTGCCCAAATGAGCGAGGAGGCCGCACGTCTAGTGCGGTTGGCCATCGACAGTTACGCAGAAGGCAACAGCGGGCTGGCGGTCGCCCTTGATGACATTGACGACCGACTTGATGAGCTTCATCTGGATGCGATAGAGGCGATCTTTGAAAGCAACCGCGAGCATGCCTTTGATTTGCAGGTGGGAGTGCAATTGGCGCTTGTCTGCCGGTTTTACGAACGGATCGGCGATCACGCGGTGAACATGGGTGAACGCGTTCGCTATATGGTCGATGGTTGGCTGCCCGAACACTCGGGCGCCCTGCGGGCGAAGGCTCGACTGGCCGAATTCGGCGTCGTTTCCGACGAGACTTGATAGGAGCGGTTTGGCATGACAGCGCTGTTGGTCGCTTTGGCAGTAGCAGCGGCCACCTCGCTGGGGATTCTTGTCGCGGGACTTCGGCAACGGCGCCTTGTCAACCAGCATCTTGACCGCATCGCCAATCGTGTTTCGGGTGCCGTCGCACCAGCGTCGAAAACACCCGTGGCTGCGGTGAAGCGTCTTGAGATGGTGCTTGAGGCCAGCGACGCTGAGCGACAGTTGCGGGGAACTGAACGCCGGTATGAGGCCGCCCTTGAGGCCATTGATATGGGCGTTGTTGTTGTCGACGAAGGCGAGGGGGTCGTTTATAGCAACAGTTCTGCTAGTTGGTACCGCGAGGGCAGGCACGGCGAAGCTGTCATTGCTCAGAAGATTGATGAGTTGATTCACTCTGCGGTAAGAGGCGAGAGGGTTGAACAGAGCGTTGCGCTCTATGGGCCGCCGCGGCGCGTGTTGTTCGTCTCGGCAATGCCGATCCTTATCGAGGGTGACCTTGTGGGAGCCATTGCGCTCATTCACGATGTCACCGAGTTGGAGCACAGCAATGCTATTCGGCGTGACTTTGTATCCAATATCAGCCATGAACTCCGCACACCGATTGGTGCAGTGTCGCTGCTTGCCGAAACGCTGATCGGCGAGCATGACCCCGAAGTGATCGACTCGCTCGCCAATCGCCTGCTTGTTGAAGCAGAGCGACTGGCTAGCACGGTGCAGGATTTGCTTGAACTCAGTCGAATTGAACACAGTGACGATTCTGAGTTTTCCCCGGTTGCTATTCGAGGCGTGGTTGGTGGGGCGCATGATCGGGTGCGCGCGGCGGCTTCACAACGCGGTGTAATGATCAACGTCGAAGCGCCGGAACTCGATTTTCGGGTGCGCGGTGACCGACGTCAGCTCACTTCAGCGGTGTTCAATCTGCTTGACAACGGCATAAAGTTCTCGAACCCGGGTGGCGGCTCCATATCGGTTCGCATCCGCGAGGTTCACGGTCAGGTTGAGGTTGAGGTTACTGACAGTGGTATCGGGATCCCACGTCAGGATATGGACCGCATATTCGAACGCTTCTACCGAGTTGATCGAGGACGTAGCCGCATGACTGGTGGTACCGGCCTTGGTCTGTCGATGGTGCGCCACATTGCCGCCAATCACGGAGGCCGTGTGTCGGTTGAGTCGATCGAGGGAGAAGGAGCAACCTTCACCATGGAACTCCCATTGATCCCAGACAACGGTGAAGACGACCCCGACGCGCTCAATAACCAACCAACTTCCGCGGCTCCGGCTGCGCCCGGCGAAAGCACCGCGCCCGGCGAAAGCAACCCCTCCGGCGAAGGCACCGCGGCTCCGGCTACGCCCGGCGAAAGCACCGCGCCCGGCAAAACCACCGCGGCTCCGGCTACGCCCGGCGAAAGCACCGTGCCCCCGAACAGCACTGCGGCTCCGGTTACGCCCGGCGAAACCACCGCGCCCCCGAACAGCACCGCGGCTCCGGCTACGCCCGGCGAAAGCACGCCATGAGCAACACGGCTGCTCGGATTCTCGTCGTGGAGGACGAAGAGTCATTCGTGGAAGCTCTCCGTGTCGGGCTTCAACGAGAGGGGTTCCTGGTGGACGTTGCTCGCGACGGCGCAGAAGCGTTGGACCGATTTGCACAAAGCGAGCCGGATCTGGTGCTCCTAGACGTGATGTTGCCGGGGATATCCGGGATCGACGTTTGCCGAGAGATCCGTTCTTCATCTTCGGTCCCGATCATCATGGTGACCGCCAAAAGCGAGGAGATTGACGCGGTCGTGGGTCTTGAAGTGGGGGCCGACGACTATGTGGCGAAGCCCTATCGATTGCGGGAATTAGTCGCTCGAATACGTGCGGTGCTACGTCGTTCTGCGATGAGTCGTTGGTCTGGCAGCGGTGGTTCGGGGAATGACTCCAACGATCAGGTTCTGCGGGTCGGAGGATTGCAACTGGACCGTGAACGCCACGAAGTCACCGTGGATGGTGAAATTGTCCAACTCCCGTTGAAAGAGTTTCAGATTTTGGCTCTGCTGATGCTGAATCAGGAGATGGTTGTGACCCGCGAAACCTTCATCGACCGGGTGTGGGGCTATGACTACGTCGGCGATACCAAAACGCTTGATGTCCATATCAAGCGGCTCAGGGCCAAGATTGAGCCGAACCCGGATCGTCCCGAACGCATCATCACGATCCGTGGCGTTGGATACAAACTAACGGCCTGAATGAGGCGTTATAGCTCGTTCGTTGTTGGCTTCAGGGCGTGGCGGATGCGGTGGCGGGTGACCCATAGGCGCAGCAGCACGAGCGCTGCCAGCAAGGTTGCCGTGACCCCGTATACGACAACCGGTGAAGCTTCGACGAGAACGCCGAAAAGGCCCCAGAGGAGGCCTTCGAGCGCCACCAGCACCCACGACAGCGGCGACACTCCCACCGGCACATGAGACCTCCAGGCTGCGACCACCGACGGCCCGAGGTAGAGCCCGTTGGACAGTCCCAGCACCGTGCCCAGCACCGTCCAGCCGGCCACCAACTGAACCACGACGCATGCCACGGCAACCACGGCGGACAACAGCAGTCCGGTTCGCACGCCCGCATCGTTGCGATAAAGCAGGTATAGAACTACGCCGTAGCTGCCCGCGCCGGCGAGAACTGCGGGAATGGTTACCCACAGTTCCTCCGCCACCACGTAGGCGATCCAACCGATGTTGACGGTCGTGCCGATTGCTGCCCATACCGGCGACACACCCTCCGTGCGACCTATCCGCAGCAGCCGTGCAATCTGGGGCAGGATCTGGACGAACGTGACGGCTGTGGCTACGACGCCCACCAGCACAGCGATCTCAGCCTGGTTCACCGGTCCAATCTACTGGTGGGGATAGAGGGCCGACACCGACTTGGCAATGCGGGGTGGGTGATCGGCTGAGTGGATGACAGTCGTCGTGTCAGTGCACACGGGTAGGGTGAGCCGATGCCCGAAACATCGCCTCTTTTGGAGGGCTTGAACCCGTCTCAATACGACGCGGTGCTGCATTCAGGCGGCCCTCTGTTGGTCGTAGCGGGCGCCGGTTCGGGCAAGACCCGAGTGCTCACGCACCGGATCGCCCACATGATCGACGAAGGCATGTCGCCGTTTGAAATCCTCGCCATCACTTTCACCAACAAAGCTGCCGGCGAGATGAAGGAGCGAGTCTCTACCCTCGTCGGCCCCGTGGCCGAGAGAATGTGGGTTTCGACGTTCCATTCCGCGTGTGTGCGGATCCTGCGCCGTGATGCCGACCGACTGGGCTATCCAGGACGGTTCTCGATTTACGACCAGGCCGACGCTCGGCGCTTGACCGGTTACGTGATTCGAGACCTCAACATTGATCCCAAGAGATTTGTGCCACGATCAGTCCACGCCACGATTTCAAATGCCAAGAACGACAATGTGTCGGCGGCCGCCTATGCCGACGGAGCTGAAGGTTTTTTCCAAAAACGTGTCGCAGACATTTACCTGGAATATCAGCGACGCCTGGTTGCCGCCGCGGCGATGGACTTCGACGATCTGCTGATGCGCACCGTTGAACTGTTCAGTACTCAACCCGACGTGCTGCAACACTGGCGTGAACGCTTCGCTCATGTCCTCGTCGACGAATACCAGGACACCAACTCTGTCCAGAACGATCTTGTCTTGATGCTCGCCGAACAGCATCGGGGGGTCTCGGTCGTGGGCGACGGCGACCAGTCGATCTACGCCTTCAGAGGTGCTGATCTGCGCAACATCTTGGAATTTGAGAAAGCCTTTCCGGACGCCACAACAATTGTGCTTGAGCAGAACTATCGCTCGACGCAGTCCATCCTCGACGCGGCCAACGCGGTGATTGCCCAAAACATGGGGCGTGTCCCGAAGGATCTGTGGACTGACCGCGGACGGGGCGACAAGATCGTGCGCTATCACGCCACCGATGAGCATGACGAGGCTCGTTATGTGGCTCATGAACTGGCCCGCTTGAACGCTGATGAGGGCATGCGCTGGGACGAAATGGCGGTTTTTTATCGCACGAACAGCCAATCTCGGGTGCTTGAGGAGCATCTGGTGCGGGTCGGGATTCCGTACCAGTTGGTGGGTGGTGCTCGTTTCTATGACCGACGAGAGATCAAAGATGCGGTGGCGTATCTGCGTGCCATCGTCAATCCGACCGACGAAGTCAGCGTCAAGCGAGTCCTCAATGTGCCCAAACGGGGCGTAGGCGATTCCTCGATCGGCAGGCTTGATGCCTGGGCTGCTACCAACGGTCAGTCATTTTCTGCAGCATTGCAGGACTATAGGAACGCCGGCGTGAGCGGCCGGGCGACAACCGGTATCGAACAGTTCTTGCAACTCACAGCAGACATCCGCGAACTCGACGCGGGTCCCGCCACCATCATCGAAGAAGCTCTTGAACGCTCCCGATATCTCGAAGAACTCCAGGCGACCCTGGGGATCGAGGCTGAAGGCCGGCTCGAGAACCTCAATGAACTGCTGGGGATGGCCCGTGATTTCGAAACGGTCGACGAGTTTCTTGAACAGATCAGCTTGGTCAGCGACACCGACGACATGGATGACAGCGAGTCGGTGGTCACGCTGATGACTCTCCATTCGGCCAAAGGGCTTGAGTATCCGGTCGTCTTCCTGACCGGTATGGAAGATGGGGTTCTCCCACATATTCGCACCTTGGGTGAACCCCGAGAACTTGAGGAAGAGCGTCGCTTGGCGTATGTGGGCGTCACCAGGGCGATGCAAATGCTTCATCTGACGTGTGCTTGGAGCCGCATGCTCAATGGCATGACCCAATACAACCCGCCTAGCCGTTTTTTCTCGGAGATCCCGGAAGATTTGGTCACCGAGATCAGCGGTCAACGCCCGAGCAACCGTTTCGACCGCTCCTACCCGAGCGGCAGGCGCACCTTCGGCGGCAGCCGAAGCGATCAGCAACGCGGCCAGCAACGCGGTGGTGGCCGAAGGGGGGGGTCTCGAATTGATGAGCACCGTGATCGTATTGTCGACCGCGTGTTCGAGAGCGAGAGTCCCCCTTCGAAGTCGCCTTTCGCGTCGAAAGGGGCCGAATCACTCGACTTGAAGATCGGTGACGATGTTCGTCACTCGCAGTGGGGCGAGGGAGTCATAGTCGACATGGGCGGAAGCCCCGATAGTCCAGAAGCGACCGTGAACTTTGCCGGTGTCGGACAGAAAATACTGCTGTTGTCCTTGGCCCCGTTGGAGAAGCTCTAAGTAGTCAACGTTGGGTGGCCTCACTCAGGGTCTTCGTTGAGCAGAACGTGGATGTTGCCGTCGCGAACCTCGACACGGTATTGAAACAGGCCGGTACCTGCAGCGTCGGTTGTGACCTCGTCACAGGTGGTGCTGCTGCCCACGGCGGTGGTGAGGTAAAACTCTTCGGTTGTGGCGTCCCACGCGAAGTAACAGTCTCGGGGGTCTTCCGCGCGCCGAGCTGCGAAGGCGAGCCACCCTTGCTCAGGATCCGCGCCGATGTGAGTAACGATGATGTCACGCTGCCCGCCACTTCCCACATCGGAGTAAAGAATCGGACCCCTGTCTTGAATCTCGCGACTTATAGCTCCGACGTTTCCGGCGTTGAAGTCTCTGTCGCCAAGGACGATCTCGGTGTTTCCCTGCGACGTTGCGAACCAAACCATCAGACCGAGCAGTACCGCGATGACCACCGCGGTGAATCCGAGGAGCAGGACATTTCGGGCGTTTATCTGTGGACCTCGGGCGACGGGCATAGCTCCTCGCGTCTGATTGTGGCGGGCTGCTTGGCAGCAGTGAAGGTGTCACCGCATTGGGACCCGCCTAGTATCGCCTGAGTTCACGCGAACTTTGCCTGAGCCAATACAAATTTGGAGGTGCGGTGGATCTTTTTGAGTATCAGGGAAAGGAGTTTTTCGCCGGTTACGGAATGCCGGTCTCACCCGGCGAAGCAGTTTTCAGTGTCGACGAAGCCGTAGCCGCAGCAGAACGGCTCGGCACGCCGGTCATGGTCAAAGCCCAGGTTCATACGGGTGGACGGGGAAAGGCAGGCGGTGTCAAGTTCGCCGCGGATATTGACGCGGTCCGCCAACACGCCGGCAATATCTTGGGACTCGACATAAAAGGCCACATCGTTCGCCGGGTCTGGATCGAGAAAGCATCAGACATAGCCGAGGAGTACTACGCCAGCTTCACCCTTGATCGCTCGGCAAAGAAGCATCTCGGGATGCTCTCGGTAGAGGGTGGAGTCGAGATCGAAACGGTCGCAGAAACCAACCCGGATGCCATCGCCAAGATCTGGATAGATCCGCTGGACGGACTCAACGAAGCGACATGCCGGGACTGGGTAGCTGCAGCAAACCTCCCTGCTCCAGCAGTTGAGGGGACTGTCGACGTGTTGTTGAAGCTTTACACCGCCTACACCCGAGGCGATGCCGACCTCGTCGAGATCAACCCGCTTGTGCTGACACCCGAAGGCAACGTACATGTGCTTGACGCCAAGGTAACCCTCGACGGCAACAGCGAGTTCCGTCACCCCGACTACCGCCAATACGACGCCACCCAGAGCCGAGACGATCGTGAAGAAGCAGCTCACGCCAAGGGCCTGCAGTACGTCGGTCTCGAGGGCTCGGTCGGGGTGATCGCCAACGGCGCGGGTCTAGCCATGAGCACGGTCGATGTGGTCAACCAAGTTGGCGGAAGTCCGGCCAATTTTCTCGACATCGGCGGTGGCGCAAACGCTGATGTCATGGCCGGAGCTTTGGAGGTCATCAACAACGACCCTGCAGTAAAGGCCATATTCATCAACATCTTTGGAGGAATAACCCGAGGCGAGGAGATCGCCGGCGGCATCCTCGAAGCGATGCAACGCGTGGAGATTGATTCCCCCATCGTCATCAGGCTTGATGGCACCAACGCCGATGAGGGCCGAGCGATCCTGGAACCTCACCTGACCGACAAGTTGATGATGCAACCGACAATGCTTGATGCGGCTCGCCGCGTAGTCGAGCTTGCAGGCTGAGCTGGCGACGAAGAAAGGAAACCGACAATGAGTATCTTCGTCGACGAGAACACGAAGGTGATTTATCAGGGGCTCACGGGTTCACAAGGCAGCTACTACGGCCTTCTGAACCGTGATTACGGCACACAGGTGGTTGCTGGCACCCACCCGACCAAGGCAGGCACTGATGTCGATGGTGTACCCATTTTCGCCAATGTGGCTGAGGCGGTGCAGGCAACGGGTGCCACTGCGAGCTGTATTTTCATTCCCGCCCCAGGAGTGCGCGGTGCGGTGCTTGAAGCCGCGCAGGGGGGCGCCAAGTTCATTGTTGCCATCACCGAAGGAGTACCCGCCCACGACGAGATTTTCTTCTACAACGCCTTGAAGCGGGATTTCCCAGATGTCTTGTTGCTCGGTCCGAACTGCCCCGGCATTATCAGCCCCGGAAAGTGCAACATAGGCATCACGGCTGGACACATTGCTGAGCCGGGAGGTCCTGTAGGAATCGTCAGCCGTTCAGGCACTCTCACATACCAGGCGCTTTACGAGCTGAAGGAGAAAGATGTCGGGGTGACGACATGTGTGGGTATAGGTGGCGACCCGGTGCCCGGTACGTCGTTCATTGATTGTTTGCAGGCCTTTGAAGACGACCCTGAAACTCTCGCGGTGATGATGATCGGCGAGATCGGCGGTTCAGCCGAGGAAGAAGCCGCTGACTTCATCAAGAACCACATGACCAAGCCAGTTGTCGGCTATATCGCCGGGGTGACCGCTCCGCCCGGCAAGAAGATGGGCCATGCAGGAGCAATCGTCTCAGGAGGCCGAGGTACCGCTGCTGCCAAAATCGAAGCGTTGACCGATGCTGGTGTTCACGTCGGGCAGAACCCGACAGAAGCCGGCGAACTCATGGCCGACATTGTCGCCGGCCTGTAAGGCCGCCGGCTTGCTAGGTTCAGGCAATGAGTAGCGTTTTGGGTCGGCGTCGTGCGCTGTTGTCCGTTTTTGACAAATCGGGGATCGTGGAGTTCGCCAGAGGACTGGTTGACCTTGACTGGGAACTGATCTCCAGCGGTGGTACCGCCGAGGTCATATCGGCCGCTGGTATCGCGGTAACCGATGTTGCGGATTACACAGGCTCACCGATCATGTTGGGACACCGTGTGGCGACGCTTCACCCCCGTATTCACGGGGGCATCCTCGCGGATCGACAAGACCCCGAGCATCAGGTTGATCTCGAAACCCACAACATCGAAGTGATCGACCTCGTAGTCAGCAATCTCTATCCGTTTCGCTCCCAGCCCGGAATCGAGATGATCGATATTGGTGGACCGACTCTGCTGCGATCTGCGGCAAAAAACCACGCCTACGTCGGCGTTGCCACGAATCCAGCCGACTACGGACCGATCCTGGCGGAACTCCGCAACAATCACCGCGATGAACCGGGCAGCAGCCTCGGCCACAACTCGGGTTTGTCCGCAGACACACGGCGTCGTCTAGCCCGAGCGGCGTTCGCCCACACCGCCGCTTATGACGCGGCAATCGTCGACTGGCTCGACAGCACCGAGCCGGAGCCCGCGGCGCTGCCCCCCACAATCCACTTAGCCCTCGAACGTGCCGAAGTGTTGCGCTATGGCGAAAACCCACACCAAGACGGGGCACGCTACCGCTCCATGGGCCAGACCAGCATGTGGGATCAAATCGAACAATATTCCGGCGTGCCGCTCAGCTACCTCAACCTGTTTGATGCAGATGCGGCTTGGCGTCTCGCCCACGAACTGGGCGATCTCTCCAACGGCTGTGCTGTCGCCATCATCAAACACGCCAACCCTTGTGGCGCGGCGCTGGCCCTCGACCTTGCCACTGCTTACCAACGTGCCTTCGAGTGCGACCCTCGAAGCGCGTTCGGCGGGATCGTTGCGGTGAATCGAATCGTCGAGGACTCCACGGCGCAAGCACTGGAATCGGCGGCTCAGGCGGATGTGATCATTGCTCCGGGCTACGCCGACGGTGTTGTCGAGCGTTTGATTGCCAAGCGCCGAAACACCCGTATTCTGCGCGCTGAGGCTCCCAAGGCAGCTTCTGCGGCCGGTGTCAGTCTGCGCCAGATCACCGATGGCTTCCTGGTTCAGGAGGCCCAGTGTTTCGCATCGGTGCCCTCTCAGTGGCAAGTGGTCACAAAGCGTGAACCAACCGCCGCTGAGCTGGCCGACGCAGCCTTCGCATGGCGCGTTTGTGGTCATGTCAAGTCCAACGCGGTGGTACTGGCTCGTGACGGCGTGGCCTTCGGGATCGGAGCGGGTCAACAAAACCGGGTCGAAGCAGCCCAAATAGCTGCAAGCAAGGCGGATGGGCGAGCCCGAGGCGGTGCCTGTGCCAGCGATGCCTTCTACCCGTTCCCCGACGGCATTCACGCAGCCGCAGATGCTGGAGCAGCGATAATCGTGCAACCCGGTGGATCGGTCAACGACCAACAAACAATCGCCGCCGCCGATGAACGCGGTGTCGCCATGGTCTTCACCGCCGAACGACAGTTCCTCCACTAGTTGTAGTGGACATGGAGGTTGGTAGCTCCGTGATGGGGTGAGCCTCCCGTGTGAGTGTGGGGTTGTCGACAACTCGCGCGAACACAGGAGGCTCGTATGTCGCACGCTAATGCAAGGTTGACGCCCGCTGGGCGTTTGTTGATGGTCCAGTGGATCGAGGCACCGATGCCCCAGGCTCATGTGGCGGTTCAGATGGGGCTGTCGCGGGCTACGGTCGCGAAGTGGTGGCATCGTTATGTTGCTGAGGGTGAGGCTGGGCTGGTGGACCGGTCCTCGCGGCCTCACCAGTCGCCTCGGCGAACCCCAGCCAGACTCGAGGAGCGGATCTGCCGGTTGCGGATCAGCACGCGGCGCGGGCCGGTGTATCTGTCGGCGCGTACGGAGGTGCCGGCGTCGACGGTGTGGCGGATCCTTGCCGTAAGGGGTTGAACCGGCTGGGCTGGCTCGACCGGCCCTCCGGTCAGGCGATACGCCGTTATGAACGCTCAGCGCCTGGTGAGTTGGTGCACCTCGACTTCAAGAAAGTAGGCAAGATCTTCCCAGGCGGCGTCTGGTGTATACAGTTAATCCATGAGTAGAGGGTTAGAGGACTCACCGTTAGGTGTCTCGGAAAGGTCGTTGCCTTCCACGAACAGGGTAAAGAAGGCAGTTGGCAGTCTGAGCCTGACACTTGCTCTCTTAGGTGGCGTAGGGGCATACGGTAGTTCGCCTGCCGAAGCACAAACACAGACAGAGTCTGAGTATGCACCTGAGTGTGACTACGGAGAAGAACCTGTATGGGTTCATGATATTAATCGCGACGGCCAGCCTGGTCCAGATTCAAGAGAATTTTATTGTCAATTACTTCCTTCTTGCTCAAGTATCCCCCTATTACCAAACTTCATCATAGATCGTTTAAAGGAGCTTGGTGAAATCACTAATCCGCAATATCATGCTATAGCTCCTATCATCAATAAATGTTCAGGAGAATCCGCGCCAACATTCAGTGATTACCAAGAGTATCTTGATGCAAATCCATGGATCATGGAGGTTTTGAATAGGAATGATGATTGGATCGGCCCCGCAGTCAGAGACTACGTAGAGGACAAACCACATTACGCTTACACCCCTTGGGCTGTTAGGTATGCTGGTTCTAATGTCATACCCGATGAAACCATCCCAGACTCAGAAGACCAACCAGTCCCAGACATTGAAGAAGACGACTCAACTGACGATCAAACTACCACCCCGGAAGTAGACGATGACGATAGTCCAGTCTCTGTCATACCCGATGAAACCATCCCAGACCCAGAAGACCAACCAACCCCAGACGACTCAGCCGACGATCAAACTACCACCCCGGAAGTAGACGATGACGATAGTCCAGTCTCTGTCATGCCTGATGAAACCATCCCAGACCCAGAAGACCAACCAACCCCAGACGACTCAGCCGACGATCAAACTACCACCCCGGAAGTAGACGATGACGATAGTCCAGTCTCTGTCATACCCGATGAAACCATCCCAGACCCAGAAGACCAACCAATCCCAGACGACTCAGCCGACGATCAAACTACTAGCCCAGAAGTAGACGATGACGATAGTTCAGTCTCTGTCATACCTGATGAAACCATCCAAGACCCAGAAGAAAGTTCTGAGACAGATTCGAAAAGGTCTATAGCTTTAGTAGTAGGAGCAGCTACTCTTGGTTTAATAGCTACTGGAGCTACCACTTGGACAATCAGGAGGAGAAAGAACACCAAGAATAGGTAGAGCGGACTGCCTATTGCTGGTGTTACAGTCTTTAGTATAATAGGCTTATGTATATGTGGTTATTTCTGCGGCGGTCGTTGTTTTGTCTGTCTATACTTTTGGTGACTATTGTGGCTCTTCGGATTTAAGGCTCTTCGGATTTAAGCGGGGAGTGGGTCCGCGATGAGATGGGTGGGGGCCTCCAGAATCGGGGTTAAGCGACACCGAATCTGAGGAGGCCCCCGGTGGAACAGGATCCTACGCGTATCTGTGAGTTGTTGGTTGGTTTAGGCGATGTTGACGTTGTCGGCGTCAACGACGAACCGTCGGCTCCGTTGGTGGTGCATGTGCGGACACGGCACCGGCCGGTGTGTGGGGGTTGCGGCGGGTTGGTGTGGTCCAAGGACACCAGCGCGGTGCGGCTGGTGGATTTGCCGGCGTTCGGCCATCCGGTGCGGTTGGTGTGGCACAAGCATCGCTGGTTCTGCCCGGCCACAGATTGTTCGACAACTTCGTTCACCGAGGTCAACACCACACCTTGGGTCACCGCGGCCGCAAAGGTGACCCCCTCTACCGAGCGCGGCGACTGCTCATTTCGGCTCATGAGCGTCTCAACAACACAGCCGACGCCAAACTCCGTGGACCGCTCACCGCAGGCGACCCCCGCGGTGGGGTCCGTTTGGCGTGGCACGCCAAAGAAACCCTGCGCGGGCTCTATGACATCGACTGTGCACAACTAGCCGGCGCCTACCTGGCTGGACTCGCCGACAACCTCACGCGAACCGACAGCTAATCCCGACCTTTTGGGTCAAGACGTGGCCATCTGGTCGCACAGAAGGCCCACGAGCACCAGACGCGCCAGTGCCCCCCGAGGAACGGGAGGCACCGACCGGGAGTGGGAATAAGGCCCCACCGTCGAGGAACCGGAGCTAACACCCGCCGCCGATGAACTTGGTGTCTCCATGGTCTTCCCCGCCGAACGACAGTTCCTCCACTAGAGCTGGCCGAGGGTAGCCAAGGACACCCATTCGGGTCCGCTACGCTCGCTACATGCCCACGACAACGAACCCAAACACGGTTCAGCGGGACCGGCCACGGGTTGAGTCACTCACGGTGGAGAACTTCAGGGCGCTGAGAAAAGTTGACTTGAAGGATCTGACTCCACTGACGGTGCTGGTGGGACCCAACGGCAGCGGCAAATCCACCGTGTTCGACGTGTTCGCGTTCCTGTCCGAGTGCTTCGAGACTGGTTTGAGACGTGCCTGGGACCGACGAGGGCGGGCCAACGAAATCAAGTCCAGAGGAAGTTCTGGCCCGGTGGTGATAGAGATCAAATACCGTGAGGGCCGACCCGGTGGACCGACAGCAAACCCGCTGATCACCTACCACCTTGAGCTCGACGAACACAGAGGTAGACCAGTCGTCGTACACGAATGGCTCCGGTGGAAACGCAAGCCCTACGGGCGACCGTTCAAGTTCCTGGAAGTCACGCGTGGCAGAGGGGAAGCAGCGAGCGGCGAGATGCCCGACGAGTCCGATGAACGGGTCCCGGTCCGGCTCAAGAGTCCTGACCTCCTGGCGGTCAGCGCCTTGGGACAATTCACCGAACATCCGCGAGTTGTAAAGTTGCGCGACTTCATAATGGGTTGGCACACCTCCTACCTGTCTGCGGACGGCACTCGTGGTCAACCCGAAAGCGGGCCACAGGAAAACCTGACCCGATCAGGAGACAACCTCTCCAACGTCGTGCAGTACCTGAACGAGAACCACAGGCATCTGCTTCACAGGATCGTACGAATCCTTGGTGAGCGAGTACCCCTCATTTCCGAGGTGCAGGCTGAAACGATGCAGGACGGTCGCCTGCTGCTGAAATTCCTGGACGCTCCATTCGACGAACCGATTCTGGCCAGGTATGCATCCGATGGCACCCTCAAACTGCTCGCCTACCTGGTGCTTATTCACGGACCCGACCCGTACCCGTTCATAGGCATCGAAGAACCCGAGAACTTCCTCCATCCTCGACTGCTTCCCGAGTTGGCCGAAGAATGCCGTTCGGCTCTTGCTCGAACGCAACTGCTCGTGACCACACACTCACCGTTCTTCCTTGACGGATTGAGAGCCAAGGAAGTACGAATCCTCTGGCGGGACGATGACGGTTACACACGTGTCCGTCGGGCTTCGGACATTGAAGGGATCACGCAACAAATCGACACAGGAGGACTGCTCGGCAACCTGTGGACAGAAGGGTGGTTCGGAGTCGGTGACCCTCTGGTTCGCTCGTGACCGCGACTGGAAATGATCCGGCCGACTCCGACACGCTAAAGCGTTTGCTTTTCTTTGTCGAAGAACGCTCAATGGCGGACTTTCTGTATGGGTTCCTTCCCCGTTTTCTGCCTCAAGATGTGGAAACTGACGTTCGAGAGTTCCGCGGCAAGCAAGATCTCCTCAAGAATTTGCAGAATCGTCTGCGTGGTCTGACAACATACTTTCCGCCAGTGGATCATCTCTTCGTGCTGATCGACCGCGACCAAGAAAACTGCGATGATCTGAAATCCCGGTTGGAAACGACCGCAAGGAACGTTGGGCTCGTGACCCGCACGATGGCAGGCGGACAGAGTTGGCAACTTGTCAACCGCATCGTGATCGAAGAACTCGAAGCCTGGTACTTCGGTGACTGGGAGGCGGTTCGGGCCGTCTATCCCGGAGTCAATCCCAATGTCGCGCGGCAATCGAAATATCGGGATCCCGACGCCATTCGGGGAGGGACATGGGAAGCCCTCGAACGGCTGTTGAAATCGGAGTTTCCTGAGGGGCTGCGAAAGAGCGAACTGGCTCGCAATGTCAGCAAGCACATCGACCCCCGACGATCCCGGTCTCATAGTTTCAAGGTTTTTTGCGATGCGGTGCGGGACGCCGTGCCAAACTCCCGCCTATGAACCAACAACCCGCGAGTCCCCGGCACGGTCGGCCAGAGGTTACGGAGGGTAAGGAGCCGAGAGAAGCGAAGAGTTTGGAATGGGCGCTGGAGGTTGGCCTGCAGCGCCGCTCGAAGCTGTTCTATTACACGATCCGATTTCTCATCCGGAATGTGCTTTGGCGGTGGCTCCGGTTGCAGTGCCGGGGGAGAGAGAATATTCCTGCGACCGGACCCGTGATTATCGCGCCGGTCCATCGCTCCAACCTCGATGCCCCGCTGTTTTCGGGTTGCACCAAACGCCGGTTGCGGGCTCTGGGTAAAGAATCGTTGTTTGTTCACCCGGTCGGTGCGTGGATTTGTGCGGCGCTTGGTTCGATACCACTGCGACGCGGTGAAGCTGACCGAGAAGCCATGCGTTCGGCTCGGGCGATCCTCGACTCGGGCGCCATGTTGCTGGTCTTCCCTGAAGGCACCCGCCAGAGCGGGAACCAGGTCACAGGAGTCTTTGACGGGGTGTCGTATCTGGCTTCCAAGACGGGCGCTCCGATAGTCCCGGTGGGGATCGCCGGAACAGAAGCCGCTTTAGCTGCGGGAGCCAAGTTCCCCAGAAGGGTGCGATCTGCGATCGTGATAGGTGCTCCGATTCAAGCCCCGGAAAGCCGACTGAGTCGTCCAGCGCTGGCTGCTTTGAGCATTGAAGTCGGCACACGCCTCCAAGCCGTGTTCGACGAAGCACAAGCTCTCGTCAACCCCCACCCGGGCCACTGAGCGCACTGCTCACTATTGCGGCTCACTATTGTGGCGGTTGATGCGGAGAGGTGCAGCACTCCTAGGGTTCGTACTCTGCGTAGTCCTCACCTGTGTCGGTCCGGCGGCCGCCCAATCCGCTCAGGAACCCAACCCCGATGGTGACAGCGACAGCACCACCCAAACCACGCTGGAGGGCACCATCCGGCTCGGTTTTGACCGGTTCTTTGCTGGAGTTGAGATCACGGTCACCGACCACGACGGTGTCGAGATTGGCCGCACCGCCACCGACGCCGAAGGCCGGTGGTCGATAGCAGTACCCGACGCCGGGACCTATTTGGTGACCCTCAACGAAGACACCCTGCCAAACGACTCAGGGCTGCGCGAGGGTCAAGAGACGACCGTGGAGACGAAGGTGTTGGCGGGTATGGCGCGGGCGGTGGTATTCGCAGTTGGCGAGACCCCGAAGACCACTCCGTTCGGCGAGCGCTTCGTCCAGAGGGCTTTCACCGGTCTGAAACTCGGGATGATCATCGCTATGAGCGCGGTGGGCCTGTCGCTCATCTACGGAACAACCGGACTGGTCAATTTCGCCCACGGCGAACTGGTCACCTTCGGCGCGGTGATCGCCTGGTATTTCAACACTTCATGGGGCGGACTCAACCTGGTGGTGGCCGCGGCTCTGGCCCTGATGGTGTGCGGCGCGCTGGGTGCGGGTCTCGAATCCGGCTTGTTCCGCCCACTCAGGAAACGACGGCTCGGTGTGTTCCAACTCGTGGTCATCACCATCGGCCTGTCGCTGTTGGGGCGCCAGACCATCCAACTCTTCTTCGGCGCCGAGCCCCGTCCATACATTGACTATCAAGTCCAAGACCGTTGGGAATTCGGTCCCTGGGCGATCACGCCGCGCGAGGTCGCCACGGTTGCGATCATTGCTGTCGTTCTCGCAGTCGTCGCGATCACACTTCAGCGCAGCCGGTTCGGGAAAGCCACCCGAGCAGTCGCCGACAACACTGATCTGGCACGAGTTGCGGGTATCGACGTGAATCGGGTGGTGCTCCTCGTTTGGATAGCGGGAGCGATCCTGGCCGGACTGGGAGGCATCTTGGTGGGCCTTGATGCCGATATCGATCCGTTCTTGGGTTTCCAGCTATTGCTGCTGATTTTTGCCGGCGTGGAGCTTGGCGGGTTGGGAACTGCGTATGGCGCTGTGGTCGGTTCGGTACTTATCGGTTTCGCCACCGAGATCAGCACCTTGTGGATTTCACCGGAGCTGAAGTTCGTCATTCCCTTGGCCACGCTCATCTTGGTGCTGCTGATACGTCCGCAGGGCCTTTTCGGGATACGAGAACGGGTGGGATGATGGAGTTCGACATCATCTTTGGGAATGCGGCCCGGGCCGCGCTTGGACCCGAAGCGGTGATCTTGGCGTTGGCAGCCATCGGTCTGAACCTCCACTTCGGCTATACGGGACTGCTCAACTTCGGGCAGGTCGGGTTTATGCTCCTCGGCGCTTACGGAACCGGCGTCTCGGTGGCCACCTTCGGCTGGTCGCTGTGGGTGGGGATCCCGGTCGGGCTGGCGCTGAGTGTGGCGCTGGCGCTGGCGCTTGGCGTCCCTACCTTGCGGTTGCAAGCCGTTTTGTTCGCGATCGTCACTATCGCCGCGGCTGAAATTCTGCGCCTGATCATCGGCTCTACCGACGCCATCGACCTCACCGGAGGACCGCTCAGCATCAGCTTCGACGCCAGCGCCTTCTACGACTTGAATCCCTATGCCGACGGACCACAAGATCGCTATGGCACGGGTACGTTCGCGTTCACTGGCCAACAGATGTGGGTCATCACCGTTGGCTGGTCGCTTGTGGCACTAGCCAGCTTTGCTGTGTTCCTGATAGTGCGCAGCCCCTGGGGACGGGTGGTCAAGTCCATTAGGGAGGACGAGAATGCCGCTCGCAGCCTTGGCAAGAATGTGTTCTCCTACAAGATGCAGGCGCTGGTCATCGGCGGCGTGATCGGCGGTCTCGCAGGTGTTATCGACGCGATCAAGACCTCAGGGGCTGACCCGAACGGGTTCCGTCCCCAAGTCACCTTCTTCACCTACACCGCGTTGCTGTTAGGTGGCTCCGCGACCTACACCGGGCCGGTGATTGGGGCGATCCTGTTCTGGTTCTTGCGCGAGTGGGTCGAATCGTTCTTGCGCCAGTTGGCTGCCGAAGCCTGGCTGCCGAACCCGATCGCCGACTTTCTCGGCGGAGCTGAGGGAATTATTAGTGTCGGGTTGGTCGGCTTAGCCCTCATCCTGCTCATTTTGTTCCGACCCCAGGGGATAGTCGGAAACCGCACAGAAATGCTGATCGATGACAGTTGACGTGCCTCCAACCACCGATGCGGTACCTGCCGAAGAGATCGAACCCATTCTGAAGGTTCGCTCCGAACCTGGCGTCGCAAAACCCGACCCGATCTTGACATTGCATGGTGTGAGCCGAAGTTTCGGAGGTTTGGTTGCGGTGGACGTCGATCATTTGGAGGTGCAGCGGGGAGTGGTGACGTCGCTGATCGGACCCAACGGAGCGGGAAAAACCACCCTTTTCAACCTGCTCTGCGGCTTCGAACGCGCTGATCGTGGTCGTTGGACCTTCGCTGGACAACTTGTGAGCGGGATGTCTGCAGATCGCCTCGCTCGCCAGGGGATGGTGAGGACTTTTCAGCTCACCAAATCGTTGGCCAAGCTTCCAGTCATCGAAAACATGTTGTTGGGTGCACCTGACCAGACAGGCGAGCGCTTGTGGGTCGCCCCATTCCGGTCGCGCTGGCGCGACCAGGAGCGAGACAACACCGAGCGCGCTGAGCAACTTCTAGAGCAGTTCAACCTCGCCCACATGCGCGACGAACTAGCCGGCACCCTCTCGGGAGGGCAGCGCAAGCTGCTAGAAGTAGCTAGGGCGCTGATGACCGAACCCACCCTGATAATGCTGGACGAGCCGATGGCGGGGGTGAACCCGGCCCTGGCCCAGTCCCTTATGCACCACATCAGCCTGCTAGCCATGGAGGGAATGAGCGTTGTGTTTATTGAACATGACATGAATGTGGTTGCTGGGATCAGCGATTGGGTAGTGGTGCTCGCCGAGGGACGAGTCATCGCGGAAGGGCCTCCTTGGAATGTCATCCACAACGATGCGGTCATTGATGCCTACCTGGGTCGAGGCCGTCAGTCAGCCAGCCCGGTAAACGGTGAGGGATCGTCGTGAGTCCCGTGTTGGCTGCAGAAGATGTGGTGGCGGGCTACCTCCCGGGCGTCGACATCTTGACCGGCTGCTCGCTGGAGTTGCACTCCGGTGAGATCGTCGGAATCATCGGACCGAACGGCGCGGGCAAGTCCACTTTGCTGAAGGCCATTTTCGGTTTGGTAGAAGTCCGTGCTGGGACCATCCGTCTGGGCGAAGAGAACATCACCGGGCTTGATCCCCATCAGCTCGTGTCTCGTGGCATTGGTTTTGTTCCGCAGACCGACAATGTGTTCGGCCGGTTGTCGATTCGCGAGAATCTGGAGATGGGCGCGTTCCAGGCACCTGAACGGTTTGCCGAACGGTTCGAAGTGGTTGCCGATCTGTTCCCCCTGCTGGCCGATCGCAGCAGTCAACGTGCCGACGGACTATCGGGAGGTGAACGCCAAATGGTGGCTATCGGTCGAGCATTGATGATGGAGCCCAGTGTGTTGCTGCTCGATGAGCCCTCCTCGGGTCTTTCTCCCGCCTATCAGGATCAAGTATTTGAGCGGATCTCCCACATCACCGAACGCGGAGTGTCGCTGGTCATGGTTGAGCAGAATGCCCATCGCTGCCTGCAGATATGCAACCGAGCGTATGTGTTGGACCAGGGGGCCAACGCTTATACCGGCACGGGCCGCGAACTGCTCGACGATCCGAAAGTGGTCAGCCTCTACCTCGGAACCCTCGCCCGGCTGTAGCCGAGGACAGTTGACTTAGTTGAGGACGGGTCAGCCCAGATCGGCGAGGTCGGCGTCTTGGCTGTCGATCACCGTGAATTCACTGTCGATGAACTCGGCGATCAGGTAACGACCGAATCCCGGGTCGCCGACTTCGTCGAGCTCTAGCGGACCAGAAATACCCTCGTAATCGATGTCGGCGCCTTCGGCGATCAGGTTTGCGCACTCGCCGTAGTCGTAGCACTTCTGGCCACCACTGGTAACGGCGTGAACTTGTTCCATGATCGCGGGGCCATCGGTAGAACCAGCCGCCAGAGCCGCCAGTGCCAGCACCATTACGCAGTCGTAGGACTGGCCCCCGTAGATCACGTTGCCATTGGTCAGGGTGCCGAGGCGGGTGCTGAACTCATCGCTACCGCCCGCGGCGATGACTACAAACCCGTCAAGGACGTTGGGATTGGTCGGATCCACCATGGTTGGCAGACCCAGGTCGTAGATGCCGTCGCTGCCGTACATGGCGGTTGCTGGAAACCCAGCTTCGAGCAGTCCCCTGATGATCTGTGCACCCTCGGCGAAAGTAAGCAGCACCACTGCGTCTGCCCCCATGCCTTCAATGGCGGCGACGGTGGGATCGTAGCTGGCCGCGTCTTCGTCGTAGGAGAAGATCTCGTAGTTCACGCCGAGTTCGTCGAAGTTGTCAGCCAATAGCTCGGCTAGGGCGTTGCCCCAGTCGTCAGCTCGGGCTGGAATGGCTACGTTGGTGGCACCGTCGGCGGCGACGAGGTTGGCCAGAATCAGCGCCACCGCCTGGTCGGGAGGCACGGTCCGGAAATAGAAACCGGCGTTTTGTTGAGTGGAGAACGACGGCGATGTGTTGGACGGGGAACATTGTGGAATCTGGGCGTCGTACAGGGTCTGGATGAACGACTGGGACACTCCCGACGCGGCGGCTCCCACGATCACATCGGCTCCTTCGCCCAACAAGCGGTTGACTGTCTCGGGGGCGACATCGGGATCAGTGGCGGAGTCGCCGGTCAGCAGTCGCACGTTGCCGCCGGCGGCCTGAATATCTTGCACGGCCAGATCGATGCTCACGATCATCGGCGCATTGAGAAACGCCAGCGCGCCGGTCTCGGGCATCACTTGACCGATGACCAGCTCAAAATCGTCGGCAACCGGTGCAGGTTCCTCGGTGGGTGCTTCGGTTGCGTCGGTAGCGAGCGTGGTGCTGGTTGTGTCGCCGTCATCGTCGCCGCCGCAAGCCGCTGCCATCAGCAACAGCGCAGCGCAAACCGCCAGCATGCGCGGCAGGAAATTCGATCTCATTGTGAGTCTCCTCGATAACCAGAGATGATTCTTGTACTCATTTCACCATAACCCAGATCAATGCCGCAGCCTCCGCATTGATGGCACTTGCGGGGTGGCGGGTACAGTCAAGGCCATGGCAGACAAGATTTCGATGCAATCAGACGGAACGCTGGCGGTACCCGACAACCCCATCATCCCCTTCATCGAAGGCGACGGCACGGGAGTCGATATCTGGCCGGCCGCAAAGTCGGTGCTCGACGCGGCAGCCGCCAAATACGGCAGAACCATTGAGTGGCACGAAGTTCTGGCCGGTGAAAAAGCCTTCAATGAAACCGGCGATTGGCTTCCCCAAGCAACGATCGACAACTTCAGCGAATACCTGATCGGAATAAAAGGTCCGCTGACCACGCCGATCGGCGGCGGCTTTCGAAGCCTCAACGTCGCCATTCGCCAGATCATGGACCTCTACGTATGCCTCCGCCCGGTTCGCTGGTTCACCGGCGTACCGTCGCCTGTAAAGGAACCGCAGTTGGTCGACATGGTGATCTTCCGTGAAAACACCGAAGACATCTATGCCGGCCTTGAAGTCGAATCGGGCACGCCCGAAGCCCGCAAGATGATGGACCTCCTCTATGACGCGTTCGGTTGGCAGATCCGTGAGGACAGCGGTATCGGTGTCAAACCGATCTCCAAGACCGGTTCGCAGCGCCTGCAGCGTGCCGCACTCGAGTATGCGGTGCGTCGCAACCGCAACAGAGTCCATTGGGTGCACAAAGGCAACATCATGAAGTTCACCGAAGGGGCCTTCCAGAAGTGGGGCTACGAACTCGTGCGTGAAGAGTTCTCCGAGGTGGCCGTCGGCTGGGATGACTGTGGCGGAGATTCAGGAGGCAAGATCCTGGTGCAGGACGCCATCGCTGATATCGCGCTGCAGCAGGTGCTCACCCGCCCAGCAGAGTTCGACGTGATCGCCACCATGAACCTCAACGGTGATTATCTCTCCGATGCGCTGGCCGCTCAGGTCGGTGGCATCGGCATTGCCCCGGGAGCCAACATCAACTATGTGACTGGTCACGGTGTGTTCGAGGCCACCCACGGGACCGCCCCGAAATATGCTGGTCAAGACAAGGTCAACCCGTCGTCGGTGCTGTTGTCGGGAGTGATGATGTTTGAGCATCTCGGTTGGCAGGACGCAGCCGACGACATCGTTGCTGCGGTGGAGAGCACGATCGCCGACAAAGTCGTCACCTACGACTTCGCCCGGCTGATGGACGGCGCAACTGAAGTGAAATGCTCAGAGTTCGCGTCGGCGATCGTTGACCGACTCTGAAATCCAAGCCCTTAGCCCGATTCTGGGCGGAGGCCTATTGGTGCGTGCCCTGTGAGTGAAGCCCTAATCCTTGACGATCACATCTGGCGCCGCGGCGGGCGCCTGATCGCACGGTCGTTGCGCGCCCATCCGGGACCTCACGCCATCGCCATGTTCGGCGCGATGGTGTTCGTGTTCGCTGCGGTCGGGGGCGCCTGGGTGCTGCGCGGAGTCACCGATGAGCTGATCGTCCCAGCTTTCGAAGATGGAGCACTAGCGGGTGCCGGTTCAGGCGGTGGTGTTTCAGCGAACAGTGTCTGGCTGGCAATGGCCGCGCTGATCGGTGTGTCTGTGCTGCGCGGCCTGAGCGTTGTCACCCGCCGGTTCTTTCTGTCGATGGCTGAATTCCGGACCCAGCGAGATTGGCGACGCGGGCTGCTGTGGCACTACCTCGACGTGCCTCTGCGCTTCCATCGCTCCAAACCCACCGGGGAGTTGTTGGCTCACGCCGACATCGACGTACAGATGGCCACGGTGGTCCTCAAGCCTCTGGCCTTCTCGGTGAGCGTGGTTCTGTTGGTACTGGTCTCGATCATCAGCATCGCGTTGGTCCACCCGCTGCTGGCCCTGATCGCCGCGATCCTTTTCCCCGCGTTGGTCGTCGTGAGCCAGAAATACACGTCATTGGTGGAAGAACCCGCGGCACTTGCCCAACAGCGTGTCGGCGACGTATCTGCGATCGCGCACGAGAGTTTCGATGGTGCTGTGATCGTGAAGACGCTGGGGCGTGAAGCCGCAGAAGTTGAGCGCATGCTCAGAGCTTCGGATCGGTTGCGAGAGTGGCGGGTGCGGGTTGGCCGCCTTCGGGCGAACTTTGAGCCGGTGATTGATTCGCTCCCCAACATTGGCATCATTCTGCTGATCTTGGTCGGTACCGGGCTGGTGTCCCGCGGTGACGCCAGCGAAGGCGACCTGGTATTGGCGGCAACTCTGTTCGGGCTGCTCGCGACCCCCTTGCGTGTATTGGGGTTCTTTCTCGAGGAACTGCCACGTTCGGTGGTGTCCCTCGAACGTGTCGATCGGGTGATGGCGCATCCACTCCAAGATCGCAGCGGCAACGGCACGCTGCCTGATGGTCCGTTGGGTGTCGTCGTTGACGAGCTGACGGTGACCTACGACCGCAGCGAAGCGGTCTCCGAAATGTCGTTTGTAGTTGATCGGGGCGAAACGCTTGCGTTGGTGGGACCAACCGGATCTGGGAAATCCACGCTGCTTGAATCCATCGCGGGGCTGCTGGAACCTTCCGGTGGAAGTATCAGCATTGGTGGGATTGTGGTCGACGACCTCGCTCCCGAGGAACTGTCACGGGGGGTGGCTCTAGCGTTTCAAGAGGCTTTCCTGTTCGCCTCTTCGATTTCAGAGAACGTGGCGATGGGCCGATCGGGTGTTGATATTGAGGGTTCGCTTCGGCTCGCAGAGGCCGACGAGTTTGTCGCTGCGCTACCGTCGGGCTCTGCAACGGTGGTGGGAGAGCGTGGTCAGACGCTTTCGGGCGGGCAGCGACAGCGGGTGGCTCTGGCCCGGGCTCTGGCTCGCTCGCCGCAATTGTTGTTACTCGACGACGCCACGAGTGCGGTCGACCCGGTGGTGGAAGCCCGCATTCTCGACAACCTGGGTCACCATCTCGACACCACAGTCATTGTGGTGGCCCACCGCATCTCCACCATCTTGTTGGCTGATCGGGTTGTCTACATCGAAGCTGGCAGGGTTGTGGCTGTAGGCCGACACGAAGATCTCTTGGAGCGTGAGGATTACCGCTCGCTGGTGATGTCATACGAACAGGCCGATCTGACATGAACGCGGAATCTTCGCCGGGCGTAGCCGGAGCCGCGCACCCAGAGTCTTCGCCGGGCGTAGCCGGAGCCGCGCATCCAGAGTCTTCGCCGGGCGTAGCCGGAGCCGCGCATCCAGTGTCTTCGCCGGGCGTAGCCGGAGCCGCGCATCCAGAGTCTTCGCCGGGCGTAGTGGGTATGGCTGCGATGTCAGGCAGATCTCAGAAGGCGAGCCGATCCGAACTGAGCAGTGATGCGAAGTCGGGCGTGGAAGAGGCTATCGCTCTGCTCGATGGCGAAGCGGTGCCGGATGTCGGCGCTTTAACTGTGTTGCGGCGCGGGCTGGCGATCAGTCCGGAACTCAAATCTGGCTTGCGTGTGACTCTGGGAATGGCCTTGACCGCGGCGGCTGGACGACTCATCGTTCCCATTCTGGTGCAGCAGGTTCTGGACAAGGGTTTGTTGGGTGAGGGGGGTTATAGACCCGGATTTGTGCTGCTGGCTTCGGGTTTGGCGTTCGGCATCGTGATCGTGGTGTTCGCAGCGGCTCGGATCACTCACATACGTCTGGTGATAGCGGCCGAAGCGCTGCTGTTGGGGTTGCGGGTTCGTGCCTTTGAACACATCCACAAGCTCTCGATGGCCGACCACACGGGAAGCAGGCGTGGAGTTTTGGTCAGCAGAGTCACCTCTGATGTGGAATCGCTGGCCCAGTTCACTCAGTGGGGAGCGTTGAGTTGGATAATCAACAGCGGCATCGTCATCGGAACCTTGGCGGTAATGACGGTCTACAACTGGAAGCTGACGCTTCTGGTCCTGCTGTGTCATGTCCCGTTGATCCCGTTCCTACGTTGGGTGCAGGTTCGCCAGTTTGCGGCCTATGGATTGGTGAGGACCCGGGTATCGGAAACACTGGGAGAGACCTCGGAGGCGGTTTCGGGCGCGCCGGTCATCCGGGCTTACGGTTATGACGCCAGGCTGCGAGGTCGCCTCGATGGTGTGGTTGACCGCCAATACCGTGCTCAACTTCGTTCAAGGATATGGCACGCTGGGATGTTCCCCGTGGTCGACTTCTTTTCGTCGTTGTCTTTGGCCATGACGGTTGGTGTAGGCGTTTGGTGGAGCGGCAGCACCGATGTCGGTGTGGGTGAGTTGGTGGCGTTCTTGTTCCTCGTCAACATGTTGGTGAACCCCATTGCCGAAGTGGGTGAGGTGATGGATCAGACCCAGACTGCTTTGGCCGGTTGGTGGAAGATCCTGGCTGTTCTCGACGTGCCGGTTGAAGTTGAAGAACCCGAAGACGGGGTGGACCTTCCGGCGGGTCCGTTGGCGGTGACGGTCGCCGGTGTCAACTTCCGTTACCGAGACGGTGAGCAGGTGCTTCACGATGTCGATCTGTCCATCGCTGCGGAAAGCAACGTTGCGGTGGTCGGCGAAACCGGCAGTGGTAAGACAACGCTGGCACGGTTGTTGACACGGCTGGCCGACCCTACCGAGGGCAGAATCCTGGTCGGCGGAGTTGATCTGGCTACCGTTGATCCCGCAGCGCGCCGTCGGACGATCCGCATGGTTCCCCAAGACGGCTTCCTGTTCGATACTTCGATTGGGGAGAACATTTGCTTCGGTCGCCCTGATGCGACGAGGGCCGATGCAGTCGCCGCTATAGAGGCACTCGGCCTTACTGGTTGGCTGGCCGGCGTTCCGGGAGGCCTCGACGCAGTCGTCGGTGAGCGGGGCGGCCGCCTCTCGGTTGGGGAGAGGCAACTCGTAGCGTTGGCCCGTGCCCAGGTAGCCGACCCCGGCCTGCTGCTGCTCGACGAGGCGACTTCAGCCGTCGACCCCGAAACCGAGGAGGCGTTGGCGGCGGCACTGAGCCGTCTGGCGGTCGGTCGCACCATGATCTCGATCGCCCATCGCCTGTCCACCGCAGAGCGAGCCGACCGGGTGGTGGTGTTTGACGCGGGCCGGATCGTTCAACAGGGAACTCACCAGGATTTGGTGGCCGTCGACGGCGTCTACAGCGCCATGTACGATTCCTGGATCGGCAACACCCGCACCGATGCAACCACCCAACCGTGACAGTCATTAAAGAGCCGATGGAGAATGTCGCACTATTCGCTATGCCTGGTGGTCTCGCTGCTAGCGTTCAGCGCGGTGCGCCAATTCCCCGCATTCGGAGACCCCACGTTGCTCATGAATGAGGATGTCCATGAATACGTTGCTCATGAATGAGGATGTCCATGAATACGTTGCTCATGAATGAGGATGTCCATGAATGATCCTGTTCGCGTAGCTGTAAGCGGTGCTGCCGGCCAGATCGGCTACAGCCTCTTGTTCCGAATTGCGAGTGGTTCCATGCTGGGACCCGACCAGCCGGTAGTCCTGCAACTGCTTGAGATCCCGCCAGCCATGAACGCCCTCGAGGGCGTGGCCATGGAACTCAACGACGGCGCGTTTCCATTGCTCGCCGGTATCACCCAGTCAGACAATCCCAATATCGCATTTGAGGGGGCCAATATTGCGTTGCTGGTGGGTTCTCGCCCTCGCTCCAAGGGTATGGAACGCAAGGATTTGCTAGAAGCCAACGGAGCGATCTTCACCGTGCAAGGCAAGGCAATCAACAACAACGCAGCCGCTGATGTGAGGGTGCTGGTTGTTGGCAACCCAGCCAACACCAATGCACTCATCGCTATGAACAACGCACCGGATATTCCAAACGATCGTTTCACGGCCATGACTCGTTTGGATCACAACCGTGCCATGGCTCAGCTGGCCAACAAGCTTGATGCGTCGGTAAACGACATCAAGAAGATGACGATCTGGGGCAACCACTCTGCGACCCAGTATCCCGATGTCTTTCACTGCACCGTCAATGGTTCCGACGCGGCCTCAGCGATCGGGGATCAGGCTTGGCTCACAGACTCGTTCATTCCGACTGTGCAGCAACGCGGGGCGGCCATTATCGAGGCGCGCGGGTTGTCGTCGGCAGCTTCTGCGGCTTCGGCAGCGGTGGACCATGTTCACGACTGGATGTTGGGAACCGACCAAGGGGATTGGGTCTCGATGGCGGTCGCCTCTGATGGTTCCTATGGAGTTCCGCAGGGTTTGATGTCGTCGTTCCCGGTTACTTGTGGGGGAGGCGAGTATTCCATCGTCGATGATCTTGAGATCAATGAATTCTCCCGAAGTCGTATCGATGCTTCAGTCGCCGAGCTGGCAGAAGAACGCGAAACGGTCCGCGAACTCGGATTGATCTAACCCACAACGGCAGACATTGAGCGCGGGTCCGGGTGTGGACCGTCGCGATCAGCTATGACAGACTTGATCGCCAATGACCTGGTTTGTGGCCGTGCTGGCCCAGTCCGACAGCGCAGCGCTGCTGGACGACCCCCTGACTGGTGGGGACTGGATCAGGGCCGGAGCGGTGCTCATCGGCTCGGCGATGTTGGCGGTGGTCGTCTCCAGAGTGCTGCGCAGAGTCGTTTCACGCGGCCTCGGGGCTGGTTTCGCGGCGATCATTACCGGGCGCCTGATGGCCTATGCGGTCTTTCTTGTTGGCCTGTCGTACGCGCTGACGAGTCTCGGCGTGAGGGTTGGCCCGCTACTCGGGGCATTGGGTCTTGGTGGTTTGGTGCTGGCGCTGGCGCTCCAGGGGGTAGTCGGGAACTTCGTATCCTCGCTGATCCTCCAAGCACGCAGGCCGTTCACCGTTGGTGACACCGTCGAACTCGAAGGCCGTATCGGGGTGGTCGAGGACATTGACTCGCGCACCACGCAAATTCGCGGCCTTGACGGCACTCATATCCGTGTCCCCAATGCCAACGTTGTGGATGCCACGATCGTCAATCTGACGCGCGAACCGGTGCGCCGTAGTTCGTTGGCGGTAGGCGTGGCCTACGACACCGACCTCCAGTTGGCAACTGAGGTGATCTACCAGGCCCTGGAAAGGGTGCCAAGGGTGCTGTCCGATCCTGATCCATGGGTGAACCTGGACGGATTCGGCGACTCCAGCATCGGCTTCACCGTGTTGTATTGGCACGCCAGCGATGTTCCCTCCGAGCTGTCCGCGCGTCACGACTTAGTTGTCGCGATCCATCAGGCGTTCGCAGCGGAGTCCATCACCATCGCCTTCCCTCAAGTGGTCGTTTGGAGCGGCCAAGCCAAGCCCGACCAACTTTATGAGGGCAGTGTTGGTGTGGTGCACAGGCCCGATGTGGATCTGGAGCAGCCGGAAGCCGAGAAGGAGCGCCGCATGCCGCAATGGCGACTTCGCGGTCTGCGCCGCAGCGATCAGCCGCAGAGGCCGAGCGAATAGGGTTTGGCGTATGCCGGAGTTGCCGGAGATTGTGGCTCATTCCGAACGACTGGCAAGGAACTATCAGGGTGCGGAACTCAGTGCTTTCGTTCCCCTTCATCTCAGCGCTCTCAAGACCTACGCACCTTCACCGCGTGAGGTTTATGGCCTTTCGTTGACCGCCTCGGGCAGCCGGGGAAAGTACCTGTTTTTGCATTTCGGTGACTTCACGTTTGTGCTCCACCTGATGCAGGGCGGTCGCCTTCGGCCCGACCCGAAGCAATCACGCAAGCCGCGTTCGGGGATGGCCCGCTGGGTCTTTGCCGACGGCAAAGCGTTGCTGCTCACCGAGGCCGGTACCGAGCACAAAGCGGGCGTTTGGCTCGTTTCAGGCGACCCGACAACCCAAGAACCGGTTGATCATCTTGGCCCTGAAGCAAGCAACATCAGCCGGCCTGACTTCGTGGCAGCGCTTGGATCTGACAACACCCGGGTACACGGGTTTCTGCGCGACCAACGCCGAATTACGGGCGTCGGCCGCCTCCTTTCCAACGAGATTCTCCATGCCGCGAAGCTCTCGCCCTTTGCTACGACCACAAAGTTGAGCGACGACGAAATAGACCGACTCCACGAGGCGACGCTCGCAGTGATCGACCGGCATCTGGAATTCGAGCGGACACTCGACGATATTGGCCGTTCGGCGGATCGGCCCAACGAAGTCCACCATCGGGTCGGGTCTGCGTGCACCTCATGCGAAGCGGTCGTGCGCTCGGTCGAGTACCGGCGCTACACGGTGGCCTACTGCCCGACCTGTCAAACAGGCGGCAAGATCCTGGCCGACAACACCACCAGCAAGTTCCTCAAATAGTTGCCGCCAGCAACGCGGCCACTTTTTCGAGTTGGATGTGGCTTTCCAGAAGCGTCGCCATGTTCCCGCCGACCTGTAGTTCACCGTCCAAAAAGGCCCGCTGCGCCGACTTCTCACCGCTACGGATGGCGTCGGTAGTGGATCGTGAACCTGTCAGGGTCAGCGTTGGATTCGGGTGTGGACCAGCACCGAACGTGATCTGTCCCCCCTCAATCACCACATGCCACGTACCTTCGTCGTTGCCGCTGATCCGATGCTCAATTGTCAGCGTCAATTCAGGTGTGACCTCTAGTTCGGCAACTTGTCGTTGGCGTTCCTCAATCCATTGCGCAGACGCGACGTCGCTCATGTCACCCGTCGCCATACCCAGTATTCATGCAACCCAGGATAGAACGTGCCAGGAGACAACGTGCCAGGATAGAACGTGGTGGCGAGAACAACCCTGGTCGGACTGCTCGCGGTGCTGACACTCATCCTGGTGGCATGATGCTTGAGCGAGATGGATTTCAACTGTGTTCCTTCGCGGGGAGCTTCTCGCTCGCCTTTGCCAAGCCAAGTACGACGAGACCAGCCACAACCGCAAGGATCGCTGGTGCGGGCAACTCGCTTGATGCCGGCCAAGCCAACCCAGTGCCGTCGACGACGTCGACATGTCGCTCCGAGATCACGCCTACCCCGTTGGGCCAGGGCCAGAGCACTCGTAGCGAACCAACCATCAGCCCGATCATGGCTGCTGTCACCAGATCTCCATGCTTGTCAATGATCCACCCAAGCGCCGACGAAAACACGGCGAGGCCGATGGCCGCGCCCAAAGCGACGAAGGTAATGTCAGCGAAATCACGGTCGCTGATCGCTTCGATCACAGCGCTGTACATGCCGATCATCAACAAAATGAACGAACCGGAGATGCCGGGAAGGATCATGGCGCAAACGGCCAGAGCACCGACTCCAAGCAAAATCAAGGGAGGAGGGTCGTACACCGGCCCTGACTGAAAGCCGAGCAACATGAACACGACTGCACCAACCGCGGCCATCAGCTGGTAGTGAACCAATGTTGGCCGGCTGATGAGTCGTAACGCAACAACTATTGAGGCGGCGACGAGGCCGAAGAAGAGTCCGGCCATCTCTTCTGGATTGTCGTGAAGCTGGGTTTCGATGGGTCCGGCCAGCGATCCGACGGCTAACACAATGCCGATTCCCAGAGGGACCAGAAAGACGAAATCAAGCGCCCTCAAGCTCGCCCAGAACCCTCCGAAATCGCCTTTTGCTAGCGGCACCAGTGTCTTTGCGGCGTTGCGAATGGCTTCGATCAGGCGTTGATAGATCCCCAAAACCAAAGCAACGGTTCCTCCGGAAACACCGGGAACGACATCTGCTGCTCCCATCAACACGCCAAAGCCCAAAACCCTCAGAAGTCTTCGGAATGAGCCACCGGAGATGGACTCTGTCGCTTTGGCTGTCACGTCAGAATCACCACAGGCACGTCGGAAAAACTACAGGCATGAGGGCAAAACTACAGGCGAGGTGTCCCGAGTGGGACACCCCGCCTGTCGAGAGAGGTCCTCGTCACGTTGCTGCGGCCTTTGGGATCTTCTCTCTAAGCGCTTCTCCGGTTGCCTCTTGGGCACATCGGGCGCGAGAAGCTTGTGGGAGCGGTCCCGTCCACGGTGCAACGTGGGTTCGTATGGCGAGAAAACTGCAGGCCCCTTTGGCGTATTGCTTGGTGCCCGCTTTTATCGTACGCCTCCTCCCTTCTGTCACGGGTAGAACGGATGACAGGTCAAGGCGGGTGCTTCGACCGAGCGGCGTCAACCGATCTACCGAGGTGTGACACCGGTCACTGTGGCACAGAAATAGGGACTCGTCAAGCAACCCCAACGAGGCAGACGGCCTCACAGATCGGCCAGTTGGAGCTATTGGCTGGCGAGACTGCGGTTCTTACTTTTTGACTTGATGTAGTCGCGGTTCATGAAGGCAATGAAGTCGAGCGAGATCTCTTTGGGGCATGCTTCGTGGCATTCACCGTGGTTCGTGCAGGAACCGAAGAAGTCCTCCATCGTCTCCACCATGGCCTCGGTGCGCTTCCATCTCTCCGGTTGACCTTGTGGCAATACGTTGAGGTGGGCGAGTTTGGCGGAGGTGAATAGTTGAGCTGCCGAGTTGGGGCAAGCAGCCACACACGCGCCGCAGCCGATACAGGCCGCGGCGTCCATGGCGGTGTCAGCCACCTCTTTCGGCACAGGGATCTCGTTGGCGTCTTGTGGCGTGCCGGTAGGGGCAGAGATATACCCGCCTGCCTCGATGATGCGGTCGAAGGCACGGCGGTCAACCATGAGATCCTTCAATACCGGGAAGGCGGCGGCACGCCACGGCTCGATTACAATCTGGTCGCCGTCGCGGAACTTACGCATGTGTAGTTGGCAGGTGGCGGTGGCTTTCTCAGGTCCGTGAGCTTGACCGTTGATCATGACGCCACAGGTACCGCAGATCCCTTCGCGGCAGTCGTGGGGGAACGTAATCGGCTCAACGTCGTCTTCGATGAGCCGCTCGTTGACCAGGTCGAGCATCTCCAAAAAAGAGGCATCGGTGGGTATTTGTTCAGCATCAATATCAAGAAAGGACCCTTTGGCGTGGGGTCCGTCTTGGCGCCAGATTCTCAGTTTGAGGTTCAGCCCTTTGCTTTTTTCGGCGCTGCTGCTTTTTTCGGTACTGCCCATCTTGTAGCCCCTACTTGTAACTGCGCTGAGTGAGTTGGACGTTTTCGAAGGCGAGATCCTCTTTGTGCAATACCGGATCGGCGTCGGGTCCCTGCCATTCCCAGGCGGCGACGTAAGCAAAGTTCTCGTCATCGCGCAGCGCCTCGCCCTCGGGGGTCTGGGACTCCTCGCGGAAGTGCCCGCCGCAGCTTTCGGTGCGGTGCAGAGCATCGCGAACCTTGAGTTCGGCGAACTCCATGAAGTCATCAACCCGGTTGACCTTCTCCAGTTGCTGGTTCACCCCGTCGGGACTGCCCAGCACCTTGACATTCTTGCGAAACTCTTCGCGCAAAGCGGGAATCTCCGACAGGGCCTTCTCAAGACCAGTTTTGTTACGGGCCATACCGCAGTACTCCCAGACGATCTTGCCGAGTTCGCGGTGGTAGTGCTCAACGGATCGGGTGCCTTTCACTTGAGTCCAACCCCTGGTTCGCTGGTCCACTTCGCTTAGAGCTTCGCCGAAGACCGGATCTGTCGTGGGCACTGGAGCGTCACCGAGCTTGGGGGCCAGATGATCACCGATCGTGTAAGGCAGTACGAAATAACCGTCAGCGAGTCCCTGCATCAGCGCCGAGGCACCTAGTCGGTTGGCGCCGTGGTCAGAGAAGTTGGCCTCGCCGAGGCAATAGAGTCCCGGCACGGTGGTCATCAAGTTGTAGTCCACCCAGAGTCCACCCATCGTGTAGTGGGTGGCCGGGTAGATGCGCATGGGCAACGTGTATGGGTCTTCGCCAGTGATGCGTTCATACATGTCGAAGAGGTTGCCGTATCGTTCCCGCACTGCTTCAACTCCGTCACGGGCGATCGGGGCAGCGAAGTCGAGGTAAACCCCGTTCTTGAGCGGGCCGATGCCGCGGCCTTCGTCGACCACAGTCTTGGCGTTGCGGCTTGCCACATCGCGAGGCACCAGGTTGCCGAACGACGGGTACTTCTCTTCCAGGTAGTAGTAGCGCTCTTGTTCGGGGATCTCAGCAGCGGAGCGGGAGTCGTCGATTTGGCGTGGAACCCAGATACGTCCGTCGTTACGCAACGACTCCGACATCAAGGTGAGCTTTGACTGGAACTCGTCGCTGACCGGGATGCAGGTCGGATGGATTTGCGTGTAGCAGGGGTTGGCGAACAGCGCACCTTTGCGATGTGCACGCCATGCCGCGGTCACGTTGCAGGCCATGGCGTTGGTCGACAGGTAGTAGACGTTACCGTAGCCACCTGTGGCCAGCACGACTGCATGGGCACTGTGGGCGTGGACCTCGCCGGTGAGCATGTCGCGGGTGATGATGCCGCATGCCTCTCCGTCTTTGACCACGACGTCGAGCATGTCGGAACGGTTGTAGAGGGTGACCTTGCCGGCTTTGATTTGAGCAGCTAGGGCTTGGTAGGCGCCGAGCAGCAGTTGCTGACCGGTTTGGCCTCGGGCATAGAAGGTACGGCTGACTTGAGCACCTCCGAACGAACGGTTGGCGAGCAGGCCGCCGTATTCCCGGGCGAAGGGCACTCCTTGAGCGGCGCACTGGTCGATGATGTTGACCGAGACTTGCGCCAAACGGTAGACGTTGGCTTCTCGCGATCGGTAGTCGCCGCCTTTGACGGTGTCATAGAAGAGGCGGTACACCGAGTCGCCGTCGTTGCGGTAGTTCTTGGCTGCGTTGATGCCGCCTTGAGCGGCGATTGAGTGGGCCCGCCGCGGCGAGTCATGAAACGTGAATGCCTTGACGTTGTAACCGAGTTCGGCGAGCGAGGCCGCAGCGGATGCCCCAGCCAGTCCGGTGCCCACAACGATGATGTCGAATTTGCGTTTGTTGGCTGGGTTGACCAGCTTCACCGAGAACTTGTGATTGTCCCACTTCTCGGCAATTGGTCCGTCGGGTACTTTGGCATCAAGTACAACCATCAAGAGCCCTCGTTGTTTGTGCCGGGCGCAGCCGGAGCCGCGTTGGCGTTGGTGTTGGTGTGTAGATCGTTGTTTGTGCCGGGCGTAGCCGGAGCCGCGTTGGCGTTGGTGTCGGTGTCGGGCGTAGCCGGAGCCGCGTTGTTTGCGCCGGGCGTAGCCGGAGTCGCGTTGTTGTGGGGTTCGGTGCCGGTGTCGAATTCTCCGACGGGTACAGAACGGTTGTCTTCGTTGATCAAGCCCGCTTGAACTGCGATGGGGAAGCTCAGGTTTCCGATCAGGATTACTGCCGCGAGACCCCCGGCGATACCACGGCGCAGATCGTTGAACTTCGGGTTGTTGAGTCCCAGGCTCTGGAACATCGACCAAGTGCCGTGGAATATGTGGATCGCCAACGCAATGTTGGCCACGATGTAGATGATCGCCACGGGCAGCGAACTCATCGACTCAGTCACGTTGTGGTAGATGTCGCCGCGCACGTACTCATCGCCGAGCCACCAGCCCCAAGTTAGGTCTGCGAGGTGAAATAGCAGGTAAAGCAGCACGATTGGGCCGGTCCAACGCATCGTGCGGCTAGCGAAATTAGCGGCGATGTAGTTGCGTTTGCCGGCATAGGCGTCGTCTGCTTTGAGGCTCATGCGGCTGAGCGAGTAGGCGCTGTGGATGTGGACAGCGAACATGGCCATGAGGCCGAGGCGCATCAGCCACAACAGGAATGTGCGAGGTGCCAGATGACCGCCGAGATCACGCAGAGCTTCGCCGTATTCGTGCACCTGCGCGGGGCCTTCGTAGAGGTGAAGGTTGCCGATCATGTGGACCACCACGAAACCGAGCAGACCAATGCCCGAGATTGCCATGGCGTACTTCTTGCCGACCGCAGATTGGTAGATGTTCAGTGGCCACGGAAGCTGCCTCGGTCGCCGATGGACGGGGCGAACCTCGTGGGTTCGCTCGGTGTCATGTTGTGGCGTGGTGGTCTGCGCCATGAATGTTGCTTTCTGGTCGCTTAGCTTGCGAGAACGGTACCTCTCCAACCGCCCCCTGGCTACGGAGAATTCCCTGGCTTCCGAGAGCCCTTACTCCCGAGAGCCCCTTACCCCAGAGAGTCTGCCGACAGCTAGCGGGACGCGCCAAGTGCGGCAATCTGAGCAGGTTCAGCTTGAGAGCACAGCGGTGACGGGCCAGTGGTCCGAGGCATGACCTGCTTGGCGAGCTATCCCGACCGAGTGGACCCGCCAGTGCTCCGAGACGAAGATGTGGTCAATCTGGGAAGTGTGCGAGTCCCGTCCAAACCCGTGCGATGTGGGTCCGGTTTCGGGGTTGAGCACCGGTCGCAGACCCAGCGCCAGCAGCGGCTCGACCGGAGACTCGTCAAGGGTGCAATTGAGATCGCCTATCACGATCGCCGGCCGCCCGCGGTAGTCGGCTTCCAGCCAGCGGGCCAACTGCTCCAAGGCTTCGAGTTGTCGTTTCTCAGACCGTTCGTCGAGGTGGGTGTTGGCGATTACGAAGGGGTCACCGCCTGCGCCCAGCCGGATCTGGACCAAAGTGACCAAGCGAGGAAACCGGGCACCGGGGAGTCGGGTGCCCGGTTGAGTAGGGGTGCCGCCGTACCAACGGGTGGTTGCGGCAGTGATCTCCAGGCCGTTGTGTCGCACCCAGACAGGGCAACTCTCGCCCCCTCCCCGGCGGTTCCGACCCTGGCCCCGGTAATCCCAATCGTCTTTGAAAATGTTGGCGCTCAGCCATTGGTTCTGAGCGCGGTACACCTCCTGCAACCCCCAGATGTCGGCGTCGATACCCTTCACCACCTCCCCGAGTCGGTTGCGGCGCCGCCACCACCACGAACTCCGGTCCAGAGCTCGGATATTGCGGATGTTGTAGGTGGCTACCCGGATCTTGGCGGCGTCAGACATGGTCGCGGCCGAAGACGGCGCTCAGGCCGCGACCTCGCTCGACGTGGGGCGGGTCTTCGCCTCGCAGCCACAACCGGTGAATGAACAGCTTCCAGCACACGATCACGAACAAGGTGAACAGCACACCGCCGATCCCGGTACGCAGAAGCACTTCGCCAACTCCGGCATCGGACAGGTCATTGCCTACCACCCACGAAGGACCACCCCAGGAGAGATCAAGCGGAGCATCGGCTTGAGAGCTGCGAGCGTAGATGAACCAAGCAACCAACCGGCCGAGACCGTAGAACATGAACCCCCAGTACAGCAATAAGAGTCCCCCTTCGCTGATCCGCAGACGCCGGTGCAGCCAACCCCATACTTTCGGATCGGCGGGGATCACGACATCGCGGAAGTAGGAAGGTGCCAGGGCGTGACGGGCGAAGAGCAGCACCATTACCAGCCAGAACAAGTCCCACACGCCGCCGAGGCTGGAGTAGTAGGCGGCGGCATCTCCGTACGCCCCCTCGACTGCAGCGTGCTTCCACATGTTGATGGAGACTGGTTCGAGGGAGAACGGGAAGAACACCATGGTTCCCGCAGAGTCGGCGAAGTCGGTCACCACATGAGCCCAGTCGCCGATCAGCACACCGACCGCCCAACTGCGACTACGGGTGACGGCGAGGATCAGAACCGCAAAAAACAGACCGAAAATGAACGAGTGAGTGAAACCCACCCCGGGCCAACCCCGATGGAACTGAGCCGGATCGTCGGCAGAATAAACGAAGCCCTTGGTGAACAGGTCCGAGAGTTGTGTGCCGAGAACCACACCGAGGAAAGAGGCCTTAACGCCAACGTGGCGCTGGATGAAGTAGTTCTCGAACTCATGCGCGGCCCAGCTCACTGATCGACCACCCGGCGCCGCAGGACACGAATCGCAGTCGGCACCAAATACAGTGTCCCGAACAACCAGAGCGGACCGACTATCCAGTTCAGCACCGGGCTTTTGAAGATCAGTCCTGCCACGATGTACAACACCAAAGAGGCAGCTACCCATCCATATGCAGGCGCATGCTCGGCAGACTTGATCTGGTCCACCGGCTCACGGTAACACTCCGCCCTGCCGTTCGAAGCAGCGTGCCGTTCGTTGGACTGATATTCACACGTTTACAATGCGCGCCCCTGAGTTGAGTGCGGTCAATAGGCGCCTCAGATCGCCACCGTCGGAGGTGAATACCTCGACAGTTCCTAGACGCTCAGCCCCGACAGCGGCAACGACGACTGAGGCGTCGACAACGTCGACGGTGTTGGTTTCACCGCACAGAACTCCGGCCTGACGTGCCGCTTGGCTGTCCAGTGGCACTTCGCGGACTCCTTTGAGTGCGTTGGCGAGTCGCGCCTGACGGTTGCCTCCGCGCCACGCCTGCGCCAAGGCCCCGGTGGGGACTTGAACGGTGTCGGATTCCTGGAATGCCACGCTCAGCTTGGACCAAACGCGTCGATCACCCCGACCTAAGGCGATCAGCGCACCTGTGTCGAGCACCAGCGTTGTCACCGCCCCATCTCAGAACGCGCCGCAGAGAGTTCCTCCTCGGTGAATGCTCCGAACTCCGCCTCGTACTCCTTGATCGCCTCTCCAAGGAACTCGTTCAACTGTGCCGCATCTCCAGACGAAGTTTCGATGTCGTTGGGGACGGTTTTCGTCAGCGTCTCGGTGGGATCCGTGGGTGTTCGGCGCACTGCGGCGATGGCTTCGGATGTCACGGCGATCCTCCTGCAGTGGTTTGCCTTTCGCGGCACTCTAGCAGCCTATTCGGGAGAGTAACATTATTTTTCGTTATATTACATTAAATACAGTCTCGGAGCTACGGACTACGGTCGCGATAACGCACATCACCTGGATCCGATGGCCTGACACAGCTGCGCCGCAGCTTAGAACGTTCCGTTTGACTGACTCATAAAGGAGAGGCCAGCGTGGCGACGACGGGGGAGAAGGAGGTGATGGTTTCGGCCAGGCCCTCCGCGGCGGTGCGGCGGGCAGTGGCGGCAAGGTTGAGGCTGACGCTGGTGAAACCCATGTCGAGCACAGCTTCAAGCTGCTGCGCGCACTCGTCGGGGGTGCCGACGATGGTGAAAGCCTCCACTAGACGGTTGTCGATGAGCTGGTCGAGGGCATCGTCGTCGGTTCGGTTGTGGTCGAAGTACCAACCCTGGCTGCGCTCTAGAGCAGCCTCGATTGCGGTCATGCGATCGGGGTCCACCTCCAGTTCAGCGGGGCGAATCAGGGTGAGGTAGTGAGCGACATAGCGTTTGACGCTGCGTCTGGCCAGATCGCCGTCAACAGAGCAGCACAGGGTCAGGCGGGGGGCCACCTCCAAGTCCTCAAGCGTGCGCCCCACACGTCCGGCACCCTCGGCCAGCCAAGATCGGTATTGCGTGGCCAGACCCGCGGAGAGATAACGCCCCCCGACCAAGGCGATGTCGGCCACTTCTCCGGCCAAGCGCATCACTTGAGGGCTGCGCGTGCCAATGGAGATCGGTATCGGATGCGTTGGCGGACGGATCAGGCGCTCACCGCCCACTTCCCCGCCGCCTAACAACGTGCGGATCTCGGTAACGGCTTGGCGTAGCGCGGCAACCGGTTTCGGGTAGTCGATCCCCAATGGCTCCAAACCGGCCCCCACACCCAGTCCGCAGAATGCCCGACCACCAGCAAGGTCGTCGAGCGTTGCGAGCGCTCCGGCCAACACGACCGGGTGACGTGTGTAGGGGTTGGTGACCATGGCCCCCACCGCGATGCGTCGGGTGGCCTGAGCGCAGAGCGCTTGGACCATGAATGAGTCGGGCCAGAACACCACATCGGAGATACCCAGCCTGGCGAAACCGGCTTCTTCGGCGAGTTCAGCCAACCGCACCGCAGCCGCGGTGTTCATCCCAGGGCTGATCTCTGCTTCGAGGACGACGCTCATGATCGCTTGCCTAACCGATTTGATTACCGAACCGGAAATCTATACGGCCAGGTTGTGAACCGGGCTTCGGTAGTCATTAGTGACGGTCAACTGATCTGCAGTCAACTTGAGACTGACAACAAGTTCGTTGGCGACCCCTGGCACGATGGCCTTGACCCTGCCGATAAGCGAACAGTCGTCAGCAGGGATCGTCCCCCCCCAACTCTGCTCAGAAACGATCGCAGAGCCGCCACCAGTGATATTGGCCCGCACCGTCGCCCGCACCGTCGCCTCGCCGATAGGCGCGCGCTCATCAGACACAACATGCACAGCCAAGTTGATCTCTTCACCCGGCGATAGCAGAGCGGGCAGAGGGTCTGCCACGACGATGACTGGGCGACAGGCATCGATAAGGGCCTGCCAGCCTGGCTTGGCCCGCCGCTGGCGGTCGAGAACACCGAAACCACCGGCATCAGTGGCGTCAGCCAAGTAAAACAGTGAGAACCCGCCGGTCGGGTGGTATTTCAACCGACGCAACAATTCGATGGAGGTCTTGATGACTTCGGCTTGAGCGAGACCGGTGCGTGCTGCCCAGTCCGCTGCGTCGCGTCCACGTTCAGGCGCTACGAGGTGCAACAGTGACTCGGTGGGAGCACCGATCGACGCGGCGATCTGTTCCCAGTCAAGCGAAGGCCACTGAGAGTCGTGGGGATTGGAATCTTGGAGATGCGGGTTTTGGGGTTCAACAGTGGCGGCTCCAAATGCGGTTACGAACCTGGCCATCCGTGGGATCCGGGCCGCGGCGGCAGCGAGCTCAGATGCTCTGCCATGGTGCCAGCCGAACCAGAGATGGTTGGTCGTGCCGTCGAAGTCGGGAAAGGTTGGCGGCACCGCGGTGTGCGCCACCACCGGACGGGAACCATCGGTGCGAGTGAGCACTCGGCGCACCGAACGGTCCAGCACGGTGCGGTTCCATGAGGGCGTTTGTTGGCCCAACAAAGGGGGTGTCGGCGCAGGTGTGTCTGGCTTCTTGAACGGTTCGTCATGGGCGCACCAAACGGCCACCGATGGGTGATGACCCAATAGATCAACCGCCTCTCGGGCCTGGCGTGTTGCCTGGCCGCGAACGCTGCGCGCCATCTGTCCTCTGAGAGGCAAGTCCTGCCACAGCAGCATGCCAATCTCGTCGGCTGTTTCGTATACCTCAGGGCGGGCGATGTGGGTGATCACACGAATCATGTCGAGACCAGCACGTTTGGCTGCAAGTACGTCGTCGGCCACTTCCACAGCGCTGGCGTCGCCGGGACGAGCTGACGTCGGAAGCATGCCGATGCCCTTGACAAAGAGTCGTTCGCCATTGATACGCAGAATCCAGTTGCGCATGCGCACCGAACGAAAGCCGACGCGGGTCTCATGTGAGTCAGAGACCTCACCGTCGACGACCACCTCGCAGCGCAGGTCATGCAGTGGCTGGTCGCCGAGCGAGTGTGGCCACCACAGTTCCGGTTCGGGCACATCGACTGTCCACTCGACCCGATTCTCACCGGCTGCGGCGGGATGCTCCAGTTCGTGCTCTTGGCCGCAGACTGTGGTTCGCAACACAACTGGCCCTGCGACGGGGGAATCAAACACGCAGCGCATGGCGAGGGTTGCGCTGGTTTTGTCGGCGTCCAGGCAAACGGTGCGGGAGAAGAGGATCGCCGTGCTCCCGGTTTCGCGAATGCGGACAGGCCGCCAAATGCCACCGGGGTTTTCTCCCGCAGTCCCAGAAAGTTCTGGGTCGATAAGTGCCCCCATCAGAGATGTTCGAGCAGCGGCGCCCTTGTGGAGAGCACAAGTCACGTCTACAGCCAGCAGGTGATCACTGCGGTCCTCAAGGTGTTGGGTGATGTCGAAACCGTGGGAAATGAAGTAACCGTCGGTGGTGCCGACGTAGCGACCGTTGAGCCAGACATCGCCCTGTTGACAGACACCGTCGAGCCATAGCCAACAGCGACGTTCAACGTCTGGTGCTTTGAGCACAAAGCGGGTTCGATGCAGCACCGAGTGGGCCTCAGCAAACTCCCGATGGTTAGACCAATGGCCGGGAACTGTTATCTCTGACCAGGCACGATCATCGAGCTCGGGTTGATGAAACGTCCGACGCATCTCGTCGTTGGCGGTGGTGGCCCGCCACTGGCCGGTCAATTCCATCTTGTCGAGCGTACCCCTAGGGAGTTCTGGCGGTGCCGTGCGCCGGTTTCCGACTCATGGCACCGCCAGAACGCCGGTGTACAGTTCGGGGATGTCGAGACCAGAGACCATAGGGGCGCTTCGTAAGAGCGGGTGGGAGTCAATCCCTGTCCGTCAAGAACTACGAAACAACACCATCGAGCGCATACGCAGCGGCGAGCCGCTGTTCAGCGAGGTGATCGGTTATGACAACACCGTCAACCCCCAGCTTTCCAACGCCTTGATAGCTGGTCATGACATCATCTTTTTAGGTGAACGGGGGCAGGCCAAGACCCGCATGATTCGCGACCTCACCAACCTGCTCGATGAATGGATGCCGATTGTTGCGGGTTCGGAAATCAACGATGACCCCTACAAGCCAATCTCCCGCTACGCCCGCGACCTGATCGCAGAGCACGGCGACGACACACCGATTTCGTGGGTGCACCGTGATGATCGCTTGGGCGAGAAGCTGGCCACCCCAGACACTTCGATCGCTGATCTGATCGGCGAGATCGACCCCATCCGGGTGGCGGAAGGCCGCTATCTTTCCGATGAACTCACAATTCATTACGGCCTTGTGCCGCGCACCAACCGTGGCATCTTCGCTATGAACGAACTGCCCGACCTAGCGGAGCGCATTCAAGTCGGTTTGCTCAACGTGTTGGAAGAACGTGACGTGCAGATCCGTGGTCACAAGGTGAGGCTGCCGCTTGATGTCGTGCTGGTGGCGTCAGCGAATCCAGAGGATTACACCAATCGGGGTCGGATCATTACCCCGCTCAAAGATCGTTTCGGCTCACAGATTCGTACCCATTATCCCCTCGATGTTGTCACTGAGATGGCGATTGTTGAACAGGAGGCCGATGTCGCCTTCGCCGACGGGATTGAGGTCTCGGTCCCGTCGTATATGAGTGAGATCGTGGCGACCCTTACTCACACGGCTCGAGCCAGCCAGCACATCTCGCAACGTTCGGGTGTGTCGGTTCGTCTGTCGATTGCCAACGAAGAAATCATGGTCGCCAACGCGGTGAGACGCACCTTGCGTGCAGGCGGCAGCCATGTCGTGCCGCGAATTGTCGATCTTGAAGCGTTGCCCGCGTCGACTTCGGGAAAAGTTGAGATGGAAACTCTCGATGAGGGACGCGACGGCGAGATCCTCAACAATCTGGTGCGCGCCGCGGTGCTCGCGGTGTTCAGGGAGCGAGTGCCGCCGGACACGCATCTCGCGGTGGTCGAGGCGTTTGAGGGCGACCTTGTCGTCGACACCGGCGAAGATGTCACCGACGAGGCATACGCGGCGATGCTTGAGCAGATTCCGGCGTTTATTCCTCCGGTACAGGCGCTGTTGTCTGACGAAGATCAAGCTGAATCTCCGGCTTTGGTGGCCAGCGCCACCGAGTTGATTCTCGAAGGTCTCCACCTCATGAAGCGTCTCAACAAAGACGGCTACGGCACCAAATCCCAATTCCGCAGCCGCGGCTGAACTGTTCACTGGGAGAGTTCGGTTGTGGCCGATGACGAAGTGCCTGCAGGTTTGGCGCGGCGGGCTGACGGAACACTGGCTTGTTGGTGGGGTGAAGGCCACGACGACTACTCGGCGTATCACGACCGAGAGTGGGGCGTGCCGGTCCTAAATGACTTGCGGCTTTACGAGAAGATGTGTCTGGAAGGCTTCCAATCGGGCCTCTCCTGGTTGACGATTCTCCGCAAACGACAGAATTTCCGTGCTGCTTTCTGTGGCTTCGACTTCGAGCAGGTTGCCCGTTTTGATGCTGCGGATGTGGACCGGTTGCTCGGCGATGCAGGCATCGTTCGTCACCGGGGCAAGATCGAAGCGACGATCAACAACGCCCGCGCGGCCATCGACACTGTGGAGGCGCATGGCAGCCTGGCCGCATTCTTCTGGAGTTTCGAACCCGATCCGACTGCCCGCCCAGCGCGGATGGATCACGCCACAGTGGCGGCCATGGCGACAACCGCCGAGTCAACGGCGCTGAGCAAGGCGCTCAAGACGCTCGGCTGGCGCTTTGTCGGACCCACCACCTGCTACGCCCTGATGCAAGCGGCAGGCATTGTCAACGATCATCTTCACGGCTGTCACCGCCGCCAAACGATCGAAGAAATGCGGTCGCTAGTCGAGCGTGGCGACTTGGCTCAAGAGCACGACTTGGGGCTCAGCCGTGGGCACCGGGGCGTTGGAGCGGAACCAGCGCAGGCTCAGTGATCCCTCAGGATTGCCCGCTTCGCTCGAGGCAGCGTTCCAGTGAGAAAGTGAGGTATCGGCTCAGCGTACGAATTCCCTCGGCCCGGACGTTCGGATCGTCGGGTACGCCGGGTGCGAGCACCAATTCCCCGGCGTCGGCCATGGTCTCACAGAATTCGCGCCAAGCGGCTACCGATGGATCTTCGTTGGTCACTTCACACCCCTAGGCTCGGCGGCAAATGTTTGGATCTGGTGATGATGGGTCATTGCAGAGTCCGGCGGTCCCAAAAGCATGTGGGCGCGCAGGTTGCGGCGATGAAACAATCTCACTAGCTCCTCGTCGTGGACATGGGTGTCGGCGTTGGCGAGCACGAAGCGCTCGAGTTCTGCCTCACCTTCCCGCCAATCGCTGGGTTTGTGGCCTACAAGGCCGTGAATGTCGTCGAGGTTGGCTTGCGCGGTGGCGTCGCCGATCTCGTCGATGCGCGCGAGGTGACGTGCCAGCCGGAAAGCAGTGCGAATTCGGTGGCGCTGCACCTCATCATCGATCTGTTGCGAGCGAAGCATGCCCACGAGGTGTTGATGGCCTGCGGACGCCTGGGAGCCTGCAGGCTCCGGCATCTCAACTTGAGGCAACTCGATCTCAAGCATCTCGGCGAGTGCCTCGGTGGCGAAGAGGTTGGTCTCGTAACACCATTGCAGGTTGGTCATGAGATCCGAGTTGGCCGGCGGCTCTTTGATAGCGGCGCTGAAAGCCAGTTGGTTGGTGAGGGTGAAAACAAAATGGTGGTGCTGAATAGCCTCAATATCGATTGGTTCGCCCCGCAACTCCTCGTAGCGGGAATACAGCGTAGCCATGTCGCCGTAGCCGACGATGGTGTCTCGCATCCGCCAGGCGGCGAGGTCCATCATGGGGTCGCCAATGTGTCCGAGTTCAAGGTCTAGCAGGGCCACGATCTTGCCGTCCGCATGATGAAACTGACCCGAATCCCACACTATGGGAGCTTCACGCCCCTTGGAATCGGGCGGGTTGCGGCGGAGCCAACCAAGACAGAACTCCAGAAAGGGATCTGGATGTACTTTCTGAGATCTGTAGACCTCTTCGTAGCGGGCCAGGCCCACGGTTGCTGATGCAGCAGGGTCGTTTGCTCGGGTGATGCCCGCGGCGGCGAAGGGTTCTGGATCGAGCGCGTGGAGTCGGGCGAGATGGCCGAGGTAGTCGTCGACTGCTGCTGCGCGCTCGTCATCGGGGGTGTCACCGAAGTGTTCCTGGCCCCTGACCCGATCCCGTCCGCATGACCGCGGCGACAGGGATCCCGCGCTCCTCCAGCAATGACTGGAAACGCATTTCGTGCTCAAGCGGGAAGATCAATGCCATGTCGGACCGCTCGGCCCTCACGCACAGTTCCAGGGTCTCGCCATCACGCTCAAGGTCGGCAAACCACACCGGCCGCCAGCGAGGCTGCTGCTTGATATTGACGACTCTGCCGCCTAGCTCACGCTCAAGCCATGCGCTGATCTGCCCAGTGTGTTCAGGCGCGGGAACATACATTGACCCGACGTTACATGAGTCGCCTAGCGGGGAGTAAAGACGCCGGCGTCGAAGACCACTCGGTCGCCGACCCGGGTCTGGAACAGAGTCCGACCGTTCACATCCCACATGTGAACATCGAGCCGCTCGCCGGGTATGACCGGGGACTTGAAGCGCCCGCCCATCGACCCGAAGCGGCTGGTGTCGCCCCCACAGCGTCCGTGTAGCAACGCCCTCCCGGTGAAACCAAAGGTACAGAGGCCATGCAGGATCGGCTTGTCAAAGCCCGCCATACCAGCGAAGGAGGGGTCACTGTGAAGCGGGTTGCGATCGCCGTTGAGGCGATACAACAGGGCTTGATCAGTGCGGGTGTCGTAACCGACCACGGTGTCGGCATCGCGTTCGGGCAACGCCCAGTCGCTGGCCGGACCTCGGTCACCACCCCATCCACCCTCACCGGAGATGAACAACCCCGACCGGCTGGTCCAAAGTGGCGCTCGAGAGATATCGGTAACGGTGGTTTCGAGGCGAACCAGAGCGGCTTTGCCCTTGTCGTAGATGGCTGCCACCTTGCCGGTGCCGATGGCCGAACCTTCTGCTGGCAGGGTTTGGTGCAGTTCGATCTCTTGTTCACCATGCAGCAGTGCCGCGAGGTTGTAGTTGCCGAACTTCGGCATCTTGCCGGCGCCCATGACCACGACCTGGGTGGGAAGCGCGGTTTGTGGCGTGTCCTTGGTGTTTTCGGTGGTGAACTCCAATTCAAAGCCGGTCGGGTCGGTCATACCCGCGCCAACCCCGAGGGCATAGAGCAGGCTGTCGCTTGAGGACCAGGTGATTTCGGCTGGTTCGCTGGTGTTGCCGACGGCTTCTGGGTCGATGGGCATTGCTGTTTCTCCTGTTGGGGGGATTATTCAATGGGCGCTTGAAGCGTTGCCATTGCAATGGTTGTTAGTCGGTTTTGGGTCCGCTGATCGACTCGAGCGTTGGTGGCTACCGATGTGATCATGCCGATGGTTGCTGTGACCAGCAGGTTGGCTTGTTCGTTGGTCAGCTCCGGCCGGACCGAAACCAGCACGGCAGTCCAGTCGTTGATCCAGGCTCGTAGTCGTTTCGACATGGGGGAGCGGCGCTGTGCCGAGAGGTGGCGGGCTTCACTGGTCCACACTGCGATGAGCGCCGAACGACGCAAGGCGGTGCGTATGTAGGCGCTGACATAGCGCTCAAGCAACGGTTCATCGGCGGAGACTTGTGTGGCCTGGATTGCTTCGTGAACTTCGTCCGCAGCGAGGATCATGGCCTCAATCAGGATCTCTTCCTTGGATGAGAAATGGCGGTAAATGGCGGGTCCGCTCACATCAACCGCACTACCGATGTCATCGACGCTGGTTGCCGGATAGCCCCTTTCGTGAAAGAGCTTTATCGCCGCCTCGAGTATCAGCGCCCTGCGGTTGGGGGGTCGACGGTTCGGTTCGTCGGCAGGCGTTGGCGATTCTTCTGTTTCAGCGACTGTTCCCTCACTCATTGTTAGCCAACGTTAACAAGATCACCAGACGTAGCGAACAGGGAGCGGCGTCTAGGTGTCGGGGTAGTCCGACGGGTTAGGGTTTCGCCATGGTTCTCCGTCGGCGTCGTCGCCGCAATCGTCGCAAGCCACCGCACTTCCGCTACTCGGCATGGGACGGCACACAAAGCGGGTTCGATGTTGACGCGGATCGCCTCTTTGACGAGTTGGCAGACGACTTGCTGTATCACGGCGATGTCAACAGTGCACTGCGCCGGATCATGCAGGGCGGCATGACGGATCGCGACGGACGCCACATGAAAGGAATTCGCGAGATGCTTGATCGTCTCCGCGAACAGCGCCGTGAAATCCTTGATCAGCACGACCTCGGTGGCGTCTTCGATGAGATTTCCGACGCGCTCAACGATGTGGTCGACACCGAGCGCAGAGCTTTGCAAGACATGGTTGACAACGCGAGCGAGTCGGGTGACGAAAGGCGTTCAGAGCTCGCCAGCGACTCGGCAACGATGAAGAACATGGAGCTTGACATGCTTCCGCCGGACCTCGCGGGCAAAGTCAAAAGCCTCCAGAGCTATGAGTTCGAAAGCCGGCAGGCGCAGCAACAATTTGAGGAACTCATGGACCGGTTGCGTGAACAGCTCATGCAACAACAACTTGATCAGATGGCCGAGGGTGTCAACGACATGACCCCTGAGGACATGGCTCGCTTAAAGGACATGTTGGCCGAACTCAACCACATGCTCGAACAGCGGGCCAATGGCGAGGTTGTGGACTTCGATGGCTTCATGGAGCGTTACGGCGATTTCTTCCCGGAAAATCCGAGAACGCTCGACGAGTTGCTCGAAGTGATGGCACAGCGGATGGCCCAGGCTCAGCAGATGTTGAATTCGATGACGCCCGAGCAACGAGCGCAGCTTCAGGCACTGAGCGATCAGTTGATGGAGGACATGGATCTGCGCTGGCAGATGGACCAGCTCGCTGGCAACCTCCGTGAGCAATTCCCGCAAATGGGATGGAGCCAGTCTTACGACTTTGAGGGCACCGACCCGCTCGATATGTCTTCAGCGATGGACATGATGGGTGAACTCGGCGACATCGATCAGCTCGACAATCTCTTGCGGGGAGCCAACAATCCTGGAGCTTTGGCCGAGGTCGATATCGACCGTGCTCGAGACCTACTCGGCGATGAATCAGCAGAGAGCCTCGAAAGGCTGGCGGAGTTGGCCCGAATGTTGGAAGAGGCTGGTCTCATCGAAAATTCTGAGGGTCGCTACGAACTCACCCCTCGAGCCATACGCAAGATCGGCAACGGTGCCCTCGAAGAGATTTTCAAGCGCATGTCGGACGACATGATGGGTCAACATTCGCTGTCAGAGGTGGGCTTGGGTCACGAACGAGAGTACGAAACGAAGCCTTATGAATACGGCGACGCCTTCAATCTCGATATACCGCAGACGCTACGCAACGCCATTTCCCGCACTGGTGGCGGTGTCCCGGTTCGTCTTCACCCCGACGACTTTGAGATCGAACGGACCGAACAGCAGGTCCGATCAGCAACGGTGTTGATGCTTGATGTGTCGATGTCAATGGCGATGCGGGACAATTTCTTGCCGGCCAAGAAGGTGACCATGGCGCTGCACTCGTTGATCTCGGGTCAGTACCCTCGTGATTTTCTTGGCATGGTGTCTTTCTCGGAGGTGGCCCGAGAGTTCAATGCCACCACCTTGCCGCAGCTGTCGTGGGACTACGTGTACGGCACCAACATGCAGCACAGCTTTCAGCTGGCGCGCAAGATGCTGGCGCGACAGACGGGGACCAAGCAGATCATCATGATCACCGATGGCGAACCGACGGCACACATCACCAAGTCCGGTCAGCCGTACTTCAATTATCCGCCGTCACGTACAACGGTCGATTTGACGCTTGCTGAAGTGGTGAAGTGCACCCGCGAGGACATCCGTATCAATACCTTCGTGCTGGATGTCACTCCGTATTTGCGGGGTTTCGTATCTGAGATTTCTCGGTTGAACGGTGGCCGCGCCTTCTTTACGACCAACCAAGATCTTGGCAACTACGTGCTTCACGATTTCGTCGATAATCGACGCAGCATCGTCCGCTCAAGACGCTGAACGGCTGTTGTAAGCGCCTGTGATGGGGGCTAGACCCCTGATTTCTCGCGCGAATCGAAGAAATTCGACTGGAAATGTCGCACACGGGCTTTACAATTCGAAATCACAGTGTTGTAATTCCATTAGTGCGACTAGCGGACTGAATCTAACACAGGTTTATGCGCCACGGAGGGACCCATGGCCGTTATCGAGATAGAACGTGAAGAGATGGTCTGGCAGAACTATGCCAACTGTCTTGGAGTCGACCCCGACCTGTTTTTCCCTGAGCGCGGCGCCTCAACACGCGAGGCCAAAGAGGTGTGCCGTGGTTGCGTGGTGCAAGACGAATGCCTCGAATTCGCGCTCAGCAATGGCGAGAAGTTCGGTATCTGGGGCGGTAAGAGCGAACGTGAGCGTCGCAGAGTACGTCGCCAGCGAGCGCTGGAACGCGCCGCCGCTGCCGGCCAGGCTTAGTTCAGACACGCTGGCCAGCTTGCAACAGGCTGGCCAGCTTGCAACACGCCGGCCAACTTGGAACACGCTGGCCAGCTTGGAAGAAAATGGCCAGGCTCGGGTGTATCCAAGCAGTCTCGGCTAAGCTGACCTCATGTACGGTTTGATTTCCACCCCGTCCGCTTCTGAGTTGATCATCGTTCTCGTCATCGTCTTGATCGTGTTTGGTGGGGCCAAACTCCCGAAGCTGGCGCGCTCGCTTGGCCAGGCACAAAAAGAGTTCAAGTCAGGGTTGACAGAGGACGCAGACGACGAGGACTCCACTTCCTCGAAGTGATCGCGCGTAAAGCGGTCCTCTTGCTCCGATAAACTCAGGTCGCGCCGATTTGCGCGCACTGCTGTGAAGACAGCACGGATCGAAGTTGTAGGAGCTGTGATGACCGATACCGCAGAAGCCGAATATGACGAGTCGCCAGTAGGCCAAGCGATGATCGTCTACCTCGGACCCACCGCTCCACACTGGGACATCCGCCCAGTATTCGGAGAACGCGAGCTGATGGACGGTTTCCGTGACCGAGTGAACGCCCGGTTGCTGCTGCTTCCGCCGCACGATCCGCAGTTCCGACGAAATCGCGAACGAGTCAACCGTGACGGAGAACGCGAGCGCATCGTCGTTGAATGGGATCTTGGTTACCCGGAAGACGATGTGGTGAGGGCGTGAGCCCACCGCAAGGTTCGGGGGAGCGGTAGATGGCGTCGATCGGCATTGATCTCGGAGGTACCAAGATCTTGGCGGTGCTCGCCAACAATGGCGAGGTACTCGACAAACACAAGCTACCCACGCCGAGTAGGGAGGGGCCTGAGGCCATTCTCGATGCGATGATCGTTGCTGCCCGCGAAGTCGATCCCGATGGCATCGCTTCGGGGATAGGTGTAGGGGTACCCGGTCCGGTGGTACCGGGTAGCGGGGTGCTTCCGCTCGCCTGCAATCTCTTTGGCTGGACTTCCCCTGTTGATGTCGCCGGCGAACTGTCCGCTCGATTCGACCAACGACCGGTGTTTGTCGATAACGATTGCAACGTAGCGACACTCGCCGAACACCAGTTGGGGGCGGGCCGAGGTGTAGACAACCTTGTCGGCGTGTTCATGGGCACCGGTGTTGGAGCGGGGCTGATTCTCGACGGACGGTTGCGTCGAGGACCGCGTGGAGTGGCAGGCGAAATCGGCCACACGTTCGTCGATTTCTTGGCGAAGGAGAACCGGGCAAAAGCAGACAATGAGTACTTGGGGGAGCTTGAGGACTATGCCGGACGCTCAGCACTTGAGCGCCGCGCCCGAACTCTTCATGCGCAAGGCGAGTCGTCGGCTCTGATTGCGCTTGCCGGTGAGGGTCCCATGAAATCCAAACTTTGGAAACGCGCCCTTGACGAAGGCGATCAACTGGCGTTTCGTCTAATCGACCAAGCCGCCGAAGCACTGTCTGCAGCGCTGGCTTCAGTCATTAACTTGATCGATATTGAGATGGTCGTACTCGGTGGTGGGATGGCCGAGAGACTTGGGTCGACGTTCCGAAATGATGTTGCCGCAAGGCTTGGGACTCGTGTCTTCGCGGGGAGCGTGGCGCCGATCCGGGCTGCGTCCACTGGTGACTCCAGTGGAGCGTTGGGCGCGGCCCTACTCGTTGAGGAGGGTCAGATGTGAGTGTTCGGGTTGGTGGCTGGGACGTTAACGACACCGCTGTGCTGAACCGCGAGCTGAGTTGGCTGGCGTTCAACGGCAGGGTCCTGGAACTTGCCGCCGACTTGAAAGTTCCGCTCCTGGAGCGGGTTCGCTACTTGTCGATTTATGCCAGCAACCTCGACGAGTTTTTTCAAGTGCGGGTGTCTGGGCTTCATGATCAGATCGCCGCGGGTATCTCCACAGTAGGTCCCGACGGCCGTACTCCTCGCAAGCAGATTGAAGACATCCGCTCGGTGGTGCTTGAACTTGGTGCACGTCAGGAAAAGATCTTTGCCACTCAGATTCTGCCCGCTCTCAACGAGATGAACATCGAACTGCTTGAGTTCGATGATCTGACTAGCGACGAGCGAGACATGATCGCCGAGAGGTTTCGCAGCCGTATCTTCCCGATACTCACGCCGTTGGCGGTTGATCCCGGTCACCCATTCCCTTACATCTCGGATCTGTCGCTCAATCTTGCTGTTGTTGTCCGCAACCCAGCGGATCGTGAGAAACGTTTCGCGCGTGTCAAAGTCCCAAACACTCTCGAGCGGTGGATTTCGCTTGACCAAGGCCTTCGCTTTGTTTCGCTTGAATCGGTCCTCGCCGCGCACCTCGACCAGTTGTTCCCCGGAATGGACATTGTTGAATCGGCGCCGTTTCGTGTCACCCGCAACGCCGACTTGACTCTCGGAGAAGAAGCCGAAGACCTGCTCGCGGCAGTTGAGATCGAGTTGCGGCGCCGCCGCTTCGGACGCGCTGTTCGCCTTGAAGTTGCGTCATCGATGTCGCAGCAAACCCTGGAACTGTTGATCCGGGAGCTTGATCTCGAACCGGTTGATGTCTACTCGAGTTCAGTTCCTTTGGACGCGACGTCGCTGAACGCCGTGGCCGACATCGACCTTGGGCGCCAGAAGTGGGGGCATTGGCGCGGGATCACCGAGCCAGGACTCAAGTCTGAGAACGAGCCGAGCAACTTGTTTGATGTGCTGGTCCTTCGAGATGTCCTGCTGCACCATCCGTATTCGTCGTTCAGCAGATCGGTTGTCCAGTTTGTTCGTCAAGCCAGCCGTGACAAATCGGTCCTCGCCATCAAACTCACGCTCTATCGCACATCCGGCGACAGCCCGATCATCGATGCGCTGATTGATGCGGCCGAGCGCGGCAAACAGGTGGCAGTGTTGATTGAGGTCAAGGCGAGGTTCGACGAAGAGGCCAACATCGGTTGGGCTCGGCGACTCGAACAAGCGGGAGTGCACGTGGCCTACGGCATCGTCGGTCTCAAGATTCACTCCAAAATCGCCATGGTTGTGCGCGAAGAATCTGACGGGATCCGCCGCTACTGTCACATTGGCACCGGCAACTACAACCACCGCACCGCTCGTCTCTATGAAGATTTTGGTGTGTTGACAGCCGATCCTGTGGTGGGTGATGACTTAGCTGATCTGTTCAATTACCTCACCGGCTACAGCCGAGCTCGCGACTATGAGCGCATTTTGGTGGCTCCCGAGATGCTGCGCTCACGCCTCTACGAGTTGATCGACGCTGAAATCGCCAGCGGCCAAGGCCGGATGATTCTCAAGATGAACAGCCTTGTCGACACCGAGATGGTCGAAAAGCTCTACGAAGCTTCCAGCGCTGGAGTTGAAATTGATTTGATTGTGCGGGGCGTTTGCTGTTTGCGTCCGGGTCTGGCGGGCTTGTCGGAGAACATTCGGGCCCGCTCGATTGTGGGTCGCTATCTGGAGCATTCGCGGATCTTTCACTTCGCTAATGGTGGAGGTGCGAATGGTGGTGGCAAACCGCAGAGCCGTACCTACATCGGCAGCGCCGATCTCATGCGTCGGAACCTTGATCGACGGGTCGAAGTGCTCCTCGAAATGAGCAATCCGGATCTAGAGAATCGGCTCATTGAGGTGCTGGACGCGAACCTAGCGGATGATTGTCTGTCGTGGACTCTTGATGGGTCCGGTGTCTGGACACGCCAGAACGGTACTGTCGGTATTGATGTCCACGAAACGCTCCAAGAGCTTGCGAGGGTGCGGGCCCGTGGGTGATCTCTACGACCGGCTTTCGCGCAAGTTCCCCAAAATCGAGGTATGGGCCGCTGGAGGTGTGGTGCTTCGCGATCACCGTGGCATCACAGAGGTTCTGTTGATCCATCGGCCCGTTCACTGCGACTGGTCGTTTCCCAAGGGCAAACTCGACCCGGGTGAGACTCTGGGCAAGGCCGCCTGGCGCGAAGTGCACGAGGAGACTGGATTTAAGTGTAAGCGCCTTGAGCGCTTGCCGCTGATTCGTTATCGAGACGGTCGTGGCCGTCGCAAAGCAGTCGTGTATTGGACCATGCAGGTGCTCGACGGGCAATTCGAGCCGAATTCTGAGGTGGATGCCATGGGTTGGTTCGATTTGGTGTCAGCACGGCGGGTTTTGACATACGAACATGATGTTTTGCTGCTTGATTCCGTGACAGGGGTCGTTCCTTCGCTCAGAATGCTTGCGTGAACACTGACGACAAGCGACCGTTTGCTCCCTTTGGTTCAAGGTCGCGCGAGTCGAGGTCGCGCGGTGCTGAAAAAGCGATTGTCACGCCGTTCATGCGGTTGGCGCGTTTGCATGCGATGAGCGCCGCTGCTGACGGGGCTATCGCGGCTGCTCTAGCAGGTTCAATCTTCTTCGCTATCAGTCCAGAAGAGTCACGGGGACGGGTGGCGTTGGCGTTGTTGTTGACGATGGCTCCGTTTGCTGTAGTTACGCCGCTGATCGGTCCAGCCATCGACCGTATACATGGCGGTCGTCGCATGATGATCATTGTCACGACGATAGGTCGGGCGTTGCTCGCACTGTTGATGATCCAGCATGTCGGCACGCTGCTTTTGTTTCCAGAGATTTTTGGCGTCCTTGTGCTGCAGAAGAGTTATTCGGTTGCCAAGAGTGCAGTTGTTCCCCGTTTGGTGACCTCTGATGAAGATCTGGTTGGAGCCAACAGTCGATTAGCGCTGATCAGCGCAATATCGGGTCCGATCGGTGCGGGTTTAGCAGGACTCTTCAGCATTTTTGGTGGCCCGGCTGCATCTGCAGCGGTGGGTCTCGTGGGTTTTGTGCTGGCCACGTTGCTGGCCCTGGCAATCCCGTCGATTGTCGTTGCCGCGGTCCCGCCTGAGCAGTTGGAACGGGCGGAACTCAGGGACAGAAAGATCCTTCTAGCCGCGACTTCGATGATGATCGTTAGAGGCATTGTCGGGTTTGTGACGATGCTGCTGATGTTCGAATTGAGGGGTGGCAAGGATGGTCTTGATGTGAGCACAGAAGGCGCCGCGTTGGGTGGTGCCACGGCGACGGTGCGAGACATTGACATAACCGGCGATCCCCGAGCGCCCGTGTGGCATTTCGGGATTGTGGGGTTGTTTGCTGTGGTTGGGACTCTCGGTGGTGTGCGTTTCGCTCCAACGTTGCGTCGGCGTTTGACCGAAGAACAAATCCTGCTTGGGGCGATTACTGTGCTTGTGGCTGGAGCGGGTTTTGCTGCGCTGTCTGGGGGCCTGTTCGGCACGGTCATCTTTGCGTGCACGGTCACGGCTGCGGCTGGCACCGGAAAGCTTGCTTTTGATGCGTTGGTCCAACGGGACGCGCCGGTCGCCAACTATGGGCGTTCCTTTGCTCGATTTGAAGCGCGCTTTCAGCTTGCGTTCGCGACAGGGGCCATGGTGCCGGTGGTCATTCGGTTGAGCGTTCCAGTTGGAGCGGGTTTGGTTGGTGCGGTAGGCGGAGTTGCCTTGCTGGTCTATGTGTTCGGCAATCCCGGACGCTTGTTCAAACTTCGACGGGCCTCAACAAACAAGCGTCCATCCGCTGACCGGACAGCCGGGCGAGCTGACAGTGACGTGGAGTTTGACGAGGAGATCCGTGCATCTCAACCAGCGCCTCCAGCAGGGACAAGCGACTATGCCAGACCGAAGACATGGGACGAGAGCACGCCTTATGTTTCGTCCATAGATGGTGTCGAAGTTGACCCAATCCCGTCCGACGGTTCGCCCAGTGAGCAAAACGAACTAGACGACACGCCGCCCCGTTAGCCCAACAGAGTTCGTTAGCTAGACGGCAGATCGATCCTGGCCAACCACAATCCCGGCGCATCAACTTCCGATGGCGTGGGGAGATGGGTGGGGTCGTCGAAGAGACGGCTGAGTCCGGTAGTCCCGGCACGCTCAATGACACCCTCGACGAATGCTGTGCCGCGATCGTATTGGTTCTGATCAAGTTCTAGGCCGAGGATGCGCTCAACTAGCCGGTCAGAAGCGTCGGCTTGAGTTCTGCGTCGGCGGAGTGCTTCGGTGACCATGTCGTAAGACCCAATGATGCTCCCCCCAGTCTGATCCATCACATAGTCGACGTATCCGGTGATGGCCGCGACCAGCGCGGTGATCTCAGGTTCGAGCGCCGCTTGCGCTGGGGAACGGACCGCACCGAAAATCATCTCGGGATCGCTGAGTGTCTTGTTCAACTCTGCGAAAGCCTCTGGACCTGCGCTCAGGTCGAAGTTGCCGAGGCGGTCGTTCAGTGCCTCGGGATCGCGCTCAAAAGCACTGGCATGGCGTTGCAGTAAGTCACTCAAGCGCTCGTTCACATGGGGAACTCCCAGCACAGCCCGGTGAGCTGTCTCGTGGAGGCACACCCAGAGCCGGAGATCGTCGGGGTCGAGAGACCATTCCTGCCCGAATCGGTCAACGTTTGGAAGCAGAATCAGTAACGGAGCGTTCGTTGGGCGCGGGAGCGGTAGTTGAAAGCCTCCGAAAGCAATCCGCGCCAGTTCGCCAACCATCGAACCGGTCGTCATAGTAAGCAACATCGATTCGAGCATCTGAGAAAGTCCTGCCATCATCTGGCGCATCGGGTCGTTTTCAGAGAGGTCGTCGGGTGTTGGCAAACCTGTCGATATCGATGAGGCGATTGCTCCTAGCAATGGTCGATAGTGCTCGATCGTGCTGTCGACCCACTGCGTGCGGTTGACAACGTCTACTCTCAAGGCTGCGCCGCGAGCCACCACTAGTTGTGTCTCCGACTGGACCTGCAACTCAGCTACGCGCACCAACTCCTCGATCGTGATCCGCTCGCGGGGATCGATATTGGGTTCGGACTTCCCACCGGTGGCGATTGTGCGGGCGAGATCACGCGCTGAGTTGGGTGAAGAGCCGCTTGCACCGGACAGCATCTTCATGATCTCACCAAGAAACGCGCCGAGCGACTCGCCTTCAGGTGGCAGATCGTCGCTCATGCGGGCATCGTAGATGCGTGACGGTGTCGATCCTCCCTTATTGGTGTGGCTGCTGATGAACAAAATCGTTGTCACGGGCGCGGCTGGAGACGTTGGGGCGCGGGTCGTAGCGAAACTAACCAGCGCGCAGCCGCGCTTTGACGTGCTAGCGGTTGACCAAACGACACTGCCCTCGCTGCCACCGGGAGTCGAGATCAAGCGTGTTGATCTGCAGTTCGCAGACCTCAGATCCTTGTTTTGTGATGCCGATACAGTCGTGCATCTAAGTTCTCGGGGCACTCCGGGTAAAACAAATCCTAAATCTGATGAATTGGACTTGCTGATAGCCAAGCGGATCCTGGACGCAGCGGCGGATTGCCGGGTCGGTCAGCTCGTGCTTCTGTCAACGGCGCTGGTCTATGGCGCTCGTACCGCCAACCCGATTCCGCTGACCGAGGACGCTCCAGTACGCCCCAACCCCGACTTCTCGTGGGCTGTAGCGCGAGCGGAGATCGAAAAGATGACAACTGAATGGAAGACAGCTCATCGGTCCACAGCGGTTTCGGTTTTGCGTCCAACAGCAATCGTTACCGACGACGATTTGGGGCAATTAGCCCGGGTCCTTCATAGCGCTCGACTTGGAGTTGCTGCTGATGGCGACCCCCCCGTGCAGTACCTCCACATTGATGACCTGGTCAGTGCAGTAATAACCGCGGTTGTGTGTCGTGCTGACGGCCCGTTGAATGTTGCACCTGATGGTTGGATTCCACCTGACTCGCTCCGTGATCTCGAAGGACCCAAACCGAGACTGCGTGTCCCGTTGTGGATGGCTCGAGGTCTTGCCGCTGTCCGGTGGCAGGCGGGACTGGCTCCTATTCCGCCCGGTGTCGTGCCCTACACGTCGCATGCTTGGGTGATCGCCAGTGATCGGCTTCGAGCGCTCGGTTGGGAGCCGGCATACTCAAATGAGGAAGCATGGGTTGTTTCGCACAATCCGGGTCCACTCGACTGGGTGCCGGCGCGTCGGCGTCAAGAGTTGGCCTTGGCGATCGCGGCGTTGGGAGTACTGGGAGGACTCGGGGTTTTGGTGTGGTTGTTGCGGCGAGTAAGCAGAGTCCGCCGCACCGGATCGTGACGGACCCAGGGTTGGAGCCGTACCATTACAGAATGCCGGCTCATGGAATGCTCGCTCCGCCAACCGACTCCGATACTTGGCTGGGACTGACCGAGGAAACGCTTCCGGTGGGTCAAGCCGTCGATTGGGCGGTACTTCCCAGTTGCGGTGCAGTTGTCTTGTTCAGTGGAACAGCTAGAGATCACGCTGAGGGGCGAGAATGCGTTGAACGACTCGAATACGAAGCTTATGATCGCTATGTTGTGCCGATACTAGAAGAGATAGCTGGGCAAATGCGTCAGCGATGGTCCGCTCTGGGGAGGATTGTGCTCTTGCATCGAGTGGGCGTGGTGAAGCTGGGTGAGTCGTCGGTTGTGGTGGTGGCCTCGTCCCCTCACCGACCTGAGGCGTTTGCTGCGGCCCGCTATGGAATCGACGCCCTCAAAGCAACCGTGCCGATTTGGAAGAGGGAGATTTGGGCTGACGGTGAGTCTTGGGGACTTGAAGCGCAACATTTGACAAAGCTCGACTCATGAGTAGCGCAGTCGGTTTTCTTGTGGTGGCCGTTGCGATTGCGATCGTAGGTTCACTGATTCTGTGGTTGTGGCATCGTGCCAGGACGACCCCCCCGCCTACTTTCGGTGAGCATTTGAGAGCGCTCGCTCCGCGTAATAGCTCACCAACGGTTGAACAACCAACCGGGATCGTCCCGTTTGATCCCGATTCTGGCGAGGAGTTGAGTTCTGGCACGTGACTTAGCGATCGACTTGGGCACCGCGAACACGCTGGTGTACGCCCGAGGGGAGGGCATCGTCTTGAACGAGCCGTCCGTGATCGCGGTGAATAGTCGCACCCAGAAGGTGCTCGCTACTGGCCGCGAAGCGTGGCAGATGATCGGGCGGACACCGAGCCATATCGTGGCGGTACGCCCTCTTCGTCAAGGCGCGATCACCGATTTCGATGTTACGCAGCGGATGATCCGTCTTCTCTTGCAGCGCGTGGGGGTAAGCCGCCTTAATCGCCCTCGCGTGGTGATTTGCGTGCCTTCTGCGATCACCGCTGTCGAACGACGGGCCGTAACCGATGCTGCCCGAGGAGCGGGAGCCGCTGATGCGCAACTCATTGAACAACCGGTCGCGGCTGCAATTGGTGCCGATCTTCCGATCAATGAACCGATTGGCAACATGGTCGTTGACATCGGTGGTGGAACCACAGAATCTGCCTTGCTGTCTCTTGGCGGAGTAGTTGCGCTTGAAGCGGTGCGGGTTGGCTCGTTCGACATCGACAGCGCGGTGCAGGCATATGTCCGCCGCCAGTATGGAATTGCGATCGGAGAGCGTACCGCGGAGGACATCAAGATTGTCTTGGGTTCGGCTGCTCCAACCGAAAACGAAGTCAACGCGGAGGTACGCGGTCGCGAAATGATGAGCGGGTTGCCGAAGACCATCGTTTTGACGCCAATGGAGATCCGCAGGGCGATAGAGGAGCCGGTTGCGGCGATGGTCGATTCGGTGCTCTCCTGTCTTGCTCAGGCGCCGCCTGAACTCGCTCAGGACCTCATTGTGCAGGGTATTCACTTGGTGGGTGGCGGTGGAATGTTGAGGGGCATGGATCAGAGGCTGTCGCGCGAGACAAATGTTCGGGTGCAGTTGGTGCAGTCCCCGCTTGAAGCCGTTGCCTTTGGAGCGGGTCGGGTGATTGAGCACTACGAGTCGGTTCAGGTGATGTTCATGAAGGCTGGCAGCGCTGACGGGCGAGGTCGCTGAGGACATCGGTCCTCTCTCGTCAGACCTCTTTCGTCAGTCCTCTTTCGTCAGTCCTCTTCGACGGGTCCCAGCAGTTCTTCGACTGCGTCGCGGACTTGGCGGTCGCGATCTTTTCGTGCTCGTTGGTAGGCAGCTGCGACTTCGGGACCTTCAAACGCGGCCAGCGCGATGACAGCCCTGCGTCGAACCGCCACTTTGTCCTGGGTCGCATCAAGGATCGCGGGCAGGCCTCGATCATCTCCGATAGCCCCGAGCGCGGCAACGGCGCTCTCCCGAGCAAGCGGATCGTGGTGATTGCGAGCGACTTTCGACAGCTGATCGATAATCGTTTCGCTGGCCGTCTCACGTTCCCCGAGCGCCCACGCGGCGGTTTCCACAACCGTCGAATCTCCGTCGTTCAGTAGGTGCTCAAGCATTGGTTGTGCATGGTTGGCTGCTATTTCGATCGCCGCGACGCGAACCGTTGGTTCGGTGTCGTTGAGGGCTTTACTGAGCTGTGCTTCGGTCGTGACTTCAAGCTTCGCGAGAGAGCGAAGCGCGGCGATACGTACCTTCGGATCGGGATCGATTTGAGCCGCCTCGGCTGTGCCGATGTCGCCGCGATATCCGGCCAACGCCGCAGCTTGTCGTCGTTGCGCAGCGTTGGACCCCGTCATGATGGTCAGGAGATCGCGTTCTCCAACAAGAACGCGAGCCCAACAACGATGACGCCAATCACAACGGCCACAGCGATACCCAGACCTACGACGATCGCGGCTAGCACTATCAGCGAACGCAGACGTTGCCAGAGTCGAACATATGCCTTGGGTCCGACAACGGGACGCTCCACCGTTCGCCGCAAGATTCCCACGGCTCGCAGTGAGCTCACGACCAGGTCGGATGGTTGGTTGTGACGGGTTCCTGAGTGTTCATCACCACGGTTTGAAGTGGCCAACCAGACGGCGGGCCGGATGGATTCTAGTTGGGTCGGGCGATGCGCACTGTCATAGTTGGTTGTGGCTTTGGCAGGCTGAAGTCTCAATTGTGGTCGCGCAGCGCGGCCAACAAGATCTACCGTCGCTAGGACGAACACAAACACGATGAATGAGGTGAGCACGTCCGTTCCAATGCTACAGGACGACCTGGAAGGCTCGACGCCGGGTCACGATGTGGCGGTGCCTGCACGCCGGCAACGGCGCCGCTCCTGGTTGAAACGGGGCTTGTGGGGATTGCTGACGGTGATCGTGCTCTTTGGAGCGTCTTTGGTCGTTTCGGCTCAAACACTGGGGCGGGTCATTCCGGGCCAGGCGCTCGTTGACAAGGGAGCGGCAGTTACGAGGCCCGGGTCGGCACGACCCGTCAGCGACCGAGTGGAGATCGGGGGGCACCGTGTGTTCCAGCCCGAAGGCGACTTTCTTTTTACCACCGTTGCGGTTGATTTAGATGTTTCGGTGTTCGAGTGGATTGAGTCTGAGATCAATGACGACTTTGAGTTACAACCGTTGGAACACATTCTGGGTGACCGAACTCCGCAAGAGAATCGGACCCGCAACCTCGAAATGATGAGCCGGTCCAAAGACGATGCGATTACTGCTGCTTTGGAGCATCTAGGGGTGCCAGTCAACGAAACCGGCGTGGGGTTCAACGTCATCGTCAGTGGTGGCCCGGTTGATGGCATGCTGACGGTCGGCGATGTCATCGTTGCGGTTGATGGTGTCGAGATTGATTCGCTGCAATCACTGCGTGATGAACTGACCAACAAGATTCCCGGGGAGACCGGCATTGTGACCGTGGAAAACAGCGACACGGTTGAAATACGAGATGTCTCGATTGTCTGGGGTGAACACCCCGAGGGGTTCGAGGGCGCTTATATCGGTATTGGTGAGATTGTCCCGCGGATTGAAGATCTGTCGATGGGGATTGATGTGAGTATTGACACTGGTTCAACCGGTGGACCATCAGCCGGACTCGCTTTCGCGCTTGCCATCATCGACTCCTTGACCGAGGGTGAACTCACCGGGAACCAGCGAATCGCGGTCACGGGCCAGATCTTTGTGGGAGGGGTAGTTGGCAATGTCGGAGGTGTTGGTCAAAAAGCTGTGGCGGCACGCTCCGCTGGGGCAGTTGCCTTCATTGTCCCCGAAGGCTTGCTTGAAGATGCACAAGCCCAAGCTGGCGATATGAGAGTCTTCGGGGTGTCGACTCTTGACGAGGCGATAGAGGCTCTTGCCGCACTCGGTGGCGACACCAACGACCTCCACCTTGACTTGTAGAAATGGCTCACTGAGAACGTGCGCGGATTGAACAGGGAGTTGCGCTGACACCAGTCGTCTTCCGCTCTTGTTCGCTGCGCTCGACTCCCGCTCTTGTTCGCTCCGCTCACGGGCCGCGAGGCCGCGGGCGGGCCGCTCGGGCCACGGCCTCGCTCGGTCGCGGTCGTGTTCGGGATCAATCCGCTCGGCCTCTGAGAACCGAGTTGGTTGAGAACTGATCGTCGGGGTATTCCCCAATATTGCTAGCCCGGCTCCTACGATATTGGGCGTGACCGAGACGCCGGACGCCGAGCTTGAGAGCGCGCCCCTAACCAGCGATTCGCTCAGCGATGAGGCGATCGACCCGGGTGACCTTGAGTTGAGGTCTTTTCCGATCACGAGGCGGGGATTCGACCCCACCGAGGTGCGTTCCCAGCTTCAAGCAGCGGCATCAGAGATCCGTCGACTACAACGTCTCTGCAACGAATTGAGTGGGAGGCTGACCGAATCCCAACAGGCCGGTCGGGGCGATACGGATGCACGACGGGTCACCGAGATGCTCGGAGTCGAAGTGAGCAGCGTGCTTGAGGCAGCTCACAACGCAGCAGCAAGTCGGATTGAGAGAGCTGAAAGCGAAGCTGAGGCGATGAGCCACGAGGCGCGCTCTGCTGTTGAATCTGTGCTTGCAGACGCCACCGCCCAATCCACTGAGCTAGTAGCGTCGGCGCGGCTTGAAGCTGAGGAAATCGTTGAAGAAAGTCGCAATCATGGCCGTGAGATGGTCAATGAGGCCCAGACGGTAAGAGAGCGCATGTTGCGCGATCTTGCCCGAAAGCGACAGACCGGCCGTACCCAGATCGAGCAACTTCGAGCCGGGCGGGATCGGCTACTCGATGCTTTGACCACGGTTCAAACCAGTCTCGATACAGCTATCGAAGATTTGGTGACTTCTGTGCCCGAGGCCCGCACGGCCGCGAATCGCGCCGGCCTGCGGATTTCTTCAGAACCTACGCCCACTACCGATGATCTTGAGGCTGAAATCGAAGCGGGCAGGTTGGTGGGGCATCCATTGGTCGCCGATTCCCCGCTCCCCGGGCCGATCAGTGACACCTTCACGACCGGTGAAATGGAGGCTCTGGACCATCTAGATGCTCTCAGTGTCAACACCGAGGAAACCGCTGCGGACGAATCCACCGCTGACGAATCCGATGAGTTGTCACAACCCGAAGCGGAACCCGACCCGCAACCCGAACATGAACCCCGCTCAGAAGTCGAAGCAGAGGCCGAAGCCGAAATAGAAGCGGAAGGCGAAGCAGAGGCCGAATCCGAATCTGTTTCCGAGACCGATAGCTGTGACCTTCCCCGAAACGCCAGAGACGTTTTTGCTCGTCTACGCTCTTCGCGAGCAGCATCCGAGTCGGAGTCTGCTCCCGAGCAGGTCGCAGAGCCTCCCCGGAGTTCGAAGTCCGAGGCCACCGGAGATCCTGAGCCCACCGTCGACGCAATGGCTGAAACAAACGGTGCCGTTCGCAAACGCGCGGCCGACGCGGCGGCAAAAGCCATGAAGAAGGTTCTGGTTGACGAGCAGGGTTCATTGCTTGACGGAATCCGGCGCAGCGGAGCGGCTGCAATGACTAGTTTCGACGAAGAAGCAAGCCACAATGCTTCATACGATGAAGCCGCTATTCCAGCCCTCCGAGAACAGTGCGTCTCGCTTGGAGGCCCTACGGAACTCGACCTGACGCCGGCGCTGGCCAACATTCATGTGATCGCACTTGAGCCTGTACGACGACGGCTCGCGAACATCGCTGAGCAATTTGACGGCGAAGAAGAACTCTCCGACGCGGTTCGAGCGCTGTATCGCGAGGCCCGTTCTCGGCACCTGAACGATGCCGCTTCGGCGGCTTCGGTCGCAGTCGATGGCCTCGTCAAGATCGACAAAGCCCACCAAGACAAGGCCAATCGAACAGTGCGCTGGGTGGTAAACGCTGACGGTTCCTGCGGTGCGGATTGTGCAGACAATGCCTTGGCTGGCGAAGTGGTCGCCGGCGACAAGTTCCCGACCGGTGACCGATTTCCTCCAGCACATCCCATGTGCACCTGCCAACTCGAGGTCTAGGAACTGATCGGGCAGGCCATCGGCTGATTGAGTGATTGGTTCAATAGCTGGATCATTAGCTGAATCGCTGCCTGATTCAGCTAATCAGGTTCGGCTCAGGTTTCGGGACGCTAGCCTCAGGTCCGATGACTGACGTTGAGGACATAATTAACCCAAGGGCTGGACGGTTTCGTCGCAAAGGACGGTTTATCGTCCTAGGAGTCGTGGTTGCTTTGCTGTTCGGGCTCTTGTCGCTGCGCGGAGTCGCCAGTTTCTACACCGATTACCTGTGGTTCGATGCGCTCAACCGTGCCTCGGTCTGGCGCCAGGTGCTCGCTGCCAAGGTCATTCTGACGCTGATATTCGGCGCGGTCTTCTTCGCGCTGATGTGGCTGAACCTCTTCATCTCCGATCGCAGCGCGCCCACGCACAGACCTCCGGGGCCTGAAGAAGAGTTGATCTCCCGGTACCACGCCACGGTCGGGGGGCGTTACTTCTTGTTGCGCACGGCCCTTTCGTTCTTCTTTGCGCTGATGGCCGCGGCGGGAGTGCCGAGCCAGTGGGAAGAATGGCTGCTTTTTGTAAACCGCAAGGAGTTCGGGATTTCCGATCCTCAGTTCGGTGCCGACATCGGATTTTATGTCTTCCAACTCCCGTTCTTGAGCTATGTGGTCGGCTGGGCCTTCGCGGCTTTCGTGATCCTGCTGATCGTTACCGCGATCTCGCATTACCTCAACGGATCGGTTCGCATCAGTGTGATCGGCGGCGAACGAGCCAAACCGATCGTGAAAGTGCATCTCTCAGCGATTTTGGCGGTCCTGGCCGTCATCAAAGCAGTGGACTACTGGCTGGCCCGATATGAGCTGACGACATCTACTCGCGGTGTCCTCGATGGAGCGTTCTACACCGATGTCAATGCGCAGATTCCAGCGTTGTACTTGCTGATGGCAATCTCGTTGTGTGCGGTCGTCTTGTTGGTTGTCAACTTGTGGCGACGGGGGTGGACTCTTCCGGTACTTGCTGTTGGACTCTGGGCGTTTGTGGCGATTGTGGTGGGTGGTATCTACCCGGCGTTTGTGCAACGGTTTCAGGTTGACCCCAACGAGACCGTCCGCGAAGCAGAATTCGCGGAACGCAACATCGAAGCCACCCGCAATGCTTTTGGTCTTGAGGACATGGACGTCAACCCGTTCGATTATTCCGAGAATCTCAGCGCTGATCAGATCCGCAACAACGCCGTGACTGTCCAGAATGCGCGAGTGCTTGATCCGGTCACGGTTCATCCCACGTTTGAACGCTTCCAAGCCGAACGCGGCTTCTATCGGTTCCTTGGTGAAGATGCGCTGCCGGGGAGCGGTGCACTTGAGCCGACGCTCGACACAGACCGTTATGTGGTCGATGGTGAACTGCGCCAAGTGATCATGGGAGCACGCGAGTTGAAAGGTGAAGACTCAGCCAACTGGGAGCGACAACACGTCCGTGTCACTCACGGATACGGCTTGGCGATGGCTAGTGCCAACGCAACAACCAACGAGGGGCGCCCAGATTTCTTGGTTTCCACAATCACCAACGATGTCGACGACTCAATCGAACTGGATTTCGGGGTTCCGCAGATCTACCACGGCGAGGACATGGGCGGTTACTCCCTGGTAGGTACAACGGTTGATGAGGTCGACTACGTCGCCAACGATGGTGGTGATGTCCTCGGCAACTATCAGGGTTCGGCGGGGGTCAATCTCGGTGGGATTGTGCGTCAGCTGGCGTTCTCGTTCCGCTTCGGTCAGATCGAGCCGCTGATATCCAACTTCGTTGACAACGACACCCGAGTGATCTATGTGCGTGACGTGCGTGACCGGGTGGAGAAGCTTGCACCGTTCCTGGAGTACGACAGCGATGTGTACCCGGTGATCTTGGACGACCGCATCCACTATGTGATCGACGCCTACACCACAACCGACAGATACCCGTACTCGCAGCGATCTGAGAACGACAGGCTGCAGCGGGGTGGCTTGGCTGGTCCGCGCTTCAACTATGTGCGTAACTCGGTGAAGGCCGTGGTTGACGCTTACGACGGTGATGTGGCGTTTTACGTGATGCCGATCGAGGATCCGATCATTGAGGCTTGGCGATCGGCCTTCCCGAGCTTGTTCAGCGACTTCTCGGAAATGCCCGATGAGTTGAAGGAACATCTGCGTTACCCGCAAGACCTGTTCCGGGTTCAGACCAACATGTACTCGACCTACCAGATCGAGAATCCTGTGAGTTTGCTCGTCGGTACCGAACTCTGGGCGGTGGCTCAGGATCCGGGCCGATCGGTTGAGGCTGGCGGGACGGTGGAGTCCTCAACTGACGAGCAGGGGATCGTCAGCTTCCGTGAACAGCGGGTCAGTCCTTACTACACATTGTTGCAGTTGCCGGGCGAGGACGATCCGTCCTTTGTCACGCTCCGATCTTTCGTTCCGTTCGACGAGAACGATGACCGCAAAGAACTTGAAGCGTTCATGGTGGGTGAGACGCGCCCCGACGGATCTTCTCGTCTTGTCACCTACGAACTGACGAACTCAGCTGCGCCGGGTCCGGTCTTGGTGGCTTCAGGTATTGCTCAGACTCAGGAGATCACGACCCAGATCACTTTGCTGGATCAGGCCGGCTCGCAAGTTGATTTCAGCGATCTCGTAATGTTGCCGATTGATAACTCGATTCTGTGGGTGCGTTCGTTGTACGTGTCGGCAGAGGGCACGAGTGTGCCGAATCTAGAGTTTGTGATCGCCGCGATCGTTGGTGAGACCCAGCAGATCGGCATCGGTCGAAATCTCAACGAGGCATTGCAGCAGCTGTTCCCCGGGGAGGATTTCTCCGATGTGGTCGGAGTTGCCTTGGGTGACGTGAACGGCGAAGGTGTCGCGGATGGTGACGGCGTTGTGGATCGCCCAGCGGCATCGGATCCCGACGACACCCCAGCACCCGATGACGAGCCGGCCCCTGATGATCCATCCGTTCCCGGTGATGAACTCCCCGACAACCTCGTGGACTTGCTCACCGAGTTGGATCGTCAGTTCCGCTTGTCACAGGAGGCGTTGGCCGCTGATCCTCCGCAACGCAGCGCCTGGGCCGCAGCCCAAGACCGCATCGACGAACTGTTAGCGCAGTTCCGCGAACTCGCTGACGGCGGTTAGGCTGACCGCGTTTAGGAAGTGCTCACCAGGATTCGGGCGGAGGCGAATCCGCCTACGACAACGGGGGTTCCGTCGATGACGACCGTGGAAGTCCCGTCGGGAGATTTGGCGCTTACCTGACCGGTTGATCCAGGGACGATCGACGACTGTTCGAGGAAGTCGAGCATTCCTTCGGTGAACTCAAGTTCTTCGGTGATGCGCCGGATGGTCAGGTTCTGGCCGATTTTGATGGTGTCGAGTGCGACAAGATCTGGTGTTTCGTAGTCCGAACCTGGAATGGGATTGCCGTGTGGGCAGGTGGTTGGTTCGTGGAGCAGCGTCATCATGGCTTTTTCGACGGTGGGAGAGATGATGTGCTCCCATTTCCCTGCTTCTTGATGGGCCTGAGCCCAGTTCAGGCCGAGCACATCAGTCAGGAAGCGCTCGGCGAGACGATGCCGACGCACAACCGTTTCGGCAAGGTGCATTCCCTGTGGGGTGAGGGTGATCTGGTCGCCGATCTGGATCAAGCCTTCGGCTTCCATGCGCTTGACCATCTCAGACACCGAAGGGCGCGACACCTCAAGACGGTCTGCGATCCGAGCTTGGATTACATCCAGATCGTCTTCGTCAAGTTCGTAGATCGTCTCGCAGTATTCCTCGAACGCGGGGTGCCACTCCGGAGACTCGTAGTCGTCCATACTTCGCAGTCTAGAACATCAGAACCCCCCTGTTTCCATGACGATTTGGTGTCTTTGTGGTTTGTGGCTCCACCCGGCCGGGACGCGCTGAGCGCGGTGAGAAAAAGCTGGATTCAGGCGTTGCAGGATTTGGTGATCAGTGAACGGTTGCGTTCTCTGGAGATCTCCAAGGTTGATGGTTCTGGCGTGCGTGAGACACTCTGGGCCGCTCAACTCGAATCCGCCGGTTTCACCCCCAGCTACCGAGGTTTGACGTTCCACCCCTGATCCTGGACTCATCGGCGTTCCCTTCACCGATCGGCCCTGTCTCGCCGCTGGTCGGTTGGGTTGCGCGGTGTTGCGGGGTCTGGGTTGCGTTCGGTTTCTCGGCCGGGTTGGGGGGTTTGAGTTTGTATTTGCCGGTTTCGGGGTGTTTGTACACCTGCCAGCCGTGGTCGTGGATTTTGTGGTGGCAGTCATCGCATACCAACACCAGGTTGTCTACGTCGGTAGGTCCGTTCTTTGACCACCAAATAATGTGATGAGCACGGCACCACAACGGGTTCGCGCCACAGCCGATGCAGTGTTCGTTCTCCATGAGTGTGCCCATCTGACGCTCGGTCATATTGATTCACACACCGGCACGATTCTTGACGATGACTTGACAGTGCCTCGGGACCACCCAGACGAGGTAGCAGCCGACGAGCAAGCTTCAGCGTGGCTCTTCCCGAGCGGTTTCCAGATCAAATCGGCATCGGTACCAGCGATTCTTGAAGCCTCGTTGCTATATGAGGTGCATCCAAGTGTGGTCGTTGGTCGCGTTCAGTACGAGACCCAGAACTGGAGTCGTTATCGCAATCGTATTCCAAAGGTCCGGTCCGAACTTCAAGACGCAGGACTGCTCTCATGACCGCAATCACCGAGTGAGGCCTTGAGACTACTCTCCAACGTTTTCCTTCTATCGGACTGCGTGTTGGTCGGCCATGGGATCGAAAGGGCACTCGGGAGGGTTGGTGGCGCGAGCCGACGATAACTAGGGTGCGGCGGCGGTAGACCCCGCCTGTGCCGCAAAGGAGGCTGAGCGTGTTTCGACGAGTGGCCGTAACGATCGCCAGCATCGCACTGCTTGCCGCGGCTACCGGATGCGCTGCGGAGACCGAGCCGATCGGTGATCTGGTCTCGTCCACTGCTGCGCCGACCGAATCCGCGCCGTCGTCCACTGCTGGCCCGACCGAATCCGCGCCGTCGTCCACTGCTGCGCCGACCGAATCCGCGCCGTCGTCCACTGCTGCGCCGACCGAATCCGCGCCGTCGTCCACTGCTGCGCCGACCGAATCCGCGCCCGAATGGGCTGGCGCGGCGGTCTCCGGCACTGGTCAGTCCATCGCCATGATCGATCTGCGTGAGGGTCTCGTCGTATGCGAGGCCACGGTGTCAGGGAACGATGAGGGCCATGTCAGCATCGTCATCATCGGCGAGGACGAGTACGAACTACTCGTGAACGACATAGCCAGTGAGGGAACGTGGTCGGCAGTGGTTCGCGTGGCTGAGTCCGGCACGTATCTCGTCGAGGTCAGCGCGTCGCAAGCGGCCACATGGGAAGTCGCCCGCGCGCGCCAGTGACGCGCAACTGCGGTTGCATAACCTCGGGCAGCGGAGCGCTCGAGGACTCTCGAGGCCCCCACATCTGAACGATGAGTCATTGGCTTGAAGAGTGGTTTCCGTCTCCGGCGATTCTGGTGATCTGGCCCTAGTACTCGGGTTCATGTTGTAAAATTATGTATCAATATATTTCATGTTGACCAATGTCATATGCTTATGCAATGGTGTCATCATGTGTATTAGATGCGAGGGATACGACGAAGAGCAGGTCGGGCGGATGCACGACCTGATGATAGATGTGCATGGGTTCGCGATAACCCAGGTACGAGAACATGGCCAGAATGGCTGGACGTACACGATGGGACTCCGTGAGGGGTTGGACCATCCCGATCTGCTGGTCGTGCATTTGATGCCGGATGTACAAGCCGAGTTGGCGTCGAAGTTGGGGCAGATGGTGGTGGACGACGGACGGCTCGACCCTGAGGTGTTGGCGGTATCCGACATCGAACTCGTGCCAGTAGATCCGAGGCATTTCCGTGATGGGCTGGTTGCTGAGTGGGTCAACCGCTACCACAAGTTCCCCGAGGAGGGCGATTTCCTGCAGGTCATGATGGGTTCAAGCAGTTTGTGCGAATGCTGCCAGCACAGAATGCAGCGCCTCGACGATCCGGCGCCGCTGCGATTGCATCACAAGAACAGACAACAACGCCGAGCCGAGCAACGGCACCGGCCGAAGCCACCAAACGGCCGTCGGCGGTGAAAGGCAGCACGCAGCAATAAACGTGCTGTAACAGCGACCCTGAACAGCGACCCTGTACAGCCAGCCGTTACGGTTGGGATATGAGTCTCGCTGTTGAACCAACCGATCTAGCCGGTGTCGCGCAGAAGCATGGACCGGCTGCCTATGTGCTGACTACCGGTGCCGATGGCAGACCCCGCGTGATTCATGTGGCTGTCGATGTCGCTGATGACGGCACTATCTCTGCGGCTGTTGGAAGGAGCGCTGCGGCCAATGCGATCGACCGCCCCAACGTATGCGTGTTGTGGCCGCCCGCTGCCGACGGGTTCAGCCTGATCGCCGATGGCACAGCCATCGTCAAAGGCGAACCCGCCCCCGGCACACCGATAACCATCACCGTGACTTCCGCCGTTAGACACCGACCTGCCCGTGGCCAGAACTAAAGAACACCCGCCCGGGTACGGGCTGAGGGCACCATCGGGCGGGCGGGGAGTAGCTGACGGGGGCGTAGCGCACAGCGAAACCAGCGGGTGCTGTTGCTCAACTTGATCGGTACGCGTCTCTGCGATGGGCGACGCGAAGGACCACTACTTCTCGTTGGGCGTCGTTGATCCGGTAAAGAATGCGGTACGTGCCTCGACGGGCGCTCCACAGTCCCTCCAGCTCGTTTCGCAACGGCACGCCCACCCGCTGGGGATTTTCAAGCAGCGCCCCGGTGATCAACTCAATCACCGCGGCGGCGACTGCTTCTGGGAGTTCTTCTGAGATTGTGTTGGCTGCTGGGCGGGTGACGACGATTTCGTACCGCTCGTTGGTCATGAAGGCCGCAGCGCCCGAACGGCGTCAACTCCGCGAGTCACGTCGCCTTCAAGATACGAGGGGTGCGCCTCAGCGAGTTCTTCGACGGCTTCGGTGTCTCCTAGAACTGCCAGGGTCTCCTCAAGCGACTCAAGATCTTCGGGACTCATGAGCACTGCTGCAGGTGAGCCGTTTCGCGTTATGACGACGCGTTCGTGGTGGGCGCTGACCCGTTCGATGAACTCCGAGAAACGGTCCCGTACCGTACGAAGCGATTCGCTCGACATGGCCACAATTGTGCCACACCTGAGTGCTAAGTCAACACCCCCACACCGAATTCGGCGCGTCGGTGGCCACAAACCTTCTCGTACCTTCGCGAGATAGCGAACCGTCACGGGCGGCAGACGCGCTGTCCGGCCAGGGGTGCTGGTTCACCTCCGTTGAGGTGCCGCAGAGCCAGCACCTGGGCACCGAGCGTTTCGGCCAGACTTGACCACGATGATCCAACCGAAACGTCCACACAGGTGGCCGAGTCCACGGCTCGCACCGCGGCCTCCCCAACCGTGAGCGCCGAGTTGATGTGCGCAGCTATCGATTCCACCAGGGCTATTCCAGTTGACTCGTTGGGGTTCTGGTCGGTCATCACCGTCATGGCGTAGGCCCCACCGTAAGGGTCCCGTACTACGCCGGTCGTTCCGAGTCGCCATCGGGCACCTCGCAACGGGTAGAAGCCGTTCTTGAGCGCGACTTCATAGCCCTCGGGCAGCCCAGCGGTCACCCCCCAACGTTGGGCGGCGCTTACCGCTGACATCGTGTCCCATGCGGCGTCCACCGACTCGGCGTCTAGCGGACCACCACCGATCAGGAGTTTCTCAACGAGCACAGTCCGGTCCTCGGCCGTGCTGACCGTGGCACCGTAACGCGCGGTGTGGCTCGTGCCGACAATTCCGAACCGCCCATCGAGCGCTTCCATGCCCGCTGCCCCTCCAATCGCGATGTACAGCCGAGATGTGGGCGGGCTGTTGTGGCTGTAGTGCATCATCAGTTCGACATCTGCGGATTCAGCGGCGCTGAGTGGGCGGCCGGCGTCCTGGGCTGCCAGCAGAACTCCGGCAAGAACCTGCGCCTTGATCACGCTCGCGGTCGTGATCGACATGCTCGGGTTGAGGTGATACCAACACCCGGTACGAAGATCGTGTACCGCCGCGGTGAAGCGTGCGCCACGGTGGGCCTCGCTGATCCGGGCGACGAAGGCTTTGTCGAATAAGTCGTCGCACCGATCGTGTGAGACTTCGCAGTTCGCAAGCGAGTCGTCGTTTTCGCCAGCAGGGCTCTGCGGGGAGCCCAGCCAGCGCCAGACGAAAGTGAGAAGTTCTGCCCAAGTAACCGGGGAATCGGGGTCGAAAATGGTGGCTGAGCGCCCGGTGGTGATGCCTTCGCTTGCCATCCATCCGACAGGGGCGACCTGCCAATCCCGTTTGATGTCTGCGAAACGGCTTGGGCGACCGTCGGGCTGTCCTGACGCTCGCCAAAGGAATGCGGCCACTTGGGCTCGGGTCGCGAGGTCGTCGGGGCTGAACGTCGTGGGCGAAGTTCCCCTAGTGATGCCGTTGTTGGCCGCCCACGCCACCGGCATCTGTAACTCTCTAGCCCTGATGTCGAGGAAGGGATGACGGTACCGGGCCTCCGGCTCATCGAGCGCTTTGTGTATGACCGTGATGACCTCTCCCCGTGACGTGGCAACGCCGAGCGGTACACAACCGGTAACGACTCCGCTACCTTGCGCCCACGCCACCGCATCGCGGTAGTAGGGCACAGAGTCGGAGTCGCTTTGGTCCGCCAACACAGGCGATGCGGCAACGGCTGAGGTGAGCACGCCAGCAACGATGATTGTGGTGAGCAGCGCGATAGCAGCCCGGAGCCTCATGGCCGCCGAGCCTAAGCGGTAGGTTTCGGTCGGGGCACGCAGTCAGGGTGTTCGGTCGGGGCACCTAGGTTCACGTTCTGAGGACCGTGTTCAAGGCCAGCCGTTGCTGGGTGATCTCGGTGGCTATGCGGGCGATGGTAGGGATGTCTTCGGTTTCACAGATGTCTTGGGGCGTGAAGCCTTCGTAGTCGTCCACCGAACGGCTGTCGGAAGTAAGAATTTGTTTTGTACATTTGTTTTTGCCCGAACTCAACAAATTTTCGATTAGACCACAGCAAAGTGCCAACAAAATTGTTTTGTACGTTTGTTTATTCTGAACTCAACAACATTTCAGATAGCTTCTTATTATATTTCAGTAACGGAAGATGACGCTATGTCCACAGAGCCAAGAGGTCGGGGTCGTCCCACGCACGGTGAGTTGTACGCAAGACTCCGTGTTCAGGTTGACGAACTTCATAAGAACCTGGGTGGCTTGCCTCTCCCCGCAGAGGCTGTCGATATCTGGCGCGGCATCTGGTACGAGGAGGCTCACCACTCCACAGCCATTGAAGGTAACACCCTTGTCCTCAAGCAGGTAGAGCAGTTGTTGGCTGAGAACCGCGCCGTTGGAAACAAGGATCTGCGCGATTATCTGGAAGTGAAGGGCTACGCTGACGCCGCGGACTGGGTGTACAACCAGGCCATTCGTCCCATCGGTCTTTCGCAGCACGGCAAGATTCTGACCTTGTCGGAGATCCGGGAGGTACACCGCGCGGCGTTGTCCCCGGTGTGGGAGGTGTCGCCTCATCCAGACGCCGATGACCAAGAAGCTCCAGGACACTATCGCCGACATGACATTGAACCCTTCCCTGGAGGCATGACAGCGGTCTCGTGGCCGCTCATTGACTCAGAACTCACCGCTTGGACCGACGATGCCAACTCGCTTGATGATCACTCTCCCAAGTTTCCCGAGGCGCTGGGGATGCTCCACTGCCGCTTTGAGCAGATTCACCCCTTCCTTGATGGCAACGGTCGAACCGGTCGACTCGTGCTAAACCTGATCTTGGTACGCCTCGGCTATCCTCCGGTGGTCATCTACAAGCGCAATCGAACCAAATACCTTCGGGCACTGCGCCACGCCGATAGTGGGGAAGCCGGTCCTATCGGGGAGTTGTTGGCGAGGGCGATACTCGAAGGCCTCTACCGCTTCGTGCTCCCCGCTGTTGCTGGTCCGGCTCGACTGGTACCACTGGAAGCTCTGGCCTCGCCCGATACAAAGGCCAGCGCCCTTCGCGCCGCGGCGAGTCGAGGCAGACTCCAAGCGAGCCGTGGCAGCGACGGACGATGGCGCAGTTCGCGCCGGTGGGTGGACGATTACATGAAATCCCGTTACCAGCGGCAATAGTGATCGAAGGTCAGGCTGAGACTTGTCTGTTCTGCTCGCCGGTATGGCATCGGCTCTGTTGGGTTTTGGTGACTTCTTCGCAGGTGTCGGTGGCCGTCGAACGGGCCACGCGGGTGCGGCGATAGCGATTGCCTGGGTGGCTTCGCTTGTCGGCGGAATTGTGGCTGGTGTCTATGTGTTGATCTTTCAGCCGAAAGCCTTCACTGTTGACGACCTGCTCTGGTCGCTTGCAGCGATCTTGTTCTTTTCATTGGCGCGCCCGCTGTTGTACCTGGGCATGGAGCGGGGGCCGATGTCGATTTTTGCACCGGTCATTGGGGTGGTCGGACTGGTCGTGCCAGCACTTGTTGGACCCTTGACTGGTCAGGCTCTCACCGGCTTGGAGTTGCTGGGAGTGCTGGTGGCTGTTCCGGCGGTGGTGCTGGTCGTAGCCGAGGGCAAGTTTCCGTCCATCGACTCTGTCCGCCATAGCCCGGCGTTGGGGTTGGGAGTGATTACTGGTGCTTTGTTTGGCGCTACCAGCCTGTGTTTCGGCCAGATCGATCCTGACGCGGGTGCCATGCCAGCTTTCATACTTCAAGCCGGTGCAGTGGTATTGATCCCACTTGTCGCCAGGACGTTCAGACCCATGGCACCTCTGCGAGCCGATGTTCTCCGTTTCGGTTTGCTGGTCGGATTTATTGATGCGGGTGCCATCATCGGCAGTGTGATTGCATATCAACGCGGCAACGTAGCGGTGGTTGCGGCGATCATTGGTTTCGCGCCAGTGGTGACGGTCTCTTTGGCGTGGCGCGTGTTCGGCGAGAAGGTCTGGCGTTGGCAGTGGGTCGGCGCCGGATTGGCCACCGTCTCAATCTTGTTGTTCGCCGCTGCGGTGTGACCAGCGCGCTTACTGTTATCTTTTGCCGAGCGCTTCGTCGCCCACCGCTGTCTCGTCTTGATCTAGCCGTTAGGGAATTCAAATGACTCCAGCACAGCTCCACCCGTTTGCCTCCCCGGCCAAGGCAGCAGGCGACTACCTGTCGCTTGTGCGTGGAGAGGGCAGTCGTGTCTTCGATGCCAGCGGCAAGTCCTATATTGATGGCCTCGCCAACCTTTGGTTGTGTCAGGTGGGTCACGGACGCCGTGAGGTTATTGATGCAGTGACCGCTCAGATGAGCGAGCTTGAGTGCTACAACACCTTCAACCCCTTCACGAATCCGGCTGCTGATGCCGCGGCAGAATCGGTCAGGGTGCGCTCACCACACCCCGATGGCCGTGTGTTCTTCGGGCTGGGCGGGTCCGATGCAGTGGACACAGCTCTCAAATTGGCACGCATGACGATGCAGCGCCGAGGCGATGCCGAACGTCAGGTCATTATCCGCCGTGAGGGCGGGTATCACGGAACCAATATGGGAGGCACGAGCGCTCAGGGCATCGCTTTGAATCGTCAAGGATGGGGTGATTTGGTACCTCACTTTGTTGAAGTTCCCCGCGACGACATCGAGGCTATGGCCCGAGCCTTCTCGGATCACGGCGAGCGTATTGCTGCGGTGATAACTGAACCGGTGCAGGGCGCTGGAGGGGTGTGGCCACCCTCCGATGGGTATCTACCAGCGTTGCGGAGACTTTGTGACCTTCACGGTTCGCTGCTGATTTTTGATGAGGTCATTTGCGGATTCGGCCGGACGGGAGAATGGTTCGGCGCGCAGCGGTTCGGTGTCGTGCCCGACATGATGACCTTCGCCAAGGGCGTGACTTCGGGCTATCAGCCGTTGTCAGGTGTGATCGTGTCTCGCGCGTTGTGCGCGGAGATGGAGGATCCGGACTTCATTCTGCGCACCGGGTACACCTATTCGGGTCATCCGGCGTCGTGCGCGGCTGCTGTCGCCAACATCGATCTGATCGACAGCGAAGGACTCTTGGGAAGGGCAACCGATATCGGCGCCCAACTCGAGACGGGTCTGAAGGCCCTCGCCGACGACGGCACTATCGAGAGCTGCCGCGGTATCGGCGCGGTGTGGGCGGCCGAACTCGGCTACGACACGATGGCCGTCTGGAATGCGCTGCTGGATCGCGGGGTGATCGTGCGGTCTATGGGTACTGCGCTGGGGATATGCCCGCCTCTAGTCATCTCAACAGATGAGGTTGACACCATTCTCGACGCCATCAGCGACGCCGTGGCCTCAACCGCCAAGCCCGGCTAGCACACCAGTCACAAGAAGCGAACCGGCTGCCTGTCAGCCCGACCTCTCGGCGGCGAACTCAAAAACTATGTTGTTTTTGCTGGCCTCAATGTCGGTGTGGTCGAGGTGATGGATGACAGTGACTTTCTGCACGCCGCAGTCTCCAAAAGCGTCGCAACTGATCGTGCCGATGGTGCCCTGGTAGCCGCTCACGGCGTAGAGATGCTCGCGTATGCCGGCTCGGTCGATCACCAGGTTGTCGTCGATGATTTCTGAGGCTGCTCGGATTGCTTCGAGGAGTAGCGTCGTCGCGTCATAGGCATGGGCCCAGTAGGCACCGCTCGGCGACTCCCCGTAGCTGTCTTGGTAGACCTGAAGGATCTCAGCGGCGGTTTTCCCGGTGCTTTCGTTGGCTTCGTTGCCGAATCTGGTGTCTGGACCCGAGATGTAGATGCCTTCAGATTGCGGTAGCGACATGAAACCGTCGATGAGCAACGCCGCGTCGGTCAGCAATGTCACGTTCTCGAGGCCCGATACTCTTGGTGCTTGATCCGCGATGAAGTCTCCGGCGGGCTGAAATATCGGGAAGAACAGTGCTTCGGGGTTGCCTGCCGCAATCTCGGTGAGTATCGGCACCATGTCGGTGTCTTCTTTGTTGACGGCGCTGACAGCTGTGACCGATCCGCCGAGGTTCGCATAGCTGTCGGCAAAGGCCTGCGCTATCGATTGGGTGTAAGGATCGCCGTCGTGAATTGCCGCAGCCGTCGTCAACCCGAGTTGGTCGTACACCATACGGGCCATGGCTTCTCCCACATAGAGGCCGTTGTTTGAGGTGCGGTAGTAACCGGGGCTGTGATTGGGACCAGCATTGCCGGCTAGATCCGAAGTGAGCAACGGCGAGGTGTTCGACGGGGCGATCATCGTCATGCCCGCGTTGGTGATCAGCGGTGCTGCGGCGGTCGCTGCAACTGAACAGCTAGTGCCGATCACCCCGACAACGTCTTGGTCCGCGACGATGGTCTGGGCGGCCGCCTGCCCGCCGTCGCTGGAGCAGAATTCGTCGAGTCCGGCTCCGAGGTTCAAATCGAAGCCGTGTATTGGGCCGAAGTCGGCTATTGCCAACTCGACACCGCGTTGGTTGGGGATTCCCAGATAGGCCACATCGCCGGTGATGGAGTTGAGCGAGCGAATCTGGATGGTGTCATCGGGTGACACGATCACGGTTCCGAGTGAGTCGTCGCCGCTGGTTGGTGAATCGCCCGTGCTGTCGTCTCCACATGCCGAAAAGGCTGCCAGGGCGATTGCCAGGATTGCGTATCGAAAGATCCGTCCTACGGGTGTCGTGCTCGCTTGTTGCATACCGAACATGTCCATGTGTTCAGTATGGCGGGGCCACGGGAATCTGTTGATGTCTTCAAGCGTCTAAAGCGCGTTTCACAGTGTTCGCGCGTCTATTGTTGGATGATGAACGACGAGGTGTTTGCCGGTCACGAAGCCCTCACCTTCGATGACCTGTTGGTCGTGCCTGGCTGGAGCGAAGTGCTTCCAGCCGATGTTGATTTGTCTACGGTGCTAGCTGGGATTGAATTGCGAGTGCCTCTCATGTCCGCGGCGATGGACACAGTCACTGAGGCCCCCCTTGCAATCGCTATCGCGCGGGCCGGTGGAATTGGTGTGCTGCATCGAAACCTCACTGCCGCGGAGCAAGCTAACCAGGTCGAACGGGTGAAACTAGCGCAGGCCGGAATGATCGCGTCACCCATCAGCCTTTCACCTGAGGCCACGTTGAACGATGCTGAGGAGTTGATGGCGCGCCACAAGATCAGTGGAGTGCCGATATGCGAATCGGGCGGGCGATTGGTCGGCATCTTGACCAACCGCGACGTCCGTTTCTGCACCGCAGACGAGTACTCGAAACCCGTCACCGACTTCATGACATCCGAACCGTTGGTTACCGCGCCGGTGGGAACCGATCTGGATGAGGCGGTGGCGATCTTGCACCGTCACCGGATCGAGAAACTCCCCTTGGTCGACGACGACGGGATCCTTGGTGGCTTGATCACCGTTAAAGACATCGCCAAGCGAATCGAGTATCCCGACAGCACTCTCGACGACGCAGGACGGCTCAGAGTCGCCGCGGCGGTCGGGGTCAATGACACCGCCGAACGGGCAGAGGCTCTGGTCGCTGCCGGCGTAGACATGCTGGTCGTCGATACTGCTCATGGGCACACCGCAGGAGTCGTCAACGCGGTGCGCACGATCAAAGCGAGCTGGCCTGAGGTGGTAGTAGTGGGCGGAAACGTTGTCACCGCTAGAGGAGTGGAGGTGTTGGTGTCTGCTGGTGCCGATGTCATCAAGGTTGGTGTCGGAGCGGGCAGCATCTGCACGACTCGGGTCGTCTCCGGTGCGGGTATGCCGCAGATGACCGCTATTCACGATTGTGTTCAAGTTGCCCGCGAGCTTTCGGTTCCCCTCATCGCTGACGGTGGAGTTGTCGCTTCCGGCGACATAGTCAAGGCCTTTGTTGCCGGTGCCGACTGTGTCATGCTCGGTAACCTGCTGGCTGGAGTGGACGAGGCCCCTGGTGAGCTTGAACTCGTCGAGGGTGCTATGTGGAAGACTTATCGCGGCATGGGCTCGGCCGGTGCCATGCGCGGGCGTGCCAGCGACCGTTACGGGAGCGGGCAGGGCGCGGGAAAGCATGTAGCCGAGGGAGTGGAGGCCCGGGTGCGCTACGCAGGGCCGCTCTCGGAGCTTGTTGGTCAGCTAACCGGAGGTTTGCGTTCCGGTATGGGTTACGCAGGCGCTGCTGATCTCGCTGACCTGCAGCATCGCACGCGTCTGGTGCGGATCACCGGTGCCGGTCTGCGTGAGAGCCACCCCCACGACGTAGACATCCTCCGCGACGACTGATCTGCAAATCAGTTTGGGTGCCGTTCAGCCTTGAGCGATGGCGTCCAGGATGTTGAGGCGGGTGGCTCGGCGGGCCGGGACGATCGCCGCAGCGATACCCGCGATGGCGGCGACAACCAAGTACAACAACAGATTTGTCACAGGGATATCGAGCGCGCGGATGAAATCGTCGGGCATGACCGAGACCGCGGCGCTACCGAAAGCTGTTCCCAACAGGATGCCGAGCACCCCGCCGAACCCCGCGATTATCGCACCCTCGAAGAGCACCATCCGCAGCATCTGCTGGGTGGTCATGCCAACGGCTCTTACCAGGCCAAGCTCGCGGGTCCGTTCAAACACCGACAGAGCCAGGGTGATGGCGATTCCAAGCAGGGCGATCACGACCGAAACGCCCACCAGCACATTGATCACGATCAAGGCCAGATTGATCTGGCTAGCTTGGCGATCCTGGAACTCTTCTGGGGTATCGACGTTCAGGGTCGGATAGTCGTCGGTGAAGGTCCCCAATGCGGCTCGGGCACGCTCTTCGTCGACCCCGTCGCGGACATTGACGGAAATGAACTGGTCTTGGCTGGAGGGGAACTGATCGGCCCACATCTCCAAGGAGATGACCCGGTTTCCGTAAATGCTCGAATCGGTGAAGATCCCGGCCACGGTCACGGTCTCAAGGCTCAGGTCGGGGAACTCGATGTCGAACCTGGAACCGATATCGAAGTCGTTGTCGTCGGCCATGTCCTCGTGGATCCAGATTGCGTTGCGGTCGAGCAGCGACTCATCAAGAGCAACGAAATCAGGATCGATATGGCTGATCGAGGTCGCCATGTCGGTAGCCGAGGAGTCTCGAACGTCGTCGTCAAAGACCGTCCGGTATGCCTCTAACGCGAACCGGTATCGCACCACCGTGTCGACCTCGTCGAGTTGTTCGAGGTCATCGGCCAGCTTGGGGCTGAAAGATGAATCCGGGCCACCGCCGCTGCTCGGCGAGACGAACCAATCGGAGGTGACTGACTCTTCGAGTACGTTGGCGAAGGTGGCCTTGAAGGAGGCCGCCACGACAGCAGAAGTGCTGACCAGAGCCAATCCGATCATCAGTGCCGCAGCTGCCGAAGCACTGCGCCTCGGGTTGCGGCCAGCATTCTCGCGGGCCATACGGGCATTTGACTTGAGCGTCTTGGGAAGCCAGCGGCGTAGCCAGACGACCAGCGTCAGAACCACAGCTCCGATGGGTATCAAGACTACCGAAGCCCAGTCTGTGGTCAGGATCGCAACCAGACCGGTCAACACCATCACCGCGCCGATCGCACCCACAAAAAAGAGCACGACACCTGCTGCCACCCAGCGGAGCTTCCAGCCCATGATGAACGCCGCGTCGACTCCTCGCACACCCACGATCACGACCAGCAGGGCCAATGGGATCAACGCCAACGACCCGAGCAACCCGACGATTCCAGCACCGTCGAAGTCACTCACGAGATCGATGAGAGACAGGATCACCAGATACAGCGCGAGCAACGTGGCCGCAACCCCAGCCGCAGCAGTCAGGACGCCGGTGATCCCCAACAGGATCGCCAAAGGCCAGCGCCCGATGTAGTTGCTCAGAGGACGGGCCAGGATCGGGCTGATGCTGTTGACACCCAAGAAGATTGTGAGCGCGGCAAGACCCACCAGCGAAAGAACGGCGACGATCCCCAAGTCGAGCAGAAGCGCCAGCAGCATCATCACCAGGCCGAACCCGAGTGTTGCGTAGCGTCCCAGCGTCGGTGCCAGTCGTCGGACCCCGAAAGCGTTGCCGACCGCTGCGACCGCGCCCAATCCAAGGATCCAGCGCCAGTCGTCGCTGGCGATAGCGAACACCATGACGATCCACGAGGTCATGGTCACCAACCCGCCGATCACCAGGTGCGCCTCGGGGACGTGGCGAGACAAGCGGGCGTCTTCACGCAGCGCTGCCATCGGACTGATCCGGCGGGCACGCAACGCTGGAGCAATTGCGCTCGCCATGGTCACGCCGATCCCCACGGCGATGCCCCATACGAACGTTGACGGTTCGAGTAGAAGTTCATTGCCGCTGGGACTGAAGTCGAATTGGGCCAACAGCCAGCGCAGTCCCACACCGAAACCGATCCCCAGTCCCGTGCCGACCACGGTCGCGAATATGCCAACCAGTAGGGCCTCACCCAGCAAGGCCACGGTGACCTGTGACCCGCTCGCTCCTATAGCGCGCAACAGACCGAGTTCGCGGATTCGCTGACCGATGAGGATCGTGAAGACGTTGAAGATCACAAAGGCCGAAACCGCCAGGATGATGAAGGCGAACACCAACATGAATGTTTGGAAGAAGCCGATGAACTCTTCGAACTCTTCGGTCTGTTCCTCAACGAGTTGTTCACCGGTGACGAGTTCGACCCCAGCGGGTAGAGCGGCAGCTACCGAATCGGCTATCGCTTCTGAGTCTGCGCCGCGAGTCTCGAATGTGATCTGGTCATAGCCGGTTCCGAGGTTGATGACCTCGCGGGCGGTGGCCGTCTCGTAGGCGACGAGTTTCGCCCCGACGAGCGCGTTCTCTTCCGGTGACGCATAGAAGAAAGTCCCTACTAGCTTGAAGTCCCCGGGTCCGGCCGGGTTGATGATGGTGTAGGTCTCGCTTACCTCAAAGTTGCCGGCTTCGAATGAATCGGTGTCGAGGGCGAACTCGCCTGGGCCTTGCGGAGGACGTCCCTCTTGGATGTACAACTGCGGGATGGAACTCTGATCGGGCCAATTGACACCGAGATTGGGGGCTGCGTTTGGTGTCTGGGCCTCACCGTCGCCGTCGATCGGTACAGAACCAAATTTGAATATCTGCGGTTGCACGCCGACAACGCCATCGATGTTGTTGAGCAGATCGACGACATCGTCGCCGAGGGGAGCACTGACGATTTCCCGATCACCGAAATCGACTTCTGAACGGACTGCGTACTCGGTGTCACCATCGATGTCTTCGGCGATACTTCCGAAAGTCGCTCGCAACCCGTCGGTGAACACGAACACGCCGACGGTGAACATCACCCCGAGCGTCACCGCGGAGCAGGTGAGAAGGAAGCGGAAGGGCTTACCTGAGATGTTGCGTCGGATCAGCTTGAAGATCATCAGTGCAGCTGCTTCATCTGGTCTAGAACCAGCTCGGCGGTCGGGTCGAGCAGTTCGTCGACGACCTTGCCGTCGGCCAAAAAGATGACTCGGTCTGCGAATGCAGCGGCCAACGGATCGTGGGTGACCATGACAATGGTCTGGCCCAGATTGTCGACTGCGTCCCGCATGAACTGCAGAATCTCGTTGCCAGACGTGGAGTCGAGGTTACCGGTGGGTTCGTCTGCGAAAATGATCTCGGGGCGGCTGGCCAGGGCTCGGCTCACGGCCACTCGTTGCTGCTGTCCGCCTGACAATTCGCTTGGTAGATGGCTCATCCGGTCGGTCAAGCCAACGGTGTTTATGACATGGTCGAGCCATGCCTCGTCGGGGTCGTTTCCAGCGAGGTCCATGGGCAGAGTTATGTTCTCGAGCGCGGAGAGAGTTGGCACAAGATTGAAGGCTTGAAAAACGAAACCGACTTTGTCACGGCGCAGCAAGGTCAGATCACGTTCGCTCAAACTCGACAGGTCAGTCGCGCCAATAAAGACTTGACCACCGCTCAGCGTGTCGAGCCCCGCGAGGCAGTGCATGAGGGTGGATTTGCCCGAACCCGACGGGCCCATGATGGCGGTGAACTTGCCCTGCTCAAAGTAGGCGTCGATGCCATCGAGGGCTCGAACTTCGGTGTCGCCTTCGCCATAGATCTTGGTGGCTTCAACGGCGAGGGCCGCGGTGTTGAAAGAAACGGGTGCATCGCTCATGAAAGCTCCGGTTCACTAGGGAGAGGATTCGCAAAGCTCCAAGCGAGGCTATCGCTTCGCGTACTCTGAACAACTTGAGTTTGTGCGAGTTTCGGCGCGGAACGTGACAAAGTGGTGCGATTCTGTGGGAGTGGATTTGGACTGGATAATGAAGGAGCAGATATGCGCTCGGTGAAGATCGCTACTTGGTCAGAAGTGCCTGATCGTGAACCGGTTGGGGCGCTAGTCGACGGGGTCGACCTAGTTGTCGTTCGTTTCGATGACAACCACTCGGTGTTGTATGGACGTTGCTTGCACCGCGGCGCGCTGATGGCTGACGGCAAAATCAGCGGAGACAACCTGATTTGCGGACTCCATGGCTGGGACTACGTGTTCCACACTGGCGTTTCGAGCTACGACAACAACGAGCGACTCGCCAAGTTCGCGTCATGGGTAGAGAGCGATGATCTGCTTGTTGATCTCGACGAGATTCAGGCGTGGACCAAAGAACATCCTCAACCCTTCGACCGAGATGCCTACCAGGGCGAATTTCAAGATCCGCACGGAGATCCGGCCGAACCCCATGTTGGTCTGATCCGACGGTTGGCCAACGAGGGGTTGGATTATCTCGGTCATCACGGACCGGTCGTTTCGATGGGGGTCGAGCGTAATCTGCTCCCGAAATGGGACGACATCCAGTTTGTAACGGCCCAATTGGCACGCAAGCCCCAACTCGATCATGTGGAGGTCGGCACCGAGGTGATCGTAGGGCCCAACGCTGACAAACCGCTGCGCCTCGACATCCCGGTGCTCGTCAGCGATATGAGCTTCGGAGCGCTCTCCGAGGAAGCCAAGGTGGCACTGGCACGTGGTGCAGAGTTGGCAGGAACGGGGATCTGCTCAGGGGAAGGCGGGATGCTGCCCGAGGAGAAAGCGGAGAATTCGCGCTATTTCTACGAGTTGGCGAGTGGGAAGTTCGGCTGGTCACTCGACAAAGTCGCTGATGTACAAGCCTTTCACTTCAAACTCGGCCAGGGGGCCAAGACCGGAACAGGTGGACATCTGCCGGGCATCAAAGTCCAAGGCAAGATCGCCGAGGTGCGGGGCTTGGTGCCAGGCACCGACGCCATCTCCCCGTCCACGTTTGTCGAGTTCGACTGCGAAGACGATTACCGGCGTTTCGCCGATCAGGTGAGGGAGGTCTCAGGCGGGGTGCCGATCGGGGTGAAGATGTCGGCTCAACACATCGAGGACGACGTCGACGCGGCACTGCGGATCGGAGTTGACTACATGATTCTTGATGGCCGTGGCGGAGGCACCGGTGCTGCACCCGTGGTTTTCCGTGACCATATTTCGGTGCCGACGATCCCGGCGCTTGCCCGGGCACGGCGTCATCTCGATAGTCGCGGGCGGCGCGACGTAACCCTGGTCGTGACTGGCGGACTCAGAACCCACACCGATTTTGCCAAGGCTCTAGCGCTTGGCGCTGACGCGGTGGCGGTGTCCAACTCGGCCATGCAGGCGATCGGCTGTATCGGTATGCGCGCTTGCTCAACCAACAACTGTCCGGTTGGTATAGCTACCCAGAAGCCCGAATTGCGGGCGCGCCTGCCGGTGACCGAAGCAGCGCATCGGCTCGAACGGTTTTTTGCTGCGAGCACCGAACTAATGGGTGTTTTGGCGCGGGCGTGCGGGCACACGCATCTGCGCGAGTTCTGCACCGACGATCTCACCACCTTTGACTCAGACATGGCCCAACTCACGGGTATCGCCTACGGAGGAGTAACAAAGTGAGCGACTCAATTGACGACAGACCATCGATTCAGGATCCTCCTCTACCGCAAGAGCAGTTCTCGTGGCACCGGCTTGTGAGCCTCGACGAGTTGCCTCAAGGCCGGGTCTCGACCGTCACCATCGGCCACGAGAGCCTCTGCGTAACCCACACACCCGAGGGTGGCTATGGCTGTTTGGCCAATGCCTGCCCGCATCAGGCCGGGCCACTCGGCGAAGGGTCCATCGAGGGGGGATGGCTTCGCTGTCCTTGGCACGGCTATGACTATTCACCCAAGAACGGGAAACCACCGGGCGCCTTCTCAGACGCGCCGGCAGCCTTTAGGACTGAAGTTCGCGACGACGGCGTGTATGTCGCCCTGCCCCATGAAATGGCACGGCCACGGAGCGTCTCTGATGTGATGGTCGAAACGATGGTCAACTGGGGCGTAACCCATGTCTTCGGCATGGTCGGACACTCAAATCTTGGTTTTGCTGATGCTTTGCGCGCCGCTGAGGCACGCGGCGACCTTTCCTTTATTGGTATCCGTCATGAGGGTGCCGCTTCGTTTGCGGCGGTCGCTTACGGCAAGCTCACCGGCAAGCTTGCGGCTTGTTTCGCGATCGCGGGTCCTGGCTCGACCAACCTCATGACCGGGCTGTATGACGCAAAAACCGATCGGGCACCGGTGCTTGCGATTTGCGGGCAGGTTCCCAGCAAAGTCCGTGGTCGTGGCGCTTTTCAAGACACCGACCTCTCTGCCGCCTTCGCGGATGTTGCCCGGTACTCCCAAACCGTGCAGGCAACCTCTGACCACGGCGAGTTGATGACTTTGGCATGCAAGACGGCGTTGGTTGAGCGCGATGTGGCTCATTTGGTGTTGCCCGACGAGGTCCAGGTGCTTGCGGCTGGCGACAACGACCGCGTGGGTTCCCCCGAGGGTCGAAGTGGAGATCGCGAGATAGCCCCGCCGACACAGTCGTTACGTGCAGCGATCGAGGCGATTTCGGCTGCTGACCGGCCTCTGGTCATCATCGGCAACGGTGCGCGTGACGGGATTGACGACATCGTTGCATTCGCTGAGGCCATTGATGCACCGGTCGCCACCACCTTCAAAGCGAAGGGTCTGATCTCAGATCAACATCGCTTGGCGGCGGGTGTGCTGGGACGCTCCGGCACTCCTGTGGCGAGTTGGTTCATGAACGAGTCCGACATGATCGTGGCGTTCGGGGTGTCGTTCGCGAATCACACCGGAATCGCCGACTACAAACCGATCGTGCAGGTTGACTTCGATCCGATGGCTCTTGGCCGTTTCCATCCTGTGGCGGTTCCGGTTCAGGGCCATGTCGGCGTGGTCGCCAAAGCGCTGCTTGAAGGGCTTGACGGGCTCAACGGTGAGGGGGTTACCCGCTCCGGTGCTGCCGACGAAGTTGCGCAGCGTTGGGCCATCTGGCGCAGCGAGAAAGCCAGCCGACGTCAAGACGATCGCGGCGTAGGGATCAACGCCGCGGCGTTGTTCGACGCTCTCAGTGATTGCGTGCCGGCCAATGCCATCATGCCGGTCGATGTCGGCAACAACACCTACTCGTTCGGCCGCTACTTCGAAGTGCAACAACAAAGCGTGTTGATGTCGGGTTACCTCGGGTCGATCGGTTTCTCGTTGCCAGCCGCGATGGGCTGTTGGGCTGCGACTCAGAGCCAACCGGAATACGCTCACCGCCCGGTCGTGTCTGTTTCTGGTGACGGAGGTTTCGGTCAGTACGCCATGGAGATGACCACAGCGGTGAAGTACGGCATGAACATCACCCATGTGTTGATGAACAACAGCGAGTTGGGCAAGATCTCCAAAGAACAACGAGCGGCCGACTTCGATGTCTGGCAAACCTCGCTGCACAATCCCAACTTTGCAGCTTTCGCTGAACTGTGTGGCGCCAAGGGAATTCGTGTCACCGAGATCGGCCAGTTGTCCTCCGCGATTGCCGAAGCCATCGCCTATGACGGCCCTGCACTGGTTGAGGTCGTAACCGACGCGCTACTTGTCTAACCAATCGCGCGTTTACCTGCCGGTTGCGATCACTTCGACCCATTCGCGGCGGTGCCGCCAGGTACAGTTCGGCTCATTGGATCTCTCCAAAGAGAGTCATGCGATAGTGCAGCCCGGATCTGCGCTCCATCCACCATTGGGGTCGAATATGCCATCCTTGAACTCGAAATTGTCAGAGACGTCTGCGTAGATGATCGCAAAGTGCTGGCACCTGGAGCGGTATTTCTGGTTGATCTCGTTAGCTTCCTCCGGAGTTCGAGGGTTCGCGCTTGTCCAATCTTGATGGATTTGCGTAGTCGCGATATCCGCTGCCGTATCGCGCGCATCTTGAGATTCGACTGTCTCGGCGGTTTCGTTCACCACGGTCTGCACCAAGACCACCGCCAACGCAGCCAGCCCCGCGATCGCAGCAACGATCAACAACCATTCCAGAGTTGTCAAGCCCTCCTCACCGCGATCGCATTCTCGACATCGGGAGATCGTCCCGTTCGGTGTGGTGCCGTCGCTTGGATACATCGTCAGTTGGGTGGAGGGTTTGATTCCAGAATCGCTTATTCTAGTTCTCCGCAAATCTGATTCTACAGACTTGTGGTTTGTTACTAAGCGATACTTGTTGGAACTAAGGTCTATTTACGGTCGGGGAATTCGAAGCTAATATGGCGCGTTCTAATTCTTCATCAATTTGGTTCTGGTTCTAATATTCAGGTTGTTGTGGTTCAATTCGGGGCGGTGAAGTTACCAGCCTGATGCAACCAGTTCGTTCCATTCTTCCCGGTATCTGTTGGGCACGATCATACGTGAGTTGTCGAGAATCCCGTCTACAATGATAGTCGCGTAGTGTTCGCGTTGGGGTGCCAATAGTTCGTCACGTGTCGACTTGTCAAGATTGGGATACGTGGCAGCGTGTCGGGCGCACTCATGTTTTAATAGTTGATACTCGTAGGGGGAAATCTCGTAGCTGGCTTCGACTATTTCTGGTACGAGGTCGAAGCCGCGTCCGTTGCTCAACTCGAACAGTTCGATATCAGGCCATCGCGAGTTCCGACCGCATTCTTCAAAAACCTCAAAAAACGCGTCGTGTATTTGCTGTGGAGTGGTGGTCTGTGTCAATGACCCGACAGCGGACAATGCTAGAGACAGGACCTCTGCTTCGAAGGATCGTTGCATCTCATTTTCGGTAGCGGCTTCAGAATTGAACTGGAGCGTCACAGTTCGACTCTTGATAATCTCAAATGTAGAGATGAACTCTGCGGTTGGCGGTACGTTTATGAGATAACGTTCGAGGAGTTCTATCACTCCGACCTCTCTGGAATACTTCGAAACTCCCAACTCCTCCACGCCGCTACCGCTAAGCAGTTCACTCCAGCCCAACTCTTTCAGGTGCTCAATGTCCTGCTCCGAGTCGCTACTTGATCCCGTGCATGAACACAACACCACAACGACCATAATACAACCCAAGGCACCCGTTATCCAACGATGCCCAAGACCCTTCCGAACCTTCGCGAACCGTGCCGATAATTTGTCAAAATCGGGTGTTGTTAAACCATGATCGTCAGTCATTGCCTTAAGCTCCATCAAATAATGCACCGCAAGAATCAACAAACGCGGTGAAAGTTCGGGGATCACCCGTGATCGCCCGAAACGCGTAGAATAGGCTACCTACAGCGCGGGCGCACTTGGCTGGCCGAACTATCCCGTTCGTGAACGCTGACATGAGGTGTGTGGAAAGAGACCCTCCACTTCCACTCTTGGTCCAGAATTGGTCTGCCCGCCAGTCACACTGCCAGAATTCCGGCCCGACCGACTGGCATCCTTCAAGGTAAGGGCCCGACGTCAGCTGCAGCACCGTGCCGAGAGTCGGGTCCAGCCTGGAGGTATCGTATATCTGATTACTTGTCTTGTCGATGAACACCCGTGCTTCGATGACACGCCGGTAGAAGTATGTCCTTGTCTCGTCGTCTGAATCATCCGCCGTGTCGATTCGAATATAACAACTGTTGGTTTGGTGTCCGGGTGGTGGATTAGAAAAGCTGAATTCGTGGCGGTGGTCCAGCCTCGCCAGAGGTGAGTAGCAGATACCGGAGAGCGACACCTCGTCGCTTGAACAGACGGTGACACGGATGTCAAACTCACCGGTGCGCTCGGGGTGGTACGTGCTAGCGCTCACGGTGTAGTCGCCAGCTTGAAGGCTAAGGTCGGACAGCCTGGAGTTGTAGGACACCCCGCCATCATCGTCATGGTGTATTTCGAGCCCTCCAGGGTGGTCGCCCTGAATCAGGAACAGATATGTGTCCTGATCTGATGTCAGGTCAATCGTAGCCTCAGCGGCTCGAAGCAAATTGAACGTGTAGTGTTTGGCGTAGTAGGTCAGGTTTGTGCTCCTGCGAGATGCTGGCAGCACGCAGGAACTCTCCCACGACCCCGACGCCCGCAACACACCTGAGGAAATCCAACCTGCCCCCAAATCCTGCGTACATACCGGCGCTTGGCAGGTGCGGTCGCTCGCCTGGGTGTCGCCGGTGGGGCAGGTTACGTTCACCTCGGTGGTTGCTGTGTCGACTCGGCCGGGTTGGGTGAGCGCGAACTCCACATCGTAAGTTCCCGCATGAGTCGGTGTGCCGATCATCCAAACTCTGTTGCTGGTGCGGCTTCTCACTGTTCTCAAGTTCAACCCCGTCTGCGGCGAAACAGACTGCACCGAGGGGTTCACGACCCGCGGTTCGAGACTGAACGACGAAATGAACAACTCACCCACGGTCGCGTTGTAGGTCGCGTCAAGATCGGTAACCGTGGCGGCAGCAGGAGGGTCGCAGGTGCGGTCGCTCGCCTGGGTGTGGCCGGCGGGGCAGGTTACGTTCACCGTGGTGGTTGCTGTGTCGACTCGGCCGGGTTGGGTGAGCGCGAACTCCACGTCGTAAGGTCCCGTATGAGTCGGTGTGCCGGTGATCCAGACTCTGTTGCTGGTGCGGTTTCTGACTGTCAAGTTCAACTCCGTTGGCGATACAGACTGCACCGACGGAATTACCGCCGACGGTTCGAAACTGAACGACAAACTGAACGACTCGTCGACGGTCGCGTTGTAGGTCGCGTCAAGACCGGTAACGGTAGCGGCCACTATCTCCGATGTCTCCGATGTTTCAATATCGGTGGCGACGTTGAGGGTGAAGCTGCCTTCGGTACGGCGGGCGTAGGTGGTGGCCTCGATCGTGTAGTTTCCAGCGGTCAGCTGCACGCTCAAACTCGAATTCAGGGTCCCGCCCGAGTCGTCGTTGTCATGCAACATGGAGCCGCTAGTGCCGTGCCCCGAAAGCAGAAACAGATACGTGTCGGCTGACGACGACAGATTGATGGTTACTTCGGCGTCCACCCCGAGAGTAAACGAGTAGAAGTGGGCGTAGCGGGGGCTTGCAGCGCTGCCTCGATGTGATGACAGACAGTTTCCAGAGGCCGACCATGAACCCTGGCGAGTCACGGGCTGCGAGCCCAGCGACCCCAGAGCGCTCAGACAAGCTTGTGTCGTTGTTGGTGGTTGTGTCGTTGTGGTCGTGGTGGGACATTGCTGTCCTGCACCAACAGTTGTCCCGTCCGAGCAATGCGTGTGCTCAACAGGGATCGTCACTGTGTACGGAATCTGCGGTGTCTCCATTCGGTAGACAGCAGGGGTGATTGTGTGCGTGTACGGAGTCGACTGTCCTCGTAGTTCGTAGACAGCAGGGGTGATTGTGTGCGTGTACGGAGTCGACTGTCCTCGTAGTTCGTAGACAGCAGGGGTGATTGTGTGCGTGTACGGAGTCGACTGTCCTCGTAGTTCGTAGACAGCAGGGGTGATTGTGTGCGTGTACGGAGTCGACTGTCCTCGTAGTTCGTAGACAGCAGGGGTGATTGTGTGCGTGTACGGAGTCGACTGTCCTCGTAGTTCGTAAACAGCAGGGGTGACCGTGTGCGTGTACGCCTCCTGCACCGTCTCGGAGCAGATAGTCACATATGACCCGTGCATCGGCGGTCCCTGCCATTCCACTCTGCACGGGCTTATCTGACGAGTCACCCACCGATATCGGGTCTCTGTAACCGCGGGCGTGACCAACACATTTACGTAGGGCGGGTCAATACGATATCGGGTCTCTGTAACCGCGGGCGTGACCAACACATTTACGTAGGGCGGGTCAATACGATATCGGGTCTCTGTAACCGCGGGCGTGACCAACACATTTACGTAGGGCGGGTCAATACGATATCGGGTCTCTGTAACCGCGGGCGTCCGCGGGCCGAAGCGACCGAGGCCGCAGCGTTGCGAGCGGAGGTGGAGCGGTTGGGGCGCACTGTGGTCGAACAAGCCGTCGAGTTGGCGGTGCTGCGGGGAAAAACGGGTTGGGGATGAGCGGTCCTGTCCCCGCCCGCGTCGACGGGACCGCCAAGACAGCGCTGTTAGATCTGATCGACGACGCCGCCGCCGCGGGTTGGACGCTGAACCGGGTCTGTGTCGTGTTGGGCTTGGACCGCCGCCGGGCGTGGCGCTGGACCCGACGCCGCGCAGCAGGGACTCTCGATGATGCCCGCCCAGGCGGACGTCGGGTCCACAGTCTGTTGGGTTGGGAACGCGACGAGATCGTGGGGTTGTTCGACGAATGGGGCGACATTGACCGGTCGCACCGCAAACTCGCGCACCGCGGCTCCTATCTGGGCCGGGTGTGGGTGTCACCCTCGACGGTGGACCGTGTTCTAGCAGGTCACGGCCTCGCACTGGCGGGCACACCACGCCCCGCCCGGGCAGCCAAGACGCCGTGGCCGGCGTGGTGTGAGCGGCGACCCAACCAACTGTGGTGCTTCCACGGCACCCAGTTCCCGACATGCCGACCCGCCAAACACGCCTATGCGATCGTTGATGTGGTGTCCCGCAAATGGATCGCCACCCACCTCACCGCGGCACCGGACTCGGTCGCCGCCAGAGTCCTGTTCGCCAAAGCACTGTCCAGCGAAGGGCTCCTCACCGACGACCTCGCCGCCCGCCTCAACAACCCCCACGGCGACCTCCCCGACGACGATAACGTGCCGCTGCTGCTGGCAGTCAGCGACAACGGACCTGAGATGCGCGCCGGTGACACCGCCAAGTTCATGGCCATGTGCTCAATAGCCCAGCACTTCGGACGGCCCTCAACGCCCACCGACCAGGCCTGGATCGAGTCTTTGTTCAGCCACATCAAAGGCGAACATCCCCACCTCGACACGCTCAACGACCCCACCGACCTCACCCGAGAACTCGAACGCGTCCGCAGCCATCACAACCATGTGCGGCTCCACGAAGGCATCGGATACGTCACCCCCCACGACGAACACACCGGACAAGGCGACCAGATCCGCCAAGCACGCCGAGACGGACTCCAGCGAGCCGACGCGCAACGACGCGCCCACCACCGAAACCAGCCGCTAACATGACCACACAACCACCACCGCACACCCGCCGATACGGCTTGAAAAAACCGGCAAACGGTCGCGAAGAGTCAGAAACACCTCAAAAACAAACACCGACCGTGCCTAGAAGGTCGGCTTACCAGAGCGGACTCGCAGCATGGGAGAGTCAGCGAATCGGGTTATAGTTCGGCCTCAATGAGCATCATCACGACGAGTGGCTTGACGATGCAGTTCGGGGCACAACGTGCCCTCGACTCGCTCGATGTGGATGTGCAGAGCGGTGTGACCGGCTTGGTAGGTGCCAACGGTGCTGGCAAGACAACGCTGATGAGCCTGGTGTTGGGTTTGCGAACGCCCACAGCAGGCCAAGCACTGGTCCTCGGCCTTGATCCGCAGACCAACGGGGCGCAACTGCGTGCGCAGATCGGTTATGGGCCGGAGCGCAATGTTGTGCCGGAGGACATGCCCGCCTCGGACTTTGTGAAGCACATGGCTGAAGTACGAGGCATGCCGCGCAGCGAGGCCAGAGGCCGCGCCAGCGACGCTTTGTGGCTGGTCGGGCTGGGGGAGGAGCGCGCCAGAGCAATGGGGACGATGTCCACCGGTCAACGCCAGCGGGTGAAGCTTGCCCAGGCCATTGCCTCAGATCCAGCTCTGTTGTTGTTGGACGAGCCGACCGACGGCCTCGACCCGGTTCAACGCGATGAGATGCTGTCACTGATCCGCCAGGTCAACCGCGAATACGGAATCGACGTGATGCTCTCATCGCATCTGCTTGAAGAGGTCGAACGGATCTGTGATCACATCGTGGCCCTCGACGCCGGCCAGTTGGTTGCTCAAGGGCGGCTCGACGATCTCATCGGAGACGAGCAGGGCGTGGTGGTCGAACTCGCAGAGATCGCGGATCAGCCCCATGCCTTCGACGAAGTGGTGAGCCAGCTGTCGCAGTCCGGCCTTGATGTCCGCCACGGCGAGGTGGAGTCCCGGATGGAGGTGATCGGACCCGATGCTGACCTCGTCGCCGACCTGGTTCGTGACGCGGTCGCCGATGCAAACGCCAGAGTCGTCCGCATTGAACGTCGCCGGCGCCGCCTCGAAGACCTCTTCTCGTTGGGGACGTCATGAACGGCAACGCAAAGTCGAGTTCGGACGGCACCGAGATCTACGACCGGGGCTACCGCAAGTACGAGGGTGCCCGATCCGGTGTGGCCGGGGCAGTCCGTTCGTTGACTTGGCAGACGATTCGCAGCATCTTGGGCTTGGGTCGCCCCGCCCGTCACAAGGTCTTCCCGGTGATCATGGTGGTGATTGCGGTTGTGCCGGCTGTGGTCTTCGTGGGCTTCGCCGTACTGGCCCGTGATCTGGGACCGCCAGCCAACTATTCGGATCTGTTCGCTTACTCGGTTACTGCGATTCTGGTATTTACGGCGATGGTGGCTCCCGAGGCTCTGGTTCGCGACCGCCGCGACGGCATGTTCTCGTTGTACCTGTCGACACCACTGACTCGGGGTTCGTATGTGGGTGCCAAGGTCTTGGCTGTGCTGGCAGTGATGATGATCATCGCGCTCGGGCCGGTGCTGGTCGCCTTGCTGGGATACACAGTGGTGGGTCTCGGACCCGATGGAGCTGTGGAATGGTTCGGAGTATTCTTGAAATTGACTGCGGGCAGCTTGGTGATATCGGTTGTCATGGCGGCGGTTTCAATGGCGGGTTCCAGCGTCACCGATCGCCGGGCTTTCGCGAGTGCCACAGTTGTTCTGGTGCTCTTGGGCGGGGCGATCGTCAGTGACGTCCTTGTAAACACAGCAGAGTACTCAGACGCATACGGACTTCTTGATCCTCTGGGCACGGCGGGTCATATGGCGACTCGGATCCTCGGGGAAACCCTCCCGGAAGGCCAGTCGGCGTCGGGGTTGTCGGAGGTTGACACGGGAGTGTTGGCTCTCGGTGCTGCGGCTTGGTTCGCTGCCGGTGCTGGCATTGTGGGCTACAAGTACCGAAACCTCGAGGCGACCTGATGGCTGTTTCTGAGTCTTCACTGGCCCCGCCTCCGGCCCCACCGCCGCCACCAAATCCGGCGACGGCGAGGCCGATCGTCGACGTGCAGAACGTCACCAAGGCATTCGGTGACGTGGTCGCCGTTTCCGACGTCAGTTTCACGGTGGGACCGGGTGTGACCTCTCTGCTCGGACCGAACGGAGCTGGCAAGTCAACGCTGTTTCGCATCCTGTGCGGCCTCACGCCTCCGTCGCGGGGCACCGTGAGGGTGCTCGGTGAGAATGCTCGCGAACATCGCAACGTGCGCGGCCGCATTGGACTCGCACCGCAACAAGATGCTCTTTGGGACCGTTTCTCGGCCTTTGAGTTCGTAGAACTAGCAGGCAAGACCCACGGAGTTCCCGACCCATCGGGCCAAACCCTCCAGAGTTTGGCATATGTCGATCTGGATCCCGAAGACCCCAAACGGATAGGTGCCTACTCCAAGGGGATGAGGCAGCGAGTGAAGCTGGCCGCAGCGCTGGTCAACGACCCGGACCTGTTGATCCTCGATGAACCGCTCACTGGCCTTGATCCGGTTCAGCGCAACCGCATGATCAGCCTTTTTCATGACCTCGGCAACAGCGGCAAGTGCCTGCTGGTTTCGAGCCATGTGCTCGACGAGGTCGCACGGATCGGTTCCAGAGTGCTTGTGATCGCGCAGGGGCGACTGGTTGCGTCCGGGGACTACCGGCGTCTGCGGGAACTGATGGACGACCGCCCCCATCGCATCAGGGTGCAGTCGGACGACTCTCGCAGGCTCGCCTCCGAGCTCATCGGACGCGGCCTGGTCGACGGGGCCTCCGTGCGGGAGAACACCGTGCTGATCGACACGCTCGACGTAGACCAGTTCGGTCGGAACATCGCTGCGATGTCGGCTGAACTCGGAATCCGACTCCGAGAGTTGGTCCCTACAGACGACGACCTCGAATCCGTCTTCAGGTACCTGGTGGAGCGGCGATGAACAGCTACGTCTCTGCTCCGCGGGCCGTCGTGATCACGCATCGTCTGCTTGTCCGTCAGTTGCTCTCGAAGGGACGAGTCGTGGCCCTTCTCGGCGTCGGGGTCATCATCTCGTTGGTTGTGGCGCTGGTCTCACGCACCGTCGGCGACGACGAGCCGGCCTACGAAGCTCTCGAACTCGGCACCGCGTTGATGGCCAATCTGGGCTTCACGATTGTGGTTCCGATCGTGGCTCTGGTGTTCGCGGCAGCGGCATTCGGCGACCTCAAAGAGGACGGCACACTGGTTTATTTGTGGTTGCGTCCGATGGACCGTTGGCCGATAGTCGTCGGAGCCTGGCTCGCCTCGGTCACCGTCAGCCTGCCTTTGACTCTCGTTCCCTTGACGGTGGCGGCCTTCATCGCCAATGTCGGGTCTGATTTGGTATGGGCCACGGTTTTGGCCTGTGTGGTGGGCAACCTCGCCTACTCCGCGGTGTTCATGCTGCTTGGCCTGCTGATCAAGAACTCCGTCGTGTGGGGTATCGGGTACATCCTCATATGGGAGGGCTTGGTGGCGGGACTCGGCAGTGTGGGCGAGAGGCTCGCCATCCGCGGTTACACCCGGTCGATCATGGCCGAGCAGACAGGCGTCGACCTGTATCTCGGCAACCTTTCGTCGACTACCGCTGTTGTTGTGCTGACACTCGCGGTGCTCGTTGCGTTTGTGCTGTCCAGCCTGCGTTTGCGGACAATGGACGTCGCCTAACCCCCGTTCTGGCGGTGTCATGCGTCGGAAACCGACCCATTGCACCGCCAGAACGCAACCGGTGGGCGCTCAGCGGCCGGTGAATTCAGCTTTTCCGGGGCCGTTCTGCAAGAAGCTCTGCACGCCTATGGCGCAGTCTTCGGTGTTGAAGCAGTCGGCGAACAGTTCCGACTCGATCTTGACTGCCTCGTCGAGGGGAAGGTGGTAGCCGCTCAGTACAGCAGCCTTGGCCTGTCGCAGTGACGCTGGACCGGCGGCATAGCCCTCGGCCATCTTGATCGCCTCGGCCTGTACTTCGTCGGGTTCGAAGATCGCCGAGATCAGGTTGCAGGCCAGGGCCTCTTCGGCACCGATCGCGCGGCCCGAATACACCAGGTCCTTGGCCTTGGTGACGCCGGCCAACCGGGCCAGCCGTTGGGTGGCCCCGCCGCCTGGAATGATCCCCAGCAGAACTTCAGGGTTCCCGAGTTGTGCGTTGCTGGCGGCCACCCGAAAGTCGGTTGCGAGGGCGAGTTCGAGTCCGCCGCCGAGTGCGAAGCCGTTGATCGCGCTGACGGTGATCTGCGGGAGTCCTTCGATGGCCAGTGCGGTGGCGTTGAACTGTTGGGAGAAGGCGAGTGCGTCGTCGCGGTCAAAGGTTGGGAACCGTTCTATGTCGGCACCCGCCGCGAAATGGCGGGGTCCACCGGTCAACACCGCCGCCCGAATCTCGCTGTCGTCGGACAGGGTGTTGCAGATGGCACTGAGTTCGTCGAGCATCGCTTCGTTGACGGCGTTCACTTTTCCACGGTCGAGGCGGATTATGGCGACCCCGGTCTCGGTGTCGCGTTCGAGTTGGACTACTGAAGACATAAACCGAAACGTTATCCGCCGATCCAGAATTCAGAGGAACGATGGGGCGTTTCGGGCGCGAAGCTGCAAGACTCCTAGCCCTGAGCTAATCGAGCAGTCGCTGGGGGAATCAATGTCGACGGTAACCGTGCTCATGCCGCACGAATCGATTGAAGTAGAGGGACAATGTGTCGATGATTTGGTGCTCGTTGACCGATCATCGCTAACCGAAGTTCTCGGCTGGGAGCTGAAACCTCAAGGTCTGTGTCGAGAAAGCGAGTGCATTCCGGTCACCGAGAGCGACCTGCTACACGCTGACTGCGTTGATCTTAGCGCCGCTGCGTCAGCCGTCGGCGTCACTTCCATGCTTGCAGACGACACCGATCTTGTCGCTTTGAGCGTGCCGTCCCGGGCCCGCAGCGACGCGCTCACCCGACGTCGTGCCCCCAATTTTGTGCTGCCTGACCTCGACGGGGAGGATCACTCCTTGGAGCAGTTCCAAGGCCGGAAACGGCTGTTGGTGGCTTTCGCAAGTTGGTGAGGTTGCGGATATGAACTGCCCGGGTGGCAGGCACTCAACGATGAACTGAGCGACAGTAATTTCACGGTGATCGGGGTTGCGCTCGACGAGTCAGCCGACCATGTTCGACCCTTAACCGAGGGTATTTCGTTTCCCGTGCTGCTCGATCGAGACCACGTCCTCGCCGAGCTCTACGCCGTCAGCAATGTGCCCACGGTGATTTGGATCGATGAAGACGGTGCGATTGCCCGTCCCAACTCAGCCGAGGTTGGCACCGACATGTTCCTCAAATTCACGGGTGTGCGCCCTGAACAGCACATGGACCAGGTACGGGAGTGGGTGCAGTCTGGAACGCTTCCCGCAGACGCAGCCACGGAGATTCCTGATCTCAACGCTGAGGAGATCGAGGCTCGCCTGGCTTTTAGGATTGCTGTTCATCTGCGTCGTTTGGGTGAACCGTCAGCGGCCGATTGGTTCGCGACGGCCGTTGAGCTCGCCCCTTTGGATTTCACAGTGCGCCGGGCGGCCATGCCTCTGCAAGACCTCAATCCCTTCGGGGAGCAGTTCTTCGAGTTTTTCGCTGAGTGGAACGACGCCGGCCGCCCCTACCACGGCATCCCCCGCAGCTAACGACATCTCCGAAATCTGCGCGTTCAGCTACAAGATATGTGGCTAGACGCGCAGATTTGCCGAGAACCGCGCTAGAGGCTGAAGGTTCCAGAGGTGACTTCGATTGGCTGACCGACGCATTCGACCTCCGTGCAGGCGCGCATGAGACTTGGGTCGGTGCTTGTGGCCCAGGTCCGGGTGCCGTTGGCGAAGCGAACCAGGCCGATGGCTCGCAGTGGGCCTTGGCGGTCGTAGGTGACTGTCACTCCGTCGAGTGTTGCCACGCCGCTTGTGTCCGGGTCGGCGGCTTGCCGGATAGGCGCATTGTGTTCGATGGTCTTGGTTTGGTGGGGTTGGTCTGGTGGCGTCGTCGAGTAGGTGGCGAGCGCGTGTTTGGATACGTGGCCTCCGTTTCCCTGAACAAAGCCCACAGATCCAGGCTCAGCGCGGAGTCGACGGACCATGCCGATGACGCTCTCACCTGCAGCGAAGTTGAGCGGAGCGCCCGCAAAGGCCAGCCCTCCGGTCACCGTGAGCGCACGATCAGTGCTGATCCCCAGTAGTTCTGTCGTGAGCGCCACCATCGACGGGAAGCACGAGTAGAGGTCAAGGTGCTCAACCTCGTCGAGGTCGCCGATCATCGTCTGTAGCGCTTTCCCCGCGGCAGCAAGGCCCGGGGCGGTAGATACTTCATATCGGGCGATAAGGCTGGCGGTGTCGCTCGATATCACACACTGCTGCGGGTACACCCGTTGATCGATGCTGGCGCCCAGCCGGTCTGCGGCTTCGACGCTGGCGATCACGATGGCGCCGCCGTGATCGACGTTGTTGTTGGCGCACATCGCCTTCGTGTAAGGCCAGCTCACGAAGCGGTTGTTGGCGCCGGCCCCGCGAATCTGCGCCGCGGTCATGCCTTGGCGATCAGCAGCGTATAGATTGTCGACGGCGGTAGCCGCGTAACCGGCCCAGAGCGAAGCAGATCGCTCTCTGGACTCTTGGAGGGTCTCGCCTCGGCGGTGGCGCAGGGCGCTGTCAAAGATCGCGTAGCTGTTACGGGGCATCTCTGCGCCCCTTTCGATGGCGGTGGTGTCGCCCATGTCGAGCGGAGGCCCAAAGTTCTCCACTTTGTGAGCGTCGGCTTCTTCTCGACGCGCGACTTTGATCCCGAGATTCCTCTGCGCCCGTCGCGACAGGTTGTTCTCTCCGCAGGTCATCACTGCGATCTCAAGTTCGCCAGCACGAATGCGATCACCAAGAGAGCCGAGCAGGTGAATTGGCATCTGCCCACCGAACGAAGAATGAATAGTTTGGCGCGGTGCGATGCCACACTCGTCGGCGACCAAAGCAGCCGGGTCTCGGTAGCGCCACAATCCGCCGACCACAGCCATGGTGTCGACCGCGGAGCGCCAAGCGCCGGTCCCACAGTCAGCCAAAGCAATCTCAACAGCTTCTGCCATCAGCGCCACCGAGTCTGCTGCGTTACCGATCTCATGGTCGCCGACAGGAAAGCGAGCAATCTGTCCAACCCCAACAATGACAGGCGTACGAGGGTCTACTTTCACACGGCAATTATTACCAGCACCCGGCTCGGAGATAGCGTTGGGCATGGCTGTTAACCCACAAAGTATTCTCCTGACTGATCGAGTGGCGGTGGTGACTGGTGCCGGACAAGGCATCGGAGAAGCCACGGCGCTGGCGCTGGCACGCTTTGGCGCCGATGTTGCTATCTGCGACATGCACGGCGACAGGTTGCCGTCGGTAAAGGCAGCTATTGAACAAACGGGTCGACGCTGTCACGCGACCGAACTCGACGTACGTGACGCCGACGGTGTTGACCGATGGCTCGGCAATGTCGTCGAGGAACTCGGCTCAATCGATGTGCTGGTCAACAACGCCGGGGGAGGGTTTCACTCGCTGTATTCGGGAGTGTCCCCCAAAGGTGAAGGTGTGTTGATAGCGGAGAACTTTTCCACTGTCAGCAACTGTGTGCGCTACGGGGTTGATCGCATGAACGACGGCGCTTCGATTATCAACGTGACCTCGGTGGAGGCGTACCACGCCGCGCCTGGTTTCGCTGTCTATGCGGCGATGAAGGCCGCTGTCGAGCAGTTCACCAAGTCTCTGGCCCTTGAATTGGGTGGCCGCGGTATTCGGGTCAACTGCATCGCCCCAGACATGACCCCGACTCCTGGCGACCGGAGCCTGTCTGAGGCTAGTAGCGCCAAGATTGACGGTATGGCACCCACGCCGCTGCGTCGCATGGGATCGACCGACGAGAACGCCGCGGTGGTTGTTTTCTTGGCTTCCGATATGGCGAGTTTCGTTACGGGATCGTCGATTCCTGTAGATGGTGGCACTATTGCTGCTGCCGCCTGGAAAGTTAGAGACAATGGCACCTTCGCCATGTAAACGAGCACTGCAGAGCTTTGGCGGTTCTGGATCAGCAGGAGGCTGGAGATGACCGAAACGGATCGATATCGAGACCGCGATGCGGTGTACGCCGGGCGAACCGGCAAGAACATAGTTATTAGATCGGCGAATCCGACTAACTATTTCCAGGCAATCACCGCCCCCAACGCCTGTGAGCCGATCGATATCGACGCAAAGCTCTTTCTGCCCTCTGCTCGAGGACCGTCGCCTGCGGTCATCCTCGCGCCGGGCAGCCTCGGAGTCGGCGAGAACATAGAAGCCCATGCTGCCACGCTCCTCGACGAAGGTTTCGCTGTGTGTGTGATCGATCCGTTCGGCGCTCGGACGGTCTCATCGACTGTTGCCAACCAAACTCAGTTCAGTTTCGCGGCGAGCGCTTTCGACGTAGTAGCCACCCTCGTTGCGTTGCAGCAGCGTTCAGAGATCGACCCGGAGCGAATCGCCGCACAAGGGCACAGTCGGGGCGGCGCCGCGGTGCTGATCGCGGCGTGTCGCCAATTCGCCGATGCGGTGGGTTCGCCAGAGGCCTCCTTCGCCGCGGTCTATGCCGTATACCCGTGGTGTGGTCATCAGTTCCGCGAACCGCGGGTAGGGGCGACGCGGGTGCGGGCAATCGCTGCAGATCAAGATGAGTGGTGTTCTGCCCAGGAGATTCAGGGACAGGTCAACGCCATGCGGATGGGTGGCGCGGACGCTGAGGTTCGTGTCGTGGTAGGGGCCCATCACAGCTTCGACCGAGCCGAAGAGCCCAATGTCATCAGCGAGGCACGCGTAGCCCGAAGCGCTCCCACTGTCATGCTCGACAACGACGGTGCGATGTTCGACCCGCGAACCGGTCAAGCGGACCCGTCACTCGTTGACTTTGACCTGTTCGTGTTCGCGTTGAAACAGGGCTTCGGCACCAGCGGCGCCACCATCGGCAGCCTTGAGGGTCAACCTGAACTGTTCACCGCCGACATGCTCAAGTTTCACCGACAACTTCTCTGAACGCAGGACTTGGGTCAGAGCACCGCGGCAAGGATTTCGGTGGCGGCTCGCTGGGGGTCTTCGAAGGGGCCGAAGTGAGTGTTGTCGGGCCAGCTGACGCTACGCGCGTTGGGCAGTTCATCGGTTATCTGCTTGGCGGCTGTTGAGGGAGGATTTCCGTCTTGAGACGTGGCGACCGTAAACGGCGCGGTCACTGATCGGAGTTGCCCGAACAGCTCGAGGTCAACCCCTTCGAAGAGGCGCGCCTCAGTTTCTCCAGAGGTCTTAAGGGTGATACCGGTGTCGGTCTCGAAGAAGCCACCGATCACGTAGTCTCTGATGATATTGCGGCTGACCAGCGCAAATGGCGCTGCTTGTGTATACCTCTCGATGGCTTGGTCGAAGGAATCGAAATCGTGTCGACGAAGCCGCGCAGACTCGGCGAGTTTGTTGCCTCGGCTGGCGTCGGTTGCCGCGGTCGGCGAAAAAATCACTGGTTCGAACACCCAAGCCGCCGAGACCAACCCGGGATGCAGGTAGGCGGTTTTGGCGGCCACTGCACCGCCCATCGAATGCCCGGCAACCGCCCAAGAATCAACGCCGAGATACTCGCTGATCGCCAGCACATCGTTGGCCATTGAAGCCCAGCCAAGCTCTGTGTCGGCGGGTGTGATCGAGTCGCCGTGTCCACGCAGATCCGGTGCCCAAATATGGAAGTGATCTCGGAGCTGCTCGGCTATGGCGCGGTAACAGCGACCGTGGAAACCGGTTGCGTGCAACATCAGCAACGGTGGGCCGTTGCCTCCGAGGTCGTGTAGCGCAACGCGAACGCCGTCGCTGGATTCGATCAGGGTTGTCACGGTGGTTCAGTTGGTGCCTTCTGGCAGCAGATAGAAACCGTCGTCGTCAGCGGCGATGTCGAGCACCGCCAAGAAACGCCCGTTGCCGACTGTCATGGCGCACAAAGCGGTCAACTCGATTACTTCCACATCCGAGAAATGTGTGCGAACCTCGGCCATGAACTCGTCGTCGATCGAGTGATGGTTTCTGGCGAAGCGATCAGCGAACTCACCGGCGAGCCGTTCACGTTCGGTCAAGCCCTCGATTGCGGGTGGTGTGCCGATCGAGCAGGTCATGACTTCTTGCACTGCGTCCTCGTCGAGTCCCTGAGCAGCGGCTTTCGGTGAGCGGGTGTTGAGGCACACCCCGCAGCCGTTTGCAACCGCGACCCGGAGACGGGCGATTTCATGCAGTCGGGCCGGCAGCGAAGTCTTCTCGTACACCGCGTTGGCGAAAACCCACATGCCCTTGGCTACGTCGGGTTGCATCATCAGCAACCGTTCCCGCTCGAGCCCTTCGCCGTCTACTACATCAATTCTTGCCATTGTTCGATCCTAGAAGCGTCGAAGCGTGACTTACGTCAGCACGTTGGGGCGGGGGAGGCCTTGGGCTTCGCACATTGCCATGTAGGCGGCGTAAATACCTTCGGCGTCGGTGATCGACTCGACGTTGCCGTCGGCGTCGAGGTTGAGGTTGGAGCCGTATATCTGGAACCACACGTCGGTTGGTTCGGTGTTGTCGTCGGGCACTGTGAGCGTGTGCTCTGAGCCGGCCGGTTCGTACAGGAACGACCCGGCACGGTTGATGTAGTCATATTCGGCGTACATCCAGGCACCGGTCAACGTGTAGCCGTACACCTGACCGGTGTGCTTGTGTTTTTGGACCACAACACCGGGCGCGAAACGGTTACGCACGATCCAAAGACCGGCCTCGATATCGGCTTGCACCAGTTTGAGTTCAACACCTGTACCGGTGTCAACCCAAGGGATCTCTTCTTCACCCAGGTGGAATGGTTCTGTCATGGCGCGCCAGCGTAGATCGCCAGTCGTTGGTTAGCGAAACGCGTCAACCTGAGCGGGCCGAACGGCGGAGACGCTGAAGCGATGAACGTGCGCGGATTGAACAGGAGGTTGCGCTGACACCAGTTGTCTTCCGCTCTTGTTCGCTGCGCTCGACCCCCGCTCTTGTTCGCTGCGCTCACGGGCCGCGAGGCCGCGGCGGGCCGCTCGGGCCACGGCCTCGCTCGGTCGAGGCCGTGTTCGGGATCGTTCCGCTCGGCCTCTAGGCGACCCCGGCGGCGTTGAGAGCTCGTTCGGTGAAGACTCGTGCCAGATGACGGCGATAATCGGCGTCGGCGTTGAGGTCCGAGGGTGGTTGTAGCCCTTCGGCGGCTACGGCGGCGGCATCGGCAGCAGAAGCGCCTGCTGCTACCGCCGCTTCGGTAGCAGATGCGCGCAACGGGGTGGAGCCCATGTTGACCAAGCTCACACCGGCGCCCGCGTTGGCTACTGCGACACCGACGATTGCCCAGTCTTGCGCTCTGCGGTTGAACTTCTGATAGTTCCAGCCGGTGTCGCTGGCAGGGACTCGCACTTCGACGATCATCTCGTCATCAGCGAGCGCTGATTCGAAATAGCCGGCGAAAAAGCCTGTGGAGGCGATCTCACGATCACCAACCGGACCGCGAGCCACGATCGTGCCTCCTAAGGCGAGCACTGCGGCGGGCAAATCCGAAGCCGGATCAGAGTGGGCCAGAGTGCCACCGAGGGTGCCGCGATGACGAACCGCGGGGTCGCCCACCAGCGCCGCTACTGACGCCAGCATCGGGCAGGACTGCGCCAAGAGCGCTGAATGCTCAAGTTCGCTGTGGCGGGTGAGCGCGCCGATGGCGATGGTGCCGTTGTTGGCGTTGATGTAACGCAAGTCATCCAACCGGCCCACATCAACAAGCACCGTTGGTGTGGCCAGACGGAAACGCATCATCGGAATGAGGCTGTGGCCTCCGGCCAGGAGTTTGGCTTCGTCGCCATGCTCAGCGAGCAGTGCCACAGCGTGTTCGGCCGATTCGGCCACCTCGTAGTCGAAACTTGCGGGAATCACGACGCACCTCCTTGGGCCTCGTTAATGGCTCTCCAAACAGTCTGGGGTGACGCCGGCATCGCCATGTCGGTAATACCCATGGGCCGCAAAGCGTCGACCACGGCGTTTATCACCGCTGGTGTTGCGGCGATGGTGCCGGCTTCGCCGATGCCTTTCACGCCCATTGGATTGGTTGGGCTGGGCGTGACGTGGCTGGCTACCCGGTATGCGGGTGCTTCAGCAGCCGACGGCACCAGATAATCGCCCAAGTTCACTGTCACGATCTGACCGTCTTCGGTATAGACGGCGTCCTCATAGAGCGCTTGGGCTGCTCCTTGTAGCACGCCTCCGTGTATTTGACCCTCGACGATCATGGGGTTGACCTGATTACCGCAGTCATCGACGGCCACATAGTCGATGATGTCAACATCACCGGTGTCGGTGTCCACCTCCACGACAGCGATGTGGGTGCCGTTGGGGAACGTGAAGTTGGGCGGGTCATAGGTGACGTGCGCTTCAAGGTTGGGTTCCATCCCGTCGGGCAGGTCATGAGCGGTGAAAGCTGCGAATGCGATCGCCGCGAATGGTACTGCCGCGGTCGGTGTGCCTTTCACTTGGAAAGTGCCGTCGACGTACTCAAGGTCGTCTTCGTTGGCTTCGAGCTGGTGAGCGGCAATCAACCGGGCTTTGTCAAGCACCTTGTCTGTGGCCATGAACACCGCGGTGCCGCCAACTGAGAGCGACCGTGATCCGTAGGTGTCGAGACCCGTCGGACTGATCGCGGTGTCTGAATGCAACACATCCACATCGTCGGGGTCGATTCCGAGTTTGTCGGCGACGATCATCGACCAGGAAGTCTCATGGCCTTGCCCGTGTGGTGTCGAACCGGTGATGACCTGCACTTTGGCGGTTGGCAACACCCTTACGGTGGCGGCCTCCCAACCACCGGCACCGTAGTTGAGTGACGCCAGCACTCGGCTCGGGGCGAGTCCGCACATCTCCACGTAGCTTGAGAAGCCAACACCGATTTGACGGTTCGACCCGTCGGCGCGGCGTTGGGCTTGCTCGGCTCGCACCCCATCAAGACCCGCCATCTCCACAGCTTTGTCAAGCACTGCCTGATAGTCGCCGCTGTCGAAGATGAGTCCGGCGCAAGATTCATACGGGAACGCGTCGGCCGCAATGAAGTTGCGCGAGCGAATCTCTTCGGGGGTGACCCCGACAGCCACCGCCAGAGAATCCATGGCCCGCTCAACCGCGTAGGTAGCTTCGGGCCGTCCGGCTCCCCGGTATGCGTCTGTTGGTGTCTTGTTGGTGAACACCGAGGTGCATTCAAACGAATAGTGGGCAATGTCGTAACAGCCGTGATACAGGAACCCGCCCAACAGCGGTACACCCGGGGTGACCAACTGCAGATAGGCGCCCATGTCGGCGAGCAGTTTGACTCGCACTGCGTGCACTTTGCCATCGGCGTCGGCAGCTAGTTCGATGTGTTGCACTTGGCCTCGACCTTGGATCGTGGCTGTCGCGGCTTCGCTGCGGCTCTCAGTCCAGCGCACCGGCACGCCTCGGTCCATAGCCAACGCGCAGCACAGGATCTCTTCGGCGTAAACGTTGAGTTTGCAACCAAAGCCACCCCCTACGGAGGGTGCGATGACCCGGATTTTGTGTTCGGGGATACCCAGAGTCACAGCAGTCATCACTTTGAGAATGTGTGGGATCTGCGTGGCCGAATACAAGGTGAGTTCACCGTTGGCCACACCTGGCGCGGCTAGCACACCGCGGGGTTCCATCGGAGCGGGTATCAACCGTTGTTGAACGAATCGTTCCCTCACCACGTGCGTGGCGTTGGCGAAGGCCTCGTCCACTGCTTCGGGGTTGGGGATCAACGGCCAGGTGTAGCTCTCGTTGGTACCGAGATCGGCATGCACCAGCGGCGCACCTTCAGCCGCAGCAGCTTCAATGTCGACAACCACAGGCAACGGGTCATAGTCAACGGAAACAGCAGCAGCGCCGTCGGCCGCTGCGTAGCGCGAAGTGGCAAGCACCACGGCCACTGCGTCGCCCACATATTTGGCGACGCTGACAGCTACCGGCAGGTGAGCAGGGTTGCGCATGTCGTCGGTTACGGGCCAAGCGCACGGCAGGGCGCCTTCACCCCACAAGGGCGCGAGATCGGCCCCTGAAAGCACTTCGGTCACACCGTCGATTTCGAGCGCGGCGCTGCCGTCGACACCGAGAATCGTGGCGTGAGCTTCGGTGGAGCGCACAACCCCGACCCAAATCTCGCCGTGCAAACTCATGTCGTCAATGAATTGCGCTTCGCCGGTCAACAACGCGGGGTCTTCACGCCGCAACCGCGGGCTTCCCATGTGAGTGGTTACGGGGTCATCGGTCATCGTCATGATTCACTCCTGTTCTGATCCGGAGCCGGCCACCGCGAGGACAGCGTTCACAATGTTCTGGTAACCGGTGCAGCGGCACAGGTTCCCTTCGAGCCCGTGACGCACACCGTGATCGTCAAGGTCGGGGTATTCCTCGACTAGGGATATTGCGGCCATCACCATTCCGGGTGTGCAGTAACCGCATTGCAGAGCGTGATGTTCATGGAACGCCTGTTGCATCGGATGCATCGTGCCGTCGGAGTCGGCGACGCCTTCAATGGTGGTGACATCGGCCCCGTCGGCTTGTACTGCAAACATCGTGCAGGACTTTGCGGACTGACCGTTGATAAGCACGGTGCAAGCACCGCAACTGCTGGAATCGCAGCCGATGTTGGTGCCTGTCAGCCGTAGATCGTCGCGAAGCGCATGCACCAGCAGGGTGCGTGGCTCCACTTCGAGGTTTCGTTCGGTGCCGTTGACGGCCAAAGTAATTGACTCCATGCGTTTCCCCTGATCGTGGACCGTTGAAGCTCAAATGTTGCCGCGTCCAAGCGCACATGTCCAGCGGCCCTGTTACTTCTTTTCATAAAAACGCGCTCGGGGCTAATCCGGCGGATCGTTGTCGTGTTGACGAAGGAAGCGCTCAAACTCCGCGGCGAGATCATCCGAGGTCGGAAGGCTGGATTCTGCCTGTGTGTCATAGCGCTGTTCGAGGGCGCGCACGTATTGGACGATTTCATCGTTTTCGGTCATAGCTTCGTTGACCTGCGACTCCCACTGGAGGGTTTCCTTGTCGAGCTTGGCCCAATGGGTTGGCAAGCCAGTCACTCGCTCGAAACGTTCGAGCAGAGCGCGAGATGCTTTGGGATTGGGCGCGCCCGACACGTAGTGAGGCACGCTCACCCGCAGCGACACCGCTGGGATATCGGCGGCGTCGAGGCGTTGGTGGAGAGCTCCGACGATTCCGGTCGGACCCTGATACGAGGGTTGATCGAGGCGCAGCAGCTTGCCGAGTTCAGCGTCGGTGGTTGATCCGGTGATCGTCGGCGGGCGGGTGTGGGGAACCTCGGCAATCATCGCTCCGAGCGTGACCACAAGTTTCACATCAAGCCGTTCGACGACCTCTAACACCGCGTCGACGAAGGTTCGCCAACGCAGGTGGGGTTCTACACCCTCAATAAACACGAGGTCTCTTTCCCGGTTGTCGAGCGCCAAGCAATGCACATCGTTGGAGGGCCATTCGACGATCCGCCGACCGTGCGGGCCGATCCGCAAGTTGGGTCTGCGTTCGTTGAAGTCGAAGAACTCATCCGCGTCGATGCTGGCTAGATGGGTGGCGGCTGGGCCTCGCATCGCCTCGACAGCACCAGTCGCGGCACCGCTGACATCAAACCAGCCGTCCCAAGCGGTGACCAGAATGGGTGAGCGAAGTAGCCGCGGCGGGTCGCGGTGCCAGAGGAGTTGCTCCATATGAGCTTCAGGATATGAGCTTCAGGACATGGAACTGTTGACGGCGGAGATGATGGCCCGCAGCGAGGCGCTGACGATTGACTCGTGCAGACCTACGCCCCAGACCAGATTCCGAGCGCCAGTGTCGATTGCCACGTAAGCGGCGGCTGTGGCGTCGGATCCGAGACCGAGGGTGTGCTCGGTGTAGTCCGCGATCTTGCCTTTGAACAGGCCAGCCGAACTGAGCGCGTGGACGAAAGCGTCAATTGGACCGTTTCCTTCACCCGAAACCATGCGCTCTTCGCCGTCGACAATAAGTTTCGCTTCCAAAGTCGTGAGTCCACTGTCGATGGTGTCGCTTGTGGCCCGATGACCGACGATCTCGACCCGAGGGTTGGCGGGCTTCACGTAGTCGGCCATGAAGCGGCGGTGAATCTCATAAGAGGTGATCTCCGTGCCGGTGTCTTCGGTGACCTGCTGGATCGTGTTGGAAAAGTCAACTTGTAGGCCCCGCGGCAAGTCAAGGCCGTACTCGTGCAGCAACACATAGGCGACTCCGCCCTTGCCTGACTGACTGTTGACTCGAACAACGGCCTCGTAGCTGCGACCCAGGTGGCGGGGATCAATCGGCAGGTAGGGGACATCCCAGGCGTCGTAGTCGCCCTTGAGCACCTCGCCGGGGCGCACATCGTAGATGTCTGCCATGCCTTTCTTGATTGCGTCCTGGTGACTTCCCGAAAATGCGGTGTAGACGAGGTCGCCCACGTAGGGGTGCCGTGGATCGATGGTCATACGGTTCGAGAACTCGTACACCCTGCGCATCTCGTCTATGTCGCTCATGTCGAGCATCGGGTCGACGCCTTGGGTGAACAGGTTCAGAGCGATTGTGACCAAGTCAACGTTGCCGGTTCGCTCGCCGTTGCCGAACAAAGTGCCCTCGATGCGGTCAGCACCGGCCATGAGGCCCATCTCCGCGGCGGCCACTGCTGTGCCGCGGTCGTTGTGGGGATGCAGCGACAACAGCACCGTGGACCGGTCGCGGATCATGTGGTCGAACTGCTCGATCATGTCGGCGTAGAGATTCGGTGTCGACATCTCCACCGTGGCGGGCAGATTGAGGATCAGCGGATTCTCTGCTGTTGGTTGGAAGACATCCATGACGGCTTCGCAAACCTCCACAGCGAAGTCCGGCTCGGTTCCGGTATAGCTCTCGGGGCTGTACTCCCAGCGAATCGATTCAGGATTGCGTGATCGCTCAAGTCCTTCCCGACATATCTTGGCACCGTTGACGGCGATGTCGACAATGCCCGCGCGGTCGGTTCCGAACACCACACGGCGTTGTGTGGTCGACGTCGAGTTGTAGAGATGCACGATCGTGGATGGGGCACCTTCGATCGCCTCGAACGTGCGGTTGATGAGGTCGGCTCGGGCTTGAGTCAACACCTGAATGGTGACGTCATCGGGGATTTCGTCGCCTTCGATCAGCTCACGCACGAAGTCGAAGTCGGTCTGCGACGCGGCTGGGAACCCGACCTCGATCTCTTTGAAATCCATTTGAACCAACTGATCCCACATGCGCTTTTTGCGGGTGGAGTCCATCGGATCAACCAGGGCCTGGTTGCCGTCACGAAGGTCGACCGAGCACCACACCGGGGCCTTCTCAATGCGTCGAGTCGGCCAGGCGCGGTCAAGAAGCTCAACCGTGGGGAACGGGCGGTACTTCTCAAACGGCATCTTGGTCATGTTCGTCTCCATTGTGGGTCGGGTGGTTGGCGGGTTGGGGTTCGGTCCTGGTAGTTCGTGCCCTAAAAGCACGAAACCCCCCGGGCATTGAGCACGAGGGGTTCGGCGAGCGCCGGTATGTGGCGCTCGCCTACATGAGAAGAAGCAGGGTAGTGGTGCAATTCACGCCCTCAATGAAACCAGATTCCCCCACCAATTGCAACCCCCGGGCGGCGCCGGAGGGCCCTAGGGTGGGCTTGCTATGACTGAACCGGTGATGATCGGCGATATCGCGGACGCTCTTGGTCTGGGTGATCACGAGTTGGTGTCGCTAGTTGGGGGAGGAGGTAAGACGACGGTGTTGTTTGCTCTCGGCACCCAGCTTTTCGGCACGGTTGTGATGACGACCACGACGAAGATGGGCCGTGACCGAACCGGTGGACATGAGCCGCTCTTGGCACCCAGCGACGAAACGCTGCTGGGCGGATTGGCAGATCGGCGGGTGGCGTTGGCATGGCGGGCCGTCTCAGACCACAAGGCTCTCGGTGTGCAACCTCAGGTCTGTGACCGATGGTTCGGCTTGGCCGACCATGTGGTGGTCGAGGCCGATGGTTCTCGGCGGATGCCTTTCAAAGCCCCTCTCGACTATGAGCCCGTCGTACCGTCGCAAACCACGACACTGGTCGCTTGTGTGGGCGCCGCTGCACTTGGTGTGGCCATTGCCGAGCAGTGTCAACGCCCAGAGCGAGTTGCTGAGATCGCTGGGTGCTCACCTGAGGACCGGCTGACCCCGCAACGCTTGGCAGCGGTGCTGTTGAGCGATCAAGGATCCCGCAAGGACCGTCCGCCGTCAGCCCGCTTCGCGGTCGTCATCAACCAGGTCCGGCCTAGCCACCGCCGATACATCGCAGAGTTGGCCGAGCTCATCGCAGACCAAGCGACGGTGGCCTGCATCGCCCCCTTCCCCCCAGAAAACTCCCCGGAGTTGTCTTCCGGGAGTTGAATTGCTCAAAGGGCGCTACGGCGCGGCGGCTATCAGAGTCCAATCGAGGACTTTGTTACCGTCGCTCCCAGTAATGGGCAACCCAACGGTTTCGGGGCGCTGAGCGAAGCCTTCGACCTGCACCGCAAAGGCGCGGCCTCCGCGGGCGGGCATCACGTCGAGCAGCGTGTGGCGAAATGACAACTGGTCGCCTTCGAATGCCGGGCCGGTGTGGTCACATTGGTGCCAGCCGACAACGGTGGCCATCCCCGCCAACACCCGCGACAAAGACGCTTGGGCGAGTCCCACGGTATGCCCGCCATAAACGAGTCGCTCCGGATACGGCGACAGGTCGGCGTCACGATGAATCATTGCCAGGTTGTGGGTCAGGCGCACTAGTGATGTGGCTCCATCAATCACGTCTCGGGTGGGATCGCTGATCGTCTCTCCGACTCTCCACTCGGTGGGTGGTCCCAAGGCCGCGAAGTTCCATTCCGGTACCAATTCGGCGTAGGAGCCAAGGTCGAGATCGCTGGTTGTGCCCAAGTCGTCGTTGTGGCCAGGCACAGCATCGTCGTTGAGTTGGGGGAGCATCGGGCAGCGTTGATATACCACTGCGGGTTCGCCGTTGGCGTAGGTGACAACATCGATGAGCACCTTGCCACGCCGTGCACGGCCTGATTGGTGCGAACCGTCGGCCAGGCCGGCAACGGTTACCGCCGTCTCTATTGAGTCGCCGATCATCACCGGGCGCAGCAGGCGCACGTCGCGGTAAAACAGGTTTGCTATGGCCCGACGGCTGACCGTGGTGCTCTGGCCGATAGAGAACTGCATCACCAAACCCGGACTGGCGAGTCGACCCTCTGTGGAGGTGACGGCACGGCTCACCTGGCCGTCCAGCACCATCCCCAAACGTTCGCCGACCAGCGACTGGTAAAGCGCGGCGATACCTTCGTCGATAGTTACCGGCGGTTGGCGCGGCAACTCCTGACCGACAACGAGTTGGTCATAATGCGGGCCGTCAAGAGGAATCACAGATTGGCTATTTCGTTTTCGATTCGGGCTTCGATATGAGCTCGGGCACCCTGCATGAGGCTGGGAATATGGGCTGACGGCCAAAGCCCATCGTATGGCTTGTATTGCTTCAGGACCGTTTTGGCAATGGTGTTCTTGTGCACCTCGGTGGGTCCATCGGCAATGCCCATAACGGGCACCGCCATCCACATGTTTGCCAGCGGCATCTCGTCGGTCACTCCAAGCGAACCGTGGGAGTGCAGGGCTCGGTAGACCACATCCATCAACACTTTGGGTGTCGCAACTTTGACTCCGGCGATGTGTTGACGGATCTTGGCGTAGTCGCCTTCCTTGTCGATCATCCAGGCGGTGTGCAAGACCTGAAGCCGGAATTGTTGGATCTGGATCCAAGAGTCCGCAACCCAATGCTGAATCGACTGTTTCTCAGCGATCAGTGAGCCTTTCGTCTCCCGGGAAAGCACCCGTTCGCACATCATGTCGAGCGCGCGCTGCGCCATACCGACCGAACGCATGCCGTGGTGGACCCGTCCACCGCCGAGCCGTGTCTGGGCGATCTTGAAACCGCTGCCCTCTTCGCCGAGCAGGTTCTCGGCGGGCACCCGCACGTCGTTGAATCGCAGGTAGGCGTGACCAGCGCTGTCAGCCGATGCACCACCGCCGACATGGCTGTTGCGAACCAACTCAAGGCCTTCAGCTCCGTGAGGAACGAGCATCATCGACGAACCCTTGTACACGGGAACGTCGGGGTTGGTGATCACCATGGCGATGAGGAAGTCGGCGAACTTGTAGTTCGAGGCGAACCACTTCTCGCCGTTGATGACCCACTCGTCGCCGTCTCTGCGGGCTTGGCATCTGAAGTAGGCGGGGTCGGAGCCGGCTTGAGGTTCGGTCATCGCATATGTGGTGGAGATCTCGCTTCGCAACAGCGGTTCGAGATAGCGGCGCTTCTGTTCGTCTGTCCCGTAGTGGGCGAGAACCTCAGCGTTGCCCGAATCAGGCGCTTGGCAGCCGAACACTGAAGGCGCCCAACCTGAACGACCAAGGATCTCGTTCATCAGCGCCAGCTTCACTTGTCCATAGCCGCGCCCGCCGAGTTCCGGACCGATGTGGCAGGCCCACAGTTCTTGTTCCTGCACCTGCTTCTGCAGTGGTCGAACCAGAGCCTGGGCGGTTTCGTTCTTCTTGTCGTACGGCGATGCTTCACCGCGGAAATAGAGGTCGAGCGGTTCGACTTCTGACTTGACGAACTGTTCAATCCAGTCGAGTTTTTCTTGAAACTCGGGTTCAACTTCGAAGTCGATGGCCAATGTGTGGACCTCCTCGCGCGGCCGCTTCGTCGGCGCTGCTGTCAGCAGCGGACATTACCGCGAGTTCGGGTTGCAAGCCTTTTCCAGCCGGGTCGATTTAGCTGGGTTCAGTTGATGAAGCGTGTTCGGTAACGTTCAAAGGATCGCGTCATGTCGGCGCTGTTGAGGCCGAAGTCGGCTGGTTGGTATTTGTGTGCGCCTGCGGCGTCCTCTCGTACTTCTTTGGCGACGATGCTGGTAGAAGCTTGGCTTGCCGCGGCGTCTATTCCGAGGCTCGCGCAGATAGTGCCGACAGCTGTCGGGGTGTCGGCCACTAGGTCTTTGAACGCTACATGGATGGTGCGCTCGGTTGGTAGTACACCCTGATCCACATGGTCGACCAGTGCGTGGAGGCTCCGCTGGTAGAGGTCTTGGTGGTAGTGGCCGATGGCCACTGCGTCGACCGAGTTGCTGAAGGCGCAACGCAACGTTGCCACCAAGCTCGACACCGAAGCGAGAAACTCCGCCGGCTCGCGGTGGGTGACAATGAACGAGGCGTCTGGGTAGGTGGCGACCAGGGTTGGGACAGATTGGAGGTGAACCGGCGACTTCAGGACCCACCGTGCCGACGGTATGCGCTGCTGCAGGACGCGCAATATCCGACGATGCATCGCATATGCGGGGGCCATGTCACACGCCTGCAACCATTCAACGTATGCAGGCACGTTGTAGCGGCTGATGAACTCTTCTGAGCGTGCCGCGAACGACATGGCCGACAGACACTCCTTGGGCATTTGTGCGGAGTAGGTGTGAATCGAACGGAGCCCAGTCGCGACTGCTTGAGGGAACTCCAACTCGTCGGTGGTCTCGAGGATTCTCGGGTCGTGGTGGTAGGTCTTTGGGTCTGGTGGCGGCAGTGGACGGGTGAACTCCCATCCCCGTGCCACTCGATGGCCCGCCACGGCCCCGAGATGTCGGTGCAGCACCGTGGTTCCGCTGCGGGGCGGGCCTATCACGAAGATCGGTTCGACGATGGCCTCGTCGTTCAGCTCGAGATGAGCGGCTTCGTAGGCTTCCAGCTCGAGCCGGACATCAAGCAAGCGTCTGAGGTATCGCTGCGTGGCCCAGCGACCCACCGGAGTGAGTTGGGCCGTCGTTTCGAGAGCTTCGCAGAAGATACTGAGCGGTTCAGCGAAGTCGTCGTCTGCGAATTGGTTGGCTACGAATTGGTCGGCACTGTGGGAACGCTTGAGTGCGTCTTCGATCAGCGCGCCGGCGTTGAACTGTCCAGGGATCGGGCGGAACTCTGGGCGTTCGCCACGGTTGGCTTCGGCAACCCACGCAGCTTGTGGACCCACCGACCATGTCATGGGCGTTACGATACGCGGCGTGACTCACGCTGGCGATCTTGGTTCGGCTGGCAATCTTGATTCGGCTGGCGGTTATGGTTCGACCGGCGGTCTTGATTCGGCTGGCAATCTTGATTTGGCTGGCCGCGTCATCGTCATCACTGGGGGCACCAAGGGAATTGGCATCGGACTTGCCCGTCACCTAGGACGCGGCGGTGCCCGCGTGGTGGTGACTGGACGCAAACAAACCGGTGTCGCTGCGGCCAACGCCGAGTTGGCGGGCTTGAACATCGATCATCTGGCTCGGTCGGTTAATGCTGCCGATCCCACTGCCACCGCCGACTTGGTCGCGGATGTGGTTGAGCGCTGGGGACGAGTTGATGGGTTGGTCGCCAACGCTCAGAGCTTTCGCCCAGTAACGCCGCTGATTGATGTGAGCGAATCGGATATGGACCTGTTGTATGACACCGGACCCAAAGGGACCCTTTGGGCGATGCAGGCTGTTTACCCGCACATGCGCGACGCGGGATTTGGTCGGATCCCTCAGCTTCGGAAACGCCAGCGAAGGTGGGCTTGCCGGGCGTCGACCTCGGTGTGGCGTTGGGTTGGGGTGAAGGTGGGTGTGTCGGCGGGAAGAAACGAGCGGACCTCGCTCGCGGCGACGACTGTGGTGACTGGTTCGGGCCGGGCTTCGCTGTGCGGCCAGAACCAGCGCAGAGTACAGAGGCCATTGCGTCGCCCCGCGATATCGAGCCAGTTGTGCACACCTGGGTCGGTGGTGCTCAGCACAAAACGCACCCGTCCATCGGCGGAAATTTCAACCTGGCGGTGGTTGCGACTGCTGATGTGGGCGTAGGGGTCGACCGGCTCAAAGTTGTGCATGGTGTAGAGATGTGTCGACCAGTAGCGGGCGTCGGGTTGCTCGCAGTCGATCACCAGTGCCTCGTCGGGCGCGAGATCCCAGAAACAGAACTCGTAGCGGGCGTCGGCAAGGCCCTTTTGTAGCTTGACGGTGTTGTCGGTGAAGGAGTTGTCGATTCGCTTGGCCCGGTTCTCGGCGAGGTAGTCGTTCCAGTAGCTGATCGATTCTTCGATCTCGTTGAGCGTCTCGTTGAGCCGTGTCTCGAAGGTGGTGGCGGTGAGCGATACGGGGGTCTCGGGGTCGAGGCGCTCGATAGTGAAGGTCGCTGGTTCAAGCGGGCGCCAGTCGTAGTAGTACTCACGGATGGAGACCATCACCGCACTGTCGGGCAGTTCTATGGCGCCTTCGCTGTCGCCCCCCAGTAGCAACTCGAAGTCGTCGCCTTCGTTGATTCCGTGATCGGTGGCGGTGAGCTGCGCCACGGTGCCCCACACGGGACGGTGCATGAAACCGGCACGGATTGCCAGCAGGAACTCCTCGCAAGAATTCATGCGACCGACTATCCGGTAGCGCTGGGCGGGGTCGATGCGGGCGTGCCGGTAAGTGTTGTCGTTGTTGGGTCCGCCCCATTGGCTGACGAGATCGTTGTGACGATGAAAGAAGGGGCGTGTTGGATCGGCGTGCAATGTTTCCCAGGCGAGCCAGAGCGTGAGTTGATCCGCCAGGTGTTCAAAACCTTCGAGTTGACCTTCAGGATCGGTGGCGAAGGGAGCTTTGGTGAGCCGTTCACCCATAGCTTTCAAGCGTTCGCATGCCGCGTGCCAAGCGCTGAGCGGGTCGCTCATGTTGGCACTGATCCGTTGTCGCAAACTTCGTGTCGTGAGTGTCTGCGGGTTGGGTTCGGTTGGAGTTGCGAGTCTGGCATGAGGGTCTCTGTCAGCGGGTGGGGGGACGGGTGGACAGTACGCGTGTTTCGCCGTCGGTAACGGCGATCACGTCACGATGATCGCCTTGGCTGACGCTCAGCACCATTCCGGCTTCAAGAACTTCGCCGTGTCCGTGACCTGGATCGAGCACCGGGTGCTCGAATCCCATACCGAGTCCGCGCACCAACCAAGGCCCGGTGGCCGCGTTGGCGAGGTCGGTGTGGTTAGCCCCAAAGCGACATGCGCCGACTAGCGCCGGTCGTCGCCGGCGTTGTCCGTTGCTAAAGACACCCCCCACTCCCCCCTCGTAGCCGTCGAGCAGAACGCCCAGGTCAATGACCGTTTCGTTGCCGTGATGCAGTACGGTCGGCGCAGATGCGGGAACGGTGGTACCCGCCTTCGCCATTGCCGCGATGGCTGTCCCTACTGGGTTGCTGGGCGCTTTGAGAGCTGCTTCTACGCCGGACCAAACCACCGCGCAGGCAGCGGTCACGCGGTCGATCTCTTCGTCGAACTTGACTCGGCGCGCCGTAGCCATCAGATCATCGGCCGGCACGATGCCTGCGCGCGGCGCGATCCGCGCCACGGCTCGCTCGAACGATGGTGAGACTTCGTCGACTCCGATAAGAGCGGATTCAGCGAAACCATCGATGGCTGCCAGGTGGCCAGCCATGATTTGGGGGTTCCAGGTGAGGGGATAGAGGTCTTCTTTGGTCATCGTTTCGGGCAGTCCGGCGTCCGAGGTGGACAACACATGGGTTCGGCGGGTTTCGGCGATGACCACGCATCCGGCGCCGAACGGGCGGGTGCCCGCGGTCCACAACCCCTTCATACCGCTGGCGTAGTAGGTGTTGTTGGCGCGTCCGAGCACCAGCGCGTCGAGTCCGCGGCGGGCCATTGCTTCCAGTACCCGATCTCGGCGGCGGACAGTCAACGAGTCGGTCATGGGTCGAAGGGGGCATAGCCGGGAAACGATGACAGGATCCGGTGTCCGTCGTCTGTGACCACGACTATCTCCTCGGCGCGGTAGCCGGCGATGCCATCGTCCCAAATCACTGGTTCGAGCACGAGGATCATGCCGGGTGCGAGTACGAAGTTGTCGTCGAATTCGTCGCCGAGGTCGGTGCCGATCATGGGCATTTCGGCGCTTTCGAGACCTACCCCGTGGGCGATATAGAAGTAGGGCAACCATGGTCTGGTTCCGCCATTGGCTGCTATGGCTTGCCGAGCCACATCGCCTAGTGTCACCCCTGGTTTGATGGCGTCGTAGCACGCTTGGGTGATCGAAAGCCAGCGGTCGAAACAGGATCGTTCGGCAGGCGTTGGGTCGCGCCCCACGATCCAGGTTCGCCCATAGTCCGAGGCGTAGCCCTGGTAGCCGTGACCAGAATCGACCCACACCAGGTCGCCCTCTGCATAGGTGGGGTCGCCGACGCCCGTAGGAAAAGCTATAGCTCCAGTTGAGGTGTAGGGTCCGTCGCGTTGTGAGCGCGGCATGGGTTGGAAGATGGGATCGATCTCGTTGTGGTCGCCGCCAAAACCTCGTAGTGCTTTGAGGAACACTCCGGCGACGTCTCGGCGTGTGGCGCCGACGACGCATGCTTGGCGCGCCGGCTCCATGGCCCACTCAGTGAGGATCTGCGATCGCTCGATGCAAGCAACTTCGTCGGTGGTCTTGACGAGCCGGGCACCTACGAGCACTCGATTGGCGTCAACGAGTTGGGCATCGTCGAAGAGGCCCGCGCGGGCCATCGCTCCGGTCACTGAGTCAACCGTGATCCGATGGCCTGCGAGGTCACCGATTACTTCGTTGAGCGCCGAGCGCACGGCTTGAATGTCATCGTCGAGTTCGGGCCACAACGGTGAGCCGATCTCGCATTCAAGACCCGCTGTTTGGTTGTGCGCATGTAAACGCAAACGGTCTTGAGTAACTATCGCGACCGCCCGTTGGTATGTCATATGGCTGGCATCGATCGCGTCGGCGACGAACCCGGTCGCGTAAGTCACATTCGGCCCGTGCAACAGAATCGCGGCGTCGACATCCTGATTTGCCATCTCGGTACGCAGGCGTGCCAAACGCTGCGCACACATTCGTTCGAGGTCACACGTTGGCAACACGACATCGGAATTCATCGCCAACAGCATGCACCATGGCTCCGACATCCGCCTTTTCAGCGCCCTGTCAAGCTCACTGATGTAAAACATGGTTTGTGACGCTCGACGACATAGACCGCTCTTCGCATTTCGCTTTGGCCCGCGAGGCGCTTGACAACTCTGACACCGGTGCGGCACGCGATCAGATCAATCGCGCCGAGCGACAAGCCGCTGCGCTCAAGGCGTACTCGATTCGTTGGATCGCGGAGTTGTTGTCGTGGGTGGGGGAGACCGAGGGTGAGGCTGCGGTTGAAGATGTGCTTCGGCGTTTCGGCGAGCGCAACCTTGCTGATCGTGCGCTGCCCGACAATGACTGGTGGTCGGTGCCCGCGGAGGTGAGGGCGAAGGTGGTTGCCCGGGCGATGCTGGCGAATGGGGCTGAGATTGAACTAGCTGAGGATGACGAGAAGATTGTCATGTCGTTTCGGTGCGGAACCGGCGGGATGCTCATCGACTCGGGTGCTTATGAAGGGGATGAGGCGCTGTTGAAGTTGACTGAGTCTGGTCCTCGTACTTTTGGCCGGGATTCGCTATGGGTGTATTGCGCTCATTGTTCTGTCAACAACGAGATCCAGGCTGTGGAGACGACGGGACGCCTCACAACCGTCGAGTTCCCACCGGAGCGTGCCGGTGAACCATGCGTGCATCACGTGTACCGACGTCCGCAGGACATTCCCGAAGAGATTTACGTCCGTATCGGCAAGTTTACACCGGCGCTCGATCGCTGAGCGTCCGACGCTCGGGTCATTCGGCCTGGAGTTCGGCGACGATGTCGGAGATGAGTTCGGTTGCGACTTCGGTGGGCTCCCCGGCAGCGGCACGTGCCACATACATCGAGTCGGGGAGTGGGGGAATCGACTCGGCCCGAGGCCAGCGGATCAGCTCGCCCTTCACCGAACTCTCGGCGAGAACGGCTACCCCAAGCCCTGCCTCGGCGGCACCGATAACGCTGGCTGCGCTCGGTCCCGAGAAGGTGATTTTGTAGGGGATGCCCGAGTTGGTTAAGGCTTGTTGTGCGAGCGGGCGATAAAACCCACCTTCACCGAATGTGATCAGGGGAACGGCACCTTCTTCGTATTGGCAGTCTGGGGCACAGACCCAGATGAGTGGGTCTTTCCAGAGGATCTTGTCTTCTGGTCGTCGGTTGTTTTCGAGCACCTGCAGCACGGCAACATCGAGTTCGCTGAGGGCCAGCATTGAACTGAGCCGAAATGAGCGGTCGACGAAGAATTCGATCGACGTTTTGGGGTGAATGCGGTTGAAGCGTGAAAGCACGGCGCACATGCGCTCGGTGCTGATCTCTTCGGGGGTGCCGACTTTGACTGTGCCGGTTAGTTCTGAGCTTTCCAGACGACGAATGGCGTCGTCGTGGGTGCCGACGATGGCTCGGGCGTAGTGGAGGAGTTCTCGTCCGTCGCGCGAGGGACGCAGGGAATGTCCTTCACGAATGAGCAGGTCGCGCCCGACTTTTTGTTCAAGCCGTTTGATTTTCCAGCTGACCGCGGACTGGCTGACCTGTAGAGATTCGGCCGCTCGGGTCATGCCGCCCAAGTCAATGACGGAGATGAAAGTTCTTAGCGATTCAATGTCGAGTTGCATTGGTTGAGCACCCTAGTTGAAGCATGACAACTATTGGTAGAAAGTACAAAGAATATATGGTTGTGTCATAGCTGTTGATGCCCGATAATACAGTCATGAACACCAACCCGAATCCATCCATAGTTACAGCGTCAGTACTTCGCTCGGCTTTTGGTCCGGGTTATCAGTTTGGTGGCGTGTCGGATTACACCCTGCGCGTCATCAGCCGATCCCCGGGTATCCAGTAGTTCTCAGTTGTAGATCTGGCGGTGGATCGCCCCCAACCCACCGTCAAGAAAGGTAGCGCCTCGCCGGTCCGCCCCCAGCCAACCGGCAGGCGCTACCAGCATCTCAGGGCGCTACCAGATGCGGCGGGCAGCGGCCCAGCGACTCAGTTCGTTACGGTTTGAGAACTGAAGCTTGCGGAGCACAGCGGAGGCATGTGTCTCGACCGTCTTGATCGAGATCGACAACCGACGGGCGATTTCTTTGTACGTGTAGCCGCGGGCCAAATGCCGGAGAACCTCTTGTTCTCTTGGTGTGAGGCGATCCAGGTCATCATCGGCTGCTTCATCCGTCGGGCCCTTGCCGACTGTGAAGGCGTCGAGCACGAATCCAGCCAAGCGAGGGGAGAAAACGGCGTCGCCGTTGCTCACCCGGACGATGGCGTCGACCAAATCGTCACCGGATATTGACTTGGTGACGTAGCCACGAGCGCCTGCTCGCACCACGTTGATCACGTCCTCCGCTGCGTCAGATACCGACAGAGCCAGAAATCGGGTGTCGATTTGGCTAGAGGCAACCGCTTCTATGACTTCCCGCCCCGACCCCGACGGCAGATGAACATCGAGCAACACCACATCAGGCCGCCATTGTTCGATGACCGATACCGCCGAGGCCACGTCATCGGCCTCAGCCACGACATCGACTCGATCCCCGAGCTCAACGCGTACACCGCTGCGAAACAGCCGATGGTCATCAACGATGACGACCCTCGGAGCTGCAGCAACCATCCCCCCACCGTAGCGGCTTGTTGCCAGCGGACCGGCGGTAGCGGCGGCTCAGGTTCAGGGCGAGGCTGGCAACTGTTGGCCGTCTTCGGTGTCTCCGATCAGGGGAACGAAACGAACCATGCTCAGAGTTTCAGTGGTCCTTTGGTCGCCAGTTCTTCTTAGGCGGGTGAGGTGTTGGACCTTGCCTAGCGGTCCGAGAGGGATTATCAGACGCCCTCCATCTGCGAGTTGCTCAACCAAGGGTGACGGGATGTTTTCGGTGGACGCGGTGACCACCACCGCCGAATAGGGAGCGCCGTCGGCGTAGCCGAGCGAGCCATCGGCTTGGACCACCGTCACGTTGTCGTAGCCCAATTCGGCCAGCACCTCGGCAGCCGCGTCAGCCAGTTTTTGGTGGCGTTCGACTGTGACCACCTCACCGGCCAACTCTGCGAGTACTGCGGCCCCGTAGCCCGAGCCGGTTCCCACCTCCAATACACGGTCGTTCGGTGTTATCTCTGCGGCTTCGGCCATCAACGCCACGATGTAGGGCTGCGAGATCGTCTGACTGGCCGGGATAGGTAACGGGTGATCCTGGTAGGCATCGGCAGCCTGTGATTTGTGCACGAACCGATGCCGGGGCACGGCCGCCATGGCAGCCAGCACCCGAGGGTCGACCACGCCACGCTTTTTGATCTGTTTGTCGACCATGGCCAAACGCCGTCGTCGGTGGGCTTCCTCACCTCCAGCGCGGCCAGAGTTCTTGCGCCTGCCCCGTCGGCCTCGGTTCGGCTTGTCGTCCTCGCTGGCCATGCTTCATCTTCGCCGATCCGCTCGGCTCTCGCCGGGCCTTTGGGCCGTCAGTTGCCGGTGAGGCGTGGGCGGTCTTCGGGGCTGCGACCCGACATGTCGGAGATCGTTGCGGGTGGGACGGGGTCGCTGGTGAGGTCGGCAGAGACGACCGGTGGTTCAAATCGTGTGGTGATGGGCACCACGCCGGCCCACCACGGACCGGCGATGTCGTCGGGTTCGTCTATCGGGTCTCCGCTGCGGATCTTGGCCGATGATTCGGTTAGCGGCATCTGCAACACCAGCGTCTTGTGCAGGTCGATTTCTGAGGGCGGACGACCCGAGTCCCAGATCTCGGCAATGTGGTCGGTGACGAGCTTCAGTGCTGCGAGTTTGTGTTCGTCGTCGGTGATGCGCTCGGCCTTTCCCCGCACTACCACCGAGCGGTAATTCATCGAGTTGTGGAATGGTGTTCGTGCCACCACCAGCCCGTCGAGGCAGGTCACGGTCACGCATATCTCTTGACCTTCACCTGAGCCGAGCAGATGATTGGCGACCGCGCCATGAATGTAGATGCTCTCGCCGTCATGTCCGTAGGCCATAGGCAGCACCAGCGGGCCGTCGGTCGTGGACACCCCGACGTGGGCTATCAGCCCAGCGTCGAGGATTTGCAGCACATCGGCCAGGTCATAACGCCCCCGATCAGCACTGCGCCGCACCTTCACACGCTCCGAAGCCGGCTCCGTTCCGCTCTCAGCCTGCGTTTCATCCATCCCCGCGAGACTACCGACCCAGGTTCATCAAGTGCCGTTCAGGGCTTGCGAATTGCGATCAGTAGTCCGGTGGCGAATCCGACGAATTCGAACAGAGCCAAGTTGAGCGCGGAGTGAAAGAAAATGGATTCGTGCTCACCGATGACGTTGGAATGCAGATCGGGACTGTCGATCACGAAGTGCAGCAGGTATCCGAACATGAATGAGGCGGCCATTGACGCGGAGAACAGGACGGCCCCGAGTCTCACGCTCCTACGAAACGCCACTAGGACAGCCACGAGCGGGAGCAGTGTTACCACGATCACGATGAACGCCTGTTGAAGAACAGTGTTCGGTACATCTGCCACGATGTGGCCGTAACCGTGCGTCACCCCCACGGCGAGATGTAACAGCGCGATGGCAAGGAGCGTCAGCGGCTCAAATCTCGCATGCTTCACTGTTACACCCCTGTTTGTTGCGGCCGAAGACCTGTCGGATTGGGGGAATGTAGAGCAAGAGTCCAAACAAGAAATAAACGGGCACCTGCTTGCAGACGATCCGGGTAGCGAATATGCCGGTGTAGACCTTGTCGGTTCTGTTGTCGACCACGACGATTTCGCCAACCGGGACTGGGCCTATGGGTGAATCCCCTGCCGTTACGGCCACGCGCCCGAGCCAGTCCAGCTTCTCGGTTCTGCCAGCTTGGCGTTCACAATCTGGGCATTCTGAGTTGTGGTATAGAGTGATACCCATTGTACGAGTATCGGGCTGATCGGGGCTGCATGACAAGCCGCTTGCGCTTGCCGAGCGCGAGACCGAAGCCGCGGAGCTGTTGCACACCCTCGGCGGTAACGGCGACAGGGCCCGTCAACTCTCCTATGTGCTGTACCAGAAAGCCAACGACAAGGGCTGGGCCACAGACGCCGGTGCTTACAACGCCCTCATCACTGTATGGCCCAACCTAATTACAGCAGCCGCAGCAACCGCCGCAGGCACCGCCCAACAGACGTTGTTATGACCCCAAGCTTCATTAGCTCGCCACGTTGGATCATTACCCCCCCGCAACGTCGAAAGACCAACCCCACAACAACATAACCAGACCACTCCAGGAGGTAAACCATGAGTCACGGCGAGTCAGCGCGACTGATCCCGGTCGCGGGAATCAAAGGTCGCCAGGAAGCCGAAGATCGTGCTACGTCCGCGCTGCTGGCGGTGATGACTGTGGTGCGACCGTTCGCGAAAACGGTGCTTTCGATGTTCGGAGCGAGGATCGGTAAGCGTGCGCAGGTGGAGGCATATATTCAACCGACCTGCGAAACTGCTGACGGGACTTTGTTACGGCCCGACGGGCTGATCCGTGTCTTGCAAGGCAAGAACGTTGTCTTCGAAGCGTATGTCGAAGTAAAGACGGGAACTGCGTCGCTGAACGCTGACCAGTTGAACGGCTATATGGAGGCGGCCAAAGCTAGCGGTGTGAACGCTGTGATCTCTATCTCGAACGAGATCGCTCCCTCTCCGGGGGTGCATCCCACCGACGGTGTACGAGTGCGAGGTAGATCCGCCGTGGATCTGCATCATGTCTCGTGGGCGAGGATCATCTCTTTAGCGATTAAAGAACACCATCACCGGGGCGTCGAAGACCCAGAACAGGCTTGGATCCTCGGCGAGTTGATCCGCTATCTGTCCCACCCGAACTCTGGGGTGGTTGAGTTCTCCGATATGGGGACGGGTTGGGTGTCGGTCCGTGATGGTGCGTTTGAGGACCGTCTATCAAAAAGCGATCCCCATGTGGCCGATGTGTGTCAACGCTGGGATCAACTACTCAGCGTCGCGGCGATGAGGCTGAGTGTGGACACTGGAGCTGACGCGATCGAAGTCATCCCCAAAGCCCACCAGCTAAACCCGCGCCTGCGCAGCAAAGAGTTCATCGACTCGCTTTGCGAGACAGGCACGCTCGCCAGCGAGCTAAGAGTGCCAGACACCATCGGCAATATTGACCTTGAAGTCAATCTACGAGCCGCGAGGATCACGCTCAGTACACGACTCAAAGCTCCTGATGACCGCACCGCACGAGCGAGGGTGGTTTGGCTCGTCAAACAGCTGAAACGCGCCCCCGAGACTCTGCTTATAGACGCGTATCCGAAAGCGACCAAGACCCCTGTCACCGCGTCGTTAGCTGAGCTCCGCGATAACCCGTTGGCTTGCATCGGCCCAGACAAGAAACCTCCAACCCGCTTTCATCTGAGGCTTCATTCGCAGATGGGGGCGGGACGCGTTTCGAAACGCAAACCAGGCTTCATTGACTCGGTAGTCGAAGCCACCGTCGCGTACTACGCCGAAGTGGTGCAGAACCTCCAGGCGTTCGTACCGAAAGCACCAGCGATAACCGCCCCCGCGTCGTCGTCGCAACCAGCCGAGAATCCACCAGCACCAGCACGGAGTGACGATGCCCGCAAGGAATAACCTGATTACTAGCTGTCGGTTCGCGTGAGGTTGTTGGCGCGCGACCGTCGCAGGCAACGGCCAACAGCGGCTGCTGTGACCCCAATACCAGCACTGGTGAGCCACAGGGTCGGCTTCGAGACCTCTTGTCGAACGCGCTGAACTGCAATCTGGAGGTGTTACGCGGACCTGCTGGTCGGGCAGTTTTGCAACTAATACGCAGGCAAATTTGAAATTATCTTGAGGGCAATTTCTAAATTAGTGCTAGCGCCACAACGTGAACACCGCAACACGACGCACGGTCTCTGAGAACGCAACCAACCTGGGCTCCCGATCCTCCGAGTTTGAATAACCGGCCGTGTTCTTTCAGGCTGAGGGCACGATGTTGTGGTCGGGGCCGTAGGGGAAACTTGTGATGTTGTCGACGGAGCCGTCGTGGTTGATGACGAGGATGTCGTGCTCGCGGTAGCCGCCGGCGCCAGGCTGGCCTTCGGGGATCATGATCATCGGTTCCATCGAGACGACCATCCCGGGCGCAAGGACCGTCTCGATGTCCTCCCGCAGCTCCACACCCGCTTCGCGCCCGTAGTAGTGGCAGAGCACACCGAAGCTGTGGCCGTACCCGAACGAGCGATACTTGAGCAGGTCGTACTCGCGGTAGATGTTGTTGAGCGTCGCCGCGATCTCGCTGCACTTGACACCCGGTCTGATCAGTTCGAGGCCGGCTTCGTGCATCTCGATGTTGATGTTCCAGAGCCGCAGGTGCTCGTCGGAGACCGATTCGGCGAAGAGCGTGCGTTCGAGCGCTACGTAGTATCCGAAGAGCATCGGGAAACAGTTGAGCGAGAGGATGTCGCCCGACTCGATCACTCGGTTGGTGACCGGATTGTGGGCACCGTCGGTGTTGATACCGGATTGGAACCAGGTCCAGGTGTCCATCAGCTCGGAGTATTCGTAGGTTCTTGCCAATTCCCGGACCATGGCCTGAGTCGAGGCGAGAGCGACCTCGTGTTCCCCCACGCCAACAGCGATCGCCTCACGGCAGGCTTCGCCGCCGATGTCGGCGATGGCGCTCAGTTTCTTGATGTGGGCAATCTCCTCAGCCGATTTGATAGTGCGCATCCACATCGTTGGGGTCCCGACGTCAACCAACTCAGCGTCCGGCAAGGCCGCCCTCAGTTTTTCAACCACGTTGAGGCTTACTTCATCGAACTCGATACCGATGCGCTCAGCCCCACGCGTCAGAATTTGGACCGCATAATAGAAGTTGTCTTTGCGCCAGTCGGTGTAGATGAGGTTGTCGCCGTGGGTGAGACGCCAAGGTTGACCACCGTCGATGCCGGCGCTGACGGTTGTGGCGTCGTCGGCGGTAACGACCAAGCCGTAGTTGCGGCCGAACGCGCAGTGCATGAAGCCGGAGAAGTAGCAGATGTTGTGGTGGCTGGTCAGCACGCTGGCATCAATGTCGTGTGCGGCCATGTAGAGGCGCAGTTTGGTCTGACGATCTTCCATCTCCGCGGGCGTGAAGGGCTCGAGGGTCTTCTCCCCGTTGTGCGCCCTCACAAGTCGGTCCATGTCAGTGCTCACAGGTTCCTCGCTGTTGTTGTGTTGTCCCTCCGCTCAGTCGGCGTTGAGGGACTCTCGGGCGATTTGGGCGGGATCGGCGGGGCGTGCGTCGAGAACGGAAACGTCAACGTAGCTGATTGTGCCGTTCCAGGGGAACGGAGGCTCGTAGTCGTCGCAGACTGGGAAACCGGTGTCGTAGCCGATGATCAATCCGGTACCGCCGTTCTGCCACGAGTTGGGCAAGGTGCGGTCAAGCTCAATCGAGCCTGCGACTTGGCCGTCGACCAGCAAGGTCACCGCACTCGAAGTCGCCGACGTCAGCTCATAGCGGCACGCCAAGGTTGTGCTGGCCGCGTCGATCACGGAGTCGGTTGCCGCTTGGAATTGATCGCCCGACAGGCACAGAGCCAGCACCAGACGGCCGTCGCGGCAGTACAGGGCGATGCCGCTGGTCCAGTCACCCATCGCCCAGAGAATCCCGCTGGCGCCGCTGGGTTCGACAGTGCACTCGGTGGTGATCGTGAAACCTCGCATAAGCACCGGCAGCGCCTCGTCGGCGATCCGGCCGGCTCCCGGCCGATAGCGCACCGCAGTTGGCGTCGGATAAGCCGGTGGACTGATACCCGGCATGCGCGTGGCGTATCCGTCATCCAGCGGCAGCACGTCGTAGCGCTCGGCCGCCTCCCACCAGGCCGCTTCAAGCTCGGCCGATTTCTCAGGATGCTCAGCGGACAGGTCGTGAGCTTCGGAGAAGTCTTGCTCAAGGTTGAACAGTGCCCAAGAGTCGTCGCTGAACGAGCGGCTGCCAGACAACAGAGCGAGTTCGTCGCCATGAGCCGCGCCGACATGGTCGGTGGTGGCCTTCCAACCGCCGAGGTACATGGCTCGCGACCCCTGGACCTCGAAATACTGCGACTCCCGCGGCGGCGGAGCGGTGGGATCATCGAAGGTAGCGGCGATGCTGGCACCGTCGATCGGTTGCTGGGAAACGCCGTCCACAGAATCGGGGGCTTGGACCCCACAGAGATCGAGCACGGTGGGCATCAGGTCGATGGCGTGGCAGAACTGCGGCCGCACTTCGCCGCTCGAAGCGATCCCGCTTGGCCAGTGAACGATCAGCGGGGTGCGGGTACCGCCCAGCCAGGCGTAGCGCTTCCAGAGCCGGAACGGGGTGTTGCCCGCCCAAGCCCACCCCCAGGCGTAATGGTTGTAGGTGCGAGGTCCGCCGAGTTGGTCGATCCACTCCAGGTTGGCCTCAACGGATTCGGGCAACCCTTTGGTGAAGCGATGCTCGTTGACTGAACCGACATGACCGCCCTCGGCGCTGGCCCCGTTGTCCGAGCACAGCATGACGATGGTGTTGTCCAACTCGCCGATGGCCTCAAGGCAGTCGATCACCCGCCCGATCTGGGCGTCGGTGTGGCTGACGAACCCGGCGTACACCTCGTGCATGCGGGCGAACAAGTGCTGGGCGTCGGCATCGAGAGTGTCCCACGGCTGAACCCAGGAAGGCCGCTCGGTCAGCGCCGTGCCCTCGGGCACGATGCCGGACTCCAGTTGGCGGGCGAAAGTCCGCTCCCGCCATCGCTCCCAGCCGCCGTCGAAGGCTCCTCGGTAGGGTTCGACCCACTGCGGGGCAACGTGATGGGGGGCATGGGTTGCCGCTTCTGCGTAGTAGCAGAAGAACGGTTTGTCGGGAGCGGCATGTTTCTGATCGGTGATCTGGTGAATGATCTGGTCGGCTAGATCGGCCGAAAGGTGGTAGCCGTGTTCGGGGCTGGCCGGAGGGTCGATGTAATGCTGATCGCGGACCAGATTAGGGGTCCAACAGTTGGCACCCCCGTGCAGAATGCCGTAATAGCGCTCAAATCCGACGCCGGTGGGCCACAAACCGAACGGCCCTGCGGCGCTGCGCTCACCTCTAGGAGCGAGGTGCCATTTGCCCACGGCCATGGTGGCCCAGCCAGCGTCGCGCAGTATCCGCGGAAGCATGGCCGCTGAGCGGGGGATCCTGGCCGTGTACCCGGGGAATCCCATGCCCATGTCGGACAAGAAGCCCATGCCGACGGAGTGGGCGTTGCGCCCGGTTAGCAGCGCAGCACGGGTGGGCGAGCATAGAGCCGTGACGTGGAATCGGTTGTAGGCCAAGCCGTTGGCCGCCAGGCGGTCGATATTGGGTGTGGCGATGTCTGCACCGAAGCAACCCAGTTGGGCGAAACCGGTGTCGTCGAGCAGGATGACGAGCACATTCGGGGCTCCGGCCGCGGCGCGGGGCAGAACTGGATGCTCAGGCGTCGAATCGGCAACGGTGAGCCGTTGCTTACCAGTTGAGTGCTTACTAGTTCCGTGCTTGCCGATTCGAGGTTTGCTCATTCGATCTCCCCTGTCGCTGAGCGGGCAACTGCCAGCGAACCTGGAGCCGCAATGCGCGGCTGCTACTGCAGAGAAACTACTCTCTGGCTGGGCGCGTCGACCTACTCGTCAGACGATTGCCTGAGGAGACAACATGTCGATCAAAGCCGAAGATCTCATCCTTATCAGCGTGGACGACCACATCATCGAACCCCCCGGACTGTTCGACGCCCATCTACCGGAGCGCTACAAAGCCGAGGCCCCCCGAATTGTTCGCCGCGCCGATGGTGCCGATGTCTGGCGATTCGGCGAAGTCGAAGTTCCCAACGTGGCGCTCAACGCAGTGGCCGGTCGACCAAAAGAGGAATACGGCGTGGAGCCTCAATCCCTCGAAGAGATCCGGCCGGGTTGTTTCTTGGTGGATGAGCGGGTCAAGGACATGAACGCGGGTGGGGTTCTGTCGTCGATGAACTTCCCTTCGTTCCCTGGATTCGCGGCCCGTCTCTTTGCAGTCGAAGACGAGGGTTTCGGCTTGGCCCTGGTGCGGGCCTACAACGACTGGCACATTGATGAGTGGTGCGGGGCCCACCCTGGCCGGTTCATCCCCATGGCGCTGCCGGTGATCTGGAGTGCGGAGAAATGCGCGGCCGAAGTGCGCCGGGTTGCCGCAAAGGGCTGCCACTCGCTCACCTTCACCGAGAATCCCGCGGCGCTCGGGTATCCAAGCTTCCATGACCCGTACTGGGACCCGCTCTGGACCGCGGTGTGCGACACCGACACCGTGCTGTCGATCCATCTCGGATCATCGGGCCAACTCTGCTTCCCCGCCCCGGATTCTCCAGCCGATGTGATGATCACGCTCCAGCCGATGAACATTCAATCGGCGGCCGCTGATCTGTTGTGGTCGCGTGTGTTGAAAGAGTTCCCGGCCATCAAGATCGCGCTGTCCGAGGGCGGCACCGGCTGGGTCCCTTATTTCCTTGAGCGGGTTGATCGCACCTACGAGATGCACCACCTTTGGACCGGGCAGGACTTCGGCGATCGGCTGCCTAGTGAAGTGTTCCGGCAGCATTTTTTGACCTGCTTCATCTCCGACCACACAGGGGTTCACCTGCGCAACGAGATCGGCATCGACAACATCAGCTGGGAGTGCGACTATCCACACAGCGACTCGGCGTGGCCCGACGCCCCCGAGGAACTGGCCCAAGTGATGACCGAGGCCGCGGTCAAGCCCGATGAGGTGGCCAAGATCACCCACGAGAACGCCATGCGCTGGTACTCCTTCGATCCGTTCGCCCATGTCGCCCGAGATCAAGCCACGGTTGGCGCGCTGCGTGCCGCGGCAGCAGGACATGACGTCAGCATCAAGGCGATGAGCGACCGCGAGAAGTTGACGCCAGAGCAGATGCAAGCCCGCTGGGCAAAGCTCGGTGATGCTTCGGCGGGTTCGGGCGCCGAGTTGGCCAGCGCTTAGCGCCCGGGAACCGCCGCGAAGTCGAACGGCTCCGGTGGCTTCCCCGCCAACTGCACGAAGCATTGGCCAACCAGATCGGAGCAGAGCACTGCGATAGCTCCGGTTGCCACCTCGTCGGCGTCCATCACTTCGATGCCCGCAGCTTCGAGCCGGGTTCGGTTAGCGCCGACGAAACCAGTGTCCACCGTTGCCGGGCAGATGGCGTTGATGTGGACACCGCGGCTCTTGAGGTCGTCGGCAACGCTGCGCACCAAGCCGGCCACAGCGTGCTTCGACATGACATAGCCCAAGTCTTGGGGCAGGGGTCCCAGCGACGCCCTCGATGCGGTGACGAGGATGTGGCCCCCCCCGGTTCGTTCGAGAAGTCCGACGGTTGCTCGGATCCCGTAGAACACCCCGTGCTGGTTGATTCCGATGATCCGTTGATAGGCATCGTCGTCAAGTTCGGTGATGTCGCTGAACCCCTGTCGAATACCGGCGTTGAGGTGCACCACATCGAGTCGGCCCGGGTCGGTTTCGAGTTCTTCGGCCAACAGTGCCCACTCAGCCGGATCGGCCACATCCAAATGGCGGTAGCGGATACCGGTATCTGCGGCGAGGCGCTCGCCTGCGGCATCGTCGATGTCAGTTGCGATGACCGTGGCTCCATGAGCTGCATAGCGGACCGCGCAGGCCGCTCCGATTCCCGATGCGGCCCCGGTGACGAGCACCACACGGCGTGAAAGATCAACCTCAACCATAGAATCAGGGTTCCGTTCTGCGGGCGAAGGCGTTGTCGGTGTCGACATCGTGGAGTCCTTGGAGGAACTGAAGGGGTGGCTTCTTTGCGAACTCTCGCTCGGCTCGGGTAGCCATGATTTTCTCCCGATGGCGCAACTCCCACATTGACTCGCAGTAGCCCGAGTATTCGTCAGGCTGCTCAACCATCCACAGGATTCCCTCGGCGGGAACGCTGGTGGGCTCCCAGTCTGAAAGGTCGACGTCTCCCATATTGGCCAACGTGCCTTCTGACGCCACCGGGATGTCGATGCGGAAACAGTTGACCGCGATTCGGTCGCGGACCAGTTGGCGGGCCAGATCGGTGGTCAAACGCTCGAGGGCCAGTTTCGACATGCCGTAAGACATGAGTCCGGGCACCGGGCGCAGCGCGGCCTGCGACGAGAGGTTGACGATTCGGCCGCGGCCTGCCGCGCGCATATGCGGCAGCGCGGCTCGCACGCAGAGCAGCGGTGCCTGAACGTTGATGGCCATGACCAGATCGTGGCGCTTCAGTTCGATGTCAACGTCGCCGACGAAGGTGACCGCGGCGTTGTTGACGAGCACATCGAGGCGACCCCAGCGAGCGACTGTCTTGGAGATCATGCGGGTGATGTCGTCTGGCGAGGTGAGATCGGCCGGAATGGCCAGCGCCTCGCCCCCGGCTTCGACAATTGCTGTGACTGTCTGGTCGATCGTGCCGGGAATCCGTTTCGGTGCCGCGTCCGTTGAACGAGCCACGCAAGCCACTCGGGCGCCGCGTGCCGCCGCTTCCAGAGCGGTTGCCGCGCCGACGCCTCGACTGGCTCCGGTGATCAACACCACTCTGCCGTCGAGGTTGAAGGGGCCGTCGAGGTTGAAGGGTTCGCTCATCGAGCTTTCTCACATCCGCTGGGAGTGACCATCAGGCGAACGGTTCGTCGCCCACGATGGTGGTGCGATGCATGAGCCGCCCGGAGTCAGCGGCATAGGGGAGCGCTCGGTGCATCGTGCCCCGATTGTCCCACAGCACGAAGTCGCCGGTTTCCCAGCTGTGCTGGTAGCGGAAGCGTTCATCGGTGGTCCAGTCCTCAAGATGCTCAATGAGCTCGGTGCTCTCATCTGGGACCATGTCGATCACATGCGAGGCGGTCGCGCCGAGCACCAACGAGGTACGGCCGGAGCGATGAGTCCAGGCCAGTGGTTGAACTTTGGCTGGTCGCTGCTCCCAGAACTCGACTTGATCCTCGCTGGGATTGGGGTGAACGCGCCGTTGCGCAGCCGCGAAGCTGTGGAGCACCCTCAACCCCTGATAGCGGGCCTTTTTATCGTCAGGCAACGCTTCCCAGGCTGCGTAGGTGTTGCAGAACTGGGTCTCGCCGCCGGTGGCCGACACTTCGAGTGCGTTGAGCATGGTGGCTTTGTTGGGAATGTCGTCCGTGGCTCCGTCGATGTGCCAGTGAAACGTGCCCTTGAGGTACTCGGCGCTGAGAGCCTTGTCGGGATCGAGGGAAACCGTGAAGATCTCTGGATATTCGAGTCCGGGAACGGGCAGGATCTCAACCTCGCCGAGATGGCGGCTGAAAGCGACATGTTGCTCGTCGGAGATGTGTAGCCCTTTGAACGCCAGCACGCCATGACGCTCAAGCGCATCCAGAAGAACGCCGGCGACCTCGGCTTTAGTCAGATCATCGGGCGAAATGTCGCTGACCGATGCCCCGATCGTGTCGTTGAGCGGTTCGATTCGCAAGTTTCCCCCTTGCGGTCAGGCCTCGGCGATCCAACGTAGCCCAGCGGTAGCGGAGCACCAAAGCTGCGCGGTGCTAACCGGTACGGTGCTGCAGAGTCAGGAGCGGGATAGGCAGAGCCGGACTTCGGTGCCTTGCCCGGGGGAGCTGACGATCTCACAGTCGCCGCCGACGCGTTGCAGTCGGCCTTGGATCGAGTCGCGGATGCCGTGGTGTTCTTCGCCGACAGCTTCGGGGTCGAAACCGACACCGCGGTCACGAACAAATACGTCCACTTCGGTGTCAGTCACCTCTACATAGACCCCGATATCGGATTGGCCGGACCATCTCGCGGCGTTGGTCATGGCCTCACCGGTCGCAGCAACCAGAGACTCCATCGCCGCGTCGAGTTTGGTGTCACCCACGACCACCACATCAATCATCGCCCCGTGACGATCCTCGACCACGCCGGCCAGGTGCTCCAGAGCCACCTTCACTGTGGTTTGCTGCGGTCCGTACTTGTCGTCGTACAGCCAGCCTCGCAACTCCCGTTCCTGGCGCCTTGCCAAGGCCGACATGTGGGCGGGGTCGTCTGAACGCTGAACCAGAGCCAAGGTTTGCAAGACCGAATCATGAAGATGTGCCGCGACTTCGGCGCGCTCGTCGGCCCTGATGCGTTGCTGACGCTCAGCGCGCCGGTCGCGCAGCAACACCGCCACCCAAGGCCCGAGGATCAGAGCCAAGCCACCGACGACTAACACCGTGGAAAGCAGCCCGTCGAGCACCACCCCCAACGAAACGTTGGCCGCTACCAGCACCCCGATTCCGAAAGCAACCAGAATCGTGCCGCCAGCCACACGAATGGCGAAAGCCCTACCAACTGATGCGACCGGTTGAACCCTCCAAACCACGACGCCAACTCCGAACGCAACGCACAGAGCCGGTAATATGAACGCGTCTGGAAGTGTTAGCTGGAGGTGACGCGCCAACAGCACCGTTCCCAACGCCGTCAATGCCAGCCCTAATGCCCGTCTCCTCACAGTGGACGCTGGAACCGTTGCGACCGCAGGGCCATCAGCGGTGGCCCGTGGGAACAAAAGCCAAGCCAGCAAATAGATCGGTAGGCCTACCCACGCCAGAGTGAGGGCGACAAAAGCCACCCTCACGAAGGTCGCGTCAACACCGAGCCGGGCGCTGATCCCTCCGCAGACGCCAGCGATGATCCGGTCACGGTCAGACCGTGCAGGCAAGGCCGAGCGACGCCAATTCATGGTCTTGATGATGACACGAAGCACCCGCCAAGCACATGGGGGATATCCCCTATTTTTGGGCGTGGACTCAGGGAAAGTTCAGGGTCATCCCCTATTTGTGCACGCAACTGTCGGGTTCACAATGGACCTATGGAAAAAGACCCTCCCTCCGACGAAGAGGCATCCGACGAAGAGGCACCAACCTCCGACGAAGGTGACACGGAATCTGAGGGTTCCCAAACAGGGCCTGAAGACGCCGCGCCGCCCGACACGGAGGTTTCCGACACGGAGGTTTCCGACACGGAGGTTTCCGACACGGAGGTTTCCGACACGGAACCTGAGGAACCCGCCGAAAAACGCTCAAAGGGAAAGCGCGAGTTCCGCTGGCCGGAGTTGCGCCGCAGTGCTGATGACCGATTGATCGCTGGCATAGCCGGCGGACTCGGGGATTTCTTCCGCATAGATCCCGTGATCGTTCGCATCGGCTTCATCGTTCTCACTTTTTTCGGCGGAGTCGGACCGGCGCTCTATCTTGTGAGCTGGCTGATCGTGCCGCTTGGTGACTCGGGCAGCATCCTTGCGAATGTCTTGCGAAGCGGGACCCGTAGGCGGTTCCGCAACCTTGTCGGCATTGTGTTGATCGCTTTGGGTCTGTTTGTGACTGCAATCTTGAGTCGCAACATTTTTGAAGTGTTTGCGAAAGTGTCGAGCACAGCGCCGTATTTGGCGCTTGCTTTGATTGTCGCCGGTATTGGGCTGGTCTTCTGGCCCCGCCGATCGGCGCCCCCCCTGGACACTCCGGCCGAGCCGCTTGCGGCACCGACTACAAATACGGTGCCGCCTCCTCCCCCGGCGGCTGGCTCGGAGTGGCCGGGGGTGAATCTGGGAGACGAACCAGCGGAACACGAACCCAAAACGAGTTGGCGTGACCGGAGAGCCGAGAGACGCGCTCAACGTCGTGGTCAATCAGCAGTCACTTTCCTGACTCTCGCCGCTCTGCTTGTCCTGACGGGCGGTGCAATTCTGTTGGATCGACTCGATATAGAGCGGGTGCTCCTCGGCGAGTTCTTTGCCGTTGCGCTGCTGGTCGTTGCTGCCGGGCTTTTGGTCTCAGTCTTCGTCGGCAGGAATTGGGCGCTCATAGTTCTCGGCGTTTTGCTGCTCGGTCCATTGGTCGTGTTCTCAGGCAGTGATACCTCGTGGTGGTCGGGGTTCGGCGATGTCAAGACTGTGCCTGAAGACATCAGTGCATTGGATCGTGACGTCAAACACGGGATCGGCAACCTGGTCGTGGATCTGAGGTCGTTGGACCTTGACTCATTGCGGTCAACCGAACGAACGTCTATCGACCACAATGTTCGTCTGACCGTCGGTGAAGTCACCATAAGAATTCCAGCGGATCTGAGGGTTAGAACCAACGCAAGTATCGGTGCAGGCAATATGCGTGGCGGGGAGATCGTGACCATCAGAAGGGTGATGGTGCCGAGAATTGAAGACGGGGAGTTGTACTGCGTCAGTACGGGAAACAGCTACAGGGTCGATGAAGAGATACCGGACGTCAGAAGCGAGAGGGCACTATGCGAAGCTAGTTGGTGGGGCCACGACATGGACGTGGTTGAACTCAACCGTTTCGAGAAGGGCCTGAGTTTGGAGGCCGAGCACAACACCCACGGCGAATACGACCTTGAAGTCAATGTTGAGGTCGGGGTGGGCCAGGTCCGAGTAGTGCGTTACCCGACACACCAGCGTTAAGGAAGCAAGATCATGAACGAAGAATTGACTGTGGAGAGTTCCAGACAAAACAAGTTGGCGTCTGTCGACTTGGTCTCGTTGGTTGCGGCGCTGATTTTCGGAGCGGCGGGAGCCATTGCGTTGGCTGGTGAATCGCTAGCCGACGTTGATCCCGTCGTGTTGGCCGGTGTCGCCTTGATAGCGATCGGCGTGGCGCGCTTTGTTGCGGTTCCTGTCCGCTCTCGTGCCCGTCGCCGGGCTCTCGAGGCTGAACCCCCGGAGGAGGCTGAACCCCCGGAGGAGCAAGGCCGCGAACAGGACCAGGATCAGATCAGCGAGTCTTGACGTAGTACTTGTCTCACGGGTCGCGGTGTTCGGCGAACACTTCGGCCATCGAACCCTTGGACTTGCGTTCCTCGAGTGCGCCCAGTGCGGTTGCGGTGTTGTGCATCCAATGGTGAGCTTGAAAGTGGTAGTCCCAAGCGTCGCGCTGGCCTTGCAGGTCGAGCGTCTTGTTGATCGAACGCTTGACAACTTGAGCTGTGGCCGGAGGAACCAAGGCGATCTTGTCGGCGAGTTCTCGGGCTGCCGTGGCTAGATCGTCTCGGGGAACGACCTGATTGACCATCCCCAAACGCTCGGCTTCTGTGGCAGAAAAACTCTCGGCGGTGAGCAGGAACTCCTTGGCTTTTCGCACCGGCATCTCCCAAGGCTCGACCAGGATCTCAACGCCGGCTCCGGTCATTCGCAGGACCGGATTCTGAAACGACGCATCGTCGCTGGCCACGATCAAGTCGCACATACAAGCAAGCATCACGCCCGCGGCGATGCACTTGCCTTGCACCGCGGCGATGGTTGGCTTGCGGAAGTCCCTGATCCGCAGGCAGCGGTCGAAGTACATGACCTTCTCGTGATGCCATTTGCCTTCGGGGGTCTCGCGCATCAGCCGCCATTCATCGGGCTCTACGTCGCCCACCAAGGCCTTAAGGTCGTGCCCCGCTGACCAATGTTTGCCGTTGCCGGCCAGTATCACCACACGCACATCGTCGTCGGCATCGGCTAGGTCGAAAGCGGCGTCGATCTCATCGAGCAGTTCGGTGTTTTGAGCGTTGGCGACTTCGGGACGGTCCATCGTGATGACGCACACCGCCTCGTCAACTTCATAAGTAATCGACGAAAATTCGGTCATGTCTTGATTCTCCCAGGATCTGCGGGCTGAGGAAAGCGCCGATCTTGCGGACCTTCGGCGGCCGCGGCTGAGGTGACGGGTTCTCGGGGTAGGCCCAAGGTGCGCTCGGCGATGATGTTGCGCTGGATTTCGTTGGTGCCGGCAAAGATCGAAGAGGCCAGGTAGTACAACCAGGATCGTTGCCAGTGCCCGTCGGCGGGATTGTCTTTCGCACCGCGCCACAACGGTGCCTCATCGCCGAGGACCTGCATGGCACAGCGATGCAGTCTTTTGCTCATCTCGCTCCAGTAGAGCTTCGCGGTGGCCGCTTCAGCGCCGAGTTCGCGGCCGTGCTGCAGGCGTGACAGTGAGCGCCAGTCCTGAAGCTGAAAGAGCCGCAGTTCGACGAAGGCTTGGGCCAAGTCCTGTCGGGTGTTCGGATCGCTCAGCAGGCCGCGCTCTTTGGCTAAGGCAAAAAGTTCGTCGAGCAACTGGCTGTGGATGACAAGCTGGCGTGGGTTGGTTCCCCGTTCGTGGTTCAACGTGGAACCCGCAACGGTCCAGCCTCGGTGCAGCGGCCCGATGAGTTGGTCTTGGGCGACGAAAACACCGTCGAGGAACACTTCGTTGAAGTCGGATTCATCGGTTATTTGGCGCAGCGGACGGATCTCGACACCGTCGGCTGACATGTCGATCATGAACATCGAAATACCGCGGCGTTCAGGGGCATTCGCGTCACTGCGTGCCAGGCACAAGCCCCAGCCAGCGAATTGAGCATACGAGGTCCAGACCTTCTGGCCGTAAAGCTTCCAGCCCCCGTCAACGGCGACGGCACGGGTAGTCAGCGACGCCAAGTCAGAGCCGGCATCAGGCTCAGAAAAAAGCTGGCAGAAGAGTTGGCGGGCGTTGAGGATGTCGGGTAGCCAGCGGGCCTGTTGCTCGTCGCTGCCGTAGGCCAGAAGCGTGGGACCCACGAGGTTCACACCAATGCGTCCCACCAATTCTGGGGCTCGGGCTCGGGCCAGTTCTTCCTGCAATATGTAGTGGTGAAGCGGGCTGGCGTTGCGTCCGCCGTATTCGCTTGGCCAGGTGACGCCGACAAATCCGGTATCAGCCAACCTCCGCTGCCAGCCGCGTAGATACTCCACCTCGTCGGCGAGGTCCTCGAACTGCGGCGGAAACCCGACCCCGTACTCCCAGTCAAGGTTGGCCTTCAGCCACTCGCGGCACTCTCGACGAAACCCCGCCTGTTCAACAGTAGGCGACAAATCCACAACCCTTGGTCTATCAGGCTGAACTGGCGCGGTCGACAACAAGGCTGACCCGGTTCGGCAGCACGCGTGCGGGCTAATTCGGTGGTTTCGTACTTCGAGGGAGGCTCAGCTCATACCCGTTGTCGGGCCCATAGATGATCAACCGACCCAGTCGTAACACATCAAGACCGATCAACAGCTCCGCACCCAACACTTCTGGCGCGACGTAGGCGAAGGCCCGCCTGTTCAAGAGTCGGCGACAAATCCACAACGTTGGTCTATCTGGCTGAGCCGACGCAGTCGACGGCACGCGACATGCGTGCACAAACTAATTCGGAGGGATCGTTCGAGGCAGGACGAGTTCGTAGCGGTTCTCAAGGCCAAATAGGAGCAACTTGCCCTGTCGCAAGACATCCAGCCCGATCAGCACCTCCGGATCTCCGAGAATCTCCTGCATTACGTAGGCGCTGACAGGGATCGGATCGGGTCGATGCTCCAGCCTCCAGGCGAGTTGTAAGGTGACGGCGTAAATGGCGCTCCCGCTAAGCCCCGATCTTGAGTGCAAACGGCCATGTCTTATGGGGTCGAGCAGAAGTGTGTCCACTATGTTTGCCTGGACACATGTCTTTTGTGCCGCAGTGTCGATGATCCCGGTGGTGCGATATGGATCGATCCCTACTAAGCGCCCCTCTTGGCGCGCTCGATCCAGTTCCCCCAGAGGCAAGCGGATCTCCACCTCGATGGTCGGGCCTCTGGATTCTATGGGTCCGGTGATGCGTGAGTAGTCGCGCTCGTCAGGGTTGATCGGCCAGCACCGCCCACGGGACGCTGATGACCCGATCAATTTCTCGTACTTCTTTGATCAGGAAGCGTCTACCGATGGTGCTGCGGTAGCCAGCCTCGCAGGCTTGATGTTCGTCATCGAAACAGTCGACTAACTTAGGGCTGCAGCGCCTGTCAATCGGCTGCACGAACAGCGCCCAACGGCCGGCGTTCGTCTCCAACAATCCGGCCCGCTGCTTTGAGAAGGCCGTTTCGAGCCGGTCGAGGACAGGATCGAGAGCCATCCCGCATTATGTCACGAACCGAAGGTTCCTCAACGGATAACTCATCGAGAGATTGCTGCTATTGCCGACAGCCTACGATTGGCGGTGATGGACTTTGATCTCTCTGTTGATCAGGTGGCGCTGCAGAGCGCGGCGACCGAACTGTTGAGCGCTGAATGCTCGATCGAGAGGGTACGGGCCGCAGCACAAACCGGCGGTTTCGACGCGGCGCTGTGGGCAGCAATGATTGACCAGGGGTGGACGGCGATAGCAGTGCCCGAAACTCAGGGTGGGTTGGGGTTCGGAACCGTAGAAATCGCGGTTCTGCTTGAGCAGGTTGGGGCGTATCTGGCGCCGGTCCCGCTCACCCAGCAGCTTCTTGGCTTGGCGGTGCTTGTTGAATCGCCGTGGGGAGCGAAGCTGATCAGCGGTGAGGCGATAGCGGCCGCGGCTCGAACACCGCTGACCAGGAACTCAGATGGTTCGGTGTCGGGTCGACCCGAACCGGTGATTTATGGAGCGCGTGCCGATGTGCTGGTTGCGCCATGCGCGGACGAGTTGGTGGCCGTTGACCTCAGCGCTGTGGAGGGAACGCCGGAGCCGGCCATGGACCAAACCCGCGAACTGGCTTGGGTCACTCTTGACCACGCATCAGCGCAGACCGTCGGCGACACTGCCGCGGTCAACAATCACCTGGATCGAGCAGCGCTGTATCACAGCGCTGAGATGCTGGGCGGAGCCACCACGGTGATGAACCTCGCCGTCGAATACGCCAAGCATCGTGAGCAGTTCGGTCGCCCCATCGGCAGCTTTCAGGCGGTCAAGCACCGCTGCGCAGACATGCTTGTTGACGTCGAAGGCATGCGCTCGGCCGTCTACCACGCAGCCTGGGCCGTCGGTACCGACGACCCCGAAGCTCCCGTGGCCGCGGCCACCGCCAAGATCTGGTGCAGCGACGCAGCCCTGCGAGTCGCCGAAAGCGCACTACAAGTACATGGCGGTATCGGCTTCACCTGGGAATCCGACGTTCACCTCTATCTCAAGCGTGCTCAACTCGACCAGACAGCGTTCGGCGATGCTCGTCATCACCGTGAGCGTCTCGCGGCGATGTTGACTCAGCGGCTTGAAAGTGGCGGTTCGGTGCTGACTTGAGGCACGATTGGGGAAGAGAAGAAACGCCACAAGGAGGTTGCCATGTCGATTGATCGCCGCTCCCGACTCCAACAAGATGTTCGCGATATCGAACGTGACGAAGTATTCGATTCGCTGCTGCCCCAAGCAATCTCTGAACACGGCGCCCTCGCCGGTCGTGGCGTCGCTTACAAGCAACTCCCGCCGGTGAGCCTGCGGGTAGACGATCGAGCAGTCACATTGCGTGCCAAGGGCAACACGTTGGTACTCGAAGAAGGTGACGAACCCACGGGTGTGACCGCTGAGATGCCCGCCGATGCCATGTCGGACCTGATCCAGGACCATCAATCAACGATGGGTTTGGCAATGACCTCGCGGGTGAAGCTGACCAGCGGCAACATCAACGAATGGATTGGTTGGGAGCCGGCGTTTCGAGCCCTGCTTGATGGGCGCAGGGTCCACGAAACCGGCGATGTGACATTCCAGGATCTCAACGGCGACGAACTCGACCTGAGCCGGACTTTCGGCATTGACGATGACCGTGAGGAGATGGCCCACTTCCTGCGCGAGGCCGGGTTCCTGCACCTCGCGGGCATCTTTGAACCAGACGAGATGGATACGGTCGGTGCCGACATTGATGAGTGGATAGCGAAGGCCACCCCAGATGACGGCGAATCTTGGTGGGCCAAGGACAAAGATGGGGTTGACCAGGCTGTGCGGGTTCTGTTCTTTTTGGAGAAGTCAGCCGCGTTGCGAGAGATCGTGCAAGATGAGCGCTACCAGTGGCTTACCGAATTGACCGGTGACGGTCATCGGCACAACGGCGGTGCTGAAGGTTTGGTCAAGCCTCTCGGGATAGTACAGGGGCTGTCGGATCTTCCCTGGCACAAGGACTGCGGTCAGGGTCGGCATTCCTACATGTGCAACGGAATGACCACTGGGATCAGCGTCACCGGAGCTGATCGGGTAAGCGGCGCGCTCGGTGTAATCCCCGGGTCGCATCGGGCCAACACCATGGCCACCGGGCGCGACCCGAAACTCGATCTTCAACCACAGATGTTGGAGACGGACAAAGGCGATGTCACGGTCCACTGCAGCGACACCCTGCATCGGGCACACCCACCGATCGAGCGACCCCGCAAGGTTGTCTACTCCTCGTTCGGGTTGCCGCCTCTGCCCGGTGATGTGGTTAAGCCCAACCCGCGCTACGGCCGTGAGGCACGCGCCGAGTTGACCGACGTGACCGATCGCATTGCTGCCGCCGACAACGAAAACGACCCCGAGCGTTACCGCGCCGGCCGGTAGTGGACAGTTACGTAACCGGCGGCTAGGCGGCGAATTCGAAGTACTGGACTTCGACCATCATCGGCAGCAGATAGCCGACATAGAAACTGTGAAGCTTCAACACGCCGTGGTCTTCAACTTCGTTGTCGATGATGTCGATTCGGTCGTCGGTTTCGGCCAGAGCCTTGGCCCGGTTCAAGACCTCGTGTAGTTGCTCAATGCTGTCAACAGCAAGACCGAAATGGTCCAGGCGTGGGGCTCGCATCGGCTCCTCGTCGGCGATGAGAAACACGAACTGGTCATAGGAGTGAACACCCATAACCAGCCGTTTGCGGTCCTCGGTCATGGATGGGTGCTCCTGCCACCCGAAGACCTCAGAGTAGAACCGGCAAATGTCCGCTCGGCCGGTCTCGTCGAGCGAATCGGCGGGCATGCTCATGGCCACATGGTTGAAGCGTGTCGGCCCAGAGAACTCTGTCATGGTGTGACCAGAACCTTTCCTGCGATCTCGCCTGATCGTAGTTGTGTCATGGCGTCGAGCATTCCCTCAAGGCCCACCGTTTCTGGGTGGATCAATAGATCCAGCGGCAGTGTGCCCGATGCGATCAGGTCCAGCGCAGCCCCGAATCCGTCGGCGTCGTAGTTGAAAGCCCCGGTTATGTGGAGTTCGTTGAGGATCACCCGGTTGGTGTCGAGCCGCGGGTAGTCGAGTCCGGTGCCAACGATCACCAGCGTGCCACCGCCGACCAGTTGAGTTAGTCCTATCTCGCTGGCCGACCTTGCGCCCGACGATTCATACACGACGTGGTAGCCCGGTTCCGGCGTCTCTCCGGGATGGTCGGGAATCGTGAGTTCGTCGGGTCGAAACACGGTGGCGCCGAGTGCCGCGGCAAGCTCCAATCGCACCTCGGCAAGTTCCACGGCGGCGACGCTGATCCCCCGAGCGACGAGGATGGCGATTATGGCCGCACCGATGGGTCCGGCCCCGAATACGAGTGCACGCTGGGAATCTGTGATCTTTGAGTTGGTCACGGCGTGGAGTGCTACGGCTAGCGGTTCGGTGTAGGCAGCTCTGGCTTGTTCGATCCCGTCGGGAACCTCTACAAGCCGACGGGGATCGGCCAGCAAGTACTGCGAGAACGCGCCCCGCTCGAGCGAAGTGCCTGCATCTTGCCGTCGTTCGCAGAGACTTGGGCGAGCGGAACGGCACGACTCGCAATCTCCGCAACCCGCCGACGGAAGGCCGACCACTCGGGTTCCTTCGACTAGGCCGGAGTCAGCGGCATCGATGACACGACCCGACCATTCGTGACCGAACACCGAACCGGGCGTTCCCCAGCCGTCCAACATCATGTGCAAGTCGGTGCCACAGATCCCGCAATAGTCAATTTCGATCAGCGCCTCGCCAACGTCCGGGACCGGCACCGACACCGCTTCAATCTCAACTTCCCCTGCCCTGCGGTAAACCGCAGCTCGCATCGTCTCACTCACGGCTCCAGCATCGCGCAGTCCACCGGTTCAGCGCAGCCTGAGTGATGATTTCAGGCCCCGGCCAGGTGCCTCGACGGGGTTTTAACTGCTCAGGCGCAAGGCGAGGGTGGAGCGGTCGAATTTGCCGGAGGCGAGCACGGGCATCTCCAAGACGTGCTCCAGTCGTTCGGGGCAGATGTATTTGGCCGCACCTCTGCTTTGGAACCATTGCTGACAAGCGACCAGGTCGAAACTGCTGTCGGCCACCACGAAGGCGGCGACTCGGGCGCCTAGCCGATCGTCGGGTTCACCCAATGCCACGGCTGCGCTGACCAACCGATGGGCTTCAAGATGGTTCTCCACTTCCGTTGCGGAGATGTTCTCGCCGCCGCGGATGATTTGTTCGCCTAGACGGCCTGTGATGATGAGCCAGCCGTCGTCGATCACCCCAAGGTCACCGGTGCGGAACCAGTCGTCTGCGAAGGCTGTGGCCGTATCGCTCGGGTCAAGGTAGCCGCGGCAGATCTCGGGCCCAGACACCCACAACTCACCATGCTCGTCGACTCGGATGCGGGTCTCGCCGAAGGCCCGGCCGTCGGTGTCGATCATCTTCTCGGCAGGGTCGTCGAAGCGGCTGGTGGTGACGCTCGGAGCTTCGGTCGAACCGTAAGTGCGCTTCACCACGGTGCCGAGTTCTTGGCTCGCCCGCTGCGCGAACGCTGGCGTGACGCCAGCACCACCGCATGAAATGAGCCTTAGCGAAGCCACGCGCCCGCGATCAAAGGTCGGGTCGCCCATCAAGTCGATGAAGAAAGTCGGCGGCCCCACCATCCACGTCACCTGCTCACGTTCGATGGCTTGCAACGCAGCACCCGGGTGCCACCGCTCCATGAGCACTGTTTTGGCGCCCAGGGCCGCGGGCACCAGCACTCCGTGAAGCAAACCCGAGACGTGTGCCAAAGGAGCGGGCATGAGCACGCAGTCGTCGCTGGTCAGGCCGTGGATTTCAGCGATTTGGCGGGTCTTGACTTCAAGGCTGGCGTGAGTGTGGACCACCCCCTTGGGCCTGCCGGTCGACCCAGAAGTGAATATCACCAAAGCGTCGTCTGAGTCTCGACAGTCAACCGCTGGTGCCTCTCCACCGCTGAGCTCTTCGATATACAACGCGCCCGGTTCATCAGCAAGCGCCAAGCCCGGATGAGAGACAAGCAAACTCGGGTGCGACTGGTCGATCATGTCGGCAATCTGAGCCGCGCCGGCTCTCGGGTGTACCGGCACGGCCACCGCGCCAATGCGCCAACACGCCCGGTACAGTGCGATGGCATCGATCCCGGTGGGCATCTGAAACGCCACAGGATCGCCGTGGCCGATCCCTCGGGCGTTGAACGCCGCCGCAAAGCCCAGTGCCTGCTCAACTATCTCCGTGCTAGACACCCGCCGGTCGCCGCACACGATCAGATCGTCTCGCTGCGGAGCCTCGGCAAACATCTCGATCAACATCTGCGAAGCCTCCCATCGCAGTCAGCTGAAAACGAAGCCACGGCGCGGCGGGTCACTGGTGGCGCATGATTTCTTCTAGGAGTTCGTTGATCACGTTGGGCGCACCACGACGGTACGGATCGGGAGGCCGCGGCATCCTCGATTCGTTCAGCGTCAATCCAATGTGTGTGTCTGCGTCGCCCATGATCGGTTTCAGGATTTGTAGCGGGTTCGGCGGGTGTAACGCCACATGTGGTTGAGGGCGGTTACAGCTTCGTCTCCCGCCGCGTGACAGAAACGCCCGGTTGCACGCACCGTAGCGGGGCCGGAGTTCTCCGGGTTGGTGATCGACAACTCGGTGGCTGCGATAACCGGTTTGTTGGCGGCACGGCTGGCTGCGTCGGCTGCTTCGGCGAAGCGGGTGTCTTGGCGTCGGTGATATTCGACGACTCGCTCCAAGCCGTGATCGGGGTAGAAGCGGCCGCCCTGCTCCATTGCGGCAGTATTCGACTGGATTCCGAGCCCCAGGTAAATCACTGCATCGACCTGCCGATGAGCGGCGATGATTGGCAACAATTCCGGGATCGTGTCGCGGGTCTCGCCGCCAGCAAGATCGATCGGGTTGGCACGGCTCCAACGGGGCGGCACTCGCTTGTCAATTTCGGCCAGTAGATCAGCGGGAAGACCGATCAGTTCCAACTCGCTGGCCTCGACCGCGTCGGCGGTTACGACACCCCACCCTCCGGCGGTGCCGAACACGATGGTTCGGGGGCCTTTGGGCAACGGCTGGGTGGCGAAGGTTGCCGCGACTCGGTATGCCTCCGTGACGGTGGCGACAACTGTCACGCCCGCTTCGCGCAGAGCCTCATCTGTGGAGTCGTTTCCCGCCTTCGATCCGGTGTGAACAGACACGGCACCGGCACCCCGCGCACTGCGCCCGCCGCGCACGACAACGATCGGCATTTCTTGGGACACCGCGGCAAGTCTTTCAATGGTGTCGGGAGCGATGTCTTCGATGTAGCCGAGGCCGACGTTGGTCGCAGCGTCGGCAGCGAACCATTCCATGAAGTCGACCACCCCGACCTGAGCACTGTTGCCAACGGAGACCGCCCGGCTGATCCCCACTTGAGATTGGCGTGCGAGGTTGGCGAAAGTCGATACGAACCCTCCGGATTGGCTTGCAATCCCAATCGAACCAGCGGGGGGCATCGGTGCCACGATCTGCGCGCACAAGTCAACCGGTGTCGAGATCAGCCCTTGGCCGTTGGGCCCGGCTAGCAGGATCCCAAGGTCATCAGCGAGTGCGGCGAGGTCTTCTTGGCGCCGTCGCCCATCGCTTGCGACTTCGGCGTAGCCAGCTGAAGTGCAGAAGGCGGCGGAGATCCCGCGATCAGCGGCTTGGCGCAGCACCTCAGCGGTGGCTGCGGCTGGGACACACAAAAAAACGAGGTCGAGGTCGGCGTCGGGCACATCGGCCACAGAGCGGAAGGTGTGCTCGCCGAGAATTTCAACGCTTTCAAGGTTGGTGCCATACAGAGCCCCGCGGTAGCCGCAGGCCTTGATGTTGTGGTAGGCCACGAAGCCGAATTTGCCGGGATGGTTGGCAACCCCGGCGACCACAATTCCCCGCGGCTCAAAGAGTGCCCGAAACCGTTCGTGGGGTTGAGGTGTATTCATGTGATCTGCAGGTAGTGACTGTTGCTGCGCGATCACTCGATTGCGTGGCGTTCGCGAAGTTTGCGGGCGATAACCATCTTTTGGATTTCGCTGGTGCCCTCACCGATGATCATCAGCGGAGAGTCCCGGAAGTAGCGCTCCACGTCGTATTCCTGGGTGTATCCGTTGCCGCCGTGGATACGTAGAGCGTCGGTGCAGATCTCGAACGCTGCCTCAGAAGCGAACAGTTTCGCCATGCCCGCTTCGAGATCAATTCGCTGGCCGGAGTCGTATTTTTCAGCGGCGTCGTAGGTCATCAGTCGAGCCGCTTGGAGCTTCGTGGCCATCTCGGCGAGCATGAACTGAATGGCTTGGTGCTCAAAGATCGGCTTACCGAATGTTTCACGTTCCTGGCTGTACTTCATCGCCGCGTCGAAAGCCGCTTGGCCGACCCCGACGGCGCGTGCCGCGATGTTGATCCGCCCCAACTCCAATGCGGACAGGGCGTAGCGGAGTCCGTTGCCCAAACCCTCGGAGCCTCCGAGCAGGTTGGCATTGGGCACCCGATGGTCGACGTAACTCATCTCGACCGTCTCAAGACCCTTGTAGCCCAACTTCCGGATGTGTTTCGAGGAGCTGATCCCCTCGAATTTGCTGCCCGGTTCCTTCTCGACGATGAAGCAGGTCACACGATCGTCGGGAGTGCGAGCGAGCAACATCACCACGGATGCTCGCTCACCGTTGGTCACCCACATCTTCGTGCCGTTGATAATCCATTCGTCGCCGTCTCGCACGGCTTTGCAGCGAAGGGCGCCTGCGTCGCTGCCACTGTCTGGCTCCGATAGGGAGAAAGCAGCCCGATAGTGGCCGTCGACCATTCTGGGAAGGTGTTTCTTGCGCTGCTCAGGTGTGCCGTACCGTTCGATCATGACGGTGGCGATTTTGTGGCTGTTGAGGATTCCCGACAGGCTCATCCAACCCCGACTGAGTTCTTCGATCAGGCGGGCGTAGGTCTTGCCGCTGAGCCCTAGGCCTCCGTACTCGGTGGGGATGGTCGCTCCAAAAAGGCCGAACTCGCACATCTGGTCGAACATCTCTTGAGGGAACTCATCGGCGTGTTCGAGTTCGCTTGAGCGAGGGACTACTTCACGGTCGATCCATGTGGCAACCACCGAGATCAGTTCATCGGCAATGTCTTCATCGGCACTGTTTTCATGGGCACTGTCTTCATCGGCACTGTTTTCATGGGCAACGTCGGGGCTGGTCATTCGGGGCGTTCTCCTGTGAAAACAATTTCTCGACTCTGGAATCGCCAACCTTTGGTTTGCCGGACGATCCGGTCGTGGTAACGACCACTCTGGCCGACAGTTCCCTGTTTGGAAACCCACGCGAAGTCGGTGGTAACCGAGGCGTTGTCGCCGTCGATCACAATCCAAGGTTCGCTAAGCATGTGTTTGCCACGCGCTTCGGCTTGCTGGTTGGGCTCGACGAAGTTGCGTACCTCTTCGGGACCGTGCTTGTGCATACCCATCACGACAAACTCGATGTCGTCGCTGAACAGCTCGATCCATTGGTCAAATGACCCGTCATCGAGCAACTGACAGTACTGTGCCAACAGGCGCCTGATCTCGGCTTCGTCGTCAGCCATGGCGAGGTCGATAGGTGTCGTGGATTTGCACGTGACCAAACTAGATCACTTCGTTGCCGACGACGCCCCTTCGGAGAACTCGATCAAGTCAAGCCCTCCGAAGGGGTCAGCGGAGACGGTCAGCTGGAGGGGAGTTCGAGCACCCAGCCGATCAGGATCAGATCCGGGTTGGTGAGACTTCGTCCGTCTGCTTGGACCTTGCCCATGTTCAGCTCGAAGATCTCCCGCCAACGGGGGCCGGAGCCCAGATGGGTCCTTGCGAGCCCCCACAGAGTGTCCCCGCGCACGACGGTGATCGTGGTCGGCTCGGGCTCGGGCTCTGGCTCGGGCTCTGGCTCGGGCTCAGGAGTAACGGCGACGATTCGGTTGTCGCCACCGACCGGGTAATCGGCTGCGGTGATTTCTCCGCCCAAGTCGGTCGAGATGTAATCGGCGAGGGCCTGCTGGTAGCTGACGCCCATCTTGGTGAACTCCAAGTCGGCGAGCGGGTAGCAATCTCCGCCGCCGGCCAGGAAGTCGATGGTGGCCAACCCCACGGGATCACCGGGCACCACAGCCCCGTCTTTGACGATGACGGTTCCGTCATCGAGGACCACATCGCGCACCCGAGACCCGGGGTCGCCGATGAGCGGGCAGTCGTCGCTGGCGCGGTCGGTCTCGCGGGCCGTGGCGGTCGGGTCGTAAGACAGGGTGAACCCTGAGATCTGCGCGAACTGCCCAGCGGCACCCGGGATCCGGTCGACGGCCTGCTCAAGGAGCACATGGAAGGTGTCACGGGGGACTTCGAGCACAACCACGAAGTTTCGGAACGGGGCGATGTCCCAGGTATCGCCGGTGGTGATGTCACCTGCCGGGATGACTGCATCGTTGCGGATCCCGCCGCCGTTCTGGATGGCGACATCAGGTGCTGAGATCCCGAAAGCGGCGGCGAGGTTGGTGGCGGTGGCTCGCAGTGAGTCGGCGTGGAGGTTGCCCTGGTTGGTGGAGGTGGTGCGCACCATGGCGCGACGACCGTCCAAGTCCACCTCGCTGACACCGATGACGTCGGCATCAACTTCGGCCACCGCTTCTGCGAGCGGTTCGATCACGTTGGTCTGCACGTCTGGATCAGGTGTCACATCGAAGCTGACACCGACGGAGCTGCCGCTGCTGTTGACGATGTTGCCGTCGCCGTCGAAGGTGACGCTGAGCGCGCCGATGCAGCGGTAGCCCCCGGGCGCGGTGATCACTGACACCTCAACATCGTTGGAGTCGGTCACCAGGGTGGGGTATGGGCCGGCCGGCTCGTCATCGGGCATACAGGTGTCGCCGTCATTGCGCAGCAGGTCGTCGCCGCCCCCGGCGATGACCACGTCCACGTCAGCCAGCGAGGCCACAAGCTCGATCTCTTCATCAACGTCTTGGAGATGGCTGACCAGGATGATCTTGTTGACGCCCTGCTCGGTCAACGAAGCTGCCTCAGCGGACACTGCGGCCAGCACATCGGAGACCACCACGTTGCGAGGCGAGGAGATATTGGGAAGCAGAGGTGTGACGGCCCCGATCACTCCGATCTGCTGCCCGCCGGTCTCGATGATTGTGCTCGCCGCAAGCGTGCCCGTGTCGACCAGTGCTTGGAGCACGGGCTCGCCGGAGAAGTCGGCATTAGCGGACAGGAATGGGATAGGTGGTGTGAACCCTTCAATGAAGCGGGCTGTCACCTCGGGTCCCAGGTCGAAATCATGGTTGCCTAAAGCCATGGCGTCATACAGCCCGCTGAGGGCAATCGAGTCATAGAGGGCACCTTCGCGGGCCAAAGAGACCCCGAGTTCTTGGGAGGCCAGGAAGTTGTCGCCCGAAGTCAGCGTGATGACGCCGTTGCTGTCGGCTTCCGCAGCGGCCTGCATCAGCTTCATCTGAGCGGCAAAGCGGGCCACGCCAGGCAACCCGGCATCCTCGTCGGGCAGGAGCTTCGATTCACCGTCGTTGTTGTGCAGGATCGTGAGCGTGAAGGTCTCAGCGCTGATTGGAGCGGGGGTTTGTGCCCCTGCAGAAAGGGTGAGCGATGCGAGCACCGCCGAGACCAGGGCCAGCGCGGCTAGAACCGCGATCGGCTTTTTCGGGTAGATTTTGGCCATCTTGGGCGCCTCCTAGAGAAAAGACCACGTGAGTCGAGAGCATAGTAACGGCTTGTCGAACCGGATTGCCAAAGCAGAGCGCCACGGATGCTAAACCATCGACGACAATCCGGCGTCGGTCGCGACGTGGCTGTCGGCGAATTCAGCTACCGAAACGATCGGCAAGCAGTCGACCCAGCGCGGTCAGGTCGATTTTGCCACTGTCCAACCAGGGGAGCTCGCCAGGTGAGCGGAACACCGCGATGTGACGCGGGACTTTGTAGCTCGACAACTCCTGTTTGACACGGGCCTGAAGCTCGGTCGGTTCACAGGACTCATCGGGTCGCAAAACAACTGCCGCGGTCACGTCTTGGCCACGTTGCTGACTAGGGACACCCATCACGTAGGCATCCATGACCTCGTCCTGTTCCTCAAGGACGATCTCCACTTCGCGCGGTGTGATGTTCATCCCCGAAGATTTGATTTGGTCGCCCATACGACCTTTGAAATAGAGGTGACCATCTGCATCGAGGTGCCCGGCGTCACCGGTGGGGAACCAACCGTCTGACGTGAACACATCTTCGGGGTCAGTCTTCAACAAGCCGAGCATCAGCGAATAACCCTTGATATGTATCTCGCCCATTTCGCCCAGCGGTTGCTCGGTTCCCGATGCTGGATCGACGATGCGATGCTGCACTCCCGGCACTGAACGGCCAAACGAACCCCGCTTGGTAGGAGGCAATTCGCCGCCCATCACCTCAATGGAGTGCGGCCCCAGCGACTCGGTCATTCCCAAAGCGTTAGGCCGAAGTTCGGGATCGTCGATGCGGATGTGGGTAGGCAAGAACTCTTCGATACTGCCCGAGCGCACCGAGGAGAGGTCTCGATGCCTGGCGGTCGGGTGCTCAACGAGTGCCTTGGCCATGTGAGGCCAGCCGACAACATGGTTCACTCGATGCCGTTCGATCAACTTGAGCGTCGCCTCAGGCTCGAACTGATGCTCGAAGATGATCGTGGTGCCCGCGTGCATGCTCGCAATCAACACGTAAGTCATTCCTCCAACCCAAAACAGCGGCATCGGTGTGTACACCACCTCACCAGCTTGGCGATCAAGGAACTGCAACAAGTTGTAGGGGTGACCGATCACCCCCGCATGCGAATGAACCACACCCTTCGGATTACCTGTGCTGCCAGAGCTGTACATGACGATCATGGGGTCGTCAGGCGCCACAGCGGTTTCGGCGGCGAGTAGCTCCGCGTCGGCCGTCTCTGTGGCCGACGCGACTAGATCGTCTACACGTCCCGCCCACGACGGGATGTGATCTCCCCTCATCCACACACTGCGCAGCGCCGGGTGACTGTCGACAGCAATTTCGCCGGCAGTCGCCTTGTCGAGTCCTTCCACGATCGATTCGAGGCGTTCGACATAGTTGTTGCCAAGATGGGAGTCGACGGTCAGCAGTACCTCAACATCACTGTGCTCAAGCACCCAATTCAATTCGCGGGGCTTGTAATAGGTGTTGAGCAATACCACCACGGCGCCGATTCGCGTCGCCGCGAGCCAAGCAACGATCCAGTCACCGCCGTTGGGTGCCAGTAGTCCGACATGGGTGCCGGCCCGCACACCCGAGGCCAGCAACGCTTTGGCGAACTCTGTTGACTGCGTGTGGGTCTGCTCGAAGGTCAGCGCGTCCTGCTCGATCACGCAAAGATTGCGGTCACCCCAGGCGTCAGCCACCTGATTGATAAACTCGCTCGCGGTCAGGCGATAGCCCGGTTCCTGGAAGTGGTGTTCGCAGAGGGTCACGGTTAGCAGAGGGTCACGGTTAGCAGAGGGTCACGGTTAGCAGAGGGTCACGGTTAGCAGAGGGTCAGGGCGTGAACATCTTGTAGCGAACCGGTAGGTGCTTGGGTCCGACCACGAAGCTCGATGCCACGTAGTCCGCCGGACCCGCATGCTCCATTGATTCGATTCGCGACGCCATCTGCGCCAGCAACGCCTTGATGCTGGCCCGGGCCAGATGGGCACCCAGGCAATAGTGCTCCGCCCAACCGAAGCCGAGATGCCGGTTGGGACTACGACCGATGTCGAAGCGGTGCGGGTCTTCGAAGACGGTCTCGTCGCGGCTACCTGAAGCGTAAAACAGCGCAAGGATCTGGCCCTTTTTGATGTCGTGCCCGTCGTAAACAAGATCGCGGGTTGCGGTTCGTTTCATGTAGTTGACGGGTGCTGTGTAGCGGACCACCTCTTCGACAGCGGTCTTGAGCAAGCTCGGGTCTTCACGCAGGCGTTTCAACTCACCGGGATTGTCGAGGAATGCTTGGAACGCTCCGGTCAGTGAATGGCGGGTGGTGTCGTGCCCGGCGTTGAAGATGATCAAGTAGTAGCCGAGCGTTTCGATGTCTCCCAAAGGTTCGCCGTTTTCGAAGGTGGCGTTGGCCAGCATGCTGGCGAGATCGTCGCGGGGGTTGGCACGGCGATCTTGAATGATGTTGTTGAACATGTTGAAGAAGTCCATCATCAAGTCAAAGCTGGCTTCGTGACGATCATCGCCCTGGCGTCGAAGCTCAGGGTCATCGCTGGCGAGTAGCTGGCTGGTCAGCTCCAGCAACTGCTCTTCTTGATGCGGTTCGATCCCTAGAATTGTCGCCAAGACTCGCAGAGGGTGCTTCTGGGCGATGCTTTCAACGAAGTCGGCTTCGCCTTCGGGGCCGAGGCTGTCGATGACGATGCGGGCGCTGGTCTCCACGATCTCGTCGAGCCGTTCGATACCTCGAGGCGTGAAGTAACCGCTGGCCACCTTGCGAAATATGCGATGGTCAGGCGGGTCCATTTCGATGATCGTCTTCATCTGGACCGGATAGCCTTTGGCCCGTCGCTCCACTTGTTCGCTAGTCAACACCACGATGCCGTTGCTGTTGCCGAAGTCCTCGGGGCGACTTGAGATCTCAGTAATGTCGGCGTGTCTGGTCACAGCCCAGAACGGCTCACGATCTTCAGTCTCGAAATACTGCAATGGCTCTTTGCGAAGCTGCTCCCATTGCGCGTGGGGTTGGCCCGACTCGCCGTAACGAACCGGAGAGATGAGATCAAGTCCGTCTATGTCCATGGCCGAAACGATAGATCAGCTATAGCTCTGTTCGCATATTCCCCGAGCGGCAATTCCTCGGTTCTTTGGCAGTCGAGTTTGCCCTGCGATTGGCCCAGTGGTTGATGGTTGCATCTATCGTCGTTAGGTGGCTGTATGTGAGTGGGGCTCAACCTTGGGGTCAAGGACGATTCGGTTCGGGACGTGACGGGGGTTCTGACTACGATTTGTGCTCGACGCGATGCTCGGCTTCAGCGGTCGCGCCGCTGGCGACTTGGACTCGCTATGAGCCGGTCATTGTTGCTGATGATGGTCGCGATGTCGGCGTTGACGATTGGGTGCGCGAGCAGACCCCAGACCAATGTTGGAGATGACGCAGACAGCGCTGGTATCGAAGAACCTGCGGATCTGGATATAGCCGTGCGGTCGATCATCGATCGAGTCGGTTTGCCTGCGGCGGCACTGGTTGTTGACAATGCTTCGGGGATCATTGTTGGCTCGGTGGTCGTGGGCGACACAGAATCAGCGCCCCTCGGAGGAGGCGTCAGACCAGCGGGTTCGGTGATGAAGGTGCTGGTTCTGGCCGCGGCAGTCGAGTCGGGAACGAATCCCGACGACATCTTGAGAGTACCGCTGTGTATCGAACTGCCGGACCGCTCGGCGTGCGGCCCGGTACCAGGCGATTACACCGTCGCTGAGGCGATAACGGCATCGATCAATCCCGCGTTCGTACTACTGTGGGACCGGATCCCCCCGGGCATGGTGGTAGAGCAGGGTTCACGGTTCGGGATGTTGTTGGAGGAGACGCCTGAGGCAGCGCTGGGGATCCACCCGGTGTCGATGGAGTCGGTCGCGGCGATGTTCGTTGCGTTCGCCACAGACGGCGAAACCCGGGCGATCACGGATCAAGACGGCTCAGTCGTCGTCAAGGCGAGCGGCAGGTTCGTGTCCGAGGCTAACGCGAAGGCACTCCGGTCTATGCTGCGCTCGGTGGTGACAAATGGCACCGGCAAGGCAGCGGACGGCGACGACGCTCCATTCGGAAAGACCGGAACGGCGCTCGGCCCGACCGACGGCTGGTTCGTCGGCAGCACCGCAACCCACACGGTAGTTGCATGGGCTGGATCACCCGACGGCGAGTTGCCGGTCGCCCCGCCGTATTATCCAGGGGTTGTGTCCGGCGGCGGATGGCCTGCGCAGATCTTTAGAGCGGTGGCCGACGGGCTTGCGGGTTCACCATGAGCGGGACTGACCGCCCCGTGTCCGAGCGGTTGCCGCTTCCGCCGGTCGCCTCGCTCGGGCTGGGACTGGTGGTCATCGGCGGGGCAGTCGTGTTCGATCCGTGGGGTTACAACGGTTATCTAGCCAGCAAGGTGCTGGTCGCCGGTCTGGGTCTGTTGCTGCTGGTTGCGTCGCTGTCCAAAAGATCGGGTCTGGTCGTCCCAGCCGGGATTGGTCTGGCTGTCGTCTCTGTGATGGTTGCCCTGCTGGTGGTCGCAAGCGCTATGAGCGTCTCGGTTTGGCGTTCGGTGCTCGGTGCTCCACTCAGGCAGGAAGGTTTGCTCGCTTGGCTGGGTTTCGTGGTGGCTTTCGTTGTGGGGTTGTCGCTGCGGCGCCGCTATGGCGATGCCGTCTCGGATTCGCTTGTGAAGTTGGCGGTTCTGGCTGTGATCGCGGTGACGGCAGTTGGAGCGTTCGAGTTGGTGGGGCTGGAGATCGATCCCGAATTGACTGAGTTCCGGGGACGGACCCGTGCGACTCTGGGCAATCCGGCTGTGCTTGCAGGCTTCTTGATCCTTGTTGGCCCTGTTGCAACTGTTGCGATTGCACGGCGGGACTGGTGGCGCTGGGCCGGTTGGTTGGCAGTCTGCGGTGCCGTGGTCAACATCGCGGGTGCTGAAACACGTTCGGTTTGGCTGGTTGGTGTCGCATTGGGGGTTGGGGTGGGACTCCTTGGCTTGAGCGGCCGTCGGCGCGCATTGCTGGTAGCGGTGTTGCTGCTCGCCCTGCTCGCAACGCTGTTCACGGGCCGGTGGCAGCAGGTCGGTGGTGATTTCGGTGAGCGGGTGTCGATCTGGGAGGTGGCGGTGTCGGTGGTCCTCGACAACCCGCTGTTCGGCGTCGGGCCGGAGATGTTCATCGTCGCGTTTGAAGAGAATGTCAGCGACAACACCTCCAGTGAGATCGGCGGTGGTGCCGCGTTGGACCGAGCCCACAACGGTGTGTTGGATTTCGCGGTGTCGTACGGTGCGGTTGCTGCTGGGCTGTATCTGTTGGCGTTGGTGTTCGTGGGCTGGTTGGTGGTCAGGGCGGTCTCGGGCGGTGACCGGTTCCGACTGGCACTGGGTTTCGGCGTTGCCGCCTATCTGCTGGCACAGCAGTCTTTGTTCCCGCATCCCACTTCAGACATCGTGTGCTGGTTGTTGGTGGGGATCCTCGCGGCGGATTCGAGCATCGCGGTGCGCCGACTTCCACGGCTGGTGGATGTGGTCGCACTGGCGGTTGTGGTCGCGTTGATATTCAATGCCGGTTCTGTGGTGCGCAACGACCGTCTCTACCGCACGGCTTTGGAGTCGCCGTCGTTCGCGGGGGCGTATCAGCACCTTGAGCGGGCTGCGTCGCACCGCTCGGGAGACGACTTGAGTTATATATTGATGGGGGTGCTGTTGGCAGACACCCCCGACGTCTCGACAGTGGTCCGCGGGATCGAGCAGCTCGCCGAAGGAACGGAGCGGAATCCCGGAAACGGGCAGGTGACCCGTGCCTTTGCCGATGGCCTGTTGCAGGCCCACAGACTCACGGGGGATCGGTCGTTCGCAGCGGAGTCGGTGCACAGCCTCTCCGAACTCATCGAGACTCAGCCCTCCAACGGTGACTCCTATCTGAGGCGCGGGGCCGGGTGGTACTACCTCGGTGACATGGCAGCGGCGAGATCCGATTGGGAACGCGCCGCGTTCTTGTTGCCTGACCGCCCCGAGCCATCGGAGTACCTGCAGGTCCTTGCTGACGAGCAATGAGTCCCTAGTCTTGGCTTACGCGGGCCGCGAAGAACTCCGAGATGGCAACATTTGCAACTATCGAAGCCGGCAGTTACAGTTCGCCGTTGGCAAACGCTGGGTCGCGTCGACCAGAACGAAGCACCAGGAGGTCTGAGTATGTATGGAAGCGGTTCTGGTGCGGTTGACCCGGGCGGTGTCGAGTTCAACCTCCAAGAGTGGTTCGCTGAAAGGCAGCGCACTCTGGGTGTGTTGGCGATTGTGGTTCTGCTCGCGACGTTGCTGGTGGCTTCCGCCACGGCTGAAGCGGACGAGCCTGAAGGCGACACCTATCACGGCACGGTCGTTGCCCAAGACGGTGGAGCACCGTTGAGCGGAATACGGGTCAGCATCTTCTGTTCATCCGCCTGCGACGAGTACCCCGCCGCGGACCTCGAAACTGACCCGGATCGGCCGTGGCCTGCCCCGAGCCTGAACTTCTATTACTTCAATCCGGAAGTAGCGCCGCCTGCTGGAGGCGACGCCCAGAGTCCGACAATCCCCGCTTCGCTTATCGGTGAGGCGACGACCGATTCGTCAGGGGATTGGACACTGACGGTTCCCGACGGTGCGGCGGACGTGTTCTACTTCTGGGATCCCGCGGGTACCTACGGGATGCACCTTCACAAGCGGTGGTGGTCGGACGCGTCCGAGGGTGGAGAGTTGGCGTTGAGTCAAGGCGGTCGGTTGTCGGGAACGATCACCGGCGATTCGGGAGTGCCTCCGGGAGCCGGATTCACCCTGGCTGCCAGTGGCTACATCCCGATTGTGTTGAGACTGGACGTTGGGACCGACGGAAGCTACGCGACTCCGGTATTGCCGGACGGGACCTATTACATCGGTTACCCCTTGGACCTTCCAGAGCCCTACGTTTCGGGGGTGGACTACAGCCTGGGAACAGTCACCCGCGGCGAAGACACCGAATCGAACCATCATCTGTACGAATATGTGAGCCTTTCGGGCCGCGTGACCGACGGTTCAGGGAACGGTCTCGAGGGGATCCGAGTAGAGTCCCGATCGTTCATTCAGAACCCTTCTGTTGTGGGCCGTTCCCTGCCGAGCTTTCGAGCCAGAGTCATATCCGCCTCGGGCGTAGGGAGATTCACGGACTTCGATCTGCTCACTGACAGCGACGGTAACTACACCGTGGATACTGCGATTCCGGGTGACGTGTTCTCAGTCCGGTTCAGTTCACCCAGCGGGGAATACGCCACCCAATACTTCGACGACAAGACATCGGCGGACTACAACGACGGCCGCTCAGACTATGTAGCTATTCCGATGCAGGGCGACGTGTCAGGGATCGACGCGCAACTCCGACCTGGCAGCACTGTCTCGGGTACCGTCATACAAGTCTCGGAGGAAAACGGCGCTCGCACCCCGAGACCTAACACCTTGGTCTTTCTGTGCGTAGACTTTCGCTGCGAATATTCGAGATCGAATTCTGCGGGTTTCTTCAAGTTCAGCGGACTCAACGCCGCGACCTATTCGCTGGGCGCCTACGGATCGGGCTCACCGGAAACGACAGTTGAGTTGGCTGAGGGAACCGAGCGTTACTTCGTTGTGGTTCTGGACGGAGACAACTCTGAGATCAATGAACCCCAAAACGATGCATCTGACACGTTCGAAGACATAGCTGACGGCGAGCATCATGAGCAGGCGGTTGCCTGGATGATCCGCCACGGGATCACAACGGGCTGCAACCGGGAGCCAGCTTTGTTCTGCCCCGATTCTGATCTGACGCGTGCCCAGTTCGTGACGTTCTTGTGGAGGGCGTCGGGCAAACCCGAAGCATCCAAAGCAGGGTCGGAAGTGTTCGGCGACGTAGCGGCTGGCCATTTTGCGGATCAAGCCATTGGTTGGGCCAAAGAAGCAGATGTCACCACCGGTTGCGCGCAAGCTACAGAAACGACCGAAGCCAGGTTTTGTATAGACTCGCCGGTTACGCGCGGACAGATAGCCACGTTCCTGCATCGTTTCGTGGAAGAACCCGAATCCACTTTTGACCACGGATTCACTGATGTCGACCAGGGACGCTATTTCAGTGAAGCCGTCGCCTGGACCGCTGAGCACATGTTTGTCGATGGATGCAGCAACACCAGGTTCTGTCCAGACGAAAATGCTGACCGGGCGACTGCGGCAGTGTTCATTCATGGTGTAGCCACGAATCCCGATAGCTGGGCAAGCCGAACCAGCGACTTTCAATACGGTTGATAGTCGAGGGCCGGCATCGCCGAGCGGCCGGTTGAGCCCGAGCAAATTCGCCCGGTTACGCTAGCTGATCTGTGACTTCCTACGGTGAGAGCAGCGCGCCACTCGATGACCTCTTTCTCCCCGATCCATCACCCGCGGAAGTGCGCTACACGGTTGTGTCTGTCGACGATCATGTCGTCGAACCACCTCATCTCTTTGCGACCTATATGCAGCCGCGCCTGCGTGATCTCGGGCCTCAACTGATCGAAACCGACCAGGGCCATCAAGTTTGGGAGTTCGACGGTGAGCGTTACGTGCAGATGGGCATGAATGCGGTGGCCGGTCGGCGACCCGAGACGGTGAAGATCGAGCCTTTCCGCTTTGAGCAGATGCGTCCGGGTTGTTACGACATAGAGGCTCGTGTGCGCGACATGGATCTCGGCGGGATCTGGGCGATGCTCAACTTTCCCAGCCAGATCACCGGTTTCTGCGGCTCGGTGTTTGCCGGAGCGAAAGACGGTGACGTCGGTATCGATGCCGTAAGGGCCTGGAACGACTGGCTTTTCACCGAATGGTATGAGCCATATCCGCAGCGGGTCATTCCCGGTGGGATCACCTACCTCGGTTCGTCGGAGGGCGCGGTGGCGGAGATTCACCGCAACGCGGCTCGTGGATTCGTGTCGGTGACCATGCCCGAGCGCCCTCATGCCATCGGCGTTCCAAGTCTTTGGGAACGGGATTTCTGGGATCCGATCATTCAGGCCTGCGTCGACACAGACACGGTGATTTCTTTGCATGTCGGCAGTTCCGGCATGTACCCGATGCCTGCGGGGTCTCCTGGATTGCAACTCGGGGCCACGATGTTCGGTCAGCTTTCGTTGGGGTCGTGCGCTGAATGGCTCTGGTCGGAGTACCCGCTGCGTCAACCACGTTTGAAGATCGCCATGAGCGAAGGCGGTATCGGTTGGGTGCCGATGCTGATCGACCGGCTCGACAACCTCGTCGACCGATCCGGCTATGGCAAAGGCTGGGCTGAGCGCCCCGCCGACGTGCTGCGGCGCAACTTCTGGTTCTGCACGATCGACGACCCCTCGACGATCCGCTGCCGCGACGTGATCGGCGTCGAGAACATATGCCTCGAAACCGACTATCCCCACGGTGACTCGACCTGGCCCGACACCCAGCAGGTGATTGCAGACCTGTGGGGTGACCTGCCCGCGGCCGAACTACGCATGATGTGCAGCCAGAACGCCGCAGCTCTCTACCGTCACCCACTCCCCACCCCAGTGCTCCCGCTCAACGAAGACATCGAAGACTAGAACTGCAGCTACCGGAGACGCTCAGCCGTTGGGGAGCAGGACCGTGCGGGCCTCGGTACCGGTCTTGATGGCGTCGAAAGCGCCTTGGAGTCCGTCGAGGCCGGCGGTGTTGCTGATCAGTTGATCGAGTTTGAGCTGCCCTTTCAGGTAAAGGTTGGCCAGCATCGGGAAGTCCTTGCGGGGCCGAGCACCGCCAGCCCTGATACCGAGCAGGTTCTTGTTCTGGTGTAGAGCCTGGAACGGGTAGGTGACTTCGGCAGTGAGATCGGGCACTCCCACGGCGCAGATGTTGCCGCCGGGGCGGGTCATCTGGAGACAGTCGGTGAGGAGTTTGGTGGAGCCGACCACTTCGAATGTGTGGTCAACGCCTCCGCCTGTCATCTTCTTGACCTCGTTGATCACGTCAACGCCCTCGTCGGCCAAAATGAAGTCGGTCGCACCGAAGTCGATGGCGAAGGCTTCCTTCTCCGGCACTCGGTCGACGGCAATGATCTGGCTGGCACCACAAAGTTTGGCGGCCTGGATGACATTGAGACCGACACCGCCAGCACCGATAACCACACAGGTATCGCCGAGTTGTAGCCGGGCCCGGTTGAAAACCGCGCCGGTGCCGGTGATGACACCACAGCCGATCAGCGCCGCGGCGGTGAGAGGCATCTCCTTGGGGATTGGGATGCACTGGTTCTCGCCGACGATTGTTTCCTGGACAAAGGCCCCGATCCCAGCGAAGTTGTAGAGCGGCTGGTCGCCTTCACGGTAGGGCTGGGTGAGGTTGCCCATAGACACGCTGCAGTTACCCGGGTTGCCTCCCTCACAATCACCGCAGTGTCCGCAATTGCTGAAGGTCGACAAGATGACGTGGTCGCCAACCTCGCAGTAGGTGACCGCGGCTCCCGTCTCCACAACGACACCAGCGGCTTCGTGCCCGGGGACTAGGGGTGTGGGCATGTAGTACTTGCCGTGCACACAACTCAGATCGGATCCGCACACACCAGCGGCTTTGATTTCGACACGCACCTGGCGGGGTGCCAGATCGGTGTGGGCGAGTTCCAGATCGGCCGACAGGCGAACGGAGTCTTCGGTAGTTCCTTCGAGAATTAGTCCTTGCATACCGTCAGTGTCGCGCACCCTGCCCACCAATGAAGAATGCGGCGGTTACGTTGCCGTGCCGCGTTTTTTTGGGAGGCGCATGTGTCCGCTAGACATTCGGGATGGATAACGACATGAAGGCTTCTTGGGAGCGACTTTGCGACACCCTTAAAGAATCGGCGGACTACATATTTGATCCTGCGCTCGGGGTTGACTCCTGGTTCGAGGTGGGCGAGGATGAGGCGCTCCTGTTCGAGGTGACCCCACCGAAGTGCTTGTACTGGAACATTCAGGTGGGCGACACTTGGTTCCAGAGCCTTGACTACGTGAACCTGCCCACGACGCTCAACGATTCGCAGGCCCACATCGACCCCGACGGGGTGTTGCGGGTGGTGATCTCGCACCGTGATCCCGGAATTGACAACTGGATCGCTCTAGGCGGCTGCCCCCAAGGGGCTGTCACCTACCGTTGGAACAACGCCGACACCGTGCCAGTTCCCAGTCTGTGCCTTATGTCGGTGTCCGAACTGGCGGACCAGCTCCATCCCGACACTCCACGCGTGAGTCCCCAAGCCCGCCGTCAGCGCCAAACCGAGCGTCGCCGCCACGCCCTGGACCGCTTCACCAGATAACCGTCTTTGGTCCCACCCATAGCCCGAACGGACCTGCTAATCTTCCTGGTTTGTGCGCCTGAGACTGTTGCGTGAGTCAGCATCGAGGGAGAATCGCGTAGCGCTCGTTCCCGACGGCGTGGACGTGTTGGTACAGCGGGGATGCGATGTATTCGTTGAGCGGAGCGCTGGTTTGGGCACGGGCTTTGACGATGACGCCTATCGGCGTGCCGGTGCGACCATCGTCGATCAGTTTGCTTCAAACGCAGGCGTCGCCGATGTGGTCGTCTCGGTGCGGGACGCTCCGATGGGTTCCTCCTCTCTCAACCCGGCCGCGGTACCCGTGACGGTGTTCGTGGGCGTCTTCGACCCGCTGTGGGCGCCCCACAGAGCACAGCGCCATGCAGCGAACCGTGTCTCGGCATTCTCTTTGGACCTGGTACCGCGCGTCACCCGTGCCCAGACAATGGACGTGCTGTCATCGATGGCGACGATCGCCGGGTACGAGGCTGTGCTGCTTGCCGCGAGTCATCTGCCCCAGATGTTCCCGTTGATGATGACTGCTGCGGGTACGCTGGCTCCGGCCCGAGTGTTGGTGCTGGGCGCAGGCGTGGCCGGTTTGCAGGCCATCGGCACCGCGAGGCGACTCGGTGGTGTGGTGGATGCCTACGACGTGCGCCCCGAGGCGGTCGAGCAGATTCGTTCGATAGGCGCCCGTGCGTTGGATCTCGAGGTTTCACCGGAGGCTGTGGGATCTAATGCCGTCACGAGTATCAACGGCTACGCGGTTGCCCAGAGTGACGATGTCGCGCAAATCCAGCGGGAGATGCTGACGCCTCATGTGGCCGGCGCTGATGTTGTGATTACTGCTGCATCCGTGCCAGGTCGATCATCCCCGCTGCTCGTAACCGCGGAGATGGTCGACGGCATGGACGCCGGGTCGGTGCTGGTTGACTTGGCGGCCGAGCGCGGCGGCAATTGCGAGGTAACCGAAGCCGACGAGAAGGTGGAGCGCAACGGTGTCACCGTTCTCGGCCCGACCGATCTGGCTTCGAAGTGTGCCCGCCACGCCAGCCAGATGTTCTCTCGCAATCTGGTGGCGTTTCTGGAGTATCTCGCTCCCGACGGTGAGGTGGAGATACGCAGTGACGACGAGATTCTCTCGGCCATGCTGGTCACCCACGATGGTGCGGTCGTCCATCCAGATGTCCTAGCTGTGCTCGGGGAGGGCTGAGAACGTGGAACTGTTGATTGCCGTCACCCTGTTGGTGCTGGCCGTGTTTCTCGGGGTGGAGTTGATCACCAAGGTGCCCCCGACATTGCACACCCCCCTGATGTCGGGTTCCAACGCCATCTCGGGCATCACGATTGTGGGGGCATTGTTGGCGGCCGGTGCAGACCATTCGACCTTCACCGCGGTCCTGGGATTTGTTGCGGTCACCATGGCGATGATCAACGTGGTGGGAGGCTTTCTGGTGACCCATCGAATGCTGCACATGTTCGGTCCAAAGCGGCGTCGTGCTGCGCTGGATCAGTCAGATACCGACGGAGACGGTTCGTGATGGACGATTGGGCCGCGCTTGGTTACCTCGCGGCGGCAATACTGTTCATCTTTGGTCTGAAACGGCTCAGTCGGCCCCGCACCGCGGTGCGAGGCAACCAGTACGGAGCAGCGGGAATGCTCGTCGCCGTGTTGGTCACGCTCACCGACAACTCCATCATCGGCTTCGGGTGGATCATCGGAGGGGTGGTTCTGGGAGCGGCTGTGGGAGCGCTGCTGGCCGTACGCGTGCAGATGACGGCTATGCCCGAACTAGTTGCTCTGTTCAACGGCTTCGGCGGGGGTGCGTCGGTGCTCGTCGCGGCTGCGTCTTACACCCAGGCTGTTGATTTGGCCACCGATACCTCCCGACTGTCGTCGTCAGCGGCGCTGGCGTCGCTGATCGGGGCGGTGACGTTCACCGGGAGTCTCGTCGCCTTTACAAAGCTCCGCGAAGCGCTGCGTTGGTCGGGGTTCAAGGGCATCACGGTGCTCAGCGCCCTTGGAGCGGTAGCAGCGGTGGTTTTCGGTGTGCTGATGGTCCTCGACGCGGAAAATGCTCTGTGGTTGTGGCTGCTGGTTGGGGTTGGGGCGGTTCTCGGACTGTTGGTGGTAGTGCCGATCGGCGGAGCTGACATGCCAGTGGTGATCGCGTTGTTGAATTCGCTGTCGGGCATGGCTGCGGTGGCGGCTGGTTTCGTGCTCGACAACTCGCTGTTGATCATTGCCGGCTCGCTGGTGGGAGCGAGCGGCTTGATCCTCACCCAGATCATGTGCGTGGCTATGAACCGCACACTGCTGGCGGTGATGTTCAGTCCTGCGCCGTCGGGAGTCAGCGGAGATGATGTCGACGATGTCTATGCAGGTAAGGTCCGCTCCACCTCCGCTGATGATGTGGCCATGCTGCTCGAGTCGGCTGAACGCGTGGCGATCGTCCCCGGTTACGGGCTTGCAGTGGCCCAAGCCCAGCATGCGGTGAGGGATCTCACCCGGCGCTTGCAGGACCGCGGCGTGGAGGTGGTGTTCGGCATCCATCCGGTTGCGGGGCGGATGCCTGGACACATGAACGTGTTACTTGCCGAAGCCGAAATCAGTTACGAACGCCTCGTTGAGATGGACGACATCAACCCGACCTTCGAGCAGACCGACGTGACCATCGTCATCGGCGCCAACGATGTCGTGAACCCGGTGGCTCGCACGGACCCGTCGAGTCCAATAGCAGGAATGCCGATTCTCGATGTGGACAAGAGCGACGTCGTGGTGGTGATAAAACGCAGCCTCAGTCCGGGTTTCGCGGGGATCTCCAATCCTCTTTTTGCCGCCGACAACGTCCTGATGCTCTTTGGCGACGGCCGCGAAGCCGTGGTCGAGATCACCAAGTCCCTCCAGTCCCTCTGACCGCGCTCTCGTCGACCAACAGTCCAGTCAGCCGTGCCCTCAGTCGGCCGGGATCGTCTGGATCAGTTCATGGGACGGATGGCGTCGTAGATCTGCGGCCTTCGTCGATGTCTTCGAGCAGGGCCTCGATATCGAGTCTGACTCCCTGGGCTTCGACGAAGCGCTCAAGGTCGGCGAAGATCTCGTCGTCGTCAGGTTGTGGTGCCTGCGTTCGATAGTATCGCCGGGCCGCTCTTCTGGCCGGCGGTTTTTACAGAGGGACGGCTTGTAGGCGGACGCCAAGAGCGCTCATTACCTTGAGCACAGTGGCGAATTCCGGGTTGCCGCTCTCTGACATTGACTTGTAGAGGCTCTCGCGGCCCAGCCCAGAGTCGGCAGCGACCTTCGCCATCCCCTTGGACCGTGCAATGTCTCCCAGTGCTGCAGTCACAAGTTGCGGATCATTCTCCGCCAGTGCCGCGTCCAAATACGCGATCACATCTTGTTTCGTGGTCAGGTACTCGGCCGCGTCCCACGGTTCTATTCCTCTTTTTCCCATAGTTGTCTATCCCTTGTTTTCAGCGCTCGAACACGTCGGTCTGGTGGATTTCGACCGTGATTCCGTATCCTATAGGATACGTCAGAATCAATGTTCTTCGGCGAAGAATTTGCAAGCACAAGTCCAACACCAAGGTGTAGCGGCTTGGCCCGTACCTGCGTTGTTCGCGGGCTTGGAGGCAACTAGACGGCAGGCGCTATTTCAGCCAGTTGGATCTGACGGTGCCGGAGCCGGTGCGGCTCACGGTCACGTAGGCCCCGATGCCGGTGAGTTGAGCGAAATCAAGGAAGCAAGGCCCCGCTGCGCGACGCTGCGCCGCTGATCGACGGTGATGGAGAAGGTCCAGAATGTTGACGGCCCGGAGTCTCTCCAGCCGTCGTGGGAGCACGACACCGTGTAGGTGCCCGCCGCGAAACCGCGCAGTTCGATGTTGATGTAGCGGCACGTCGGCGTGTTCGCCACGCACGCAACGCCCTAGCCAAGGCCGATCTCGGTCGGGCCCGGTCCGCCCTTGGCAACTGTGACCGTCGCCCCGCTGCCACCCGTAGGACCGAACGTTCCGCCGAGCGCGTCCCCGAGGACGTGGAGGCCCCAGCAGGTGACGGCGTTGTCGGTACGCGACCACACTAACGCAACCAACCGGCGAAAACGGTTCGGATTGCCCCCGCAGGCGCATCAGCCTGCCCGTAGATGATCCCACCCCAGTTGGCGAGGGTGTTATCGGCACGCAACCCACGCTAATGCGACGAACCGGCCAAAACAGTTTGGAACGCCCCCGCAGGCGCAGCAGCCTGCCCGTAGTTGTTGATACCCCAGCAGGTGATCGTGTCGTCGGCACGGACCCCACACGAATGATGCCAGCGGGCCGAAACAGTTTGGAACGCCCCCGCGGACAGCAACAGCGCACTGGCTAGCCGCCTCAACCTGCGCACGGGTCCGATCCGGACATAGCGCCCTATCCGCCGCTCGCGTCGTCATCGTCGATGGTGATCGTGACGGTGCCGATGACCGTGCCCTTGTAGGAGGCGGTGAGTTCGACGGTCTCGTCGCCCTCCACATCGGTGTCGTCGACGGAGGTGACGACGATGTCCTCGAACCCCCCCTGGCTGGGGCAGTTCAACGTGTAAGGCGCCGACAGCTCTCGGCCGTCCGCGTAGGCGATGGTGTAGTCGCGTCCGACGGTGGCGGTTCCGCCCACGGTCAAGTCGAACTCGAGGGTCACGCCCGCCCCGACGATCATGCCGCCACAGGAGGACAGATAGCTGGACTGATAGCGGGTGCCGTCCTCGTTGATCGTCCCCGGCGCCGGTCCCCACCCGGCCAGGGGCCAGGTCGGCTCGCCGTCGACGATCGTCACCGTCACCGGGTCCGGCACAACAACTCGCGCATTGCTCGAGCTGAACGAAACCGTCAGCTGCTCGCTGCCCTCCGCGAGTCCATCCCACGGGGCCGCTATCTCGATGCACTTCTTCCGTGCGTCCCAATCGAAGGTCGTTGTCACCTGTCCGTTAGCCCAGAGGTCGTAGTCGACATTCCATGTCGCCGGGTCGGGAAGACCGGCGGAATTGGCGGTATCCGCGACGAAGGTGACGGGGAACGGGAACTCCACCCACCAGTCGTGCTCGACGCACAGTGCGAACGGTCTGCCCTCGACCACGGTCGGGCTGGGCTCGCTGACTCTCAGCGTCGCCGGCCCCGAGGTGTCGGTGATCACTATCTCAGCGGTGGCAGAGGCGGCGTCCACCCTTGCGTGCTCGGGCACGCTCTCAGCGTCGATCGCGAGAGAGAAGGACTCTGGCGCCTCGAGTTTGTCGTCGGCGACCAACTCGACCCCCACCTCGGCGGTCAGCGCCCAGCCGCCGTCGTCCAACCTGAAATCGGCCGCGGTGAAGGTCACGGAATCCGTGAACGGGATGAAGTCTTCCGCGGGCCGCGCTGTGCCGGGCCGCGTCCTCACCGTGATCACGAGGTCCCGCACGGGCTTCTTCGTGCCGCCGGCGGTGGCCCGCAACTTCACCGCGGGGTTGGTGGCATCCTCGTCGAAGGTGTAGGTGTCGCTGACCCACTCCAGCGTGATCCGGGGCTCGCCGTCGTTGGTGTCGGCGGGGGTTGTTGTGGAACTCCGACGCCTTCCATACGTTTCCGCTAAATCATCAGCATAGTTTCCATAGCCAAGGGTTATTCCGAAATAATATAGGGGAGCTTTAAAGTGACGACATCCATGCTGATAAGATTCTACTGCCTTGGTATAGAACTCATTCAATTTATCCCAAACCCCTGAGAGGAAGCCCGAAATCAAATCAATCACCCAATCCTCAATCACTCCTTCCACCCACTCTTTGGCGGTTGCCGGTCCATCCGGTAATATTGCAGGTATAAGCAAACCTAGAGCTTTTGGCGTAAGGAGCTTGGCTCCCGCAATTCCTCCCACACCGCTGGAGAGGTGTGGAGCGGCATACACAACGACAACCGCTGCCGCCAGCGCGGACGGTACAGTTGCAGTGATGTTGAGTGCTTTTACGACACCGGCTTTACATAATTCTATTGCTGCTTCTTTTAGTTCCGGTAACACATCTATATGGTCCAATCTTACATCTTTGACTCCTATCCGCTTGCCGTGTTCCTTTGCCTTTGCAATAATCTTCACTGCCCCGTCTAATTCAATACGAACATCAGAATAGGTCCACCAACCTAATCTATCACGCTGAGAACTCGGATAAAAAGTGTGAACTAACTCATATGATCTTGAATCTACTCGCCTCTCCCATATCGTCCATTCGACCGTCCCAGTTGCCGGGTGACCGTTCTTATTGTCAATCCTAAAATTCTTGCCGAGGTTCCAAGAAAAGGTGAACACGCCTTGAATATCTGGCAAGTACCATTCGGCTGTAACGCCCTTAGTACTAGTGACCCAGAAATCATCACCACAGCCCCAAGACCCACAATTGTGACCATGTTTAGACCAACCAAAACGAATATCCGGGTCGGAGTTTGTATAGCTTCCCACACGAGGAACACGATCGACAGTAGTGTGGCTAGCGGACGCCGGCGCCAGAGCTTGCCCACCTAGTCCCGTGGCAACGAGGCTGACAACAAACAAAACCATGATTAGAACTTGGTGTTTGGGTCGACAGAGCTTGCCGTACTTCAATTGAGTCTTGTTCATTGGATTTCTCCTCTGCTCTAAAGGGCGGTGATTACCTTGTGCCTGTGAGGATGCGCCCACCCAGATGTCTGGCCCATAGATGTCTGGCCCCCCTAGTCAGGGCGCGTCGGCTTGCAACTCGATGATGCGGCCCCAGCAGGTGACGGTGGCACCGGTCCTGAGCCCACACGTGTGCTCCCCGCCGGCGGACACGGCGCTGAACGTTCCGCTGGGCGCGTCGGCCTGCCCGCCGTTGTTGTGACCCCAGCAGGTGACGGTGGCATCAGTCCTGAGCCCGCACGAATGCCCCCCACCGGCGGACACGGCGCTGAACGTTCCGTCGGGCGCGTCGGCCTGCCCGTCGTCGTTGGCGCCCCAGCAAATGACGGTGGTATCAGCCTTTAGTCCGCACGAATGGCCTCCACCGGCGGACACGGCGCTGAACGTTCCGTCGGGCGCGTCGGCCCGCCCGTCGAAGTTGGCGCCCCAACAGGTGACGGTGGCATCAGTCCTGAGTCCGCACGAATGCCCCCCACCGGCGGACACGGCACTGAACGATCCGTCGGGCGCGTCGGCCTGCCCGTCGAAGTTGGCGCCCCAACAGGTGACGGTGGCATCAGTCCTGAGTCCGCACGAATGCCCCCCACCGGCGGACACGGCACTGAACGATCCGTCGGGCGCGTCAACCTGCCCGTCGAAGTTGGCGCCCCAACAGGTGACGGTGGCATCAGCCTTGAGTCCGCACGAATGAAATGTGCCGGCAGACACGGCACTGAACGATCCGCTGGGCGCGTCGGCGCGCCCGTCGAAGTTGGCGCCCCAGCAAATGACGGTGGCATCAGTCCTGAGTCCACACGTGTGCTGCCCACCGGCGGACACGGCACTGAACGTTCCGCTGGGCGCGTCAACCTGCCCGTCGAAGTTGGCGCCCCAACAGGTGACGGTGGCATCAGCCTTGAGTCCACACGTGTGCTGCCCGCCGGCGGACACGGCGCTGAACGTTCCGTCGGGCGCGGCAACCTGCCCGTCGAAGTTGGCGCCCCAGCAAATGACGGTGGCATCAGTCCTGAGTCCACACGTGTGCTGCCCGCCGGCGGACACGGCACTGAACGTTCCGCTGGGCGCGTCGGCGCGCCCGTCGAAGTTGGCGCCCCAGCAAATGACGGTGGCGTCGGTCTTGAGTCCACACGTGTGCTGCCCTCCGGCGGACACGGCACTGAACGTTCCGCTGGGCGCGTCGGCGCGCCCGTCGCGGTTGAAGCCCCAGCAAATGACGGTGGCATCAGTCCTGAGTCCACACGTGTGCTGCCCTCCGGCGGACACGGCACTGAACGTTCCGCTGGGCGCGTCGGCGCGCCCGTCGAAGTTGGCGCCCCAGCAAATGACGGTGGCATCAGTCCTGAGTCCACACGTGTGCTGCCCGCCGGCGGACACGGCACTGAACGTTCCGCTGGGCGCGTCGGCGCGCCCGTCGCGGTTGAAGCCCCAGCAAATGACGGTGGCGTCGGTCTCGAGCCCACACGTGTGCTGCCCTCCGGCGGACACGGCACTGAACGTTCCGCTGGGCGCGTCGGCCTGCCCGTCGCGGTTGAAGCCCCAGCAAATGACGGTGGCGTCGGTCTCGAGCCCACACGAATGGAACCCACCGGCAGACACGGCGCTCCAAAGAGCAGCATCCGGATCACACTCAGGGGAGGCCGGATCCACGGTTACTTCGGGCTCGCCTCGGTAACGGTACAGGAACGTCACCAGATGAGCCCGCGTCAACGCCCCGTCAGGATCAAACGTCGTCGGCGACGTACCGGTAGTGATCCCACGATCAGCAGCCCAAGAAACACTGCCCTGCTGCCAAGACGCATGCACATCAACAAACGGATGCGCAGGCGCCGAAGGCCGACCGGCGAGGCGCCACAGGAACGTCACCAGATGAGCCCGCGTCAACGCACCCTCAGGACCGAACGTGGTCGGTGACGTGCCGGTCGTGATCTCGTTGTGAGACATCCACGACACCGGCGCGTCCTGGCCCTCATCTGTCACATCAACAAAGCTGTGCGCAGGCGCCGAAGGCTGACCCTCCATGTTCCAGACATACACAGCGGCCTCGCCGCGAGACACCGGCGCATCAGGGCGAAAACAACTCCCGTCGATACCCGCGACATGGTTGTCGACCGACCACTGAACAGGCTCAGTGAAATACCTGCCCTCGGCAATATCACCGAACCCCGCCACCGCACCAGCCGGAGACGCCGCTACCAACGAAGACGCCGCCAAACACAACAGCACCCCACACCAACCAGCCAACGACCCCACAGCTCGAAACGACATAACAGAACCTCACCTGTCTCAACCGCATCACGGCCGGTCCGGACACCGAACCCGACGAACGTACCACGCCCCCCAGCACCGTGTGAACTGCGTCGGTGCGTCCCGGATCCGGATGCAGCATGGTGGTTCCGTCGACGGTCGAAACGCTCGGGCTCGAATGGCCCTACAAGATAACCAGTGGCGAATTCTGGGTTTCCGCTCTCTGACATCGACTTGTAGAGGCTCTCGCGGCCCAGCCCGGAGTCGGCGGCGACCTTCGCCATCCCTTTGGACCGTGCAATGTCTCCCAGCGCTGCGGTCACCAGTTGCGGATCATTCTCCGCCAGTGCGGCGTCCAGATACGCGATCACGTCTTGTTTCGTGGTCAGGTACTCGGCCGCGTCCCACGGTTCTATTCCTCTTTTCCCATAATTGTGGCCCGGCGAGGTCGTTGACGGGTCAACGAGTGAGTCTGTTGATGAGGGCGATCTGGCGGACATAGCTGCGACTGGCACCGACCTTTCGACCGATCGTCGCGTAGGACGCCTTCTTGTCGGCATCCAAGGCCGCAACGATCAGGTCGCGCAGCTGCGATGGCGGTTCGGCTTCGTCTTCCTCGGTGTCGGTCTGCTTGCGGACCCACTCGCGCATTGGTTCGTGTGCGAAGTCGACTTGCCCTCGCTGGGGGGCGACAATGACCCCGGCATCGAGGAGGCTGTTGCGATAGACGCCCCACTTTGACGAGGACATGTCGAGTCGTGACCGCAGCGACGCGGTATGTGAGGGCCCGGGATCTCGGCTCATCGCGGTCAGCGCCTTCCGCTCGGTGGGGGTTAGTCGAGCCCAGTCTGGTCGGAGCACTTGATTCTCCATGGCCACATGAGCGGAAGCTATACCTGCGTACGCAATGTCGAGAGTAATACCCGAGTGCAGGTCCGGGGTTGCCTCCCATATGTGGTAGCCGATTTGCTGAAGCATGAACGGGTAGCCGTGTGCGGCGACGACGACAGCGTCCAAAGCCTCCTTGTCAATGCTTGCCCCTGAGTCTTCTAGTGGCCGGCGGATGGCTGTACTTGCATCTTGAGGGGAGAGCAGACCGATCGGCGATCGGGCGCACCGGCCGAAAAACGTCATGCCTGCGTCGGCGAGAATGGTGCTTTCGATTACAGTCAGGCCAGCGCCGATGAAGACAGCGGGTCTGCCCTCGTTGCGGATGACATGTTGAAGAGCGGATGCGAACTCGCGGGCACTATCGACTCTCAAGTGCTGCATTTCATCCAAGGCGATCAACAATCCGGTTCCCGACCTGGCTGCTTGCTCTGTCAGATCAGTCAGGACGTACCTCAGGCTTGGATTGTCAGTGTGTGTTGGAGGAGACCACGAAAGTCCGAACCCGACGGCCTGCACGCTGGTCAAGCGGTTTGTTAGACGACCATCTCGCTGCTTGTTTGCCGTTCCCGACGCTGTGACTGCCTCAATCACAGCACGTGCGACTGGACCGTCAACCGCCGATACTGACACTGCGGCCCATTTTCGTTCATGGGCCATTTGGACTGCTTTGTTCAGCAGGACAGTCTTGCCTGTGCCCCGGTGACCGGTGACCACCATCGTGGCATCGGGATCGCCTTCGTTCAGGGTGAACGTGTTGGCTATTCGATCGAGCACTTCGTTGCGGCCGGACAGGGTGTGGGGCGGTGCGCCGAAGGTTGGACGGAACGGATTGGGACTGTTCACGTAGAGTCCTCGACCTTTCGTTATAGTGTAGCCTACAATATATAGAAATCTAAAACAACAAGGGTCACGTAGGCTCTGCCGATGACCGTTATAGTGTAGCCTACAATATTATTGACTCAAAAAGCAATCACCGGCCATTGGCAGTAAAAGAGGGGCCTAAGCACTACGAGCGCGTTGTCAACCAACGCTCATGTTTCTGTGTATCTCGACAGCGTTGCCGACATCCAGCTTCTCAAGAACCTCGTCAACCATCCAACGATGGACGGGTTTGGCTACGGTCTTGGGGTGGCTGAGCTTGTCTACAATCCGTTTGGGTTTGCGCATCAGGACGATCCCTATGTCACCTACAAGCGTTTGCGTGACGAGGCTCCCGCCTACTGGAATCCCGAGCTTGAGTTTTGTGCGCTCAGCCGCTTCGAGGATGTCATGGAGGGCTTTCGCGATACAGAGTTGCTGTCGTCTGCGGGAGGGATCGCGCTTGAGAATCGTCGGCCCATTGGCCACAGCACGGGGTTCGATCAAATGATCGAGTACGACCCGCCGGAACACACGGTGTTGCGCAAGTTGGTGAGCCGGGTGTTCACGACTCGCACGGTTGCCAAGATGGAAGCTGAGATCCGCAGGATCTTCACCGGCTACCTCGATGAAGTCATCGAGTCGGGCCGAGCTGAGGTGGTGAGCGACCTGACGAGCCCCTTTCCGATGGATGTGATCTCGGCGATCTTGGGGGTCCCGGAGGTGGACCGCCCGGCTTTGCGGGCTAGCAGCGACAAGGTAATGATCCGCGAAGACGGCGTTTTCGCGATCCCGCGCGAGGCTGCCGACGGGATGCTCGGTCTCGTCACCTACTTCACCGAAGACCTGCCGAAACGCAAGGCCGGCGAAGGCACCGGCCTCATCAACGATCTCGTCGGCTTTGAATTCGGGGGGCGGGTGCTCACCGATGAAGAACTCCTCGGCTTTTGCATTCTGTTCATCATCGCCGGCCACGAGACGACCACCAAGATGGTGGCCAACGTCATGGAGTTGCTGTCGCGGCATCCAGATCAGAAGGCAGCGGTGGTCGCCGATCAGAAACTAGTCCCCGAGACGATTGAAGAGGTGCTGCGGTACCACAACTCCACCCAATACATGCATCGCACACTTACCCGTGACTTTGAGATCCATGGTCAGCAAATGCACAAGGGCGACTCCGTGTTGTTGCTCATTGGCGCGGCCAACCACGACGAGCGTGAGTTCGGCCCCACCGCCGAGGAGTTCAACATCTTCCGTCGTCCAGACAGACACCTGGGCTTCGGTTACGGGGCACATTTCTGCTTGGGTGCCGCTCTCGCTCGTATGGAGGGGAAGGTGGCGATTGAGGAGATTCTGCGACGAATACCCGACTACGAGGTCGACCACGAAGCAAAGGTGCGCTTCCACTCATCCAACGTCACCGGTTGGCGCTCGCTGCCCGTGAGGTTCACTCCAGGTCCCAGAGAATGCACTCTCGGCCCCCAAGAAGGTTGACGTTCTATTGGTTTGTGGGGAAACCCAGATTGACAGAACTGCCGGCGGGGTCGGGCCAGCGAGTGGTGAGCACCTTGGGCCGGGTGTAGAAGTGGATGCCCTCGGGACCGTACATGGTCGTGTCACCAAAGGCTGAATCCTTCCAACCGCCGAAGGAGTGGTACCCGACAGGAACAGGAATCGGCACGTTGATGCCCACCATGCCCGCATCCGCGTCCTGCTGGAACTGCCGCGCCGCGCCACCGTCGCGGGTGAAGATCGCCGCGCCGTTACCCCACGGATTGTTGGCGATCAACTCAGCGGCTTCACGATAGGTATCGACACGCACCACGCTCAGCACCGGGCCGAAGATCTCATCCTGGTAGACGGTCATGTCCGGCGTTACATGGTCGAGCAAGGTGACGCCCAGAAAGAAGCCGTCGTTGTCGAACTGGGCTTCGCGGCCATCAACAACCACCGATGCTCCCGACGCAGCGCCTGCGGCCACATATCCAGTGACCTTGTCACGATGAGCACGGGTGATCAGCGGTCCCATTTCCGAGGCAGGATCGGTACCGTCGCCGATCGTCAACTTCTCCATGCGCACCTTGATGGCATCGACCAGCGGGTCAGCCACATCGCCGACAGCGACGGCCACAGAGACCGCCATGCAGCGTTCCCCTGCGGAGCCGTAGGCCGCCGATACAGCGGAGTCGGCAGCCAAGTCGATGTCCGCGTCGGGAAGCACGACCATGTGGTTCTTGGCGCCGCCTAGAGATTGCACGCGCTTGTGGTTGGCGGAACCCGTCTCGTAGACGTACTTGGCGATCAGGGTTGACCCGACGAAGCTCAGCGCTTTCACGTCGGGATGGGCAAGCAGGCAGTCTACTGCGACCTTGTCGCCTTGCACCACGTTGAGAACACCCGGCGGGAAACCGGCTTCGCAGAACAGTTCGGCCATGAACAATGGCGCCGATGGATCGCGCTCTGACGGCTTCAACACGAAGGTGTTGCCGCATGCCACAGCGTTGGGCACCATCCACATCGGAACCATTGCCGGGAAGTTGAAGGGAGTGATCCCGGCGACCACCCCGAGGGGACGTCGCACCGAATAGACGTCGACCCCAGTGGACGCGCCTTCGCTATGGCTTCCTTTCAGATGCTCGGCAATACCGCAGGCGAACTCGATGTTCTCGACAGCGCGCGCCACTTCGCCGGCGGCGTCTGAGGTGACCTTGCCGTGTTCGGCGGTGAGCCGGGCCGCTACTTCGGCAGCGTTGTCTGCGACAAGGTTGCGAAACGTGAACATCAGCTTGGTTCGTCGGGCAATGCTCACCTCACTCCACTCGGCGAATGCCGCTTTGGCAGAGGCGACCGCGGCATCGACCTCTGAGGGCGAAGCCAAAGACACATCCGCAGTCTGTTCGCCGGTCGCGGGGTTGAAAGTGGGGGAGGTGCGTCCGGATGTGCCGGCCACGGACTCGTTGTCAATGAGGTGGGTGATTTGTTTCATGAGCCTTTCCTGTCTGTAGGTGCTCGTCTGTCTGTGGGTGCTCGTCGGTTTCTAGCTGATCTCTTCAATCGTCTCGATGATCGCAGAGATTCCTTCGTTCAACTCAGCTGCGCTGACATCAAGCATTGGGGTGATGCGAATGGCGTTGCCGTAGAGTCCGCCCTTTCCAACAAGGAGACCTCGGCGTTTGCAGCCCTCCAATATCGCACCGGCTCGTTGGGCGTCGGGTTCGGTTGAACCTGGATGAACAGTCTCGATGGCTTGCATCAAGCCTTTGCCGCGCAGTTCGGCAATCCACGGCGTTTTTTCTGCGACCGGTGCAAGCGCGGCGGTCAGTTGTTGACCCATTTGCAGAGCATTGCTTTGCAGGTCGTTGTCGAGCACATAACGCAATGTGGCTAGACCAGCTGCAGAAGAGAGCGGATTGCCTCCAAACGTGCTGAACGAGAGCACGCTTATGGTGTCCATGATTTCGGCGCGGGCCACAATCCCTGCCAGCGTGGCACCGTTGCCGACCCCTTTGGCGAAGGTGAGCATGTCTGGCACCACATTGTGGGCTTGATAGCCCCAGAAGTGCTCGCCGGTTCGTCCCCAGCCGGTCTGTACCTCATCCACCACGAGCAGGATCTGATGGTTGGCGAGCACCTTGTTGAGCTCACCGAAAAAACCGTCGGGAGGGGTGGCGAAGCCTCCGACACCCTGAATCGGCTCGGCGATCAAACACGCAACATCACCGGCAGTCATCATGTCGATCACTTGCACGAGATCGTCGACACAGGCGTTCGTGAAGTCTTCGTCATTCATGTGGCCGAACGGGCTGCGCAGACGGTAACCACCCTGGATGAAGTTCACCGACAAACCCGAGAGGCTGGTTGAGGACCAGGAAGAATGCGCAGTGATTGCTTGAGCCGTGAAGGAACGACCGTGGTAGCTGTTGCGCATGGCCAGTACCTGGTTGGACTTGCGATAGCTGGTAGCCAACAAGATGGCGGTGTCGTTGGCTTCGCTGCCTGAGGTAGTGAAGAAGACTCGGGCGTCGGGAATGCCCGATATTGCGGCGATTTGTTCAGCCAGTTCGATCATCGGCTCCGAGAGATACAGAGTCGATGTGTGCATGACTTTTGCGGCTTGGCTCTGCACCGCGGCCACGACCTCAGGATTGCTGTGGCCGACCATGGTGGTGAGCACTCCACCGAAGAAGTCGAGGTAGCGATTACCTTCCACGTCCCATACGTAGCCTCCCTCGCCGCGTTCAATGGAGATCGGTTCGGCGTAGAGCGGATTCACATACGACGGCAGGATCGCTCGGTAACGTTCAAGCAATTGGGCGTTGGTGGTCATTGTGATGGAGATTACTGTTTGCCGCGAAGAGTCGCGCCGAATCTTGCCTATAGAACCAGAACCAGATTCAGAACCAGAGGAACAGCAATGAACTACCCATCCGACCCGCAAGCAGTCGATTTGATGATCGGGTTCCCGTTTGCCGACAAGAACGCCATCTATCAGTACCTGCGAGCTGGTTTCAAAGACGCCGAATCAGCCGAGGGCGGCGACCTGGTGATGCCGGCGGGATACATGTTCACCGACACTCCAGCCGAGGCTGCCCCAGACGAGGATCCCATAGAGACGACCTTTTCGAAGATGGACCGTTGTGGCGTTCGGGCTGGCCTGTTCGGTCTCAACAAGGTGTCGATCGAGGCTCGCCGGCGTCACCCCGGGCGGGTGTATTTCTCGTTGGAAATCGACCCCAACGATATTGCCGGCACCGTGCGGAAGATCCGCGAAAAACACAGCGAACACGGTCTCAGCGCGGTTACAACTTTTCCAGCGGGTTGCATCCCGCAAGTTCCGGTCAGCGATCGTCGCTACTACCCGATCTACATGACCTGCATAGATCTCGACCTGCCGATCATCTCCAATGCCGGTATTCCAGGCCCACGAGTGCCAGCAGACTGCCAACACGTACGGCATTTCGATGATGTGTGTTATGACTTTCCCGAACTACGGATCGTGATGCGTCACGGAGCTGAGCCTTGGGAGGCCCTCGCTGTGAAGCTGATGCTGAAATGGCCGGGTTTGTACTACATGACTTCGGCTTTCGCGCCGAAGTATTACCCCGAAGCCATCATCGACTACGCCAACACCCGTGGCTCCGAGAAAGTCATGTACGCGGGCTACTACCCGGCCGGCCTCGATCTGGAGCGGATCTTCGCGGAACTTCCCGAGGTGCCCTTGCGGCCCCATGTCTGGCCGAAGTTCCTTCACGAAAATGCCGAGAGGGTCTTCAAGATCCCGGCGCTTGCTAGCTGATGGGACCTGTGCCGCGCCCGAGTTTGGGTTTGTATTTCGATTTTCGCAACCCTGAGCCTTGGCGACGCGACCCGGCGGCCTACTACGGCTGGCATCTTGATCTGATCTCCGAGGCTGATCGGCGCGGTATCGGGTCGATCTGGGTGAGCGAGCATCACTTTGTGGACGACGGCTATATGCCCGTGCCACTAACCGCGCTCGCGGCAATAGCGGCGCGAACGAAACGGGCGCGCCTGGGTACCGCAGTGGTGGTGGCACCTCTGCAACACCCGATGGCTATAGCTGAGCAAGCCGCCATCGTTGATGTGATCAGCGGTGGTCGTCTTGAGTTGGGTCTTGGTGCTGGTTATGTAGCTCCCGAGTTCGAGGCTTTCGGAGTCGATCTTGGTCGCCGTTACCACGATACGGATCATGCTCTCGGCGAGATTGGCCGGATCTTCGCTGAGAGTCGCTGCAGTCCTGGCCCGGTGCAGCAACCCGTGCCGTTGTGGGCCGGATATTTGGGTCCTCTGGGCGCCGCTCGGGCCGGTCGGCTCGGTGTCGGCTTGTTGACCCACAACCGGGACAGTTTCGGTATCTACCGCGATGCGCTTGAGCAATCAGGTCATGGTGTCGAAACGGCCCGTATGGGCGGGGTGGTGGACTTCTTGGTGGCTGATGACCCTGAGCAGGCCTTTGAGAGGATCGTTCCTCATCGCACTCAGCAGCTGAACAGCTACCGACAGCAGGCCGCTCTCGGTACGGGGCGGACTCCTCGCTGGCTGACCGAAGACGAGATCCGTGAAGGCCGAGGCTCCGGCGTGGTGGGTGCACTGCAGATCCTGACCGTTGACGAAGCGATAGCTCGGATCGCTGGAATCTGCGACGGTTTGCCCGTTGAACACCTGTACTTGTGGGCTTCGATTGGTGGCATGCCCGAAGACTTGGTTGAGCGTCAAATGGAGTTGCTCATCGATCAGGTGCAACCAGCGTTACTAACGGCTTGAGTGTCAACTGGTCCTGACCGCGGTGATGACTTGTTCGCCGTAGCGTTGCAGTGCTTCGGTGGCGTGGTTGATCGAGTCCCCTGGCACGGTCACTGATGCCCAAGTGACACCCAGCGCGCTCAGTTTGGCGAGTCCCGCGATGTGGGCATCTGCATCGAAGGTGTCGTCGGTCAGAGATCCCCCAGCAGAGGTGCCGAAGCAGACGTCAATCTCTGATCGGTTGCGCCCAGCTTCGTCAACTTGTTGCCACAGATAGCCGAGCATCTCCGCCAAGTCTTCGGGAGTTTCTAGCGGAGGGGTCTTGGTTGTGTGGGCTAGGGCTCGTGGCGCGGGGAACGGGACCCAGCCGTCGGCTACTGCGGCGACGCGTCTGCGTGAGAGTTTGCTGTTACCGCCGATCCAGAGCGGAACCCTGCCGGGCTTGGGGTTGGCCGTTTGCCCGTGGGCCAGGAAGTTGCGGCCTTCGTAAGCGAAATCATCTTGCTTCCAGACGCCGCGCAGAACCTCGATAGCCTCTTCGAACAACTCGTTGCGCTCATTGAAGTCAACTCCCAACGCTTTGTATTCGCCTTTCAGATAGCCGGTGCCGGTCGCCAACACGAACCTTTGGTTGCTCAAGGCGGCGATTGTTGCGATCGATTTCGCTACCACGAAGGGGTTGCGGTAGGGGAGGACAACAATGTTGGGAATCAACAGCATGCGGTCGGTGACCGCGGCAACGAATGCGAGCGCCGCGAAGGGGTCCAGGGCGTCGTGGCCTCCGGCGCTGAGCCAACGGTGGGTGGGCGCGGGATGGTCGGTGAAGCCCATCGCATCGAAACCGGCGCTCTCGGCGGTTTGAGCGAACCGGATCAAGCTCTCTTTGGTCAGGAGTTCGGGGTTGTAGGGGTGACTGACCAGCGGGTAAGTGACGGAGAATTTCATGGTTCGACTGGCTTCGACATTGCTCATGCTCCTAGTCATAGCCGACTGCATCACCGTATGCAGCGTCAGCAGAGCGGGCGCGGGGTTGCGGTGCCGTCCGCAGCGTTAGCGCAGCGTGTTCGGGCTGGTCAACTCCCGGTAGAGGCGGGCGATGAATGCTGCCATTTGTTCGCGGCTGACGGTTTGTTGTGGTGAGTAGGTGGTTTCGCTGGTGCCCTTGGTGATGCCGAGCCCGTAAATACGGCCGATGTCGTCGTAGGCGAACGAGGTGAGCGGGACGTCGGTGAACGGCGTGTCGGTCAGCGGAGCGGGTTCTTTGGTGATGGCTTTGTAGAGGCGGGCGATGAATGCTGCCATCTGTTCGCGGGTGACGGTTTGTTGGGGTGAGTAGGTGGTTGGGCCGGTGCCCTTGGTGATGCCGAGTTGATAGATGCGACTGATGTCGTCGTAGGCGAACGAGGTTGGCGGCACATCGGTGAACGGCGTGTCGGTCAGCGGAGCGGATTCTTTGGTGATGGCTTTGTAGAGGCGGGCGATGAATGCTGCCATCTGTTCGCGGGTGACGGCTTGGCCGGGTGAGTAGGTGGTCGGGCCGGTGCCTCGGGTTACTTCCAACGCAACTAGACAACCCACATCGTTGAATGCGAATGAGGTGTCGGAGACGTCGTTGAAGGGTTGTGTGGAACTGCTGAGGTCAAGTTCGCAAGCGGCGACCCGCACGGGCCTGTCCGGCGTTTCCGGCTCTGTCTCTTCTGGCTCTGTCTCTTCTGGCTCTGGTTCCGGTTCTGGTTCCGGTTCTGGTTCTGGTTCTGGTTCCGGTTCTGGTTGTGGTTGTGGTTGTGGTTGTGGTTGTGGTTGCGGTTGTGGTTGCGGTTGTGGTTGTGGTGTTGGTTGTCCACTTTCGGTGACGGTGACGACCACTTGGAGTTCGCCCGTGTTGCCGGTTTCGTCGGTGGCCAGAACGGTGACGAAATACTCGTTGTTGCCGTTGGCATCGTAGAACGGCTGATCCTTGAAGGTGAGATCGCCGTTGACGAAATCGAACTCACCACTATGGGCGCCGACAAGATCCCAGGTGGTTGCCGCCCGCTCGGGGTCGACAGCCTGGTATCGGGCCACCGTATCGGTGCGATGTTGGCTATAGGTGACCTCATCGGGACCAGTGATCACGGGGGGCTCGTCAAAATCGGTGACGTTGATGACGACTGCAAGGTTGCCCGTGTGATTGGTTCGGTCGTTGGCGTGCACAGTCACTCGATAGTTGGTGCGCGTTTCGTGGTTTGGTTGCTGCTTGAACGTGAGTTCGCCACCTGCGATTTCGAAGTGGCGGCTGTCGGAACCGGTAAGGCGCCAGTCGGACACATGCGCGTTCTCGGGGTCGGTCCCGCGGTACACGCCCACGCTCAGATCAGTGCGGTCCTCCCGGTAAGAAACGTTCTCAAGACCACTGATGACCGGTGGTTCGTCTACGTCGTCGACGATGACGGTGACTTCAAGCCGGCCTGTGTTGATGGGTAGGGTGGTGTCGAGTTCTGTTGCAACGATGGTGACGAGATGCTCGTTGCCGAACGCGCCGGAGGGTTGTTCGTAGTCCGGTGGTGCAATGAAGCTGAGCACTCCGCTGGTGCTGATGTTGAAGGCCGTGGCGTTGGGCCCCGACAGGCTCCAAGTGACGGCTTCGCGTTCTGGGTCGGTCGCTCGGTAGGTGGCCACCGAACGCGTGTTGTTCTCGTCGAAGCGCACCGTGGTTTCGCCGTTGGTGGAGGTCACAACCGGGTCTTCGTCCTCATCGCCGACGTTGATGGTGACTTGCTGCGTGTCGAAGAGGCCGGCGGGATCGGTGGCAGTGACGACCACCGTATGTCGTTGGCGAGACTCGTGATTGAGTTCAGCTTTGGTCTGTATCTGTCCTGAATCTTCGACGATTTCGAACAGCAGAGTATCGGAGGTTCGAAGTGAATAGGTCAGTGTGTCTCCGTTGTCGGTGGCGACTACAGGGTTGCCGATGTCTCGACCCGATGGCGTGTTCTCCGACACGTCCCGGGTGTAGTCACCGCTTGGGAATGTTGGTGCTTTGGGCTCGTCGGGTGCTGCTTGTACAGGGTTGTCCGAGATTGCCTGCGCAGTTTTCGATGGGCCGTGCCCGTCGGTGTAGGAGGCGGTGGCTCGCAAGTCACAATCAACGTCTCCGGTCACAGGTGTGTATGTGCTGGTCGTAGCTCCGGTAATCAACGACCAACTATTTGTTCCGTTCGGACAGTTGCTGGTCCCGTTGCGCCGGTGCCACATCCAAGTGATCGTGGACGTGATTTTGTCGGGGTCGGATGCGCTGGCTCGGAGTTGGGCATCCTCTTGAGGCTGAACCGACGAGAGATCCACCGAACCGTCCTCCTCGATATTGCCGACGGTGATCGTGAAGTTGCTTCGGCTTGTGTTTGTGCCGTCGTCGGCTTCCACAGTTACCTGGTAGATGTTGTTGCGGCCCGCGTCGACCGGGGTCTCGTAGTCGGGTTGATCAGCGAAGGTGAGCGTCCCGTTGTTGATCTCGAAGTCTCCGTGGTCGGTGCCCGATAGGTCCCAGGTGATCGATTCGCCCTCTGGATCGGTTGCGCGGAAAATCTCCACCGCGCCGGTTTCGTCTTCGGGGTAGTCGATCTGGTTGTCTTCGGGACTCAATTCCGGGGGTTCGTCAAAATCCGTTACGACAACGGTCAGGATGAATTCTCCCGTGTTGTTGGTTTCGTCCGTCGCTTCTACTGTTACTTCATACTTGTTGTCGCGGTCGGAATCGGCAGGGTTTTCGTAGTCGGGTTGGTTTGCGAAGGTGAGCACACCGCCGGCGTTGATCTCGAAGTCGTCGTCGTCGTCACCTGAGAGATCCCAGCTGATTTCGGCTTTCTCGGGGTCGGTTGCTCTATAGGTGGCCACCGTTGTGGTTCTGTCCTCGCGGTAGTTGATCTCTTCGAGTCCAGGAGCGATCTCTGGAGGTTCGTCGAAGTCGTCGACGCCAACTGTGACAGCGAACTGGCCCGTCTGGCCGGTTTCGTCTTGCGCTTGAACAGTAATGAGGTATTGGTTGTCGTGGTTGGCGTCGGCCGGCGTTTCGTAGTCGGGTTGGTTCTTGAAGGTGAGCACGCCATCGTCCTCGTGGATTTCGAAGTCACTTCTGTCGGTACCAGCTAGGCTCCACTTGATCTTGGCGTTCGAGTCCTCGGGATCGAGTGCTGTATATGTCGTCACGGGTCCCGTTCGGTTTTCGCTGTAGGTCGGCGTGTCGAGTCCGGCGATGTCGGGAGGTTCATCGACCTCAATGACGGTCACGACGACATGGAGAGCCCCGGTGTAGGTGCCGTCCGTTGCTTCTACATCAAGGTGGTACTCGTTGTCGCGGTTGGTGTCGGCTGGTATTTCGTAGTTGGGTTGGTTCTTGAAGGTGAGCACACCGCTGGAGCTGATCTCGAAGTCTCCGCTGTCTTGACCCGAAACGCTCAATGTGACAGACGGTGCGCTGTTTGGATTGGTTGCTCTGAAACTTGCGACGGAAGTCGTCCTGGTTTCGAGATAGTCGATTTTTTGGTTGCCTGACACCCGAGGAGACAACGGGTCGAAGGGGATTGCGGACCTGGAATCGGACCATGGACCTGCGGCGCGATCGTTGACCGCCCGGAGTGCTATGTCGTAGGAGACATTGTTCGACAAGCCGGTAAGGCTGTACTCCAACGCCGGAGCGGGGTCTGCTGTCGTCCAGATGTCTTGGCGCAGGTCCCAGTTTGAGTCGTCCCTGTTTGTTGCGTCGGTGCGGATATAGCGCAGGTCATATGAGGTGATTTCCGAGGCGCCGATGTCGCTGGGAGCTGACCATGTCACTGCGACGGATTCGTCACCGGCGGTGACTGCATTCAACTCGGGCTCCGCTGGCCGGGTCCGGTGTCCGTAGACAGTAATGCTCCAGGACCTCAACGTGCCCGTATCGCCAGGTTGCGAGTCCTTGACTCTCAACTCCCAATCACCGGAAGGATCCTCACCTAGATGCCGAGCCGAACCAAAGCGAAACGTACCGTCGTATGTTCCGGGGACTTCATTCGAAGTGACGAGTTGAGAATCCGCACCTGACGGTGAGACGAGAACGATGTCCAAGTCTCTGGCGTATGGGTGGGTGAAGTTGACGTTGATTTCGACGAATTCGGTGAACTCGATACTGGAGTCGACGGTCAAGATCTTGGTCGTGTATCTGTTAGCGTTGTCGGGAAGTGTTTCACGGGGGAAACGAGAGTTCACAGTTGTTTCTCGCATCGAGGGAACATTCGTCCATTCGTCGGCCAGTTCGACCGCCGCGGCTGCATCGACCACCCCGAAGCCGTATTCGTGGTTGAAGTGATAACGCTCTGAATCGGAGGCGTACAGCAGTCCCGCGTCAACCCAGCCGGCATTGGTCCGATCGTTTTTCCGGGCCGAGGCTGCCAGGATCAGTTTGACATCTCGCCACGTCAGATCCAGGTTTGTAGAGCGTACAAGAGCTACGACTCCCGAAACTATCGGAGTGGCCGCCGATGTCCCTCCAAAAGATTCAGTATATGTCCCGAGATTGGTCGTAGTTGTTATGCCCGCTCCTGCTACTCCATTTGAGGGAGCACAAATCCAGAGGTTCGCGCCTACCTCCGAATAGGAGCTCCGTGTATCGCCATAATCAACCGCGCAAACTGCCGTAACGCCATAGAAGTTGGTGTACTCTTCCAAATTTGAATTATCCGTTGAACCGCCATTGCCTCCTGCCCAAACATAGACGGTTCCTTTACCATCGAAGCCGTCCTTGGTACCCTGTTCAACTGCTCTTTCCCAAAGCACCGATATAGGCCAATAACTACCGTCATCCGTCTCACCCCAACTGTTGTTGGACACCGCTGTCGATCTCATGTTTCGCAGCATTGCGTCCACTGTGTGCGACAACTCAGTTAGATCATTCGTCGCCGTATCGTCGAGTAGATTGTATCCGTAAATTTTCGCCTGTGGTGCAACACCTCGTACTCCAATATCATTATGGGCAGCAGCGATAAGCCCGGCTACCTCTGTTCCATGGTTGCGAAAAGGATTGAAGATATTGTTGTTGTCATTGTAGTCGTAGTTGTTTTCGGTAATGACATTGTCTTTTAGATCTGGGTGAGCAAAATCAAACCCGTCGTCGACAACTGCAACATTGATTCCATCTCCAGTTGCTGTGTCCCAAACCGATTCGACATTGATGTCTTGTCCTCCTCCTGCACCAAATTGGTTTGTATTATTCAGATGCCATTGGCACCCATAATATCTATCAATAGGAGCATCAAGGCGAGAGTCTAAACCACTACAGATAGCATCGAACTCCGTATATGAACTATCGGGTATCAATCGTATGGCATAGGAACCGACACCTTCCTTAGATGTCAACTTGATGTAGTAATCACCGGCATCCAATAATCCATGATAGGAAAACAACCTTTCTGGCCTTCCCATATTGCTGAGAATATCGTTGGATAGGTGATATATATTATCAACTTCAGTTTCAGATGAATCTAATAATTGTGCTTCTATCGTTGGTTGGGCCGTGTCTGAGCTCAACCCGTTCAATACAACAGCACTCCGTTCTGTTAGGGTAAAACTGAAATAGTTGACATCGCCCAATGTAGATATTTTCCCTGTAGAGACTTCGTCAAATTCTATCGGAGCAGCGGTGGCGATAGTTGAGCCAATATCGGATGTCTCCTCGAGGTATAAGTTATAAAAACCACCAAAACTTATTGACCGTCCGTCAATGTTTAGTCGGTAACTTCTGATCTTGATAAAATAGGTTCCTGCGTCGAGGCTGGACACGATCATGGCATGAGGAGGCTTTAATCCGTCATCGTTAGAAAGTACTTTGCGACCGGTGGAATTTAAGATATCAATTACTGAATCGAATTCAGCCGCTGTGTAAATGTGGACGCTCGTTGGATTAGCGAGTTCTAACCGAAAATAGTCCTCGTCGGTAACTAAGGAGTTATTTTCGGGACCAAGAACACCGTTAAAGAATCGTCCCAACGTAACGGTGCGTGCGTTACTGATACTCGTGCTATCAAGAATGGCTCGATAAAAGATTCGGTAAGTTCCAACGTGATTTACCTCGGATGTCACCTTTACATAATATATACCTGGATTTAGTGTTATTGGGATAAAAAAGTTCTCCTTTCCGTGACTTAGGTTGCTATCATCTGAGTATTGAACCGGTATTTGTGAACTGTCGTACAAAGTTCCAGCAGTATCAAGTGATCCAGAAGTGAACGTCCCGTCAGCATCGTAAGGCCCAGCGGTGAAGAGGAATACTTCAGATGTTGCGCTCAATTCGAATTTGAAGTAGTCAGAATCGGTCGTTGAACTGAGGAACCCGACCACACCGATGTTGCCCGTGAGTTCGGTTGCAGTCGCGAAATTGCTCCCGGGTCCGCGGGGAGTTCCAGTGGATGTGGAGGACCAAGTACCATCTGTGTCGGTGACCACTCGGACCTGTACGTCGTATTGAGTTCCGGTGGTCAGTCCCTCCAGAATCGACCAGGATCGCCTGTTTGAGAGCCGTTCGGTCGGAGTCCAGTTGTTGTCATCGGACTTGTCGCTGGCGTCGCTTTCGATGTGACGCAATTCGAAGGAGGTGATATCAGCGGTGTCTACGTCGGAAGGTACGGCCCAGTCGACGCTCAATGATTGGTGTCCAGGCGTTATCGAACTGATCGTAGGGGCGGCGGGCGGATCTGACTGTGCCCAACTTATGCCCGCGGCACCCAGCACCAGGAGGCAGGCGATACCCGCCAAAATACCGAACCGACTCATTTTGGAACAGCGTCAGATGCCCAGTTTGGACTCGCCACCAACGTCTCGGTTGCGATGGCCAACCGGTTTGCCAACTCCAGAGCCGCGAGACCAGGCTCAGTCTCGATCTCGAACGCGTTGTGAAGGAGCATTGGCGAGACTCGATCTTTGGAAATGCCCTGCGCGGTCAAGAATTTGCTGATTTGGGCATCGTCGAGGTCTGAATCAAACACCACCAACACCCCACCAGGCAGAGTCATCAGGTTGCCGCTTGACTCCGAACGAAATACAGGCAACGCCTGTCCCCTTGCCGCGGTGCCGGTGACCGCGCTTCGCGCAACGATCTCTTCGCCTTGCCCGTCGGATCCGCTCTGGACCGTTAGATCAGACTGCAATCGGACTCGCCGCGTTCTATCTCCGTCATACCAGACGTAGACCTGACCCTCCTCGGAAGTTTCTGTGGTGTCGGCTGTCGTCGTGGGTGCAGTTTTGGTGTTGGCGTTGGTTCTGGTGTCGTCGACAAACTCGACTTCAAGCGGTTCTGGAGCCAAAGACATAGGTGTCGGCTCGGGCGTCGATGTCGTTGTTGTCGTTGTAGCGGTAGAGCTTTCAGACTTGGAGGAGACCGAAGGATCAGACGAGACGGCAACAGATTGAGCAGATGTTTGCGTCGCCGCAGCAGAAGAGTCGCTGGGAGTGTCCGCTACCCCCGAAGCCGGCAGGTCGGCTGCGGTTTGTGAATCCGCAGTTTGAGTCGTGACTCTGGACGATGGCTTGGGATCAGCGGCGAGGACGACCACGCTCGCCACAACAGCAGCAGCGGCGATCAGCAACAGCAGGGGTCTTCTCACCACATTTTTCTTTCGGTAGGCCGTTCGAACGTCGATCCGTCTCTCACGGGATGGTGTGAGCAGAAAATCACATCAAGCATATATCCAACGCAATAGAACAGACCGTCAAGACGTGTGGAGTTGACGCGACGTAGTCCGCCCCCGTTTATCGTTCGATTGCTTTACGGAAGTGCTGGTATCTCCTGTCGGCCGCCTCAGCCGCTACGGCGCGTGGCTCGACCCGATGGCTGATCCGGGCCCAACGTCTACTCTCCGATGAGTCAGCTTCCAGACCGGCGCAGACCCGTGCGGCGTAGGCGGCACCAAGAGCTGCACCCTCAGGATGAGCAGAGACATCAACCGGAAGATTGGTGCAGTCGGCCAAGGCTTGCATCCAGGCGTTGCTCTGGATCCCGCCCCCTGCAGCCACGATCCTCCGCGGAGAAATGTTGGCGAGATCAAGGTGATGCCGTACAACAAATCCAGCAGCTTCGTAAGCGGCCGCGGTTATCTCGACGGGCCCGTGGTTGAGTTCTAGTCCGAGCAATTCTGCTCTGCGGCCCGGGTCGTGCCAGGGGGTCCTCTCACCCCGCAGATAGGGAATCCATACGGGCAGATTTGCTGCGTTCGCGTCAAGCAGATCGGCTTCGTTGACATCGCCGATCATTGAGCGCACGCGGTCGACGAAGAGGCCGCCTGCGTTGCTCGCACCACCAATTGCGATCCTGTTGTCAACCGCGTACGGGATGGTCCACAACCCCTCAACTTCGCGCCATTCGTTGGTGAGACCCCAGATGATCAGGGTCGTGCCACAGACCACCAGCACATCGCCAATGGCGTGAGCGTCGGCCACGGTTTGTTCGGCCAACGCATCAATCGTGCCACCCGAGATAGCCGTGGTCGCTCCGATGATCGAAGTTGCCCCACCAGAGGTGTTGCGCGGTATCGGGGTTTGCCCCGGGCATGTCGACGGAAGCTGGCTGGGCTTGACGCCGAGCATCTCGAGCACCTCGGCGTCCCAGCCTGTGAGGCCGAACAGTGGCGTCATCGTCATGGCCGTACTGGTGTCGATGGCACCCACCCCACACAAAGCATGATTGGCAACTGCCTGTGCAGGCCACAGCGCCGCAACCCCGGGTTGGGCGGCGAGCCAGCTAGCAAATCCTGCGACTTCGCCGAAACCGGTCGCTGGTACTTGTTGGCTCTGGCTCGTTGCGTCAACTGGCTGATATCTGCCTCGGGCATCGCCGTAGAGAAGACCACCGGTAACGGGTTCACCACGTTTGTTGACGCCGCACAGCGACGGAACCATGGCCGAGACACAGACCCCGGCCACCTCGTGCCCTTCACTGACAGTGGTCCAACCCTCCAAAACCCCATCGATCCAGGCAGCTTGCGGGTCATGCTCAAAGCGGTCAGACGTTGGCGCGATCAAGCGATGGCCGATCCGCGTACGAGCAACGATTTCGCCGTTGGCATCCGCGGCCACGGCCTTGACCGAAGTGGTCCCGATGTCGATTCCGACAGTCACATGAGCCACGAATCCCCCCTCCGCCAAATCATTCTAAGAGCTTGGCGGTTCTAGCCTCTAACGTGGGAGCCATGTCTCGACCCCGTGCGTTCGTCACGGCACCGCTTCGCGGCCCGGCGCTCGACGAGCTTCATGACCTTGCCGAAGTGATCTTCGATCCGTGGCTCGAATACACCCCTATCAGGCTCTACGGCCCTGATGATCTGGCCGCGAAGCTCCAAGAACTTGGTGCTGAGATATTGATTTGCGAGGCGGATTTCTGTTCCGGCGCGGTATTTGATCTTCCGCTGAAGATGATCGGAACGACGCGAGGCACTCCCGCAAACGTCGATGTAGCAGGTGCTACGGCGGCCGGAATTCCGGTTATCAGCACCCCGGGGCGCAACTCCGATGCAGTGGGGGAGATGACGGTTGCGCTGCTGATGGCTCTTTCCCGCAGTGTCATTGCGGGGCACCGTGACATGGTGAACGGCACGGTTTTTGGACAGACGTTGCCATACCAGCGATACAGAACCTGGCAGCTGGCAGGCCGCACGGCCGGACTGGTGGGGCTCGGTGCCGTGGGCAGAGCAACAAAATGGAGACTGGAAGGCCTCGGAATGTCTGTGATCAGTCATGATCCATTCGTGCCCGACGCCACCCATGAACTTGATGATCTGTTGGCGCAAGCCGATGTTGTTTCGATGCACGCTGTCGTCACTCCCGACACACATCAGATGATGAACGCTTCCAGGTTCTCGCAGATGAAACCCAAGGCTCTCTACGTCAACACAGCGCGAGCGGGACTCCATGATGTTGATGCGCTGATCTGTGCGCTTGAGAGTGGTCGACTTGGTGGCGCGGCCCTCGACCATGTTGACGGCGAATCGCTTCCCGTCGAGCACCCGTTGCTGAAAATGGACAATGTGGTGCTCACCCCTCATATCGGCGGTGCAACCTACGATGTGGAGATACGCCAGACCGAGATGATCGTGGCGGACGTAAAGGCGATCCTGGCCAACGAACATCCTGTGAACTGCGTCAACCCGGAGGTGTTGCCGTGAGCGACAATCCCGACGTGCGCCAAGCGGTGGTCGACACGGCTAGACGCATGTACGACATTGGTCTTGTGGTCGGCACCGCGGGAAATGTGTCTGGTCGACGAGCCGACGGTTCAATCGTGATGACACCGTCGTCGGTGCCTTACGCCGACATTGCTGTTGACAACCTTGCGGTCGTGGACCTTGACGGTGCAACCGTTTCGGGCTCGGCCCGGCCGTCGACCGAGAAAGCAATGCATCTAGCCTGTTACAACGCATTTTCGGAAGTCGGCGGAGTGGTTCACTGTCACCCTCGTTACGGCTCGATGTTCGCCTTGGCCCAGAAGCCCATCCCGGTATACATAGAAGAAGGGATTGTCTATCTAGGTGGGGATATAGCGGTCTCGGAGTATCGCATGACCGGCAGCGATGAGCTGGCTGCCGAAGTGGTCCGCCACCTCGCCGACCGAGGCGCGGTGCTGATGGCCAACCACGGCCTGCTCTGCGTGGGGCACTCGCCAGAAGATGCCTTGCACACCGCAGAGGTGGTGGAACACACGGCCCGGGTGGTGCACGGTGCGGAGGCTTTGGGCGGGGTGGTGCCGTTGCCACCCGAGATCGTTGAGAGTTTCGCCAACGTCTATAGCCTGATTCGCAGCGGGTGGTAACCACCGCGACGGTTGAACCGTCGTAGCTCTTAGGGGTCGCCCGACTCGAACAGTCGGTTGACAACGACCTCGGCGGCCTCGGTGGTGGATCCCTGCCAGGCAACTCGTCCGTGTTCGAGTAACACCACATCGTCACACAGATCAAGGGCATGCCCGATGTGTTGTTCTACGATCAGCAGAGCGGTGCCCGAACTGCGAATCGCCTCCAGAGTGGTGTAGACCTCGTCGACCACGATCGGAGCGAGGCCAAGGGAGAGTTCATCGGCGATGAGCAGGCGGGGTTGCACCACCAGGACACGGGCCAGTGAAAGCATCCTTTGTTCTCCGCCAGACAAAGTGCCGGCCATCTGTAAACGACGCTCCCCCAGACGGGGGAACAGATCGAAGGCTTTTGCCAACGATTCGCGGACCTTCGCTTTCCCCAGAAAACTCCGAAACGAAAGGTTGAGGTTCTCCTCGACCGTAAAGGTGGCGAATATTGAACGACCTTCGGGGGCGTGAACGATGCCAGTTCGGGCGTAGGCATAGGTCGGGCTGTCGGTCATCTCGTTGCCGTCGACGAGCACTCGGCCTTCGCTGGCTTGCACTAGCCCAGTGGCCACGCGTGCCACGGTTGTCTTACCGGCGCCGTTGGCGCCGAGAAGCGCTACCGCACCCCCCGGCTCGATTTTCAGCGAAACATCAAAGAGTGCCCGAAACGGTCCGTATTCCGCCCGCACATCCCGAAGTTCCAACAAAGCACTCATCGCTCGCCCTCTTTGGGTTCGCGACTGGGACGGGTCTGCGGCGTCAAGGGGCGAGACGGATCTGCGGCGCCGTCCGCAGCGCTAGCAACGCCATCTGCGGCACCGTCCGCAGCGCTAGCAACGCCATCTGCGGCACCGTCCGCAGCGCTAGCAACGCTATCTGCGGCACCGTCCGCAGCGCCAGCACCGCCGAGGTAGGCGTTGCGCACGGCTGGCGCGGCGAGGGTTTCGGTGGTTGGTCCCTGTGCGATCAACTGCCCGAAGTCGAGCACGTATAGCCGCGTTGTGAACTCGGCCACCAACTCCACATCGTGTTCGACCAGCAAGATGGCGAACCCGCGCTCGCTTTGGATCGCTCTGAGGGTGGCAGCCAAGGCGTTGGTTTCCTCCCGATCAAGCCCCGAGGATGGCTCGTCGAGCAGCAAAATCCTGGGATCGGTCATCAGCGCCCGGCCCACCTCAACGAGACGACCCTGCCCCAGACTCAAAGACTCGATCGGCACATCGGCGACTTCGGCGAGTCCCAGCAATTCGAGCACGGCATCACAAGCGCTGATCTCAGCCGCGGTAGGTCTGCCCCGCCCCAATAGATCCTTCCAGAAAGCACCGTTGCCGTTGCGGACCCGCTCAGCGATGAGCAGGTGTTCTCGTACCGTTGTGTCGGTGAACAGCTCGATTCGTTGGAACGTTCGGCCCATTCCTGCTTGCGCTCGCTTGTGAACGCGATGGCCCGTGACATTGACACCGTTGAGTTCCACTGTTCCCGCGTCGGGCCGCAAGATTCCCAGCAGACAGTTGAACAATGTGGTTTTGCCTGCACCGTTGGGGCCGATGAGTCCCACTCTTTCGCCCGCTTCGACAGTAAGACTCACGTCGTCCAGCGCGATGATGCCCGAGAAGTTCTTGCTGATCCCAGACACGGCCAACACCGTGTGCGGTCCCTGTTCTCTGCCAACGGTCGTGGGCCCAGTCACGCTGCACCACCTCTGGAGTCTCTGCCGTCGGCATCAGCAGCCTCGGTGAGATCGCTACTTCTGAGGCGCTGGTTCAGACGGGAAGTGAATCGTCGTTTTCCGTGCTCGACCAATCCCTCGGGGTGTCGGGCAAATTGCATAGCTGCGAAACCGAACAGGATCAAACGCCACTTACCGGAGATGGGGAAGAAGCCAGGCAAACGATCTTCTGCTCGCAGAATCCAGGCAAAGAGTTCGCCTCGTAGAACCAGCGGTTCAAACATCGAATACGCTGCTCCGGCCTGGGCGGCGCCTTCCACTGTACGCACCCCGAAGGCCACCACCAGGACCAGCCAAAACAGCGACCCGACGGGGGAGAAGTTGTTTTGATAGTTGACGTTTTCCTGGAGCATCGTGAGCATCGAACCCCCGAGACCGGCGATGAAGGCTGAGGTGGCGAAAGCGACGATGCGGGCTTTCGCAGGTGAGATGCCAATAGATTCAGCGGCTACTTCGCTACCGCGAACAGCGCGCAGGATCCGACCGATGGTGCCTTCGCGAAGCTGGATCACCGCCACAGAAGTGATCACGAATACGATTACTACAAGCGCCAGAAACGATTTGTCGTTGCCGAAGTCGATCGGCCCCAGAATGGGACGGGGCACTCTGGTTCCTTGAAGAAGTGCGGTGTCTCCACCTCCAATCCACGATGTGCGCACTAAGACAGCATCAAAGAACAAGGCGAAGGCAAGAGTGGCGATAGCCAACCAGATGCCGCCAAGGCGCAATACTGGGAGCGACAGAATTGCGCCCACAAGAGCCGCAATAGATGCCCCGATCAAAGCCGCGACGAGCACCGACAGGTCGTAACGGTCGGCCGTCTGAAACACGGTGAAACCACCGATCGCCGCGAAGGCGCCCTGGCAGAGGCTGATTTGCCCGGCGAAACCAGTGATGACTGTTATCGAAAGGTAGATCGTCGAAAGGATCACCGCGGTGGTGACGATGAACACCCAACTGCGGTCAGCTCGAAAGAAAATCGTGAGTCCGACGAACAGAAAGAACCCAAGCGCAAACAGCCGTGTGAAACGGGTCAGTTTCGGGTGACGTTCCGCAGCCGCCGGTGCCGGCGGTGGAGGGTCAACCCCTGCCAGAGGATCGCCTGCGTCGAGCGACCTCCTTATGGCGGGCCAAAAGACCAATATCGCGAACAGCACGACAAAAGGCAGAGAGTTCGAGAAGTTGTCTCGCAGCGGCCGTAGCCAGGTGTAATCGTCCACCCAACGGGGCAGAAAGGTGTTGAAGATAGCAATGAACCAGCCGAGTCCGATTCCCCCAGCCAACGCTCGGGGAATGCTGACAAGCCGTCCAATGGCCGCTGCGGCGATCGCGACGACAACAACATTGAAGAAGTCGTTGGAGATGAGCGTGTTGAAACGAATCGGTGCGATCAACACACCCGCCATACCCGCAAACGTGCTCGACAAAGCCCAGGCAACTGCAGAAACTCGGTCCGCGGCGATGCCGTTGAGTTCGGTCATCCTCGGACTCTCCACAACGGCCCGCATTGACAGCCCGATCGAGGTGAACCGAAAGATTGCCCCGAGCACGACCACAGCGATCAGAATGACGCCCATGGCCGCGAGTTCGTCGCGGCTGAACGGGTACACGCCGAGCGGGTCATAAAAGACCGAACTCCCCTTGGGCACGATGCCTGTAGGTGCCCGACCCGCTACCGGCGCGTAGTCAGCGAAGATCTCGAACACCGCAGGGAGCGCCACGCTCAGCCCGATGGTTACAACCAGCTTCGCAACCGCCGAGGCGGTCCTCAGCTGGCGGAACAAGAACCTTTCCAGGACTAAACCGATCGCCGGTGCCAGGACGAAAACTGACACCAACAACGACAAGGGGATCGACCAGTTCCACTGCGTGCGAGCCTTGAAGAACATGGCTGCCGATATGTAAGCCTGCGCACCGAAAGCCAGGTTGAACACTCCAGAGGTCTTGTAAGTGAGTACGAAGCCGATGGCGATCAGCGCAAATACAGCACCCGATGGCGTTCCCTGAAGAACACTGCGCAGCAGGTCTTCGAGGAAGCTGGACGCGAGGATCACCGGCGGCGGTTACCGGTTAGCGGTCAGCGAAGTTGACTGGCACAGGCTCGGACCAGTCAGTTGTCTCGTTGGACCAGCACATGAAAGGGGCCTCTTGGAAACCGACGAAACCGCCGTTGAGCATCTGCACCGCCGAGACGCACTCAAGTTCGTAATCATGGGTGGGGTCACCCTCAGTTGGCGATTTGTGCTGTCTACCGAACTCGAGCGGATTGATGAGACCATCGGCGTCATAGACAATCGAGTTGAGCGCGTCGATGAGCTTCTGGCGGTCGAAGTCTGGCCCTGCGTGGAGCAGACCGGTAACCATGGCGTCGGCGTTTATCCAACCAATCATTGTTTGTTCCGCCACCGGACCGTCATGGCGTGGAACCCACTCGTCGTACAACGCCTTGAGTTCGCTGCCTGTGTCGTACTCGAAGGCTGCGAACTGTGGGATGACATAGTCACCGTCGAAGAGGCTGCCGGCCTCGGCCACAAACTCGGGGTCATAAGTGTTGGGGTGATACATCGTTATCTGATCGCGCGCACCCTGGCGTAGCAATTCTTGCGCCAGGGTCTTCATCCCGTTGAGATCCAGACAGGTAGCAATGAAGTCGACTCCGGCATCGATCATGTGGGTGACTTCTGGGGCGACTCCGCTGGTCAGCCCATAGGAAAGATTGTCGTTGACGTAGCCGACGGAGATGCCGAGATCATCGCTGTACAACTCCACCGAGTCAGCCAGCGAGTTCGCGCAGACCCGACTGTTCTCGGACACCCCGTAGCCGAGCGTGGCGACCGTGGAGGCCCCCGAAATAGACACCAGCCAAGGAACTGCCCGCTGGGAGCAAGTGGGGCAGCCGAATGCGAAGTGTCCGAAGATCGTGTCGCGGTCAACAGATTCGGTCGAGTGGATGTTCCAAGTGAAGCTCGGGATCCCGGCTTCGTGAAGGTCTCCCCAACCCGAGGCTACGAGCGTGGCCTGAAAGGAGGCGAAGCTGTCGTTGTCGGAGATGATCTCAAGTGCTGCCAGTTGGTTCCCCAAGAGCTGATCGTCGTGCTCTTTGCCGATCACCAATTCACGGCCGTAGATGCCGCCACCGTCGTTGATGTAGTCGAAGTATGCCTGCACGCCAGTGAGGTAACAGTCGAGTATGCACGTACCAAGGGGGTTGAGTTCGCGAATGCCGACAACGGCAACGGAGATCTCGTCGTCGCTCACACCGGGCACACCTTCAATCGCCACGAATTCGTGGCGATCTGCCCATAGATCTTCGCCGTCATCTGGCGGGTCATCGTCGGTGTTGTCGGTGGCGTCGGCGCTTTCAGCGCCATCGGTGCCCGTGTCGGTATCGGTGTCTGTGCTGGCGGCGTCGTCAGCGTCCTCGGTTGAGTCTGTGCTGTCGTCGGCGGCGTCGGTCGAGTCTGTGCTGTCATCGCCGCTGGTGTCGACGGACCCCGGATCGCCAAGTTCCTCCGAATCACCGCTGTTGCCGCATGCTCCTGTGAACAACACAAAGGTGCAGAGCAAAGCGATAATGGTTTGCCGTTGTCGATTCATCACAAGTCTCCCGAGAACGATCGAGTCAAGTACGTGGCGCCAAGAGGCGTTGGCAAGCGAGGCTAGTTCACAGCGTCTCAGCCCGCCCCAATTCCCTGTTCGCCGGCAACTTGAGCGCCTAGAGGATCGCGCCGGATTCCTTCATGGCGATGATGTCGGGCCAGTCGAAACCAAGCTCGTTCAAAACCAGCTCGGTGTGCTCGCCGAGTTCGGGGGCTCGCTCAACCACGATCGGTTGTTCATCGAACTGCGCGGGGCTTGCCACAAGCTGAACTTCTTCACCGCTGCCGTGCTCCATCGAAGGCAGGTAGGTGTTGGCAACGACCTGGCGGTCGGAATAGAGCTCCGCAAGTGTCTGAAAAGGCGTCCACACACCCTCGAAAGTCTCAAGCCGTTCCTTCCACTCGTCAAGAGACCGCTCGCCGAAGGCCTCGTCGATGATGTCGATGCATGCGGGACCGTTCTGCGCTCGCGCAGATGAGTGATTGAAACGCTCATCTTCGACGAGGATCGGGCGTTCCAAACGAGCGGCGAAGTCCTCCCAGTGCTTGTCGCTCTGCAGCAGTATCAGGCTGATGAAGCGGTTGTCTTTGGTTCGGTAGACACCCACTCCGGGATTCGGTGACAGTCGACGGTCGCCGCGGGGCAGCGAAGTCATACCGAACAGTTTTGAGGCAACGACCAAAGGCGAGATCTGCCACAGAGCTGTGGCCAGCAGGCTTACATCGACCACACTCGTTTCTCCGGTTCGTTCCCGTTTCAACAGAGCCGCGGCGATTGCGCCCGCGGTGGCAAGGCCGCCGATGACGTCGCCGAATGCAGGCGAACTCTGCGCCATGGGCCAACCGTCGCTGTCGGGTGGGAATACCGACCCCAACCCTCCACGGGCCCAATATGAAGCACCGTCGTAACCGCCTTTTTCGGCATCGGGACCGTTGGGTCCCTGCCCAGTACCTCGGGCAATAACGATCTTCGGGTTGCGGGCCAAAAGGTCGTCGGTGTCGATCTTCAGCTTGCGCCGGATCGGCGGCAGATAGTTGGTAAGGAAGACATCAGCCGATTCGATCAGCTTCATGAATGCTTCGTGGCCGTCAGGGTGTGCAACATTGATGGCCACAGAGCGTTTGCTGCGGTTGGGTTGTTCGATCATGAAGTTCACGCCACCCGCCCCGCCTGGAACCAGCCCAGAGGTAATCAGCCCACGCTGTGGGTCGCCGCCTTGAGGATTCTCGATCTTGAGTACGTCGGCCCCCCAGTCGGCGAGCACCGAACCACCCGACGGGACAAACATCCAGCTCGCCATCTCCACCACCCGGATCCCCTCAAGCGGGCTTGTTGTGTGAGCGGCAGGTGAGTCTTCGTTCATGATCCGTTGTGCCACACCAATTCAAGATTCTCGACGCTTCGCAGCCCCATGGTGTAGCGCGGAGTGGTACCAGGCTTCAGTTCATAAGACGGCACTCGTTTGTGCCATTCCTCGAGACACACTCGCATTTCCATGCGTGCCAGATGCGATCCGAGGCAGCGGTGAACACCCCCGCCGAAGGCAATGTGTTTGTTGATGGAGCGGTCGAAATCAACGGTGTCGACACTGTCCCAAAACCGTTCGTCGGTATTGGCCGAACCCAGGTTCACCGAGACTTTGTCGCCCGCTTTGATGGGGCAACCCGATAGTTCGGTGTCCTGGACCGCAATCCGAACTACCCCAGCGACCGGGGTCTCCCAGCGCAACAGCTCTTCCATCGCGGCACCGATGTCGGTGGGTTGCGAAACGAGCCGCCGTTGATGCTTCGGGTGCTGAGCCAGATGAGCAAGCATGCAGTCGAGCGACGCTGTAACTGTGTCGAGTCCAGCCAGAAAAAACAGATAACCGATATCGAGAACCTCATCGACGGTGAGCTGAGTTCCCTCCACTTGGGCGTCCAGAAACTGCGACAGGAAATCGTCTTGTCGGGTTTCGAGGCGCTGATCGACCGCTTCCTGCAAAACCGCATATATTCGCTTGCCGGTAGCTACTCGGTACTCCACAGCTTCGGTCGGACTTTTCACCGGTGGACGAATGATGCCGTCTTTCAACTCGATGAACTCAGGGGTGCGCTCAACTGGGAGTCCGAACATTGTCAGGAACACCTGGCTGGGCAGCGGCTCGGCGATGGCCTTGTGAAAGTTGCAGTGACCATCATCGACCACCGCTTCGATAAGGCTTGTAGCCAATGCTCTCGTAGACGGTTCGAGCAACGCCACCCTGCGAGGCGCGAACAGCGGATCTAGCAGCTTGCGATACTTGGCGTGCTCCGGGGGGTCGATCTCCAACGGAATGAGAGGACGAATCTGACCGATTTCTGCGGCTCCGTCGGATGAGAAGATCTGCGGGTTCTGGAGCACCGTCATGACGTCGTCGTGGAGCGCCACGCTGGTGCCCTGCATCAGTTCATGATCGACCGTCATTACCGGCATGTGATCGCGCAGAAATTTGTACATCTCCTGAGGCGGACCTGAGATGTCGATGCCAGTGGTGGTTTCTGCCGGCGGTTCGACAGCCGCTGCTTCGTCACTCATTGCTTCGTCACTCATTGTTTTCTCAGACCTTCAGCAGCGACTTGAGATTTCCGCCCATGATCTTGGCGACATCATCGTGGCCGAGAGACGAGGGCAAATCGTCAACGAACTCAATTGGATTGCCGAGCCCCTCAGGATGGGGATAGTCGGACCCGAACAGGAGACGGTCCGGAGTCATGATTTCGAGCAAACCTTCAAGAGCGTCCTCCCAAAAGGGATTGACATAGACGTTGCGCTTGAATGCGTTGACAGGATGTTCGCTGAACTCCTGAGGCATTTTCTTGTAAATCTCCTCAAGGCTCTTGACAAAGGGTGCCACCCAAGTGCCACCGTTCTCGATCGTGCCGATTCGTAGATCTGGGAAGCGGTAGAAAGCGCCGTGGCACACCATGGCGTTCATCATGTCGGTGATCGGCCGGTTGGACATGAGCAGACTGCGCAACGGATTGGGCTTGAATGGCAGCATTTCCCCGCTTCCTTCCCAAATCGAAACCAAATCGGCGTAGCCCGAATCTGAACTGTGCATGCCGACCATCACACCTGCTTCCTGCACTCTCGCCCAAAACGGATCAAACTCCGGTAAACCGGGCGAACGGGGACCACGCAACCCCCAGGCGGGTGCGGGGCGGATCAGAATGCAGCGGGCATCTCGGTCCAAACACCACTCCAGTTCCTCGATAGCCTTCTCGACGATCGGCAGGGTAATCACCGGCGTGGCGAAGATCCGTCCCTCGTAGTCGAAACGCCACTCGTCATAGATCCACTGGTTCAGGGAATGGACCGCGGCATGGCAGAGATCGGGATCGTCGCGCATCCGCTCTTCGAGCAGGCTGGCCAACGTCGGAAACATCAGCGAGCCATCAAGCCCCAGTTCGTCGAGATGGGGTAGCCGGGCTTCGGCATTGCGAGCCCACTCAGGACATTTGATCGGTTTGCCGAAGATCTCTCGTAGCGTCTTTCCCTCGGGATTACCCGAACGGTAGAACTCTTCCTGTGCTCCGGGAGCGGCCACGACTTCAAATGTCGGGTTGGGGATGAACTCGGAGATCTTGTCGTTGATGGCGATTTTGGTGCGGCCCTTGACCTGCACGTACTTGATGGCGTTGGCGTATTTCGACGGAAGATAGCGGGTGAACGCATCCTCTGTCTCATACATGTGGTTGTCGGCGTCGAACACCGGGAAGTCAATCGTTCGCTTCGTCATAGCGGTCGCCTCGCTGTTGAGTGAGATGCTGTTGAGTGAGATGTTGCTGCCAAGTATGGCCCAGGGGGCATACTGTCGCCTAGCCAACATCGCAAAGCGCCTAGCCAACATCGCAGAGCAGGAGCCATGACACACGCAAGTGAACTATTCGACCTGACGGGGCGCACCGCCGTAGTCACTGGCGGCAGTCGGGGTCTCGGACGTGAAATGGTTCTGGCCTTTGCCGAACACGGAGCCAATGTTGTCATCGCTAGCCGCAAGCTCGACAACTGCGAAGCGGTTGCTGATGAAGCTCGTGCCTTTGGTGTCGAAGCCCTGCCGCTCGAGTGCCATGTTGGGTACTGGGAGCAGGTGGAGGCGCTTGCCGATGCGGCCTGCCAACGGTTCGGCGACATCGACATCCTGGTCAACAACGCTGGTATGGCACCTTTGTATCCCTCAGTTGGAGAGATCAGCGAAGCGCTGTACGACAAAGTGATGGACGTCAACCTCAAGGGAACGTTCCGTTTAAGCGCCGTGGTAGGCGACCGTATGAAGGCGCGCGGCTCAGGCTCGATCATCTTCGTCAGTTCAAGCGCGGCAACCAAACCGACACCGGGCGAAGTCGTATACGGGATGGCCAAAGCGAGCCTCCACAATCTGACCGAAAGCCTGTCCAAGGCGTACGGACCCGAGGTTCGGGTCAACTGCATCCAACCAGGCCCGTTCCTGACCGACATATCCAAGGCTTGGTCAGCTGAGGCGATCGCTGGACTCGGCGACCAGATCTCGCTCGGCCGGGCTGGTCAACCAGACGAGGTTGTCGGCGCGGCCCTCTATTTCGCGAGCGATGCCAGCGTTTACACCACCGGCGCCATCCTGCGTCTCGACGGAGGTTTGCGCTAAGCGTCAGCGGCCTGAGGCTTTGGCCGCGAAGTCCTTCAGCGAAATGTTGCCGCCAGCTTCGTAGCGGCCTGTCGACAATGACTTTTCCGACACGTCGTGGTCGCCTGCGGCGCCGCGCAACGCGCCGACGGTGCAATCCTTCCGGTCAAGCAACGCGAACGGATCGTAGGAATACCAGTCCATGGCGTTGAGATGTGTGATGCGGTTGACTTCGTCGTCGGGTACCCCGACCAACACCTCAGCCAACTCCTCGGGTGCGTTGGGCCAGTTGGAATCGGAGTGGGGATAGTCCATTTCCCAACAGATGTTGTTGATGCCGATCTCGTGGCGCAGGGCCACACCAACCGGGTCGGTGATGAAACAGGTCAAGAAATTGCGGCGGAACACTTCGCTGGGCAGCATGTCGCCGAAATCCTGACCAGTCCAAAGATGGTGCATGTTGTAGGTCTTGTCGGCCCGGTCCATGAAATAGGGAACCCAGCCGGTACCTCCCTCGGAAAGGGCGATCTTGAGTTTCGGGTAGCGGCGGGGCAGCGTTGACCACAACAAATCGGCTGCCGCGGTGGAGATGTTCATGGGCTGCATCTGGATCATCACGTCCATGGGGGCATCGGGTGCGGTTACCACCAACTGTCCTGAGGAACCGAGATGGATCGACAACACAGTGTCGCAATCCACCAGCGCCTCCCACAGCGGGTTCCAGTACTCGTCATGGAAGCTCGGCTCCCCCAGCGGCACCGGATTCTCGGTGAAGGTCATTGAGTGGCACCCCTTGGTGGCCACTCGGCGGACCTCTGCAGCGCATTCGTCCGCCGACCAGATCATGGGCAGCGCCATGGGGATGAAGCGTCCCGGGTAGCTGCCGCACCACTCGTCTATGTGCCAGTCGTTGTAAGCGCGGATGAGATCTGCTGCGAACTCCTTGTCGGGGTGAGCAGCGAACAGGCGTCCGGCGAAACCGGGGAACGAAGGAAAACACATCGAGCCGAGCACGCCGCCGGCGTTCATGTCTTTGATGCGTTCATGAATGTCGTAGCAGCCGGGACGCATCTCTTCGAAACAGGTCGGCTCGATTCCGTATTCTTCTTTGGGGCGTCCAGCAACCGCGTTGAGCCCGACATTGGGAATCACCGCCTTGTTGAACGTCCAAACATCGTTTCCTTCGTTGGTCCGAATCAGCTTTGGTGCCTCATCAGCCCATTTCTTCGGCAGGTGCGCATCGAACATGTGCGGCGGTTCGCACAGGTGATCATCGACACTCACCAGGATCATGTCGTTCATGTCCACGGCGGTCTCCCTTGGCATTGTCCCGTGCAGCAGAAACTAACACCTGTGCCGGTTGGGTGATGACGTTGGCTGGTGAAGTTGATGAGCATTGTTCCGGGTGTGCACGTTTGCCGTCATATCGGAATAGGTCCATGGTCATTGCATTTCTCCCTGAGTCGATTGCGCTGAGCCAGTAGATGAAACAAGACTGAGCATCGGTGAGCAAGTTGGCAGGAGACCCAGTGAGCGACGATATAGACGTTGACCACCAGGAAGCGGACTTTGTCGCGCAGCGACACCAGCGCTACGCGGAACTACGTGAGACTTGCCCGGTCGTGCACAACGCGGCGTACGGCGGCTTTTGGATGGTTACCGACTACGCCTCGGTGGCGCAGGTCGCCCGTGACAACGAAACGTTTGCGCATCGCTACGACCCGGAGTCTGAGGAGGGAATTGCTTACCGGGGAATCTGTGGGATCCCCCGACCTTCGAACCTTCCTCGCATGGGCGTGTCAGAAATCGATGGTCGCGAGCACGTCGATCTGCGTCGGGTAATAAACCCATTCATGGTCACCAAAGCAGTTGAAGCCAATCGAGATCGCATGGCTCAGGTATCGGGCTGGTTCCTCGACGAAGTGATCGAAAGCGGCGCATGCGACCTGGTAGTTGACTACGCCACCCCCGTACCTGCAGTTATGACCCTCGAAATGATGGGAATGCCCAGCAAGAACTGGCGCTACTACGCGGACTTCTTTCACGCCACCTCGTCGTTCACTAAAGACGACCCACGCCTGCATGCCGCGCTCGCCAACTGGTCGACGATGTGGGAGGAATTGGCTGATTACACCCGGTATCGCCGGGCCAATCCGTCAAGCGATCTCACCTCGGCGATCGTCACCAGCGTTCTCGACGGCAGCGTTCCGAGCGATGACCAAGTGGTCGGAATCCTTTGGAATCTGGTTGCGGGAGGAATCGACACGACCACATCGCTGGTGTCTTGGGGGTTGCATTACCTGGGTACGCAGGCGGCGGACCGGCAGCGTCTCATCGACGACCGGACGCTCATCGTCAGCGCAGTCGAGGAGTTTCTGCGCTTCTACAGCCCTAGCGAGTCGTTGACCCGCACGGCCACCCGAGATGTCGAACTAGGAGGTCGACAAATCAAGCGCGGCGATGTGGTTTTTATCTCCTGGGTTGCCGCCAATCGTGATCCCAGCGCCTTTGAACGAGCTGGTGAGGTAGTAATTGACCGCGAGGTCAATAAACATCTGGCCTTCGGGTTGGGCGGCCACCGTTGTGTGGGTTCAAGCATCGCCCGGCTCCAGTCCGAGTTGATGATTGCCGATGTGTTGGACCGAGTTCCCGACTACCAGATCGACCTCGATGGTTTCAAGCCGTATCCCGGCAACTTGCTAATGACGGGCGTTGTCACTATGCCGGTTACATTCTCGGTGGGTGAGCGTTGTGGTGTCCCCGCTCCGTTCGCTGATTGACTCAACCCCAGACCCAGACCCAAGGAGAGTTTTGCTGTGGCTTTCATGATGATGCGGCTCAACTTCGTGCATCCAGACCCGACCGACCCAGCGGAGATGAGTGACCGCTATCGAGCCGGCTTCGACCTCGCCGAGTACGCCGACAAGAACGGTTTCGCGATGGTGAGCCTTGAGGAGCATCAGGCCACCGAAATCGGTTGGAGCCCGACGCCGCTGCTCAACGCCGCGATGATCCTCAACCGTACTGAGAACCTGTCAGTGGCGATCACCGCGCTGTTGGTACCGCTGCACGATCCGGTGCGTTTGGCACAGGAGCTGGCGGTGATTGATCTGATGAGCAAGGGTCGGATTGCCATCACCACGGGGCTTGGTTACCGCCCCGCCGAGTACGCCGCGGTCCAAAAGGACTGGAAACGTCGCGGCAAGATCCTCGACCATGCCCTAGAGACCATGCAGAAGGTCTGGTCAGGTGAGGAGTTTGAATACAACGGCGCGACGATCAAGGTCGGTCCCATGCCTTACACCCGCCCGCATCCCATGGTGATGATCGGGGGTTCCGGCCCGGCTGCGGCGAAGCGGGCGGCGCGATTCGGTTTGCCCCTGCAACTCCCAGCGCCCAACCCGGAGGTTGAGGCACTGTACTACGCCGAGTGCGAAAGGCTGGGAACGCAGGGGTTCTGCATCTCACCGGAGCAGGTAGCCATGGTCCATGTGGTCAACGATCCTGATGAAGCTTGGGCCAAACTTGGTAAACACTTCTGGCTGGAGGCCTCGGTTTATGACTCGTGGCAGCCCCCGGGCCAGACCTCTGCGGTCCATACCCATGCCACTAACCCAGAAGAACTGCGTGCAGAAGGCATCTACCAGTTCTTGACGCCAGAGCAGGCAGTGGACCGAGTTCGCCAGACGGGCGCCCTTTCGCTGCACCCTTTGGTTGGTGGTATGCCGATTGACTCGGCCTGGCAGTCCCTGGAGCTCACCGTTGATCGTGTGATCCCCGCCCTCCAAGACGATTGATCGGGTCGTACCCGGCGAAATCCCCGCAAGTCTGACTTTCCGCGGCTCCGGCTACGCCCGGCGAAGTTAACGCGGCTCCGGCTACGCCCGGCGAAGGCAAAGTTGACGCGGCTCCGGCTTCGCCCGGCTACAGCAACGCGCGTAGGTTGGATACATGCAGAACGAGTTGACACAACGGTTTGGTATGGAGTTTCCGATCTATGCGTTCACGCATTGCCGTGACGTTGTAGTTGCTGTGAGCAAGGCGGGTGGATTGGGCGTCTTGGGCGCAGTGGGCTTCGGTGTGGAACAGCTCAGGATCGAACTCGAATGGATCGACGAACACATCGGCGACAAGCCCTATGGCGTAGACATCGTGCTGCCGGCCAAGTACGACGGTGCCGGCGAGATGGACCTCAACAAGTTGACAGGCCAACTCCAGTCGATGATCCCAGACGAGCACCGTCAGTTTGTACGGGAGATGCTTGACAAGCACGAGGTTCCAGAGTTACCGACCGACGAAGAGCTCGGCAGCGGGCTGATGGGCTGGAACGCAGCAACCGCAGTTCCCCAAGTCGAAGAGATTTTGCGTCACGACAACGCGGTTATGGTGGCCAACGCTTTGGGGACACCGCCGCCGGATCTCGTCGAGCAGATCCAGGCAAGTGGTCGGGCGGTCGGAGCGCTCTGCGGCACACCCGCTCAAGCGAGTCGCCACGCTGCGGCCGGCCTCGATTTCGTGATCGCCCAGGGCTACGAGGGAGGCGGCCACACCGGAGACATCGGTTCGATGGTGTTGTGGCCCCAGGTAATCGACGAGGTCTCGCCGGTACCGATGCTTGCCGCTGGAGGGATCGGCTCAGGTCGTCAGATGGCTGCTGCATTGGCCATGGGAGCGGCAGGAGTATGGACCGGGTCTCTATGGCTGACTGTGGAAGAAGCGGCGGGACCACCAGCTCAAATTCAGTCCTTCCTAGATGCCACCAGCAAGGACACCGTGCGTTCTCGTTCATATACGGGAAAACCGTGCCGAATGCTGCGCAACGACTGGACCGAGGCATGGGAACGGCCTGAGACTCCCGACACTTTGGGAATGCCGTTGCAGATGATGGCAGTACGCGAGGCGATGGTGAGAAGCGGTCGTTATCCCGACAAGGCCCAGCAGGTTGCGTTCAACCCAGTTGGTCAGATCGTCGGATCCATGAACAAAGTGAAGCGCAGCGCCGATGTCGTCTTTGAATTGGTGGAGGAGTGCATCGACTCCCTACAGCGCTCCCAAGCGTTGCTTGCTACCGACTAAGGACGACTCGGACTTGCTCTAGGCAGGTTTGCGGGCGAGCGCGAAGTACATCGGGGTGAAGATCCCCAGTCGACCGGCCTCGGCGAGGGCTTTCGCGCCGATGTTCAAGAGCCTCGAAACCTCCGACGCTCCAGCTGGGACGACCCTGAGCGCTTCCAGCGCACGCAAGGAACGATATGTCGCCTGTCGGCCGACACTTGAACTGCGGAATCTCGAAAGCGAAACACCGGAACCGACCAAGGGCTGATACCACGGAATTCCAGGCGTAGTTTGTTCAGCCAAGTCGCGCGTTTCCAGCAATTCGAAACCGGCTTCGCGAAACGCCGCGTCTACATCGTGCTTGTAGCGCAGATCTTGCGTCGCTGCGCCCAACTCAATGTCATTCTTGAGCTGAACGTGATACGGGTCGTTGACGTCGAATTTGTCGGTGAGGCACCACTCGTACGTGGCGAAGCAACCGCCACCTTTCAGCAGGCGCAGAGCTTCGCTGAACACGCGGACGAGATCGGGCGCATGAGGCGTCGCCTCAATCGCATAGAGGGCGTCGAACGCGCCATCCGGTTCGTCAACGTTCATGAAGTCGCATTCAAGAAACTCCGCCAAATGACCAAGTCCGGCTTCATCGGTGTATTTCCGCGCAAGTTCAAGTTGGTAGGAACTGATGTTGACGCCCACCACATTGGCGCCAGAAAAGCTGATGATTTCGCGCAGCGGACCGCCGACACCACAACCCAGATCCGCGACCCGCATGCCGGGTTGCAGGCCGAGCTTGTGGGCGATGAAGTGTTGGTGGCGGGTGATTGACGCTTGGAAACTCTCATTGCTGTGGCGTGGTGCGAAATGAAAGGACTTGCCCCAGCCGTACTCATAGAAGTCGGTGACGAGCTTGTAGTAGCCAGTGACAAGATCGTGGTAGCCGCTTTCTCTCGGGTCTTCGTCTCCGACGGTGTCGAACCGGCCCTCGTGTTCTTTAGCTGTGTGCGCCACAGCATCGCGCGAGATGGAGTCCTTGAGAAGGCTGAACAATGTGGATGACATCCGGCCATGATACCTTTTGCCGCAGAGTCTCAACGATGTGGGCATCGACGACGGAAAGCAATGCTGTGCAGGGAACTGTTGGTTTACGGTCGCTGGCTAAACCACGCAGGCTCGGGGTTCTAGCGCTGGTGGCCGGGTTGTTTGTTGTGGGTTGTGGTAACGGCGAAGACGGTAGTGGAGAGCCGTCTAGTTCTGAAACGCCCTCAACATCGGTCGAGCCGTCAACGACTACAACCACGACGGTGACATCATCGACCGTGGATTCGACGACCTCCACAACACAAGCGCCCGCGACGACGACCACAACGAAGGCCCCCTCGACCACGACAACCACCGAGGCACCTCGACCGGATGCGTCGACTGTCGACCAACTCCTCGAACTTGACCGCCCCCTGGTTATTGCCCACGCGGGCGGCGATCAGGACTATCCACACTCGACGATCTACGCATATGCACAGGCCGCCGCAGCAGGTGCCGACATCCTCGAACTTGATGTGCAACTCACCGCCGATGGTGTACTCATCGTGCAGCATGACGACACCGTTGACCGCACCACCGAAACAACCGGTCGAGTGGCCGAGTTGACACTGGCGGAGATCAAAGCGCTCGACAACGCATACTGGTTCTTGCCCGGTCGCTGGGGAGACCAGACACAACCTGACGACCAGTACGTTTTTCGCGGGGTGCGCACCGGGGCGGTTGAACCGCCGCCGGGATTCGAGCCCGACGACTTCTCAGTGGCGACATTCAAGGAGGTGGCAGAGCGCTTCCCCCATCACGTGCTAGACGTGGAGATCAAAATCCAAAGTGGCCCAGACGGCGAAGCAGACCCTCGTACCGGTGTTGCCGCGGCGGAGGTGCTCGCCGCGGAGATTGCCGAGTTGGGTCGCGAGCAGTCGGTGATCGTGGGCTCCTTCGACGACGAGACGCTGGCCGCGCTGAACGAACTTGCCCCCAGCGTGGCCACCAGCCCCGGACTCGAAGCGATGGTCGCTTGGTTCTTGGCGGGGGATCCTCTCGATTCTCGGTATCGCGTGTTGCAGGTCCCGTTGACCTTCGAGGGAATCGAAGTAGTCACCCCGGAACTCACCGAGAGGATCCACAACGAGGGCCGCTACGTCTGGGTTTGGCTGAGCGGCACCAATGTGGTCGAGACACGCGAGTTCTACGCCGATCTCCTCGGTCGAGGCGTCGACGGTTTGATAGCGGGCCGTCCCGCCGAAGCGGTCGCGGCAACATCTCGATAGCACCACGCTGAGGTTCGGCGAATTGCTTACTGGCCGGTCGTCGACCAGTGCCAAGGCTCGCTCGGCAAGTTCACGAACCCGTAGTCCGGGGCGATTCGGGTCAAGGCTTGGAACACGGCCGTGTTACGGCTTCGGATGATTCTGCCGTTGTGTGTGAAGTCGACGGCCAGGCCGACCTGGTGTTGCGAGAATCCGGGTCGGGCCGTGGGTGGACTGCACTGGGACGCCGGCATCTGGTAGACCGCGTAGTCAGAGGTGCCGCAATGCTGGCGTCGCAGTTCGATCTGCCTGGAGTTGTCTCGATATCCGCCACCGCCAAGGATGAATCCCTCGGCTTCCATTGCGACCAGAAGCCCTTCGAGCTCTTCGACGATAAGAACATTGACAACTATCCCCCAAACAGACGCCAGCTCAACCGGTGCGTTCGGCGGGACGGTGACCCCTTGTGCTCGCCTTCGAGCTGCGGCCGCGATAGCGGCCAGGCGATCAACTTCCCGCGTGATTCTGTCTGCCAATTCGGCGCTCTCATCCTCGAGAGCTTCGAGTTCGGCGATGAGATCATCTCGGCGGTTTTCGATCGTTACGAGAGCGTTGCCCTCGCGAGCCACGGCAGTGTTGAATCTGTCTTCCCGCTCGAGTGCTTCGTTGCGTAGATCTTCGAGTTCGTTGACGCGGCGGTCCGATTCTTCACGCAGCGCTTCGAGTTCAGCTGCTTGGCCTCGAAACGCGTCGAGGAGATCCTCGGTGCTGCGGTTGGCGAAGCTGCGCAGGGACTGGCTGCGTGCGTGCTGCCAAGGGTCCGAACTCAACGCCGTCTGTTCGCTGTTGGGTCCTTGAAACGACGTGTAGGCGCTGATGGCTGATTGTTGCAACAACAGTTGGGTCTCGGCGATCTCGGCTTCAAGTTCGGCGATTCTCGCTTCAGCCCTAGCTTGCTCTGCCTGTGCGTCGCTTAATTTTCTGATAGCGGCGTCAACAGCCTCATCGGCGCTGTCTGCGGCCGCGACCAGATTGTTGAATGCGATCTCCAGGTTGTCGAGGTCCCCCAAGAGTTCCTCGATCTCCTCTTGTGTTCCTGCCGCGTCTTCTTGGACTTGCTTTCGATCCTCACGGAGTTCGTCAGGTGGTTTGTCTTGCGCGACCGCTATTGGGCCTGTTGCGGCGATCGCGGAAAAAACCAGGGCCGCGGCTACGACGCGAATCTTCCGGTTGCGGCGATTTCGTGAGGGAGCTACAGGTGATCGCGACGTGCCGGGCATTTTGTCACACAATTGCAATGAACAGGATTCACGGTATCAGAGCGCCAACCACGAACGCGCCCGCTTCAGTCGTTCTTCATGGTCTGTCCGCCATCGACCGCAATCACCGCACCGGTGACGTACGACGATGACGGCAGAGCCAGGTTCAGCACCATGTGAGCCACTTCTTCGGGGTCGCCGTAGCGACGCAGCGCGGTGCGCCGCCGGGCAAACGTGTCTCGGTGCTCCGCCGGAATGGCTTCTGTCATGGAGGTGAGAATCGGGCCCGGGCACACTGCGTTGACGGTGATGGCGTATTTTGCCAATGCAATCGCCATTGCTCGGGTAAGGCCGATGACGCCGTGTTTGGCAACGGTGTACGGAGTCGTCGATCTGGAAGCACCCAACCCTTCAGTCGATGAAATGTTGATCACCCGACCTTCTCCGCTGGCCTTGAGATCATCAAGACATGTCCGAATCAGTCGCTGATGGGGCGTAAGCAACACATCGAGTGCGAGTTGCCAGCGGTCGTCGAACTCCTCATCGTCTATCTCTCCGCCAACGCTGATTCCGGCGTTGTTGATCAGCACGTCAACCCGGCCCAAACTTTCCCGGATCGTCTTTTGAGCTGCGGTGATAGAGGTTGGATCTGCAACGTCAAGCAGCACTCCAAGCGCGGTACCACCGGCAGAGGTGATCTCAGCGGTGACAGACTCGACCCCATCGGGGTCCACATCGGTGACTGCGACCTTGGCACCTTCATCGGCGAACAGCAAGGCAGTGGCTCTACCCATTCCCGAGGCAGCACCAGTAATAAGCACGACCTTGTCCGCAACTGATCGGCTGAGTTTGCTGAGTCGTCGGGTCATGTCTGCTCCTCGAATGCCTACTCGATCGGGTTGAGGTAGCACCGCTCCAGAGTATTAGCGTACGGCCCTACGCGACCTCTCACCCGACCTCTGACCGACTGCTATGCAAACCGCTTCTGACCTGGCAAACGGATTGCTTGAACTTGTCAAAGCAGTGCTGAGCGATTTTGAGTCCGAACACGCTCCCGGTCTCGATTTGCCACGAGTACATGGTGGCTACCTCGTCGGCCCCGACGCTCGAGCCGATCTCGCATTCACGCTCTCGTTGCTGCACGAGGCGGGTGTAGAGCAGGTCGCAGGACTGCAGTGCGCGGATGTCGCGCTCGATATCGTGCGACAGCTCGACGGCAGAATGACTCACAGTTTCTACAGCTACCGCACAGCTGAAACCCTGTTGCGCTTTGGAGGACTTGACGACAACCCGGCGCTCGGAGCCTGGAACGAAGCAGATCTGGCTAATGCAGCAGAGGCCATCGATTCCTCTGCGATGCTTGAAGCCCTCGCCGCCGGCAAACTCCCCAACAACTATGCCGTGGTCCTCACCCGCTGCGAGTTTGATCGATCCCGCCTCGGCCGGCTCCCAGACGAGGGTGTACTCGACACGCTGATCGACAAGGTCTCAGCTTTGTTCACGCAACTCCCGACACGTTGGTTAGACGACTTCGGGGGCGCCAACTTCGACATTTACACGCCCGACGTGTATCTGTTCGCCGAACCATTCGCCGAGCGTTTGGGTACTGCTTGGTCAACAGGATTTCGAAAGGTCCTGAGTGATGTTGCTGACTTGGCTACACCCCAGGGAGCAATCGTCTGGGGGCGCTCCACAGGCGCGCTCGGTGTGGTGATGAATATTGAACTTGGCGCGACCGCGCTGTCGCGGCGGTTGACCGATGACCCGAAAGGTTGGTTGGGCAAAGCCGACCTCGCCACCCGCCAAATAAGCGGTTGGTTCGAAGACGGTCTCGTCAACGCCCATAAGCACCGCTCGACGATGTTCTACCGAGGCCCGCAACGACGTCTGCAAATGACTCTTGATCTTCTTGGCAAGTTGGTGCAGGCTTCGCTTGAGTTGCAGAAAGCCGAACCGCTGGAAGCAGCCACTCCAGCGGCGAGCTTCAAGGCGGTGGACAAGCTCATTACTTTGGACCCGCGCAACAATGCTTCGGTCTGGACTCATCGCGGCAAAGGGGTCGACTTCGTACTGCCTTTCGTCGGAGGATTTTGGGTTGACTACACACCAGCCCTGCGCTGGCCCGGCACCTACGAAGTGCCGGTCAACAACAACGAGCTAGCGGCGATGCTGCCCGCCGTTCACGCTGATGGCGTCGTCTGGACCACCTTTGGGGCGCCAGATTCGATCCAGCACGCGGACAATCAACTCGAAGTCTGCTTCAAGCAGTTCCTACCGCTGCAAAGTCTCTCGGCCGAAACGGGTGACTCTGATTTAACAGCGGCGTCTGTTGATGGATCTCGCCGCGCCCGCTATCGAGTGGACCGACGCAGCGTAGTGGTGGATGAGACACTGAGATTTGGGCGCCCTTCCGACACCATCGACGGGATATCGCTGCAGATCCCAGAAACTTCAAAACGGAAGCTCCTAGTCGAGTTCGAAACAGATCACCCGTGCACAACCAGGGTGATCGACACCGCTGGAATGTTGGCACACCGTTCGTTTTGGAACGAGCATGTGCGTGTACATGAGATAGACCTTGAACCAGCCGCGGAGATCAACTTCACTTGGAAGATCACGCCGCAGCTGCGGGTTGCCAGCACAGCAGCAGGACACTGGTACAACCGCAGCTTGTATGACCCACTCGGCGAACGGGTGGCTGACCAAGAGGCGACCTGGTTGCTGGACGACCCCGCTGCGCTCTGCGAATTCGACGTGTTCCATTTGCACTGGCCGGAGTGGTCCGCAGGAACCGACCCGGCTCGAACCCGCGAAGTGATCGCCAACCTGCGTGCCGCGGGCATCCCTATTCTGTGGACTCAGCACAACCGCAAACCTCACCTTTTCCCGCAGGCGCGTGAGAGCTACCAAATCTGGTGTTCGGAAGCCGATGGCGTTATCCATCACAGCCGTTATGGCCGAGCGGTGATGGAATCTGACTACGGCTACGGCGATCACACTCGTCATTTGGTCGCGCCCCACGGACATTGGGGACCGCGTTTGGAACCGCTTCGGCCCGCTGGGGGAAAAGCCGAAGCCGAAAGGAGCCTCGGCCTGGCTCCGACGGGGCTGCGTTTAGGCATCGTCGGCGCGCCACGTCAAAACAAGGACGTGCAACAGGTGATTGACGCGGTGCATGCCTGTAACCGCGACGATGTGCAGCTATGTGTCTGGTCGCTGGCAGACGAGGAGGTCCCTGACGATGACCGCATCGTCATTGCCGAACGATACGGGTTGGTTGATCTGGAGGTATATGCCCGTCGACTCTTCTCACTAGACGCTTTGGTCATGCCGTACAGCGAAGGAATGTTGACCACCGGCATAGTTGCCGACGCCATCGGACTGGGGCTTGCCAGCTTGGTGTCTGATTGGGGGTACCTGGATGAGGCTCTCGGACCGGCTGGGATTTTCTATGGATCCACGGTCGAAGAACTAACAGCTTGCATCGATGGGCTGACTAATGATGAGCTTCGCAGCGCGGGCGCCGCGGCAGTTGCAAAACAAGCCGATACCGATTGGTCAGTCATCGCGGAGGCGACCTACAACTTCATCGAGGGTTTGGTCGCCGACCACTGAATTGACCACTGAATTGAGGAGGAAACTGTGATGGAACTGGGACTGATATGGGGTTACTGGGGTCGGGGGATGCCCGACAACTTGGTGGAGTTGAGCGTGGAAGCCGAAAAGCTTGGCTTCGACGCTGTTTGGTCCGCTGAGTCGTGGGGTTCGGATGCATTCAGCCCCCTTGTGCTCATAGCGGCCCACACCGAGCGCATCAAGCTCGGAACCGGCGTGGTGCAACTCTCGGCTCGAACGCCGACAGCGACTGCCATGCATGCCATAACCCTCGATCACATTTCCAACGGACGCACGATTTTGGGTCTCGGCGTGTCTGGCCCCCAAGTCGTCGAAGGCTGGTATGGCATGCCCTCGCGCAAGCCCCTCGCTCGGACTCGCGAGTATGTGGAGATTTTGCGCCAGGTGTTTCGTCGTGAGGGCGCGATGGAGTTCCAAGGGGATCATTTTCAGATGCCCTACCAGGGTGACGGTTCGGAGGGATTAGGAAAGCCGTTGAAGGTGATGACCCACCCGTTGCGTGAGATCCCCATCTGGATCGGCGCCGAAGGACCAAAGAACATTGCCCAAACAGTCGAAATCGCTGACGGTTGGATTCCGTTGTATTACTCGCCGTTTCGACCCGAGGTCTACGCCGGCGAGTTGGCCCTGGCGAGGCCTGGCTTTGAGATCGCAGTCAATGTCTCCATGCGTGTCCACGACGATGTCCAAGAGGCGTTGTATCCCACCAAGGCTTCGCTTGGGTTCTACATCGGCGGGATGGGTGCCAAGGGACAGAACTATCACACCAAGTTGATGGCGCGAATGGGATATGAGGAGGAGGCCTACAAGATCCAGGACCTTTTCTTCGAGGGGAAGCGTGACGAGGCGATTGCCATGGTCCCTACCGAGTTCGCTGATGAGATTTCGCTTGTCGGTTCGGTCGATCGGATCCGCGACCGTCTTCAAGCATGGGACGAGAGTCCGGTCACAATGCTCAACGTGTCAGCCCGTACCCCAGAGGAACTGCGAGTCATCGCGGAGTTGGTGAAGGGCTGAATAGAACCGCTGGCAGGGATCGTTTCAGCTGCTATTCATGGGCAGTGTGGTTCATGGGCGCTGTGGCTTGCGGCGGAGGCGCCATTGGTGCCGTTCGTCGTCGGCCAATTGGTCAAGCGTGGGAACTCCGTGACGACCGCCGAGGTGAGCGGCCATGGTGCGTTTCGCATGGGGTGCAATGTTGACAATGTCGACGTTGAGACCAGCTTCGACCGCGTCGTCCACAAGTTCCGCCAACTTTGCTGCACCCCCGTAGTCGACACGCCCGACATTGGCGAAGTCGATGCGCAGATTCTGGAGTTGGGGGTGTTCGGCTCTGGCTGCGATGAAGCTTGTTTCGAGATGCGGGGCGGTCACGAACCAGATCACGCCGTAGGGACGCAGTACCAGCGTGTCGTCTTCAACCTCGTGTCTGTGGTCTACACGAAGCTCGCGAATGAGATGGACTATGAGCGCAAGACCCACTCCTGCAATGACGCCGCGCTCAACGTTGGGCGCTGATATCAGCGTCGCAGCGAAAGTGCCGAAGACCACGAGACCCTGCAGTCGCGAACCACGGACGATCTGCAGCATGGCCGGCACGTCAATAAGGCGATAGACCGCGGTCAACACGATCGCCCCCAACACCGCCGTGGGCAAGGATTCCAGCATTGCCGACAACGGGATGGCTGCCATCACGAAAGCTCCTGTGATGGCGCCTGACCACTGCGTCTGCGCCCCAGCGAAGCGGTTCAGCGAACTGCGAGAGAAGGATCCGCCAACGGGAAAGCCGCCCGAAATCCCCGATGTGATGTTGGCGACGCCTTGACTCAAGAGCTCTCGATTTGCCGACCAGGGGATGCGATCGGCGGTAGCGAAGGTTCGGGCGATGGATGCGGGTTCTGCGAACCCAACCAGCGCGATGACGATCCCGGCAATGAGCAGCGATGGGGTTTGGCTGTAGGGAAGGTCAAGACTGAGGGTGATGAAGCCTCCGGGAAGGTCGCCAACGACGGTCCCGTCGTAGTTGCTCCCCTCACTCCAGATCACGGCCGCAACAACGGCTATCAACACGCCGGGGAAGAGTTGGTGAACTCGGCGTGCTCCCAGCACCACCAGAACCGTCGAGATGCTGAGCACGATCGCGGTTGCGTTCCACTCGTTCGGCCGTGACAGCACCCACAATGCCCGCTCGACGACTCCCTCGGTGTCGGGATTTGCGTCGAACATTGAAGGTACTTGCGACGCCACGATCAAGATCGCTGCGCTAGCGGTGAAACCGGTCAGCACTGGTTGCGACATGACATAGGCGACAATGCCCCCCCGCAGCAGACCGAGGATCGCACGAGTAACCCCTACAATCAGCGCCAATAACGCAGCTAGCTCGATATATGGCGCGGTTCCAACGCTTTCGAGGCCGGAGAGGGCACCGAAGGTCAGCAGCGAAGTGAGCGCTACCGGACCAGTTTGGAGATACGGCGAGGAAACAAAAGGCGCTGCCAGCAAAGGAGGCAGAGCTGCGGCAAAAAGACCCACGTGTGGCGGAACACCGGCGATCTCGGCGTAGGCCAGTGATTGTGGCAGCAACACCAGCGCTACCGAGATCCCAGCAACGAGATCGCCCGTCGTCGGTGTGGGAAATCGGCTACTCACATCTCTGAGCTAACCACGCAAAGGGCCGAGAGAGGCAGTTTTGAACGAAAGTCGACGACTGCTGGATTCACAAGTTTTGTTGACGGGCGGCCCCGATGAGGTCACGGGCTCTATAGAGAAAGGCGGCCATTTGGCCACGGGTGGTGGGTTGATCCCAGCAGGAGGTGGTTGGCCCGCAACCCGTGGTGATTCCGGCTTGTCGGAGGCGGTTGATGTCGTCTTCAAAGGTCGAGCCGTTGTCGTCTGAGAAATAGTCTTGGTCAGCGGACGGTAGTCGTAGCGCTCGGTTCAAGAAGGCGGCCATTTGGCCGCGGCTGACGGGTAGACCCGGACAGAACGTGTCTGTTCCGCAGCCCGTGGTGATTCCGGCTTGTCGGAGGCGGTTGATGTCGTCTTCAAAGGTCGAGCCGTTGTCGTCTGAGAAATAGTCTTGGTCAGCGGACGGTAGTCGTAGCGCTCGGTTCAAGAAGGCGGCCATTTGGCCGCGAGTGACGAACTCGTCGGGACAGAAGGTAGTTGGCCCGCAACCCGTGGTGATTCCTTGTGCAGCCAGCCAGTAGATGTGTTCAACAAACAGCGTGTGAGATATATCGCTAAAGATTTGTTCGGGCTCTAGCTCCACCACGGGGTTGGTTATCACGGGGTTGGTTATCACGGGGTTGGTTATCACGGAGTTGGTTATTACGGGGTCAATAATCACGGGTTTGGTAACGGCGTGGTGAACCTCCGCAGCAAGTGGCGGATGGTCGAGGATCGCGTCCCAACCAGCACCACGCCTGCGTATTGTGGCGCCGTTACCGATGATCGCGTCCTGCTCGATACTGATGCCGTCATCGTCAGTGTCGTTTGCCACTGTGTATTCGAAATCAACGACGCTGACACCGCTGGTCGTCAATGTCGACTTATAGACGGCTTGGCGCACCTCGGTTCCGACCTGCAACTCAAGGTATGGCTTTCCGTTTGACGTATCAACGAACACCGGAACGTCAAAAGAGACAGCCACCGTGACTTTTTCGCCTGACTTGTAGGCAACGGAGACCGGCACCGACGTGATGGAGAGTTCCGACACTCGGGGATACAGCGAGGGCACTGACTGACGTACAACACCGATGGGATGTGCGCAGTCCGATATTGATTCGACGAAATCAGGTTGGATTCCGCCCGCAGAGCTGAGGTCGCCCGGCCCGAAGAATCTCAACGATGTCACCTGTATTGCACCCAACGACGTACCGTCTGACGCCTCAGCGGTAAATGTCTTCTGCCCCGTGTGCTTGCCGAAAGTGGTGCTGCCAACGATCTTTGCTCGGCTGTTCCCGCGCAATGCCAAAGCAAAAAGCTCAGAAGCCGAGGCTGAACGACCATTGACGGCTACGGCCATTGGCAGAGCGATCGCATCTGCAGCTATGCCATTCCCGCCTGCGTTCGCGGATTGATCGGAGTGAACCGAGACGACGCGATATACAAGGTCACCATCATTGAGGAAAGCAGCGGAAATAAGGCCCGTTTCAGTGAGGTAACCGCCCGGGTTGTTTCGAAGATCCACCACGATCGCCTTGGCTCCCGCACCGATCAGGTTAGTCAAGTGCGCCAGAAACTTCTCCGGAGAACCGGTCGCGAAAATGTCAAGTTGGATGTAACCGACGTTGCCGTCGACAATCTGACTGAATACCACGGGATCGATGACTTCTGCGGTCACCAAGTCAAAATCCATGGCTGTACCATCGCGAAGTATCGACACCGACACGGTGTCTCCAAGATCGTGGTCGTCGTCCAGACTTCGCAGATCCCTGCAGGGGTTGTCCGCAACTACTTTGCCGTACGCGACGATTACATCGCCGACCATCAGACCGGCTGTGTCTGCGGGACTCGGTGAATAGACCTCCAGAATTTGCATGTCGCAGGTACCGCTCGGGGTCGTGCAGGGATTCCCGTCAGTGTCCAGCAACGCAAACTCGATACCGATTCCTATTCTGGTAATTTCAGAACCCAGGGAGCCGCTGAATGAACGGTGCTGGGCCGGCGTCAAACGACGGGTCCGCGCCTCGTTGAGCGATGCCAACATCGCGTCGGTCGCGGCGACCGCGGCAGCGGTGGTGTCTTCCGCCTTGTCAATCTCGGCGCACATGTCCTCAAACTCGGGCGCTGGTAGTGCACAGGGCGGCGCATCAGTCGTTCGCTCAGCAAGGTTGGCGTCTATCACGCCTTGTTTGGCGGCGTCTGCCAAGTCCACTACAACTACGCCATCCACAAAATTGTCGACCGACGCTTCAAAGGCGAGGCACAACAGCACGAAATCATCGGTGGCGTCGCTGCATTCAATCCGGGTCGTGACCGGATCCTGCGCTGAACTCGTCGGCGCGAGTAGGAATACCGATGCCAGTGTGAGCGAGACTCCGAGGAGCAGCGAAACGGGTATCAGCCGTCGGCGAAATCGGTAGTTCTCAATGGCCTGTGTGGACGCTCGCGCTCCGCGAGTGTGGAAAATACCTCCGCTCACACCGGTGACTCTAGCGCTCAAGCCCGATGGCTTTCGCAGCCCCGCAAGTGTGCTGTGTGGGGGCGGACTGTATGGTTCGTCAGCGATCAGGAGAGGTACCGCATGAGTAGATGGAGTAGCCGCACCGATGTCCAACGCGGTGCCGGCTACGACAGTAGGTGGGCCGCATTGGAAGCCGCCGGTCAGTCCATTCACGGGGAAGCCGACCTGGTTTCCGCGCTGCTCGAGTCATACGGCTTCGGTCCGGAGGCGTCAGTGCTCGACGCGGGGTGTGGCACAGGTCGCGTCGCCATTGAGCTTGACCGGCGGAAAATATCTGTTGTCGGGGTGGACCTGGACTCAGACATGCTTGCCGAAGCCGAATCAAAGGCACCCGGGCTCTGCTGGTTTCAAGATGATCTGTGCCTGCTGGACTTGAATCGACGGTTCGACCTGATCGTCATGGCCGGCAACGTGATGATCTTTGTGGAACCGGGCACCGAAGCGAAAGTGTTGACCAACATGGCCCGTCATCTTGAGCCAGGAGGGCTCGTGTTGGCCGGTTTTCAGCTCGGGCGGCTCAGTCTGGAGGACTACGACCGTCACGCCGCCGCCACAGGACTGAGACTCCTCGGGCGTTGGGCGACTTGGGAGCAGGATCAGTACCGCGACGGGAACTACGCGGTGTCGCTGCACCGGCTTGAGGCCCCGTCCGGCTGAGATCAGCGGAGTTCTACAACGACTTGACTTCCGCACATGCGGGGTTAGATGTAAGGATCAACCAATGCGCGAATTCAGTGGAAAGACTGCAGTGATAACCGGTGGCGCCAGCGGCATCGGTCATGGGGTGGCGACACGATTAGCGGTCGAGGGCATGAACCTGGTCATTGCCGACATTGAACAGTCGGCGCTCGATTCCGCGGTGGCGGGATTCGAAGCTGACGGCGTGAGCGTGTTGGGCTTGCGAACCGATGTTGCCGACAATGATTCAGTCAAGGCCCTCGCCGCGGCTGCCAACGAACACTTCGGAGATGTCCACATCCTGTTCAACAACGCAGGAGTCGCGGGTGGAGGGCCGATCCTCGAACCGGACGACATCGGGGTCTGGGACTGGGTGCTCGGTGTTGATCTGATGGGAGTGATCTATGGAATCAAGGCCTTTGGCCCGGCCATGGTCGCGCATCAAGGGCCGTGCGCCATAGTGAATACAGCTTCAATGGCCGGTCTGCTTCCGACGCCGTCAATGGGGGCGTACACGGTGGCAAAGTACGGTGTTGTTGCAATGAGCGAGGTGCTCTCACTTGAAACCCGAGAGACCACCAACCTGCGAGTCTCGGTGTTGTGTCCCGGATTTGTGCACACTCGCATCGCGGATTCGGATCGCAACATCCCTGAACACCTGGTGTCGTTGGAGGAGCCGACCGAAGAGAGCGAGTTCAGGCGCTCCGCAGTGCGAGACCTGCTTGCTTCGGGGATGCCGCCCAGCGAGGTCGCGCAGCGGGTGTTCGAAGCGATCGTGGAAGAGAGATTTTATATCCTTCCGCATCCTCAATACGGAGAGCAGATCGTCGCTCGTGCTCAACAGATTGCCGCGTGTGGTCGCGTCGTGACCTGGGCGATCTGAGTGGGTTGAATGGCCGATTCCTCCGATCATGCCTTGGCGTTTCGTATCGCCTCTGAGACCGGCGAGCTTCTGCAACGGATGCTCGACGAATCACCACGTGCACAGCGAGGCTGGACATCGCTCGAGTACGCGGCCGATCGGGCTGCACATGATTTCATCGTCAAAGAACTGGCCGAGCATCGCCCCAATGATGCGGTCCTCTCCGAAGAGGGACGCGATCTGAGTTCTCGCCTGTCCGCGCAGCGGGTATGGATAGTTGACCCGCTTGACGGATCGAATGATTTTGGATGGAGCGCCCACTGGTCGGTGCATGTTGCGCTAGTCGAAGCAGGCAGACCCACAGCGGGAGCCGTCGCGGTACCGGGATGGGACACAACCTGGGCAACCGAACCGACGCCGGTGCCGATCATGTCGCGTGTCGGAGATCAACCTCGGGTCTTGGTCTCTCGCTCGCGTCGTCATATAGATGGCCGTGTGTTGCAACGAGCGCTCGGCGCGGAAATATTGGCTGTGGGTTCAGCGGGGGTGAAAGCGATGGCGGTGGTGCGCGGTGAAGTCGATGCTTATGTGCATGGTGGTGGACTCTACGAATGGGATGTGTGCGCTCCAGCCGCGGTGGCAGAGGCTGCGGGTCTGGTTGCTTGTCGGACCGATGGCAGTGAGCTTTGGTTCAACAAGGCCGACCCATGGTCGCCTGGTCTCATTGTCTGTCAACCGGATCTACGTGACACGATTGTGGATGCTATGTCGTCTCGGAGGTATTGATTCATGAACAAAAAGCACCAGTCCCGTTCGCTTGAGAGGCATGTCAACGCGCCCCGCGAACACACTTGGAAGGTCTTGAATGACCTGATCGTGAAGCTGACCGGCCCCTATGTCACCGAGGGTGATCCAGCACCGCATGGTCCGGGAGCGGTACTGCATCTGAAATTGCCGGGTCAGCAGGAACTGCTTGGTTCGGACGAGCTATTGGTGGAAACGGTGTTGTCGTTCGAACCACCGTGGCGGCGCGCCTATTCGGTGACCGGGCCCACGGGCCTTGACTTGTACCACGCCACGTTTGTGCTGCGTGATGACGGACCCGAGTGCCACCTTTCCTGGGGGGTAGTCGTCGATCCGGAGCCGACCCCGCAAGGGGCGGCATTCTTGGAGTTTGCGGTAGCTGTGATCGACCGTTTCCTCGACCATGTTGTCGTTGTCTCAGAAGCAGAGGGAGGGTCTTAGTGGCTGATGAAATGACAGACATTGAGCAGACGGTGGCGCGAGACGAGATCCGGCAACTGGCCTTCGCGTATGCCGACGCTGTTGACCGTCGAGATCTCGACCTATTGGTTTCGCTGTACCGCCCAGACGCGCGTTTTGGCCAGTACGGCGAGGGTGCCGGCGGAGCACGAGCGTTTTTTGCTGAATCGCTCAGCCAGATCGGCATGGCCGTGCTGCTAGTCGCGAATCACTTGATCGAGTTTGACGAAAAAACCGACAGCAACGATCCTTCCGACAGCGGCTCACCAACTGCACAGGGCACGGTTTGGGCTCATGGATTCATCGACGATGCTGGCGAGGGCTTCATTCAGCAGCTAATCAAGTACGAAGACCGTTACATACGTGTCGATGGAGTTTGGAAGTTCACGCGCCGACGTCATCTACTTTGGCTTGGCTGGCGACACGATGAACCCAACCCGTTGGTGCAAGCGCCAGCCAACTGGCCGGACAAGCAGATTGGCCTAGGTTCGATTCCCTACGACACCGAACACTGGCAAGAGTTCTGGGCGCAAGGTTAAAGAGCCGCCCCAAGAGCCGGCTAAGTCTTCTGGAGCAGGGTTCCGGTTCCTAGACCACCGCCGCAACACATGGTGACGATGCCGTACTCGATGTCGCTGCGTTGCATCTCGTGCACAGCCTTGGTCATCAAGATAGACCCGGTTCCCCCTAGGGGGTGACCAAGAGCAATGGCCCCACCGTTGGGATTGACGGTGCTCATGTCGGGCGACAGCTCCCGTTCCCAAGCCAACACGACCGAGGCGAAGGCCTCGTTGATCTCGACGAGACCGATGTCGTCGATAGCGAGATTGTTGTCGGAGAGGAGCTTTTGGGTCGCATCGATGGGTCCGGTCAACATCAGGACCGGATCGGTGCCGACGAGACAGGTGTCGACGATCTTTGCTAGGGGTTTCAGGCCGAGTTCGTCGGCTTTTTCGCGGGTCATCATCAAAACCGCGCCGGCACCATCGCTGATCTGGCTTGACGAGCCAGCGGTGTGTATCCCGTCGTCACGAGCAACCGGTTTCAGGTTGGCGAGGGCCTCCAGGGTGGTCTCGCGCAGACCTCCGTCTTTGGTTACTGGGTTGTGTTCGCCGGTGGGTTTGCCGTCCTCACCAAGGACCGGGACTTCGACGGGAACGATTTGTGACCCGAAAGCGTCTTCTTCCCAGGCTTCAGCTGCTAGTTGCTGGCTTCGTAGACCGAATTCGTCGGCTTCGGTCCGGGTGAGGTCCCACTTGTCAGCGATACGTTCGGCCCCTTCGAACTGTGAGGTCCACTCGTAGCTTTTCCAATAGCGAGAGTTGACCGGTACGCCGGTAGTAGCGGGATCGGGAATGGTCGAGCCCATCTTGATCTGGCTCATCAACTCGATTCCACAACTCAGTGCCACCTCGACAACGCCAGACTTCACGAGTGAATAAGCGAGGTTGGTTGCCTGCTGGCTCGAACCACACTGAGCGTCGACTGTGGTCGCAGCCACCGAGAGCGGCAGCCCGGCAGCGAGCCAGGCGTTGCGAGCCGTATTCATGGCTTGCATACCGACCTGGCCGACGCATCCTCCCACAACTTGGCCAACTGCGGCCGGGTCCATACCGGTGCGATCAAAGATCGCCTTTTGTACATCGCCTAGCAAGTTGATGCTGTGCATGGTGGACAGTTCGCCGTTCCGTTTGCCGATTGGGCTGCGGACGGCGTCGACGATTACGACTTCTGGTGTGCTCATGCGCGCAGTGTACCCCAAGCATGTGAACGGTCGCTAACTTACCGGTATGGTCGGTAGTGAGAGTTGATAGAGGATCCGCAGATGCGCAACGACGTAACGAAAATGTTCGATCTTGAATTTCCGATATTTGCCTTCAGCCATTGTCGAGACGTGGTAGCGGCGGTTTCGAGGGCTGGAGGAATGGGAGTTCTAGGTGCCGTTGGCCACACCCCCGAAGCACTTGAAATCGATCTTGAGTGGATTGAGGACGCGGTTGGCGACAAGCCATATGGCGTCGACTTGATTATCCCGGCCCGCTACGCCGGTGACGACTCCGGCGGCTTCACGACCGCGGATCTCGTCAAGATGATCCCGCCGGAGCACCGTGAATTCGTCGACGACATCCTGGCCCGCTATGAGGTGCCAGCGATGCCGCCTGATGAGAGCACACTTTCTGGGAGCATGGACAGAGCCGGGGCCGCGCCCTTCTCCGCCAACGCGGCGGCTCCGCAAATTGATGTGGCGTTGGCCAAGCGGACGGCGTTTGTGGCCAACGCTTTGGGGCCACCGCCCCCAGAGATGATCGAGGCTGTCAAAGGAGCCGGTCGCATGGTGGGCGCGCTCGCCGGTCGACCGTCACACGCCGAAGCGCACGAGCGCGCTGGAGTTGACCTGATTGTCGCGCAGGGTTCTGAGGCCGGCGGCCACACGGGTGAGATCGGGTCCATGGTGTTGATACCCGAGATCGTCGACGCCACATCGCTTCCGGTACTGGGAGCTGGTGGTATTGGCCGTGGCCGTCAGATGGCTGCAGCGATGGCGCTCGGTGCGCAGGGTGTGTGGTGCGGGTCGGTCTGGTTAACCACTGATGAGGCTGAAACGCACCCGGTTGTGAAGGAGAAGTTCCTCGCGGCCACATCGGCTGACACGATCAGATCACGGTCACTCACCGGAAAACCCGCGCGGATGTTGAAGTCGGCATGGACGCAGGAATGGGACCGAGACGACACCCCTGACCCGCTCGGCATGCCGTTGCAGCCGATCCTCACCGCAGCCGCTCAGCGACGAATTGATCGGGCAGCCCACAACCCTGGATCGGGAGCGGAGAAGTTGGCTAACTATTTCGTCGGACAGATTGTCGGCAACATGAACCAGCGAAAGTCCGCGAGCACAGTTGTAATGGACATGGTTGAAGAGTTCATCGAGGCAGTCGAGGGTTTGCAAGGCCAACTCGAGTCCTGAGTGCCTTGTTGGCGTGGCGCCCGGTTGGTCGTTCAGCGCCAGGTTGGTTCGCGATCGTGGATGTAGGTCAGATAGCCGTCGATCACTTCGTCTGGGTGATAGGTGATTCTTTGCGGGTTGGTGCCGTCGGCGTTAATGATCCAGATTTCATCACCGAACCCGGTACCTGCATATGTTGAGTAGGCGATCTGTGTGCCGTCATGTGACCAGGATGGATGCCTCGAATAGCCGGGCACGCTGGTTACTCTCGTCTTGTTGGTGCCATCGGCGTCCATAACCCACACTGCTGTGTCGGAACCTCCACGGCCCCCGGTGTAGGCGATCTTGGTGCCGTCCGGCGACCACTCGGGATGAGTGGCATGAAACACCGTGCCATACGTTTGAGGTTGCTTGTTGACGCAGGCAGGTTCAGTGCTGGAATCGCGTCCGGTGAGTTGCGTTGCCACTCCCTCGCTGACGTTCATCACCCAAATCTCTGCATCTCCCGCAATCGAAACCCCGTCCCTACAGTTGGAGTCGCCGTACTTGGTGAAGGCGATCTTGGTGCCGTCTGGAGACCACGAGGGCTCCGATGCTTTGTGATATGTGGAACTCACTCGTCGCTGGTCGGTCCCGTCCGCGTCAATTATGACCAGGTCAAGATCGTGTCCGTCGGCGTAGCCGCGAAAGGCGAGTTTGGTGCTGTCAGGTGACCAGGTTGGGTTGAAGTTGAACAACCAGGGCTCGGCTAACGGGGCGCTTGTGATCTGCCGTGCGTTGCTGCCGTCGGCGTTCACCACCCAGAGCTGCGAGTCGCTGCCGTTCGAGCCAGCGCTCGTGTAGGCGAGGTAGGCGCCGTTGGGTGACCATGCGGGATGCTCGCTGTTGCCATCGGTGTAGGTGAGTTGGCAGGGATTCGTGCCGTCTTCGTTTGCAACCCAGATCTCACCGATGGTTGAGACTCCTAGGGTGCCCTCGCTGTGGGAGAACCTACGGACGAAGGCGATGGCGTGACTTGAGATACTACTTCGAGTGCAAGTCGCGGGGTTGCTGAGCGATGGAAGCGTTGTGGTTGGCGGAGCCGGAATCGTCGTTGTTGAACTCGTGGTAGTTGGCGGTGGGTCTACCACGCCGTCGTTGCCGTCGTTGCCGTTGTTGCCGTCGTTGCCGTCGTCGTTGTTGCCGTCGTCGTTGTTGCCGTCGTCGTTGTTGCCGTCGTCGTTGTTGCCGTCGTCGTTGTTGCCGTCGTCGTTGTTGCCGTCGTCGTTGTTGCCGTCGTCGTTGTTGCCGTCGTCGTTGTTGCCGTCGTCGTTGTTGCCGTCGTCGTTGTTGCCGTCGTCGTTGTTGCCGTCGTCGTTGTTGCCGTCGTCGTTGTTGTCGGGTGCTTGTGTCGATGACGGTGCTTGTGTCGTTGACGCAAGGAGGCCGTTTCTCCGCAAGATCTCTAGCTCGCTGGGACTGGGAAGTAGTCGGTAGTAGCGCGCCAAAAATGAAGCCATTTCCTCACGTGTCATGTGCCTCTCGGGTGAATATTCCCCTGGGCCAGTGCCGGTGGTGAGCCCTAGTCCATAGATTCGTGCGACATCGTCGTATGCGTATGAGTCGGTTGGTACGTCGGTGAACGGCGTTTTCACGATCGGTGCTTCGCTCCCACTGATTGCTCGATAAAAACGAGCCATGAACGAAGCGATCTCCTCGCGGGTCACAAGAAAGTAAGGCGAGAATGTGGTGGGGCTGGTACCAGTGGTTATCCCGAGTCCATAGATTCTCCCCAAGTGTTCGTATGCGTACGAGCTAGTCGGCATGTCGGTGAACGGAGTCGGCACGATCGGGGCTTCCAGACCAGTAACAGCCCGATAGAGCCGTCCCATGAAAGCGGCCATCTCCTCGCGGGTCACATAGCGGTCAGGAGAATATGTGGTGGGGCTGGTGCCCGTGGTGACTCCGAGTAGATAGATACAGGTCACGTCGTCGTATGCGAACGAGTCTTCTGATACGTCGGTGAACGGGTGAACTGGTGCTTCGGGACTCGGGCAGACTCGCAGCTTGATGTCGGTCGCGTTTACTGAAGCCAGGACTAGTCCGCCAGCAATGAGAGCACAGACCAGCAGCGAAACGAATGGTCCCAGCCTGGCCCTGCGATCGTTGGCAATGGCTGTGACAGGGCGACCTAAAGCATTGTCGAAAAAATGTCGGACCACACGGGCAAAATTATTTCACTGTTGCCGCGTAGTGGTGGATGCTTCCCAGGTCCAAGTCCAGTACTTATGAGGGGGCATCAGTGGCGCTCGATGACCATGTGGGCTGCCTGTCCAACTCATTGCGGGCGTCGCTGGTAACGGCTTGTTGGTTAGTGCCATCGGCGTCCATGATCCAGATCTCTTCTTTGACATCGTGACCTCGGTTGCTGACGTAGATGATGCGTCCGTCCGGTGACCAAGCCGGTTCTGAGTTGGAGAAGCCGTCGTCGGTGATCTGTGTTTGGTTGGTCCCGTCAGCGTCCATCACCCAGATTTGTTCTGTTTCGCCACTTCGGTGACTTGCGAAGGCGATTTTTGTGCCGTCAGGGGACCACGCCGGGTCATTACTAGAGCTAGACGCAGAACTGAGATACTTCAGGTCGGTGCCGTCCGCGTCGATTATCAGAACCCTATCGTTGTCGCCGTTGGTCCTGGTGAAGGCGATACGCATGTCGTCGGGTGACCACCGGGGCTGTCGTGGATGCAGATAACTGCTGGTGATCTGTTGCGGGTCGGAACCATCCGCATTCATGACAAATATTTCGAAAGCGTGATTCGAGCCGTAACTCACGTAAGCGATTCGCTGGCCATCAGATGACCAGGACGGGTCAACACTAAATTCGGCTATTCGATCTTCGGGTTCCTCGGTGATCTGGATCGGGTTGCTGCCATCCGCGTTTATGACCCAAATCTGCAGGATGCTTGTGGCGCTCGCAGCCGTATAAGCGATATATGTTCCGTCGGGTGAAAACGTCGGGTCCTCGGCGGAGTTGTTTGTGCTGGTGATTTGTTTCAGGTTGCGACCATCTTCGTCCATTACCCAGATCTCGCCGGTGCTGTTGGAACTCGTGCGGAGAAAGGCGATATCACGTGGCGAGGTTGCTTCGTTGTCGCTCGTGTCCTCGTCACTGGTGTCGTCTTGGGGTGGTGAAGGCGGATCAGCGGTGTCGTCTGCGTTGATGTTGATGTTGATGGTGGTTGTGGTTGTGGCGGTGGGTTCTGGGAGTTGGCGGAAACGCGCCAAGAAAGCCGCCATTTCCTCGCGGGTCACATTGAGGTGGGGCGAATAGGTGGTGGTTGTGGTCCCGGTGGTGAGACTCAACCCGTAGATACGTCCAATGTCGTCGTATGCGAACGAGTCCAACGGCACATCAAAAAACGGTGTCAACGCAACCGGCGCTTGCTGGTCATAAACAGCTCGATAAAGCCGTGCCAAGAAAGCCGCCATCTCCTCGCGGGTCACAAAAAAATAGGGCGAATAGGTGGTGGTTGTGGTCCCGGTGGTGATGCCGAGTCCATAGATTCGCGCGATGTCATCTTGTGCGAACGAGTCGCTAGGTATGTCAGTGAACGGTGTCGACACGACCGGAGCTTCGGTACCGGTAACGGCTTGGTATAGCCGAGCCATGAACGAAGCCATCTGTTCGCGGGTCACGTATTCGTCGGGTGAAAACGTGGTGGGCGTGGTGCCGGTGGTGATACCCAGCAGATAGATACAGGCCACGGCGTCATACGCGAACGAGTCTTCACCCACATCAGAGAAAGGGTGAGTTGGGGTCACCGGCGGTTGGCACGAATGCGTTTCGGTTTCGATGGCGTTCACCGACCCGAGCACCAATCCACCAGCAAGAAGAGCGCATACCAACAGCGAAACAAACGGCGCCCAACGCAACCTGCGACCGTGAACAAAATCAGTGACAGGACGACCTAAAGCCGACGCCGAAGATTGCTGAGCCACACTCGCAACCTAAGCGAAGCTCCTTCGCGAGTGGGGGATGCTCGACCGCTCTACGTCAGTGTTCTGAGGCCTCGATCGCGTTGACGTGAGATCCTCCAAAATCGGCCGATGCGGCTTTGTCCGCATTGCAACGACGATAATTGCCGCCATGGTCCGCGTGCCAAAACAAAAAAGCAATCCCAGGATAGAACGGTGACAGAACCGGACTTTGACTTCAGTTTCAGCAAGACTGAACTCTCAGATTGGGCAGACGCAGTCACCAAAGTGCTGCGCGGCAAGTCATTTGACGAGGTGCTCGTCTCGACGACTCGCGACGACCTTGATATCCAGCCGCTCTACACCGCAACGGACTCGCTTGAGCCCGCGAAGTTTGTACCCGTCGACGCGCAACGGCTTGAGCGCGGTTGGCATGTGCGCCAGCAGTTCAGCGCAGACGACCCCGACGCTTGCGGTCGCGCGGTTCTCGAAGAACTTGAACGCGGCGTCACTTCCGTTGAGCTGGTCCCCCCGAGCCCGAATTGGACCCTGGATACGCTGCAGCGGGCTACTGCGGGGGTTTTGTTCGATTTGGCCGCGGTGGTCTTGGCCCCTCATGCCGACATCAACGCCGCGCGCGCGCTGGCTGCGGTGATTCAACAGCAAGGCAATTTGGCCACCACCGCCAGCTGGTTTGGACTAGACCCCATTGGCGAGGTGCCGCGCGGTGGTTTCGCCAACGCAGCCGATGTGGTGAACGTGGCCGCTTCGCTGGTGTCGTTCTTGCCATCAGGTCGGACATTGAGTGTCGACTCGACTCGCTACGCCGAGGCCGGTGCCAGTGAGGCTTGCGAACTTGCGTACGGCATCGCTACTGGGGTCGCCTATCTCCGCCTACTTGAGTCCTTTGACATCGACCCCTTGCTTGGGGCGAACACCATCGGTTTCAGGCTGAGCATTGGCGCCGACCAGTTCGTCAATATGGCCAAACTGCGTGCGGCAAGACAGCTCTGGGCACGGGTGTTGGAGGCGTCTGGTATTGATCCCACCGCTGCGCCGCAACTCCAACAAGCGGTCACCAGTCGGGCGATCTACAGCCGCCGCGACCCGTGGGTCAACATGTTGCGGGCGACGGCAGCAGCCTTTGCGGCTGGTGTCGGAGGTGCTGATGCGGTCACAGTGTTGCCTTTCAATGAGGCGTCTGGTCCACCCGACCACTTTTCTCGACGTGTTGCTCGTAACACCCAGACGGTGCTAATCGAAGAGTCACATCTCGCTCGGGTAGTGGATCCTGCCGCGGGTGCGTGGTTCGTTGAGTCTCTGACAGGTCGACTCGCTGCTCGGGCTTGGTCTGAGTTTGTAGAAGTTGAGGCTGCGGGCGGAATAGAGGCGGTCATTGCCGATGGTTCGGTGCGTTCGGCGATTGACCGCTCGTGGCAGCGAAGACTTGAAGCGCTGCACACCCGTAGTGAGGTCATTACCGGAGTGTCGGAATATCCAGACTTGGCAGATGAACAACAATCGGGACAAGAACTCAGCACAGCTGAGGCGTCGGCGGGGGCGGGGCTTCCGCTACGCCGACTGGCAGCGCCGTTTGAAGCTCTGCGAGACGCCGCTGACCGCCATCTGTTGGCTACCGGTGAGCGCCCCCGAGTGCACATTGCCGCGCTCGGGGAATTGGCGACCCACACGGCTCGCAGCACCTGGGTCTCCAAGCTCTTGGCTGTCGCGGGCCTGGTCGGTTCGGGAGCACAAGTGCACGGCTCTCAATCGCCGTTGGAAGCCGAAGCTCGCTTCAGCGAATCTGGTGCTGCGGTCGCGGTGATCTGTTCATCGGATCCCGTTTATGCGCTTCGAGGCGTCGGCACAACACTGGCGTTGCGTGAGGCGGGCGCCAAGCGAGTGATCCTCGCTGGTCAGCCAGGTGATCTTCGCGGCGATCTGGAAACCGCTGGTGTCGACGAGTTCTGGCACCAGGGAATGGATGTAGTTGAGGCCCTGACCCGCCTCCAATCCGACCTCGGCCTCTAGTCCAGTTGGCTGAGGGCTTGGCGGAGGTGTTCTTCGATGGCAGCGGCGATGATCGCTGCTCCGTGTTCGTTTGTGTGAACGAAGTCCCAATAGACCGATGACGGAACTGAATCGAGCACTTCGCTCAAATCGATGATGGGTGCTGCAAGGCCGGCGCGTACCCGTTGCGTCATGGGAAGCCACACATCGGTGTCGTATCCGGGGAGCCCGACCAAGTTTTGCTCGGCCGGCGTGAGATCCGATTTGGTGTACAGGTAGGGCTGCCAAAAGAACAGGGTCTCAAAGTCGTAACCACGGGCAAGTGACAGCACATGGTCAACACCTTGACGGTGAATTTTGAGCGCCGCGTCGGCCGCGGCGACAGGGTCGATTGTGTCGATCGGCACAGCGTCGATATCGGCCACCTGCACAGTTGGCTCATCGTCGAACAGATCGGCAACGCGACTCGCGGCTAGGGCCACCGCACTGTGATCGGCCCACCAAGATCGAAGGGTTGCTGCGGCCGATTCGTCAGCAACAGGTTCCTCGGCGGGTATGCCGAAGAAGAGATGAGTTGGTTCTTCGTGAACCCCGAAATGAGTCTGCAGAGTGAGATCATTGAAACCGTCGTAGAACACCACCACATCGGGCGGGGTGCGGGTTCCGGCACTCAATTCGTGGGACAGCAATTGCACCTGTTGCCAGTTGGCGTAAGCGGGATGACCGAGATTCACAGCGTTGATCGGCACGTCGGCATCATCGAGCAGCGCAACGACCACTGAAGGGATTGTGGCCATATCGGACTGACCCGACCCGTACAGCGACGAACCCCCGAAGAACCAAACCTCGGCACGCTCACCATTGATAGCAGAGGCCCGCGTGGTCCTCACGCCATCGACGATGTTGACCACAGGTGATTCATAGGTGACTCCAGGACCGAATCGCCAACCAGTGAACGGGTCGAAATTTCCTATACCTGCTTTGGTGAGATGTGACATGACCTCCTCTGAGCCGGGTTGGCTAGCGAGCGCTTCCTGCGCCGTCGGCTCGAATCCAAACACAACGTGATCGTTGGTTGGACCTGTGTCGTCGTTGTCAAAGCGGCTCAGCAGCGAACCGAGAGCGATGTCGGCGATCAACAGCAATACAAGACCGCCCAGCAAGCCCCGAAGCCAGCGAAGCGAACCGGGCCGTGCGACCGTTCCTGTTGACGGGCGTCGGTACCTCTCGTCGGTGTAAGGGCGATGGTGCAGCGACCGTTTCTGGGGGGAACGAGGAAGCCATTGGCTGGCTTCGTCGTTGTGTGAGGAGACATCGAGAGGGTCGCTGCGTGTGAAGCGGGACCACATCGCCACCGGAGCGAATATCACCAACTGCACGATCCCCAGCAGAAAGAAAGTCAGAAACCGGCCCGCCCAATGCCCGACAAAAGCCATGATTCGGTCGAGTCTGGTTCTGATTTCCGGCGACACTGCACTTGCCACGGTGATCGTCAGCGCGATAGCCGCAACGATGGTCGCCAGCGTCGGGTGACCCAGGAACCAAAGTGCCGCCACGATTATCAACGGCACCAGCACCGCCACTGGCCGGCGCTGCCTGTGTGGCGCACCACTCGGCGGTAGCGCCGACCATGTGTGGTCAAGAAGTGGTTCGGTCTCGTTCATCGCAGCGGCATCAGAAAACCGTGTAGAGGGTGTATGGCGCGGCGGCCTGGCCCACCACGATGAAGATCGTGATCACTGCAAGTACGACCATCACTGGGATCAGCCACCACGCCCGATTCAGCACCGCAAAGCCGATCAGGTCTCGGACTAGGCGGGCAAAGTGGCGGAATCGGAGAGCAAGCATGGTCAGTCAAGCACGCCTCGTCTAATCCAGAGCGAAGGCTTGGCGCCAGTTGTCGGACTCAGGCCATTTTGGCTGTGCACTCTTCATCAGCACGTGATCCTCAAGAACGAGCACGTCCATCTCGGTTCGCATGAAGCACCGGTAGGCGTCGCTGGGTGTGCAGACGATCGGTTCGCCCCTCACGTTGAACGACGTGTTGATGATCACTCCACAACCGGTACGGGCCTCGAAGGCTTTGAGGATCTCATGCAGCCGGGGGTTGCGTGTGGCGCTGACGGTCTGCACCCGCGCTGAGCCGTCGACGTGGGTTACCGCAGGTATTTCGGACCGCCGCTCGTTGACCCACTCTCGAATGTCTGATTCTCGTATCTGCTGTTCTGGAATGTGACCGCTCTCTTGTCGGGCCCGCATTGCTGCGGCATCGAGCCTTTTGGCGGCCACCGGCGCAACCAGCAACATGTAGGGGGAGGGTTGCGTCAAATCGAACCAGTCTTCGGTCTGTTCCTCAAGCACCGCTGGGGCGAATGGCCGAAACGATTCGCGATATTTGATCTTGAGGTTCATTGTCGACTGCATCTGCTCGGACCTGGCGTCGCCGAGTATTGAGCGATGACCCAAAGCACGGGGTCCAAACTCCATAGGTCCAGCGAACACACCAACGACCCGACCCTCATCAATCTCGGCGGCAATGCGCTCAACTCTGTCGCTGCCTCGCAGGGTTTCGTGGGGGAAACCCGCCGCGTTCAGCCACGCGCCAATCTCGTCACTGTCAAACGAGGGCCCGAGATAGGCCCCGCGCATCTTGTCGATCGAATGATCGGTTGCGCCCTCGCTTGAACTGTGACCGTCGATGATGCGCTGATTACCCATGATCCGGTGCCATCCAAGGTAAGCCGCGCCGACCGCCCCGCCAGCGTCTCCCGCGGCGGGCTGGATCCAGATCCGCTCGAAGATGCCTTCGCGAAGCAGTCGGCCGTTGGCCACACAATTGAGGGCCACGCCGCCGGCGAGTACCAGATTTCGTTCGCCGGTTATCGCTTGAGCCCGTCGCGCGATCGCCAGGACGACCTCTTCGGTCACGACTTGAATTGAGGCCGCCAGATCCATTTCTCGTTTGGTCAGTTCCGACTCGGGGGCGCGGGGCGGTCCACCGAAGAGATTTGCGAACCTGTCGTTGGTCATGGTGAGACCGGTCAGGTAATCGAAATAACTGAGGTCAAGCGTGAAGGATCCGTCTGGTCGCAGGTTGATGAGATGATCCCGGATGGTGTCGGCGTAGACCGGTTCGCCGTAAGGGGCGAGGCCCATGAGTTTGTATTCGCCGCTGTTGACCCTGAACCCGCAGAAATACGTGAACGCGGAGTAGAGCATCCCCAGCGAATGGGGGAAGTCGATCTGCTCGATCAATTCGGTTTCATTATTGTGACCCGCGCCGATTGAACTCGTGGCCCACTCGCCGACCCCGTCAAAGGTGACGATGGCGGCTGAGGTGAAGGGCGACGGATAAAACGCACTGGCTGCGTGGCTCTCGTGATGCTCGGTGAACCAGATCTGCTTTGGCGGTGTGTAGCCGAGCCGTTTCAGACCTCGCTCGATTTCCATGGGGATCCAGAGTTTCTGACGCATCCATAACGGAATTGCTTCGCGAAAGGAAGAGAAGCCTTTGATCCCAACCTTCAGGTAAGTGCGAATCAGCCTTACGAAGGTGGTAAGCGGTTTCTCATAGAACACGACCGCTTCTAGTTCGTGGGGTTGTACCCCAGCGTCGTGAAGGCACCAGGCGATGGCGTTGGACGGGTAGCCGGCATCGTGCTTTTTTCGGGTGAAACGCTCTTCTTGGGCCGCAGCGATCAGTTCCCCGTCGCGCAGCAACGCGGCAGCACTGTCGTGGTAGAACGCGCTGATCCCAAGGACGTAGCTCTTCGCCGGCGTCGCTGCTCTCGGCGTTGCTGACTCCGGCGTTGTCAACCTAGACATTGGCACAGACCGTAGTCCCAGAAACCGGCGTCTGGATCATTGCTGTTGGAGCTGCGGTGGCCGATACGGTGAAGCAATGAGCGTGATCCCGGATTTCACGACGGTTGACCTTGACGGCGGTGAATTCACCGGTCTCGACAACGAACAGATCGCCGCGGGACGTGCCCATATCAGCCAAACCCCGGAGGGAATCGATATTTCTGCGGTCGCGACCGCGGCAGACATCGCTGAATTCGATTTCCCGCATACTTTGCCGGGATTCGCACCGTTCCTTCGAGGCCCGTACCCGACGATGTATGTGAACCAGCCGTGGACCATCCGCCAATACGCCGGGTTTTCAACCGCTGAAGAATCCAACGCCTTCTATCGCCGCAACCTGGCAGCCGGTCAAAAAGGCCTCTCAATCGCATTCGATCTGGCAACACACCGTGGCTATGACTCAGACAACCCACGCGTCTCGGGCGATGTGGGCATGGCTGGGGTCGCAATCGACTCGATCCTGGATATGCGCCAGTTGTTCGAGGGCATCCCACTGGATCAGATGAGCGTCTCCATGACCATGAACGGCGCGGTACTGCCGGTGCTGGCCCTGTATGTGGTGGCCGCTGAAGAGCAGGGGGTGAAACCACTTGAGCTTTCAGGGACCATCCAGAACGACATTCTCAAAGAGTTCATGGTCCGCAACACCTACATCTACCCACCGGTTCCGAGCATGCGGATCATCTCGGACATTTTCGCTTTCACGTCGCAGCAGATGCCGAAGTTCAACTCGATTTCGATCTCGGGCTACCACATCCAAGAAGCCGGGGCGACCGCTGATCTCGAACTGGCTTACACCTTGGCCGACGGTATCGAATACGTGCGGGCAGGGATTTCCGCCGGGTTGCCGGTTGACTCGTTTGCCCCACGGCTCAGCTTCTTTTGGGGCATTGGCATGGACTTTTTCATGGAAGTGGCGAAACTCCGTGCTGCCCGCTTGTTGTGGGCGAAGTTGATGGCGCAATTCGGCCCTGAAAACCCGAAGTCGCTGTCGTTGCGCACGCATTCTCAGACCAGTGGTTGGAGCCTCACCGCCCAAGACGTCTACAACAATGTCGTTCGCACTTGTGTAGAGGCGATGGCCGCCACCCAGGGCCATACCCAGTCTCTCCACACCAACGCCTTGGATGAGGCACTCGGACTGCCCACCGATTTCTCTGCCCGAATCGCCCGCAACACCCAACTGTTCTTGCAACAAGAGAGCGGCACAACCCGCACGGTCGACCCTTGGGGAGGCAGCTATCACGTTGAGAAATTGACCCACGATCTAGCCAAAGTTGCCTGGGGTCACATCAGCGAAGTGGAAGGTATGGGCGGCATGGCGGCAGCAATCGAAGCAGGAATCCCCAAGATGAGGATTGAACAAGCAGCCGCGCGAACCCAAGCTCGTATCGACTCTGGTGCTCAGGCAGTGATCGGTGTCAACAAATACCGGCTTGATCCACGACTAGGACAACAAGAAGACGTCGAGGTCCTCAAGATCGACAACGCTGATGTGCGAGCCGCCCAAATTGCCAAGCTGGAGCAGTTGCGAGCCGAACGAGACGACCACAGCGTGGAGTCCGCCTTAGCGGCGTTGACCATGGCCGCGAAGACCGCGGAGGGCAACCTTTTGGCCCTCGCTATAGACGCGGCCCACCAGAAAGCAACAGTGGGGGAGATCAGCGACGCCCTAGAAAACGTCTACGGTCGTCATGTAGCGCAGATCCGTACTATCGAAGGGGTGTACCGAGCCGAAATGGGCGCCAACGACGATTCCATCACCAGAGTCAGAGGACAAGTCGAGGCGTTCGCCCAAGCCCGTGGCCGTCGCCCCCGCATTCTTGTGGCCAAGATGGGCCAGGACGGTCACGACCGGGGCCAAAAGGTAATCGCCACAGCTTTTGCCGATCTCGGTTTCGATGTCGACATTGGTCCTCTGTTTCAAACCCCCGCCGAGGTGGCACGCCAAGCCGTTGAGGCCGATGTCCATGTGGTGGGGGCATCGTCATTGGCAGCCGGCCATCTCACACTGGTGCCCGAGTTGATCCGCGAACTCGAACGACTAGGCCGTTCAGACATCAAGATCACCGTTGGCGGGGTGATTCCTCCAGACGACATTGCGACCCTGCTGGAGATGGGCGCGGTGGCTGTCTACCCCCCCGGAACGGTCATTACCGAAGCTGCCATAGAGTTGCTCGACTTGTTTTAGTTTCCTGGTCTCGTTCGGGACAGACGAAACGGTAACGTCGGCAGTGATGTCAAGCGCAATCCCAGACGATGAAGGCGAACCAACCGCAAGCGACAGAGACCTCGCTGCCGCGGTGCTTACCGGTGATCGCAGTGCTATTGGGCGCGCCATCACGCTTGTTGAATCGACCAAACCCAGACATCGTCTGCGAGCCGCGGCGCTGCTGGAGGTGTTGCTGCCGCACACCGGCAAAGCCGACCGGATCGGGATCACCGGTGTTCCCGGTGTCGGCAAGTCGACGTTCATCGAAACGCTTGGCACGAAACTCACTGCGGCAAATCGCCGTGTCGCGGTTGTAGCGGTTGATCCTTCGAGTTCGCGTAGCGGTGGTTCAATCCTTGCCGACAAGACAAGGATGACGAAACTGTCTGCTGACGAGGGGGCTTTCATCAGGCCCGCACCGTCGGCTGGCACCCTCGGGGGTGTGGCCCGCTCAACTCGTGAGTCGATGCTGGTGCTAGAGGCAGGTGGCTACGACATCATCATCGTTGAGACTGTGGGAGTCGGGCAGTCAGAGACGGTGGTCCATTCCTTGGTCGACATCTTTATGGTGCTGATGTTGGCAGGCGCGGGCGATGAACTGCAGGGCATCAAGAAAGGTGTTTTGGAGTTGGCCGATCTTGTGGCTGTCAACAAGGCCGACGGGGACAATTCGCAACCCGCTGAGCTCGCCGCGGTTGATTATCGCCGAGCGCTGCACCTGTTGGCGCCGCAAAGCCTCAACTGGAGCACTCCCGTCGTCACTTGTTCTGCGCTTACTGGTGAGGGACTGGACGAGATCTGGACACTTGTGCAACAGCATCGCCACGCGCTTCTAGAAACAGGTGAACGAGAGCAACGCCGAAGAGATCAACAACTTGATTGGATGCGCAACATGGTGCGCGAACGGTTGTTGGATCAAGTCACGGCCGATAGTGCTTTCGCTGTCCGCAACGCCGAACTGGAAGCCGCAGTTGCAACTGGGGAGCTGAGCCCGAGCGCTGCCGTCGACCGTTTGTTGGACGGTTGACCAGACCCGCGAAACTGAATCCGCCCAAGAGCGGGGCCGGTGTTGTCGTTTTGTCTTTCTCCGCGGCAATATTGAGTACAGCGGTATCGATTCGGACTCGAAGTTCAAAGAACTACCGAAGCTTGATTGCAGCGGCCACTTGCTAAGAACATCGCCAGAACAAGGGAGAGAACACCCATGGAAATCGCGCCCCCTGGACTCAAGGGCTTAGCGGTGGCTGACACGATGCTCGGCGCGGTAAGAGGCCAAGAGGGATTCTTCCATTACCGACAGTACGACGCCGCGGAGCTCGCTCGTACCCGGTCGCTCGAAGATGTGTGGACTTTGCAGATGAGCGGTGCGCTGCCTCCCGAGGTGCCGCGTCTAGATCCAGGCCAATTGCGAACGCTCCCTGAGCCGGTGTCGCGGCTGCTTGACGAGAGCGCCCGTTGGGTTGGCGATCCAATGGTGGCTCTTCGTATCGGCATGCTTGCGGTGGGTGATCACGAAGCCCGCGGCCCGCTGCTTGACCGCAGCGCTGAAGAGATACATGGCGACGCGATGCGTCTCGCTGCGGTTGTGCCCACGATCCTCGCTCGCCACTATCGACAGCGGCGGGGGTTGTCGCCGGTAGCTCCAGACCCTGCCATCGGCCATGCCGCTGACTATTTCCGTATGGTGACCGACTCGGTTCCGAGCGCAGAGGCTGAACGTGCCGTTGAGCAGTACCTTGTGGCCACGCTGGACCATGGTTTCAACGCCTCGACTTTCACGGGTCGAGTGGTGGCAAGCACGGGAGCCGATATGGCCGGGTCGCTGGTTGCCGCGGTGGGAGCACTCACGGGTCCATTGCATGGTGGAGCGCCGAGTCGTTGTATGCAGATGATTGATGAAATTGGCGATCCGGCTGCTGCTGCTGACTGGACCCGCGCTCGTCTCGGCGCGGGCGACAAGATCATGGGATTTGGTCATGCCGTCTATCGGGCTGAAGATCCTCGCGGGGTTGTGTTGCGCGAAGCCGCTGAGCGTCTTGGTGGCGAACTCGTGGACCGCGCTGCGGGAATCGAAAGTGAGATCCTAGCGGTGTTGGCCGAGTGGAGACCCGATCAGCGGATCGTTACCAACGTCGAGTTTTGGGCCGGTGTGGTTCTGGAACTGGTTGGTTTGCCCCGCGAGATGTTCACCCCGACGTTCTCGGTCAGTCGATCGATTGGCTGGGCCGCGCATGTGGTTGAGCAGCACGCCGAGGGCAAGATCATGCGGCCCAGTGCGCGCTATGTCGGGCCTGAGCCGGTTGCCGCTCCCGCAGTTTGATTTTCTAATCGGGGTGTCCTTACTCTAAAGTTCCTTCGCAGGAAGGCAAACTAGGAGTGAGCATGACAGTTACTGATGGTGTTGATTTGTGGGACATGGATGCGTTCCAGCGCCAGGAACACCACGACATGCTTGAGCGCCTGCGTGAGACCGACCCAGGGATTCATTGGATCGATGAGGGAGACAGAGGACCTGGTTTCTGGGCTGTCACCCGGCTTGAGCACCTCAAAGAGGTCAACCGCAACGCGGAGGCGTTCTCATCTAATCGCGGTGGCACTCAGATGACCGAGCGGAACCGCGAAGATTCAATCGACGAATTCAGGCACGATTCGATGATCACCTTGGATCCCCCTAAGCACACCCGCTATCGCCGCATTGTCAGTCGCGGTTTCACGCCGCGGATGATCAACCTGTTGGAGGACTACCTGTTGAATCGCACCGACATGATCATCGACAGGGTGTCTGAGCAGGGCCATGCCGACTTCGTGAACGATCTGAGCGCCGAACTCCCGTTGCAGGCGATCGCGGAGATGATGGGCATCCCACTGGAGGACCGTCTAAGAATCTTCGACTGGACCAACGCCATGATCGGCGGCGACGATCCCGATGTCGTGGCTTCACGGGAACATCTGATCGCATCTTCAATGGAGCTGTTCGCGTACTCCAATGCTTTGCAGAAGGAGCGTCGCGACAAACCGGCAGATGACATCATCACCACCCTGCTGTCTGCCGACATCGACGGCGAGAAGCTCACCGAGACCGAATTCGACATGTTCTTCCTGTTGCTCTGTGTGGCAGGCAACGAAACCACCCGCAACTCGATGACCCATGGCATGCACGGTTTCTTCCAGTTCCCCGATCAGTGGGACAAGTACCGCTCAGATCCCGACCGTTACGCCGCGACTATGGCCGACGAGGTGGTGCGCTGGGCTACGCCGGTTCTCCATTTCCGCCGTCAAGCCATGCGGGACTATGAAGTGGGTGGTGTCAAGATCAAAGAAGACGACAAGGTCGTGATGTGGCATATTGCCGCCAACCGCGACCCCCGGGCCTTTGATGATCCTTGGCGTTTCGACATTGAACGCACACCCAACGACCACATTGGTTTTGGCGGCGGCGGACCTCACTTCTGTCTTGGAGCCAACCTGGCTCGCATGGAGATTCGTCTGATGTTCAAGGGCATCGCCGAGCGCCTGCCCGATATTCGGTTGGCCGGAGACCTCGACTACCTGCGCTCCAATTTCATTGGCGGTGTAAAGAAGATGCCCGTCGAGTTCACGCCGACGCCATCTACTCACACCACGCCTTTGCAACGCCTCGGTGCTGCCGCGGGTGCCTCACGCACCACCGGCTACGGCGGTTCAGTCGACCGCTGAGCGCGCTCTAGGTCGCCGAGATTCGGTAGAGCTCGCCCACTAGGTCGTCGTAGCGGCCGATAGCGACTGTGATGGCGTAGAGCGCGCCGAATCCCATCCCGATGACTCCGACCGCACGGTGGTTGAGGATGTTCTCGCTGGCTGGTACGGCGTGGCTGAGCAGAGCGAGTAGCAGCATCGGGAGCAGCGCCCCGACCGTGTAGACAAGCATCAGCGCCAAGGTGCGAGGTCCTTGGCTAGTTGCATTGTTCAAAATGTCGCCGAGTTGAGTGCCCACGCAGGGAAGCCACATCCAACCCGCGAGCGCACCGCCGATGACTCCGGCGCCGATTAGTCGTCGTTGATCAGCCTCCTGCGCTGATCGGGCTGCCACAAACGTTGCCGCTACCAGCATTCCGAGAGGGACGACGATCGCGCCGCGGCTCACGATTGACCAGTGCCCTGCGGCCTGGGACCACATCAACACGGCGGCGAAGACGGTGTAGCCGAGCGCCAAGGTGAGTCGACCGCGACGAGCAACCAGCACCATTGCCAAACCGGGTAGCAGTACGACAAGGGTGCACGCTTGGGTGATCGCCTCGACGCCTTCAACAAACGTAGCCACCGCGGCCTATGCCTCTCCGTCGAGTAGTCGCTCTACGTACTCGTAGAGCAGGGCGTAGTTCGAGGAGCGGTCGCCGCGCTTGTCAAGCCGGATCTGGTTGTCGCTGTCGATCAGGTAGACCCGCGGCCAATACGCGGTAGGCCCTTCCTGCCAGCGGTGGAAGTTGCGTTTGTTGGTGTCGAGTGCGATCGGCCAGGTAACACCGAGTTCCGCGGCGGCGGAAATAATGTTGTCAACATCGGCTTCGTAGGAGAACTCCGGGGCGTGAACCCCGATGATCTCCACGTCACGGTTACCGAAGTCGGCGTATATCTGGGCCAGGGCATCAAGGGTGTTCTTGCAGTTGTAGCAGCCGAAGGTCCAGAACTGAACGATCGTCAGTTCGTTGTCGGCACGAATCTGTTCTAGCGAGGTTGCATCGGTGTTGAGCCAGCCGTCGAGCCCAGTGAGCGTGTCGGCTTGACCCAACACCGGGATCGGTTCGGGGACCTCGCCGATTGATTCGGATTGGCGTTCGGCAAGCACTTCGGTGACGGATTGGGGTTCATCTGCGCCGCGCAGCGACACCCAGGCAATGGCGCCTATTCCGGCGACCACTAGCAGGGTCGCCGCGATCCGAGTTACCACACCAGTCATGGTATTAGAAACGCCGCGACACGCCCATCGATTCCCGCTCTTGTGGGTGGGTCGCTAGAAATCTTCGTCGAAGGAGACTTCGCCCTCAACACCGACCTGGTATGCCGATACCGTCCGCTCGAAGAAGTTCGACAACTCCTGCACATCTTGCAACTCCATGAAGGCGAACGGGTTGCGGGAACCGAAGCGCCGGGGAAGGCCCAACTGGACGAGTCGCTGATCTGCAACGAACTCAAGGTAGTTGCGGGTGTCGGAGGTGGACATACCCGGCACACCTTCGCCCAGAAGATCTTGTGCAAACAGGAATTCGGCCTCGACGGCCTCTTCAAGCATGGCGGTGATGCGTTCGCCGAGTTCAACGTCGAAGAGGTCTGGTTCTTCGGAGCGCACCGTGTTGATCACCTCGAGAGCGAAGTTCATGTGCATTGATTCGTCGCGGAACACCCAGTTGGTGCCCGCGGCCAAACCGTTGAGAAGCCCCTTTGAACGCAGGAAGTAGACATAGGCGAAAGCGGCGAAGAAGAACAAGCCTTCGATGCAAGTGGCGAAGCAGATCAGGTTCATTAGGAACCGTTTGCGATCCTCGACGGTCAGCAGGGGACCGTTGCCGACAGAGTCCATCCACTTGAAGCAGAACTCTGCTTTTGCCCGGATTGAGGGAATGTTGTCGATTGCGGAGAAAGCAGCGGCCCGCTCGTCGGCGTCGGGGATGTAGTTGTCGAGCAGGTTCAGATAGAACTGGACGTGCAGTGCCTCTTCGTAGAGTTGACGCGAAAGATACATCCGCGCCTCGGGTGAGTTGATGTGCTCGTAGAGATTGAGGACAAGATTGTTGGCGACGATCGAATCACCCGTGGCAAAGAACGCCACGAGCCGGCTGATGAGGTGCTTCTCGGCGGGCATCAGCTTGCGGTCAAGATCGGTGAGGTCGTCGGAGAAGTCGATTTCTTCGACGGTCCAGGTGTTTTTGATCGCGTCCTTGTACATCTCAAAAAACTGCGGATAGCGCATGGGACGCAAGGTCAAGTTGAAGCCAGGGTCCAAGATGTTGGTTTCGGCATTGGCCGGTGTGGCGTAATGACCGGCATGGCCTTCTGAAGGCTGTGCCGGATCAGTGGCCTGTGCCGGATCAGTGGCAAAACTCAGATCGTCAGTTAGGGCCATCAGTCGCATGCCTCGCATGTCTCGGGATTCTCAAGTGAGCAGGCGAGGGCTTCGGCGTCTGTGGAGGTCTTTTTGTCCCGGGAGCCGTTGGTCGGACCACCGGTTCCCGGCGCGCCGGCCGTAGTTTTGTTGATACGTGTTTTGGGCCGACTCCGCAGGTAATAGGTGGTCTTCAGGCCCTTCTCCCAGGCGTGCATGTACATGGAAGACAGCTTTCCGATAGTCGGGGCCTCCATGAACAGATTCAGTGATTGGCTCTGATCGACGAAGGCGCCGCGGTCAGCGGCCATCTCAATAAGAGACTTCATCGGGATTTCCCAGGCCGTTCGATAGATGGTCTTGAGGTCGTCGTGTATACGGTCAATTGTTTGTATTGAGCCTTCCGCCTTCTTGACATCGGCGATCATGTCGGTGTCCCACAGACCCCGGCGCTGGAGTTCTGCGACGAGGTAGCGATTGATCTGCATGAACTCTCCTGAGAGGGTTTCTCGTTTGAAAAGGTTGGATACCTGTGGCTCGATGCACTCGTAGCATCCGGAGATCGAAGCGATGGTCGCGGTTGGGGCGATGGCGATCATCAGCGAGTTGCGCAGACCGTGCTGTGAAATGCGTTGGCGCAGGGTCTCCCAACGCTCGGGGTCTGATGGCTCGACGCCCCACAGGTCGAACTGCAGGTCGCCTTGGGCCGCTCTGGTTTCGGCGAAGGCGGCGTGCGCTCCGTTGCTCTCGGCCAATTCCGTTGAGGCCCATAGGGCGTTGAAGTAAATCTCCTCGCTTATACGGCGGGAGACTTCGCGCGCTTCGGGCGAATCGAAAGCCAGACTCAATTTGAAGAAGACATCCTGCAGGCCCATCAATCCCAAACCGACGGGTCGCCAGCGGTGGTTGGAGGTGCTGGCCTCGGTGGTCGGATAGAAGTTGATGTCGATGACCCGATCAAGGAACGGCACGACGTGCCGTACTACCTGTCCGAGCCGCTGGTAGTCCATCGTTTTCACGTCAGTTGGAGCGGTTTGTGCTGTGGTTGTCTGGTCGGGAGTTGTGCCGTTTGTGCTGGTAGCGCTGGTAAGCGCCTGGGGCGTTTCGGAGGGGATCGTTGTAACGAACTCGCCGAGGTTGACCGAGCCGAGGTTGCACACCGCAGTCTCGCTTTGGCTTGTGACCTCGATGATCTCGGTGCAGAGGTTGGAGAGGTGCACGACTCGGTCGCGGGAGTCGGCCTCACCCACCGGTCCGGGCCCGGTCTGGTTGCACTTCCGATTGGAGGAGTCCTTGAAGGTCATCCAGCCATTGCCTGTCTCGGCTAAGGCCCGCATCATGCGTTTGTAGAGTTCGCTAGCCTCGACTTGCCTCTCTTGGAGTCCTTCGGCTTCGGCCTTTTCGTATATGGCACGGAACTCGTCACCGTACGTGTCGATCAAGTCCGGGACTTTCTTGGGGTCGAAAAGGCTCCACTTCCAGCCCTTTTTGACTCTCTCCATGAAAAGGTCGGGGATCCAGTTGGCGAGGTTGATGTTGTGCGTCCGGCGGGCGTGGTCCCCGGTGTTGTCTCGTAGTTCGAGGAACTGCTCGATATCGGCATGCCAGGTCTCGAGGTAGACGCAGGCAGCGCCCTTGCGACGGCCTCCCTGGTTGACTGCGGCAACAGAGGCATCGAGGGTCTTGAGCCAGGGGACGATGCCGTTGGATTGTCCATTGGTGCCGACGATGAGACTGTCCTTGGAGCGAATCCGGTGCCAAGCGACGCCGATCCCGCCCGCGAATTTGGAAAGCAGGGCGATGTCGGTGTAGCGCTTGTAGATGCCTTCGAGTGAGTCCTCGGGGGAGTCGAGCAGGTAGCAACTGGACATCTGCGGGTGTTTGGTGCCGGAGTTGAAGAGTGTGGGGCTGGACGGCAGGTAGGCCAGCGACGACATCAAGTCGTAGAAGTAGATGGCTTCCTCGGGGTTGTTGGAGAGCCCGCAGGCGACGCGCAAAAAGAAGTATTGGGGGGTTTCGATGACCTTGCGGGTTTCCGGGTGGCGCAGCAGGTAGCGGTCATAGACCGTGCGGATCCCGAAGAACTCGAAGTTGCGGTCCCGTTGGCTGTCGATCGCGGCGTTGAGTTCCGGGGCGTGCTTGCCGACGAACTCGAACACTTCGTCGCTGATCAGTCCGAGCGAGTGGCCGAGTGAGATCGATTCGGAGAACCAGGGAGCGTTCTGGTTGCGGACCTCTTTGTCGATATAGGTCGAGAGCAGGCGGGCGGCAAGTTTGGAGTAGTTGGGTTCTTCAACGATCAGGCCGGCGGCGGTACGGATCGACAGTTCGTCGAGTTCTTGGGTGGTGGCGCCGTCGGCCAGTGCGGCGATGGTGCGTGTCGACACGATCATGGGGTCGACGCCGTGCAGTCCTTCGCTGGCTCTGGCGACTGCGTTGACGATCTTGTTGACGTCTACGGGTTCGAGTGAGCCGTTCCGCTTGCGTACTCGCATGCTGGTGTTCACGGTTGAGGCGCTTGGTGTGCTCTGCACGGCGCTTAGCCGATCCTGTTGCATCACCATTGCGTGGCCTTTCCGTGCCGGGGGAGGAGTTTGAGGGGTGGTGGTCCCGGCCTGGCACCGCCCTCACCGTGACTCTGGAAGTAGTCGCGGACCTATAATTACAGCCGAGTAATTACACCCTTGTCAACGTGACTTGGCCGATAATCCTCTGGCCTGCCCATTTGTGTGATCCGCCGTCAGGGATTTTCAAGTCGAAGAGTGTGATTTGGGCAGTATGGAAGCGGTCTGGAGTAGCTTTTGGGGATGGAAATTCTAGACGTTGACCTGTTGGCGTTTGAACGAGGCGACCGTGCTGCCCGCCAGGGCGTTGTCGATGGGGTGATGAAGAGCCTGGTGACCGGGTTCGTTTACGTTGAGCACGACATGAGTATCGACATGATCGACGAGGTCTACGGAAAACTCGAAGAGTTCTTCTCGTTGCCGCAAGACCGTAAGGACGCATACAAAGTGGCTGGTAGTAACGGTCAAACGGGGTACACAGGACTGCTTGTGGAGACCGCGGCCATCGCCGATGTGCCCGACTTCAAAGAAATGCTCAACTGGCACGCTCCGCGGCCCAAGGGTCATCCGCTTCGCGCCCAGTATCCCTTCCGCTACGGGCCACCAACACTGCCCGACAATGACATCGCCGGTGTCGGCGAACTACTCCTTGATTTCCACGACACGGTTGTGGAGCTACAGATTCGAGTGTCTCGGATCATCGCGGTTGGTCTGGGACTTCACGAATCGTTCTTCGATCAGATGCTTGTCGACGGCGCAAATCTCACCCGGGCAATTCATTACCCGGCGATGCTTCAGGCACCCGATGAGACCCATGTGTGGGCCGCGGAGCATGCTGACATCAATCTGATCACCGCGTTGCCCCGTGCCACCGCGGCCGGCTTGCAGGTAAGAGTCGAAGACGGCTGGATTGATGCCGTGCCTCCAGACGACGGAGCGATCATCAACACCGGATTGATGCTTGAACGGTTGACCAATGGTGCAATCCCGCCAGGATTCCATCGCGTCGTATCCGGTTCAGGCCAACAGGGTGACCGCTATTCGGTGGTGCAATTTGCCCATCCGGAACCATGGACGATTCTGGCTCCGGTTCCAACGACAGTGACCCCACAGAACCCGCTGAGGTACCCGACGATCACCGCGGGTGACGCCTTGTCGAAGGTGATCTGGGAGATCAACCTGGTAGAAGAAGGCCGCCGACTCGACAACTAAGAGGCCGAGCGGTCCTTGGACAGCCAGTTGAGGATGGCACGGACTAGTTCGTCGGAGTGATCTCGGTTGGTGAACAGATGGTCGGCTCCCGGGACCGTATGAAGCGTCGCAGATCCGGCTTCGGCCAGCGCTTCAGTTTGGTCGTGTCCAACCACGGTGTCGGCTCCAGCTTGCACCACCAACATGGGTCGGTTCAGTCCGGCAGCGGCCGCGGTCACATCGTGTCGGTGCAGGTCGGCTAGGAACTCTCTGCCGATAGTTACCGGTCTTGGACCTATCTTGACCTCGGCTCGACCGTCGCGACGGATCCGCTCAAGGGCGTCAGCGTCAAAGAGGTGCTCGACATGAGCGACCGAGGCCGGAGAGGCGACTGCCACGACTGCGGTCACGGTGTGCAGGCGCGACGCTGCCAGTACCGCGGCGGAGCCACCAAGACTGTGGCCGACGAGCACACATGGGCCGGCGCCGCGCTGGATCAGCGCCACGGCGGCTTGAGTCAGATCAGCCACATTTGTGGCAACGGTTGTGGATGCCATCTCTCCGCCGCTGTCGCCGAGCCCGGTGAAATCGAAAGCCATCGTGAGGTATCCGCCACTGGCCAAACCCTTGGCAATGCGTGCGGTCGTGAACAGGTCCTTGGAGCAGGTGAAACAATGGGCTAGCAGTGCTGCGCCGACCGTCTCGGTGCCGTCAGGCGGGCGGTGCAGGATTCCAGCGAGTTTCGCCCCCGCGCCACCGGTGAACTCCAAGCGCTCCATGTCTGCCGCTTAGGTGGTCGCGGTCGGGGTCGTGCGCAGCGAGAAACAAAAAGGTTCACCGTCGATTTTTGTCTCGTGGATGCGCAGGTGGTCAGGGGCTGGGGCGGTGGTGATTTGGGTGGCTAGTACCTGCTCAGACACATAGGCGTCGTGTTCTTTGAGCGATGTGACGGCAGTGTTGGCAGCAGCTGTGATCCAGACCTCGATACGGTCGGTGACTACCAGATCTTCGGCTCGGCGAGCGTTCTGGATCTCGCGGACCATGTCTCGGGCGAGACCTTCGGCTTCGAGTTCCGGGGTGAGGTTGGTGTCGATGCTGACCACCGCATCGTTGGAGCGCAGAGCCGCTGCCACGACGCCCTCGGGGGACTCCAGCACGAGTTCGTATTCCTGTGCGCTCAACACCTGATCAGCGACCGTTACTGTGCCATCTGGTTTGGCTTCCCATTCACCCTTGCGAGCCGCGGCGAACACAGCTTGCACCGCTGAACCAAGACGCGGACCGAGCGCTTTGCCGTCGGGTCGCAGAATCAGCGTGGCGAGACTCCCGATCTCGTCGGTGACCCTCACGGCTTTGACGTTGAGTTCATCGGCGAGCAGTTCGCTGAACGGTTCGAGCGTGGTTGCGTCACGGCCCGCCACGGTGAGCGATGCCAGCGGTAGTCGAACCCGCAAACCCTCGTTTTCGCGCAACCGCAATGCTGTGGAGGCGACATCTCGAAGCCGGTCCATCGCCGCCACAAGCGCGTCGTCGGCAGGAAAATCGTCGAGTGATGGCCAATCGCAGAGATGTACCGACGGTGCCATTGATTCGTCGTTACCCGATAGGCCTAGCCAGATCTCTTCGCTGATCATCGGCAAGAAAGGCGCTGCTACCTGCACAAGCGTGGTTAGAACGCTGTATAGCGTGTCGAGTCCGCCGACGTCCGCTCCGCTGCCGTCAACGCCCCAGAAGCGGTCCCGAGAGCGGCGGATGTACCAATTGTTGAGCGCGTCGATGAACGAGCGGATCTCCATCGCCGCTCCTGCCAGGTCGTAGGCGTCCATCCGGGCTTCGGTTTTGGCTACGAGGTCACGCGTCTTGGCGAGGATGTAGCGATCGAGCAACTCTGTGCTGTCGGTGCGAAAACTCGCCTGATAGTTTTCGACGTTGGCGTACAGCGTGAAGAACGAATAGGCGTTCCAGATCGGCAGGATCACCTGGCGTACGACGTCGTCGATGGCCTGGTCAGAGATCCTGGCATCGCCGCCTCGCACGATGTTGGACGACATGAAGTACCAGCGCAAAGCGTCGGATCCCTGCGCGGAGAAGATGTCTTCCGGCTCTGTGTAGTTGCGCAGTTTCTTGGAGAGCTTGGCTCCGTCGTCGGCCAGCAGGATTCCGTGACAGATCACATTTTGGAAAGCGGGTCGATCAAACAACGCTGTGGCCAACACATGCAGTGTGTAGAACCAGCCGCGGGATTGGTTGATGTACTCGACGATGAAATCGGCCGGAAAGTGCTCGTCGAACCATTCCTTGTTCTCGAACGGGTAGTGGACCTGGGCGAAGGGCATGGCACCGGACTCGAACCAGCAGTCGAGGACTTCGGGGACCCGGCGCATCATCGAACCGCCGCTGGGGTCATCAGGGTTGGGGCGCACCAACTCGTCGATGAAGGGGCGGTGGAGGTTGTCGGGGCGCACCCCGAAGTCGGCCTCCAGCTCATCAAGGCTGCCGTACACGTCGGTACGCGGATGCTCGGGATTGTCGCTGATCCAAATGGGGATGGGCGAACCCCAGAATCGGTTGCGTGAGATCGACCAGTCCCTTGCCCCTTCGAGCCACATGCCGAATCGACCGTCACGGATATGGCTTGGCACCCAGTTGATTTCCTGGTTGGTTTCCAGGAGCCGATCGCGGATCTCGGTGACTTTCACATACCAACTCGGCATGGCTTTGTAGATGATCGGCGTGTCGGTGCGCCAACAGTGCGGGTAGTTGTGGGTATAGCTGTCGTGACGCACCAGATGACCTGTGTCGCGTAGCGCTTTGATGATCCCAGCGTTGGCTTCGAGCACGTTGATGCCCGCCCAATCGGTGACTTCTTCGGTGAAACAACCGGAATCGTCGACCGGCACTACCGTGCCGATGCCCGCGGTGGCGGCCACGCGTTGGTCGTCCTCACCGAACCCGGGGGCCATGTGCACCACGCCGGTGCCTTCGGAGGTGTCGATGAAGTCGCCCTCCAGGACGACGAAAGCACGGTTTTTGCCGTGATGCGACTTTTGTGGATCGACTTCTGCCATATCGGCGAAGAAACTGAACAGCGGCACATAGGTGCGGCCCACAAGCTCGGATCCACTGATAGTGCCGATGTGGGTGGCTTCGCGGAGTTGGCGCTCATAGGACGCGACCGCGGCTTCGCTCAACACGTAGCGGCTTCCGTCGGTATCGCGCATCACCGCGTACTGGAGGTCCGGGCCCACGCTGAGAGCAAGGTTCGACGGCAATGTCCACGGCGTTGTCGTCCAAGCCAGAATCGATACTTTCTGGTCAGCACCCGTGTCGCCGACGCCCGTGTCGCTGGAACCGGGCAGTCCGCTTGGGTCGTCGAGTTCGAACGCCACGGTGATCGCCGGGTCTTGGCGGGGACGGGTGGCGTCATCAAGCCGGATCTCGTGATTCGACAAGGGCGTTTCGGCACCCCAGCTGTAGGGCAGGACCCGATTCGACTGGTAAATCAGCCCTTTGTCCCAAAGCTGTTTGAACGCCCACATGACCGATTCCATGTAGTCGCGGTCCATGGTCTTGTAGTCGTTGTCGAAATCGACCCAGCGGGCTTGCCGAGTGACCGTCTTCTCCCACTCTTTTGTGTATTTGAGCACCGAAGTGCGGCAGTACTCGTTGAACTTCTCGATGCCGTACTCGATGATCGATGCTCTGCCGGCGACCGGGAGTTCCTTCTCGGCTTCCATCTCGGCGGGCAGCCCGTGACAATCCCAGCCGAAGCGCCTCTCAACCCGACGGCCCTTCATCGTGAAGTAGCGGGGGACGACATCTTTCACGTAGCCGGTTAGCAGATGCCCGTGGTGGGGAAGCCCATTGGCGAACGGCGGGCCATCGTAAAACACGTATTCGGTGTCAACCGGGCGCTGCTCGACGGAGGTCTCGAAGGTGTCATTGGTCGCCCAATATTCGAGAATTCGCCGCTCGATTCCCGGCAAATCTGCTTTCCCGATGTGTGGATAGGGAGCGTTGGCGGCGTCACTCATGGGGCCACAGGCTACCGGCGAGCGGCTGTGGACCTCCCGCTATGAATGGCTTGGCAACTCAGGTGGTTCGTGCGACAGGTCGGTCGCTTCGCCGACCCCTCGCTTCGCGGCCCGCTTCGCTTTTCGTTCCGCCTTGAGTTCCTTGCGGTTTGCGAACGCTTCCTCAAGACCGGTGTCTTGGAAATCTCCCGGTACTTCCCCGGTGGTGGCAAACAGGTACAAGGCCATCTTGAAGACGCCGGTGAGCGCACCGATCGCAACCGAGACGATCGCCACCCAGACGATCCCGAGGGCGACAAGGAGATAGACGGCTCCAGGCACACCTATTGCGACGGGGATCGCGCCCACGACCGCCACGACCGCCAGTCCAACCACCACGCCTACCAGCCAGATGAGTCCGAAACTCACCTGATTGACGAGTTGTGCCCCCCAGGTCTCGCGGAACAGTTGGCGCGAGCGCCGAAAAGAAGCCAACGGACGAGGTCTCTCCACTACCAGGATGGGAGGTACGAGGAAGCTGATCACTTCCCACACGATGGCGAACACCCAGCTCAACACGGTGATGATGGGACCTATGAAGAAGGGCAAATCTTTGAGGAAGTCCCTGAGGTTTCTGGCGATCGAGGGCAGCAGTCCGATGGTGCCGGTAAGCAGCGACCAAGGAACGATCACATCGAGTCGGTCGACAGCTGCCGAGATGCAGTCGGAGATGGTGGGTTTGTTGCCTTGGAACCGCTGCCAGGCGCCGTAAGCCAGAGCGACGCTGAAGAACACAGAGATCAAGCTCACCAGCAGGCAGGAAACTATGGCGCTGATCCACACGACCGGTTGAACACCCCACTCGGCGGCATCGGCTGCGCTGGCGGTCTCGATACCGTTCGTCATGAGCCAGATGGGGATCCAGAGTCCCATGGTGATCACGATCGAACCGAGAAACCCCATGAACGGCAGCGCCAATAGAGCCTTGTCTCGCTTCAGCACCTCGTAAGAAGCCAAAGCCAGCGTGTTCGACCTCTTCACGGTGCCCACGCCCGCAACCTAGCGCGGCGCTGTGAACGCGGCAATGCGTCACGGCTGTTGAGCGAGGTCTAGGCTCAGCGGATGCGCCGATTCTTGATTGACACCGACACCGCCAGCGATGATGCCGTTGCTTTGGTAATGGCCCTGCGACATGCCGACGTCAATGTCGAGGCGATCACCGTGGTGTCAGGCAATGTCGGTCTTGACCAAGCAGTACAGAATGCGCTGTACACGGTGGAATTGTGCGGTGCCGACGTGCCGGTATATGCGGGTGCGGCCAAGCCAATGATGCGGCCTTTGGAGACAGCGGAGTACGTCCATGGCAAAGATGGGATGGGCGACGCCGGCTATCCGTTGTCGGGTCGAGTACCTGCTGAGGGGCGCGGAGCCGATGTAATCGTGGAGACGATCCTGGGTGCGCCCGGTGAGATCACGCTGGTGGCTTTGGGTCCGTTGACCAATGTTGCTATCGCGGTCTTGCTCGCGCCTGAGATCGCGTCCGCGGTCGACCGTGTGGTGGTGATGGGGGGTACCGGAGTCAACGGCCCGGGCAATGTGTCGGCCATGGCGGAATACAACTTCTGGGCCGATCCCGAGGCGGCTGCGGTAGTGACCCGGGCGGGATTCCCCATTGAATTCGTGGGTTGGGATATTTCGATCGCGTCAGCAGTGGTCGACGCCGCCCGCCACGAGGCGATGAAGGCCATCGGCACTCCGCTGTCGAAGTTCGCGGTCGACATCGCGCAGGTGGTCCGCAGGTTTGCTATGGAGAACGGGCTGGCAGGAGATGATCTTCCCGATCCGATCGCCATGGCCCATGCCATCGACCCGAGCGTGGCAACCACCAAGCGTTTGCATGTAGATGTGATGGTTGGCGATGGACCGCAACGCGGAGTGATGGAGGTTGACCAACTTGGCTTCGGCGGTGGCGAACCCAACGTCGAAATCGTGACCCACTACCCCAGCGACCACTTCTTCTCAATGCTCCACGCTGCCTTGCTCTCCTAGCCGTTCTGATGCGCGCCGTGCTCAGGAGAGGACTCGTGCGACTTCAATGTGTTGGCCGGTGCCGTATAGATCGTCGGCCAACGCCTGTACGTCGGCGGCAGTGAGCTTGGAGAGTTCGCTGTTGCGGTCGGTGACTGAGGGGATCTCGGAATCTGGGGTATGTATCCGCCGGACGAGAGCGTCCTCACTCGACTCGAATAGGCTGTGGTTGAGTTCGACCACGCTTACTGCGCTGCGCAGTTCGGTTGCGGTGGGTCCATTCGTTGCCAACTCATCGAGGATCCGGATGATCTCGTCGCGGATTTCATTGATGGATTCGGGGGCGCCACTGGCGTTGATCTCGGAGTTGATGGCTGACTCAGGCGTGAACTGCGGATTGAGCGACGCCGACACGTCGTAGCTAGCACCGATGCCTTCTCGGATTTCGCTCAACAAGCGGGCGTTGAGCACCGCCTCCAGAACCTTCAGCACCGCTTCCGCTTGAAGATCAAGGGGTTGAAGCGCTTCGTGGTATACGGTGATACCGGTGGGACTTGTGTCGTCTGCGAGCACTACTTCTTTGCGTACGATCCCCTTAGGATGAGGCTGTCTTCTGTTTGTGTAAGTGTCTGGTTCGCCTGCCGGTAACGTGCCTATATAGCGGCTGGCCAGGTGTTCAACAGTGTCGTGTTCGAGATCGCCGGAGATCACCACGAGCAAACCGTTGGCGTTGCCGAGACGACTTTGATAGACGTCGAGAAGCGACTCGGCGGTTACTTCACGAAGCACCTCTCGGGATGCGACGGGATGGAACCACTCAATCTGGTCTCCGTGGCGCGCTTCGTTGTAAGCGACCCTTACCTGCGACATCCAGTCGCTTTCAAGATGCGAAGCTTGCTGCTGTGCGATTGTAATGACGCTGTTGAAAGCCTGGTCGTCGACGCGAGCTTCGCAGATCAGCAGATGCAGCATTGCGAAGAGCGTTTCGGCCTCGCCGCTGGGAGCGAAACCGGTGAAACCTTCCGTGGTTTCCGTGATGAATGGCCAGACCAAGACCTGCGCCGCCCCCAAACGCTGAGCGATCTGTGCCGGCGTCAGATCAGCTAGGCCGCTTTGGGCTACCGCTAGAGGGGCGAAGATCTCGGCGAGTGGCCGATCACCGGGTTCGAGTGCTGACCATCCGCCCAACGAGACGGCCTCGAAACTGACTCTGCTGTCACCAGGTGACTTAGTGAAATTGACTCGTGCGCCGTTGGCGAACGACCATTCGTACGGCTCGTCCCACCCGCCAACTTCTAGATTCGGGATCGGACCCTGCGAGATCGGCTCAACAGGATCAGGTGGAGTCATCAGTTCGTCGATCCAAGCCTCTGCTGGAGCCAGTTCGACTGCCTGCGCGGAGTCGAGTGCCGCTTGGATTTCATCCGCGGTAGGCACCTCCGTAACATCCTCGGCGTTGATGGAGACAATGGGTCCGCTCTGCAACAGGATCGACTGCAGGTGGCTGGTGAGTTCGTCAGGTTGGATTGTTTCGAGTAGGGCCGAGACGCGTTCAAGTCGCTCGGGTGAGGTCTCGACGCTGGTGCCATAGAGGAAGTGGTTGGCGTATTGAAAGGCGTACGTGGTGTTGTAGGTGACCTCGACGTTGTCTGCTGTCAACTGCAACTCAGAGAGGATCCGGGCCTTGGCTTGGGTCAGGTCGTCTTCATTGAATCCCTGAGCTGCCAGGCTCAGCAGTACGGTCCAGACTTCGCTGACTGCTTGGCTCAAGTCATCGGCGCGAACGCCTGTTCCGTAATGTCGTAGCCCTGCAGCAGTGTTGATAGCCGCCCAGGCCGGTGTATCTTTTTGGGATAACAGACCTTGGTCGTAGGCGGCGCGGAGGCGGATGTCGATGGCGTTGGCGAGCAGAAGCTCCAGTTGTTCGGCCCGTTCGCCTTGAGGTGTCGCAGGGTCCCATACGGGGATCTGCAAGTAGAGCGATAGATGGGGGTCTGCTTGTCCTGGAGTTGCTGCCAATTCGATTTTGGACTCGGGCCTCAATGGGGAGTTCGTATCGGGGGCCGCTGGTGGGTCATGTGCCGTGATTTGACCGAAGTACTCTTCGGTCAAATCCTCGAGTTCATCGACGTTGAGGTCGCCGACCGCAACGACAGCCATGTTTGAGGGCACATACCAGGTGTCGTAGAACTCACGTAGATCAGTTGTTGTTGCCTCTTCGATGCCCGCGGCGTTGCCTGTCGGGGGACGTTGTTCGTAAGGCGTGTCTTTTGTTAAAAGGTGCAACGATGAATCGAGCGCAACGCCATGGCTGGTTTCGCTGCGAAGTCGGTACTCGTCGCGGACAACGCCCCGTTCGCTCTCGACAGCATCAGGTGCGATTGTCGCCGCATGCGCCCACTGCGACAGTACTTCAAACCCGGTTGCTACGGAATCAGCGTCATCGCCGAGTCCGGTCAGGAAGTAGATCGTGTGGTCGTAGGTTGTGAACGCGTTCAGATCAGGACCCATTTCCAGCCCGAACTCTCGCAGCTCGTCGTAGATCGTGTTGCCCGGGAACTCTTCGGTTCCGTTGAACATCATGTGTTCAACGAAGTGGGCCACACCGCTGGCGGGTTCTGATTCGTGAAGAGACCCGGCTTTGACTACCAGGATCAGTGTCAGCGAATCGTGGGGTGTCCAGTTGGAATCCAGGTAGTAGGTGAGTCCGTTGTCCAGCTGCCCGATATGCACATCACCGCCGCCCCCTTCCGCGTAGACGATGCTGCCGGATTGCGCTACGCCTGAGGGGTTTAGGTCGTTCTCAGAGGGGTCGTCGCGAGGCTCGCTTGGCTGGCCGTCGGATTGCGATGCGCATGAGGGATTTGCGGCGTGCTCAGAGGGGTCGTCGGGAGGCTCGCTTGGCTGGCTGTCGGATTGCGATGCGTCTGAACAGCCGGCGGCGACCAACAGAAACGCCACCAGCAGCAACGGCGAAGTTGTCCAGATAGACAACCTTCGCCTAGTAGGTTCCAACATGTTCCACGTTCTGCTAGTGATGTGTGAACAAGCACTCTAGGGCTGACCGGGCGGTATCTCGTGCCGACAGCCTCATCTAGGAGCATGGGTGCTGATGAGGTAGGGTCGGCGGCTATGAATGTGGGCGAATTGCGGTCTTTGTTTGATCTCACGGGCCGTACTGCGGTTGTTACTGGTGGCACACGCGGCATCGGACGTGCTGTTGCCGAAGGATTCGCCGCGGCGGGAGCGAATGTCGTTGTCGCCAGCCGTAAAGAAGACGCCTGCCGACAGACGCAGGATCATCTCGAGTCGATGGGGGCGAGCGCCCTCGGTATTGCGGTCAACATGGGCGATCCTGACAGCGCCGAGACCATCGTTGGCGCAGCCGTGGATCGCTTCGGCGGTCTCGACATCGTCGTCAATAACGCTGCCAATGCCTTGGCCGCTCCGGTCGGTGGCCAGGAACCGGGTTTGTGGCAGAAGTCTTTTGAAGTGAACCTGCGGGGACCGGCTCTGCTCATTGGCGCCGCGGTCCCTCACCTTGCTGCCAGTGGCCACGGTGCGGTGATCAACGTGATCTCGGTGGGGGCGTTTGGTTTCGCACGAGGTGTTTCGATTTATGCGGCGATGAAGGCGGCTTTGTTGTCGGTCACACGTTCTTTTGCCGGAGAACTCGCGGAGCAGGGCATTCGGGTCAACGCTTTGGCTCCCGGCCCGGTCAACACCGACATGGTGCGCAATCTTGGTGAGGGGGCGGCTCAGTCGATGGGCGCCCAGACCCTTCTGAATCGCTGCGCTGAACCCGACGAAATGGTAGGTGCGGCTCTCTTTTTGGCCAGCGACGCCTCGTCCTATATGACCGGCCAAGTACTAGTGGTAGACGGAGGCATGCACCCGCACTAGCCGGTCGCCTCCGGTCACCCCAGTTGGCGTAGCCGTTCCACTCGTGGATCATCGACACCGAGGTGGTGCATTATCTCAGCCACGACGCTCTCAACGTCAAGGGTGCCGGCTTCTGCCATTTGCCCAAGATCGACCCAATCTTGGGGGCGATCGAAGAACGTTTTGAATACGGCCAAGTCGCCGCAAGCGAGGAACGGAATGTTGTGACCGCCGAATCGTTCGGTGCGCGTCCGGGTTGCGACCTGCTCGTGGAAGTCTGTTGTATTGAAGAACAGGTCGACAGGTGTCTGGTCCCACCACAAACGGGTCTGGCCGTCGGCAGCGATGGCTCGGCGGTGAGCGTCGCTGACTTCGATGTGGGGCGACAAGAGCTTGAGAACTTCGTCGGCCTGGAGATGACTGACGAACAAGTTGACGTCAATGTCGATAGTGCCTCGTGCTCGTTGCGTACACCAGGCAAGGGCCAGCGCGCCTCCGAAGGCATGGGGGATGTTGCCTGTTTTGAGCATGTGGTGGAGTCTGACAATGCGCTCGACAGGCCCGGTTTCTTGAGTGCTGGTCATGGTTGGCTGCCCTCAGACTCAGGCGGGCCGGGTGGGGAAGGACTGGCCGGGTTGTCGTCCGAACACCGGACTGGGCGCGTCGGTGGAGTGGCGAGCGGGAAACTCTGCGGCCAAGGTGAGAACCGCTTCGAGTTCAGCGCCTCGGTTGTCCGATTCGCCGTAGATGCGCCGTTCAAGCGCGCCGTCGAGCGCGAAGCCAGCGGCTCGCACTATCCGGTTCAAGGTGTCCACGGTAGGTGACATGCGTCCCTTTTCGTAGGACGAGATCGTGGAATGAGAAGTGCCGGCCCGTTCCGCCAGAGCCCTCAACGTCAGCCCTGACCTGGCGCGGGCTTCCCGTATCACCCTTGATGCGTCCATGACAGTAATGGTATCGGATTCGACACCAACAAATCTATCTCCTGTCGCTGACGTGCAGACGAACAGGTTGCCGTCGTTGTCGGTGGTGTGGTGTAGTCGTGGGTTGAGTCCTCGAAACGACCTAAGGAGTGGTGATGAGCGGTATCAAGATCTCGCTGGCGACAGCACCTGGACCGCAAGCCGAAGAACTTGCGGTCCTGGCCGAGGAACTGGGTTTTGAGCGGTACTGGTTGTACGACTCGCCTGCGATCTACGAAGACGTGTGGATGACACTGGCACGCCTGGCTTCGGTAACCGACAAGCTGGGCTTGGGCACGGCGGTGTTGGTGCCTCATTCGCGGCATCCAATGGTGACCGCTTCGGCGATCGCCACCATGGAACGTCTCGCTCCGGGGCGTTGTGCCTATGGGTTCGGAACCGGGGCCTCGGCGCGTTGGTGTTTCGATCAGCCTGCTTTGACCTGGAACTTCATGGGCAAATATCTGGCGCAGCTCAAGGCTCTGTTGGCTGGTGAAACAGTGGAGATCGACGGCAAAGCCTGTCAGATGATGCACCACCGCGATCTAGTTGTCGCGCGTCCGATCAAGGTGCCGCTGTTGTTGAGCGCGTTCGGCCCCAAAGGGATCAGCGTGGCGACCGAGTTGCAAGCTGACGGGATCATGAACATGTTCCCGCCCGCGGAAGGGTTCGGTGAGCGTGTGCAGATGGTGTCGGGAACTGTGCTTGACGAGGGCGAAGTGATCGACGATCCCCGCCCTGCCGCGGCTATCGGACCCTGGCACATGGTTGCCTACCACGGCATTTATCAGGCTGCGCCTGAAGCGGTCGACACCATGGCCGGCGGTGCCGACTGGCGAGCGGGAATCGAGGCCGAACGTCCGGCTGGTGAGCGTCACCTGGTTGTTTGGGAGGGCCATGTCACCCATCTTGTTGAACGCGACGCGCCGGTGATGGCAGCAAGCGGCGAAGCTATTGCAGGAATGTCCTGGGTTGGAACCGCTGATGAGATTCGCGCTCGCGTGGCTGCGGCTAGCGATGCTGGTGTCACCGAAGTGATGTACACCCCGGCCGGTCCAGACGTTGCGCGCGAACTCTGCGCTTTCGCGTCGGCCACTTTGGGGAGCTGATCAAGATCCGGCCGGACCCTGGGTCGTTCAAGCGGAGCGGTCTGTTTCTGGGCTGGCAGTTAGACCGGTTGGTCGGATCTCCAAGATGAGGTCGCCTGGTTCGAGCAGTCCGCCTAGTGATGCGGTGATTTTTTCGATCGTGCCGGCGATCGGAGCTGAGATCGACGATTCCATTTTCATGGCCTCAATGACAGCTACCACCTCGCCGACATCGACTTGGTCGCCGACCGTTACCGATACGGTTACCGCGCCCCTGAAGGGCGCAGCTAGATGACCAGGGTTAGTCGGGTCGGCCCGCGCAGTTTCGGGACGGTCAGAGGCGACAGAACGGTCCACGGTGTCGATGTCGCGGGATTGACCGTTGACGCGGAATGCGACGGTGCGGATCCCCTCGTCGTTGGGTTCGCTAACCGATTTGAGCCCCAGCAACAGTCGCACTCCTTGCCCGAGGCTGACTGCGGTGTCGTCTTGGTGGGGGTCGAGTCCGTACCAGAACAGCAGCGACGGCAGGACCGACAGGTCGCCGTATCGGTCACGGTTTTCGAGTTGTGACGCGGCGGGTGTTGCGAACAGTAAACGGTTGAGCGTGGCGCGGCGGTCAGTGGCCAGTCCTTCTGTGTCTTCGCTGGTGAGTGTTTCGGTGTGGGGTTCCCAGGTTCGGTCTTTTGTCGCCCGTGAGCGGAACGGTTCGGGGAACCCGCCCGGTGGAGTGCCCAGTTCGCCGTGCAGGAAGCCGACCACACTGTCGGGCAGGTCGACACCAGCCGGGTCGTTGAGGAGTTGTTGGGGTGTCACACCGGAGGCGACGAGGTGTAAGGCTAGATCGCCGACGACTTTGGATGACGGTGTGACTTTGATGGGTCGGCCCAACAATTCGTTGCAGGCTGCGTACAGCCTTTCGACTTCCTCGAAGCGGTGCCCAAGACCCAGCGCGTTGGCTTGTGTGCGCAGGTTTGAGAGCTGCCCGCCAGGTATCTCATGGCGGTACACGGTGCCTGTCGGCGACGCCAGTCCGGCCTCGAACGGGGCGTAGACACGTCGGGTTGCTTCCCAGAACGGTTCAAGATCACCAATCGCGTCGAGACTCAATCCTGTGGCCCGCTCGGTGTCGTCAGTCATGGCTACGACCGAAGCGATCGAGGGTTGCGATGTCATGCCTGACAAGGGAGGGGCGGCCGCGTCCACCGCGTCGACTCCGGCGTCGACAGCAGCCAGGTAGGTGGCGAGCTGGCCACCGGCGGTGTCGTGGGTGTGCAGATGCACGGGCTGATCGAATCGTTCACGCAAAGCGGCAATGAGCTTGCGCGCCGCTACGGGTCGTAGCAGCCCGGCCATGTCTTTGACACACAGAATGTGCACACCGGCCTTGGTGAGCTGTTCGGCGATTTTGAGGTAGTAGTCGAGCGTGTACAGATCTTCGGTCGGGCTGGTGAGGTTGCCGGAATAGCAGATGGTGCCTTCAGCGACCGCCCCGGAGTGGAGCACTGCGTCGATGGCTGGGCGCATTTGTTCGATGTCGTTGAAGGCGTCGAACACCCTGAAGATATCCATCCCCGTGGCGGCGGCCTCGGCCACGAAATGTTCGGCGACGGTGTCGGGGTACGGCGAGTAGCCGACGGTGTTGCGGCCCCGCAACAGCATTTGGGTGCAAAGGTTCGGGGCTGCGTTGCGTATGCGTTCGAGCCGTTCCCAAGGGTCTTCGTGCAGGAATCTCAATGCCACGTCGAAGGTGGCACCGCCCCAGCATTCGAGGCTGAACAACTCGGGTATTCGGTGGGCGAATTGGCTTGCACCGGTGACTAGGTCGATGGTGCGGAGTTTGGTGGCGAGTATCGACTGGTGGGCGTCTCGCAACGTCGTGTCGGTGACAGCCAAAACGTCGCCCGCCCGTAGCTCGGCCGCGAACTTCTCGGGTCCCAGCTCCAGTAGTCGTTGACGTGAACCTGCGGGGGGTCTGCCTGGGGGTCGGGGCGGTAGTTTGGTGGCTGGATCGATGCGTGTCGGGGCCGCCCCGTTGGGTTGATGCACGGTCACGTCGGCTACGTATCGCAACAGCCGGGTGGCCCGGTTGGCGCCTACCGAAGCGGCCGTCAAGTCTGGTCGGTCGTCGATGAAGTTGGTGGTGACCGGCCCGGTTTGGAATTCTTCGTCGCGCAGGATGGCTTGCAGGTATCGCTGGTTGGTGGACAGGCCGCGGACCCGATATTCGGCGAGTGTTCGGCGGGCCCGGCGTATGACTGTTTCGAAGTCGTGGCCTCGGCAGGTGATTTTTTCGATCATCGAATCGAAATGTGGGGTGATTTCAACGCCTTGATAAACACAGCCGTCCAGGCGCACGCCGGCACCGCTGGCTGGCCGGTAGGCGACGATCCGGCCAGTGTCAGGACGGAAATCGTTGGACGGGTCTTCAGCGGTGACCCGGCATTGCATGGCGTAACCGCGCACGGTGATGTTGTCTTGGGTTAGTCCCAAGTCTCCTAGGGTGCTTCCGCCCGCGATCAGGAGTTGCGACTCGACCAAGTCGACGTCTGTGACTTCTTCGGTAACGGTGTGTTCTACTTGGATTCTGGGGTTCATTTCTATGAACGCGTAACGGCCGGTTGCGTCCAACAAGAACTCGACCGTGCCAGCGTTTTCGTAGCCGATGGCGTCCGCGAAGCGCACCGCGTCAGCCAACATGGCGTCACGCACCGCCGGGTCGAGATGGCGCGCTGGGGCGATTTCGATCACTTTTTGGAAACGGCGTTGCACCGAGCAGTCCCGCTCAAACAGATGCACAATGTTGCCCAATCCATCGGCCAGTATTTGGACCTCAATGTGGCGAACACCAGTCATCGCTTCTTCAAGAAAAACGGTTGGGTCTCCGAAGGCGCTTTCGGCTTCTCGACGAGCAGCATCAACAGCGTCGCCGATGGCGTCTTGATGGCCGATCCGGCGCAGCCCGCGACCGCCACCGCCAGCCGCGGCTTTCACGAACAACGGAAAACCAATCGTCTCAGCATGAGCCAACGCGTCGGCGCCGTCCTCAATCGGCGGTGACTGGGCCAGCACCGGAATCCCTGCTGTGTCGGCGACTTGACGGGCCCGCATTTTGTTGCCGGCCAGTTCCAGCACTTCTGGGCTCGGTCCAACGAAAGTCACTCCCGCGGAACCGCAGGCCTCGGCGAGGTCGGGGCTTTCGGCCAAGAACCCGTAACCGGGATAGATTGCGTCAGCTCCGACCTCGACTGCTTTGGCGACGATTGCCTGGTAGTCAAGGTAGGCGCGCACCGGGTATCCCGGTTCACCGATCACGTACGCTTCGTCAGCTTTGATGCGATGCAACGCGCCGCTGCGCTCGTCTTCGATGGGCAGGATGGCGACGGTTCGGATACCGAGTTGGTTCGCGGCTCTAAAAGCTCGGATGGCGATTTCGCCCCGGTTGGCGACCAAAAGTTTGCTGACCGCCACTAGTTGTTCTCAAACACTAGGCGGGTCATGAACCCAACCATATGTCATCGTGCAGGATGTCGGGTTTGGTCGCTCAGAGCGGTGGTTGCGGTGTCGACCATTCGTAGTGCGGTATCTATTCGTAGTGCAGGGCGGGGCGCGGGCCTGCGCGCATGTCGTCGATGGCTTGGTTTACATCGACGATCGCTTCTTCGAGTTTGGCTGCCGCCGCTTCGGCGTCGATGCCGAATTCCAGTGTTTCTACTAGTTGATTCAGGCGTCCGGTTGCCCGCCAAGCGGCGTGGCGAGACCATTCGGTGTAGAGAACTTCGGGGTCGTCGATGCCGATGAGGTCGCGTGTGCGGGTTTGGTCGTCTCGGCTGCGATCGAGACTCACGTAGCCACTGACCATGGTGATCCGCTCGGCGGGTTGAGTTAACTCAGCGCCGCGGTGCACCACCATGTTGCCGTGAAGCGCCACGGCGTAACCAGGTCCAGCGAACTCGGGGGCCACGACGCGCTCGCGCGGCGGCGTCTCGCCACGGGCCGCTATTTCGGCGGCTTCGTGTTTGGTGCCGTGGAACCACTCGAATTGGCCACCAGGGAGTTTGGTGGGGTCGCTCACCATCATCACGTAGTCCAAAGCGACGGTGTCGTGGTGCCACTTGTCGACCGGTTGGTCCGGTTTGGCTGTGGGTTCGTAGTTGATGTGACCGACATGCACCGGCATCGTGTGAGGCGCCACAGGGGTGCCGAATATGGAACTCATCAGTTCGGTGAAGTCAGGACTGAAGCACAAGTCTCTCAACCAACGCGACCGGTAGCAGCCGCCCCGTACCGCGTTTTCGATGCGGTTGCCGGCGCGTCGCTCGTGGATCCGCAGCTTGCGCGCCACATCGAGCAGCACTTCAGCGCCTTCTTTCGACAAGACCCTGAACGGCGTGGACGCTGCCATCGGTGTGGCCGTGGGCGCGATGTCGTCGTCGCTGTAGCCGAGGTCTTTCAGTGTGGTGATAGACGACGGTCCTTCGAGTTGAAGATGCACACTCGGATCGAAGATCGGTTCAGCCGCGATCCAGCTGTAGCCCAGCGGTAGTTCGTCGGGAAAAGAAACGGCTAGCGTCACTCGGCCAGCCTAACCCTCGAGCCGATTCGAGGTCACATGAACCTCGTTGGTTGCAGGTTTATTCGGCGGGTTTCTCGCTCGACTCTAACTCGTCGTCCACTCTCGACTCAGCGTCTTCTTCGGGCTCTTCGGCTTCGTCGTCGGCGTCAGCCTCCGCAGTTGGTTCGGTCTCGGTGCTGACTTCTGCTTCTGTTTCGGTTTCAGCTTCGACCTCTGCCTTTGCTTCAGGTTCCGCTTCAGGCTCGGTTTCGACGGTGGTTTCTGTTTCGGGTTCGGCTTCAGTCTCGGGTTCTGCTTCGGCCTCGGGTTCTGCTTCGGGTTCGGTGCTGACTTCTGCTTCAGGTTTGGTTTCTGCTTTTGCTTCAGGTTCGGCTTCAGGCTTGGTTTCGGTTTCGTCGACCTCTGCCTGGGCAGATTTTGTAGCTTTGGTGTCTTGGGAATCCGCGGGTGGTTCCTTGCCGTCGCGCATGGCTTTCCACTTCTCGGCTGCGGCGCGATATGTGGCTTCGGCTTCGGATCGTTCCTTTGACGACCCGCCTTTGGACAGCTTCTTGACCAACGCGGCGGCGTCGTCTTTGGCTCGTTCGGCCTTCTTCAACCGCTTCTCTCGCTGGGTTCGTTCGCGATCAGCGGCCACGTACTCGTTGAAGAGTGTCAGCGCCGCGGTTGTCTCGTCGTCAAGTGTAATTTTGGCCATTGGGCCCATTCTGTCGTGTCTGAACCGAACTCACGACGTTTCTCGTACAGTCGATTGCCCAAGAACCGCGTACGCAGAAAGAAAAATGTCCGATGACTCTAGCTCCTGCGAGGGCAACGCCGGGTTGTGCCGCGGTTCTCGGCTACGTCACGAGGTGGTTCTAAGCACCTCGTCCATATCAGCGTTGCCGTCAAGCGCCTCAAGAATTTTTTGTGTTACCTCAGGGCTGGCGTCCTCTAGGTCGTCGGGTATGACATGGTCAGCCCACTCCTCCAAGTTTTTTGTGCGCTCTTCGCGGGTACTGTTCAGTAGATCCATTTTGTTCCCAGGAACTTACGGCCGTCGGCGGCGTGCGTTGCGAAGATCGAAGGCGATCTTGATGGCGCCGCGACTCCCGGCTTCGGCAGCGTGTGTCAGGGCATCGCGGTAACGGTCGAGGGGATAGGTGGCCGACAGCATCTTGTCGAAAGGCACTTTGCCAGCGAGTTCAATGGCCGCCTCGAAGCTCGTGATCGAGCGCCCGTCTCGCAGCTGTTCGCTTCCGTAGGTGTAGCTGCCGACGAGTTCTGTCTCGCGATGCCACACGGGTGTTAGATCGATATCGATCACACCGGGCATTCCCAACAGCACCACTCGTCCTCGTGGCCTGCACAAAGCGATTGCTTCAGTTATCGATTCGGCGGATCCGACCGCGTCGATCACCACATCGGCTCCGCCTGACAGTCGGGGGCCGACCATGAAGGAACCGGTGGAGCGGCGCACGGCTCGGCTCAACTCGTCGGGGGAGCTCACCACATCGGCTCCGAACTCGGCGGCGAGATCACGCTGCACGGGATACTTGGCACCGATCATGATCGATCCGGGATCGGTGAAGTTGCGCAGTGCCGCCACCGTCACCAGACCCATCGGACCAGCGCCGATCACTGCCACCGTGTCGCCGTCTTCAACGCCGGCTCGAAGCGCGGCGTGTACGCCTCCGGCCACGGGCTCGACGGTGACGGCGATCTCATCGCTCATCCAGTCGGGCACGTCGTGGAGCTGGCTGTCGTGGGCAACGAACTCGGTTGCCCAGCCTCCACCGGTGCTTGCGCAGAAACCTGTTTGCAATCCTGGTTCAAGGTGTCCGCAGGTGAGGTGCCGGTAGTCGTTGCCATCGGCGGGAGCGGCTCCATCAAACGGCACCGGGAAGCCACGGGCGGCGTGACCCAGTACTGGCTCGATAAGCACTCGACGGCCGTCGGCCAGTTCACCGACGATCTCATGTCCGAGCACAAAGGGGAACGAGACGAAATCTTCGAAATAGCGCGACGAATACCCGTCGATGGTTGCCAGATCACTGCCACAGATGCCAGACAGGCGGGGCCAGACGCGCTGCCATCCTTCGCCGGGCAGTTCGGGTGGGTCATCTTCGACGAGCGACAGCGGCCCAACCCCCGCGCCGGCGCCGGGTCGTAGGCGCGATGCTGCCATAGCCGCGACATAGCGGACTTCCTTACGGCTGAACCGGAGCGCCTTCACTCTGGGAAGGCTAGCGCTTGGGGACTCACGCGGGCATCACGTCGGTATGGGTGAAGTCCTTGCCGACAAACAACAGCGGGGAACCAATCTGTTTGGCGAGCGCATAGGAGAACGTGTCGACAAAGTTGAGACTTGCCTTGTGCCTGTCTTTGCCGAAACGTCTCCAGCACACCAGCGCTTCATTGGCGAGCCGAGCGTCGACCGGAACGATCTGCATCTCGACGCGGTCGAGGAGTTCTTCGAGCAGTTGCACGCCTTCGGCGCCTGTCCGGGATTCGACCACTATGCCGAGTTCGACTCGAGTCGCTGCGGTCATTGCGCATGGGGCGCCAATCAGTAGTCGCTCGATCTGCTCGCTGCCGGTTTCACCGAACAACAGCGCAGTGATTGCTGAAGTGTCGACCGCGATCACGAAGGCAGGCCGTGTTGGTCGTAGCCGACGATGTCGTCGGGGTTGCGCGGGTCCAGCACTGGTAACTCGTTGAACCGCTCCACGATGTCGCCCAAACCTCGTGTTCGTCGGCGTCGGCGCTCCAGTTCGAGGCGTGCCTGCAGGGAGGTGACCACCGTGGTGGTGATGGATTCTCCGGTTAGTTCGGCCAACTCTCGAGCCAACTGATCAGCCTTTGCGTTTTTTATGCTCAACACCATAGGTAGAATTCTACCCAACTAGGTAGAATTCGTCAACAGTGTTGGCTCGGTTCCAATGTCCAACATAGGCGGCGGTTTCGAAAGACGTGCAGGGCCGCGGGGGCGGTTGGGCATCGCGACCTTGAACGAGGTCGCGATGGACGCGTTGTTGCAAGTGCCCTCGACCTATACGGTTCGGGCCGTGAAACGAAGTGATCTGAACCTCAACGCCATACGTCGGGCTGTAGCAGCCATGCCCGAGAACTTTGCTACGTTTGACTTGATTGAACACCCCGAGATGGAGCAGCAAAACTCTCGCTTCAAGGACGAACGGAACTATCGAGCCGAAGTCGGCAAGCAACTCAAAGCAATTATGGGTGAACTCCGAATATCCGAGAAGCAACCGGGGACCTCAAGGGGATCCATCTGGCAGAAACGAGACGCCTGACGTTTCGCATCGAGCCGACAGCTGTCAGTTCGGGGAACGGGCTGCGCGCCAGCCGCCGGCGGAGTTGTTCGGACAACTGCCTGGACACAAGCGAGTCACGCGGTTGACGCAAAATCCTGTATTTGCCGAAATCAAAGTCCCACAATTGCGGAGGATGAGGCGTGAATCTTGAGCGTCGCCAGCCTTGATGTGCGGTCCATCTAGGAAGCCGAGTGGATGTGGTGTCGGCGGGTTCGGAAGAGGTGCAGGGCTGAGGGGACAGTGATGGCGGCGATAGCTGCGGCGACTGTGGCGGCCCAGGCGTAACCGTCACTGAGAGCACTGACGAGACCGGCCGGGACAACCTTGGGTTCATCGCTGAGCAGGTCGCGCACGACTTCAACGTTGCCGATCCGGTGGTTGACAACAGCGAGCGTGATCGCCGCGACCGCGGCGATCCCGATGGTGAGCGAGATCGTTCTCAGGAATTGGTGAGCGCCGTTGAGGCGTCCCATTTCGGCCAGTTCGGTGCGATTCTGGAGCAGTGCGGCACCGGTGGAGGTGATCATTCCGACTCCGAGGCCCATCCATGCAAACATCAGGTACACGATCGGCAGGGCTGCGTCGATGTGGATGACGAAAGCAACGGCCACCGTGGCCGGGAAGGCAATGATCGACCCCAAGAAACTGACTGTTTCGCCTCGCCAACGATCTTGAAGCTGACTTGCGATCCATGCGCCGACGGTCCAGCCGACGGTCATATAAAGCACTGAGAAGGCGGCGACGGTTGTGCTTTGGTGGCGCACCCCGCGGATATAGAGCGGCAGCAGCGAGTTCACCCCGACCCCCGCGGCGAGGACTGCCATCGAGGTGACATGGACGTTGCGATACCTGATATCGGTCATGTGGCCGAGGCGCAGAATGGGTTCGGGGGTCCGTTGTGCCCATCTGCGGTAGACGGCGACGCTCGCCCCCATAACCACCGCTCCTGCGATCACAACCAGTGGTGTGGCTACGGTGAGGCTGAGCGCGGCCGCGGTGATGATGGTGACGAGGACGAGGCCGACGCCGTCAATCCGTTTGCTGCCGGTGGCCCCGGCGCTTGCGGCACTTTGTCGGTCGGGCAGTTCGTTCCAGCCGACCCACAACGCGACGGCGGTCACAGGGATGTTGAAAAGAAAGATGGCGCGCCAGCTGGCGACTGCAACCAGGAGCGCGGCGATTGCCGGTCCGGCCACGCCCATCACCCCCCAGACTGTTGATATCGAAGCGAATGCCCGGGGTCGAAGCACCGACGGTATTGCGACACCGATTCCGGCGGTGGCGACGGTCATTACTCCGCCTGCGAATATGCCCTGGGCGGCTCGGGCGACAATGAGGGTGGGCATCGTCGGGGCTGCGGCGACGATGATCGAGGTGATCATGAAGCCGACCCCTGCGATCCGGAAGGTTCTGCGCACCCCGGCACTGTCGACGATCGGCCCAGCCGCCAGCACTGCAACCGCGGAGGTGAGCAGTTCGATGGTGATGACCCAGGGCAACAGGTTGATGCGGCCGAGGTCGTCGCCGATGTCGGGTAGGACCGCGGTTGCCGCCAAGTTGTTGTACGAGGCGATGGCGATGATCGAGATCAACCCAGTCATAACCGGGCGATGCCGAGGCCCCCACAGCGTGTCCGACTCAGTCATCGGCAAGCGACCACACAGATCGACGATGGGTGCGTGCCGGTGGTTGGGGTCGCGTGGACATCAATTGCGCACGCTACCCACATGACTCGTAAGTTATGAACTGTGAAACTCGGTCTGGGACTTGCTTGTTGTTCTTTTTTTGGTGATGTGACCTGCTTATTTAAGGTTTCTGTCTGAATCTGGTCTGGTCGTTTTCCACAATTTTCCCACACTAGCTGGAGTGCTGTCACGCAGCGTCGAGGGTTGGTTTTCGACGGTGTTCGTGCACGGAGGGAGGTTTCTCCCGCTGTGCATGGAACCCGTTTACTGAACAACCAACAAGAACCAAGCAAGGAGCTGCGTTGTGTCTGGCACCTCGCTTAATGTTGCTGCGTTGCGGCAGCACCTGGCCAGCACTGAGCCCGATACCGCTGCGTTGCGGCAGCACCTGGCCAACACCAATCCCGGCCCGGCCGGTCTGTTTGATCTGGTGGTGCGCCACTGGAGAGACACTGCTGCGGCAGAGGTCCTATGCAAGCATGCGGAGGGTTCGTTTCCGTTGCTGGTCGCGGTGTTAGCCGGCCTGGAACATATCATGCGGGGCCAGCACATGAAGATGGCGAAACCTCAGATGGACGAATATTATTTCGACATGGTGGTTACTTCGTTGGCCGGTGCGCAGCTCGCGCATGCCACCGAAGCCGACCTGTTGGAGGGTTTTCGCACGGCCCGCAGCGGGCTGCCTGTCGGAAGCCCCTACTTGCCGGAGCGGGTTTCGCACTTGTTTGCGGTGCGCGCCCCGCTTGAAGCTTTGACGGACCGTGTGACGGCCAAAATGTCGTGGTTGCCTATGGAGGGGCTTTCCCCAGAGTTGGGGGCTGGCCCGCCAAACAGCACTGCGACGACTATCTACGACGCCGAATGTGACAGGATCAGCTGGCTGATGTCCGCTACCTTCGTGAATAGGTCCCGCGTTCCGGTATGTCGCCCGGGACGGCTCTATTCCGTCGGTTCGGGGCTCGCGCCGTTGAAGGCCCAGTCGTCGTCGAAGGTGTAGTGGTTGGGTCCTCGGTTGTTGTGGGCCCAGACCCGGTAGACGTATCGGGTGTCGCCTTGGTCGGTCGCGTCGGTGTGGGTGGTGGCGGTGTCGACGTCGGTCTCGTAGCGCAGCGTTTCCCAGACTCCGTCGTCGGGCAGGTACCAGTCGCCGTCGTCGTTGGTTCGGTACTCGGCTCGTTCTATTCGGTAGCCGGTGATCCACGGATCGGTGACGCTTTGTTGGGGTCCGGGTCCGGTGCGTGCTGTTTTGAGGGTGCTCAGCCACGGGTCCAGGGGCGTGTCCCAGGCGAGTGTGCGGCTGGCGGGGGTGTCGTGGGTGAGGCGTGTGTTGCGGGGGCTTTGGGGCTGTTGGCTGGGGCCGTAGGAGAGCAGCGGCGTGTACGCCGAGCCGAATTCGGCGTCTTGGCCGGGTCCGGGGTTGTTGGCGAGGGCGGTGACGATCCAGACGTGGTCGGCGCCGTCGGTGCGGTAGGCCGCGGAGCAGTCCTGGTAGCGGTCAGCGATCTGGTCGGTGTGCTCGACCAGCGTGACTGGTTCGCTGCGTTGGGTGGGGTTGTGGGTGTAGCTGTAGCGCTCGACTCGGTAGCCGCTGTCGCGGTCGCCTGAGGGCGGTGTCCAAGTGAGGGTGGCGCAGTCCGGTTCGATCGAGGCCAGCAGGTTGGTGATGTGTTCGGGCTGGGGGCATTGGCCGGTGGTCGCTGTGGTGGTGGCGTGGGGGCCGAATGTGGTGTGGAGGGTGCGGTAGTCGTCTCTTTGGGTGCCGCTGCCGCGTGCGCTGACCCGGAACTCATAGACGGTGTTGCATTCGAGGCCGGCTGCCACTCCGAACGCCCAGCGCAGGTCCGATGAGCTGGGCAGGTCGTCGAAATCGCCGTCGATCCGGTTCCAGTCGCTCTGGCCGTGCTTGCGGTATTCGAGTTTGTATTGGGCGGCGGTCTCGACGGTGGTCCAGCCCAGGGTGATGCTGGTCTGGGTCGGCCATTGCGCTTCGAACCCGACCAGCGCCGGCGCTTGTGTCAGCGTTCGCACACGAAGCGGACGCGAGTCCGCGCTCAGGTCGTGGTTGCTGGTCAGCCGCACCCGGAACCATTCGGTCTCGTCGGGCCCCAGATCCTCGACGGTGTGGGTGACCGCAGACGCCCCCAGTGTGGCCACGGTGTCCCACGTCGGAACCGACAACCCGCCGCCGCCCATCCGCTGCTGTATCTGCACGCTCGCGATGGTGACGTCGGGGGACTGGTCGGGCAATGTCCAGCTCAACAGCACCGAGTTGTCCTCTGCGACCACGGCATCGAGGCCGCTGGCCGCGTTGGGCTCAGTTGCAGGCTCCACGACAACGCTGACCGTGAATGACGCGCTCGCGCCGTGCACGTCGGTCACTGTCAGCGTCAGACTCACCGTGACCGCCGTATCGGTCGTCGGCGCGACCCAGCCGGTGTCGAGCTGGTCCGCACCGGGAACGAACTCGCCGCCGCCGTCGCTGGTCCACAGGTAGCTCAACGCGTCGCCGTCAGGATCGTCGGCGGTGCCGTCCAATGTCACCGTCGCGCCCTCCAAGACCGTGTCGGGCTCACCAGTAGCCGACACCGACGGCGACCGGTTCGGCGGCGCGACGTCGGTGATCGACACGACCGTCTCGCTGGTGGCACCCGCGGTCACCCTCGCCGGCAGGGTGCCGAAACCCAGCCTCACGCTCTCACCAGCGTCCTGGACACGATCCACAGCCGCGCGGAACACGAACGACCTCACCGAGTCCCCGTTGCCGAAACTCACACTGGCGGGCACACCCGAGTAGTCCGAAGACGACACACCGCCCAGATGGGTCGCGGTAATCGGCACGACAACGGTCCGCTGCGGCACCGCGCTCAACCGCACCCGAATCGTCACCGACCTGCCCTCGGCCACCGAATAGCTCTCCTGATCGAAGCTCACCGTCACCGCCGGATCATCGTCATCGACCACCGTCACCGCCACGCTGTCCACGCTGAGCCCCACATACTCCGGGGCCCTGCTGGAGTCCACGGTGTGGGTGACCGTCACGACATCGTCCACCGCGTCATGGTCCCCAGCTGCAGTCACCGTCACCGTCTGGGTCGTGTCCCAGTTGTCGGTGGTGAACACCAAAGAAGCCGGGACCACCGTCACGTCCCCGCCGCCGGTCACATCGACCGTCACAGTGTCGGTGGGCTGGAACGCCAACCGCACCGTGTAGATACCGCTGCCCTCTTCGTCCACCCGCAAGGTCTGCCTCGACACCGACACTCCCGCCGTGTCGTTGTCGTTCACCGTCACCGCCACACTGTCGATGCTGAGCCCGATGTACTCCGCAGCACTGCCGCTCCTGATCGCGTGAGTGACCGACACGGTGTCGTTCACTGTGTCGACGTCCCCGGCCGCGGTCACCGTCACCGACTGCTCCATGTCCCAGTCCGCAGCCGTGAAGGTCAGCGAGGTGGGATCGACCGTCACGTCCCCACCGCCGGAGATGTCCACGGTCACTGCGCTCGACGGCTCCGCGTCGAGCACCAACGTGTAAACCGCCGAGCTGCCCTCGACAACACTCAGAGTCGACTGCGACGGGGACACACCGGCCGGGTTTGCGACCGGGCCGACCGGCGCGCTGACGACGATCTCCTTGCTGCCGACATCGTCTGTGAAGGTGACTCGCACCTTGATCAGCTTCCCGATGTCCGCGACCCCAAGCGAGTAAGCAGGCGAGTCCGAGCCGACTTCGGTCTCGGTCATGTCCTGAACGCGAATCCACTGGTACGAGAACCTGACGCCCGCGATCCCGTCCACGTCGTCAATGCCCGAAATGTCCGCAGTCAATGTCTCGTAGACCTCCGGAATACCCGTGATCACCGGCACACCCGTAGCGGCAATGCTCCCGCCCACTTCGATTTGGAGTTCGTCGTTTACTTGGGTCCAGGTGTTGGTGGGGGCGAGAGCGTCGAATGTGTCGTCGATGGAAAAGCCTGCTTGGGCGCCGTCGTCTTGTGCGTTGGTGTCGGTGAACGCGACCTCGGTGGTGCCCGTGGTGCCCGAGACCCGTTCGATCACGATGTCATAGGTGGTGTCGCGGGTCAGCGTCGAGCAGCCCGCCGCGTCGGGGGGGACCGAGAAGTAGTGCACGCCCGACGACTTGAACGTCGGCGGGTCGGCCAGGGTGCACAACGCGTCGCCCGGACCGGTGCCCGAGCCCGCTGCGTGCAGCCTCACCTCCAGCTCGCTGCTTGCGGCCGACGGCGACGACAGGCTCAGCGAGATCCCGACATGGCTCAGCCGGTAGCCGTTCGGGTTGGGACCGGTGGTGAACCCCTGGGCGTATGTCGAAAAGATCGCAGCCGACAGCGAACCGGTGCCCGAGCTGGTCTGAGCAGTGTTGGTCACCAACACCGGCGACGGGACCGCCTCGCCGCCCACTTCGATTTGGAGTTCGTCGTTTACTTGGGTCCAGGTGTTGGTGGGGGTGAGAGCGTCGAATGTGTCGTCGATGGAAAAGCCTGCTTGGGCGCCGTCGTCTTGTGCGTTGGTGTCGGTGAACGCGACCTCGGTGGTGCCCGTGGTGCCCGAGACCCGTTCGATCACGATGTCATAGGTGGTGTCGCGGGTCAGCGTCGAGCAGCCCGCCGCGTCGGGGGGGACCGAGAAGTAGTGCACGCCCGACGACTTGAACGTCGGCGGGTCGGCCAGGGTGCACAACGCGTCGCCCGGACCGGTGCCCGAGCCCGCTGCGTGCAGCCTCACCTCCAGCTCGCTGCTTGCGGCCGACGGCGACGACAGGCTCAGCGAGATCCCGACATGGCTCAGCCGGTAGCCGTTCGGGTTGGGACCGGTGGTGAACCCCTGGGCGTATGTCGAAAAGACCGCAGCCGACAGCGAACCGGTGCCCGAGCTGGTCTGAGCAGTGTTGGTCACCAACACCGGCGACGGGACCGCCTCGCCGCCCACTTCGATTTGGAGTTCGTCGTTTACTTGGGTCCAGGTGTTGGTGGGGGTGAGAGCGTCGAATGTGTCGTCGATGGAAAAGCCTGCTTGGGCGCCGTCGTCTTGTGCGTTGGTGTCGGTGAACGCGACCTCGGTGGTGCCCGTGGTGCCCGAGACCCGTTCGATCACGATGTCATAGGTGGTGTCGCGGGTCAGCGTCGAGCAGCCCGCCGCGTCGGGGGGGACCGAGAAGTAGTGCACGCCCGACGACTTGAACGTCGGCGGGTCGGCCAGGGTGCACAACGCGTCGCCCGGACCGGTGCCCGAGCCCGCTGCGTGCAGCCTCACCTCCAGCTCGCTGCTTGCGGCCGACGGCGACGACAGGCTCAGCGAGATCCCGACATGGCTCAGCCGGTAGCCGTTCGGGTTGGGACCGGTGGTGAACCCCTGGGCGTATGTCGAAAAGACCGCAGCCGACAGCGAACCGGTGCCCGAGCTGGTCTGAGCAGTGTTGGTCACCAACACCGGCGACGGGACCGCCTCGCCGCCCACTTCGATTTGGAGTTCGTCGTTTACTTGGGTCCAGGTGTTGGTGGGGGCGAGAGCGTCGAATGTGTCGTCGATGGAAAAGCCTGCTTGGGCGCCGTCGTCTTGTGCGTTGGTGTCGGTGAACGCGACCTCGGTGGTGCCCGTGGTGCCCGAGACCCGTTCGATCACGATGTCATAGGTGGTGTCGCGGGTCAGCGTCGAGCAGCCCGCCGCGTCGGGGGGGACCGAGAAGTAGTGCACGCCCGACGACTTGAACGTCGGCGGGTCGGCCAGGGTGCACAACGCGTCGCCCGGACCGGTGCCCGAGCCCGCTGCGTGCAGCCTCACCTCCAGCTCGCTGCTTGCGGCCGACGGCGACGACAGGCTCAGCGAGATCCCGACATGGCTCAGCCGGTAGCCGTTCGGGTTGGGACCGGTGGTGAACCCCTGGGCGTATGTCGAAAAGACCGCAGCCGACAGCGAACCGGTGCCCGAGCTGGTCTGAGCAGTGTTGGTCACCAACACCGGCGACGGGACCGCCTCGCCGCCCACTTCGATTTGGAGTTCGTCGTTTACTTGGGTCCAGGTGTTGGTGGGGGCGAGAGCGTCGAATGTGTCGTCGATGGAAAAGCCTGCTTGGGCGCCGTCGTCTTGTGCGTTGGTGTCGGTGAACGCGACCTCGGTGGTGCCCGTGGTGCCCGAGACCCGTTCGATCACGATGTCATAGGTGGTGTCGCGGGTCAGCGTCGAGCAGCCCGCCGCGTCGGGGGGGACCGAGAAGTAGTGCACGCCCGACGACTTGAACGTCGGCGGGTCGGCCAGGGTGCACAACGCGTCGCCCGGACCGGTGCCCGAGCCCGCTGCGTGCAGCCTCACCTCCAGCTCGCTGCTTGCGGCCGACGGCGACGACAGGCTCAGCGAGATCCCGACATGGCTCAGCCGGTAGCCGTTCGGGTTGGGACCGGTGGTGAACCCCTGGGCGTATGTCGAAAAGACCGCAGCCGACAGCGAACCGGTGCCCGAGCTGGTCTGAGCAGTGTTGGTCACCAACACCGGCTCCGTTTGGGCCTCTGTCGGTGCCGACCACAGCAAGACAACGCTCAGCGCTATGGCCAGCAGGGCGACCTTGACGGCGCGTACCCCTCGCCTCACATGGGTGGTGTCACGTCTCATGGGAGTTCTTCGACAGCGGTGCGCTCATCCCCATGCTCGGCGTTTCCTCATGCCGTCGGTTCGGGTCTCGCGCCGGTGAACGCCCAGTCGTCGTCGAAGGTGTAGTGGTTGGGTCCTCGGTTGTTGTGGGCCCAGACTCGGTACACGTATCGGGTGTCGTCTTGGTCGGTCGTGTCGGTGTGGGTGGTGGCGGCGTCGACGTCGGTCTCGTAGCGCAGCGTTTCCCAGACTCCGTCGTCGGGCAGGTACCAGTCGCCGTCGTTGTCGGTTCGGTATTCGGCTCGTTCTATTCGGTAGCCGGTGATCCACGGGTCGGTGACTGTCTGCTGTAACCCTGGTCCGGTGCGTGCTGTTTTGAGGGTGCTCAGCCACGGGTCCAGCGGCGTATCCCAGGCCAGTGTGCGGCTGGGGGGGGGGGGGGGGGTGTCGTGGGTGAGGACCACGTTGCGGGGGCTCTCGGGATGCTCGCTGGGGCCGTAGACGAGCCTCGGCGTGTACGCCGAGCCGAATTCGGCGTCTTGGCCGGGTCCGGGGTTGTTGGCGAGGGCGGTCACGATCCAGACGTGGTCGGCGCCGTCGGTGCGATAGGCCGCGGAGCAGTCCTGGTAGCGGGCAGCAACGCGGTCGGTGTGCTCGGCCAGGGTGACTGGCTCGCTGCGTTGGGTGAGGTTGTGGGTGTAGCTGTAGCGCTCGACTCGGTAGCCGCTGTCGCGGTCGCCAGAGGGCGGTGTCCAGGTGAGGGTGGCGCAGTGCGGCTCGATGGAGACCAGCAGGTTGGTGATGTGTTCGGGTTGGGGGCATTGGCCGGTGGTTGCTGTGGTGGTGGCGTGGGGGCCGAATGTGGTGTGGAGCGTGCGGTAGTCGTCTCGTTGGGTGCCGTTGCCGCGTGCGCTGACCCGGAACTCGTAGCCGGTGTTGCATTCCAGGCCGGCTGCGGTCCCGAACGCCCAGCGCAGGTCTGATGAGCTGGGCAGGTCGTCGAAATCGCCGTCGACGCGGGTCCAGCCGCTGTCGCCGGCCTTGCGGTATTCGAGTTTGTATTGTGCGGCGGTCTCGACGGTGGTCCAGCCCAGGGTGATGCTGGTCTGGGTCGGCCATTGCGCTTCGAACCCGACCAGCGCCGGTGCCTGTGTCAGGGTTCGCACCCGAAGCGGACGCGAGTCCGCGCTCAGGCCGTGGTTGCTGGTCAGCCTGATCCGCAGCACATGGTCGGTGTCCGCGGCCAGCCCGGTGAGGGCCTGTTGGGTGGCGGGGCCTGCGAGGGTGGCCACGGTGTCCCACACCGGCGCCTCATGGACGCCGCGGCTGTCGCGTTGTTGCACCTGCACGCTGGTGATGGTCACGCCGCGGGGCTGGGCCGGGATCGTCCAGCTCAAAAGCACCGAGCTGTCCTCGTCGACCTCCGCATCAAGACCGGTCGCCGCATTGGGCGCAGGCACCGGCTCCACAACGACACTGACCGTGAACGACGCGCTTGCGCCGTGCTCGTCGGTCACCGTCAGCGTCAGATTCGCGGTGAACGCCGCATAGGTCGCCGGCGCCACCCAGCCAGGCGACAGCACCGAGGCGTCAGGGACGAACTCGCCGCCGCCGTCGCTCGTCCACGCAAAGGACAGCGTGTCGCTGTCAGGATCGCCGGCAGTGCCGCTCAGAGTCACTGTCTCGCCCGCATACACCTCAGCGGGTTCAGCGGCAGCCAAGACCGTCGGTGCCCGGTTGGCGTCGACGATCGACACGACGGCCACGCTCGGCACGCCGGCGGTCACTTTCGCCGGGAGTGTCCCGAAGCCGATCCGGACGCTCTCGCCGCGCTCGTCGACGGCATCCGCGGCGGCAGCGAACGCGAACGACCTCACCGTCGCCCCGCCTGCGAAGCGCACGCTGGCCGGGATTCCCGAGTAGTCCAACGGGGTCGCCCCGCCCAGCTGCGTCGCAGTCAGGGGAACCTCCACGGTGCGCCGGGGGTTCGCGCTGAGCCGCACCCTCACCGTCACGCTGCCGCCCTCGGACACCGTGTAGCTCTGCTGCTCGAACCGCACCGTCACCTCAGGGACGTCGTTGTCCACCACCGTCACCGCCACGCTGTCCACGCCGAGCCCGACATACTCCCCAGCGCTGTTCGAGGCCACCGCGTGGGTGACGGTCTGGAAGTCATCCGACGCGTCGAGGTCCTCGGCCGCGTGAACCGTCACCGTCTGGGTCGTGTCCCAGTTGTCGGTGGTGAACACCAAAGAAGCCGGGACCGCCGTCACGTCCCCGCCGCCGGCGACATCGACCCTCACGGTGCCCGACGGCTGGAACGTCAGCCGCACCGTATAGGTCCCCGAGTCGCCCTCGTCCACGCTCAGCGACCGTCTCGACACCGACACTCCCGCCGCGTCGTTGTCGTTCACCGTCACCGCCACACTGTCCACAGCGAGCCCGACGAACTCCGCAGCACTGCCGCTGCTGACCGCGTGAGTGACCGACACGACATCGTCCACCGTGTCGGCATCCTCAGCCGCAGTCACCCTCACCGACTGGGCCGTGTCCCAGCTCTCAGCAGTGAAAACCAAAGAGGCCGGCTCGGCCGTCACGTCCCCGCCGCCGGAGACATCGACCGACACCCTGCCCGTCGGCTCAGCATCGAGCACCACCGCGTAACTCGCCGCGCTCCCCTCAACGACGCTGAGTGTCTCAGGGGACACCGACACCCCCGCCGCGTCATCGTCGACCACCGTCACAGCCACGCTGCCCACGCTGATCCCCGCATACTCAGCAGCACTGTCCTCGGCCACCGCGTGGGTGATCGACACGACGTCGTCCACCGCGTCGAGGTCCTCAGCCGCGGACACCGTCACCGACTGCGCCGCCTCCCAAGTCTCCACAGTGAACGTCAACGACGCCGGCTTGACCGTCACGTCTTCGTCGCCGGAGATGTCGATCGTCACACTGTCCGACGGCTCAGCATCCAGCACCACCGTGTAAACCGCCGAACTCCCCTCCACGATGCTCAGAGCCTCCAGGGACAACACCACCTGCGGGCCGACGGTGAAGACCTTCGAGAGGGCGTAGAGGGAGCGCTGGTTGCTGCGTCTGGATGATTTGCCGCTCAGCGGACCGCTGCTGGACCCCGAGCCGCCGGCATCGGCGGCGGCCGCGAAGAAGGTTCCGTCGCCGCCCAGGCTGCGGGCAAAGCCCAGAAGGTTCTGCGCGGTGCCGTCGTTGTCGCTGCCGGTCCATGCCGAGTTTAGATTGGTGGTGATGTCGCGCTCCGAGCCGGTCTCGTCAGTCCCGTTGGCCTGTTCGTCCCAGGTGCCGTCGTAGAAGTCGGCGTAGTCGTCCGCGACCTTGTCGCCGCCCAGCCAGTAGATCGGCACCCCCTCCCCGGTGGTGCCGGTGTTGTCGCGGGCATCGACGTCCGCGGTGGACGCGACGGCCCGGAACCCGCCGCTGTAGTCCGCGATCGCTTCGTGGCCGGCTGCCGCGGCGGCCTGCACGAACGAGTTGTAGACGCCGATGTCGGTCGAGGTCCCGTCACGCTTGGTCGAAGTCAAAAACAGCACCCGGAACTCGTCGCCAGTCGACAGACCCGGCGGCACCAACACCGAACCCCCCGACACCACCTGCGGGCCGACGGTGAAGACCTTCGAGAGGGCGTAGAGGGAGCGCTGGTTGCTGCGTCTGGATGATTTGCCGCTCAGCGGACCGCTGCTGGACCCCGAGCCGCCGGCATCGGCGGCGGCCGCGAAGAAGGTTCCGTCGCCGCCCAGGCTGCGGGCAAAGCCCAGAAGGTTCTGCGCGGTGCCGTCGTTGTCGCTGCCGGTCCATGCCGAGTTTAGATTGGTGGTGATGTCGCGCTCCGAGCCGGTCTCGTCAGTCCCGTTGGCCTGTTCGTCCCAGGTGCCGTCGTAGAAGTCGGCGTAGTCGTCCGCGACCTTGTCGCCGCCCAGCCAGTAGATCGGCACCCCCTCCCCGGTGGTGCCGGTGTTGTCGCGGGCATCGACGTCCGCGGTGGACGCGACGGCCCGGAACCCGCCGCTGTAGTCCGCGATCGCTTCGTGGCCGGCTGCCGCGGCGGCCTGCACGAACGAGTTGTAGACGCCGATGTCGGTCGAGGTCCCGTCACGCTTGGTCGAAGTCAAAAACAGCACCCGGAACTCGTCGCCAGTCGACAGACCCGGCGGCACCAACACCGAACCCCCCGACACCACCTGCGGGCCGACGGTGAAGACCTTCGAGAGGGCGTAGAGGGAGCGCTGGTTGCTGCGTCTGGATGATTTGCCGCTCAGCGGACCGCTGCTGGACCCCGAGCCGCCGGCATCGGCGGCGGCCGCGAAGAAGGTTCCGTCGCCGCCCAGGCTGCGGGCAAAGCCCAGAAGGTTCTGCGCGGTGCCGTCGTGGTCGCTGCCGGTCCATGCCGAGTTTAGATTGGTGGTGATGTCGCGCGCCGAGCCGGTCTCGTCAGTCCCGTTGGCCTGTTCGTCCCAGGTGCCGTCGTAGAAGTCGGCGTAGTCGTCCGCGACCTTGTCGCCGCCCAGCCAGTAGATCGGCACCCCCTCCCCGGTGGTGCCGGTGTTGTCGCGGGCATCGACGTCCGCGGTGGACGCGACGGCCCGGAACCCGCCGCTGTAGTCCGCGATCGCTTCGTGGCCGGCTGCCGCGGCGGCCTGCACGAACGAGTTGTAGACGCCGATGTCGGTCGAGGTCCCGTCACGCTTGGTCGAAGTCAAAAACAGCACCCGGAACTCGTCGCCAGTCGACAGACCCGGCGGCACCAACACCGAACCCCCCGACACCACCTGCGGGCCGACGGTGAAGACCTTCGAGAGGGCGTAGAGGGAGCGCTGGTTGCTGCGTCTGGATGATTTGCCGCTCAGCGGACCGCTGCTGGACCCCGAGCCGCCGGCATCGGCGGCGGCCGCGAAGAAGGTTCCGTCGCCGCCCAGGCTGCGGGCAAAGCCCAGAAGGTTCTGCGCGGTGCCGTCGTTGTCGCTGCCGGTCCATGCCGAGTTTAGATTGGTGGTGATGTCGCGCGCCGAGCCGGTCTCGTCAGTCCCGTTGGCCTGTTCGTCCCAGGTGCCGTCGTAGAAGTCGGCGTAGTCGTCCGCGACCTTGTCGCCGCCCAGCCAGTAGATCGGCACCCCCTCCCCGGTGGTGCCGGTGTTGTCGCGGGCATCGACGTCCGCGGTGGACGCGACGGCCCGGAACCCGCCGCTGTAGTCCGCGATCGCTTCGTGGCCGGCTGCCGCGGCGGCCTGCACGAACGAGTTGTAGACGCCGATGTCGGTCGAGGTCCCGTCACGCTTGGTCGAAGTCAAAAACAGCACCCGGAACTCGTCGCCAGTCGACAGACCCGGCGGCACCAACACCGAACCCCCCGACACCACCTGCGGGCCGACGGTGAAGACCTTCGAGAGGGCGTAGAGGGAGCGCTGGTTGCTGCGTCTGGATGATTTGCCGCTCAGCGGACCGCTGCTGGACCCCGAGCCGCCGGCATCGGCGGCGGCCGCGAAGAAGGTTCCGTCGCCGCCCAGGCTGCGGGCAAAGCCCAGAAGGTTCTGCGCGGTGCCGTCGTTGTCGCTGCCGGTCCATGCCGAGTTTAGATTGGTGGTGATGTCGCGCGCCGAGCCGGTCTCGTCAGTCCCGTTGGCCTGTTCGTCCCAGGTGCCGTCGTAGAAGTCGGCGTAGTCGTCCGCGACCTTGTCGCCGCCCAGCCAGTAGATCGGCACCCCCTCCCCGGTGGTGCCGGTGTTGTCGCGGGCATCGACGTCCGCGGTGGACGCGACGGCCCGGAACCCGCCGCTGTAGTCCGCGATCGCTTCGTGGCCGGCTGCCGCGGCGGCCTGCACGAACGAGTTGTAGACGCCGATGTCGGTCGAGGTCCCGTCACGCTTGGTCGAAGTCAAAAACAGCACCCGGAACTCGTCGCCAGTCGACAGACCCGGCGGCACCAACACCGAACCCGCCGACACCACCGTGGGGGAATCGTCTTGTGTGCTCTGGGCCTCGGCGTCCTTTGGGATGAGCGTCACACCGCCCAGCACCAAGGCCGCCAACGCAACACTGACGAGGCGTACCCCTCGGTTCGCATACATGGCGTCACGTCTCATGGGAGTTCATCGACTGCGGCACGCTCATCAGCACGCTCGCTGCTTTCCCCAGACTACAGTGTTCGCCGTCTGCTGGTGTGCGGAATCGCCATATGGTGGCATGTCGAATGGAGATCGAATGCACGATGCGATGCCTCCTGGGGCCGACTGATGCTTGCCGGCTGTTGGTCGCGGGCTGTTGTGGGGATCTGGGCTGAGCGCACGCACCGCTGGGCTGTTCTCGAGGGGCATCCTATGCATGAATAGATGAGGCGCCAGAAATTCGTGAATAGGTCCCGCGTTCCGGTATGTCGCCCGGGGCGGCTCTATTCCGTCGGTTCGGGGTTTGGGCCGTTGAACGCCCAGTCGTCGTCGAAGGAGTAGTGGTTGGGTCCTGCCGCGTTGTGGGCCCAGACCCGGTAGACGTATCGGGTGTCGCCTTGGTCGGTCGTGTCGGTGTGGGTGGTGGCGGTGTCGACGTCGGTCTCGTAGCGCAGCGTTTCCCAGACGCCGTCGTGGGGCAGGTACCAGTCGCCGTCGTCGTCGGTTCGGTACTCGGCTCGTTCTATTCGGTAGCCGGTGATCCACGGGTCGGTGACGCTTTGTTGGGGTCCGGGTCCGGTGCGTGCTGTTTTGAGGGTGGTCAGCCATGGCTCCAGCGGTGGGTCCCAGGCCAGTGTGCGGCTGAGCTGGGTGTCGTGGGTGAGGCGTATGTTGCGCGGGCTCTCGGGCTGAGTGGCCGACGACCCGAGTCCAGTCGCTGTCGCCGTGTTTACGGTATTCGAGCTTGTATTCCGCGGCGGTTTGCAGTGTGTTCCACTCCAGGGTGATGCTGGTCTGGGTCGGCCAGATCGCCCCGAACCCCACCGGTGCGGGTGTGTCGGTGGGCGATCGCACATCAAGCGGGCGCGAGTCCGCGAAGCGGCCGTCGGTTGTCGTCAGCCGCACCCGGAACCGTGCGATCTCGTCGGTCCCAGATCCTCGACGGTGTGGGTGACCGCAGACGCCCCCAGTGTGGCCACGGTGTCCTACGTCGGAACGGACAAGATGCTCGAGGCGTTCGGTCTGCGCCCTCGCCAAATTCCCGCAACTCGTGAGTGTTGGTCAGAAGACCGGAATTGTCGGGGATTTGGTGTGTCTCACGAGGATCAGGGCGGGTTGGCTGCGGTCAGGTTGTTCATGGCTGCCGGTGTTCATGGCTGCCGGTTTTCTCGTTCCCACATTCGTTCCCACATATGCTGTGGGAATGAATGTTACCTCCGTCCACGGTGTTTGCTCCGCGCCTCCCGCGTTTTCGGTGGGTTTGCTGCGGGTTTTGAACTTTCCTGGGATCTTCTGGAACGCCCGGTTCGTACAACTGTGAAACTCGGTCTGGGACTCGATCTTTATCGTGCGGCGCATCTTGAGGTGCCTGTTGAGCGGGTGCAGTTTGTTGAACGGCTCGGCTATCACTCGGTCTGGACCGCTGAGGCCTATGGTTGCGATGCGCTGACTCCGCTGGCGTTTCTGGCTGCCCACACCGACCGGATCAAGTTGGCGACCGGAGTTGTGCAACTAGCGGCCCGCACCCCTGCGGCCACTGCCATGCAAGCAATGACGATCGACGCTTTGGCGGGGGGCGGTCGGGTCATTGTCGGTCTGGGTGTGTCGGGTCCACAGATCGTGGAGGGTTGGTATGGCCAGCCATGGGGTTCACCGGTCAAAAGGTTGCGTGACTATGTGGCGATCATGCGCAAAGTTTTTGCTCGTGAAGCTCCGGTAAGCCACGACGGCGCCGAGATCTCGCTTCCCTATGAGGGGCCGGGCGCGATCGGTCAAGGCAAAGCGCTGAAGTCGATTCTGCATCCGGCGGGCAACATCGAGATTTGGATCGCGGCAGGTGCGCCGCTCAACACTGCGCTGGCTGCTGAGGTGTGCGACGGGTGGTTGCCGATGGGTTACGGATCTGATGGTTGGCAGGTCCACGGACCGAATCTTTCCAAGGGTTGGGCTCGCCGTGGTGGCCGTCCCGATGATTTCGACATTATGGGCGGGTTGACGATTGAGATTACCGACGATGTGAAAGCCGCGATTGAGGCTAAGAAGCCGTTGACTGGGATGTATGTGGGCGGGATGGGCAGCGAGAGCAAGAACTTCCATAAGGAGGCCATGGCCCGGAGGGGTTTCCCCGACGCCGCTCAACGGATTCAGGATTTGTGGTTGGCGGGCCGTAAGGACGAGGCGATCGCCGCGGTTCCCGATGAGTACATTGATGCTGGTTCGCTGTTCGGTTCGGCGCAACGCTGCCGCAACCGTTGGCATGAGGTGGTGCCGGCGGGGGTGACAGGGTTGATCGTGCGCAGCGATTCCGACGAGGGTCTTGAAGTTGCCGCTGACATGACTGGAAGCCGAGAGTGAGGAAGTCCGATGAGTGAGAAGTTAGTGACGGTTGAACAGGCAGCGCCCCAGGTTCGTTATGTGACGTTGAACCGTCCCGACAAACGCAACGCCATCTCCACACCTCTGCGCGCCGAGTTGTTCGCCACGTTGCAGGAACATGACCGTGACTCCGACGTGCATGTGTCGATTGTGCGTGGTTCTGGTGTTTGTTTCTCGTCGGGATATGACCTGCGCAGCCCGCTGATGGATGACACGCCGTATCATTCGGCGCCCGGTGACGGAGCCTGGAGCCGCCAGGCGACTGATGGATGGTTCTCGATTTGGGATTTGGCGAAACCTGTGATCGCCCAGGTGCACGGTTATGCGATGGCCGGGGCCACTGAGCTGGCTTCGGCGTGTGACCTTGTCTATGTCGCCGCCGATGCACAGATCAGCTATCCGGTTGTGCGGGTTGCGTCGCCACCGGACTGGCAGTATCACGAACCGCTACTGGGTTTGCGTCACGCCATGGAAGCAATGTTGACCGGCGACGTGATCGACGGGGTCGAAGCGGCTCGTGTTGGCTGGGCCAACCGGGCTTACCCCGCAGCTGAGCTCGAGGCCGCGGTGCTGGCGATAGCGGAGCGTGTTGCCGCGATCCCGACGGATCTGGCTCAGCTGCATAAACGCATGGTTCACCGCCAGTTCGACGTCGCTGGTGGGCGTGCCGCGATGCGTGCCGGCCAGGAATTTCAGGCCCTCGCCGCTCATCAAGGGTCGGTACAAGCCTTCAAGTCAGACCCGCTTGGGGCGATCAAACGTGAGCTTTCAAGCTGAACCGACCCAGCGGGCTATTGGTTTTCGAGATTTATTAGATTATTTAGTTGCTTTTCAAGCTGAAATCTGCGAGTGTCTGCTTCGGCGGATTTCCCCGATCCATATTTCCCCCTTTGTTAACCCATGTAGTTAAGGAGGACATATGGCGGGCGACATGCTGGTCATGAGCAAGTCACAAATGGAGCAGCTGGCAGGCAACTTTGCTCGGCAACAGCAAGCGGTGCAAGACGTGATTAGGGCGATTCAATCCGGACTCGAAGGCACCACCTGGCAAGGCAACCGTGCCGACCGTTTTCATCAGCTTTGGAACACCGAGTTTCGTCCGAACCTGATGAATTTGTCTGAGGCGCTGGGCGAGCATTCTTCGTTTATCACCCGCGAGCTTCAGGCTGGCGTTTCTGCACTCGACACAGTTTGAGGTTGTTGGATTCTCGGTGATGTCACTGTTGGTGTGGCAGGTTCGGAGTGCGGATCGTTCACCGTTGCGAAGTTGGCGAACGGATCGCCGAACTTGAGATCGGCGACCCGAACGCCCCGGTTGAAGATCTACTATCCGCGCTCGGCGTGTCTGGGCCTGCGATTCTAGATGGACAACATCTGAGCCTTGACGCGCCATTGTCGTCAGTTGCTCTTTGCGAAGGTTCGGTGCTGGAAACAGCAACGAACCAAGCTGCAGCCACCCCCACCGCCCGGACGCTTGCCATTGTCGGCGGCGTCCGGGCCGGTGTGGCCTGCCCGTTCCCGCTGTCGGGAACAGTGTTGGTTGGACGCGACCCCCAAGCTGGTGTGCGTCTTGATGACCCGACAGTGTCGGCTCGTCACTGCAGCATCTCGATCACCGAGATCGTTGACCACGGATCGCGCAACGGCACCTCCGTTGACGGCCACGCTGTTGTGTCGGGCATCCGCGCGGTGTTGCCGGTCGGCGGGATAGTGCGCATCGGCGCGACTCGCTTGATGATGCGCACTGTCTCAGATGACCGGCCTGTGGCGGTCACTTCGGCTCTGGGCGCTTCTGGCGGCACGATCCCTTTCAACCGCCCACCTCGGCGCCTTCCTGATGTGGATCTTCCCGAGCTTGACGCACCTTCTGAAGCGCCGGAGTTGGCCAAAAGCGAGGCTTTGTCGGTGGCAGGGATCGTGCTGCCGATCATCGCTGGGCTGGTGATCGCGCTTCTGTTGAGTCCTTTGTTCGCGGTTTTTGCGGCGCTCGGGCCGGTGATCACGATCGGCACTTGGTGGGAACGGCGTCGCCGCAACCGCCGCGATCATCGCCGTGCGCTGGCAGATCTCGACGAGAAGTTGGCTGGATTGGTCGCGACCCTACCGGTGCGTCGTGTTGCGGAGATGACGCGTCGACGCGGATTGCATCCTGATCCGGCGGAGGTTGTGCGACGGGCTGAAGGCCCATCGGTGCGTTGTTGGGAACGCCGCCCCGAACATCCCGACGCTTTTAGGATTGCGATAGGCGTCACCGATCAGGCGTTTTTCCCGACTCTTGTCACGCCCGAGGGTGAACCGCCCGCAGAACGAGCCGTGACCTTTGTGACGGATTTGCCGCTGATGAGCGATGTGCCGGTCGAAGTAGATCTTTCTGCGGGACAGATCCTTGGTTTGGTGGGCGACCGCGATGTCACGGTGGCGGTAGCGCGAGCTCTTGTTTTGCAGGCGGCGGTGCATCACGGTCCCGCTGATCTCGCGGTGGCTGTCGGCGCGGATGACACCGAGGTTTGGGATTGGTGTCGTTGGCTTCCCCACACCGCTGATCACATCACTGCCCAGCGGGGCGCGACCGTTGTTTCCACCGTCGAGGTTGGAACCGCCGACGCGTTGCTGGCGGTCGCTGCTGAACGGATGATTCTCGCCGTGATTGACGGCGCGGACCCGTTTCAAGGCCGCTCAACAGTCGGTCGACGGCTGCTCGCAAGTGAACGAACTGCGGCGATTGTTTTGGTCGAAGACGCTCATCGCCTCCCCGCGGGATGCGATCTGGTGGTGACCGCCGATGATTTGGGTCGGCTTCAACTGGTTGATCCACGTCAACATGGGGCTGGGCAGCATGCGTTGGGTTGGGGTATCGACGCGGCGGTGGCTCAGCGGGCGGCTCGGCGTTTAGCTCGCCTTGATGATCCCGAACTGCCTTTGGTGGGCGCTGGCGTTCCGGCCGCGTGCTCATTGTTGGGGTTGCTTGGTGTGAGCGGTGACGACGAGCGTGAGATTCGGCGTCGTTGGCGACGCACGCGGGGGACCGCTGATTTGGCGGCACCGATCGGTGCGGATGCGCAGGGGCCGGTGGTGCTTGATCTGATCGCGGACGGTCCCCATGTGCTGATCGGCGGCACTACTGGCTCAGGAAAATCCGAGTTGCTTCGGTCGCTTGTTGCTGGCGTGGCTGCGTCGGCTGATCCGGACCATGTGGCGATGGTGCTCGTCGACTACAAGGGCGGCGCAGCATTTGATTGTTGCGCTGAACTCCCCCATGTCGCCGGGCTCGTCACCGATCTGGACGAACATCTCGGGGCTCGGGCGTTGCGTTGTTTGGAGGCGGAACTGCGCTATCGGGAGCAGCGCCTGCGCGAACTGGGTGCAGAGGATCTCGCGGCATACCGGGTTCGTAGCCGCACGGAGGGTTCTTCGATTGAGCCGCTGCCCCGTCTATTGGTGGTGGTTGACGAGTTTGCTTCTTTGGCTGCTGACTTGCCTGAGTTCTTGGATGCTCTGGTTGGTATCGCGCAGCGGGGACGCAGCCTCGGTGTTCATATGGTGCTCGCCACGCAACGCCCGGCTGGGGTTGTGACCGACGACATTCGTGCCAACGCAACCTGTCGGATCGCGCTGCGGGTAAGCGATCCCCGTGAGTCGGTCGACATCATCGATGCTGGCGATGCTGCGGGAATTCCTCGTAGTCGTCCTGGTCGGGCGATCGCCCGTTTCGGACCTGGCGAGTTCACTCCGTTCCAGTCGGCGTTGTCGACCGGCCATTCGAGCGCCGAGGCCACCGTTTGTGTGCGGGAGGCCGCAGAGATCAAAAGCTCGCTCAACGGCCCGACCGACCTGGAGCGTCTGGTCGCCACGATCCGTGACGCACATTTGAGCGCGGGTGGCCGAGCGCCGCGTTCACCGTGGCCGCCTGCGCTGCCCACCGATGTCTGCCGATCCGAGCTGAGTGAACCTTCGGGTTGGTTGCTTGTCGATGAGCCCGATGAGCAGCGCCAGTCGGTGTCTGGCTGGACGCTGGATGACGGTCACCTGGTGGTAGTCGGCGCACCCGGGGTGGGGGCGACGACAACCCTTGCCACAGCGGTGTTGGAGGTGACTCGTTGCGCCGGAGACGCAGCTCCCCATGTTCACATCGTTGACCACGACGCCGGTGGACTCGGCCCGTTGGTTGGATTGGCGCATTGCGGAACGGTCGTTGCTCCTACGGACAAGGAGCTTCGTGTGCGGTTGCTGCGCTGGTTGGACGAGGAGATCGTGCGCCGCCGAGCCAGCGACTATCAGACACCCCAGATCTTGTTGGTGATCGATGATCTTGGAGGTCTCGGTCGGGCGCATGATCCGGTTCGCGAGCAGAGCGTACATGAGGCGTTGGAGCGGATTTGGGCTGATGGACCGTCTGTTGGTGTGACGGTGGCAGTTTCGCTTCGCCGTGGGGCTGATCTGCCTCCGGCGCTGGCCGCAACGGTCGGGACGGTGTTGTTGCATCGGGTGGGAGACCCCTCTGACGCTTTGCGGTTCGGGGTCAAGGAGTCAACTGAAGCGTTCGGCGCCGGGCGGGTGTTGCGCGCCGGCGACCATGCCATCGCCCAGGTGATCAGGGATGCGCCGTCTTTAGCAGAGTCGGTGCCGGCACGTAGTGATTGCGTCGCTCCGTCGGTCGTTCCCCATGAAGTCGGTGTACTCGCTGCGGTGATAGCGGCTTCCGCTGTGGGGGCATCGGCTCAGGTCGGGCCTGTGGAGACCGAGTTGTTGGTGGCAGTCGGGGATCGCGACCTGGGCTTGAGCGCTTTGCGGCTTCATCGTGGCGAACATGCGCTGATCTTGGGTCCGGCGCGCTCCGGGCGGACCAACGCTTTGGCAGCTATCGCAGCGGCGTGCGGCGAAAGCTGCGTGATTGTTGCTGACGGTCCACGGAGCGAGAATGAACTCGCTGCGCGTGCGGGGCGCGATCCTGTCGGGGTTGAGTCGCTGGCCGAGGCGGTTTCGTCCGGCCCGATGGTGGTGTTGATTGATGATTGCTTGAATGTCGCTGATCTTGATGGTCAACTGGCCGACTTGGTGGCCTCGCCATCGCCCGGGATCCACATCGTGGCTTCTGCTCGGCCAGATCGTTTTCGTTCTGCCTACGGTCATTGGGCCGCAGACATCCGGTCGTCAAGGGTCGGATTCTTGTTGAAACCAGATCCCATCGACGGCGACCTGCTGGGCGTTTCGCTCCCTGCCCGTCTTGAACTCCCGAACATCCCCGGCCGCGGCGTGCTCGTTGCAGATTCCGAGTCCCAGGTGGTCCAAGTGGTGCTCGCCGATGGTCCGGTTCAGTCGCTGGCGTAGCGGACGCCGAGTTCGGCGCGGACCGCGTCACAAGCTGCGATCATGGATCGGCTAGTGGCCCAAGTCATGCGAGGGCTCTGTTGTTCACCGGCGGCGAGGCAACGGTGGACTTCAGCCACCTGATAGTGCAGCGACGGGAGTGATTCCTTGATCTCTTCGCGTTCGGGTCCGCTTTGCACAATGACGGTGTCGGTGGCGTGGGCTGGTGCGGGAAACTCCACGAATCCACCGGTGCCTTCGACTCTGGCGTCGAGGGTTCCAAACACGTCGATTCCGCTTGTCAGTGTGGCTGAGGCTCCATTGGACCAGCGGCACAACAGGGTCGTTTCAGCGTCGACGCCAGATTCGGCGATGTGCCCGGCCGCGGAGATCGAGGCGGGTTCGCCGAGAATCCACCAGGCGAACGTGAGCGGGTAAACGCCGAGGTCGAGCAGCGACCCGCCGCCTGCTTCGAGGTTCCAAAGCCGGTTGTCGGGGTCGAAAGGCATGGCGAATGAGAAGTCGGCATGGATACGGCGGACTTCGCCGATGGCACCGTCGTTGATGCGTTTGACGGCTTCAATGTGGGCTGGGTTGAAGCGCATCCACATGGCTTCCATCAAGAACCGGTCATTGGCTTGCGCGGCGGCGGTCATGCGGTCGACCTCTGCAACATTGAGGGCGATCGGCTTCTCAACCAGCACGTGTTTGCCAGCTTCTAGGAACATCACGGTGTCGTGCACATGGGCGGGTTGCAAGCTGGCCACATAGACGACATCGACATCGGGGTCCGCTGCCAGATCAGCGTTGCTGCCGTGTGCTCGGGGTATTTGATGGGTGGCCGCGAACTGAACGGCTTTGTCTTGCGTTCGTGAACCGACGGCAACAAGCCGTCCGCCTTCTGCGTGGGTGAACGCGTCAGCGAACTGAGTGGCGATATTGCCGGTGGAAGAGATGCCCCAGCGAACCATTCCTTGGTGTTGCTCCATGATGTCTCCGTGCGATTGGCGTTTGCATCCGCAAGGATAAGCACGAGCACACCACCGGTGACCGTTCAGTGCATTTTTTGGTTGGACTAATCCATACTGAAGGTGTAGAGTTATCGCACTTCTAACTGATATTGCACTTACACCAGTTATGGTGCACGAAAGATGGACCCATGCGCAACTCTCCTTTGAACGTTGTCGATTCCGCATCGTTTGGTGCTGACGACCTAAGCCTGCTCAGCCGTATCGCCGAAGACGCCGATGACAGCGGAACACTAGACCTGAGCGCGTTACCGGAACCCGTACAAGATCAACTCATGTTCGCCTTGCACACTCTTGCCCGTGGCGATGCCGTCGCCGCAATCAGCACCAGCAAGCCACTCAGTTCGACTGAGGCAGCCAAGGCGCTTGGAATGTCTCGCACCCACCTGACTCGAATGTGCGACGAAGGTCGAATTGAGTCCTTCGTAGTCGGCAGCCATCTACGAGTCCCCGGAGAAGAGATTGTCAGAATTCTCAGAGAGCGTGCTGCGGCAATGATCCAGAGTCGCGAAGCTGCTGCGACAGCAGATGATCGTCGTCGGCAGCGCGCGGCCCACGCCGCTGGACTGCTCTGAACCGTTCCGCTCAAGACTCGCTCGCGGCGCGAAGTTTCCGCAGCAGAGCAAATGCTTCATTGCACTTGTCGCAGACTGGTAGCTCCTCGTAGTCGCGATGAGCGACCACGCGGGCACCACACAGCCCCATGATCTCGATCCCCTCGATGTAGGCACGGGTTACCACGCTGCCCTTTGCCCAGTGGCTGAAGTTCTCCGACCCGTCGCTGACGGGATCGATCGCCGTGGCGTTGTTCGCGGCCTGCTCAAGTAGGTCGAGTTCAGCAGACACCGCGAGATTCTCGACCCAGACTGCGGTGACGTACGTGTGCCACAGCTGGTCCATGCCCGAGTCCCGCGGTTTCAGGCACGCCCAGTCGTCGATGTTCTGGCCCGCCGGGATCATCGCCAGCAAGTCGACGGGTAATCGTTGGTGGTCGGCGTAATCCACCATGCGCCAAGTCACCTCAACGACGGCAATGCCGTCTTCGTCCGGCTCGATCCGAAGACCTACTTGCGCTCCGAAGGCCTCCAGCGAGACCCATTCACCTGGCGTAGAGGCGGCCCCAAGGAGAGCTTGCAGTACCCGGGCGTGAACAGTTCGTTCCAGTTCAAGTTCTTTGCTGTACTCCGTCTCAAACCGCAGGTAGTCCTTGTCACGCTGCGTCGGCGCGATAGGAGACGAGTCGTTACCGTACTTCTCAAGTTCTCGATAGAAGTCGTCGGGCCCATCGTCTCTTCGGCGCCCCGCAGCCAGCAATCACCACTGACCATCCTCGTCTCTCCACATCGCCGCACGATCTGGGCCCGTCTTGACCTTTATGACATGTCGGTCTGTGATTGCTTTGATCCGCATTCGGTCGGCGTTTGGGTCATTGGCCAACGAGTTTGCCTTGTCCAGCACGGGATTCCGTAATTGATCGAGCGTGTTTGGGAACAGGTACAAAGCGTCGGTATTGAGGTCGGCCTCCGCGATTTTCAACGCTTCACGCATCTCTCCGGCTCCGATGGTTGGTCGGAGATCTTCCAAGAGGCAACGAATGGTCGGTCGGACATGCCCAAGCGTCGTTCGGCTGGTCTCCTCGGCCAATTCGGTGCATTCTGTGTCGCGGTTCATGTTGGGATGTAGTGGGCCTTTGTGCAGGGCACTTCACCAACGACAGCTGGAGCAAGACCGTGCGATTGGCGATTGCATCCGCAAGGATACGCAGATGAAAACTCCGCCGGTTGCCGATGAGCGGTCCTTTCCTCGACGCCATGCGCTGACTCGGGGTTTCACGCTCGGCGCTCCCCGTAACATTCGGGTTTCCGCGGATGGTGAGCGGGTTGCCTTTCTGCGTTCGAGCGGACCTGTCGACTCGGTCAATTCTCTGTGGTTGTTTGATGTGTTGGCTGACACCGAACATCTTGTCGTTGACGCGGCGGAGTTCGGCTCAGATCTTGCTGATCTGCCAGCCGCGGAGCGAACTCGTAGGGAGCGGGCCCGCGAGTCCGGGGGTGGCATTGTGGCCTACGACGTTGACCGTGATCTGACGGTCGCCGTTTTTGCTATCGGATCCCAGATTGCTCGTGTGGATCTACAAAGCGGCGAAGTGCGTGTGCTCGACACAGCCGAGGGTGCGTTCGATCCGCGGTTGTCGCCCGACACAGAAAAGGTCGCCTATGTGGCAGGCCGTGAGCTGCGTATGGCGACCGACGACAAAGACCAATTGCTGATCGGGGAGGCAGATGAGACGGTTTCGTGGGGCGCTGCCGAGTTCATCGCGGCTGAGGAAATGGGCAGGACTCGCGGGTTTTGGTGGGGGCCGGACAGCGATGCGCTGTTGGTCCAAAGAGTTGATGTGGCTCCGATCGATACTTGGTGGATTGGTGCGCCGGTGACCCCTTGGGCGACGCCAACCGAGGTTCGTTACCCAGCAGCCGGTAGCGCCAATGCTGATGTGGCCCTGGCCATTATCGGTCTCGACAACAGCCGCGTCGACGTGAACTGGAGGCACCGCCAGGCTCCGGGTGCGCCCGGCTCTAGCGTGTCACTCGCCTCCGCGGCTCCGGGTGCGCCCGGTGACAGCACCGCTCTCTGGGAGTATTTGGCCAAAGCCGATTGGACTAGTGACGGCATTTTGTTGACGGTGCAGAGCCGAGATCAGCGCACTCTCGGCGTGCTTGATGTGGATGCGTGCACGGGGGAGTGCTCCCAGCGCTATCAGGTGGTCGATGAGCATTGGATTGAGTTGATCGCTGGAACTCCCGTGTTGCACGACGAGCGGCTGGTTACGGTTGAGGATCGAGCGCCGGCTCGGCGTTTGTGTGTTGATGGCGTGGCGTTGACCGGTGACGGGGTGCAGGTGCGAAGCGTGATTAATGTCGGCGACGACGGCATCGTGATTACCGCTTGTCGGGAACCAACTTCTGTGCAGGTTGCGACGGTGAGTTGGAATGGCGAACTGCGCTGGTGGGACAACTCAGGTGGCATCAAGAGCGCGGTCGTCGGCGGTGCAACCGAAGTGCGTGTGAACCGCAGCCTGGCTCATCATGGTGTAGGGGTCGAGGTTCGTCATCAGGGGCGTGCCGTGTCACGAATCGCCAGCCATAGCGAGCCACCGAATATCGGTCTAAACATGTCGTTGCATCGTCTCGGCGAACGTGAACTGGCGGCTGCTCTGCTGTTGCCGAACGAGTCTTCTGAAGCGGATTCAGAGACGAAATTGCCGGTGTTGCTCGACCCTTATGGCGGCCCGCACGCGCAGCGGGTGCAGCAGGCTCGGTCGCTGTTCTACGTTTCGCAATGGTTCGCCGATCAGGGTTTCGCGGTGCTGGTGACCGATGGCCGCGGTACGCCGGGTCGGGGACCGGGGTTTGAGCGGGAGGTGCGAGGGGATCTGGCGGGCCCGGTCCTCGACGATCAGATCGAGGCTCTGTATGCGATGTCCGAGTTGAATCCCCGCCTTGATCTTGACCGTGTGGCGATTCGGGGTTGGTCGTTCGGCGGCTATTTGGCTGCGTTGGCTGCGCTACGCCGACCCGATGTGTTTCACGCTGCTATCGCCGGAGCACCGGTGACCGACTGGCGGTTGTACGACACCCATTACACCGAGCGCTACTTGGGTCACCCCGAATCCGAGCCTGAGAACTACGAGCGCAGCGACGTTCTTTTCGGCGCTGCTCAGGTTGACGACGCGAGAGGCGTGCCCCCGTTGCTGCTGATCCACGGCCTAGCCGACGACAACGTGGTAGCGGCCCACACTCTGCAACTGTCTCGCGCCTTGCTCGAAGCCGGCCGCCCCCACACCGTCCTCCCCCTGTCCGGGGTCACCCACATGACCCCCCAAGAAGAAGTCGCCGAAAACCTCATGCTCCTACAACTCCACTTCCTCCGCAACGCCCTCAATCGGACGAACAGGTCCTCTAGTCATGGGGATGGGGAAGCCGTGTGCTAATCGCTCCGAAGTCCCTAAACGGGTCTCTTTGATCCAACGCGAGGCTGGTCTACTAGTACCACCACGTTCTGTTGGGACGTCCAACAGGTTGGGCACCGCTTGCTGACTGCACGCAACTCTCGGAACTCATTATCTGTGCCCCGAAGCTCGGCTTCGTAGCCGGATCACTGGGCAGCTTTGCCACAATGTTGAGACTATTCGCATACATAATCAAAAATACCAGAAATTAACGGGTTGCACGACCGACAGGAGCTCGCTAGTGTTACGAATGCCGAACACCGGATGAGAAAATCGCGAACAAAGGAAACAAGATGCCACATAGCGATGAACAGCAGCCAAACGCAACCGCTTCGACTTCCGACATCGAGAGAGACGAGAGAGACGAGAGAGAGAGATCTAAGGTCCGCTTTCCTTATATCAATCTTGACCAAACTGTTGGACTAGCACAGACAGTGTACAACGAATACGGAAATGCCTGTGAATTGTCCCAGTTAGCCGCATCGCTCAAGACTACTGTGACTAGTAGCAAGTTTAGAAACCAGATGTCGGCAGCGAAAATGTTTGGGATGATCGAACCTCGCAGCAAGACTGTCAAGCTCACGGATCTTGGTGTTGCCGTCGCGGATCCAAACCAGCGAGCTGAGGCAAAGGTCCGCGCGTTCTTGAACGTTCCTCTGTATCAGAAACTCTACGAGAACTTCAACGGACAGATGCTTCCTCAAGACACAGGTCTTGAAGCGGAGATGTGTAAGCTCGGCGTGACGACCAAATCGGTCTCAAGGGCTCGACAGGTATTTCAGAAATCAGCCACATCGGCTGGATTTTTTGCTTCGGGACGAGACCGCTTAGTCCTGCCAGCCTTGTTACAAGGTGATCAGACGGCACCCGAGACTACCGAGTCTAGTGAACAGCCAGTCGTGAAGGAAAGGTCGAAGCGAGCGTTGGATCTGCAGGCCGGGCACCCTGACCCACTTCTAAGGGGGCTCTTATCGAAGCTTCCGCATGACAAACCGTTCACTCCTTCGGAACGCTCCCAGTGGTTAGAACTCGCAAGACTCGCTCTCGACATGGTGTATGCCGAGGAAGACGAAGATCCAAGGAACCCTTAGTGGCAAGTGCCGGGCTGGGTGTCACTGTGGTTAGTGACACCCAGCCCTGAGTTGTCTGCAACCAGGAGCGTCACCCGAAGGGAGAGGCCCACATGGAGCGTACAATAGAAACAGTATCAGAGACAGCGGTGGGATGCACGTCCTTGAGCTTTGAGTATGACGGAACTTCCCTCGCGGCGCTCGGTGATTCGTTCTCTGCTGAGAGGCTCCGGACGTACCTGAGACTCGCTTCGGGTAGTCACAGTGATGCCATGAGCATGTACGCACGGAACGTGGCACTCGCGAGTGCTTTCTACGGCCCGCTTCAGACCCTTGAGGTCGCTTTGCGAAACGCGGTCAACAACATACTGACGGATAGCCACGGGGACTTCTGGTTCGACGACTCCACTTTGCTCAAGAAGAATGAATTGAAGAGCGGAAAACGTGCGATCCAAGGTGCAGGGAAGCACCTTACCGCTGGCCGTGTGGTAGCTGAACTCAATTTCGGTTTCTGGGTGGCATTGTTCGCCAAGGGCTATGAAGCCCGGCTCTGGCGCACGAACTTGCACCGGCTCTTCGAGCCCCAACCGAACCGACATGAACTTCACGGGCAACTCGACCGACTTCGCACCCTACGAAATCGCGTCGCACATCACGAACCGATCTTGCAGCGTGATCTCCAGACTGACTACGACAGAATCATCTGGATTCTCCAGATGTTGTCTCCCACAACTGCGGTTTGGACCGCGCATCATAGCCGTGTACCCGAAGTATTGGGTGTGAGCCATCTCCAGGTCGCACGTTTCTAGCCTCCCCCAGACACCGCAAGTGGCGCGTTCGCAGGCAAGGCGGTCAATTCCCTGCCTTGCACCGCGAGCGCCGATGAATGCGTCTCGTTGACCAACAAGCTCACGTCTCGATAGACGTTCGTTGGTCTCCAGTCCGCCGTGTGCCGTTCCTTAGCCAGCGCCCTGTCAGGGTGATTCGTGCCCCAACGACTTGTCGGCAGGGCTTGGGTGAAACCTCAGTGATTGCTGGATTCCAGGACCTCTGGGTTGGTGTCTGGCTCGATTATCCCCGAGTCGCTCGGCTGACGCAGGCGGTTCGTCGCGGGGTAGAGGAGCCAGGGCGTGCACCAGAGCACCATCGCGATTAACAGGACCGTCTCGCCGCCGGGGCTGAGGCCGGGGGAGTGGAAGGGCTCCACGAAATAGTGCGAGATGAAACCTCCCCGGTACGGGGTTTCGCCGGCGAGGCGCCAGAAATATTTCTCCCAGACCGTCAACGGGCAGGCCATGCCCAAGATGTTCACCGCGGCGGTCGGCACCAGCATCGCCAGGTACCAGCGCATCACCAGAGGCTTGCGTGCTGCTACCGGTGCACCGAAGACCAAGAAGACGGCCAGTAGCCCGTGCGCCAGGGCCATCGCGATTGCCAGTAACCACGGTCCCACAACCCCACACTACTGCGATGTCATGACCGGCGATAGATGTGGGCGAAGCGAGCTAGCTCCAGGTGGCCAGCAGGATGCCGATCACGCTGTAGGCGATTAGCGGATAGCCGCTATTGATTGCGAATAGCCGCAGGCTGCGGCCCTCAAAGGCATAGTTGATGGCGTTTGACGTGAAGATGAACCCGACAGCGGCCAGAACACCAACGAGGAGTCCCTCTGCAGCACCCTGCGCGCCCAGACCCTGCACCAGCAGTGCCAAACCGATCGTGAAAACGAACCCGGCGTCGACAGCGATGAAGTAGGGGTACCACTGTCGAGGCGTTCCTTTCATGGCTTCCATGTCGTCATCGGTGAGGCCGACATCGGCCATCCAAGGCTTGGCCAAAAACGTGTACCACGCCGCGCCGAGCACTTGGTTGAACAGCACCGCAACCAGGATGGCCCAATAGTTCAAGCTCCCAAGATCAAGATTGTCCATGTCCTGAGTTTCCTTTCGATCCCAGCTTCTCTGCTAGCAGAGTCTGTCGATGAATTTTCCTAAGTATCGGGAGGGTACCCGGGGTACGCCCCGAAGATCATCTCGAAGCTGGTCCAAACCTGCGAACACCAGAGTTGGGGCAGTTTGCCGCCGTGCGGGTTTCTTCGCGATGCTCTGGCGCAGTGAAACTTGAAGCGTTACGGCTGGGGGCACACATATGAGTGAAATCGCTGACGAGCGTCGGGCGCGCCTGCTTGACGGCCGGGCCTGGGATGATTTCTGCGACACGTTGAAAGCGGCCGGTCGCATCGTCCTTCGAGAAACACCCGACCGCGACCCCCAAGACCGAGTCGAGGGGTTTCGTTACCTGACCCGGATGATGTTGATGGCCAACGCCCGAGTGATCGAGCAGCGCACCCCGGGCACCAGAGCCCAGCGCGTTGGCGTGATTCCGCCGCCCATGCAAGGGGGCATGGGGGTGCAGTCACCCAACCAGGACCACATCGTCCAAGCCGTCAACCCGAAATATCGCTACCGGATCACCGGAACGGCCGGCGACGTCTACACCCACTTGTCGGCGTGGAGTCCGCCTGTGCCCAACGATGTTGGAGCCACCGCTGTAGGCCTTGACGCTGAGGATCACCTGGAGACTTTCAACCCCAACATGGCGCTCACCCCCCACACCGCCTATCTGCATGACTTCGCCGACGCAGATGGCACCGTCGACTTCATCTTGTCAGTCGAAGAACCCACGGACGGGTCGCGTTGGATGTCAATGGCAACCACCACTCGTGAGCTGATGGGTCGTGTGGTCTATGACGACCGAGCTACCCAAGCCCGTCCACGGCTACAAATCCAATGCCTCGACGAGCACCCTCAGCCGCTCACCCCCGAACCTGAAGACATGGCGGTGCGTCTCTCGGTAGCAGCGCAACTCATCCTGGGTCTGCAATCCGACTACGGCGGTTGGACCCGTGACCTTCTCACCCGCGAAAATCAGACCGAGTACACCAAAGAGTGGTATGAGCGCATCGGCGGGTCTCCCGATGATCGCATCTTTGAGTTCGGCTACTGGCGAGTGCCGCAAGGCAAGGCGCTTGTCGTCGAGTTTGAGGAACCACAAACGCAGCATTGGAACTTCCAACTGTGCAATCACTGGATGGAAAACCTCGCCAACTACGCAACCGGTCAGGGGTATATCGACAAGGAGAATGTGGTACGTGACGGCTCAACTGTGCGTATTGTCGTCGCCCACTCCGACCCGGGCGTTCCCAACTGGATCGAACCAGTCACTCACGACCACGGAGTGATGGGTTGTCGCTTCGTGCGACCGGCAACCGAACCCGAGGTTTCGTGCCGTCTCGTCAACCTCGAAAACCTGGCCTGACATCGGCGGTCAAGATGTCGCTTGACGCTGAGCGCATTGTGGCGCAACATGTTGCATCCGTCATACGTCGGTTTTGGTCTGAGAGTTCTGGGACCTACGGGCCCCGAGAGCGCGGGGCGGTGGTGCGCATCCTTTGGGGGAGGAGGTGTGCTCCACCGCCACCGCAGTCCAAATACTAGGACTCCACGCGGCGCGAGGTCGGGACTATGTCCCTTGACCCAAGTTGTGACACCAGCTGTGAAACAAGACTTGCCGCGGTGTAGCTCAACTGGTTCGGGGTGACCATCCGGCGATGAGGCCGTCGACAACGCGTTCGACGAGACTCTCGGCGTCAAGACCCGGAGCCATTCTGGCGACGGTTGCAACACCGTGCACTGACGCCCACAGCGCCATGGCGTAGTCGAGCGGTTCGGCCGCTGCGAGGGCGCCTTCGGCGATGGCTTTGCGCAGGTTGTCGACCATGGCATTGAACACCGCCGATGCTCCACTGTGTTCGCTGCCAATGTCGATTCCGAGGGAATCGGGACGATAACGAAACATGAGCTGGAACAGTTGCGGTTCGTCTATTGACATCTGCACGTAGACCAGACTCGATTGTCGGAGCATCTCAATGGTGCTGCCGGCTGCAATGTTGGCAAAACGGTTGGCAAGGTCTTCGTAGCAGACTTGCGCGCAAGCCCGCATCAACTCGTCGCGGGACCCGAAGTAGGCATAAAACGCGGGAGCGGTGACACCCATGCGTGCCCCCAGAGTCCGCATTGACAGCGCTTCGATTCCCGACTCACGCACAACCGTGAGAGCTTCGGCCACGATCGCATCAGCGCTCAGCGCCGCCCGGCTCGTTTCTACGCTCATGTGCCCACCACCATGTTCTTGCGCATTCCTTTGCTTACGCCTCTGGTCCTCAGAGGTCTTGCTCCAGTGATCCCGGATGGGAACTTGACCGCTACGACTATCAAGAACAGTCCGTTGAGGGCGAATTGGTAGCTTGAGGCATCGTCATTGAATTGGTCCAGCGTGACGGTGAGCAACCCGCCTTCGGTGAGTGCTCCAGCCACAAGGGCGGCGATCGGCGTTGCTATCCCGCTCAAATACGCAATCGCCACCACGACTAGTGAGTCCAAAGCGCCGAAAGACGCAGCTGACACGAATTGTTGCTGGTAAGCCAGCAGTGTGCCGCCAACACCTGCAAGGAACGCGGCCACTGCGTTGGCGCTTAGCTTGACTCGTACCGCGGAGATCCCGATTGCTTCAGCGGCACGCTCGTTGGCGCGCACTGCCAGCCATTGGCGACCCGTAGCACTGCGCCTGAGGTTGACGACGAGCCACATCGACCCAGCAAGCATGGCCAGCGTCAGCACCCCGAACCAAGCGCGCGGGTAGCCCGAGCCGATGGCTTGAATGTTGAAGTCAACCCCGGCGAGCTGGGCGGGTTCCACCGGAGAGCCACCTAAGCCGCCGGTGAACCAGCGCCATTTGAACACGAGTTCTTCGACAGCCACTGCCGCGGCAAGCGAGGCGATGGCCAGAGTCAAACCGCGTATTCGTATCGCCGGTAGGCCGGCGATAGTTCCGACCGCCACAGCTACCAACACCCCCAACAACGGTGCCACGGGAAACCCGATACCAAGTTCGTCTTGCGCTCGAACCATGCCGAACGCGGCGATTCCGGCCAACGCGAAAGTAGCCAACGAAATCTGACCGACGAAACCCGTGAGCACGATCACCGACAGGGTTATCACCGCGGCGATGGCTGAGAGCATGATGCCGAGCCGCCAATGCGAGCCCAACAAGAACACCGCGGCTCCACAGGTCACGACCACCAAGACGGTGATCCGTATGGCGTGGCGAGGCTCGGGCGCGGTTGGCAAGGTGATGTTTGTGCTCAGATCTCCCCGCCTGATCCGCCGGTCGCCCCGCAGCATCAGGGCCAAGACCACCAGCGCGAAAGGCACGCCTTGTTGCAATCCGATGGCAGGCAGCCAGTCCCACTCCGATTGGGCATGCAGGAGTTCGGATTGGAGCATTCCGATGCCGAAGCCGGCAGCAGCGCTCACGCCTATCGATCTGAACTGGCCGAGCAAGGCGGCTCCGAGGGCAGCCACGATCAGCAAGGGCGTGGTTGTCGGCTCGATCCGAGTGATCGGCGCGGCGAGAATCATTGCTGCGCCAGCCAACATCGTGGCCAGCATCCAGTTGACAACACCGATCCGGTCCGCGGAGATACCAACCAGAACAGCTCCGGTTTCACTCTCGGCGCTTGCTCTGGTGGACAGCCCGAAGTTGCTGAAGCGATATAGAGCCCACACTGCCAGCGATGCGAGCACCACGATGACGGTCAGCCAGTAGCGGTCGGCGATGTTTCTGACCCCTGCGATCTCAACGATGTTGGTGGGCAACGGGCCGTCGATGTTGAGGGTGGCAGAAGACAGGGTTGAGAAGCGCAGCGCCATCACGCCGATCAGATAAGTCATCAACCCGAGCGACGCCACGATGCGGGCCAGCGGTGGTGCCAGTCTCAACGGCCGAAAGATCAGCAGGTAACAGAGCGCCCCCACGAGTGCTGCCAGCAACATCACGATGATGAAGGCGCTGGCCACCGTGGGGCGCGGGAGAAGATGAAACCGCTCCGGCACGAACGGGATCAGGAATGGTTGTACGACATCTCCGGTGGCTCGGAATTCGTAGTAGACGAGGGCCAGGTAAGTGCCGATTGCGGCGTGGGCGAAGTTGATCACGTTGCTGGCCCGGTGGGTGACTACCACCCCGACTGCCAAGGCGGCGATTACTGCTCCGCTTCCCAGGCCGAGCAACAGGTTGCTGAGATGTCCGCTCACGCCATTGGGTCTATCAGCCCGGCACCACGGGTACCGACAAAGCTGGCATCACCGGCCTGCGCCGCTGGCGGCGAACAATTCGGCGGTGTCGATCCAGCCGCTCACAAACTCGACCTCGCCCACGGATTCCATCTTGAACAGCGTTTGCTGTGGAGCGCAAAGGGCGGGGAGTCCGGGCACCTGCTGACCATCGCAGGTGTAGGGGTGTCCCCAGAAGCTCTCGTGGTCGACGGATTGGCGCAGTTTGTCGATGATCGCTTCGCTGGTGACGTGATCACCGCCGAGGTCCACCAGAACCGCGTAGAGGTTCATCATTCCCCGAAATCCGACGGTGCCAGCGGCTTGGGCGGGCCCAGTGTTGTATCGGTTGGTCACCTCGTCGAATAGCGTGCCCTCAACATCGGAGTCGTCGGCCGGTCCTTCGGAGTTGAACACGACGCCTATGTTGGCGCCGTCGGCGGCTTCGATCACATGATCGGCAGCGCACGCCCCGACGAGGTACAGCTGGGCTTCGATTTCGAGTTCCTTGAAGGTCTTCATGATGCTGACACAGGAGCTGTCGGCCGCGGCGATCACCACCGCGTCGGCTTCGAAGTCGATGGCTTGGTTCAGCACTGGCAGGAAGTCCGCGGCGATCACCGGGAAGCGCACCAGCTTCACGTCGAGACCGAGGTATTCGCCGACGACGGCTCCGTAGTCGGCGGCGGCTACCTCGAAGGCGTCGAACTCGCCGTAAGCAATCACAGCTTTCTTGGCGCCGTTGTCCGCCGCGTGTTTCATGAAAGCCGCGAGACCGCCCGAGGATCCGCCGGAGAACGTGAAGCTGGTGGCGCTGCGCTGTTCGGTGAGTCCCGCGGGGATACCACCGACTACGGGAATTCCGTTCTGCTCCAGGATCGGGAACGATCCCTGACTCATCACGTCGATGCCGCCGACCAGAGCGACCACGCCTTCTTGCACCATTTCTTGGGCGCAGGCCTGGGACTGTTCGGGGCTGAACGGGCTGATGCACCAGTGAAACTCAAGTGGACGCCCGTTAACCCCGCCGAGTTCTGCGTTGATCCAGTTGACGGCAGCTTCGGCCGCGAAGCGCACTTCTGGGAACGAGCCGATGGGCGTGTCCTCTTGGTTGATCATGCCGATCTTGATCGGATCCAAGCTGGTGTCCGCGGCGACGGCCGCAGAGGGGATAGCTCCTAAAAACCAGGGTTCACCTCCGTGTTGCCAGACGATGCTGCCGTCATCCGCGACTGCATCTGTGGTTTCGTCATCGCCTGTGGCTGAAGTATCAGATTCGTCTGTGCCGGCGCCGTCGTTGGTGCCGGTGTCGTCGGCGGTGTCGGCGCTGCTCTCAGCGTTGTCCGGTTCGGTGCCCGGGTCGGCATCGTCAGCGTCGTCGTCTTCGTCGGATTCAGAACTAGACAGGTCTGCGGAGTCGTCTGCATCGTTGCCGGTGTTGTCGTCTAGTGGTTCGCTGCAGGCGGCGAGGAGCAGGACCATGGCCGCCAAGGCGAGCAGCAAGCGGTTACGTTGCAACTCGGGCACTCTGGGCAATTTTGGCACTCTGGGCAACGCTGGCATTCTGGGCACTCTAACAATTCCGTATCTGGCGATTTCGTTGGTAACTTAACAGTGTTAACCGAATCGGGTAAGGTACACAAACCGAAATTAACCGGGGGAACCGCATGACTATCACCGAAGACGACCGCACCACTAGCGCCGCGGAGGCCGCCGAGGCCGACCCCCGATGGCATCTGAGCGGCAACTTTGCCCCGGTCACCAAAGAGCTGGACGCCAGCGACCTCGAAGTTGAGGGGACGATTCCCCCTGAACTCAACGGCTTCTATCTGCGTAACGGATTCAACCCCGTCAACGGCGAAAGCGATCACTGGTTTTTTGGCCATGGAATGATCCACGGCATCGATCTGGCCGACGGCCGGGCCTCTTATCGCAATCGCTATGTGCGCACCCCCTACTTTGAGGCTGGTGGCACGAGTGTGTCGCTTGACCCGGTTGCTTCCCCGGCAAATACCCATGTCGTGCAACACGCAGGGCGGATCCTGGCGCTTGAAGAGGTCCACTACCCGTGGGAGATCGACATCAACCTCGACACGATCGGTGTGCAGACTTTCGGCGACCGCCTAGCCGGCGCATTCACCGCTCACCCGAAGATCTGCCCGACCACCGGTGAGATGCTGGCGTTCGGGTACAACGTGCTGGGACCGGAGTACCTGCGTTACTACCGTTTCTCCCCAAGCGGCGACCTGGTGCAAAGCGAACCGATCACGCTTCCTACTGGCGTGATGATGCACGACTTCAACATCACCACGAACTACGTCGTTTGGATGGACCTTCCGGTTTGTTTCGACCTTGAACTGGCAATGAAGGGCGAGAGCCCGTTTTATTGGAACCCTGACAATGGCGCTCGCCTCGGGGTTATGCCACGCACCGGTACAGACGCCGATATTCGTTGGTTCGATATCGACCCCTGTTACGTCTTTCATCCGGTCAACTCGCATGAAGAAGGTGACAACATTGTGCTGACTGTGTGTCGATCGGAGCGGGCGATGCAGGGTGGTTTCAACGACATTTCGGCTAAGGCGTCGCTGTGGCGGTGGACGATCAACCTCACCTCGGGCACCGTTTCAGAAGTTGAGATCGACTCCCGCAAGTCCGACTTCGCTCGTGTTGATGACCGCCTTGTTGGCTTGCCTGCGCGCTACGGCTACACGATGCAACTCGGCAACAACCCCCACAATCCCGAGATGGGTACCGAGATCTACAAATATGACTTGACCACCGGCGATGCTGAGGTGCACGACATGGCGCCTGTCACAGGAGGCGAAGCACTCTTTGTGCCTCGAAGTCCTGACTCTGCCGAAGACGACGGCTGGGCCATGTTGCTCACCTACGATCCGTCCAAGGACCGCAGCGAATTGCGCATTATCGATGCCCAGAACTTCAGCGGCCCCCCAGTTGCGCGTGTGTTCACCCCCCAACGCGTCCCCTACGGCGCCCACGGCTCCTGGCTTGGTCGCTAACGCCGGCTCGCTTTCAGCTGCCGGTTAGCTCAGGTAGCTGGCTTGTATCGCCGACGGGTTGGCTCGCAGATCAGCGGTGTCTCCTTCGAGCACGACCGTTCCTTTCGCCATCACCACGGCCCGGTCGGCGAGTTGCAGAGCCAGATGAACGTGCTGTTCAACCATGACGACGGCGGTGTTTTCTTCGTTGGCAACACGGCGCACGACCGGCAGTATTTCCTCCACAATCACCGGTGCCAGACCGAGGCTCATTTCGTCGACCAGCAGTAAGCGTGGACCAGAGACAATGGCACGGGCCAGCGCCAACATCTGCTGTTCACCACCCGACAGCAAGCCCGCCTGACGGTCCATCAAAGGACCGAGGGCAGCGAAAATGTCGACGGCCCGGTCATAGGCAGCGGAGCGGTGACGACGGCGCAGACCGGGTGCCATGCGAAGGTTCTCGCGCACGGTCAGACCAGGAAATAGTGAACGGTCGTCGGCCACATGTGACACTCCCCGGCGCGCCAAGCCATGGGGACGGCGACTGTCTGTTGGCTTGCCGAGCACGTCAATGGTCCCGCTCAGCAGTGGGAGCAAACCCGAGATTGTGCGCAGCGTGGTGGTCTTGCCCGCGCCGTTGGGTCCGAGCAGGGCAACGATCTCACCAGACGCAACTTCGAGGTTGAGCCCGCGCACCACCGGAACACCGAAATATCCGGCGTCAACCCCGGCGATGGCCAAGGCTGTTTTGGGCCGCTTGGTGGTCGCTGGTTGCGTGGTGGTCACTGGCTCTGTGCGGGGTTGCCCAGGTAGGCGGTGACAACGGCAGGGTTGTCTTGGATCTGCTGAGGCGAACCGCTGGCGATGATATTGCCGAAATCGAGCACATGAATGAGTTCACAGACATCGAGTACGAGGCCCATGTCGTGATCGACCAACAAGATGGTCACACCTGTCTCGGCGATCGTGCAGATTTGTTGACCGAGAATGAGACTTTCGTTCGAGTCGAGCCCAGCGGCGGGTTCGTCGAGAAGCAGCAGTTGTGGTCCAGCAGCGAGGGCCCGGGCCATGCCCACGAGCCTTCGCTGTCCGTGGCTGAGGTCGGCGGGGAGTCGGTGGCGTTCGTTGCTCAGGCCGACGAGTTCGAGCGATCGGCCGACGGTGGCGTTCGCCGAGGTTGATTTGCGGGGGCGAACCGCGTCGCTGATGAACTGCCACCAACCCGTGCGTTCGGCTGCGGCTAAGAGGTTTTGCTCGACGGTCAGATCTTCGAATAGTTCCAGCGTTTGAAATGTCCTGACCAGGCCCTTTTCGACTCGCTGGTGGGGCGCGTGTTGGCTGATATCAAGCCCGTGAAACAAGACCTGTCCGCTGCTACGGACCATGCCGGTGACCGCGTCGATGAAGGTGGTTTTACCAGCTCCGTTGGGCCCGATCAGCCCGGTCAAAGTGCCAGCTTCAAGTTCGAGGTCAATGTTGTCGAGCGCCAACACCCCCCCGAACTCGACCGATAGCCCCCTAGTCTCCAGCAATGTCACCCCGGCCAACGTACTGCCTGATAGGCCTACATGTCCTGCGATGGGTTATGTGACGGTCCCGCGAGGCCGAGTCAGTGTAGGGCTGCGGCGTCGTTCGATGTGAGGGTGATGGTGGTGTTGGCGAATTTGGCGTCGTTGGGATCATGCGTCACCCACACAACGGTGCGATGTTCGGTGTTGGTCAACAGATCGCGTAGCGCCTCGCGGCTTTGGTCGTCTACAGAGGCCAGTGGTTCATCCAACAACAGCACCTGTGCTGGCGTGGCGAGTGCCCGGGCGATAGAGGCCCGCTGGCGTTGACCACCCGATAGTTGTGCTGGTCTGGACATGGCGACTTCGGTAAGGCCGACCGCGGTGAGATAGCTGGCTGCGCGGACTCGGGCAGTGTTCCGATTCAATCCGGCCCGACGCAGTGGATAGGCCACGTTGTCGACCACCCGCAGATGCCCGAAAAGGCGGTGATCCTGAAACGCCACCGCCACGCTTCGTTGGTGCGCAGCTATGAAGATTGATCCTGCGTTGTCAACGACCTGCCCGTCGATCATGAGTTCTCCGCTTTCGAGGCGTTCGAGTCCTGCAACGAGGCGCAGCAGAGTCGTTTTTCCCACGCCGTTCGGGCCTATGACTGCGGTGCGTTCTTGGTTGATAGCAACATCGAGCGACAGCGTGAAGTCTTCGCGTCTCACTACTCCGCGAACCTCGATTTGAACCGGTCCCGGTCCTGGCGAACGAACCTCGGCGCTCATCGGGTCAGCCAACTGCCGCGTAGGGCTATGAGCACTCCGAGACTGACCGCTAGCAGCAGCACGCTGATCGCCACCGCGGATTCGGGGTCGGTTTCGAGGGCCAGAAACGTTTGTAGTGGCAGCGTGCGGGTGCGTCCGCCGAGGCTTCCTGCGAAAGTGATCGTGGCTCCGAACTCACCGAGCGCGCGGGCCCAACCGAGCGCTAGACCAGCACCGATTGCACCTCGAATTGATGGCACCGTGACAGTTGCGAAAGCAGTCATCGGCCCTGCTGCGTTGACCGCGGCGGCTTCTTCGAGGTCGCGTCCCTGTGCAACGAGGGCGCTTTCGACGGTTGTGACAAAGAATGGCAAAGCGACAAAAGTTGCGGCCAGGATCGTGCCCGCCGTCGTAAAAGGAAGCGTCACCCCGAACCAACTGTCGAGCCACTGGCCCACGAGACCACGACGGCCGAGCGCGAACAGCAGGGCCGTTCCAGCAACAACTGGTGGCAGGACCATGGGCAGCAACACCAAGGCCCGTACCAGTCGGGGGAATGGCAAGTCGACTCGGGCCAGAACCCACGCCAACGGCAGACCCAAGACCAGACAGAGTCCCGCTGCGCTGAAGCTGACGATGAGCGAGACCCTGATGGCTTCGAGGACCGCGTCGTCGAGGAGTCGGGAGACCAGCGACGACCACGGAGCGCGCTGCAGTAGTCCCACCAGTGGAATGACCAATAGCGCAACGGCCAGCGTCGCCGGGGCCACCAGAGTTACGGGGGCGCGCCGCAGCCGGATCATCGGCAGAGCCCCAACTCGAAACCGCCTTGTTGCAGTGTCTCGGTCAGCAGGTATTGCTCAACCTGCACTTCTGGGCGCTTGTCGCTGTCGGATCTTGTGTCGCGCTCCGATGTTGTGGCGAGCGCGGCGATTCCGTATCTCGTGACTGCCGGGTTGGAGCAGTCGTTGCCTTTTGCGATGCGGGTGTCGGCGATCGTGGTGAGTCCAAGGCTGTGGGCGTCGGTGGCGTAGACGAGACCGGCGTCGAGCTCCCCGTTGGCGAGTTTGTGTGCCAGGGCGCGGACGTTGGGTTCGGCTGTGTCGGGGCGCATGGTGATGCCGAACTCCTTTGCGATTCGCAGCGCGGTAGCGCCGCAGGGGACTTCGGGTGCACATAGGCCGATTAAGGGCCCGTCCAGGCTTAGATCGTCGATGCTGGTTATCTGTGCGGGGTTGCCTTCGGCCACCGCCAAAACCAGCCGGTTGGTGATCCGCGGTTCATTCACGACGACATAGCCGAGGTCGAGAATCTCTGCTAGCTGTGACGCATCGGCGGAAATGATGATGTCGGGTCTTGCTCCGTCTCTGACTTGTGCGATGAGTCGGGAGCTTCCTGCCAGCACCCATTCGGGCACAGAGACGCTTCCTTCGGCTTCTAGCGCCGCGTCGATGTCGTCGGTGACCGCGGCCAGCGATGACGCCGCGAATATCAGCGTCTCTGTGCTGTCGGACGAACATGCGGGGAGCGCCCAGATCAACACGATCAGCGGCACGACCTTTTGCGCGTTCATCTTCTGCAACATCGGCATGGTTCGTGCGATCAGGCTCGTTCGATTATGACTGCGGTTGATTTGATTGAGGCCACGGCTCTTACTCCGGGTTCGAGGCCGAGGTCGTTGGCTGCTTCTGCGGAGATGAGTGACACGACTCGGTGAGGGCCGGCTTGTATCTCGACTTGGGCCATGACGGTGTCGCGAACCACCCGGGTTACTAGCCCGGGGAATCGGTTGCGTGCCGATACGGAACGGGTTTCGTCGTGCGGTGTTTCCCCGAGCTCGAGTGCTAGACGGGCTAGTTCTGGCCCGGCGATTTCTCGTTGTCCGCCCGGCGTGCGTTGAGTTTCGAACCGTCCTTGGTCTGCCCAGCGGCGAACCGTATCGACGCTTACGCCCAGCAATTGCGCTGCTTCACCCATCCGAAACTGGTACATGCTGCTAAATCATATCTAAAACCTATGATTTGCGGTAATCAAGTCACGGTAAGTGTTCTACTGAGAAAGTCCACTAAGGGTCCGCGCCTCCCGTAGTCTCAATCCATGACAAATTTGCTGGCACAAACCGACGGCTTGTTAGATGCCTGCGGAGCCGAGGGCTCCTACATCTGCGAGAAGGTCTACGAATGGACCAATAACGAACTCCTTGCAACTGGCGCCGACTGGCTGCTCGACCGACCTATCCGAATTCTGCTGATCGTAATCCTTGCCTGGATCGCTTCGAAAATCCTTCAGAAGTCGGTGCTGAAATTCGCCCAGACCATCGCCAACTCTCCTACGGATCCCCGCCTGCAAACTCTCCGCGAACGAGGTCCTGGCAAGTTGTTGATGGAAGAACGCGAAACGAAGCGTGCCTCGGCGCGTGCCGAAACCATTGGACTGGTCCTGCGAAGTATTGGTGTTGCGGCAATCTGGATACTGGCCTTGTTCATGATGCTCGGCCAGCTCGACATCGACTTGGCACCTTTGATCGCCGGTGCCGGAATCGGCGGTTTGGCACTGGGTTTCGGGGCCCAATCAATCGTCAAGGATTTCCTGTCGGGCCTGTTCATGCTGATCGAGGATCAATACGGTGTCGGTGACATTGTCGATGTCGGTAGCGCTTCGGGCACCGTCGAGAAGGTGTCTCTGCGCTCGACGACCATTCGCGACGTGAAAGGAACGGTCTGGCATGTGCCCAATGGCGTTATTTCAAGGGTCGGAAACTCTAGTCAGCTCTGGTCGCGTGCCCTTTTGGATGTGGAAGTGGCTTACGACACTGATCTCGATTTGGCCCGCGACGTCATCCAGCAGGTCGGCGACAGCCTGTGGGAGGACAAGGAATGGGGCGGCGACGAGTTGATGGAGCGTCCAGAAATCTGGGGCGTCCAGGAACTTGGTGCTTCGGCAGTGGCGTTGCGTTTAGTGGTCAAGACTGAGCCCTCCAAACAATGGGCCGTCGAAAGAGAGCTGCGCATGCGGCTTAAAAATGCGTTCGACAAAGCGGGGATAGAGATCCCCTTCCCGCAGCAGACTGTCTGGCACCGAAATGTGGACGCCGTAGGTCATGAGGCCAAGGCGGCCAAGCCCGCGGACAAGACCGAACCCGAAGACAAACCAGAGTCTGAGAAAAAGCCCAAGGTTGGCTTCGATTCTGAGAGCCAAGCTGAGAGCTAGGCCCGCACTGGCGTAGCAGCCCAGACGGACGGCGTGATTAGCCCCACCGGATCGGGTCGTTCTAGGGTTCGGCCATGACTGACACCACCAGCGACGATGCCAACCGCGAACTCCACGACGATGTGGTTTCGGGCAAAGCCTGGAACGATTTCTGTGATGCCTTGAAGACTGCAGGGGAGATGATTCTGGAGCGTTCTGAATCCGATCTCGACAGAGCCGAAGGTTTCCGTTTTTTGAGCCGTCTGACCAGAGGAGGTTTGGCCAGCTTCGTGGAAGGGGGCGACATCCGCTTCCCGATCATCAAGCCTTTGCCTGACCAGGTCAAGATCGGTTCGGACAACCCGGACGCGGCCTACATGGCCTGCTCGATCGACGGACGGCTCAACTACAAGGTGTCCGGCAATCGCGGCACCGTCCACTATCTGTCGTTCAGCGCGTTCGCAGGAAACTACGGCGCTGCTCAGGAGCGTCTAGGCGTGATGGGCTTCATCGACGGCAGTGATTTGTTGCTTGATGAGGAAGGCAATTTCGAGCTTTTTGTGGGTCCGGCTCCTCACGACCACAACTGGGTCAAAACAGATCCCGAACCGGGCATGCTGGCGATACGCCAGTTTTTTCTTGACCGCAGCACCGAGGTGTTGCCGACTCTACGCATTGAATGCCTGGACCACGACGAGTTGCCGCCTCCGCTGAGCCCGACACAGTTCGGCAAGCAATTACAGGGAGCGATGATGTTCGTCGCCGGTTGCTCGCAGATTTTCACCGATTGGGCTGATGAGTTGATGACCGAGGTTCCCAATGGGATGCATACCAAGGCAGGTCCCGCCCAAGGCGCCTGGGGCGACCCGAACCAGATTTTCTATCACGGTGCTTATGACCTGGCCGAAGGCGAGGCGCTGCTGATCGAGTTTGTTCCCCCCGAGTGTTATTACTGGAACTTTCAGGTCGACAATCGTTGGATGGAGAGCCTGGATTATCGGTGGTTGCCAGTAACGGTCAACAAGCACACCGCACATTATGAACCCGACGGTTCAGTGAAGATCGTGGTGTCGAGAGAAGATCCCGGTTTTGGCAACTGGATGAGCACCGACGGCCATTCCCAGGGCCTCACCGGCCTGCGGTGGAACCAAGCAACCGAGGACGTCGAACCAACGCTCACCGTGATCCGCCCGTTCGATTAACCTCGCACCTGCTCAGCGGCGGCGGATCAAGGTGACTCCGTCGCCGATCGTGAGCAACACGGCTTCGACTCGTTCGTCGGCTGCGACATGGTCGTTGAAGGTTCGTAAAGCCACGGTGTCGGGGTCTTGCGCACCGGAATCCTCAAGGATCATTCCGTGCCAGATTGTGTTGTCAACCAATATGACCCCCCGCGGCGACAAGCGCGGCAGGATTTCTTCGTAGTACGACATATAGCCGGTCTTATCGGCGTCAATGAACGCCAAATCGATCGTGGGCTCTGAGGGTAGGGAGCGCAGCGTTTCGATTGCGGGGGCGAGCCGCAAATCGATCCGGTCAGCGACGCCGGCCATTTCCCAATGCTCTTTGCCGATGCTGGTCCACTCCTCGCTGACATCACAGCACAGCAACCGACCACCGGGTGCCAACCCCCGAGCTATGCAGAGAGCCGAATATCCCGTGAAAGTTCCGACCTCCACCGCGAATTCGACTTGCAGAACCGAGGTGAGCAGGGTCATGAACACGCCCTGATCGGTTCCGATCTGCATGCCGGAGAAACCTTCAGTCTTTTCGGTGGTGGCCGCGATCAGGGCTCTTTGGACTTCATCTGGTTGGGTCGAATGAGCCGCGGCGTAAGCAACGATGTCTTCGGGCATGGAACTGTTTCGTGACACTCAAGTCTCCTGGCTGATCAGAGCTGGGGTTAGCTCCTCAACGGTTGACGCGCCGCAGAGCGCCATGGTACGGCGCATGCCGTCGTCGAAGAACTCCAGCAGCCAATCAACACCGAGTTCGCCTGCGGCGCCGAGGGCATAAAGGTAGGGGCGTCCGGTCATGACCGCGTCTGCGCCCAACGCTCGGGCTTTGACGATGTCTGAGCCGCGCCGCACTCCACCGTCGGCGATGATTTCGATGCTGTCACCCACGGCGTCTCGACACGGTGTCACCAAACTAATGGGTGCGGGAGCGCCGTCGAGTTGGCGGCCACCATGGTTCGATAAACACGCGGCGTCGACACCGCGCTCCACGCAAAGCAAAGCGTCTTCGACGGTTTGTATGCCTTTGACGACGATTTTGCCGTCCCATATTGAACGGAACCAGTCGATGTCGTCCCATGACAGTGACGCGTCGAACTGTTCGCTGAGGTGATCAGCGAGAACGATGGCACTTGACCCGTCGGGACTAGCAGCGCCGCTGGTGCTGGTTGTCACGTTCGCAAACACGATCGGATCGTTGCGCAGGAACTGCCAGGTCCACGACGGACGCAACATCCCGTCAACTATGGTGCCGAGCCCGAGCTTGGGGGGCAGTTCCATCCCTCGCCGCACATCGCGTTCGCGGCGACCCAAACGAGGCGTATCGACGGTCACTACGAGTGCTTCGTAACGTGCAGCGGCACAACGCTCAATCATGTCGCGCATCAACTGACGGTCTTTCCAAACATAAACTTGGAACCACAAACGTCGCTCACCATCGTCACCCCAAGTAACGCTGTCGCTAGCTGCGGCCATTTCCTCAATGGAACGCGTACCCATCGTGGAGAGCGTGTAAGGGATCCCGAGCCGAGCAGCCGCCCGAGTGACCGCAAGTTCGCCTTGGGGATGGGCGATACGGGTGAATCCGCTCGGTGCAAGCACCAACGGCAGTGGTGTTGGCCGACCCAGAAGTGTGCAGGTGGGATCAACTGCGGACACATCGCGCAGAACTCGGGGACGAAATCCAAGCGTTTGGTAGGCCCGCGCGTTTCTGACGAGTGTGAGTTCGTCCTCCGCGCCCCCGTCGATGTAGTCGAAAACCCCAGCAGGTAGCCGTTTCTTGGCTAGTCGACGAAGGTCGTCGACATCGGCAGATGTCGCGAGCCGTCGCCGGTCTGGGTTCAGCTCAAATTTGCGGAACCGCAGTACTGACCGCAGCGAATCAAACATTTGCCTACGGCCGGTCTCGGCGAGTTCTTGTGTCGGTCATTGGTCGGTACACGCGGTGGATCATTGGTCGCTGCGATCTATGGCTCGATCATCGGTGCCCAAATAGCTGGCGATCACGGCGGAGTTGTTGCGCACCGCCTCGGGTTCACCGGCAGCGATTACGGCACCGGATTCGAGGCAGTACACCCTATCGCTGATGCTCATGATCAGCGGCATGTCATGCTCAATGATCAGCATCGAAGCCCCGAGTTCTTTGCGGATCTCAACAATCAGCGGACCGAATGCTTCGGTTTCGCGTTGCGCGATCCCCGCTGTCGGCTCGTCGAGGCACAACAGCTCGGCGTCAACCGCCAGCAACCCGGCGATTTCAACGATGCGTCGGGTGCCGGTCGAAAGATCCGAGATGAAGTTGTCTGCGTAGCGTCCCAAGCCGAGAAAGTCGATCAGGTCGTCGGCGTCGTTCCGTTTGCGCCGTTCAGCAGGTCCGTTCAAGAACAGGGCGCTTTTCACGAACGACGATCGTTCCCGTGCCTCCAGCGCTACTTGTACTGATTCGCGCACCGTTAGCTCGGGGAAGAGTGTGGCTGCTTGGAAGGTTCTCCCCAAGCCTTCCGAGGAGCGTCTTGGCGGGGACAAATCTGAGATGTCAAGTCCGATGAGTTCGACGGTGCCGACCGATGGTACATATCCGCCGATGGCGTTCATGAATGTTGATTTTCCGGCGCCGTTGGTGCCGATCAGGCCAACGATTTCATCGCGGCGCACATCAATGTCCACATGGTCGACTGCGATGTTGCCCCCGAAATTCACGGTGATGTCATGGGTGCGCAAAACCAGTTCGTTGTCGTCGGAGTCGCTTGGCCTCGTCTCGTTGACCCGCGCTGCTGAAGCCAAACGCCTTTCGCCTGGCAGCCAGTTGCGAATAAAAAATGGCCACAAGAACGGGATGCCCGGTACTTCGAACAGCAACAACAACGCGTAGAGCGTTTTTTGGCGTGCGGAACCAACGATTTTTGTTGGGGCGGGGGCTAACAGATAAAGCAGATGCGCTGACCAGAAACCTGAAGCAGCGATCGCCAGAAGCACGATTCCCCAGCCGAAGGAATCACCGCTGAATAGTTGCGGTATTGCCAGCACCGCGATGACCGCGGACGCTGACGCTTTGACGATGGCGACTCCGTAGCCCAAGAAACGAGCAAGATCAGGTGGGGGTGCGGCGAGCTGGTGGGGGTCGCGGCGTATCCGGTCTTGTAGTGCCACAGGTGGCCGGGTAGTGGACTCGCCAGAAGTTTGGTTGGCGCGTCGGCGTTCGACGACACCGATCAACGTGTTGCGGGTTGTGTAGGCAATTTGCACGAACCCGCCCGGGAAGTACATGAGCACGAACAAGAATCCGATGCTGGATGTGACAAGTCCGATTACGGGCTGGTCGGGAAAGAATTTCGGTAGGCCTTCGATCCACAATGCGCCGAGTAGCGGCCCGGTGATTGATCCGAGCCCGCCGATGACGACCATGTTTACGACCTTCAGCGAATCGCCGATCTGGAACAGTGCTTCGTTGAAACGGATTTGGCGGACAAGGTTGCCCAGCAGTGCTCCGCCGAACCCGGCGACACCGCCGGCTACCGCGAACGCCATGAGCTTCATTCGTACTGGTGAGACGGTGTACGCGGAGGCGGTGTCGGCGTTGTCGCGCACCGCAATAACTGACCGTCCGAACCCGGACCGTCGCAGACGTCCGAGCACGGTCACGACCAAGACCAAACAGGCGAGCGTGAAATAGAAGTAGCTTCGTTGGTCTTTGAGGAACCATCCGAAGAAATAGCCACGATCGAACAGGACGCTGCGTTCGCCGTTGCTTAGGAACGGTCGGCCGTACAGGTACTGTTGGGCGGCTATCGCGAACGCGAAAGTTGACACCGCGAGCATGAGTCCGCGGACCCGCAAGGCCCCGACCCCGGTAATGGCTGCGATCGCGGCTGTAAAAAACACCGCGGCGATGATCGCCGGGATAGTTGGTATTCCTGGCCATTCGAAGTCGATGAGGCGGGTGTCGCCGTAGCCGATGTCGAGTTCGATACCGCGGTTGAAAGCCGCAGCGCTCAACGCGCCGATCCCGGCGTACGCCATCTGCGCCAACGAGAGCTGCCCTGACCAGCCGGTTATAACTGTCAGCGAAGCGACACATATGGCGACTGCGACGATTGATGAGTACAGCAGGAACTGCGATTGTTTGATTTTTTCGGGGGCTTCCCAAAACGTCTGGTTGTCGTTGATCCAACCGAAGATTTCGATGTGTCGCCAAGCAATGATGATCACGATCAACAAGCCGATCCCCATGGCGATGCGATGCATGTTGCGGATCCACCAGATGTCTCGCGCCCACAGCGGCAACGGCCGCACTTTAGGCGCGAAAGCCAACACGGCTTCGTCGTCGTTGCGGCTCTGCCAATACAGCGCGACGACTACCGCGACGAACACCAACAACGTGCCGAGTCCTGGGTCTCGGGTGAAGTTGAAGTTGAACATGTTTTGCGCGATGCCGATGGCGACCCCGCCGATCATGGCCCGCGGGAACGAACGCATCCCTGCGATAACAGCGGCGGCGAGCGCGTTGGTGAGGGTGTACGGACCCAAGTTTTCGATACCGGTCGCCGCTGATCCGCCGCTCAACAAGATCATTGAAAGGGTCGCCAGGAATCCGCCGATCGTCCAAACGACGGTGGAAACGACATGCGGGTTGACCCCGGATAAGCGGCTCAAATCGACATTGTCAGCTGAAGCTGTGATCGCTTTGCCGAACACCGTTTTTGACACCAACAAACCGAGCACGAGCGCAACGAGAGGCACGACTATCAGCACTTGAACGTTTGCTCCGATGACCCGCAAACCGGTGTCGTCGGCGACTCCAGGAATCCAGGTTGTGAGCGATGTGAGCCAGGAAACGGAATCTTCCCAGATTCTGCCGATCGCGACGGGATAGGAGGTTTGTACTCCTTCGATGTCGGGGTAAGCCAACACGACGATGGCACGCATCAGTTCGGCGATCCCGACAGTGGCGATCAACAACACGACCCGCGGGCGGTGAAAGAGCCGTTTGACGATGACAAGTTCGACAACCGCGCCGATCAAAGCACCAATGACCAGACAGGAGATGAGCGCTATCCAAAATGGGAAACCCCAGTTGATGATCATCAACGCGAACAAGGCTGCGCCGGGTAAGCCCATGTTGCCGACCGCGAAGTTGATGACTCGGGTGCTGCGATAAATCAACACGATCCCCATCGCCAACAGGCCGAATATGAGTCCGTTGATTACTCCCCAAAAGATCACCTGATTGGTGATCCAAACTCCGAGGACAGCGGTGGGCATCAGCCGCCTTCTTTTCCGAGGAACACAGCTCGGGCCAAATCGTCACGAGCCGCCAGTTCCTGCGCGGAGCCTTCGAACCTGACTTGCCCTTTCTCCAAGAAAATGGCGCGGTCTGAAACAGCGAGGGCCACGTTGAGCGACTGTTCAACGATGATCATTGTTTGACCGGCGGCGCGCAATATGTCTATGTGTTCAAGCAGTTCTTGGACGACGGTCGGCGCGAGTCCCAAAGAGAGTTCATCGATGATGAGCAGGTCGGGTTCGTGCAGCATGACCCGTGCCAGAGCCAGCATTTGTTGCTGTCCGCCTGATAGGTCTCCGGCACGGTCCGACAACCGTCCCGCTAGCGCAGGGAACATTTCGAGTACTCGATCGATACGCCGCTGTACATCGGCCGGATCCGATCGGTAGTTGTAAGCCCCGATCGTCAGGTTGTCGCCGATCGTCATGGATGGCCAGATCCCCTTGCCGCCGGGCAACATTTGGATACCGAGCTTCCCTCTGGTTTCGGGACTCGCGAATGTCGCAGTGCGGCCCTTGTAGCGCACCACTCCTCGCTCCGGTGTTTCAAGGCCTGCGACCACTTTTAGGATCGTCGACTTGCCAGCCCCGTTTGTGCCGAGCAGCGCCAGCGTTTCACCTTCTGCGACGTCGAACGACACATCGAACAGGACTTGTACTTGTCCGTAGCTGAAGTCGATGTGGCTGACTTGCATCACCGGAACGTCGGTACCAGCGTCAATCAAATCGTGATAGCTCTGTTCCTCGCGGAGTTCTTCAACTACCAGTGACAGGTCGTGCCGTACCCGGTGCGAGCCTCTCATGATGTAGTAACCGCCGAGCGGCATGAACACGATCGTCAAAAAGGTGATAGCGGCGCGTTCCCCGACCGTGTCCTGCAGGAAAGCGCTGACGAGCCCGCCGGCGACACCGCCGCCAGCGAACATGAAGAAGGTGATGATTGCGGTGCCCATGCCGCGTAGGCGGTAGGGGACCACGCTCTGGATCGATGGTTGAACCATCGAGAATGCGGCACCGAGGAAGGTGCCGTTGAGTGTGGCGAACACCACGAACATCCACACATTGGGCATCGAATATTGCAGCGGTACCAAGATCGCGGCGGGTATGAGCAGCAACCCCATGATCCGCAGCGCCTTGTCGGGGCTTTCCCTGAACGTTTGGTCGAACCGTTTACCGATCCAGGGGAGGAACGCGACGATCAACACACCTGTTGGTGCGGTTGCGAACCCCCGCCCTAAAGCGTCCAGACCGAATTCTTCCTCAAGGAAGAAGCTCTGGATGGAAGCGCCGGGAAACAGGGCGAAACCGATCGCGACCATGGCCATGGTCATGTAGCGGATCGTGTCGATTCGCCAGATACGAGCGAACGCAGCGCCGACCGATATGGGAATCTCGGCGAGGTCCTTGCCGAACGAATGCCCGAGTACGTCCTTTTTTTCCCACTGACCTCGTTCCGGTTCAGGCAGGGCAAAAGCCAGCATCGCTAGTACTGCGACGGGTATTCCCAAGCTCAGATACGCCCAGCGCCAACCTTCGTCACCCCCGACCGCGACCGCGATGCCGCCAACCAGGATCGGACTCGCCGCGTTGAACACTCGGCCAACGGCCGCGTTGGTCGCGAAGATGCGGCCCCTGACGGCGATCGGGTAGGTGTCGGCTAACAGGGTGGCGTGAACGGTGATCGTGTTGGCCTTGGAGATGCCGGTAAAGAACCGGGTCCAAAACAGCATGAAAGCGTTGACAGCGAGGCCGCTGAGAGCGGCGAAACCGGCGAAGGCCATGCTGGCAACGCCGACGATCGGGCCTCGTCGTACCCTGTCGGCGAGCCAACCCATGGGTCCCGCCCCGAGCACGAAGAAAGCTACTGAAGCAACTGAAATGAAGGTGATCGTGCCGTCGGACACGTTGAGCGACTCGGCGATATCGGGGCCGAGAATGTTGATTGCGGCGCCTTCGAGTTCGTCCATTGAGTTGAGGGCGAGGAGCACGCCGAAGGTGTAGACGCCGCCTTTTTGGAGGCCATCACGAAATTCCATTTCGTCGGTGCCCACGCCAGGCAGAAGGTCGTCGGCAAACAGCACGGCTTCGGACCGTTCAGCCTGGGTCTGCTGACGCGCAGCTTCTTCGTCGAGCATGGTTGCGGTCAGCGAGGCTGCGCTGCGTGGTGCTTCGTTCTCGTCAGCCACTTGGGTAATCCCTCAACGCAGAGCCCCTCGACGATGTGCAATCCATAGCGGCGCTACTTTAGCCCACCATCATTTTCGGTATCTAGTTCGCTAGCGTGACCGGCGACTACAGAGGACCAGCTGAGGGCGCAGTGATGGCATTTTCGACAACGACTGACGAAGTGATGAACAGGATTGATCTGAGCGGAAGGGTTGCGGTGGTGAGCGGCGCCACGACAGGGCTTGGTCTTGAGACCGCAAGAGCTCTTGCCGCAGGTGGTGCTGAGGTGGTTCTTTGTGGACGAACCGCTAAGAAGTGCGAGGCGGCGGCTGAGGCGATCTCAGAGACGGTGAGTGCGGCGAAGCTGTCCTCGGCAGTGTTCGACCTCGCCGACCTGCCGACGGTGCGGGCGGGAGCTGCCAGCATTCTGGAACAGCACCAGGTGATCCAGCTATTGGTCAACAACGCAGGTGTGATGTTCACTCCTGAGGGGCGCACCGCGCAGGGATTCGAGACACAATTCGGGACAAACCATCTCGGGCATTTTGTGTTGACCAATCACCTGTTGGGTGCCCTGCGTGCTGGTGCTCCGGCGCGAATCGTCAATCTGTCGAGCGCGGGCCATCACAGCGGGCAGATTCGTTGGGATGACCTGCACTTTGAGGCCGAGCCCTACGACAAGTTCGAAGCTTACGGCCAGTCCAAGACTGCCAACATCCTCTTTTCGGTTGAACTCGACCGTCGATTGGCCGGCTCAGGAGTGCGGGCCAATGCTGTGCACCCTGGAATGATCGTTACTGACTTAGCCCGTCACATGACTTCTGACGATCTGGCTGAGCTGCAACGACGGGCCGCGGCGCGTGCCGCTTCGGGAGCAGGGCCGGGCCTTCCTAATTTCAAGTCCGTTCAGCAGGGCGCCGCTACCAGCGTGTGGGCAGCCGTTTCGGCGGATATGACCGACGTAGGTGGCACCTACTGCGAGGACGCGGCGATCTCGGTAGCCGCCGATTACGCCACCGATGTTGACTACGCCACTCGTCTCTGGTCAGTGTCTGAGCAACTGGTCGGCGAGTCGTTTTCGTGTGACTAAAGGGGGATCTCGGGGAGTTCGAAGACGGTCAGGTCAGGACCCAGACCCGTGGGATTGGTGCGGGCATAGGACTTGTAACGGCGGAGAGCGAACCACCAACGACCGTTGTCGTCACGCTCGAAGTGGTCGTGGTAGACGCCGAAGGTGTCGCAGCGTTCGCCTGATTCCACACCCTGGCGGACCTCCTGTATGTACATCCGCGCCGTGGCTCGCCCGGCCTCGGCGTCGATCTCCATCACAGTGTTGAGGATCACAAACTCGAAGAAGTCGAACTGCTCGATTTGGGTAGCGATGAAATCGCCAATCGCAGATGGCCCATCGAAGTTGATCGCCCGATCAACAAGATCGACGGTGATGACGCAATCGGGCCGCATTATCTCGGCTAATTCAGGCCAGGCCCGTCGGGTCACTATGTCGGCATATCGGTTCTGGAGGCGCCGCAGGGCGACATAAGCGACGGTCTCATCAAGTTCAGTTCCATCTGAAGTCGGCATCAGACGTACGGTAGACGCAATATGCGCATCGGTATCAACTTCTCCAACACCACGAAGAAAAGCAGCGGACCCGCGCCCTGTTGAAGAAAGCTGCCGCAAGCGAAAGGAAGATGCAATGAGCGAACCGCAGTCCGAAGGTGGTGCCATGAACACCCAAGGCCCTCAGAACGTGCCGCCAATCGATGACTGGAACCGACTCCTCGACGGCAAGGTGGCGGTGGTCACCGGTGGAGGTGACGGGATCGGCGGGGCTGTCAGTCGCCTGTTCGCCCAGCACGGAGCCATCGTTGAGATAGCTGAAATTGACCCTGAACGGGCCGAGACCGCGGTGGCGGACATCGTGTCGAGCGGGGGATCAGCGCAGGCGCATCTGGTCGACGTGCGGCGCTCCGAAGATGTCGAGCGCCTTCAGACTGCGGTGCTGTCGGCTCACGGCGCTCCGGACGTGGTGGTCAACAACGTTGGCGATTACCGGCCGATCGTGCGTTTTCATGACTCGGGGCTTGAGTCTTGGACTGAGATGTATGAGATCAATTTCCTGCATGCGGTGATGGTTACTCGTGCTTTCTTGAACCCGATGATCGACAAAGGGGGAGGGTCGATTGTCAACGTTCATTCTGTTGAAGGACAACGCGGGTATCCCGGCGAACCCGTTTATGGGGCGATGAAGGCGGCGTTGGCCCACTTCACAACATGTCTGGCCGCGGGATATGGGCGCAAAGGAATCCGGGTCAACGGGATCGGCCCGGACCTGACTCAAACTCCGCAGGTCGACTATTTGACGGGCTATGAGTCATCGCAGCACCTTTGGGAATCCTGGGCACCGGTAGGTCGCTTGGGTTGGCCTGAGGATCAGGCCCGGGTTGCGCTCTTCTTGGCGAGCGATCTCTCGTCGTTTGTGACCGGCCACAACATTCCCGTTGATGGGGGAACCAAGACCGGTGGCGGTTGGTTCTTCTCGCCGACTGCGCGCCGTTTCGTCAATCGCCCGAAAACCCTGTAACGGTTTCCGTGTCGGGTCAGGCCTCAGATGGGCATGCCGTGGTGGGGTGGCACGTCCTTGTTGCCGATTGCGGCTGCTCGGCGTTGCAGCAGATCGACGGTGTCGCGCAGGTCGATGGTGATGATGAAACGGCGTGCAGCGGTCTCGGCCACCACGAAATCTCCTAGCGCGTCGAGGTCGGCTTCGGTCACGTCTCGCCCTGCGGCGTCGAGCATGCCTTTCATTTCGTCGAAGGTCATGCTCTTTCGACCGGTGGCATCACCGACCCGTGCGAGGTGCGCGGGACGATTGCGGCTCGCGGTGAACAGGCCGGTGCGCAACAATCCACCTGAGGGGTAGAAAACCGAAGCCCGGAGCTGTGTGTTCTCGCTGACGAGGTTGTGGTGCAGCGCTTCGGTGAAGCAACTGACGGCCGCTTTGGAGGAGGCGTAGACCGAGGCGGCTGGCACGGGCGCGAACCCGCCGTCGCCAGAGGAGGTGTTGATGATTTGGCCGGCTTCGCCCGATTCGAGCATTCGGGGAACGAATTCGCTTACGCAGATGGCAACGCCGAAAACGTTGACGCTGAAGCACCAGCGCCAGTCGTTCGGTTCCTGTTGCCAGGGTTTGCCGCCTCCGCCGGAGGTCACCCCAGCGTTGTTGTACAACAAGTTGCATTTGCCGTGGGTGTCATACACGTAGTCGGCGAGTTCGCCGACCGATGCTTCGTCGCTCACATCGGTGCGAATCCCGGTCACGGAGCCCAGACCCGACAGTTCTTCGACGGCAGCGTCGATTGCGCTCTGTTCGATGTCGGCTATCACCACTGTGGCGCCGCGGCGCAAGAGTGCCCCCACGATGCCTTTACCGATCCCGCCTGCTCCGCCGGTTACGACTGCCACGCACTGTGCAATGTCGATTTGGGCAATGTCGATTTGGGCGATGTCGATGTCGGCGTTGCTGCCGTTGGATCCGGTCATGCGACCTCCTGGACCTGGTTGAGTGGGTTCATGCCGGGGCAGCCCTTGGCACGTTCGGGGATCTCTGAGTAGTCGATCGGGGTCGCCACGAATTCCTTGGTGGGGCAGTACTTCTCAGCGAGGGGTGCGAGCGCATCGAGATCGAACTTGTAGACCTTGGCTGCGTTGTCGGTGAGGATCGTGGTTGTCTCTTCGGGTGTCATCTGGGCGAAGGTGAGCCGCAGGTGCTCACGAGTGTGCGGGTAGGACCCCTCGATGTGGGGATAGTCCGAGCCCCACATGATCCGGTCAACGCCGATCGAGCGGGCTATATGGGCTTCTGCGGGGCGCAGGAAGGATGCGCCGATATAGCACTGCCGGTTGAAGTACTCCGAGGGTGTCAGCGACATGTTGGCCACGGCCTGCCCGCCGAAGATCGACTCGGAGCCGTACCTCGAGTACTTCATACGGTGGTAGAAGCTGTCGAGCTTCTCCAACGTGTCGGGCACCCAGGAAGTGCCGGTTTCGGTGATGACGTAGTTGAGGTCGGGGTAGCGCTCGAACACTCCTGAGAACATGAGGTGCCACAACGCTCGTTGGGTCCACCACTGCACTTCGAGCATGAACATCGCCAGCGAGGCGGGGAAATGGTTGCCGAAGTTCGGGGTGGCACCGCCGGCATGGTGATTGAGCGGCAAGCCGGCCGCTGCGGCTGCAGCCCAGATCGGTTCGTATGTGGCTGAGTAGAGGGGCTCGAAGGGCGAGTCCGGTGGTGCTCCCGGCACCAGAATCCCACCCCTGAGTCCTTGTTCGGCTGCCCATTCGATCTCTTTGACGGAGCCTTCGACATCGCCGAGGAAGATCTGGATGATCCCGGCTCTGCGTTCGGGAGCCTCGCTCACGAAGTCGGCGAGCCAGCGGTTGTGTGCCCGCAACCCAGCCCAACGGTGCTCGAAGTTGTCGGAATAGGGCGGGGCTTCAAACGAGGTAGCCGCGGGAGGAGCGAACGGCGGTTGGGTGTTGGGGAACAGGACCGCGGCGATAACGCCGTCTGCTTGCTGTTCCTCCAGGCGTTTGGCCGATGACGAGTTGCGGTACGAGAACACTTCGGGATCGCCGTCCACCCCGACTTCGAGCGGCGTCCGTTCCATGTCTTTGAAGAGTTCTTTGCGCCGTTCGTTGTCCTGCTGCATGAACTTGGCCCAGTCGTCGAACTCGTCGAGGTACTTGGCGTCGAGGTATTTGCGGTAGCTCCAAAGGCCGGCTCCGCAGTGGGTGTCCGCGCTGATGACTATGTGGTGTTCGTTGCTCACCGTTTCAGTTTGGCGCGTGTTCGTCAGTCTTGCGAAACGAGGCTGGCTTTGTGGCGTAACCCGTCGCGGTCGTTGCGGTCGAGGCAGTCGTTGAGGGCGCGGATCTTGGTACTGGCTGTGGTTGGAAACAAGAACGGCATGAGCGCGTGTGTGAGAGCAGCGAGTGCTGCCACCACTAGTTGCCGGGCGACACCGAAGGCGATGCCGAAGTGCTGGCCGTACGTCTCGCCGTTGGCGTTTGGATGCGCGGTAAACGGATTTTGAGCCATGTGCATGACATTACGGCAATGGTTGTCGAAAATCCTCCCGATCCAAGGAGTTGCGTCCGCGTTTTTTGTCTGGCAGCGAAGCGACTACCCTCGCATGAGTCGGAGCGGCGCATGGTGCTCCGAGGGAAGGAAAGCGTGCCCGAGAGCGTGTCAGGTACCGTTGGTTATATCGGTTTGGGAGACATGGGCGGTGCGATGTCAGAGACCATCGTGGAGTCCTTTGACTTGGTTGTCTTTGATCTCAGCGAGGGTGCGATCGCCAAGCTGGTTGACAAGGGAGCTCGGCCGGCAGAGTCCGGTGCTGCGCTGGCTGCTCAGTGCGACCACATCAGTATCTGTGTGCCCGACGACGCGGCTGTGATGGATGTGGTCTCAGGTGCCGATGGCATTCTGGGTTCGTGCCGACCGGGAACTTCGATTGCGGTGCATTCGACCGTTCACCCCGACACGATTCGGGATCTTTCTGTATTGGCTGCGGAGCGTGACGTGGTCCTGTTTGATGCGGGGGTTGGCGGAGGGGTGGTGGCAGCTCGCGAGGGCGACCTGGTGATCATGGCCGGTGTTCCCGAATCGGGGATCGGTGAGTTGGCTCGGGCGGTGATCGACAAGTGTGCCGGGGCTGTGTTTGAAGGTGGCCCGATCGGCGCGGGAATGGCGATGAAGGTCGCTTTCAATGTGATGACCTATCTGCAGCAGGCTGCGTTGAGCGCTGCTCACCAGATTGTTGTGGGTGAGGGCAGCGATCCTGACATGTTGCTTGAAGCGTGGCGTCACGTCGGCCAGCTTGGAACCTTGACCGAACGTTTCTACCCGATGGTCTCGATGCCGGCGGAGGCCAAGAGTGGACCGCTCGGCGCTTATCTTGCGACGACCATCGGGATCGCCGAAAAAGACCTAGACCTCGCCGTCAACGTGGGCCTTGAAAGCGGCCGCAGAATGCCGGTTGTGGAGGCTGTGCGCGACGAGATGCGTCTCGTGTACGGCATGCCGAAGAGTTGAACCGAAGAGAACTGGAACATACCGGAGAGGAACGAAATGAGCGACGAGACCAGTGACATCGACGACGAGAGATGGAAGAGAGGGGCCGAGAAGATAGCTGACGTTTATCAGGGGATGGTCCCGGCGGTCGCGCCGGGATTGATGGAGTTCTCCGACATCATGATCCGAGACCTCTTTGGGAGAATCTGGACCCGAGAACAGCTCGATGTGGGACAACGGCGGCTGATCGTGATGGGCGTTATCGCCGCTATCGGCGGTCCCAATACTTGGAGGCTGCAATGCAAGTCTGCGTTGAAACGGGGCGAGTTGACCGAGGAGCAGTTACGGGAGGTGTTGATTCAGGCAACGCCCTATGTCGGTTATCCGAGAGCCGCGGAGTTGGTGGGCACAACTGAGGAAGCGATCAGCGAGTGTCGTCGAGAGGCCGCCGAAGCTGACGCCGACGCAGGAGATGAGACGAGCTGATGGCGGCGATCACTGCGCCCGGCGACTGGTCCTTCGGTGTCCAGTTGCCTATTCAAACCTTGACGCGCACGTTGGTTGATCCGTGGGAAGACGAGGCGACCGTCGATGATCTTGTCGCTATCGCTCAGCGGTGTGACGACCGTGGTTATGACTTCGTCGGGGTTTGCGATCATGTGGCGATTCCCGACAACGAATATGCCGCTCGGATGACCACAACCTGGTACGACACGGTTGCGACCCTGTCTTTTTTGGCTGCTCATACCCGCAATGTGCGGTTGCTGTCGGTTGTGTGGATCGCCGCCTACCGGCACCCTCTGCAGACCGCCAAGTCATTCGGCACGCTTGATCACCTCTCGGGGGGTCGCGCCATTCTTGGTGTGGGTGCTGGCCATGTTGAAGCCGAGTTCGAAGCGTTGGGAGTCGACTTTTCGACGAGGGGAAAGCGGCTCGATGAGACTCTCGATGCGGTGCGTGGAGCATTTGCTGACACCTATGTGAGTCACCACGGCGAGATGTATTCGTATTCTGACGTTGGTGTGGCGCCCCAGCCAAGGGGCGAGTTGCCGATCTGGATTGGTGGTATGGGTAAGGCGGCTTGGCGACGCACCGGCCGGATCGGCGATGGCTACATCCCGATGGGCAACGCCAAAGAGCAGTACCCCGAGATTCTGGAGACGATCGCGACCGCTGCGGATTCGGCGGGACGCTCCGGGGCGGGTTGCGATGTCGGCTACATGCCGCCGTGGACCTATTTGCTTGGCGATGTTCCCGAGGGGGTGATGGCGTTGTCGGGGGGCACCGAAGCGTTGGCGCAAGACATCCGCGCGGCGCGCCAAGTGGGGGCCAACACTTTCCATCTCAAGTTTCGGGCTCGTGACCTGCCGGAGTATCTCGAACAGATTGATGCTTTCGCGGAGCAGGTTGTGCCCATGGTCAACGAGGCTTGAAACCCGTCGGCGGGACGCTCAGTCCAAGAAGTTGGGGGCGCGGCCCTCGGCGCGGGCTTTGGTTGCTTCCTCGAAGTTCTTGGTGGTGAGTCGTACATACAACTGGGTGTGGCTTTCCATCTCGATCGCGGCTTGGAGGCTGTTGGTTTCCAACCCGGCCCACATGAGTCGTTTGGTGAGGGCCACGCCTTGGGTTGACCAACCGTTGATCACCTCGGCGAGGTCGAGTGCTTCTTCAATCAGGCGGTCGTCGGGCACGGTGGTCGAAACGAGACCGATCTCGGCGGCTTCGGTGGCGCTGAGGTCACGCCCGGAAAGCATCAACTCGAAGGCCCGAGTAGCGCCGATAGCCCGGGGAAGCAGGAACGAGAGTCCGAGTTCGTTGGCTGTCAGGCCGTTGTTGATGCCTGCTGCACGGAAATAGGCCGATTCGCCGGCGATCCGTATGTCAGCTCCGAGCGTGAGGCACATGCCTCCACCGATAGCGGCCCCGTTGATGGCTGCGATCACCGGTTTGTTCATCTTGCGCATGCGGGGCACGAGGTCCGACAGTGTGCTCATCGCCTTGGTGGCGATCCGGCTCAGGGTCATGCCTTCGATGTTGGGCGGTGGCATGGTGTCTCGGGTGTCGGCCCCTGAGCAGAATCCGGCGCCGGTCCCGGTGAGGATCACACAGGTCGTGTCGTTGTCTTCGTCGACTTGTTCGAATGCTTCGGCGAGCGGGACCATCAACTCGAAGGCCATCGAGTTCATCCGCTCGGGACGATTCATGCGAATAATGGTTGTGTGGGGTCTGGGTGATTCGATCTCGATCAGTTCGCTGTTCTCGCTCATGGGCCAAGCTTGCCCGACAATGAGGCACCGCACTGAATCGTTGCGCGTCTACGATGCCGCCATGGGTGATGACTTTCAGCCGACCGCGGACGAACTGCTCGCCAACAACGCCGACTATGCCAGAGAATTCGACTTCCGGGGTCTGCCCGTCTCACCTTCACGCCGCGCCGCGATCGTGGCTTGCATGGATTCCCGCATGCCGATCTTCGGAATCCTGGGCCTTGCCCGCGGCGAGGCCCACATCATCCGCAACGCCGGCGGGGTGGTCACTGACGATGTGATCCGTTCGCTGTGTCTGTCGCAGCGGGCGTTGGGGACTCGGGAGATCATCTTGATCCACCACACGGACTGCGGTTTGCAGAAGGTGACCGAGGACGGTTTCAAGACTGAACTGGAAGACGAGTTGGGGGTGCGTCCGCATTGGGCGGTCGAAGCCTTCGATGACCCCCATGCCGACGTGCGCCAGTCGATTCAGCGGCTTGTGCTGTCGCCCTACATCCTCGAGAAGAGCTATATCCGCGGCTTCGTCTACGACGTCACCACCGGTCTGCTCGACGAGGTGAGGGTCTAGCCCCCGGCGGGCCTTGTCTTGCCCTTCTCTATCTGGAACTCAATCTCTTTCTTGAATTCTTCTTGGGTCTGGGGTTCTCTCGGCTTCACCGGGCGACGCGGTTCACTAAAGGTGAACAGGTTCTTCAGGAACCTCATGAACGACATGCCTCGACACTAGTTGAGCGCGGCAGGCATTACCAGATGGTCAGTTCGTGGGCTGGCAGAGCATTGGACTCAGTGCCTAGAAGCCCCTCATTCCTCTGCGCCGTTCTTTCTCTGTCTCGATCTCCTCGGCGTATTCTTCGCTGGACTTGGGCGCCGTGCGCGCCGGACGTTTGCGTGGACTCGATGAGCTGAGAAGGTTGGTGAGGAATCGTTTCAATCCCGTGCGCGACCCTACAACAACGCAGCATGTGTCACTGGTCGATGAGTTGATGCGCTATTCGGAAAGCGTTGGCCAATACGGTGAAGCCGGGGTTGACTCCTCCGTTGGTTGGATGAAGCGAAGCGTCTGCAACGAAGACGTTGCTGGTCTGATGGACCTTGCCGAAGCGGTCGGTTGCCCCGAGGTTCGGGTCATCGTTCATGCGGCAGGTGCCTGCGCCGTGCTCGCCGGCGGTGGTTGAGCGGCTGTAGAACCAGCGAACCCTGTTACCGATGTCGACGATGTCGGTGGAGTCCATGGCCTCGAGCCATTCCACGCAGCGGGCGCTGAGGAATTCGTGCATCGGCTCATCGGCAGGGTGCGACCCTCCGCTGAAGCGCACCACGGGAACGCCGAATGAGTCTTTCACAGCGGGATCAAGCGTGACCCGCGCTGCCGCTGAGGGGATTTGCTGACCACAAGCCATGGTGGTCATCAGTTGATGGATGCCGTTGCGCATGAACTCTGTGTGCGTGGGGCCGTAGCTCGGCACGCCGAAGAAGCTGGCGAGAATGCCTGCGGCAGCGACGGGGAGGTTCTGGGTTCCGTCGTGAATGACTCCACCACCGATGACGCCGGGGTTGTGGTGGTTGAAGTCAAGCGTGGCCCAACAGTGGCCTGGTCCGGTCCAGGCGTGAAAGCGGTCGCGGTGTTTTGCATAAGCGAGCGCGTAGGTATGGGACTGAAGGTGGCGACCTACCTGGTCGTTGCCTAGCCTTGACCACATCAACAGCCGCGGTGTTTCCGCGGCACCAGCCGACACGACCACCCGCCCCGCTCGAATCGTGCGTTCACTTTCGGTGTCGCTGACAGTCACGCCCGTGGCGGTGGCGCGCTCGGATTCGATCCGCAGCACGTGAGCGCCCGCAACGATGTCGAGCGACGAGCCCGGCCGACAGGCGCGTCGCAGCACAGTGTTGTGGCTACCGGCTTTGGCGTCGACCGGGCAGGAATGGCCGACGCATTGTTGACAGGCCACGCAAGCAGCACGCCCGTGTCTCTCCACGGAATTGATGGCGAAAGACAGCGGACCGGAACGCCATCCGAGTTGGTCCGCTGCGGCGTGCATGACCTCGGCACGGTGATCCTTGGGCAGCGCTGGCATCGGGAAGTCCTTGGCCTGTGGTCGGTAGTGGCGCAGGAATTGGGCGTCGCCGCAGACACCGATCTCGTGTTCGGCGAGTTCGTAGAACGGTGCCATGTCGTCGTAGCTGATCGGCCAGTCGATTTGGCTTGATCCTTCTGGGGTGCCGTAGACCGATGCCATCTGGAAGTCTTCGGGCAGGAACCGCCAGGCTTGCGCTTGCCAGAGCCGGGTGCCTCCGCCGACGGTCATGGCGTTGAGGCCCCAGCCGATGTCGTGAGGTTCGAGCGTTGAGGCGACTCCGTCGATGTCTTGTTGCACCCGTAGCTCGTGGCGTGACGGCCCGGCCGTGGGGGTGTAGATCGCGGCACGTTTGCCGCGCAGATGGTCATTGCGCAGTTCAGCCGATGCGTGTTGGCGTGATCGTTCGACCAACAGCACGCGCTCGCCCGCATCTGCGAGCATTGCGGCCACCACCCCGCCGCCGGTGCCTGCTCCGACCACGATGGTGTCATACGTTTCGTCAGCGGCGGAGAGTGCGATGGTCGGCAGCGGGTCGGGTTCGATCGCTTGCACGCCTTCTGGGATCGGCTTGAACCCGACAACTCTCCATCCGGGCGGTTCTTTGAGATGCGGTGCGGCGTAGAACCCTTCGTGGGCGATGCGTATCAGGGCGTCCTGTTGGGTCTGCTCGAGGGCGCTCAGCGACGGGTGAGCGGTCAGCGTGCCCACCGCCGACGTCACGAGTTCATGAGCCCAGTCGAGTACTCCGTGCCATTCGGCGTCGAGGTATGACTCCACTCCGTCACGCCATCCGCCCTGGTGGTCGTGGTCGGGGGGAATGATCTCGTCGATCGCGGCCTGAAGAGCTGCCCGTTGGTCAGCGTCGAACGGTGCAGACAACTTGTTCACTGTTGGCCGGCGCGCTCGCGGAGTTGGTATTTGAGAACTTTGCCGCTGGCGTTGAGGGGGAGTGCGTCAACGTATTCGACGTGGCGGGGGACTTTGTAGTTGGCCATCTCGCCGCGGCACCAGGCGATCAGCGCCTCGGCGTCGCGGTCGGATCCAACTGCGGGCACCACGAAGGCGTAGCCGACTTCGCCGAGCCGTTCGTCGGGCACGCCGACCACCGCCACTTGTGCAACTCCGGGGTGGTTCATCATCAGGTTCTCGATCTCGGCTGGGTAGGCGTTGAATCCGCCGTTGATGAACATGTCTTTGACGCGGTCGGTGATGTCTATGTTGCCTTCGGCATCCATCACACCGATATCGCCGGAGTGCAGCCATCCGTCGGCGTCGATTGTTTCCGCGGTCTTGTCGGGGTCGTTGAGGTAGCCCTTCATCACGTTGTAGCCGCGCACGACGATCTCGCCCGGTTCGCCTCTTGGCATTTCTTGACCCGCTGGGTTGACGATTCGCAGTTCGACACCGTCGATCGCCCGGCCGCTGGTGTTGGCGATGATCTCCGGGTCGTCGTCGTGGCGGCACATGGTGGCGATCCCCGATGACTCGGTGAGCCCGTAGCCGGTGACGATCTTTTCGAAGCCGAGCCGTTTGCGCATCGAGATGATCATTTCGACGGGGATGGCCGCGGCTCCGGTTACCGCCAGGCGCAGCGACGACATGTCCCATTGGTCGAGGTCTTCGGTGTTGAGGATCGTCTGGTAGATCGCCGGTGGTCCTGGGAGCATCGAGATGCGTTCTTCGGGTATGCGTTTCATTACGGACGGCACGTCGAATACCGGATGGGGAATGATCGTTGACCCGGTCATCAGGCAGGCCAAAATGCCCGCGTTGAGCCCGAACGAATGAAAGAAGGGGTTGATGATCAGGTAGCGGTCGCGGTCGAGTCCGATCACTTGGGACCAGCTCCAATATGACCGGCAGACGGCCGAATGGATCAGCATGGCGCCTTTGGGGCTGCCTGTGGTGCCGGAGGTGAACATGATGTGGCACAGGTCGTCGCCTTTGACCGCGGCACTGCGGGCGGCTCGTTCGGCTTCGCTGACGGCTGCGGCACGGGCCATGAAGTCGCTGTAACTGGTGGTGCCGGTCGGGCAGTCTCCTCGCATCACCACGATCTCGGCCAGTGACGTGGGTACGTCGGCTTGCTGCAGCAGTGCCACGTAGTCTGTGTCGAGGAAGTCGGTGACGCAGAACAGCATCTTGGCCCCGGAGTTCTCAAGCACATAGGCGGCTTCGCGTCCCTTGAAGCGGGTGTTGATCGGTACTACAACCCCGCCTGCGGCGTGCACTCCGAGCGCGGCAACGGCCCATTCACAAATGTTGGGCGCCCACAGCGCCACCCGGTCGCCTGCGGCCACCCCTGAGGCCATCAGTGCATGGGCCGCAGTGTGGATTTGTGCGCGGAACTCCGAGAAGTTCCAGCGGACGTCACCATCCACCATCGCTTCACGGTCACCAAAGCGGCTGGCTGCGTCGTCGATCAGTTCTGGAATCGTCTGCCACACGGCGTCATTCATAGTCCGCGAGGGTAGTCAGCAGCCTGGATTCACACCCATTGGGTGTGAACGCTTGACCTTGTTGAGTTGTCGAAACCTGTTACTTGGGCCTACGTCTGTGGTTGTCAGTAGCGAGTTGCGGTTCCCGCCTAACGCTCGGTACGTCCGTGGCGTTGGACGAACAGAGCCCAGGCCTCACCGATGATGCTCTGGCTGCGCTCATCCAGACCCGCGGCCAGAGTCCGAGCCTGTTCCCTTCCGCCAACGCTCATCTTGGCCAGTGTCTTGGCCACAATGTCGGCCACCTTGGAGTCGTCGTCGAGCCGGTCAACCACCGGCCGCAGTTCCGTCTCCAGGAACGAGAGGCTCACCGCGTCCTCGAAGGTCTGCACCTCGTGGTCGGAGCCCAGCCCCTTCTTGGCCACGATCTCTGCAGCCCTGGCTGACACCGACGCCTGCACCCCGGCAACGCCGAGGATAGCGACCAGATCGCGCCCGTGGCGCTCGCTTTGGGCCCGCCTCCACCTCAGGTAGCCAGCCCGGCCCTCCGGGTAGTCAGAGCGGGGCAGTTCCCAACGACGCAGATGGTGGGCTCGGGCGGCCAACCTCAGCGCAACCGAAGCGTCCGGATCGAGGCGCGCCACCCATGCCTCGGCCTTGCGGCCTTGGGCAAGGGCCAGCGGTTCGGTGTCGTGGGTTCTGGGATCGTTGGCGTTGACGGCGTCGATCGCCGCCCGAAGATCGCCCATTCCAACCTCCGCCCCAATATCGTCCACTCCAACCTCCGCCCGAGAGTCTATCCTCGCGTTGACCCACAAGCATCACTTCTCTGGAAGCTCGCGAGTCCAGTTGGGTTCGTAGTGAACCATGCCATCGCTGCCCGGATAGTTGCCAAAAGACGGCGTGTCGGACTCGAGCCGTGCCCATGTGGTCGGCATACGGCCCGACGGCTCGGAGTCGCCCAGTAGTACATCGGCGATTGCGTGTGCTCCCTCTTGGCTGACTCATACAAGGTCGGCTACAAGGGCTGTCCAAACCCAGAGCCAACCACCGGTTCGGTTGTGTTGTCGGATGGGTTGTGAACCCAGCCTCATCCCGTCAGGTCGGGTCTTGGCATGCGGTAGCCGACTCGGGCCACCGTGGCGACGAATCTCGTATTGCCGACCTCGTCACCCAACTTGCGGCGCAGGTTCTTGACGGTGGTGCGCAACGGTCTTGCGTCACCGGACGCATCGCTACCCCAGACTCGGAGCAACAACTGCTCGTGAGTCAACGCCGAACCAAGGTTGGTCGCCAGCTCCACCAGCAACCGGTACTCAATCGGGGTCAACTCCACATGACGGCCGGCAACGGCGACCGAACGCTCGGCGTAGTTGATCACGAGATCCCCGTTCTTGAACGAATTCGGCGATTCCGTCTTCTTGCGGAGTGCGGCGTTCACCCTCGCTGCCAACTCCGTGGGCGAGAAGGGCTTGACGATGTAATCGACCGCCCCGTTCTCGAAGGCTTTGGCGATCAACTCGTCCTGGTCATAGGCAGAAAGAAAGATGACCGGAATGTCATGCGCAGCGTGAATGTCTTGCATCAGTTCAACGCCGTCGCTACCGGGAAGCATCAAGTCTAGCAAGACCACATGAGGGCTGGTGTCCGCGATCAGCGAAAGCACCTCGCCGGGATCGCCAGTTACCACCGGGCTGTAACCTGCTTTGGAGAGCGAGTCCCGGACATGTTTGAGCAACCGGGGATCGTCATCCACCGCGAGGACCCGAGTCTGCTCACGGCTCGGCGATCCGCTAGCGGCAGCGGCATGGACACGTTCGGTTTCTGCGCTGGCGGGCATATGGGTGGACGTGGGGACCGTGAACGTGAAGCGGCTGCCCAGTCCCGGCCCGTCGCTCTCGGCCCAGATGCGGCCCCCGTGAGCCTCGACGATGCCCTTGCAGATGGCTAGGCCCAAGCCCAAGTCCCGGTTCTTTTCGCGGTCTTCGGGGGTCGAGAACTTCTGGAACAAGTACGGCAACCGCTCCGCGGAGAGTCCCTTGCCGCTGTCAACCACGGAGATAGCGACATGGAGGTCCTCCACCACCGCATCAATCCGGATATGAGAACTCTCGTGAGAGTTGCGGGCGGCATTGATCAACAGGTTGTTGATCACCTGAGTCATACGCCTCCGATCCGCCATCACCGGCGGGAGATCAGCCGTGAGATTGATGCGGACGTTGTCACGACCACCCGCGCTCAAAAAAGAGTTCCTGCTCTCGTCCAACAGCCTCGCCACAGCTGTCGGCTCAGGGTGAACCGACAGCGTGCCGGTCTCGATCCGCACGACGTCGATGAGGTCTCCGATCAAGTCCCTCATGTAGTCGGCCTGCTCATTGATGATCCGGTAGTACTGGTGCGTCTCGGCCGGATCCAGCGAATTCCCAGCCTCCAACAGAGTGGAAGCAGAGCCCTTGATACCTGCCAACGGCGTGCGCAACTCATGGCCGACCATTCCCAGAAACTCGGCGCGCAACCTCTCCAACTCGGCGATCGGGGTCATGTCCTGCACACTCGCGACGACCGACTCCACCACCCCTTCATCTGAGAGAACAGGTGTGGCGTTCACCATCGCGGTGATGCTGCGACCTTCGGCCTCAACACTTACCTCCTCTGCAACGATGACCTCGCCGGACCTCAGCACCTTCCCCACAGGAAGGTCCCTCATCGGAATCTTCCGACCCTGCGAGCTTCGGTAAGTCGCCGAATCCAAGAGTTCGCCCAACGACCCGCCCGGAACGAGCAAGTCTCCAAGTATCCTCTCTGCCTCCCGGTTGGCGTACAGCAAACCGGCGTGTTCGGGTTCGAAGACCAGCACCCCCACTGGAGTGGTGTTGAGCAGAGTCTCAAAATGGGTCCTAGCCCGGTGCTCCTCGCGATGAATTCGGGCTTTGGAGATGACCAGTGCGGCCTGAGCGGCGAGCATTGAAATGGCGTTTTCGTCTCGGGCGGTGAACTCCGGGACCGTATCTCCGTCGGCCGGCGGCGACTCCGCCTTGTCGCCGAGATAGATGGCACCTACCCGGTCGCCCCGATACTGGATCGGCACCGCCAAGAATGGCATCACCGGGTTCACCGGAAACGGCGGCTGGAACTCAGGTAAACCCGTAGCTCCAATGTGACTGTGCAGATCGGGGATTCGAAACGTCTCCTCGAATTCATCAACGTGGCTCTGAAACGTCGTCGCGTGGGGCATCTCCCAAAGCTGGCGTGCTTGCTCGGAAGTGATCCCCGAATAGACATTCTCCTCGATCCGCCCCTGGCTGCTGACCAAGTAGATCAGACCGTAACGCGCGCCCACCAGCAACCTGGCGCTGTCCAACACGCCCTGCAGCACTGTCTCTAAATCCAGGCTCTCGTTGATACGCAAACTGGCGTCGCTCAGTAGAGCTAGGCGCTTCTGCAACGCTGCTACTTCTTCTGTCAACTCATCGACACGTCCCATCAGCGCACCTCCACTTGTGTCAGATCATCACAAATTGCGTCCATAGTCGCCTTATTATGGGGTTCCAGCGATAATTCAAAGCGGAGCTTAGCATTAGGATCCGAAAATTCATATTCACATCACAAACAAAATATCTGGTGTGTTTCTTTCACGACCTTAGGAGTCAAGCGGGGCTCAACAGCGGTGGTCCGCTATCGGCTAGAGCGTCCCGCCGATGAGCGCCGGTAACCTGAGAACTTCACGCAACCCGCGCCGTTTGCTGCGCTCGTCGAAAGGCCCCGCCATCTCCTCGACCTCGGCTTCGAACTCAGAAACTCTGCCGAGCGATCAGTCCGGTTCGGCCTCTTGGACTGCGCCGGGTGACAGGACTGCGCCGGGTGACAGCACCGCGCCGGGTGACAGGACTGCGTCGGGTGACAGCACTGCGCCGGGTGACATCAAGCCGCGGCGGAAAATCGTGGGGATGGCAGCGGTGCTGCTGCCCTTCTCAGCGTCTGGAGAGATCGACTGGTCGTCCACCGAAGCGCTCATAGCCCGCACCTTAGAATCTGGACTGACACCAGCGGTGAATATGGACACGGGTTACGTGCAGATGCTCGATGGACCCAGCAAGCGTCGAGTGCTTGACATAGCCGCTGAAGCTGGGAGTTTTGTAGCGGGAGCCTTCGTAAACGACACCGCTGGCGCCAATCTCAATCTCGATGCCTATCTCACCGCGGCCACCGAGATTGCCCGCAGGGGCGGCACCCCGGTGATCTTTCCGTCATACGGACTCAATGGCGGCACAGAAGATGCCTGGGTTGAAGCGCTGACCGCAATTGGGGCGAACCTGGACCGCTTCCTCGGCTTCGAACTTGGATCCATGTTCGTGCCCTACGGACGCATTTTCTCCCTCGATGCCTACCGGGCAATGCTCGATATCGGCACTTGCGTCGGCGCCAAGCATTCGTCGTTGAATCGTGAACTCGAATGGCAACGGCTGGCGCTGCGCGATGAGGCTCGCCCGGATTTCATGGTCTTGACCGGCAATGACCTTGCCATCGACATGGTGACTTACGGCTCGGACTACTTGCTGGGTCTGGCCACTTTCGCCCCCGATGTGTTCGCCGAACGGGACCGCCTGTGGGCGATCGGCGACCCCGGGTTCTATGAACTCAATGACACGCTCCAGTATCTCGGACGGTTCGCTTTCCGTCCCCCGGTGCCCGCATATCGCCACAATGCGGCGATGTTTCTGCAACTCCGCGGCTGGGCCGAATCCGACAGGGTGCCCACCGGCGCGCCGCGTCGCCCGGAATCGGACCGAGCGGTCCTGCGCGACATAGCCGAACGCCTCGGGGTGCTGTAGTGCCGCGGTTCAAGCAGGTCAAAGGGCTCACGGACCTGAACACACTGCGTGCCTATGTTGAGACCCTCGGCGTAGAGATACCGATTGACGACGAAATCGACCCATCAGGTGCGCTGGCAGCACCCATGACGATCACCGACGGTTCAGCCGGGCGCACGGTTGTCGCCAATCGCTTCACGGTGCTGCCGATGGAGGGCTGGGACGGGTTGGCTGACGGACGTCCTTCGGAGCTGGTCAAACGACGCTGGCGGCGATTCGGGCAGAGTGGGGCTGGTCTGGTGTGGGGTGAGGCGACAGCGGTACGACATGACGGCAAGGCCAACCCCAACCAGCTGGTGCTCGACGAGACGACAGTTGACGACATTGCCGAGTTGCGAACCCTGCTGGACCCCTCGCAGGTGACCGTGATGCAGCTCACACACTCAGGTCGCTATGCCCGTCCAACAACTGAGGGGCCGGAGCCGCGCACTCTCTATAAGCATCCGTTCCTCGACGACCGAGACGACATCGACAGTTCCACCCTGCTGAGCGACGACGAGATCGATGAGTTGGTTCAGCATTTCATCGCCTCGGCAGTGCTCGCCGAGCAGGCAGGATTTGATTTTGTCGATGTGAAGGCCTGCCACGGTTACCTCGGTCACGAGTTTCTCAGTGCGCAGGACCGGCCTGGAAGATACGGAGGGGATCTTGAGAGTCGCAGCAACTTCTTGAGCTCAGTGATCGCGGGAATACGCGAAGCAAGCCAACGCATCGGCGTCGCGGTGCGTCTGTCATTGTTTGATTTTGTGCCCCATGTTGCAGGCGAAGGCGGGATCGGTCGTCCCGCAACGGCTGCTGGCTACGGTCCCGATGGCTACGGTCCTGGTGGTTACAGTTACGCCTTCGGCGGCGATGGCACCGGACTGGGCTATGACCTGACCGAAACCCATGAACTGCTCGATCTTTTGGCGGGCTTGGGCGTGGGCATTGTGTGCGCCTCTGCGGGGAGTCCGTATTACGTGCCCCATGTGCAGCGGCCAGCCTTTTTTCCACCATCGGACGGTTATCAGCCGCCTGAAGATCCACTCGTCGGGGTAGCTCGCCTGATTGCCGCTACGACTGAGGTTGCCCAGTGTGCCCGGGACATTCGCATCGTTGGTGCGGGTTTGTCTTATCTGCAACAGTGGTTGCCCAACGTCGGCCAAGCAATGGTGGCAAGCGGTTGCACCGACTCGGTGGGACTGGGCCGAATGATGCTGTCTTATCCGCACATGCCCGCCGACGTGCTAGCGGGTCGTCCGCTCGATAGACGATTGCTCTGCCGCACTTTCTCAGATTGCACAACCGCGCCGAGGAACGGCCTAGTCTCTGGTTGCTACCCCCTTGATGACTTCTACAAACAGCGAGAAGAGCGGGTACTGCTGGCGGCCGCGAAGAAACGATCGAGAACTCGTCTCCGGTAAGGCCCATTGGCCAGCGTCCCACGGTCCGCAGACAACCGGACTCCGTCCGAAGTGGGGCACAGCAGCGAGAACAAATAGAGTCGGGGACTCATGGATCTTTGCTACACCGAAGACGAAGAAGCATTTCGTGACGAACTGAGGGCGTGGCTCAGAGGCGTTCTGCCCAACGTCGGCCCTCCTCCAACAGACCACACAGATCTTGAAGCTCGCAGGGCCTACGACACCCAGTGGCAGCGGATTCTGTACGACGCGGGGTACGCCGGGATCCATTGGCCCGCCGAATTCGGAGGACGGGGATCCACCCCCACCGAACACCTGATCTTCCTTGAGGAGACAGAACGAGCGGGCGCTCCCTATGTGGGCGTGAACTTCGTGGGACAACTACACGCGGGCCCGACCCTGATCGCTGAGGCCACACCCATCCAGCAGAGCACCCACCTAGCCCCGATCCTGCGTGGTGATCACGTCTGGTGCCAGGGCTTCTCAGAACCAGGCTCGGGCTCGGATCTCGCTTCTCTCACCACACGAGCGTTCGACGACGGAGATCACTATGTGGTTACCGGCCAGAAAATCTGGACCTCCTTCGCTCAAGTGGCCGACTACTGCGAATTGTTGGTGCGCACCGACCCCGATGTGCCCAAACACCAGGGGATCACCTGGTTGATAATGCCCATGGACCTTCCCGGCATCGAGATCCGCCCGATCGTGACCGCCCTCGGTGCCAGCGAATTCGCCGAGATGTTCCTCGACGAGGTGCGAATCCCCAAAGTCAACCGCGTCGGTGATCACAACGATGGCTGGCGGGTGACGATGGTGACCTTCGCTTTCGAGCGTGGAACCGCGTTCATCAGTGAGATCATTGCCTCCCAGCGGTTGCTCGCTGACCTCGCAGGGATCGCCCGGAAGGTGACCAGAGGTTCAGCCCGAGCCTCAGACGATGCAGAGATCCGACGTCAACTCGGCCGCTTGGAAGCTGAACTTGACGCGCTCTGGTCTTTGACCAAACGCAACGTCAGTCAAGCTCAACGCACGGGCATGGTCGGTCCTGGTGGGTCGGTATTCAAGCTCGCCTATGCCGATGTGCGAAAACGCATGTCCGACCTGGCCGAACAGATCCTGGGTCGGGCGGGTCTGGCCATTGGTGACACGCTTGATCTGAGCGAGTTGGACCATGTGGGGGAGCGGCTCTACACGTTGACCCTGACGATCGCTGCCGGCACTTCAGAAATTCAGCGCAACATTGTGGGTGAACGCCTGCTTGGACTCCCCAAGGACCGCTAGCAGGGACAAATGAGGGACGACTGAGGGACAACTGAGGGATAGCAGGGAAAACCATGGACTTTGAATTGAGCGAAGACCAAGTGGCGCTCGCAGAGGGAGTGGCGGCGCTGTGCGCGGGCCGTTTCGACATCGAGACCGTTCGCTCAATGGCGGACGAAGGCCTTGATCGTGGGCGTTGGACCGAACTAGCGGAGACCGGAGTGTTTTCGTTGACCCGACCCGAAGCCGAGGGTGGTCTGGGCATGGGTTGGGCCGAAGCGGTAGTCGTGTTTGAACAACTCGGCCGTGCCCTGGTGCCCGGCCCCTTGGTAGCCACAACCCTGACCGCTGCGTTACTGGGATTGGCTGGCGCTGATGCCGTGGATGCCGTCGAAGTAGCCGAAGGCGCAGTTCAGGGTTCCGTTGTGGTTGGTGCCCAGGAGCGCCCACAGGAGCGTTGTTACGTTGAGTTCCTCCCATGGATCGATGGGTTGGTGATCAGCGACAATGAGGGACTCTGGTGGGTTGATGCGGCCTCGCTCGGTGCTGCGGGTGCCGCTACTGCGGCCCATCCGCTCGATCCGCTCACCCCTGTATCGGTAGTCGCCGAGCTACCCCGGGGATTCAGAATCGCCGATGCCGATACCGCGAACACCTGGCGCCAGTGCGGTGCCCTGCTCACCTCCGCGCTGCAACTCGGTATTGCCTCCGGTGCCACTGACCTCGCTGTCGAATACGCCAAGCAACGTGAACAGTTCGGCAAACCAATCGGTGCCTTTCAGGCGGTCAAGCACCGCTGCGCAGACATGATCACGAGAGTGGAGGTTTTGCGAGCCGCGGTCTATGCAGCAGGCGCGACCATCGACGGCAAAGGAGTCGACGATCCGGCGCGTTCAGTAGCAGTAGCGAAGGTTCTGGCCTCCAGCGCTGCGGCGGCTTGCGGCAAAGACGCGGTTCAGGTCCACGGCGGAATGGGCTACACCTGGGAGGTTGACGCGCACCTGTACTTGAAGCGGGCTTGGGTGCATGACCTCGCCTTCGGCGACGGCGACCACTATGCCGAACAACTGGCCAGTGGCCTGCTCAGCGGCTGACCAGTGCCGCAGAGCCGACGACTTCAGGATTTGGAGGGCACCGGTTTCAACCCTCGGGTTGTGAGCTTCTGCCAGTAGGCGAGGTCGGTTTCGTCGGGTTCGTGACCCAGATGAGTCACGGTGTCGACATCGGAGGCCTCGGCTCGCAGCGCGCCCGCGGTGCATTGCTCACGAGGCCGCACCGAGAACGGGTCGAAGTCGAACTGTTCCATGGCGTTGAGGTGGGTGATCTTGTTGACGATCTCATCGCTGACTCCGGCAAAGCACGATTCGAGGCTTTCGGGGGCATTGGGCCACGAACTGTCGCTATGGGGGAAGTCTGACTCCCAACACACATGATCGATGTTGAACTGATCGATCAACGCCACACCGACCGGATCTTCGATGAAACAACACAACATGTGACGGCGGAAAATATCGCTGGCTAAGGACATGCCTTCAGGAAACTCGTGGCCAGTCCAACCCTGGTGGCGGCGCTGAACATGGTCGGCACGCTGCAACAGATAGGGGATCCAGCCGATATCGCCCTCGCTCAGAGCGAACTTCAAGTCCGGGAAGCGATGCCAGATGTCGGCCCACAGCAGGTCGCCCATGGTGTACATGGTGCTGAGCGGCGACAGAGTGATCGGCACACCTGGGGGCGCGTCGAACGAGGTGTTCATCCCCTTCGACGACGATCCGATATGGCAGCAGATCACTACGCCTTCGTCGTTGCATGCGGCGAACAACGGATCCCAGAAACCTGAATGCATCGACGGCACACCCAGAGCTGCGGGGTTTTCTGAAAATGTGATTGCCCGTACTCCTTTGGCCGCTAGGCGGCGAACCTCGGTTGCGGCCAGGTCAGCGTCCCATAGCGGCACCATCCCGCAAGGGATGAAACGGTCGGGATGGGCTCCGCACCACTCGTCGACATGCCAATCGTTGTAGGCACGGATCATCGCCAGGTTGACGTCACGGTCAGGGCCTTCGCTCAGCACCTGGCCGGCAAACCCAGTCCAGTTCGGGAAGTTGAGCCCGGCAAGTTGGCCCCCGGCAGACATGTCTCGGACTCGCTCGTTGACGTCGTAACAGCCGGGGCGCATCTCATCGAAGCGACTGGGGTTGATGTTGAACATTGAAGGCGGCTTGCCGGCCACCGCGTTCAATCCCAGATTGCGTCCCATGGCCTCGCCGTACCACCACTGTTGATGGCCGTTCTCGTCTGTTTCGACCCGCGGCGCCCGGTCTTTGTAGGCGGCGGGAACATGAGCGTCGAACATGTCGGCCGGTTCACAGATGTGATCGTCGACGCTAATGAGGATCATGTCTGATGCTTTCATGTCGCCCTCCTCGGGCTGATGGTTCTCGTGCTGCTGGCTGTGGCTGGTTTGGCTGGTCTCTCGGGCTGATCTCTCGGGCTGATCTCTCAGGCTGATCTCAGAATCGCACCTTGGGAGTTGAAAAAGAAACCCCCGGGGGTTACCAGTGCAACCTTGGCACCTTCAACCTGGCGTGCGCCAGCCTGACCGCGCAACTGCATCACTGCCTCGCGCAGATGGCCGGTACCCCGGGTAGCACCTTCGGACAATGATCCGCCGTGGGTGTTGAGCGGGATCCGCCCGTCTATCTCAATTCGTTGACGCTCGTCATTCCAGTGCTCTGCCAAGTACCTTTCAGCGCTGCCCATTTCGCAGAACCCGCAGTTCTCAAGCCAACTCAGGGCGATGATAGTGAAACCCTCGTAGGGGTAGAACACATCGACATCGTCGATCCACAGATCAGACCTCGCCTTGAGATGGTCGACCACGACATGCTGGCCGTGACGCTTGAGGTTGGGGAGCTGGTCTTCGGTGTTCTCGCCGAACACTCCCGTCGTGGCTGCGTGAATCAGCACCGGAGGTTGCGGGAGTTGCGCGGCTCGCTGCGCGGTGGTGACCACGAAGGCGTCAGCCCCATCGGCGGGATAATCCATGTCGAACATGTTCAGCGGCGTACGGATCATGCGACCGTCGTGGTACTCGTCGAATGACAGGGGTTTGCGCAATGCGGCGAGTTCGTTGGCAGCCGCGTTGCTTCGCGAATTGATCGCAATTCGGGCGAATGGATCTTTCGAAGCGCCGAACTCGTGCATATAGCGACCGGCCCAGGTGGCGTAGGCGTTGGCGTTGGCCGAGTCTTCGGGAACGGGGAGGATACTGCTACGGGCGCCGCGTCGCCAGGGATCTTGAGCGGCTCGCCGCGAGTTCCACGACGACATCATCACCGGCGTGACGATCAGCACATGATCGGCGGCACCCGCGAACACGGCTTGGGCGGCGTCGAGCAGGGAGAAGACGATCAGCGGGGCGGGTCGGCTGTGGTGTGAAACCTCGGTGAGCCCCAACGAAGAAGCCAGGAAGGGTGCGCTGGCGGCGCCGGCCTCTGCAGTGGCTACCAGACCGTCAATATCAGCGGCGGTGAGTCCTGCATCACGGATTGCCGCGGTGGCGGCCTCCAGAGCCAGCGACAACGGCGATCGGTCACCCCGACTGAATCCGGTCGATCCAACGCCAACGACCGCGATCTGGTCCTTCATTGGTGATCTGGCCATTGGTCCTAGCTCCGCTGGTCCGGCCGGCCCGGCTGGTCTGGTTCGCCCGGCTGGTCGGGCCGGAAGGCCACTATCGGCACGCCGGCTCTGTCGAGGAAGTCGAGTTCGACGGCGTCACCGATGCTCGGCCCGTTGAAGTCGAATCCGTGGACGGTTCCGGTGACACGCAGGTGTTCCTGTTCTTCGAGTTCCACAACGACCACCGGGTGGCCGTCGATTTGGTAGTCAACACCGTCAGCCGGAGGCCCCGCATGAAGGCGTATGAGCAGATGGATCGTGCCTCGGCCGCTCACTGGTGTGGGAACAACGTTGAACGACCAACAACTCGGGCACATCGGCCTCGGTGGTTGGTGATAGCGGCCGCAGTCTGCGCAGCGATTTATCAGTAACTGACCGCCGAGTCGGCCGCGGTATTGGGCGGCGTTGTCGCGGTACACGCCATGCCCGGCGAACAGCTCAAGAAGTTCCGCGTCGCTCAAGTCGCTACTGGAGGGATCGGCGGGTTTGTGTTCGGTTTGGTTGGAATCGGCCACCGCGTGACATTATCCGCGTATGACTAATACGCGGATGAACGATAACCCCACACCACAGGCGACTGCCGCATTCGACGATCTGATCACAGCCTTGACTGAGATCCGCGACGGTTACATTCTCGATTCCTCTCGATGGGCTGAGCCGCTTGAACAGGTTGAGGCGTTTCGTTATGTCGGCCAGATGCTCTCTGCGGTGTCAGAGCTGTATTGGGAGGCGCAGCCTGAGCATCCGCGATTCATTGGAATCGTGGATCCGGGTCGCAAGCTCCAGGGCGACAATCCCGATGCGATCTACCACTACGCCCGTATCGACGGCACCAGAAAGTACCGGGTCAGCGGCCGCATCGGCAAGGAGTGCTACACGTCGTTCACGTTGCACGCACAGGCCGAGGACGGCGGGATGGCAGGCCCGCTGCGGGGTGATGTCAACGACCGCGATCTGACCGTGGCCGAGGACGGCACCTACAGCCTGACCCTCAGCGCCGACCCCGCTGACGCCGAGGGTGGGGATTGGTTGAAACTGGAACCGGACACGATTGTGGTGGTCGTGCGTGGCTACTTCCAGTTACCGGTGTCGGCCCAGAACGATAGCGAGGTCCATGTCGACATCGATATCGAATGCCTCGATGTGGACTCACCCCCGCCGCTGCTGAGCGACGAGTTCATTGCCGGTCGCATGAACGAAGGGATTGCCTTCCTGCGTCAGGTGACGGTTGGACAGGGCCCCTTCGGCGGCGGTTCGGGTGTGCCCTTTGTATCCGATGTCGCCAACGAGCTTCCCAAGCCGTTCAGTTTCAGGGATTCTGGATTACCGGTGCCGGGAGCGGCCGACATCCATTACGCCATGACTCGCTGGGAACTTGAACCTGGTCAGGCCCTCGTGATGCGTGGGACCCTGCCGGCGGGGCCGTTCGTCAACGTCATGCTCTGGAATGCTCATATGCAGACTCTGGAGTATCGCAACAGGAACTCATCGCTCAACGCCGATCAGATCACGTTCAGCGACGACGGCAGCTTCGAGATCTGGGTATGCGCCGAGGACCCGGGCCATCCCAACTGGCTCGACACCGATTCCCACCGACGGGGCTCCATCTTCTGGCGTTACCTGCTTCCCGAGTCCGACCCCGAGTTGGTAACCACCGAAGTCGTCACCTTCTGATCCCTGACCACCTCCCCGATTGATCTTCCCCCGACCCCGCCGGTTGATCTGGGTTCCGCCGGTTGGGTTGGTTTGCACCGCTGTTGATCTTTCCTCGACCTCGCCGGTCGGTCTGCGCCGGTTGGTTTGCGCCGGTTGGGTTGGGGTTGCTCCGGTGTTTGATCTTCCCTCGACCTCGCCGGTCGGTCTGCGCCGGTTGGGTTGGTTTGCGCCGCTGTTGATCTTGGCCCGATCCCGCCGGTTGGTTTGTGCCGGTTGGGTTTGGTTGCGCCGCTGTTGATCTTGGCCCGATCCCGCTGGTTGGTTTGTGCCGGTTGGGTTGGGATTGCGCCGCTGTTGCGGCTCCGTTGACCCTCCCGGACCGCGCCGGTTGGTTGGCTTGCGACCGTGTTGTTCTTCCCGGACTTCGCTGGTTGGATCGCGCCCTGCTGTGCCCGGTTGCTTCCGTTGGGGTTAGGGGGTTTCAAGTAGTACTTGCGGGTCTTTGGGTGCTGGTGGACGGTCCAGCCGTGTTGGTGGATCTTCTTGTGGCAGTCGTCGCACACCAACAACAGGTTGTCGAGGTCGGTGGGTCCGTTCTTCGACCACCAGATGATGTGATGGGCTCTGCACCAGAGCGGGTTGGCCTTGCAACAGACACACCCCTCATCTCGGGCCATCAGCGCGACCCGTTGCGCCTCAGACGCCGTGCGGCGCTGGCGACCCAACCACATGTTCTGGGTCTTGGCATCGAATATGGAAGGCAGAATGTCGGCTTCACGGGCCAGCAGACGTAGCTCACCAATCGGTATCGGGGAACCGTCCGCGAGACGAGCGTTGATGAGTTCCTTCTTGATGACGTCGTAGTCGGCGATGACCAGCAAATTCGTGCCCTGCGTCTTGCCGTCTCCAGGTTCGCAGATTAACTCCGCGAGAGCATCGGCCATCCGCTGTTGGGGTGTGCGTCGGGCATCAGGGTCTTCGCGATTCCACAACTCACGTTCTTTGGCCGTCAACGCGGTGGCGATACGGGAGCCGGTGATCTGGTCGAACTGGCCGGACAGCACGAACATCCCGGTTTCGGGACTCTCGAATATGCGTGCTGAGCGACGCTCACGTTGTCGGTCCAGAATCGCCTGCCCGTCGTCATCTGAGCAGTCCTGTTGATGGCGTCTGACGGTCTTTGCGAACTCATCGAACGTCTGCTCGTTGGCCGCCTCGACAAGCAGTACCTCATCAATGTCGCTCTCACCTGACGCACGAGCGATGAGACGCGCATGACCTTGAGGAATCTCACCGAACTCCAGAGCCTCACTTGTGGCCGGCAACTGCGCGAGTTGCACCGCCGATTCGACATCGCGTTTGGCCTCACGTTTCGAAGACCGCAATTCATCACGAGCGATCCGTTGTGCCACTGCCTTGCTGTGACGACGACCGACCTCAGCGAGCACCTGAGACTTCATCGCCGCCAAACGAGACTCAGCACGGCCGATCTCACTCAACCGCAACGATAGCCCCTCGTCACCCAGCCTCCCGACATCGACCACCGGCACGCAAACCGCCCCAGCAGTAGCCGTGCCGGACCCGGCGGTGGTGTCCAAGAGATCGGAGACGGAAGCGAATTCCATGTATGAAACTCTATCGACCCCCTGTGACAATGACCTTTAAAATCACTGTAAAATAATGAAAAATATAGAAAATAAGAGTCCGAGTATGCCCATACGAGGACGAATCGGCGTCAGTGGCTCGCACAAGCCGTTATCCGCTGCGCACCAGTTGCCGCGGCCGTCAGGGCTTCTCGAGCAGATGTCACCCGCATCCCAGGATCCGTGTGCTGGCATATTGCCCTTATTGATGGCATAATACATGCATGACGGTTCAGATCACCATTCGAGGCGTACCCAAGGAAGTCCGCGATGCGCTGGCCACGAAGGCTGCCCTGAGACGACAGTCCATGCAGGAATTCCTCAGCGGAGAACTTGAACGCATTGCGGCGAAGCCCTCAATCGACACCCTGTTGCAAGAGGTTCGACGCCGCAAGGAAGCCGCGGGAACCCGAATCTCGTCCACAGAGGTACTTGCTGAACGCGATGCGGACCGGGCGTGACCACCGTAGTGGACGCCTCTGTGCTCGTGGCAGCGCTGGCGGATGCCGGTCCTGGTGGTCAATGGGCGGAAAGTGCTGTTTCCACCGGACCCTTGGCCGCACCAGAACTCGCATTGGTTGAAGCAACCAATATCTTTCGGCGCCTTGAACTGTCGGGGCTCCTGTCACCCTTGGAAGCCGCCGCCGCGCAGCGCGACCTGCTCCGGTTGGACATTGAGTTGTGCGTATTCGCCCCATTCTCCGAGCGGGTCTGGGCACTGCGGGCCAACGTGACGAGCTACGACGCCTGGTACGTGGCGGTGGCCGAAGCGTTCGGCTGCCCACTAATGACCCTGGACCGAAAGCTCAGCACAGCGCACGGACCGCGGTGCGAGGTGATCACGCCACCTGATCCAGTGAGCTAGGTGTCGACATCCCCTAAAGATCAATCAACGTATCGATGGCGGAAGGGGCTACTTGATTCCAGCGAGCAGTTCTCGAGGCGGCTAGGTGGGTTCGGTGCTCATGGACTCGTCGGGAGCGGAGGGAAAGCCGATCCCCAAGAAGCGTTCGATGCGCGCGAGTCTCTGTCCGATTTGAGCGATGGCTTCTCTGAGTTTGTCGTGATCCTGGCGCAACTGGCGGTTGGCTGTGTTGAAGTCGTCGCGGAGTTTGTCGGTGCTGCGTTGTTGGTGCCAGACGATTCCCAGGCCGACCATCAACAGGGTGACGAGTTGAGCGATGGCGTCGGCTTCCATGTTCCCTGAGGCTAGTTGGGTTCAGTTTCTGTGGATTCGTCGGGAGGGGAGGGAGTGCCGATCCCCAAGAAGCGTTCGATGCGAGCGAGTCTCTGCCCGATTTGAGCGATGGCGTCGCGGAGCGTGTCGTGGTCCCGACGCAACTCGCGGATCGCGGTCTGGAACTCTTCGCGGAGGTTGTGGATCGCGGTCTGGAACTCTGCCCGGAGTTTGTCGGTGCTGCGTTGTTGGTGCCAGACGATTCCCAGGCCGACCATCAACAGGGTGACGAGTTGAGCGATGGCGTCTGCCTCCATGCTCCCTGAGACTAGTCGGGGTTGAATTGATATACAATATAAATTTATGAAATACCTCTAAGAGATCGGCTTCACAGCTCGTCGGGGTGGCGCTGTTCGAGGACGTCGGCCCAGGTGGACCGGCCGGTCGCACGCAACCGCTCGAGGTAGGAAGGCAACTGGCCCCGGCAGTGGTAGGGCCCGCCCTCGGACAGGACGATCTCCATCGGATCGACCGGGCTGTAGCTGCGTGACATCTGTTCGTCGGTCCAAGCCGCCAACAACTCCCGCCCCCGCTCCACCACAGAACCGCCCTCACCGCTCGCAACGAGATCATCGACCTCGTGGGGATCACGGGCGATGTCGAAGAGCATCTCCTCGTTCCAATGGGCGTGGTAACCGTCGTGCCAAGTACGCAAATACAGGTGATCGCCGAAGCGGACCCCACGCTGCGCCGACCATGCACCTTGTGACACAACCAGATGGTCACGACCGGTATCGGTGCCAGCCCGCAGTTCGCCGGCAACGCTGCGCCCGTCCCAGTGAAGAGGCGCCAAAATGCCCGCCAACTCAACGATGGTGGCACCCACGTCGAGGTGGTACAGCAGCCCGTTGAACACCGCTGGTTCAATCCCCGGCCACGACAGGACTGAAGGGATATGACAGGTCGCCTCGTCGGCACCCTGGTGATCCGCATACACCCCGAGTTCACCGAAGGCCTCGCCATGATCCGATGAGACAAGCACCGCGGTGTCGTCGAGCACCCCGAGCCCGGCGAGTTGGTCGAGCAGGCTTCCCACGGCATCGTCGGCGTAGCGGATCCCCACGTCGTAGCCGTCGATGATGCCCTTGATGTTGTCCATCGACGACCCGTCGTCCGGTTGTCTCGGCCCGGGCGGCCCCCACTCGTTGGGCTCGAACCCCCACGGTTCCTGTGCAGAATGAGACCCCGCCAGACCCCAGTTGCGCTCACGGACCTCCTCGGAGTGCCACTCGGCAATCGGATCCACCGCAAACGGGTTGCCGTACCCATCGGGAGTGTTGTACGGCGTGTGCGGATCCCACAGATGAACATGCAGGAACCAGTCCTCTTTGCGACCGTTCTCGGCTATCCACTTGTGCGCGCCGGGAAGCACCTCATCGGCTCGCTCGCCGCCCATGCCCCGCATCAGGTTGAGCGCCTCCATGAAGCCGTAGTTCCACCAGCCCGCAGAGTGCCGGAACGGAAAACTGGAGATCGATGCGGTGTGGTAACCAGCGTAATAGAACTTCGACGCCCACGAATTGGAGGCGAAAGTCCCGATGAAATGCCGCCCGGGACCCTCAGGGCGCAGTTCGGCGGCGACACCGCCGTGGTTCACCACCCCGTTGCGGATCCCGAACATGCCCGAGATCAGCGCAGTGCGGCTCGGCAGACAGGGCACATCGGAGGCGTACACGTTGGCGAAGCGCACTCCGTTGGCGGCGATCGCGTCGATGTTGGGCGTGGTGTTGCGGTGATATCCGGCGCATCCGAGATGGTCGGACCGCAGGGTGTCGATGTCAATATAGAGGATGCGCATGGTTGTATAGTCAGGCTCGTGAATGGCGTGGGACGGGTTCTTGGCACCGATGATGCTACTCCACTGGAGTTCTGGGTGGCACTCGGCCCCGGTCACCACCTGGAGCTCGACGATGTGGTGGCGGTCGATCGCGTGAAATGGTTACGCGACTGCGCGTGAAATGGGTACTGGCCCCCGTTCACCGCCGGCGTGGTCCTCCACACGGGACCTCACACCTATCAACTATCGGACCGCATCACCGCCGCTCCTATATGCACCCTCTGGTCTTGAGCACGGGGGATGTTGTCAGCGCCGATGTCCTCTTGCTCATGGCAGTAGAAGCGTCGCCGGGGAAGGGCGGACGTCGGATTCTCGCGACACGGTCAGTCGCCAAATTGCTAGACAGTTCTCACGCTTTGGTCGTATCGTGTCGGTTCCATGGAGGAATCCGAAACCAACGAGTTCCAGATTGAGGGCACGATCGAGATGGCCGGTGGGGTCTGGGCCAACTTTGCTGCTGTCTCACACTCTCCCCACGAGTTCACCATCGACTTCATCCGACTCGACTATCAGACACAGAATCCGACTAGGGGAGTGGTCGTCCAGCGGGTCAATATGTCACCACTATTCGTACAGCAACTCATCGGCGCGTTGACAGACAATTTGGACAAATACTCTAGGAGCATGCCAGACGGCGTAATCGTAGAAGGGGATGACTAGATGACAGCCCCCGTGCGACTTGAACTTCCGCAAGGTGTCGCCTCCGTCACTTGGAGGTCCACGAAATCCGAACCGTTTGAATGGGAGTACCCCACTGAAGCGTTTCCTGGCGTGACGCTTGCAGAGATTGACGCGGCTACTGGGCTGATGCCGACTCGACCGGGAGGAACGTTCCATGAGAGCACCGCCGATTTTCTGAAGTCCCTCGAAACCCGGAAATAACAGCCGACCGTCGCGAACAGGCATCTAGCGGAGTGCCGACCCACTACGAGACTGAAGCGTTTCGGCGGGCGTACAGCCGCTTGACGCCCGAGCAACGCGGGCTATTCAGGACGGCGCTCCAAAAGTTCGTTAACGATCTGCACGAAATGGAGACAGGGGAGACACAGCGGTTCCGTCCCGGTCTTCGTGTACGATCGCTCAGAGCAGACCCCGCAAGTACGAAATGACTTGGGCTGGCAACGGCCGTGCGGTGTTCGCTTGGGGCACTCCACAACGTCCAGGATTTCGCCATGTCGAGTGGTTGGACATAGACGGGCACGAGGTCTTGCCCTAGCAAAGTGGGTATGAGCTCCACTGGGCCCGTCTAATCGTGTGGTTGGAAGGTGCGCGCTATTGTTGGCACCTATGTCTTTGGAGGAGTGTTTGGAGAGAGTCCGATCTGGACCGGTTCCCCCGCACGAGGAAGCGACAAAATTCCAGTTGATCGCACCAATCCTTCGGAACCTGGGTTGGAATCCGGATGACGGTGCAGAGTTCCTTTTGGAACATAGCGTTGGTGGTACAGGCGGAAGAGTAGACATAGCCCTCCAAGGCGATGGTCGGTTGGTAGCGCTGGTCGAAGCCAAGGCGCCATATTCCGACTTGAGTCAGCATGTAGAGCAAGTGCTGAGGTACGCCTTTCACGAGGGTGTGGATATCTGCGTTCTGACCACTGGGTTGGAGTGGTGGCTGTTCCTTCCGAGAGAGAAGGGGGGATGGGCCGAACGCCGATTCGCGGTGTTGGACCTGATGACGGATTCGGTGGATCGGTTGACCGAAGACTTCAACGCGTTTCTGAACAGAGACACTCTGGTGAGTGGACAAGCAGAAACGAAAGCCAAGTTGGTTCTGAAAGCGAGTTTGGCGGCCGCTCGCCTTGAGGCGGAGATCCCCAAGATCTGGGAGCGCATGTTGAGTGAGCCAGATGAAGAACTGGTTGAACTCATCGGCGCGAGGGTCTATAAGAAACTCAACCTGAGGCCTGAGAAGAGCCAGGTGATTGCGGTGTTGCGTGGCGAACCTGTTCGAATGGCCGGCGACCACGAGTCTTTAGCACCCGAAGCAACCCAAGCTCCCAATTCCACCAGGGCGACCAGCCGGGCACCTTCGCGAAGGCCGGTTGCGTTCACACTCTGGGGAGTCCGTCACCCGGTATCGACACGCAAGGCAATCTACGCTGAAGTCGTCGATCTTCTCTACGAACGACACGCACCTGAATTCAGCAGCCTGTTGGAACCGATCGGAAGAGCAAGAATCCCCTACGCCATGCTTGATGATGAGAACTGTTGGTCCCCTCATCAAGTCAAGTCATCGCAGTACTTCATCGAAACGGACGGCGCCACGTGGAGCCTGTTCGGACGGGCTGAACGGCTTCTTGAGCACTTCGGCTACGACAAATCTGACCTTGAAGTTCTGTTTGAGTAGCAGGGCTCATGGGAGCAGGTACTCGAAAGGTTGGTGCGGCGGTTGAGCGCGCGGTCGATGACCTCGGGAGTGCCCTGTTAGCCGACAGTGCCGAATTGCGTGACCAGATCAACAGCGGAGTAACGACCGAGCACGACCTCTATCGCGAGTTGTTGCACCTTCTCTATGGATTCTTCTTCGGGGGCCTCGACGTCTCCCGGTTGCGTGAGATGGCTAGCGGCAGTTCATTCGAAGAGACGGCGCGACGAATTCGCAGCGAACTCAACGCGGTGGAACTTGGAGATGCGTACGAGGCGTTGTTGGAAATGAGGCTGAGCGTCGACAGGGACTCGTGGGTGGTCGCACTTGGTCGGGCTGAGCAACACGACCGCAAAGCGGGTGGCAGCTATTTCACGCCGGCGGTGTTGGTGGAGCGCATTCTCGACTGGGCGCTCGACCCGACGATCAACGAAGCGTTGTCTGCCGACGAAGCAGAAACAGCGCTGCTCGATCTCAAGATTCTCGACCCCACCTGCGGATCGGGTCACTTTCTGACCGCAGCAGCGGACCGTGTCGGCTCCGCACTGGCAATCCTGCGAGCTGCGCAATCCGATCCCTCAGCCGAAGAGATCGAGCGAGCGCGCCGCGATGTCGGACAGAACTGCATCTACGGGGTCGACATCGACCCGATCGCCGTGGAACTCTGCAAATTCGCGCTTTCGTCCGGTTCAGGTGAGCGCCGGATTCGCTGCGGTGATTCGCTGCTCGGGCTCACCCCGAAGCTTCTCGCCCAGGGTGACCAACAACCATCGGACACCGGTGAACACGGCGTGTTCCACTGGCACTTGGAGTTCCCCGAGGTGTTCAAGGGCGGTCAAACCAACCCCGAAACGGGTTGGTGCGGAGGCTTCGATGTAATCATCGGCAATCCGCCGTTCCTGAACCAACTGGAGACCCCGACCGTCCAGTCCAAAGAACTCGCCGCTTTCCTGAAACGTCGATATCCGGGTGTCGCCAAAGGCTACGCCGACACCGCGGTGATCTTCGCGGAACTCGCATCGCAGCTGGTGCGCCCAGACCAAGGGCGGATCGGCCTCGTGCAACCGGCAAGCATCCTTGCATCCGCCGACACCAGAGGAGCGCGACGGGCCCTCACGACCCGGGGAACGCTGAAAACACTCTGGGCTGCCCGGGAAGGCGTATTCGATGCTTCGGTGCGCACCTGCGTAGTGGTCTTTCGCAACGGAGAGAACCCGTCAACAGCCGAGCTTCGCCGTTTCGCCGGTCCCGACTTCCGTGCGCTCCCGCCACTGCGAATCAACACGAGCGAAATCGCGCACATGGAGACTTGGGCGCCGCTGATCGCGGACGGCTTCGGAGTCCCCAGAGTCGACCTCGATGAGAGTCGGACCATGAGCGCCGTGCTCAGCGCCACCGCCGATTTCAGGGATCAGTACTACGGTCTCGTAGGATTCGTTGAAGAGGCCCACGGCCGAGTTCCAGACGGAATCAACACGGCAGCGCTGATCACAACCGGCCTCATCGACCCCGCCGAACTTCATTGGGGCAAGCGCCCCACCAGATTCAACAAGACCGACTACGACGCCCCAATTGTAGACCTCAACCGGCTGCGATCCGAGAGCGACCTCGGCGACTGGTCGGCTAACCGACTGGTGCCGAAGTTGCTGCTAGCGACACAGACACGCGTCATCGAATTGGTCGTCGACGAATCTGGCGTGTTGCTGCCGTCGGTACCGGTCATCACCATCACGACCGACGGGATCAGCCTGTGGCACGCCGCCGCAGCGCTGATGTCACCCCCGATCACGGCGTGGGCGGCGGCACGGTACATGGGCGCGGCTCTCAGCATTGACGCCCTCAAATTGAGCGCCTCCCAAGTTCTCGGCCTTCCCTTGCCGGCGAATTCTGCTGCATGGGACAGTGCCGCGGAATTGATCCGTGACGTCACTGGTTCAACCTCGCCCCAAGCGCGCAGACAGAAGCTCATAAGTGCAGGCACGCTCATGTGCAATGCATACGGCGTCACTGACTCTGATCAACTCATGAAATGGTGGTGTAATCGCCTTGGTGAGGAGCGCTCGTCGTGAAGTCAAGTGTGGAGACTTGCGCACCGGAGGACAGGATCGGGTTGGACCGCTGTTCCGCTGGACTGGCGCTTGGCTACGGTGTGAGTGTGGGTGTTTACGCAAAGATGCTCGAATGAGGCTCGGTAGAAGAACTCGGCAAGACGGGACTCGCCACGACCACACAGATCCGTGTGTGGCTGAACTGGTCAGAGCGCTTGGCGAGGATCGGGTTCGGGCCGACAGGGCAGCTCGGCATCTCGCCAGTGCCGACGCCTCAATGTTCACCGATGGCACCGCTGGGCCGGTGTGCTATCCGGATTCCACCGAGCATGTGCAACAAATCATGCAAGTCGCTGCAAGCCACGACCGGGCGGTCCTGCCCAGAGGAGCCGGCTCGGGCCTGAGCGGTGGGGCCGTGCCACTCGGCGACCCCATCGTCGTCTCCACCACGCGCATGAACCGGGTGCTGGAAGTCGATGTGGATGATCGCGTTGCTTGGGTGCAGCCAGGTGTCGTAAACCTTGATCTGTCCCGGCAGGTGGCACCGTTGGGCCTGCACTTCGCCCCCGACCCGTCGTCGCAGCAGGTATGCACCATCGGCGGCAACGTCGCCAATAATTCTGGTGGGCCCCACTGTCTTGCCTACGGAGTGACCAGCGCACATGTACTGGCTGTGGAGGTGGTTCTGTCGAGCGGTGAAGCGGTTGTGCTCGGTGGACTCGACGGTGAACCCTCTGGTTATGACCTGCGAGGTGCCTTCGTTGGTTCGGAGGGCATGTTCGGCATTGCCACCAGGATTGCAGTGCGCCTGACGCCCGACCCGGAGAGCGTCAAGACGCTGTTGCTGTCATTCGACACAGTGGCTGATGCGGCGGCCACTGTGGGTGCGGTGATTGCATCGGGACTGGTTCCCGCTGCCATTGAGATGATGGACCAGCGCTGCGTCGCCGCCGTCGAGGATTTTGTGCATGCCGGCTACCCCCGTGAAGCGGCAGCGGTGCTGTTGATCGAGGTTGACGGCCTGCCACGAGGAGTTGAGGCGGACACCAGAAAGGTCACCGAGATCGGTCGCGCACATGGCGGCAACGTGCGGGTGGCGGCTGACGAAGAGGAGCGGGCGCTGCTCTGGAAGGGACGAAAGAGTGCGTTCGGGGCGATAGCGCGGGTTGCACCCGACTACTACCTCCACGACACGGTGGTGCCTCGTTCCAAGCTCGTCGAAGTGCTGGAGGCCGTATACGAGATCGTCGATCGCTATGACCTCGTCGCGGTCAACGTCTTTCACGCCGGCGACGGCAACCTGCATCCGCTGCTGGCCTATGACTCGCGGCAACCGGGTGCCAACGAGCGTGTAGCCGCCGCCGGGCGAGAAATCCTCGAAGTGTCTCTAGCGGTGGGTGGAGTCCTTTCCGGTGAGCATGGCATCGGCGTCGAGAAGCGGGATTTCATGGAGTTCCAGTTCACCAGTGCAGACCTCGAGCATCAGGCGCTGTTGCGTCGTTCGTTCGACCCGCACTGCCGCTTGAACCCGGGCAAGGTTCTGCCGTCGGCCCACAGCTGCGCAGACATCGCCTCGTTGTCCGCGTCGAGGCCCAACGGGGTGTGGGGATGATCACCCCGCCGGTGATTGATGACGAGGCACTGCTTGCTTTCGCCGCTGAGATCGGTCCCCGAGATCCGGTTGTGGTCCGCGGCGGGGGCACCCAATGGGATGTGGGTGGTGCCCCGAACGGCGATGTCCGTGAAGTACGGGCACCATCTGGCATCGTGGAGTATCGACCCGACGAGATGACTGTCTGCGTGCGCGCCGGTACCACAGTTGCCGAACTCCATGCCGCGCTTGCCGAACATGGCCAGCGCACAGCCTTGCCCGACGGTTCTGGCCTGCCCGATGGGTCCGGGCCGTTCGGGTCGCGTTCGTCGACAGTCGGGGGAGCGATAGCGGTGGGGCGGTCGCCGGTCACCAGGCTGGGGGATGGTCACATCCGCGACGCTGTTCTGCAGTTGCACTACGTGGCCGCCGACGGTCAGCTCGTGACCGCGGGCGGACCCACCGTCAAGAACGTGAGCGGTTTCGACATGTGCCGCATTCTGGTTGGCTCTTTGGGCACGTTGGGGTGCATTGGCGACGCGATCTTGCGCACCCGCCCGAAGCCCGAGCACGAGCAGTGGGCAAAACTCGACGACATCGAGCCACGGATCGTTCTCAACACAGCAAAAACGGCAACGGCCGTATTGTGGGATGGATCGGCGGTGTGGGCTCGACTCTCGGGGCACCAGGTCGATGTTGAAGACGATCTCGCTCGACTACCGGAGGCGTCTGAGACCCTGCCACCGGATCTACCACCATTTCGCTGGTCGCGTCGCCCCAAGGATCTGTACCACCTTGGAGGCGAGACCGGACGGTTCGTGGCCGAGATTGGTGTCGGCGTTGTCCATTGCGAACGGCCCGATCCGGATCCGCCACAGGTCCCAGCCGGGGTTGTGACGCTGAACCGCCGGGTACGCGATCTTTTCGACCCCGACCGGCGCTTCAATCCGGGTCGATCCGTGGAGCACCCATGACCGATTCCCTCGGACTCTTGGGAGTCGACCAGGCCGAACTCGACAGTTGCGTGGCGTGCGGACTGTGCCTTCCGCACTGCCCGACATACCGGGTGACCGGCGCAGACACCCACTCGCCGCGGGGGCGCATCGCGCTCATGCGGGTTGTGGATGAAGGCATCGCTCCGCTTTCCGATGAAATCGTCGAGTCCTTCGATTCGTGCATCCAATGCCGGGCATGCGAAACCGCTTGTCCTGGCGATGTGCCATTCGGACACTTGATGGAAACCACCAAGGAGTTCGTCGAAACGACCCAGCGCAGAGCGCCGTGGTGGCTTAAGCTGGGCTTGCGGGGTTTGGCTCACCCAAGGCTTCTGCGTTTGGGTTCGAGCGGGCTCGCGGTTGCGCAACGGCTGCGGCTCGTCCCGTCGCGTCGCTTGGGTATCCCGCAGCGTCTACCGATCCGCCACCGGGCGTTGCAAGCATCGGGCGACGAAGTGTGGCTTTTTACGGGGTGTGTCATGGACGCTTGGCAGCGCGACGTGCACCTTGCAACCCAAGAAGTGATCGAGGCGACTGGCACGACGGTGCGCCCCACCGGTGACGCGGCCCCTTGCTGTGGCGCGCTGCACACCCACGCGGGCCTCGGCGACGACGCCCGCAAGCTCGCTGCCCGAGTGATCTCAGCGCTCGACGGTGACAACGCGATTCTTGTGAACTCTGCTGGTTGCGGTGCGGCCTTGAAGGACTACGGCCGTCTGCTCGACAGCGACGAAGCTCGGGCCTTCTCGGCACGGGTGTTGGACATTCACGAGTGGCTCGCTGCCCATGTTGATGAGCTGACGGCGACCGGTGCAGGGTCGCAGATCGGCGGACGGGTAGCAGTTCAGGATCCGTGTCACCTGCGTCATGTGCAGGGCTCGCATTCAGCTGTTCGCCGGGTCCTCGAACCGTTCGTTGAAGAGTTGGTGGAGCTTGACGATGAGGGAATGTGCTGCGGTGCCGGCGGTGCGTATTCGCTGGTCCACCGTCAGTTGGCGCTTGATGTTCGCGCCCGCAAGACCGAAGCCATCAACCGATCAGGTGCCGACCTGGTGGTGAGCGCCAACCCTGGATGTTCCATGCACCTCGCAGCCGCGGGCCTCACCGTCCGCCACCCCATAGAACTGATCGCCGAAGCACTCAGGGCGCGCTAGGCCTCGGGGTCAACGACCGCGGGGGAGCCACCACGGGCCCACAAGACCAAACCGATGGCGACAGTGGTGTACAAGATGTTGCCGACAGCCATGGGTGTGACCGTGTCGTCGATCTGTCGATCAATCAAGCTGGCCAGAATCGAACCCCCACCGATTGTGATAACGCCGAACATGCCCGAGGCTGCGCCGGCGATTCGCTGCATCGGTTCCATGGCAATCGCGCTCGTAGTCGGAGTGAAGATCGTGGTGAGAGCGCCGAGCAGACCGGTGGCCGCGTACCAAACCCAAAACGACGGGACACCCTCGCTGGCTACAGACCAGAAGGTGAATACGGCAGAGATGACCAGTAGACCAAGCAATGCCGTCATCGAGACGCCATCTGCGCCGTAGCGTCGGATGAACCGTTCGCTGGTCCAAACTGCGGCGGCGAAGAACAGGTTGGAACCCCCGAAAATGAGCGCGAAGTATTCGTCGAGACCGTAGATCTCGTCGATGATGGGAGCACTGCTTCCCAGGTAGACAAAAAACGCCCCGAACGTAAACATCAATGCCAGCGTGTAACCGATTGTCACTCGTGTCAGCAGCACGGCGCGTATGCCGCGGCCGGTGGCACCAAGATCAATGGGACGGCGACTTGACCGTGGTAACGTCTCGCCGAACCGCACGGTCCAGAACACGACGAGCGCTGCTAGCGGCGCAGCAGAGAAGCAAACCAAGCGCCAGTCGCCGATCAGCAAGATTCCCTCACCGACCGCGGGTGTGATTGCGGGACCCAACAAGAAGACGGCCATCACGAAGGAAACAACCCGGGCCATCTGGTCCCCTGAATAGAGATCGCGGGCGATCGCCAACCTTGTGGCGCTCGGAGACGCTGCACCCAGTCCCCACACGAATCTCATCGTCAACAACCCGGTCATGTTTGGGGCAAGACCCGCTCCGAGCGCTCCCAATCCATACAGCCCCAATCCCACTACCAGAATCGAACGTCTGCCGAAACGGTCCGACAGCAGGCCCCACAACAACTGGCCGGCCGCCATCCCCAGCAAATACCAGGTAATGACTAGGGAGACTTCGCCTGATCCGGGCTTTAGTTCAAACTGCTCTCTGATCTCGTCAAAAGCTGGTAGCACCGAGTCAATGCCGAAAGTGAGGATGATGCTGAGGAAGGCGAGGAAGACGATGACCTGGCGTTCGCTGTGCACCGCGGTATGCCCCGAAGCCTCTGGGTCCGACAAGGTACGGGCCACCGACTAGTCCGCTTTGAGCCGCGTAGACAACTCCGCGACACGGGCGCGAAGAGCATGGAGTTCACCGCCGAACTCTTCAAGCGCGGCAACAATCTCGTCTTCGAAAGTGCCCCAGCCAAATTGCAACGCTGTGACAATGGCGACCTCGGCCAGTAGTTCTTCGTCATTTTTCGAGCGTCCGCTGGCTTGGGCTTGACCGGCGACGATACGTGCGACGAGGTCGGAGATCGGTGAACGAGACTCGTCGATTTCGAGTTTGGCGAAAGTGCGATAGCTCGTGGCCTCTTCGCTGGTATTGACGGGCAGGATGCCGCCTTCGTCCCAGCGTTTGGCTATCGTTTCGGTTGCTTCGACCACTGCTTGAGCGAAGACGTTGTCCTTGGTTCCGAAGTAGTAGTGAATCAACCCGTAGTTCACGCCCGCGTACTGTGCTAGTTCACGTCCCGAGACTTGGCGCGGCGAACGCACGCTCGAAAGCGCCTTGGCCGCGTCTATGAGACTGCGACGGACCGCATCGGGCCCCCGTACGATCGGTGAGGGTTCAGACATCTCGCCAGAAAAGTTTGTCGCCGGCTCAGCCGGAGATTTGGCTGACATCACGCACCGCACCCCGATCAGCCGAAGTGGTCATAGCGGCGTACGCCTTCAGAGCAGCCGAAACTGTGCGTTGACGCTCCAGAGGTCGCCATGCATCGGCACCCTTGGCCTCCATAGCGCGGCGTCGCGCTGCCAATTCGGAGTCGCTGATTCTCAGGTTTACAGTGCGGTTGGGGATGTCAATGTCGATCATGTCGCCCGTCTCGATGAGGGCGATAGCGCCTCCTTCGGCGCCTTCAGGGGAAGCGTGGCCAATTGAGAGACCCGATGTACCGCCTGAGAACCGGCCGTCGGTGACAAGTGCGCACTCCTTGCCCAAACCACGGCTCTTTATGTAGGACGTGGGGTAGAGCATCTCCTGCATCCCGGGTCCGCCCTTGGGTCCTTCGTATCTGACGATCACCACATCGCCGGCCTTCACTACGGATTCATCGAGGATCCCGGCACATGCGGAGTCTTGGCTTTCGAACACTACAGCCGGGCCGCTGAACTTGAAGATCGACTCGTCAACCCCGGCGGTTTTCACGATGCAGCCGCGTTCGGCAATGTTGCCGAATAGCACCGCGAGCCCACCCTCATGGCTGTAGGGCTCGGCCACAGTGCGGATGCAGCCATCCTGGCGGTCGAGGTCGAGGGTCGGCCAGCGCTCTGCTTGGCTGAACGCCACCTGTGTGGGTATCCCGGCAGGACCCGCACGGAAAAACTCGACTACCTCGGCCGATGGGCTGCGCATCACATCCCACTGGTTGAGTGCCGCGCCCAGGGTCTCGCTATGGATCGTCGGCAAGCTCGTATCGATCAGCCCGCCGCGGTCCAGTTCGCCAAGAATCCCCATGATCCCACCGGCCCGATGCACATCTTCGACATGGTATTTGTCAGTGCTGGGCGCGACTTTGCAGATGTTGGGGGACTGGCGGCTGAGCCTGTCGATGTCGGCCATCGTAAAATCAATGCCGCCTTCCTGAGCCGCCGCAAGAATATGCAGCACGGTGTTGGTTGACCCACCCATGGCAATGTCGAGGGTCATGGCGTTCTCGAAGGCTGTCTTTGAACAGATCGAGCGGGGCAGCACGGACTCGTCGTCCTTGTCGTAGCGGCGCTTGGCGATGTCGACGATGCGACGGCCCGCCTCCAAAAAGAGTTCTCTGCGGTCGGCGTGGGTGGCCAAGACGGTGCCGTTGCCGGGCAGAGCGAGCCCCAGGGCCTCGGTCAGGCAGTTCATCGAGTTGGCAGTGAACATGCCGGAGCACGAACCACAGGTGGGGCAGGCGGAGCGCTCCATTTCGAGCAGGTCTTCGTCCGAAACCGAAGCGTCGCCTGCCTTGATCATCGGGTCGATCAGATCAAGTTTCACGCTCACCCCGGCGAGCTTGGTCTTGCCAGCTTCCATCGGCCCGCCGCTAACAAAAACCGTGGGAATGTTGAGTCTCATGGTTGCGATCAGCATTCCGGGGGTGATCTTGTCGCAGTTGCTGATGCAGACGAGGGCATCCGCGCAATGTGCGTTGATCATGTACTCGATCGAGTCGGCGATCAGGTCCCGGCTTGGGAGGCTGTAGAGCATGCCGTCGTGGCCCATGGCAATGCCATCGTCGACGGCGATCGTGTTGAATTCTTTCGCTACGCCACCAGCTTCTTCGATCTCGCGTGCAACGAGTTGACCCAGGTCCTTCAGGTGGACATGACCGGGAACAAACTGGGTGAAGGAGTTTGAAATGGCGATGATTGGTTTGTCGAAATCGTCGTCTTTCATACCGGTGGCGCGCCACAGGGCTCGAGCCCCAGCCATGTTGCGTCCTTGGGTGGATGTGCTCGAGCGATAGTCAGCCATTCCGTGAGTCTACAAGGTTCGAGTTAGCCAAGCGGCCCAAAAATCGAGCAGATTTGCCATCGGCTAAGTATTCCAGGATCTGCAGAACTCAAAGAACATCTGGTTACAGTTCGTTCCATGATTCTTGCTCAAGTGGGTGGCACTGGATACAACATTCTGCTGTTCCTGCACATCGTGGCGATCTTTGTGGCGTTGTCGCCCACGTTCGTCTACCCGTTCCTGGCCCGTGACACGAACGGGGATTATTCGGTTCGTAGAACGCTGTACACCGGGATTGCCAAACGCTCGATGCGAATCTACGGCAGTTCGCTGATTGTCGGGGGTCTGCTCGGGTTCGGTGTGGCGGGATTGTCCGACGAGGTGTATCAACTGAGCGACGGGTGGTTGGTAGTTTCGGTCATTGCCTGGCTGGCGATGAACGGTGTCCTGCACGCCATGGTGATTCCCGCTGAAAAGGCGATAGTCGACGGTGATGAACCCAACACCAAGAAGGCCGAGACCGGCAGTCTGATCATTTCTCTGTTGTTCTTGCTGTCGCTCTACCTGATGATCTTCAAACCGGGCGTCTAGCCGCGAAGCGCAATGGCCGGCGCCGCGACCGTGCTCGACATCGACGGCGTCGAGGTTCGCGTCACCAGCGGAGACAAGGTGTTCTTTCCCAAGCGGGGCGAGACGAAACTGGATCTCGTTGAGTACTACTTGGCACTGAAAGATCCTGTGATGCGGGCTATTGGAGGACGTCCGCTGCTGATGGAGCGTTACCCGAATGGTGCTCGCGGCAAGTCGTTCTTCCAGAAGCGGGTGCCCGCTGGAGCACCGGACTGGCTGCAAACAACCGTCGTGAGCACACCCAACGGCACCACTTCCAATGCCCTGGTTGCCGCTGATCTGGCGCACATCGTCTGGGGAGTCAACATGGGTTGTTTGGGTTTTCATGTGTGGCCCACCCGTGTCGACGAACCCGCCTACGCCGATGAGATGCGGATCGACCTCGACCCCTCGCCGGGCACGGATTTTGACGATGTCCGTGCAGCGGCCCTTGAAGTGAAGTCCGTGCTCGACGAACTGGGCGTCGTTGCCTACCCCAAGACATCTGGCAGTAAGGGCCTCCACATCTGGATTCGCCTGCAATCCCTTTGGGACGGCTACGGCGTACGATACGCGGCGGTCGCCTTGGCCCGAGAAATGCAACGGCGATGCCCGAAGCTGATCACTTGCGAGTGGTGGAAGGAACAAAGAGGGGAGCGGATCTTTTTTGATTTCAACCAGAACGCTCCCCATAAGACGGTCTTCGGGGCCTACCAGGTTCGGCCCCGGGTCGGAGCGCAGGTATCCACGCCGATTACCTGGGACGAGGTATCCACCGTCGATCCAGAGAGCTTGACCATCGCCACGGTTCCGGCTCTTGTCGAGCAAAGAGGCGATCCCTGGGCGACCATCGACGATCAGCTTCAGTCTTTGGACACATTGCTGGGGTGGCACAAAAAGGACTGGGCTTCAGGACTAGTCGATGCCCCCTGGCCCCCCGTATATCCCAAACAACCCAACGAAGGCCCTCGCGTTTCCCCGAGCCGCGCCAAACGAGGCGACTAGAGTTCAGCGCTCCTAGGCGTCGAGGACCCGGTGGCGAGCGTCTTCGGGGCTTACCAAAGGTTTTTCGGTCGACCAAGGAAAGTTGATCCATTGGTCGGTGCGCTTCCAGACATAGTCGCATTTGACCAATGAGTGCGACTTTTCATACAGCACAGCGGCTCGCACCTCAGCGACTCGTTCTTTGCAGAAATCGTAGACGAGCTTCAGCGTGTGGCCAGTGTCGGCTACATCGTCGGCGATGAGCACCTTGACTTCTTCCATGTCGACGAGATCAACGTAGGGAGGAAGCACCACCGGGACCGGCAAGCGTTCGTCGACACCTGTGTAGTACTCGCAGTTCATGACATAGATGTTTTTGATCGAAAGGGCATATCCCAGCGAACTGGCGACAAAGAGACCGCCGCGGGCGATAGCCAGAATCATCTCGGGCCGGTAGCCGTCTTCAGCGACTGTGACCGCCAGTTCCCGGGCGCCACGCCCGTAGTTGGCCCAATCGAGAACCTCGACCTTCTGCTTAACCTGTTCCACAGACTCGTTGATCATCGAGACTCCCCAGTAAGTTGCCCCAGCAATAGGGACGCTTGCGCCCGCACACTATATGACCGAGACGGTCACCTGATGCCAACCCTCGGCGCCATCCGGGGCGACAGACTTTGGTCCTATGGGCTGGATTTCATCCTCACCGTCGACGGCCCGAACTTTAATCTTGTGCCGTCCTGACGTTGCGTTCCAGGTGGTGCGCCATTGAACCCAGTTTTCGTCGTTGCCGGGCACCGCCAGATCGCATTGCCACCAAGGGCCGTCATCGACAGAAACCTCAACCGCATGGATGCCTCGGGGCGGTGACCATGCCACACCCGCCAAGACAGTTTCGCCCTCTTGAACGGAGGAACCATGGCGGGGAACGTCAATACGAGACGTTGTTTTCATGGGACCGAGCTTCGCCCAACCCTTGTCGATCCAATATCCGTCGAAATCATCCCAGCGAGTCAGTTCAATTTCGGTGACCCACTTGACCGCAGACACATAGCCGTAGATGCCGGCAACTATGAGCCTTGCAGGGAAACCGTGCGATATCGGCAGCGGTTCCCCATTCATGCCGACTGCCAACAGGGCGGTGCGTCCGTCGTAGAGGCGATCGGTGGGGAATCCCGCGGTCCAGTCGTCGATCGATTTGCCCACGAACTGGTCAGCGCCAGGTTGCACTCCGGCTCGCTCCAACAGCGTGACGATGGGGACGCCGCGCCACTTGGCGTTGCCGACCAGAGGTCCGCCGATCGGGTTGGACACGCACGAGAGGGTGATTTCGTGTTCCTGCATCGGCATGGCGATCAACTCGTCCCAAGTAAGGGTGTAGGGGTTGTCAACCATGCCTTTGATCTCGAGCGACCAATCTTCGGGGGCGAGATGAGGAGGCGAGATAGCTGTGTCGATCAGGTAGAACGAATCGTTGGGGGTGATATAGGACGAGATCCCGTCGATGTCGGTAATCGCCTCGGTTGTCACGGTTGCTTCGGCAGCGGCAGGGGCGGTTGTAGTCGGTGGAGTGGTTGTGGTGGTTGTGATGTCGCTGAACGTGATGTTCTCGCGGGCGGTTTCCGCCGCTGATTTGGGGGTTATCCCTCGAGCGAGCGCAAACCCACCGACCGCGACCGCGCCGGCACCAGCGGACCAACCCAAGAACGCTCGGCGACTCGCGGGGGGATTGAGGGGATCTGCGGTAGGTCCCGCTGATTGTCGGTGTTCCTCGGGACCTCTGAGGCGGTTCAACAAAAAGAGGAGAGTGGCGATACCCAGACAGGCTGCGACGAGCGACCAGAACCAACTTTGCAACGCCGGCGAACTCGGATTCCGTGCCGTAGTGAAGCCTCCCAACAGTCCGAATGCCGCGAAACCCATGATCCCGATCCTGCGGGAGACACGAAGCGCGACGTTTCCCAGAGCGGCGGCCGCTAGCAAGGCAACGATGGTGATTCCAGGCAACAGCGATGCTTTTCCAGATGAACCGAGATTCTCGATGCTTTCCTCGGCAGCCCACCCGGGCGTGATGTCGAGAACCCACTCGCCCATGCCCAGAACGAGTCCCGGGATGTCGTCGCTCAGTGCCTCGACGAGTTGCCCGAACATCAGAGCGACTCCACCGGCGGCGGCACCTGCTAGCGCTCCTTGCCACCAGAGTTGACCGGATGCGCTGCTCTGGGGGGCTTTGGGGCTGCTGTCGTTTGTTGGGTCGTCCGCGGTCGAATTGTCGTCGGTCTTGTCGTCGTCGTGCTGCGAGGTGTTCACAGGAGTCCTCCGTCGGCGTGCATGCTTTAGTTCTAACTCCCGAAGTCGTCGAATAGTTCCCAAACCGGGTTGCTTATTTTCAGATGCTGCCAAGAGTTTCGCGTTGTTGTGGATGTTGACGCTCGTCGCGGCGAGAATACCTGAACCTTGACGAACGAACTCGGCCCCTGGGGGCTCTCTGCGCGAGCGTCCGCAGGCGTGGGAAGCGGCACCGCAACCTTGGGGCGCGTGGTCCGTGTAGATCGCGGCGAGTGTGATGTGGTGACTGATGCGGGAATCGTCCGAGTTCTCTCAGATTCGATTCGTGCTCAAGACGAAACTGCACCTGTAACCGGCGATTGGGTGGAGATCGAAGAGCCGGAGGGACTCGGCGCGGTGATCAGCGCAATTCTCGAACGTTCGACGAGTGTGAGCCGACGAGATCCCGCGCAACGTGACCTTGAACAGATTTTGGCCACCAACGTTGAGTTGGTGGGTGTGGTCCATGGACTTGATCGTTCACTTCCGCCTGGTCGTCTTGAACGATTGCTGGTTGTTGCCATCAACAGTGGTGCAGCACCGCTGGTGATTTTGACCAAGGCTGACACCGCAGCGGCCGGTGACGAATGCGAACTGATCGTTCGTTCTGTATGCCGCGATATCCCAGTTGTTATTACCAGCATCGTCGACGGAACCGGACTCAACGAACTCATGGGTCACGTTGGCGCGGGGCGCACGTTGGCGCTGATTGGTGCCAGCGGCGTTGGAAAGTCGGCGCTGGTGAATGCCTTGGCAGGGCAGGAACGCCTTGAGGTTGGTTCTGTGCGCAACGTTGATGCAAAGGGTCGGCATACCACGACCGCACGAGAACTTGTATTGCTGCCCAACGAGGCTGGTCTTGTGCTCGACACCCCTGGTATCCGATCTGTGGGACTTTGGGAGGCCGAGCACGCCCTAGATCTCGTTTTCGGCGATCTTGAGGAGTTGTCCGGTGGCTGTCGGTTCCATGACTGTGTTCACGGGTCTGAGCCCGGTTGCGCTATTTCTGCTGCGGTAACCGACGGCACGCTGGATGCCAAGCGGGTTGAGCGTTATGTCGCTCTCGTTGCCGAGTTGGCACTACAGCGCCAACGAGAACAACAGCGTTCCCATCGTCCGCGCCGATAACCGGTGGCGGTGCTCCCAGAGTCGCCCAGTGGCTTCAGTTGCTGATGTCGTGAGTCCTTCGTTCGAATTCGCTGAGTGCTCGGCGGTCGACTTTGTCACTGGCGTTTCGAGGCAGTTGAGCGATGACCCGGATGTCTTCGGGGAGTTTGTAGGACGCGAGTTCAACAGAACCGAAGTCGCGCAAGTCCTCCAGGGTGGGCGGCTCAAGGGAGTCGGACACCACGACCACCGCCACGCCGATTTCCCCCATCACCTCGTCGGGCCTACCAACCACCGCGATCTCGGCGATGGCCGGGTGGTTGCCGAGGACCGACTCCACTTCCATCGGATAGACGTTGTATCCGCCGCGAATGAACATCTCCTTAACCCGTCCAGCAAGCCGGTAACAACCAGCGGAATCCACACGAGCCAGATCCCCGGTCCGAAGCCAGCCATCGACTAGGGCCTCTGCGGTCGCTTCGGGGTCGTTCCAGTAGCCCGACATTATGCAAGCTGAGCGCAACCACAGTTCGCCGATCTTCCCGCGGATGACGGGTTCTCCGGCTTCGTTGCGTATGGCCGCCTCGACGCCGGGGCGGGGTCGCCCGATGGTGTTGAGCGCTTCTTCGTCGTCGGCGTCGAGGTCGGTGCCAAGTCCGATCCCGCCGCTTTCAGTCGACGAGTAGCGGATCGAATAGGGCGCGTCGAATCTTTTTCGGGCAGCGCGCACCAGTGCCGGTGGAGAGGCGGCGCCGCCGACAACGATGGCTTGCACCGCGGAGAAATCGAGTTCGTTGATCGATGGGTGTGCCAGCATGAGCGCTATCTGAGGTGCGACGCCGGTCACTGCCGGCATGCGGTGTTCGGCGATGAGGCCCAGCACGGGTCCGGCCGACCAGCGTTCCAGCAGATGGGTGGTTCTGCCGCTGGCCAACAGCCACGGCAGTTTGGTCATGAAACCGACATGTGCGAATTGGGTGGAGCTGATGCCGTGCCCGCCACCGCCCCAGGCACCCCCGGTATCGAGTTCGACGATCTGTTCCAGTTGGCGGTTGGCGTACCAGGCACCTTTCTGTAGGCCTGTGGAACCGCTGGTGAAGCACACGCACACAGCTCGGTCCAGATCTTCGGTTAGAGGCGCAACGGGGTGAGCTTCGGCGATCCTGAACTCGGCTGCCACGGTTTCGGCGCTGGTGCCGAGAGTGAGATTTTCGCAGGTGAAACGCTTGGCGTCGACAGTGCCTGACAGTTCGTTGCCGACAATGGCCAGCTTCGGGTTGAGGACTTCAAGGCACGCGTTGATCTCCCGGGCGGTGAGCTTCGGGTTGATGCCGGAGGTGACTGCACCTAAGCGGGCGAGAGCTAGGAACAGAACCACATAGTCGATCGTGGATTCGAGCACGAGGGCCACTGCGTCTTTGTCGCCGATGTCTCTTGCTGCGAGTCCGGCAGCGGCTTCATCGGCAGCCTGATCGAGTTCCGCATAGGTGATCCCCCAACCCTGTTGCGTGCGGTAAGCCGTTGTGTCGGCGAAGTCCACAGCCACCCGACGTGCAATCCTGGTAAGCACCCCAGAAGCGTAGACCCGTCGACGACAGCACCGGCAGCGGAGGGACGATGCGCCACGCCGCAACCGCAGTCGACGAGTTCTCGGGTCGACAACTCGACGTGTCGACGACCGCGCCGGGCGTGCATTTCTACACCGCTGGTGGTCTCAGCGATGCTGACGTCGGCAAAGGCAATGTCGAATACTGCCGGTTCGCGGGCTACTGCTTTGAGACGCAGCACTTCCCGGATTCACCGAACCAGCCGCATTTCCCATCAGCCCGCCTTGATCCAGGAGAGGTCTACGATCACCGTATGAAGATTGAGTTCTCAATCGGTTAGCTGTCAGGGCGCTGTGGGGGCGGTACTGTGCGAGGCCGATGCCGGTGATTGATGTAAACCGTGTACCGGTGGCTTGGCGCGAAGCGGGCCAAGGTGAGGTGCTGCTGTTCCTCCATGGGTTGGGACTGACCCGTACCAGTTGGGATTCGCAGTTGCGCGATCTGTCGGACCGGTGGCGTTGTGTCGCTTGGGACATGCCGGGTTATGGAATGTCATCACCGGTCGAGTCGTTGACCTTTGGCGCGATTGCCGATGCTGCGGCGAGTTTGCTTGATGTGCTCGAAGTGGAGCGGGCACATGTCTGTGGGTTGTCGTTTGGTGGTCAACAGGCTTTGCATTTCACGCTCGGCCATCCTGATCGGGTTGCGAGTTTGATCTTGGCCGGTACCAGCGCGGCGTTCGGCGATGACCTCACCGATCCCGACGCATGGCTCGAAGCTCGCCTCACCCCCCTGGAGGCAGGGTTGACACCGGCAGATTTCGCGCAGGAGGTTCTGTGTTCGGTAGCGGGTCCAGAGTTTGGCGGCGACTCGTTGGCGGCGGCTGTCGCGTCGTTTTCGCGGATCACGTCGGCCGGTTTGCGAGCGGCATGCGAATGCCTTTCCACCCATGATGTGAGCGGCCGTCTCGGCGAGATCACGGCGCCTACTCTGGTGATCGTCGGCGAACTCGATGAGGAAACCCCGCCAGCTTACAGCAGGTTCCTGGCCGACCATATTTCTGGTGCTGAGCTGGTGGTGATCGACGGGGTTGGCCATCTCAGTCCGTGCGAGGCTCCCGAGGCTTTCAATGCTGCTGTTCGGCGTTTTCTCGTTGACGCCGGTACCGTGCGGCCATGATTGCAGGGCCACTAACCCGCAACACCGGCATCCATACCGCGGCGCGCGCCGAACTTGTGGAGATGATCGCCGAGTTGGGCCCTACCTTTGCGGCACGCGCAGTTGAATACGACCGCAAAGCGCTTTTTCCGACCGAGAACTGGACTGATCTCAAAGCCGCGGGCCTGCTCGGCATTTGTATTCCAACCTCGGAAGGCGGGTTGGGGGGTGACTTTGTGGGGTATGCACTGGCTGCGGAGGAGCTGGGACGTCATTGCGCAGCTACCGCGCTGACTTTCAATATGCATGTTGGCACCACACTGTTGGTCGGGCAGATCGGCGACGACATGGACCTCACCGCCGCTGAGCGGTCGGCGCTGCAGAAACGCAGGGCGAAACTGCGTCGGGGCATTGTGGAAGACGGCATGATTCACAGTCAGCCGTTTTCAGAGGGAATCTCGGTGGGTGCGACCGAAGGGTTTGCCACCCGGGCGGTTCCTGTCGATGGGGGATACCGGGTGACCGGTCGAAAGATATTTGCGTCGTTGAGTGGCGCGGCGGACATTCACAATGTTGTGTGCACGGTTGAGGGTGATTCCAGGGCGCGGCTTCTTGGAGTTCCCGCTGATGCTCATGGGGTTACGCTTGAGGGTGACTGGGATTCGCTTGGTATGAGGGCGACCGATTCTCGAACCTTGGTCTTGACTGAGGTGTTCGTCCCCCTCGAACACGAGTGGATGCCCCCGGGAATGTTCGACCAGGCGGCGCTTCGATGGCCGTACTTCTACATGACGTTGTCGTTTGCTTACCTCGGTTTGATGCGAGCGATTCTCGATGCAACTGCTGAATATCTGATCGGAGCAGACGGCCCGACCGAACGCCGTGACCATCCACTGAAGCAGCAGGGCTGGGCCGCGATGAATCTGAAGTACGACGAGGCTCAGTCGTTGTGCTACAGGGTGCTGGGCGAGGTTGCTGTGGATCCTTCAGCAGATGCTGTTCGACGGGCTTGGAGTTCGGTGGTGTCGACGATGGAAGGCGCCCCAGTTCTGGCCTCAACCGCTATCCGCATCTGTGGCGGTCGTTCGATGTTGCGGCCGTCTCGGCTGGAGCAGTACTACCGTGACTCCCGCTGTGGTGCGGCGATGCTGCCCTGGAGCGTGGAGGTATGCCTGGAGCGTCTCGGTCGTAGCGGTTTGTACCCCGAGGCGGCAACGTGAATACGCAATGGCGTTGGGTTGAGCGCTACGCCCAACAGTTCAACGCTTGTGAAGTGAAACGAGGCGATGTGGCGGTGGTTTTGACCGAGACCACAAGCAACCCGGTGGTGGCCTCGACTGCCCGTCTAGCACTCGAAACACTCGGTGCAGCCGTGATCGACGTGGTGCTGACCACACCGCCCAACCCGGGTCCGGTGCCGATCCGCTCCACAGGGGCGTCACAGGCGTTGCAGAACAACCGGTCGGCTATCGCCGCGTTGAGCGCCGCTGATTTCGTCGCCGATTGCACGGTCGAGGGTTTACTGCACGCAGCAGAACTGGCTGAGATTCTTGCGGGTGGCGTTCGGGTGTTGATGATTTCTAATGAGCACCCAGAAAACGTTGAACGATGGCCGCACGATCCGACACTGGCTCAGCGTGTCAATACCGGCGTGGAACGTCTGAAAGCTGCCGAGGTGATGAGGGTCACGTCGGCGGTGGGCACTGATTTGACGGTGCGGCTCGGCGGGGCGTTTGTCGCGGGTTCGTTCGGTTGGTGCACCGAGGAGGGTTCGATCGCTCATTGGCCCGGCGGGCTCGTTTTGTGTTTCCCGGCAGCCCACAGTGTTGACGGCACAATCGTTTTGGCTCCCGGCGACGTGAATCTGACGTTCAAACAGTATCTGCGCGACCCGATCGAATTGACCGTCCGCGACGACTACGTCACTGAGATTGAGGGTTCAGGTGTGGACGCTGAGTTGTTCCGGTCGTATGTGTCGTCGTTTGACGAACCGGAAGCGTATGCGGTCAGCCATGTCGGCTGGGGCATGAACGAGGCAGCGCGTTGGGATGCGATGGCGATGTGGGACAAAGCCGATTTCAACGGCACCGAACTGCGGGCCTTCGCCGGCAACTTCCTCTACTCGACCGGCGCCAACGAAGTGGCAGGCAGGTTCTGCCGCGGGCATTTCGACCTGCCAATGAGATCATGCACCGTCACGTTGGACGGCGAAGCTGTGGTCGTTGACGGTGAGTTGTCACCCGAGCTTCGTAGCCGCTAGTGGTAGTTCAGGTATTGGGAGATTTCCCACTCAGATACCTGGTCTGAGGGTTCTGGGCTCCCGCCTGCGGCGATGTAGCGCTCCCATTCGTTACCTTTGTTGAATAGGAAGTTGGCACACAAGTCCGCTCCGACCGCCGCAATGAGAGCGGAATCAGCGGAGAGGTCGGCGAGCGCATCGCCGAGATTGTCAGCGCTGGATACGTCGGTGTTGATCTCCTCGAAACCGTCGGTGGTCAGCGGCTCGGGGCACGCCAGTTCCTCGGTTACTCCAAGCCGCGCCGCTTGCAGAACTGCGGCCGCGGCGAGGTGAATGTTGGCGCTTCCGTCGGCAAGGCGGCTCTCGATCCTGGTGGCCGTGCCGCGAGCGTCGGGGACTCTGTTGCAGGCGAAACGATGCTCGTAACCCCAGTTTGCCCAGTATCCGGCGAACTCTCCTGGTCGAAGGCGTCGGTAGGCGTTGACCGTTGGCGCGCAAAACGCAGTCATGGCTTTGTGGTGCGCACACAACCCGGCCAGCGAGCTTCGCGCCAAAGCTGACAACCCGTCCGAGGCGTTGACGTCGATGAAAGCGTTGTGACCGCCGGGACCGTTGAGAGAAAAATTCACGTGTACGCCCGAGCCGCTCATGTTGTTGAAGGGCTTGCCCATAAAGGTGAGGTCTCGGCCCCGCTTGAGGGCGATCTCTCGGGCCATGACACGAAACAGGAATGCATCATCGGCTGCGGCGAGGGCCTCATCGTGTTGCAGCGTCAACTCTAACTGGGACTCGTCGAATTCGGCGTTGACCGACTCAAGTCTCAATCCGGATGCGGCGGATACCCACATGATCTCGTCGATGATTCCGGTCGGGTCTGCGGTTGCTCCTGTGCCGTAGACGTAAGACCGTGGCGCCGGCTGCAGTCGCCAACCTCCGGTGTTGTCGGGTTCGAGCACATATGCCTCAAGTTCGAACCCGATTCGGGGCGTGTACCCCAGATCCTGCCAATCAGCGATTGCCTTTTGTAAAGCGAAACGTGCTGCGAACGGGTAGGGCTCACCTTCGAACTCGAGATGTCCGACGGCGACTGAGGTGCGGTCGTCTTCCCATCCGGGTTTCAGGGTTTGGGGATCGAAGTTGGTTTGCACGTCTTTGAGCCCTTCAAGCATGTAGGACCCGGGCGCGGGACTCACGCTTCGGTCGTAGCCCAAGCCAAACACCGATGCGCAGTGACCGGTACCGCGACTTGCGATGTCGGCTGGCAAGTATTTTCCACGGGCGATCCCGAGATGATCCGGCCACATCACCCTGATGCGCTCGTATTCGCCCATCTGATCTCCTAACAATCGGCCTCTACAGGATAAGACGCATCGGTTCGGCCCGAGACGCGAGTTCGGAGGAAGGCGTAGGGCATGGGTACGCTCGCGGGTCATGGATGCTTGGTACGATCCCGCGCTCGACGCTTTCGCTGACGAAGTCCGCACTTGGATTGAAGAGCATTGCGTTGGCGAGTTTGCTGCATACCGTGGCCGGGGTTGGACCGGCCAAGAGGATGTACCCGTTGAGGTTCAGTGGTCTTGGGAGAAGGAGTTGGCATCTGGTGGTTGGCTGGGGATCGACTTCCCCGCTTGGATCGGTGGACGGGGCTGTTCGCTGGCTGAGCAGGTGGTTTTTCATCGGACTTATGTTGAGTCGCGCGCGCCTGGGCGTTTGCCCAACATGGGCCTGACTTTGTTGGGTCCGACGTTGATGTCGTTTGGCAGCGAGTCTCAGCAGCGCCGTTTCGTGCCCCGCATCCTCACGGCAGAGGATTACTGGTGCCAGGGATATTCGGAGCCGGATGCGGGCTCTGATTTGGCCAATGTCAAGACCCGGGCTGAGCTTGTTGACGGGCGTTGGATCATCAACGGTCAGAAAGTCTGGACTTCGCTGGCGCAGTATGCCCAATGGATTTTTTTGGTGGCCCGCACTGGAGCAGGTTCGCAACGCCATGCGGGGCTGAGTTACCTGTTGGTGCCGATGGACCAGCCCGGTATTGAGATTCGTCCGATTGTGCAGATCACCGGCGGTTCGGAGTTCAACGAAACGTTCTTCGCTGACGCCCACACCGAGGAGTCTTTGGTTGTGGGCGGTGCCGGCAATGGCTGGAGAGTAGCGATGGGGACTTTGGGCTTCGAGCGAGGTGCCTCAACGCTTGGGCAGCAAGTAAGTTACCGCCAAGAGTTCGATGATCTTGTTGCTCTGGCTAAAGACAATGGACGGTTGGCTGATCCGGTTGTGCGTCAGGAACTGACCCGCAGCTTCGTCGAGTTGGAGATTCTGCGTTTCAACCAGTTGCGCATGCTCACCGCTATGACGAGCGGCGGGGTGCCGGGCCCCGAAATGTCGATCAGCAAGCTTTATTGGGCGTCGTGGCATCGTCGTATGGGTGAGTTGGCGATGCTGGTCCGTGGGGCAAGTGCCATGGTCGGGTCGTCCGACGCGCACAACGGTCATCCGAGTTTCGGCGATTATGAGCTTCCCGATTATGAGATCGACCGTGAGCAGCGCACCTTTCTGTACAGCCGTGCGCACACCATTTATGGCGGCTCCAATCAAATTCAACGCAACGTGATCGGTGAACGGGTTCTCGGCCTGCCCCGTGAGCCCCGCTGAGTAACAAGGCAGGGGTCCAATGTCAGTCAGTGTGGCTATGCTTGGGGTTGACTTGACGGACTGAAACAGACCGAGCAGAAGGAGCGGCTATGGGCAGGATTCGCAACACGTTTGAACTGGCAAAACTCTCTTGGGGGGTGCTTAAGAAGGACCGCGAGTTGTTGGCGATTCCGGTTTTGTCGTTTCTCGTCTCCGCAGCGCTGTTGATTCCGCTTGTGTTTGCTGCGTTTGCTTTGGCAAGCACCGATTCTGGGACCACTGAAGAGACCACGGCGAGTCCCGCCATGGCGATCGTGGCGATCGTTGCCGCTTTGGGTCTGAGCGTGATCAGCGTCTTCTTCAACGGTGCCTTGGTCGCGGGCGCGCACGAACGGCTCACGGGTGGTGATCCGACCGTTGGTTCCGCAATACGCAAAGCCTTTAGCCGGATCTCAGGCTTGGTGCCCTGGGCGATACTTACCGCCACCGTTGGTCTGATTTTGCGTTCTCTTCGTGAGCGGGCAGGTTTTTTGGGTCGGATGGTTATCAGCGCGGTCGGGATGGCCTGGGAAATCGCCACGTTCCTTGTTGTTCCAGCGATCATTATCGATGACAAAGGGGCTTGGGACGGCGTAAAGACCTCCGGTTCGCTGCTTAAGGCCACCTGGGGTGAAAACCTCGCGGCCCGGGTCGGGTTCGGGCTTTTGGGTTTCGTGGCAATTCTGCCAGCGATCCTCGTGGGCGCTGTCCTGGGTTCTTTGGGTGGTGCTGGCCTCATTCTCGGCATCATCATCGGGGTTGCCTGGATTGGACTTGTGGTCGTCGTGATGACAGCGCTCAATGCGGTGTTCCAGACAGCGCTCTATCTCTATGCAACTTCGGGGATGGCCCCGAGCGGTTTCGAGGGTTCCAGCATCGGTCAGAGTTTCAGCCGCCGCTAGGTATTGCCAGAGTCGGTCTCGGGTTGGATTGAGTCGATCAGGCCCCAATCCAACGCGGTGTTGGCGTCGATTGTGTTGTCTTGAAGCAGCCATGCCAGGGTGCGGTGCCGTCCGATTCGGGTTGGGATGCTAACGGTGCCGCCCACCCCGGGCATCAGGCCCATACGGGTCTCGGGTAGCCGGAACCAGGTGTCGGGGTGTGCCACAACCCGGCGGCAGAAAGCCATCATCTCCACACCGGCACCGACACACGGTCCATGCACTTGAGCTGTGACACGGTCGGCGACTCGGTGTAGATGTGCCGCGATGTTGGCGCTGGAGCGCAGCATGTGCGCGGTCGCCGGGTCGGCGACGGTGCCGAACTCGGCGGGGTCGCCACCCGCACAGAACGCGGATCCCTCTCCCATCAGGCGGATTGGGCGGGTCGGTCCGTAGGCGAGCGCGGCGAAAGTATCGATCAGTTCGTCGCGCATTCGTGCATCGATGAGGTTGCGTAGCCGCGGCCGGTCAAGGATCACATCCACCCGGTCAGCGTGTTCACGAGTCCGTATCCGTGGGCTGTCATCGTTGCGCACCCGACGCCCTTGTGCCGCGAGCCAGGAAGCGAACTCGGACCCTGACTGCAGGGTTGCGTAAGCGAGCGATTCGACCAGCAACCCTTCGCCGACGGTTCGACTATCGCCCTCTCGGAGAATTTGTGCGGTGGTCACAGCGGCCGTAGGCGCAGCGAGGACCCCCGAGATGATCGAATGTGGATCTGTTGTGCGGATGTCCCAAGCGAAGTCAGCGGAACTACCAACTCCGATAGCAACGACTGGAAGCCGAGCCAGACGGTTTGCGATTTCGGCTCCGTGATGGTCGCCGAGTTCGACCGCTACGACCGGTATGTCTACGGCGGCACCGATCATGCGGTCGATGCCTGGTGACGCCACCGCGGCCTGGGCTTGCTCCCACGACCATTCAGCGGCGTCCATCAATACCTCAGCAGTCCGGCTCGCCGAGATACCCGTGATGCTCGCGCAACACCCTGCGCAAGAGTTTTCCGGTGTCGCTGTAGGGGAGTTCGTCGACCACTACCACATGCTCGGGAACCCGACTCGATCGCAGGCGCTCGCGCACCAGATCTTGGATCTCGCTTTCACTGACGGTGCCATCGTTAATCACGCGGCCAGTCGTGCCGTCGGCGGGTGAGGTGGTTGCTTGGTCGTGAAGAACGATGATGGCCACCACCTTTTCACCCCATTGTTGGGCGGGCACGCCGATTGCGGCTGCGTCCTTGACGCCGGGGTGGGTCAGCAGCACATCTTCGATTTCTCCTGGCGACATATTCTCTCCGCCGCGGATAATGACGTCGTCGTTGCGACCCTGGACGAAGAGGTAGTCAGCTTTGTCTATGAAGCCTCCGTCGCGGGTGGGGAACCAGCCGTCGACGAGCAGCGAACCTGCTTCTAGATATTCGCCCGACACTTGTTCACCGCGCACAAAGATTTCACCGGGTTCGCCAGCAGGTAGTTCCGCACCAACGTCATCGCGGATTGAGAGTTCCACACCGGGGAGTGCGCGCCCGACCGAGCCGAGGCGTCGTTGCTCGGTGGGATCCTCGCTGCACTGGGCCAGCCGATGGTCGTCGGGGCCCAATAGGGCGATGGTGGAACTGGTTTCAGTGAGGCCGTAGGCATTGACGAATGAGGTGATTGGAAACAACTCCAATGCTCGGGTGATCACCGGTAGCGCCATTCTGCCTCCACCATAAGACAGAGTTCGGACCCCTAACAGGGGTTCTCCGCCACGGGTGTCGAGGGCTTCGACGATGCGGGCCAACATGGTGGGCACGACCATGGCATGGGTAACACCCTCGCGTTCCACGGTGTCGATCCAATCATCGGGATCGAACCTCGGGAGTTGCACGATTCGGCGTCCGGCATACACCGACGAGAGCATGGCGGCAACGCCCGCCACATGGTAGGGAGGCACGCTGACGATGGTTGCTTCATCAGCGGCTGCACCCATGAACTCAACCGAACCCAAGATGTAGGAGACCAGGTGCTTGTGGCGCAACACCGCGGATTTCGGCGCACCGGTCGTGCCACTCGTGAAGAGAAGCACCGCAATATCTTCAGGGTCCATCGACCAGTCGGGTGCCGCGCAGGGCGCTGCTCCGTTGGCAGGATCTTCGAGAAACTGCTGACGAGTCAGCGTTTGAAGACGTTCCACCCCCGATAATCGGACAGACCCGGCCTCATCTGTGATTGCCAACCCGGGGGCGCTGCGCTGAGCCAACAAGCGAAGGTCGTCGTCGGGCAGCCGATAGTTGAGAGGCGCATAAGGCATGCCTGCCCAAGCCGCGCCGAACAGAGAAATCGGCACTGCCGGACTCGACTCGTCGCACAACACAACCGTGTCACCGTCGGTTTCCCGGAATTGCGCTGCCGCCATAGCAGCCTGTTCATACAGCTGCCGGTAGGTGATCCCGTTTTCCAACGAGCCGACTGCGACCCGATCACCGAGTCCTTCCGCTGCCATTTCAAGCAGCATCATCAGGTTCATGGTGGGGTCCGGCCGAATCAGTCCGAGGCAGGCAGGGTTTTTGCCTCAGCGACGCTCAAAGCGGCCCCAGCAATGGCCATGGAGCCTACTCCGCCTTTGGTGGCTAGCAATTCAACGGTGGCTTCCGGGTTGCTGTAGCGCTTACCGAGCAGGGTGCCTTCGGCTGCATTCGGTGCAGGCTCGCCGGTGATTTCGCTGGCTCCCGCTGCAACCATGGCGGCGCCACCACAGGCCAACTCGACCTCACCATCGCCTTTCACCACGATTACTTGCGTGGTGCAAACCGTGCTCTGGAAGCGGGCACCGGGCTTTAGTTCGACCATCGTCTGTTACTCCTGGGCGTTGGTTGGTGCTCCATTGTGCCGCGAAGCCCGGCTGAGACCAAAGCAACCTTGGTGTTTGCCGCGGTTTTGGCCAACCAGAGTGGCTATCGTCGGGCGTCATGAGGCGACGGGAGCGCGATCTCGTGGCGTGGGCGTCAAGTGGTGCCATGTGGTTGACGGGCCAGCGTTACGGCCCACCATCCGCGGTGCCGGCTCAGGTGGCTTCGGCCATGTTCACCGCAGCAGGTGATCTGGCACAACAGACCGCCCGTTGGGGCCAAACCGTGGTTGTCGACGGACCCGCCTTGCTGGGTGAACGTGCCGCGCTCACCGGTATGGGACGCAACGGCGATTCGTCGGTGGGAGGGTCGGCTCGTTTCGTTCAAGCAGCTGATGGTTGGATCGTTCTCAACCTTCCCCGGCCCGAAGATGTTGAGTCGCTTCCCGCTCTTGTTGGCCAATCGTTGAGCGCCGCTGACTGGCCTATGATTGCCGCTGGTATCGGTCAGCTTCCCAGCGCTGAGATTGTTGATAAGGCAACGCTGCTAGGGATCCCGATAGCGGTTCCGTCTAGTTATCCGATACCTGCCTCATCACCTAGTCGGGAACTTCATCGTGGTGGCCCGCGCCGGGTGGTTGAGCGGCCTTTGGTTGTGGACCTCACATCTTTGTGGGCCGGTCCGTTGGTCGGCGGGCTGCTCGCCGAGGCTGGTGCTCGGGTTGTGAAAGTGGAAGGCACGGGCCGTCCCGACGGGGCTCGCAGAGGGACTCCTGAGTTCTTTGATCTGCTCAACCACGCCAAAGAATGCGTCGAAATCGACTTCACGAATGCCGACGACCAAGCGTTTCTGCGCCGTTTGCTGGCCGCTGCCGACCTCGTTTTGGAGGGCTCTCGACCTCGGGTGATGGATCAACTGGGGGTCGATCCCTGCGCACTAGCTGATACGGGTGTTGCCTGGTTGTCGATCAGTGCATATGGCCGGACCGGTACTGCGGGTTTACGCGTTGGTTTTGGTGACGACACGGCAGTAGCGGGAGGTCTTTGGTTGCCCGGCGATCCTCCCAACTTCGTCGCTGATGCGGTGGCCGACCCGATCGCTGGTCTGGCCGCGGCCGCGTCGGGGGCGCGGTTGTTGGCGTCAGAGCAGGCAACCGTTTTGGAGGTGCCGCTCGCGCGAGCCGCCGCTTGGGCCAGTGCTGGGGCAACAACAGAATCGGAAGCAGCGCGTCTGCAAAATGACGGTGATCGGTGGCTACTGGACCTTGGAAACGAGCGCTTGCAGGTTCAGCCGCCTCGACATAGACCGCTGCCTGCGGAAGCGAATCCTGTCGGCAGCCATAATGCGCTGCTCAGAGCCGAGTTCGCCAGACTTGGCTGAGAGGGGAGTTGTCTCCCGTTGCTTTCCATTGTTTTGAGGGACCCCGGCTGGCCTCTTGGGCCGTGGGCCAGGAAATCCGATCCTCGAATTGAACTCCGAGACCATCGGCAATCCGGCTGGTGCAGTCGAACGCGGATCAGCCGTGGGTTCTTTGTGGGAGAACGGAGTTGCTAGGGTCACTCTCGATGGGCGAAGGCCATGATTGGGGTGAAACCCTCGACGACCTGCACCAACGTCGCGAAGATGCATTTGCAATGGGCGGCGCCGAGAAGTTAGCTGCCCGCGCGGCGTCCGGACGCCTCGATGCGCGCAGCCGTGTGGCGGCGCTACTAGACGACGGCTCGTTCACCGAGATCGGGACTCTGGCCGGTAGTGCGGCCCCGGCTGATGCCTTGGTGGCTGGCGTCGGAAGAATCGATGGTCGCCCCGTGGCGGTTGGCGCTGAAGATTTCACGACGATGGGCGGTTCGATCGGTGCGGCCGCTTCACGCAAACGCTGGCGTATCGCCGATATCGCCCGCCGTGAACGTATCCCGTTGGTGATGCTGCTCGAGGGAGCCGGCCATCGGCCACCGAGACCGGGGGACCCCGCTGGCGGTGGCCCGGGAGATCTTCAAGCTCAGGGTCGGCTCTCTGGCTACGTGCCGATGGTGTGCGCGGTGATGGGTTCATCGGCTGGTCACGGCGCTATCACTGCGCCGTTGTGCGACTGGTCGGTCATGACCGCCGACGCCGCTATTTTTACCGCCGGACCGCCGGTGGTGAAGGCGTCGCTGGGTGAAGACGTCACTAAAGGCGAACTGGGTGGCCCGGCCGTAGCAATAGCCAGCGGTGTGGTGCACAATCTCGCTGCCGACGATGTTTCCTTGCTGGCTGATGTGCGCAGCTACCTGGGTTTCTTCGGCTCATCCGCGTGGGAGCAGCCCCCATGGTGCGATACCGGTGATCTCGGGCCTAGGCGCCTAGAAGACATGCTTGAGATCGTCCCCCGTGATGGTTCTGCAGGTTACGACATGCGCCTAGCGGTCAGCCGGCTAGTTGACGGCGGCGGGTTCTTCCAGATCCAACCCGATTTTGGTCCGTCAATAGTGTGTGCGCTTGCTCGCATCGGGGGCTGTGCGGTTGGGGTGGTGGCCAACCAGCCTGCGGTCATCGCCGGTTCGATTGATGTTGACGCGGCCGACAAAGCAGCTCATTTCATCGAAGTCTGCGACAGTTTCCACCTGCCGTTGGTGTTTTTGACTGATAACCCGGGTGTATTGGCGGGAACGGCCTCGGAGCGCGCTGGGATCCTGCGGGCGGGCGCTCGCATGTTCACCGCTCAGACTCGTGCCACGACAGTCAAGATTCAGGTCACGATGCGCAAGGCATACGGGTTCGGTTCGTGTGTGATGGCAATGAATTCCTTCGACAATCAGACAGTGTCGTATGCCTTCCCGGGTGCGACGATGGGAGCCATGGGTTCGGCGGGTGCCAGCGATGCGGTCGGTGCCGATGCCCGCACCCGTGAACAGCTCCGACAGGCGGAGTTGGAGTCGAGTTACCGCTCAGCATCGGGTCTTGGCTTTGACGAACTGGTCGACCCGCGAGACCTGCGCAACGCCGTCCTCGCAGGTCTTGAGTTGAGCGCACGCCGTCGCATGGAGTCCCCTCAACCCAAGGCCCGAGTAGGAATCACCCCCTGAACCGGCAGTCTGGATGTGGCCTGATCTCTTCAGATGCCCAACCTGACACGCCATAGTAATCGTCGCCCCTCGGAATCCCCCCTGAACTCGGGGCCTGCGCCCTGACTGAGGTCCCGTTCAGGGACCGAGCGCGGTGATGGGAATGACTGTGGTGCCGTCCGGGCGGTCGTAGCCGTAGCCGGTCGCTGTGAGTATCACTAGCTTCGATGGCCCATGGGCGCGGGACACGTTGACAGTGTCTGCGAGTTTGAGCAAGGACTTGGCCGCGTGGTCGATAGCCGACGCTCCTCCTAGCTTGATTTCGATGGCCAACCATGATCCGTCTCGCCGTTCAACGATCGCGTCCACTTCAAGGCCGTTGCTGTCGCGATAATGCGCGAGTTGGCCGCCGAAGGTCTGCGCGTAGACGCGCAGGTCGCGAATCGCCAGAGACTCAAACAGCAGCCCGAAGGTCTCGAGATCATTGAGCAACCGCTTCGGATCAGCACCAAGGGCCGCGACTGCGAGGGATGGATCAGCCAAGTGGCGTTTGGGCGCTCGTCGCAGGCTCGCCCGGGATCGCAGCGCAATCGACCAGGCGGGGAGGTCTTCGGTTACGTAGACGCACGCGAGCGCGTCGAGATAAGCCGCTACGGTCCGCGGATCAAGCTGCACTTCGCCGCCTGTGTCGGTTGCAAGGGCGCGTTGAGAAACTTCGCTGGCTACGTTGCGAGCTAAAGAGTGCAGTAAGCGACGGAGGCGGACCGGGCTGCGGGTTGCGCCGAGTTGGGGGATGTCGGCACGGCAGACCTCATCGAGGTAGGCCCCAGCATATTGTTGCGCAGCTTCAACATCGAGTCCAATACATCCGGGCCAGCCACCCCGGCAGGTAGCCGCAACAACCTCTGCCAGATCGGCCTGTGATTGCTCGACGTAACCGACGGACGACTCGAAGATGTCGTGCAGGCCTACATGCCCTGTCGACAGACCCGACTCGAACAACGACATTGGGCGCATCCGAACTCGCTTGATGCGCCCTGCTCCCGTGTGACGGGTGATGTCGTCTGCGGGAGCTGCGGAACCGGTCAAGATGAATCGGCCGGGACGACGACCGTCGTCGGCGGCGGCGCGCATGTGGTTCCAGATGGTTGGCGCGAGTTGCCATTCGTCAAGCAGTCGCGGCTCAGGTCCGGTCAGCAGCCCTGCCGGATCCACTTCTGCGGCGGTTCGAGCTGCGGCGTTTCCGGCGAAGAGAACCTCGCTTTGCGTGTGTTCTCGGCCCGTCGAGGTTTTGCCGCAGGCTCGAGGGCCCTCGAGCACGACGGCCGGCAATGCCCGCAAAGCCGATTCGATCTCGGTGTCGACCACGCGGCGGACATATCCCCGTGACTCAACACCAGTTTGATGTGCTTGCATCTCAATAATGTATCAAACAGAGCGAATCTAATGCATCAAATCGAGGATTTCCAATGCATTAAACGTGGCTGGTCTGGTAGCTTCCGTTATGAGCGCTCGTCGTCGCATGGAGGCCCCCAGCCCAAAGCCCGCGTCGGAATCACCCCTGAGCTGTTTTTCTGGCACCTGAGACGGTTTGGGCGCTGGATAGCCGCTGTGCCGTCGCTTAACGTTGCAGAATGCTCAGCGTCGATGACCTGACCTCGTTTGACGACGATGGCTTCGTGATGGTTGGTGCGGTGCTCGACACAGATCAGATTGAGCGACTGCACGAGCGTTTCGAGCGGGTGTTTTGCGGCGAGTTTGAGACCGGCACGGCGCCCGACGAGGTCAACTGGCAGCAAGGCAAGAGCGATCCGACGCTCACTCGGCAGATTTGCAACGCTTGGAAAGCCGACCGGCTCATCGCGGGCACGGTGCTTGACGAGCGCCTCGGCGCGGCCGTGGCCCGCCTCGCGGGCTGGCCCGGTGCGCGTATCGTCCAGGACAACGTGATTTGGAAGCCGCCAGGGTCCAAGTCGCTGGGCTTTCACCGCGACAACGCCTACCTGGCCTGGTACACGCCGAGCGAGATGTGTTCGTGTTGGATAGCCCTCGACGACACCACAGCCTCGGGCGGCACCTTGGAATTGGCCCGTGGGTCGCACCGTTGGCCAACAAAGGCTGATCCGCAGGGTGAGTTCCACGCTCCCGACGACTACAGGACGACCGTTGCGGCCGCTGCCGCGGCCGCAGGCGCTGAACTCGACATCGCCGCGCTGGAGATGACCGCCGGTAGCGCTGCTTTCCACCACGGATGGGCCTGGCACGGCTCGGGTCCGAACCGTTCTGGGGCGCACCGTCGCGCGCTGGTGCTGCACTGTGCAAGTAGCGAGGCCCGCTTCTGCCGTGCAGGGTTCGGTTCGGGCAACGGCCCGGTGTATAGCCGTTATGCACGGCTCAACGATGATGACATGGACGAAAACCATTTCCCGATCCTGTGGCACCGCGACGGCTACCGCACTCCCGGCATTTGAATTCGCGCGCTGAACACAGACTGCGCGGTTCTAGTTTCGTGTTTTGGTGCTGGTAGGGTCCGCGTCGGTATGGAACAGATCGAACTTGTTGGTTTGGATAAACCTGTCAGCCGGTTGGTGCACGGCTCGACCGGTTTGATGGGTGCTGAAGACACAGCGGCGTTTCCGGTGCTCGAAGCGGCTTTCGACGCGGGCATAAACGTTTTTGACACAGCTGCGGCGTATGCCTTCGGTGACTACAGCATGGATGCGATGCTCGGCCGGTGGATCCGGGACCGCGGCGGATGCGATGACATCGTGGTGATTGCCAAAGGCGCTCATCCGGCACCGCCTGACTGGCATCTCCCGCGGGTGAACCCGGCCGCTGTGGCCGACGACATTGATCTGACCCGTGATCGGATGGGCTTGGATTGTCTTGATCTTTGGTTGTTTCACCGCGACGACCCGACGGTAGACATTGGGTCGCTGGTTGAGGCTGCCACGGCGGCTGTTGATCGAGACCACATCAGTGCTTGGGGTGTGTCGAACTGGTCGGTGGCGCGGATCAAAGCCGCGATCGACTACGCGGCTGATCATGGTCTTCGCGCGCCGGTTTGCAATAGCGCCCACTACAGCCTCGCAACCCAGCTTGACAGCCCTTGGGACGATGTGGTCACACTCACCGGTGAAGCGCAAGCGGATGACCGCGAATGGCATCGTGAAAGCGCTGTGAAGGTTGTTGCGTGGTCGGCGCTCGCGGGTGGTTTTTTGAGCGAGCGGGTCAGTCGAGAAGACTTGGAAGACCAGCCCGCGCCACATTTGGCAGACACCGCGCGATGTTATTTCAACGAAGAGAACTGGCAACGCCGCGAGCGGGCCGCGGAGGTGGGTCGCGGTATGGATCTGAGCTTGAGCCAGATAGCACTGGCCTGGGTTTTTGCCGCTGATTTTCAACCTATGGCTATTGCGGGCAGCGTCACACCAGACGAAGTTCGTGAGAACGTTGCCGCGCAGGAAGCGCAGTTGAGCGAAGCAGACATCAGCTACATCAACGGAGGACCGGCGATTTAAGCCGTCATGGCCGCCGTGTACCTAGACCCGAGTGTTTCAATCAGTCAGAGGGTCGACGACTTGTTGTCGCGAATGACCTTGGAGGAGAAAGCCGCGCAGATCGTCGGTGTGTTCCCGGCGGTGTTCATGGGTCCGGACGGCCCGGATGTCGACAAGATGGCCGAGTTGATCCCTCATGGGGTGGGTCATCTCTGCATGGGCGGGGGTTTGGCGAGCGAACCGCGTGAACTGGCGTTGCGGATCAACGCGATCCAGCAATGGCTTTGTGAGAACACCCGGCTGAAGATCCCGGCGATGGTGCACAACGAGGCGCTGTCGGGTTTGGCCCAAGCTTCTGCAACTGCTTTTCCAACCGCGATTGGTCTGGCGTCCACGTTCGCTCCGCAGTTGATCGAACAAATGACCTCGGTTGCCGGCCGCGAGGCTCGTGCGGTCGGTATCAACCACGTGCTATCGCCGGTGCTTGACGTGAACCGTGATGCGCGCTGGGGCCGCGTCCATGAAACCTATGGTGAGGACCCGTATCTCTGTGCTGCTATGGGCATCGCCTTCGTGCGTGGCATGCAGACCGATGACCTGCGCAATGGTACGATCGCCACCGGCAAACATTTCTTGGGCTACTCCTACAGCGAAGGAGCGCTCAATCAGACGGTAAGCCCGATAGGCCCCCGCGCTTTGCACGAGGTGTTTGCTTTGCCGTTCGAAGGCGCAATCCGAGAAGCCGGTCTGGCTTCGGTGATGAACTCATACAACGAGATTGACGGGGTGCCGGTCGCCGGGTCACATGAGATTCTCACCGAGTTGTTGCGGGACCGTCTCGGTTTCGATGGTTGTGTCGTGGCCGACTATTCGGCGGTGACGCGGCTCCGGTCGCCCCACGCGGTGGCAGCCGACGATGCCGATGCAGGCCGACAAGCCGTTTCCGCGGGTCTCGATATCGAGTTGCCGACCTCGATCGGCTACAAGTTCCTGCCCGAGTTGATCGAATCGGGTGTTCTCGACGAGGCGATCCTGGATCGTGCCGTTAAGCGTTCGTTGACCCAGCGCTTCCAGGTTGGTTTGGTTGACTCTCCGACCGTTGATCCCGACGCGGCTCCGACAGTTTTTGCAGTTCCGGAGTCTTTGAATTTGGCCCGCAAGGTCACGGACGCTTCGCTTGTTCTGCTTGAGAACGACGGTGTTCTGCCGCTTGTGGCTCAGCAGGGTTCGGTGGCGGTGATCGGGCCCATGGCACAGACGCTGCGCGGCTTGTTCGCGGCGTACACTCCTGCGGCCGCGCTTGAGTTGGGCCGGGTTATGGAACGCGGTTTTGCAGCAACGATGGCCGGTGTTTCCGACGGCGGAGGCGCCACCGACGCCGACGACGACAAAGCGGGAGCTTCGCCTGATCCGATCCTCGACGCTGTCTCGGTGATTTTTCACAGCACCGAATCGACAATCGACGCTGCAGAACTGGATGAGGCGATCAGCGAGCTTTATCCGAGCATGGTCACGATCAACGAAGCCATCGCCGCTCGTGTCCCAAGCACTGTCGGCGTCTCGGGATGTGACTGGAAGCTACCCGACAGCGACGGCATCGCGGAGGCGGTTGCCGCGGCGCGCGCCTGCGATGTTGTGGTTTTGGCGATCGGGGAGAAGACCGGATGGGTTGGTGACGCCACCGGCGGAGAGGGCCGCGACCGTAAGACCCTTGAGCTGCCCGGTGCACAGTCCCAGCTTGCGCGCGAGGTGATCGCCACAGGTGTGCCCACTGTCGCGGTTGTCCTCAGCGGTCGTCCACTTGATTTGGCCGGCGATCTCAACGGTGCTCGGGCGATCCTGCAAGCGTGGCACCCCGGGCCCGAGGGCCCGGAAGCGATCGCCGCGGCGCTGTTTGGCGAAACCAACCCGGGCGGAAAGCTACCCGTGTCGTTCCCGACTGGTGTGGGTGCATCGCCGAGTTATCACGGGCACAAACATGGCAGCGGCGCATCGTCGGACCGTTCCTATGTCGATGGCTCAAGCGCTCCCGTCTGGGGTTTCGGGCACGGCCGCTCCTATACGACTTTTGATATCACCGATCTGACGCTCTCTGCAGTCGAGGTGCGCGCTACGGACCAGGTGACTATTGGCTGCATGGTCACCAACACCGGTGATCGCGCTGGTGACGAAGTCGTTCAGCTGTATGTTCGTGATGTGGTCGGCTCGGTTACTCGGCCTGTGCGCCAGCTCGCCGGTGTCCACCGTGTGTCGCTGGAGGTGGGGGAACGCTGCCGGGTCGAATTTGAGTTTGATACCAGCCAACTCGCTTTTCTTGATAGAGACTTCAATTTGATTGTCGAAGAAGGCGAGGTTGACGTGATGGTCGGCTCATCGTCACAGGACCTCGGTCTGAAGGCCCGGATGCAGTTGACAGACACGGCATATGTGGCGCATCGCACATCGTTCGTCACCCCTTCGGTGCAGCGCAAGTGCTAACGGGTTTGGCCTTCGACGCCTACTTGGTCGAGTACTTCAAGATCGTCGTTGTGGCTGTGGGTGAAACCTAGTTGGCGTTCGATTTGGATTGTTGGTTCTGACCGGAAGGCGATGACGTAGGCACGGCGGAACCCGGCGGTGTTGTTGCCCCCTGAGCCGTGCATGACCTGTTCGTTGTGTACTGTCACGTCACCGCGGCTGATCGGGACATGGACCGGCTCGTCCGTGTCCAACAGGTCTGTGCCGAGGGCGTGTGATTTGCCGCGGTCGCCGTATTGCGGGGTATGGGGCCGTAGCGCGGGTTCTTTGTTGGTTGCCGGCACGAAACGCATACAGCCGTTTTCTATGGTGGAGTCGTCGACAGCCAGCCAGAAGGTGGCGGTGCGGGTGTCGGGTGTTTCGGGCCAATAGGCCATGTCTTGATGCCAGGCGAAGATCGCATCTTCTTTGTAGGGCTGTTTGGCCAGGAGTTGGTCATAGTCGATCGTCATCTGTTCGCCGTGCAGTTGACGAACCGCTGAGGCGGCGCGGCGTTCGAAAATGTTGTCGCACCACGCTGGGTAGTAGCGCCGTGGCAACATGACATTGATGATCGAGAAATCTTCAGGTTTTCGGCCGTGGTCGCCTGCCATATCGCAGTAGTCCTTACCGGGCACCTCAATCTCGCGTCGCAGGAACCGGTCGTATGTCTCTTCGAGTCCCGCTACTTCGTCCTCGGTCAAAAGGCCACGCAGATGCACAAAGCCGAACTCCTGAAAATGCGCCCTCTCGTCGTCCGAGACCCGGTACGTGTCGCCGTCGATCCGTTCATTCAGTCGAGTTGACGGTGTCATGGCCACAGTTTCGCGCATTTTGTTGGGTCGGCACCCTTCGGTTCGGTCAAAGTTACCGATGTAGTTGGCGTCTGTCGTTATTGCCTCGAGCTGTCGAAACTGCGCCAGTAAGGTGCGGCTATGGCCGTCAGAGAGTTCCTTGTTGACGAGGTTTCGGACTTCAAGGCGATACGGTTGCGCGCCCTTTCTGTTGATCCACAGGCATTCTGTTCAACCCATGAGCGCGAGGCTGCGTTCGACGATGCAACCTGGCAGAGTCGTTTGTCGTCGTTCGAAGGCAGGCCCGCGACAGTGCTCGTCGACGTGATCGACGGTGAATTACTGGCCATGCTGGGTGTCGGATGCGCCGAGGCGCATGGCCAAGCAACGATCTGGGGTATGTGGGTAGATCCTGTCGCACGGCGCCGCGGCTCGGCCCGACGTTTGCTCGGCGCCGCGTTCGATTGGTGCAGTAGGCAAGGTCTGACTTCGGTCACCCTTGAGGTGCTTCCGGAGAGTTCAGCTGCAATCGCGTTGTACCGCTCGGTTGGATTCACCGAGGCACGATCCACTGATGCCGACGCTGACGAGATCATGATGTCCGCCCCAGTCATTGGAGGTGCAGAATCACCACACTCGTAGGAGTCGGTGGCGGGGCTAGGAAAGGGCCGACACGACGTAGTCGAGGCAGGCGGTGAGGGCTTCGATGTCGCTGGGGTCAATGGCGGGGAACAAACCGATACGGAGTTGGTTGCGGCCCAGACTGCGGTATCCGAAAGTGTCGACGATGCCGTTTGCCAACAACACGTCGTAGATCGTGTCGGCGCTCACTACGTCGGAGAAGTCGATGGTCGCAACGACCTTGCTGCGCTGCTGTAGGTCTTGGACGAACGGGCTGGCGAAGTCGCGGCTCTCAGCCCACGAATACATGATCTCGGCCGACTGCGCACAGCGGCCGGCGGACCAGTTCAAACCACCGTTCTCGTTGAACCAGTTCACGGTGTGTGCGGTCAAGAAAACCGTTGCCAGAGAGGGCGTGTTGTAGGTCTGATCTTTGCGAGAGTTATCGATAGCCAATTTGAGGTCGAGCGTTGGGGGAATCCATCGGTCGCTAGCGGCAATGCGTTCGACACGTTCGATAGCGGCAGGTGACAGCATGGCGATCCATAGACCGCCGTCACCGGCCATCGCCTTTTGCGGCGCGAAATAGTAGGCGTCGGTGGCAGCACCGTCGAACATCAAACCGCCCGCCGCAGAGGTTGCGTCGACCAACATCAGTGCGCCTTCGTCGTCGACCCGGGTCGGGTTCAGCATCACACCGGTTGATGTCTCATTGTGGGGATAGCAGTAGGCGTCGACATCCTCCACAGCAACCAGCGGGGGGTGAGTTCCAAAATCGGAGGTCACCACTGAGGGAGCACTGAGATGTGGTGCTCCTGCAACACCTCGAGCGAATTTGCCGCTGAACTCACCGAAACAGAGATGGTGACTGCGCTCGTCAATCAAATTAAACGTGGCGCAATCCCAAAAACCCGTAGCACCACCGTTGCCCACCACGACTTCATAACCGTCAGGGGCACGAAGGAGTTCCGCAATACCGTTACGGAGTTCGGCCACCGCCAGCCTCACCGGCATCCGGCGATGCGAGGTGCCCATATAGTCGGTAGCTCGAGCGCTCAGAGCCTTGAGAGCTTCGGGACGAACCTTGGTCGGCCCGCTCCCAAATCGTCCATCAACAGGGAGCAGGACGGCAGGAATGATGATGTCTGGAATTGTCACGGCGCCAATCTTGACAGCAAAACCCAGAGGCCGAGCGGATTATCTCGAATATGGCCGTGACGGAGTGAGGCCGTGGCCCGAGCGGCCCGTGAGCGCAGCGAACAAGAGCGGGAAACCACAGGTCTGTTCTCAAGGACTTGTTCAATCCGTGCAGGTTCTACGGTTTCGGCGGGTATTTCGCGGATCTTCAAACAGAATTTCCCGCACGCGGCATGGGCATCTCGCTAGCCTCCCGCGGTATGTCTACTGACCGCATTTCAACCCGGGTGTCCGCCATCGCACCCTCGGCGACGCTCGCCGTCTCCAACAAAGCCAAAGCACTACGAGCCGCGGGTGAACCAGTCATCGGTTTCGGCGCGGGAGAACCCGACTTCGCGACCCCCGAACACATCGTGGAAGCGGCCATAGCAGCCTGTCGCAACCCGAAAATGCACAAGTACTCGCCTGTAGGTGGCCTCCCTGAACTGAAGGAGGCCATCGCCGCGAAGACCATGCGCGACAGCGGCCTGCCATGTTCCGCTGCGGACGTATTGGTAACCAACGGCGGAAAGCACGCCGTGTACAACGCCTTTGAGGCTTTGTTGAACCCAGGCGACGAGGTGTTGTTGCCAACACCGTATTGGACCACCTATCCCGAGCCGATTGCGCTGGCTGGAGGCGTAACGGTTCCCGTGTTGACCGAAGCGGTCGATGGTTTCAGGGCCTCGCTGGAGCAACTTGAGGCCGCACGCACCGAACAGACCAAGGCACTCGTTTTTGTGTCGCCCTCGAATCCGACAGGGGCCGTGTATCCCCGCGAAGAGATTGAGGCAATCGGGCGCTGGGCTGTCGAGCACGGTCTCTGGGTCTTAACCGACGAGATCTACGAACACCTCGTATATGGCGACAACGAACACCATTCAATGCCAGTGGTCGTACCTGAGTTACGCGATAAGTGCATTGTGCTCAACGGCGTGGCCAAGACCTACGCCATGACTGGATGGCGGGTCGGTTGGATGATCGGTCGGGCCGATGTGATCAAAGCGGCGCAGAATCTGCAATCGCACTGCACCAGCAATGTTGCCAATGTCTGCCAGGCAGCGGCGCTTGCCGCGGTTTCGGGTCCGCTCGATGCCGTGGAACGGATGCGAGAAGCTTTTGATCGTCGTCGCAAAGCGATGTACGGGTTGCTGAGCGGTATCGACGGCGTTCTGTGTCCCGAACCCCAAGGTGCCTTTTACGCCTATCCCGACTTAACGGGAGTGCTCGGGCGCAGCTATGGCGGGGTAACGCCGACGACCACGATCGAGTTGGCCGAGTTGATGCTTGAGCAGATCAAGGTGGCGATCGTGCCGGGTGAAGCGTTCGGTGTCGCTGGTGGAGCCCGGCTCTCATTCGCGCTCGGCGATGATGATCTCGGCGAGGGTGTGTGCCGTATCGTCGACTATCTCAACGGCTGATCCGGTGTCTACTCAAGCGGATCGGTCAGCTGAGCGACGCGTCACCCCCTACGGAGCTTGGTCTTCATCGATCAGTGCTGGCGACTTGGTGGGAGGAGCTGTTCAGATTTCGGAGGTTCGGGCGGATCCTGTCGATCCTGGCTTGATCTGGTGGTCGGAAACCCGGCCCGAAGAAGGCGGACGCACGGCGGTGATGCGTTACTCAATCCCTGCCCGCACCGCTATCGAACGCACGCCGACAGATGCCAACGTGCGCACGCTGGTTCACGAATACGGCGGCGGAGCCTGGTGGCCGCACAACGGTGAGCTGTTTTATGTCGACTTCGCCGACCAGCGCCTGTGTCTGATCAACCGACAGGGCCGGGTCCGCTATCTGACTGATGAACCGGCGGTCCCCCGGGCCGACCGCTATGCCGATGGCAGAGTCACACCGGATGGCCGCTGGTGCGTGATCGTGCGAGAGCGACACCACGCCGGGAGTGAGCCGGCCAACGAAGTTGTGGCCGTGGCAAACAACGGCACCGCTGAAATCAACGTCCTGTTTTCCGATGCCGATTTTGTGATGTCGCCGCGCCTTTCACCGGCTGGCGATCTGCTGGCTTGGATTTCTTGGGATCACCCCAACATGGGCTGGGATTCGACTCGGCTGCACATCGCCCCGTTTGCTGACGGGCGACTCAACGGGGAAATCCTCACCGTGGGGCAGTTCGATGAGGCGAGCTACTGCGAACCCGACTTCGGCATCGACGGGTTGCGGGTGTGTTGCGATCACGAAGGTTGGTGGAACCTCTACGACGTGGATCTGAGCGGTGGCGCGCTTTCACGGGTCGTAGGCGGCCCGTTTGAGATCGCCACACCTCCTTGGGTGTTCGGTATGCAGCGCTGGGCCGCGCGGCCCACGAGTTCCGGCGACGAACAGGTTTTTGCTGTTGCCGGTATGCCGACTGGTGATGAACTGATTGTCGACGGCAGCACTGTGTCGATGATCGATAGTTCTATTACTTCGCTATCGGCTGGTCCCGGGGCGGTGGTGGCCGTCGGTTCGGGTTACGGTCACGAGACCGAGGTGATTCGTCTCAGCGCCGATGCGAGCGGGTTGAGCCGTGAAGTGATCCGACCTTCAAGGCCTCTTCCGTTTGAACAGGGCTATCTGGTTGAGCCCGAATGGATCACGTTCCCAAGCGGCCCCGGCGATGGGGATGACGGCGATGGGGATGACATAGTGGCTGGGGATGACATAGTGGCTCACGGGCTGTTTCATGCGCCGACGAATCCCGATCATGTTGCTCCCGACGATGAGCGCCCGCCTTTGATGGTGCTGGCGCACGGCGGCCCCACAGCCCAGGCCCGCCGCGAACTTCGGCCGGGCATTCTTTATTGGACTTCGCGAGGAATCGCAGTGGTCGATGTGGACTACCGCGGTTCTACCGGTTACGGCACGGCCTTTCGGAAATCACTTGATGGGCAGTGGGGTGTCGCCGATGTGGCCGACTGTGTCGCCGCCGCCCAATACCTGGCCGGGCGAGGCGATGTCGATCCGCAACGTTTAATGATCAGGGGTGGCAGCGCGGGTGGGTTCACTGTTTTGGCCGCGTTGGCGTTTCATGATGTGTTCTCGGCGGGGGCAAGTCGTTATGGCATTGCGGATCTGGAAGCTTTGGCTACTGATACCCACAAGTTCGAGTCGCGTTACCTCGACACGCTGGTCGGCCCCTATCCCGAACAGAAAGCCGTTTATGTTGACCGTTCGCCGATCAACCATGTGGACGGCATCGACGTGCCGCTGATCGTGTTGCAAGGCGCTGAGGATGTGATTGTGCCCCCTTCACAGTCGGAGATGATCGTCTCGGCCCTCAAATCGAAAGGCGTCAAGGTGGCGTACTTGTTGTTTCCTGGCGAGCAACACGGATTTCGTCAGGCCGACAACATTGTGCGCGCCTTGGAAGCCGAACTCGAATTTTTTGGCGAAGTTCTCGGTTTTAGTCCTGCTGGTCTGACAGCGGGAGCAAGAAGCAATGAATAGAATCGCCCGGTTGGCCGCTAGCCCAGGCTCTCAGATGGCCTGTGACCGCAATAGTTCAAGGTGGTTTTGATGAAACGGGTTTTGGTGTCAGAAACGATTGCTGAGGCGGGTTTGGATCTGCTTCGCTCGGCGGGTCACGACGTGGATGTGCAACTCGGTTTGTCGCCGGAGAAGTTGTGCGAAGCGGTGGTGGGCGCGTCGGCGCTTATTGTCCGCTCGGCCACCCAGGTCGACGCGGCAGTGCTGACCGCCGGCACCGATCTGCTTGTGGTAGGTCGTGCTGGTGTGGGTGTCGACAATGTTGATGTGGCCGAAGCCGCAAAACGCGGTGTGACAGTGGTCAATGCGCCGCTGTCGAATGTCACCTCTGCCGCTGAACATTCGATGGCCTTGTTGTTGGCGCAAGCACGCAACGTTCCCCAGGCGCATGCGGCTTTGCAAGCTGGTCGCTGGGAGCGATCGCAGTGGCAGGGTGTGGAACTGGCCGGGAAAACTCTTGGTGTTGTTGGCTTGGGCCGTATCGGTTCGCTGGTGGCGCAGCGTGCTTTGGCGTTCGGCATGACAATCGTGGCGCACGACCCGTACATAACCCAAGAGATTGCCGACAAGGTCAACGCGGAGCTTATTGAGCTTGATGAGTTGATGGCCCGCTCCGATTTTGTGACCATGCATCTGCTCAAAACACCCGAGACGATCGGTCTCATCGGCACCGAGATGCTGGCTAAAGCTAAGCCGTCTTTACGGATCGTGAATGTTTCACGCGGTGGTGTCATCGACGAGGAGGCTCTTGCGTCCGCGGTTCGTTCCGGCACGATTGCGGGCGCGGCAATTGACGTGTTCGACGTTGAACCGGCGCTGGATTCACCGCTGTTGGGTGTGGACGGGATCGTGGTAACCCCGCATCTTGGCGCCAACACGGTTGAAGCTCAGCACGCCGCGGGGATCACCATCGCTGAGCAGGTGCAGTTGGCTCTCGCCGGCGAGCCGGTGCCGTTTGCGGTCAACTAAACCCGTTCAAGCAACAGCAAAGGTGCATGACTAACAACTTGTTGTGTTAGCGGCGGGCTTTGCGGTAGCCGTCTGCTTCCGCGTCGCTTTCGTTGGCGTAACAGCGGTCAGGGACCGTCCGTTCATAGGAACTTCCGCCTGGTACATGAAAAATTTTCGAAGAAGACTTGGCTTTGATCGGATAACCGGGCGGGCAGACCCCGTCTACTGGTTCAATCCCTGCAGGCGTGAATTGAACCGGGCCGTCCCTGGGGACTGGAGCGGGGGTGTCGGTGAGTGGCTGCCATGTGGCGCTGCCGGTCACTTCCGGTGCGCGGCGACGCCGCAGAGCGCGCAGAATACCAACCGCGAAACCAACAACAGCGCCGATTTTGAACAGTCGGGCCATGCGACCTAGTGCGGCGGGCATGACTTAGAGGGTAGCGGATCGGCTAGAGCATTCTCAGCAGGGTCCTCAGCTTGTGGGTATCCAAGCTGGGCGTTTCGTTTCGTACACCTCTATTTCTTCGAGGTGGCGCATCGTCAATCCGATGTCGTCAAGCCCCTTCAAGAACCGTTGTTGGATGCCTGAAGCGAGGGGGAACGACGTTTCAAGCCCGATTGCCGGCACTTCAACGCTTAGGCGTTCAACATCAATGGTGATTTCCAAAGTTGGGTCATCAAGCACCGCCTGCATCAATGCGGCGTTGAACTCGGCTCCGACTGTGACAGGCACTAAACCGTTTTTGGTGCAGTTGTTGCGGAAAATGTCGGCGAACCGTGGCGAGATGACTGCTTCGAAACCGTATTGCTGTATAGCCCAAACAGCATGTTCACGTGATGATCCGGTGCCGAAGTTAAGGCCGGCGACAAGAATGTTGGCTGTCGCGTATTGTTCTTGGTTGAGCACAAAATCGCGGTCGTCGCGCCATTCTGAGAACAAGCCTTTTTCGAAACCGGTGCGTTCCACGCGTTTGAGCCAGTCGCTGGGGATGATCTGGTCGGTGTCAACGTCGGCCCGGTCTAGGGGTAGCGCGGTGCCGGTGACGATGCGTACTGCTTTCATGTTCGATCAAATTCCTTCTGGGAGTCGGGTGGCGCCGGTTATTTGAGGTCGGCTGGAGTGGCGAACGTTCCGGCGATTGCGGTAGCGGCGGCGACTGCGGGGGACACCAGATGGGTGCGTCCGCCGCGGCCCTGGCGTCCTTCGAAGTTGCGGTTGGATGTGCTGGCAGCCCGTTCCCCTGGTTGGAGCTTGTCGGGATTCATCGCTAAACACATCGAGCAACCTGGTTCACGCCAGTCGAAACCCGCAGCCCGAAAGACCTCGTCCAGCCCTTCGTTTTCGGCTTGTTCTTTGACTTGACCGGAACCAGGCACAACCAGTGTGCGCACACCGGAGGCAACTTTACGTCCCGCTGCGACGTTGGCGGCGTCTCGCAGGTCTTCGATCCGGCTGTTGGTGCATGAACCGATGAAGACCGTGTCGACCGGCACTTCGCGCATGGGTGTTCCGCCCTGGAGTCCCATATATTGCAGTGCTCGGGCTGCGGAGTCGCGTGTGGCGGGGTCATCGAACGAATCGGGTGTGGGGATGGCGCCATGTAGTGGCATGACCTGGGCGGGGTTGGTACCCCAGGACACATGCGCAGCGATTTCGTTTCCGTCAAGCGTCACATATTCGTCGAAGGCAGCGTCGGGGTCGCTCGGAAGTTGGCGCCAATCTTCCAGCGCGGCTTCCCATGCTGTACCGATGGGTGTTTTTTCGCGTCCTTCGAGATAGCTGAAGGTGGTGTCGTCGGGTGCGATCAACCCGGCTTTGGCTCCACCCTCGATCGACATATTGCATACCGTCATGCGGCCTTCCATCGTGAGTGCGCTGATCACTTCGCCCTGATATTCGATGATTTTGCCGATCCCTCCGCCGGTGCCGATCCGGCCGATTATCGCCAGGATCACGTCTTTGGCGGTCACCCCTTCGGCTAGTCGACCGTCGACGGTGATCGCCATCGTTCCGGGTCGGGCCTGTAACAGTGTCTGGGTTGCCAGAACGTGTTCAACTTCGCTGGTTCCGATTCCGAAGGCGATCGCACCGAAAGCACCGTGGGTGGCCGTGTGAGAGTCGCCACAGACGATTGTCATACCGGGCTGCGTGAGTCCCTGTTCAGGGCCTATAACATGCACGATTCCTTGTTTGGCGTGCCCCATCGGATAGTTGATCACACCGAACTCGCTGGTATTGCGGCGCAGAGTCTCAACCTGGACCCGGCTGATCTCATCAGCTATCGGCTTGTCAATGTCGGCGGTGGGCACGTTGTGATCTTCGGTGGCGACGGTCAGGTCGGGTCGCCTGACTTTGCGGCCGCTGATACGCAGACCATCGAAAGCTTGCGGCGACGTGACTTCGTGTATCAGATGCAAGTCGATATAAAGCAGGTCGGGTTCACCATCGGTCCCCGCGCTGACAACATGGCGATCCCAGATTTTTTCGCTCAGTGTCTTGGGTTCGCTCATGCCTGACTCTCTTCTTGTTGAACTGCTCGGGTGCCTTGTCTCAGGATACGGTGCGCAGGGCCCGGCTGAGTCGTCGAGGATCCCAATGGTCTATTCCGGTGCCCACCACCGGTCGAGGCGGGGCAGACCGGAGTTGCCCACGACGCTCCACAGTTCATCCGTTGTCATCGGGTCATCGAACGTTATTGCTTGAGCAGACCCGTCGGGTCCGACGCTGATACCGATGACCTCACCGTCGCATTCGATCCACAGTCCCTCCGGATGGACCACCCAGGCAGAACCTGCAAGACGATTCGAATACTGGATCGTGTCTCCGCTGAGGAACGCCACAAAGCTGTCGCCCAGAATTCCTGAGTCGGACAACGTTCCAGGCACCCAGATATGTTCCAGTCTCGCACGGTCATATTCCTGCAATCCGACCACATCAAGCAGTTTGATAGCCAGAGCGGTCCCTTCGATCGTGTATGGAAGTTGCTGAATCAGTTGGCCGGCGACGATCAGCGGGCTTCGCGCAATGAGGCCTTCCAGCGATGCTGCCTGGTTGCTGAAATTGATCGATCCAGCGGAATCGAACGACCAGAGTTGAGGGTCTGCCACACAGTTGTCGGCGTTCTGGTCTGTCGTCGAGGTTTGCGGCTCAGTATTTGACGGGACCGGCTCGTCGATACTTTGTTCGGTCGTCTGTGGAGAAGCGATGCCCTCGTCAAGCGGCGCGACACTGATCTTGTCTGCCGAACACGCTGTTGCGAAGAGGATCAAGAGAGCGGCAAGGCCCGGTCGTAGATCCATCACATCGCCGTACGAGTCAATCTTCAACGGCGGTGAACTCGCGTTGACCGCTGAGCGCGTCTTTCACTACTTTTCCTGCGGCGTTGCGAGGCAGCGGTTCGCTACGAACATCCCAGAATGTGGGGACTTTGTATGGTGCCAACGATTTGGCAACCCAGGTCTGCAAGTCCTGTGCAGTCAAGTCAGTGCCGGTCATGGGCACCACCGACGCGGCCACGATCTGGCCTGTCAACTCGTCATCGAGCCCGTACACGGCGACCTCGCTCACACTGGGATGGTCTTCGATGCGGTATTCGACTTCGATCGGGTACACGTTTTCGCCGTTGTGAAGGATCATGTCGCGGACTCGGCTGTCGATGGTCAAAATCCCGTCTTCGAGCCGTCCGATGTCACCGGTGTCAAGCCAGAAATCGTTGTCGATAGTTTCGGCGGTGGCTTTGTCGTCGTTCCAGTAGCCGAGCATCGTGTAGGCGCTTTTGACCATGATGTGCCCGTTTTCGCCGTCAGGTAACACCGTGCCGTCGTCGTCTCGGATTTCGACTTGCATGGTTGGTAGGACCCAGCCGGCAGCTTCGGGTCGAGCTTTCATATCGGCGCCCCCGTGGGAGGCAACCACACCAACGGTTTCGCTTGAGCCGTAGCCGATACCGACGTTGCTTGCCGTGGTCGGCAGGGTGTCGCGAACCCGTTGGGCGAGGTCGGGGCTGACGGGTGCACCACCAAAACCGACGTTGGTCAAACTGGATGTGTCGGTCAGTCCTTTGGCTGCTTCGTCGAGCACTCGTGGCCCCATCGACCCGATCAAACTCCACACGGTGGCGCGTTCTTTTTCAACTAGTCGGAGGCCCGCTGCCGGGTCGAAACGACCAGTGCGGAAGATCAGCGTCCCGCCTGCGACCATGTTGATGAGAGTCGAACCTGACAGCCCCGACACGTGAAACAGCGGCGAGGTCATCATCACTCGCGGTGGGCCGCTCGACCGGGCGGGTGCTGGTTGTCCGCCCGCTTCGGCCTCAGCTGCGGCTTGCATCATCCTGACCGCGCCGTTCAGCATCTGGATCTCGACAAAACCAACGAGGCCCCGATGACTGGCGGTCGCCCCTTTGGAACGGCCGGTCGTGCCGCTTGTGAAAAAGATCGACACTGGATCATCTTCGGTTAGTTCAACTGTTGGGAGTTGGTGCGCGCCGACATCGCGTTGTAGCCGCTGGCGTTCGGAGTTCATGTCGACGAGCGGCGCCGAAACCGAGTCTGGTACGCGGGCGAGCCGCTTGTCGTCACCGAGTATCAGTTTCGGTGTTGTCAACTCGGTTGCATGAACGATCTCATCTGGGGTCCACCAGCCGTTGTAAAGCGTGACGATTGCCCCGGAACTCACGAGCGCGAAATAGGCGATCACCCAATCTGGAGAGTTGGCGGCCAAAACACCGATACGGTCTCCTTTGCTTATGCCGTGATCCGCGCTCAGAGCTGCGGATTCGGCAGCTACCAGGTCGACGAACTGGTCATGGGTGATGCGCCTGTCGTCGAGCACCAAGAACTCGCGGTCGCCGTGCGCCCGGCATCCTTCAACAAAATCCCGCAGCGTTTTTCGGCGGTTGGCAAGAACGGGCACGTCGTGGCCCCGCACGTTTTCAACCTGTACAGGGAAATAGCCGTCGGGGCCCGTCAGCCCTTGAAGCACATCATCTCGAAGCGACATGGTCCGGACCGTAGCGGAAGCCAAGTCACCGGCGACAACCGGTCAGTTGATCTCGACCACCGAAACTTTCAACAACATGCCGGTGGGTGCTTCATATTCGACAACATCGCCGATAGTGGACCCGAGCAGCGCTGCACCCATCGGTGAAGCTGGCGACACCACCAACAGATCTTCGGGCTTTTCTTCGATCGACCCGACCAAATATTTTTCGGGCACGCTGTCACCTTCGAACACGATCGACACGATCGAACCAGCACCTACCGTGCTGCCGTTGTTGCTCGCTTCGACGATCACCGCGTTCTCAATGACATGGGCGAGGTGCATGATCCGCCCTTCCATTTCCCCTTTTTCTTCTTTGGCTGCGTGGTAATCGCCGTTTTCTGAAAGATCGCCGAGCGCGCGAGCTGCCTCAATCTTTTGGGAGAGTTCAATACGCCCGCGGGTGGTCAAGACGTCATGTTCGGCTTTGAGGCGATCAAATGCCGTCTGTGAAAGCTGCTGTACGTTCGCCATCCCAAGAAATCTAGCGCAATACCAGCGGGCCGCGGCCGCTCAACCGTGTCAAGCTCAGCACAGCATCGGTCGGTCGGCGAGACTACACATGTGTCTGGTGGTTGTCGTGCCGCTGTTGGAGGGTGATGGTGTCGGATCCGACGATTCTCGATGTGGGGGTGGTGGGGGCTGGGCCCGCGGGGCTCATCCTGGCTCGGAGACTCAGTGATACTTCCGCGAGCTTCGAAGTTATTGAGCGCAACACTGATGTGGGCGGCATTTGGGACATCGACGCTGTGGGTTCACCGATTTATGAGTCGGCCCATTTCATCTCGTCGCGAACCCTGTCGGGTTTCGCGGGTTATCCGATGCCCGACGACTTCCCGGACTATCCCGACCATCGCCGGCTACTCGACTACATACGTTCGTTTGCTGACGAGTTTGATCTTCGCCGCAACATTCGTTTCGGTGTGGCGGTCGACAAGGCTGTTCTCACTGCCGACGGACTCTGGGAACTCCAGTTTGACAACGGCGATGTGTGTCTTTGCCGTTATTTGGTCTGCGCTAATGGTGTGACCTGGGTGCCTAATCTGGTGGGTTGGCCCGGTGAGTTCAATGGGGTGATTCGCCATGCTGTCAGTTACCGCTCACCGAAAGAGTTCGAGGGGAAACGGGTCTTGGTGGTGGGGGCCGGCAACTCCGGCGCGGATATTGCTTGTGACGCTTCGTTCAGCGCTGATCAGGCGTTTTTGAGTGTGCGCCGTGGCTATCACTTCATCCCCAAGCACATTATTGGAATGCCTTCGGATGTGTTTGCGTCGCAAGGCCCGTCGTTGCCGCACTGGTTGGAGGTCCGGGTTTTTGGGGTGATGTTGCGGATGATCAACGGTGATCTGCGCCGTTTTGGTTTGCCGAAACCTGACCACCGGATTTTTGAGTCTCATCCTTTGATGAACACCCAAGTACTTCATTATTTGGGCCACGGCGACTGCATCGCCAAACCTGACGTCGAGCGTTTCGACGGCGACCATGTGGTCTTTGTCGACGGCAGCCGCGAACAGATCGATCTGGTGATCACAGCAACCGGATATCAGCACACGATCCCGTTTCTCAACCCGGGCGTGCTGTCGGTCAAAGGTGGCCGCCCCGACCTCTACATGGGGATTTTTTCGCGAAGCCATCTGAACCTTGCCGCTCTGGGTTTTATCGAGTTCGCTTCGGCCGCTTATGACAATTTCGACAAGATGGCCGAACTCATCGTCGCCGACGCCACCGCTGCCGCGGGATCGGCTACTGCGCAGGCATTCCGGCATCTGAAAGCCACCGACCGTCCCGATTTGAAAGCTGGTCACCGCTACGTTGACTCTGACCGGCACTCCAACTATGTCGAAGTGAATATATATTTGAAGCTCCTCGACGAGGTGAAGACAAAAGTCGGCCTCACTGAAAGCAACCAGCGATGACCCGCAGCACCGCTCTCATCACCGGTACCGCTTCGGGCATCGGCGCCGAAGTGGCCCGCCGTTTTGCCCAGAGGGGCTATCACATAATCGCCGTGGACCGTACCCCCGAACTAGCCGAGCGGACCGCTACCGATATCGGTGCGATGGTGACCGCTGTGGGTTGTGACCTTTCTGATCAGCAACAAACCGGCGTTCTGTGCGAGCGGATTGCTCGCGAATGGCGTGACGATCTTGACGTTCTGGTGTGCAACGCCGGTGTGGTGATCCCCGGTGACGTAGCCGATCTGAGCGCTGACGACATTGATCTTCACCTTGATGTCTTGTTGCGCAGTCCGATGCAGTTGATCCGCGCCGCGTTGGATGTGTTCAAAGGCCGCAACGCTGGTCACATCATGGCCACTGTGTCGATGGGGGCGATCTGCCCGCTGCCGGCATCTGCGGCGTACTCCGCGGCCAAGGCGGGACTGCGGGCGTTTCTCGCTGCTCTCAACTCAGAGTTGTCGAACACCGACATCTCCGTGAGCGGGATCTACCCGACAGCAGTCGATACTCCGATGCTGCAACACGAAGCTCGCAGCGGGGGCAGCGCACTCAACTTCTTGAGCGCGGTCAAGACCGTCAACGATGTGGCTGACGCCTACGAAAGGGCACTCGACAAGCCGAAGCTGGAGATATACGTCCCCTACCACGAAAGCCTGTCCGCACGCGCCGCGTTGTGGACCCCGGTGCTGATCCCACGACTCATCCCCTTCTTCAACCGCATCGGAGAACGCGGCCGTAAGAAGTACCTCGCCCAACTTGACCCCTAGCCCCTCAAATTTCAGCATAAAAGGACCGGCTGGCTGTGCTCGACGAGTTGGCCGAGAAATAGCCCACGTACGGACCAGCGAAGTCCCGCTCTTTAAGAGGGCTAGCTCAAAGACGGCGAGGAGAAGTTCGACTCAACTACCCGGGAGGGTGTGGGTCACCTTGGTACCACTGATCGATCACCTCACCGGCTGCTTCGGCATACCACCCGGGAGAAGCTCCTTCAACAAAAGCTTTCCGCACGTAACAGATGCCTGTTTCAACGCCGGTGCACTGATCTTCGTGTTCCAGATTGAATAACTTCAAGTACAGACTTCCGAATCCTCTCCGGAATTCATCGTCTCCCAAGCGGTAGTACAAAGCGGAGAATAATCCAAACCCCATGGTGTAATTGCATCCTGACTTATAAATACGACCATCCAAGAACTTCTCGTCGGGATTAAATGTAATCTGGTCCAACTCTCCTATGGTATCGAACAGGTTGCAGCCAGATTGGCTGGGAATAGTCGCGGTTTCAGGTATCCAACCCTCCGAGAGACGATCCAGAAATGACGCAGCCCCTTCAAAAATCCAGCTAAATGGGGCCAGCCATACGCCGTTTATTGGTGGGGGCTGTCGCCACACTTCGCGTGGGCTGTGCCAGTAAGAATGAGCAGTTTCGTGCGCGATGAGGGATGAGTTCTCTTCGAATCCTGGCAAAAAAATAACAATTCCGACAGGAGGATGTCGATGGTGTATGCGAAAGAACGATCCGCTTGCAGGTCCACCGTCCGAAATGAAGGCGGGTAATGTCTTGAACGGAAAGGCGACATTCATGAAATCTTCAAGTTGACGGACTCTTTCTTCAATAGCCTCTATCGTGCGGGGAGTCTCAGGAGTCTCGCGGACAACAATCAAGGTCGTTTCACCGGCCAAGGGAAGGGTTATTGTTCGCTCCTGCACATAGACTTGATCAGCGTCCAACAGACTCAATTCGCTGAGGATCCAGTGATCCTCTTGCGAGAAGCCGACAAGATCCCATAACTCCGCCAAGGTGACTGAGCGGGGTGGGACAGGCGGAGCCGTCGCGGTGAACGTGTTCGCGGCGGTGTAGAACCCACGCAGGGGTTCGACGTGCTCATTGGGCTGCACGCTGAGTTCCATCACCATCCGGTATTCTCCCGCCGCCTCGGCGGTATGGGGGCAGAGCCGCCCGTCCGTTGTCGTCGTACCCTCGATGTTGACCCAGTCGGCCGTCGAATCGACTCTGGTCTGCCACGTCATTGAATGGACGGTGAACCTCAGCTCATAGAAGAACTCGGCAACCCCCGTGTTGATCAGCGTTGGTGTACATGCGCCGGGGAGCGTCATGTAATCATCGCCGAGTTCGATCTTGTCGTTGTCGATCTTGATTTCGGGCAGCGGCGTGAAGCCCGAATCGTCCACCACGACGTTGAAGAGCTGCTTCCCCGAGAGGTCGCTGGGATCGGTGGCCGTGACCGTGAGCGTCGCGGATCCGACCGCCGTACCGGTGACGATGATGGCTGTATGCCCCTCGCCGCCCGCCACGGCCTCCACGGTGGCCACCGCGGGGTCGCTCAGCGTCGTCGCGTAAGTGAGTTCGGCGACATCGTTGTCGGCATCGCTGAACAGCCCGCTTGCCAGGAACGGCCACGCCCCCCCTCCCACCGATACGAGGATGTCCTCGAACTCCCCTTCTGGCATGGGAGGCTCTCCCACTGGCACGGAAGGCTGATTCTCCGGTTCGTCCACGTCCTCATCCGGCGCGGGCTCAGCACCGGCAGAATCCTCGGTCACATCGGTGGCGGGGTCGCAGTCTGGGGTTGAGGTGTTGAGGGTTACCTCTGGTTCGCCTTGGTAGCGGTACAGGAAGGTAACGAGTTGGGCACGGGTCAAGGTGTCTTCGGGGGCGAAGGTGGTGGGTGAGGTGCCGGTGGTGATACCGCTGTGGGACATCCACGACACAGGGTCTTGTTGCCAACCCGCCACAACGTCACTGAAGTTGTGCGCCGGCGCGGAAGGCTCACCTGCCAGACGATGCAGAAACGCAGCCACCTGAGCACGCCTCAACGTGTCATCAGGTGAGAAGGTGGTAGGCGACGTACCTGTGGTGATACCGGTGTTGGCCATCCACGAGATCGCGTCGTCTTGAGACGCGTCGGTCACATCGGTGAACGAATGACGGACCCCGGCGTCGGGTCGGTTCTCCATGTTGTAGATCCACACCGCGGTTTCACCACGCGACACCGGAGTCTCGGGCCCGAAACAGAACCCCGAAATACCAGTGATCCCATTGTCGACTGACCATTGCACCGCATCGGTATACCAAATTCCTTCAGACACATCGCCGTATCCAGCGACGGCCCCAGCCGGCGACGGTGACCCCACCACCAACGCAGCCGTCAACGCCACAACCAACCCGACACACAACCGGACCCGGCTCAACTCACGGTGAATCAAAGCGACCCGCAGCCGTCTCACCAAATGCCGCCGCCGGGAACAAACAAAACCGATCACGTCATCCGACTCCTTTGGGAAGTTGCAACAACCGGCGACGTTGCCGACGCTGCTGCCTCCTGCAGCATGTCACAACTGTTACTACAAAAATAGTCGCAAGCTCTAGGAGACTGCTGAGTAACTGGTGTGTCAACCGGTGCCGGGTTGGGAGTCCCGGCAAACCCAACAGTGACACTCGGAAACTTTGTGTATCGGACGTGATCTGAGGGTCCGCAGCCAGGTGTGCATCCACGAACGCAAGTCCCAGGCGGGTGCAAACGCAATACAGATGACGACGGGGAATGCAGGGGGTACACTCGGGGGATGGGATCACACGGCCCGTTGATCGTAGTTATTTCGTAGCGCACGCCCGTTGTGGCGTGCGCCCGACCGTCCACTTCGGTGGGCGGTTTTCTTTTGTCCCCGACAACCAGCGAATGAGAAGGAGAACATGACCCATCGAGTGGGAATAGTGGGCGGCGACGGTATCGGCCCGGAAGTCATAGCCGAAGGCTTGAAGGTCATCGCCGCGGCAGGGGTCGAAATCGACGCGGTCAACTACGACCTCGGCGGCAGCCGCTACCTGAAAGACGGCGTTGTGCTGACCGATGAGATCGTTGACGAGTGGCGCGCCCTTGACGCCATCTATGTCGGTGCGGTTGGAACCCCTGATGTACCACCCGGAGTTATTGAGCGGGGACTTCTGCTCAAAATGCGCTTCGACCTTGACCTCTACATCAACTACAGGCCTTTCAGTTGCGGACCCGACAGCGCCAACACCAGTCCGATGTCGGGGGGTGAGGACACAGAGTTCGACTTTGTCGTCATCCGCGAGAACACTGAGGGCACTTACGCTGGTGAAGGTGGGTTTCTGCGCAAGGACACCCCCCACGAGATCGCCACTCAGGGGTCGGTCAACACCCGTGTCGGTGTCGAACGGTGCGTTCGTTATGCCTTCGAACTGGCGTTGCAACGGTGCAAACACCTGACGCTGGTTCACAAAACCAACGTGTTGACATTCTCGGGCGACCTTTGGGAACGGACCTTCAACGAGGTGGCCGACGAGTACCCAGGAGTGGAAACGGCCTACAACCATGTCGATGCGGCCTGCATCTACTTTGTGGATGATCCGCAGCGCTACGACGTCATCGTCACCGACAATCTTTTCGGCGACATCTTGACAGACCTCGGCGGTGCTGTGAGCGGCGGGATTGGTTTCGCGGCGTCGGCCAACTTGCATCCTGGGCGGGTCTCCATGTTTGAACCGGTCCACGGATCTGCTCCAGACATTGCGGGCACTGGCAAAGCCAACCCCACAGCTGCAATATTGTCTGGCGCGTTGATGCTTGACCATCTTGGCGAGGACCAGGCTGCTGAGAGGATCCGCAAGGCCTGCAGTAATCCTGATTCTCTCAGCGGATCAACCACAGAAATAGGCGACGTCATCGCCGCTCGCTTGTAGGAGGCACAATGCCCATCACCCCCACCCCCCACATCTGGATGAACGGCGAGATGGTGCCGTGGGAACAAGCGCAGATCCATGTGCTCTCCCACACGCTGCATTATGGAACTGGCGTATTCGAAGGTATTCGTGCCTATGAGACTGCTGATGGGCCAGCCATTTTTCGGCTCACCGAGCACATTGAGCGTCTCTTCAACTCGGCCCGAATCCTCAACATGCCAATGCCGTACTCGATTCCTGAAATCGTTCAGGCATGCAAAGATGTCGTAGCCGACACTGGGCTGAGCAGCTGTTATCTACGCCCAATTGCTTATTTCGGCTATGGCGAGATGGGTTTGTCGATTGAACATTGCAAGACCGACATCGCCATCGCCGCCTGGCCCTGGGGTGCATACCTCGGTGATGATGCCGCAACCAAGGGTGTGCGCATGAAGATCTCGTCGTGGAAGCGCCACGACCACAACATCATGCCGCCCGCTTCCAAGACCACCGGCAACTACGCCAACTCAACCTTGGCCAAAATGGAAGCCCTGGCCGCGGGTTACGACGAGGCGATCATGCTCAACAATGCTGGTTTAGTCTCCGAATGCAGCGGCGAGAACATTTTCGTGGGTCTCGGTGATGTGGTCTACACCCCGCCAACGTCGGCGGGAGCATTGAAAGGAATCACCCAGGACACCGTTGCCGCACTGGCTGGAGACATGGGAATCAACATCGCGGTCGGTGAAATGTCCCGCAACGACCTCTACGTAGCGGATGAGATATTTGTTGTCGGTACCGCCGCAGAAGTCAGCGCAGTGAACTCCGTGGATGATCGTGCCATTGCATGCCCGGGTCCCGCCACCAAAGCCATCGCGGAAGCGTATGCCGAGGTTGTGAGGGGTCTGAACGCGAAGTACCGGTCATGGAATGAGCTGGCGTCATGACCGAACCCGAGGTATCGATCGAACGCGCGGGGGTTCGAGACCAGGCTTGGCCAGAACAAGTCGAGATTTACGACACCACGCTGCGTGACGGCTCGCAACTAGAAGGCATATCGCTCACTGTTGACGACAAACTGCGGATCGCGGAACAACTTGACCTGCTCGGCGTCGCTTATATCGAGGGCGGTTACCCGGGTGCCAACCCCAAAGACGACGAGTTCTTCGAGCGTGCCAAAACCGAACTGCATTTGACGACCAGCAAGTTTGTGGCTTTCGGCTCGACCAGACGCCCACGTGGGAAGGTTGATTCAGACGAATCGCTGGCCAAGCTGGTGGCAGCCGGAACCGAGGTCGTATGTATTGTCGGCAAGTGTTGGGACTATCACGTAACCGAAGCGCTCGGCACGACCCTTGACGAGGGTGTGGCGATGGTTGCCGACTCGGTTGCCTTCCTGGTAGCTGCAGGCAAACGCGTGTTTTTTGATGCCGAACACTTTTTCGATGGCTACAAGCGCAATCCCGAGTTCAGCCTCCGGGTCCTTGAGGAGGCTGTGATCGCGGGAGTTGAAGCCGTGGTGTTGTGCGACACCAACGGCGGTTCACTTCCGCCTGAAATTGAACGAGCCGTGTCTGATGTGATCGCTCACGTGGACTGCGGTGTCGGTATCCACCTTCACAACGACACTGGCTGTGGCGTAGCCAATGCTCTAGCTGCCGTGCGGGCCGGAGCCACCCAGGTCCAAGGCACGATCAACGGTTACGGTGAACGGGTCGGCAACTGTGATTTGGTCCCGATCATGGCCAACCTCGAATTGAAGATGGGGATTCGATGTCTTCCCGAAGGTCGTATTCCTCGGTTGACCTCGGTGTCACACCACATCGCTGAGCTGGTCAATTTCACCCCCGACGCGCAGCAGCCTTATGTGGGTTCCTCGGCGTTCGCGCACAAAGCCGGCCTTCACACCAGCGCTTTGAATAGGCGGCCTGATGCCTACGAACACGTTGAACCGGAGTCGGTGGGCAACGGTACGCGCATTGTCGTCTCAGAAATGGCCGGGCGCTCGACTCTGGCAATGAAAGCTAAGAACCTGGGTCTTGAGATCGACGGGAAGGTTCTCGGTGATGTCGTCGAGACCCTCAAGGAGCTTGAGCATCTGGGCTATCACTTCGAAGTTGCCGATGCTTCCCTTGAGTTGTTGATGCGCGGCGCGGCCGGTTGGGAACAACCCTATTTCAACCTTGAGTCGTTCTCGGTCGACATGGCCCATCGTTCCGGCACCGGTGCCCGCTTGTGGAACGACGTAACGGTCGATGTGGAGACTGAGGCCACCGTCAAGATCTGGGTTGACGGTAAACGCCGAATCGCGGTGGGGGAGGGCAACGGTCCTGTCAACGCACTCGACGCGGCCGTGCGCTCGGCTCTGAACGGCCGCTATCCGGAGATCGATCGGGTGTCGTTGACTGACTTCAAGGTTCGGGTGCTCAACACTGAGCAGGGAACCGGCGCGGTGACGCGTGTGCTGCTAGACAGCACTAACGGCGAGCGCTCATGGTCAACTATCGGCGTTTCTGAGAACATCATTGAGGCGTCGTGGCAGGCTCTCATCGATTCCCTCGTCTACGGCTTACTCATAGCCGACGAGCAGTCCTGATTCCCCGAAATCTGCGCGATTAGCTACATCCTGTGTGGTTTAACGCGCAGATTTGGTGTGTGGCCCCAACCGCTCCGGCGACCGGCGTCGCTCAGTAGAAGACGCCGGCGGCTTCGAGGTGGTTGAGTTCGTCGTCATCGATGCCAAGCACTTCGCGGAGCACTTCGTGGGTGTGATGCCCGAGTGGAGGAGCAGACTGGGCGGTGCGCAGCACGGTGCGTGACATGCGGGTGGGATTGGCAGGCTGTTGCTCAGGTCCGTGCACCTCGTGGACTAAATCGACCATGAGTCCCCGCTCGCAAAGGTGGGGGTCGCCGAGATGATCCAGCGGACCCATCACCGGCATCGCCGACACCCCGACAGCTTGGAGCAACTCGGCGGTTTGCTCAACAGAGTATTGCGAAGTCCACCGGCTCAGCCGCTCGTCAATGGCGTCATGGGCGACGAATCGAGCTTCAACGTTGCCCAGGGTCTCATCGACCGTCCAACCGGCGACGAGCTCAAGTGCCCGCCAAGCATCGTCGCTCTGCACCGTGATGGCGACCCAACTGTCGTCCTCTGAACCGGGATAGACACCTTGTGGGGCCATATGGGGGTCGCGATTGGCAAGGTTCGTGGGGTTCACGCCAGTCTCGATTGCCTCCAGATAGAGCTCACCGAGCAGGTACGCGGCAGCTTCGGTTTGGGCCATCTCCACGAAGGACCCCTCACCGGTTTGATAGCGGCGGTCAAGCGCAGACAAGACACCCACTGTCAACATCTTCGAGGCGATGTGGTCGGGATGATTGAGCGAGGTACCGCACGGATAAGGGCCGTCCGGGTGGCTCCACAACATATGAACACCGGCGAAACTTGAATTCAGCGGGCCGAAAGCCTTCATTTCTCCCATGGGACCCCCACGCCCGTAACCCTGCGAGGCCACGTAGACCACGCTCGGATTGACCGCCGCGATGTCGTCGTAATCGAGACCGAGTCTGGCCATCACCCCGCCGCGGTTGTTCTCGGCGACCACATCGGCTGTGGCGCAGAGTTCTTTGGCCAGCCGCCGTCCGTCGGCAGTGGTGAGATCCAAAGCGATGCCGCGCGGCGACCTCTGCACTCCATGTTGAAACAGAAGGACCTGTCCAGGTCGTCTATGCCGGCCGCGCGGAGCACATCGGGCTTCTTGCGGGACTCGATCTTGATGACGTCCGCCCCGAGTTCCGAGAGCATCCAGCACAGTTCGGGAACCACCGCGGCGATTCCGAACTCGATGACCCGCAGCCCTTCGAGCAGCAAGCCGTCGCCCTTGGCCTTGTTGGGTCTGCTGGTTCGAGCGGTGCCGGGATCGTGCGCTGTCGCTGGTGGAGGATGGAAACGCCACAGGCGGCTGGCCACTCCATCGACGAAGAACCCTCGCTCGGTCGTTTGGGGATGGTCGACAAACTCCAGCGGATGCTGCACCGAACCGAGCGGCAGGCCGAGCCGTAACGACGCAGCGAACAGTTCAGCCCTGTCCTGGTTGGCGAACGCGCGTTCCGCGACTTCACGGATCGGGTCCGGGTTCATCGCGCGGTGAATCCGGTCGTTCCACTCGTCTCCAGAGACTTCTTCGGGTCTGCCACAGAGTTCATAGAACGCCTGCCAGTCCGACTCGCTGCCGAACACCATGCGTACATGGCCGTCGCGGCAGGGCACGACCAGATAAAACCCCTCCGCGTTGCGTTTTCCCTCGACCGGCAGGAAAGGGTTGACCGACAGGTATCCGGGGATCGCAACGCCCCACGGATAGGTCCCGCCCAGTCCTGCTTCCTGCGAGCTCGTTTCGATCAGCTGTCCCAGTCCAGTCCGCCGCCGGTCCATCAGAGCCGCCACCGCGGCCATGGCGCCGTGGACCGAAGCACAGTCGTGGGCCAGGTATCCGGGAAGGGCGGTGGGGAATTGCGAGGGATGACCTGTGGCGTGAAGTGCACCGCTGGCGGCTTGGGCGGGGAGCGATTCCAGATACCAGTGCGAGCGCGGACCGCTCAGGCCGAGATCGGTGAGGCTGACGATCACAAGCTGTGGGTATTGGGCTCCGAGCGCGGCGCGGTCGATGTCAGCGCGGGGTCCACCGTTCTCGATGAACACGTCGACGAGCGGCAACAACTCCGAGAGTCCCTGACCGGGTTCGGCCCGGCTCTTGCCGTGGTTGCGGTAGCGGTCGGTGGCAGAGTCGTCGTCATGGTCGTTCAGGCGAATGACATCCGCGCCGAGATCAGCCAGGATACGTCCGCAAAGTGCGCCCCGCCGGTCGGTTGCATCGAGCACTGTGAACTCGGCGAGGGGGTGATCGATCACCGTTGGAGTCTCGCGTAGAGCGCTTGCAGGCACAACGTTACGGCGATCCTCGCTACGCTTACCGGCCATGTCTGTGCCGCGGCATTTCCCTAGCAGGGCTGATGAACCCAAGGCGTATGTTTCTGCGCCGCGTCGTTCGGGGAGTTGGTTGGCGAATCGGCCAGGTGAGGTGGTTGGCGGCGCGCAGCCCTCGGGACCAGCGGTGGGCAACCAAGGTCCCGATCAGGGCTATATGCATAAGCTCGCAAAACGTTTCGAGGGTGATCTTGTGCTCGCCGCGGGGGAGCACGCAGCTGATGTGTTGGAGGGTGCATGTGCGGTTGCGCTGCGCCGTGCTTCGTTGTATGGACGGGCGCCCGTGTCTGATGATCTTCGTGTAGCGCTGATCGTGTTCGGCTATCTCGGTGACGCTGCCGATGAGCTTGTGGAGTTCCGTAGACCGCTGTTCGAAGAGTTGCATCATTTGTCGTTCCATTACTTCACGGCACGCGAGATCGCCGACCTTGTTCCAGAGGCAACATTGCGTATGGGTCCTGCGGCGGTGGCGGCTGCCTGTGCCGATGACTGGAGATCTCCGCTAGGGCTTTAGGAACGCAAACTCGCTGATGAACGGCGAGAAGAGCTTCTGGGGGTGTCATCGCGCGTAGTCGGGCGACGATTAGCCTGAGGCTCATGGAAGTTCCGCGGGTTCGTTTTGCGCCGGCACCGACTGGTTACCTTCATGTGGGGAGCGCCCGTTCGGCCCTGTTCAACTGGCTGTTCGCTCGTCGCTACGGCGGACAGTTCGTCTTGCGGGTCGAAGACACCGACGAGTCGAAGAAATCTCAGGAGTTTGTCGATGCCATCTGTGACCCGTTGCGCTGGCTCGGACTTGATTGGGATGAGGGGCCGTACTTCCAGTCTCAACGCAAGCACGCGCATGAGGCTGCCATTGGGCAGCTCATTGATGATGGCAAGGCGTACTTTTGCGATCTGAGCGCCGCCGATTCGCAGCGTTTGTCTGCCGAGGCGGGTCTGCGGGAGGGCTATCACGGCTGGTCCCGTGAACGCAATGTGGCCGACGGTGATGGGGTAGTGGTCCGCTTTCGTGTGCCTGATGAGGGTTCAACGGTCATCGATGATCTGATTCGTGGTCGGGTTGAGGTCGCCCATGACACGATCGATGACTTCGTGATCCGGCGCGGCGACGGCTCACCGGTGTTCTTTATCGCCAACGCGGTCGATGATCATGACATGGGTATCACCCATGTCATCAGGGGCGAGGATCTTCTCAACACCACCCCCAAAGTCAAGCTGCTATGGGAAGCGCTCGGCTATGGTCCAACACCGAGTTATGCCCACCTTCCGCTGCTCGTCAACGAGCAACGCAAGAAGCTGGCGAAGCGTCGTGACAGCGTTGCACTCGCAGAGTTCGTAGCTGACGGTTATCTCCCCGAGGCGATGGTTAACGCGTTGGCTTTGCTGGGTTGGGGTCCACCCGACGAGATTGAGATTCGGCCGATAGCGGAGATCGTTTCGCTGTTTTCGCTTGAAGCTGTCAACAAGGGATCCGCCTATTTCGACCTGGTCAAGCTCAAACACATCAACAACGCATACATCAGAGCTTTGACACCGGCTGAGTTTGTGGAAGCCGCTGCTCCTTGGCTTCCCGATCACTATGACCTTGGGGTTGTTGAGGCGCTCGCGCCGGAGGTTCAGCAGCGCATTTCGACGCTGTCGGAAACGGCGGCTTGGCTCGATTGGCTTTTTGTCGATGAAATCAGCGAATACAACGAGAAGGCTTGGGCCAAGGCCATGATCAAGGGCCGAGCAGCAGATCGGGTCCTCGCCGAACTCGCCGGTGTGCTTGAAACCGATCCGTTCAACGATCCTGCACGCTTGGAGGCCTCCGTGTTCGAGGTCGGCAACCGGCTCAGCGAGGAACTCGGTGCGCGGGTGATGTCGCAGGCCCCATTACGTATTGCTCTCACTGGCAGCGGCGCCGGCATCCCGCTGTGGGAAGCGATGACGCACCTCGGCAAGGAGAAGACACTGTCCCGTATCGCCGCGGCCCGAAGCCGCCTAGCGGGCTGACCGATGCGCACCGGACGGCTTGGTTGGCTGTCTGGGCGGCGCGTCATCTGGACGCTTTTGGTAATCGGGACTCTGGTCGTCGGTTACGTGGGGATCAACTTCATTCAGGTGCGAATGAACCTTGATGTCGACAATCGGGGTCCGGGTGACGCCATCGTGGTGCTGGGTGCAGCGCAATACGACGGCAGGCCCTCCCCGGTGTTGGCGAGACGACTGGACCATGCTTTGGAACTCTGGCACGAAGGCGCCGCGCCGCTCATTGTCACCACTGGCTCCAAACAACAAGGCGATCGGTTCACTGAGGGCTTCACCGGATTTGAGTATCTCCTGGAGGCAGGTGTGCCCGAGTCCGCTCTGCTGCTGGTGACCGATGGTGCGTCAACCTGGGAACAGATGGCAGCCACAGCCAGGGTGCTACGTGACCGCGGCCTTTCGTCGGCGGTTGTGGTGTCTGATCCGTATCACACGCTGCGCCTTGCCCAGATTTCCGTTGAGGCCGGACTGACCGCATATATTTCACCAACCGACGGCGAAGCTTCGATGAGGCAGTTGGCGCGCGAAACGATGGCGGTGTCGCTGGGGCGAATCCTTGGTTATCGACGCGTCGACAACTGGTTCGGCAATGCCAACTGAACGGTGCCGGCCCCGAGCTGGTCGACGTTGAGGAAATTTCGTGCGAGACGGCGACGGAAACCGGTACGATGCGGTCGCCCTTCGGGGATGGTGTAATTGGTAACACATCTGGTTCTGGTCCAGACATTGGGGGTTCAAGTCCTCCTCCCCGAGCTTTTGGTTTCTGTCGCGCCGAGGATCTTGGCGCACGGTTACACTCATGCGGTCGCAGATCGCCTCAGCTATGAACCTGCCCCGTTCGTCTAGCGGCCTAGGACGCCACCCTCTCAAGGTGGTAGCACGGGTTCAAATCCCGTACGGGGTACCACGACCAGCCCGCGCGAACCGCCCGATGAACGCGGCGCGAGCGTGCGCCATGTCTACGCCTGAGACACCCAGCTAACGCCCTCGGGAAGGTTGTTGGTCCAGTCCCAGCATTGGGCGGTACCGTCGGTTCTGAGCCCGCACGAATGGCGGTAGTCAGCTGTGATGGTGGTGAACGCGCCTGTGGGCGCATCCGTTTGACCGTAGTCGTTGGCGCCCCAGCATTGGGCGGTGTCGTCGGTTTTGAGCCCGCACGAATGGAACCAACCGGCTGTGATGGCGGTGAACGCGCCTGTGGGCGCATCTGCTTGACCGAGTAGATTGTCGCCCCAGCATTGGGCGGTGCCGTTGGTTCTGAGCCCGCACGAATGCAGCCAGCCGGCTGTGATGGCGGTGAACGCGCCTGGGGGCGTATCTGTTTGACCGTCGCCGTTGTTGCCCCAGCATTGGGCGGTGCTGTCGGTTCTGAGCCCGCACGAATGGGAGTCTCCGGCTGTGATGGCGGTGAACGCGCCTGTGGGCGCATCCGTTCGACCGTCGCCGTTGTAGCCCCAGCATTGGGCGGTGCCGTCGGTTTTGAGCCCGCACGAATGGGCATCGCCGGCTGTGATAGCGGTGAACGCGCCTGGGGGCGCATCTGTTTGACCGTGGCGGTTGTTGCCCCAGCATTGGGCGGTGCCGTCGGTTCTGAGCCCGCACGAATGGAACGAACCGGCTGTAATGGCGGTGAACGCGCCCGAAGGTGCATCCGATTGACCGGCGTGGTTGTAGCCCCAGCATTGGGCGGTGCCGTCGGTTTTGAGCCCGCACGAATGGCTCCCGCCGGCTGTGATGGCGGTGAACATGCCTGGGGGCGCATCCGCTTCACCTTCGCGGTTGTCGCCCCAGCATTGGGCGGTGCCGTCGGTTCTGATCCCACACGAATGGACATTGCCGGCTGTGATGGTGGTAAACACACCTGGGGGCGCGGGATCGGGCTCAGCGTCCTCGGGCGCCGACCCCGGCGCGGTCTGGTCCCCGCCGCTTGAGCCGTCATCATTCTGTGCGGAGCCAGCCTCGTCCTCGCCGCTGGTCACAGCACTGTCGTCGCCGGGGTCGTCGCTGGCCTCGTTCTCGTCGCTGGTCAAGGGATCGTGGCCGCGGCCGCCGCTGGTCAGGGTGTATGCGCCCGCCGCCAAGATCCCGACCGCCAGCAACGCCAGAACCCACCCCCAAACCCCCGAACGCCCGCTCATGAAGGGCTCCCTTCGCAAATTCGCCCAAGTCGCACTATGGCACATGGTGACATATGACGGCGCGGTCGGGTTCGAATCCCGTCCGGGGTACCACTGCGAGTCCGAAAATAGCCTCTTAACTCGTCAGATATACGAGACATGGGTTTGTGGCAATACGTTGACTAGCGGCACCGCGGGCCTCGATCACCCGCTGTGTGGGACCCGGTCCTGGCATCCCCCGTGTGGATTTCGGCTGGTCGGGACGGGCGCTACCGCGAGGACTGTTCGACTTCATAGTCTCGGACTCTCCCCATGGGCTCAGCGCCAACGGAGGTATTGTGCTCGTTCGTTCACTAGATCATGAAATGATGTAGCAGTAATTCAGATGGAGACACCATCCGTTTGTCGATAGCCATAGATACGGGAAAGTCACGGCTAACCTAGCATTTTTCGGCTATATTCGACGTCATGTTGTACGAACGGCTGACTCAGCTTCCTGAGCGAAGCTTCTTTCTGCTCGGTCTGCGAGGGACGGGCAAGAGCACATGGATTCGCTCTGAACTACCGTCGGCGGTGCGCTTCGACCTGCTCGACGAGTCTCTCTTCACCGATCTGCTGGCTGACCCTGCGCTGTTCGGCCGCATGGTCTCAGCGGTCGAGACGGGCGATTGGGTCGTCGTCGACGAGGTTCAGCGAATTCCGAGCCTGCTCAACGGGGTTCATCGCCAGATCGCCGATCGGGAGCTTCGCTTCGCCCTTCTGGGCTCGAGTGCACGCAAGCTCAAGTCTTCCGGCACCAACCTTCTTGCGGGTCGAGCCTTGCGCATGGCGATGCATCCGCTCACCGCCGTGGAGTTGGGCAGCGACTTCGACCTCGACGAGGCACTGCGTCACGGAACTATCCCGCTGGTGTGGGCAGCCCGCGATCGCGGCGAAGTGCTTGCGAGTTATGCCCAGCTGTATCTGCGAGAAGAAATCCGCGCCGAGGCAGCCGTTCGCAACCTGGCCGGATTCGTGAGATTCCTCCCGGTCGCTGCGCTGATGCACGCGCAGACCATGAACACCGCAGCCATCGCACGAGATGCCGGTGTCGCACGTTCGACCGTTGAGGGCTACCTCGAGATTCTCGAGGACACCCTGCTCGCCGCACCGCTTCCCGCTCTCGAGGCCAAGCTGAGGGTCCGCGAGCGACGACGGCCGAAGCTGTACTGGGCGGACCCGGGGTTGGTGCGAGCCGTCAAACGCCAGTTCGGCCCGGTTGCCGCGGAGGAGCGCGGCGCTTTGTTTGAGGGCTGGGTGCTCGGTCAGCTGCGCGCCCACAACGAGCGCCGGAGGCTCTTTGACGAGATTGCGTACTGGGCTGCGACCGAGTCGAGCATCGAGGTCGACTTCGTCTTGCGCCGCGAAGACCGCTACGCGGCAATCGAGGTTAAAGCAGCCGAGCGATACAACACCTCATTCGTCAAGGGGCTGCGAGCCGTAGTTGATCTGCCGGGCTTGACCCGACGCATCGTGATCTATCGAGGACGTCGAACCTTCCGCACCGAGGACGGCATAGACGTCTGGCCGATTGAGACCTTCCACGCGGCGCTGCGCGACGGGGAACTGTGGAGCTGAACCGCACCAACCCGGCGAGCAGTCCCGCCCCGTGAGATCTCAGTCGGTGTTGAACAGCCGGAACTCGATCGTGTCGCGCCACGCCGTCATCGCCCGCCAAGAAGTGGTACGTCAGGAGTTCCCTCCCGCGATGACCTCCACGATGGGCGCGTCCCAGACGACCTCCAACTCGACCTCCGGACACTGCACATCGAGGGTCAGATAGATTCAATCCCGTACGGGGTTCCACACCCGGCGTGAACCAACCTCTGTTGGGGGATTGATGTGAGCAGCGAGAAATGGACAGCCGACGACATCGGTGATCAGTCGGGCAGGGTCGCGGTTGTGACCGGAGCCAACGCTGGGCTTGGGCTTGAAACGGCACGTGAACTGGCCGGTCGGGGAGCGTCGGTAGTGCTTGCTGTGCGGAATCTCGACAAAGGCGAGCAGGCTACCGAGTCGATCAGGTCTGACTACCCGGACGCCCACCTTGAATTGCAGCAACTAGATCTGACGTCGCTTCACTCCATCAGCAACGCTGCTTCAGAAATCAATGACCGGTTTGAACGTATTGACCTGCTGATCAACAACGCCGGAGTCATGTACACGCCGAGGCAAAAGACCTCGGACGGGTTCGAGATGCAATTCGGCACCAATCACTTGGGCCACTTCGCGCTGACCGGACAGTTGCTCAACCGACTATTGGAGGTGGACCGATCACGGATTGTGACGGTCAGTAGCCTTGCGCACCGGATCCTTTCACGGATTGACTTCGACGATCTCCAAGCCGAGCAACGTTACCTCCGCGTGCCAGCCTACGGGCGCTCAAAGTTGGCGAACCTGATGTTCACTTACGAGCTTCAACGGCGACTCGTTGCCGCCGGAGCCAAGACCGTAGCGTTGGCAGCCCATCCCGGCGGATCCAGCACCGAACTCGCCCGGCACATCCCGGGAAGCCGAATCGTTGATCGACTGTCTGCACCGCTAGCGCAGAGCGCTGCTATGGGTGCGCTGCCGACCCTTAGGGCAGCAGCGGACCCGACTGCCGAGGGAGGGCAATATTTTGGCCCCGACGGTTTCATGGAGACTCGCGGCCACCCGGTGCTGGTTTCCTCAAGTGATCGTTCCCACAACACTGAGGCACAACAGCGGCTCTGGGCCGCATCCGAAGAACTCACCGCAATCCGCTACGCACTCTGACAGACCGCGCTGCAGGCAATTCGCCTTGCTCAGGCAATGTACTGGCCGGCTGTTACCTGGATTTCTTGACCGGTGATGTTGCGTGACCGGGGCGAAGCCAAGAACAGCACAGCCTGCGCGATGTCATCAGGGTCCACATGTCGGCGCAGAGCCGCCTGACGCGCAAAACCGTCGCTGATTTCCTCGGGTGTTCGGTTCCGGGCTTCTGCCATACGCTGAAACATCGCCTTGAGCGGTTCACCAGTGGTCAGCCCGGGAGTCACGATATTGACTCGAACGCCTACCGGTCCGACTTCTTTGGCCATGGTCTTCGACATGGACTCCATTGCCGCTTTGGTCGACGTGTAGCGCGAGAGGTCTTCCATCAACGTGGTTGCGCTCAGCGCGGAGATGTTGATGATCGAACCACCGCCCGTCAAGGCCATATGCTTCGCTGCGCTGCGGCAGATTTCCATGGTGCCGATGACGTTGATCTGCACAGCCCGTAGGTAGTCGTCCCAGTCAAGGTCGGCGACAGGAACGCTGCCACCCCCGTAGGTGGCGATGTTGACCACCACATCAATCCTGCCGAACTCGCTGACTGTGGCCTCAACCGCGGCACGGCACTGCGAGGTATCGGCAATGTCGGTGACCACCGTGAGCGTTTGTCGGTTGGTCGCTTCGGCAACCTCGGAGGCGAGCCTTTCGAGCGGTTCGCGGCGTCGAGCGGCGAGGGCCACGTCTGCACCCTCAGTTGCCAGTGCCAACGCACAGGAACGGCCGATACCTTGCCCGGCTCCGACGATGAGCGCCGCCGCGTTTTCTAGTGGCAGTTTGGTCAGCAATGCAGCTTCACCAGTCGAGATCGGTTTGATGCATACTCCAAGACTCGGCGATCAGCCCCGCGGCGATCCGATATTGGGCGAGCCAGGTGATCTTCACCTTGCTGCCGATGGCTACGTTGACACCCTCCAGGGTGAGGTGCGCAAAAACGTAGTTGTCAACCGCAGCGATTTGGGCGAAATCGAGTTTGGTCGGGCGGATCGTCTCGACTGAGGAACTGACGTGGCGAGCGTAGCGCTGCGGCGTCGTGCGCTCCGTTCCGTCACGGGTGTGGCGGACAAAGGGATCAGCCAAGACCTCCCCGAGTCGATCCAAGGATTGGTCGATCCAGATGTGGTTCCACAAAGTCTCGATCAACACTTCATTTTCGCGGCTCATTAGTTCCTCCAATCTGAGCGTAGAACAATCACAGCGAAGGGGTTTCTGTCGGGGCGATACGGTTTCGCCAGAGCACGCCGAAGCCCATCGAGATGAGCACCAGCACACCCATGAGCGACATGATTGGGCGGATGCCATAGATGTCGGCCAGTTTGCCGAAGGGGAGCGAGGCGAGCCCGAAACCGGTGAAGCTCAACATGATCAGGCTCTGGACCCGTCCGTGGTATTCGACATCGGCGATGGTGAGCGCCAAAGAATTGTTGAGAGCCTGAAACGCCGCGGAACCCCCGCCCACAAACACAATCACGACGACCGCGGCCCAGTACTGCGGAACCACCGCGAAGAGGATCAACGAGATACCGAAGACGATGGCGGCTTGGATCTGCAGCGACGGTAACCGTGATTGTTTGACGCTGGCCAAGGAGATGCTGGCAATGACTGCACCGATAGCTGCCGAGGTCGTGAGCAGGCCCAATGCCCACGCGTCAAGTTCGTAGATGTCTTCCACCAACCCGGGGAGAAAGGTGATGTGGGGGAAGCCGAACATCACGATCAGCAACGAGACAACCAACAATCTTGCCAACTCCGGCCGTTCGCGGACATAAGCGAAACCGTCGGCCAGGTCGCCGATGGCTGAACGGCGGGATCTGTACTTGGGCGCACCGGCAGGGAGTTTCACGGTGGCGACGACCGACAAGGCAGAGAGCGTGGCGCCGACGTAATAGACACCACCGACCCCGATCACCGCGATGCCGATCAATATTCCGCCGACCGCGGGCCCCAAGACTCGGGTCATCTGAACACTGGCGTTGCTCAACAATATGGCGTTGGTGAGCGAGTCACGTTCGACGAGGTCTGCGGTCATCGCCAGCCGCGACGGTCCCAACAACGACATACCCAGGCCCTGGACTCCACCTGCGGCCACAAGCATCCAGTATTGGATGGCTTCCGTTGAGATGGCGACCGCTATCCCGAACGCCGCGGCGGTCATCGCCGACTGCGCGAACATCAAGATGGAGCGCTTACCTATTCGATCGGCGAGCACACCCGACGCGGGGATTGCCACCAAGCTGGTGACTCCGAAAGCAAACACCACCCCACCCAGCGCGGTGTTGCTTCCGGTGAGGTCATAGGCGAGCCAACCCCGGGCGATCTGTTGGGTCTGAGAGGCGAGAAAAATGAACATCCCTCCCCACCACAACATGCGGTATTCGGGAATCTGCAGCGATGCGAACCGTGCCGTCTTCGCTTCGGTATCGGGTACCCCGGTTTCAGACATTGAGGCGACGGTATCGCTTCGGCGGACCGCTCTACACATCACGGGTTTTGCTCATCACTGGCACCACCTGGCTGTGATGTCATCATGCGTATATGTTTCGCCTGTTCGGCAGAGTCGATTGTGAGCTGTGATGACCGATGCCGTTGAGCACGGATCCAGTCAGGTCGCCAGAGTGGTTGAGCTTGGTTCATACCCAACAATTGTCTTGACCACGTTCGCCGGGTTTTGGGCTCTGACGGCTAGCGGAGTGCATGTGACACCCGCGTCTTACGGAGCGGGCGTGCTGGCGGCTGCTTTGGTGACGGTACATGAGATCAAGTGGCCCCACCGCCAACAGTGGCGTCCGCATGGGCCTGAGATCCGTGCTGATATGGCGTTCATGGTGGTGGTTCAGATGACTTTGCCCTACCTGTTGTCGATCGGCGTGACAATCGGCGTTGCCGACCGGTTGAAGGACGGGGGCTTGACTGTCGATGGTCTTTGGCCGCACGAACTGCCGGTCGTCGTGCAATCGATATTGATGTTGTTGCTGGCCGATCTAGCTCGCTACTGGTTGCACCGAGCCTTCCATCGCTTTGGGTTCATGTGGCGTTATCACGCCGTGCATCATTCGCCGCACCGGCTCTACTGGCTCAACGTGGCTCGATTCCATCCGTTCGAGAAAGCTGTCCAGTTCTCGTTCGATGCGCTGCCATTCGTCTTGGTGGGCGTCTCAGGAGAGGTGCTCGCCGCGTACTTCGTGTTCTACGCGGTCAATGGTTTCTTTCAACACTCCAACTGCGCCGTGCGCCTGGGTTTTCTCAACTACGTCATCAGCGGACCGGAACTGCACCGTTGGCACCATTCGGAGTTCCCCGAGGAGTCCAACACCAATTTCGGCAACAACTTGATTGTCTGGGACTGGATTTTCGGGACACGCTTTCTACCGGCGGAGCGCCGAGTCGGCAATCTTGGATTGATCAACAGGGAATATCCGAGCGGATTCTGGCAGCAGATGCGCACGCCGTTCGTTGCTGGTCTGGAATCAGAGACCGGGGCCGGTTCAAGGTGAGGAGCAGCGTCGGCTACCTAGGGTTGAGGACTGCTTTGACGCTTACGCAACGACCGCGTTTGCGGGCGTTGCTGCGGTCGGCGAAGGCACCTGACGAAACGCAACTGAGTGTGCTCAGAGGAATCCTGGCTAGCAATGCCTCGACTACTTTCGGGGCGAAACACGGATTTTCGGACATCAACAGCATTGCCGAATATCGCAAAGCCGTACCGGTCCAGGGCTATGAGGACCTGCGTGAGTTCGTAGAACGCCAGGAACTGACCGGCGAGCCGTGCCTTACCGCAGAGCGACCAGTGTTTTATAATCGTACGAGCGGCACCGTCACCGCTGCCAAGAACATCCCGGTCACAGAGGCAGGCCTTGAACGACTTCGGGATCGTCAACGCTTGGGAACCTACGTCTGGTCGGTTGGCGCGCCAATACTGTCGGGCAAGATTTTCGCGGTTGGCGGGGCGGCGGTGGAGGGCCATTTGCAGGGTGGAACTCCGTACGGATCCGCGTCTGGGAAGCTGCATGAGAACCAGCCGCGGCTACTGCAAGGCCGCTATGTGTTGCCTTCGGCGCTGAACGCTGTGGCCGATTATCAAGTCCGCTATCTGGCGATGGCGATCCTGGGTGTGTCGGAACCGGCGGTCACCTGCATCGCCACGGCAAACCCTTCGACGCTCACACAACTGTTGTCGCTGATCAACCAGCATGCTGAGCTAGTGCTGGAGGCGGTGGCTACGGGACGCTTGCCCGACGAGGTAGCCGCCAGCGTCGGCGAGGCGGTATGCCCTTTGAACCTGCGGCCTCGGCGCTCGCGCTCCCTGAGGCTGCAGAAGCGTTTGGATGCTAACGGGCTGCTCACCTATGCCGACTTCTGGCCCAACCTGGCAGGTGTCGTCACCTGGACCGGTGGGAGTTGTGGGGTTGCGTTGGGCAGCCTGAAGCCGACGTTGCCCGAGCGTTGCCTGGTGATCGAGGTTGGCTGGGTGGCTAGCGAGATGCAAGGAACCATCAATGTCGATGCCCGCAACAACACCTGTCTGCCGTTACTGGAGGACACCTTCTTCGAGTTCGTCGAAAGGGATGCTTCTGCTGCTCAACGCAACGAGATCGGATTTCGAGACACCGAGATGTTGACACTTGGCGAACTAGAGACCGGGCGTGACTACAACGTGGTGGTGACCACCTCCGACGGGCTCTATCGCTACGACATGAGCGACATTGTTCGTGTGACCGGTTGGTTGAACGCCACGCCGACGCTCGAGTTTGTCCAAAAAGCCAGTGGCATCACCAGCATTACCGGAGAGAAACTATATGAGACGCAGGTGTTGGGCGCGGTACCACCCGCGCTCGCTGAGCACCAGCTTCCCTCAAGTTTTTTTGTCATGCTGGCGGACGTAGAAACCGCGCGATACACCTTGTACGTCGAACCTGCTCGGACCTCCGATAATGCCGACGATGCTGCCGCAGTCTCGTCCCTTGCGCGCGACATTGACAAGCGTCTGCGCTCCGGCAATATCGAATACGACGCCAAGCGAGCCAGCGGAAGGCTTGAATCGCTGCGAATACTGCGATTGCGCCCCGGCACAGGTGCTGCCTACCGACTCCAACAAGTGGCTGCCGGTCAGCGCGACATGCAGTTCAAGTACCTGCATGTGCAATACAGCCACGACTGTCCTTTCGATTTTGACGCCTACGTCGAACACCCATGATGTCCTCGCCCGAATCCCTCGTACCTATCAAAAGGTTGTCGGTGATGTCGTTCCCGGTGCCGTTCAAGACGGTGGTCCGTCATGCATCGGCCAGTCATCGGCGGGCTCAGAACTTGATAGTGCAGGTGGTTGGAGCCGACGGCCAGATCGGCTGGGGAGAGGGTTGTCCCCGTCAATATGTGACCGGTGAGACAATCGACAGCGCCTTGGAGTTCATGGATCAACGCGCAGATGCCTTGTTGACAGAGATCACCGGAGCAGGGCCTCTGCGGGCTTGGATCAAAGCTCACCGTGAAGAGATTGACCGCAACCCGGCGGCCTTCTGCGCGCTCGAGACAGCTGTGCTGGACCTGCTCGGCAAGACACAGAAGCGGTCACTTGAGGACATTCTCGAAGTTGCGAAGCCCGTCGGGGAGTTCCGATACACCGCGGTACTGTCCGATCTTCCCTGGCCGGTGTATCGCTGGCAATGCGGGCGGTACCGCCGTGCCGGCTTCGAAGACTTCAAGGTGAAATTGTCCGGTGATTTGCGCCGCGACCAGCGCAAGCTGAGGGTCCTCGCAAACCCGACAGCTCGGTCCTCAGCCGCGGCGTCCGGGGTGCGGATTCGGGTCGATGCCAACAACCTCTGGGAGTCGGCCGAGGAGTGCATCGAGCACATAGGGGCGTTAGGCGTTGACTTTTTTGCGGTAGAAGAACCGCTCCGGCCGGGAGACTTCGACGGCATGCTCGGTGTTGCGGAACAGTGCTCGACGCGGATCGTGCTCGACGAGAGTCTTTTGCGAGCTGAGCACCTGGATGCCTTGAGCGGCGATCCCGCCAACTGGATCGCCAACATTCGCGTATCGAAGATGGGCGGCATCATCCGCGCGCTGGAGGTGACCCGGAAAGCAGCGGCTTTGGGTGTCGGCGTGATCGTCGGTTGCCAGGTCGGAGAGACAAGTATCCTCTCGCGCGCTGCGCTCACGGTGATGCAGTCGATCAAGCCCCGGTTGTTGGGCGCTGAAGGAGCCTTCGGCACGCTTCTTTTGCGACGGGATCTCACGTCGCGCAGCATCATGTTTGGACCGTCCGGTGTCCTTGCAGTTGAAGGAGTGCTTGCCTCCGACAGTGGCAACCCTGGTGGCTTCGGGTTGGAGATTTCCGAGCGAGCGAAGCGCCAACTGGTCTCGCTGAGGAGCTATCCGTGACCGCCCGCAGCGGTGCGGGCTTCGACCGATCGCCACGGATTACTCCTCGTGGTGCTCGGCGGAGCGGGGGGAACCGCCGTTTGGCATGGGTTGTTGCGGTGCTGACCATCGCTTTCGCGCTCAGAGTGACCGGGCAGGTCGTCCAGCGCTGGGCACCGGTGTCGTTTTTGCCTGCTTTTGATGACTGGCAGGGAAGTGGTCTTCCCTATCCCGTGTTGCTGGCATTTCAGATCGCGATTGTTGTGCTTGCAGTGGCCGTGACTCTCCGCATGTCCAGGGGTAGCCGCCTGATCGGCAAGCCTTGGATAGTGCCAGTGTTGTTGGCTGGCATTGTGTACTTCACGGTGATGTTCGCCCGGTTGATACTCGGCTTCACCGCGTTGTCCGACATCACCTGGTTCAACCGGCCGATCCCTTCGGCGTTCCACCTGGTACTCGCGACCCAGCTAATGCTCATCGCTGCCTACCAGTACCACAGGGACTAGCCTCTGTTCTCCCTGTTCTCCATTTGGCTGGCGTCGGCGCGAGGGTAGCGTTTCTGCGTGTAGGAGCCGTAGCGGACCACGGCGAGAGGCATCGATGGGCAAACCGGAAACAGAAACCAGCAAAACCGTTGAGGCGGGGGTGGGTGACGGGCCGCTGGGCGGTCGCGATCTGCGAATCGCAATTATTGGGGCCGGTCCGGGTGGGCTGTGCGCCGCTATTCGGCTGCGTCAGTCCGGGTTCGAGAACTTCACGGTGCTGGAAAAGAGCTCTGGCGTGGGCGGTACTTGGTACCACAACCGGTACCCAGGCTGTGCCTGCGACATCCCGGCCGAACTGTACTCGTTCTCCTTTGAGGTGAACACTGAGTGGAGCCGACCCTTCGCCCGCCAACCCGAGATTTTGCACTACATGGAACACTGCGCCGAGACGTACGGCGTGCTCGGACATTGCCGGTTCAACGACGCGGTACGGGCCGCCCGCTGGGACGACGAGGCTGCCTGTTGGACCCTGAGTTTGGAGTCGGACACCGAAGTAACGGCTGAGGTTGTGATCAGCGCGCTGGGCATGTTCAACGACGTGCCCATGCCCGATATTGAAGGCCTGTCCTCCTTTGATGGCACCGTGATCCACTCGGCTCGCTGGAACTGGGACCACGACCTGAGCGGCGAGACGGTGGGCATCATCGGCTCAGCAGCCAGCGCCGTGCAGATCGCCCCAGAAATCGCCGAAGAGGTGAGCCGGCTGCACGTGTTCCAACGCTCCGCCAACTGGGTGCTGCCAAAAGAAGACGACCCGTACACGCCTGAGGAGATCGCTGCTCGTCGTGCCGATCCCGGAATCGTTGTGGCCCGGCGCGAAGAGTTGTTCAACCAAGTGGACACAGGTATGGCCTTCAAGAGTGCCAAGGTGCGGGCGGGCATGGAGGAGACGGGCCTTGCGGCTCTGGAGGCGGTGACCGATCCCGAAACTCGTGCCAAGCTCACCCCCGATCATCGGTGGGGATGCAAGCGGCCGCTGTTCCACAACGAGTACTACACCACCTTCAACCGACCCAACGTTGAGTTGGTAACCGACCCGATCGCGCGGATTACGCCGAAGGGCGTGCTCACAGAGGATGGTACAGAGCGGGTCTTGGACACGATGGTGCTGGCCACAGGGTTTTCGACCACCAAGTACCTGTCGGCCATTGAGGTGACCGGACGAGGCGGACTTGATATCGCCGATGCCTGGAACGACGGTGCCACCGCCTACCGGGGTGTCACTACCAGCGGATTCCCGAACTTGTTCATGCTGTATGGCCCCAATACCAATAACGGTTCGATCATCACCATGATCGAGTACCAAGTGGAGTACGTGGTTGCTCATATTCAGCGGATAGCGGCTGAGAGGCTGGCCTGGGTGGATGTGCGGGCCGAACCAATGGCCCGCTACAACGACTGGGTGCAGGAGGGTATTGCCGGCGTCGAACCCTGGCACGGCGGTTGCAACGGCTACTACCGCACGCCCAGCGGCCGAATCGTCACCCAGTGGCCCCACAACATGACCACCTTCAAGAACCAGACCTCAACCATCGACGAGTCCGCCTACGAATCAACCCCCCTCTCCCCCTCGCCTTGACCTATAGACGTGCCTGATGGCGGGGTCTGGGGGAGGAATGAGACCCCTGGTTGTGGCGCGCAACCCCGCGCGCAGCCTGAGCGCGTCACACCCTCCCCGTAACGTTGTGACTCACTGGATAGCCTTTGGCAACTCGGTGAGGAGGGAAGTGGTCATGGCTGACCGAACCGGTATCGAATGGACCGAGACAACCTGGAACCCGACGACCGGCTGCGACCAGACCTCACCCGGATGCGACAACTGTTACGCGCTCACGCTGGCTAAGCGGCTCAAGGCTATGGGCAATCCGAAGTACCAGAATGACGGTGACCCCAAGTCCAGCGGTCCTGGATTCAGGCTGACACTGCACGCCGATGTGCTCGATCTTCCCTACCGCTGGAGAGCACCACGCATTGTCTTTGTGAACTCAATGAGTGACCTGTTCCATCCCGAGGTTCCGTTGGAGTTCATCCAGCGGGTTTTTTCTGTGATGGCCGAGACTCCTCAACACACGTACCAAGTGCTGACGAAGCGGTCGAAGCGTTTGGCGTCGTTGGCTGGTGAGTTGGATTGGCCATCAAACGTTTGGATGGGGGTGAGCGTTGAGTCGTCACGTTACGCCTTTCGCATCGACCACCTCCGTTGCGTGAACGCTGCAGTGCGGTTCGTCAGCGCCGAACCCCTCTTGGGGCCGCTCCCTGAACTTGACCTCTCCGGGATCGGCTGGTTGATCGCCGGAGGTGAGAGTGGCCACAAGGCCCGGCCGATGGAAGAGGAATGGGCTCGCGACCTCCGCGACCAATGTGTTGCCGAGGGTGTTGCTTTCTTCTTCAAACAATGGGGCGGCCGAACCCCCAAAGCCAACGGCCGAGAGCTAGACGGCTCGTACTTTGACGAGATGCCTTTGAGGTCGACGACTACCGACGGTGTCATGGGAGCTGCTGCGTCATCTGGTGCGTCGGCGTGAACAGCACTACGTGGTCTCTTCCCGAACATACGCAGGCGAAACACCAACTTCTGGGTTGCTACCTCAACGCGTGGTTTCCTATCCTTGCTCGTTCACAGCGAAATGGCAGTGTTGTCTTTATCGACGGTTTTGCGGGGCCGGGTGATTACAGCGGTGGTGAACCTGGTTCGCCATTGATTGCTCTCGACACTCTCGTGAAGCACAGCTACTTCGACAATTTGTCATCAACCGAGTTCGTATTCATCTTTATTGAATCAGACAAGCGACGATACGAGAGCTTGAAGATGGCGGTCGAAAACTATTGGCAGAAGCGTGCTGACGCGAAACCGGCGAATATTCGCGTCGAATGCATCAAAGGAGAATTTGCGGCCGTCGCGAGTCGTGTCGCCGAAATAGCGAACGGACGCATGGCTCCAACGCTTGCATTCATCGATCCCTTCGGCTGGTCCGGTGTGCCAATGAGTGTGATTCGTGACCTTATGGAGTCAGACAGGTGTGAGGTGATCTTTAACTATATGCATGAGCATGTTAATCGGTTTGTAAATGACCAGCGCCCGAACATAGCGCACCATTTCACAGAACTCTTTGCTACTAGGGACGAAGAACATCTCGAAGCGTCAGCGCTTACTGGGGAGCAGCGTAAGGAGTTCCTCCGCGATCTCTACGCTCGGCAACTCAAAGATGTGTGTGGATTCACTTTCGTCCGCCACTTCGAGATGGTTGACCCGAAACGGAAACGCACCGTGTACTACCTCATGTATGGCACGCGTCACACCAAAGGGCTTGAGGTCATGAAGGACGCAATGTGGGAGGTTGACCCAGTCGGTGGAGCACGCTTCTCTGGTTTCGCTGGTGACCAGCAGATGTTGTTCGCTCCCGAACCCAACTTGCAACCGTTACGCAGGGCAATCTTGAGCGAATATGTGTCAAAGACGGTGAGTGTCGAGATGGTTGAGCAATTCGTGATCGAGAAGACTGACTTCAAGGCAACGCACTACAAGCGTGTTCTTCAGGAGTTGGAAACGGACAAGCTGATTCGCTGCACATCCACCCGGGGCAGGCAACTGACATATCCGCCAGGAACCCAACTAGAGTTTCTTGCTTCGAAAGTGCAGGAGCGCCTGTTCGGTTGATCTTGACTGCGACCGTGGGACGCTGTGACGGGTCTGGGTAACGGTTGGCGATCCCTGTTTGTTATGATCAAACCTCTTCAAACTGCTGGAAGAAATCCGGGTCTAGACCTATTTCTTCGACTTGTCGTACTCGTGTGCGAACGCCGAGGTCGAACTTCTTCAACAGGTCACATAGTTCGTCGCCGTCGATCAGCTCGACGGGTGGCGCACCATCGCGGCTGGACTCTTTGCGTGCCCCGCTAGTGAAAGTTCCGGTGGTCACCAACAGGCCCTTCTCACCCCTACCGACCATTGCGCCCCGGAAGTCGCGAACTGTGCTCGCGGGGACGGAGCCTTTGTAGCGTTTGCACTGGAAGTAGATCGGGAATGACACGAGTGAGAGGCGGTAGACGCCTACGCCGTCGATGCCGCCGTCGCCGGACTTGCCCAACACTTCGACGTCTCGAAATCCAGCTTCTCTCAGTAACCGCTGGGTCAGTCGCTCGAAGGCATCGGGAGACATCTGCAACAGTCGCTGAAGTAGCAGGCCCTGCCACTGTTCACCATCCGGTTCGAGTTCGTCATCTAGCTCTAGATCGCTGCCGCCGACTTCAACTTCACGGGCGTCACGGCGGCTCTGAGCGGATCTTGCTCTTAGGTCCTTCAGGAGTTGACTGATTTGAGCCTCTGAATCAATGTTTCGCCCCTGCGTTGTGAGTGCCCACACACCGCGGGTCGAATTCTCGACCGCACGGAGCTTTTTCAGGTAACTCAACGCCCAGCCGATGCGGTCGGCGACAATAGGAACACCCGTGTTTTCGTAGCGCTCCTCAAGCTGTTCGTCGCTAAGGTTCTGCTTGTCAGAGACGACGGCGACAATCTCGTTTCGCAGAGCGGAACCGCCGAGGCCCGTCAGTGCTTCAAGGACTGGGATCATTAATTCGTTGTAACGAGGCAAATTTGACTGGCTCATTATTCTGACGGTACCAGAAGTTCGACTGGACAATAGTTCGCGCATCGGTGCTCAACGACCGTCCGCCGACCGGCTGTGTGGGATCAACAGCGTCCCGGCAAGACGTATCAACCGCAAGGACCTTGTGGACTTCCTCGTCCAACAAGTTACCGAGCCCGAGTGCAACCGCCAGCGATCTCAACAGAAAGCTCCTGACAGCAACAGAGCCAAGGCGGTTTGGTGTTGGGGTGTGGGGTCGGGCAGCATCGGGGCGTTGAGACGCGCCGAAACGCGCAATGCTTCGGCACGACAGCACATTCAGGAGGCATACCGCTGTGGAATTTGCGATGTTTTATGAGATCCCGGTCGCGCGGCCTTGGACGCCAGGCAAGGAACATCAGGCGTACAAAGACGTAGTCGAACAGGTGAAGCTCGGAGACCGGCTTGGATTCCATTCGGTGTGGACCGTCGAACACCACTTCCTCGAAGAGTTCTCGCATTGCTCCAATCCGGAGGTCTTGTACGGCCACCTGGCAGCGGTCACGAACAACATCCGGCTCGGTTATGGCGTGAGGCTCATGCCTCAGCCCTACAACCATCCGGTTCGCACGGCCGAATCGGTCGCGGTGCTCGACCTGCTCTCAGACGGGCGTGTGGAGTTCGGCACCGGTCGCTCGGCAACCCGCGCCGAACTCGAAGGATTTGGGATTCATCCCAATGACACACGGTCGATGTGGCAGGAAGCCCTGACGATGACACTCGGCGCCATGACCAACGACGAGTTCAGTTTCGAAGGCAAGTACTGGCAGATGCCGACGCGACGGGTGCTTCCCAAACCGCTCCAAGACCCGCACCCGCCGGTTTGGGCGGCGACCAGTTCCGACGGCGGACATCGACTCATTGGCGAACTCGGCCTCGGACTCTTGTCGTTCTCGGTGGGCACGCCTCCCGAAGAACTCGGTCGCCGGATCGGCATCTATCGCGGCGGAATCGAGGCCTGCGGTGAACCGATCGGCAAGTTCGTCAACAACCGTGCGGCAAGCTTCACGATGGTGAACGTTGCCGAGACCAACGAACAGGCGGTCGACCAAGCAGGACCCTCCTTTGAGTGGTACCCCAAACACGGTGCTCATCTGATCGGTTCGGTGGCTCAATGGCTGCGCCAGATGGAAGAGGAACTCGGCACCTACGACTATCTCGGTTCGACCGCGGATCGTGTCGAGGACGGCTCAGTCGGTCACCTGACCATGGACTATCTGCTCGACACCAACGCTTGCGTGTGCGGAGATTCTGATCGGGCGATTGAGATGTTCCGAGCTTATGAGGCCACCGGTTGTGATGTGGTGTTCTGCCTGTTCAACCCCTACGACGTCGCCCATGAAGATGTCATGCAGACCATCGAGTTGATGGGCGAACACGTCATCCCCGCGTTTAAGTAACTCCGGCGTTTGGCCCCTTGGGGTCGGTGGTGCTTACAGTTCGTAGGTGCCGCGGTATGCCGAGAACCGCTCGTTGAGAGCATCGCGGTTGAGGCCGAAGTCCTCGAATGTGTAGCTGTGTCGGCCGTACTTGTGTTGCCGGTGTTCGTTGGCATGAGCCATCAGCGATGCCTCAAAGTTGGTGTCCATCGGCTCGCCGAGGTCACGGTAGATGCCTCGCACCGCTGCGACCGGGTCGCTCACCAACTGCCGGTAGTCCACATCAATGAACCGGTGATCACCCAGCGCGGCTCGGGCCGTGGTTGTGCGTTCGATCATCTCGGTCAGAAGCCGGGTCCACAGCGTCCCTTCGAAACAAGACCAGTCGGCATCGCTGAACGTGCCGCTGAGCGAGGCAGTGATACTGGCGGTTGAGGCGATGCACGTTGCGGGATCGCGGTGTGTCCATATGAATCGGGCATCGGGGTAGATCTGGGCGATGGTCTCTACAGCCAGGGCATGGTGAGGTGTCTTCAGTTGCCAACGACCCGGCACCGCTGATTGGAGTAGTTGCAGCACCCGTTGGTGGTAGCGGTAAGTGGCGGTGTGGTCTCGCGTCAAGATCCAATCGGCGTACGACTCGATGTTGAACATGGCGTTGTACTGCAGGCTCACAAAATCCTGGGCCATGAGTGTGACGCATTCGATCGGCATATCGGGCGGGTCGTGGTGCATCGCCTTGAAGTCGGGGTTGAGTAGGTGCAACATGTTGTCGGCTTCGGCCTCGATGGCTGCGAGCAAACGTAAGTCGTTGTGATATGTCTCGGTTTGCGGCGGCGGTACAGGAGCGCCGGCCTCCCACGAGAGCAGGCTGCGATTCGCCCGGTCCACTGACAACAGTTGACTCAGAGCGGTCGTGCCCGAACGAGAGACCCCGACGATGAACAGCGGCGCAGTGATCACCTGATCGGCCAGTTCCGGGTGCTGGCTCCAGTAGTCGGTGATGGTGAGCCGGTTGACCAGAGCTCCAGTAAGGAGTGTCTCCGCCGCGGGTCCACCGATGGCGTTGAGTTGTGCTTCGTTGTTCAACGCTTCGACGAGCACCTCAAGTCCGTCCCGAAACGAGGTTTCGCCAAAGTCGTCGAGGCCTGTTGTGGCAGCCGCCGTATCGAGCAGTTGTTCCGCGTGCATCGCAGCATCATGCCCGACCGTTGGATCAACTGTGGAATTGCTTGGTCGGGACGACTGGATTTGAACCAGCGACCCCCTGCTCCCAAAGCAGGTGCGCTACCGAGCTGCGCCACGTCCCGTGATGCGCAATCTACCCCCTAGCGCCCCGCTTCGCTCCCAATTGAAATCTGCGCGATAAACCACACACCTTGTAGTTAAACGCGCAGATTTGGAATTGATTTCGGGTTAAGACGGAGGGTTGGGCAAACAGACGGGCATACTTCGGCGACTTCCTCCCTGATTGGCAGACCGATGGACGGGCATGCACAACGAGGAAGTAACCAAGATCATCCGGCGTCAGCACGGAGTTGTCTCGCGCAAGCAAGCCTTGCAGTCAGGACTCTCTGCCCGACAGATTGAGTATCAATGCACAACGAAGCGGTGGCTTCGTATCGGTCCGGGCGTTTACCGACATGGTGCGGTTGCGGCAACCTGGAAGAGTCAACTGCTCGCCGCCTGCCTGATTTCGAATGGCGTCGCTAGCCATCTTTCGGCCGCTGCCCTTCACGGGATCGACGGATTCCGCGAGACGGTTCGAGAGATCACGGTTCCCGAGGGACGCTGGAAGCCCATCGACGCGGTGAGAGTTCACCAAACCCGGCAATGGCATGCCGCCCAGCACATCGTCCGCGATCACATCCCGTGTACCGACCTGAGTCGAACGATCATTGACGTTGCTGCGGTTGCGAACCCACGGCGAGTCCAAGAGATGGTCGACGCCGTTTTGCGCGCGAGTCGGTTCGATCTGTCAGATCTGTATGCCATCGTCGTGCGCCATGCAAGCAAAGGTCGAAACGGATGCGGCGTGCTGCGCGAGGTGCTCGACAGCAGAATGCCGGACTCGGGGGTTCCCTTGAGCAAGTGGAGTCGTCTCGTCGGCAGGCTCCTTGTAGACGCAGACCTACCCGAGCCGGTGTACGAGTACCGGATCTTGGATCGCGCCGGGGCACTTATTGCCCAAGTAGACCTAGCCTATCCAGAAGCGAAGGTCGCGATTGAACTCGACAGCATCGCTTGGCACTTCAACCGAGCTTCGTTTCATCACGACCGGGCGCGATGGAACGCGATCACGCGTGAGCGCTGGACGCCTCTGGTGTTCACGTGGTCGATGTGCGTAGACACGCCCGAGGATCTAATCGCTGCCGTCCAGAGCCTGCTCACACCGAAATCTGCGCGATAAACCACACTCCTTGTGGTTAAACGCGCAGATTTGGAAGTGATTTGGGGTTAGGGGGAAGGGTCTTGCGTTGTGAGTGGATGCGGGTTAGGTTTCGTCTCGATCAAGGCGGAGGGAGGCGGAATTCATGCAGTAGCGGTGTCCGTGCGGGCCGGGGCCGTCGCCGAAACGGTGGCCGAGGTGGGCATCACAGTTGCCACATATCGCTTCTTCGCGGACCATCCCGTGGCTGGTATCAGCCTGGATTCGAACAACGTCTTGTCCGGCGGTCTCGAAGAAGGAGGGCCAACCGGTGCCCGAGTCGAATTTGGTGTCGCTCATAAATAGGACAGCATCACAGACGATGCAGCGGTAACTGCCGTCGTCGTGGCAATCCCAGTATTCGCCCGTAAAGGGGCGCTCGGTGCCTGCTTGTTGAGTCACCGTGTACTGCTCTGGGGTCAAGCGGCTACGGAGTTCAGCCTCGCTGTGGGTGATATCGGTCATGATCAACGACCTCCTTGTCTTGTCTATATGAGAACACATCACGACCCTGGTTTGGTCCTCGGTCCGCAAGATTTCTGAAATTTTCTATCAGTGGTTGACCGAACGAATGTTCGCAATTACAATTGTGTCGTTCGTCCTTTCCCCCGGGGCTGTGTCACACCCCCTCCGTAAGTTCGAGTCCAGCAATCCAACATCCCCCCAACTCGGCTGCGAAGCGCAGCAAACAAAACAGGAGAAAAGACAGTGGAGCGAGACAAGGCACTCAGTATGGCTCTGGGCCAGATAGAGAAGCAGTACGGCAAGGGCTCGGTCATGAAGATGGGCGAGAAGAGCACCATGGAGATCGAGTCAATCACGACTGGTGCGTTGGCATTGGATTTGGCTCTCGGGATCGGTGGTCTGCCTCGTGGCAGGGTCACCGAGATATTCGGTCCGGAATCTTCGGGCAAGACCACCCTCGCCACCCATGTGGTGGCCGAGGCTCAGCGCAATGGAGGTGTCTGTGCCTACATCGACGCTGAGCATGCAATGGATCCGGTGTATGCCAAGGCGATCGGTGTTGATATCGACGAGTTGCTGATCTCTCAGCCCGACACGGGTGAGCAAGCCCTTGAGATCACCGACATGCTGATTCGTTCGGGAGCGTTGGATGTGATCGTGATCGACTCGGTAGCGGCGCTCACGCCTCGCGCCGAGATCGAAGGCGAGATGGGCGACACACATGTCGGCTTGCAGGCTCGGCTCATGTCGCAGGCATTGCGCAAGTTGACGAGCAACCTCAGCAAGTCGAAGACCATCTGCATCTTCATCAACCAGTTACGGGAGAAGATCGGCGTGATGTTCGGCTCGCCAGAAACCACCCCTGGTGGGCGGGCGCTGAAGTTCTATTCGTCGTGTCGGCTCGATATTCGCCGTATCGAGGCGATCAAGAACGGTATCGAGATCGTGGGCAACCGCACTCGGGTGAAAGTCGTGAAGAACAAGTGTGCGCCGCCCTTCAAGCAAGCGGAGTTCGACATCATGTATGGCACTGGGATCTCCCGTGAGGGCTCGGTACTCGATTTGGCGGTCGAAGAGGGAATCGTCAAAAAGTCTGGCGCTTGGTACACCTACGACGGTGAACAGCTTGGCCAAGGCCGAGAAAACGCCAAGAAGTTCCTCCAGGACAACCCTGAAGTCATGGTCGAGATTTCAGACCGGGTCTGGAAGGCTGTTATGCCAGAACCAGAACCAGAGATCGAAGCAGAGGCGGAGTTCGACCACGCCGACGATCTGCCCATAGCTCTCGACGACTAGTCAGGGCCAGCCTGGCCAAACGCACCGCCTGCCTTGATTCGCTGGCTGGACACTCGTTGCACGACAACGTGAGCTAGCCACGAATCAGGGAGGTGCGGGCTTTAGGGGAGCCACAGGCGTTGGCGCTTGTAGCCTGTGCTCGTGGGTAAGTCGTATGTGATCCGTACTTACGGATGCCAGATGAACGAGCACGACTCGGAACGGATCTCCGGTCTCCTTGAGGCTGACGGGATGTGGCGGGTCGACGATGAAGCCGAAGCCGATGTCATCGTTCTCAACACCTGTTGCATACGCGAAAATGCCGACAACAAGCTCTATGGAGCGTTGGGCAATCTCAAGGCGCTGAAACAGGTCAATCCCGACTTGCAGATTGTGGTCGGGGGATGCCTGGCGCAAAAGGACCGTGGCCTCATCCGCGAGCGCGCGGCTCATGTGGATGTGGTGTTTGGGACCCACAATGTTGATCGAGCAGTCGAGTTGCTCAACCATGCGGCCGAACACGGCCCGATTGTCGAGATTCTTGAGGCCACCGCCCGCGCGGACGGCGAGGCGTTCCCCTCGGCTCTGCCGACCCGGCGAGAGGTCGATCACGCAGGTTGGGTCACTGTCCAGATCGGCTGCGACAATACCTGTGCATTTTGCATCGTTCCCGCTGTTCGTGGTCCTGAGATCAGTCGTCCGTTTGGTGAGTTAGTCGCCGAAGTGGAGGATCTGGCCCAAGACGGTGTCAGCGAGATCACCTTGCTGGGTCAAAACGTCAATAGCTATGGCCGTGATCTGGCTCTAGCCCGTCGGGCTGACCCGACCAGCGGCGATCATCACTGGTGTGGCCATCGCTGGCTCGAAGATCGTCGTGCCAGGCCGCTGTTCGGTGACCTTTTGCGGGCAACCGGCGCGGTTGAGGGCATCAATAGAGTGCGATTCACAAGCCCTCACCCCAAAGACATGCGCAGCGAGACCTTTGAGGCCATGGCCGAGGTTCCCGAAGTCTGCGAGCATCTGCACTTCCCGTTGCAATCCGGCAGCGACCGGGTTCTCGCAGCCATGCATCGTGGCTATACAGTTGAGCGTTACCTCGCAAAGTTGCGCGAGGCTCGCGCCACAATCGCGGACCTTGCCGTGTCAACCGACATCATCGTGGGGTTTCCAGGCGAAACCGACGACGATTTTCAACGTACTTTGGAGGTTGCGGCGCAGGCCGAGTTCGATAGCGCTTTCACGTTCGTGTTCTCTCCTCGTCCAGGAACCGAAGCCGCTGAGATGGAGGCCGATTTCGTCGATCGCGCTGTTGCCGTTGAGCGGTACGAACGTCTCCGTGTGGTGATCGAGCGTTCCAGTCGAGCGGCCAACGATTCGCGAATTGGTTTGACCGAAGAAGTCATCGTGGAGGGTCCGAGCAAGAAGGACCCGATGGTTCTCACCGGGCGCACCCGTCGCAACACGCTCGTTCACTTTCCGTCTCCGACGCCGCTGCGAACAGGAACTTATGCTTTGGTTGAGGTCGAGTCTGCAGGCATGAACCACATGTTGGGTCGCCTCTTGGATGTGACTGTCCCTGCCCGGCGCCGCACCCGTATTCCGGTCACCGCGCTCTGACGGGGCACTGCGTTGACCCCGACAACCAGAGCGGATCGGCCACTGGTCATCTTGGGGCCCACTGCTTCGGGCAAGTCGTCGCTGGCCATGGCGATAGCCAAAGAGCTTGGACATGCAGAGATCGTGTCTATCGACTCGATGGCGGTCTATCGAGGGATGGACATTGGCACCGCGTCTCCCACGGCGAGCGATCGCGCCCAAGTCCCGCACCATCTGATCGATGTGGCGGACCCTAGTGAGGAATTCACCGTAGGCCTGTTCAAACGGTTGGCTTTGCAAGCAATAGCCGCAATCCGCGAACGGAGGAACACACCGATCCTGGTCGGTGGCACGGGACTCTATTTGCGGGCCGTTGTCGATGATCTCAAGCTGCCGGGTCGTTATCCCGAAATTGCTGCCGAACTCGACAGTGAGCCAGATACTGAAGCTCTACACGCCCGCTTGACCATCCTCGACCCTGTAGCAGCGTCGAGGATGGAACCGAGCAACCGACGCAGGGTCCTACGTGCTTTGGAGGTCACGATCGGCAGTGGATCGCTGTTCTCGTCGTTCGGTCCCGGCCTAGAACACTACGGTCCGACTCCGTTCGTGATGGTGGCTTTGCGTTGGCCTCAAGAGATCCTCGACGACCGAATCTCGGCCCGCTACCAAGATCAGATGGAAGCGGGATTCCTTGACGAAGTCCGAGCTTTAGCCGCTGGTGAAGTGAGCCGCACTGCTGCTCAAGCACTCGGATACCGAGAGTTTCTTGCGCACATACAAGGGGAATGTTCGCTTGACGAGGCGCTCGTCACAGCGACCAAACGGACCCACAAATTTGCCCGTCGTCAACAGCGCTGGTTCCGCCGTGACCCGCGGATCCACTGGATCGACGCCCCAGTCACCGCGCACGAGATGATCAACCTCTGGGACGAGCATCGAGAAATCGTCGCCGGTTAGAGGCGCGAACCTGCGACAATAAGAGCCATGGCCCTCCGCTACTCAAAGCACCACGGATTGGGCAACGATTTCTTGGTATTGCTCACCGACTCGCTGCCGCTTGATGCAGTGGATCAGGCTGTCGCGCTCTGTGATCGACGTACCGGGATCGGCGCCGATGGCTTGATTTATGGCATTGCCAGCGAAAGCCACGACGTCTCGATGAAGCTGTTCAATTCCGACGGCAGCACCGCTGAGGTCAGCGGAAATGGTCTGCGCTGCCTCGCTCAGGCCGTGGCGCGTCAACGTTCCGTCTCGGCCGTTGAGATCGATGTCGCGACGCCGGCTGGAATCCGCCATTGTTCAGTACGTGCCACCGACCATCCCCAAACTGTGGTTGCCACAGTCGACATGGGGTCTGTGACCGCAGGTCCGACTCCCGATGTGGATGATCTGATGGGAGCCGTTAGCGAGGAATTGGGGAAAGCCAGGGCGGAGTCGATTGGTGTGCGGCGCTGGGAAACCTGTGATATTGGCAATCCCCATGTCGTCTGTCAGGTTGATGACCCAGATGAGATTGCTCTCGATGTTGTCGGCCCTGCCATTGAGCACCACTTTGCCGAGGGTGCCAATGTCAGCTTCGTCACCGTGAAGGGACACGACCAGCTTGAGCTGCGGGTCTGGGAACGCGGAGCTGGTATCACCAGCGCCTGCGGGACAGGGGCCACAGTCGCGGGCCATGTGTTCCATCGTTGGGGCCTGATCGGCCCGAAATCGGTGGTGCGCATGCCGGGCGGTGATGCTGTCGTCGACCTGAGCGGCCCGCTAACGCTCACTGGACCGGCCACCCATGTCGCCGACATAGAGGTGTTTGATGCCTGAGGACCATGAACCCACGCGAGACAGTCTCAACGACAAGGCTCGCGAAGAAAACGCCGAGTTCTTTACAGAAATGAATCTTGAGTCTTCCGACACAGAGATGGACCTGGTAACCGAAGAAGCGACGCATCGAGGCGGCTTCGGAGAGTATGGCGGCGCGTCGGGCGGCCTCATCGATCGGACGTTTCGCGAGCGCATCGTGATTGTGGGAATGGTGAGAGAAAACGACACAGCGGAGTCGGTCAACGCTTCGCTAGACGAACTTGCACTGCTCGTCGATTCTGCCGGTGCGGACGCTGTTGAACGGGTGCTGCAACGTCGTACCGCTCCCGACCCCGCGACTTTCGTTGGGTCGGGCAAAGTGAAGGAGATCAAGTCGATTGTCGAAGAAGTCGACTGCGACACGGTTGTCTTCGATGATGAACTCACGCCGGCACAGCAGTTCAATCTCGAAAAGATTCTTGGTTGTACCGCCCTCGACCGCACCGCGGTCATTCTCGATATTTTTGCCCAGAACGCCAGCACCCTGGAGGGCAAGTCGCAGGTCGAGTTGGCGCAGCTTCGTTATCGTTTGCCGCGACTACGGAGCCTCGCTGGTCATTACTCGCAGCAAGCCGGTGGGATCGGCACCCGGGGACCAGGAGAAACCCAACTTGAAGTGGATCGACGCCGCCTCCTTCGCCGAGTTCACAAACTCGAAGCTGATCTCCGTAAGGTTCAAGCCCATCGGGTCACTCAGGCCAAGGCCAGGAGTCGGACCAGGAATCGGGCTGTGGCGCTCGTCGGTTACACCAATGCCGGCAAGTCGTCGCTATTGAATCGCATCACCGAAGCCGATGTGCTGGTGGAAGACCGACTGTTTGCCACCCTTGACGCCACCACCCGTCGCCTCGCCCTACCGGGCGGAGAGACCGTGTTCGCTACTGACACGGTCGGTTTTGTCAAGAAGTTGCCCCATCAGCTGGTGACTGCCTTCAAGACCACGCTTGACGTGGTTCGCGACGCCGACCTGCTGGTTCACGTTGTTGACGGTGCCGGACCAGATCCGCTTGGGTCTATCTCGGCGGTGCGTGAGGTTCTCAGTGAGATCGGCGCCGGTGATGTGCCTGAACTCTTGGTGTTCAACAAGTCCGACAAGGGTGACGAGGCGGTCCGCTTCGCTCGGACACATGAGGGGTCGACAGCAGTGTCAGCCCAACGTGGCGACAACATAGACGCGCTGCTCGAGGCCATCGGCGATCGGCTTCGCTACATGACCGAGTTCGTGGAGTTGCTGGTGCCGTGGGACCGCGGTGACGTATTGGCGGCGGTTCACCGCGAAGGGCATGTGATTAGTCAAACGTCAGAGGAAGACGGTATGCGCTTGCACGCACGCCTGGAGCCGGCATCGGTTGGCGCTCTGCGACAGTTCGTCGTCACCCAACCTCTGGTCACACAGACGTCCGAATCGCCGCCAGCAGCACCACCGCAGGCAACCCACGGGGCAGCGTCATGAGCGGATTCGTTCCTCCGCCCTATCCGTATGACCGTCTCAACGACCTGCGAGAGATAGCAAGGCAACGATTCGGAGCGGTGCTTGACTGTTCGATCGGCACCCCGATGGACGCAGCACCGTCGGCGGTAGTGGAGGCGATGACATCGTCGAACGCAGAGCGGGGATATCCGCCATCGGTTGGCACGCCGGCTTACCGCACCGCTGCAGTGGACTGGTTGCAAAGAGCGGTGGGCGTGACGGTTGATCCGGGCACCGAGATAGCCGCCTGCATCGGCAGCAAAGAGTTCGTGGTCTCGACGCCGCACTACCTGCGTCTGCGCGATCCGTCTCGCGACACGGTGCTGTATCCAGCAGTTTCTTATCCGTCTTATGCGATGGGGGCCGTGCTGGCGGGCTGTAGGGCGGTGCCAGTGCCAGTCGACGATCAATGGCGCATTGATCTGAGCGAGGTCGATCCCGCCGATGTCGAGCGAGCGCTCTGCCTCTGGGTCAACACGCCCGGGAACCCTGCAGGTGGCCTCGACGATCTATCCGCGGCTGCTAGCTGGGGCCGCACCAACGATGTGCCGGTGATAAGCGACGAGTGCTATCTGGAGTTCACTTGGGATGGTCCGCCTCGTACGATCCTGGCCGACGGTGTTGATGGTGTGCTGAGTGTCCATTCCTTGTCGAAGCGATCGAATCTGGCGGGCATTCGGGCTGGTTTTTATGCTGGTGACCCAGCGTTGGTGAACTACTTGAGTGAGGTGCGCAAGCACGCCGGTTGCATGGTCCCGGGCCCGGTGCAAAACGCCGCCGTGGTTGCGCTGCGCGATCAGACGCACGTGATCGCGCAGCGCGACCTCTACCGGCACCGCTTGGAACTAGCACAAAAAATTGTGGCCGCACTGGGGATCTCCGCCGATCTTCCCAAAGGCAGCTTCTACCTTTGGGTCAAGGCACCCGACGCCGATGCCTGGGGTCTGGCCCACACGCTTGCCGAGCGCTGCGGGGTAATAGTCAGCCCCGGAGAGTTTTACGGCCCTGAATCGACAGGGTTTGTCCGCATCGCGGTCGTGCAGCCCACAGCGGCTCTTGAATTAGCGCTGAGCCGAGCCGGTGATGCCGCAACACAAGACGGGTAGGGTGCGGATCATGTCTGATTTGCAGTCACGAATCGAAGCCCTCTGGGCTGATAGCGCGTCTTTGGATCTCGACGATCCTGAGGTCACCGCGACTGTCCACGAAGCCATCAGTGAACTTGATGCCGGCACTGCCCGGGTTGCGCAAGTCAACGCCGACGGCAGCGTGACAGTGAACCAATGGTGCAAGTTCGCGGTGTTGTTGTTGTTTCGCATCTCGAGGATGGAGACGATCGAGAACGCGCCGTTCGAGTACGCCGACAAGATCCCGCTCAAGAGCGACTTCATGGCTCGTGGCGTGCGGGTTGTGCCGGGAGCACAGGCTCGCTGGGGCAGCTACCAGGCACCGGGAGTGGTGATGATGCCGAGTTATATCAACATCGGCGCTTACGTCGCGGAGAACACGATGGTCGACACCTGGGCCACGGTCGGATCCTGCGCGCAGATCGGCAAGAACGTTCACCTCTCGGGTGGGGTCGGAATCGGCGGTGTCCTTGAACCAGCGCAGGCAGCGCCAGTGATTGTCGAGGACGAGTGTTACATCGGAAGCCGTTGCATAGTCGCTGAGGGCGCGCGGGTGGGTAAGGGAACGGTGCTCGGCGCGGGCGCAATTCTCACGGGTTCCATTCCGGTGATTGATGTTGAAACGGGCCAAGAGATCAGTCGAGGAGAAATCCCGTCGTGGTGCGTGGCGGTTGCGGGCACTCGACCGCGGGATTTCCCGGGTGGCAGGTTCGGATTGCCTGCTGTCTTGGTGATCAAACGGCTCACCGAAGGTGAACGCCACGACAAGTCCGCTCTCAACGACATCCTGCGTGACCATGGAGCATCCACTTGACCGACGGCACGGAATTGCCCTCGGGGGAACTACCTACGGGAGATCTATTCTTGTTGACGGCCGCGCTCGTCAACGTTGCGTCGGTTAGCCACAACGAGCGTGAACTTGTCGACTTGCTCGAGTCGGACCTGCGTCGTCAGGCTCATCTCAGCGTCGACCGTATAGGTGACAATCTGGTCGCTCGCACCCGACTGGGGCGTGATCGGCGGCTCGTGTTGGGTGGCCACACCGACACGGTGCCCCCGAACGGAAATGCCAGAACTCGCATCGAAGGCGATCGCATGTACGGGGTCGGTACGACCGACATGAAGGGCGGCATCGCCACGATGCTCGAACTCGCACGCACGGTCACTGAACCGGTGGTTGACGTGACATATGTGTTCTATGCCCGTGAAGAGGTGGCGATTGAGCACAGTGGCCTTCGCGAGATCGATGCTGCGTGTCCCGAACTTCTACAAGGCGATGTGGCCTTGTTGGGTGAACCGACACTGGGTGCTATTGAGGCGGGTTGTCAGGGAACAATGCGTTTTGAGGTCACTCTTGGCGGTGCTCGTGCTCATACCGCGCGCCCGTGGATGGGCAGCAACGCCATCCATCGTTTAGGCGGGATACTTGACGTTGTCAGCAATTTCGAAGGCCGTCGTCCGGTGGTGGAGGGTTGTGAATACCGCGAATCGTTACAAGCGGTGTTTGTCGAGGGCGGTGTGGCTGGCAACGTCGTGCCGGATCGGGCGGTGTTGCGGGTCAATTATCGCTTTGCTCCGGACCGTGATCCTGAGACTGCAGAGGCGTTTGTTCGCGAGTTGATGTCGCCTGTGCTCAGCGATTCCGACAACATCGAAGTTGTTGATTGCTCGCCCGCGGCTCGTCCGGGACTTGAAGACCCGTTGTTACAGGCACTTATCGACCGCAACGGTCTTGAGGTTCGAGCCAAGCTTGGTTGGACTGATGTGGCGTTTTTTGCACAGCGGGGTGTTCCAGCGAGCAATTTCGGCCCGGGTGACGCCACTCTCGCGCACACCGCAGGCGAATATTTGGAACGGGCTTGGTTGCTGGACACTCACGCCGCTTTGGCGGATCTGCTTACCAACGGCGCCTAGAGCTTGGGCCTGAGCAGTGCCGCCTACAGTTTGCGCATTACGGTGACGACCTGACCGAAGATCTGCACGTCGTCCGGGCTGAATACCATCTCGCTCAACTCAGCGTTAGCGGGCACCAGAACCACTGAACCGGCGCGGCGTTGCAGCGTCTTGACGGTGGCCTCGTCACCAGGAATTCCGGCTACCACGATTTTGTTGTCTTCAGCGGTTTGTTGGCGACGGCAGACAACAAAATCTCCGTCGAAAATGCCCGCCTCGATCATGGAATCACCTCGTACACGCAACATGAAGAGTTCGCCGCTGCCAGTGAGATCTTCGGGCATCGGGATGAATTCCTCGACGTTGCTCTCTGCTAGAACATCAGTACCTGCGGCGACATCGCCGACCAAGGGAACGTGGCGCACGGGCCGGTGCTCAGCGGTGTTGCCGGTGCCCTCATAGTTGACCTGGATCGCTCTAGGTTTCGCTAGGTCGCGCCTTAGGTAGCCGGCATCTCGGAGGTTGTCGAGATGACACTTGACGGTGGCGGGGGAGCGCAACCCGACCGCTTCGCCGATTTCGCGCACGGACGGGGGATACCCGCGATCGTGAACGTGAGAGACAATCACATCGAGGATCTCTCGCTGACGGGTTGTGAGCGTGTCGGACATTTTTGCCTCCGTGGGTGAGGTCGCCTCCGTGGGTGAGGTCGCCTCGGTGGGTGACTTCCGCGAAATTACAAGCTTGTTGGTTGACAACGAACAAATGTTCGTGTTCAATAGTATCGAACGGATGTTCGACAGACATATGTTCGCCAAACATTCGTTCGATGTCAAGCACCTTTTCGAGATTCTCACCGAAAACACTTATACGCCGGTGAGTGTCACACCCCAGGAGCACAGTGGAGTCATGACTGCAATTCTTGCCTACCCAGCAAATCCCCCTTCTGTTCGCCCGCGTGCCACAGTTCCGCCCAGGGTTGGGCCGGTCCGTGCTCATGGCCCCCATGCTCATGACCGAGGCGTCGTTCAACCCGCCGAGGTGTATCGGCGCCGCCGTCTGCTTGTGCTAGCCGTCGTCTTGTCGTTGCTTGTTGGTCTTTGGTCGTTCGGCCGTTCGGCGCAGTCGGCTACTACTCATGAGAGCCGGTCTCCTGATGCGATTGTCGTGGTTGTGCAACCGGGCGACACACTCTGGGCTATCGCCTCATGGCTTGATCCAGGCTCCGACCCTCGCTCGCTGGTCGAAGCGCTCAGCGGCATAGCCGGTTCCGACACGCTGCAGCCAGGTCAGCACTTGGTAATTCCCAGTCACCTGCTCGAGTGAGGCGGCCGGGATGATGATTGGCCAGTCATGCCCGCGTGTAGCGAGCAAAGAGCAGATCGTCTTCGGTAAGCAATCGGCTCAGGCGCATTTGCCTGGGGATGGCTTGCTCGGCGCCAGTAACGATGCGCGACGAAGTGCCGCCGGCGAGGATTGGCGAGATGCTGACACACATTTCGTCAACGAGTCCTGCCTCCACCATCTGGCCGTTCCAGGTTGGTCCGCCTTCACAAAGCACCACCTCCGCGCCCCGTTTATGAAGTTCGTCGAGCACTGCGTCGGGTTGCGGTCTGGGCATGGGGAGGCGAACTATTTCGGCGTTGAGAGCGGCGAGCTTCTCCGGATCTGCTTGTTCGCCGGTGATGACGAGCGGGCGCTGCTGGTCCGTTCGTTGGTCGTCCGCGATGGCGTCGGCAAACGCCGGAATCGTCGGGTCGACAGCTCCGCTGGCAGTCAAGATAGCCAAGCGGGGGACTGCGGAACGACCAGTTCTCAGTCGGCGCTCAACTACAGCCTCGTTTCGTTTCGGAGTTCCGTAGCTCTCAGCACCGGCGGTGCCAGATGCGACCAAAATCCAATCACAGCTAGCTCGTACCGCGCGAAACACGGCGCTGTCTGCGGGTCCTCCGAGGTCACCGCTCAGGCCCTTGATGGCAGTGGCGCCGTCAAGGCTGGCGATCATATTGACCATCACCCACGGGCGGTTCGACGGTGCCGGCCGAGGATCGTCCAGATAGATGTCAAGGGGGTCGACGCCTTCGATCCAGGTGGGAAGAATCTGCTGCACTGCCGCCGACCTTACCGTTTCGAGTCCCGTTTTTGCAGGGTCCCGCCGACGACAACCACAGACGCTTTGCGTTGTCCACCGCAGGAGGCGAACTTGTGGATATAACCCGTAGAAATCCACAACTAAATCAGGTTGTCATCCACTTCTCATCCACAAGCAAGTGGCCGTAGAGTTGTCTTCGCTGTGTGGTTCGGATCGCCAGGATGGTGGTGCGAAACGTCTCAGACGAGAGTCGAATCAGTTCCTTGGGGGCACCAAGTAGGGAATGTGGGATCCGCCGCAAACTCGTCTTCCCCCTAACCCGGGAAGATCCGGCCACACAGCAAACCTAAGTACGCAATCCTCATCTTGAAAAATTTTTTACTCGCAAAAAATGATCGAGCTACTCTGTTTATGACGGCGCTCGAAAGGAGCCCCGCCATATGACGCTTGTATCTGAGCGAGCCAACCTCGGCATCCGTCGCCGCTTCACGGTCCAAGGGGCCGATCCGTTCATGGATATGGAATGGGAACATCGCGAAGCGCGGCTGATCGACCATCGTGATGGTTCTGTGACCTTTGAGCAGCTCGCAGTGGAAGTACCCAGTTCCTGGAGCCAGAACGCAACCAACATCCTGGCCCAGAAGTATTTCCGCGGGACGCTGGGCACGCCAGAGCGCGAGTCGTCGCTGCGCCAGGTCGTTTCTCGGGTGGTCAACACGATTACAGCCTGGGGCGAGCGTGATGGTTACTTCGTTGATGCCGAGGAGGCAGACAGCTTCCGAGCCGAACTTGTCCACCTGTTGGTCAACCAGAAGGCGGCGTTCAACTCGCCGGTCTGGTTCAACATCGGTGTGGAGGGCGTTCCTCAACAGGCGTCGGCATGCTTCATTTTGTCGGTCGACGACAACATGGAGTCGATCCTCAACTGGTATGCCGAGGAGGGCCGGATCTTCAAGGGAGGAAGCGGAGCCGGAGCGAACCTCTCACGCATCCGCGCTTCAACGGAAGGCCTTGCTGGTGGTGGCACTGCTAGTGGCCCGGTGAGCTTTATGCGCGGCGCCGATGCCTCCGCGGGCACGATCAAATCTGGAGGCAAGACTCGCCGTGCCGCCAAGATGGTGATTCTTGATGCCGATCACCCCGATGTCGAAGAGTTCATCTGGTGCAAGGCGCGTGAAGAACGAAAGGCACATGCGCTGGAGGCAGCTGGTTTCGACATGAGCCTGGACGGAATGGATATTCACTCGGTCCAGTACCAGAACGCCAACAACTCCGTGCGTGTAACCGATGAGTTCATGCAAGCCGTCCTCGACGACTCCGACTGGGCTTTCACTGCTCGCGGCGATGGTTCGGTGACTCGCACGGTGAAGGCCCGCAGCTTGTTGCGTCAAGTTGCTGAAGCGTCCTGGGAGTGTGCGGATCCCGGGATCCAATTCGACAGCACCATCAACCGTTGGAATACAGCGGCTAACACTGGCCGTATCAACGCCAGCAATCCCTGCTCGGAGTATCTGCACCTGGACGACTCGGCCTGCAATTTGGCATCGCTCAACCTGCTTGCCTTCTTCAAGGGTGATAAGGGCCGAAGCGCCGATGTTGACGGTTTCGATATCGAAGGGCTCGCTCATGCGGTGAGGATTGTTTTTACCGCTCAGGAGATCTTGGTTGGCAACGCCGATTACCCCACCGACAAGATTGCCCACAACGCCCGAGATTTCCGTCAACTAGGCCTCGGCTATGCCAATCTTGGTGCGTTGTTGATGACTCTGGGGCTGCCCTACGACTCGGACGCAGGGCGTGCGGTAGCCGCTTCGATAACCGCGCTGATGACCGGAGAGGCTTATTGCCAGTCGACGAGACTGGCGGCACGCATGGGTTCTTTCAGCGGATTCAACGAAAATCGTGAACACATGTTGCGAGTTCTCGAACAGCACCGCGCAGCGGTAGCCGACATCGACGAAAACCTTGCGCCGACTCCGATTCTTGAGGCCGCGCAACAGGTCTGGGATCAAACCTGTGAGTTTGCTGCGACCCGGGGCGTCCGCAATGCGCAGGCCACCGTCTTGGCGCCCACCGGAACCATCGGCCTGCTGATGGACTGCGACACAACGGGCGTGGAACCCGACCTTGGACTGGTGAAGTTCAAGCGTCTGGTTGGCGGCGGGACGATGAGCTTCGTGAACCAATCGGTGCCTCACGCTTTGCGCAACCTCGGTTACAGCCCCGATGCGGTTGAAGCCATCGTCGCCTACATCAACACCCATCACAGCGCGGTCGGAGCCCCCGGACTTGATCCCAGTGATCTTGCGGTATTCGCCTGCTCATTGGGCAGCGACCCGATCCACTATCTCGGTCATCTAAAGATGATGGGTGCGGTGCAGCCGTTCATTTCTGGAGCGATCTCCAAGACGGTCAACCTGCCGGAAGAGGCCACGATCACCGATATCGAATTGCTGCTTATTGAGTCCTGGCAGATGGGGCTCAAAGCCGTTGCGCTCTACCGCGACAACTGCAAGGTCGCACAACCGCTCTCCACTGGAGTCGCGACACCCGGCGGCGCTGAGAACGGCTCAAATAAAAGCGCGGCGGACGGTTCGGGAACCCTCACTCTTGACGGTTGGAACAACGCCACTAAAGAAGTTGGCTCGACCAGCCCCGGCACTACGAAGCGACCCGAGAGCACCGTGGAAAAGCCCGCAAATCAGCCGGTGCGGGAGCGTTTGCCCCGGACCCGCACCAGCGAAACGTTCGAGTTTCGAGTGGCAGATTGCAAGGGCTTTGTCACGGTCGGCCTGTACGCAGACGGACGACCAGGCGAAATCTTCGTGCGTGTCTCGAAGCAAGGTTCCACCTTGGCAGGGATTATGGACGCGTTCGCCATTTCGCTCAGCCACGGTCTCCAATACGGAGTGCCGCTGAGCGCTTTCGTGCAGGCTTTCGTGGGTATGCGGTTCGAACCCGCGGGGATGACCGACGATCCAGAGATTCGCATCGCCAACAGTCTGATGGACTATCTGTTCCGCAGGCTCGCAGTCATGTATTTGAGCGATGATGAACGCTCCCGTCTTGGAATATTCACCACCGACGAGCGAGTCCAACCGACTCTGCCCGGGGTTGAAGAGCAGGTCACCAAGACTGTGCAGGGATCCGATATTCCGCCTCACCGAGCAGCCTCAGCTTCGGCGGCTCAACTCGCGTTCGAGGTTGACGGCGGTTCAGGTGCGCCATTCTGCATGTCCTGTGGGGTTCGGATGCGCAGAGCCGGCGCCTGCTACGTATGCGGTGACTGCGGCACCACCAGCGGTTGTAGTTAACCACCGGCGGTTGTAGTTGGAGGCGAGCGAACCGCCTGAGATCACGGTTACCAACAGATGTGGGCCATACTGCGCCTATGACCGACAGCGACCGGCAACCCAAGGCGGCCACCTCTCATACTTCACGGCGCAACGCGGCTGTTGCCGCAGTGCTGTCCCTAGATGACCCCGACGATTTCGCGCGTGCCAGTCGAGGGCTGATCGCCACCCACCCGACCGGAGTCATTGAGGCGCCGCACGGCATTGCCTGGGATGTTTCTCGCCATGATTTCAACCGGGGAGACACGCCTGCTCCACCCTCGGTAAATCCGAGCCTCTGGCGTCAAGGTCAACTCAACGCCATTCATGGTTTGTTCGAAGTGGCCGACGGCGTTTGGCAAGTCCGCGGCTACGACATCTCGAATATGACGCTGATAGCGAGCGACCACGGTTGGCTGATCGTTGATGTTCTGACAACCGCTGCAACTGCAGCGGCTTGCCTTGAATTGGCCAACAATGTGCTTGGCCATCGGGAGGTTCAGGCTGTGATCTATACACACAGCCACGCCGATCACTTCGGCGGGATCCATGGCGTCACCACTCAAGAGGCGGTTGACGCCGGCGATGTTCGCATCATCGCGCCGGATGGGTTCCTGCGCGAGGCGGTCAGCGAAAACGTGATCGCAGGCCCGGCGATGGGTCGCCGGGCGGGTTATATGTTCGGGCCTTTGCTGACACCGGGTCCGTTGGGCCATGTCGATTCTGGCCTCGGCAAGATTATTCCTCGGGCCGCTTGGGGTTTGATCGCTCCGACCGAAGAGATTTTGGTTACCGGAACTGAGCTTGATGTCGATGGAATTCGGGTGGTCTTCCAAAACACTCCGGGTGGAGAGGCACCAGCGGAGATGAACTTTCTGTTTCCCGACATGCGGGTCTTGTGCATGGCCGAGAACTGCACCCACACGATGCACAATATTTTGACGCCCCGAGGTGCTCAGGTCCGTGATGCTCTGGGCTGGAGCAAGTACATCAACGAGGCGTTGGAACTCTATATCGATCACACCGACACGTTGTTCGCGACGCATCACTGGCCGAGGTGGGGTCAAGACGATGCGCGAGAGTTCTTGGTCAAACAGCGTGATGTGTATCGCTGGCTTCATGACCAGACGATGCGCTTGGCGAACCACGGTTTCACCGCTCCCGAGATCGCCGAGCAACTGCAGCTACCGGAGTGCTTCGCGGCGCAGGGGCACACGCGGGAGTACTACGGAACGGTCAACCACAACTCTAAAGCTGTTTATCAGCGCTATCTCGGAGCTTTCGATGGCAACCCTGCGACACTCAATCCGCATCCCCCGTCCGCAGCGGGTGTCCGCTATGTCGAGGCAATGGGCGGCCGAGATGAGGTGTTGCACAAGGCCCAAACAGCTTTCGATGAAGGTGATTATCGCTGGGCCGCGCAGATACTCAACCATCTAGTGTTCGCCGAACCCGATTATGAGCCTGGCCGCTTGCTGGCGGCGGACGCACTTGAACAACTCGGTTATCAGGCCGAATCGGGGCCGTGGCGCAACATCTATCTGACCGGGGCGCTTGAACTCCGTGAAGGGGTGCGGGGTGTGGGTGGGCGGGGTCGAGCGTTGACCACCGCGCTGACGGTTGAACAAGTTTTCGACGCGCTTGGTGTGCATCTGATGGCCGAACGTGTCGTCGATCAGCGGGTGCTCATCAACTGGGAATTCACCGACGTTGGCGAGAAGCATGCGCTCGGTCTGCAAAATTGTGCTTTGCACCACATTGCGGGCCGCCATGAAGCAGACGCAGATGCAACTTTGAGGCTTACCAAGAACCTACTGGGTGAGCTTTTGACGGGTCGTGCGACAGCGATAGACGCTATAGGCGATGGTCGCCTTCAGATCGACGGCGACGTCGATGCACTGCTCGTTTTGTTTGGCGCCCTTGATCAGTTCGATGGTGCCTTCAACATCGTAGAACCCTAAGGAACGAGCGAACAGGGCGGTTAGCTGTCGTCGCTTGCGAGCGACTTCTTGTGGCGGAGGTAAGTCTTGATCATCTCTCCGAACTTGGCCGGGTTGTAGACGTCCTCTTCGTATTTCCACTTTCCGTTGCCGGCGTACTTGAGGAGCGTGAAGTTGCCCTCCTCGTGAACCGAACCGTCACCCGGATCTGCCATCCGGTTCAAGACACGGCAGACGATCCAGCCCTTCTCTTCATCAATGACATACCAGTCGATGGGGTAGTAGATCATCTCATTGTTGGGCCAGGTGTCCATCGTCTCCTGGATCCAGTTGTAGATGGCTTCGCGGCCACCCAGCGTCCCGAAGTGATGTTCGATGTAGGTGGCGTCCTCGGTGAACTGGTCAGCCCACTCCCGCCAGTCGTGCGTCATTCCGGCCTTGAGTGCCCGCGCTTGGTACTTTTCGAACTCTTCTTCCAACTCGTCCCTGCTCCAACGGCCCATTTGTGTCTCCTGTCTCACTAGCGGCGTTGCTCGTCTTGGTTGGCCATTCTGTCAGCTTGCTGCTCGTTGATCTAAATAGGCCGGCACAGTGTTGAGCGGAGGCCGTTCGTCGACTTGCGCTTCGACCGGCTCAAGGTCTGGTCGAAGCAAGTGATGAGTCCAGTTCGACCGCCACTTGATGTCAGCGCGGTGGAGCGCTGCGTGAAGGATCTCCATGGCTTGCACAGACAGTTCGTCAAGCAAGCGATTTCGGTGTACGCGCACCCCGAGGTCAACCTGGGCGAGCCGGGTAAGACCCACCAACTCGGCGATGTCTATGAGCAGCCCGGTTTCGACGCCGTAGCCGGTGTTGAACGGCACTTGTTCGAGAATCGTGCGCCGTGCAGCGTATTCACCGCCGAGCGGTTGGCGCACAGAGTTGAGATGAGGGAAAAGGGTGCCTAGTAGAGGGCGGGCCATGAGTTCTGTGGTGCGGCCTCCGCCGGTGCCACCAATCTCGGGTCGTTCGTAGTAGCCCTTCACCATCGCCACTTCGGGGTCTGCTAGTAGAGGTCCTAGAAGACCGGTGACGCAACTGGGAGTGAACGAGGTGAGATCCGCGTCGATCCACACGATCAGATCTCCGTAGCAAGCTGCCACGCTCTTCCATAAGACGTTGCCCTTGCCGCGGCTAGGTCCGGCTTCCGGCAGCACATCGTCGACTGCCACGACCCTGGCGCCCTGCAGGCGGGCGGTCTTGGCGGTTGCGTCGGTGCTCCGGTCGTCCATCACCACGATCTCGTCGACCAAGCGCACTTCGGTGTTGGCGAGATGATTGCGGATGGAAGCAACAATGGTGCCTACAGTGGCCTCTTCGTTGCGTGCCGGAATGCAAACCGAGATGAGCTGGTCGCCCTTTTTTGCGAGCAACAGGTCCAGCGGAAAACTACTGGCGCAATAGCTTCTGACATCATTCATGCGAGTTCCATCACAGCACGTAGCCTCGAAGCAATGTACTTCGGGGTAAGGCAGTATGCACGGCAGGCACTCAGCTCTCCTATTGAAGTGGCCAAGGCGCTTGCCGACCAGATTTCCCGCGATCGTGTTGGCGGACTGTCTGCTGAGATCGCTTTCTTTGCTTTGTTGAGTTTTTTCCCGACGATGATTGTGTTGACGGCGCTGCTCGGATCGGTTGACGCGATCATTGGCCAAAGCGCCGCGCAGGAAGCTGAAGACTGGCTCGTTGAGCAGATAGTCAGAATCTTTGGTGGTGACAACACACTTGAGGCGACTGTCAACGACCTCTTTGACGGTAGCAGCGCCGGCGCGCTGACTATTGGTGCGCTTCTCGCTGTCTATGCGGCGACCCGTGGCTTCATCGCGGTGGTGCGGGCGCTGGACGTTGCATACGATCATGAACACACGCGAGGTTGGTTTTCTACCCGCCTGGTCGGCTTCGGGATAACTCTGATGTCGGTCATCGCTGCTGCGGTGGTGATGGTGGCGCTGGTGGTCGGACCGCTTTTTGGAGAGGGCGAGCGACTAAGCGAGACTCTCGGCGTCAGCGCGCACTACGTGGCTGTCTGGAACTGGCTTAGATGGCCTGTCGTGTTCTTGGTGATGATGGTATGGGCCGCAATCGTGTATCACATCGCGCCCTACCACCGCGCCCCTTGGAAAATTGAGTTTCCTGGATCACTGCTGGCTGCGGTTTGGTGGTCGGTCGTTTCGCTCGGCTTCAGCACCTACCTCAGCATCGTTGCTTCGGGAGCGAACGCCGTGTTCGGTTTTCTTGGTGGTGCCTTGAGTCTGCTGTTCTGGCTGTATCTGATGGCGATGGGGCTGTTGGTGGGAGCCGAGGTCAATTCGTTGTTCGCGACTCGGCTTGGGATTCCGCTGGATCGCGAACGTGACAGCAAATCTCGATGGTGGCGCAAGGTACGCTCGACTGATGACGGAATACAACGCGCCTCTTGACGATATCCGTTTCACGCTTCGCCACGTCGCAGATCTAGACGCGCTCGGGCGCCTCGAGGGCTTTGAGCACACGGACCCCGACTTGGTGGATGGCCTCCTTGATGAGGCAGCTCGTTTTTTTGAGCGAGTGGTAGCGCCCACCAACCGCGACGGCGACACGGTGGGCTCCCAGCGAAACGACGACGGTTCGGTAACTGCTGCTCCCGGCCTGGCCAAGGCTTACCGGCAACATGTGGCTGCCGGTTGGAACGGGGTCGCCATGCCCGCAGAACATGGCGGTGGCGGGTTTCCATGGCTGCTGGGAATCGCCGTTCAAGAGATGCTCGCGTCGGCCAATATGGGTTACTCATTGTGTCCGCTGCTGTCTCAAGCAGCGATCGACGCTCTGCTTCATCATGGTTCAGAATCTCAGCGGGAGACGTACCTGCCGAAGATGGTGACAGGGGAGTGGTCCGGCACCATGGACCTCACCGAACCACAGGCGGGCTCCGACGTGGGGGCGTTGACTTCCAAGGCGCAACCCAATAGCGACGGCACTTGGCGGATTACAGGGCAAAAAATCTTCATTACCTGGGGCGAACATGACATGGCGGACAACATCATCCATATGGTGCTCGCTCGTACGCCGGGTGCGCCTGTGGGCACGAGCGGTATCAGCTTGTTCATCGTCCCGAAATTTCTGGTCAACGACGACGGTTCGCTCGGCGAGCGCAACGATGTCCACTGCGTGTCGATCGAGCACAAGTTGGGAATTCACGCGAGTCCGACATGTGTGATGGCCTTCGGCGACGAGGGTGGCGCGACCGGCTACCTGGTCGGTGAGGAGAACACCGGCATGTCGGCAATGTTCACGATGATGAACAACGCCCGATTGTCGGTCGGTTTGGAGGGAGTGGCGCTGGCGGAACGTTCCTATCAGCAGGCCCTGGCATATGCGTTGCAACGCCGGCAGGGTCGAGCACCGGGAGCCCCCGCAGGCGAGTCGTCGGCCATCATCGAGCACCCCGACGTGCAAAGGATGCTGCTCGACATGCGCTCGTCGATCGCGGCGATGCGAGGTCTCTGCTATCGCAACGCCGAAGCACTCGATTGGGCGACGAGAGGCCCCGATGAAGCAACCCGTGCGAAGAACTCGGATCTTGCCGCGTTGCTGACGCCCTTGTCGAAGGCGTGGTGTACCGACCTCGGCTGCGAGCTCACCAGCGTCGGTATCCAGGTGCACGGCGGCATGGGCTACATCGAGGAGACCGGTGCAGCCCAACACTTTCGTGATGCCCGTATCGCTCCGATCTATGAGGGCACCAACGGCATTCAGGCGCTCGATCTGGTTGGTCGCAAGCTGCTGATGCGTGGCGGCGAAGTCGTGGTGGACCTGTTGAGGTCCATCTTGGACACAGCTGATGCGGCGGCTGAAGTCTCGGGTTTGGACGAAGTGTCCGCGATTCTCAGCGACGCGTATGCTGCGACTGCTCGGGGGACCGGGTGGCTCCTTGAGACGCTGCGTTCTGATCGGTCCGATGCGCTCGCCGGGGCCACTGCCTACCTGGAGATGTTGGCAACCACCACGGCCGGCAAGGCTCTGACGGACGGAGCGATCGCTGCCGCTCGCAGTTCCGATTTCGCGATCAGGCGCGTTGTGGCAGCAGATCGCGCCCTTCTGGCCCGGGCCTTCGCGGTGAACCGGCTGGCCCGGGTCCCTGGAATGCTGGCAGCGGTGACTGCCGGGTCCGCCGACCTGAAGGCTGCGCGGGTCCGGTTGCTGACGCAATAGCGGCAATAGGCTGTGACGACCATGCTTTCAGCTTCGATCCCCAGTCCGTCTCAGAGCTATCTGGAACTTGGTCCGTTAACGATTCGGGCCTACGGGCTGATGATTGCTCTTGGCGTGATCGCCGCGGTCTGGCTTTCCCAGAAGCGCTGGGAAGCCCGCGGCGGCAATCGTGACGACATCACATCGCTGGCTATGTGGTGCGTACCCGCTGGACTGATCGGCGCGCGGGTTTACCACGTGCTCACCGACTGGCGGTTTGACGAGGGTTGGGCGGAGCCGTTCAAGTTGTGGGAGGGAGGTCTCGGCATCCCGGGTGGTATGGCGGCCGGCGTGCTCGTCGGGGTCTGGATCATCCATCGGCGATCCTGGGACAGGCCCAATATGGTCGACGCCATCGTGCCGGGCCTTCCGTTAGCCCAAGCGGTCGGGCGTTGGGGGAATTGGTTCAATCAGGAACTCTTCGGCGGCCCCTCTGATCTGCCATGGGCGCTGGAGATCGACGAGAAATATGCCGCCGCCCGTGGCTACACCGATGTGGAGACATTTCATCCAACATTTCTGTACGAGTCATTGTGGAACTTCGGCTTGGTTCTGTTCTTGATCTGGGTTGACAAGACCAAGAAACTCCGGGCCGGGGCACTATTGGCGGTTTATGTGCTCGGTTACCTGACTGTTCGTCTCTGGCTCGAGACGGTGCGGGTCGATCACGCCACCGAGATTGCCGGGGTTCGCGTCAATATCTGGATGAGCATCATCGGCATGGTCATTGCCGCGGGGTGGTTGCTGCTGCGTGGACGCCGCCCCGAAACCGATGCCGAGGCGAGCGATGAAGGCGAATCTCATGACGCTGACGAGCAACAGGTTGAGCGCTGAGAGATCGAATGTGAGCGATCGCTCGGGCTGGACCAGTTTCGAGGCTGATGTGGCAGCAGTGCTGGATCGACTCTCCGAAGGTGACGTGGTTACCTACGGCGAGGTTGCCACCGAAGCGGGTTATCCGGGTGCCGCCCGCGCGGTTGGGTCGCTGCTGAGTCGCCTGCCCGACGCGGGACTCTGCTGGTGGCGGGTTGTGACAACTACCGGTCGCCTAGCGCCGAACTGCGAGCAGGAACAAGCGAAGCGCTTGCGAGCAGAGGGTGTCGAAGTTGTGGACGGACGGGTCCGAGGATTGTCCCGCTACGCTTGAGCACGCAATGCTGCAAACCGTTACTTCTTCGTTCACGGACCTGGGCTTGCGCCACGAAATTGTTGGAGTCCTTGCCGCGCGAGGAATTCACTCCCCGTTCCCGGTGCAAGAACTGACGATCCCCGACGCGCTTGAAGGACGCGATGTCTGCGGGAAGGCCAAGACAGGCTCAGGAAAGACCCTCGCCTTTGGTCTCCCGGTGCTCCAATGCATGAGCCGAGCGCGCCCCAAGTTTCCCACCGGACTGGTGCTGGTACCGACTCGGGAACTCGCCAGTCAGGTCAGAGACGAACTCGCAGCCCCGGCCCAAGCCGTGAACCGAAAGGTGCTGGCTGTCTATGGGGGTGCGCCGATCGAAAAGCAGATTGAGAAGCTGCGATCAGGGATTGATCTGGTGGTTGCCACACCTGGGCGCATGATTGATCTAATTGAACGCCAGGCAATTTCTGTGAGAGACGTGGCCCATGTCGTGGTTGATGAGGCGGATCGGATGGCCGACATGGGGTTCCTTCCTCAGGTCGAGTGGGTCCTGCGCAACGTGCGTTCCGACCGTCAAACGCTGCTGTTCTCGGCCACGCTCGACGGGGTGGTCAACTCACTGATCCGTCGTTATCAACACGATCCGGTGATGCATGAGGTGGTCGAACAAGAGTTCACCGCGAAAGAGATGACCCATCGCTTCATTGCGGTCCACAAGATGGACAAAGTGAAAGTTGCCGCCGCTATTGCTCGTTCAACGGACCGCACGCTCATGTTCACCAGCACCAAGGTGATGGCAGATCGTCTCGCCCGTGATCTCGTGCAGATCGGCGTTAAAGCGGCAGCGATTCACGGAGATCTTCGTCAGAGCAATAGGGAGAAGTCGCTGCGTGATTTCGCCAACGGGAAACTCCAGGCGCTGGTAGCCACCGATGTGGCGGCCCGGGGAATCCATGTTGACGATATTGACATTGTCGTTCACTACGACCCTCCCGGAGACCACAAGACCTACCTGCATCGGGCCGGCCGCACCGCCCGTGCCGGTGAGACAGGCCTGGTCGTCACCTTGTCTGTTTGGGACGAGGAATTGGAGATCAAGCGACTCCAAAAACGAATCGATGTCATAGCCCCGTTGACCGAGATGTTCTCCAACGATGAGCGGCTTGCTGATCTAGCCGGATGGGATCCCAACGCCAGCCAAGAGGCCGAGCGTGTAGATCAAGGATTCTCCAGCCCTGAACGACTTGGATAGCGAGGCCGTGGCCCCGCAAATCAAGCCGTTCATGCACGGAAATCCTCCACCTATTTGCGGGGCCTCTTACAGCACCAGGTTCCTCATCGGGAACTACTCGAGCCAGTCCCAGTCTTCAAGCATGTCTCGTGCCTTGCCATCGGTGATGTCGTACGAGCTGTACCGGAATTCGGTCTCATCCTCCACCCATCTAACGGAGTACTGTCCGTAGTCGGTAGTATTCTCACAACCTTGGACATTGCGAATCCTTACCGGTTTCCATAATCTGCCGTTGCCGTCCCACAATTCGGAGCATCTGACAGTAGGCTTCGCAGGCTTCCCGCTCATTCGAATCCGGCCTGTCGGCCATTTCAAGACGAGATCAAGTTCAGGGACGAGTTCAGAGGCTGGGCCAGCGTCGGCGCGCAGGAGCCAGGCGTCAGTATTAGTGCCGTTTATGGGCGTTGTCGGCACCAGGTAGCGCAGACGGTCATCGGGGGCTGCAGGCGGCTCGTCCACTCCAACCGACCAACGGATCTCTGATCTGATGAGGAAAATTTGAGTGGGGGAATGGTCCTGCGAAGTGGACTCGGCCGGGGGAACGGATGACGTGGACTCGTCCAGGGGAACGGATTCAGGGGAGGACTCGGCCGGTGGCGCTTGCGCCGTGTCGGAACACGAGGCGAGGAATCCTATCGCGCAAGCAACGACGGCCCAGCGAATCCGTCCCGAATTCCGAAGCGAGCTAGCTAAAATTGCCACACTATCTCGCCGTGGCCGATTACACGCGGCTCCACTTCCCGCTCGTCTCGCACGAAGTTCCCGGACATCGACTCCCAAGTGGTGTTGTCGCAGGTCTCTTGATACTCCGCTGTCGCGCTGGCATAAGTGCCGGGGAAGAACGACGTGTTCCAGAACTGCGGGTTGTGCAAGTAGGCTCTCTCCAGATCGGTTGTGCATGGCCCGTTGGCCTCGTACACCTCGCTGAACAGCATAGAATTGGCAAACAAGTGGCCGTCGATGGTGATTGAGCCGAGATAGCGGTCAATCCCGTCATACATAGCCCACACGCCCCACGTTGACCACGGCTTATAGGGGGCGTACGAGTCGTAGCCGCGTGTGAGACGCCAAGTGCGGACGCGAATCCATGTCGCCGTGGGCAGATTCACGGAACTCTGTCCCCCAATGTGGACACCATCGATGTAGCCGTCGATATTCATACGCCACTGGTTCCCGGCATCGCCAGCGATACTGGAACCCCGCTGCGGCCCGATATGAAGAGCCGAGGCGCTGTGGTTCCCGGAGTCCATGTGATGCTGCATTGCGTAGAACCAGAAGCATGAACTCGACGCGGAGGAGCTGTCGCATTTGTTCTGCTCGTTCGTTTGCGGGATCGCCAGCCACACCAAGTAATCGCTCGCATACAGCCCGACGGCCGGATCGCTCAGCAGCAGCCTGTCAGATTGGTAGCAGTCGCTAGCGCTACATGTTGACACCTCCGTTCGCCTGCTTGCGCCGTTCGCTCCAGGGGCTAGTCGCGGAATCTGCACCTCAGAGCGCGGCGCGGTCTCGTAGGCAATGAACTTTGTTGGCGGCAAATCGGGAGGGACAGGGTCCGCGTTCGGATCCTTGAGTGCGGCGTAGGTCCGGTCAGCGGCCATGGTGGCCGCAGCAGCTTGTCGGTCCAACCCCGCTAGGGTGGCTCTTGCGGCCCGGGCTCGGCTGGTGCTGAGTCCGGGGAACGGGAGCACCGGCCCGCGCGAGCCTTCCGCTGCGGGTGTGAAGGTCCGTGCCCGATCAGCGCGAATTGACACATCCGATATCGAGTCGACGGCGGTGCCGTGGCTGTCTTTCGCCGTGGCACTCACACAGCGGCGACGGCGGTCAATAGCCCGAATGCGACTATATGAGCAACCAAGAAGCGATAACGGAACATTTACAGTCTCCAAACGAATACGCAAGCTAGCCCACGTATGCTATCTGCGAGAACGGATTTGCGTGAGATTTCTTGGAACCGCGCGAACCGTCGTCGGCCACGCTGTTTCGTTGGTCCGCAGCGGTAGAGTGGACGCCAACATTAAGAGCGATTCGAGCAGCGCAACCCCGGTTGTGTGGTTCGATTCCGGCAACCTGGGATCGGATGCCCAAGGTGCCCCACCCGCTGCGGCGGGAATGTGGCCTCGGCTCTTTGAGCCGTCGCAACAAAGTGTCCGGCAAAAACCGGTCGCCGAGGGGCAGCGGAAAGTACCGGCCCCGAGATCAACTGTGCACGACCCCGACTACCGCCCACTTCGCTACGACCCCGCCGAACGTTTCGCGTCCGGGCTGCCCGCGTCTGGTGCTTGGCGTCCTAGAGATCCTGTGGGAGAGCGGCGTTTCATAACTGTCACCGACGGTCGCCCGTTCGCTTTAGAGGGGGGAGGCCGGCTTGAGGAGATTACGCTGGCGTACGAAACCTGGGGTGAACTCAACACAGATGGTTCCAATGCTGTTCTTGTTTGCCATGCATTGACCGGTGATTCCCATGCTGCGGGACCGATTGCCGCGGGCCACTCCGGCGACGGTTGGTGGGACGAGTTCATCGGGCCGAACAAAGCACTCGACACGAATCGCTGGTATGTGGTTTGCGCCAATGTGCTGGGAGGATGTCAGGGCAGCACTGGTCCCTCGAGCGACATACCGGGTGAGGACCGGCCCTACGCTGCGCGTTTTCCGCAGGTCACGATCCGTGACATCGTTCGAACCCAGCGTCGTCTCGCCGACCGGTTGGGTATCGGCAGGTGGCTTGCCGTGGTCGGTGGTTCGCTGGGGGGCATGCAGGTTCTTGAGTGGGGCATGATGTTCGGTGATCGGGTTCGTCTGCTGATGCCGGTTGCTACTTGCGCGGCCGCCAGCCCCCAACAAATTGCGCTGAGCGCGGTTGAACGTTTGGCGATTGTCAACGATCCCCTGTTCAACAACGGTGACTACTACGATGCTCCTCCCGGAAAGGGACCGTGGGCGGGTCTGGCTCTAGCCCGTGAGATTTCACAGATCACCTATCGGACCAGCGAAGTCTTCGACCAGCGCTTCGGTCGTCAACACGTTGATCAGCGACGTGAGTATGACCAGTGGGGTCGATATCAGGTGGAGTCATACCTCGATCATCACGGCCAGAAACTAGTGCGTCGCTTCGATGCCAATACCTTCCTGGTTTTGAGCAAGGCAATGGATCTTCACGACATTGGCCGCGGTCGAGGGGGCATCGAAGCGGCTTTCTCTCGTCTTTCGAGTCCAGTGTTCACCGCTTCGATCACTTCGGACATTCTCTATCCCCCGTATCAGCAGGCTGCGATTCACGATAGCGTGATTGCTGCTGGTGGACGATGCGACTACCACATTCTTGAGAGTCCGCAGGGACACGACGGTTTCTTGCTCGAGTCCTCGCTTCTGGGGCCTTTGATCCACGATGCCGTCGCCGAAACCGAAGCAAACCTGTGACTCAGCATCCAACCGGCGAATCCGATCCGTCAGACTGCGGGAGCGTTTCGCTTGCTGGCAGTCCGCTGAGTGAGACCTATGACGCTCGCACGGTCGCGGTCAGGGCCGGTCGGGTACACAACGACACTGCGCTCGCCCCGGTGCTGTGGGCCAGCAGCGCCTTCGTGGCCGACAGCCTCGGCCAAGCTCGACAATTCGCCGGCGATATCACCGAGCCGAAATTCTATGGTCGTAATTCCAACCCGACGGTGTCGGATTTTGAGCACGCCATGGCGGAACTGGAGGGCGCCGAGGCATCGAGAGCATTCGCCTCGGGTATGGGGGCAGTGAGCGCGGTTGTGCTGGGTTTGTGCTCTTCAGGCGATCACATCGTTGCCCAGTCGCGGCTCTATTCGCACACGCAGTTGTTGTTACAGGCGGTGTGTCCGCGTTTCGGTATCGATGTCACCTTTGTTGACGGCTCGGTTCCCGGTGCGTTCTGCGCGGCGGTAATCCCGGGCAAGACCACACTGGTGCTGGCAGAATCGCCGGCCAACCCGAAGCTGGCCCTCGTTGATCTTGAGTCGCTCGGCGCCATCAAAGGCCCGGTCACCGTTGTCGATTCGACGCTTGCGACACCGATAATCCAGCGGCCCTTGGAATACGGGGTGGACCTGGTCGTTCACTCAGCTACCAAGGCCATCGCCGGTCACAATGATGCGATCCTCGGGGTGGTTTCGGGAAGCGATGAGCTGATCGCCTGGATCCGAGGTTTCGCTGTCCTTCATGGCGCAGTGGCGTCGCCGTTTGATGCGCTCAATGGTTTGCGGGGAATCCGGACCCTGCCTATTCGTGTTCAACAGCAGACTGAGACCGCGACTGTGTTGGCGGCGATGTTGGAGTCCCACCCGGCGGTGTCAGCAGTGTTTTATCCAGGTTTGGAGTCGCATCCGCAATATGAGGTAGCTCAGCGACAGCTTGATTTACCTGGTGGTCTCATTACTTTCGACCTAGCTGGGGGCCTTGAAGCGGGAGCTGGTTTCATCGATCGTCTGCAACTGCTTCAGCGCGCCACCTCTCTGGGTGGCCCCGAAACGCTGGTGACACACCCGGCGTCGACCACTCATATCGGTTTGCTGCCTGATGAACTCGCTGCAGCTGGTATCGAGGATGGAACTATTCGCATCTCGTGTGGGTTGGAACACGCTGATGATCTCATCGCAGACCTGACCCAAGCCCTCGCTCCGCTCGCCTAAGGCTTGACCTGCGGTGTCAACAGGGCTGGCGAAAGCCGATACCGTCGGGCCAATGAAATGGGTCCGGGCAGGCGCTGTGACACTGGTGATGGTCGGGGCGTTGATGTCTGGCGGTGTTGCCGCCGCTCAAGGCCAAGACGACAACGGGCCGACGATCAACGCTGTTGCCCAAGCCGAAAGCGACGTTGACACCGCAAACGATGTTGACTTCGACAAGAACCAGGCCGGGATCGACCGGGCACGCCGAACACTGATCGCAATTGCCGCGTTGATGACGGTTTTGCTCATTGCCTACTGGTGGCACACGATTCCGTCCCGGAGGCTACGGGTCGCCACAAAACGACTCGCTGATCACAGGGCGACGATCCGGCATGTTGACGCTGACGCCGCGCCGATTGATCCGAACACAGGGTCAGCTGATCCAACCCAAGACGTCTATTGATTGTGGCTAGTGTCGCCCCTGCGCTGGGGCTACGGTTGCAACATGGCAGAAGGACTTGATCTCGACGCAATGTTGGAGCGCTTCCGTGACCGGGCCGAGGCGGTAAAGAAGCGCAACCTTCCCCCGGTCGGTGGCGAGGAACGCCAACTCTTTATTGCCCAGGCAAACGCCGACTACCAGGATTTTGCGATGATCGGCGACGCCGAGGCTTCCCTAGAAGACGGAATCCTCACCCTCACCATCGACCTCCGCCCCCGGGCCGGTCATGAATGACACCCCATGAGTTGCTAGCACCCTCAGATTTGTTCGTTTTCTATTTGAGATGTGATGTCCGCGCATAGGAAGGACTGTTATGTCGCAGATGAATGAGCTTGGGTTCTATACGTTGGCGGGAGCGCCCGAATCGCCCCGCGAGCTAGTTGCTGAGGTGCGCCAAGCTGAGCAGATGCGTATTGGTTCGGTGTTCATCAGTGAGCGGTTGAACATCAAGGAGGCGGCGACGCTGTCGGGGGCGGTCGGCGTGATATCGGAGCGCATGGGTGTGGCGACTGCTGCCACGAATCACCACACCAGGCATCCGGCGGTGACCGCGGCATTCGCGATGACTATGCACAAGCTGACCGACGGCCGTTTCTGCCTCGGTCTGGGCAGAGGTGTCTCGCTCTTGTCACAGGTATTTGGTCTGGTACCGATCACCACCGCTCAGATGGAGGACTTCGTGGGTCTCATGCGGCAACTTTGGCGAGGCGAAACGATTTTCGGTCACGACGGGCCGGCTGGCAGCTACCCGTACCTGTCGCTGCGCGGCGCAACCAGCGAGCACATCCCCATGGCGCTCACCGCCTTCGGGCCGAACTCCTTGGCGCTCGGTGGGCGCTGCTTCGACGCGGTCGTACTCCATACATTCTTCACCGATGAGACCACCGCCCGGGTCGTATCCACCGTGAAGCGCGCAGCGGAGGAAGCGGGCCGCGATCCGAACGCAGTGCGAGTCTGGTCCTGTTTCGCAACGCTCGGAGATCACCTTCCAGAAGACCTGCGGTTGAAGAAGTCGGTGGGTCGTATGGCCACATATCTTCAGGGCTACGGCGATTTGATGGTACGTACCAACAATTGGGATCCAGCAGTGCTCGAACGGTACCGGGCAGACCCTTTGATCGCTGGGTTCCAGGGAGCAATCGACCAGGTAGCCACCACCCAACAGCTTGAACATATTGCCGAGTTGATTCCCGAAGAGTGGCTCGCGCCGGCCGCCAGCGGCAGCCCCAGTCAATGTGTGGAGAAGATCCGCGGCCAGTTCGATCTCGGCTGTGACGGCGTGATTCTGCACGGCGCCAGCCCCGACCAGCTGAGTCCCATCGTCGACGAGTACGCCCGTACCCGTCCGACCGGCACCTTTGATCACTTGGCCGCCAACCCCGGAGCCTGACCGTCATCGGATCCCGTGGTGCCAGTCCGAGTGCCGGACTGGAGCGTCAGCCCGAGTGCCGAGCATGGGGCGCCCGCCCAGAGTGTCAGCCTGGAGTGCCGACGGGAGTTGCCGGACTGGAGTGCCAGGTCCGGGCCACCCGAAGATTCAAGCGAGTTCGGGGATCAAGTCTGCGTAGCGGTCGATGAACGTCATCGTCGTTGAAGGGTCGTCCCAGTTGGCGCGGGCCGTACCCAACACCACACGGTCTATGGCAAGGTCTCGGTAGTGGCGCAGCGTTGCCGGTGCGGGGTCACCGAAAGCCGACATGGTGATCGGCAGGCGTGGTCGGTTCGCCTGTTCGGTGGCTTCGTGGAACAAGCGCACCTTCCTGTCGAGCATGCCCCCGTCAATGGGTCCTAGACCGACATCGGTCGGCATCCATCCGTCCGCCCAACGTGCCGCGTGTTGACTGCCGAGCCGTCCCGCGGTCCCCAACAACACCGGTGGGTGAGGGGTCTGGTGCGGTTTCGGGAAGCTCCATGACGAATCGAAGTCGAAGTATCTGCCGTGGTGTTCGGATTCGGTATCGATCCACAGGCGGCGCAGCGCCTCTACACATTCCTCCAAAGCCCTATAGCGCATAGACCATGAAATGTCGGGTCGATGGTTGGCGAGTTCCTCGGTGTTCCAGCCGACTCCCACACCGAACTCCAAGCGGCCCGAAGACAGCACGTCGAGTGTGGCGATGGTCTTGGACAGAGCCAGCAGATCGCGCTCGAGGGGCAGGGCTACTCCGGTACCGATGGTCAAGGTCGTGGTCGCGCTCGCGGCCAGGGTGAGGCTGACGAATGGATCCATCATGTGTCGGTAGCTGTCGGGGAGCTCGCCGCCCGCGGGGTAGGGGGTTCGTCGAGATGTCGGGATGTGGCTGTGTTCGCCAACGAACAGCGAGTCATATCCACGGTCCTCAAGAGCTCGGGCGAGCCGGTCCAGCCGAACGTCTGAGGGTGTGTTCATTGATACGTACCCAAGCTTCATCGCTGCCTCCAGCCCCGACACTACCCCCGACCCCTCCCGCCGATCCCCAGCCGAAAGCCGGATAAGCCTCACACATACGCCCCAAAATTGCTTATTCCGCAAATAAGTAATACCCGGTGAGGCTTATTCCGCAAATAGGTAATACCCGGTGAGGCTTATTCCGCAAATAAGTAACACCCGGTGAGGCTTATTGGTGTGGCGGCGCATCAGGCTATGACGCGTCGGTTGGAGGTGAGGGACTGACAAGAAACCCTCGGAGTTAGTGTCATGGGCCTCTGAGAACAACAATGGGACCGTGATCGTTCTCGCAAGGTTTCAGGTTTGGGAGGTTTGAGTGGCGCTCGACTTCTCGCTGTCGGCGGATCAGGACGCCGTTGCAAACGCGTTCAGGGCCTTCTTTGCCAAGGAAAGCCCGATTGATGTTGTGCGGGGCGCGGAACCTCTCGGCTATTCGCCGCAGCTCTGGCAGAAGCTCGGGATTCTGGAAGCGCCTGCAATGGCGGTACCGGACCACGCGGGCGGTGGAGGAGCGACTCTGAGCGACCTCGTGGTTGTGGCGGAGGCATTGGGCGAGGCGATAGCGCCAGTGCCGCTGATCGAACACTGGGTTGCGTCGCGTGCTTATCCAGCCGCAGAAATCGTGAGCGGTGACCAGATAGCAGCGATAGCGCTTCGGCCTGCGGATGCAGATGGCACATGGAGACTCCTACCAGGTGGTGCGGTTGCCGACGTTGTAGTTGGAGCGGATGGTGACGAACTCGTTGCGGTCCACTCACCGGCGCCGATGGCCGGGCCGCGCAATCACGGCTCCGCGCCGCTGGCGGACCGCTCGGCGCGCGATGGTCGACGGGTCGTGCTCGGCGAGGCACCCGAACTCGACCCCCACCTCGACTTCTGGCGGGTCCTCACCGCTGCCGCGTTGGTTGGGATTGCCGAGCGAGCCATGCGCATGGGTGTCGATTACGTGCTCGAACGGCACCAGTTCGGTCGGCCCATTGGGTCGTTTCAGTCGATTCAGCACGGGTTGGCCGACCTGCCAGCCCTAGTCGACGGCGGTCGTTTCCTGGCCCACAAGGTGGCGTGGGCCTTCGACGAGGGATTGGTGGACGGAGCCGGTGTGATCGACATGGACGAAGGGAACATCACCGAGTTTGCGCCGCTGGCAGCGATGGCGATGGTCCACGCGGCCGACGCCGCGGCGGTCAGCACGGATCGCAGCCTCCACTACCACGGGGGCTACGGATTCTCGTTGGAATACGACATTCAACTTTATTTCCGACGAGCTAGAGGCTGGGCCAACATCGTTGGCGACCCTTCAGGCGAACGGCGGCGACTCGCCGATCTCTTGTGGGGTCCGGCTGAGGCACTGGCGGGTCGCTGACATGGACTTTCGATTGACTGACCAACATGAGGCACTCAGACGCGAGATCCGCGCCTGTATCGACGCCCATATCGACGACGAAGTGATTGCGAGGGCTCATCGCACAGGCGCAAACCATTGCGCCGAACTAGCCAAGGCGCTCGGCGATGCTGGCCTTCTCGCTCAGGCAATGCCGGGGGAGGGGCAGGATCCAATGGCGATGTGGATGCTGTCAAGCGAAGCCGAGAAGGCGGGAGCACCTTTCGATTCGGTAGGCATGGCGCTTGTGATTGCGGGCGTACTCAACACCGCGGGAACTGCGGCTCAGAACCAGCGGGTGACTACCGCGCTGTTGGCGGGGGAGGAGTTCGTCTGCTTCGGTTTGACTGAACCTGACGGCGGTAGCGACTTGCCCGCAATCAAGACCCGAGCGGTTCGTGACGGCAACGAGTGGGTGATCAACGGTTCCAAGATGTGGACCACGATGGCGCAAGTATCCGACTGGGTGTTCCTGTTGACTCGCACCGACCCAAACGCTGGCCGGTACGGCGGGTTCACCGTCTTCATTATCCCGATGGACACTCCCGGTATCAGCATCGATCCGATTCACACGATGAGCACTGAGCGTTCCAACGTCACGTTCTACGACGATGTTCGCGTGGGCGACGAATGGGTGGTCGGTGAGGATAACGAGGGTTGGCGGGTTGTGTCGATCATGTTCGGGTTTGAACGCGGTATAGCCAACACCGGCGCGCTCACGCCCCTGCTGCGTCGCTTCCACAAATGGGCAGCGGGCAGCGGCGTGATCGCCGATCCGGTGCACCGTGAACGAATGGCCCAAGTCGCGATCGACGCACAGGTTGCGGAGTTACTGACCCAACGCACCGGGTGGACCGCGGCGATCGGCGAACCGAGTGGCACGGAGGGCTCGATTGCCAAAGTCTTCGCCACTGAGGCGTATCAACGGCACGCACGCTGGGCCCAAGCCGCGGCTGGACCCGAAGGACTTGTTGGCCTGAACGAGCCGGGAGCGGCAGCCGACGGATGGATCGATCACGATGTCCGCCACTCCGTCCCGCAAACATTCCAAGGCGGCACCACCGAGATCAACCGCAACAACATCGCTGAACGCCACCTCAACCTCCCCCGCGCCCGCTGACGGCTTCACACAGACGATCGCTTTCGCGCGATGATCCGCTCAATCCGCGCATATTCTAGGTTGTGTGAGCGGATCAGAGGACTCAAAGCTTGAACGACTGCGCTCGCTTGTTGATCCCTCGACAACCGCGGTCGTCACGATGGAACTCCAACAGGGCGTGGTCGGTCCAGATGCCTTGCTTCCAGAGTTGGTGCAACGAGTAGCCGAAGCCAAAACTGTTGAGGCTGCGGTGAGAGTGTGCCAGGCAGCCCGTGCGGTTGGTGCGCGGGTGGTGCACTGCACCGCCGAGCATCGTGCAGACGGGGCTGGAGCCACTGAGAACGCCAAGATCATGGCGCTCATCGGCAAACTCCGCCGTGAACAAGGTGTCCTGCCTACAGAGATCGGCACGCCCGGTGCGGCCCTGGTTGCTGAACTCGGCCCTGAACCAGCCGATATCGTGATCCCCCGCATGCACGGGATGACGCCGTTCATGTCCACCTCGTTAGACCAGATGTTGCGCAATCTCGGCACCAGAACCGTCGTGGCGACAGGCGTCTCGGTGAACATTGGAATCCTGGGGCTCTGCCTGAACGCGCTAGATCTCGGTTATCAGGTGGTCCTCGTGCGAGATGCGGTCGCCGGCGTGCCGGCCGAATACGCAGACGTTGTGATTGACAACACTCTTTCGCTGATCGCTACCATCACCACATCCACCGAACTCTGCTCGCTGTGGGAATCGCCCTAGAGGAGTCCCGACCATGAACGAATTCAAATACGTCGACTACGAAGTGGCCGACGCAGTGGCGTCCATCACTTTGGCCCGTCCCGAAAAGGCCAATGCCCAAAACGAGCGAATGCTTGATGAGGTCGACCATCGTTTCCGCACTGCTGAATACGACGACGAAGTCAAAGTCATCGTTTTACGCGGTGAAGGCAAGCATTTCTCCGCCGGTCATGATCTGGGAGGTTCGCGCGATCCCGAAAGCGCGGGAATCGAAGAAGAAGACGGCAGTTGGCACCTTCACAAGATCTATCGCTGGGAGGCGCGCAAATATTTGGGCTACTCGTGGCATTGGCGCAACATCCCCAAGCCCACCATCGGCGCGATCCAAGGAAAAGCCATCGCGGGCGCTTTCAACCTTATTTTCCCCCTCGACCTGCTGATAGTCGCCGACGATGTCGAGTTTTCAGATCCAGTGGTGCTGATGGCTATCGGCGGAGTCGAGTACCACGGCCACACCTGGGAGTTCGGTGCGCGGCGAGCCAAAGACATCCTTTTCACTCAGCGGACTATGGGTGCGCAGGAAGCACATCAGATTGGTCTGGCTCGGGAGGTTGTTCCGCGCGATCAGCTTTGGGAGCGCACGCACGAGCTAGCGGCTCAAATAGCCACGAACAACGCGTTCGGCCTCGCCCAAGCGAAACGGGCTGTGAATCAAACGCTCGACACGCAGGGCTACTACGCAGCGCTTCAGTCGGTGTTCGACGTGCACAGCACGGGACACGGCAATGCCATCAGCGTCGGCGGCTATCCGATTCTGATGCGGCTCGACGAGATGAAGAAGAACATCAACCGCTAGCAGAGTTGCAATCCGGCTCCTACCGAGGGGATCTACTGCTGGGGTTCGGGTTGTGGTGGTTCGGGGGCGCGTAAGAGTATTGTCTCGATGCCGAAGTCAGCAGCGGCGAACATTGCCACCAAACATGAAGTTAGTCCGTTGGCAACATGATCGGCGTTGATCCGCTCGGCTGTAGCTCAGTTCTGATCGCCCAAGTAGGCGGCCTCAACGAGCGAGCGATCCTTAGCGAATTCGAGCGCTGACCCTCGCATGGCGACCCTCCCCCGCACGAGAATGATGGCCTCGTCGGCGAAGTCCAGGGCGAGGCCGACGTGCTGCTCGACGAGCACAACGGCGGCCGGGGTGTCCTCGGCGATCTTTCGAACCACCGGTAGGAGCCTCTGCACCACGATTGGCGCCAGGCCCATGCTCATCTCGTCGATGAGCAGCACGCGAGGTCTCTGCACAAGGCCCCGTGCGACGGCCAGCATCTGCTGCTCGCCACCCGAGAGGCTGCCTGCGAGGACGGTCCACCGGCGTTCCAGATCTGGGAACAGCTCCAACATGGCCTCCGGGTTCACTCCGCTCCTTCGGGCCGCGACCGCAAGGTTCTCTTGCACAGTCAGGCTCTTGAACAAGGCCCGGTCATCGGCCACCAGCACGATCCCCGCAGACGATGCCTGCGCGGGGCGGCCTGAGGGAACCGGTTCGTCCCCGACTCGGACCTCGCCCTCGAGCGCGGGGAGGAATCCGGCCAGCGTGTTCATCAAAGTCGTCTTTCCGGCTCCGTTGGGTCCGAGCAGTGCCACGACTGATCCGGGCGAAACGTCGAGGTTCATGGGCTCGACCACTTGCACACGGCCGTAGCCGGCAGCGAGTTCTCGGCAGCGAAGCCCTGTCATGTCTCGCCCTGGCTCGCTGCTTGAGCCTCGTGAGGCTCACCGAGATAGGCACTCGCCACAGCGGGGTCGCGGCGGATCTCTTCAGGCGTGCCCGACGCGATCAGATTGCCGAAGTCGAGCACTTGAATCTGGTCGCACAGACCGAGAACAAGCTGCATGTCGTGGTCGATGAGCAGCACCCCGACTCCCGTATTCGCGATCTCGCGGATGCGATCACCCAGCCACGCGCTCTCGTTGGGGTCGAGGCCACCGGCGGGTTCGTCGAGCAGGAGAATCTCCGGGTCGCCGACCATCGCCCGAGCGATGGAGACCAGCCGCCGCTGACCCTGCGAGAGATCGCCGGCCTGCTCGAGTTGTACGTCTCGCAACCCGAGCTGGTCGAGAACCATTCGAGTGGTCGGGGGGTCGAGCCCTCGACTGCGGGCACTAGCCTCGCCGACCACGACGTTTTCTTCTACGGATAGATCGTCGTACAGCTCTATCGCCTGGAACGTTCGGCCCAGGCCCTCTCGCATCCTGCGATGTGGAGGAGAGCCGCTGAGCTTGCGCTCCCCTAACGCAACGGATCCCTCACTATCGGTGAATCCGGTGACGGCGTCGACAAGTGTGGTCTTCCCAGCTCCATTCGGCCCGATGAGCCCGACGATCGTTCCCGGATCCACCGTGAACGACACGTCGCGAACGGCAACAACCCCGCCGTAGCGGACCGTTACCTCGTGGATCTCCAGCGGCCGCGCCGAGCGAGATCGTGGGGTCTCGTCGTGACTAGTCGGTTCCGAGATGAGCGCGGTTCCTGCGGATAACAGTTTCTCGCCACGCTGCCGACCGACGGCGCGTCGACGCTCGAGTATCAGTCCTACGAACCCCTCGGGATAGCGGATGATTGCCACCACGAGCAGCGCTCCCACGATGGTCTCGAAGTAGTCGGCTGACCCGAACCGCGATTCGAGGATCTCAGGAAAGAGACCACCGATCGCTCCTATTCCTGTCAGGAGGCCACCGGCGACTGACGTGACTCCGGCGATGTACGTGGTGGCCAGCAGGGTCAACCCGAGGAGCACCGTGAACGAGTCGAAGGTCACGCTACCGAGTCGGTAGCCGAGCATCGCTCCACCCAGCCCAGCAATGAAGCTGGCGATAGCGAACGCGAGGATCTTGACGCGAACAACGCTGACGCCTGCAGCGGCTGCGGAGCGTTCGTTCGCTCGCACCGCCAACATCTCAGACCCGAGCCGGCTCGTGCGCAGCGCTGACACCCCCCACGCGACCAGCGCAACCACGGTGAGTACCATCAGCCCGAACTCGACGCGAGGAAACTCGAGGGCGCTCCCGGCACTCAGGTCGAGACCGAACAGGCTTGGGTCCTCGATCTCGACGCCGGACGAACCCACGAAGTCGCTGTTGCGAAACCACATCGTCTCGATGGCGACTGCAAGGGCCAACGTGACTACGGCGAGCGATAGACCACGAACGCGCAACGCCGGCAATCCAACCAGTACGCCAATGGCAGCCGCGCCGAGCGCGGCGAGCACCGGCGCAAGAGGGAACGGGACGTTCCAGTTCGTCGTGATCGGTCCAAGAAGAAATCCGGCACATCCCGCCAAGGTGAGCTGGGCTAGAGAAATCTGTCCCGCGTAGCCCGTAATTACGACATACGAAAGCGCCAGGATCGAGAAGATGAATGTCATCACCACCGCGGTCCGCCAAGAACCCTCGAGGAGCACCACAGAAGCAATCGCGGCTATCGCTCCGACGACGGTCAAGGGTGTGACTCGCCGCTGCGGGCGTGGCGCGCTCCCGAGGTTTCGCTGGACGACTGCACCGCGTGCGGGCAGCGGCGCTGCGCGCACCACGAGCACCAACATGATGAGGAGCAGCGGGATCAGTTCTGGCACACCTGACGACGGAAGCCAGTCGTTCGTCGCGACGAGGTATTGCGTCCACGACTGGAACATGCCGATCGCCAGCCCGGCAACGACTGCGGGCAACATGAACTGGAATCGCCCCAGGATCGCGGCCGCGAGCGCGGGGATGATGAAGAGAGTGTATGCCACTGGAACAAGGGGAACGATTGGGGCGATGAGAACCCCTGCGCCGCCGGCCACGGCGGCGCTTAGCATCCAGTTGAGCGCCGCCAGACGGTCCGGCGACAGACCAGACAAGTAGGCGCCCCGCTCGGTCTCTGCCGCCGCCCGTGTTGAGAGGCCGAACGGGGTGAAACGAAAGAGCGCCCAGAGCAGGCCAGCGACCACCAGCACCGCGATGGCAACCCAGACACGATCCGAGGAGATGCGCACATCGCCGAGCAGCCAGATATCGGAGGGAAACACGTCATCAACAGCGACCGGCCGTGTTCCGAGCCGGACGGCTATCAGTCCTGTGAGGACGACGAGCACCCCGATAGATGCCACGGCTTTCGCCATCGCCGGCGCTCGGCGGAGCGGTCGGAATACCACCAAATACAGCAGTAGGCCGAGCAGCGAGGACAACGCCAACGAGGCGACAATCGCAAGCCCTGTAGGGAAGGACCACCCGAGGTCCAGCCTCGCCGGTAGCCCCGGAACGAGGATCAACAATTCGCCCTTGCGAAAGAGTGCGAACGTGTAGGCGCCGTAGAGAGCGATGGCGCTTGTCGCAAAATTGAGCACGCCGGAGCTGCGGTATGTCACGACCAAGGCCAAGGCCAACGAGGCGAAGACTGCCCCGTTGGCCAGACCGAGAATCAGAAAGATGACGTGGTCGCTCATGTCAGCGAGCCTCTAGCAATGACGCACCTCGGCCGGCATCGTCAGCCGCCAAGCGTTATTACCTCGGTCAGATCAACCGCTTCGTAGCCAGTCGAGTTTCCGTCAGCGTCGAGGGTCGTGATCGCCGCGCTGCTCGAGCAAATCGCTGGAGCGATCGCAACGATCATCCGGTTGCATTGGAAGGTCGAATCGCCGGCGCCGAGTGGCAGTGGGGCCGGATCCATCGCCACAAGTGCATCCACGACGGACTCAGCAGACATCTCACCGTCTGGGTGCGCAGCCACGCCCCTAGCAAATGAGAGGACGGCTGCGTAGCCGCTCTGCGCGATGCTGTCAGTTACCGCATCTGGAGCGAACTCCGCCATCACGTTGGCGAAGAGAGCAACCTCGGGGTCCGACGGGTCGTCTGAGGATGGCCCCATGAGGAGGATGCCCTCCATGTCGACCGCAGCGATCGATGCCTCCCCTACGCATGGACCGATCACGATCGTGTCGCCCTCAAATCCAAGCGTCTGGATGGCCTGTATGGCGCTGGTGCAAAAAGCTTCATCGCCGATAATCCCGAACTGCTCGACTCCATTGCTGATCGCAGCCTGCACCTGAGGTGACATCTCTGGTGTGCCCGGAGCGATGGGGACAACTTCCACCTCGACACCAACGTTTCCGTAGAAGAGCGGCGCAGCGCCGTTGATGGGATCCACCGCGGCCGGGACGTCAATCACGATGACTCCAGCCTTCGAGACACCATTTTCAACCGCGATAGCAGCCGGCCCGACCAACGTGGCCAGACCATTCGTGATCACGAATGACAACGGCGCAGCGAACACGTCAGCAGAGATACCGCCGGTCTGAATGAACGGGATGCCAACCTCGTTCAGCCCACTCGAAAGTGTGTCGCCCTGGCCGGACACGCCGTTCAGAACCACAACGACGCCTTCCGATACGAGCTCAGCGACACAGTCCTGCGCGCCAGCTGGAGTCTGCCCGGTGTCACAGGTGACAAGCTCAATCGAACGGCCGCCCGCGCCTGCGAGGTACTCATTCGCGTACGCCGCCGCAGCTTCGGCGGCGGGCGTCTCTGACGAGTTGTCGATCGCATCCGAGCGTCCATCGCTGACGAAGCCGACCTTCACGGAGTCACCGCTTGCCGGGTTTGGCTCCCCTAGCGGGCCGATGGTTGGGCCCTCCTCCACGGGGTCATCACCGTCAACGGGGTCATCACCGTCAACGGGGTCATCGCCGTCAACGGGGTCATCGCCGTCCACGGGGTCATCGCCGTCCACAGGGTCATCGCCGTCCACAGGGTCATCGCCGTCCACAGGGTCATCGCCGTCAACGGGGTCATCGGCGACGTTGCTGGGGGCGACATCCTCGTTGTCAGCCGACGAATCGTCGTCGCCGCACGCGGCGGCCACAAGGCTGAGCACTGCCAACGCAACAATGAGTCTCTTCCAGATGGACAAGAGCGGTCCCCTCCTCAGGTCCGCGGCTCCGGTCGGCCGCGCTTCCCGAACCCCAGCAATGAGCTCCAGAATTCAAATAGGTTAGTATATATTCTCTGAGAGGGTCAATCGCCTCCACGCGACCGCCTCATCAGGCACGCGGCCACCACTCCCTCGGTGCTCTGACGACTACCCGTGCAGGACTACTGCCCGACGCGCAGACGAGCTTCGCTCCGCTCACGGTGCCGGCCTGCACCGTCGCATCGATCAGGCAGACGCACCGCACGCGGTCGGTCTGGGAAGCCAGCGGTAGCCTCGGAAGAGATCGCTCGCCGCGTAGGAACGCCATGACTGACCTAACCATCGCCGAAGACAACTCGAAGAAGACCCACGAACTCGTTGCCGACGAACTCCGACGGCGCATCGTGAGCGGCGACCTCCAGGTCGGCGAACGGCTACCTCCAGAAGATGAACTCAATCAGTTGTTCGGCATCGCCCGCACAACTCTGCGCGAGGCGCTTCGCGTTCTGGAATCACAGGGGTTGATCGAGATCCGTCGTGGCCGGGGCGGCGGTCCGGTCGTCACCAAGCCGGATCTCGAACCGGCAGCAACAGCCCTCGCGGTGGCCCTCCAGCTCGAGAACACGACGGTCGGCGACCTCTACGAGGTCCGGCAGATGATTGAGCCCCACGCGGCCGGGACCTTGGCCGAACGACACACTACGGCCGACATTCGCACGCTCACCCTGGCCATCGACCATGCAGAAGAGGCGGCCGAGGCCAACGACTCACTCGCGTTCGGACAGGCGGCCGCCCGAGTGCACGAGACGCTTCTTGAGATCAATGCCAACCCCGCCCTTTCCATCATCTCACAGCTGATTCACGGCCTCGTGTGGCGCTATTACGTCGAGAAGGCGGCTGGCACCTCACAACGCCTGATGCGGCGAGCGATTCGCTCCTACCGAAACCTCGTCGACCTGATCGAAGACGGAGATGTCGCGGGAGCCGTCGAGCATTGGCGAGCCCAAATGGCATACACCCAAGGGGCCTCTGGCAAAGAGCCACTCGACCTCTTCTAGGCCCGCGGCTCCCGCGGTAGCCCGAGGACCCGCTCCCCCAAGAGATTGCGCTGGATCTGGTGCGTGCCGCCGGCGATGCGGGCCTGCCGCGTGGCATTGAGGGCGTGGGAAGCGACGTCTCCGTCACGATTCAGTCGGTCCCACGCCTGAGCGGACGCACCGGCAAGGTCGGCCACCAACTCCGCGCTGCGCTGCTCGAGAGTCCCTGCGGCGAGTTTCAACATGGAACCAGCTGCTCGATTCCCTTCGCACAGTGTGGCCGCCACGAACCGGTCCCGCAGGAGTTCGAGGATGCGTTCCTCCGAGATCACCGCCGCCATGCGCTGGCGCATTGGTGCGTCAGTGAGACGATTCGCCGCGCGAGCAGCCTCGACGACCTGACGCCGCCGCCGGCCGTTGCCAGACCCACCCATGTAGCCCGACCGCTCGCCGCTGAGAGTGCCCGACGATACGCGCCATCCGTTATTCAACTCGCCGAGGACCGAGTCAGCGGCCGGGATCCGCACAGCTTCGAGGAAGACTTCGTTGAAATGCTGGCCGCCGGCAACGTCGACCAGTGTGCGGACCTGCACGCCGCTGGCCGCCATCGGGAGTATGAACATCGTGATCCCGGCATGGGGGCGTGCTGCCTCAGGGTCCGTGCGTGCGAGGAGCAGGCCGTAGTCTGCCTCACTCGCATACGACGACCAGACCTTCTGACCATCTATCACCCACTCATCGCCGTCGAGCACTGCCCGTGTTCGCAACGAAACGAGGTCGGAGCCGGCGTCGGGTTCAGAGAACAGCTGGCACCACTGCTCCTCGGCAGCCGCTATTCGGGGGAGGTAGCGACGCTTCTGCGCGTCAGTCCCGACGGCCAAGAGGGTCGCTTTGGCGAGCGACGGCCCAATGCCGAGGGGGACACGCGACGGGGTGTCATAGCGGACTAACTCGGCACCAAGAGCCGTCGAGTGTGCGCGAGTAAGACCCCGGCCGCCATAGTCCTCGGGGAGGTCGACACTGGCGAACCCAGCGTCGAGAAGCTCGCGCTGGAATTCCTTCGCGCGCTCAACGAGGGCGGCGTGGCCGTCCGGGGCGCGACAGATGACGTCGAGCCGCTCGTCGTCGACGTCGGCTGGGAGTAGGGCGTAGTGCGCATCCAGCCATCTCTGGACCTCAAGCCGGAACTCCTCAACCTCAATCATCGCACCCATCTCCAGACCGCGGAGGAACTCGAAACCAGTAAATAGGATAGTATTTATTCAATCCGGCGCCTAGGTCGTTGCGGAGCGTGCGCGGGAGCAACGGCCTTTCACCCGAGGTGGAGCGGCAAGGACCTGAGACCGCGTAGAGATTGCGTCGGCTTGTAAAGCAGCTCATCTTTAGGGACCGCAAGCCTCATGCGTGGGAAGCGCTGGACCAGCGCCTGGATGGCGGCCCGGCCCTCGATCCGTGCGAGTTGATTCCCCAGGCAATAGTGCGAGCCGAAGGCGAACGCGATGTGGCGGTTCGGGTCGCGCCCCAGATCCAAATCGTCCGCATTCGCGAAAACGGATTCGTCCCGGTTGGCGGAGATGATCATCCCGAGAACTGTGGACCCTGCAGGGATCGTGGTCTGCCCAACCTCGATGTCATCCAGCGCGAATCGTGCAGCCCCGCAAGGCACCGGCGACGTGAACCGCAACAGTTCTTCGACAGCGGTGTCAATCAATGCGGGCTCGGCGCGAAGCCGTTCCATCTGGTCGGGATGCTCGAGGAGCGTGAGGATCGAGTTTCCGATGAGGTTCGAAGTGGTGTCGTGGCCGGCGAGCAGCAATAGGAAGATCATCGCGACGACCTCATTGTCGTCGAGCCGATCGTCGCCCTCTTGGGCGCGGACAAGCGCGGTGATCAATCCGTCGTCGGGAGTGACGCGCCGGTCGGCGGCGAACCGGTCGAACATCTTCAGCATCCGGCGTGCTGTCGGCATTGCGCGGAGCATCGCGATCGGACTCGCCTCACCGGCGCTGTCGAGGATCTCCTTTGTCCAAGTATAGAACTGATCTCGGTCCGTGTCGGTCACCCCAAGCATCGCCGAGATCACGCGCAGCGGCAGAGGAACGGCGAAAGCGCCAACGAGGTCAACTGTGCCGCTTCTCTCGAGATTCTCGATGAGTTCATCGACGACTCGCTCGATGTCGTCGGTCATGGATCGCACTCGCTTTGGTGTGAAGGCCTGGTTGACCAGTCCACGCAAGCGTTTGTGTTCTGGATCGTCCTTGAAAACCATGCTGTCCATCAGGAGCCGCAACATGCGGGGCGCGAAGCGCACCATGCCAGATCGACCCTGTTTGAGGATGTCGCTCGAGAACCGCGCGTCGGTGTGAAGCTTCATGACGTCGTCGTATCTCGTCAACATGTAGGCGCTGCCCCGCACGAGCCGCTTCGACTGCACTGTCGAAACTGGTGAGTCGCGCCGCAGATCGGCATACCGCGGGAACGGGTCCGAGAACATGATCTCCTCGGCCAAGTCGGTCACGGGCTCGGGCAGGGTTGTAACACGACTCATTTGTCGTCTCCTCTTTCGGTCCGTGCTGGACGCTTCGTCATCGGTAGGTGGGCTCGTCGTTGTGATCGGCAGAGGGAGTCCAATCGCCCCGCGGGGCATTCCCGATGGTGGTGTAGGCCATGCCGTTTTGAAGGGCCATCGAGCGAGTCATATCGAGCGATTCCCAGATGGCCCGCACCGTCCCTTGGATCGCTGTCGGGTTTCGAGTCGCGATCGAGGCAGCGATCTCAGCCGCGCGGGGGCGCAGTTGCTCGCGCGAGGTGACCTCCGTGACCAACCCAAGTCGAAGGGCGGTCGCAGCGGAGATCCGCTCCTCGGTACCCATGAGGGCCCAGCGCAGTACATCTCCCAGCGGCACACCGCGCTTCACCATGCCGATCGGCTCGAGAGCTGAGACGATGCCGCCATTGGCGTGCGGGTCAAAGAACGCAGCGTCGTCGGAGGCGATGACGATGTCTGCCTCGTTCAGGAAGTACTGACCGCCACCCGCGCAGATCCCGTGCACTGCCACGACCACTGGTTTCCAGCAGCGATGGTGAGACTTCGGCGAGAGTGTCAATCCGGGATCGAAGGTGTTCCAGACGTTCGTGCTGAAGAACCAACTAGTTCCGCTCCGGATGTCGGCCCCGGTGCAGAACGCTCGGTCGCCGTTGGCCCGAACGACGATGGCGTGGATGCTGTCGTCGTCACGACAAGTTGTCCACGCCCACCCAATCTCGCCGGCCATGTCGTCGTTCCATGAGTTCAGGGCGTCGGGTCTGTTGAGCGTGATGGTGGCGACATTGTTCTGTACCTCGAACTCGATGGTTTCGAGATCCATTTTTCACTCCTTGGTTCGTTCGATCGTGAGAGTTCTTGAGACTTCAGCGAGTGAGCAAGAGGCAGCCGGCGATCGGTCCCCCGCCTGCCGATACAACGGCGACCTCGGGCCCACCCGCTACCTGACGCTCACCCGCACCGCCCCGCAGCTGGACGCAGGCCTCGTGGAGGACCCAGTACCCATGCATTCGCCCCGCCGACAATTGGCCGCCGTATGTATTGAGTGGGAGCTCGCCGTCGAGAGCGATCCGGTTCCCTCCTTCCACAAAGGGGCCTCCCTCCCCGTCTCCGCAAATCCCAAGCGCCTCAAGCCATGCGATAGTTAGAAACGTGAATCCGTCGTACAACTCTGCGATGTCGATATCGCTCGGCGTCAGATCTGTTCGACGCCACATCTCGGCGGCCGCATCCACCGACGCCATCTTCGGATAGTCCTCTCGATGGATCCATCCGCCTCGACCCGAGGCCCATCCCATCGCCACGATCTGGATCGCTGGGTTGGGGCAGTCGGGACGATAGTCCTCGTGGAAACCACGACCGCAATTGACCCGTCGACCGGCGCGTCACAGTCAAAGAGGCCGAATGGCGAGGAGACCGGACGAGCGTTGAGGTAGTCATCCATCGTCATCGGGTCGCGATATGTCGCTCGCGGATTGAGGCCGGCATTGACCCGACTGTTGATCGCCAGCGCGCCGAGTTGTTCCTTGGTCGTCCCGTACAGATGCATATGACGTTGACAGTGCATAGCTAGCCAGTTGGCAGCCGAGTAGGCGTGGTACGCGAGCAGGGAGTCCATGTCACCCATGACGTTCGCTCGGGCAGCATCGTGCCTCGTTGGCTGCGTGCGTCGAGCGCCATCCGACGAGATAACCGTCCCTCCCATCATCTGGACCGTCCGATACACGAGCACGTGGCGGGCTCGGTGTTCCGACACTGCGATCGCGGCCGCCACCACCGGCGCGAGTAGGCCACCGCGGTCAACTGTCGCGCCCAGGCAGCTATCGATGATGCCCAGTGCCGCTCCGACCTCGGCTGTGGGCGTGTCTCCGAGTGACGAGACACAGTCAATATCCGCCGCGACGAGTCCCGCATCAGCAATCGCCTCGCGGCTCGCATTCGTAGTCAAGTCGAGGCCTGGAACGCCCAGGCGGCGCCCGACCTGCGACATGCCGACGCCGGAGATGACGGCCCGCGTCGCAGCCGGGTCATTCATGTGCGGCAGGTGCGAACACCGGTACGAAAAGGTCGCCGTGCCGTTCGAACAGCACGTGCACGGGCATCCCGATCCGGACTTCGTCCGGCTCGCAGTTCACAATGTTCGTGGCCAGCCGGAGGTCTGACTGTTCGGCGAGCTCGACGATCACAATCGCGTACGGGGGGTCAACGTCAGGGTGGTACTGAAATTCGTTGATCGTGAAGGAGAACACGGTGGCGTCGCCACTCACCGGTTGCGCTTCGACGTCATTGCCGCACTGTCCGCAGCGCTCGGCAGGCGGATGCTGCCATTTCGTGCACACTCGGCAACGCTGCACCAACAGTCGTTCGTCCTTGCCCGCGGTCCAAAACGGAACGGTCTCCGGCGTCAGTTTGGGCAAGATGCGCGGCGCGGCCATGGAGCCATTGAGTATACGGTATTGCTATGAGACTTGCAGACGACCCGGGCGCCCTTCAGCCTGAAATCGCCCAATGGATCGAGTCTGTCACGGGGCTCGATCTCGTCGCCGCTCGCCAGATTCCTGCCGGTGGCAGGCTCGGCTGGTTCATCGACGTCTCAGGCCCAGCGGGACCGAACGATCTCTTCCTCCAACTCGGCCGCGGGTCGAGAGAGGAGCTCACCAGCTTTCGGGGATTCGAGACCGAAGTGGAGGTCTACCGCGCGCTGCGACCGCACGGCATTCCCGTCCCAAAGGTCTGGGGCTACGACAGTGCCCTCGGCGTTCTCTTGGTCGACCGCATCCCGGGCTCCGTGTGGTTCCACCCGCCCGCCGACGAGTCCGAACAGCTCCGCGTGGCCCAGGATTTCATCCGCCACATCGCTGCCTGGCATCGACTCGGCGCGAGGGCGCTCGACATTCCTTCCCTGGGCGCGGTGAAGACCCTCCCAGAGCACCAGCGCGATCAACTCGCTGGCGTCACCTCAATGATGAAGAGGGCCGGTGGGCCGCGGCTGGACCCGCTCGTCGATCATGCAAACCGGTGGTTGGCCTCGAACATACCCGACGAGGAGGGCCCGGTCGTCTTGGTGCAGGGTGACACTGGGCCGGGGAACTTCCTCTACGAGAATGGACTTGTCACCGGTGTTATCGACTGGGAGTTGGCCCATTTCGGCGACCCGATGGACGACATCGCCTGGATGTCATGGCGCGCGACCCAACACGGCTTCACCGACTTCCCTGCGCGTCTTCGCGAGTACGAGAAGCTCAGCGGAATCGACATTGATGCCAAACGCGTCTTCTACTACCGGCTCAACGCGTTCGGCCGGCTCGGTGCCGAGTTCGGCCTGCCGTCAATGGGTCATCGACGCACGCTCAACGAACAACCTGATGAGCGACCGGAGGTGGACCGCGCTGCTGACGGAAGCGCGCTCATCCTCTCGATGCTGCACCGCCGCATGCGACTATCAGCCACCGCAGACGCGATGGGGCTCGACAAGCCGTCCCGCGATCTGACTGAAGCACCCGAACCCCGTCACACAGCGCTCTACGACCGGGTGCTCGATCAGCTGCGCTCGATGGTCCCGCGAATCGAGGACCGCGCCGCGGCGAACACGGCAAAGGCCGTGGCGCGACAGGTGAAGTACCTCAAGGAGCTCGACCGCAACGGAGGGCTGTTTCGAGAACAGGAACTCGATGACCTCGGGGGGCTCCTGCGTTCGACGCAACCGTCGGCCAGTGAGGGTCGGGCGGCACTGGTCGACGCTGTGTATGAGGGCGCTGTCTCGTTCAAGGACTACGTTGATTACCACTGGCGACGCCTGTTCCGCGACGATCACCTCATGCGGCTGGCTTCAGGCGCTCTTTACGACCGGGGTTGGCCTGAGCTTTCCTGAAGCGTCAGCTCCAGTTCAGGGACTTGACCTCGGTGAACTCTTCAAGCCCGTGGTGTCCCCACTCGCGACCAAGCCCAGACTGTTTGTAGCCACCGAAGGCACCCGACTGCCCGATCCCTTTCATGGCCTCGCCCCATCCAGGTCCCTGTCCGCTGCCGGCGCTGTCTCCCCCGGCCGGCGAGTTGAGCCCTTGGGAAGTCACGTGTCCAGCTCGGACCTGTCGAGCGACATTGAACGCACGCGAGCTGCTCGCCGCGACCACGCCGCCGCCAAGCCCGTAGATCGAATCATTCGCGAGCGCGATCGCGTCGGAGTCGTTGCCGGAGTACGGCACCACGGTGAGCACGGGGCCGAAGATCTCTTCCTGTGCGATTCGGGTGTCGTTAGTGGCGACGAACACGGTGGGCTCATAGAAGAAGCCCTTGTCCAAGGTGTCTGGCCGCGTCCCCCCGCACAGCAGTTCGGCACCTTCCTCGTGGGCTGACTGGACGTAGCTCTCGACTCGCTCTCGCTGTTGCTCGCGGATGAGCGGTCCAAGAACGGTTTCGGGATCGCGAGGGTCGCCGATCGTCACCGTCGGAAATGCAGCGGCCACCCCCTCCTTGTATGCGTCGAGCAGGTGTTCGGGGAGCAGGAGTCTGGTTTGGAGCACACAGCCCTGCCCGCAGTGAGTGAGTACCGCTCCGAAACCGATCGAGCGCGCGTAAGCCTCGTCAACGTCGTCGAGCACGACCTGCGCGCTCTTGCCTCCCAGCTCGAGCTGGAGCTTCTTGAGCGTCGGTGCGGCCGACCCCATGATGCGCCGACCTGTTGCTGTCGAGCCGGTGAAGGCGACCATGTCGACCATCGGATTCGACGTGAGCTCGTCGCCGACCTCACTGTGACCGGTAATGACGTTGAGCACCCCTGGTGGGATCCCGGCTTCATGGGCCGCCTCCGCGATCATCATTGCGTCGAGCGGGGTCCACGGGTGGGGTTTGAGGACGACCGTGCATCCAACCGCCAGCGCTGGAGCAACCTTCACGACATTGAGCATGAATGGGAAGTTGAACGGGGTGATAGCGGCGACGACACCGATGGGTTCGCGAACTATGGCGCTTCCTGCAACACCCGAGGGCGTGCCGGTTGGCGCTCCGTTCTCGACCCAGTCGAATGAGTGCTCAGCGATGGCTGCGTTCGACCGGAACATGCCGATTGACCCGAAGGCCTGCACGTAGTCGGTCAGCATTCCCGCCGAGCCAGTCTCAGCCACAATGAGTTCACGAAGGTCGCTGGCTCGGCTCTCGAGGATCTCTGCCATTCGCACCAAGGACGCGGCACGCTCCCGCGGTTTCAGCCAAGGCCAGGGCCCGGAGTCGAACGCGCTCCGAGCGGCCGCAATGGCTCTGACCGCGGATTCTCTGGAGGCTTCGGGTACCGAACCAATCGACTCTTCTGTCGCGGGGTCGATCACATCGATGGAGCCGACCGACTCCTCGTCCGTCCACGCACCATCTACGTAGAGCTCATAGTCCCATCGCTTCGTCATGGCCGGTGTCCGTTCCTGTTCGTGGTCTGCTCCATCACTGCAGACCGAGAAGCATCTTGACCATCGGGTTCTCGAACGTCCATGACGAGTACTTCTGCGCCGAGCCCGGCCACGGTCTTGGCCGCGGCCGCTCCCATGCCCGTCGCTCCACCAATGACGAGCACTCGCCTGTCGTTGTATTCGAACGCGTTCACGATTGGATTCCTCTCATCGGCGGCATCCCTTAATTAGGATACTGTAATATGCGGATCATGCCTGAGGCTAGATGCCGTAAGTCGGCGGCCCGGTCCGAAATGAGGGTACTCTTCACGCGTCGTCGAGTCTTGGAGGCACAGGTGTACGACGTCCTGGAAGGCATCAAGGTTCTAGAGGTCTCGGCATGGGCGTTCGTGCCATCAGGTGGGGCAGTCCTGTCTGACTGGGGCGCTGATGTGATCAAGGTTGAACCTCCTACGGGAGATCCCATGCGGGGGCTGATCAATGCGGGGATCCAGACCGACGGGCCAACGTTCGTTTGGGAGATCTGGAATCGCGGCAAGCGCAGCGTCGCGCTGGATCTTCGACAAGAGCAGGCCAGGTCGATCGTGCTGGAACTCGCCGCCGAGGTTGACGTTTTCCTCACCAGCTACCTTCCCGAAACGCGAGCGAAACTCGGCCTGGACATCCTGGACGTCCAGGCCCACAATCCCTCGATCGTCTACGCGTGCGGTTCCGGGTTTGGCCCTAAGGGGGACGAAGCGGGCAAGGGCGGCTACGACGCCATCAGTTTCTGGTCTCGAGGTGGTATCTCGAATGCCGTAACGCCACCGGGGTACGCGCGACCACTCGGCATGCCGTCAGGAGCGTTCGGCGACTCGCTGAGCGGCATGGCGTTGGCGGGTGGAATCGCCGCAGCACTTCTTCGACGTGAGCGAACCGGGAAGGGCGCCGTAGTTGACGTTGCTCTCCTGGGTACTGCGATGTGGGCGATGCAGATGGGCATCGTCGGAGCAGCAGCGTCACGCGCGACGTTGCCCGAGTTCGATGCCGAAAGCGAGCCGCCACCTCCGGCGATGATCCTCAATCCCCTGGTGAACAACTACCGAACATCCGATGGGCGCTGGCTCGCACTGTGCATGCTGCAGTACGACCTCTACTGGCGAGGTGTCCTCGAGGTCATCGGCCGAGCAGACCTGATCAGCGACCCTCGATTTGCGGACGATGGCGATCGCCAGATGCACCATGCCGACATGGTGCAGGTCCTTGTGGAGGCCTTCTCGAAGAGGACGCTCGATGATTGGCGGGCGGCTCTAGCGACTCAAGACGGGCAGTGGGACGTGGTCCAGCACGTCGTAGAGCTGCCTCAGGACCCACAGGCCGTGGCGAACGGGTTCGTCCAGACTGTGGAATATCCGACCGGCCACCAGCTTCGGCTCATCGCCTCACCGGTGCAGTTCGACCGCGACGCTGCCGAATTCAATCCTGCGCCGGAATTCGGCGCCGACACCGATGAGGTCTTGCGGTACCTCGGGATGGATGATGAGCAGATCATCGAGGCAAAAATCTCGGGCGGCGTCGTCTAGCCGCAGGCTCCCTAGCCGGCGCTGCTACCGATCGGAGAGATCGAGTGCAGCCAGGATGTCGGGTGGAGCGTAGGTCTGATCTTCGCCCCAGCCGTTGAGCCCGTTCCACGTCCAGTGGAACAACCCGCTGCCCGATGCACTGCCCGGCTCGCCATGGCGCGAAACAAGCTCCCCGCTGGCTTCGAGGGTCCGACCGTGCTCGTCCGTCGCCTCGATCTCAATCCGAGAGATCCACTTTGTCTGGGCGTCGAGCCAAACACGACGATGGCCGCTCACAAGGTGGCCATATTCGCCCTCCTTCAAGAGGTAGCCAGTGCTGAGCGCATCAGACGCCACGCCTTCGACGACGGTGGGTCGGCTGTACATGAGCCACGCATCATCATGCGATGCAGAGCCAAACGGGTACCCGACGCCCTCGCGCGCGCGTCGAGGGCGCGAGGCGCGCTTGGTTGTTGTCTTCTTCCGCGGATCGGGGCCCATCGGTCGCGGCCCCCAAGATCGATCGCGCACAGAGATGCAGTCAACCTCGATCATCTCGCCATGGAGCACGATCTCGCCAGTGACGTGCATCGGTTGATCGAAGTGCCGCCCTCGCCAAAACGGTGCCGTGCGCAGCGGGTGAGAGTTCGGAGCCATGATCCCTCGGAACAACAGGTCGGCTTCGAACGCACCAGGATCGGCGTAGCGCACTCGGTACTCTGACAGCGGCTCGATCATCTTGATGTGATTCCCGTTCGGGAGTTCAACGTCACGGAGATCAAGATCATTGATCGATGGCAGTTCAAGCTGCTGTTCCCGCCGCTCGTATAACGCCGGTGCGGCGGAGTCATCCCACACCCATGCGCCGCCGTTGCAAACCTGCTGCGTAGGGAGAATCTGGTTGTAGAACCAGCCACCGATCCGCCGCTCGGCGACGCTGAAAGAGAACCAAGCTGTCTCTGTTTCCCACCAGTCGTCGGTCGACGGATGAAGTCGGTCATCTGCTTCCGTCAACTCCGGAATCACCACATCAGCTACTCCCTGGTGCTCATTCTCAGCCATCCCAGCCTCCTCCGTGCGCCAGCGCCGGTGCCACATGGCATTCGATTGCTTCTGTCTCTCGATCCGTGTCGATCGACGTCACGGGCGGGGACGGTCGTCGAGCCGTCAAAGAGTTCTGTCTCACTCCTGACGAGCGTCCCGCTCGGCGGCCTCGTCGCGCAGCAGCCGCTTGAACAGCTTGCCCGCCTCAGTTCGGGGAAGAGTGTCCCGGAACTCCACTGATCTTGGACACTTGAAGCTAGCAAGGTGCTCGCGGGCGTAAGCGATCAGTTCGTCCGCAAGTGTGGTCGATGACTCGACGTCCTCGACAAGTTCGACCACGGCCTTGACGGACTCTCCCCATTCGTCGTCGGGCACCCCGATCACGGCAACGTCCGCCACGGCAGGAAATCCTGTCAACACTGCTTCGATCTCAGCGGGGTAGATGTTGACCCCGCCGCTGATGATCATGTCTTTCGCTCGATCAAGGAGGAACAGGTAGCCGTCCTCATCGAGGAAGCCGATATCGCCAATCGTGAAGGCCCGTCCTCGGTGAGCGGATTCCGTCAATCCAGGCTCGCCGCTGTACTCGAATGTCGGACCGGAGTCGGGCTGCATGTAGACGTGTCCGGGCTCGCCGCTCGGGAGATGGTTGCCGTCATCGTCGAGAATGTCGACGCTCATTCCGCGCACCGCCCGGCCTACGGTGCCCGGCTTCTCGACCCAGCGGTGAGGCTTCGCGATCGTCGCCGCGCCCTCCATCCCTCCGTAGGTCTCCCAGATCACAGGCCCCCACCACTCGATCATCTGCCATTTCACGTCGACGGGGCAGGGCGCGGCTGAGTGAACGACGACTTCGAGGCTTGAGACATCGGACGCGGCCTTGATGATATCCGGCAGTCGAAGCAGTCGAACGAACTGAGTGGGAACCATGTATGCAGTCGTCACGCCGTGGCGTTGTATGTGTTGGAGCGCGGACTCGGCATCGAACCTCCCCATGATGACAAGGGGTTGGCCGACGTGAAGGGCGGAGGTGTAGAAGCCCTGGCATCCGCCATGGTGCATGCCTGCCGACACGAGGTGTGGGCCCCCGAACGGCCGAAACTGGAACGCGCGGGCGAAAATCTTGTGAGCGTCGGCCGCGTCAGACGGATCTACCTCTGGTAGCGGCCGCCAGATTCCATTCGGTTTGCCGGTGGTGCCAGACGAGTAGTACACGGGACCACCGAGGGTTCGGTCCGCGGGACTGCTGATCGGATGCCCGTTGACCAGATCAGATTGAGCAACGAAGCCGGCGATCTCCCCTCCCACCGATACTTTGAGCCGAACAGACTCCGAACGCGAGACGACCTCGGCCCTCTCAGCTGTTTGTGCGTGGGCGACAATCACCGACGCGCCAGAGTGATCCACGATCTCAGTTATCTCCGAAGCCGACAACGCCGGATTCAACGCGAGCGAACGCATTCCGCTCTCGCTCGCCGCGAGTTGCCACAGAACGATGTCCACGTCGTTCGGAAGGGCAAGAGCGACAATGTCCCGCGGGCCAATACCGTGGGATCGCAGGGCGTGAACGAGTTGGTGCGCCGAGCCGGCTAGTTCGCGGTAGTTGAGAACCCGTCCGCTGGGACTATCGATGATTGCTGGCAGATCAGGTTTGTCTTCTGCGATCGACCAGACGCCGAGTCTCTGATCCCAGGGGTGGCGCACGTAAATAGAGTATCCCCATTAGCGCGTTGGTGCTACTGGAGCGTTCCTGACAGAGCGGCGAGGTGTCTCCGCATCCGGTGGTACGCGAGGTCGCGCTCACCAGCGATTAGCGCGTCGCATATCTCCGAATGCGTTTCGAGAACCTCAGCGCGAATCCCGCTGCGCATCTGGACCGTCCGCTGCGCGTCTTGCAGTCGGGTAAGCCGAAGGAGGATCCGCGCGACCAATTCGAGGACGCGGTTTCCGCCCAGCGAAGCGATAACTGCGTGGACATCATGGACCGCTTCGGCCACCTCGTCGTCACTAGCCTCAGCCTCGTCAACAAGGGCACGACTGAGCCGCTCTTCCACTAGTGCCGAAGGCTGCTTGATCACCAGATCGATGAGGGCGAGCTCGACAGTGGTTCGTACCTCGGCGAGGTCGTCGGTTTGAACGCCGTGCCAGTTGAGGTACACCGCGACAACGTCGCAGACAGCGGATGCATCGGCCGGAACCACGAACAAGCCGCCGCCAGGGCCGCGGCGCATCGCTGCGATTCGGTGGTGCTCGAGAAGCCGTACCGCCTCGCGAAGTACGGCGCGGCTCACGCCATACTCCTCGATCAGATCGCCCTCTGATCCCAGGAGAACTCCTGGTGAGAGACCTTCGTTGATCACCCGACTGAAGATCTCCTGCGCAATACTCTCCGCCCGCTTGCCACCCTGCCGGCCGCGGAGTGCCGTTACAGCGTTGAGTTCCTGTCGAGTACCTCGTCGGGCACGGATGAAGTCGGCTTCAGCCTGCAGATGGGCCGCCATTCGCCGCCGCGCCAGCGCGCCATCGCCCGCCATTACTGCGTCGGCGATCTTGCGATGGGCGTGTCTGACCGCGCCGATTGTGGGCTTCGAAATCTCGTTGACCTCGCTGAAGTAGAAGATGGCAAGGCGGCTGAGCATCTCTACGAACAACTCAAGAGCCGGGTTGCCGGTTACCCGAGCCAGCAGACTGTGGAGCGCCCGATGGTCTCGCACGCGACCCGCATCCTCATCGTCGACAAGCTCCTGCAGCTCCACCAGGGCGGCCTCATCGACCCGAGTTGGCGCGACTGCCGTCACGAGTTCTTCGATGATGCGTCGAGCTTCGAACAGTTCATCGAGCTGCGCTTCTGTGCGCAACAGATAGATGACGGCCGCGTCGATCACCGCGTCGACGACAGGCTCAGCGACCACCAGCCCGCCGCCAGGGCCGCGGCGCATGCGAGCGACGTGTTGATGCTCGACGATGCGAACGCCTTCCCGAAAGACCGCCCTGCTCACGCCGTACTGCTTGATCAGCTCATCCTCGGAGCCGATCACCTCACCAACGGGCCAGTCGCGCTGCACGATCTCGTCGATGATCTGCGTCGCAAGCCGCGACGCCAACTTGTCGGTGCTTCCGGCCAGCCCTAGGTCGCGAGTCATTGACTATCCGTCGCTCGCAGCTCGCTCGTACCCAGGTTGCGCATGTCCTCGCACACTCCCAGGCTACACATGTCAAAGATTCGCGACGCCGACCAGAACCGCCATAGACAGCCACACTGGCGACCGCTTGCCGGCGTCGCTCTCGCCGGCGAGGCGCCAATGTCCCTTCGGTGTCGGCCTCATTTCCCGGACCTCGTCACTGCCGGGGGAAGTTGAAGACTCGTCGAGCGTTGCCCTCAGCGATCTTGCTTGCCTCATCATCGGGCACGTCGCGCAGCGCGACCTCAAGGTCTTCTCGTGAAGTCGGGAAGTGGCTGTCGCTATGGGGGTAGTCACTCTCGAACATGATGTTGTCTAGGCCAATGAGATGGCGTTCCTCGATGCCTGCTTGGTCGGAGATGAAGCAACCAAAGATGTGCTCCCGAAAGAGGTCCGATGGACGCACGTCAGGGTTCACGCCCGTGTACCAGCGATGCCGCTCCCAGGTGTCGTCTGCGCGTTCGAGGACATAGGGGATCCATCCGATGCCACCTTCGGAGAGCGCGACGCGCAAGCGGGGGAACTCGTGAAACGTCCGAGAGAGGATCATGTCGATTGCGGTGAACTGCGAGTTCATGCCGAATAGCGCGACCGCGACCGCGAAGTTCGCATCTGGCGCCACCTCTGGTGCGCCACCGGTGCCGAAATGCAAGCAAAGCGGCATGTCGGCATCCTGCGCCGCCGCGAGGAACGGGTCCCAGTGATCGGTGTGAAACGAGGGAAGCCCTAAGCGATGCGGTGCCTCACTGAACGTGATGGACTTCGCGCCCTTCTTGGCGGTTCGTTGTACCTCAGCGACCGATGCCTCGACATCCCAGAACGGAACCATCACCATCGGGATGAAACGACCTGGAGCGGCCGCGCACCACTCGTCAAGAATGAAATCGTTCCACGCGACCACGCACCGGCCCGCTAGCTCCTTGTCCTTGGCCCCAAAGAAGGTCGAGCCGGCGAATCCCGGGAACGACGGAAAACACATCTGCGCGTGCACACCATCGAGGTCCATGTCTGCCACGCGAGCCTTGACGTCGTAGCAGCCGGATCGCATGTCATCGAAGCTGACGGGGTCCAGCCCGAAGTCCTTGGGATCTTTGCCGGCCACCGCGTTCAGCCCGATCGTCGGCATGGTTTGACCCTCGAATCGCCATGCCTGCCCCCCTCCGTCGACCTCAACCACGTGGGGCCCCGCTTCTTGATCCTTCTTCGGTAGCCGGTCGGTCCAGACGGCCGCGTGCTCGATCACATGGTCATCGACCGAGATCACTTGTGTGTCGTCAGGCAACATATGGGAGTCCTCTCTCGACGGGACGCTAAAGAGTATCCCGTTTTATGTTGAGCCGTCACCGCAGTCGACGAAGCTCCTGCTTGCGCACCTTCCCCGCCGGGGTACGCGGAAGTGCATCAACAATCACCAATCGTGTCGGCAGCTTGGGTCGTGCCAGCCCCGCCTGCTCACCTCGCCGCCCAGAATAAAGTATCCTCTATCAACCGTCGAAAGTCCGCAGGAGTTTCATCGCATGGCCAGCTCGGAACCATACACGGAACCCGTTCTCCTTGTCGACATCGTCGAGAAGGTCGCGACCATCACATTGAACCGGCCCAAGCTCCGCAACGCGCTCAATGGTGAGCTCATCGCAGCGCTCGACGCTGCGGTCAAGGCTGTCGCCGACGACGATGCCGTCAAGGTGGTGGTGATCACGGGCGCTGCCGCCGATGGCCAGCTAGGCGGCTTCTGCTCCGGCGGAGACAGGTCGTCGAGTCGTGGATCGGAGGGCATGGAGCTTGGCGTCCCGCGCGATGCCCTCAAGGGTGAGCTGGCCCGACACGACACTCACGCCGCCATGCTGCTGCACCAGATGCCGAAGCCGACCATCGCGATGGTCGGCGGTCCAGCCGTCGGAGCAGGGTGCAGCCTGGCCGCCGCCTGCGACCTGCGATTCGCATCTCCCGACGCCGTGTTCGCTGCCAACTTCACACCGATCGGCCTATCCGGCGACTACGGCGGCACGTTTTGGTGGACTCGCATCGCCGGGACCGGGGCTGCGCGCCAACTCTACCTCCTCAACGAGAAGATCGACGCGGAGCGGGCCCTTCAGTTGGGGATGGTCCACGCGGTCGTCCCTTCGACGGAACTCAGCGACTACACCGCCGAGGTAGCGGCTCGTCTAGCCAAAACGCCTCGCAAGGTCCTGGCGCTCGTGAAAGACAACCTCAATCAGGCCGAGGACGAGATCGAGCGGCGTCGATTCTTGTTCGCCAACGAGGCTGACAATCAGGCCAGTGCGGCGAAGGCGACGATGGCCCGCGTGAAGAATGTCAAAAAGGCAGCTTCACCTACCGAGCAGAACCCGACGAGCTAACGGGCCATCGGCGGGCGGATTGAACCGGCCTACGCCGATTGCTCTGCCAAGCGGCGCTCCGCTGCAAGGTCGCGGTGGCGGTCCATTCGAGCCGCTGCGTCGTCCGCCAAGTCACCCGGAGCCTCAGGCAACACAACGGCACCATGCTCTCGGCTCGGTAGCGCCACCGTGGCCTTGCCCGGGCAGGTCACAACATCTCGTTGATTCACGCCACGCATCTCGACTTCAACGAGACATCTTCCATCCTCTACCCGCTTACCGACCACCTCGCCAGTGATGATGTGAGTGTCGCCAACGTAGTTGAACTTGCGAATCTCGCTGCTCTGTCGCACCAGCCATCCCTCGTCGCCCATCCAGTCCGTCACGAAGTGCGACAGGTGGCAGTCACGCATCACTCCATAGTCGTATGCCATCGGGTTCCCGATTGCCTGCGCCCACACCGAGTCCCAGTGGACGCGCTGAGCCACATCGGGGACGCCGTACTCGTTGGCCACATAGAACGGCTTGATCCGCTGTCGGTTCTCGTACGCGATCCGGTTCGAACATGGGGCATAGGGAACGAAGCCGTATCCTCCCGCATGGAACACGATCATGTCGGTGGTTGTGAGCGGACCTTTCGCCATCGGCGTGAGGGTCTCGCCGACCGTGACGTCTTCCCAACACCGCGCCTCTCCCCCCCGAGCGCTCTCCTGGGCATAAATCGCGTCGATCTCCGCAAGGTCGGCCTCGGTGTAGGTAGCGGGCTCGATCTTGGCGTACTTGCCCTTCTTGCGGGCCGTCTTTCGCTCCGTGTGAATCGCCAGCGTGCGAGAGATGGCTACGAGTTCACCGTTCTGGTTCATCTTGAGACTGGCGTAGGTGATCAGCACTGACCGCTCGGCGAATTCTGACTCCTTCTCCTCAACTGACTCGATCCCCCCGTAGCTGAACAGCTGATCGCCTGCGACCAGCGGCCGAAACCACTCCCAAGAACTTCCCGATACGAATACATGAATCCCCCTGAACGAGGGACGCTTGACTCGAACCTCCGGCTTGTCCTCGTACAGCGGCTTGTTGAGACCAATCGGAATCATCGGCGGCGCGATCTGCGCCCCCCATCTCGTGGACTCCCCGTAATCCTCAGAGCCGTACAGAGGATTGTCGTCGCCGTAGCTGCGAGCAAAGTTCCGCATCGCATCATGCGTGACCTCGGTGAGATGTTCTTGAGCGCGCGACGCCCGGTAGATGCCGGCTGCCCTCCTCGCCTGCTCGATATCCTCCTCCCTGAACGTGTGATCGGTGGCCTTCTGGAACTCAGCGGATGTCTCTGCAGCCATGGTTGCCTCTCAGGCGTCTCAGCCTAAAGAGTATACTCTTGACGTCGGAGGCATCACGAAAACTGCTCCCCGGGACGGCAACAAGCAGGCAGATTCTCCTACCAACCGGCTACCGACCCACGTTCGTCTACACCCAGGACCGGATGACCATGGAGCGAGGGATCCGGAGCGTTGTCGGTCGGGCTGGCACCGGACACGGCAACGCTATCAGTGTTGGCGGCTATCCGATCCTGATGCGGCTCGACGAGATGAAGAAGAACATCAACCGCTAGCAGAGTTGCAATCCGGCTCCTACCGAGGGGATCTACTGCTGGGGTTCGGGTTGTGGTGGTTCGGGGGCGCGTAAGAGTATTGTCTCGATGCCGAAGTCACTAGCGGCGAACATTGCCGCCAAACATGAAGTGAGTCCGTTGGCAACATCATCGGCGTTCATCAGGCCGGTACGAAATCCTTGGCGTTGCCAATGCACGAAGGTGGCGCCCATGGTTTCTGCGTCGAAGGCGTCTCCGAACTCGGTTGGCATGGTGGGTCCTAGCAGCACAGCGACGAATCGCCGACCGCCGAGCAGCTCCGTCCTCCAACCTTCAAGCGTCGCCTCCAGAGCTCGTTTGGCTGCCGCGTAGGCAACCAGCGAGTGGCGGGGTTGCAGAGAAGAGTCCGAGGAGAAAACTGTCACAACGGCGTCGTCGCTGAGATACGGGAGTGCGGCGGTTATTACCAGGTTCGGGCCGATGGTGTTGACACCGAACACTTGTTGCCAGTCGGCCACGCTCAGGTCTGCTAAAGGGCGCAATGGTGACATCCCCGAGGTGTAGACGATGCCGTCGATCGTCCCGCCGAGGAGCTCGGCCGCCTCGTTCACACCACGGCTGACGCTTTCGCCGTCGAGGACATCCATGGTGACCACATGTCCTGCGCCTGCTTCTTCCACGGCGGCGCTCAGCTTGCCGGCTCGACGTGCCGCAAAGACCACATCGGCGCCTGAGCGCACTAGGGCGATGGCAGTGGCACGTCCGCTGCCTGATGAGGCCCCGACGACCAGAAGTCGTCGGCCAGCGAGTGCGTCGAAGGTTCTGTGGTCCATTCTGGATTCCTATGGGACGTATATACCTGAGTAACCATTGCTGGTTGCGTAGGCGTATTTGTTTGTGACGTTTCCGTCGACGTCGGTTGAATCCAAAAACGTTTGGACCGCGTCTTCTAACGTCTTACGACGGTTGTCCCTGCCGCCAGTATCCCGACATGTGGGGTACATGTCGGGGTTGCCTATGTCGTTTACGTTGCATGAGGCTTGCACATCCGCTTGGGTGTACGAACCGCATTCGAGGCAGTGGAACAACGCTTGGGTCTCGCGTTGTCCTAACGCCCCGCAAACGAAACAGGTCAGGCTTGTATACGCGGGATGAACCCGCGTGGTCGATACAGAATGCTTCACAGCAGCGCGTTCGATCAGAGAGGTTTGCCGGGCCGGTGCAGTCTCGGCGATGCTGCGGTTCAAACCGCGTTTACCAGCCGAGCCGTGCACAGGGAAGTGTTTGGTACCTTCGGCTGAGGCGGTCATGTTCGATATTTTGGTGTCTTCAGTAACGACATGACGCACACCAGGTGCCGTAACGACTGCTTTGGCGACATGGTGTTGATGATTGACCCGCACATTCGTGTTCTTAGCAACGAGTCGCCGGCGGCTGCGTCGCTGTTTTTTGTGACGGTTGCTGCCAACCGTTTTGGTGGCCATCGACTCCTGCAACAGTGTGGCTTTGTTGTGCCGTTTCTGGTTCGCTTGTAGCTGCTCCTCAGTGGCATGTTTGGGATAGGCGGTTCCGTCGCTGCACACCAACGGTGTCACGACACCCCAGTCGCAACCCAACGAATGCTCCGGAGCCGTCACCGGCTCCGGCGTGTCAGCGGTAGCCTGGCATAGGAAATGGGCGTGGTATTTGCGATGCTTCGGTTCCGTACGGCGGGTGACTTTGCCGGCCAGATCAGTCACGTCAACAATATGTACCGTCCCGGACCACGCTAAACCCTCGGTTTTGTGTGTCGCGAGAACGTCGTCGATGGTGTTGATCCCGGCCGGCAACGGGATTTCGGTGCGACCCGGCAGACGCAACGCCCCGTCGGTGATGGTGCATCCCTCGAACAGGATCAACGCCGGTCCTGAACAGGATTCAAGGTCGCGTCGTGACCGAAACAGGCGTTTGTCGCCTTTGGCGATGTGGGTCAACAGTTTCTTGTCAGCCTTCGCCTCCGAAGCAACCGCCGTCACGGTTTTGGTAACCCACCCCCGCAAACGTTTACGAACCGCCGCAGTGGCATCGGACTCGGTGATCGCCGCCCGCAACGATTTCACCGTCACGTTGAATACTTCCAACACTTCATCGGAGGCTTCGACAGTCGCGTTGATCGCGTCGGAACGGTCATCGACGTTCATGTCAAGCAACGCTGCATCAGGTCGGGTTGTCCACAACCCGGTTGACACGTTCCCAGCCGACTCAGTCAGTTCAACACGCCGCAGATGCTGATTCCGGTACAACAACACAGCGTCGCTCAACGCTGTAACCAACCCATGTAGATCGGTGTGTTGTCGCGCAGCAGCATCGAGTTTAGTTACGGCTTCGTCTGTGCGTTCGGCTGCTTTGCGTTGTGCATACACAACCTGCCGGCGGCGTTTAGACCATTTCTTGGCTGCCGTGACAGCCGACCAATACCCGCCGCGTTGCAACAACAAACTATGACCCAAACCCGTCTCGCGGCGCAGCTTCGTTAACGGTTTCGAATTGTTCCGTGGATTCGGAACCGTTACACCGCGATAATGAGCTTCGAGTACGTCTTCGACGCCCCAGTTGTATGCCTGAGCCTGAATCTGACGGTCACGCCAAATCTGTTGTTTCGCACTGTTAGACAAACCCTGCAACGGCAACCGCACAGGCGTCGAATACGCAACAACCCCAGTACCTGAATCGGCGTCATCGGATGGCTTACCCATACCCCTCCAGTGTACCTTCACCGTGTGTCAAACACTCTCGAAAAAGGTACCCGACCAGCACAAACACAAGTGGTTACTCACGTATATAATTACTATTCCTATCTAGCTCATGGACGCTAGGGAGTTTTGGCAGCCAGGCCGGCGGCTTTGCTGATCAGGTCCAGCACGAGCGGGCCGAATGCCTCGACCTTCGGGTTTACTCCCGCTCCGGCAAGGAAACGGCTGTACCCCTGCTCGAGCACGATTCCGAGCTTGAAGCGGGCGAGGATGATGTAGTAGTCGATGTCTTCGGTCGAACGGCCGCTGATCGTCTCGTAACAGTCGAGCATTTCGTCGCGGCTCGGCATCCCCTGCATGCTCAAGGAACTGCTCACGGAGTTGCCGTCGATGTCGCCGTCCGCTGTCGGCCACGACATCATCACCCAGCCGAGGTCCAGCAGCGGGTCGCCGACGGTGGTCATCTCCCAATCGATGATGGCGGCAAGTTCTGCTGGGGCGCCATGGCTGAACATCACGTTGGCGAATTGATAATCGCCATGCATGATCCCGGGTGACCAGTGGCGGGGGCGATGGTTACGAAGCCATTCGGCTGCGATGTCGAGTCCGGGGAGTTCGCGGCATTTGATCCGTTCGAGGAACGCCAGCCAGCGGTCGACTTGGCGTTCGTGGAAGTTGTCGGGGCGCCCGAAGCCTTCAAGCCCACGCGATTGCCAGTCGACTTTCGACAACAACGCCGCGCCGCGGGCGAGTTCAAGTCCCAGGCATTGACGGGCACCGAGATCAGTGTCGAAAGGCGGGGCCCATCCTCCGACATCCATAGGCGACCAACCGTCGACGGCCTCCATGAGATAAAATGGCATGCCCAATAGCTCGGTGTCGTCTGAACCGGCGATGTACTCAGCGTGGGGGACGTCAGCTCCTTTCAGCGCTTTGACAAGACGGTGTTCGCGGCGGATGCCGTCGAGCCGGTCGTCGACGGCGGTAGCGGGTGGTCGACGGATAACCATCTTGTGTCCGCCCCGTTCAATCAGCGTGAGCTCGTTTTGGGAGCCTCCCGCCAGGTCCTGCAACTCCGGAATCTCACCGGCACCGGGTACGCCGTTGGCGTCCATCCAGCGAGTCAGCGCCTCAACGTCGATTGTGTTGGTGTGAGTGCCTGTGTTGGTGTGAGTGCCTGTGTAAGTCATCGGTGGCGACCATTGATTGGAGCGGACGACCGGGTTCGAACCGGCGACCTCAACCTTGGCAAGGTTGCGCTCTACCAACTGAGCTACGTCCGCAATCGGCTGTTCATGTTACCGCGCCGATCCCGATTCACGAACTCACAATCGTGCGCTCCTAGCAACGCTGATAGGCGCGAATGTCTGGTGTCGACCGGGATAGAGGCTGCGGGAACAATGAGAAGTAGGGTCGGGGGATGGAAGGAATGTGGACAGGGGAGAGCCGAGTTCTCACTGATGAGGTAACGGTTTTGGTGGGAGCAGATCAGGGCAAGTACCCGTCGGGTAACTCGCTGGTCGTCCGAGGCAGCGGGGAGTCGGTCATAATCGACCCGTCGGTCTCCGTGGTTGCACAAGGCGGCTTGTCTGTTCCTGTCGATGCGGTGCTCAACAGTCATGGGCACGAGGATCACATCGCCGGGAACAAGATGTTTCCCAGCGCTCGGATTCACGTACATCACGAGGACTTGCTGGCCTTGAAGAGTCTTGAGGGCATGCTCGAAGTCCAAGGTCCAATACCGCAGGAGCGAGACGAACTGGCCCGTCTGTTTGTCGATGAGTTCTTCTATACACCGCGTCCTGATGCCCACGGTTTCAGCGACGGCGATGTGTTCGACCTTGGCGGTGTGACAGTTGAGGCCGTTCATCTGCCGGGCCATACTCGTGGCCACAGCGGCTTTCGGATTTCCGGTGGCGTGTTTTTTCTGTCCGACATTGATCTCAGCGGGTTCGGTCCCTACTACGGGGACACCTGGAGTGACCTTGAACAATTCGAGGCCAGTATCGGCCAGGTTCGGGACGAAGAGGCCGATTTCTATGTGACCTTTCACCACAAGGGCGTGATCGAGAGCCGCGAGGAGTTCCTGAAACTGCTTGATGCGTTCGAAGCGGCGATCCCTCGGCGCCACGCGGCAATGCTCGAGTTCTTGTCTGAGTCCCGCACGATTGCCGACATGGTGCGCCACCGGTTCATATATCGCCCTGGTGCTCAGTCTGTTTTTGCTGACCGTGTCGAGGCGCGTAGCGCGGAGTTGCACCTTGACCGGATGCGCAAGCGCGGCGAGATCGAGGATCTCCCCGACGGCAGGGTCAAAGCAACTACAGCCCAACCCTAAAGTTGAACCTTAGGGTTGGGATACGTAACGGAGATAAGGAAGGCGACGCTCAAAACCGTCCGGGTACTTCTCCGCGGCCGCTTCGTCGGACACGCCGGGCACGATGATCACGTCTTCACCTTGTTGCCAGTTTGCGGGGGTGGCTACCGCCTCGTTGGCGGTGAGCTGACATGAATCAAGGATGCGCAGGATTTCGTCGAAGTTGCGTCCCGTGGTCATCGGGTAAGTGAGGGTGACCTTGATCTTCTTGTCAGGGCCGATGATGAACACCGACCGGGCGGTGGCGTTGTCGGCGGCGGTTCGACCCTCGGACGTGTCGCCTGCATCGCCAGGCAACATGTCATACAGCTTGACGATGTTGAGTTCGGGGTCGCCGATCAGCGGATAGTTGAGGGCGTTTCCGGTGGCTGATTCGATGTCGCCGCTCCAGGCTTGATGATCGCTGACCCCGTCAACGCTGATACCGATGATCTTGCAGTTGCGAGCCGCGAAGGCGTCCTTGAGCCCTGCTACGGCACCGAGTTCGGTGGTACAGACCGGCGTGAAGTCTTTGGGATGTGAGAACAACAGCGCCCAGCCGTCGCCGATCCAATCGTGAAAGGAGATGGTTCCTTCGGTGGTGTCGGCTGAAAAGTCGGGTGCTTCGTCGTTGATTCGAAGTGACATGGTTTGACCGCCTTGGGTCGTTGATACGGGTTGGAAGTCTAATCCTAACTTACTAGGTCGGGAATTAACAGACCTTGAGGTCCACAAAAGTGGCCGGAGTCTTGGCTAGCGTTGGCCCGTTCGCAGTTCGTACCTCGCATTGGAGTTGATGTGTTTCGCAGTTATGAGACAGCGGGTGCGCGGCACGGAACCCGAGTCGGTTTTGCCTTGAGTTTGTTTTTTGCCGTGCTTGCCGGGTCGATTACGCCTTCGGTAGCCCAGGATTCAAAGCCTTCCAATTCCGAGCCGGTGTTCGTCGACGGCAACACGACGATGCGCAGAATGCACGACGAGACCGGCGCACGCGCAGGGGTCGGTGACCCGGTTTCGGCGACCGACGCCGACGGCGACACGCTGACGTACTCGCTCATCGGCCAGGACGCGTCTTCGTTCTCTGTTGATGCCGACGGTCAGATCTCGCTGGGAGTCGCTGTGGCGGGCAGCGGTCGGATCAGCTACCGGTTCTGGGTGACGGTCTATGACGGGAAGGACTCACAGGGAAACGTGGAGACCACGCCCGTGATCGACGACATCATTTTCGTGACGATCACTGTCACCTCAACACAGGGTGAGCGCCTCCCGGCCAGAGACATCGGTCTGTCCAGAGAAGTCAACAGCAATCCTTTCGGTGTGTGGTCAGACGGCGAAACCATGTGGGTGGCCGACTGGGTTGACGATGCGGTGTACGCCCACGACCTGTCGACTGGATCCCGCAACCCGGACAAGGAATTCGTCCTGGCCTCCGCCAACGACAGCCCGTTCGGGATTTGGTCTGATGGCACGACCATGTGGGTCGCAGATGACAATGACCTGCAGATCTATGCCTACACGTTGTCGAGTGGCCTCAGGGACTCCAGCAAAGAGTTCATTGTGGATGGAGCCAACGACTGGCCGTGGAGTCTCTGGTCCGATGGCGTGACCATGTGGGTCGGCGATAGAGCTGACCTCAAACTGTATGCCTACACATTGTCAAGCGGAGTCCGCGACTCGAGCCGTGATATAGAGCTTGACCCAGAGAACGCCAGATTTTATGACCTCTGGTCGGATGGAACGACAATATGGGTTCCCGACCGGGACGAAGACAAGGTGTTCGCCTATTCCCTGTCGACGGGAGAACGGGATCTCGACAGCGAATTTCCGCTGACCGAGGAGAACTCTGATCCCGCTGGGATTTGGTCTGATGGCGAGACTGTCTGGGTTGCGGATTCAATCGATGGGCACGCTTACGCTTACGCGCTGCCTGGCGGCGTGAGCGGGACATCCGAAGAGTTTGGATTGGGATCTGCCAATGAGGGCCATATGGAGTTGTTCGGGTTGGCCGAAGACAACGATTGTCCCGCCGGGATGTGGGCCACGGACCAAACAGCATGGGTAGTTGACTGGTGTCATGACCGCCTCTTCGCGTACGACAGTTCCTCGGGACTACGCCAACCCGGAAACGACATTGAACTCGGCCCGGACAGCGCGGACCCGGCTGGAGTGTGGTCCGATGGGGCCACAGCGTGGATTGCGGATCCAACCGAATACAAGTTGTTCGCCTACTCGATGTCGACCGGTGCTCGCGCAACCGACAAGGACCTGACTCTCGATCCCGAGAATACGGATGCGACTGGTTTGTGGTCTGACGGCGAAACGGTGTGGGTAGCGGACCATTCGGTGGACAAGCTGTTTGCATACAGCCTGTCGACAGGTGCCCGCGAAACTGATTCCGACATCGTGTTGGATACCCAAAACACCATTCCGGTTGGTTTGTTGTCTGACGGTGAGACGATGTGGGTGGCCGATATACCCGAGGGCCACATATTTGCATACGGTTTGTCGACCGGTGCCAGAGATGTAGCCAAAGACATCAAGTTGGCTTCGGACAACAGCGGCGTTTGGGGAATCTGGTCAGATGGCACGAACATGTGGGCGCTGGACCGCTTCGATGCCAAGCTGTATGCCTACTCGGTATCGGTACCTGAACCAGGCTTCACCGATGTCAACCCGATCAGCTATTCCTTTGACTACCTGGAATTGCTGTACAGCAAAGGGATCGCCACCGGCACTTCTGACACCACGTATTCGCCGACCGATTTCGCTACTCGTGAGCAGGTGGCTGCGATGCTCGCTCGGACCTATCAGGAACTGACGGGTAGCCCTGCGGATGTGGTTCAAACAGGGTTTGTCGACATCTCTTCGTCGTTCGCGGCAGACGACATCGCCCGGCTCTACGGGCTCGGCGTCACCACCGGCACATCCGAGACCACGTATTCGCCGACCGATTTTGTTACGCGAGAGCAGGTGGCGGCGATGTTGGCCCGGATGTATGCGGTGGTCTCGGGAAGTGCCGCTGATGACGTTCTCACGGGGTTTGTCGACATCTCCTCGTCGTTCGCGGCTGACGACATCGCCCGGATCTACGGGCTCGGCATCACCACCGGTACGACCGAAACCACATTCTCGCCCAGCGATTTCGCCACCCGTGAGCAGATGGCAGCGTTTATCGGGCGCCTCATACGAGTGCTATAGGCCCCCGCCAGAGGATCCTATTGCTCAAAGCGGGCGCGGATTGCGGGGTTGGTGACGGCTCGGGGGAGATCGTGCTGGTCGATGCCCGCACGACTCGGACCTCCGTCCACGGCAATGGTCTGACCGGTCACATAGCCGGCGAGATCGCTGAGCAGAAAGAGGGCGACATCGGCGATGTCGTCAGGGCGCCCGCGGCGTTGCAGAGTGATGGACGCAGCCATGGGGTCAACCTCATCTGGATCGCGCCCTGACCGCGGCGTGTTGATGGTGCCGGGTGCCAGACCGTTGACCCGTATGCCATGGCGCCCCCACTCCATCGCCATGGTGCGAGTGAGCGAATCCAAGCCTGCTTTGGCGGCGCCATACGCTCCCAGGAGGGGCTGTCCACCGCTGGCGATTGAGGAGATGTTGACGATCGCACCAGGGCGACCGTCGTTGATCAGCCTGCGGGCCACATGCTGCGCGCTGACGAAGGCGTAGCGCAGGTTGGTGGTGAGCAGGTGGTCGAACGTTTCGATCGGGTAGTCCGACAGGCGGTGCCAATATTGCGGTGTCACGCCCCCGACGACGTTGACCAGAAGGTCCGGCACTGCAACCGCTTGGGCGCCGTCGTCTATAGCGGCTTTGAGAGCATCGAAGTCGCTCACATCGGCCACTTGGGCCGATGCCTGCACTCCGATGGCGTTTGCACGGTCAACGGTGTCGTCAACGTGTTCTTGCACTGCGCTAATGGCGATGATGTCGGCCCCCGCCTCGGCTATTCGCTCACACACAGAGGTGCCGATGCCCCCGCCGCCACCTCCCACAACAACTGCGGTGCGTCCGACGAAAGAGATCTCAACTGCCATCGCCCCATAGTCGCACGGCGACACACCGGCGCTAGCATTTTGGGTTCTAGCGTCGGTGCCCGAGTGGACCAAGGGAACGGCCTGCAAAGCCGTAAAGCCGCGGGTTCAAATCCCGCCCGGCGCTCGTTAGGTCTCTTGTGCCTGCATTTGGTGTTCGGGTCTCCTATTGCCCTTGATCGGCACAACATCAAGAAGTTGAAAAGCGGGGGTCCGCTCTGGAGAGAGATCGCTCGTGACGGTGTAGTCGTCCATGGTGCGCCCCTACCCACGTTCGGCGGCGGGCGCATGCTGGTCGACATTGCCGACAAGGACGCCGTTTGGGATGCACTTGACGCCGACGGACTCCGCTGATCATTCCTGACGTCAACATCCCGGTGCCCACGACATCGTGATCGAGTCGTTGACGCGACAGTTTCTTCAGTGCCACCGTTGGACCCGTGGCTTTGCCTTGCCAAGGTGTGCTGCTAGACGTGTGAAATCGTCGAGGTCGGCAGTGATGATGGTGTCGTCGAGGTGGATTGCGCACGCGAGCAGATGGGCATCGACGACATCGGAAGCCCCAGAGTGACGAAGCAGCGTTCCGACCAGCGAGCTGTGCTCTGCAGTGAACGGGCGGACGTCCAGCGCGGGGAGGAACCGGGACAAACGAGCCTGCTGCGAGCCGTCCCGCCATACTTGCGCGACTACTGGTGCGGTCGTTCGGAGCGGCTCGCCTTCCAGCCGAGCGGCTTCGATGAAGTCCTTGGCACCAGCCTCGTCGCGATCCACGGCGATCAGCACGACTGCGTCGAGGATCACCGTCGATCGAAGAAGCGATCGCGCATCGCAGCCACCCCGTCCGGGTCGGCGGGTCCTGTCTCGGAGACCCAGTCGTCCATGAATCTGTCCAGGGCGCGACGACGGCGATGCTCTTGGGCGAGCATCGCAATGCCCTGCTTGATCGCGCCTGATCGGCCGCCGAACTCAGAGGCGACTTCGTCGAGCAGTGCTCGTTCCTCGTCGTTGAGGCGCACGGTGGTCGTCTCGGTCACGACAGCAGCATATCACACATGTGCTACAAACCGGTGCGACCAAGGGACAACGGAGCTTCTCGTTGCCGACAACTACAGGGTCCGGGTCTAGCTTCCGGGCAGGAACGTCTCGGTCGCAGCCCATAGCGCTTCGAGGCGGTCGACGCGCTTCTTGGCCTCTGCCTGGACGAGTACCGCGACATCGGCGACGACCAATTCGGCGACAACCACCGCGGGAACAGAACTGTCGAACGGGCCGACAGCCGGAACCGACACTTGGCAGAGCACCTCTGCTGAGGCTGCCAGCGGAGAGAGCGGGCTGTCAGTCACAGCCGCGAGGGGAACTCCTTGGTCGACCAAGGCGCCGGCCGCAGACAAAGAGGAGTTGCGATAACGGTAGAAGGCGATGACGACTGCCAAATCTCCCGGTCCGGCGTCGACCAGATCCCGGCCGGCGGAGTGCTCCTCGATCAGGTACACCCGGGGCCGGATCATGGAAAGACCACTGCGAAGCGCATGAGCGCCGGCCAAAGAGGTCTCCCCCGATACGATCCAAACCGACTCGGCGGCCGCAGCCCTCTCGGCAATGGCCCGAATCTCACCCCGCGCCACCGTAGCTGCAGCCGACTCGAACCCGCCAACGAGCTCATCCAGCGCGGAGGGCCCCTCGGACGGGTCCCGCCTGATGCGGTCACGGGGGCGGGAGAGATCGTCCTCGACCCTCCGCCGGGCCACGGTCTGCAGCGATGCGTAGCCGTCGAACCCCAGCTTGTTGGCGAACCGGACGATGGACGGTCGGCTCGTACCGATCCGGTTGGCAAGATCGGACACAGTCCCGAACGCGAGCAGAGTCGGCTCGGAGACCACAACCTCAGCAATGCGGCGCTCCGTGGGGGTCAACTCCCCACCCGCTCTGGCGATCAGTTCCGTGACCGTCATAAGCGCAGGCGAACCGAGCAGCGCTTCAGCTGCCGTAGCTGAGGGGAGCGGACGTCCGTGCTTGTGCATTATAGTACAGTCACTATAGTATGCTGTTCATTGTTGAACATCACTGGGGGATGGTGCTTCAACAGACCGGAGCGAGCGGAAGCAAGAACCAACCATGGGCAAGGCGAAATACGAACCGGCCGATAGGGAGCGGCTCGTCCTCGACGCCGTAGAGAACCCCAGATACGACCGGCAGATCCTCAACGGGCTCGACCCCTTCGCCAACGGCACCGCCCCCAAGGACATGCTCGGATTCTACACCCCCTCCGAACTCGATCAACTTGTCCGGATCCGAGGAACAGAGCGCGACATCGAATCCCGCATGCCGGTGAAGCTAACCCGCCACTACTTCGAGATATCCAAGAACAGCCCCGCCCTGCAGAAGCTCGTCAAAGCATCCCCCGACGAGACTCTCAACCTCGACGGTACCGAGGACCCCGGCAAGCAGATGGACTACAGCCCCGTCGAAGGCCTCCTCCACAAATACGAGATGGGCCTCCTCTATGTGATCTCGACCTGCTCGGCGCACTGCCGGTTCTGCTACCGGGAGGAGTTGATCGCCCGAAAGCCTGTCGAGCGCCGCGACGGGACCGTCAAGAAGAAGGGCCTTGCCCAGATCCTCGAGGTGACCGACTACATCCGTGAGCACAACGCCGCAGTCGCCGCCAACGGCGGTCGCCACCCCGAAACCGGCAGGGAGAAGCTCCGCGAGATTCTCCTTTCCGGCGGAGACCCCATGGTGCTGCCCAACAGCAAGCTCGCCGCCTGGTTCACCGCGCTGGCCGAAGCCGGCGTTGAGGCGATCCGGCTCGGCACCAAGGAACTGGCCTTCCACCCCGACCGCTTCGACCACACCTTCCTGGACATGATCGACCGCTTCCACGACACCTACCCGGACGTCGGGTTCCGGCTGATGACCCACTTCAACCACCCCGACGAACTGCTCGCCAAAACTCCCGACGGCGACTACACCGAGGACGGCAACGGATTCTACAAATGGCACACCGCCACCCGCAGAGCGATCGAAGCCGTGGTCTCCCGAGGGTGGATCAGCGTCGAGAACCAGTCGCCGATCATCCGAGGCGTCAACAGCGACCCCGACGCGCTCAGGATCCTGCAGCGCACCCTGAAACGGGTCGGTGTCGAGAACCACTACTTCTTCGGCGGGCGCGACATCGTCGCCTACCGGGCGTTCAACGTGCCCATCGAGGAAGCCTGGCGGATCGTCAACGAGTCGCAGAAGGGGCTGTCCGGCGTGGAGGCCCACGCCCGTCTGGCGATGGCCCACTACCAGGGCAAGACCGAGGTGTGCGCCGTCACCGATGACCCGGTCCCGGGCCTTGCGGGAGCCGAGAACGGGGTCGTCATCCTCAAGCTCCTGCGCAGCGTCGCCGATGCCCCCGACCGGGGCAAGGTGTGCATCGTGGGCCGAAACCCGGAGGCCCTCTGGTTCGACGACTACGAGGACCGGGTCCTGTTCGACGAGGCCGGCCTTTTCGACGACCACCGGGTCAAATCCGCAGACCCCCGCGAATTGGCGACGGTCTCAGCCTGAACGAGACGGCCCGCTGATCGACGAGCGAGTATCGGAGGCAGCGCCAACTCACGGGCGTTCCCCGACCTGTACCGGGCCGGGCTCCGCGGGTGATGCGGCTCGGTTGGTGACCGTAGAATTGTCGCTGAGCGGTGCTACAGTTCGGGTCTTCTGGGGCCGTTAGCTCAGTTGGTTAGAGCGCCTGCTCGACACGCAGGAGGTCACAAGTTCGACTCTTGTACGGCCCACCATCGCCCAGTTTCGGAGTGCAGTGCGCCGTGCGCTCTGGGAATGTGAAGTGCGCAGATGCGGTGCAGGATTAGAATCGGCGGCTATGGAATCCGTGGGCCATGCTTTCAAGAACGCTCTGACCTCCAAATCCGAACTAGCGGTTATTGCTGAGGTCAAGCGCAAGTCGCCGTCCGCGGGGGACCTTCGTCCCGGTCTCGGAGCGGCTGAGACAGCAATCGAGTATGTCCGAGGCGGCGCCGTCTGTATTTCGGTGCTGACCGAGGGTCCGCGGTTCGGTGGCAGTCCCGAAGATCTGCAGTCGGTGAAACAAGCAGTGGACGCTCCGGTACTGCGCAAGGACTTCCTCACTACCCCCCAACACATCCACGACGCATCTGCCATGGGAGCCGACGCGGTGCTGCTGATCGTAGAAGACATCGGATCCGTTGCCGAAGTCGCGGACCTCCAGGAGTTCGCCCTGAGCTTGGGCATGGATGCCCTGACAGAGATACGCGCAGAACACGACCTGGCAATGGCCGCAGACGCGGGCGCATACATGATCGCGGTGAACCAACGGGACAATCCCAAAGACACCCGCTTCACGGTCGACCACCACAAGGCAGTGCGTATGGCGGGCCTGTTAGCCGAGCTAGGACCAGGAGTCGTCACTGTCGCAGCATCCGGAATCGAAACACCGAACGGAACCAAGTTGAGAGACTTGGCCGAAGTCGGCTACGACGCGGCGCTTATCGGAGAAGCCCTAGTGCGGAGTGATTCGCCAGCACATCGGCTCCGTACCATGCTCGATACTCTCCCATAGGCACTCCCAAAGCATCCTTTCAGGCAGTCGGACCTTGATCAGTCCGGCCCCGGTGTAGAGAACTCAATCGGCTAGCTCTAGGGTGGTGATGCCTTCGGGCTACTTGTTCGACAGATCCTTGGGTGACCTAGGTTTTAGACATGACAGACGCGCAACTCCAACGTTTCCGCTCCAGCATCGACAACATTGATGCAGCGCTGATCCTGTTGTTGGCCGAGAGGTTCAAGGTCACCGAGGACGTCGGCGCGTACAAGGCTCAACAAGGTCTCCCGCCGGCGGATAAGGAACGTGAACAAGAGCAGATCGCGCGGCTTCGACAACTCGCATCCTCGGCCAACCTCGATCCATCTTTCAGTGAGGCTTTCCTGCGTTTGGTGATCGACGAGGTAATCCGCCGCCACGAACGCACCGCCAACGAACCCCGGAACCCTGCCGATGCCGGCCTAGAGTCTTAAACAGCCTGGTCGGCGATCCACGGGACCGATAGCCGGCGGTGAGCGATTCGCCAGCCATCGGGGGTGGGCACGAACCGGTCGTGGTAATGGATGTGCATGACATGGTCGATCCGCTCATCGCCGTCGACTCTGAGGTGGTGGGCCTCGCAGTAGGTCACGCCCTGGATCTCTCCGTTGTCGGTCATCGTAAGAAGTTGCTGGCCCAGGATGTGGCTGGTGGCCTCATAACGGAACAATCCCGCCATGGCATCGGTGATCTCTGCGAGACCTCGCCTTTCACCTCGACCCGTGTCGAGCAGGGCGTCTGCAGTGAACACCTCATCGAAACGAGCGAAGTCACGTTGGTCGACGATGAGTGCGTACAAGGCGGCGAGTTCGGCCAGTTCGGCCCGATCATGGAGGTTAGTGAGGCGCGCCATGCTGCTACGATCCCACCTTTGGCCAGCTTGTGGGGTGATCGGTGCAAACTTCAGCGGACTCCCGAGGCGCAGAACCGACCCCTCCGAAGCGAACCCTCGACGCTGTGGATCGCTGGGGTCCGGAGGTGGATCCCCGCGTTGACCGTCTGGCTCGAATGCTCCGCGATGCTTTCGTCGAATACCACGAGCGCTACCTGGAACTGACCCATCGAGCCTCCCGGTGTTTTATTGAGCGTGACTGGGCCGGGCATCAACAAGACACAAGAGACCGCTTGAACCTGCATAAACGCCTTGTTTTCAATGTCGTGGACGCGGCCCGCTTGGTGCTGTCAGAAGACGACCCCCAAGCTCGCACGGTTTGGATCGAGGCCCGGCGCCGCTACGTGGATCTCGTCTCGGAGCGTATGGATCTTGAACTAGCCGAAACGTTCTACAACTCCGTTACCCGACGTCTGTTCCACATCATCGGAATAGACGAGGAACTGGAGTTTCTCTGGCTCGGTCCCACCAAACTGCCGGCCGATGACGGCACCCGCGGCGAGTACCGACAGTTCCCGGTTGATGCCACCGTCACCGACTGTCTTCGGGAGATTTTCGAGCACTCGCCGCTGGCCTCGAATTTCGCAGACATTGACGGGGATGCCTCCAAGGTCGCCGGACGAGTCAGTGTGTTCCTGGAACAAACTTGGGACGGCCATCTGGATGCCATAGACATTTTGCGACCGATCTTTTATCGCAACAAAGGCGCCTATCTCGTAGGGCGTCTGCGCTGGTTGAACCGCCTGGCTCCCATAGTTATCGCCCTGGTCCACTCCGAGGCTGGTGTTCAGGTAGACGCGGTGTTGCTCACAGAGACAGACGCCAGCCGCCTCTTCGGCTACACGCGGTCCTATTTCCACGTGCTTTGCCGGCGCCCTGCTGCGGTGGTCGGATTCCTCAAGTCAGTCCTGCCAGTGAAACCGGTGGCCGAGTTGTACACCTCCATCGGCTACAACCAACACGGCAAGACCAACCTGTTCCGTGCGTTGTATCGCCATATGGAACACTCCAACACGCGCTTCGAACGGGCCCGAGGCGCACGCGGCATGGTGATGGCGGTCTTCACGTTGCCGTCCTTCGATGTGGTGTTCAAGCTCATCAAGGATCGCTTCGCGCCGACCAAACGAACCACCCCAGAAGATGTGAAACGGCGCTACAAGCTGGTGTTCGGCCATGATCGAGTCGGTCGCCTTGTTGATGCGCAAGAGTTCACAAACTTGAGTTTCAACCGTGACCGCTTCGATGAGGAACTGATCGACGAACTGCGCAACGACTGCGCCCGCACGGTGACGATTACCGACGACGAAGTGGTGCTGCACCATGCCTACACCGAACGGCGGCTCTACCCCCTGGACCTCTACCTTCGGGAGATGTCACCGGACCGGGCGCGTGCTGCTGCTATCGACTACGGCTACGCCATCAAAGACCTGGCCGCGGCCAACATCTTTCCAGGCGACCTGTTTCCCAAGAACTTTGGGGTCACACGGCACGGCGTAGTGGTGTTTTACGACTATGACGAGTTGGCGTTGCTGGGCGAAATCAACTTCCGGAAGATGCCGGTCAGTCAGAACTACGACGACGAAATGTCGGATCAGCCATGGTTCCCGGTTGAGTCCAACGACGTTTTCCCCGAAGAGTTCCGCACCTATCTGCGTTCGCCCCGGGTGGTCGGCGAGGTGATGGAGACGCGTCACGCCGATATTTGTTCCGTCGAATTTTGGAAGTCGATGCAAGAGCTGCACCATGCTGGGGAACTCCCAGACTTTTTCCCCTACCCCCAAGAGTTGCGGTTCCAGGAGAACTGAGAGGAGAACTGATATGCCTTTGTCAAGATTGGAAGGCAGCGTTGCGGTTGTGACTGGTGCCGGATCGGGGATCGGCCGAGCAATGGTCGAGCACTACGCCAGTGTGGGGATGAAGGTTGTGGCAGCCGATATAGACGGTCCATCGGCGGACACAACGGCCCGAAGCGCAGGTGGAGAAGTGGTAGCTGCGACCGTTGACGTCGCTTCTGCCGAACAGGTCGAGTCGCTGGCGGTAGACGTCTACCGGCGTTGGGGAGCAGTCCATCTGCTCTGCAACAACGCCGGGGTGTTTCAAGCAGGTCTCTGCTGGCAACGATCTGTCGATGATTGGGACTGGACGCTCGGGGTCAACCTCTACGGGATCATCCACGGAATCAAGTCATTCGTGCCTCGCATGCTGGCGGGAGGCGAAAAATGCCATGTCGTCAACACATCGTCGGTGGCCGGTTTCGTGGCGGCGCCGTTCACCGGTCCCTACAACGTGAGCAAGGTGGCTGCGTTCTCGATCACAGAATCGCTGGCCCACGACCTCGCCGCGGTGGGTGCCGAAGTCGGAGCATCGGTGCTTTGCCCCAGCGCAATCCGCACCGGAATCGCCCACACCGACAGGGTGCGGCCCGGTGGAGCCGCCGATGAGGGTGAGGACGCGGCGGGTATGCGCCAATCATTGTTCGCGATGACCGAAACCGGAATCGACCCGACGGAAGTGCCGCCGATCGTGCTGAAAGGAATTGCCGACGGGGATTTCCTAGTTGCCACAAAGCCGTCGTACCGTCAACAGATCCAAACCCGTTTCGACGCTCTGCTCGACAAGGGACTCCCACCAACCCCGGTAGTCGACTGACCAAGCCGGACACGAAGAAAGGAACGATGGTGCCGAACCATCCGCCTTCCGCGAGTTCCAACTGGGTGTCATCGCTGATCGAAGGGCCAACCCCGGCGGTGACGATTTGGTCAGCATCCTGTGCGAAGCCGAAGTAGACGGCGAACGGCTCGACGACGAGTCAATCGTGCAGGAGTCGTTGCTGATCCTGATCGGCGGCGACGAGACCAGCCGGCATGTCATCACCGGAGGAATGCAGGCACTGATGGAGTTCCCCGACGAGCGTCAGAAACTGCAAGAGGACTTGGACGGGCGCATAGAGGTTGCGGTCGAAGAGATGTTGCGCTGGGTCACGCCGATCAAGAACATGGCCCGCACTACGATGGCCGAGATCCAACTCGGCGACGAGGTCATCCCCGAAGCTGCCGATGTCATCATGTTGTATCCATCGGCCAATCGCGACGAAGCTCATTTCGTGGATCCCTTTCGTTTCGACATCGAGCGTCAACCGAACCACCACCTGGCGTTCGGTTTCGGCACTCACTTCTGTCTCGGTGCTTCGCTGGCCCGGCTCGAACTCAAAGAGATGTTCACCAAAGTGCTGCGTCGCCTACCTGATATCGAATTGGCGGTGCCTGCCGATCAGCTACCGTGGCGCAACTCGAATTTCATCTCCGGTGTTGAGGCGATGCCCGTCAAGTTCACGCCAACCGAACGGCTCAGCCCAACGGTATAAGGCCGAGGAGCGGACTTGTTCAGCGCTCGCTCAAAGGCACGTAGTCGCGCATCTCGGGCCCTGTGTAGATCTGCCGGGGCCGGGCGATGCGAGAATCTTGTTCCATCATTTCGTTCCAATGGGCCAACCAACCCGGTGTCCGTCCGATAGCAAACAGCACGGTGAACATCTCGGTGGGAAAGCCCATCGACTGATAGATCAGGCCCGAATAGAAGTCGACGTTGGGATAGAGCCTGCGGTCGATGAAGTAGGAGTCGTTGATTGCGATCTCCTCCAGCTTCAAGGCCAAGTCCAGCCGGGGGTTCTTGCCGGTGACCTCGAACACGTCGTGAGCGACCCGCTTGATGATCTTGGCCCGAGGGTCGTAGTTCTTGTAGACCCGGTGACCGAACCCCATCAGCCGGTTCTCCCCTGATTTCACGGTCTTCATGAATGCGTCGACGTTGCTGTAGTCGCCGATCTCGTCAAGCATGTTGAGCACAGCCTCGTTGGCGCCTCCGTGGCGTGGACCGTACAGAGCAGCGCAGGCCGCGGCCACTGAGGTGTAGGGATCAGCGTGGGATGAACCGACCACCCGGACAGCGGTGGTTGAACAGTTCTGTTCGTGGTCCGCGTGCAGGATCAACAGGATTTCCATGGCCTTGCCGAGCACCGGATGGATCTCATATTCCCCACCCATGCGATACATCATGTTGAGGAAGTTCTCCGGATATCCGAGCAGGTTGTCGGGGAAGACGAACGGCTGTCCCTGAGAATGACGGTAAGCGGCCGCAGCCAACGTCGGCATCTTCGCAATCAACCGGACTGTCTGCTCCATGCGGATGCTCTCGTTCTCGATCTCCTTGGCCTCGGGATAAAATGTTGAGAGGGCGGCGACCCCGGAGGTGAGCAGACCCATCGGATGAGCGTCGTAGTGGTAAGCGTCGTAGATCCGGCGTCGGAAGTTCTCATGCACGAAGGTGTGATGAGTGACCTCGTAAAGCCATGCGTCGTGTTGGGCCTTCGTGGGAAGCTCGCCATGTATCAGCAAGTAAGCGACCTCAAGGAACGAGCTTTGCTCGGCTAGCTGCTCGATCGGGTATCCCCGGTAGCGCAGAATGCCGTTATCGCCGTCGAGTTCGGTGATTCCACTGATTGCTGCGGCTGTAGTGGTCAAACCCGGGTCGCAGAACCAGACTCCAGGCAAGAATCTGCACCACTGGGCGGCATCAATCCCGCCATTCTCGATCGGGATTTCGATTGAAGATCCGCTTCGGTTGTCGGTGATGGTGATGCTCTCGGGCACTCGTTCACTCCTCGGAATTTCCCGATCTAGAGGTCGAAACTGAATCTGAATCTAGACCGAGATAGCCCAGACCTGCACATTGAGACAACGTTTGCGATAGTTGAACGCAGCTTACAGGGGCGTGTTGTCGTGGCGACGACGGGGGAGACGTTCTCGCTTGCCGGCAAGCATTTCAAAGGCAGCGCACACACGCAGACGGGTCTCAGCTGGGTCGATCACCGCATCAATCGTTCCCCGCTCCGCTGCAATGTATGGGTTGAGCAGACGTTCTTCGTAGGCCGATTCAAGCTCGGCGCGCTCTTCCGCGCTACGCCGCCTGTGCAGAATCTCAACCGCTCCTTTGGCCCCCATCACCGCAATTTCAGCAGAAGGCCAAGCCAGAGCGATGTCGTTACCCATGGTCTTGGAGTCCATGACGATATAAGCGCCGCCGTAAGACTTGCGGGTGGTGACATTGACGCGGCCAACGGTGGCGCGGGCATAAGCGAAGGCCAACTGCGCCCCATAACGGATCATTCCCCGCCATTCAAGATCCTTGCCCGGGTAGAACCCTGAAGTGTCGACAAAGGTGAGCAGAGGCAGGTTGAAAGCGTCACAGAATGCAACAAAGCGGGCGCCCTTGCGAGAGGCAGTGATGTCGAGTGTGCCGGCGATGCTCTGCGGTTGGTTGGCCACAACACCGATCGACCGGCCACCCATTGATGAGAACCCGGTAACCAGATTCGGCGCCCACAAGGTATGCAACTCGCAGAGGTCGCCATCGTCGACAATCGAACGGATGATCTCGCGGCAGTCGTAGGAACCATTGACCGAAGCCGGAAGCACTTCATATGCTTCGGGTGTCAAGCGAGAAATCGGATCCGAGCACGGCTGAGTGGGTGGTGTGGCGTCGGTGTGATTGGGCAAGAACCTGAGAGCGTCGGCCATGATCGACTCGGCCTCGGCCATATCGGCGGCCACAAATGAAGCGACACCGGAGATTCTCTCATGGACGTCCGGACCGCCGAGTTCATCGCCGTCGACAGGAACACCGGTGAACTGCTTGACCATCGCCGGCCCCGAAACGAACGCGTAAGAGTCGCTGACCATGACCACAATGTCCGCGAGTCCAAGCATCAGCGCAGGTCCAGAAACGGTCGGCCCGCTCACGATAACCAACGTTGGGATCACCCCGGAACAACGCGTGAGCTCAAGTGCCGCACCGCCCCAGCCGTCGAGTGCGGCTACACCTTGTTGCAGATTGGCACCGCTTGACGCTAGCCGGATCAACAACGGCAGGCGCTGCTCACGGCTGTAGCGGGCGGCCGTAGCGATTGAGTGCCCATCGGAGGGAGAGAGCGCTCCGGCGAGATCCTCTCCTTGGGCATCGACCTCAACGACGCGACGTCCACCAAACTTGATTGAACGCACCCGCACGAATCCTTGGGCACGCGCCCGGATATCGACTGCTCCGTCCTCATAGTTACTCATGCGATATCCGCTCCGATGCGCGGCGCAGGAGTCAGACCACCTTGATCAGCCCCGTTGACCGCGACCACAGTTCGGATGAGTTCGGCAACGGCTCGGGTTGGGGCTGAAGGAGCGAAACGGCGGCGAAGCGCCAAACCGACTTCGCGTCGTGAGAAACCGTCTACTGGGACCCTGCGAAAATCGCCTTCCAGCCATGCTGGTGCAGCACTTGCCGGCACCAGAGCGGGAGCGAAACCCTGAAAGGCGAGCGACGAAAGGAGTCGCAATCCGTCTACTTCTGCTCGGATTGCGAGTTTGATCCGTGCCTGGCGGGCGTCGGCGTCGATCTCATCGCGAAAAGCGGTCCCCTTGGGTGGCAGCAAGATTTCGTGATCAGCGAGGTCAGTTATGTCGACTCTTTGGTAGTTGGCCAACGGATGACCGAGTGGCGCAACGATAATTCGATCTTCAAGAAACAGTGGCTCGGTATCGATATCGGGATCAACAACAGGGAGGTTGGCCACCGCGATGTCGAGACGGTCGCTGAGCAACTGCGGTACCAACGTGGTGGTGGTCGCTTCCATGATCTGCAGGTTGACACGAGGGTGCTTCTGGGTCACTGCGTCCAACAGCGCGGGAACCAACCAGCGAGCCGTTGTTCCGATAACCCCGGCTCGTACCGAACCGCTCAACTCGTCACGCAAGGCCACCAGATCATCTTCGATGGCTCGAAGCTCTGCGATCATCCGTCGGGCACGACTGGCGACGACTGCGCCTTCGGTTGTCAGTTCGCTGCGCTCCCTGTCGATGAGCAGCGCCCCGACTTCACGTTCAAGCCGCGCAACATGGGTAGAGATGTTGGACTGCACCGTGTGCAGCGCTCGGGCTGCAGCAGAAAAGGAATGGTGCTCGGCGACAGCGAGGAGTGCGTGGAGTTGGCGGAGGTCCATCGCCGATAATGATGCCAGATATTTGAGGCAACTGTTACAACGATCACAAAGGCCCCGAGGATAGAGGCCTGTCGACGATTGTTTGCCGCTGACCGGCTACCCTTTCGCCGTGAGCGCAGCCGCTTTCTTCGATCTTGACCGGACCCTGTTGCCCCGGGCTTCGGGACCAGCGTTGTCGCAAGCGTTGCGAGAGGTGGGAGTCCTGTCGGAGAGCCGGATCCCCGGTGAGGGATTGTTGTTCGGCATCTTTGATCTCATCGGCGAAACCAGACCCTCCATGTTGCTGGCTAGACAGGGTGTGCGTTTCTCGAAGGGATGGGATGCCGGACTCGTAGCCGAAGCCGGTGAGATCGCAGCTTCACGGCTCGTGACCGAGGTACTGCCCTACGCCCGCACTGAAATGGAAATGCACCGGGACCAGGGCCGGAAGCTTGTGATTGCCACAACCAGCCCTGATGACCTGGTTCGCCCCTTGGCTGAGGCTCTCGGTTTCGACGACATCGTTGCCACCCACTACGCCCGCACCGATGGGGTGTTTGAGGGTGAAGTTGATGGCCACTATGTCTGGGGCAAAGGAAAACTGGCTGCGACCCAAGAGTGGGCTGATTCCAACGGCATTGATATGGCTGAAAGCTACGCCTATTCCGACAGCTGGTACGACTTGCCGTTGCTCAAAGCAGTTGGACACCCTGTCGCGGTAAACCCCGATCCCAGGCTGGCAGTGGCCGCAACAGCCCGCCGTTGGCCGGTGCGCCACTTCGATTCTCCCGAAGGCGTCCCCCAGCTGGCGGGAATCGAACCCCAGAAGGCTCTGGCGTTGCTGGCTCGGCCCGAACTGGCACCCTATGCCCGATTCGATTTCGCCGGACTCAAGCACATCCCCGAACAGGGACCAGCGATCATTGCCGCCAATCACCGCAGCTATTTCGATGTGTATGCGCTGGGAGCGGTTTTGTCGAAGAGAGGTCGCCTGGCTCGCTTCCTGTCCAAACGAGAGATGTTTGATGCGCCCCTAGTCGGCTCGATAGTCACGGCCTTTGGAGCGATACCCGTTGACCGTGGTAGCGGTTCGGACGCACCACTGGTCGCCGCGGCCGAAGCGCTGAACGCGGGTGAGGTGGTAGTTATCTTGCCGCAGGGAACTATCCCTCGAGGTCGAGCTTTTTTCGATCCCCAGATGACCGGTCGGCCAGGTGTTGTCCGATTGCAGCGCATGACTGGCGCGCCGATAGTGCCGATCTCGTTGTGGGGCACCGAAAACGTGTGGCCACGCTCAGCACGCGTTCCCAACATGTTCAACATTGTGCGCCCACCAAAAGTCCGTGTCAGGGTCGGCGAGGCACTATGGCTTCCCGATGGCATCGGCTTGGCAGACGGCACTGAGTTGGTGATGTCGTCAATCTTTGACCTGCATCCGCGACAAGGAAAGGTCGTTCACGATCCGACCCCAGAAGAGTTGGCTCGCACGTTTCCTCCAAGGCACGGCGAGGGTGAGTCCAGTGGGGCTGGAGACGGGTCATGACCGATACCCTCGGCGTGCACATCAGCGAATCGCATATCACCGCGGTTCGCTTCGACGCATCATCGGTGGAACCGCCCCGAGTGGTCGTGCTCGGTGATTCTGATGTCGCCGCAGCGGCTGTTGTAGCCCAAGGCGAGGGTAGTTCGGTGCTGGTTGGGGACGAAGCCGCACTGGTCACAGAGGGACCTCGCGTCACCAACCCCCTGCAACGAGCGGCGACAGGCAGAATAGGTGCGCTCGCCGCGGTCTTGGGCTTTGTGATTCGCAGGGCTACCGCGGTTGATGGGAAGACTCCAGTTCGCTTGGCGGTGATAGTTGACGACGACTGGCAGGGTGCGGCGCGAGATCGAATAGTGCAAGCGGGCGTGGCTTCGGGGATGGCGGACACGATTGTGGTGCCGCGTGCGGCTGCGGCGGCACAACCCACGTCGGTTACGGGTGTGGCTGCCCTAGCAGCAGGAGCTGCACGGGCAGGGAGTTTGTCCTCGGCGCATTTCGTGACCCGTGAGGACCTTGGCCAACCGATCACCTCAAAGACCCCTGTCGTACCCGTCCCCGATGTGCCGCGGCCCGAGTCGGTTTCGGTGTTCGATGATGAGTCGCTGGTTGATCCTGCTCGGCCCAGTCCCGAACAGTTGTCGGCTACGGATCCTCCAGAGTCTGGTGCAACACAGGTCATGGGGTCGGTTGGCCCACCAGCCGCGACCGTCAGGTCACCCAAGCAACCTCGTAGCGGGGCTTCCCAGGCCATGATCACCTTGGCTTTGGTTGTTCTAGTAGGCGCTGTTGGCGGGTTGTTGATCTTTCTGGCTGGTGACGACTCGCCCAACATTCGCCCGTCAGAGACCACCGCTTCAGCAGAACCGACACCTGTTGACACAGAACCTCCGACTGCGAATACTTCCGCCACCACCGCGCCGACCACTGCGCCTACAAGTACCCAACCGACATCTACGGAGGCTCCCGACACCACCTCTTCGACCACCAGTAGTACAAGCTCGACAACCACCACCACTACTCCGGTTGCTGTAGGCACACCGGGCCCGGTCACTCTTGTCGAAACCGGTTTGCAGTTCGACACTGGCAGGGTGGTCCGTTTCGACCAACCGATGGCCACCGTTATCGACGAAGTCAGCTCTGTCCTCGGTGATCCCGACAGCGCAACGAATTTTCGGACCACCGCCGCTTGCGGGCAAGGCGCGCGTTCTGTTCGCTGGGGTGAACTAGAGCTGGTGTTTGTGCAGGACCCGCCGGTTGCGGTTCCCGCCGACCCTGGAGCCGGAAGCACTACCGACGGTGATACTGAGGACGAAAACGGAGACAACAGTGGAGATGGCACCGAGCTCATCCCGGCGTCTACGGGCACTTTTGGACAGTGGTACGCCTCAGGCCATACCGATCCAACTGGGTTGGTCACCAAAGATGGTCTCGGCGTTTCGGCAACGGTCGGGTTCCTAGAAGTGATCTACGGAAGCTCGTTTGAGGTCGTCCAGCCGATAGAAGGCGAGGAAATCGGTCTCTTCTCGGTTACGAATCCGTCCTCAGGGGGAGTGATCAACGGAACGACGTCGGATGTGACCCCCGAAGGGCGTGTCCTCAGCATGTGGGCTGGAGATGCCTGTTTGCGCATCTTCATCTAGACCCGTAACTCTCCGCCCAAGGTCGAAACCTCAAGGCCTGTGTCAGGCGAGGTTCTGGCGGATGATGTTGAGAGCGCTACCGGCTTTGAACCACTCAATTTGATCGGCGGAGAAGGTGTGGTCGCCAGCAAAGGTCCAGGTGTCGCCTTCGGGAGTCGTCACCTCGACGGTTACTTGCGTGGCTGGGGCCAACTCGGCCAGACCCCGCACCGCGATGCGGTCGTCTTCGCCGATGCGGTCGTAGTCCGAGCGGTCAGCGAAGGTCAGCGGCAGCATGCCCTGCTTTTTGAGGTTGGTTTCGTGGATGCGAGCAAAGCTCCGTGCGATAGCCACCACGCCGTTTCGAAAGCGGGGTTCCATCGCAGCATGCTCACGGCTTGATCCCTCACCCATGTTCTCGTCGCCGATCACCACCCAGCGGAGATCCGCTTCGTGGTAGTCCTTGGCGAGTTCAGGGAAAGCTTTGACCGAACCGTCGAGTTGGCTCTTGCCGTGCCCGACCTCGTATCCGTCGAAGGCGTTGACCGCTCCAGCAAAAAGGTTCCCAGAAATGTTCTCCAGATGACCGCGGTACTTCAGCCACGGCCCTGCCATTGAAATATGGTCGGTGGTGAACTTTCCTTTCGCCTTGACCAAGACGGGGAGATCCTCGTAGTCGTTGCCGTCCCAGGCCTTGAAGGCTTCGAGAAGCTGAAGCCGATCTGAGGTAGGGGACACCGCCACGACGCGGTCGGACCGGTCGTTCGGTGGGGCAACGAATTTGTTGTCACCCGGATCGAAACCCGCTTCAGGCAGTTCAAGACCGATAGGCGTCGCAAGCGACACTTCCTCGCCGGCGCCATTGGTGATCGTGTCGTTGATCGGATCGAAGTCGAGCGTGCCGGCGAGCGACAAAGCGATCACCGTCTCTGGCGAGGTTACGAAAGCCAGTGTCTGGGCGTCGCCGTCGTTGCGTTTGGGGAAGTTGCGGTTGTAGGAGGTCACTATCACGTTGGGAACTCCCCGTTGGTGACCCGATTCCTCGGAGCGGTCCCACTGGCCGATGCAGGGACCGCAGGCGTTGGCAAGCACAGTTGAACCCAGCGCCTCGAAGTCCGCTAGCAGACCGTCGCGCGCGATCGTGGCCCGTACCTGTTCAGAGCCGGGAGTGACCAGCAGGCGTGTTTTGGCCTTGAGTCCCTTCGCTGCTGCGGCACGAGCGATCGAAGCCGCTCGGGTGATGTCTTCGTACGAAGAGTTGGTGCAACTGCCAATCAGCGCAGCGCTGATTTCAAGGGGCCAGCCGTTGGCTTCGGCTTCCTCACCAAGTTCGGCCACCTCACGGGCAAGGTCTGGAGTATGAGGGCCGTTGATGTGCGGTGTGAGCTTGTCGAGATCAATCTCGATCACTCGGTCATAGAAATCGGCCGGGTTGTCGAACACTTCGTCGTCAGAACGAAGGTGGTGTGCGACTGCATTCGCCGCATCGGCGATCTCTTCGCGCCCTGTGCTCTTCAAATAGCGGGCTACGGCGTCGTCGTAGGCAAACACGGAAGTGGTGGCACCGATTTCGGCGCCCATGTTGCAGATGGTGGCTTTGCCTGTGCAACTCAAGGATGCGGCACCCTCCCCGAAATACTCGACGATCGCGCCGGTCCCGCCCTTGACGGTGAGAATCTCGGCCACTTTCAAGATCACGTCTTTGGGGGCGGTCCAGCCATTGAGAGAACCGGTCAGCTTGATGCCGATGAGCATCGGCCATTTGCTGTTCCATGGTGAACCGGTCATCACATCTACGGCGTCGGCGCCGCCGACACCCACCGCCACCATGCCGATGCCTCCGCCGTTGGGGGTGTGGCTGTCGGTGCCGATGATCATGGCACCAGGGAAGGCGTACTGTTCGAGCACGACCTGATGAATGATCCCCGAACCGGGCTTCCAGAACCCTCCGCCGTACTTGGCCGATACCGATTCCAGAAAGTCGTACACCTCTTTGTTGGTGTCGACCGCGGCGAGGAGATCTGTTTTCCCGTCCTGGCGGGCTTGGATGAGATGGTCGCAGTGGGTGGTGGTCGGCACCGCGACCTCGTCAAGCCCGGTGGTCATGAACTGGAGCCAGGCCATTTGAGCGGTGGCGTCCTGCATCGCAACACGGTCGGGTCGATAGTCAACGTAGGACTCGCCTCGCTCAAGTTCTTGATCAGGCCGGTCGAGATGGTTGACCAAGATCTTCTCGGCGAGCGTCAACGGCCTGCCGAATCGTGTTCGAGCGTTGCCGATGCGCTGGTCGAGTGTGGCGTACACCCTGTTGACAAGTTCGATTGGTGTGCTTGGGGCAACCGACATGGCCGGTCCTGTTCTGGTAGCGAATTCTTGCTTCCACGATACAAGTCCCCCAAAAACCCCAAACGCGCCACTCAAACGAAGTTCTTACGTTTGTACCCCGACTGTGGGCGACCGAAGCGTTGGGGGGAGCGCTTCGGACCGCCCACAGGGGTGGAGGGACTTGGTTGTCGCACGGTTATTGCACGGTTGCTTTGAACCACTTCGGTGGTTGGGCCTCCAGGGTCTCGGAATCAGCGACGGGTGCGAATCCCGTCACATGAGCCAGCACGAAGTCGGTCCCGACGGCGAAGTCCACCGATGCTTGGTTTTCTTCGATTCCGAAAGCTTCGGAAGGGGTCAGCCATTCCCAGTTGTTGCCGTCAGTTGACCAGCCAAGGAGTGGCTCGGGTTGTGTTCCAGTGGAACCTTCCGGGAAGGCCGCGGCGACCATGCCCGCCGGCCCGACATCTAGAGAGATCAAGTGCGCCATGCCCGCCATCGTTGCGGTGGTCGATTCTGGGTCATTCAGTTGGTCGAGAGACTTGATGCGGAGTTCGCCGTCGTAGCCACCAACGAACCATTCGTCCACCCGGGTTGTTGTCCGCAATCCCGAAGCGAAGGCGTCCGCGTTGTCGATGGAGGTCTCGGTCCAGGTGTGGCCATCGACCGAGGAGAGCAACAACTCGTCATTCGGGGTGGTAATGGCGATGTAGAAGCCCTCAGCGTCGCTGGATCCCGTCGTATGCCAAGTCACGTACTGGCCAGTCACAGTGGCTGTGCCGCCACCGCTTGAGTACAGGCGGATTTGCTCGTCGCCCACGCTTGCATCAAGCGCGGAGCGCTCTTCATCGCTGATCTCGAAGCTGTGGGAGTCAGATGAATCAGCTGTCCAGACGCTGATCGTGTTGCCTTGCAACAACCAGCTTTCGAGTGTCTCCTCCTCAGACATCAGCCCTTCCGCGGCGATCAACTCTTGTACGAGGAGACGGTGCGCCGTGCGGTCGGGTGGGATCTTGAGCACGAGCACCATTTGTTGCCCCGATGTAAGAGCCAGCACTATCGACGATTGGCCCTCGGGAACCGGGTCGATAGCCACTTCAGTCCAGTCCGCGCCCCGGTTGTCTGAATAGAAGACCCGAGCGAGGGCATCAAACTGGCTTGCGTCTTGGCCTGCGAGTAGCCAGCGATCTCCTGATATGTCGATATGGTCGGGTGATACACCGGTCGGGATGTCAACCCGGGTCCAGTCGCCAACGACTTCGGAGATGATGATCTGAGAACCAGCATCGCCCCAGGCACGGGCAAAGACGCGTCCGTTGCCCGCAGTCTCGACTCCGTAGACATCAAGGAGATCTGAGCCGAACTGATCGCTCGCGTCGTCCTCGGTCCACGTCAGTGCCGAAGTGGACGGGACTTCGTCGGCAACATCGGTTGCGGGTGGGTCGGTGGTGGGAACCGTGGTGTCGGCCGTAACGTTGGGTTCCGTCGCGAGGGTTGAGCCGCCGTTGTCGCTGCCGAACGCGTTGTATGCGACAACTCCGCCAGCCAACAGAGTGATCGAGGCAGCTATACCTACGACCGTTCGCTGAACGGCTCGGGCACGGGCCTGCACTTCGGCTCGCTTGGCAATCAGCGATACGGGTGGCGGTGCGACAGGTGTGTTGACCCGAGCATTGATCGCGGCGCCGATCGCAGAACCGAGCGCCTCGTCGGCATCGGCTAGTTCCTGCGTGGTGGTCGGTTCACTGTTCATTGTTCAAGGGCCTTTCTCAGTCTTGCCAGCCCCCGCGATGTCGTGCTCTTTACGGTTCCCGGGCGAATGCTCAAAGTGTCGGCGATCTCCTTTTCGGACATGTCGGCAAAAAAACGCAGCACTAGGACGGTTTTTTGTTTTGCGGGAAGTTGATCGAGGGCGTCGATCAGATAGCCCCGTTCCTCGGTGGCGGTGGTTTCAGCACGTCGCGTCAACCCGAATCTTCGGCTTACTTCACGTTTGCGGAGTTCGCTGCGAGCGCCGTTGATTACAGTGACGCGCAGATAACCGCCAGGCTCATTGAGACGGTTCCAACGCTCGAAGACCTTGGCGAAGGCGTCCTGCACGATTTCTTCGGCTCGCTCAGATGAGTCCACCAGTCCTCGGGCAAGCTTGACCATCGGCACATATTCGGTCCGATAGAGATCGTCGAACTTGCCGACCACAAACCCGTCGACCGACTCGACCGAAATTGTTGGGCCATTGTTCGACATAGCAGCAACTGTCTCCATTACACCCCAACGACGCCCGACTCGGTCGTTTGGTTCCCTCCAATTTCGTGGGCTTCTTGAATGGGTGAGGAGACCGGAGACTTTGCTAGCGGACTTTGCTAGCGGACTTTGGCAAGGATCTCGTCGGCGTACCACTGCAGTGAGCCGAGCTTCTCGTCAAGGGGTTGGGTGTCGGGTCCGGGCGAATAGGCGTCGCGGAAACCGACGATCACATCGGTGACACCAGCGGCTTCGAGACGCTCTATACCCTCGGGGGAGTAGGCGTCGACACTGATGGCGAGGACATCAAACCGCAGATCGGCCCGACCGTGGCGATGGCGAGACTCCTCAACCACCGACATCATGCGTGCTAGTTCGCGGGGTTCTCCTCCGGCGTGGATCCAACCGTCTCCCAACCGCCCAGCACGTTCAAGAGCCATTGCGGAATGTCCGCCAACCAGAATCGGAACCCTCTCTTCGGGAACAGGGCAGAGTTGTATCTCGGGGATCTCGTAGAACTCCCCCGAGTAGCCGAAGAACTCACCGGTTTGGAGTCCGTTGATGACCTCGATGCACTCGTCCATGCGTGCGCCACGCCGCTCCCAACCCACGCCGGTCACGTCGTAGTCCTCGCGCCAGGGGCTGGTGCCAACGCCGAACCGGAAACGCCCGCCCGTTATCACCCCGACCGACGTGACCTGCTTGGCTACCAGCACTGGGTGACGGATCGGAAGTTTCACGACGAACGTGGTGAAACGGATGCGTTCGGTGACGGCTGCCAGAGCAGGGATCAAAGAGAAGGGCTCAATGAACGGTTTGCCCTCGAGAAACTCGCGGCTGCCATCGGCGTTGTATGGGTACTTCGTGTCGGCGTCGAGGGGGTAGCAAATCGAGTCGGGAACGACGAAATTGTCGAAACCCGCGGCCTCTGCCGCCTGCACGAGTGGTGCATACATTGTCGGATCGATCATGGATTCCGCGTACGAAAAGCGCATCACGAGAGCCTAATGTCTGAGGTGGCTGCCCTAGAAGTTCGGGCGCGCTCAGAGATTGGGCCAGCGTCGAATTCGTTGGCGCGCCCGACGCGAGCGATCGCCAAGAGCCCAAGCCCTGCGCCAAGCTCCTGTTGAGGGACCGGTGAGTCCGGGCGTGGTGCCCGCGTGGGCTCTGATGCGGGCTCGGTACCAGTCTGAGGAAGCCTCATCGGCAAGTGCTGACACTTCGGCCTCAATACGGGCCGCGAAGCGAACCGTGTTCTCGTCTTGGTTCGGCCGCAAGGGCCTGCCGAAAGTGACCGATGTGGTTGAGGGACGGGGCAGCGATTTGCCTTTCCGCAATATTCGCCCAGTGCCCTCAATGTGGATCGGCACAACAGGTCTCCCAGACTTTTGCGCCAAATATGCGGCTCCGCCCCGAAACGGCTGACCCCAACCGTCGGGACTGCGTCCGCCCTCGGGAAACAGCAGCAGGCTCCAACCTTGTGCAACCAGATCGGCCGCCTGATCTGCGGAACGACGGCTGACCCGGCTGCGCTCGATCGGAATCGCGCCGATCACCAACGAAGACAACGCTGAAGTCAAACGCGTCCCAAAAAAGTAGTCGGCCGCGGCGCCCACCAGGATCTGGTGACGCCACGGTTCGGGAATCGACGTCAACAGCAGCGGCGTGTCGAGGTGGCTGTGATGGTTCGCGGCAAAGATGGCCGGGCCTCGTAGCGATGCCAAACGGTCCTGTCCTCGACGGTCCGGTGCTGCCAGTCCGGAGACGGCCAGTCGCATCGGGCCGTCCACGATCGCGGCCCTCGCCAACCGAGCCGGGTACTTGCGAGCCCAGGCAGCGTCATAGTCGGCACCACGGTTGATGATCTTGGGAGCAGGAGCGACGCCTCGAGGCGTTGACGGCGCCCGGTAGGGAAACCCGAGGGCCCGATAACGGCGAATCGGTGAAAGTCCGCTCGGTACAGGGGGGAGGCTGAGTTGCTTGGCCAGGCGGCTCATGTCACGTCTGCCATAAGAATCGGCGGGTTGTGCAAATGGGTGACCGAGGGATGCGGGCCGACCACATCGCCGGCCATCTCCAGCGCGTCCTGCATAGTCGAAGCCGGCTGAAAGCCGAGGCGGCGGACCGACCGCGGATCACCGCCGACAACAATGACCCGGCCGAGCCATTGCAACGCATGAGCCCCCCAGTACCACATATAAAACGGGTGAACTCCGTGGTATGCGTAGCTGTTGCGATACAGGTGGATGTACCACTCGTCGTAGGCGAACTGTTCCTCGTAGCGTTTTTCGATCTCCGCCGGATCGGTGGTGTCGGACAGCACCTGCTCAAAGAAATCGATGTAGCTCGGGTGATGTACGGGGTGGAACTCCCACGGTGTGGGATGGCTCATAATCACCACACCGCCTTCGCGCACCAAAGGCTTGCCGCGGTACAGATTGAAGAAGTAGCCGAGCCCGAGACACATGACCAGGATCGGGTTCATCACCGAGTTGACGTTGTAGGGACAGATGTAGGGGAGACCGAAGGTCAACACATCGGTTTGCCCTTCAACGGGCACGAGGTGTTGCGCGAAGACGTTCTCCAGGGTCTGCTGATGGACGGCGTCTACCTCACCAGCCTGCACTGATGTGAGTTCATACGGAGCCTCCCATGCCTGGAAAATCTTGCGCCGGGCGGCCGCGGGCATCACTTCAAGGGCATTTTTCATACCAATGAAGGTCGCCCGGTCGCGAGCCGACCACTCCCATTCGCGTTTCTGCAAGACCGACAGGGGGCCGTCGTAGCCGAAAGTGTTGTTGTTGATGGTTGTCTCGACCTGGAAGATCCGGGGCCCGTGAGCCTTGATCACTTCGCCTTGGCGCCAGTTTGAGTGATGCAGTTCCGAGGAGTGGCGATCCATGAAACTCTTCGAGTTCTGCATAGTCGCCACATTGTGGTGATGGCGCACACCCGCGTAGTCCGATAGTCCGGTGGCTGTTGACTTCCAACCGCCGTCCATCGAGACGATGTTCAAGTTGACGTAGATCAGCAGATCAGATTCGGCTGCTCGGCGGTTCATGGTCACTTGCTCGTCGTGGCGGGTCAGGCCCAGCTCGACCATGCCGTCGGGGTCTTCGGCGTCATGGTTGTAGAGAGTTTCGTGGGGCGCGAAAGCGTCGTAGATACGATCACCGAGCGCGTGACGGAACTCGGCTTCGGTCATGCGGCGATGCAGAGCCAGAGCGGCGATCAAGTGGACATCGTCGACAGATGCCGCGGCTGCCATGTCGAGAACCTGCTCAATGATCCGCTGTCGGATGTCGGGTTGGCGCATCGAAGGAAGCGGCAACGACAGATCATCGAAAGCAATCGTCAACTTCATGCCCGGCCACAGCAGCGTAGGTAACGGATCCTCATCTGTCGGGTTGAGCAGGGCTTGACGGATCGCCTCGTCGGGGTCATCAAGACCGGGCAACGGTTCGGCTGGATAAATCACCCGACTGCGGTCTGCCGGCAGTTTTTCCAACCGGAATTGTTCGCCGTGGTGGAACAGGATCGGGGGAGTCGACTTGTCGACGTCAAGCACAAAGCCAGGCCGAGGCGCTTTGCGGCGAGGATCAGACGGCATGAGCAGTCACCGCCCTCTGTCGATGGGCCGCTGGGCCCCGGTTGGCACGAGGGCCGATGGGAAGTAAACGATTGGGGGCACCTGCGGACTTCGTCCAGTGCTCAATCAACCAGCCTCGGCGACGAGCGATCGAAGCGAGCTTCGTTTCGGCGTTGACAGCCACCGGGAAGCCGACAGCTTCAAGCATCGGCAGATCCGAGCTGCTGTCGGCATAAGCCACCGCTTGACTCAGATCGAGATTGTGTGTCTCAGCAAAATCCACAAGAGTCTGATAGCGAGCCTCACCGGTCGGGGGAACGGCGGTGAGCTGACCGTCGTAAGAACCGTTGGTTGTGGTCATCTCTGCGGCGATCATGTGATCAAACAGAGGGCGTAACGGTTCGACTACAAAGTCCAAAGCCCCGGTAATCAGCAACGTCTTGTGGCCCAGAGCGCGATGTTGACGAACCCTGCGAATACCAGCGGGGAACGACTTGGTGATCAACAAGTCGCTGAGCATCTCGCGCGAGTCACGAGCCATTAGTTCAACGGAAGCTCCCTCGAAACGCCGGTAAAAGTAGCGCAGGAAATCGCTGCGATCCTGTCGGTCCAGCGAAAGCAACGCAGGTGCTTCTCGCAAGGTCTTCACGGTGAAGCTCATACGGTCGGCGACATTGAGATGACGAGTGGCCAGCCATGCGTAACTTGCCACGACGTTGCTGGCGATCAGCGTGTTCTCCAGATCGAATACGGCTAGTTGCCGCTCGGGCGAGAGCACCTGCTTGCGTAGACGAGTGGACCGCGACTCGCTGCTCTTGGCGCCAGGTTGCATCTTGAGGCGGGCCTGTTTCACCATCGACGGGAGATGAACAGTCTGAACATAGGTCGGCCAATCAACGACTCGCGGGTCCATGCAGAAATCACGCCGGTCTTCTTCGTCGAGTGATTCCCAAAGCGCATACATCCGGTCAAGTCGATAGAGCGCTTCGCATTCTGCGTAGGCCCCGTAAAGCTCGACGTATCCGTTGGCCCGCTCAAGCTGCTCTTTGCGCTCCTCTAGTTCGGCACTGAAGTCTGCCTGCTTGCCCCTCAGCGGGAGCACGTGGAGAACCCGCTCTGTCAGATCGAGACTTTTGCGAGCGCGCCCCAGTTGGCGAACCACCCGACCGCGCCCTGGAAACGACCATTCGGGAACCGAAATCGGCTGATTTCTTTCGTCGTAGACCGGGTGCTCGTTGAACCAGCTACGAACCAGGTCAACCAACTGCCCGTACATCAGCGGGTTTGCCGCGCCCGAGGCGATCTGCACGACATCAGGTTTGGGCACCTGGGCTTCGTCACGTTCTGGGCCACGAGCCGCGACCGCGAGAATCGTGGCGACAACTAGATCGACGGGAATGATGTCGACCACACCTTCGGGAATACCCGGGAACTCCTTCAGCAGACCGCGGGCATAAGCGGCGATGACCGGTTCGGCCATACGGAAGCCCCGAATCCATCCAGGTGACGGTTCCGCGAACGCCGACTCAATGATCGACGGGCGCACGATGCTCACCGGTACGCCTTCGCTGGTTTCGACGAGGGCACGCTCTCCAAGAGCCTTGGTGAATGCGTAGGCATCCGGGAAGCCCAGGCTGCCAGCCCGCGATCGGCCTGCGTTTATCAACTGTTGTCCGACCCACTTTTGGCGGAGTTGTTCGACCTTGTCGGTGAGGGCTGGGCCACCGGCAGCACCAAGACTTCTGCGAGCCTGTTTTGCCAGTTCGCTGAGGCGACCGGGCGTGCGACTTGCCTGTTCGGCGTCGATTCGGGCGCGCCGGGCGCTTTCGACTTCAGTCTGCCAAGCCACATCCACGAAGAATGGCGACTCATCAAGGAGCTCTTCGGGAGCGCTGCCGCGGCGACTGCCTGCTACATAACAGGTGGACAGCGCGATCAGATGTGCCGGTTCGCTGTTAGCGAGTCCCCCTCGAGTGGGTTCTTCGCGTACAGCCGCCGCTTGGCGTATGGCCGCGGCGACCCTCATTGGTCCGAGCAGGTTGATCTCGACCGCATCGTCAAGAGCTGAGTCGAAACTGACTGTGGCAGCGGAGTGAATGACGATGTCGCAGGTGGAGAGCAACCGAAGGCCTTCGGGGTCAAGACCCAACCCGTCGACACCAACATCGCCTGCCACAGCAGAGACTCGGCGTTTGCACATCTCCTCGAAGGTCTCGTCGCTCTCATCGTCGAAGGTGTGTCGAATCCGCTCGAAGGCGTCGTTGCGGAAGATGTCTCGATCCACCCGGTTCGGTGCTCCCCGGCGTCCGGGTCGCACCACCAGAACCAGTTCGCTTTCAGGGACTGCGCGAAGGAATCGTTCGACAAGCGCGGTGCCCAAAAAGCCGGTTGCGCCGGTAATGGCGATGCGCGTCTTGTTCAACTCCTTTGAAATCACAGTACTTGTTATAGCAAAACTCTCTACCAAATGGTAGAGAGAAGGCATGAACAATTTTGCGCCGACCCGTCAGCGTGTGCTGGATGCGGCACTGTCTGCGTTCGGTAGGGATGGCTATGCGGCCACCTCACTGGACGCCTTGGCCGAGCAGTTGGGTGTGCGAAAGCAGACCATTCTCTACTACTTCCCATCGAAACAGGTGCTGTTTGATTCGGTGATCGATGCCGCCGCGGAAGACCTTGTTGAACTTTTTGAACAGGAGGCATCGCGGGGCCTGACCGGTATTGATCAAGTAGAGGCAATCGTTCGTCGAATCTTCCGGCTGGCGGTCAACCGGCCTGAACTTCTGGGGCTGGTCAGAGAAGTCACCCGCCCGGGATCGATAACGGTGGGACGCCTCAGCGCTCACGTCGGCCCGACTGTCGACCGGGCCCGCGAGTTCCTTGAGCGTGAGATGACCGCAGGCCGCCTGCGCCGCTCCGATCCCTCGATGCTTCTGTTGTCGCTGTACTCAACCGTGGTTGGTGTTGCCAGCGAACTCGAAGTTCAGCGAGCAATGGGCATTCCCCCATCCCGGCGCGCTACTGTCGGCCGCCGTTTGGAGTTGCTCCGCTTCCTGCGTGCCGCCCTTGCCCCCACGGACTCGCCTGCGCCCTCGCAATAGCGCTTTTGCTGCTCACGATCTTCAGTCCGGGTTGACCGGCTCCTCAGTCCGGGTTGACCGGCAACGTGTCAGGAGGCAAGGGCACGTTGGAGTCGAGGTAACGGCGCAGTTTCTCAGCGTCGCAATCCCCGCAGAGCCAGACGATATTGAGTGACTGAATGGAAAGTTGAGTGCCACGGCTCTTGTCGAGCGTGGCCTGCCAGGCGGCTCTCACATTGGTCGTTTGACACTGTGGGCAGCGTGGATTCATGTCCCGCTCCCAAACCAAACCGCATTCGCCGCAAGTCACGGTAATGGTGCCGTCAACATTGTTGCCCTTGAGGTTTTCTTCTTCTGAACAATGCGGACAGGCGACGATCGGCACCTCTGAAGGCTAGCGACGCCCTATGTTGATTTGTCTGCAACCAACAACACCGGACCGCGAGGCACCATGACCGTCCCAGATTATCGATCAATCACCGTTGAGGAATTGGTGCGCCGCATCAAATCCCGTGAGTTGAGCGCCACAGAGGTCACCAACGCCGCGCTTGAACGTATTGAACTCCTCAACCCGGCGCTCAACGCCTTTGTTGCTGTGGACGCCGATGCTGCACGAACTCAAGCTGCCGACATCGACCGCGCATTGGACGCCGGATCTGAGGTCGGTCCCTTGGCCGGAGTACCAATAGGAGTGAAAGACCTCGCCGACGCAACTGGTTTCCAAACAACTCGCGGAGCCATGCATCTCGCGGAGGTTGCACCAGCCGAAAAAGACTCGACAGAAGTGGCCCGGATGCGCGCCGCGGGTTGCGTGATTCTCGGCAAGACCAACACTCCGGAAGCCGGCTGGACAGGCGACACGTTCAATTCAGTGTTTGGTGCGACCGTGAGCCCTTGGGGCAGCAACCGTTCGCCCGGCGGTTCATCAGGAGGCACTTCAGCCGCTATCAGCTCGGGGATGATTCCTTTGGGGACCGGTTCCGATGGAGGCGGATCGATCCGCATACCGTCTTCGCTCACCGGCCTGTCAGGGCACAAGCCCACGCAAGGTCGAGTACCGAGCGGACCGGCACCGATGGGAGCAAGCGACTTGTCGACGGTGGGGCCGTTGGCACGTCGTATTCGTGACGTTGCCATGGTGCTCGACGTAGTAAGCGGCCCGTCACCGGGTGACCTGCGCTCGCTCGACCCGATCGCGCCGCTACGTCCGCGGCTCGATGATCCGCCCGCTCCGGCGCGCGTTCTGTGGTGCCCGAACATTGAAGGGAGCCCAGTCGATAACGAGATCCTCGCTAGCTGTTTGGGTGCGGTTGAGCGCATGAAGCAGGCCGGGGTGGAGGTCGTCGACATTGAACCGGTCATGCCAGAAATAATCGGCCCGTTCGTGTTGCTCTTTTATGGTGGCATGGTTCCCACTTACCGGGAACTCTTCGGCACGTCTGCATTCGAAGAAATCACTCCAGGGCTTCGGAACATTCTCGAAGGAGCAGACGAGCGTTTGACCCCTGACGCCATAGAGGACGCCCGCAAGCAAGCGCAGGCCGCGTCGCTTCGACTTGCCGAGGTGATGTCTGGTTTTGATGCGTTGCTCAGCCCGACCGTTGTCGGCCAGACACCCGTTTGTGAAGGGCCGGGAATGGTCAACGGAGAAGAGACCGATATGTGGATCGGCAACACCTACCCGCTCAACGTCACGCGCCGTCCCGCTGGTACCACGGCATCTGGATATACGTCTGACGGCATGCCGGTCGGTCTGCAAGTTGTCGGCCACCAGAACGACGACGGCCGGGTGCTAGAGATAACTGCCTGGATAGAAGACCTGCTCAACCTCAACCCGATCCCACCCGACGTTGCATGATGGCCTGGAGCGGATCGCAGTAGCGCTTCGAGGCTGTATCGTCGTCGTGCCGGGCGATTAGCTCAGACGGCTAGAGCGCTGCCTTCACACGGCAGAGGTCGAGGGTTCAAGTCCCCCATCGCCCACAAAAATTCGATACCGCTCTAATCGCGCCAGTAGTTGTTGGCGGCGGCGATGGTCTGGAACTCGATGGCGACGATTTGGCCAGCCTGCATGAGTTTGGCCGTATCGGTCGCGTAGTCGTAGCGGAGCCCGGCCCTGGTATCGGCGTCCGTTTGGATTGAGGCGATTGTTTTGCGAGCGAGCATGATGGCTAGATCACGCCCTTGAGCCGGGCGATCTGTTGCTGACAGGATCACCCGCCGGCATAGGTCAGATCTCCGGGACGTTTCTTCGCCCAGGCGACACCGTCGAACTGAGCGCCGAAGGAGTCGGCGTCATCACCCAGCAAGTCGTCGCTTCCGCTCCCTGAAACAAAACCGTATCTGGAGCGCCTATTCGGGAGGGGTCGTCTCGGGGAAGTGACAGGCGACGGGATGGCCCAGGCCGGGATCGACCAGCGGGGGTTGTTGCTCGGCGCAGATGGCTTCTGCCTTCCAGCAACGTGTACGGAACCGGCAACCTGAAGGCGGGTCGGCCGGGTTACCGATGTCGCCTTGCAACAAAATCCTGTGTCTTTTCCGTTCCATTCTGGGGTCTGGAACGGGTACCGCAGAAAGCAACGCCTGCGTGTATGGATGGGCCGGTTCTTCGTAAACCTGCTGACCAGTTCCAGTCTCGACAATCCTGCCTAGATACATCACCGCGACGCGGTCCGAGATGTGGCGCACCACCGACAGGTCGTGAGCCACAAACAGATAAGTCAAGCCAAGCCTGTCCTGGAGATCTTCGAGAAGGTTCAAAATCCCCGCCTGAATGCTGACATCAAGGGCCGACACCGGTTCATCGAGAATCAGCAAGTCGGGTTGCAGGGCAAGGGCCCGGGCGATTCCGATGCGCTGGCGCTGCCCACCGGAGAACTCGTGGGGATAGCGGTTGCCGTGCTGAGGATGCAAGCCCACCAACTCCAGCAGTTCGGCCACCCGTTCCCGGATGTTGTCAGGGGACCGGTGGATCTGGAGCGGTTCGGCGACAATCGATGAGACTGTCATACGAGGATCAAGAGAGGCCATCGGGTCCTGGAAAACGATCTGCATGTAGCGGCGTTGGTTGCGCATCTGCTTGGGGGGCAGATCGGTGAGTTCGGTACCGGCGAAGTTCACCGAGCCGGACGTGGGTTCGATGAGGCGCAGGATGCAGCGGGCGACAGTGGATTTTCCGGAACCTGATTCGCCGACTAGGCCGAGGGATTCGCCCTGATTGATGTGTAGTGAGACGCCGCTTACGGCTTGGACGGTGCCGATGGGGCGGCGGAGGGGGGAGCGGGAGGTGATGGGGAAGTCTTTGACTAGGTTTGTGACTGTAAGGAGTGGGGGTGCCGCGTCCGGCTTGGTGGCGGGTCCTGTCACCGCCGGAGCCCACAAGTCCTCACTCGCTGGCGCTCGTTCTGGGCGTGCGGGCGCCCACCGGCGGCGCCACCCACCGCCTCGCCTCGCGCTAGGCATCGGAGTCTTCTGCTATTGGGTTTTGCAGGGGAGTTAACGGGTGGTGGCAGGCGGCTTGGTGGGACGCGGAGGTAATGGCGCCGAGCGGGGGTGGGGGGTCTTGGGTGCAGATTTCTGTGGCGTGGGGGCAGCGGGGGGTGAAGGCGCAACCGCTGGGTGGGGACAACATTGAAGGGGGAGAGCCTTCGATGGGGATGAGACGACGACCGCGTGGGGTGTCGAGGCGGGGGATAGCGGCGAGCAGGCCAGCGGTGTAGGGGTGGCTGGGGTGCTCGAACACGTCGTCGATCATCCCGGTTTCGGCAGTACGACCGGCGTACATCACGAACAAACGGTGAGCGATGCGGGCCACGACCCCTAAATCGTGGGTTATCAAGATCAGGGCCGAGTCGACGGCTTGGCGAGCTCGCTCCAAAACGTCAAGAATCTGAGCCTGAATGGTCACATCAAGGGCCGTTGTGGGCTCATCGGCGATCAGCACATCGGGGTCGTTGGCAATAGCCATCGCGATCATGGCCCGTTGACGCATACCACCCGAAAGTTCATGGGGATAGGAGTCGACTCGGCGAGCCGGGTCCGCGATCCCGACAAGGTCCAACAGTTCCGACGCTCGCTCCCTTGCCGACTGGCGTTTCAGTTTCTGATGGACCCTGACCCCCTCAGCAATCTGATCACCAACTGACATGACCGGGTTGAGCGACGTCATTGGATCCTGGAAGACCATCGACATCGCCGAACCCCGCAGCCGTTCCAGTTGTTTCTCGGGCATACCCAACAGTTCTTGACCTCGGTGAGAGATCGACCCGCTGACTCTCGCATTGGGTGGGAGCAGTCCCATGGCGGCTAGGACACTGACAGACTTTCCAGAGCCGGACTCTCCGGCGATTGCCAGCACCTCGCCTTCATGTACATCCCAGCTCACGCCTCGAACTGCCTGCACAACGCCATCGTCGGTGGGGAAGTCCACCGTCAGGTCGCGCACCGACAAGATCGCGGTCGGATCTGGCGCCTCGTGGCTGTTCATTGGTTCGCCAGTACTCGTTGGTTCATCTCTGTTCATTGGTTCGTCGCTGTTCGTTGGTTCGTTGGTGCCCATTGGCGGCGCCTCTGGCGGGGATCGAAAGCGTCGCGCAGGCCGTCACCCACGAAGTTCATGCAAAGAACCAGCGAAATAAGCACGGCCCCCGGCAGGTAAAAAAGCCACCAGCGGGTGCGAGCGGCATCGCGGCCCTCGTCCACCAACGCACCCAAAGACACTTCAGGCGGTTGGATACCGAATCCCAGGAAAGCCAGAGCCGTCTCAACAAGGATTGCTGTGGCCACCGTAAGCGTGGCATAGACGATCACCGAACTCATGACGTTCGGGATCAGATGGCGGAAGATGATTCTCAAATTTGAGGCCCCCAACGCCGCGGCGGCTTCGATAAATTCTTTTTCCCGAATGGAGAACACTTCACCTCGCACCACCCGAGCCAAGGGCGCCCACAGAAACAGACCGATCACAACTGCAACAAACATAAGCGAGCTGCCGCCGACGGCGCGGGTGCGGGTGGCTAACACCATCAGCACCGGCAGCAGAGGCAGAATCAACAAGAAATCAACCAAAAGCCCCACTCCGGCGTCCACCCGGCCCCTGAACCAACCCTGCACCGCGCCCAACACGGTCCCCAGAACCGTGGCGATCCCCGCCACCACCATGCTGACGTGGATCGAAACCTGCAGTCCCCGCATGGACTGGGCGAACATGTCGTGGCCGATCGTGTCGGTGCCGAACCAGTGTCTTGACGAAGGACCCTGCGAGAGGTCTCTGGAGAGCTCTTTGTAGTTCCAACCCGTCAGCGGCTCAGCCAGAAAGGTGAGGAGGTAACCCGCCAAGGCCACCACCAGCGCAGCCACTGCGAAACGGTGAGAGAAGAAGCGTCCCAGCACGGTCCGCCACTGCGACCGGGGCGCCACCTCAGAGGTGAGCGCAGGACGGTCCCGGTCATCCATGGCGAACCCTCGGATCAAGCAAGCCGTATACCAGATCGGTGAGCAGGTTCACTGCGATCACCGAAATCCCCACGGCCAGCAACCAGCCCTGCGTAACGGCCACGTCGCCGTCGAGCAGCGAGTCCAAGAACAAGCGGCCCATGCCCTGCCAGTTGAACACCACCTCGGTCACCACCGTGCCGCCGATGAGCGTGCCGAAAGTCAGGCCCGTGTAGCTCACCACAGGAAGCAGAGCGTTGCGTAGCGCATGGCGGGTGATCACCTTGCGTCGAGGCACGCCCTTGGCGCGGGCAGTACGGATGTAATCGCTCTCCAACACATCCAACATGGCCGAGCGTTGAAAGCGGCTGGTGGCCGCAAGCTGGATCAAGATCAGCGTGAGCGCGGGCAAGATGATGTGACCGGCCCGGTCCACCCAAGCGCCCCAGAAATCGGCATCCAGGCGAGGCGACTGCTCGCCGATGGTGAAGAAAATTCGTCGTCCCCACCAGTCGTTGAAGCGGATTCCGAGGTCTTTGAGCACCGCCCCGAGCCAGAACACCGGCATAGCGAAGAACAAGAACGCGAAGAACGTCGACACATTGTCGAAAACGCTGTACTTACGGACCGCGCTGATCACTCCAACGGCCACCCCGAAAATCACCGAGATCACCGTGGCTGCAATCACTAACCGCATGGTCACCGGAACGGCTTCGCCCAGCAGCGTTGTAACTGCACGCCCGTTCTCGGTGGAGGAGCCCATGTCTCCGCGCATCAGGTCGCCCAGCCAGTTTCCGTATCGCTCGATCAACGGCTTGTCCAGACCGAGAGAGGCTTCGAGACGGGCGACCTGCTCAGCGCCACCGGGTTGAGAAAGCAGGAACACTCGCTGTTCGGCGATCGGGTCTACGGTTGCAACCAGCAGGAACGCCACCAGGGTCGCGAAGAACAAGACTGGTATTGAAATCAGCAGCTTGCGTGTTGCGTAGGCGAGCACTGAGCCGACACGTTATATCCCCGGCCACGTGTCGTGGGTCTGCCCGTAGCGTCGGTTAGGAGATGGTCCACTCCTCCAGGTTCCAGGTGAAGCTCTCCAATGTGGGATTGTCCTTGAGATTGTCGAGGGCGTCGTTCCACGCCAATAAGAAGGGAAGCTGGTAGACTGGAACGCTCGGCAGGGACTGCCACATCAAAGCGTCGGCTTGGTTGAGCAATTCGGCTTGCCGATCAAGGTCCAAGGTGAATGTGGCTTCGGTCAACAAGTCGTTGACCTGGTCATCGACGTAAGCGCCGGGATTGGCGTCGCTACCGGTTCCAAATGCCTGCAGGGTCGAACTGGCAGGAAGGGGTCCGCCAACCCAGGCGAAAATCACCAGGTCAAAATCTCCTGGAGGTCCTGGCGGGTCGTTCTCGGAACCGAACACCGGGCCGAAAATCTCTCCGCCGGGAAGGTTGTCGATGGTGATCTTGATCCCCGCTTCGCCCAGTTGGTTCTGCACGAGTTCTTGGAACTGTTCTCGGCGCGGATTCCCACCGGTGGTGCGAATCCGCAGGCTCAGACGTCTTCCGTCCTTGGTGTAGACCCCGTCGTCACCCTCGGTCCAACCGCCCTGCTCCAACGCGGCGCGGGCTGCGCTGACATCGCGGGTGCGGAACTTTGTAGGCGTGTTGTCCTGGTACTGTGTTTGACCGTTCATGTAGACCCGATTGCCCAGCGGCTCCGCACCGTCAGAGAAGGGGCGCATGAGTGCGGTCACGATCAGTTCGCGGTCCAACGCCAAAGCGATTGCACGCCGGACCTCCAAGGGCACGGTCGCGGTATTGAAGGTGATGTGCTCCCATGTGGGTCCGATGGTGATCGTGGAATCCACGCCGTCGAGGGCTGCTATCTGATCGATCAAGTCAACCTGCGGCTGGGGATAGATCACGTCGACCTCGCCGTTCTCAAGGGCGAGAGGAAGGTTGCCGACATCGCTGATGAAACGGAACGTGACTTCGTCGATGTGGGGGCCGTCGCCGAACCAAGTGGGGTTGGGTACCAAGGTCAGGTCGCTGCCCCGATTGTATTCGTCGACCTGATATGGGCCGGCGGCCAAGATGGGATCCTCCTCGAAGCCCTCGGTCCAGTCCAGGCCCAGGTGTGCGGGTGGGAATGGACCGGAGAACAGTGCGATGTACTCCACGAAGGGCTTACCCTCGGGCCAGCTCAGCCGGACGGTCTTGTGGTCCACCACCGCGAGTTCGGCGCTGTCGAAACCAGCGGTCGCGGCGCAGTCGTCTGAGGGATCGTTGCAGTTCTCGAAGTAGAACACCAGGTCGTCGGAGCTGACGGGGGTGCCATCGCTCCAGTTGGCGTCGGCGCGAAGCTTGTATTCCACCACCAGTGGGTCTTCGTTGACGATGGACGGCAGCGACTCGCAGAAGTACGGCTCGAAGGTCAAGCTTGGAAGCGTGCGCACGCATGTCGGCCAGACAGCCCGGATGACCTGACGGCCAGCCAAAAGGTTGTCGCCGGCGGTCAGGTTGTTGAAGTTGGTGAGTTCCTGCTCCAAGCCGATCACCACCGACGTAAGGTCGTCGCTCTCTGGAGCGGCGGTGGTGGCAGTCTCGGTCTCGTCGGTTGGGTCAGCGTCGGATTGGTCGTCTTGCTCGTCGTCGCCGCCACACGCGGCGGCCAGTAAGACCAGCGCTATCAGGATTGCAGTCCAACGGAACCCTTTGTGCTTGTTTCTCGACATAGAAGTCACATTCCTAGTCTCCGGCAGTCGGGCGGTTTCATGCTATATGCCTGGGCCAGACCTGCCATTGAACGGTTGGAGCCGGGCAGATTGACTCGATTCAGACTGGTGCGGAAACGTGGTTCTCAGTTAGGAAGATTGTGACTTTCGCCAGTCCGAGTAATGGGCTAGGCTCCTGATGCCGGGTCGGCCCCGACATTTCAACTTGGGGGAAAAATGTCTAAGAATTCGCTTCGTCCACGCACCAGTCCCGTGGTCGTCGTCTTGCTAGCGCTCGCACTGCTCGCTGCCGCGTGCGGGGGCGACGACGACAGCGCTGATACGAGCGACGAAACCACAACCACGCAGGCGCCTGAAACCACTGAGGCGTCCGAGACGACCGAAGCACCCGCAACCACCGAGGCACCCGCGGCCGAAGAAGAGGAAGAAACACCCACCACGACCGCGGCCCCGACGACGACTACAACGACCGAAGCACCCATCGTGTTGACCGCCTCTCATCGGGGCGTTACCGCCGAAACCATCAAGATCGGTGTGCCCTATACGGACGTGACCTTCATTGGTTGGGAACCGAGCCACGAAGCAGCCTTGATCTGGCAGGTGGCGGTGGACACGATCAATTCGCAGGGCGGTGTGCTGGGCCGCATGATCGAGATTGTGACGATCGGTGTGAGCCCTGTCGACGCGGTGGCACAAGAAGCAGCGTGTGTTGAACTTACCGAAGACGAAGAAGTGTTCGTTGCGATGGGCGTTATCCGCAATGAGATCCCGCTGTGCTACACGTTGCTGCACGACACAATCACCATAAACACGTACCAGACGCAGCCCGAGATCTTCGAACAGTCTGTTGCCCCCATGATCGGTTTCCTTCCCCTTGCGGAGCGCTCCGTAGAGGCGCAACTAGCGACGCTGATCGACTCAGGTCGGCTCCAAGATCGCAAGGTCGCGCTGTCGGCGAGCCCAACCACAATCGAGTTGGCCGAGACGATGAGCCAAATCTTGGGGGACGCTGGTATCGAAGTCGTGTCGATTACGAACTTCCAGAGTCCGTCGTCTGATCAGTTCGCTATCGACAATGAGATGGACGTCAACTTTGAGAAATGGCGCTCCGACGGCGCCGATGCGGTGGTTGCCGTGCCCGGTTCCTCGGTGCCGACCACTGGCGCGCTGTCGCGCAACGGTTGGGATGGCGCGTATGTCGTAACCGACGCTCCCGGTACTGATCTCGGCCTACTTGAAGGCTTCGGCTATGGAGCTGATGCGCTCGTCGGTTCAATCGCCATCGTGCCGGCAGATGAAGCGGACTTGTATGAAGCTGGTCAGGCCGGCGTGAAGGAATGCTTCGACACCTTCGACAACGCGTTCGACGACGACGCTCCTGTCGAGTTGCGCCCAGAGGATCTGCGAACCGGCGTGGTCGGTCTGATCGTTCGCTCCTGTCAAGCACTTGAGCTCTTCAAGGCGATAGCCGAACTCGCTGGCCCCGACCTCACCAACGAATCTTTTGACGCCGCGGCAGATGAGATCGGAGCGTTCACCGTCACTGGTGTGCTCGGCGGTTCCCTCGGCCCAGGCAAGCGCGACTACATCGACGCAGGCACCGCGCTGTTCGTGTTCGACGAAGAGCTCCAGCGTTTCGTACTGGGGTAAGTCCTCGGTTCAAGCGAACGGAATCGTTGGCCAGACCGAGTCACCAGTCGGTGGCGATGTACTGGGTCTCGCAGAACTCGTACTTAGGGCACCTGACCGATGTACCATAGCCCAACCCCGACGCCGCCACTCCTTCACCAGCGGGGGCATCGGTCCGCTCTAGCTGCTCGGTTCGACGATGAACACGTTGTCTTGGATCTCGTCCTCGATGGGGGTGTTGCGACCGATGATGTCGGCCAGGGTGGTGCTGCGGACCTCGTCGCGCAGTCCGGGGTTGGCCAGGAAGTAGGGATCGTTCTCGAACCAGAAGCGGTCCCCGTCGCGCGACCGGCGGAACTGGTCGGCGATTATGGCTCGCAGGGTCTCGCCGACCATCGCTCCCGCAGCGTGGTCTTCGGCCAGCGCGGCAACCCACAGGTCCAGATTGTCGACGTCGCCGTAGGCGCGCCTCAGCACCCGCTGGAGGTTTCGATCCGACGAGATTCCGGCAAAGCTGTCCACCGGCGCCAAGCCGTAGGCGCGGCGCACGGTGTTGTAGTCGCCCACACCGTGGTCGCGGCCCCGCTGGATGTTGAGGGCGGCCAGGTCGAAGACAGGGCCGTCTGGTTCCTTGAGGAGCATGTTGCGGGCTTCGTCGACGACTAGCAGGTCGACTTGTTGGGCCGGTTGGGCGGCCAGACCGCGCAGGATCGCCGATATGCCGTGCTCGACGACGAAGGCGGGGTTGAAGAACGATCTGGCCAGACTCATCTGCTGTTGCTGCCCGTCGGCGCCGACGAGGAGGAGGTTGGGGGACAGCATGGTGTGGCCGACCCGGGCCGCCGCCGCAGAGAACTCGGCTGCGATCCCCGGGTCGACGCTGGGGTCATAGCCGCTGTAGGGGCCTATCGCGTCGGGGCCCAACAGCACAGGCAGGAACTCATAGAAGGTGACGGCCTGGTTCTGCGCGCCGACGATCTTGCGGGCCAGCTCATAGATCTCGTCGCCGCTGAGGTCCGGGTCCTGGCCGGCGATGATGCCGGCGAGGCGGTTGTGCTCCCGCACGAACAGGGTGTGCATGGCGGTGAGCCCCACCTGCTCGTTGGCTCGCACGTCGCCGGCGACGAACAGGTCCTGGAGGTCTCGGCCCCCGTCGTTTTCGAGCCCCTGGTCGTTGAAGGGCAACAGCCGCCCCTCGTGGGACGTGTTGAGCCTTCCGGTGCCGTCGCCGGTGCGCAGCGCGACCGCTCGGGACGCCTCTGGGCCGTACACCTGTGAGGCGTCGACGAACGCGGTTGTCGAGTTGGTCTGCCTGCGGGGGTTGAGCATGTCGGTGCCCGTGTCAGGGTCGGATGCGGAGCGGTTGAGGCTGATCACCGCTTGGCCGGTCCCTGCGGGATCAAAGACCGGGTCCCGGAGGGGAACGGGGATCGGGAACGGCTCAGCCGCGTTGTCGGCGCTCAACACGATGTCATGGTTCAGGAACTGGCCCCACTGCCAAACGAAGTCGCTGGCCCCCACCGAATTCGGCACCGGGTCGCGTTGGGCCGACACCAGGTTGCTGACGGTGCGGGGGTTCGGCCGCGACGCAACAGGCGCCGACACGCCGTCGGTGTAGGACGTCGGAGCGATCTTTAGCTGCGCGGTGCCCGCCATCCCCCATGAGGGATCACCGAAGTTGTTTCTGTGGCCATCCACCGACCGGTGCTCGAGTTGCGCAGGGAACTCCCTGAGGGCGACGGTGACCGTCTCGGCGCGGGTGATGGCCCGACTCAAGAACGCGGCCATCTCGGCCCTGGTCACGTGTCGGGCGCCGCAGTACTTCGGCGGTTCGGTGCCGCAGCCCACGGTGATGCCCGCAGCTTTGACGGACTCCACCGCCGCGAAGGCGTAGTGGTCGGCGGCGATGTCGTCGAAGGACGGCTCGGCAACATCGGCCTCGGGGAGGTCGAACGCCCGCGACAGGAACAGCGCCATCTGGGATCTGGTCACCGGATCCTGAGGGCAGTACAGGGTGCCGTCGGGGTTGCAGCCCACGGTGATGGCGTGTTCGGCGATGCGCTCCACATGGCCCGCGTACCACGCCTCGGCCGCGACGTCGCCGAACCGGCCGGTGGGGTTCTCGACGGGCTCCAGGCCCAGGGCCCGCACCAAGAACGCGGCCATCTCGGCCCTGGTCACCGTCCGGCCGGGGCGGTACGTGCCGTCGGGGTAGCCGGTGGTGACCCCGAGTGCGGCGATGTGCGCCACATGATCCGCGTACCAGGCGTCCTCGGGCACATCGCTGAACGACACCACCTCCACCTCAGGCTCCGGCTCCACCTCAGGCTCAGGCTCCGGCTCAGGCTCCGGCTCAGGCTCCGGCTCAGGCTCAGGCTCAGGCTCAGGCTCACCGCCTCCGCCGCCGCCACCGCCCGAACTGCTGCCGCCGCCACCGCCCGAACTTTGTCCCACGGTCAGGCCGAGGCCTTCGTTGTCGATGCTGGCGTAGTCGTTGGGGCCTGCGATCTCATGGACGATCGTGAACCTGGAGTCGGCCGCAGCACCATTGGCGGTCACCCTGACCTGCTGGGGCACATCCCAGTTCGATGCCGTGAACCTGAGGACCGTCGGCTCCACCGACAGATCGCCTGCCGCATGGATCGTCACGTCCACATCCGTCGCCGGCCTGGGGCCAAGCTCGGTCCTGACCCCGGGCACCTCGAACTGAGGCGGCACGCTGGTGAGCACCACACCAGGGCCGGGAGCGCTGTTGAGGCTGACGGTGTAGACCGCAGAGCGGCCCTTGGTGACCGAGAGCTCCTCGGTGTTGATCCGGAGTCCGGGACCGTCGTCGTCGCGGATGGTGACAGTCACGTCGTTAACGGCGAGGTTGCTGTACTCGGTGGCGTCGCCCGCAACAATGCGGTTGGTGATCGAGACCGTGATGTCGGAGTTAGCGTCATCGTCATTCTGGGTCGCCGCAACTGTCACCCTGCGGGGCCGATTCCAGTTCGACGGGGTGAACGTCACCCTCGCGGTCTCGCCGTCGTTGACGGTGACGACGCCGGCCCTGCCTGTGACCTCGATGGTCACGTCGGCTGTGGGTACTTGGGAGAGCGACATGGTGTAGGCACCGGTTTCGCCCTCGGTCACTGTCAGCGACCGCGGTGACAGCACCACACCAGCAGCATCGTTGTCGGTGACGTTGACCGCGATGTCGGCGGTCAGGCCCTTGTAGTCGGGGGCGTCGCTGTCGGTGGTGTGGGTGAGAGTTACGTTTTCGTTATCGAGGTTGGCATCGTGGGCGATGGTCACTGTGACCGTCTGCGGTTTGTCCCAGTCGTCCGCCGTGAACGTGAGGGTTGCGGGTTCCGCCGTCACCAGCCCGCCCATGGTGACGTCAACGGTCACCTCATCGGATGGCTCGCTGGTCAGCGCGACGGTGTAGGTACCGGTTCCTTCCTCGAGGATCCCGATGGCTCTGGGCGAGACGCTCAGGCCCGCGGTGTCTGGGTCCAACACGGTCACAGTGACGGCGGCGACAGTGAGCCCGACGTACTCCTCGGCGCTGCCCTCGACGGCGTGAGCGATCTCGACGGTGTCGTCGTAGGCGTCGTCGTCGTTGCCGGCGATCACCGTGACGGTCTGGGGCGTGTCCCAGTTCGACGCGTCAAAGACAAGCTGGGACGGGTTGGTGCTCACGTCATCGGCGCCGGCGACTTTGATGGTCACCTCGCCGACCGGCGGATGCGACAGAACGACGGTGTACGCGCCGGTGCCGATCTCGACCACCGTCAACTGCGCAGCCGACACGGTGATCTCCGCGGTGTCTTTCTCGGCGATGGCAACCCTGACCGAGCCGACGCTGATGCCGTCATAGTCAGGATCGCCGCTGGCGGCCGTGTGGGTGAGATCGACCGGGGCGTCGGTGCCTGCGTCTGCGTCCTCGGCGGCGGCAACTGTCACGGTTTGCGGGGTGGACCAGTCCGCGGCCGTGAACGTCAGCTCGTTGTCGCTGCTCAGCGTGCTGCCGCTCAAGGTCAGATCGCTGCTGTCGTGCCCGCCAATGGTGACGGTGACGTCCGCGGTCGGCTGCGAGCTGAGCGACACGTCATAGGTGCTCGAGGCGTCCTCGATCACCGGCAGCTCCGTGGCCGACACGGTGATTGCGGCGGTGTCGTCGTCGGCGATGGTGACGGTGATCGAGCCGACGCTGATGGTGTTGTAGTCCGAGTCCGCGCTGCTGGCCGTGTGGCGGAGCGTCACGTCGGACTCGTCGATCGCGTCGTCGTCGGCGGCGGCCTCCACCCTCACGGTCTGAGGGGTTGACCAGTTCGCGGCCGTGAACGTCAGCTCGTTGTCGCTGTTCAGCGTGCTGCCGCTCACGGTCACATCGCTGCCGTCGTGCCCGCCAATGGAGATGATCACGTCTTCGGTCGGCTGCCGGCCCAGCGTGATCGTGTAGTCATCCGCTTCGCCCTCGACAAGCTCGAAGGAGTCGACCGACACGATTACTTCGGCGGTGTCGCCCCCGACGGTGCCGACATCGTCGTTGTCGGCGATGGCGACCCTGACGGAATCGCCCGTGATGTTGTCGTATTGGAGGTCGGCACTGTCTGCGGTGTGGGTGAGGTTGACGGGTGCTTCGTCGTCCGCGTCGCCGTCGGCGGCAGCGGAAACGGTGACGGCCTGGGCCGCGTTCCAGTTCGAGGTGGTGAACGTGAGGGTGTCATTGGACACGTCGCCCGACAGCGACGCATCGGTGCCGGCATGGCCGCCGATGTCGACGAAGACATCCGCCGACGGCTCGGTGGCCAGCTTCACGGTGTAGCCGAAGGAGCCTTCCTCGGTGACATCGATCGCGGTGGGGTCGATGACCAGTCCGGCTTCGTCGTCGTCGATGACGGTCACGGCCACCGAGGGAATGGTGAGGTTGTCGTAGTCCGCGCCCGATGAGGTGTGGCTGATGTCGAAGGGGTCGTTGTTGCGGGCGTCGTCGTCGTGGACGCCCACGACGGTGACGGTCTGGGGCTCGTTCCAGGTGGTGGAGGTGAAGGTGAGGCTGCGCGTCGACAGGTCGCCTGCCAGCGTCGCGCCGGAATTGGGCGGAACGGTGACGGTGACGGTGACGTTCGCGTTCGGTTGGGTGACGAGCTGCACGGTGTAGGTCTCCGAGCCGTTCTCGTCGACCTCGATCGCCGTCGGGTTGATGATGACGTTGGGGCTGTCGTTGTCGGTGACGGTGACCACAACCTCGGCCGGATCGCCATCGGGGTCGGTGGTGAGCCCCTCGTAATCGGTGTCACCGGTGCTGGTGGCGGTGTGCAGGAGCGTGAACTCTTCGTTGAGAGTGTCGGCGTCTTCTGCGGCGGAGACGGTGACGGTCTGGGGCGTGTCCCAGTTGGCGGCGTCGAAGGTGAGTGCGTCATTGGACACGTCGCTGCCCGACAGCGACGCGTCGGTGCCGCTGTGCCCTGTGATGGTGACGGTGACTTCGTCGGCGGGCTCGGTGGCCAGCCTCACGGTGTAGTCCGCGGAACCATTCTCGATGGCGGTGATGCCGGTGGGGGCCACGATCACCCCTGGGATGTCGTCGTCGGTGACAGTGACCGCGATGCTCCTCCAGATGGCGGGGTTGTTGTTGTAGTCGCTGTCGCCGTTGCTGGTGGGGGAGTGGACAAGGTCGAAGCTGCCGTCGCGGCCGTCGTCGTCGTGGTCGACCTCGAAGGTGACGGTCTGGGGCGTGTCCCATTCATCGGGCTCGAAGGTGAGCGTGAATCCCGTCACGTCGCCCGACATCGTCAACGAGGTGTTCGGTTCCGTCCCTAGCAGGACGAAGACGGCCGCTTGCGGCTTGTTCGCAAGCCGCACGGTGTAGCTCGCCTGCACCTCCTCGGTAACGGCAAGCACGAGGGGGTCGAGACGATCGAGGGGATCGAGGGGGTTCTGGCTGAAGATCAGCCCGGCCTCGTCGTCGTCGGTGACGGTGACCGGAATCTGGACATCCGCGACATCGTCATAGGCGCCGTCGGTGGTGGCGGTGCGCAAACCGAGGACAACCATGTCGTCGCGGCCGTCGTCGTCGTGAGCGGCAGAGACGGTGACGTTCTGGAGCGTGTCCCAGTCATCGGGCTCGAAGGTGAGAGTGTTCGACTGTGCGTCTCCCGACAGCGTTATGTCGCTGCCTGCGAGGTTCGTGAACGAGATGCTGACGTTTGCCTGCGGCCGCGACGCAAGTCTGATGGTGAATTCCGCAGATTCTCCCTCGACGACGGTGAGCTCGAGAGGATCGATGTCGAAGACCAGCCCGGCCTCGTCGTCGTCGGTGATGGTGACCGTGACATCGCTGCCGGTGAGGTTGTAGTCGGTGTCGGAGCTGGTGGCTGTATGGGAGAGGGTGACTGTCTCGTCGTCGTCATCGTCATCGGGCGCAGCGGTGACGGTGACGGTCTGTGGGTCGTTCCAGTCCGTGTCGGTGAAGGTGAGCGTATCATTGGTGAAACCTGACAGCACAGCGCTGGTGCTTGCATGGCCCGTGATCTCGACATCGACATCTGCATCGGGTTCGGTCGCCAGCTTGACGGTGTAGGTGTGGCCCATGCCCGCGGCCGCCCCCTCAGTGATGGCGAGATCGGTGGGCACGATGACCAGCCCGGCCTCGTCGTCATCGATGATGTTGACCGTGACCGAGTCGACGGCGACGGCGACGTATTCGGCCGAGCTGTCGTCGGCGTCGACCTCGAGAGTGATTTCTGTGGTCTCGTCGTTGTTGTCGTCGTCGTGGACGGCGGTGACGGTGACGGCCTGGGCCGTGTCCCAGTTGCCGGTGCTGAACGTGAGCGACGCGGTCGCCGCGGCGGCGCTGCCGCCCACCGACACGCGGGCGTCGCTGGACGCGGCCACGTCGATGACCACATCAGAAGCGGGCTCAGTAGCCAGGTTGACGTCATAGGTCACGACCGTTGTGGTGTCGCCCTCGGTGACGGTGACCGAGCCAGGGCTCACCTCGACGCCGGCCACGTCGTCGTCGGTGATGTTGACTGTGACCGAGTCGACGGTGACGGGGTCGTACTCGTCGGAGCTCGAGCTGCTGTTGACGGTGTGGGTGATCGTGGCCTCGTCGCCGGCGGTGTCGTCGTCGTGGACGGCGGTGACGGTGACGGCCTGGGCCGTGTCCCAGTTGCCGGTGCTGAACGTGAGCGACGCGGTCGCCGCGGCGGCGCTGCCGTCCACCGACACGCGGGCGTCGCCGGACGCGGCCACGTCGATGACCACAGCGGAGGCGGGTTGCGCGTCCAGCACCACCGTGTAGCTGCCGGCGGCGCCTTGCTCGGTGATGGTGAAGGGATCGGTCGGGACGGTCACGGTCACCGCGGGCTTGGCGGTGACGGTGACGGCGACAGTGCTGGTCAAGCCCTCGTAGTCGGAGTCGGTGGAGGCGGCGGTGGCAGTGACGTCTACGTCGCCGTCGGCGGTGCCTCCCACGGTGACGGTCTGAGCAGTGCTCCAATTGGACGTGGAGAACGTCAGCGATGCGCCGGAGGTGACGGTGGCGACATCGGTGTCGCCCGAGGCCACCGCGACAGTCACGTTCGCTGCAGGCTCAGTCGCGAGCTCCACCTCGAACGTGGCGGTGCCGTCCTCGACGACGGACAGCTCGGCGGGGTCCACGGTCAAGCCCGGCAGTATCGCCGTGGCACTGTTGACATCGTTGACATCGATCAGCAGCGCTCGACCCGCGACCGGTGTCAGGGTGTCGTCATTGAACACTTGCTTGTAGACGAGTGGAATCTTCCAGTCCGCCGCAGACTGGCCATCGGATTGGGCAAAGTCGACGGGGCTGTCCGCATGGCTCGGGTCGAACGCAAAGTCCCCGCTGTCTGGATCTTCCGCTGCGGTCGTGTACTTCAGCATCACCGACACGTTCGACGGCTTCATGGTTGTTGTGATGTGCTTGAGTTCGACCCAGTACGTGGAACTGTGATTCAAACGGCACGCCGGGTTGGCCGTCCATGTATTGACTGCGTTCGCCTCAAACGTGGGAGGCGGGGTGAGCTTGCCGCAGATGGAATTATGGGGCTTGATCTTGTCGCCGCTTTCTAGAATCGAGTCGAGGATCCGTATTCGAAGGTTGAGGATTGCTTCATCTCCTGGAGGCGGTTCGCTGATGCTGCCCAGCGCCACTTCGACGGAAGAGATATCGTAGAAATCCGCGTTCGATCCAGTCCTGAAGGGCTGCATCAGAAAGACTGGAACAGATGAGGAGAGCCCCGAAATTAGAACCGCGCCTGACGATTCCTGTTCGATGTTGGAGACACCCGCATCGGTGTCCACTGTGGCGGTCTGGGCCCCCGCAGAGTCGACCGGCAGCAGGGTCGCAGCGAACACGACGGCAAGCGCGGCTCTGGACAGGGCGTGGCGGGACAGCAACTTCATGGGCGATTTACGCGCCGGGGGGGGGGGGGGGGTAAGCAGATGCGCCCGTTCGGAGGTGAGCGACGGACGCGTTTAACTGGTTATGCACGGTGCACCGAAACCCGCTGAACATCACCCGAAACCCGCTGGACATCACTGGACAGACACTACCAACTCATATCCAAAATACGTCTAGCTCATATCCAAAATACGTCAACAAGGCGAAGCGAAAGACCAACGGCGATGGTCCCGGCCCCTAGGTGGCCGGTCCCGATACGGTCAAGTTGAGCGAGTTGGACAATTTCTTGCCGTCGCCGGTGCAGATGGCTCCCTCGGCATTGCAGTCCGTGGTAACCGGGAGTTCGATCACTACGTCCCCGGTGGAGGTGGGCCGCACCGTGATGCGCCAGGAGATGTTGCTCGGCTTGTCCGTCCGCTGTGCCTTCTGCACGGTTGCACCCGTCACGTTGAAGGCGTGGAACTTCAGAGTCCTGTAGCTCAGGCCGAACTCCTCGCTGAATTCGATGTCAAAGGTGAACTCCGACGAACCGTCGTGGGTCGCCGGGGCGGAGACCGTCACGCTGACGGTGAGGGGACCCACCGCCGCTGTCGCCTCGCTGGTCAGGGACTCGGCGTTGTCGGCGTCGTCAGTGAAGGACACCCGCACGGCGATGGTCTGCCCCTGCTCGCTGGAGGTGAGCAGGTAGCTGGAACCGGTGGCCCCGCCGATGTCGGTGCCGTCGGCTATCCACTGGTAGCTGTAGGACACGTTGTCCAGCCCGTCGGCGTCCTCGACGCCGGAGGTGTCCGCTGTCAGCGTCTCGTCGACCTTCGCCGCACCGCTGATAGTCGGCGCGCCCAGCGCCGGGGTGTTCTGATCAGACTGCACCAGGCTCACCGTCACCTCGTTGCCTGCCGACCAGCCCAGTCCCGGGTCGTCCCACCGGAATCTGTAGGACGCACCGCCATGATCCACCACGGCCTCAGCCGAACCGAACTCCTCGTCGCCCACCGACAGCACGAAGCCCGTGGAGAGCATCTCCTCGTTCAGCCCGAGCCGGAGCTCGCCGTCGTTGAGAAAGATGTACCTGACGTAGTGGGTCTTGCCGTCCCATTCGACCTCGCTCTGCGACAGGGACCCCAAGTGGGGACGGCCCCAGTACGAATACCCTGTGAACCCGCCTCTGGTCTCCACAGTCAGCGTGGCGGACCAGGCGTTAATGCGCTGCACCACCCCCGTCGGCTCGCTGGTCAACGTCTCGTCGTTGCCGGCGTCGTCGGCGAAGCTCACCCGCACAGCGATGGTCTGCTCCTGCTCGCTTTGTGTGAGCAGGTAGCTGGAACCGGTGGCCCCGCCGATGTCCGTGCCGTCGGCTATCCACTGGTACTCGTATGAGACGTTGGTCAACCCGTCGGCGTCGTCGATGCCCGACGTGTCCGCCGTCAGTTCCTCGCCCACGCGAGTCGTGCCGCTGATGAAGGGCGCTCCCGTCGCGGCACGGTTGGCGGTCACCCTCAGAATCCTGTCTGTGCCGGGCCTCTGGGAGGTGGCGATGTACAGAGCCCCGTCGGGGCCCATCACCGGGGTCCGCAGCCGTACCTGACCGCCGTCGAGCTCCGGAACGACGATCTGACTCACGAGGTCGCCCTGTTCGGTGAACTCGAAGACCCGCAGCGACTTCGTCTTGAGGGTGGCCACCGCGAGCCGCCCTTCCCACTCCCCCCACTGGGGGCCATCCAGGAAGACGGCCCCGCTGGTCGCCAGGGTTGGGAATCCCGAGGACCATCTGGCCGGGCGGGCAGATGGGAACTTGGCCAGGTCGGTCATGGGGACGCCGGCCTCGTCGGAGTAGTCGTAGAAGGCCAACGTGCTGTCGTCCGGGATCGGGTCCCAGCCGTAGTTTCCCCCTGGTGCGAGCAGATTGATCTCGTCGTCGTGTCTCGGGCCGTGCTCCACCAGCCACATCTGGTCCGTGCCCGGGCGCAGAGCCAGGCCCTGGGGGTTGCGGAAGCCGTAGGAGTACACCGGCGAGGAGGCGCCGAACGGATTGCCGGGCGCCCCGGCGCCCGTCCGCGGGTCCACACGGAGGACCTTGCCGCCCAACGACGTCAGGTCCTGCGCGCCCGTCACCACCCGCCCGTCGCCGGTCGCGATCCACAGATACCCGTCCGGACCGAACAGCAGCCGGCCTCCCGAATGCCAGGGGCCGGGTCCCATCGGCATGCCCTCCACCAGGGGATCGACGACGCGTGTGGCTTCGTCGTAGTTCGCGTCGATCGTCCAGGCGATCACCTGCATCTCGCGTCCGGTGTGCCCCTGGAGCGTGTAGAAGCGGCGGTTGGACGCAAAGTCCGGGTCCACGGCCAGCGCCTGAAGACCGGCGAACCCGTCGACGAGCAGGTCTCCGAGGTCCGCGGCGATCCGCTTGACGGTGCCGTTGGTCAGCCTGGCGTTCAGCACGCCGGCGCGCTGGGTGAACAGCATGGTCCCGTCGGGGGTGAAATCGATGCCCCAGGGGTGGGACAGGCCCCCGACGAGTTCGGTCACCGTCAGTTCCGGACCCGGTTCGCGGGCGCCCACCACGGCGGACGAGACAGCCTCCGCGGACTTGCCGGGGCCGTGCCCGTCGGTGTACGACGCCTCGGCCCTGAGCACCATCCCTTCGTCGTGTTCGGTCGGGACGTAGCTGTCTCCGTCTAAGTAGGCCTCGACGCCGGTCCAGGTGATTCCGTCGGAGGACTTGGCCCAGCTCCACGAGACCGAGCCCTCCGACGCCGCAGGGCCCGAGCTGCCGCCCTCGAGGCCGTCGGGATCGCTCAGCGCGGCGCTGAGCACCGTCCCCACCCTCGGCCGCGCCGGCAGGAGCGAAACGGCTCCGGGCCGGTCCGCCGCCTTGAAAGGCTTGACCGGCGGCGTGGCCCCGCTGGTCAGCGTCTCGAGATTGCCGCCGTCGTCGACGAACGCCACCTGTACCTTGATCCGCTTGCCCAGATCCTCGGCGGCGAGCGTGTAGGTGGGCGGGCCGGTCGCGATGCTCGTCTCGGTCGCGCCGTCGATCCGCATCCAGTGGTACGAGTAGGCCGCCCGGGTCAGCCCGTCGTCGTCCGACACGCCGGAGACCGCCGCGGCTAGCGTCCGCTTCACCTGCGGCGTGCCGGTGATCGTCGCCTCGCCGGCAGCCGGGTTGTTGATCGAAGAGCCTCTCACCTCGATCTTGTAGGAGAACGCGTCGGAGGCCCATCCCTGAGCGGCGTCCTGGTGGGACAGTGCCGCGCTTGCGTCGGCGATGGACCACCCCTCCGCGGCTCCGGTGTCCTCGGAGCCGCTCGCCGTTGCGCTGACGGCAATGGTGCTGGAACCGGTGGCGCGGACCCTCTCGACGACCACGAAGTAGGTCGTCTGTTTCTCGAGGACCGGGCAGGTCGTCCCCGAGGCCGGAGCGGCGAAGGTGCCCACGCTGCGCTCGGACGGGCTCGTCAGGGCGATCAGCGTGCAGAGAGCGTCGCCCGGGACGCCGCCGCCGTCCGAGTTGAGCGTCACCTCGAGGTCGGACGGCGCGGACGACGCGTCCGAGACTTCGCCGAACTCGACCCCGACCGACGCCAGCGCGTACCCGGCTCTGCTGGTGCCGGTGGTGAACGCCTGGGCCCTCTTCGCGCCGGCCGAGCCCAACTCATGGCCGGTGTCGTCGGGCTGGCCGGTGTCGTCGGGCTGGCCCGTGTTGGCGACCAGCGCGGCGGCGGTCTCCGCGTCTTGGACGAACGGCCGAATGACGTCGTCGACGCCACCATAGGTGTAGATCATGGCATCGACGGCGTCGAGGACGTAGAAGGTCTCCCCGTTCGACCAGATGCCGTAGGCGTGGTCGTTGTCCTCGCGGAGCGGAAAGTCGTACCCCGCCTCGGTGCCGTCGGACAGTCTCACGCTGCGTACCACGTCGTCGTCCGAGCCGAACCTGACGCCCCACATCGTCCGCCCGTCGGTGAAGAGGCCCGTCAACTGGCCCGTGCCGGGCATCGTCAGCCTCCGGGACGTGTCCGGCCTCCCGTATTCGTCCCCCGGTGTCTGCGGGTCGTCGGCCAGACGGAAGGCGTGCGCGTGCGACGTGGTGTCGGTGATCCACATGTGCCGGCCGTCGGTCGCGAGGCCGCGCACGATCCACACGCCGCCGACGTTCAAGCCCCCATAGACGAAGTCCCTGCCCTCTGCGCGCGTGAGGGACGCCAGGTCGTAGCCGAAGACGTCCCGGCTGGCGCCGTAGAGGGACTGTTCGGCTACGTACAGCCGGGAGCCGTGGCCGGTGACGTAGAAGGCCTCCGAGCCCAGGGCTGGAACATCCTTGCCGGGGTCGCGGGTGCCGTATTCGCTGGACTCGGTGCCGGGGTCGTCCCAGAGCTTGTAGGCGAACACCTTGGCCGCGGCATCGTCGCCCACCCAGAGCGTCTCGCCGTCTGACCATATGCTCTTCGGGTCCGCGTTCTGGGGATGCAGAGCAAAATCGTCGTCCTCGATCCATTCCCTTTGAACCAATGGTCTGCCGACCCACAAGTGCATGTCACCGCCGCGGTCGGCGCGGATTCCCGACGTGGAACCTCCTGAAGGCACGAGGAGGGCAACGGAGTCGATTTCGACGGTGACGAGATGATGCTCGCGGTGCGCACTAACCTCGACAGCGTCCGAGTATGAACTGCCCGAGGCGATGGTGACCGTCTCGGCGGACAGGTCTCCGTTCGGGGCCGACAGTTCGATCTTCAGGGCGAACGGGGTCGCGCCCTCGGCTATGCGGACCACGACCGTGTCGTCTCCGTGCCGCTCCAGCTCTGCGGTGAGTGTGAAGGGTGCGCCCGGGTTGTCGCCCGCGTCGAGGTCCGTCAGCCCCGACAGGCCTTCGAAGAGGCCGGCAGGCAGGTCCTCGAGCCCGTTTCCCGAGAGGTCCAGCTCGGCGAGACTCCCGAGGCCGGCGAACACGTCCTCGGGCAGGCTCTTCAGATCGTTCCCCGCGAGCGAGAGCCTCTGCAGGTCGCCGAGACCGCCGAGCACCCCTTCGGGCAGATCGGAGATCTCGTTGTTCGACAGGTCCAGGCCGCGCAGCTCGAGGCTCCCGTCGAAGACCCCGTCCGGCAGCTCAGCCAGGAGGTTTCCCGACAGATACAGCTCCTCCAGCGCGCCGAGGTCTTCGAAGAGCCCTTCTGGAACCGTCTCGAGGAAGTTCCTGTCCAGGTGCAGGGCCCGCAGCGCGTGCAGGTCCCGGAAGTCCCCGGCCTGAAGGGCCGACAGTCCCCTCCCCTGCAGGTACAGCCCGGGCGTGACGTCGGGGCCGAGGCGCTGGGAGCCGGTCCAAGTCCTGAGCTTCGTCTCGGAAACCTCCGAGCAGTCGGCGGCGCCGGGCATCCCGGCGACGATGGCCGCCATCACCGAAGGCGTCCGGTCGCAGACGCCGGCGGCGCCGACCCGGCCCGTCGGCTCGCTGGTGAGCGACTCCTCGTTGCCGGCGCCGTCGGTGAAGGACACCCTGACCTTGACGGTGCTGCCGACGTCGCTCGAGTTGAGGATGTAGGTCGAACGGGTCGCGCCCAAGATGTCGGTGTCGGCGCTCCCGTCGTTGGACACCCATTGATAGCGCAAGGCTGCATCGTCCAGCCCGTCCGCGTCGGCGATGGCGGAGGTGCCCGCGGTCAGAGTCTCGTCCACCCGGACCCTGCCGAGGATCGTCGGCTCGCCCGTGGGAGGATTGTTCCAGTCGTGGGCGTAGAGCCTGCCGTCGTCGCGCGACGCCACCCACATCGTTGAACCGGCCGACCAGAGGCCCTCTGTGGATTGATCGTCGGCGTCCAGAGCGAAGTCCTTGCCGGCGTCGCGGCTCCGGTCCCACATGCTGTAGGCGTACAGCTTGGCGTCCCGCCAGTCCACCACCCACATGGTGGCCCCGTTCGACCAGAGGCCCATCGGAGAACCGTTTTCGGCGTCGAGCGTGAAATCCCGGCCGGAGTCCCGGCTCCGGTCCGACATCCGGTAGGCGAACAGCATGTCACGGCCGGTGTCCGCCACCCACATGGTGGTCCCGTCGGACCAGATGCCCTCGGGAAACTTGTTGCCGGCGGCGAACAACGTGTTGAAGTCGTTGCCGGGGTCCCGGCTCCGGTCCGACATCCGGTAGGCGAACAGCTTGGCGTCGGAGAAGTCCGACACCCACATGGTGGCCCCGTCCGACCAGATGCCCACCGGAGAGCCGTTGAGGGCGTCCAGCGTGAAGTCCCGGCCGGGGTTCCGGCTCCGGTCCGACATCTGGTAGGCGTACAGCTTGCGATCCTCGAAGTCCGCGACCCACATGGTGGTCCCGTCCGACCAGATCCCGGTCGGATAGTCGTTGGCGGCGTCCAGGACGAAGTCGCTGCCGGCGTCCCGGCTCTGGGCCTGGACCTCAGGAGTGAGAAGCAGGGCGCCGAGGACAGCCAGCCCGATGAGCAGCAGCGGGAGCGGCGCAAGACGCCGCGAGGCGGCCCTCCATTCATGCGGCCTGTAGTGCTGTCCGTAGCCCACCGCTCCTAGCCTCCAGGCCCTGATATGGTCAAGTTGAGCGAGTTGATGCGTTTTGTTGATTTCATCGCTATTCACCCTCCGTCCCGGCGACGACCGTGAGGATGGGCGAGATCGCGTAGAGCGGCAGCAGCCTTTCTTGATTGATCATGACAAACCCCTGATCGACGTCGACGGCGCCAAGGGGAGCGAAATTGGAATCCGCGGTCTCTTCTTCTCTCGTTTTCAGTGAGCGACCTTTCGGTGTGCCCACGGCGACCATGTCCGTGGCTTCGGTGTTGCCCATGAAGAACGTCGAATGTGCGGCTCCGGATGCGTTGCACCCGGTCAAGACCATTTCATGGGCTTCGAAATGGGCGGAGTTCCCGGTGACGTAGGCGCCATAGTCGCTGTTCTTCCACTTGGCGCTGTAGAACCCGGTGTTCGTGTTGGCGACCAGCGTGGGGCGATCCTCCCAGCCGCCGTCCAGCCAATGGACCGGCACGCCGATGCCCTCCATCCCGGTGTTCGTTCGCGCGTCGACCGCAGCGGTGCAGACCACCGCCTTGAAGCCCTCGTCCTCAGCGAGGCGCCGAATGACGGGGTTGGTGTATGCGTATCGCTCGGCTGTTACACCCCGGACAGTGTCCCCCCTGGCTTCCTCGTTGACCCAGGTGTTGTAGACCCCTATGTCGTCGGAATCGGGGAGCCTTCCGCGGTGTGTGAGGAACAGCACCCGGAACTGGTACCCCGCATAGGCGACGTCGGGTATGTGCCGCCAGTTCAGGGGCACCGGGATACCGCCCTCCACGAAGATAGGCTTGTCCAAGACCTCGGCGTACACCACGATTTCCAACTTATTGGTGCCCCCGATCAGGCTGCTCAGGTCGGTGCCCCGATTCAATCCGTCAGCGATGCCGGCGCCTTCTAGAACGCCCGTATCCTCGCTGTTGCTCGCGGTCTTCCGCAACCGGTGCGCGGTGCCGCCGAGGTAGCTCCAGACCACCACGTAGGGGGTGTTCGGCGTCAGGTATGCTCTCGGCGGCGCCTCGAAGAAGCTGTGGCCCGCCGCGTATTCGGTGGGACTGACGAGATCGAACAGCTTTTCGCCCGGCTTCCCGCCCAAATCGGCATGGACCGCCACCGACACGGACGACGCATCGTCAGGTATCTGGGGGACCATGTTCGAGTCGGAGCCTTCGATGTCGAAGCCGATGCCCTCCAGCCGGTACGGTAACTCGTCGGAACCGGTCGTGAATCCCTGAGATACCACGTTGTAGGTGCCACCGACGGTGAAGAAGCCGTTGTCGGTCTGGCCCAGGTTCTGCACCATCGCGTCGAGCGGCTCACCGAGGACGGCCATCAGCGGTCTGCCGTCACCCCACGCCCCGTCCCCGACGGTCGCGTCGGAAGCGAAGGCCACACCGTCCGCCGGCGGTTCATCCTGGCCAAGGGCCTCGGTCGCAAAATAGCGGCCCAGGACGGAGAACAGTCTCGGATCGGTAACACGCTGCCCGACGAAGTATGACGCGTTTGCTCCCACCACGGTCGAGCCCTGCGGAGCCGACCACACACTTATGCCTGTCTGGCTGCGCGTACTGGCCAGGCTGAACAGGCCGGCGGCCGTGGTCAGGTCCGCCTTAGTACGCGAGGTCGTGTCCCACAGGGACATCGGGTTGGAGATGGGGCCGCCTGTTGATGAAACGCCCGCTTCTGGAGGAGTGGTCGGACCGGCTACTGTGCCGTCCGCATGGAACGAAACACCGCGGATGAGGTAGCGATCCGCCGCTCCGAGATCGATCTCGACAGTGATCACATCGCCAGCCGAGACGATTTCTTGATTCGTGTTTCCCATTGCATCTTTGGCGGCCTGGGCGTAGTTCGCAACAAGGATGCCGCGGTCGCGCTGCGAGCCCTTCACGGCCATTCGCAGCACACTGCCGCGCGAGGTGACGGGCGAGGCGGAATTGATCGACCATGAACCAGTCGAACCCAACCCCGGGTTGCGGCGTTGTTGAAGATGACGGCTCCCGTCTCGCCGCCCGCATCCTCATCGTTGGACATCGTCTCTTTGATTTTCAGGGAGGCCCCGAAATCCGACAGCACGATGAAGTAGTTGACGTTCTGGTACGCGAATGCCCCTGCGGGAGCCGTGAACTCATTCAGGCCCACCTGAAAGGACGACGGGTTCGCGAAGTCGAACAGCTTGTGTTGCGCGACACTGCTGTTCGGCATCCCTTCACGGCCGCCGATCCACAGCGACACAGTCAGGCTCGACGGCGCCGCGGCCAGATCGATTGAGACGCTGGAGATCTCGTAGCCCTGGCCGTGACCGCCCAGCCGGAACCCCATGGCGTACTGCCCGGTGATCGCCGGCTCGGCCGACGCAGACTGGCCCGTGTTGCCAACCAGTGTCGACTCCGGCAGCAGCGCCGGTCTTCCGGGAACCGGGCCGAACGGCAGGCTGGTCAAACTCTCAAAGGCGCCGGTTTCGTCGATGAACGACACCCGCACCTTGATCAGGTGCCCGACATCGGCGTCGACACGCTGGTAGCGCGGCGAGTCAACACCGACGAGGGTCTCCGCCGCGGTCTCGGCGTCAACCCGGATCCACTGGTAAGAGAAGAGGCGAAGCTTGATCACTTTCGAAACCACCACCAAGGGCAGCCCGTCGGAATCGGCGATGCCCGCAGGGTCGGCGAACAGGATGCCGGCGCCTTCCGCGGAAGCAAACACTCTCGGCCGGCCGGTGGCGTTGGGCACATTCCTGCTTCTGTACACCGCGATCTCCAACACATCGCTGCCCGGGTCCGCGGCCATGTTGGCAAGGTCGGCGCCCTGATAGAACGTGTTCGCGATGCTGAAGCCCGTCAGCGCGCCCGAATCTTCGCTGTTGCTCCCAGTCTTGCGCATCCTGTGCGCGGTACCGCCGAGGTGGCTCCAGACCATGACATAGGAGGTGTTGGGCGCCAGCATCGTTCCCGGCGGCGCCTCGAAGAAGCTGTGGCCGGCCGCGAACTCGTCGGGACTGACGAGGTCGAACAGCTTCGCGCCCGGCTTCCCGCCCGAATCGGCGTGCACGGCCACCGACACGGAGGTCGGCCCGTCAGGGAAGTTGCTGCCGGAGCCTTCGATGTTGACGCCGATGCCCTGCAGCAAGTGCGCGTCGGAGCCGGTCGTGAAGCCCTGCGACAACACCTCGTTGTTGCCGCCGACGGAACGGTAACCGTCGTTGGTCTGGCCCAGGTTCTGGACCATCGCGTGGAGCGGCTCGCCGAGGAGGGCCATGTACGGGTAGTCAAGATCTACATCGTCCGTTGCGCCGGTGAAGCTCACGCCCGCCGCCGCCGGATCGTTGACGCCATCGACAAAAGCGCCTGCGAAGCGGCTCAAGGTGGCATCTCGTCTCCGTTTCCTGTCGGCGCCGCTATCAGCGCCCAAAAGCCAGTCGAAGACGTATGCCTGGCCTGCTGAGGCTCCTGTCACGGTTGCGCCTCGCGGAGCCGTCCATACCGACAGGCCGGGAGCGGCACGGGTATTGACCAGTTTGAACTGCGCGGCGCCCGTCCGGGTACCCGAGCGCAGGACGAACGGGTTGGTGAAGCCGCCTGTGTCTGGTGTTGAGTCGTCCGTGTTGAAAGCAACACCGCGGATGAGGTAGCGGTCCGCTGCTCCGAGTTCGATTCCGAAACCAACGTCGTCGCCGACCGATACGATGTCTTGGGAAGGACCCGTGTCGTCAGCAGTGTCAACAGTGCCCTTATCGTCGGTGGGGTTTTGCGAGAAGTTCGAAGCCAGGATGCCATGAGTTCGCCTCGAGCCCTCGACGAGCAGGACGGGCACGCCGTTGCGCGAGGGTGAAATTTCCCATCGTCCAGTGGCGGTCAACCTTCGGACGGCCGCCTTGTCGTAGATGACGGCCCCCGTCTCGCCCGTGTCATCCTCAGTGTCAGACGTCGTCTCCTTGATCGAAAGCGAGGAGCCGAAACCCGACAGCACGACGAAGTAGTTGACGTTCGGGTACGCGAACGCGCCCGCCGGGGCCGTGAACTTGTTCAGGTTGGAGACCAAGGAGGTCGGGTTGGCAAAGTCGAATAGCTTGTTCGCGTTATCGGATTGAACGCCCCCTTCAACGCCGCCGCTCCACAGGGAGACGGTCAGACTGGACGGGACCGCGGCGAGTTTGATGTAGACGCTGGAGATTTCGTAGCCCCGGCCGTGATCCCCCAGCCTGAAGCCGATGGCGTACTGCTGGGTGATGTTCTCCGTCGACTCCGTCCCCACGGTGCCCGTGTTGCCGACCAGTATCGACGGGGGCTGCGTCGTGCCGGCCAGTTCGGCGATCGGGCCGAACGGCAGGCTGGTCACGGTCTCGGAGTTGCCGCCCCCGTCCGTGAACGAGACTTGCACCTTGATCATCTTGCCGACATCGGCTTCGACAGGCTGGTAGCCGGCCGAGTCGGCGCCCACGTTCGTCTCGGAGTTGCCGTCGACCCGGATCCACTGGTAGCTCCAGTTGAAGATGACGTAATGATTGCTGTCGTCGATAGGGAGCCCGTTGACGTCGGCGATGGCCTCAGTGTCGGCGACCAGGATGCCGGCGCCTTGCGCGCCAGCCAGGACCCTGGGCCGGCCGGTGGCGGACTTGTTCGGCAGCTCCCCCGAGTACACCGTGATCTCCAGCGCATTGCCGCCGCTGTCGGAGGTCAGGTTGGCCACATCGGGACCCAGGCGGAACGCGTCCGCGATGCCGGCTCCTGATTCTCCCCCCGAGTCCTCGCTGTTGCCGGTGGTCTTCACCAGCCGGTGGTTGGCGCCGCTGTTGTGGCGCCAGACCAACACGTAGGAGGTGCCGGCGTCCAGGCGCGCCCCCCTCGGCGCCTCGAAGAAGCTGTGGCCCGCCGCGTATTCGGTGGGGCTGAGGAGGTCGAACAGCTTCGCGCCCGGCGCCCCGTTCGCATCCGCGTGCACCGACACCGACACGGCCGACCCGTCGGCGGGGATCTGGGAAGTGCCCGACACCTTGGACCCCTCGATGTTGACGCCGATGCCCGCAAACGCGGTGCCGCCTGTTCTGGAGCCGGTCGTGAAGCCCTGCGACACCACGTCGTTGGTGCCGCCGACCGAGACGTAGCCGTTGTCGGTCTGCCCCAGGTTCCCCACCACCGTGTACAGCGGCACGCCGTACACGACCATGAGCGGCGTGGGGCCGTCCGCGTCGTTGTCTGCGATGGCATTTCCCTTGCCGAGGGTCGTGCCCGCCGCCGACGGCTCATCGGATTTGCCGTTGGCAGCTGCGTCGACTAGAAATGCCCGGTGCAAGACGGATCCGATCCTCTCAATCTTGACGCCGTTATTCCTGAAGGTCTCCTGGCCGGCGAGCCACTCGAAGGCGTAGGTGCTGTCTCCTGGCACGGTGGCGCCCTGCGGGGCCGTCCACGTCGGCAGGCCGTTGACGTTGCGCGTCTGGAACAGGCGGAAATGCCTGGCGCCGTCTAAGTCGTCGGAGCGGAAGTTCCACGGGTCGTCGAAGCCCCCGTCGTTCGGTGTGGTGTCGTCCCCGTTGAACCCCAGACCGCGGACCAAGAAGCGGTCCGCTGATCCGAGGTCGATCGTCCAGCCGAGCGTGTCGCCGACCGAGATGATCTCCTGGTTGGTTTCGGTGACGGGTTGCGCGAGGTTCGCTGCGAGGATGCCGACGGTCCGCGTCCGGCCTTTGATGTCTAGGCGCAGCACGTTGGTGTCCCCGCCCGCTTCGTTGTCGATCGCTGCTCCCGGCGCGAAGATCGAATTCTGGTCGTCCGAGGTGATCTCTTTGATCGACAGCGACGAGCCGAAGCCCGACAGCACGATCCAGTATTTGCGGGCCTGGAGCGCGTACACGCCCGCGGGAGCAGTGAACTCGTTCAGGCCGACGGCGAACGAGTCCGGTTTCTCGAACTCGAACAGCTTCGCCCGACGCGTGTCCGCCGCGCTGGATGCGGGAGGCCCCGAGGTCCACAGGGAGACGCTCAGGCTCGACGGGGCCGCGGCCAGATCGATCGACACGCCCGAAATCTCGTAGCCCTGCCCGTGGTCCCCCAGGTTGAACCCGATGGCGTAGTCACTGGTGATCATCGTCGTGGCCAACCCAGAAGTCTCGCCCGTGTTGGCGACCAGCGTCTTCGGCGGCGGCAGCGAGACCGGGCGGGCGATGGGGCCGAAGGCCACGCTGGTCACAGCCTCGGCGTTTTCGGCCTGGTCCGTGAACGAGACCCGCACCTTGAACTTCTTGCCGAAATCGGCGTCGGTGAGCTGGTACCTGGGCGAGTCGGCACCCACGTTCACCTCGTTCGCGCCGTCGACCCGGATCCACTGGTAGGAGAAGGCGAAAGTGAATTGGCCGTCGGTCGGATGCCCGACAGTGGTAGTGAAGGGATTGGGGGGGCCGTAGGGCAGCCCGTCGGCGTCCCTGATGTCCCAGGTGTCGACCCCCAGAACGCCGGGGCCTTCCGCGGACACCACGATCCACGGCAGGCCGGTCGCGGCGTTGTTGCTCTGGGCCTGAACCGACGACGAGGAGATCACCAGGGCGGCTAGGACCGCCAACGCAACCGCCGCCGCCGCCCACAGCCGCCGGGACAGGCAAAAGGTTCTCACCCGCCGCGACAGGCGAGAGGATCTCAACCCCCCCCCCCCCCCCCCCGGATTACGGCATCGCAACGTCCACGTCGCAGCCCCCACCAACGAAACCCGTTGAATATCATCGGACAGACACTACTAGCTCATAGACGACATACGTCAACCTCATATACAACAAATGTCAACAGGGCGAAGCGAAAGACCAGCACCGACGCTCACCGCCGACGTGGACCGACAGGTGGCAGTAACTGGGGCAGCAACCAGGATGTGCTCTAGTGCCTTGACCTACCAGTTTGCAGCAATATATTGGGTCTCGCAGAACTCGTAGATCCCCTCGCTGGCGCCCTCGCGGCCCAGACCTGATTGCTTCATGCCTCCGAAAGGAGCGGCCGGGTCAGACACCGCGCCCCGATTGAGACCGATCATCCCGGCGTGGATGCGTTCGCTGACCCGCAGCCCGCGGGCCAGGTCACGTGTGTAGACGTAACCGGTGAGTCCCATCTCGGTGTCGTTGGCCTGATCGATCATCGCGTCGGTGTCATCGAAAGGGATTATTGGAGCCACCGGCCCGAAGATCTCCTCACGAGCGATCGGGAAACCATGATCGACTCGTTCCAAAACCGTCGGCTCATAAAAGAAACCGGGACCCTCGACCGGCCCACCTCCGACCACCGCGTTGGCGCCGGCCGCGACTGCGCCCTTCACCAACCCGTCGATGTCTTCAACGGCACGGGCATTGATCATGGGACCACAGGTGACGGTCTCGTCGAAGCCACTGCCGACCTTGACGGCACCCATGGCCTCGGCGAGTGCAGCGGTGAACTCCGGAGCGATACCGGACTCCACGTAGAAGCGGTTCGCGGCTGTGCAGGTCTCCGCCGAGTGCCGCATCTTGGCGACCATGGCGCCCTCGACGGCGGCTTCGAGATCGGCGTCGTTGAACACGACGAAGGGGGCATTGCCTCCGAGTTCCATCACGGTCTTGAGCACCCGGTCTGCGCAACGGCGCAGCAGCATTCTGCCGACTTCGGTGGAGCCGGTGAACGAGACCATGCGGGTGTGGGTGTTGTCGACCGCCGCGTCGAACCAGGCCCCGGAGTTCGTGGTCGCCACGATGTTGACCAACCCCGGGGGCAGCCCCACATCCTCCAGCAGTTCACCGATGCGAAGTGCGGTCAGGGGCGTCTCGCGGGGCGGTTTGATGACCACTGCATTGCCGGCGCCGAGGGCAGGCGCCAGTTTGCGAGTGATCATGGCAGCCGGGAAGTTCCAGGGCGTGACCATCACCACCACTCCCATGGGCGGGTGATGCACGATCATCTTCTTGTCGCCGCCCGGCGACGTGCCGAGAGACCCCTGAATGCGCACCGTCTCCTCGGCGTTCCATCTGAAGAACTCCGCAGCGTAGGCGACTTCACCCTTGGCGTCGGCGAGCGGCTTGCCGTGTTCGGTGACGATGAGTGCAGCCAACTCCTCAGTGTGGTCCACCATCGACTGCCAAGCTGCCCGCAAGATCTCTGACCGCACCCGCGGTGCGGTCTCGGCCCAGCCCCGTTGAGCCGCGGCTGCCACATCCACCGCGCGTGAGGCGTCGTCTGGTGTTCCAGCAGCAACATCGGTGATCGGCTCACCAGTAGCAGGGTTGAGCACCACGATCCGTTCGCCTTCGGCGCCGTCGACGCGCTTCCCACCGATCAGCAGTCCCGTGTTCACGTCCGTCTCCCTGTCGCCAGAGTTGCAAAGCTGTTCGCCCCCGCAGTCTAAGTATCCGTCGACCGTTGTTGACCTTGTGACCTCAGGACCGGCTGAGGGCTATTGAGACGATCACCAGGGTGATTCCGGTCAGGTCACGCAGGCTCGGCACCTGCACCAGGAAGATCAAGCCGATCAGCGTGGCGGTCACGGGCAGCATCGCCTGCAGCAGAGCAAATCGACGTTGGTCGATCTGTTGCATGACGAGTTGGTCGATTCGGTAGGGGATCACGTTCGACAGCAAACCGGTGGCCAGACCGAGGACCAGAAGCCAGGGTGTTGCGAGTGCCGGAGCCACATCAGGCACTCCGAAGGGGCTGATGGCAATTGCGCCTGCCAGCATTCCAAGGCCCAAACCGTCGATTGCTGCCGGGCTGCGTGCTACACGATGGCCGAGCACTATATACATTGCCCAGAACACGGCTGCCAGCAGAGCGAAGCTCACCCCCCGAATGGTGCCCTCGGCCTCGACGCCTGCCAATATCACCACGCCCACCACTGCCAACATCAGCGCACCGCCGGCGCGCAGGGTTCGGGTGCCGATCGCGGCCACTGTCAGTGGTCCGAGAAACTCGATAGCAACGGCATTGCCCAGTGGTAGTTCGTCAATCGCCAAGTAGAACGCCAGGTTCATCGCTGCCAGTGCCACCCCGAACTTGGCGGCACTCCAGAGTGCGTCCGGTTTCCAACTGCGACGCCAGGACCGGCGAAGAATCACGATTATCGCGGCAGCCCCCAACACCCGCAGCCACGCGGTTCCCCCGGGAGACATTTCCTCGAACAACCCCACCGCTACGACTGCACCGAGGTACTGCGACACCGCGCCCGACATGAACAACAATTCGGGTGCGACTCGCTTCATCAGTTCGCAGGTTACGGCCTAGTCTTGGCGGTCACTGACCCGCATGGCCTGATGTGGGAAACGTTCTTTACCGAAGGTGTTGTGGACGGGGGCTACGGCACGCCCGAGATGCCCTCCGTTGAGTTATAGCTCGTCTTCGGGCTCTTCTTCGGTGTTTTCCTCGTCTGCTTCGGGCTCTTCGTTTTCCGAAAGGAACGAGCGATAGATCCTGATCAGGACTTGTTTCTGCTCTGTGGTCAGATCTGACTGGGCGCGGATGGTAGCAATCAGATTGCTGTCTCGATCCTCATCAAGGATCCCGGCTCGGACATACAGTGACTCCGCAGATACCTCCAACGCACGGGCTATCTGTTGGAGGATTTCTGCAGAAGGACGCTTGAGACCCCGTTCGATTTGGGAGAGGTAGGGATCTGAGACTTGGGCCAAGTCAGCCAGTTTGCGAAGGCTGAGTTCAGCCTGGCGCCGTTGTTCGCGTATGTAGTCGCCGAGATCCTTGAGAGGATCAAGGTTTCTTCGGGTCACCATTACAGGGGTACCTGAGAAACGGCACTAGGGCTAGCCACAGGGCTGTCAGGCCTTGGCTTCGCCGCTATCGGTCTTGGTGGCGGCGGGCTTGCTTGCTTTCGGGGCGGTCTTGGTGGCGGCGGGCTTGCTTGCTTTCGGGGCGGTCTTGGTGGCGGCGGGCTTTTTGACCTTGGCGGTGGGCCGTTTGGTGGTCGTGGTCGCTTCGTCGGCTGCTTCGGGAGCTTCGATTCCGATGAAGTCCCAGGCTTTGTGGCGGTTGTCGATGACGACTTCGGCTACCCGCGAGGGGAGTTGCTCGCCGAGCCTGACGGCGTGGGGTTCGGTGAACGCGCGGAAGTCTTTGAGAGCCTTGGTGGCGTGCTTGCGGGCGAGTTTGGCGTGCTCCTCGATGAAATCGGGGGCGGGAACCTCGCGTCCGATGATTGCGTCGGTGACCAAGAGGTTGACTCCGACCGATGCGTAAGCGGCGGACTTCACCTGTTCGAGAACTTCAGACATTTTAACTCCTGGATTGATATTGGGGGGTGGGGGATTGTCGGTGAAGAGCAGAAACTCTTGTAACCCGATATGCGTACTATAGTTAGCACTCCTTCGAGTTACAACCTTATTTCGCAATAATGCTTACAAAAGTTCGCACTGTTGTGTGTCCCATTGGTTAGGGTCAGCCATCGTGCTTGAACGGGTTCACGTAATGGGCACCTATTGGTGCGAAGACAATAACTCGCCAACACCGCTGGGCGAACTGATCGCTGCTGCCAAGGGTCACGACTCGGAGACGGCGGTGACCGAGCTCCAAGAGCAGTTGTCGAACTTTGCCCACAACTTGGCAACACCTTCAGGTGGTACCGTCAGCGATACCCCGAGCAGCACATTGGTGGTTCCAGTTCCGAATGGATATGGCAGCAACCGACGTCTAGTCCCGGCGCTGGCCAGTGCCGTCGCCGATGCCATGGGAGCAAGGGTGTGCGAGGCTCTGACACGCGGTGAAGCCAAGGCCAGATTACGGGACACTCCACTACTGCAGCGGCTCGCGGTTGTCGAAGCGGCCGGCTATGAGGTCAAGAGCCCGGTTGGTGGCCACGGGATAGTACTAGTCGATGACGTTGTACTAACGGGGACGACCCTGCGTTACCTTGCGCAACTGCTCCAAGACGCCGGCGCGACACGGGTGGTAGCGGTGGTAGCGGCTCGCACCCGGCGCGCAGACCAGTAAGTTGGCCCCTCACCCGGACTGACGATCGAGCAGGCGCTGAATCCAGGTCGACAGACTGTCGAAGTCTTGGGCTCCCTGGATCGGGAAGGTGTTGTTGAAGATCATCGCCGGCACACCTGTGATGCCTCTATTGATGGCCTCGTTGTGGTCCGCTATCACGTCCTCGGTGAGTGAGCGATCACGCTGTTGAGTCACTGACAGAAATTCTTCTGAGTCAACGCCAACGTCTCTCGCAACCGCACCCAACACAGACCAGTCCGAGATGGTCTGGTTCTCGGTGAAGTAGGCCCGAAGAAGCCGATGATGGAAAGCGTCGACATTCTCAGGAGCAAGAATCTCCATCGACTTCGCCGCCACCTGCGCCGGCAAGCTTGATGAAGGCGGCTCGTTGCCTGAGGCCCACTCGTTGAACACGACTGCAGGTTCCATCTCGCCAGGGCGTCGCCAAGACTTCGTGTAGTGGATGAACTTCTCAAGCGATGCTGCCTTCGGCTCTGTTCTCAACAGAAACGACCGCCAAGCAACGCTGATCCGATCGCCAAAGTGCTCCTTGAGCTGGTCGAGGCGAACTGTCCCGACATAACACCATGGTCAAAGAAAGTCGGACCAGACAACGATCCGTACCGGTTCGGTCATGGGTGCGACCTTAACCCAGACTGCCACCTGCCGAGGTTGCCCCTCTAGCCTGCACCCATGAGCAAATGTGCATTTGTCGGGTTGGGAGTAATGGGATATCCGATGGCAGGCCATCTGCAGGCGGCCGGACACAGCGTTACCGTCTACAACCGCACGGCGGCTCGCGCGCAGTCTTGGGTCGAAGAGCACGGCGGAACCCATGCACCCACGCCGGCGGCAGCCGCTGAGGGCGCGGAGTTCGTGATGGTGTGCGTGGGCGACGATCCTGATGTTCGGGCCGTCACCACCGCTGCCGGCGGAGTTCTTTCGGCGATGAAATCCGGTTCGGTGCTAGTCGACCACACGACCGCATCGGCTGATCTGGCTCAAGAAGTACACGCTGCGGCAGCGGCGGTAGGAGTCGGTTTCGTCGACGCGCCCATATCTGGAGGTCAGGCGGGTGCCGAGAACGGTGTGCTTACGGTGATGTGCGGAGGCGAGCGCGCCGACTTCGACCGTGCAGCGCCGCTGATTGCCGCCTACTCGCGGGCTTGTCGTCTTCTCGGCGGGCCCGGTTCGGGACAACTAACCAAGATGGTCAACCAAATTTGCATAGCGGGGCTGATCCAGGGACTCAGCGAGGGGCTTGACTTCGCTATTCGGGCGGGACTCGATGTCGGCGATGTCGTCGAAACCATCTCCAAAGGAGCCGCCGGTTCCTGGCAAATGGAGAACCGCAGCCAAACAATGGCTGAACGCAAGTTCGATCACGGCTTCGCTCTCGACTGGATGCGCAAGGATCTGGGCATCTGTCTGGCCCAGGCCGACCGCATCGGAGCCCATTTGCCGGTAACCGCATTGGTTGACCAGTTCTACGCTCGTCTCCAGCGCCAAGGGCACGGTCGCTGGGACTCAAGTTCGCTCATCGAACTGCTCCGCGATAACTGATACACTGCGCATATACAGCAGGTCGTGTCTCTAGGTAGGACACCAGATTTCTATCGCTACGTTGAGCATCCGATTTCTGGTGCTCAGCGAGACGGAGATTTTGTGGTGATTCGCTGGCCCGATGGGGCAGAGATGCGCGCTTACGCGCTTTGGCTGTTTGAGAATCGCATGGGCGACGAGTCGATCGATGAACAAACCAGGGAGAACAGACTCGACCCCGCGGATCTGCCGCTGCCGGACACGCTCAAAGGAGTCGCTGTTGCGGACAATGGCGATCTGGAGGTGACCTGGGACGGATACCCGATTTCGCTATACCACTCCGGCTGGTTGCGTCATGTGCATGAGGGTCGGCACGCCCACAACGCCCACATCCCTGCAGTTCAAACCTGGACAGTTGCCACCCTGCCGGAACTGCCGACCTTCGACGGCCCGCGGGTGCTCAAAGACGACGATGCGTTGAGACAATGGCTGACAACGCTTGTCGAGTCGGGTATCGCCCGCCTTGTTGGACTCGGAACCGAAGAGGATGTGGTTACCGAGCTGGGCCTTCGAATCGGCGCGCTGCGCGACACCAACTTTGGTACCACTTGGTCGGTCAGCGCTGATCTGGATCCGGGTTCGGTGGCCAACACGGCTCTGCCCTTAGCTCCCCATGCTGATCTTCCGACCCGCGAGATTCCGCCTGGATACCAGCTTCTGCACTGTCAAGTGAACGACTGCACCGGGGGATTGAGCCACATGACCGACGGCTACGCAGTGGCTCGGCACCTTCGCGACAATGAACCTGAGGTCTATGAGATTCTCTGCCGCGCCAACTGGATCTTCTTCAACCGTTCACCCGAGCATGACCATCGTTGGAGTGGCCCACTGATTGATCACGGGGGACCTGGCAGTCCTTTGACATTTAGGACGTTTCACCCTGTGAGGGCCTTCCCCGACATGGCCGAAGAGGATCTTCCCTTCGCCTATGAAGCTCTGCGGCGTTTCTCTCAGCTGGCTCGTAGCGACGAGTTCCAACTTCGCTCCGTTTTCTCTCCGGGCGAACTCGTTGCCTTCGACAACCGGCGAATCCTGCACGGACGCGGCCCTTTCAGCGAAACCACAGGCCGAAGAGTGCTGCGAGGCGCCTATGTCGATCACGATGAGGTGTATTCGCGACTGCGAGTCTTGATGCGCCGCCGCCAGACCGCTCCGATGTCAAGAAGACCCGAATAGAGAGGGGATCCAATGAGCACGTTCATCACTTGTGCTGTTACCGGAGGCGGTGACACGGCCAGCAGGTCCGTTCACATTCCGGTCACACCCGAAGAGATCGCCAACGCCGCGATCGAAGCGGCCAAGGCCGGCGCTGCAATCGTGCATTGCCATGTCCGAGATCTGGCCACGGGCAAGCAGAGCCGTGACGTCGACCTCTATAAAGAGGTGACCGACCGAATTCGCTCGTCGGACACCGATGTGGTCATCAATCTCACGGGGGGAACCGGTGCCGATCTGACTCTCGGCGGCGTTGAGAATCCTCTTCCCCTCAACGAGGAGGGCACCGACATGGCCGGTGCCACCGAACGGATGGCCCATGTGCGTGAGTGCATGCCCGAGATCGCCACGATCGACATGGGGACCATGAACTTTGGAGAGGGCGACTACATCATGACCAACTCCACCTCGCAGCTTGATGAGATTGCCCGCCAGTTCGCCGAGATCGATGTGATGCCTGAACTTGAATGTTTCGACACCGGTCATCTCTGGTACGCCAAGCAAATGGAAGCGCGGGGCCTGCTGGAACCCCCGATCATGGCGCAGTTGTGCATGGGTGTTCCGTGGGGCGCTCCCGACGACATGAACACTCTGATGGCGATGGTCAACAACACGCCAGACCATTGGACCTTCTCCACCTTCTCGATCGGGCGAAGGCAACTCGAATATGTGGCTGCCGCGGTCTTGGTGGGCGGCAACGTTCGCGTCGGCTTGGAGGACAACCTGTATCTCGAGAAGGGCGTATTGGCCACCAACGGCATGCTTGTCGATCGTGCCGTGCAGATCCTCGACTGTCTCAATATTGATGTCATGGGTCCCGCCGAGGTTCGCGACATGCTCGGTGTGACCAAGAGAACCTGACGAGCCCTAAGGACAGGAAGGGGCAGTCTGCGTGGCTTCAATGGAGACAGTTGCCGTTGTTGGCGCTGGCGTGATTGGTTCCGCTTGGGCCGCTCGATTCGCCCTGCATGGGGTTGACGTGTTGGTTGCCGACCCCAACCCCGACACTGCGCGGATCATCGACGAGGTATTTGCCAACGCCCGCGCCGCGTGGGGTGACCTTGAACTGCCACCCACCAACGAGGGCACCGTGACCATCGTCGACTCGATCGCCGAAGCTGTCGCAGAGGCGCACCACGTGCAGGAAAGTGCTCCCGAAAACCTTGATGTCAAGAGGGGCATCCTTGCCGAGATCGATCAGCACGCCGCGCCCGACACGGTGATCGCATCGTCCACGTCGGGGATCAAGCCCACCTACCTTCAAGCCTCCTTGGCTCACCCGGAGCGTCTGCTTGTCGGTCATCCGTTCAATCCCGTGTATCTGTTGCCGCTGGTGGAGGTTTGCGGCGGAGAACAGACCGCAGTGTCGGCGATTGCTGCGGCTCTGGAAACCTATTCGTCGGTCTCCATGAAGCCGTTGCATGTCCGTGTCGAGATCGATGCCTTCATCGCAGATCGCTTGCTTGAAGCGGTATGGCGCGAAGCGCTATGGCTGGTCAACGACGGTGTTGCCACCACCGAAGAGATTGATGACGCCATCCGTTACGGTTTCGGTCTGCGCTGGGCTCAAATGGGACTCTTTGAGACGTACCGGGCTGCGGGTGGAGAAGGTGGTTTCGCTCACTTCATCCGCCAGTTCGGCCCAACGCTGAACCTGCCGTGGAGCAAGTTGACCGATGTCCCCGAACTCAGCGACGAACTGGTCGACACCCTGGTCGCTCAGTCAGACGCTCAATCCGGCCAATACACGCCCCGAGAACTCGAACGCATCCGAGACCGCAACCTCGCAGGAATCCTGAAGGCTCTGGAGGCCAACAACTGGGCCGCCGGCCGAACCCTCGCCGAACAGCGAAACCGCCTGACCGAAATTGAGTGATCACCGACGTGACCGTCTGGTAGGTGAAGAGAATGAACAGCCGCTCCAGCGGGGCCATCCCCCAGTTTTCTGTACTGTGTAGGGCAATGACCACGGAAACACCAACCGCGTGGCGAGACCGCGCCGGGGGCTGGCTGCGGTTCGTGGGCTTCTTTGTGCTAGGTGTACTGCTCATCCGGGCGCTTGATCCGTGGCTACCTGGTGAGTATGCAGCTCGCTACACAGCGAAAGGCATCCTCGTGTTCGTGTTGTACTTCTGGGTGGTTCGACCCCAACGAAAGGCGATGCAAGCTGACTCTGAGGGCGAAGCCTCACGCCGAAAAGGGGTAGCTCAGTGAAGCGGTAGAGGCACGCGGAGGACGTAACTAGTCAGGAATCACTCAACGGTCGGTAGGCGTGTCGACGGTGAGCGACACGCAACACCACGACTTCGTGCTGCTCATCGTCGATGCGGAACACGACTCGAAACGTGCCACGGCGCGCGGCCCAGAGTCCGTTGAGGTCGCCGTGGAGCGGTGTTCCAACTCTGCGAGGTGCATCAACCAGAGGACCCGCGATCAACTCGATGACGGCTGACGCAACGGATTCTGGGAGTTGCTCGGCGATGGCAGTTGCTGCGGAGCGCGCGACCGTAAGTCCGTACCGCTGTGCATTCACCGTGGCCGCAGTGCTCTGAGGGCTTCAACGCCATGAACTACGTCGCCTTCGGCGACCTCTCGCTCGGCCTGGACGATCCCTTCCAAGGCGCCGGGGTCGGTCAGGATCGCTAGTGTTTCCTCAAGCGACTCAAGGTCCTCAGGACTCAGGAGCACGGCCGCGGGCGTTCCGTTTCGGGTGATCACTATGCGTTCGTGCTGGCAATACACCCGTTCAACGAAATCAGAGAAACGATCCCGCACGGTCCGCAGCGACTCAGTTGACATGGCCACTATTGTGCCACACTTTCTGGCCGCGGCAACCCCAACACCGATTTGCAGACGGGGATTGAACCGGCCTTGTCGATCACATGGTCGATCATGTGACGGTTATCGGTCAGGGTCTGGTGGTGCTGGGTCTTCGCCGTTGTCGGAGGCCCACTGGGTCCAGGTGTTCCATCCGGCGCCTGACACCCAGTCCATGACCGGACGGTTCAGCGCGGTCAGGTTACTGCCGTCGGTGGCGTCGTCGGTGGGTCTATCGGCGCTGGCGCAGGAGCAGTAGCAGGGCACTGGATAAACCAGCGGGTCTGCAGTTGGATTCCGTCGGTCATCTGGGTGGCGTAAGATGAAAGAGATCGAAAAAATTAGAGAAATATGAGAAAGGAGTATCGCTATGAGGAATTTCGTTGCCAATTCGGAGAGTTTGTATCGGAAGCACCCGGTATCTACGCTCCTTGGGTTTGTCGCCGGAGCCGTGACCGGCGGCGTGGTGTCTGCGCTGTTGTTTCACTCCGACGGTTACACGACGTCCGCCGCGGTGGGTAGGGGCGCTGCAGTGGCGGCGCTAACGTACGCTGGCCTTCTGGCCATCCGTTGGGCGACCGTGCGCCTGGCTGATCGCTGGACGACCGGCAACGCTGCTGGTACGGCGGTTCCGCGGACCGATGACGCGGCTTAAGTCGGCGTGCGCTGTGTTGGCGTTGTCGGGTCCGCTGGCCGGGTGCGGCAACGGTGTGAATGCTGATGCGTGCCGCGACCGAGCACGCAGAAGCAGAGGCGGCCTGGGGTTTGGTTATCGAGGAACACACCAGCGCTCACATCGCCGACGCTGACCATTCTGAGATAGAGGCACGGTTATTGTCTGGCCGCGTTGATGCGATCATCGCTGCTGAGTCGACACGGAGAGCGTGCCAGTAAGTGCCGTTATTCGTTGGACGCTGACCACTCCCGGTACATGTGGCTCATCGTACCGATACGGGTTGATCTCCCGTAGCGAACCGGTTGGCGGGCTTGGGAGCGTCTAGAGTGGCGTCGTGACCGCTCCGACACCAGAGGAACTCTCACGCGAGGTAGCGAATTCTGGAGCGCTCAAGGCCGAAACCGAGACGGTCGCAACGCTGATGCTCGCCGTCGCAGCAGGCGTTTTCATCGCTCTCGGTGCCATGTTCGCCAGCAGCATCGGGGCAGGCTCGGCACTCGGCCTCGGACCGACGCGATTGCTGATGGGTATGGGCTTCTCGGTGGGTCTGCTGTTTGTGGTGGTGCTCGGAGCCGAACTGTTCACCGGCAACAACTTGATGGTCACGAGTCTCATCACCCACCAAGTGCGCTTCATTGGGGTGGCCCGTAACTGGACACTGGTTTACGTAGGCAACTTCGTCGGCTCTATAGCGCTAGTGCTGCTGGTGTTCTACAGCCGCTGGTGGGAACAGGGCGACATGTTGTTCGCCGCGGAAGCGGTGTCGACCGCCAATGCCAAGGTGAACCTGGGGTTCGTGGAGGCTTTCCTGCGAGGTGTCTTGGCCAACATCTTGGTCTGCCTCGCCGTGTGGACGGCCGCGGCGGGTCGCACCGTCACCGACAAGATGTTCGGGGTGCTGTTGCCGATCGCTGCCTTCGTCACCGGGGGGTTCGAGCACAGCATCGCCAACATGTACTTCACGCCGGTCGGAGTGCTGATCTCGTCAGAGCCGGGTGCAATCGAAGCTGCCGGACTCGTGGCCGGCGACGTGGAGAATCTCACCTGGGCCGGGGTGTTCGCCAACCTGATTCCGGTCACTCTGGGAAACATCGTCGGCGGCGTCTTGGTGGGACTACCGAGTCGTGCCGTTCATCTGCGCGAGGATGAACAGGTCGACGAAACCACGTAGCGAGGCCTCATCGGCGCGCAACTCAAAGATAGTCGTGACGGATTCCTTAGGGTGCTCGCTCGGCCTCTAGGCTGACCCCTATGAGTGACAACTACACGATCATCACGGCGGACAGCCATGCGGGCGGCAACATGGCCATGTATGAGGAGTATCTAGCGGCAGAGTGGAAAGAGGCCTTTGCCGACTGGCGGGGTGCGTACAGCAACCCCTACCGAGACCTCCAAGACGACGGCCGGACCCGGAACTGGGACAACGAGCGGCGGCTGAGCGAACAGTATGCAGACGGCATCGTTGCTGAGATCACCTTTCCGAACACTGTGCCGCCGTTCTACCCAACCGGAATGCTGATCGCCTACCCACCACGCGACCGAGAAGAATACGAGCGTCGCCGGGCTGGCATTGATGCCCACAACCGCTGGCTCAAGGATTGGTGCGATCTGTATCCGACGCAACGCTGCGGCCTGCCACAGATCTTCTTAGAAGACCTTGACGATGCAATCAGCACCCTCGAATGGGCCGCAGCGGAGGGATTCCGCAGCTTCATGATGCCCCATGTTGCACCCGATGTTGACTTGCCCGGTCTTTGGTCACCGCACTGGGATCGACTGTGGGCGGCTATCTCCGACCTCGATCTGGTGATCACTCAACACGGTGGCAACGGCACGCCGAACTATGGCAGCGATCCTGCCTCGGGACTCATCTTCTTGATGGAGGTGCCGTTCTTCGCCCACCGGAACCTGTCCCACCTGATCATGAGCGGCGTGTTCGAACGATTCCCCCAACTCAAGTATGTAATGACCGAGCAAGGCACGGCTTGGGCCATCGACGAACTGAGGCGCATGGACGCCTATCACATGCAGATTTCTGCTGGACGCGTCGGCGAACTCGGCTTTTCGGCCGACGTGGTGCTGCCCATGAAACCCAGCGAGTACTTCGACCGAAATGTCTGGATCGGAGCGTCGTTCCCGTCGCCGGCCGAGGCTGAAGCCATCAGGACTCTAGGAGTCCAAAAAGTCATGTGGGGTTCTGACTACCCGCACCACGAAGGCACCTACCCCTATTCGCTTGAGGCGCTGCAACGGTCGTTCTCTCACTGGGAAGAAGCAGACATGCGCAGAGTGCTAAGCGAAAACGCGGCTTATGTGTACCGTTTTGATCTTGATGCGCTAGCACCTCTCGGAGCCGAACACGGCCCTTCGGTTGCTGCGGTGGCAACTCCATTGGCGGAGATACCCCGCAAAGCGACCAGCCCCGCTTTCTTCAAAGCCTGACGTGTCGGCAACTCCAGAAGTGCCGGACTCAACCGCGCCGTACGCGGGGTTCGAGGGGGAAGTCGGGCGCATCTTCTCAACCTCTAAACCAGCGTGGCCGCCGCGTCCAACCGCTGCTGACGGTGCTCCCAACATCATCGTGATGCTGGCCGACGATCTTGGTTTTGCTGACCTCGGCTGTTACGGATCTGAAATCGACACCCCTGAGTTGGATGCTCTAGCCGCCAACGGTGTGCGCTACACCAACTTCCACGTCAACCCGATGTGTTCGCCGACTCGGGCGTCGATGCTGACGGGTCTCAACCATCACCTGGCTGGTATGGGCCATGTTGCGCACAGCGATCCCGGATTCCCCGGCTATGCGCACGAGATCCGTGATGATGCCGTGACCATGGCCGAACTGTTCCGGGACCATGGTTGGGCGTCGCTGATGGTTGGCAAGTGGCACCTCTGCAAGGACTCCAGCCTCAGCGAAGCCGGGCCTCGCAACTCCTGGCCACTCCAAAAGGGCTTCGAACGCTATTACGGAATCCTCGATGGATTCACCAACTTCCATCAACCCCACCGGCTCTACGAAGACAACCATCACATCAACATCGACCAGTACCCCGACGACTATTACTTCACCGACGACCTCACCGATCAGGCCATCAAGATGATCGACGAGGTTCGCTCTTCGCATCCGGCCAAACCGTTTTTTCTCTACTATGCCCATGGCGCGGTTCATGCACCGTTGCAGGCCAAACAGGCAGACATGGACAAATACCGGGGTGCCTACGATGCGGGCTGGGATCAGATCCGTGAGCAGCGTTTCGCTCGGCAGAAAGAACTCGGAGTCGTCGCCGCCGATACCGCGCTACCTCCCCGAAACACCGAAGAGCAACACGCAGTCACCCCTTGGGATGAACTCAGCGATCTGCAACGTGAAACATTCGCCCGCTACATGGAGATCTTTGCGGGCATGGTTGACAGCGTTGACCAGAGTGTGGGACGGCTCCGCGAGCATCTGCAAGCCATGGGAGAGTGGGACAACACCATCATCGTGTTCACCTCCGACAATGGGGGATCGCGCGAAGGTCAACAAGACGGCACATCACAATACTTCCGGACTCTGTTGGTACAGACGGGCTATGACGCACTTGAAAACGTGGAATTGGACCACACCCGACTAGACCTCATGGGCGGACCGCAAACACTGCCGCACTATCCGATGGGGTGGGCGATGGCATCCAACACACCGTTCCGGCTGTACAAGATCAACACCCACCAGGGCGGCCATCAGGTTCCATTCATCGTGCATTGGCCTGCCGGCCTTTCAGACTCCTCAGCAGCGGAGCAGCTCGCAGAGGGCCAAGGTGAAATCCGTACGCAGTATCAGCACATCACTGATCTGTTACCGACCCTCGCTGAGTTGACAGGCCTTGAGATCCCCACCAGCAAGCACGGTCGGCCGGTGCCTCCGCCTGCCGGTGAGAGCTTTGTAGCGTCGTTGACCGACGCCACGAGCGACTCGACCCACCGCGAGCAGTACTACGAAATGATTGGCCACCGAGGCATGTACCGCGATGGCTGGTCGGCCGTGTCATTGCGGATCCCGCGGCGGTCATTTGCTGAAGCTTCCTGGGAGTTGCACAATCTGGCCGAAGACCCTACCGAAGCGAGTGATTTGTGCGAGCAGCACCCCGACCGGCTCGCTGAACTTCAGGATGCTTTTGAAGCGTCCGCGTGGGCTAATCAGGTGTTCCCGCTCGACGAGGGCAACAGCATCAAGATGATCCAGAAACCACCTTGGGAAGATGAGTTCGTTGCCGACGTGCGGCTCCGATCGGGAATGCCGACACTTGAACGTTGGCGGGCACTGCAACTCATCAACTTCAAGTCTTTCGAGGTGTGCGTGGATCTCGATTATGCGTCCGGCGACGAGGGCATGTTGTTCGCCCACGGCGATCAGGGTGGCGGTTACGCGATGTATGTGGAAGGCGGTCGCCTGTTCTTTGTGTTCAACGGCTACGGCGATATGACCGTGGTCGACGCCGGTGAACTCGACGCGGGAACCAGCCAAATCGGCTTGGCGATGCAACGAGAGCCGGGTTGGCGCCAAAACGCCCACATCAGTTGTGACGGCAGCGAGGTGGGCGAAGCGCTTGACTTGCCGGTGTTGATGGCGATCGCTCCGTTCGAGGGCATTGATGTAGGGATTGACCGCCGTTCCCCGGTGAGTTGGGAGATCTACGAAAAGCACGGCCCCTTCAAGTACACCGGCACGCTGCACGCGGTGACATACAAACCAGGTGAGTTGGCCGCGGATGCCGGAATACGGTTCCTCGACTATCTGAAAGAAGCCGGCACCAGATTCGAGTAACCCCTCGCATGGGGGAATTACGGAAGTCGCGATGTGCTCCCAACACGTCAAGTTGCTAGAAACAACCCATGTTTATCGGGTACAACACAAGACAGGAGGAGTTGCGGGCTGAGCTGCGTGCTTACTACCGCGAACTTCTGACCCCCGAAGTCCGCGAGGCGCTCGCGGCCGAAGATGGCTGCGGCCCTGTCCATCGAGAAATCGTGGGTCGCTTGGGGCGCGATGGTTGGCTGACGGTTGGGTGGCCCACAGAGTACGGCGGGCGCGGTTACTCAGCGGTTGAACAGTTCGTGATGTTCGACGAGTCGGTAGCGAGCGGCGCTCCCATCCCCATGCTGACGATCAACACCGTCGGCCCGACGCTCATGCAGTTCGGGACCGAAGAGCAGAAGCAGTTCTTCCTGCCCAAGGTCTCCAAAGGAGAGATCACTTTCTGCATCGGATATTCCGAGCCCGATGCGGGAACAGACCTGGCGTCTCTGACCACAAGGGCAGTCAGAGACGGCGACGAGTACATCATCAACGGACAGAAGACCTGGACTTCGTTGGCCGCCGACGCGGATTACATCTGGCTTGCCGCTCGCACCAACCCCGAAGTCAAGAAACACAAGGGCATCTCGCTGTTCTGCATTCCGATGGATACTCCGGGACTCTCGATTCAACCGCTCGACCTGCTGTCGACTCACGACATCAATCACACGTTCTTTGACGACGTGCGGGTACCTGCTTCCACACTCATAGGCGAAGAGAATGGCGGCTGGGGCCTGATCACCAGTCAGCTGAATCGTGAGCGGGTCACGATCTGTTCGTCGGGCATGGTTACCAAAGCGCTTGAGGAAACCATCGACTACGCCAAGAACACCAAGCGGGCCGATGGTACGCGGCTGATTGATGCGCCCTGGGTGCAGCGCAACCTTGCAGAAGTCACCGCAGGACTCGAATACCTGCGCCTCGCCAACTGGCAGGTGGCCTGGACGGTGGCCAACAAGATCGATGGTCAGCAACCCGACATGGACACCATCGCCGGATTCATCGCCGATTCCTCTGGGGTGAAGGTTTACGGCACCGAGTTCTACACGCGGGCGTATCGCAAATTGATGGAGGTGTATGGACCTCAGGCCACAGTTGCTCGCGGGTCGATAGGTCACCTGACCCGCCTTGAGATGCAGTACCGCTCGACGGTGATACTCACGTTCGGCGGAGGCACCAACGAGATGCAGCGTGACCTGATCTCCCAATTCGGCTTGGGCTACCCGAAAGCAGACCGCTGATGGACTTCACACTTTCCGACGAAGAACAGGCCATCAGCGATCTCGCGGCGCAGATACTCGGCGACAAATCAACTCATGAACGACTCTGTGCGCTGGCCGCCAACGATGATCGGATCGACGCTGAGGTCTGGGCCGCACTCGCCCAAGCGGGCATATTGGGTGCGGCGGTTCCCGTGGAGTACGGCGGCTTGGGGTTGGGGTTCTTGGCGACCGCCATGGCTATGCAGCAGGTCGGCGCAACTGCTTCACCGGTGCCGTTGCTGTCAACCGCGGTTATGGGCGCAATGCCGATCGCTGAATTCGGCACTGCCGAGCAACGCGCACGCTACCTGCCCTCAATCGCCGACGGTTCACTGATTGTGGCTGCGGCCCTTTACGAAGAAGGCACCACGGCTGCTGAGCCCGAGGTTGTGGCGTTGGCCGATGCTGACGGCTACCGCATCGAAGGCGTCAAACCGATGGTGGCCGATGGACTTGACGCCAACTTGTTCCTGGTGCCGGCCAGAGTTGGCGATGGTTCGTGCGGTGTGTTCTTGGTGCCCGCCGATGCTGCGGGTCTTTCGGCGATTCGGGTAGAGGTCACTACCGGTCGCCCGCAAGCCCGGCTTGAATTCTCTGGTGTGGTGGTGCCCCGCGACGCCCTGCTTGCAGGCTATGGATCGGCTGTGTCGGGTGCCGAAATCGTGAACTGGATTGAACTGAGGGTCAATTGTTGTATGTGCATGATGATGGCCGGAGCGGCGCGATCCTCGATCGAATTGGCTGCGGAGTACACCAAGCAGCGCTATCAATTTGATCGACCGGTCGCCACGTTCCAGGCGGTGAGCAATCGTGCTGGTGACAGCTATATCGACACCAACGCAATCACCTTGACGGCGTGGCAAGCAGCTTGGCGTATTGACCAGAGTCTGCCAGCACAAGATGCTGTTTCTGTGGCTCGTTGGTGGGCAGCCGAAGGCGGTTTTCGGGTCGTTCATGCCGCGGTTCATGTGCATGGCGGTGTTGGCGTAGACCGCGACTATCCCCTGCACCGTTACTTTTTGCTGGCTCGACAACTTGAGTTGACCCTTGGCAACGGCGAAGAACATCTAGCGACTCTTGGGCAAGCCATCGCCGCTCGCTGAAATATCTCGGGAACCAAACGGTGTCTCTCGGTCGTCGTAGTCTTGGAAGTCAAGTCGAGAGGGTTTTGTCCATGGTGAGACATCTTTGGCGCTGGTTGATCGTCGGGATCGTGTTGGTGTTGTTGGCCGGCGCATTGTCGAGCGACGACGAGCCTGAGACAACCGCGGATCCGGATCCAGACAGACCAGGAGAGCCAGTTACCGGCAGCGATTCCGAGGACCGAATCGGGGTGAGATCAGGATTGGGATCGGCTCGCCAAGGAATCGCCCTCACGGTTCATTTGAGTGAGGGGGAGGCGGCCGGCAGCGACTCCTTGGCTGTAGTGACCCGAGTCGATGGCCGCGAACTCACCGAGGCGGAAATCAGCGCGGTGACCGATCGACTCCCGGTTTGGGATTCTGACCCCGATGGTGACGCGGTTGATTTCAACCGTCCGCCGGAGTCGCTTCCGCGGCCCCGCGTTGGTGACACCATAGACAGTCCGTTCCCGACGCAGTCCGATGTTGACGCACCCGTTGTCGATTCGGGACCCTTGGAAGTGCTGCGTGTGCAACCCGATGGAGAAGTGGGGATAGCGCCTTTTGTCAGCATCACCTTCAACCAGGCAATGGTCCCGCTCGCCACCCTCGCTCAACTAGACGAGATTGATGTTCCAGTGACGATGACGCCGTCGTTGCCGGGTCGCTGGCAGTGGATCGGTACTCGCACGCTTCGCTTCGAGCATGATCCGGAGGTATTTGATCGCCTACCCATGGCTACTTCATATGTGGTCGAAGTTCCCGCCGGAACGGTCTCACAATCCGGCAGCGAATTGGCTGAAACCGTTCGGTTCGAGTTCGAGACCCCTGCACCTACCATGCTGTCGCTAACACCGCAGCACGACTCGCTCAACCTTCAACCCGTCTTTCTGGCCACGTTCGATCAGCGAGTTGACGCAGCTGCAGTGCTTGAGACCATCACCGTGAGCGCTCGTGGCACTGAACGCGAACTGAGGCTCGCCACCGAAGCCGAGATCGAAAGCGATGAGGACATCCAGCGACGCGTCAGTGTGACCCTTGACGGCACCTGGGTCGCTTTCAGGCCGGTGGCGGAGCTTGAGCCTGATACGGATATCACCATCGAGGTCGGACCGGATGTGCCCTCGGCTGAGGGCACCAGAACATCTACTACTTCGGCGGTAGTGCAGGCCCGTACCTACGCAGCCCTGCAGGTCGAAGACACGAATTGTTCGTTGCAGTATCGGTGCTATCCCGGGAGTTGGCTGCAGGTCTACTTCAACAACGTTCTGGATCCCGCCACGCTTGATGTTGACGATCTGGAGATATCGCCTGAACTTGCCGGTGCGCGAATCTCGGTGGAGTACAACTCCGTCAACATCTTTGGTCCAACCGTGGGAGACGTCACCTACGAAGTGACGATCCCAGCAACGCTCGCGGACCAGTTCGGTCAAACGTTGGGGGAGGCGGTGACCGTCGAGTTCCATATGGACAATGCTCGTCCGTTCATCAACGCCTCAGGCCGACGACTCGTGACGCTCGACCCCCTTGTTGATCGGCAGACGATCCCGGTGACGGTGCGCAACCACGACCAACTGCGTGTGCGGCTCTATGACGTAGACCCGAGCGACTATGCGTCCTTCGTCAGTTACTTCGAAGAAATGGAACGATCTCGTGACGGCGCACTACCTGATGCGCCATGGACGCTCGTCTCCGACGATGTGGTCGACACCGGGGTTGATTCCGACGCAGTTACAGAGGTACGCATCGATCTCGACGAGGCCCTTGATGGCGACCACGGTCATGGGATCGCCATCATCGAAGGGGTCGGGCGCTTTGCGGATCTGACCTATCAAGACGACGAATACTGGTCCAACCGCCCGGTGGTCGTCTGGGCACAGGACACCGACATCGGCGTTGACATGATCACCGATTATCAAGACGTTGTGGTATGGACGACGGACTTGGGCTCCGGCGAGCCTTTGGCGAACGTCAAAATCAACTTGCTGGGCCACAACACAACGCTCACCACGGATGACGAGGGACTGGCACGGACCTCGATCAGTGGCCGGTTCAGCTGGATCGTCGCAACGCTCGACGACGATCAGGCGATCAACCCTGCGAGCGTGCGGACTTCGTCACGAACCGATCAATTGATCTGGTACACCGCCGATGATCGCGGCACGTATCGCCCCGGCGAGACGCTTCATTTGAAAGGTTGGGTTCGCAACCTTGACTTGAGCGGCGATGGGAGTCTCGAGTTTCTTCCTCCCCAACAACTGATCACCTATCAGATCTATGACTCGTTTGGCAACGAACTCGGTGATGGGAGTTTCCGTCTCGACGAGCACGGTGGCTTTGATCTCACCGTTGAGTTGCGTGACGGAGCGAACCTGGGCGATGCCTGGATTGAGTTCCAAGGCCCACAGAACCGCGAAACCAGCTGGCACTACCATCAGTTTCAGATTCAAGAGTTCCGTCGCCCCGAGTTTGAGGTGACAGCTCGCCTGGAGTCTGCCGGACCGTTTTTTGTTGACGAACCAGCGACAGTGGCGGTCGATGCCAAGTACTTCTCAGGTGGGCCTCTGCCCAATGCAGAAGTGTCCTGGGTTGTTACTACGCGGGAGGCGTCGTACTCGCCGCCCAACTGGAGCGAATTCACCTTTGGGGTGTGGACACCGTGGTGGCACTACAACGACTTCGGTGGCGGCGACGACTGGTATTGGGAAGGCGATTACGGCTTCGGTGACCCGTGGGCCGAACCTGTTCGTGAGACGTTTTCCGGCTTGACTGACGCCGGTGGTAGCCATTATCTGCGTATGGACTTCGACGGCGACGGGGATCAACTCCCGACGACGGTCACCGCCGAGGCAGAAGTTCTCGATGTCAACCGCCAGCAGTGGGCTTCGTCGACCGATGTACTGGTGCACGCCGCAGACCTCTATGTCGGTGTTCGGTCAACCCGAACCTTCGTAAGGGCGGGGGACAGCCTCGACATCGAGGCGATCGTCACCGATATCGACGGCAACCCGGTCGCCGATCGTGCTTTCGAGATAACCGCGTCGCGAATCATCGACGAGTACGTCGACGGCGAATGGATCGAAGTAGCGGTAGATCCAGAAACCTGTGACGTGGTCTCGGTGGACGCGCCGGTTACGTGCGAGTTCGAGGCCTCAATCGGTGGTCGCTATCGCATCGATGCCAACGTCGTCGATGACGCCGGGCGAACAAACCGCAGCGAAATGACCCGCTGGGTCACCGGCAGCCGCAGCGGCGTGCCGAGCCGCAACGTCGAACTCGAGAGCGTCAACCTCGTCCCCGACGCTGAAACCTACGCGGCGGGCGACACCGCTGAGATCCTTGTCGATTCGCCCTTCAGTACCGGAACTGGCCTGCTGGTCATCGCCCACAACGAGATCATCGAACTGCGCACCTTTGAGATCACCGATCACGCCGCGGTACTGGAAGTACCGATCAGCGACGATCATGTTCCGGAACTCACGCTGCAGGTCGAGATCGTCGCCACCACCCCACGCACCGCTGACGACGGCACCGTGCTCGAAGACATTGCTGACCGCCCTGCCTATGCCTCGGGGCAGATCCGGTTGCGTGTGCCGCCCGCGCAACGAGCCCTCGATGTCACGGTCACCCCGGCGGCGTCAAGCGTGAAACCGGGGGCTGCGACCAGCGTCACCGTGCAAGTGAACGATGCTGACGGCGAGCCGGTCGACAATGCTGATGTGTTGTTGGTCGTGGTTGATGAGGCTGTGTTGGCTCTCTCGGGCTACGAACTCGTCGACCCCCTCGAGGTCTTCTATCGGTCGCTGGGGACGTATCTGAGTGCCCAGCGGGCACGAGGCAGCATTCTGCTTGAGAATCCGCAGGAGTTGCTTGATGCCATCGGCGGCGACGGGGCGGTCCCCAGCACCACCACCGCCATGGCTGTGATGGCAGAGTCGTTCGATGAAGACGACGATATGGCCGAAGAATCTATGGCCGATGATTCTGACACTGCGGATTCAGCTCGACGCACCCGGCTCAGTGCACAGGGGCTTCAGGTTGAGGTGCGCAAGAACCTTGACGCGCTGGCCCTGTTCGACCCTGAAGTTGCAACCGATGCCGATGGTGTTGCCACCGTCGAGTTCGAACTGCCCGACAACCTCACCCGCTACCGAGTGATGGCTGTCGCGGTCGATGGTGCCGAACGCTTCGGTTCAACGGAGTCTTCGATCACCGCAAGTCTGCCGTTGCAGGTTCGGCCGTCTGCGCCCAGGTTCTTGAACTTCGGCGACCGTTTCGAACTGCCGATCGTGGTGCAGAACCAGACCGATTCGCCCGCGGAGGTTGACGTGGTGGTACAGAGCGCCAACCTGAACCTTGAAGGATCCGCTGGGCGCCGAATCACGGTGCCGGCCAACGACCGGGTCGAGGTTCGCTTCGGTACCTCCACAAGTTCTGTTGGCACCGCTCGTTTCCGCGTCGTAGCCGTGTCTGGTGACAACGCTGACGCTCAAGAGGTTTCCTTGCCTGTTTACACGCCCGCTACTAGCGAGGCGTTCGCTACCTACGGGGTTCTGGACCCTGGTGTGGTGAGCTATTCCCTTGTTGAACCTCAAGATGTGTTCTCCCAGTTCGGAGGACTGGAAGTCAATTCCTCGTCAACGGCTCTGCAGACCCTGACCGACGCGGTCTTGTATCTTTCGGAGTACCGCTACGCCAGCGCGGATGCCTACGCCAGTCGTATCCTCGCCATCTCTGCGTTGCGAGAGGTGCTCGAGGCCTTCGAAGCCGAAGGGCTGCCGACCTCAGCGGAACTCGACGCTATTGTGCGCAGCGACATAACAGAGTTGGCTGCCCTGCAACATGGTGACGGCGGTTTCGGATGGTGGGCACGAAAAGGGATTTCATACCCGTACCCGTCGATCCAGGCGATGCATGCGCTGGTCACAGCTGAAAGCGCTGGGTTCACGGTCCCGAATGAAGTGATGGAGAACGGTCGTTGGTATTTGCGCGACATCGAAGACCGGATCCCATTTCACTACAGCAGAAAATCTATGGACATGCTGTTGGCATACGCGCTGCATGTGCGTGCTCTCGACGGTGACCGGGACCCGAGCGCGGCTCGTGACCTCTGGAACCGTCGGGGTGCGGATCTTGAGATGGACGCGTTGGCTTGGATATGGCCCGTGGTTGGAGATGCCGACATCGAAGCCGACATGGAGCGTGTCTTCAACAATCGAGTCACCGAGACGGCACAAGCGGCCACGTTCGTCACCGATTACGGCGAAGACGCCTACTTGATCTTGGCGTCAGATCGCCGAACAGATGGCATCGTGCTCGACGCTTTGGTCACCATGGCCCCGGATTCAGACCTGATACCCAAGGTCGTGGCCGGGTTGTTGGCGAACCAGGTCAAGGGACGTTGGAACAATGTCCAGGAGAACTCGTTCATCCTGCTTGCCCTCGATAGATACTTCGAGACTTTCGAAGCGGTTGAACCGGACTTTGTGGCCCGTGTCTGGCTTGGCGACCAATACGTGGCGGAACACGATTTCTCGGGCCGGAGCACCGACCGTGCCTCCACTTTGGTTCCGATGGACGACCTGATCGAGGCGGGCGACGCCGATCTGACCGTTCAAAATGACGGCGATGGCCGTCTCTACTACCGCCTTGGGCTTCGCTACGCACCCGACGACCTTGATCTGGACCCACTTGACCGTGGCTTTGTGGTGCAGCGTAGCTATGAAGCGGTCGACAATCCCGACGACGTCTGGGTCGATTCCGAGGGTGCCGTCCATGTCGTGGCTGGTGCCGAGGTGCGAGTCAAGCTGACCATGGTCAACGACAGCCGCCGCACCAACATGGTTTTGGTTGATCCGCTGCCCGCAGGTTTCGAAGCCCTGAACCCCGCGTTGGCCGTGACCGGTGAGATCGAGGCGCCCCGTACCGACGCCGCTGACTATTATTGGTGGCGTTGGACCTGGTATGAACACCAGAACCTGCGCGACGATCGGACCGAGGCGTTCTCGTCCTATTTGTGGGCCGGTACCCACGAATACAGCTATGTCGCCCGGGCAACCACTCCCGGAACCTTCGTGGTGCCCCCCGCCAAAGCCGAGGAGATTTACGCTCCAGAAGTGTTCGGCCGCTCAAGTTCCGACACCGTCATTGTCGAAGACTCGCCTCCAGTTGCTTGAGCTCACCGCTCAAGATCAGCATCGCTATGCGAAAATCGAGTTGGCTACGCGATCTTCGCAGGTTTGCTTGTCCCACCAACTCAACTGGAGTTGTTTGGCTCGCCGGAAGTAGAGCTGGATGTCGTATTCGAGGGTGAATCCGACTCCACCGAAGATCTGCTGGGCCATGGCTGTGATGTCGCGGTAAACCTTGCCGCTGAACAGCTTGGCCATTGGCGCGAGCCGGGAGATGTCGTGCCCGACTGATTGGGCCCAGGCAGCTTCGTAGACAAGAATCTTGCCTCCGTCGAGTTCGGTTTTGGCGTCGGCAAGGTAGTGCGAGATGGCTTGGAACTCGGCTAGGGCTTTGCCGAACTGTTCGCGGTCCTTGGCGTAGTGCGCGGTGGTCTCAAGCGCATAGTCTGCGCCGCCCATAGCCTGAGCGGAAGCCAAGATGACCGCTTGGTGCATTACCGTGTCCCATGTGACCCATCCGCTGCCGGCGTCACCTAGCCGGTTTGCTGCGGGGATCCGAACATCATCGAAATCGACTCGGTATTGGGTGTCCGATGAGATCGACATCCGCTGGTCGAGAGTCAAGCCTTCGGTATCGGTGGGGACCAAGAACAGGTCGACCTCGGTATCGGCGGTGCCGGTGCGGGCTAACACCAGTAGCTGATCGGCAACGCTGGCGAAGTAGACGTGCATTTTGGACCCGTTGAGCACGAAGTCGCTGCCGTCGACGGCGGCGCTGAGCTGCACACCTTTGGGTGAGTAGCCGCCATCAGGTTCGAGCCATGCTGGCGTGATGATCGTTTCGCCGGTGGCGATGCCGGTCAAGAGCGAAGCGTGTTGCTCGCCGCTTCCCGACTCGAGAATCGCCCCGGCGGACAACACGCAGCTAACAAAATGGGGGACTGGTGCCAGTGAACGGCCCAGTTCCTCGTAGAGCACCACACCTTCCAGCAGACTCATGGCTGACCCGCCGTACTCCTCGGGCAGCATCAGGCCACAGATTCCCAATTCGCCGAATTGTTCCCACAACTCGCGGGCAACGCCGGTGGCATCGTCTTCGAGTTCACGCACCGTGTCGATCGGTGACAGCTGTGCACAGACGCCGCGCACCATCCCGCGCAACATCTCTTGCTCTTCTGTGAAGTCAAGGTCCAGCATCAGGGTTTCCAATCTTCGCTTTTTCGTGCCCAAGGGTTGTCGGTTCTGTCGGTGGGAAGTGCCACTCGGGCCGTGCATGTACAGCACAGCCGATCACCAACAGTCACTGAGATGTCAATGCCGGCCCATCCGCAGCCAGACTCGTCAATTTCGGTGCCGCTCACTGTTCCGACGAAGACCATGTGGTCGTCTGGGTACACAGAATCGCGTATACGGAAGGTCATTCGACCGATACGGCCTCGGGGGCCGGTCCAATCGGTGATGAAACGCTCGAACCAGGCGGCCAGATTGGGAGTGTTGAGGAATATGTCGGGTGTGCCGTTGCGCTCGGTGGCGAACTTGTAGTCGTGATGCATGGGCCTCCAGTCGCGGCTCGCTAGCGCGCCCAGTACCACGGTGGTTGCGCTGACGTCGTACCCGAGGGTTGGGAGCACGGTCCCGGCTGACGCTTGATCGAGTGAGATGCTGTCTGTCCCTGTGCTGTCTGTCCCTGTGTTGTTTGTGGCTGCGCTGGTGTGCTGGCTCATCGGTTCACCTCATTGGAACGCTTGTAGCCGAAACCGGTGTACGACTCGATGCCGACAAGTTCTCCGTCTTGATTGTGGTATTCCACGTCGATCACCCAAAAACGCCCGGTACCCAGCTTGGTGGTCTTGATATCGCTGATAGAGCGAAGCACCTGATGGTGGCTGATCACGTCTCCAGGTCGAACTGGTTCGTGAAGAATCAGGGTGTTGTCGCTCATGATTGCTTCGGGCAGATCGAGTTGTGCTTTGAGGTCGAAGTGAGTTTTCAGTGCTACCTGCTCCTGTGCGGCACCGGGTTCCCAACGATGCGGACGCATCCAAAGCGAGAGCGTCGAGACAGGCATGGTCATCCCGTCCGTCAATTGGTTCGCAACTTCGGTATCCCAGTAGAGGGGATTGCCATTCTCGGTGGCTGACAAGGTGTTGTACGAGTAGCTCCGCTCGACCGGAAAAGTCGCGGTCTCGGGGTACTGAGCCTTCCCTATCAGAGCGCGAATCTGTTCAGGCAGTCCTGTGGCGGCGGGTTCAGTCACGCGATCGCTCCTTTGCTGATGAGTTCGGAGATAAGTGTGTCGTCATAGCCGGCGGCGGACAGCAATTCGGCTGTGTCGGTCACACCGCTGTCTCGCAGCGGGTACGCGCCGTCAACTTGGGTGGCGCCGGCCCACACCGGACCGGTCTGGCGGAATCTGCCCTCGCTGACATGTTCGGCTTCGACGACGAGACCCCGCGCACGGTACTGCTCATCTGAGGTTGCCTCGGCCACGGTGTTGACCGCGGCCACGCAACAGTCGGCCGGGCCCAGCTGAGCTGCCCAATGATCACGGGTCTTGGTGGCTAGAACTTCGGAAATGGCGGCTCGGATTTCGTCCTGACGGTCGTCGTCGGTCTGGCTGTCGGCGTAATGCTCAAGGCCGAGTTGCGTGCATAGATTGCGCCAAAACTGGGGCTCGATTGCACCTATTGACAGATGACGGCCATCACCACAGGTGTAGATGTCGTAACAGGCGTAGCGTCCCGTGAGGATGTAGTGACCCGGGCCGGGTTCGGTGCCGGTGGCGAGGTACTCGTCGGCATACAAAGACATGAGTCCGAATGCGCCATCGGCGATGGACACGTCGAGGTATTCGCCCACATGGGTCTTGGTGCGCCGCAACAATGCGGCCATGATCGCCATCACCGCGTGCATCCCCCCTGCGGCGATGTCGGCCACGGTGGCACCGGGGAGCGGTGGTGATCCATCTTCGCGGCGCCCGGTGCAGTCCAGGTAGCCGGACAGGGCCAGATAGTTGATGTCGTGCCCGGCCCAACTGCTGCGGGGACCGCTTTGACCAAAGCCGCTGGTTGAGCAGTAGACGATTTTGCAGTTGACGTTCCTGACAGCCTCGTAGCCGATGCCGAGCCGATCGACCACACCGGGACGAAAGCTCTCCAGCACTACATCGGCCCCCTCAGCCAATGCCAAGAAAGCCTCGCGGCCCTCGACCGACTTCAAATCGAGTAGAGCACGTTTCATCAGACGGTGCCCCGAGTAGGCGTAGTGGGGAGGCACGATCTGGGTTGCTTGTTTGCTTGCGACCGGGCCGAGTTTTATGACCTCGGCACCATAATCGGAAAGTATGCGCGAGGCGCGTGCTCCGGGTCCGACCGACGCGAAGTCAAGGACGCGCACATCTTCGAGTGCTCCGAGGGTGGTCACCACGCTGCCATATCAGGGTCTGGGGGCATTTCAGAAGTTCTTGGGGAGACCAAGGCCGCGGCGAGCGATGATGTTTTTCTGGATTTCCGAGGAACCGCCACCGATGGTATCAATCACGGTGTAGCGGTAAGTCGACTCGGAGCGTCCCTCCATCGGCGCGTCGTGAGTCTTGATCCTGAGTTGTGACCCAGGTCCAGATATGTCCATGGCAGCATCCGCCAAACGTCTCGACAGTTCGGTGGCGAAGAGTTTGTACTCCGAGGCTTCCACGGTTGGAGGCTGGAAGCCCTCCTTGCCTGCGCGCACGCTGTGCTCAACCTTGACCGCTTCGGCAACGAACTTCAGCCCCATTACCCGCGCTACTTCAGCATCGGTGTGAAGCTGGGCCAACTTAGCCCGAATCCGGGGGTCGTCACGCAACGGCTCTCCGTCGCGTTCAGCGGTCTTCACGTAGTCGGTGAGAACCTCGAGCCGCTGCAGAATCGGCGACATCGTGAACAGGGTGAAGCGTTCTAGGTCGAGGGCCTGGCTGATGTAGCGGAAGCCATAGTTGACCTGGCCCACTACATAGTCATCGCTAACAAATACGTCATCGAACCACACTTCGTTGGTGCGCTCGTCCCCCATTGTGTGAATGGCGGTGATGCTTATCCCCTCTTGGTCGAGCGGTACCAGCATCAAGGTGATCCCCATGTGCTTGTTGTCTGGATCGGTGCGGGCGCCTACCCAGTACCACTCGGCGAAGTGCGCAGATGTCGTCCAAGTTTTTTGACCGTTGAGTAGCCAGCCGTTTTCTCCTGCGTCGCTGGTGATTCGTTCGGCCTTGAGTCTCATGGCCGCAGCGTCGGAACCCGCGTCGGGTTCCGAATAACCGACCGCGAATTCAACGTCGTTCTCGAGAATTTGGGGCAGGAACTCCTGCTTCAGACGATCTGAGGCGTGGGCTATCAGGGTTTTCCCGATGATGCCGACGCCTTTGCCGATTTGGGGTCCACCGCGGCTTGCGAGTTGTTCGTTGAGGATGTACTCGTAGACGCCTTCGCCGTCGGATCCGCCGTATTCTTCGGGCCAGGTGATTCCCAGCCAGCCTTTGCGTCCGAGCTTTTTCATGAAGGCTCGGCGTTTCGGCGTATCAACGATTTGTGCCATGTTCTCACGGCTTACGTCGAAGACCTCCGGGTCGTCGTTGGCGTCAAGGAATTCGGTCACTTCGGCGGCGAAGGCCTTTTGTTCAGGGGTGAACTCAAAGTCCATGACGTTGTTTTACCTGATGATCCCGCGGGTTCGCAGGTCACTGAGTTCGGCAGCGCTGATGTCAAGTTCGCTAGTGAGTACTTCGCCAGTGTGCTCGCCCAACCACGGGACCCTGGTTTCGGGGCCTTCGGGGGTGCGTGACATCTTGATCGGGTTGCCCGGCACTAGTACTGGATCGCCACCTTGGTTTGGCATCTCGATGAGCATATGGCGAACCCGGACGTGCTCGTCTTCGACGATTTCGCGGCTTGAGTTGGACTCGCCGGCAGCTATCCCCGCACGCGAGAGGATGGCTACTGCTTCTCGGTGGGATTTGTCCGAGGCCCAACTTTCGATTCCAGGGCGCAGGACTGTCTCGAAGTGTTCTTGCCATCCGGCGCGGCCAGCTAATCGTTCATCAGTGCACCACTGCTGGTTTCCAGTGATTTCAGCGACTTTTTCAAATTGGTGTTCACGCACAATCTGCATGACGAAGTGCCCTTCCTCGGCCTCGAAGGTTTCGACTATCCCCACCCCACTGGCAGCTTCATCGGGAATACCCATCGAATAGAAATTGGCGACTATGTCGGTCATGGCCATGGTGGCGTCGAGCATGGCTATGTCTATGTACTGTCCTCGCCCGGTGGTGTCGCGGTGGCGTAAGGCAGCCAAAATGCCGATTACACCAAACAGCGCGCTGCTGATGTCTCCGAGTGCTCCGACTGGATTTGCGGCCGGGCGCTTTCCCGGGTGCCGTTTGTATTCGTAGATCCCGGACATTCCTTCGACCACCGAGGCATAGGCGGGGCGATTCAGGTAGGGAGAGGCCGGATCGTTTCCGAATCCTGACACTGACAGATAGACGACCTCCGGGTGGCCCCTGGACACGTCTTCGTAGCCGATGCCGAGGCGATTGGCCGTTCCGGCCTTGAAGTTCTCGCAGACGACATCGAATTTTGGTGCGAGCTTGAGAAACAACTCGACGCCTTCGGGTGATTTGAGGTCGATAGCTACGCTGCGCTTGTTGAAGTTATTGCGAAGAAACGTAGCGCCCACGTCTAAACCGTCAGGGTCTTTGATAGAGGGTTTCGATCCACGGCCGCTTTCGCCGGTGACGGGATGCTCAACCTTTACGACCTCGGCGCCGAGTCTCGCCAGTAGTTGAGTGGCGAAAGGAAGCGCCGCCATTTGCTCTGCGGCCAGCACGCGGATCCCCGACAGCGGTCGAGGTTCGGCGAGGAATTGATCGTTGACCACATCGCCAAGCTTCATGTGACGTGGTGCTGGTTCGGTCGTCGCCATCCTGCAAGTGTGGACCACGATGGCGTCGGTTCCAAAGTCGCTCTGTTGTTGCCGGGCGTAGCCGGAGCCGTGATAGCTGCGTCTAACCGGGTAGGTTTTTAGGTTGTGGAGTTCAACCAGAGCTTTCCTCGTCGTGACACGCGCCAGATCATGGTTGGCGATGTCGCAGTTGGCGGGGGAGCGCCCATCACTGTGCAGTCGATGACGGTTACCAAGACGGCGGACCATGAAGCCACGCTCCAGCAGATTTACGCGCTGGCCGCATCTGGCGCGGATATTGTCCGCTGCACTTGCAATGAACCGGCCGCAGCCGAAGGTTTAGCCCGGATTGTGCCGCGCTCGCCGGTGCCTATCGTGGCCGACATACATCACCAATACCTCCGAGCCCTCGAAGCGCTCGAAGCTGGTGTGCATTGCTTACGACTCAACCCGGGCAACATTCGCAACCCCAAACAAATCAAGCTGGTCGCCAGCGAGGCTCTGGATCGCAAGGTGCCCATACGAATTGGTGTCAACGGTGGGTCTTTGCATCCCGATCTGTACGCCAAATACGGAAACAAGGTTACCCCCGAGGCGATGGTCGAGTCCGCTCAACAAGAAATCGCTTACTTGGAAGAGGTTGGCTTCGACTTGATAAAGATTTCGGTCAAGGCCTCAAGCGTTCCGCTGATGATCGAGGCGTACCGCCAGTTGGCGGCCGTCACCGACTATCCGCTGCATTTGGGTGTTACCGAGGCTGGGCCACCACCGATCGGCACGCTGAAAGCGACTGCAGGTATGGCAACCTTGCTTGCTGAGGGAATCGGCGACACGATCCGCTACTCGTTGACCGCAGATCCGGTCGAGGAAGCTAAAGCGGGACGTCAACTGCTGGAGACATTAGGACTGCGGAAGCGAAAAAACGTTGACCTGATCGCCTGCCCGAGTTGCGGTCGAGCCGAAGTCGATGTCTTCGCGATCGCGCAAGAAGCGATGGAGGCCTTCGGGGAAAAGAAGATTCCGCTACAGGTAGCGGTCATGGGATGCGTGGTAAACGGACCGGGGGAGGCCCGAGATGCCGATCTGGGGATCGCTGCGGGCAACAAGAGGGGCCACCTGTTCGTAAAGGGACAGAACGTGATGGTTGTTCCCGAAGATGAGATGGTCGGCACGCTGATCGAATGGGCTGAATACATCCACACCCACGGAGCGCAAGCAGCTCTTGCCCGTGCATCGTCCACACGATCCGCCGCACGTCGGGCCGCGGCACAAGATCGCGACCGAAATCTCGTTCAGCGCGGCGACGATGCCAACAACGCCAAGGTGACCATTGCCAATATCCGGCGTGCGTCCAAACCGAGCGACCCAAAAGCGACGCGATAAGACGGAAAAATGTTAGACTGAAGGCTACGTTCGATGTCCCGTATGGATGAGGCGTGGCCTTAGGGCCACGTTTTTCTTTTCTTGGAGATCGAGTTCTAGCTACTGAAAACCACGCACACGAGAGGAGGTCCAGAAATGGTGATCGTCGACCGAGTGCGAGAACTCGTGATGCCAATCGTTGAAGCCGAATCAGTGGACCTCTACGACGTGGAACACAACGGCGGTGTCTTGCGGGTGCTTGTGGATGTTGAGGGCGGAATTGGCATTGACGACATAAAACGCATCAGTCGAGCAGTGAGCAGACGGCTTGACGAAGCGGACCCTATGCCAGGTCGTTACACGCTTGAGGTTTCGAGTCCTGGCCTCGAACGATCACTACGCACACCGAATCACTTCCGTTGTGCCGTTGGCGAGAACATCAAAATCAAGACGATGCCGACCCTCGATGGTGCTCGTCGTCTCAAAGGCACCCTTTTGAGCGCTGACGACGGTGGGTTCGACTTGCAGACAGATGAAGGTCAGTGTCGCCTGCGCTACGAGGAAGTATCGAAAGCTCGCACCGTGTTTGTTTGGGGACCTACACCCAAGCCCGGTAGCGGGCGTCCCGACGGTTTACCGAATTTGAGCCGTGACGGCTCGTCCCCAACCAGGGAGGACCCCGCATCATGAACGCCGATATGATGGAAGCTCTCCAGGCGCTCGCCGCAGAGCGCGGGATTTCCGTTGACGCACTATTCGCGGCATTGGCTGACGCGCTGGAATCTGCCTACAAGCGGATTCCAGGCGCTCACGAATATGCGTGGGTCACGATCGACCCTGAAACCATGGACTTTCGCGTCTTTGCTCAGGATCTTGACGAAGAAGGTGAACCCGTTGGCGAAGAGTTTGACGTTACTCCCGACGACTTCGGACGTATCGCCGCGCAGGCTGCCCGCCAGGTCATTACCCAGCGGATTCGCGAGGCCGAACGCGAGTTGAAGTATGAGGAGTACGCGGGTCGAGAAGGAGACATTGTCACCGGGATGATCCAGCAGACGGATGCGCGCTACACGCTGTTGGATCTCGGCAAGGTCGAAGCTCTGTTGCCCCAAGCTGAACAAGTCCCTTACGAACGTCCTGACTCCAACACCCGAGTCAAGGCCTACATCGTTGAGGTCCGAAATACGGCCAAAGGACCGCAGATCGTGGTTAGTCGTACCCATCCAGGTCTGATCAAGCGCCTATTCGAACTCGAGGTTCCCGAGATCGCCGACGGGGTTGTCGAGATTAGGGCCTGTGCCCGCGAGCCAGGTCACCGCACCAAGATCGCCGTCTGGTCCAACGACAACAACGTTGACCCGGTAGGCGCCTGTGTCGGCGCCCGCGGTGCCCGTGTACGCCAGGTTGTCAACGAGTTGCGCGGCGAGAAGATCGACATCGTGCCCTACTCGGAGGATCTCGAAGAGTTCGTGATGAAGGCTCTTTCGCCTGCCAAGGTCAAAGAGGTGAGACCAGACGAGGCCACCGGCGACTGCGAAGTGATCGTTCCTGATTACCAACTGTCGCTGGCGATCGGCAAAGAAGGGCAGAACGCCCGTTTGGCGTCGCGCCTTACTGGTTGGGGAATCAACATCAAATCTGAGTCGCAGCTTGCCGAAGAAGAAGCTTACGGAGATGTTGAGTGGGCTGAGGGTGAATGGGTGATTCATCCCGTGAGCGGCGAGCAGGTATGGCAGCCGGCCGATGGTGGTGAGGTGGTTTCTGCCGACGCCTGGGCCGAAGCTGCCGCCGCGGCAGCGACAGATGAAGCTGCCCCCGAAGCGCCCAAGGCCACCCCGAACTGAGCTGTCAGGTGATCGGCACTAGCAGACGCGAACACCGAGGATATCGCTAGGCTCATGGAGTCGTGCCTGTTCGGACCGTTCGCGTGCCCGCACGAGAGATACTAACTCCACGACTTGTGGCGCAATTGCGCTGCTGAACTCGCTAACTGACCTCAAGGATATTCGCCAAAACGTGCCATCAAAGATTCGTGTATACGAACTCGCTCGGGAGCTGGGACTCACCAACAAGGAGACCCTTGAATTGACCGAGGCATTGGGGATTGGTGTAAAGAGCCATTCCTCAAGCATTGTTGACGCGCAAGCGGACCGGGTGCGCCGCAAGGCTCAGAGGGAAGGTCTGATTCGTGAAGAACAGCCTCCCGAGCAAGAGCCGAAGACGACCAAGAAGGCCGCTGCCAAGAAAGCCGCCGCTAAGAAGGCTGCCAAGCGCCAAGAACCGGCTGTTGAAACTGCTGCGGATGCTCGCGTTGATGGGGCTACCGGTGATAGTGCTGTCGCTGATGCCGCCGCAACTGCTGAAGCTGCAGTGGGCAGCGCGGCTGCTGGCAGCGCCGGTGTTAGTGCCGATGCTGAAGTCGTAGAGTCCGACACCGAAGCTTCTGCGCCCAAAGGTGCAACGGCCAAACAGGCTGCGCTCAAAGGAAGTACGCCAACAAGCGCTTCTGTAGCTGCGCAGGCGGCAGATCCTGATTCAGCAACCGAACAGGACAAACCCATGGGCTCGCCTCCGTCCAAAGGAGCCCCCAGACGAGTCATCTCCTCAAGTGGCAGTGCCGCACCTCCCAAGCGTGGCGAAGACTTGGCAACCAGCTCGCCTCCAGTAGGTGCCCCGGTGGTGCGCAAGGTCGTTAAAAAGGTCGTCAAGAAGCTGGTAGCAGACCCCAATCGGCCGACCAAAGGCGGACCTCCGGCTTCCAGCAGCGGCAAGCCGATCCCACCTCCGCCCCGTTCGTCGACTGGTCGCTCGATTCCGCCTCCACCTAGCGGACGTCCGCCAGCGGGTGGTCGTCGTCTCGCTGGCCCGCCCGCAGGCAGTCGTCCGCCAAGCGGCGTGCCGACGTCACCGCGCAGCCCGCGGCCTGGCGGTTCGCCGGCCGGTCGCGGTCCCAGTGGTCCCCGTCAGTCAGTGCCGGGTGCTGGTGCGGTTCCCGGTGGACCCGGCGGCCCCGGTGGGCGTGGGGGTCCTGGTGGGCGTGGAGGACCGAACCAAGGTCGGCGTCCACCGCGTCGCAAGGGTCGTCGCCGTCGTAGCCGCGAAGAACTCCAGCCAATGGACGTACCGTTTTACACGCCTGAGGATGCCCCAGTGCCAGCAGGCGAGGTCGTCATTGAGCGGGCTTGCACCGCGCAAGACCTCGGTCCCAAGCTCAATCGCACCGCTGCCGATGTCGTTCATTTCCTCTTGCAGGCCGGCGAGATGCTTACAGCCACTCATTCGCTGTCCGATGACATGATCGAGTTGTTTGCCGAAGATATTGGTGCCAAGATCCGTCTGGTTGACCCGGGTGAGGAGCAGGAGGTCGAGCTGCAAAAACTGCTCGACATTGAGGAGGCGGATGGATCCGATGCGCCTTCTCGGCCGCCGGTCGTCACCGTGATGGGTCATGTCGATCACGGGAAGACCTTGCTGCTTGATCGTATCCGCAACGCCAACGTGGTCGACGGAGAAGCAGGGGGCATCACCCAGCACATCGGCGCTTACCAAGTCGAACGTGAAGGCAAACGCCTTACCTTCATCGACACCCCTGGCCATGAGGCGTTTACTGCTATGCGGGCTCGGGGTGCCAACTCCACTGACATCGTCATATTGATGGTGGCGGCCGACGACGGAGTGATGCCGCAAACCATTGAGGCGATCAACCACGCCAAGGCCGCTGAGGTGCCGATCTTGGTGGCGGTCAACAAAATTGATCGAGACAACGCCGACCCGCAGAAAGCCATCGCCGGCGTTGCCGAGCACGGGTTGGTTCCCGAGGCTTGGGGTGGTGAGACGATTTTCCAGGAGATCTCTGCTCTGAAAAACCTGGGCATTGAAGAGTTGCTTGACCATCTGCTGTTGTTGGCTGAAGTTGAGGATTTTCGCGGCGACCCCGACGGTCGAGCTACGGGTGTGGTCCTCGAAGCGAATCTGGATATTGGCCGCGGACCCGTGGCCAGCGTCTTGGTACAGCGGGGCACGTTGAGGGTTGGTGACCCAATGGTCGCCGGCGCAGCTTGGGGTCGGGTCCGGGCGCTCCTCGACGATCACGGCGAGAACGTATTGGAAGCTGGCCCGTCTACGCCGGTGCAGGTCCTTGGGCTTTCTGATGTCGCCGGCGCGGGCGACGATTTCGTTGTTGCCGCCAGCGAGAAGGTAGCCAGTCGTGTTGCTAGCACTCGCGAACATTGGCAGCGGCAGTCGAGTCTGGGTCGGGAGGCCCACGCGCTTTCTGGTGGCGCTCGGCTTGAGGACATCTTCACGCAGATTCAGCGAGGCGAAGCGGCCACCCTCAATATGGTCGTTAAAGCAGATGTCAATGGTTCGCTCGAAGCGGTGACAGAGTCGCTGCGAAAGCTTGAGCGTGACGAAGTCAAGATCCGGTTCGTGCATCGTGGGGTTGGAGGCATAACCGAAAACGACATAGCGCTGGCCGCGGCTTCCAACGCCACAATTCTCGGATTCAACGTCCGTCCCGATCGCAAGGCTCGTGAACTGGCTGAGTTGGAGAAGGTCGAGGTCCGCTCCTACGAAATCATCTACAAGCTTCTCGAAGATATTGAAGCCGCCATGGTCGGCATGTTGGCTCCCGAGTTTGAAGAGGTGGTCACCGGCGAAGCTGAAGTTCGGGAGATTTTTCGAGTACCAAGGATCGGTGCGGTCGCTGGTTGCTTCGTTCAGAACGGGGTCATTACCCGCGGTTCGGCGGTTCGGTTCTTGCGTGAGGGCACGATCATTTGGAAGGGAGAGGTCAGCTCGTTGAAACGGTTTGCCGAGGATGCCCGTGAGGTAGCCGCCGGCTACGAGTGCGGCATTGGTTTGTCGAACTTCCAGGACCTGAAGCAAGGCGACATCATCGAGACGTTCGATAATCGCCAAATCGAGCGCACCCTCGACAGCTAGACCGATGGCTGGCAGGCGCAGGGGGGTCCGAGGTCGTCGTCGGGCATCGCCTAGTCCCGCTGCCGCTACCCGGACCGGCCGAGTCGGCGAGTTGATTCGTCGAATCGTGGCCTCCGAACTTGAGTCGATTGACGATGAACGTCTCGATCTGGTTTCGATCACCTCGGTGGATGTCGATCGGGCTCTGTACCGAGCGGTAGTTTGGTTCACCACCCTTGATGGCGACACCGAACCCGCCGCGGCCGAAGCGTTTGATGAATACTCCGGCGTTCTGCGCAAGGCAGTGGGATCCCAAGCCCGTTTGCGCCATACGCCCCTCCTTGAGTTCAGGCCGGACACCGTTGTGCGCTCAGCGGAACGCATCGAAGGCATTCTGCGCGATGATCGAAGCGTCGACTTCACGTCGAACGATGGGTGCAGCGGCGGGCAAAGCGATGGCTCCTAGCCCAGATCACGCTGCTGACGACGCCGACCCTGCGTCCAGTAGGGCATTGAGGCCTCATGGTGTTGCGGTTATCGACAAGCCGGCCACCTGGACGAGCCATGACGTCGTTGCCAAATGTCGCGGTGTGTTGGGAACTCGCAAGATCGGCCATTCGGGGACGCTTGACCCTGCTGCTACTGGGGTTTTGGTGCTCGGGGTGGGCAAAGCGACGCGTTTGTTGCGTTTCTTGACTGAGCTGCCGAAGTCTTACGTGGGAGAAATCGTCTTGGGTGTTGAGACCTCCACGCTTGACGCCGATGGCGAGATCAGCGCGACTCACGACATGTCCGCAGTGACCGACGATCAAGTGCGCACTGCGGCGTTGAGCTTCGTTGGTCCGATCATGCAGATTCCGCCGATGGTCTCGGCGGTCAAGGTTGACGGGAAGCGGCTCTATGAACTTGCTCGTCAAGGTAAAGAAGTCGAACGTCGTCCTCGCTCGGTCGTGGTGTATCGCTACGAACTTGAGCCGGTCGCGGGCGAGTCTGGGGTGTGGCGCTGCGCAGTTGAGTGTTCGTCTGGCACTTACATCAGGTCACTGGCTGCGGATCTCGGCACCGCTTTGGGGGGAGGTGCTCATCTGCGCTCGCTACGGCGGGTAGCGGTGGGTGGATTCACCATTGATGAGGCCAGCAGTATTGACTCGCCGGTTTTGCGGCCCCTCTTTGACGCTGTCTCGCATCTCACTGTGTGTGTGGTCAGCGACGAAGTAGCAGTTCGTGTCAGCTATGGGCAGGTGCTTGAACGGAATGTGCTCATGGTCGCTGAGCAAGACGAGGGTCCATGGGCTGTGGTCAATCCTGCTGGCGAGCTTCTAGCCGTGTACGGACCGAGCCGAGGACGCGCCAAGCCCATGGTTGTGATCTCCGAGGCGGCTGCGCCGCGCACGCCCTAACCCCTGTACCGTTGGGGGTCCGCTCCGTGAACAGTCCTATGAAAATCCTTCATGACAAAGACGATCAATTGCCCGCGGCGATCTCTGTCGCGTCCACGATCGGTGTCTTCGACGGTGTGCATGTAGGGCACCAAGAGGTATTTCGTATGGTTCGCGTGGTTGCGGACCGCCTCGATGTTGCCTCAGCGGTCGTGACTTTCGACAACCATCCCGCGCATGTGGTGCGGCCTCGCAGTGCCCCTCGCTTGCTGACGACGCTCGAGCAGAAGCTGGAACTGATCGACGCTCAGGGAATCGACTACGCCTATGTGGTCCATTTCGATGCCGAACGAGCCGGTACCCATCCAGATGTTTTCGTTGAACAGGTTTTCGTTGACGCCCTTCACGCCAAGGCGATCGTTGTGGGCGAGGACTTCCACTTCGGTCGGGGTCGCAGCGGCAACGTGGATGCTCTACGGAAAATCGGTGACGAATGGGGCTTCGAGGTGCATGCCCTGGAGTTGATCCAACACAGTGACGAGGCTCGTGAACCGGTTTCGTCCACCAAGATCCGCCGGGCTTTGGCGGGTGGCGATGTGGCGCGTGCCGCGTTGATGCTCGGTCGGCCCTACGAGGTGCGCGGCACGGTACAAGAAGGTGATCGTCGGGGACAGTTGATCGGTTTTCCAACGGCCAATATCCCGGTGACGAAGATTATGGCATGGCCCGCTGATGCGGTGTATGCCGGGTGGTGTGACCTCCCAGACGGCAGTCGCCATCCTTGCGCGATAAACATCGGTCGGCGGCCCACGTTCTATGAGCACGCAGAGCAGTCGCTGCTAGAAGCGCACCTGATTGATTTCGACGGTGACCTGTACGGTGTTCAAGTAGCTGTCTCGTTTGTGGCTTTCTTGCGTAGTGAGCGTAAGTTTGAGGGAATCGACCAACTGGCCATACAGCTCAAAAAAGATGTTGATGAAGCTCGAAAGCTCCTCACAGGGTGATGACTCAAACCACAAAGACTGTTGAACATTTTGCTGCTGCTCGGGTACCGACGAGCTATGGCAGTTTCGTGGCCCACGCCTACCGGTCGGTAGCCGATGGGGAGGAACACATCGCCTACGTGATGGGTGACGTCGGGGGCGGTGCACCTCCGCTGGTCCGGTTGCACAGTGAATGCTTGACCGGCGATATCTTGTCGTCGCTTCGTTGCGACTGTGGTCAACAGCTCCGTGCCGCGCTCGGAAAGATCACTGAGGAAGGCCGCGGGGTTCTCGTCTATCTGCGGGGTCACGAAGGACGTGGTATCGGCATCGGACACAAGATTCGCGCCTACGCGTTGCAAGACGCGGGGCTGGACACCGTCGAGGCCAACGAGGCGCAGGGACTCCCGATTGATTCTCGTACCTACGGTGTGGGAGCGAGCATCTTGGTTGATCTGGGTATCACCGCGATGCGCTTGATGACCAACAATCCGATGAAGCTTGATGGTTTGGAGGATTTCAACCTCAAGATCATCGAGCGGATTCCGATCGAGGTCGAGTCGAACCCCGAAAATGTGCGGTACCTCAAGACCAAGCGGGACCGCCTGGGCCACACGTTTACCGCTGCGCCTTGAGTCCGATGCCCGTTTGCTGTACTCGGGTGCGGAACGCGGCGTTGATCCGTTGACGCTCCAGATGCTGGGCAACTTGTTTAGCTCCCTGCGGCACTGGGTGGGCGGCGAGGAAGCCGGCTACCGCCGCGACATGTTCGCTGGTATCGAGCATCACGATCCCTTCGAGCATTCGCGCCACTGAATTGCTCGGGAAGCGTTCTGTGAGCAGGTCCCATTGCGAGGCCACGAAGGCCCAGACGTGGCCGCCGACCTTTGGGTTGGTCAACGCGCGACGGATCAAATAAGGCCCGTCTTGAGTTCTTATTTGCTCGGATTTGATGGCTTTGAGCAGTTCATCCACCAGTGTCGTGTCTCGAAAATCTGCCAGCGCCCGCAGATTCCGTTGTTCGGTTTGAGGGTCTGTTGCCTGTCTCGAAGCGGAGCGAATCTCGTTGAACTCGGACCGCCCGCCGTGGTGCGCGACCACAGACAGTGCCGCAGTGGCCAAAGTGGCATCGCGATGGTGACGCAGCTGCGGCGAGGCGGCGATGATCTCGGGGTCATCGGCGACCGTTCCGAGCAGCACAACGAGCGTGGCGCGTAGCTCGCGCACCCGGTCGGTGTCGCTGTCGTTTGGTTGGACACCGATTCGTTCCAGCGCACGGTTTGCGAGCGTGCCAACCTTTTCGTTGTAGAGCGAGGCGCTTTTGGGTTCGTCGTCGATCAGTCGTTTCAGGTGTCCGAGCGATCCGGCAAGTGCTTGCCAGACCGTGAGGTCGGTTTCGTCGAAAAATCCCAGGGCTGTCTCAACGAAGGATCGGGCGCTGATTTCTCCTGCAACGGTGAGTGCCCAGGCGTCGTCGACTACCGCGTGGCGTTCGCTTGGCGTGAGGTCGCCCGAGACAGCGGCCGCGATCGCTCTTTGGGTAGGACGAACTCGAAAGAACCCAGATGCGTCGGCATTGAGGGTCAGAATGTCTTCGACGCAGTGACCGGTGAGGGTGGCCACCGGCCGGTCAAGCAGGGATCTTTCGCTCCTGTCTTCGCTAGCGCTGCGGTGTTGGCGAATGCTTAGAGGCACTGCCCAGGTGCGGTCATCTGATCCGGATGCATCAAATGCGCTAGCCGGGTCAAGAACACTAGCCGGGTCAAGAACAAAGGGACGCTGTGACACCGCAACGCCGTGTGCCGTTTCGGTCAACTCGACGAGTGGGTATCCGCCCTGGTAGATCCAGCCGTCCATGATCCGCCGCACTGGTTCACCGCTTGTGGTTTCCAGGGAGTCCCAGAGGTCGCTCGTGTCGGTGTTGGCGTATGCATGCGTTGCCAGATAGTGGCGGACGCCGTCGCGGAATCGTTCAACGCCGAGATGTTGCTCCAGCATTCGCACCACCGAGGCACCCTTCTCGTAAGTGAGAATGTCGAACATTCCCTCAGCTTCGGAGGGTGTTCGCACGGGAAACTCAATGGGGCGGGTGGACTCGAGCGCGTCGGTGGCGAATGCGGCTGAACGTCCCCGACAAAATGTGGTCCACACCTGCCAATCGGGCCGGTAGGCGTCGCTGCAGGCAGTTTCCATGAAGGTGGCGAACGCTTCGTTCAACCAGATGCCCTCCCACCACTTCATCGTCACGAGATCGCCGAACCACATGTGGGCGAGTTCGTGATTGATGACAGCGGCTGCGGTTTGCAGTTCGGGTTGAGTGGCGTTGTCTGGGTCGATCAACAGCAACACCTCGCGGAAGGTGACACAGCCAAGGTTCTCCATGGCTCCGAAAGCAAAGTCGGGGATAGCGACGAGGTCGACTTTGTCCGATGGGTAGGGGATTGCGTAGTAGTCCGAAAACCAACGCAACCCATGAGCCGCTACGTCGAGTGCGTAGGCGCTGAGGTGGCCGCGTCCAGGCCGATGTACGACACGAATCTCCACGCCGTCGACATCAATGGGATCGCTGAGTTCCAAGGGGCCCACGACGAAGGCGACGAGATACGTCGACATGGGCATCGTCTCCGCGAAGGTGACCCGGCGCCTGTTGGGAGCCGACAACGATTCGCGAACCACCCCGGTGTTGGAGACCGCCAGATGCGCTGCATCAACCACCAGCGTTGTGGCGAAGGTGGCTTTGTATGCGGGTTCGTCCCAACACGGGAAGGCTCTGCGAGCGTCGGTTGATTGAAACTGCGTGGTGGCGATGGTGTGTGAAGTTCCACCTTCATCTACGTAGGTGGAACGGTAGAAACCTCGGAGGCGATCATTGAGGATCCCCGAGAAGGTCAACTCAATATGGGCCGGACCTGCGGCGATGTCCGTCGTGAGAGCGAGGTGTAACCGCTCGGTGTTGTCATCGAGGTGATAGTCGGGGGTGATTCGGCTGCCGTCGCTGAGTTGGACCTGCGCCGATTTGATTTCCAGTTCGGCGGCGTTGCAGATGATCTCGTCGGTTGCCTCAAGGATCTCCACATCGATTACGACAGAGCCGAGGAACGTGGCAGCGGTAAGGTCGGGCTCAAGTTCGAGTTGGTAACGGTTGGGTACGACATGGGTCGGAAGTCGGGGATCGCGCTCGGTCATGGGGTCCTTTGTATCGGCTAAACTCGGAGGTATTGCCAACTCGCACCAGCCTGTACGAGGAGTGACCACCGAGCCGAGCCTCGATGTTGTCGGTGTTGGCAATGCCATCGTCGACGTGATCGCCATGGTCGACGACAGTTTCATTGAAACGCACGGCCTGGCCAAGGGGGCGATGACCCTGATCGACGCAGAGCGGGCAACGTCGTTGTATGCGGTGATGCCCCCAGCCCTTGAGATTTCGGGGGGTTCGGCAGCCAACACCGTGGCTGGTGTGGCGAGTTTCGGTGGCTCAGCCGCGCACATAGGCAAAGTGCACAACGATCAACTCGGGGAGGTATTCGCCCATGATCTGCGCGCTGCGGGGGTTGGATTTGATGTGCCGCTTGCGGATGCGGGGCCGCCGACGGGTCGCAGCCTCATTCAGGTGACACCAGACGCCGAGCGCACCATGAACACGTTCTTGGGGATGAGCACCCTGCTTGAGCCGGCAGACATTGACGCTGATCTGGTTGCTTCTGCCGCGATCACCTATTGCGAGGGGTATTTGTGGGACGTCGATGTGGCTAAAGCCGCGATTCGCCACACCATGAATGTGGCCTCAGAAGCGGGCCGACTTGTTTCGCTGACTCTCTCCGATTCGTTCTGCGTAGATCGGCATCGCCACGAGTGGCTCGATCTCATCAGCGACATGGTGGACCTGGTTTTTGCCAACGAGACAGAGGTTTGTTCGTTGTTCGAGACTGAAGATTTCGACTCTGCGGCAGCACGGGCCGCAGACATCACAGAGATCGTGGCGCTGACCCGGGCCGCTGAAGGTTCGGTAGTGATTTCGGAGAACGAGCGCGTGGAAGTTCCTGCTGTGAACGTCCCCCGGATCGTCGACGCTACGGGCGCAGGCGACTTGTATGCATCGGGCTTTTTGTTCGGCATGGCCAAAGGCGCTGATCTGGCGCGTTGTGCGGAACTCGGAGCTGTCGCCGCCGCTGAGATCATCTCCCATGTCGGCGCGCGTCCCCAGGAATCGCTTGGGTCGCTAACCTGACGGTCTACTGAAACCGATACGAGAGATTGTGCGAGGCCATGGGATACACCTGTTTCGAGATCGACGAATCTGAGGGAGTGGCACACGTCCGCTTGTGTCGCCCGGACGAGTTCAACACCATGACTCCTGAGTTTTGGAGGGAACTTCCCGAGATCATTGGCGAGTTGTCTGATAGTGGTCGGGCGCGCGTCGTTGTCTTGTCGTCCACAGGCAAACACTTCTGCGCCGGTATGGATCTTGCGGTTTTTACAGGTGGGTCCGCTGCCGGCAGCAGCGATGCGATTACTGAAGTGGGTCGCCAACGTGCCGCGTTGCGTTACAACATCTTGCATCTCCAAGATGCCTTGACTTCACTGGAACGGGCTCGGATGCCTGTGTTGGTAGCTGTTCAGGGTGGTTGCGTTGGGGGAGCGGTCGATATGGTCACGGCTGCGGACTGTCGCTATGCGAGCGCAGACGCTTGGTTCTGTATTCAGGAGATCAACATCGGCATGACCGCTGATGTAGGCACGTTGCAGCGTCTCCCGAAACTCATTCCCGAAGGAGTTGCGCGGGAACTGGCCTATACCGGTCGCCGTATGGGGGCGCAACGGGCCGCTTCGTTGGGCCTGGTCAACGACGTGTTCGATGACCATGAAACGCTGCTTTCGGGGGTTCACGAGATCGCCGCGGAGATTGCTTCGAAGTCACCTTTGGCTATTCACGGGACCAAGGAAGCGATCAACTACAGCAGGGATCATTCGGTGGAAGACTCCCTTGCCTACATTGCCGCTTGGCAGACCGGTATGTTCCAACCCGACGACACGATGGAGTGCTTCCGCGCCAAAGCCGAGGGCCGCGAGCCCAAGTTCGACGACTTAGGTCCCGTGCGCAAGGGCCTTTAGCAAAACCACCCAGACTGTGGCGCGTCAGGTGAGATTCAGGTCGCCTAAGCGGACCAGAGTCGAGGAGACCCAGCCGCCGAGCGCGTTGAAGTGGTCGTCAAGCATGGAGCCATCAGCGAGGCGGGGTTCGTCAAGTTCGTACGCGCCCTCGTAGGAGATCTCAATTGCGTGCTCCACGTCTTCGGTGTCTTGCCCGTAGCTCGATTCAACGGTCGGCCCGCTGCGGGTGAGCTTCTCGCCTCCGATCGAGGTACTTCTGACCGGCAATATGTCGAGTACGGCGGTTGGGTCCGGCGCCATTGCGAGGCGCTGTATTCCCCAGGGGAAATTGGAGTTCAGTTGAAGGTTGTTTTCACTTTATGAACCACAACCGGATCTCCTGTTCTAGCTCGTCCATTGAGTCTTTCTGTCACTAGAGACCCAGACTGTCATCGAACTCCGTCAGTAACGAGTTGAGTCGACTCCGACAATCGCGCGCATCCCTACCGGGGCGCACTGAGATGTCGCGACACTTCGTCAACGAAGGGCGACGCGCCCACAACGTTGTGGCCCCATCGATTTTTGAACTGGGGGGAGCAGACGAGGAAGACCTGGAATCGTGCACGGGTAAGTCCGACGTAGAACAGTCGGCGATCCTCGACGAGTTGTCTAGGTTCAGGCCGGTAGCTACCGCCGTTCCACCTCGCGAACGGGAACAAGGAGACCTGGAGTCCAGGAAGGATCACCACATCGAATTGGCGGCCCTTAGAAGCGTGGCACGTTGTTAGCACCACCTGTCCGTGTACTTGGACGCCTCGAGCGAAATCAAGCAGCGAGGCTGGCGAAGAATCAGGCCCACACAGCGAAGTGACCGCTTCAAGGTCATCCGGTCGGGTCCCATCGGATTCAAGCAAGCCTCGCAGATCGAGCAATTCATCGAATCGATTCGACCACTCCGACAACGTAACTTGGTGATCAGCAGTGGTGACGGCGTCGTAGAGCTTCGTGCGGAGTGTCAGGTCTTCCTCAAAGACACCTCCGGCAGTCAGAAGTTCTTTGTAGGGCGCAACAAGTTCGGCCAGTGAGTCAGCGTCTTCACCGCCAAGAGATTTTGTGGCACATCGTTGTAGCCAACGAACGATCGGCGATGACGGAAACCGAACGTCCTTCTCGACGAGGTACCTTTGGTCTGCTTGTGGAATCTCGGTAAGGAGCGCGTCGAGCATCTCACCCTTCTGCTTGTACAGCACGGAAATCTCATGGGGCTCGACTCCGTCGGCGATTAGACTCGGCACGAGGCCGTGAACAACATGCATTGCCTGACTCTCTAGACCTCCGCCTACTCTCTCGATCTTGATGTCGCCCTTGTGGTCGCGATTTGGCGCTGGCTTATAGTTGCGAGACGATCCTAGGGTCGCCTCGGCTGCCGCAATCAAACGTGCGCCACTCCGATAGTTGAACCGGAGCCGGATGGTCCGAATCGTGTCCGCTGCTGACAGTTCCAATAGGTACGACGGATCGGCACCAGTGAAGCCCAAGATGCACTGGTCGGGGTCGCCGACGGCAAAGATCTTCGAACCGGCACGACGGAGTTCGCTCACGATCTGGTGCAGAGGTCCGCCGAGGTCTTGGTATTCGTCAACTGCGATCCAAGGGTACTTCGCAACCAGAAGCTCTCGAACATCTTGCGATACCTGCACGATCCGAAGTGCCTCGAGAATCATCGCCTCGAAGTCGACGGTTTCTCTTGCGGCAAGCTGTTTATTAAAGTGCTCGGCGACGGATACGTGCGCCTCATCGAAGGAACCCAGCGACTCGCCACAAGCCATCGCACGCCGAATCCGAGTCAGCGTCACCTCGAACCACTGTGGGTTTTCATCCACACCGGTCGCAATGAGGGAGGCCTGAATAGCGCGTCTTTCGTTAGGTGGACTGAGTACGCGCGGGTGAGCCAAGTCTGGGCGATCAACAATTCCGGCGAACGGCCGCAGAATACGGTTCAGGCAGAAACTGTGGACGGTTCCCAGAAAGAGACGGCGGCCCTGACGCACGCCGAGGCACCGCAGTCGGATCGAGAATTCACGTACTGCATCGTTTCCAAACGTGATGCAGGCAACACCGCGAGGTGGAGCTACTTCGTTGTGAAGCAGGTGGGCGACCTTCAAGACGATCGTGTCCGTTTTACCACTCCCTGGCCCGGCCAGCACAACAGTGTTGCCGTCGGATTCCACTGCCTCTAGCTGTTTCGGGTTCAGGCGAGACAGCATTTCACCGAAGTCACTCATCTGTGTCGACAATCGAGAGGATCCGCCGAATGGCTTGTTCTATGTAATCCGGTGGCTCAACATCACCGAGGTGGTCGGCGAGCCGTTGCGCGTAGCGACCCTTCCCTATTCTTGTAAGCCGATTGAGGACCGCTCCTGAATGGGACAAGTTACCCCGAGACACTGAATCAAGGTCCTTGCCGAATTTGTCTCGCTTGGTATCGCTTGGTATGAGTTCTGCGTAAGCTTCGAGCATCGCACTACTTGCGTTGGGGATGAGATCGAGTTCGAGAGTGTGCTCGCCAACGAAGATGTTTCCTTTGTGGAGTTCCGAACGTGCTTTGTCGGAATGCCCCTTTTTCAGAGCCTTGTCGACATAGGTGCGGGTCTTTGGCCCCGCCAATTGTCGCCCCCTCTTGATCCCGTCTAGTTGTCCATTGTCCGACGGGTCACCGTCCGTGATGACGACGTTCGGAATGTGTAGACCCTTCTTGCTGAGCAGTCGGCGATATGGCCGGAAGTCGATTCCACGAACTGAACAAACCGTGACGCCATGAGCGTCTAAGTCGAATCCGAGTCCCTGCGCAAAGGCCGGTACGAGGAATTCCTCGGCAGCGCCCTCAACCAGGATTATTCCCTTGGCAAAGAGCATTTCTGCGCGTGTCACATCCATGTACCGCTCTATGTCTGCCTCGACACCCTCTTCAAGCTTCAGCGAGCGCGCGTGGAATCCAACACTCTGATCGCCGATGTTGCGCAGAAGCGTGATCGAAGACAGCGGAGCTACGCTCGCTAGATGCGGCGAGTGGGTAGTGACTACCAGAGGCCGATTGTCGTCTAGTAGGTGACGAAAGAGGACGCGTTGTAAGTGCGGATGTAGGTGGGCCTCAGGTTCTTCGACTCCGAGAATGGTCGTAACTATCTCGCCTGCGGACACCTGAGCAGCAATCTGCTCAAGCAAGAGCGCCAGGTAGAGAAGGTTTGCCGTGCCTAGGCTCGTCTGACCGACTGTGCGCTGCTTCCGCTCGCTAATGAACAACCGGATCGAACGGACAAGCTGGTCGGCGTCTGTCGGCGCGACACCCAGCGTTGTCTCCGCAGCGAATACATCACCGACCATCCCGTTCAAGCGATCCGCAATTCCCGTGTTGATCGCCGCCACACCTTCGTCGCCAAGGAGCGCATCACTCGCCCCAGCGATCTGATCTTGCGCCAATTCAATCTGGGTTGGGTCTAAGTCCACCCGAGCGAGAAGCTTGCGCAGCGGAGACCGACTCGAATTTAGATCCCTCTCCGCATCGCGGAGCGCAGGAAGAATGCGGAGGGATACGTATCGGAGCACTTCCCGACCAACCCGCTGGTCGTCGCGGTCGCCTCCATAGAGAACGAACTCGTAGTCCGCTCCCGTCTGCGCTGTCTCTACCAGCGGACGGGGCCGATAGGCGTAGGTCAAACGCGCGACTTTCGGATTCGTCTCCACCAGGAAGTCGCCAAGCAGGGCCATCGCCGATTTGTCGCCTTCGAAGTCACGAAGATCTACCGAGACCGTGATGACGTTGCCGTCGAAGGGTGCATCGAAACCATCCCAGAAGTCTTCCTCACTCAACTGACGGGCCGTGTCGGGCAGAGAAGGATCCAGGACGAGCCTCAAGGCATGGAGGAGATTCGACTTGCCTGTTCCGTTCTCACCCACGACGACGAGGGTCGGGAGCAGGTCATGGAGTTCCAATTTGCGGAAGTTGCGAAAGCCGCTGACTGCGACGCGGCTGATATGCACGATGAAGCTCCCATTTATGACGGACGAACCCGGCATGCCGCCCGATCTGTCAACAACTTCCGTCAACTTTATAGGGGTACGGCAACTGAGTAGTGGGAAGCAGACCTCTACGCGCGCCCCAGCAACTCAACTCGCCTCCTAAACACCACCGGTGCCCTCCAGTATGTGCAGAATAGGTGGCGAATATGAAGTCTCTCGAAACCAAGGAAACGATCAACTACAGCAGGGATCACTCGGTGGAAGACTCCCTTGCCTACATTGCCGCTTGGCAGACCGGTATGTTCCAACCCGACGACACGATGGAGTGCTTCCGCGCTAAATCCGAGGGCCGCGAACCCAAGTTCGACGACTTAGGTCCCGTAAGCAGAGGCCTTTAGCCAGGATCGGCCGTGTGTGTGGCGCGACGATGGAATGAGCGTCGCGTGCAATGAGCTGCAATAATCCACGAATTCTCGTAACGCCGGAAGGAACGCAGGTATGAAGGTCTCCACCATTCTTGACCACATTGACAGCGGGCAATTTGCGTTGCCGAAATTCCAACGCGGCTACGTCTGGAATCGGGATCAGGTGCGCGGGCTGATGGGTTCCCTCTATCGGCGGCATCCGGTAGGCAGTTTGCTGGTGTGGGTCACGGCAGCAGATGGTGCGCAGTCTCGGGGTGAACAAGAACTTTCTCAGGGAGTGGTGCAGTTGCTCCTTGACGGCCAGCAGCGCATCACCTCGCTTTATGGCATCATCCGTGGAGATCCGCCCGCGTTCTTCGATGGAAGCGCCCAGGCATTCAATGGTCTCCATTTCCATATCAAGACCGAGGAGTTTCGCTTTTATCAGCCGATGCTGATGAAGGATGATCCGCTATGGATCGACGTCACTACTCTGATGAGCGATGGGCACGCCGGGCTGGGGGAGCACATCTCATGGCTCAGCCAACACCCAGATCTTGCGTCTCGCCAGGGTGAGTACATCGGCCGGCTCAACAGCATCTTGGGGATCAAGGACATAGAGATGCATGTCGAGGAAGTGGCCGGTGCTGACAAGTCGGTCGAAGTTGTGGTTGACATATTCAACCGGGTCAACAGTGGAGGCACGAAACTCTCTCGTGGGGATCTTGCTCTCGCCAAGATCTGCGGCTCTTGGCCCGAAGGCCGTGAGCACATGCAGGATGTTCTGGAGCGTTGGAAAAAGAGCGGCTACGACTTCAGTCTTGACTGGTTGTTGCGCAACATGAACGCCATCATCACTGGAGAGGCGCGATTCGTCTATCTACACGATACGAAAACAAGCGCAATCAAGGATGGTCTCGCTCGTGCCGAGAAGTCGATCGATTACGCCCTGAACCTCATTGCCGGTCGCCTAGGCCTTGATCATGACCGAGTCTTATTCGGTCGTTACGCCCTGCCCGTGATGTCGCGGTATATCGACCAGCGCGGTGGGCACCTCGGTGATACCGCGGAGCGGGACCGTTTGCTCTGCTGGTACTTCCAGAGCGCCATGTGGGGACGTTTCTCGGGATCGACCGAAAGCACTCTCGATGCCGACTTTGAGGCGATCACGGAACGAGAGCACGGTACGGATCGGCTTTTCGAACAACTGCAACTGTGGCATGGAAGCCTTCGGGTAGAACCTGCCCACTTTCGCGGCTGGAGCCTTGGTGCTCGCTTTTACCCGGTGCTGTACGCCCTGACGCGTGTCGGAGAAGCAAAGGACTGGGGTACGGGGCTGCCTCTCAAGAGCTCGCTGCTGGGGAAGATGAGCGCCCTTGAGGTGCATCACATATTCCCCAAGTCGCTGCTGTACAAGAACGAGTTCAAGAGACCGCAGGTGAACGCCGTAGCCAATTTCTGCTTCTTGACGAAAGACACAAACCTCCAGATTGGCGCTAGGCCTCCCTCCGAGTATTTCTTGGAGGTCGAAGAAAAGCATCCCGGTGCGCTCGGGTCGCAGTGGATTCCCATGGACAGGGAACTCTGGAAGACGGAGAACTACCTCAAGTTCCTTGAGGAGCGACAACGCCTTCTCGCCAATGCCGCAAACGAACTCATTGAAGAGCTTCTCCATGGTGCCTCGTTGGCCGCTCTCTCGGATTCCGTTGAATTCACAGATTCTGAAGCGGTAACCATTCCTGGCGGAATCGAAGATCCTGAAGAAGAAGCCATCCTCAAAGCCATCAACGACTGGCTGCACAAGCAAGGGCTCCCTGCTGGGATCATTGAACACGAACTGTCTCACCCGGAATCTGGCGATCCGCTGGCAATCCTTGATCTCGCCTGGCCGAATGGCATCCAGGAGGGTTTCAGCGACCCGGTGGCTTTACTGCTCGACGAAGGCCCTGAGACTCTACAGGTTGCGAATGACCATGGTTTCCGGCACTTCACAGGTGCCGAAGCATTCAAGCGCTACGTGGAATCCGAAGTGATGGCGCTGGCTGCTGGGAATGGGGATTCAGATCGCGGCTAGTTCTCCTCACACGAACCGGTGGCTTCGACGCGGTTGAGGCGACCAGTGCCAACTCGGCAACGTCGCGGGGGATGTTGGTGCGTTCTGCGGCCTACATTCGAAACGAGGAGCGAAAACCGTGGGCCGTTGCGGTGATCGCCGAGGGCCGCGAGCCCAAGTTCGACGATCAGGGTTCCTTGCGCAAGGGACCGTAGCCAGGATCGGTCGGCTGCGTGGCGGTGTTCAGGTGCACTTCGGATCGCCGAGGCGGACCAAAGTTGAGGATACCCAACCGCCGAGGGCGTTGAACTGGTTGTCGAGCATGGAGCAATCAGCGAGGCGTAGTTCGTTGAGTTCGTAAGCGCCCTCGTAAGAGATCTCAATTTCGTGCTGCACTACTTCTAGGACGACCCCCAACTGACAACGAACATCAGTAGGTCGTTGGCGTGGCTGTACGATTCATTCATGTCACCATCCACCGAAGAGCGGCAGCGAGCGCGCCTAGCGCGAGCACTCGCTGGGTTCTGGGCAGGTGGCGCAGGCCCAACCCATGCTGAGGTCACAGACGTTATAGACCTCTTTGGCCTCCATTGCGACTCGGGCAGCAAGCGAGAGCGTGTTAGCGACGTCCTAAAGTCTGTCAATTCACAGGATCTTCGTCCACTGATTGATGAACTTATCGGTCTCCTTCGGACTGATTCCATGTTCTCTGCCGACAACGAATTCGCAGCATCGCAATCAGCTATCGATCAGCTTCGCGAAGCACTCGTGCCATTTGGGCTTAGCTTGGGCAACGATGGAAGCCTTGTGCCTTCTAACGACCTTGTCGCTGATGCCTCAATCTTGCCAGACGAGCCAGCGCTCCGTGAGCATGTTGGGCGGATGCAGCGAGCCCTGAGCGATGGCGATTCAGCGCAACTGATCGGGTCCAGCAAGGAACTCTTGGAGACGGCATCCAAACTCGTGCTCGCCCGCGCTTCCGAGCCTGAGCCATCTAAGTTCCCCGCCCTCGTGAATAAGGCCCTTGAGGTGTTGATGCTCCACCCCAAGAGCAACCCTTCAGCCCACGAAGAACTGGCTGAGCCAGTCAAGAGGATTCTCGGCGGAGTACTACAAGTCGCCTTGGGCATGAACGAACTCAGGAACGCCAAGGGGACTGGGCATGGCAGGGCAACAGCATCAGGCACGCTCGGTGACCGTCAAGTACGCCTCGCTGCTGGAGCGGCAGTGGTGGTAGCAACGCTCATGCTGGACACACTTGAGGATCAGGATGCTCCCTGGCGCCGTCAGCGCGCCTATTAGCCCCGGGAGATTTCCACACGCGATCAGGCTTTTGTCATGAGTTCGGTGAGCGTTTGTGATGGAACTGCCCCAGTAGAGTGCAGCTTGATCTGGGACTTTGTGGCGGCGGGTGCAGACGTTCGCTACATTGCCGGGAGTCTGTCAACGCGATGTGTAGGGAGCTGGGATGGCAAAGGGAGGTGTCGCTGGCACCGTTGGAGCAGTCACTCGGCTTGTTCTCGGAGTAGCACGCCTCGGCGAAGTTGATCTGCGAGGCTGGTGGAGCAGCCACGGGCTTGACAGATCGGGGAGTTTCGTGCTCAAGCGAGCGTTTCCCCGTACGTGGCAGTCTGCTGCTTTGGAGCTCGATGTGTTGTCGGCTCGCCGCAGGCACGCAAGTGCGCTTTCTGAGCGTAGGACAGCTCTGCACCTGTTCTCAGATGAGTTGCCATTCAACCGTTGGGCTGCGGCATGGCTCTCTGAACAGAAGGCCACGTCGGAGGTTGACCCGCTCTTCGCGGAACTAGCCAGTTGGGACTTGGCCGTCGCTGGCACGCGGCTGCGAGAGTGGGCTGGCGAGGAAGTCGTTGGCGAGGCAGTTGGCGATGGCCTATTTTTGGGTCGGCTCAACCGATCTGACCTTGATGATGAGTCCGCCCTCCTGACGGTCGCCGCTCGACTGTCGGCCGCTTACCTCGGGCTGGAGGGTCATTTCAAGGCACCGTATTTCGATGTGGCAGCCTGAGAATGGGTGGGTTGCTGACTTCCCGGCTATTGAAGGGCGGGGCTGTCCTCGGGGATACCCGCCGTGTGGTCGAGCTATGGGAGGCTGCACTTTCTCCAGGGACCAACTTAGAACGGTTGTCGACCGAAAACTTGCTGGGCAAGTCCTCACGTTCTCGGCTCAATGACTTGCTATTCAAGGTGATCCGGCCAAGGTATGTTGATACGGGTCCGCACGTGCTCCCTGCGCTCCAGGGGCTCCTGACAGATCATCAGGCGTTCGTGGATGCCTGCTATTACGAGACCTCCCGGGCCGACGGCTTGCTGGCAGCTTTCGCTGAAGGGCCACTTTGGTGCTGGTGGCGTGAAGGACGACTCGCCATCGACGTCGACGACGCGCTCGTATGGCTCCGTCAGCTTGCGGTTCAAGGTGAGGTGCCGGTGTGGACTGACAGCGTACAAACTCGAACGGCGCAGGGATTGCTCTCCACATTGCGTGACTTTGGGATTCTCAAGGGTGTTCTCCGGGGCCAAAAAAAGGAGATCGCTTCGCCGTCGCTAAGCCCACGGGGGTTTGCCTATGTTGCGTGGCGGGAGCACGAGCAGGGCGCCTCGTCCCGTGCGTTGGTCACCAGTGCCGTCTGGCGTCGTTGGCTTCTTGACGATGATCATGTTGAAGACCTGTTCATGCAAGCCGCGCGCTCTGGATTCCTACGCGTATCGCGTGCGGGCTCAGCGGTCAGAATTGACTGGCTGGTTGGCAGTCTTGCCGAGGTGACTAGTGCCGCTGCGTGATGAACTCCGGGGGATCGGCGAGCGCATCTCCTCCTCTTTCGTTAGCGGTGGAGAGCCGCCGTTCATTGTCTACCAGTACTTGCCCGCAGAGGAGTGGACGGTACGGCGAGACCTCGGAGAGCTACGGCGTTGGCTAGAGGCGCCGTCCCGAGGTGTCAGCTGTGCCTCGGTTTCTTTGGCCGATCTGTTCTGGGAGGCTTTGGAGGAGTCCTCCTACCTTGAGGAACTGATTTCCCAGGAGCGAATGGCCATCGAGGCTTCGAACGGCCAAGCGCTACGAGAGGTATATACAGCCGTGGGAGAGATTCTTCGAGAGCCCCCGGCGCTGCCAGACCGGGTCGTGGCTCATGTGTCTGATTGTGACGAGCGAACTGCTGTGTTCCTCTATCGGGCTGGGGCGCTCTACCCCTCTTACAGAACGTCCACGCTGCTGGACGACCTCCGGGGTCGCCTGCCCCGACCAGTCACTTTGCTGTACCCAGGACGCCTGGTTGGCGAGTACGGCCTGTCGTTCATGGACCTCACTGAACCTGCGTACGGCTACCGTGCCCTAATTGTGCCGAGGGAGGCACCAGCATGAAGATCTCCGAGCTATTCCGACGCGACATCCACCGGACCATCGAAGAAGTCGTAAAGGTCGACTTGGCTGACGAGGACGTCATAGCGGCCGAGCTCGATGAATACATCGCGACTACCCACATCCTCCACGAGATGGAGGAGGTGCTTGAGGCCTATCAGGAATCGATCAATAGTCCCAATGAGACCTGCACCGTGTGGGTTTCGGGGTTCTTTGGTTCTGGAAAGTCGAGCTGGGCAAAAGTTCTGGGCTACTTGCTATGGAACCCCACCGTCGTTGGCCAAACTGCTGCCGAACGGTTCTTCGAGCGGACCCACGCACCCAGACTGGCCGCGCTGCTCAACACGATCCGTTCCCAGGCACCCACACTGGCTGTCATGCTTAATCTGGCAACCGGCGCAAATGTCGTTGCTAAAGAAGGTGAGTCTGTCATCTGGCCCGCCTATCGAGCACTGCTAGAACAGCTTGGCTACTCAAGGAACTTCATCCTCGCAGAACTCGAATATACGCTGGAAGGCGACGGCAAACTCGAGGAGTTCGAAACTGCGTTCTTAGAAATTGTCGGCCATCCATGGAAAGAGCGCCGCTTCACTGCCTTAGCAACACGCGATGCTGTACGAGCTCTAGACGCCGTTTACGGAGAAAGCGGTGACCTGCCCGACTGGGCTCGTGAACTCGTAGCCCCCGATATCAACGCTGACTGGTTCGCAACGCGGGCGCTGGAACTGCTCGATCGTCGGGGCGGCGGTGCCAAGCGACTCGCCCTCATTGTGGATGAAGCTGGCCAGTACGTAGCTCGGTCCGTGCAGAGAATGCTCGACTTGCAAGGTCTCGCCGAGGCATTCCAAAAGCGAAGGGGCAAGTTGTGGCTCGTCGTCACCTCTCAGGAGAAGCTCGATGATGTCGTCGACAGCCTGGAATCAAGGCAGGTAGAATTAGCTCGAGCACAGGCCCGGTTTCCGCTGCGAGTCGATCTCCTGCCTTCTGATATCGACGAGGTGACCGGCAAGCGGATACTGGACAAAACCGGAGACGGGCAGCGTTTGGTACGGGAAGTCATGGCCCCGCATCGCAATCAGCTAATTGCCAATGTGCGCTTGGCATCGCCGACTCGAATAGATGAGCCCAGCGAGGACGAATTGATCCGCCTCTATCCGCTCTTGCCCTACCAGATCCAGTTGCTCATCGACGCGGTGTCCGTTCGACGGACCCAAGGTGGTGCGTCTCCCACGATAGGCGGCTCAAACCGTACGCTCATCAAGCACGCCCAGCAGCTCATCATTCATCCCGAGCATGGGCTGGGTGAGTGTGAGATTGGCACCTTGGTAACCCTTGATCGGTCTTTTATGCTGCTCGAAGAGTTGATTCCCACATCGTGGCGCGCCGAGATCGAGCAGGTTGTCGATAAGTACGGCCGTGGCAGTGTTGAGGCGAAGATCATGAAGGTCGTCGCCTTGTGCGTTGAAGTTCCGGCGCTCCCACTGACCACTGGGAATATCGCTGCATTGCTCCATCCGAGTGTGGCCGCGGAGGGCCACGGCGACGAGTTCGGCAGCGCTCTAGTCCGATTGGTCAATGACGACCGGTTGCGTGAGACAGAAGAGGGTTACAAGCTCCAATCGCCTGAGCAGAAGGACTGGGAGCAGACTCGTCGCGGTATAGACCTCAACCAGGGTTCGTCTGTACGTTTGCGCCGCCAGCTCATCAAACAAGCCCTCACTGGTCTAACGGTCAGCAAAGGCCGAACCTTCAAAGCCGATGTGACTGTGGAGGGAGAGAACGTCGTCTCCGGCGACCTGTCGCTCATGATTGAGGAGGCCGACTCATCGCAGCGTGAGTCCTTGCGGTCTGAGTCACGCGAGTCGGCGAACGAGAACGTTGTCACCTGGGTATATGAGCTTCAGCCAGACACTTGGGATGCGCTCCTCGAACTGCACCGGAGTCGAACGATGATCGAACGACGCGACAATCCGAACAGGTCAGCTAGTGAAATAGAATTACTCGGGGAAGAACGTATGCGCGCTCAACGCCATGAGGCCATCGTTCTCCAACGGCTCGCGCGCGACCTAGCCGCGGGACAAGTGGTTTTCCGTGGGCGAATCGACGACATCGATGGATCCGACCTGCGGTCAACAAGCCAGCGGCTCTTGACCGAACGGTTGGACGAAATTTACCCCCAACTCGAACAATTCACGGCCAGTTTGCGCAAAGAAGATGTGATGCACGTTCTTCGCACCTCGGATCTATCTGCACTTCCCCAGAGCCTTGGCGATGACGGGATCGGGCTGATAACGATTTCCCCCGAGGGCTACCAATTCGTTACTGAGCCCGGACCCCTCGCTGTGGTCATGAAGGAGGTCCGCAACCGGGAGTCTTATGGCCAAGAAGCCACAGGCAACCATCTAGAGAGCACCTTCGCCAGACCTCCTTATGGCGCACAGGTTGAAGTCATACAGGCCTTGTGCGCGGCGGCTCTTCGTGCCGGCCTCATCGAAGTGATCCATCAAGGCCAGCGAATCGCCAATGCTGCTGATCTACGGCTCGACCAGGTTTTTGGTGCACTCCCTCGCTTCCGTGCAGCCGCATTTCGATCACCATCTCAATCCGATGTGCCCCTCGAAGCTCGGGTTGATTTGGCCGAGAAGCTCGAACACATAGGGCAAACTGTCCCTGGTCAATCCACCGACGCCCTAGCAGGAGTTGTTCGCAAAGAATTCGCGCCGACACGAGAAATGTCGGTACGCGTGATCTCCATCTTGAAGGGACTGGGTATAGCGGTACCCGAAACCGTGACGCGCACCCAGGAGATCATTGGCCGCTTGAGTACCGACGACGACGTCGAGGTGGTTGTAACCGCTCATGGCACATGGGCCGACCTCATTGCAGGGCGACAAGACGTTGATCAGCTCGACTCATTCTTGGCCGACAATTTCGACGATCTGAGCGCAGCGCAGCAAGAAGCGGCCCGACCCTCATTTGGCATTCCTAGCCACATGAAAGACGAGCACGCCGAACTCTCCGAACTGCTGGCCAGTGGTGATCTCGTCAGTCAAGCGGGCCGTATCGTTGCCCTGGGATCCCGCCTCGGGGAAGCTAGGGAAGCAATCACCCTTGATGCAGGTCAACGACTTACCGCCACGCTAGAGGACCTCAAAGCCCGACTTCGGCGCGAATACCACGAAGCCGGCGAAGCCGTGCTCGCAGAAGCAATTCGGCCCTTAGATGCTCTCGAACCGCCTGAGAACCTATCCAGTGTCGATGCAGCATCGCTGGAATCGCGGATAGACAGCGCGCACGCCAAGAGCAGGGAAGCTCAACGCAAGCTCGAAGAACTGCTAGTGGTCGGGGATCTTGCATGGGTACAAGTAAGCGAGGCAGCCCCCGAACTCATCGTTTCTGAAGAAGACATCGACCCTGCCCTAGACCGCATCAGAGAGGCAATCGCAACGGAACTTGCAGCCGGAAAGCAGGTACGGCTGCAATGACTGAAGCCCTTTCCGGTGTTCATCGCTCCGACCTCGAACGACTGATTGGCGAAGCCCGAAGAATCCTTGAAGACGACTTAGCGGACCAGGCGGCCGGCCGCTTTGGGATGGATCTAGATGGCACGATCGCCGATGAGGCCACCCTGCATTTGGACCCGAGCGGGCTAGCAGACCGACGCGAGATAGTCGATGTCGTTGGGCATCTCCGAAGCGAGGGCAATAGCGCCAACGAAGCTATTGCCCGGTTGATCCGCGAAGCCGGATTTACCCATCTAAATCGGCTCGTCGCCATTCGAATTGCTGAAGCCCTTCAGATCTTGCCAGAGTCCCTCGCCCAAGGAGATCGGTCGCAGGGCTACCAAGATGCTCAAGAACTGGCTCCACTTCTCACCGACGACGACACCAACGGCTACTGGACCTACCTTCGCCTCTGCGGTGATGAGCTGTCTGGAGACGTTCCCAGTCTCTTCGACCCCCGCAACCCTCTTCTCGCCCTTGCTCCGAGCCCAGTTGCGCTACGAGACCTTGTCGCTCTTTTCGCTGATGCCGAAAATGTCGACCTCTGGGCAGCCCCCGACTGCCTGGGTTGGGCCTATCAGTTCTTCAACACCGGAGAAGAACGACGCGCTATGCGAGAGGCTTCCACAGCCCCCCGCAACAGTCGCGAGCTTGCCGTTCGGAACCAGTTCTTCACTCCCCGCTACGTTGTCGACTTCCTTGTCCAAAACAGCCTCGGCCGCCGGCTGCTAGATGCCGATCCCAGTTCACCGCTGCTCGACGACCTCCCGCTGCTTGTCGATCCACCTACCCAGCAAGGCGAACCCATCGATCTGGACGATGTGAGGGTTCTCGATCCGGCGTGCGGGTCCGGACATTTTCTTCTTGCCGCCTACGACCTCCTCGAACTCGCCTGGCAACACGTCGGCGTACCGCCAGCAGAAGCCTCTCCCGACATCGTGGGATCCCTGTGGGGTATCGAGATCGATCCCCGATGTACACAAGTCGCCTCCGCGGCGATCCTGTTTCGAGCCCGACGCTCTTGCCCGGCAGGTGAGCTCCCTCGCCCAAATATCATCTGTGCCCGTTCCCTTCCCGCCACCGCCACAGGCCTCGACGAACTGCTCGCTCATCTCAACCCCATCCAGCGGGCGCTCATTTTGGCGCTGACCGATGCTCTTGAAGATGCACCCGTCCTCGGACCGCTCCTGAGAATAGAAGACCGAATTGACTCATCGATACGCGCCTCGATTGCCGGTGCGAACACCGGGGGCCTTGCCGCAAGCATCGAACCGGAGGTCATCGCCGAGATCCAAGATGATTTACTCGTCAGCCTCCAAGCCGTGGCCGACGCTACTACCGCCACTCCCGCCGAGCGCATGCTTGCCTCCGAGGCTGACGACGCCGTCCGCTTCGTCGTGGCCATGCTTCAGCGATATGACGCCGTGCTCCAGAACCCCCCGTTCGGCGAACCAGTGCCGGAGACAAAGCCGTATCTCAAAGCTGCCTACCCGTGGATTCCGACCAAGGACTACAACCTGTTGGCCGCGTTCGTGGGGCGAGGCGTGGAGTTATGTCGTCCAGGAGTCGGATACATCGGTGCCATTACGTCTCGTACAGGGATGTTCAACAAAACATTTGAGAAATGGCGACGTGACATCCTATTTGGCCATCACCTAGTGGCACTCACCGATCTTGGCAGCAATGTGATGGAACAGGCCCTCGTCGAAGCTGCCGCGTATGTCTTACGGGCATCTCACGCGAACCTCGACCAGCGGGCCACATTTATTCGCCTACTCAAAGAGACTGATCGCCCGACCGCTCTGTCTGCGGCGATACGTGCTGATCGCCGGGGTGGGACTGACAAGCGTGTCTTTCATACCGCTCTGAACGATCTCCGCTCCATACCGGGTTGGCGAGTCGCCTATTGGATGAGTCCTGGCTTCCGAAGACTTTTTTTAGATCATCCGTCCCTTGAAGGGCATGGGGCAGAGGCTCGAATCGGCCTTCAGAGCGGTGATGACTTCCGCTTCGTTCGGGCGTTCTGGGAGGTCAACCCTCAGTGCATTGGCCGAAGCCGTGAAGAAACTAATGCAGGCAAACGCTGGGTACCTTTCGCCAAAGGAGGCGAGTACAGCCCCTTCTGGGCCGACATCCACCTTGTCGTGAACTACGAAAATGACGGCCACTCAATGCGTCAATACGACGGCTCACGTGTTCAGAATACCCAATACTACTTCCGTCCTGGACTCACGTGGCCCCGTCGAACAAACAGCGGATTCGGGATACGGATTCTTCCCGCAGGGGCGATCTTTGCGGATAAAGGCCCTGCAGCAATCCCAAACACCGATCCGTGCAGCGCATTGGGTTGGCTCACGTCGCGTGCAGTTCAGGCATGCATGGATGCATTGGTGGCGGCTGGCGAGGAGACTTCGAGTGGGAGCGCTTCTCGCAGTTACGAGGTCGGGCTCGTACAGAAGCTCCCTTGGATATCAGCTATTGGGGCTGACTCGGCGGTCTCACCGGTAGCTCTTGAGATTGCTGAACTCCGCCGTCTCGCAGATGTTGGTGATGAGATCTGCCGTCTATTCCACGCTCCTTCAGTGTTTCCTCATCTGATTGAGGGCTTCTCGCTTCACGACGCGGCTTTGGCAGAGATGGCTGCCCAGGGAGATCGTCACCTGCGAGTTCTCAAAATGAGCTACAGCCTTGAACGGCACCTCCATGAACTGGCAACTTTCGATAACGATACCGAGGCCTACCTAGACGAGGAAGTCGGTCCGCATCCTGTCGCTTACCCAGAGGGGCCAGTCGACGAGGATCAACTCGGTAGGTATCTCGGCGAGCCGATCAAAAGGGTTATCAATGAGCTAATCGAACGGCGCGGTGGTTCCCGGACGATCGCCAACCTGACGTTTTTTGCCGATCGCCGTCTGGAGGTCATTGCCCACGGATTGGAGCGCCCGCCGAGTCAGATAGAGCGTTTCAGAAGGAACGCTGCCATCTTGCCCGACGGTGAGTTGGAGCGTTCTTCTTCCAAGGTTGTGAGCTATCTGGTAGGTGCAGCCGTCGGTCGGTGGGATGTCCGGACAGTCGGGGCGGAGTCCGTTCTAGGGGATCTGTTCGATCCTGTACCAATTTATCCGCCGGGCATGCTCCTCGAAGATGGAAGGCTCGCGCGCCGCGCGCCGCATGGCTACGAGCTAGACCTCCCACCTGGACAGTTGCTGCTCGACCAACAAGGTCACGACTGGGACATCATTGAACGAGTAATGGCAACAGCCAGCGTATTGATCGATGACGCTGAGTCGATGGTGGCCGATTTGATGCGCCATTTGAAGGGCAAAGACTTACGAGAACATTTGAGGAAGCACTTCTTCAAGGACCACCTCGTTCGATACTCGAAGTCGCGTCGGAAGGCGCCGATCTATTGGCCGCTCTATGTGCCCTCTGGCAGTTGGGGCGTATGGGTGTACGCACCGTCGTTGAGTAGGGAGACCCTCTACGTGGTGGAAGCGGCGGCCACTTCCAGGCTTAACGCCGCCGAAGCCGAGATTAATCAGCTTGGCCGCGACCGCGACAACGGATCAACCGGGCGATCAGCAAGGGAACTCGCCGACGCGCTTCATGCAGAAGAGCGGCTTGCCGAGGATCTGCGCGTTTTCGCCCAGGAGATCGGACGTGTTGCGGCACTCGGCTGGGTACCAGACTTAGATGACGGAATCATTCTCTGCGCCGCCCCATTAGCTGGTCTCTTTCCCGCCTGGAAGGACGCGGCAACGGAATTGGAGAACATCAAGGCAGGAGAATACCCGTGGGCTTCTGTGTCGAACTGGGCGGATGTGCTGTGAGTGTGCTGAGGGAGTACTTGGCGAAAGAGCTTGCGCAGAAGGTGCAGGCGCGGGGGATTGTGATTTGGGAGGATGCTCAGGGGGTCTATGATGGTGCAGTTTCTTCTCTGGATCTCGAAGACGTACGCGTCGAGGTCTTCGGCGGTAGTTGGTACGAACTCCGCCAGTCCATTGAGACCGCAGTTGCTGCGGAGAACCCTCCCAAAATGGTGGTTTACACGCCAGGCGCGCCGGATGAAGATCCGCTTGCGGAGATCCGCGCCGCTAGCGGAAAGTTCAAACGCAGACTGTCGACTCTCGTGGAGAAAGCACTTGAAGGCCGGCTCCCTCCGGCCCGGATCCTAGAGATCGCGGGAGAAGCTCGGACACTTGTGGAGGCGGAAGCGGCCGCCGAAGGCGTGAGCCAAGTCGACGTGCGCCTTGCTGGATTCCTGGGCTTGCACGATCCCATCACCTTGTTGGTTGGGGTGTTGACCGGGTCGGTTGATGACCGGATAACTGATGCGAAAGCTTGGGATGCCGTGGCATCGCAGGTAATGGAAGATGTTGGAGCAGTTGTTTCCGGCTCGGGTGATGAGTTCCGCCACCGGCTTTTTCAACATCTGTTGCTTTCTGAGGTTGCGTTAGCGATTGGGGGGGCCCTGCCTGATGCGGTCGCGGCCGCTTGGCCTGGGGTATCACCGGGCCAGCAGCGGAAGGCGAGCGAAGTTCTTGAGCGACTTCGCTCCACCCAAAACGGATTGGATGCCTATCGGGGTTTGGCCCAGGAAGTTGACTCCCGGCTGGACCTTGCCAACTCGCTCGAATGGTGTCCGGGCCTTGATGCAATCACCGGTACACCAGGGATCGAAGAAGTCCTATTCTCGCAGGCAATCCAAGTTCTCCAAGAAGAGAACCATCAAGGCGCCTTGTCTTTAGCCGAGAACCGTCTGGCCCGAAGCCCATGGGCCTCGGATCTGCCACCGGTGTGGGGCAGCAAGTGGAGGGCTGTTCAGGCAATCGCCCATCTGAGTCTTGAACTTGAAGACGCAACACCTCCAAAGTCGCTATCGCCGGGGCAAGTCTTGTCGTGGTACACCGAGCGAGGTTGGAAGGTTGACCGCGCCCACCGGCGGCTAGAGCTGACACGAACGGAGCTCAGGGCATTTGGAGACCTAGAAGATTGCCTGACTGTTGCCCGCTCAGGGTATGGCCGATGGCTCGACGAGTTGCTCGAGCAATTTGTTCCGGCAGTCGCTGATCAAGATCTCGATGTTGATGGTCTGGACCTGCAAGGCGAGATTCACGAACGCTATGTGACCAAGGGCGGTGGGCGTACCGCCTATATATGGGTTGATGCCCTCCGCTATGAACTGGGAGTGGAGCTCGCTGAAGCGCTGGAGCAGATTGCCCACCGGGTCGAGATCCATGGAGCTGTCGCCGCTGTCCCCACCATCACTTCAGTTGGAATGGCGAACCTCCTGCCAGGAGCTGCCTCGGGTCTCAAGCTCGGACTTGACGGAGACGACCTCCAAGTGAGTGTGGGTGGAAAAAGCGTGAAGACTGTCGCAGATCGGCGAGATCTATTGCGTGCTCGCCACGGGAAGGTCGTTGATCTTGATCTCAACGACGCGTCGCAGAAAGGGGAACGAGCCCTAGGCAACGCTATCGGCGACGCAGATCTGGTTCTGATCCGATCCCAGGAGGTGGACGCAGCTGGGGAGTCGGGGCTCCTGTCTGTGGCATGGACGCACTTCCAGAGTGTGATCAACCTACTGGCCAGCGTGATCGCCCGACTTTCGCAATGCAGCATCGATCGATTGGTCATTTCCGCAGACCACGGATTCATTGCTCTGAGCCAAGATCTCGACACACATCGTTTAGTTGATGCGCCCAAAGGGGCAACGGGGACTACCAAGCGTAGAGTCTTCATCGGCCGAGGGGGGACCCCAAACGAGGCGACCGTGCGAGTTCCGCTAGCCTCCTGCGGAATCACCGGCGACCTCGACCTCATCGTGCCCCGAGGGCTAGCCGTGTTCCGGGCGGGGGGGAACAAGCAATTTTTCCACGGCGGCCTGTCACCCCAAGAGCTAGTTGTGCCAGTGATCGTTGCAGAGTTAGCCCACACACCTCAGCCTCAGAAACTGAAAGTTGATGTCAGCGTTGCTGGGGGACGAATCACGACGGGTGTGTTTGCCGCCCAGCTTGCATTTGAAGGTGACCTTTTCATGAGTGAAGTGGTCGTTCGGGTTGTGGCCGGTGCTAGCGGAGGGGAGACGGTCGCTCGGGTTGTCTCAGGTGATGGATACAATCCTGAAACGGGTTCGGTGACGGTCAGCGCCGGCCAGCCCAGCATCCTCACATTCCAGATCACCAAGAACCTGGGCCAAGACGCCGAGGTAGATCTGCAAGTTCTGGATGCTCGAACCGGCCGGAAGCTGGCTTCGGCCTCAGTGACCGTGCAGTCGTCGATAGTCGTGGAGGTCGACCTTGACTGATACAGAACTTCAACTCGATCAACTCGACGAGATGGCCAACGACGCCTTTGCTGGACGCGTGGTGCGCAAAGACCTTGTCCGTCTGGTCAAGGTAGGGGCCAACGTGCCGGTGTACGTGCTGGAGTTCCTCCTCGGAAAGTACTGTGCGTCCGACGACCCGTTCTCCATCGAGGCCGGGCTCATGGTGGTCAACCAGACCCTCAAAGACAACTTCATCCGACCCGACGAGTCGGAACTGGCCAAAGCCAGAGTCAAGCAAAAGGGAGAATTTCGGCTCATTGACAAGGTCGATGTGCGCCTAGTCGCCAGTGAGGACAAGTTCTGGGCCCATCTCCAGAACTTCAACGACAAGTTCGTCCACATCCCAGAGCACCTTGTCTACAAGTACGACAGGCTCCTCCAGGGAGGGGCCTGGTGCCAGATCGACCTGCTCTACAACGCGGTAGACGACGAAGCGCAAAAGCGGCCCTTTTATATCCGCGGACTCAAACCCATCCAGGTTGCAGCATTCGATCTAGAGGATTTCATCAACGGACGCCGCAAGTTTGGCCGAAACGCGTGGCTTGATCTCGTCATGCGCACGATCGGACTCGAACCCGAGCAGTTCGACCTGCGGGGCAAGCTCCTTGCTCTCTGCCGCCTTATCCCAATGGCAGAGCGAAATTTCAATCTCATCGAGCTAGGACCTTGGGGAACTGGCAAGAGCTTCGTCTACCGAGAGTCCAACCCAAACGCCATCCTCATCTCCGGTGGCAAGGTGACCGTCGCCCAGCTCTTCATCAACATGTCATCCGGCAGGGTGGGGCTCCTAGGCACTTGGGACGTTGTCGCCTTTGATGAAGTGGCGGGGCTCCAGATGAGCGACTCCACGGTGGTCAACATGCTCAAGGACTACATGGAGTCGGGATCCTTTGCCCGGGGAAAGGAAGAAGTGCCCGCTGAGGCCTCGGTCGTGCTTGTTGGCAACACCAGCCGTCCGCATGCCGACCTTGTTCGAGAAGCGCATCTATTCGCAGATCTGCCATCAACCATGATCGACCCCGCCTTTCTCGATCGGCTTCACTTTTACCTTCCCGGTTGGGAAGTGCCAAAACTCGAAACCAGGCTGTTCACCAGCCACTTCGGGTTCGTGTCCGACTACTTCGCTGAAGCGATGCGCCAAGTCCGGAAAGACAGCTTCGTGGGAGCCATCGACCAGGAGTTCGCCCTCGGCCCCCACCTATCAGCCAGGGACGAGAAAGCGGTGAGGAAGACGGTCTCCGGGCTCCTGAAGATCATCCATCCACATGGTGAGTGGACCCGCTCCGAGCTTCGTGAGTATCTCGAATTTGCCCTCGAAGGTCGCCGGCGCGTAAAAGAGCAACTCAAGAAGCTCGCGGCCCACGACTATGCCAAGACAGCCTTCAGCTACATCGAACGGGATACCGGTCACGAATACTGGATCGAAGTCCCTGAGCAACCTGATGATTCAGACGCAGGTCTCAGCGTAGGGGGTGAAGTTGATTCCGGGTTGAGTTCAGCAGAGCAGAAGGAAGGGTCAACGCACCAGCCGACCGAACAGCTGATTGAGCAGGGTGAGTCCAAGTGGGTTGAATTCAAGCAAACCGGACGGGTCAACATGCACACGAAACAACGCGACCCGGTCATCGAGCAGATGGTCGTCAAGTCAATCGCAGGATTCATGAACTCCGATGGAGGAACGCTGCTAATCGGAGTTTCCGACTCAGGTGATGTCACAGGCGTCGAAGCAGACTTCAAGACGCTGGGAAAGAAGCAAGATGTCGATGGATTCGCCCTTTGGCTGAACGGCCTTGTTGACAACCTGATAGGCCCAACCGCCGCTGCGAACATGACCTTTGGTTTCGAGCAGTATCCGTCTGGCACTGTCTGCCGTGTTGATGTGGTTGCCGGAACTGGCCCTGCCTTCGTCAGAAGGAACAAGGGTGAAGCAGACCTCTACGTGCGCCTCAACAACTCAACTCGCCTCCTAAACACCGCAGATGCCCTCCAGTATGTGCAGAATAGGTGGCGAGTATGAAGTCTCTCGACACAAATTCGGCTCAGCGAGTGTGGTGGCTACCGAGTCCGATATTCCCGTATCGTCTCGATCGAAACCCCAAATGTCGATGTCATCTACACTCCTGTGGCCTCCCAAATCGTGACTCCAGTAGAAGTCGAGTTGCAGCGCAGACGATTAGTGCGGTAGGTCTTGCACAGGCCAAACTCTGTCCTGGGGTTGTTGTGTGCTGCTCGTTGATATTCCGTTCGTCTATTTCTAACCGTGTGGAGTGTCTTCCAATGTCAGACCTAGTTGGATGATGGCTGGCCTCTAAGACGTTTTCGAAACCAATCTAGACATTTCTTCAGACGATCCATGAATGTCTTCAGACGATCCATGAATGGTTCCCAGTGGTTGAATTTGAACTGTTGCCAAAAGGCCACACGGCGTATACGGTCGCCAATCGCTAAGGAGCGTCGGGTGGATCCATGCCACTCCAAATTAAGATATGTGGAGCTCTTGAACCGCCCGAACATTAGCAATTTCTTCTTGAAACGCGGTGCCTGCAGCTTCCGTCTTTCGGGTAAATCATCTTTGAAGCTCATTCGAAAGAGTCTGTAGAGAATGTATAGCATCAGTATTACCGCTGAAATCTCGACTGCCGAGTCGAAGCTTGAATCGGCTAGAATTGCCCAGGTACCTATTGCAAGGATGGCAAGTGTGAGCTTGCTCACAGTCAAAACGATGTAGGACGCAAAGCCCCTTAAGCGATTTGAGCCATAAGGGTAGAAGAAATTTCGAAGTTTCGGGTTCGGTTCACTTATGTCGCTATCATGATCAAGAGATACGAGCCAGAAAGCAGACAATGGCACTTTGTCGGCAGAAAGTCTCGTATCTGTCTCTGCCCCAATTCCTGCGGGATCCACGACTTCCCATTCAATCGTCCTGTTAGGAACAATGCTGGTATCGTCACTGTTGGTGCGGGCCCTTGCTCGCACTGTTATGCACCTGACGGATGTTTGGAAACACTCTCCGTCCTCACTTGGCAACAGCAATGCCAAGGCTAGTTCATTGCCGATGGTACATCGCCTGGCTGACTTCCTTACGTGATAGCTATTCTCACCCTCCGCTGTCTTCGTTTGAATAATCATCCCAGCATGTACTGGATTCTGGCGATATTGGTAACTGCGGTCTCGTTCAATGAACGCGATATTGTCACAAAGGACAGCCTGTTTCTTAGCTTTTGGTGTGATAAATAGTCTTCCGTATGTTTTAGCAAGCAAGTGCATGAGTAACGTGTTACCACCGGCAAAGCACAGGGGCACAGTCCCGTGTTTCTTTACCATCTCGGGATCTATGCTTCCTATTGGCACTAGTCTAATGGCATCTCGCCAATTCCGTAGTGAGCTAGCAATGAAATGTATGCCAGTGAAGATCGCAACAACCGCCAAGAGATCCGCTAAATCAGTCACTATCCCTCCCTTGGTGCTTCAGAATGTGGGCACTCGAAGATGTGGTGCATAGCTTCCTAGGCTAGCAATACTTATAGCCCAGACCAAGCAGCCTACCGAGCGCGTCAGGTGAGATTCAGGTCGCCTAAGCGGACCAGAGTCGAGGAGACCCAGCCGCCGAGCGCGTTGAAGTGGTCGTCGAGCATGGAGCCATCAGCGAGGCGGGGTTCGTCAAGTTCGTACGCGCCCTCGTAGGAGATCTCAATTGCGTGCTCCACGTCTTCGGTGTCTTGCCCGTAGCTCGATTCGACGGTTGGCCCGCTGCGGGTGAGCTTCTCGCCTCCGATCGAGGTACTTCTGACCGGCAATATGTCGAGTACGGCGGTTGGGTCCGGGGCCATGGCGAGGCGCTGTATTCGCAGCACGATCTCGATCTCGATGCGTGGTGGTTCGCCGAGTTCCTCGGTGACGTACCAGCTCCGGTAGGCGGTTTGGGACCATGTCGGCCAGCTACAACTCACGTCCGCCTGTACTCGAGGTGGAAGTCCCTCCCCGGGCAGTCCGTAAGTGGTTTGCCAGTTGAGATCTCCAAGTAGCACATCAACCCAGAACCGTTCTTCGAAGGCTTTGCGTTCAAGACGAGCCGTCTCGAAAGCGTCTCGTAACGCTCCGATGGCGTCTGTGAACACATGATCGAGCATGTCCGGCGAGGTTAGCCCCTGAAAACTGAAGCGTTTGTGCCCGGCTTGAACTCGGCTTATTCAGCGAGGACTTTGGAGACTTCCAACCAGTAACCGGTGCCGTAGAGGTGAGCGGCGAGTGCTCGCACGTCGGCGCGGGTCGCCGCGCTGAGCAAGTCTTGGCGGTTGTCGATGGTTAGCCGGTCCTCGTCTGCGAACCTGATGGCATCGAGGTCCACGTTGGCCAAACCGCTGTTGTTGAAGAAATTCCAGTCGCTGCGGATGACGTTGTGCGCTTGTTCAAACTGATCTGCTGTAACGCCGCTGGTGGCAATGGCCTCCAGTTCTTCCATCAGCACAGAACGGATCTCGTCGAGTCGGGTCGGGTCGCCACTGATCGACATGAATGAACGGATCGACGGTTCTGGTTCTCGCCTGAACGAGATTGAAGCGGAACCTCCGTAGGACGCTCCGAGTTCCTCGCGGATGCGTTCGATGATCCGGTTGTTGATGACTCCTTGCAGCAGGTTGGCGGTTACCCGGTTCTTGGCTGTGAGTTCAGTTGGTCGAGCATGGAAGACGAACATGCCTCCGTCGGCAGCGCCTTCGCTGAGTTCCACACTTGCCGATTGTTGACCGGTCGGGAGTTCATAGCCGACATCGACCCAAGTGTCAGCTTCGCCAGCTTGGAGCGAACCGAGATAACGGGCGGCGAGATCAGCGACCGTGCTGCGGTCGATGTCACCCACGATGGCGACAGCCAAGTCGTCTACTTTGCCGAGACGAGCCTTGTAAATCTCGAGTGCGGTTTGTTCGGTGAGTGCGTCGAGCTGTTCTTGTGTGGCAGCTCGGTGCTGCGCTGGGTCACCGTCGTAGACGAGGTCGATAAGAGCGCTTATTGCCCGACGGTCAACGTGGGTTTGGTTTATTGCGAGATTCTGTTCGGCTTCATCAATGGCAGTCCGGAAGGCAACATCATCAACTCTTGGTTCGGTGATGAAAAGGTGCAGCAACTGGAACAGAACCTCGGCGTCTCGGGTTGCGGATTCACCTGAGAAGCCCTCTTCTGACTGCTCAATGAAACCGACAAGGCCAACATTTTTTGTTGACAGGAAGCGATCAAGGGTCAGTGCGTCGTGAGGGCCGACTCCGCCGCCGAACACTGCGTCTATCGCGACGCCGGGGATCGCAGTGTTGGCTCCGGGGTGGTCTTGTGGGAAATTCGACCAGCCACCTGCCGAAGCGGCCCGCAGCGAAAATGCGTTGTCGGCGACGTCTGAGTGCCGGTGGCTGACCGTTACGCCGTTGTCGAAGGTCCAAGTTGTAACTTCGCCGTGGTCAGTGCTTCGTTCGCTTGTGTCGGTTGGCTCCGCGCGGGAGGGAGCGTCCATCAGTTCGTCGATTTGACTTGCTCCGGCTCCTGTTTTTGCTGCGGTGAGGTTGGCCAGCGTGTCGAGCAGTTCGTCGGTTGTGGGCAGTGTTGACTCGTCGGCACCGACGGCGATCACGATCGGCCCGCTGATACTCAGGAGCCAACTCCAGTGGTTGGCGAGTGCGTGGGCGGTGAATGATTCGACGGTTGTTCTTTGGCGGGCGATACGTGTTTGGGCTTTGTCGATATCTGCGCCTTGAAGCCAGTATCTCGACAGCAAGTTGGCGTACTGGCTGTCTTGGGTCGTGTTCAGGCCAGCGAGTTGTTGGTTGAAATTGGCGATCATTGTGTCGCGCATGCGATCCATGTCGTCTTCGCTGAATCCGTCCTCGGCGGCTGCAAGCAAGTAGGACATGTAGTTTTCGAGGCCTACCGCCAAATCAGCGGCTTTGAGGTTGGTCCCGAAGTATCTGAGTTCGCGGTTGATCGCGAATTCGCTGATGAAAGGGGTTTCTTCGAGTACGAGTTCACCGAGCTGGTAAGCGTCGTTGAGTCGGTTGTTCAGCATGATGGCGACGGCGCGCTCGGCGAGCACAAGGCGAGAACCGCCAACGGTGCTGGTATCCCAAGCAGGGATCGGAAAGTCAAGAGACAGGTTGTCGAGCGAGTTGTCGGGGTGCGTGACGACATGCGCCTGAGGTTCGGCTGATATCTCAACTTCAATCGGCTCACCCGCCGGAGGTGTGTCGGTCCGTGCGGTGAGATCGCTGAAGTACTCCGTGACCTTCTCTTCAAGTTCGTCGAGTGGCAGGTCTCCGACTACTACGACAGCCATGTTGTCGGGCCGGTACCAGTCGTCGTAGAAGGCCCGCAGCGTATCGGGTGTGGTGGTTTCGACCTTTTCGGCATCTCCAATAATGAGGTGGCCTTCATAAGGTGTGCCGGCCACGTACACCTTGTCGAACTCGTTGGAGATGATGCCGTCAACGGATTCCAGTCGCTGGCGCAGCTCGTCGCGCACTACGCCCCGTTCTTCGCTGACTGCGGACGGTTCCAGAGTTGCTGCCGATGCCCATTGGGCGAGCACATCGAAGGCTGCTTCTGGCGCGCCTTCATCGGCTGTGGCCGCAGAAAGGATGTAGACGGTTTCGTCGAAGCTGGTGTATGCGTTGACTTCGGGTCCGAATTCGATGCCGAGTCGCTGGAGCTGCGCCGTTAGCTCGTTCCCCGGGTACTTCTCGGTGCCGTTGAACAGCATGTGTTCGAGGAAGTGGGCGCTGCCGTCGCTGCCGTCGACTTGTTGTGCAGACCCGGCGTCGACGAGCAAGCGGATTTCGAGGGTTGCGCCTGGCGAGTCGTTGGTGCGCAATAGGTAGGTGAGGCCGTTGTCGAGCGTGCCGATGCGGTAGTCACGGTCGATGGGCAACGGTGTCGGATCGGGATCAGGCGCGGTGACCGGCGGCCGTGTCGTGCTGTCGGAGTCACCCGAGCCGTTGGAGTCGGCGGAATCATCGGGTGGCGCCAGAGTTGTGGTTGGGGTGGCGGATGCAGCGTTGTTGCGTATCTCGTCGATGGTGCTGTTCTGGGCGCAAGCGGCAGCGATCAATGCTGAAAGTAGTAACGCTGTAGCGGTGAGAATCAGCGGCCGACGAGGTCCGGGTTTGAGCACCCAGCGATTCTAGTGATTGGGGCGTCGTCTCAACGCGGCGAGGAGCTTAGATTGGTGGTTGTGTGGCCCACGCTTCAAGCGGAGCGTAACGGGGCTTGATCACCTGCTCAATGAGCCGCAACCGTTCGCGGAAGGGTAGGAAGCTCGACTTCATCCCGTTGACCGTCAACCAACGAAGCCGATCCCAGCCGTAGTCGAAAGCATCGACCAGCGCGGCCATCTCCGAACTCATCGACACCCCCGACATCAACCGATTATCGGTATTGAGGGTCACCCGGAATCTCAGATTGATGAGTTGATCGATCGGGTGCGCGGCGATGCTGTCGAAAACTCCGGTGTTGACATTGGAGGTCGGGCAGATCTCAAGGGGAATCCGTCGATCACGAAGGAAATGGGCAAGACGGCTGAGCTTGGGTTCGCCGTGTTCGTCATGTTCGATATCTTCGACAATACGGATGCCGTGGCCGAGTCGTTCTGAACCGCAGTACTGCACAGCTTTCCAGATCGATCGGGGACCGTAGGCTTCGCCGGCGTGAACGGTGATGTGGAAGTTTTCGCGCTGGCAGAATTGGAAGGCTCTGATGTGGTCGTCGGGTGGAAAACCGTCCTCTGCTCCGGCGATATCGAACGCCACCACGCCCTGATCTCGCCAGCGCACCGCCGCTTGGGCCACCGACAGTGAGTTGTTGGCGTTGCGCATGGCCGAGCAGATGGTACGGATGGTGAGGTCCGTGCCATCCGAACCAGCGGCGAAACCGGCGAGCACTGCTTCGATCGCATCATCAAGGCTTAAGCCCCGCTGATTGTGGAGTTCGGGAGCGAACCGCACTTCGGCATAGACAACTCCGTCGCTGGCTAGATCCTCAGCGCATTCCCGTGCCACCCGCTCAATGCTGTCGCTCGTCTGCATGACCGCGACGGTGTGAGCGAAAGTTTCGAGATAGAGCGTGAGGTCCTTGCGGTTGGCTCCTTGCATCATCCATTCAACGAGGGGTTCGGGCTCGGTTGCGGGCAAGTTGCGGTAGCCCAGTTCATCGGCGAGTTCGATGATTGTTTGAGGTCTGAGTCCACCGTCGAGATGGTCGTGAAGCAAGACCTTCGGCGCTTGCCTGATGCGGTCCAGCGTGGGAGCGCCAACATCAAGAGTCGTCATCGTTGGAGTCTAGCGATAACGATGTTGGCCTCTATGCCCTTGGGGAAGGAGGCAGCGTTTCTTGGAGCGTGGGCCGACGTAGTTGCATTGGGCCCACCGGGGGTTTCCCATCGGTCCCAGGGGGTGCGTATTGCCCGATGAGCTAGTCAGATGCAGTGAACCGCCGTCTGGGGTCACTTGTCGAAGAATGCCGACCACATCTGGGGTGGAGTACCTTCGGTTGCGCCGACCCCCTGTAGGGGTCACGATTCCCGCAGCTTCAAGCGATGAAAGCGCCGTTCGCGCCGCTCTGGTGGTCACACCAAGTCGTTCAACCACCATTTGGGCGTCAAGCACCGGCATTGAGGGCAGCGCAGCTAATAGTGCTGCTGCTGTGCTACCACGGCGGAAACGAGCAGTCTCCCGCCATCTAGCGACCATGCGCTCCACGGTCGTCCGCAGCGCTGCTGCTTGTCGGTTGGCTTCTTCACATGAATAACTGAAGACGCTCAGCCAGTTGCGCAAAGCAGCGCTGCGGGCCTCTGAGTCATCGGGTTCGCATATGACTCGAGTGGCGTTGAGTGCTTCGTAGTAGGCGCGGCGATCACCGCTCAGAGCAGCACTGATCGGAATCGTTGAGCGTGTGAGTCCCGCAGCGACCAGGACCGTGTGGATGAGAGCACGGCCTGTGCGTCCGTTCCCGTCATCAAAGGGATGGATGGTCTCAAACTGGGAATGGACAACCGCAGCCCGCAGCGCCGTGGGGTGGTCGCTGGTGTTCAGATATTTGACCAGGTCGTCCATGAGTTCTCTGACGTGCTCGGCGGGGGGCGGAACAAATGTCGCGTCGTCCACGAGGCATCCGGGAGGTCCGATCCATATTGGCTCGGTGCGCAACGAATCTCCGATGCCATGGTCCCGTGTCCCCTCGAACAGGCACTTGTGTAAACCTAGAATGTCGTCGAGCGTGGAGCGGTGCCCCGCGCGAATCCTGTGTCCGAGTGCCACGGCGGCTGAAACCTGTTTCGCCGCGCCGAGAGTGAGCGCATCGTTGTCGTCGGCCACGGGTCTACCCGCTTGGTCCATGTAACGTGCCCATTCAAGGCCTGACACTGTGGCGGTGACACCTTCTATGACGCTTGAACGGATGGATTCGTCACGAGCCATCATCCAGTCCATAAGGCTGTCTCCCAGAGTTGTCTGGGCTGCCTCGGCGGTCGCGGCGAGCGCGCTTTCGGCCGCGGTGATCGCGTTGACAGAATCCGCGTTCAGGGTCGGGACCCAAACTCCTAAGGTGTGTGGTACATAGGCGCGGTACGATCTTGGTCCGTAACCGGTCCGGCTGGCCATCCACCCCTCGGCTTCGACATATCTTCCCACAACACCAACTTATCAGGTCGCATGTGCTATTCAGCGGGTTCTAAAGACACGTTGGTCTGCTACAAGGTCGTATGTGCTACTCGTGGCTGCTATACGGCGATTTCAGGAGATCATCGCGCCTGAGTTTGCCGCATAGCTGGTTACACGGCAAAGAAATCGCCGAGCGCGAGGTCGAGGTCGGCATGGCTCGATTAGGTTGGGGGGTGATGTTGTCCGCGGAAGGCTCCGTGCGGGTGGATGCGACGCCGCGGGATGTCCTTGAGTTCGCCTGCGACTTGCGGGCCTACATGACGCTGGATCGCAAGATCACGAGGATCTACGAAAACCCGCCTCTCGATGCTGATGGGAACGGGTTCGTGGTCTTTCGGGGCTCGATCCGAGGTATTCCCAGCCCCAGGCAGCGCCAGTCGGTCAAGCTCGACCGGTGGAGGTCGGTCACCTTCGAAAGTGCCGGGCCGTGGCTGGCCGACCGGCTGGTGCGGATGCGGGGCGGGTTCGTGGTCGAACCGGCCGACGGCGGCTCGCTCGTCACTCACAGCTATCGTTTCTGGTTCAAGGGTCCGTCCGGCCCGCTGATCGAACGGTACGCCCGGGACTGGCTGACTCGGGACGTAGATGACGAACTCCAGAGGCTAAGACAGCACTTCGAAGGTGGGTAGCCGACGCAGGTGACGGATGAGGTTGAAGGGTTGGTCGACCTTTTCGCAGACTGGCGGCGGTTGGTTTTGTTCAGGGGCCGTTGGGTGGGTTGTTGGGGTCGATGATTTTGTAGCCGGTGTTGGTTTTGATGACGATGTAGCCGCGGTCGCGGATGTTGTGATGGCAGTGTGGGCAGGCGAGACACATTTTGTCGATGTCGGTTAGTCCGCCTTGTTCCCAGTCCACGATGTGATGTATCTCGCATCGTTCAGGACCGGCGGCGCAGCCGCTGCCTCTGCAGTGGCGGTCACGGGCGATGATCGCTTTGACTTGAGCTTCGGTGGCGTGTCGATGGGCGCGTCCCATCCAGATGGGTTGTCCTTTGCCGTCGAATACAACCCCGGTGACTGTGGCGGTGCACATCAAACGTTCCAGCACTGTCTGGGGTAGTGCTTCACCGGGCGACATCACCTACATCGCAACGGGCCAGGGCCGACACGGTCATCCCAATGCGGCTGCAATAAGGAACCGTCAACCCCATCACTACCAGCACCGTCACCTTTGGCGCTGACGAGACCGCGCCATACCTCGGCGTGTTGCTCCCAACGGATAGGTCCGCTTCCGCACCGGCAAGTTGTGGTGGGGAAGACGACAGCGTTTCTCGGAACCCGACAGCAAGGCCCCAACAGTAGGCCCTTCGCGTAAACGTGGGATGCCCGGTGAGTTCGAGTTTCGTCCGGTTGTCAGCCGCTGTTACGCCGCGACGTTGCGCATCAATGCATATCAATATCATGATGTGCTAATGCGCACCACAGTAGAGTTGCCCGACGACCTGCACGCTCTCGCACGCGAACTGGCGCATCAGCAGAATAAGACCCTCAGCGGGGTCATCGTGGAGATGCTCCGCAAGGCCATCGGTACCGGAGACGCCACCCGCGACACATCACACGAAACTGGATGGCCCACCGTGAGCCTCGACCGGCCGATCACCATTGAGGACGTCAGGTCGCTAGAGGACGAAGGATGAATGTGGCGCTGGCGGACAGCAACCTGCTGATCGCAATGACTGTGCCGAACCATGTACATCACGGCACGGCGCACTCGTGGCTCGCGCAGCATCAAGATGCGGTTGCCACATGCCCGATCACCTAGGGAGCGCTGTTGCGGCTGTTGATCCGAGAGGGCAGATCCGTAGACACTGCCCTCACGGCGCTCAAAGCCATCTCACAGCAACCGAATCATGTCTTTTGGCCCGACGACATCGGCTACGCAGATGCGTCACTGCGTGGGGTCATCGGCCACCGGCAAGTCACCGACGCCTACCTTACGGCGCTGGCCGAGCACCACGGTGCCGTCGTCGCGACCCTTGATCGCGGCCTCGCGCTGCTCCGCCCCGACGCGACGCTACTGATCGAGGCCTGAGGCGACAGCAAAGCTGCGGCCGCCGTCATCCGGCGGCCTCGATAATCCACGTGCCGTCCGACTGCTTTGGTGGCAGCGAAGCTGTAGCGGACGCCGTTAATGGTGTGCCGCGTGCCCGGTGGATTTGTTGGCTGAACTGCCCGGATCATCGAATCCGTTGCCGGCACCGTGACGGGTGGTTAGGGGCCGTTGGGTGGGTTGTTGGGGTTGATGATTTTGTAGCCGGTGTTGGTTTTGATGACGATGTAGCCGCGGTCGTGGATGTTGTGATGACAATTGGGGCAGGCGAGACACATTGTGTCGATGTCTGTGAGTCCGCCTTGTTCCCAGGGCACGATGTGATGGATTTCACAGCGTTCGGGTCCTGCGGTGCAGTCTTTGCCTGTGCAGTGCCGGTCGCGGGCGATGATGGCTTTGACTTGGGCCTCGGTTGCGTGTCGATGGGTGCGTCCCACCCAGATGGGTTGTCCTTCACCGTCGAAGACAACCCCGGTGACAGCAGCGGTGCACATCAAACGTTCGAGCACTGTCTGCGGTAATGCTTCACCACCGACGATCTCAGCGACCCCTGTCGGGTTGTCGGCTCGTAGCCGTTCAATGTCGGCCACTGCGATGAGTTGCATCCTCGCGCTGCCGGGTCCACGACGCGCCGCGTCGGTCAACAACGCAACGAATGCGTCGGCTAAGCGTTGTTCTGGTTTGCGCACATCGTCAGGAGAACCGTCGCGTCCGCCGTCGTCGCGCCACAGCCGGTCGTATTCGGTGTCGAGGGCTTTGCGTACTTGTTGATAGCTCGTCGGATCGAGTTCAGCCACTAGCACACCCATGCCTTCGTCGTTGATCCAGTGCTTCAACAACCGGCTGTTGCGCTGCTGTTGATACAGTTCGGCGCCGTCATCGGGTTGGTTGCGGTTCACCCACCGCCGCGACTGCTCAGCGAACACATCAACAGATGAAGTCTCCGCAAGCTTCGACAGTTCGTCTTCTACTTGTTCAGCAGAAGTCTTCGCAGCAGCCCCGACCGCGACCTCAGCGTGCTCAGCGGTGATGGCACCACTAGCCAACGATTCAGCCAGTTTCGGCATCTCAGCCAACCCAGCAGCAGTCTTCGCGACCCTGTTGGCGCTACGTGTCGACATACGCCCCGCCTCACGCAACACCGTCTTGGAGTTCACGCCACCATCATCAAGAGCCTCGATCTCGGTTGCACACCGCGTCTGCAGCGCAGACAACGCCGCCATGACCCGACCAGCACCCGCAACCAGACCCTCCAACTCGCCGCGGCAAAGCCCAGACGTCACCACCTCCCGGGTCTGTTGGATCATCAAATCGAACATGACCACAACCTAACAACAGGGTATGACACTGCACTGCATCAAAGACAACAACACGACTCAAGCGTGGTGAAACACGCTCGTTCCGCTCCCGAATGGCTCTCCGACAAGCTGAGGTTGCTGAGATAAAATCCGGCCATCCTTTCAGCGGATCACCGCAGGATGCAGTTCAGGCAGTGCCAGCGAGCAGACAGATGAACTGCTCTTCGTCGATGATCTCGATGGGGCTGCCTTCGGCAGCGAGGGCGAGGGCCTTGCGGTGTTTGCCGCTTCGGCCTGATTCGCCCACTCTGCGCAGGTCGGTCGATCCCACCACGACGTAACTGGTGCGTTTGCTCACTGATTGGGATGGCTTGGCCCCGGCGTTCACTGCTGCTTGGAATGCTTCTCGCCGGGGCATCGACGCCAGCGTGCCCGTGAACACAATCCTCTTGGAGAACAACAGTCCCTCCGGATCAGGTTCGCCACGGGGCGTGAAGTGCTTGGCGCTGAACGACCTTGACGACCCCGACGATGAGGGTGTCGCATTGGAGAATGGTCGGTATCCATCCAGGTGGCAGTACCCGAGGCGATACCCATGGGTTGCGAGCAAGTCCGAGGGCGTGGTGCCGAAGCGGTCCAGCAGCGCTAGCCACAGCAGTCCCGCTGCGTTGGCGTCTGACAACGGGTCGTGATGCGATAGGGGAATCCCGAAATCATCAGCCAGCACATCGAGGGACCACGATCTGGCGTCGGGCATCGCTGAACGGGCGATGCGGTAGGTGCAGGCGAACGGGAACGGGTCCGGTTCATACCCGTGGTGCTCGGCGCTTCTGCGCAGCACCGAGAGGTCAAAGGCGGTGTTGTGAGCGAGGACCAACCGCCCGTCAAGCAGCCGCGCGACCCGTTCCCAAATCTCAGGGAAGTCAGGAGCGTGCCTCAAAGCCCAAAGCACACAAATTATGTAGGCTAATCTAAATTACTAGAAGCGACCCTATTAAGCCTACGTCGTCGTACTGCTAACGCTAGAGCTCCAACTAAAAAAGCAACTATGATCGTCAAACCAATAATTTCTGGTAAAGAGTCAGTTTCACTATGTGGCATGTCACTTGGTTGAAGAGTAATCGACTCTTGTCCGGTGATATCATCTGCTTCAGAGATTGTAGTTGGCGGTTTCTCATCTGGTTCTGGGATTGATTCAGGAGTGGTCATATCTTCAGTGACAGATTCAACGACTTCAACCGGTTCATCTGTGATGACTGTCGAATCAATCGACTCTTGCCCGGTAATATCATCTCCTTCAGAGATTGTAGTTGGCGGTTTCTCATCTGGTTCTGGGATTGATTCAGGAGTGGTCATATCTTCAGTGACAGATTCAACGACTTCAACCGGTTCATCTGTGATGACTGTCGAATCAATCGACTCTTGCCCGGTAATATCATCTCCTTCAGAGATTGTAGTTGGCGGTGTCTCAGCTGGTTCTGGACAGACAACCACTTGAGAGGCTCGGAAGTCCCGTATTTCTTGGTTTGAAAAACTATTCCAATTACCAGGCTCTTCAGGCACTCTGGAACAACCAGGAGGCAAAATACATATAAATTCGTGAACGTTGGGGCCAGGTTGACCGTCGCTATTCATGTCATCAACCCATGACGGAATCGTACCCTCTTCCTCGCACTCAATGTACTCAGAATAATCTTGCTCATCTTGAGCAACTACCGGTGATATCAAAATAATTTCTGTTGCTACTGCAGTACTGCCGATAATCGCTACCGCTAGACCTGGTCGAATTCGACCTAACGATTCCTCACGCCTGTACACATCACTCCGATCCATCAACCTACACTTCACGCAAACTATTGTTGAGCCGAGTGTACAGTAATTCTATACACCCGTCGGACTAATATAGTGGTCCAGTAGCTTTACATCATCTAGCCAGTAGCTTTACATCATCTAGACCCGATGCCTGCTCGCTACTGATCTCCGGCATCAGTGTCCGTCGTTGAGGGCGCTGTCAGTGATGGAGGCAGGCTGGCGACGATGCGTGCCGTCTCGACTGAGATATAGGTGAGCCGACGCAGGTGACGGATGAGGTTGAAGGGTTGGTCGGCCCAGTCGTGCCAACCGTTGGGGTCGTCGGTGATACCGGAGGACTTGTCGTGTTTGAATCGGAGGCTGTCGATGGCCCAGTCGAGAGGCGTGCGGCCCGACACTGTGTATTGGTGCGCTTCGTCCGGGATGTCTATGAGTTTGCAGCGGTGGTTGATTTCCAACACTGACCGGTCGGGCCGGGTTTAAGAATCCCACGACGCTGCGGCCGCGGCCACCGAGAGCGTCCTGATTGGTCCTTTCATGGCATGCCGCGCCGCCTCTCCTAGCGTCGTCGGTCGTTGTCGATGGGCAACGTAGGGGGTTATGCGAAATGGTGCCCACGAGAGCGGGTGCGGTAGCCGTCGGTGACGGCTTGCATATCAGACAGTGACTAGTCCGGCAGACTGACGACCGTTGCGTTTCCGACGTGCGCGTATCGCCCCGGTGTACACGTGAGGACGATCACTTGGCAGTGCTTTCCGGCTGCCGCAATGGCTGCTCCCATGCGCTGCAGACGTGTCGGGTCGCTCCATCCCAGCGCATCGTCGATGACGACCGGCGCGCCGTCGCCGTCCGGGCTCACGATCGCAGCGCACGCCAATCGGGCGAGTATCCCCAACTGCTCACGGGTGCCGGTGCTGAGCTGCTCGACATCGAGGGTGATGCCGTTGAGCGTGCGACGGGCAATGCCCAGTTGCTCGTCGAGTTCCACCTCGAAGGTCGAATTGAACACGATTCGCCCGAATTGCTCGATGCGCTCTTCGAATGGCGCGACATACCGCTGCCGGGCTTCCTGTCGTCTCTTGCCGAACGTCTCGTAGAGAAGTTCGGCAGCGAGTGCCCTGCGTTCGAGACTCTCGTGGTCGCGTTCGAGAGATCTCAACTCGTTCAGGGCGTTGTCGTGCTGCGTGTGCAAGCCCATCTCGCCTCGAGCCTCCAGCGAGCCGCGCAGTTCGTGCTGCTGCCGGCTGTTCTCGGTGAGGTCCCCGGCCATGCGTTCTACGGTGCCACGGGTATTCGTGAGTTGTGCCTTGATGGAGTCCGGGTCCGCCTCCTGCAATCTTGTCTGAACGGCTCGTGCTGCTTTCTCCGTTTCTGCGACGGCTTCGTCGGCGTGTGCGAGTGCCGTCGCAAGGTCTTCGTCGCTGACTTGCAATCGGGCTGCGGTGAGGCACTTGGCAGCGTGGTCGCACCCCTCCTGTGCCGACTGCAGCTTGCTGGACAGCACCGCTGCATCCAGCTGAGCTTGCGTGAGTGCCGCGTTCGTGCTCTTGACTGCTTCCTCACAGGATTCGAATTCTGCGCGGCGATCTCCGACAGGGGTCTCGTGTTTGGTGACCAAGGCTGCCGCTTCCCGGAGGTTCGAGGGAAGCGGAGGCTGCGACTCCCTGCTCGCGTTGAATGCCTCGATGCGTTGAGAATGCCGATATGCCATGCGCCTGAGTTCGTCCGCGGACAGGTCGCGCTCGTTGTCCTTGATCGTCTTGCGAGCATCGTCGTGATCCCGCAGTGCGGATTCTCTCCGGTCATTGGCGGCGCGTGCCGATGCCAGATCGGAAACGTCGCATTCGTCGCAGAGCCGCTGGATCTCTCGGCGAGCGTCGTCGAGTTCCCGGGCCGTCTCGGCGGTTCCTTTGCCGGCCTGCACGAGCACCGTCGCACTGTCGTCGATCTTCAGTTCGGCCGCATCGCTGACGGAGATCGCAAGCTGCTGCCCCGCAGCAAGGTCATGTCCCATCCCGTCAACCTGCAGGGTGACGTCGCGCAACGCGGTGGTCGTGACCTGGGCGGCGGCGATCTCGGCCGACGCTTCGGCTCGTACGACAACGATGTGGGCTTGGTCGATCCGTTCGACGAGGTCGCCGTCGACACGGATGTTCTCAAGGACGGATTCAGCACTTGCCAGACGGGCTTGGGCACCGTCAATTCGCTCGAGGCGTTCACGGAACTGATCGACTTCGATCATTCGGCGGTGATGGTCACGGTCGTCACACGCCTGTTTGTGCGTGGCGATTGCTTGATCCAGGGCCTCTCGGGCCTCGTCGCGGCCGCCCACGGTGTCGTTGACCCGCTGGTCCGCGGCGTTCAATGCGGGAGCCGACTCTTCGAGTTCGACGCCAATTGCCGCTAACGCCTTATCCTGGCGGTCGAGGTCGGAGACCAATTGGGCGCGACGCTCGACGTCGGCGTGTCGCAGGGCCTGTTCGCTCAGCGCCGCGCGATGTGTTGTGTCTCGCTCTCCGGCCTGAAGCTCCAATAGCTCGACGTGACTGTAGCGCTCGGACAGTTCAGACTCGCGTTCTTGGGCTGTCTGATGTTCGCTCTCGAAATGTCTTTGGCGCTCAACGAGACTATCGAACTTGTCAGCGTCAGTTTGAATCTGGCTCAGGGCCTCTTTGAGATCAGCGACCGGATCCTGCGCATCACGGACCTTGCCCTCCAGTTCCCTTCGCTCCTTGGACACCCGGCCCGTGCCGGTCCAGTAGCGACCACGTTCCGCCTCGATGCGGTCCCACAGTGCATCGTCGCCACCCGTCGGACCGTCGCCGCCCGCAGCTTGGTCGAGTGCGGCGCCGAGGGAGCGAACGTCGAGCGACGGCAGGCGCAACTCGGTGCCCTGCTGCACCCGGAGCGCTTCCCATAACGGCCAATCGATTGTCTCGTCAAGCATCTCGCGCACGCGTGAGTGGGCTTCGCGTCCCGTGAGCGATTCACGACGTGGAGATTTGACGGTGAGCGTCGTCTCAGGACGGCGCCGCCAACGCTTGTGGTACACGAAGCGGTAGTCACCGGAGGAAACCTCGACCTCGGCCTCTGGGCCGACATCCTTTCCAGATGGTTGGACAGATCGGATACGCGCCTTGGAGGACGAGTCCAGTTCAAGGAAGATCAGGTCGAGGGCTTCGAAGATGCTGCTCTTGCCGACTTCGTTGTCGCCCTCGATCACTGTGACGCCCTGGCCATCAAACGACACTTCGGCGCTGTCGACGCCCCTGAAGTTCGTGAGCTTGATGCGATGGATTCTCATTGTGCGGGCCTGACTAGTCGGTGCAGGAGCGCCAGCGCGTCGCTAGCCGTAACAGCCGCAGACTCATCGGCGGACTGTGCGACATCTTGCAGGTCGCTCAGCGCGTCATGAGCGAAGCCCGAAAGCCCGAGGGACTCGATGTCGGATTCGTCGGGAACGACAACGAGATCGGATCGTCGCTCCCATGTCTGCAGCGCCGCGAGCAAGTCGGCGAAGTCGTCGAGTAGCCGGTCGAGCCGCGCCTTCTGGGCGATCGAGACCTGCCCGACGAGTGACAACTTGACGATAGTTCGCTCCTTGTCTTCGAGGGACGAGAGCCACTCTTGCAGAGAGTCGATGTCGGCATCGGATGCCAAGTCCCTCTGGCTGCTGCTGAAGACCCACGTGCCAACTCGGCGGCTCTCGACCTGCACCCGGCCGCGGTCGAGTTCCACGACCAGCACATTGCCGGGATCGATCTCGTCGTAGTCGGTAGGTTCTGGCGCGCCGGAGTACCAGACGCAGTCGCTGGTTCCCTCGTTCGTTGTGGAGTGGCGGTCGCCGAGCGCAACGTAGTGGATCTCTCCGGCCTCAATCCGCTCTTCCAAACGGGCGAGAGCGATGAGCGCCGGGTTGTCGGCGTCCGGTGAGCGAGTGTCGACGGCGCCGTGGCCGGCAACGATTCGCAACGCCTCGGTCGGCTCCCCCAGCGAGCACGCCTGATCCACCAGATCGCAGAGCGGGCGCTTGGAAGTCCACGGAGCGGCCACCAACTCGATTCCGTCGGCTACGGGGACGGGCTGTGAGTTCTCCAATACGAGGACGTTCTCCGGTTTGCCCTCACGGAACCCGCCTGACCGGTAGATCGACGCTGCGTCGAGCGGATCGTGGTTGCCTGGCAGAAGGTAGAAAGTCACCTGCGGAGTGGATGCCATAACGTCAAGTGCTCGTACAAGCACTTGACGGTCGATCTGGTTGGATTCGAACACGTCACCGCACACCACGATAAACTCGCAACCCTCTTCGACTGCGAGTTCGCCGATACGCCGCACCGCATCGAGCCGCGCTCCGCTGAACCGCGGCTGCGCCTCTCCGCTAAGGAAATGACGGGTCATCCCGAGCTGCCAGTCGGCTGTGTGAATGAACTTCATGGCGCGTACCGGTAGTGGCTATACAGAATGGTGCCTACGAGAGTGGGGGCCGTAGCCGTCGGTGACGGCTTGCACGACCTTCTCGAACCCCCTCGGGATGGAAACGTTGGCATCCATCTCCTCGCGAGCGGGCATCCGCGCCGGATTGCGGCGATCTCGGTGGAAGCTCCCAGTTCTTCGAGCCGTCGAGACTTTACGCACAGCGTTCGGCGGAGGCCAAGGCTGACATGTCGCTCGCTGATGACCCGATCCGGCCACTCCATCCACCGCCACACGTTCTTGAACCGAGCTGGGCCATAAACGTCGGGATGGCGTCGAAAGGCGTACTGCATCAGCCGCTCAAATACACGGCCCCGTTCCTGGGATGTCTCGTACCGCTCGCGAAGCAACCAGAAAAGCCCACCCCTTGCGAAATCGCCTACATCAACTAGATCCGCGTCATTTTCAGGGGGGAGTGGCACCAGAGCGACTTTAGCGGAATGCTCTGAGATGACAAACTTATGTAGGGTCTATTAGGGATTCGTGAACTATCCATAACTCAATGAAGTCGGGTCAATGCGCTCAATCGGGCTGCGACGAGACTTAGGTGCCGGCCAGTCCGATCGCAGTCACAGCGAATTCGCCGTGCGTTCAATGCGCATGAGCAGTGCCGCTGAGGGAGTGACTTTGCCGCTCAGATAGGTACTGAGCCGTGATGCACTGGTACCGACCGATGCCGCGAACTCCGCTTTGGTCACTCCCGCGCGCTCGACGGCGGCTTGAACGCGGGCAACCACTTCGGCCCGGTCCGCGCATTGGATCTCCTTGCGGGCCCGGTCGACAGCCAACGCGAACAGCGTGCTCACGCCGTCGGCGTCGCGGTAGCGGAGGTAGCGCTCGACCCGACGGGCCACCGGCCCCCACGGCGACCGTCTGATCTCCGCGAAGACGGGGCGCCAATCAGGGACCAGACCGCGGTCGATCGCGGTCACCAGTGCCTCATAGGGCCAAGTCCCAACGTCGTCGGCAGGGTCGGCGTCGACGTTGCGGAACCGCAGTCCGTTCATGCCGCGCCGCTCAAGCGCAGGGCTAAATCCTGGCACGCTGCCACCACATCGGACCAGTGGTGCCAGCGCGGGTCGAGGCCCTTATAGCGAGGGAGTTCGTTGATCACGTCGGTGTCACGCGGTGAGGGGTCGGCGAGCGCGATCACCAGCGAGGTCAACACCGACGAGGGATCGCCCGACCGGTCGGCATAGTAGGCATCGATGTCCGACAACACAGCGACGGCCGCATCGTCGCCGATATGGCCGACGAGCGCGACAACGTCAATGAAGTCGCGCACCACGTTGCGTTGCACAATCAGAAAAGCTTTGACACGCAGGGCTTCCGCCTCGGTGGGTGCCACCACGACGGCGTCATCGCCGACGGCGACCTCGATCGTTTCGAGCGGCCGAATCCGACGCATCTGCCGAAGTCCAGCCTCGATTCCGTCGAGGCTCCCCATGATGGTGAACGGCGGCTTCGAGGCACGGACCGATGTCGCCCATCCCTCAGTCGCCTCCACCGCCCCCAGGACCGTCTCGTAGCGGTCGACCAGATCGGCGAGAACGTGGTCGTGGGCAAAGGAGTCACGGTGACCCGCATGCAGTGCCGCGGCCGATTCTCCCACCAGAACAGCATCAGGGACGACCGATTGCAGACGAGCCGCCGACTTCAGTATCTGTCGCAGTGTTGCGCTCATCTTGGTCACGTTGCTTATCATAACCGATAAGTAACGGACTATCCACCCTCACTAACAACCCTGGCCTTGGAACCCGCGCAGTGGCATGTCCGGGCCTCGTTGGAGCAAGCCCGATTTATTAAAGTATTCAGGGTTTATCGGAGTATCTAGGGTTTATTAGATTCTGATAAACCGCCCGTAGCTCAATGAAGTCGGGTCAAGGTGCTCAACCGGGCGATGGTTCGAACCCGCGCAGTGGCATGTCCGGGCCTCGCTGGAGCCAGTTGTCGGCCAGGTAGTCAGCTTGGGCGTCGATCAGGTGCAGGGTGTAAGCGTGACGACTGATCGGCGACGTGTTCGGTGCGCTCCAGTGGGGGAGCGTGCCGTGCAAAGCGATGAGTGTGCCCCGTTCGACTGGCATCGGCACAAGATCGGTGGTGGGCCAAGGCTCGGGACTGAGCACATCGGTGGTGGTGCTGTCGGCACCAGGAGCAGTGAGCCGAAAGCGGGTGCGCGCCGGTGTGCGGTGGTGACCGGGTGCCAGCCACATGCAGCCGTTCTCCAGCGTGGCGTCCTCAATCGCGAACCATAAGCCGATCACCGATTGAGGCTCGGTCCACAAGAACGTGTGGTCGCAATGGCAAGTGACTTCACCGCCGATACCGGGCTGTTTGAAGATGTACATCGACTGGAGCATGCGTGGTTGCACGAAGCCTAAATCGGCAGCTAGCGCAGCAAGTTCGGGTGTCCTTGAGAAACGATCGAAATGTGGGTCGAGATCGTGCATCGCGTGGCCCAACTTGTTGACCGCGAACTCCAGAGGCCGGGTCAGTTCGCCGTCAACGACCGCGCCGTCTTCCAGGAACCAGCGGATGGTGTCTCCGCTGGTCAGAAAGTACTCATCTTGGGCATGATTTTGTGCGTTCGTGTCGAAGACGGTGAGTCCACCATCGGCCCGCGGGTCAGCGTCGCGCAGCAGACTCATGACGTGCCCCTTGAGCGAGTCGCAGTCGCTCGGGTCCACGAAATCGGGGAGCACGATGTACCCGTCGCGGTCCCATGCGGACAGCTGAGCGTCGCTGAGTATCGGCATCCCCGGGTCGTCTTTAGGTTTTGCCGCGGCGATACGGCTGTCCGTCGGCAGCGGGCATACGTAGGCGCTGTGAGAAGAAAGTCAACACCAGCAGCACGATCAGTTGCGGCAAAATGTTGATGAACCAGTTGGGTACTGTTTCGGACCCAACGAACCAAACTAGGGCCAACACGCTGATGAGGCCTCCTAGGAATGCGTCGGTGCTGTTTCCGTGCCGGAAGTTGTTGACCGAAACCACCGCCAGCACCCCCGCGGCGACCAACAACAACGCGTGCGTGTTACTGCCGTCGAGGTCTCGCAGCCCGAGCGCGAACGGGTAGCCGAAGAGCATGGCGCCTGCCATCACTCCAGCGGGTCTCCAGTTACCGATTATCAGGGCGGCCAAGCCGATGAACCCTCGCTGGTTGACCGAGCCTTCGAGATAGATGCCGTTGAGCTCCGGGGTGGCGATGAAGGCGCCGGCGAACCCGGCGAGTACTCCGCTGAGCATCACACCGATGTACTTGTAGAGGTAGATGTTGATGCCCTGCGACTCTCCGGCGGTGGGGTGTTCGCCACAGATCCGCAGCCGCAAACCGAATCGGGTACGCCACAGAACCCAGGCAGACAGCGGCACCAACGAGAAAGCGATAATGGTGAAGATGCTGAGGTTGAACACGAAACCGCGGGCAAATCCGGTCAAATCGGAGATGTACCACCAGTCTTTGTCTGTGAACCATCCGAGAATATCCGGACTTCGCCAGTCGCCGATTCTGCCTCCTGCAAGGAACGGCAAGGTGAACTTCCCGGCACCTGACAGGCGGGGTGATTGAGTTATTGACCCCCCGTCATGCCCGGCCAGAATCTCCAAGGACAAGAAGCGGGCGATTCCCGGTGCGGCGATCAAAATTGCCACGCCGGAAATGATGTGGTCAACCCCGAAAGTGACGGTTGCGACGGCATGGATCAAACCGCCGAGCGCCCCGCCGAGCAGTCCGATCAGCAAGCCGTTCCAAGGTCCGTAGTTGATGGTTCCCCAAGCCCCGAACCACATTCCGAGAACCATGATCCCGTCCAGCCCGATGTTGACCACGCCGGCTCGTTCGGAGAACATCCCGCCGAGTCCGGCGAGCATCACGGGTACTGTCCAACGCAGCATGGCACCAGAGGTTGTTGTGGTAGTCAGCTTCGAAGCGTCGGTGAACGACTGGACGATGACGAGCCCCAAGATTCCGAGAGCGGCATAGATCATCCAGCGAATCGGTGTGGAGAGCTTGTTGACTCGTCTCAACAGATTCATGATGTTGCCTCCGCCAGCCGGGCTGCGGTGCGAGCTGCTTCTGCGCGTTCCCGCATTCGTCTGACGACCTCGTAGCCGATGACAACGGTGAGCAGGATCACGCCGCGCATGATGTCGATGATTTCTTTGGGCGCGGTTTGTGTGACTTGCAAGATGTCTGAGGTGGCGTCGAGGAAGGCCCACAACAGCGCGCCAACCGCGATCCCGGCCGGGTTGTTGCGTCCCAGCAGGGCTACGGCAATGCCGTTGAACCCAAGGAACCCCACAAAGTTGGGGTCATATCTGGCCTTGTCGAAGATCTCGGCCATCCCGACGAGTCCTCCCACCGCACCGGACATCAGCATTGCGGCGAGAGCCATCTTGCGGGGAGGCACGCCGCCCGCGCGCGCCGCCAGCGAATTGAGTCCGCTAGCTCGCAAGTCGTATCCAAAGACTGTGCGATTCAACAGGAGGTAGTAGACAACACCGACGATGATGGCGATCACCAGCACGCCGGTGAGTTCTTCGTTGGCCCGGAGGTCGCCGAAGAGTTCGGGGATGAAGTTGAGGTTGGGCAAAAGACCCGACTCGTCGATGGGTTCTGTGCCCACACCGACCTGGACGATATTGCCTTCGGCCTGCCAACGCCGAACGAGCCAGGCGATCACACCCAAGGCGACACCGTTCAACATGATCGTGCCGATCACTTCGTTGACCCCGCGGTGGGTGTAGAGCACTCCAGCGAGGCCACCCCAGAGTCCGCCCACGACCATGGCGGTGATCAAGATCAGGCCGATATGCAGGACCGACGGCAGTACGACCGCGCCCCCGACATATGCCGCGAATATTGCCGCCATGCGATATTGGCCTTCGACGCCGATGTTGAACAGGTTCATCTTGAAACCGATCGCCGCTGCAACTCCGGAGATGTAGAGGGGAGTGGCCCGATTGATCATCGAGACCTGCACCTCGAGTTTGCTTGCGTGATCGAGCATGTCTCGGGCGGCTTCAATGGGGTTGCTGCCTGCTGCGATCAACACGATGGAGCTGGCGATGAGCGAGAAAATGAAGGCCCCGAGCGGCGCGGCCATTGATATCAAAGCTTGGCGTAGACGTGACTCGGCTGCGGCTCTGGGCGGCCTCGTATCGGGAGTGTCTTCTGGCTCGTCCATGACTGTTGTGTCAGTCACCGCGACTCACCCGCATCCTCGACAGCCTGGCCGTCGGCAAGTTCGGCGTCGCTGTCTTCGGAACCGGTCATGTAACTGCCGAGCTGACGTGGAGTAATGCTGGCGGGGTCGAGGGTGGCTGTCAGTTGTCCTTTGTGGATCACCACAATGCTGTCGGACAGACCGATCAGTTCGTCGAGGTCCGCCGATATCAACAGGGTGCCCATGCCATCGGCGCGGGCCGCGCGAATGTCGTCCCACACGGCCGCTTGAGCGCCGACATCAATTCCTCGGGTGGGATGCGCGGCGATCAGTACTTTTGGCTCTGCGGCCATTTCCCGTCCGACGATCAGCTTCTGTTGATTGCCGCCAGACAGGGAGTTAGCGGTGACTTCAATATCGGGAGTGCGTACATCGAACCATCCGCGGATTGCTTCGGTTCGCTCACGTGCGGCAAATCGATCAAACCATCGACCGTTGGCAAACGGTGGTCTTGTTTGGTGACCGAGAGCGGCGTTTTCCCAAAGCGGAGCAAAAAGCAGGAGGCCCTCTTGTTGGCGGTCCTGAGGGACGTAGCCGATCCCAGAGTTGCGTCGGTGTCTTACCGTGCGATGGGCGATTTCTTCGCCGAGCAATCGGATTGAACCAGCCTCAGCGTCTTCGGTTCCGATAATGGCGCCTACGAACTCTGTTTGACCGTTGCCTTCGACGCCTGCGAGTCCCACTACTTCGCCTCTGTGCACATCGAGGCTGACATCGTCGAGCACTCGCCGATCATCCTCATCAAGCACGGTCAATCCTTTGATCGAGAGTGCTATCTCGTCGGTGACGGTAGATCTTGAGGTCTGCGGCGTCGGCAACTCAGAGCCGACCATCATCTCGGCAAGGTCTCCGGTGCTGACTTCATCGGGTTTGACGGTTGCCACTGTGCGTCCTTGGCGTAGCACAGTGATGGTGTCGGCGATCTGTAGGACTTCCTCAAGCTTGTGGTCGATAAACAGAATTGTCTCTCCCGCGGCTTTGAGTTCGCGCATGTTGCGGAACAGTTCGTCTACCTCGTGGGGGACGAGCACAGCGGTGGGTTCATCGAGAATCAGGATCTGAGCACCTCGGTAGAGCACCTTGATGATCTCGACCCGTTGGCGCTCGCCGACCTCAAGACTTTCGATGAGGTCGTGGGGGTCGACGTCGAGTCCGTAGGCCTCACCCACCTCAAGCAGATGGGTCTCCGCTGCTTTGAAGTCGATTTGCCCAAGTGAAGCCACCGGTTCGGCACCGAGGATCACGTTTTCTAGCACCGTGAGTTGGCCAGCGAGCATGAAATGCTGGTGGACCATGCCGATGCCCCTGTTGATTGCTTCTGCTGGTGAGGAGAACCGGACCTCTTCACCGTTGATGCGCATGGTTCCTTCATCGGGGCTCTGCATGCCGAAGAGGATCTTCATCAGCGTTGATTTGCCTGCGCCGTTCTCGCCGCATACCGCGTGAATCTCTCCTGCTTCGACCGAGAGGTTCACGTTGTCGTTGGCCACCACACCTGGGAACCGCTTGGTGATGCCGGTTAGCTCAATCGCGAGCGTCAAAGTGCGTCCCCTCGATTCGAATGGACCAGGAAGTCCTGGTTCAGGGAGAAAAAGTAAGCAGGGCCGGGAGTATATCCCAGCCCTGCTTCTAGGTCATATGACACCGTTTCCGTTGATCAGTGGAAACGTGGCGGCGTTCTTAAGCGCCGACCTCGGTTGGATCAGTCGGAACCACGATGCTGCCGTCGATGATCTGCGCCTTGAACTCTTCGAGTTGGGCGATGATATCGGCACTCAGGAAGTCGCCTGAAGTCGAGTAGCCAACGCCGTCAACGGAGAGGTCATAGCGGGTTTCGCCAGGACCGAAGGTCCCGTCCAGGTGGGCTTTGATGATCTCGAAGATAGCGGTGTCCACCCGCTTGAGCATCGAGGAGAGAACGTACTCTTGGACGTCGGCGTCGACGGTGTGGTACTGATCGGAGTCGACACCGATGCCCCAGACCTTTGAGCCTGTGGCTTCGCTGTGTTCTTTGGCCGCGGCGAACAACCCGGTACCTGTGCCACCCGCTGCGTGGTAGATCACATCTGCACCCTCTTCGAAGATGGCCAGCGCTGTCTCCCGGCCACGATCTGGTGCGTTGAAGCCATCGAAGTCGGGGAACTCGGTGATGTACTGGGAGATGATCTCGATGTCGGGGTTGACATGGAGCGCTCCGGCACGGAAACCGGCTTCGAATTTCTCGATGAGTCCGAAGCAGCAAACACCGCCGATGAAGCCCACGGTCCCGGTTTCGCTGCTGAGTGCAGCAGCAGCACCGACGAGGAACGAACCTTGTTCTTCGGAGAAGACGAGACCCGCGATGTTATCGGCGTACGGTGCTGGCGGATCTTGGTCGAAGTCAAGCATGGAGGAGTCGATGACGCCGAAGTTGGTGTCGCCGTTGGCACCGCCGACAGCGGCGGCGTCTCCTTCAAACAAGAAGCCGACGGCGATAACGATGTCACTGCTATCAGCCTGGAGTTGCAGTAGTTCGGCGCGGTTGCTGCCGTCGTCGTTGGGCGAAACCTTAGTTGTGGTGATGTTGAATGTTTCTTCAGCTCGGTTAAGCCCCGCGGCGGCTGAGTCGTTGAACGACAGGTCGCCTTCCCCGCCGATATCGAACACAAGACCGACATGAACCGTGTCTTCAGCCATGTCGTCGCCGTCGTCTTCGGCCATGTCGTCGTCTTCGGCCATGTCGTCGCCGTCGGCCATGTCGTCGCCGTCATCGGCACCTGGGTCGGTGGTGACATCGCTCGAGTCATCGTCGCCGCATGAGGCGGCGATGAGCGTGAACGACAAGAAGATGCTCAATAGGAGCAATAGTTTGCGCATTGGTCCCTCCAGGGTCCGTATAGAAAAACTGGGTATCGCCGACGAGAGTATCGCGTACTGCGGTCTAACGCTTAACTCAGCGCGGTGGAACCTAGCTTAAGACTCGTTCACCAGCCTTAGATTTCTCGTGCGCACCTCCAACGAGCGTGGCGCACTAGCAGGTCTAGAGAGCGGATCGCTCTGGCAGCCGAGGCATGACACATCAGACCGGCTGCTCTCATTGTGGCTGGACCTGGCGTTTCAGGGCGCGTGTTTGTTAGTTCGGTGGCCACCAGCACCGGAGTGTTTGTGCGTTTGGCGATAGCGGCGGCGGCTTCGGCGTAGCGCGCGTCTTGAGTTTCGTGAAAGTTGACGATTCGTCGCAACCCGTGGTCGGGGAAGAACGGGCCGCGACGCATCATGGCGGCGGTGTTGGATTGGATGCCGAGTCCCAGGAAAAGCACGGCATCGACTTCGGTGTGGCCAGCGACCATCTCCAGGATCATCGGTACTGTGTCACGGGTTTCACCCCCTGCCATGTCGATTGGGTTGTTCTTGCTCCAGCGTGGCGGGAGCAGTTTGTCGATTTCTGCCTTCAGGTTTTCAGGTAGTGGCGTTGGGTCGAGCAGAGTACCGGCCATGGCGTCAACAGCGGCCACGCCCCAGCCGCCGACCGTTGTCACGACGACGACGCGATTACCGGTGGGCAGCGGTTGTGTTGCGAAAGTCGCGGCCGCTTCAAAACCCTCTTCCAGGTCACGGGCGCGGATGAGTCCGGCTTGAAGGCTCATGCCGTCGAACACCGCGTCGTCGGTGGCCAAGGCTCCGGTGTGGCTGGCGGCAGCTCGCGCGCCGGCGGTGGAAGCTCCTCCCTTCACCACCACGATCGGTTTGGTTGCGGAGATGGCTCGAAGTCGCTCGAACATAGCGCGGCCGTCGTCGACCGATTCCATATAGACGAGGCTCACTGCTGTCTGCGGATCGCCGGCGAACCATTCGAGATAGTCAGTGATCTCCAATTGTGCGGCGTTGCCAGCGGAGATTGCACGGGATATGCCGACCCCGCTCAGGTGAGCCATGTTCAACAACGACGATACGAAATTCCCAGACTGACTGACGACGGCCAGGTTGCCCGCCGGTGCGTAAGGCGCCACGATCTGAGCGCACATGCTTGACGGAGTTGAGACAACGCCTTGGCCGTTGGGTCCTGCCAACACGACCTCAAGTTCGTCGGCTAAAGCAACCAGGCTTCGCTCTGCTTCGATACCGTCGGCTCCGGCTTCGCGGTAACCGGCCGCCGCGATGAACGCGGCCGTAGCGCCCTTAGCCGCGGCGCTGCGCAACAAGCCTTCGTTCAGAGGTGGTGGTGTGCAGATGAACACCATGTCGGCCCTACCGACAGGCACTTCGTCGATTGACCCCAACACGTTTCGGCCTAGGACTTCGCCTGGTTCGCGGCCTATCGCGAAGATCTCACCCCGGTACCCAGCGGTCAGCAGATTGTGTAGCGCGACGAAACCGAATTTTCCGGGGTGATTCGACACGCCAGTGATGATGATTCCTCGGGGTTCAAACAGGGGAGTGAGATCACGGGTCATTGTTCGATCTCCACCAAAGCGTCCGCGGCTACTGGTCGGCCGTCGACGATGATCAATGGGTTCAGGTCAATCGATAGAACCTCAGGGCGCGCGGCTCCTATTGAGCAGAGCGCCAACAGCACGTCAATCAGCTCTCGGCGGCGCAGTGCGGGTTCGCCGCGGAACTCACCAAGAAGGGCTTGGGCTGACAGGTCGTTGATCATCTCTTCAGCGTCGATCTCGGTGATCGGAGAAAGGCGAAACGTTACGTCGCGGATGGCTTCGGCCAGCACCCCGCCGATACCGAGCATCACCACAAGTCCGAACTGCGGATCTTTGTACAGGCCGGCGATCAACTCGCGGTTGCCCGTGGCCATAGACGAGACCAGTAGTTCTACTTTGCCGTCACTTGGTCTGGCTGCTGCCCAAAGATCGTCGCATGCCGTTTGCAAACTTTGTTGATCGTTGATCTGAAGTCGTACCAGACCTCGCTCGCTTTTGTGGGCGATTGCGCGCCCGCACAGCTTTGCTACGACTGGATAGCTGACGGATTCGTCGCTGTTGAGAGCATCCAGGGTCGCCTCGGTGGTTTCGCCTGTAACGAAGGAAGAAACCACTACGCCATACTCGGCGACCAAGCGTCTCGATTCGGCTTCTGACAACGTAACGCTCACGGCGTCGGGTATACCACGAGCTTCACCTGTTGCGTGTCGCCAGAAAGCAAATCAGTCTGCGCGCAGGGTGCGAGCCATCGTCAGGGTTTCAGTTCGCAGGCGTCACCGGGTAACTTGTCGCGGTTTTGAGCTACCAAGGTGTATGCCGGTTTGGCGAGCCACGAAACTGGTGGACGTACCAACACAGCGCCAACGAACCCCCAGCCACTGCCAGCGGCTCTTAAGGCGTGTCCGATTGCCAAGTGACCGCGGTGCTTTTTCCCGGTTTCATCGATCCACCAGGCCGCTTCGTCAACGTCGGCAACGGTAAGGCGCAATTCGGCTAGATCCAGTGTCTGCCAGGCTTCTACCCGCGCGCCGCGCGCCTCAATCCAGCGAGCCGAGGCTGTACAGAATCCGCAGTCACCGTCAAAAATGAGCACGTTCTTAGTGTCGCCCGAAATTCCCCGGTCAACAAGGTTTTCTGTGACAATAGGACGATGCATGATCTGGCGATCTCAACTATCGCCAGTTGCGCACTCCCTCAAAGAGAGCGAAGGGCTTAGTTGCGGCCGGTGTTGGGCTTACGGCCGTGGTTCGCCTTGGAGCGACGGGCCTTGGCCTTCCGCTTCTGGGTGCGCTTAGACATGGCGGGCAGGCTATCGGCGAAATTTGAGCCTGACTCGGGCGATCAAGCCGCGGCGTGGCTTGCGGTCCAGGCGAGCAAGTCCTCGTGGTTCCAGGTGTTGATGATGTCTTCGATCGGTACGCCGCACCGCACCGCCTTGTCGGCCCCGTACGGTTGCCATTCCAGTTGCCCGGTGGCATGAGCATCGCTGTCGATGGCGATCTTGCAGCCCCATTGCACGGCGATGTCGAGTAGCTCCTCGGGGGGATCCTGTCGTTCTGGACGGCAGTTGATCTCAACGGCAGTGTCGAATTGAGCGCAAGCCGCAAAGACGATTTCCGGATCGAAGTCGCTGGGCGGGCGACCGGTGCCGACCAATTTGCGGTTGGTGAGGTGGCCAAGCACATCGGTGTGGGGATTGGCGACTGCGGTGACCATGCGCCGGGTCATGTGATCGGCTGGCAACCGCATCTTCGAGTGCACGCTGGCAACAACCAGATCGAGGCGTGCAAGCATCTCGTCTGCCAAGTCGAGTGCGCCGTCTTCGAAGATGTCGACCTCCATTCCGGTCAGCACCCGAAACGGGGCAAGTTCGGAATTGAGCGCTTCGATCTCGTCGAGCTGTCGCTCTAACCGTTCTTCGTTGAGACCGTGGGCGATAGTGAGGCGCGCGCTGTGATCGGTGATGACCATCCACTCGTGCCCCACAGCCATTGCTGCCTCGGCCATGCTACGCAACGACGCGCTCCCGTCAGAGGCGGTGGTGTGGGTGTGACAGTCACCTCGGATCGCTGCCATCACCGCGCCTCCCTCGCGCATGGGGATTCTGCTCCGCTCATCAAGGCGGGCTAGGTATCCGTTGGGCTCATTGTTGAGCGCCTCACCGATCACGGTGGCCGTTGACTTGCCGATTCCGTTAAGGTCCGTGAGCGTTCCGGTGGTCGCTCGTTCTGCAATCTCGGCTTCTCCGACCTGCTGCACTACGTCGATTGCGTTTTGGAAAGCACGAATTTTCTGCGGTTGAGCTAGTTCGCGGTCAAGGTAGTGAATCGCCTGTCGCAGCGCTTGAACCGGCTCCATAAGTCCAACGTTACCTGCTTGGAGAGCTATAGGAAGGGCTAGGGGACTAGCGGTCAGAGTTGGGCGAAGTCGACTGTTACCAGAATCACCAGCAAGACGATGACCGCGGCGTTGATCGCGATCAGGGGCACCTTCCAGCGGTGATCTGACCGACGGAATCGACCGATGCTCACAAAGTTGGCCACAATCGCCGCCAAACCCACCGGAATGCCGATCACCGGTCCCACCCCTGCGCCGAAGCCGACCAGCGGAAAGACAAAAGGAATCAGCACATAGGTGAGGCTGCAACGTATTCCAGATATGAGAATCGACCGAGAAAATGCGCGTTCGGCCGAGCCGACATCGTCGGTTGTTGCGAGGCGACTCGCCGACGTCACGTTCGTCATTGCCTTGACGGTACCCGACGAGGCGACCGATAGCGTTGCGGAGTGGAGCGATTCGGATTTGTTGGGCTGCCAAACGCGGGGAAAAGCTCGTTGTACAACGCACTCGCGGGAGGGGGCGCGCACGCTGCGCCGTATGCATTTGCCACAACCGACCCCAACGTTGGTGTTGCCAAGGTGCCCGATTCTCGGCTCGACCAACTGGCGGAGATGAGCAACAGCCGCAGAGTCGTGCCGGCGGCGGTTCAGTTCACCGACATCGGCGGTTTGGTCGAGGGTGCCAGCCACGGCGAAGGTCTTGGCAATGCGTTTCTGGCGCACATTCGCGAGGTTGATGCCATCGTTTTTGTGTTGCGGGCGTTTCCCGACAGCGACGTGCCCGGCGTTGCAGATCCTCTTGAGCATCTGCGGATTGTTGAGATTGAGTTGGCGCTCGCTGATTTGGCAAGCGCTGAAAAGGCGCTCGACCGCCACGCTCGGATGCTCAAAGGCGACAGTTCTCTGAGGCCTGTGGTTGCTCTGCTCAAGCGCTGTGTTGATCACTTGAGTGGGGGTGTGCCGTTGTATCGGGCAGCTCTTGAGACCGACGCCCGACAGCAGCTGAGGGAGTTCTTCTTTCTAACCAACAAGCCAGTGCTGGCCGTGCTCAACATTGGCGAAGACCAAATCGGACAAGAAGCCGAGATCGCAGCTCCGGTTGTGGCAGAACTCAAAGGTGCAGAAGTGATCGCGCTTTGCGTTCAGCTCGAAGCCGAAGCAGCCCAGCTTGATGCCGAAGACCGCAATGAGATGCTTGGAGCTCTCGGTCTCGGCGACGGTGCGGTGCCTCAGTTCTTGACCAGCGCTTATCACCTGCTCGGCTTGCGCACGTTCTTGACGACGGGAGAAAAAGAGAGCCGTGCCTGGACTTTTCGCGCTGGTGCGACTGCCCCCGAATGCGCCGGTGTCATCCACAGTGACTTTCAGCGCGGCTTTATCCGCGCTGAAACGATCGCTTGCGACGAGCTTCTGCATGCCGGGTCTTGGTCGGCGGCGAAAGACCTGGGAAAGGTCCGCTCGGAGGGCAAGGACTACATCGCCAAGGATGGCGACGTCATGGAGTTCCGTTTTGCGGTATAGTTTCTGCCACTGCCTACCTACTGTCAGGTAGGCTGAACGATTATGGTCATTCCTGCGGACAAACCGGTGCTAGAGGCGCTTGAAGCGACGGCGGAACACTTGCTTGCGCGCCACCTGTCCACGACCAAGGAGTGGTTTCCGCACACGTTGGTTCCCTGGGATCGCGCCGCCGGATTTTCCGCCGACTACGAATGGTCGCCAGCTGAGGCCAACCTTGACCCGGCAGTGCGTAGCGCTCTGTTCGTCAACGTCTTGACCGAGGACAACCTGCCGTACTATTTCCGCGATATTGAGCGGATGTTCGGACGCGACGGTGTGTGGGGCGAATGGGTTCGGCGCTGGACCGCCGAAGAGGGTCGCCACGGATTCGTGATCAACGCATACCTGTTGGCCACCCGCTCGATAGACCCAGTTGAACTGGAACGAGCGCGGATGGTTCAGGTTGAAACTGGTGCTGTCCCCGAACCTCCCAACGCGACAGAGGGGCTTGTCTACGTCGCCCTTCAAGAGTTGGCAACCCGCATCTCGCACTTCAACACGGGTTCTCGGATCGATGATCCCGCTGGTCGAGCGGTCATGCGTCGTGTTGCGGCCGATGAGAATCTTCACTTCCTGTTCTACCGTGACGCGATGAGCGCGGTGTTCGAATCTGACCCCTCTGCTGCGCTAATAGCGACCGAGAAACAGGTGACCGGTTTTGCCATGCCCGGCGTGGGGATTCCGGGCTTCACAGCTCACGCCAAAGCCATTGCTGACGCTGGTATCTATGACCTGGCGATTCACCACGATCAGATTCTTCAGCCGGTGGTCATGCGTGAATGGAAAGTGGCCGACCTCGAGGGGCTCAGCGGTGAAGCGGAACGGTCGCGGGAGCGTTTGATTCGATACGTCGGCCGAGTTGGCAAGGTTGGCCGACGCATTGCTGCTCGACGCGAAGAACGCTTGGCTGCGGCCGCGGAGCGTCAACCCGTCGGAGTCTGATTTTCGCTGGTCCTCGGTCGCCTCGGCGCGCGGAAGAACTCGTCGGGCTCTACATTTGCGGTTATGGCTTGGCTCCTGGTTGAGGATCAAGTGGTCGCCTCGGTGGAGGTCGTGACTACCCGCAGCGCTCGCTGCAAGGGACTCTTGGGGCGCCAAGGAATCGACGGTGCCATGCTTTTGTCACCGGCGCGTTCGGTCCACACAGTGGGCATGCAGTTCGCAATTGACGTTGCTCATCTTGATTCGGAGATGTGTGTGCTGACGGTGACCACAATGAAACCCGGTCGGGTTGGCCGGTTCTCGTGGCGGACCCGGCATGTACTGGAAGCGGAGGCGGGATCGTTGCAACGTTTTGGCATCAACCCCGGAGTCCAGATAGAAGTCAGATCGTGACTCCGGCGTTGGTGATTGTGGCGACCCCAATCGGCAATATGGGTGACTTGTCGCCCAGGGCGATAGCAGAACTGACCGGAGCGGAGCTTGTTTGTTGCGAGGACACCCGTCGAACAGGCCGCCTGCTAAGCCATGTTGGGGTGCGGGCGAAGGCCTTGCGACGAGTCGATGCTCATACCGAGGCTGCGGCATCGGCAGAGGTGGTTGAGTTGATTGCCGCGGGGCACAGGGTGGTGCTCGTGTCTGACTCCGGGACGCCGGGAGTTTGCGATCCAGGGCAACGCTTGGTCGTCGCGGTCGTCGAGGCCGGTTACGAGGTAGTGGTTGTGCCGGGACCTGCCGCCGTAATTGCGGCCCTGGTAGGAAGCGGTTTTGCCAGTGACCGTTTTTGCTTCGAGGGTTTTCTGCCGCGGCGCGGTGGCGAGCGGACGAGCCGTTTGGAGCAACTCGCGGCCGAGCAGCGCACCTGTGTGCTTTACGAATCTCCAAAGCGTGTTGCCGCAACCTTGGGGGACCTGGCTCGGGTTTGTGGAGGAGAGCGACGGGCGGTGGTCGCCCGGGAGTTGACGAAGTTGCACGAAGAGTTTGTGCGCGGCTCGCTTGATGAGTTGGTTGAGTGGTCTGCTGCTGAGCCCAAAGGCGAGATTGTGCTGGTGCTTGAGGGAGCGCCAGCGGCCCCCACCCCCGACGACGAGACAATCGTTGCCGCGCTCAATCTGGCGCTTGCACAGGGCTTGAGTTCCAGGGACGCGGCAGCGTTGGTAGCGGCTGATCTCGGTGTTTCCAGGCGCAGAGTCTACGACCTGCTTCACAAGGGTTGAGATCAGCGAACAAGCCCGAGAGCAGGTGCACAGCGCGGGCATCCCCGTCACTGTCACACCCCCTTCGTAACATCGTGTGGCATGGAACCAATAGTCGTTATTTCTTTACTAGCCGTGGTTTTGGTCTGCGCTTGCGGGCTGTTGTACTTCCGCGACCGTGGCGCCCGGCGCGATCAGGAGTTGCTTGAGCGGGTGGTTTCTGTCGTCGGCGAGAGTTTCGACAGTCGCTTGAAGACCGGGACCACGGAACTGGAGCACCGTGGTCAGGCCATCGATTCAATGATGGATTCCGCTCAACGGCGGATCGACGAACGGTTGGCCTTGTTGCTCGAGTCGTTGCAAGCCAAGGTCGACGCGGGCGACAAGGTGGTACTTGAGCGGGTCGGGGGTCTTACCTCAACGGTCGATGAGAAGGTGGGCGGGATGTCGCAAAACCTGTCTCAGCAAGTCACCGCCATGGGCTCTGAGCTAGTCCAGGTGCGTGAACTTGTGGCTCAACTCCAAAAGGACCGGGCTCTCCAACATGGCGAACTGACGCAGAGCCTCCAAGACACGATCAACCAGCAGAAGGCTCTGAACGAGACCACCGGGCATCTTCGCGAAGCGTTGGCCAACCCGCAGGCTCGCGGTCAATGGGGCGAACGGATGGCAGAGGATGTGCTGCGCGCCGCGGGGATGCAAGAGAACTTCACCTATCGCAAGCAGACCGCACTCGAGGGGGGTACCAAACCCGACTTCACCTTCATGCTCCCACACGACCAGCTTCTGCACATGGATGTGAAGTTCCCCGCCGCCAACTACCTGAGATTTCTTGAAGCAGAATCGGAGTCAGAAGCCGACAGGTTCAAAGATCTCTTCTTGCGAGATGTGCGCAATCGAATCAAGGAACTGAGCGATCGTGACTACGCGGCCCAGGACTCAACGGTCGGCTACCTGTTGTTGTTCATCCCCAACGAGGCGATTTACGGATTCATTCACGAACACGACATGAATCTTCTCGACGATGCCATGGGTCAAAGCGTCGTGTTGTGTTCACCCAACACCCTGTTTGCGGTGCTCAGAGTGATCCGCCAAGCGATGGACACGCATTCGTTGGAACGGGCCACCGATGAGATCCTTGACTGCCTTGGCTCCTTTGGCGAGCAATGGCAGAAGTTCTCCGAACATATCGACAAGGCCGACAGGAATCTCGAAACGCTGTACAAGACCTTCGGGGAACTGTCGGGCACTCGGCGCCGTCAACTGGAGCGACAACTGTCCAGAATCGACGACATTCGATCAAGGGTCGGAGCAGGTGAGGACGGGCCGGTGCTCGCTGCACCCTCTGCTCCACCGCTTCGGGAAGTTGAGGCTAGTTAGCAGCCGCGCTGAATTGACCCTTGTGAGCCCGGATGCTCCGGTAACCTCAGGCTGATGTCTGTTCCAGTTCTCGTAGCGGTTGCCTGGCCCTATGCCTCGGGTTCTCGTCACCTAGGGCATCTTGCCGGGGCTTACCTGCCAGCAGATGTGTTCGCCCGCCAACAGCGTATTGTGGGCAACGAAGTGCTGATGGTCAGCGGATCTGACGTACACGGAACGCCGATCACGGTTCGAGCGGACACCGAGGGAGTGACTCCCAGTGTGATCGTTGACCGCTATCACACCGAGTTCGTTCGCCAATGGGAGGAACTGGGATTCTCCTGGGATCTATTCACCACCACTGGCACCGAGAACCATGCCCGAGTCACTCAGGAGATGTTCCTGGCACAATTGCAAAACGGCCACATCGACCGCCGAGTCTCCGAACAGTATTACGACCCAACTGCTGACCGATTCCTGCCTGACCGCTATATCGAAGGTACATGTCCGCATTGCGCCTATACCGAAGCCCGTGGCGATCAATGCGACAATTGCGGTCAGACACTTGACGCCCTAGACCTCGGCGACCCTCGTTCGAAGATCAGCGGTGCAAAACCTGAGCGACGTGAAACCGAGCACTTCTATTTCCGATACTCCGATTTCAACGAGCGGCTGACCGAGATTTACAAAGACAAAGCGCACTGGCGCCCGCACGTTCTCAACTTTGTGCGCGGATACCTCAAGGAGGGACTGCTCGATCGGGCCATCACCCGCGATATCGAGTGGGGCATTGAATTGCCTGTCGACGACCTAGGCCCAGGCAAGCGCATCTACGTCTGGTACGACGCGGTGATCGGTTATCTGTCCGCCTCCAAGGAATGGTCCGCTCAACAAGGAGACGACGATGCTTGGCGCCGCTGGTGGGAAAACGACGACAGCCGCCACGTCTATTTCATCGGCAAGGACAACATCCCGTTCCACTGTTTGTTTTGGCCAGCACAACTGATCGGTGCTGGCCACCTTCATCTGCCAGACGATGTGCCTGCTAATCAGTACGTTACGTTCAAGGGTGGCAAGGCATCGGCGAGCCGCGGTGTTGGCCTGACTATCGACGAAGGCCTGGCACTGTTCGAACCCGACGGGTTGCGCTATGCGTTGGCGGCGAATTTCCCCGAGCAAGCCGATACCGAAGTATCGATTGAATCAATCGCTCGCCGGATCAACGAAGAACTGGTTGCCAACTGGGGGAACCTTGTCAATCGGGTGTTGTCGATGCTGCACAATAATCACGGCGTTCAGCCTCCCTCGGCTGGACGCACTGCAGAGGACCAAGCGTTGCTGTACACCATTGATGAGACTCTCGCTGTGTGTGGTCAACAGTTCGAAAGGGTTGAACTGCGTGGCGCTCTGCGCACAGCGATGGGCGGTGCACAGGCGATCAATACCTATCTCAACGCAACGGAGCCATGGAAATTGGCCAAAAGCGATGCCAATCGAAGCGCTACGGTTCTATCCACCGCTCTTGACGCGATCAATGGCATCCGCGTCGGCTTCGCGCCGTTCCTGCCGTTTTCGTCGGCCCGGCTAGATGAAATTCTGGGAACGCTTGATGGATGGTCCTGCAAACCAGTGCCGCCAGGTACCGAGATACCAAAGCCCACGCCGCTCTTTCTGAAAGTAGATATCGACGCAATTCAGGCTGAGTGAGATGGCCTGGATAGACCAGCACTGCCATTTGCCCGCTGGAATCGAAGGCCGTCAACTTGCAACAGAAGCGCGTTCAGCAGGGGTTGAGCGTCTGGTCACTGTGGGCACTGGGGTAAAAGGGTCCCGTGAGATGATCGCTCTGGCTCACGAAATCGAAGGAGTATGGGCGACCGCTGGGGTTCATCCCCACGACGCCAAGACTGGAATCGATGGACTTGAAGCGCTGTTGTCGGCACCTGAAGTCGTAGCGGTCGGGGAGTGCGGACTCGACTACCACTACGACCACTCGCCGCGCGGCACCCAGGTTGACATGTTTGCCCGACAGATCGGCTTGGCACATCGCCATGACCTTCCACTGATGATTCACAGCCGAAGTGCCTGGCTCGAGACGTTTGAGGTCCTTGATCGAGAAGGTGTCCCTGATCGGCTTGTGTTTCACTGTTTCACCGGTGGTGTAGATGAACTTGAGCAATGTCTCGAACGAGGAGGATTGGTTTCTTTTTCGGGCATCATCACCTTTCCGCGTGCTGATGAGTTGCGTGGAGCCGTGGCAGCATGTCCCCTTGAGTGCTTGCTTGTTGAGACCGACAGTCCCTACTTGGCACCGGTGCCTCATCGTGGAAGGCCCAACCGTCCGGCGTTGGTTCCTTTGGTCGGAGCGGCTGTAGCGGCGGTTAAAGGTCTTCCTGTGGACGAAGTTGAAGAGATGGTGTGGAAAACGTCATCGGTGTTCTACGGTCTTGACGCGACTTGAGCGGCCACAGGTGTAACGCGACTTGCTCTTGTCAGCCGTGCTCAGAGCAGATCTGGCGGCAGAGTTTTTTGCAGTTGTGTTACAAAATACACTACAGTTGACTACTTACCAGGTTAGTCACCGTAGAGAAGGCTTAGCCAGAGGAAGGGAACGCAGTTCTGGACGCCATCGGAAACGGACGACGCATGCTTGTTGCTGCCTCGGTAGCGGTTTCGATTTTGCTCGGTCTGTACTTTTCCACAACCGTTGACGCGGTTGTTGAGCCTCCTGTGGAGAGCCATTTGACCCCGCTGGTGTCCGTGGACTTGCGTTCGTTTTCTGATCGTGCCGCAGCTTGGACCGCGGCGCATAGAGAACACCGCGACCAGACTCGTGCCCGAGCCATGTCGTTGGCGGAGCAATCCCGTGCGTCTCAAGAATCTCAAGCCCTCTTGAACTCCACAACAACCGCGGCCCCGGCAACGACCGAGGCCCCGGCAACGACGGCGCCTACGACTACGGCCCCAGCAACGACGGCGCCTACGACTACGGTTGCGGCAGACGACACGAAGGATTCGAATTCTGAGGTTGAAACGAAGTCTGCGACCACCACAGTTGCGCCTAGCACGACGGTGGCCGCTACGGCCGGTCCAACTGAGGAACAGTGGGAAGCTCTTCGACAATGTGAGTCCAGCGGGAACTACCGCGCCATCAGCATTAGTCCCGCTGGCCGGTATCGAGGCGCCTACCAGTTCTCCCGTTCGACCTGGGACTGGGTAGCTCCCCAGATTGGAGCTGACTATCTCGTTGGCGTGGACCCTGCCGAGGCATCACCTGCCGACCAGGACAGAATGGCGTTGGCACTGTGGGAGATGAACGGTTGGGGTCCGTGGCCTGCTTGTTCAAAGAGACTCGGATACCTATAGGGTGCGCGAATAGGCGAAAGCAGTGACGCATTCACCTCAACAACTCCGTGAGATTCTGGATCGTCACGGTCTTGAGCCGCGCCGCAGGCTCGGTCAGAATTTTGTGATCGATCCCAACACCGTGCGTCGCATCGCCAAGCTGTCCGGGGCGAGTCCCGGTGACCCGATTGTTGAGATTGGCGCTGGTCTGGGATCGCTCACTCTGGCATTGGCAGAAACCGGCGCTGATGTCACCGCCGTCGAGGTTGACCACAACCTCACCGGTGCGCTTCGAGACGTTGTTGCCGATCAAGATGTGCGGGTGATCGAGGCAGACGCGCGAACGCTCGACTGGGCGGACCTCCTCGTTGGTCGTGATGGCTGGCGGCTTGTGGCCAACCTCCCCTACAACATCGCTACCTCGCTGATACTTGATCTCTTGAGCAATGTGAAGGCGCTGGAGACAATGTTGGTGATGGTGCAACGTGAGGTGGGGGAGCGTTTAGCTGCAAGAGCGGGCGACAAGACTGTGGGAATACCGTCGCTACTGGTCGCCTATCACGGCACCGCCAGAGTGGTTGGTCGTGTTCCAGCGACGGTGTTCTACCCCAAGCCAAAGGTTGAATCCGTGCTGGTTCGGATTGATCGGCACGCCGTACCGCCTGTCGATCAGCCGCTGGAACCGATCGAGGTCCTGCTACGTGCTGGATTCAATCAGCGCCGCAAAATGTTGCGGCGGTCACTCGCTGGCTATCTCGATTCCGCCGGGTTTGCTCTTGTGGGAATAGACAGCCGAGCACGGCCAGAAACACTGTCCCTTGAAAATTGGTCTCGATTGGCGTCTGTAGCCGATATTTCTGGCGCGACTCCCGACTGATCAATCGTTGTTCTCAACCTCCTTCTGAGGCTTCGACTTGGGCCTTGATGCCCTCTACTACTCGCTCCATATTGGTCCGGTGGGCGCGGAGGCGGTTGGCGATGATGCGTGGTTCCTTGTCGGGGGCCTGCTCGATGAACATGGTCAACCCGGAACGACCAGGACCTAGCAGCAGGCGAAACAGCAGTCGAGTACCGCCGCCCATGAGAGGTTGGAGCTCGAAACGCCAACGGGCACCGGGATTGTCGGCCTCAGAGGTACACCAGCCGAAGACTGTGGGCTTGTCGCACACGTCAACAAAACAACGGACTTCCCAGTCTCCTAAATCCTCTCGGTGATTGCGCCCTGTGAATGTCGCTCCCAAAGCAGCGCCGTCATGGCCATCGTCCCAGTCAGCACCCGTGAACTCGTCGGAGAATCGCGCCGGAAGGTCGATGTCGGTGGCCGCGGCCCAGACCTTGTCAACCTTGGCGGCAATGTCGGTCTCCACCACCACACCGGGGCCGTCTATTGCGTTCACAGGAGATCGCGGCCCTGACTCGTAGGTACGGCCGTATTCATCAAAGAAGGTGATCTCTCGGGCTGGGCTTCGGCGAACTGGACGAAAATCGGTGCCCTTGGTCCACGCCACCGGCAGCATGGCGATCTCGGTGATCTCGGCGGGAATGCCCAGCAGTTCTTTCAGTTCGGGGCTTTTGGCGAGGACCGCGGTGGTCCAAGCGCTGCCCAGGCCTCGGGCTCTCAGGGCAACGCAGAAGCTCCAAGCGCTCTGGATTACCGAATCGAAAAGACCAGGGGATCCGCTGCCGTCGTGGCGGCCGACGATGGTGGGTATGACTATCACCGGCACTTCCGACAAGTGTTCCGCCAAATGTGCTGCGGAGCGCATCGCTGCGGCGCCCGGATGGTCGGTGCCAGCCATGCGATCGCGCGCCGCGATCATGAAGTCTCCGACAACCTCGCGGTAGAGCCGGGCCAACTCCTGTTTTGTCTCGGGGTCGCGCACCACGATCCAGCGTCTGCTGGACTGGTTGCCCCCCGTCGGGGCCTGTTCGGCAATGTCGATGCAATCAAGGATGATCTGATTGTCGACCGGCCGTTCCAAGTCCAACCTTCGCCGAACTGCCCGGGTGGTTGTGAGCGCCAAGTCCACCGCTTTTGTGTCAATCTCCATGCCGCGCAGCCTAGCCGTCGGCCAAACAACCCTTCGCCAGGCACCGGATGCTTTAGCCTGTCGGAGTGGTTGCGATTCTTGCGCCGGCAAAGTTGACGGTGTCACTGCGTATCACGGGAGTTCGTGATGATGGGTATCACCTGATCGACGCCGAGATGGTGAGCCTTGATCTCTACGACACGGTCGAGTTGAGTGATGGTGACTCGCTTGAGATCGTCGGCCCGCAGAGCCCACAGGGCCTCGGCGACGAACAAAACAATCTCGTGCGACGGGCCCTCCATCTCTGCGGCCGCACCGCGGCGGTCCGACTCCACAAACACATCCCGGCCGGCGCGGGACTCGGCGGCGGCTCCTCCGACGCTGCTGCGGTCCTGCGCTGGGCCGGTTGCTCCGACCTCCACAAAGCCGCAGAAATCGGCGCGGACGTGCCCTTCTGCCTCCACGGAGGACGGGCCCGAGTCACCGGAATCGGCGAAATAGTTGAACCTCTGCCCTTCGTCGAACGAACGGTGACCCTGTTGATCCCACCGGTGCACTGCCCAACCGCCGAAGTCTATGCACAATGGGACCGACTCGGAGGGCCGACCGGCGACAACGGCAACGATCTCGAACCCGCCGCGCTGGCCGTCGCCCCGGAGCTGCGACGATGGCGGGACCGACTCGGCGACGCCACGGGTCGAACACCACGACTCGCCGGAAGCGGAAGCACCTGGTGGGTCGACGGCGAACACCCCGGCCCCAACCACCTGATCACCCAAACCACGCCCACCACCGCAAACCGCGCATAACTTGAGGATTTGTCTCATTAAGTGATGCGACCGCGCACGACTCGAGGATTTGCCGCCGTCCCTCCCCGTCGGTGACCCTCCCCAGAGGCCCTTCAAGAGCACAGAGAGGACCCGTGGTGCGGGTCCTCTCTGGCTGTGCTGTGGGGCACATTGGGGGACGGGGGTTTGGCCTAGCATTCCCCGCCAGTTGGGAGGCTGTTTTTTTGGTCGGATACGATGACGATTGATTCTCGGGTGCTTAGTGGGACCACGTTTTGAACGAAGGCGTTCGCATCGGGTTGTTGTACTTCTGTGAGTCGGTAGTCAGATGTGTTGAACATCTGCCAGCGGATCGTTTCGAGTGAGTTCTCGATCTCAAGGCGCAGGTCTCCGACGCGTCGACCTCGCCACGCCGCGCAGTAAGGGCTGGGCTGTGTGGCGAGGTACGTTTCGCCATCCGCAGCGCGGCGTCCGTAATTGACGACGAAGAAGCCGGTCCCCTCGACTTCGAAGGCCGTGACGCCCCCGTTTTCGCGAGTCCACTCCACTTCGAAATCGTCGTGGACTTCGAGTGAGACTACGTAGCCCACTAGTCCGTCTGGAACCGGAACGGCTTGCAGCCTTGCGTTGAGTCCGGCGTTTTGGAGTTGTGCCGTTGCTGCGTCGGGGTTTGTTACGAGGTTGGATACTTCGACTCGGACGGTTCCGTTGGTTCGGGTGATCGTGAAGGCCTGGGCGGACTCGGCCTGGGGCCACAGAATCACAAGGGTGGCGGCGATCACCGCAAGCACTCCGGCCATCGACATTGCTAGGACCGGCGAACGGTGTCGCTGTCGCTGCGGCACGGTGGCGCGTTCAATCGCCGCGTCGTGGAGGTGTCGACCCAACCGGTCAAGAAACGGGATTTCGGAGGTGTTGGAGCTAGTCATTGCAGCATCTCGTTCAGCTGGTGAAGGCCGCGGCTCACGCGAGTCCGAGCGGCACCTGGACTGCAGTTGAGTTCATGGGCGATTTCAGGGTATTCGAGTTGGTCGATGACTCGCAGCCGCACCGCCTTGCGAGGTTTCACTGGGAGTTTCTCGAGTGCGGCCAACGCGGCGGCACCGTCGAGGATGTCCTCGGTTCGGCGCAGTGCCTGAACCGATTCTTCATCAATGGGTTCTCGCGGAATGCCGAGCCGTTTTCTGGCACGATCAGCGACCTTGCGTCGCCGCCAGTACATTGCGAGCTGGCGTTTGGCGATCCCGTAGAGCCATGCTGCAGCGCTGCCCCTTTCGGCGTCGAACTGACGACTGTTGGTGAGAGCTGCGGCGAACGTCTCCGCACAGAGATCCGCGGCGACGTCGGGGTCATCGGTACGTCGATAAAAGTATCGCAGAAGACTCTCAGCATGACTCCGATAAAACGCATCGAACACCGTCGGGTCGCCGAGACGGTGTTCCGCCACCGAGTCGCTCACTAGCTCAGTTTCGCATGATTGGGACTCAGCCGTTAGCCGTAGCGAACACAGGACGTGCGGTTGTTCATCCACCCAAGGGTCGTCGCCGAAGCATAAATCGCCTTGTTCGACCCAGAACAAGAAGACGAGTCGTAAAACTTGGTCGGCGACCCTCCACAGTAGTGATAGCTCGACTCGATATTGTTGTTCCACGACCCAGACGGCTTCCAGATCAAACCCGAGCATCCGGACCCTGTGATCGTGATCGAGGATCCGATGTAGTTCTGACCCTTGAAATGAACACCGAGCACACTCGATGACCGGGCTACCGCCACGCCTTTGGCACTGCTCTCCCAGATGCTGTTGTGAGCCGCTCGAAGAGACTCGAAACAACCTGCCTCTATTGCGACACCCCCGCTTACGTCGACAACACAATGAGACTCCTGCGGAATGTCCTGCGCAGCCGCCCCAGCGACCGGCGACAGCGCCGCCAGCAATCCGATGCAGATCAATATTGCCCAGAATCGTGAATTGCACACTCGTCCAACTTTTACTCGACTAACTCTCCTTGTAGACCCCACAGCAATCCTCCACTTTTTGTCGGTTTCCTGTTCTTTGCCCGAACCGGCATTTCGTTACAAAAAACTTCAGATTGTTTTGACTGGCAACCGCTTGACTGCTCGTTGGGGCCTCAGACTCGTCGCCGTGAGCGGGCACTCACCGACAACGGTCCCTAATACCGCTCCAAGGACTTCGCCCAAGCGCTCAATGACGCCAACACCGGTCAACGCCGTCGCAAGCAACCCTCCCGCGGCGCCGCGGAGGGTTACGGACTCTCACTGTTTCAGGGTCGAAATGATGTCGCGACGACAAATAGCGGTTGCGACGATCGGCACCAGTCCGATGCCGGCTATCGGCACCGCTGTCGAGAGGGCGCCGAGTCCGTGCAATGCGGCTTGTCGACCCAGGCCGGATGTGACCACCAAGGTGCTGGTGGCGAAAGCGGCGATGACACAGCCAGCGACGAGAGTCAGGATCTGATCCGCGTAGAAGATCAAGAACGTTGCCGAACGCGTGGTGCCGGTGGCGCGGTAGACGCCTATCTCTTTGCGTCGCGTCTGCAGATCGACCGCGAAGACCGCTGCGGCCGCGATGCCCGCTGCGTAACTGGCGAACCTCGAGAGTCGAGAGGCATAGCGTTCGCTGGGCGTTTCCCCCTTCTCCACATGCGCGAGCGCGGTGACGGTCGGGGTGCCTTCGGTCAATGTGTCCAGCGAGGCGACGCCTCCCGATCGATAGTCGTTGAATATCCGGGGGTCTGCTTCGACGTAGCACACTCTCGTCTCGCTGCCCACGGCAGGCACCAGGATGGCCCGGTCAGCCAGCGGGTAGCGCACGACCGACGTTTCGGCAACGAAACCGACGGTGAGTAGTTCTGAATGCCGGGCGGTCTGGAACGCGATCGGCGCCCCTTGCGCCAGCTCGAGTTCGTCGGCTGCTTCATGGCCCGCGAATATCCGTGCTGTTCCGTTGCCGTTGCCCGCGGTCAAGTCGAACACGTCGTAGAGCCCGGGCGTGACCGTGATGCGTCGCAGCGTGGTTCCCGGAGGCAGTCGCAGGGGCACCAGGTCATTGTCGAGAACCGACCCCGAGGCGATCACGCCGTCTTGGCCCACCAGGCGTTCACAGGCCCGCGCATCGAGCGGTGAGCGATCATTGCTTCCTGGAGTGATCTGCAACACGAAGCGGCCGCGTCGGGCGAGGTCGACGTCGCGCTCGACGATCTGTTGGACGCTGTGGGCTTCGAGCAGACCGCCCATGGTCAGCAAGGCGGCCAGGACCACCGCCATCAGCAGCGTCCTCACTCCGCCGTTCGCGACGTTGAGGCCGGCCTCGCGCAGCACGGACCGAAGACGCCAGTTCCGTTTCATTCGCGTAATTCGCCGTCCACGAGGGACAGAGTTCGGTCGCATCGGCTTGCCAGGTCCAGATCGTGGGTCACCAACACCAGGCCTCCTGCAGCGACTCGGACTGCTTCAAAGAGCGCATCGGCGACCAGTCGGCTGTTGGCCCGATCAAGTTGTCCGGTCGGTTCATCAGCGAGGATGAAAGGCAGACCCGTCGCCACCGCCCGGGCCACGCCGAGACGTTGTGCCTCGCCGCCCGACAGATTCCCCGCCCGCTCGTTTGCATGGTTGGAGAGGCCGACCGCGGCCAGGGCCTCGTCCACGCTGCTTTGGATCTCTTGTCGAGGGCGCCCCAGAGCTGACGCGCCCATGGCTGCGTTGTCCCGAGCGGAGCGACGGGAGAGCAGACCCGTAGTCTGAAACACCCAGGAAACGTGATCCCGGACCGACGTCGAGCGGCTCCCGCTCTCGACGTGGACCTCCCCGCTGGTGGGCGGCAGAAGCCCCCCGATGATCGCCAGCAACGTTGTCTTCCCCGACCCCGACGGGGCTACCACAGCGGTCGACGTCTTGTCAGCCTGCACTGTGAGAGACACGCCGCGCAGCACGTCGCGGGTCTTGTCGAATCGGTGGAACAAGTCGCTTGCCACTAGTTGCATGTTGTTGCCGTGCCGGAGCGAATCGGGTTCACGACGACACGATCCGGCAAGCGTTCGGCCACCCGCACGCTCCCCGCGCCGGCACCAACGATCTCGACGGAGGTCGCAGACCCTGCCTCGTCGACAACGCAGAACCCGCCGTCGGCACCGCTCAGCACGGCAGACGAAGGAAGCTGATACGTCGTCAACGGGGTAATCAGATCGACGACCGCGCCGGTGATGCGCTCAACGCCCGCGTTCACCGAACGCGCGAGTCGCTCAAGATCTCGTATCGATCCGTCCTCAGCGAGACGATAGACGTCGTTGTCAGCTTCCACCTCGCGGTCGTGGCCGTCCACGAATCGGAATCGACTGCCGGCGTCGGGGCCGTCACCTTCTGCGATCGTGACGTAGGCATCGACGAGTTCGACAGTTCCCGCGACTGCCACCGAACCGTGTCCCGGCGCCGGGCCCCCCACCTTCAGCGCTGTGGTCTCCACGGCAGTGTCGTGAGGAAGCCACATCGTGTGCTCCGCGGAAAACTCTGCGGAGTCGACGCCGCGCCGCAGGTTGAGCTCTCTCACCGCGGCAGCCGTCTTTGGTCCGAAACGGTCATCGACATGGCTCTGGGACAGCAGACCGAGCTCTCGCAGTGCCTTCGACAGATGGACGACATCGGACCCGCTGCTACCGAGAGTCAGATCGCGGTACATCGGCTGCTCAGTGGTCAGCGCAATCACTCCCAGACCGTTGACCGTGGCCACCAGTCGCCCGGATGCGGCAACATCACCGCGCTCCAAGTCCACGGAGGTGACGACGCCCGCCGCGCCAGGCCACAACAACTCGGTCGGCTCGGACCAGATCAGCAACACGTCAGCCAGCTCAGCCAACGAACTACTCGACTCCACCGGAGCGATCACTACCGGTTCCACAGGCGCATCAGACAGTACAGGCGATGCAGGCGCATTCTCGACCGCGACCCAAACAGTCGCCAAAGCAACGCCGACGACACATGCCACCGACAGCCACAGGAATGCTGAGCGCACGCTGCTCGCCTATCCCGCGAACCAGATCGCACAACGGAAACAGGCGGCGGTCATGAATTGCCGAGCTTGTTCATAGCCGAGTCGACACAATCAGCTTCAACAGACGGATCGGGTTCTGACTGAACATCCGGCCAGGAACCGACATCAAACCCGGCCGCGGCCAAACAGTCCAGAACCAGCGCGTTGAGACGATCCGTCTCCTCACTTGACAACGCATCCTGAAGTGCCAAGGCGCGATTTACCAACCCGAAGAAAGTCTCCATGCACACGTCAGCGATGGCAAAACGTCTATTGGCTATCTCTTGGTCTGTCGTGTGGGAGCTTGTATTGAAGGACGGTCGTCCAGACCCCTCTTGAAATACCAACTGAATGTCTACTCCTTGATCAATTCCACACTCCACAACTTCGGTAGCCGCGCGGTCAATCTCGCTTGGCGCAACGTAGCCGTCAGCAAGTATTGACCGTTGGGTCTCCGTCGTCTCAGGAAGCGAGTCAATGATCGCCTGGCGTTCCTGTGCCATCATCGCAGCAAATTCATCATTATCGACTTCCGAGCCACTAGCACAAGACGAAACAATAATCCCCACCAATCCGACGACCCAACAACACCGTCGAAGGCAAGCGGGTAAGTTGGCCGTCCACGCGCTCATCGGTTCAAGATCTGCCAGCCAGCATCAACCTGCGGCGAGCGCCCTTTAGCAGTGGTCCAGTCCGTTCCGAACCCGGCAGTAACCCGATAATAGTCAAGTGTCGTGATATTGCCTGTTACTTGACCAGGTTCCTGACTACTGTTCTTGTAGTGGACCTTAGCTTGGATGTTGAAACACTCCGCTTCGGTATCACGGGTTGAAGCTGCGGCTTTACCCCAGTGCTCAAAGCCGGAAACCTTTATCGTGCAGTCGTTGTCATATGTGTGGAACATATGGGCGGCTGCCGCTGTGCTAGTTAGGGTCGCCACAAGTAGGCACGCCATCACCATCATCGCCTGAACCTTCTTCATTTCCCTAATCTCCTTGTTTGTTGCGCCGTGCACTCGGTGCGGACACATCCGTCACCCGTTCTTTGCGCAACACCACTGTCGTGTTACAAGAATTCTTCAGAAATCTGAAAAGACCCACGACTACCGCTGTAACCGACACCACACCGTCGTCGGCGGCCCACCCGCATCACGCGTCGACAACCTCACGCGAACCGACATCCAACGGTCGTCTCCGTCGGAAACCGTAGGCGACGCGTTTTATGCGTCGGGTGAGGTTGTCGACCGTTTCGGTGGGGTTGTCGCTGCCCCGAGCCTGATGCCAAGGCATGTGAACAAGAAAACAATGCCGGGTGCTAACCATATAGCAGGGGTGGTTTCACCGAGGGTAAAATAGACTATCGCCCATGTGCCTTGGGCGATAGTCAGTGCAAGCGCCAACTTGGCAGCAATATTCCACCATCCATCAAGTATGTTTTGAACCACTGAATAGGTCAAGAGCGGAATCGTTACAGGTGCTGCAAATATCGCTCCACCCCACGTCACTAGAAGGATCCACGATCCAACCGTCACAAGTCGAAATAATTGTTGGACAAAGCGCATGGTAGCAATCCGTTAACTTTCGATCTGTCTGTGGATGCTAACAACCATAATGAGATTCTTGATCTGCGGCATGTGTCGTGAGCGGGTCAGGCGTCGGATTCGATGCGGCCGGTGGGCTTGGTCGGGGTGGCGAGGGCGACGCTGGCGGTGGCCGCGAGAAATGAGACCGCTCCGATGATGCAGACGATTATCAGCTCGGTCCACGGAAAGGAGATTGAGATGTTCTCGGTCCCGACTCTAAGGACGCCGATGGCGGCGAGCCCTGATGCTGTGAGCGCGATAGTCAGTCCGAGAAGGGTTGGTGCAGTAAGCCATGCAACCTCTGTGGTTCTGAGACTGCGCGGGGCGACGCCTAGCGAGAGCATTTGGTTCGCGGTGCGCCGATTCTCAAGGGTTCGATCAACGAGCGCCGCGATCGTCGAGGTGAGGCTCAGAATTATGGCTGTTCCCATCGCCAGGTTGACCAGTGCTCGGTAGGTGCTGACGAGCCGACCGCGGTCGGGGGTAGGACTGCTTGTGATGTCAGCGGCGGGTAGAGCGCTCAGGACGGTATTTGCGAGGTCCGTGTTCGTGGCGTCGTGTGCCAGAACAATGGTCCATTCGGTTGGCGGGTCCGTCGCGGCGGTCAACAGGTGGGGAGGGACGCGGAACGTCGCACCTGCACTGGTCCCGCCGTATTGGCTGCGATAGGAGAAGTCGAGTGGCGGGCCGAGCGTTGTTCCGACGAGTCGTGTAGAGGTCTTGTAAAGTGCCTGCACGGTCGTGTCGTCGCATTGCGGCCCGAACTCGAAGGCGATGGCCTCAAGGTCGCTGCATGTGGCGACCACAGCGGATGCTGTTCCGCCCTGTCGGGTTGGTAGTTCGACGACTGGCAGCGCGTTTCGTATTGTGGGCGCATCGATCATTTGCTCGGTCATCGGGGCGTAGCGCAAGTTGACGATTCGTGGTTCATCGGAACCCAGCACCGGCGTGTTCTTGTTTGCGCCCCAGTCGAGGACGATTAGCAGGGTTTGCGCGAATCCGGCTACGAACACGACAACGAGAAGTCCCGAAGCGACTCGGGCAAGGGCTGAGGGCTGGTGGATGAGTCTGCGCCCGGCGATCGTGAACGAAGCTCGCGGTGAGCGGATCAGCAATGCGCCCGCGAGTCGCGACAACGTGGGCAGCGCCAAGCAGAGCCCGATAATCGTCAGAATGTTGCCCAGCGCGAACACGGCCAGCCAGGTGTCGCTCTGCGAGGACCATACCGCAGTCACCACGAGAGCCGAGATTCCCGCGACCAGGACCGGCAGGCGGTACCAGCGCGGGGCTTGGGATGGTGCGCTGCGGCGTTCTCGCAGAGGCTCCGCTATGGAACTCGCCGACCCTGCGATGACGATGATCAGCGACACGGCAACCAAGCCCACAACCACAACCACAAGTGTCGCCGGAGCAACCTCGACGTCTGCTGCGAACCAGCGCAGCGGTCCCAGCCCGATGTCTTGAGACAGAGGTGTGAGAAGCCGCCACAAACCAACACCTGCGGTAGATCCGATGGCGGTGGTGACGACAGTTTCAACGCCGTTCACGAGCGAGGTTCGCGATCCACTGAGACCGATCAACCGAAGCGCTGCGAGCCGGCGCTGACGGGTCCGCGCCGAGAGTCGGGCACTGGTGGCGACCAGAATGAGTGTCGGGACAACAACAAAAATCGCGGCGAGCGCGGCGAGTCTTCGGACGACTCTTCGATCTGGTCCCTGGTGGATGGCTCGCGATACGCCGATTCCCGTAGCTGCACTGAGATTTTGTTGGCGTTCGGACAGGGTGTTCTCATCGACACCGACGATCGCGAAGAGTTGGTTCGGGGCGATCAGGCCGTCTTCGCCAACGACCTGGATGATTCGTTGCCAGAACCGTGTCGCCAGTCCGTAGTCGTTGTCGCGAATCAGTGATCGCAGTGACGGAGACACCACGATCTCGCCTTGTGCAGGGTATGCGTCGAGCCATGCCGGCAGCGGAGCTGATCCGAGGTCTGCTACCACGAGAGTGTAGAGATCGCGATTGCCGATCAGTTCGTGCCTTCGCGCTGCAAGCAACTCGGGTTCTGGACCAAGATAATTTTCGCTTTCGACACGCATCGGCACTTGGCGGCCCAGTCGTTCAGATTGAGCATCGACCACGCTCGGAACGCTCAACAGACCGAGGATCACCGCAGTCCCGATCGCAGCGCTGAGACCTGTCATCACCACACGGGCCAGTCCGGCCCGGTCGGTGGGGCGTAGTAGGCGCAAACCGAGATAGAGGGCTTTCACGGGTTCGGAGCCAGATCAGTGATACGTCCGTCCCTCATTGTGACGACACGGTCACACTGTTCGGCGAAGCGGGCTTCGTGGGTGACGAGCAACAAGGCCTGTCCGTTCGAGCGAGTTCGCTTCAGCAGTGTCGCTATCACGTTGTCTGCGTTGGCCGAATCGAGAGAACCCGTGGGCTCATCGGCGAACACCACAGAGGGCTCATGAACCAGTGATCGCGCCACAGCGGCTCGTTGCCGTTCACCGCCGGAGACGTCGGCTGGATGTCGATCACCGAGCCGTTCGATATCGAATGTCGCCAGAAGTTCGTTTGCGGCGCTTGCCGCCGCCGACTTGCTGTCTCCGATCAACCAACGGGGCAGGGCCACATTCTCCCGGATCGTCAGTTCAGGCAATAGCTCCCCGAACTGGAACACCACACCCATTCGCTCGAGACGGACAGCGCTTCGCCGTCGGTCGATCTCGTCGGACAGTGTGATGCCCTCGAAACCGACCGTTCCCCCGTCGGGGACCAGCAAACCGATGAAGCAGTGCAACAGCGTCGACTTCCCGGAGCCCGACGGTCCCACGACGGCCAGCGCCTGCCCCGCGTGAACCTCAACAGATGCGTTGTCGAGCGCTCGGACCGTGCCGTAGGAGGCGTGGACTGAAGAGCACCAAGCAAGTGAAGCAGGGGAGCCGTCGCCGGTGTGCTCAAGATCGGGTGCGACTGTCCGATTCGTCATGGCGGCAACTTCATTCGGGTGGAGGCGATGGGTGGAGGTGATAGGCGAGACTGCGGGTTTTTCCGGTTCTTTGCACTTGACGCCAAAGTGTTACATGGATCTTTCTCGACAGCCGTCGTGGTTGATCCAGTCGTGAATGCAGCCTTGACCCACCCCGTGGGGGTCTGACACTGATCCCTGATCGCCGCGCGGTCGATGAGACCGCGGATCACCCATGAACGGCGGCGCTTCCGGGGCTTGCGGGATGGAAGGGGCACCGCTGTGTCGTGAGTCTTCGGCGACACGTTCCGCGTTCGCCGGGCAATGGTGCTTGACAGATGACCACTCGTCTCGTGGAGTTGTCGACCGCGAGTGACTGCTCGGGTTGCGCGGCCGGGTGCTTCTTGGGCTCGGCTGGTCTGGCGAACTTCTCCTTCAGACTGCTCGCACGCTGTCTGACCCGCGCCCTCAGTGCCTTGATGGAGGTTGTTGTGCGATCGTCATCGTCGAGTTCCCTGACCGCGTCGGTCACGGCCGAAGGGATGTCGCGGATCATCTCGTCGATGCGCCGGAGCGTCTCGTCGCGGTCGAGGCCCAAAGTGTCTGCCGTCCGTTCCCATGCTTCGGGCCGGTCGGCTTTGCGCAGGGTGTAGTCGCGTCCGATGCGCATGGCGGTGCGGATCTTCGACTGTGGTTCGGTGGTGTACGGCAGGTAGGAGATGACGTCGTACAGAGGCGCAAGTCTGACATCGCCGCTCTCGATCAGCAGGCTGTAGTTCTTGGCGTGAGCGTCTGGTGCGGCGATTGCCCAGTTGAAGATCAGAGCGTCTCGGAATTGTCTTGTGTCGAGGGCGGGGTCCGTCGACTCTCGCTGGAACAAGTCGGCGATCTGAGCAGGTGAGGGCCCGCCGTCGGCCTGGTACTTGTCGTCGGGCGACACGCCGAGCGCTTGGCAGAGGTCTTCATGGTGGACCCGCACGAGACGGTCACCCTGTCGTGCGCGGTCGAACCGTTCGACCGCGAGGACGCGTTCGTCCTCGAATCGCACGAGGTCTGTGCGTGCCGCGTCGAGGCCGATCAGATGGGCGGCACGCAAGCAGACATGCTCGACAGCATCAGCGTCGGCGTGCCCTGCCATGCCTGGTTTGATGATGTGTGTCGTGGGCACATCGCCGAACGGGATCGCCCAGTTGTCTCCTTCGCGGTGCAGTGCGTACTTCGCTTGGGCGCCGCCCAAGCTGAACTGCCCGCGTGTTCCTATGGGGCCGCTCCCATGCCAGTTGTGGCGGGCTTGCCGAACCCACGCGGCGATGTCGCTGTGCGTCTGCATTTCCAGACCGCCTTCGCGGCCCAGCGACTCCTCTCTGCCTGGCCTGCAGAACTGCACCGCTCCCGCGCAGTCGAGTCCTGCCGGTGTTCCCAGAAGGGTGATGGGGCGAGTGTCGGCGGCGTCGTTGGCATGCGCCCATTCTCGGCGTACTTCGTCGTTGTCGGGCAACAGCCCGTCCAGCCACGCGCCGACAGCGTGGCTGCCGCCGATCAGCGGCACGCTGAGCGACAGAGGCGTCGCTCGACCCTGCCTGAGATACGAGGGAGCGTAGGCGAAGACGGCGTTGGTGCCCGCGCCCGCTGTGACTTCGCCGGCGAAGTCTCCGTCGATGTACACCTGCAGGTCAGCCATGCCGATCACGTTCTGACGGTTCAGGGATCGGCATCGAGCGCGGCCAGAAGACCAACTCCATGCCCAGTGCCCTCAACACTGACACCAGCGTCTCCGCGCGCATCCCCTGCTTGCCGCTCTCGAGCCGCGCGACGGCTTCCCGTGAGATGCCGGCGGCTATGGCGACATCGGCTTGCGCCATTCCCCGGCGCTGCCGCGCGTCGCGCAATGCCCTGCTGATGCGCTGCGGGGAACGCATTCCGTAGTAGGGGATCGCATCCATTCCACGAATATATCAGATGTGATTGATTAATCACATTGAGGTGCATATATCGAAAGAATCACATCATGGTGGAAGTGATGTATCAGTCACAAGATCGGGTCTGTGCACAAACGACTCCGCGTTACTTGCGGCGTTGGTGGCGCGTCCGTCGCATCATTTTTTTGTGTTTCTTCTTCCGCATTCTCTTGCGGCGTTTCTTGATGAGTGAACCCACGACCGCCGACGCTACCGCAGTCGTCAGAAAAACCGCGCTCTGCCTAATTGTGTGGTGCGGTGTATCACGCGAGCGGTACCGTAAGGCCGTCGCCCAACGCGATGGCCCGTAGTTCAACTGGCAGAACGTCGGACTTTGGCTCCGGATGTTGCAGGTTCGAGTCCTGCCGGGCCAGCCAGCATCCCGGCTACTGTCATCGGTCACCTCTACACTGCCGGTACGGGACCCCGGACTACCGACTGGAACCGAATGCAACTGGTCAACAAGAAGAAACTACATGTCGTGGCAGGCCGGGCGACGCAGTCGCTGGCCACCGACATTTGCAAGGAGTTGGGAGTGCCGCTCGGCACTCCCAACATCACCGAATTCGCCAACGGTGAGATCCATGCCAAGTACTTCGAATCGATTCGCGGTGCAGATGTTTTTATCGTGCAGACCCATACCCCTTGGGATGGGCGCTCCATCAACGATGCGATCACTGAACAACTCATCATGGTTGATGCCGCCAAGCGGGCATCGGCTAAGCGCATCTCGGCGGTAATTCCGTTCTACGGTTACAGCCGCCAGGACCGAAAAGCTTCGGGTCGTGAGCCCATAACCGCCCGTTTGCTGTCGGACCTCTTCAGCGTGGCCGGCGCTGATCGGCTGGTGTCGGTCGATCTGCACTCGGGTCAGATCCAGGGGTTTTTTGACGGCCCGGTCGATCATCTCACCGCCATGCCGGTTCTCGTCGACTATCTCTCCAACATAGAAGGCGACCTCGTCGTGGTGTCACCCGACGCGGGCCGGATGAAGGTCGCGGAGCGGTACACAAACCTGCTGGATGCCGATCTCGCCTACGTTCACAAACGCCGCTCGACGGTTGAGGCCAACATGGTGGAGGCCAAAGAGATCATCGGTGAGGTTGAGGGCCGTGTCTGTGTGCTCATCGACGACATGATCGATACCGGTGGCACCATCTGCGCAGCCGCCGACCTGTTGGTAGCCAACGGTGCGGACATGGTCATAGCGGCGGCGACCCATGGAGTCTTCTCAGAGCCCGCAATCGATCGCCTCAAGAACGCCGCTATCGAGACGGTGTTGATTACCGACACGCTGCCGCTGGGGCCCGACAAGCAGATCGACAAGATGGAGATCTTGTCGGTCGCGCCGATAATCGCCAGAGCCATCGCTGCAGTCTTCGCGGACACTTCCGTAAGCGAGATCTTCGCCGGTAATCACCTCGCCTGATCAGCTGTCGGCGACGATTGTGCCATTGTGACGATTATGACCGCGGGGCTTGGGGATCACTGTGCATCCCGGTAGCCTGATTCGCCGGTTCACCCAGAACCTCCAGCTATTGTTTCCCATTGATTTTGCCAGTTCAGGAGCCCAAGTCTCATGTCTGACCAGTTGCAACTGAACGCCACGCTCGGCCGTACAGCAGGCACCCGCGCGTCGCGTCGCCTGCGCCGCGAAGGGCGTATCCCGGCAGTCGTTTACGGACTCGACAACGAACCCGTCTCAGTCAGCGTCGCGTGGCCTGATCTGCGCCTCGCGCTCAATACTGACGCAGGACTGAACGTTCTGGTCACACTCGACATTGAGGGAGAGCAACAGCTCTCGATCGTCAAGGATCTTCAGCGTCACCCGGTGCGGCGCGACGTGATCCACGTTGACTTCCTACGGGTCACCACAGACCAAGAAATCGAAGTCGATGTCCCGCTGGTGCTCGTTGGCGAGGCCCTTGAGGTCACCCGGGCGAACGGCATGGTTGACCAAACGCTCTACACACTGACCGTTTTGGCCAAACCCGCCGATGTGCCCGACGAAATAGAAGTCGACATCAGCGGACTCACACTCGGTGACTCGATCAAGGTCGGCGGAGTAACGCTGCCGCCCGGGGTTGTGACATCGACCGACCCCGACGACTCGGTCGCAATCTCGCTAGTCACCCGCTCGACGCGAGAGGCAATGGCGGCTGCGGAGGCTGCAGATGCGGCCAGCGCCGAACTCGGTGTCGACGATGAAGACGAAACTCCTGTCGACGACGCCGACGCCGACGACTGATAGCGCAGCGGCGGCCGGGCGATGGTTCGCCTCCCTTCCTCCAAGCGTGGAAAGCAACGCAGGGGCACTCCCGCGGATCTACTCGTTGTTGGACTGGGCAACCCCACTATTGAGTACGAACAGACACGGCACAACGCCGGCGTGTGGGTGATCGACGAACTCGTGGCGCGCCACAACGGGCGGCTCACCGCCGCACGCCGCGACCGAGCAGAAGCGGCGGAGTTGCGCATCGGCGATAAGCGTCTGGCAGTCGCGATCCCGAAGACTTTCATGAACAACTCGGGTTCGGCTGTTGCGCCACTGGTGAGACGATACGGCATCGACGACCTGAACAATCTGGTAGTCGTTCACGACGAAATCGACCTTCCGGTAGGTCGGATGAAGGTCAAAGCCGGCGGTGGCCTAGCCGGTCACAACGGCTTGAAGTCGATTCGCTCCCAGCTGCGCTCCGTTGAGTTCACCCGGGTTCGGATAGGTGTCGGCAAACCAGTGCCAGGCACCATGAAGGCCCGTGACTATGTGCTGAAACGCCCCTCACGCAGCGAACGCCCGGAACTCGAACGAGTCGTGGGTCATGCCGCGGACGCTGTGGAGTTTCTGCTCGGTAATGACCTCGAAACCACTATGAACTTATTCAACCGGAGCTGACAGTCCGCATGCTGGACGCGGTTACAAACCTTCGCTCACTCAGATCTTTGTTGGCTTCTGAGCCTTCCTTCGACTCGGCAATCACCGGCCGGGACGCGGTGCTCGTCGTCAATGAGGCAGCCCGGGCTCTGACTGTGGCGGGTTTGGCCGAAGCGTCAGAGCGCCGCCCGATCCTTGTCGCCACGGCCACGCACAACGAAGCGGTACGGCTAGCCAATGATGCGGCGGCAGTTTTGGGCACCGATGAAGTGGCGCTCTTTTCTGCGTGGGGAACGCTGCCGTTCGAACGAGTAAGTCCGGCCATCGAAACGATGGGCCGGCGACTGCGGCTTCTTTCACGACTAGGTGACCCGGTGACTACCCCCTCGGTGATCGTGGCTTCAGCGCGCGCGCTGGTGCAGCGACTTGACCCCGAAGCCGCTACCGACCCGATCATTTGCGGCACGGGCGATGTAATCGATTCGGTGGTCTTGGCGCAGCAACTAGTCGAGTTCGGTTATCGCCGCGAACCCCAAGTTGAACATCGCGGTGAGTTCGCGGTGAGAGGCTCGATTGTTGATGTCTTCCCGAGCACCGCGGACCGGCCCGTAAGGATCGACCTGTGGGGCGACGAGGTCGAGCGAGTCACCGAGTTTTCTGTTGCGGATCAGCGAGCGACGATCCCAGTCTCCGAAATCGAGATATACCCGTGCCGAGAGCTTCGACCCAACGAAGAGGCACAGCAACGAGCCCAGCAACTTCTTGCTGATGAGCCTTGGGGGCGCGAACAGTGGGATCGAGTTGTTGATGGGGAGCTGTTCGATGGGATGGAGTCGTGGCTCCCGTGGCTAGTCAGCGACGAAGTGGTCCTTTTGGATCTTCTTTCAGCGGACTCGTGGGTTATCTTGGTGGAGCCACGTCGGATTCGGGACAGGGCGGCTGACATTGAGGCCGAAGAGGCGGATTTGGCGGTTTCGTTGGCCAAGACCTGGGATGTTGATACCGACGACCTTCACAGGTTGCATGTTCCGTTCGATCGTTTGTTGGCTCGCACCAATGTTCCGATACTGACGATGCTGCCGGTAGCGGACCGCCCGGGTATTGCAACTGTGGCGTCATCAGCTTGGGCACCCGTTGTTGGTGATATCGAACCGGCAGTCTCCCGAGTTCGTCAGCTGCTCAGCGACAGATACTGCGTTGTGGTTACCGCCGATGGTCCTGCCAGCGCTGAACGCTTAGCAGCACTGTTGTCCGAACACGGGGTCGAAGTCGATCCCGCGGGTGTCTACACAGACCTTTCGACTCCGGGTGCTCATCTGGTTGCTGTACCGCTCGAACGGGGAGCCGTTCTACACGAAATCAAGTTGGCGGTGCTGTCTGAGACCGACCTGACGGGGCGTCGTCGAACCCATCGCCAGGCACGGACCCGTCGTCGGGATGCCCAGAAGTTCTTCGACGATCTTCGCGAGGGATCCTATGTGGTGCACGCTCATCACGGTGTTGCCCGCTTCGGTGGGATGGTTACACGCTCGATCAACGGCCATGACCGCGACTATTTGCTGCTTGAGTACCGCGGCACGGATCGGTTGTACGTGCCGTCGGACCAGATCGACTCGATCCGGATTTACAGCGGCGGCGAAACTCCGAAGCTGTCGAGGATGGGAGGGGCAGATTGGCGCGCCAGCAAGGCCAAGGTCCGCTCCGCGGTTGCGGAGATTGCCCAGGAGCTTGTGGTTCTCTACCAAACTCGGGTGACCACACCTGGACATGGGTTCGCACCCGACACGCCCTGGCAACGTGAGTTCGAGAGTGCGTTCAGATACCAGGAAACACCCGACCAACTTCAGGCCGTCATCGATGTCAAAGAAGATATGGAACGCCCGACGCCGATGGATCGCTTGGTTATCGGAGATGTAGGTTTCGGCAAGACCGAGGTTGCTTTGCGAGCCTGTTTCAAAGCAGTCCTTGACGGCTCTCAAGCCGCCGTGTTGGTACCGACAACCTTGTTGGCTCAACAGCACCACGCCACCTTTCGAGAGAGACTCGCCCCGTATCCGATGAGAGTCGAGGTTTTGAGCCGCTTTCTCAGCAACGCCCAAGCCAAAAAAGTCATCGACGGGATACAAACCGGAGAAGTCGATGTGGTGATCGGCACTCACCGCCTGCTTTCGGCTGACGTTGAGTTCAAGAATCTGGGTCTATTGGTTATAGATGAGGAACAGCGCTTCGGAGTGCAGCACAAGGAGAGAATCAAGTCTCTGCGTTCCCATGTCGATGTGCTGACGCTCACCGCTACACCAATCCCGAGGACCATGGAGATGGGCCTCGCGGGAATCCGCGACATGTCTGTGCTCAACACCGCGCCCGCTGATCGTCAGCCGATTCTCACCTATGTGGGCGAGTATTCCGAACGTGCTGTGGCTGAGGCGATCCGGCGTGAATTGCTGCGGGAGGGGCAACTGTTTTTTGTTCACAACCGGGTGAGAGACATTGACCACGTAGCGCAATCACTGCGCCTCCTTGTGCCCGAGGCGCGAATTGCTGTGGCGCACGGGCAGATGGATGAAGGCACCCTTGAACGGGTGGTGATCGACTTTTGGGAAGGCGAATACGACGTACTGGTGTGTACCACCATCATCGAATCAGGCATCGATATGCCGACAGTCAACACCTTGGTTGTGGATCAATCCGAACTGCTGGGTCTCGGGCAACTTCACCAGCTCCGGGGTCGGGTTGGTAGGGCTGGTCAAAGGGCTTACGCGTACCTTTTTTACCCCCAAGACCGGGTGCTGAGTGAAGAGGCCTACGAGCGACTCAGGACAATCGGAGAGGCGACCGAACTGGGATCCGGGTTCCGGATCGCCATGCGAGATCTCGAACTGCGCGGCGCCGGCAATCTTTTGGGCACCGGTCAGTCTGGCCATATTGCGGCAGTCGGCTATGACCTGTACTGCCAGATGGTTACCGAAGCCGTGGCGGAACTGCGAGGCGAGAAACCTTCCGAACCCTTGAGAATCACTATTGATGTACCCGGTGACGCGCACCTCCCTGAAGACTACGTGTTGAATCAGACGAGCCGCCTTGAGGCATACCGGCGACTGGCTTCGGTAGAGACCCAAGAGATGCTCGATGATGTGCGCGCCGAGTGGTTGGATCGGTTTGGTCCGATACCTCCGTCGGCCGAGGCTCTGTTGCGGGTAGGCCAGTTACGGGTCGAATGTGTGCGCACTGGCGTGCGGGAGATCATTGTTTCAAGGGGTCCAGGCTTTGGCGGCCCCGCCCATGTGGCTCGCTTGTCGCCTGTTGAGTTGCCTGACAGCAAGCAGGTGCGCCTGCAACGTCTGTATTCTTCAAAGGGTGCCGGCAACACCGCGATCTACAAGGAGGCAATCGGTGAGTTGCAGCTTCCGCTTCACGCCAAACGTGGTCCGGTAGTGGAGCAGATCGCAGAGATTATGGTCGACTTGTTGGCTGACGCGAGTCCATTGGTTTCCAGCGAGTAACCTGCACGATCTGTGAACGCGAACCACCCCCGTCTTCTTTTTCTTGTTGTTCTCGCGGTGTTGAGCTTGGCTGCATCGGCTTGTGGATCAGCCGGTGACGCAGGTGTCGCCACTGTTGGTGCAGCGACTCTCAGCCAAGAAGATCTTGAAGCGATCCTTGAAGCCGACGGCGTTGAAGATACTTCTGTCGTCTCATCGGAGTTGGCTTCGCGCCATATCAGTGAGTGGATCTACTTTGAGAGTTGGATCGACCTTGCCACAGCAGGTGGTACCGAGCTGAGTGCCGTACACCTTGACTTGGCTCGAATTGAACAAGAAGAGGCTAGGACCCAAGATCCGACCGTGCCCGCGGTCGACACCCCTTACGGCCACATAACGCAGCGTTACCGGGCGGTTCCGCACCTGATCGCGGACCACATAATCTCCATCGCAGAGGTGACCGAGCACCTTGAGTTGGCGCCAGAGCAGATCACGTCGTTCGTTTTTAGGAACTACGAAGCCGAGCTTCAGCAACTGCAGGCCGGGTTGTACGACCGGGATATCAGCGTGGATCCCCGCTTCGGGGTCTTCGATGCGAGATCTGGAGCGGTCGTTTCTGGTGCTGCGCAGATCCCTGCAGGGTCTCTCGACGCTACTGCGAGCTGAATTCGGTCATGGGAACGGTCACTGTCGTTGGTCTTGGCCCGGCAGACGAGGCGCTCCTTACAACCCAGACACGAGCTGCTATCGAAGCTGCTCCGCGCTGCTTCTTGCGTACACGGATGCACCCCGCGGCGCGAGTTGTGCCCGACGCGGTCGGGTTCGACGACGAATACGAAAAGGGTGAGTCTTTCGAGGCTGTGTATGTAGCGATCAGCGAGCGCCTGATTCTGGAATCCGCGAAAGGCGATTTGCTCTACGCCGTGCCGGGTTCTCCGCTGGTGCTTGAACGCACCGTGGAGTTGTTGCGTGACGCGGCTGCGTCAGGTCGGGTGACGGTCGAGATCCTGGCCGCGATGTCGTTCTTGGATGTTGCTTGGGCTCGGCTCGGGATTGACCCCGTGTCCGACGGAACGCGGCTTGTTGATGGTCAAGACTTCGCATCGGCCGCAGCGGGTCAAACAGGACCGCTTCTGGTTGCTCACTGCCACGGACGCCGTGTGCTGTCGGAAATCAAGCTCTCGGTGGAAGACGGGCCTGATTCGGTGGTGGTTCTACAGCGGCTGGGTTTGCCGGACGAATCCGTTTACGAGGTCGCCTGGGATGACCTCGATAGAGAAGTTGAAGCCGATCATCTGACCTCTTTGTGGATCCCCGAGTTTGATACCCCAGTTGCGGCCGAATTCGTTCGTTTCGAAGAACTGGTGCGCGAGCTGCGCGAGCGCTGCCCGTGGGATCGAGTCCAAACCCATGGATCGTTGCGCAAACACCTGCTCGAAGAAACCTATGAGGCTCTCGAGGCACTTGATGCCAGGGCCGGTCTCGATGACAGCGACATTGATGCGGAACTCGATACCCACCTGGTCGAGGAATTGGGAGATCTCCTCTACCAGATCTTCTTTCACGCCCGACTCGGAGCAGAACGAGGGTCTTTCACCGTCGCCGATGTTGCCCGCAGCGTCCACGACAAGTTGGTGGCGCGTCATCCTCACGTGTTCGGTGATGGGTCGGTCGACGGTGTCCGTGGCCCAGAGGATGCCGATGACATGGCTCGTAGATGGGAAGAGATCAAGCGTGACGAGAAGGGCCGTGTCTCAGCGATGGACGGCGTACCAATGACACTTCCCGCGCTGATGTTGGCTGCCAAGGTTCAAGAAAGGTCAGAAGGCGTTGGTTTGGGTGTTGAAAGGGTCGTCGAATCCGCTATTGAGGGAATTCGTGACGCTGTAGTTACCGCTCGCACAAGTCCACACGGTGAGGGTGTAGGGGAGGGTGTGGGGGATCTGTTGTTCGACGCGGTTGCGCTGGCTCGCAGCCTCGATATCGACCCCGAAACGGCTCTGCGCAGCGCTTCCGTTCGCTTCATGTCGCAGATCCGCGCAACCGAGAGATAGCGCGCCCCCTTCTATTTAGCGTGCTTATCGAGTATTATTGAAGCTCGCTGCGTCTTTTTACGGAGCAACGACCAGAGCCCCCCCGCCGTCGAGAGGTTGCCAGTGAGCATCATCGAACGTGTCCATGGCCGTGAGGTATTCGACTCTCGTGGCAACCCCACAGTTGAGGTGGAGGTCGAACTCGACACCGGAGCACTGGGCCGAGCAATGGTTCCCAGTGGTGCTTCTACGGGTGCTTTTGAAGCGGTCGAACTGCGCGACGGCGGCGACCGGTTGGCTGGCAAGGGAGTGCTCAAGGCAGTCGGTTTTGTCAACTCTGAACTTGCCGAAGCCGTTGTCGGTCGCGATGCGCTAGACCAACGCGGCCTTGACGGGGCGATGATCGCGGTGGACGGCACTGACAACAAGGGCCGTGTTGGAGCCAACGCCATCCTGGGGATTTCCTTGGCCGCAGCGCGTGCTGCTGCTGTCGAATTGGAGATCCCGCTGTGGCGTCATATCGGGGGTGCCAACGCCCATGTTCTGCCGGTGCCGATGATGAACGTGCTCAACGGGGGATCCCACGCCGACAACAGCGTCGACTACCAGGAGTTCATGCTGATGCCGGTGGGTGCGGCATCGTTCAGCGAGGCAATGCGCTGGGGTGTTGAGGCCTACCATGTGCTCAAGAAGGTTCTAACCGACCGGGGTTTGTCCACTGGTATCGGAGATGAAGGAGGCTTCGCTCCCGACTTGGCGAGCAACGAAGAAGCGGTGCAACTGCTTGTCGATACCATCGGGCGCCTCGGCTTGACCCCGGGCGATGAGATGGCGATCGCCATGGACATCGCCTCCACCGAGTTTTACGTCGACGGGTTTTATGACTTGGCGAGCGAGGGCCGCCGACTCAGCTCTGATGAAATGGTCGCCGAGCTGGTGTCTTTGGCGCGGAAATACCCGATCGTGTCTATTGAGGACGGTATGGCCGAGGACGACTGGGATGGTTGGGCTGCTCTCACCGCTGAAATCGGTTCTAGCTGTCAGCTCGTGGGCGACGACTTGTTTGTGACGAACTGCGAGCGGCTGGCCCGGGGCATCAAGGGGGGTACGGCCAACTCGATTCTCATAAAAGTGAACCAAATTGGATCTCTTACCGAGACACTTGAGGCGGTCGATCTTGCCAGGTGCAACGGCTACACCTCGGTTATGTCGCATCGTTCGGGGGAAACCGAGGATACGACTATCGCAGACCTCGCGGTCGGGACCAACTGCGGCCAGATCAAGACGGGCGCGCCGGCGCGATCTGATCGGGTGGCGAAATACAACCAACTTTTGCGTATCGAAGAGCAACTCGGCGAAGCAGCCGCTTTCGGTCCGTTGAGCGCAATCGGTGGAGCGGAGCGGTGAAGACGGTCTTGTTCCTGCTTGTAGCGGCGTTCGTGTTACTGGCGGGCGTGCTGGTTGAGCCCGCAGTCAGCGGCTATTTGGAGCAGCGAAGCGAGCTAGCAAGCGTCAAGGACGAGCGCGCGGCACTCGAAGCTGAGATCGCGGAGATCAATGCCGACATTGAGGGCATCATCGATGACGAGGGGTTGCGTAATGAGGCTCGTTGTTACGGACCCTTCGTGGAGCCGGGTGAAGAGGTCTATTCTGTGCCCGGACTGAAGGGTTGCGTGGTCTCAGGCCCGAACTAACTCCGCGTCCCGTTAGCCTCTCATCTGGTTTCGGCAGGCAACGAGAGGCGCGCTGGATGACGATTATCGGGACGAGGGTTCTACGCAAGGAAGACCCTCAGTTTTTGACCGTCGGAGCAACTTACACCGCTGATCTGGATGACCTGCGCCTTGATGGAGCGCTGTGCGCGACCTTTGTTCGGTCGTTCGTGGCCAACGGCAAGATCATCGATATCGACGCCGACGATGCTCGCGCCATGCCCGGCGTTGCGTTGGTGCTCACCGGCGCAGACCTTGACCTGATGCTGCCGGGCAGCGTGCCGATGTTTCCTCCTGACCTTCTCAATCGTCCTGTGCTGGCTCGCGATCGTGTCCGTTTCGTTGGCGAACCAGTGGCCGTGGTTCTCTCTGAGACTCGTTCTGCGGGCCAGGATGCGGCCGAGTTGGTATTCGTCGATATCGATCCGCTCGACGCGGTCACTGATCTTGAAGCCGCGGCCTCCGATGAGATCGTCGTGCACGAGGGCCATGGAACCAACAACGCCCTCACCTTTTCCGATTTAGGAATGGCTACAGGGATCACTGACGATTCCTTCTTCGCCGATTGTGAAGTCGTTGTCGAACAACGTGTTGTCCATCCGCGTATGTCGGCGGCACCGCTCGAAGTGCGCTCGGCTGCGGCGTCTTGGACCGATGATCGGTTGTTGATGTTCTTGTCGAGCCAGGCGTCGCATCGAGTGAAAGAGACGCTTGTCCAGATGTATGGATCGGCTCCCGAAGATGTACATGTAATTACTCCCGATGTTGGTGGCGGATTCGGCGCCAAAGTGGCTCCGACTCCTGAAGATGTGCTCATCCCGCATCTCTCGCGCCTCGCCGGACGTCCGGTTCGGTGGCTTGAGACACGCACCGAGAACCTGATCGCGGCCGGCCCGGGAAGAGCACAGGTTCATTACGCTGCCATTGGCGGAACCCAGCATGGCGACGTCACTCACTACCGACTTGAGGTGCTGATGGACGCGGGTGCATATACCCGTATCGGCGCTTTTTTGCCTTTCTTCACGCTGCCGATGGCGCCGGGGACCTACGACATCACAAATATCGAGACCCAGGCGCGGTCGATTATCACCAACGCTGTGCCGACGGAAGCTTTCAGGGGCGCGGGCCGTCCTGAGGCGACGCTCACGATTGAGCGCATGTTCGACCTTTTTGCGGCACAGACCGGGATCGACCCGATTGAACTGCGGCGCAAGAATCTCATCGCCGCGGACGCTTTTCCGGTGACGACCGCGGCGGGCAGCGAGTACGACACAGGCGACTACGAAGCGGCGCTCGATAAGGCCTTGGAGGCGTCGGGTTATGCGGAGCTGCGGTCGGAGCAGTCAGCTCGCCGAATCTCAGGCGACCCGGTGCAGATCGGTGTCGGCGTCGCCAACTACGTCGAGATAACCGCTGGGCCGGCACCAGGCGGAAACGAATACGGCAAGGTTGAGATCACACCGGCTGGCAAGGCCCGTGTCTACTCGGGTGCTTTGTCGCATGGACAGGGTCATGCCACAACCTTTGCCATGATCGCCGCGGAGAAATTGGGCCTTGGAATTGAAGACATCGAAGTGATCCAGGGAGACACCGACAAAGTCGCCCGTGGTGAAGGCACCGTGGCGAGTCGTTCGACCCAGCTCGGAGGTTCAGCGGTGCTCAACGCGGCGGCGACCGTTGCTGATGCTGCCAAAGAGATCGCAGCTGAGCTTTTGGAGGCCGCCGTTGAGGATGTCGTGCTCGACACCGACTCCGGCGTGTTCCATGTTTCTGGTACTCCGGCAGTGACCAAGACATGGGCTGAAGTAGCCGCCGCGGCCACTGATGAGCAACTCGTTGCTGACACCGACTTCAACGCCAAGTGCACATACCCTTTCGGGACCCACGTAGCGGTTGTGGAGGTTGACACTGAAACCGGGGGAGTTGAACTGAAGCGCATGGTGACCGTCGACGATGCAGGCACATTGATCAATCCGCTGATAGTGGAAGGCCAGCGACATGGGGGAATAGCGCAAGGGGTCGCCCAAGCGCTCCTCGAAGAGTTGTGTTACGACGAAGATGGCAACCCGGTGACCAGCAACTTCGCTGATTACTCGATTATCTCCGCTGCTGAACTCCCATCGTTCGAACTTGAGGCGATGGAAACACCCACCCCCAACAATCCCCTTGGGGCGAAGGGCATCGGCGAGTCTGGGGCAATCGGGTCAACTCCGGCTGTGCAGAGCGCGGTTATTGATGCTCTGAGTCACCTGGGTGTCAGACACATCGACATTCCCTTGTCGCCCCAAAAGGTCTGGTCGGCTATCGCTGAGGCCAGTTCGTGACGTACCTGGGCGGCAATCCTGATGAGGCGTCTGCATGATACCTGTGGAGGCCGAGGGTCTGGTTAGGACGTTCGGTGATGTCACCGCGGTGGCAGGAATCGACCTGGAGGTTGCCGAAGGTGAGATATTCGGTTTCCTTGGTCCGAACGGCGCTGGGAAGTCCACCACCGTGCGAATGTTGGTGACGTTGTTGCGGCCGACCGCAGGTAGCGCTCGCGTGGCCGGATTCGATGTGGTCAAAGAGGCCGACTCGGTTCGCCGCATGATCGGGGTGGCGCTACAGGACGCGGCGATTGATCCGCTGATGACCGGCAATGAACTGTTGCGCCTGCAAGCGGTGCTGCACGGCCTCGGCCTCCGCCGAGCCGCAAGTCGCAGTTCAGAACTCCTTGAGCGGGTGGGGTTGACCGGAGCAGCCGACCGTCGCGTCGGCACGTATTCCGGTGGTATGCGGAGGCGCCTTGATCTGGCTTTGGCACTGATTCATCGTCCTGCGGTGTTGTTTCTTGATGAACCGACGACGGGTCTCGACCCGACGAGCCGTGTCGCTGTGTGGGAGGAGGTTCGGTCGCTCAACGACGATGGCACGACCGTTTTTCTCACCACTCAATACCTTGAGGAAGCCGACGAGTTGGCGGGACGGATCGCCATTATCGATGACGGCCTGATTGTCAGGGAGGGCGACCCCACGGTGCTCAAGGGCCAAGTCGGCGACCCGACTTTGCGGGTGGAAGTGGCTGATGAGGCAACCATCGAGTTGGCACGGCGGGTTCTCGGTGCTTTCGGGGATGAGCGACCAGCGCGTGATGGTCGAGTCGCCATCGGGTTGCGGGGCGGGGCCCCAAGGTTGACCGATGTGGTCCGGGCCTTAGATGAGCAAGGTGTCCCGGTGGCGCATTTCGAGTTGGACTCGCCGAGCCTCGACGATGTCTTCGCCGATGCGACAGGCAGGCGGTTGGAAGGCGCCGACACTTGACCGCTGCTCAGAGCGTCTCGCTGAACCGTCCCCGTCTGCTAGTCAGCTTGGAGCAGGCGTGGATGTTGACTGTGCGATCGGTCTTGGCTACGGCGCGTAAAACCGACCGCTGGGCACCTGGATTGATTTTTCCTTTGGCAATGGCTGCTGTCTATTCGTCGCAGTTCGCCAAAGCGACCAGCCTGCCCGGTTTTCCAGAGGTCGATTCATTCCTTCAGTTCATTCTTCCGGCAACGATTCTTCAAGGGATTGCTTTCAGCGCTTCTAATGCCGGCACCGATATGGCTGCCGACATTGAGACGGGTTTTTTTGATCGTCTGGTCGCTTCTCCGGTAGCACGACAGTCCATCTTTGTGGGCCGGGTTGGCGGATCGGCCGCGGCGGCGGGCTTTCAGGCGGGCGCGCATATGGCGATCTTTTTCGTACTGGGAGCGCCGATAGAGAGCGGCCCCGCAGGAGCTTTGGCTCTGGTTCTGATCAGCGTAGTGCTGTCCGTGGGCCTCTCGGGGTTTGGTTTGACCGTGGCTCTATGGACCGGTAGCAGCGAGGCTACACAGGCGATGTTCCCGCTCGTCTTCATGATGGTGTTCGTGTCGTCCGCCTTCTTCCCGACTGAGCTGATGACGGGCTGGTATCAGACGGTGGCCGAACACAATCCCTTTACCTTGGTGATGAACCCAACGAGACGACTGGTGATCTCGGGATGGAGTTGGGGTGACTTGTCTGAAGCGGTTGGCTACAGCTTGCTAGTCGCGCTGGTGTCGTTGGGTTTGGCCTACGGTGCCTACCTTCAGCGATTGAAGCGCTCATGACTGCCGCTGGAGGAAACTCGAGGGTCGGTGCTTCGACGTTGTTCCCGGTTGTTTGGATGTGTCACCGCAACCTCACAAGATTCGTACGGCTGCCGGCGATTCTGGTGCCGATGGTCGTGATGCCGGTCTTCTTTTTGGTGGTCTTTACCTCTAGCTTCGATGGAATCTCCCGGGTCGACGGCTACCCGACCGAGAATCTGATCAACTGGGTCGTGGCGTTTGCGCTGTTGCAAGGCGCCATGTTCTCAGGGGTCGGAGCCGCCGGGACGGTAGCCAACGACATCGAGACCGGTTTCATCGATCGCCTTTTAGTGAGTCCGGTGCGACGCGGTATTATCATCGCTGCGCCGCTGACCTACACCGCCATTCGGGCGTTGATCCCCATCACTCTGGTGACGATTCTGGCTTTCGCGATGAACGCTGATTTGCCCGGTGGGTTGGTTGGAATCGTGGTGGCCTTTGCCGGTGGCATCGGTGGTGCTCTGGTGGTTGGCTGCTTCGGTTTGGGGGTTGTGCTTCGCATGGGAGACGTGCGGGCGATGACGATCGTGCAGATGACCAGCTTCTTGGTGATTTTCCCGTCGATCGGGCAGGTTCCTATCGCTTTGCTGGACGGCTGGATGGAACAAGTCGCTCGTGTCAACCCGACAACCAATCTTTTGCGCATGACCCGTCAGGGCTATCTCGGCGATGTCACCTGGGCCGACACTTGGCCTGGTTTGTTGGTTGTTGCCTGCGGGATCGCGATCTTCGGTACCTGGGCCCGAACCGAACTGATCCGCCGAACACGGTGATCGCGCCACGCTGATTATCATTGGGCGCTGACTACCATTGGTCGTTCGGAGGTCCAATAGATGGTCGATAGCCACGATCCTCGCAGCGTCTCATCGGTGGCGCAGGTGAGCGACGCGCTGCGCGAGAATCGCTATCTCCCCGATGACGGACTCGCAACCGCGGTTTATTTGGCGTTGCGCTTGCGTCGTCCGCTGTTGCTTGAGGGAGAACCCGGCGTAGGCAAGACCGAAGTTGCGCGAGTTCTCGCCGACTGGATCGGCGGGCCGTTGTTGCGGATCCAATGCTATGAGGGCATTGATGTCAGCCAAGCTGTCTATGAATGGGATTACGCCCGTCAGTTGCTGCATCTTCGTACCGCGGAAGCCACGGGCGCGGCTAAAGCCAGTGAAGTCGAGGCGCTCACCGATGAACTGTACGACGAACGATTCTTGGTGCGCAGACCATTGCTGGAAGCCATCGCTCATGGTGTCGGCCCGCCTCCGGTGTTGCTGATCGACGAAGTGGATCGCTCCGACGACGAGTTCGAAGCTTTCCTGCTTGAGGTGTTGGCCGACTATTCGATCACCATCCCAGAGATCGGCACCTTTTCTGCCGTTGAGCCACCGGTAGTGATCGTCACCTCAAACCGCACACGCGATGTGCACGACGCCTTGAAACGGCGTTGTCTGTATCACTGGGTGACCCATCCCGAAGTGGCTCGCGAGATCGAGATCATCCGGCTTCATGCGCCTTCGGTCAGCCAGCGTTTGGCGGCCCAGGTCGCAGCCGCGGCAGCGGCCGTGCGTCAGGTAGGTCTCTATAAGCCTCCTGGTGTGTCTGAGACCATCGATTGGGCTCGTGCGCTGGACCTTCTGGGTGCTAGCGAGCTTGCTGTTGAACAGGTAGAAGCGACTCTGGGAACGCTGCTGAAATATCGCGAAGATCTTGAGCGGGTCCAAGACCACGGTCTTGAAGCGCTCCTTGCCGCAGCCCGCGAGTGATCCCGATGAGCCCGGTTGCTCTCGCTGTGGTGCGTTGGGCGGTGGGTTGATGACGATTGCTGTGGCAGTCGGGTTCGTGGAAACTCTGCGCCGTGGCGGCCTAGGTGTGTCGTTGGGGTCTTCGCGTTTGTTCACCGAGGCGCTCGCCGAAATCGACCTTGGTTATCCAGAGGAGGTGTATTGGGCGGCCCGGGCCGTGCTGGTGCACCGGCCCGAAGACATTGAGGTATTCAATGGTCTGTTCGCGGCGTATTGGGGTGGTGTGGACTCGGGATTGGTTTGGCGGCCTCCACAAGAGCCATTGCCGGTCACGTTGGCGATGGACGACCCGGAACAAATCCCGGCTGACGGCGCCGATGACGATGACAACGACGACAGCATCACCGTGCGTTACTGCGCCACGGAGACGTTGGGGCAAAAGGACTTCGCGGACTACTCAGACGAGGAACTTGCTGAGTCTCGGCGGCTGATGGACGAGATCTTGTTCATGGGACCATGTCGGCGGAGTCGCCGACGTGTACCCAGCAGCAGAGCGCGGGGCGCACTCGACATACGACGCACCGTGCGACAGGCGCTGCGATCTGGAGGTGAACCAGCCGAGATCGCTCGTACAGTTCCAGGTCAACAACCGCGGCGTTTGGTGTTGCTGCTCGACGTGTCGGGCTCAATGGAACCCTATGCACGTGCCCTGATCGGATTTGTGCATGCCTCGGTGGCTGGTCGCGCTCGCGTTGAGGCGTTTGCGTTGGGTACGCGGCTGACACGACTCACCCGAGAGTTGTCACAAAGAGACCCGGATCGGGCGCTGCAAGCCGCCTCGCTGGTGGTCAAAGACTGGTCCGGCGGTACCCGCCTGGGCGAGAGTTTGGGTCGTTTCAATGATGAGTGGGGTTGTCGGGGCATGGCGCGGGGAGCCACGGTCGTGATCCTCTCGGATGGCTGGGATCGCGGTGAGCCGCAAGAGATGGAAATCCAGATGCAGCGCCTTGCCCTTGTCGCTCACCGTGTTGTGTGGGTGAATCCCTTGAAGGCCTCTCCGGGATATGCGCCTTTGGCTCGAGCCATGGCTGCCGCTTTGCCATACGTAGATGACTTTGTTGAGGGGCACTGCCTCGACTCTCTGCAAGAACTGGCCGAACTCGTGCTCCGCGGCTCTGAGGGGCGTTCGACAATTCCCGTAGGATCTGAACGATGAAAGAACTGCTCGACGATTTGGATCGCTGGCGTAGCGCAGGAGTGGCTGTGGCTGTGGCGCGGGTAGTTGACCTTGAAGGATCTGGACCTCGGCTGGTGGGTGCGGCCATGGCGGTCACCGAAGACGGCGAGGTTTCGGGTTCTGTATCGGGTGGTTGTGTAGAGGGAGCGGTCGTTGTTGAAGCCCTTGAAGTGTTGGCTACCGGTGAGCGCCGCATGGTCAGCTTTGGTTACAGCGATGATGAGGCGTTCGAGGTGGGGTTGACCTGTGGCGGTACCATCCACCTGTTCATCGAACCCCTTGATTGGTAGGCGCCGGTGTCGATGACGGCTGATCAATCGCTGTTTGAACAGCTTCGAGACGCCATCCGCGCGGAATCTCCAGTGGCGTTGGCCACGGTGGTAGAAGGTGAGTTCACTGGCGCCAAATTAATCGTTCGGCCGGATGCGGAGTCATCGGGATCGCTTGGCAATGCTGACCTTGATCGGGTTGTGACCCGCGACGCCCGCGGCGAATTGGCAGCTGGTCGAAGTGGTATCCGCCATTACGGGCTGCATGGCGAGGCCCGTGAGGGAGCGGTATCGGTGTTCATTGAGAGTTTCGCTCCGCCTCCCAAAATGTTGATCTTTGGGGCGGTTGACTTCACGGCCGCTTTGGCCCGAGTGGCCAAAGTGCTGGGTTACAGGGTCACGGTCTGTGACGCTCGGGCGGTGTTTGCCACCAAGACTCGTTTCCCGATGGCCGATGAGGTTGTGGTTGAGTGGCCGAATCGGTTGTTGGCCGAGGTGGGCGACGAGTTAGGCGAACGCGATGTGGTTTGCATTCTCACCCACGACGCCAAGTTCGATGTGCCCGCGGTGGTGTCTTCGTTGGCGACCAACGTCGGCTATATCGGCGTCATGGGGAGTCGGCGCACTCACGATGACCGTACGAAGCGATTGATCGAAGCCGGTGTCGACGAAGCCGGTTTGGCTCGCTTGCGCTCACCAATCGGCCTCGATATCGAGGCTCGTACACCTGAAGAAACAGCCGTGTCGATCACCGCGGAGATCATCTCTCGTCGTACCGGCCGTGACGCCAAGTCGCTAACCGTCACCGACGGCCCCATACACGGCTGAGGACTGCGGTCAGCGCCACCGGAGACTAGCGGTTTGAGGGTGGCGTACTGGGAGAGCCGGTCTGCTTGGGAAGGCGAACAAAGAAGCTCTGGCGCCAGTCGGAGTGAGTGGAGCCGTTGATGGAGAGTTGCCAGGTGTAACTCTTGCCGTGGGTCACTGGAATCGTCGGGAAGTTGATCGCCAAGGGGACACAAAGCGGCGTGCCGGGCCGCAGACCCACCGGTCGCCCGGCCTCGAAGTTCCCCTGCACCACGAGCGGCCGCTCGCCGATCATCAGCGGATGTCCGTCTTCGTCGAGCAGCTCAATTCGCCATTCGTGCGAAACGTTGGCGCGGTCCCAGGGCACCTCAATGCGGATCGCGACTCCCATCGGTTGGGGACGAGGGCCGACCGCGGTCAGTCCTCCGCCGAGGATGTAGAGCTTGCCATCAGCGACCTGGGCAGCGTCTGCGATCAAAAGGTTGACCCGAACCAACGGAGGCTCGGCGATGCTTGGAGAAGATGAGGGGTCAACGGAATCACTCATTACCGACACGCTAGGCGCATGGCTGCTCTTTGGTGCTGCCACACTGGGATAGTGATCACCCAAACTGGCTCTAGTCCCGACCGCGATGTGGTGACAACAGCGGCGGTTGTGCTCGCAGCCGGGGCCGGTTCACGCTTCTTGGGCGAGGACCACAAGCTTCTCACCGAGGTAAGAGGAAAGCCGATTGTGTGTCATGCGGTCGACGCAGCCCGGGCAGCCGGCTTCGATGAGGTCATCGTTGTTTCTGGGTGCGTGGACCTCACAGAAGTCTTGTCAGAAGACGTGACCATCATTCACAACGAGCATTGGGACCACGGTCAGGCGACCTCGCTGCGGGGCGCGGTTACCTACGCCGCTAGCAGGGGACATAAGGCGATTGTCGTTGGTCTTGGTGATCAACCCGGTGTTGGTGTGAGAGCTTGGGAAGCGGTCAGGGACAGCGAAGCGGACTTCGCGGCTGCGGATTTCGGTGAAGGTAATCGCCCTCCGATTCGCTTGTCCGCGGCAATGTGGGCATCGCTCCCGGTGTCGGGAGATGAAGGAGCGCGCAGTCTTTGGCGCGAGCGCCCCGAGATGGTTGAGTCGATACCCTGTGATGGCGACCCAGCAGACGTCGACACGTTGGAGGATCTGCGCAGATGGACCTGAACAGTACTTTTGAAGTGGCTCGGCCAATCGATGAGGCGTGGGCCGTGCTTACCGACCTCGAACGCATCGCTCCGTGTCTCCCAGGAGCGCAACTGACAGAAGTTGAAGGTGACGATTACCGCGGTTTCGTAAAGGTGAAGGTGGGGCCTATCACTGCCCAGTTCAAGGGCGCGGCGAACTTCGTGGAGCGCAACGACCAAGACCACAAGGCGGTGCTGAGCGGCAAGGGTCGAGACACCCGCGGTGCAGGCAACGCCAGCGCGTTGATCACCGCCAAGCTCGAGGCGGTGTCAGATTCGATCACCAGAGTCAATGTCGACACCGACATGAAAATCACAGGGAAGTTCGCTCAGTTCGGGCGAGGAGTGATGGCCGACGTGAGCGCCAACCTGATGGATCAGTTCGCGCAGAATCTCGCTGACATGCTGGCCGAGGCACCCAGCGACGATCTCAGCGAAACAGAGCAGGCCGAATCGGAGCACCCCGAGGCTTCTACCGAAGGCGAGGCAACCGCTTCCGAGGCAACCGCGCCTAGCGGTGGGGCCCGCAAGATTGATATGCCCGAACCCGAGGCGATCGACCTGATCGGCGCCGCAGGTGCGCCGGTAATGAAACGGATCGCGACGCTAGCCGCAGTGGTTGTAGCATTTTTGCTGCTACGTCGTTTGCTGCGCCGTTCGCTGTGACAACCTCCCCAGAGCGCAATCGGGTAGCCGAGCTACTAGGGCGGGAACCTGAAGGGGACTTTGAGATAGTCGTCGAGAACGAGGCGGGCGATCCGGTCGTGATACGCAATGCGCCTCTGTTGAGCAATGGGCGACCGATGCCAACCCGCTACTGGTTGGTCGGCGAAGAAACTCGCCGCGCTGTCGGTCGTCTGGAGTCTGTGGGTGGAGTACGACAAGCCGAAGAAGCCGTTGACGCCGACGAATTGTCGCAAGCCCATGCTCGCTACGCCGCGGAGCGCGACGCCGCTATCGAGGAGTCGTATAACGGTCCTCGGCCCAGCGGTGGGGTAGGGGGCACACGTCGGGGCGTCAAGTGTCTCCACGCCCACTACGCCTGGTATCTCGCCGGAGGCGACGACCCGGTTGGCCGCTGGGTGGCTGAGCAGTTGGTCGCATCGGAGTTGTTGTGACCGCACCTGTGGCCGCCATCGACTGCGGTACCAACTCGACTCGTCTGCTGGTGCACGGCGGTTCGGCCACCTTGGAACGGCATATGACCATCACCCAGCTCGGTCAGGGAGTCGATGCCACCAAACGGCTGGCACCAGAGGCGATTGAGCGCACAGTTCAGTGCCTCAAGAGCTATCGCCAAGTGATGGATCGCCATGACGTTGAGCGGGTTCGCATCACCGCTACTTCGGCTGCTCGCGATGCGCTCAACCGAGACGAGTTTTTCGATGCTGCTGAGTCCGTTGTTGGAACCCGTCCTGAATTGTTGTCCGGTTCAGAGGAAGGCAGGCTGTCATTTGCGGGCGCAACCGCTGATCTAGACCCTACCTACGGACCGTTTCTGGTGGTCGATATCGGTGGCGGTTCCACTGAGTTCGCCTACGGACTAACAGAATGCGAAGCGGCATTGTCGGTCGACATCGGGTGTGTTCGCCTGACCGAGAAATACATCGAATCGGATCCTCCGGCACCGGAGGAACTGTTGGCTTGCCTATCGATCACCGAAGCCCATCTTGATGATGTTGCGCGCCTTATTCCTGCGTCGTTGCAGGCCAAGACTTTCGTGGGACTGGCAGGCACGGTGTCGGCGGCTGCGGCCGTTGAGATTGGGCTGGCCGAATATGACCGTGATCAGATCCATCACTTCAAGCTGAGCAAAGAAGCTGCCGAGGACGTGTACCGCACGCTGGTCACCGAACCGCGTGAGGACCGACGCCACAACCCGGGACTCGAAGAGGGCAGAGTCGATGTGATCGTGGGGGGCATGTGCATCCTGGTGAGGTCATGCGCTACTTCGGCTTCGAAGAATGCCTTGTTTCCGAAAGTGACATCCTCGACGGCTTGGCCTTCTCGCTTCTGGACTAGCTGTTCGACAACCGATCACCGAAAAGGTTCGAGCGGAGCGGTTGGCCTACGATTCTGGTCGTGAGCAGACTGTCTGGCCGTCGGGTGCTGCTTCGGCCACTTGAAGTGAACGACTTTGGTGGCTGGCAGGAGGTACGCCGCCGCAACCAAGACTGGTTGACCCAATGGGAACCGCAGCGTCTCAGCGGCGCGCCGGATGTCGTCGAGGACCGAGTGGCGTTCGCCAACCGCTGCTCAGCGCGCCAGCGCGAGCGGCAACGGGGTTCTGGTCACAGCTTCGGGGTTTTTGTCGACAGAGCTTTTGCCGGTGAGATCAACCTCAACTCGATCCAGCGAGGCCCCTTTCAGTCCTGTTACGTCGGTTACTGGATCGACGAGGCCCTGGCAGGCAACAGCTACATGCCCGAGGCGCTCGTGCTGGTCGCCCGGTTCGCCTTCGAGGAGTTGCGCCTACACAGGATCCAAGTGGCGATTGTGCCCCGCAATACGGCCAGCCGAAGGGTTGTCGAGAAGCTCAAGCTACGTGAAGAGGGAACCGCGGTGAGGTATCTCGAGATCAACGGCGTATGGGAGGACCATATTCGTTACGGGTTCACCGTTGAGGAATGGCACGAGCGTTCCGCCGATCTAGTCGCAGAGTGGCTCAGCAAGCGCCCGTAGCTCGGATTTTCGGACTTTTCCCATGGAGTTGCGGGGTAGTTGGTCGAGCACACGAATCTGGTCGGGGATCTTGTAGCGAGCCAGGTGTTGGGCGAGGTGCCCGCGCAGTTCGGCCAGGTCCGGTTGCGACTGAGCCGACACAATTGCCGCAGCCACGCGCTCACCGAGCCGCTCATCGGCTATGCCGTAGACAGCGGCGTCAACCACATCGGGATGATCGAGCAGAACCTTCTCGACTTCGGTCGGCGAAACGTTGGCCCCGCCTCTCAGGATCAGATCAGAGCTACGGCCGTTGACCGTAAGGCGCCCGTTGCTGTCGAGTGCCCCGATGTCGCCGGTGTGCAGAATGTTGCCTCGAAGCAGTTCCCGGGTTGCGTTGGGGCGGCGCCAATAGCCGAGCGTTGGAGTCCAGCAACCGGCCCACGGTCCCACACGTGCGGGTCGCAGACAGATCTCGCCCTGCTCATGAGCGGGCAGCTCTTGGCCTCTGTCGTCGACGATCACTACTTCGAGCAGGTCCAACGCGTAACCGGTGGCTGAGTCGTCGATCGGTTCGTCCGTTGTTTCTCTGACAATCCCGGTGGGTGCCTCAGAAAGGCCGTAACCTATTAGGGCACGGATATTGAACTTCTCGGCGAAGGCGCGGCGGGTGTTGGCCGGAGTTGCGGCCCCGCCGACGAGGATCGACTCAAGTGACGCCAGGTCTTCGGGATCGACGCCGTTGTGATGCACGAGATCATGGAGCTGCGCTGGGACCAGAGTGGTTCTTGTGAGCCGGTGGCGTGCCACCTCGGCACAGAACCCTTCGGGGTCGCCGCGATGCAGGACAACGCCCGTGGTGCCCCGCGTCCAAGCTGAGATAACGCCGAGGATCAGCATGTTGAGGATTGTGTGTGCCAGTGGCGTGCCCTGACGGTCGGTTGGCTTGGGTGGATGGGTGCTCAGAGTTATGAGGCCAGGCCACAACAGATTGTGTTGACTGTGGACCGCTCCCTTGGGTGCACCGGTGGTGCCCGAGGTGTAGGCAATCGCGGCGGGCGCATGGGGGTCGATATTTGGGTGTGGAGCGCTTGTGGGGTCTGCTGTTGAGACCGCATCGTTGTATTCGGACTCGCTGATTACAGACCCGCTGAACGACGTGTTGTTGGACGCGGCGGTCGTATCGTTCGCGGTGATCCACAGGCATGCTTGCGAGTCGTTGAGAAGATGAGATTTTTCTGGCGGAGCGAGATTCATGTTGATCCCAAGCCAGACTGCCGCGAGGCGTTGGGTGGCGAGGAACCCGATCGGCACTTCGGCGCAGTTCGCAAGCGACCACGCGACTCGATCACCGGGGCCTACGCCCAGCGAAGTCAAAGCCGCCGCGGCTTGGTCGACGCTACGGTCCAGTTCTGCGAAGGTCCACTGGCGTTCGTTGTCGATCAAGGCGACCCGCTCGGGAAAGCGTTTGAGGGGTCCATCAAGGAGCGCGGCGAAAGTAGCCGGCCCGATCGGGTATGGGGGAGGAGCGGAGCGCTTGACGAGACCAGTCGTCTCGTCGACTTCGATCTCAGCTTCGATCTCCACGAAGGCTCAGTCCTTGGAGCTGATCTGCTTCTGAAGGCCCTCGACAAGGCTCCGAAAGGCACCTTCGCCCATCGACCAGAGCTGAGGGTGGAGTTCGTGTTCGACGGACTGATCAGATTCGCTGATGGTGTCCAGTGTCAGGATCGTGGCCTTGGTTCGAGCCGCCAGTTCCTTGGGTTGCGCCGCCGCGCGTGTCGCCAGTGTCAGACACTCGGAAAGCAGATCGTCGTCGTCGACAACCTTCCAAACGAGTCCCAGATCGAGGGCCTGCTCGCTACCAATGACCTCACCGAACAGGACCATCGCCAAAGCAGTCTGGCGACTGGTTATGGAACGCAAACGCCATGTGTGGCCCCCACCGGGATGAAGCCCGATCTGCAGGAATCGGGAATCGAAACGAGCTTTTCGCCGTGCCGCGATGACGATGTCGCAGGCCAGCACCATGTTGAAACCGGCCCCGACCGCAGCGCCGTTGACCGCGGCAATAGTCGGCATCGGGCAATGAGCGATTCGCAAGAAACCGTCATAGACCTTTCGCATGCCGGCCGGCCCCTGGTCGGCAAGAAGATCGCTGAGGTCTGCGCCTGCACAAAACGCTGGTGGAGCACCGGTCACAACAAGTGCGCCAATGCCGTCATCTGACTCCCACTCGTCGAGCGCGGCGATGATTTCGTCGTTCATGGCCAAGGTGACGGCGTTTCGTTTGTCGGGGTCGTTGAGCGTGAGCACTGCTACGCGCTCGTGAACCTCTGTAGTGATTAAGGGCATGGCGCCTATTCTGGCAGGCTGTCAACCCGGTCCACGGGTCGGTCCACGATTGGGAACTGAGTTCCGTAGCCTTGCCGGATGCCCGAAGTTGCCGATACGAGAGCTAGCGCGTTCGCAGCTCTTCGCTATCGCAACTATCGCCTGATGTGGATTTCTGCGATTATCTCCAGCACTGGACGCTGGTTTCAGGTGTTGGCGATTCCTCTCATTGTCTATGACCTCACCGGCGGAAGTGCTGCGTCAGTCTGCGATGACGCGAGACACGGGGCCTTCGAGCGACAAGGCGTAGAGTTCACCGTTGGCGTCTTGGCCGAAAGAGGCGAGTGAACCACCGGGCACCGTCACTCCAAAGTCCCGAAACACCACTTCACCCGATGAAATCTGTACGGCCCAAAGGCGTGAGGTGCAGTAATCGCCGAACAAATATGAGCCGACCAGTTCCTCGATCGTTGAGCCTCGGTACACGAAACCTCCGGTAACGCTGCAGCCGTCATCCTGGCCGTACTCCCATACGGGGTCGACATTGCCGGGGGGTTTGTCGCCGGAAAACTCGTGCAGACCCTCGCGCAGACGCCAGCCCAGGTTGGCCCCGACTCCTCCACCGTTGGCGGCGAGCAGCACGGTCACCTCCTCATAGAGGTCCTGTCCGACATCCGCGATCCAAAGGTCGCCTGTGCCTGTGTCGAACGAGAAGCGCCAAGGGTTGCGCACTCCAAACAAGAAGACCTCCCCAGAGCCCTGCGTGGCGTCGCTTGGGTCGCTTGGGGGAGAGGCGAAGGGATTGTCGTGCGGGACTGAGTAGGGCTCGGTTGAGTCTGGTGTTGGCTCGATTCGCAGAATCGCCCCCAGCCAGGTGGCAGGGTTCTGTCCATGGTCAAGCGGGTCGCCGCCAGAGCCTCCATCGCCGAAAGCGATATAGAGGTGGCCGTTTGGACCGATCATGAGCGCGCCTCCGTTGTGGTTTCTGAACGGCTGGGACTGACGCAGGATCGTTCGGCGTTCACCGCTCAGAGAAGTGCCCTCTCGCTTGAAGGCCTCGACACGAGTGTCGCCGTTTCGGTCGGTGAAGTTCGCATACAACCAGCCATCGCTCACGGCGATGCCCAGTAAACCCTGCTCACCTTCGGCGATGGTCTCAGCAGAGACATCCAAGATCGTCTCGACCACCTCTCGGTGCGCCAAGTCCACCCGTAGCACCCGACCGCCCCGCTCGGCGATCCAGACCATTGGGTCGCCGGGGGCTGCGGCCATGTCGATCGGTTCATCGAGGATGAGTATCTGCTCCAGGGCGATGCCGGCGTTGAGCAGATTTCCTTCGGGTGGTAGCGCCTCCGCTGAGTTTTCGGTTTGTTCTGCGTTGCCGGCTGGTGCCGGGCTGTCGGGCGGCGTCGGTTCGTCGGGCTGCTCTTGGTTGTCGGCGTGAGCGTCTGTTGGCAACGCCTCAACAAGCGCTGTCGTAACCGCAGGCACGGTTGGCCGCGGCTCTGCCAATTCGTTGTCTGTAGCACAACCTCCGACCACAACGAGTCCGGTAGCGACCGCAGCCCCGAGCCGCCATCGAATCGAATTGCTTGTCAACATGGGTCAGATACCCCGACTGCCCTATGCCCGCTACCAACCGGAGTCTTCGTCGTCTTCTTCGAGATGGCGCTTACCAACTTCGCAGTCGTGAAGGACCGGGCACCAGCGGCACACCGGACCCACCACGAGATCTGGTTCGCGTTCGGAACCCAGGAGTTCGACGATCTTGGTCGTGCCGTCGATGAGGCGAGCCGCAGCCGCAAAAAGAACATCGTTGGTGATGTCCTCAGGCACGAATTTTCCCTGGTCGAGATAGTAGGTGGCGACTCGTCGTGGTGGAGTGCCCAGGCGGATGGTCTCGATGAGGGCGTAGAAACGTAGGTCTTCGAGGTGTTGAGGCGAGAATCCGCCAGTTTTGAGGTCGATCAGCACCTTCCCGGCCCGGTTGCCTTCGGGGTGTCCCAGGGTGAGGTCGACCTTGCCGCTGAACACGAATTGGTCGTGGACCTCATAGCGGAGCCGACTTTCGGTGACCGGCCGCCACCCGGTCTTCAACGGCGGAAAGCACTCAAGGAACTTCACGACTCGGTCGTTGCTCTCGGCCCTCAGCTCGGCCCGTTCGGCCTCGCTGATTGTTTGTAGCCAATCACCGAGACTGTTGTCTGATTCGGTGAGGCGGCTCAGAGACTCGTCGACGAGCGCCAGCGGTTCTGGTTCACGGCGCCAATGAATGGACAACTCGATTGCCTTGTGAGAAATGGAACCTCGGGCGAGGGGAACCGACCATTCGAATTGTGCTTCTTCTTCGGCCAGGTATTTGCGCTCGCAACCCATTACCTGTCCAAGAGCGTGTTTTGAGACCCATATGGTGTCGTCGATCTTGTTGGCCCGCTCGGTGAGGGGCGCCAGTCCTTGCTCGATAGCCGCTGCCAGTTCGGTGCGCAGGCTTGCCTCGAATACAGGCCGCTCGGCGCGGCTTGCTCCGAGGAGGGCGACGACTTCTTGTTGCGCCGGGTTCAAGTCGACGGGAGTCTCCATGCCCTGCACTTTGGCACAACTCTCACGTCTGGAGTGTCACACCCGTATGACAGCATGGGATTCATGCAAGCCACGTCACTCAAGTTTGCCGCAGCGGCCCGCACGTTGGCTCAAGCGGCGAGACTGCGTGGACTCGTCGTGCCGTGTTTTCGCGCACCGCCGGGAGTTGAGGGGGTGCAAAGAACCATCAGGCGCCGCCGCGGTGTGCCGACGATAGCGGTGCGACTCCGGGGTCGGCCTTGGCCAGCGGTCGTGTCCGACATGATCGAAGGGATCGTTGTCGGCAATGGACTCAGCGGAGCGCGGGCCGATCGGATTCGCTCCGCTTTGTGGCTGGCCATCGACAGTTCCACCGAACGTGTAGCAGAACCGGCAGCTGATGTTGATGGCCAACGCGAGCAGTTGGTGGCAATCTAAAGCTTGGCGTTAGTTTTATGGTTACGCCCGGGTGGCGGAATCGGTAGACGCAGGGGGCTTAAACCCCCCGGGAGGGCAACCTCCATGCGGGTTCAAGTCCCGCCCCGGGCACGACCAAACCTCCGTTTCGAAAGCTCGCAGAGGCTTGACGACTGGACTCCCAGCAACCAAGAGCCGAGTGCTTGGTTGGGGTCCTGTCGGGCCCTGTACTTTTGCGCGGGGGCGGAGCGGTTAGCATGGCGGCCGTGAGCGGAAACGGGTTTGGTGAACCGGCGCCTGGGCTGCTGGACAACTACGACGCGAGCCGGGCTTACGATGAGGTGTTCGAACCCGATGGGTCGGTCCGGAACGCTTATGCGCGGATCGTCGAGCGTTTCAGTGAGCTCGGCGTCACCGAACTACGGCGCCTGGAAAAGCTCGTCGCCGAAGAGTTCCGTCGGCAAGGCATCACCTTCACCGTCTACAGCGACGATGCGGGCACCGAACGGATCTGGCCGATGGACATCTTCCCCCGCCTTATAGCCGCGGCCGAGTGGGACGAACTGGCCCGCGGTCTGAGCCAGCGGGTGGCTGCTCTCAACTGCTTCCTGGCGGACTTCTACAACGGCGACGGCGAGGCGCTGGCCGACGGGGTGGTGCCTCGCTGGTTGGTGGTGTCCTCTCAGGGCTTCGAACGCAACGCGGTAGGGATCAAGGTCCGGCATAACGCGCATTGCAACATCGCTGGTATTGATGTTGTGCGCGGCGCGGATGGGCGTTACCGGGTGCTGGAGGACAATCTTCGCAACCCCAGCGGGATCTCCTATGTCGTCGAGAACCGAGCGGCGATGGCGAAGGTCTGTACCTGGCTGTTCGACGACCACGCGGTGCAACCCACCGAGCAGTACGGACCCATGTTGCGCACCACCCTGGAGTCGATGGCTCCGGACGGCAACGACTCCCCCCACATCGTGGTGTTGACACCAGGCATCTTCAACTCCGCGTATTTCGAACACGCTTTCCTTGCCCGCTCCATGGGCGTGGAACTCGTGGAGGGCCGCGACCTGGTGGTTGACGATCACAGGGTCTACTCCCGCACCATCGAGGGGCTGGTGAGGGTGGACGTGATCTACAGGCGGATCGATGATGATTTCCTGGATCCGGTGTCGTTCAGCCCCGACTCGGCGCTGGGCGTGCCGAGCCTGCTCGGCGCGCTGCGCGCAGGCAACGTCTCGGTTTGCAACGCCATTGGCAACGGTGTGGTCGACGACAAGGGCGTATACCCCTACGTGCCCGATCTCATCCGCTACTACCTGGGTGCCGAACCGATCATCGACAACGTCACCACATACATGATGTGGGATCCCGACCAGCGGGCCGAGGCGCTCGGGAGACTCGACGAACTCGTGGCCAAACCAGTCGGGGAATCAGGCGGCACCGGCGTGTTGATCGGCCCTCACGCCAGTGAGCAGGAACTCGAAGCGGCCCGATCCCAAATCGAAGCCGAACCCCGAGAGTGGATCGTTCAAGAACTGGTGCAACTCTCGACGCTGCCCGCTTTCGCAGACGATCGTCTGGAGTCCCGGCATCTGGATCTGCGACCCTTCGTGCTTACCGGCGAGACCACCGAGGTGTTCCCGGGCGGTCTTACCCGAGTGGCCATGCGACGCGGGTCGTTGATCGTGAACTCATCCCAAGGCGGCGGTTCCAAGGACACCTGGGTGCTTGCCCACGAGTCGCCATGATTCTGGCTCGCCACGCTGAGGCGCTGCTGTGGACGGGCCGTTACCTCGAGCGCGCGGAGTCGACCTCCAGGTGCCTTGATTACGCGGCAAACTCGATCACCGGGCTGCGCGCGGATGAAGCGATTGCTGAGAGCGAGTTGCTAGTCAAGACCCTGGGTCTCACCGAGGAACTGCAAGCAGTCGGACCGCTCGACAGCAGACCGCAGTTGGTCGCTTTCCTGTTAGCGGACCGCGACAATCCCGGCTCGATGGTGTCGTCGATCATCGCCGTGCGCGAGAACCTTCGCTCAGTCCGGGATCGGATTCCGATCGAGCTCTGGGAGGAGGCCAACGGGCTTTATCTCAGGTTCCCGTTCCTCGGCCACGACAACACGCCAAGCGATCTGCACGAGGTGCTCCTGATGGTCAGGCGGGCATGCTTGGCTATCTCCGGGGTGCTCAACGAGGGCATGCGACGCGATGAGGGGCACGCATTCGTGGTGGTGGGCCGGATGCTGGAGCGGTCGATCTTCACAGTGGGTCTGCTCGAAGCCAGTCACAGCGATCCCCGCGGATCCTTGGACGCCGGACGGATGCTGCGTCTGACCAGCTCGCTGCAGGCCTATCACCGCCAGCGCGGTAACGCCCCAGACTTCGACTCGGTGGTGCGCTACCTGCTGCACGCAGACGATCTGCCCCGCTCGGTATTGTCCTGCCTGGTCCGCGCGGAGGAGAGTCTCGCCGGTCTGGCCTTGGGCGCCACGGCGTTGGATCGCGCGCGCCGCAAAACCGCCCTTTTGCGCTCCCGTCTGGAGTTCGGCGACCTGTCCGAGGCCCTGGCTTCTTCTCCGGTACCCGCGTTATTGGAATTCGGCAAGGAGTTGGCCGAGGTGGCCGGCGATGTTCAGGACGGAATCGCGCCACCTCAGACTCTGGCTGCACCTCGCTCCCAGTATCTGCGCCCCGGCCCTCTCGGTGATGGAGCGGAGTCGTGAGTCTCGGAATCGAAGCGGTTGACGGAGGGTGTTCGCGGTGAGGCTCGGAATCACCTACAAGATGCACTTTCGTTACTCCGAGGCTGTGACCGAGTCGCAGAACGTGGTGCGGGTACGGCCCCGTGACGATGACTTCCAGCGGGTGCTCTCCTATCGACTCACGTCCCGCCCCGTGTTGGAGGTGTTTTCGGTGTTCGACTACTGGGGCACGGTCGTGGAGCATCTTGGTGTCCGGAAACCCCACACCGAGTTGGAGTTGTTGGCGGAGGCGGAAGTGGAGACGGCCCCGCGCTCGACACCGGGGGTCGCGCCGGACCCCGCAGCGTTGGCCGAGGAGGAGTTCCGCTCAGAGCACCTGGAGTACCTTGTCCCGTCGCAGCATGTGGGTTGGAGTAGTGGCGACGTGGTCGAGCAGCGGGCCGCCTCCGCGGTTGCGGGAACCTCATCGGTTGTGGAGATGGTCTTAGCGGTGGTAGCCGATGTGCGAGCTGCGCTGGTCTATCGGCAGGACAGCACCGATATCGGCGTAACGCTGCCGGAGTTGCTCATGGGGGGGCGCGGGTGTGTGCCCGGACTTCGCCCACTTGGCGCTGGGGATGTTGCGTAGCGTGGGGGTACCGGCTCGTTATGTTTCGGGTTACTTGTTCGCCGCCGACGGGACCGAGTTCGACTCACCGGAAGCGGACCTCGTGAGCGTGCAGACCCATGCCTGGGTCGAGGTCGCAGTGCCCGGTTGGGGTTGGTGGGCGATTGATCCAACCAACGGAGGAGAGGCCGGCGAGCGTCATGTGGTGATTGGCTGCGGTCGCGACTATGGCGACGTGCCGCCGGTTCGGGGCGTGTTCGCAGGCTCCGGCGTCGCCACGGTCGACGCCGAGGTGTTGATCTCCAAGCAGGCCGACAGCCCGGCGGGTCAACTCGTGAACGAATCGAGCGGGCCGTTGACAGTCTCCACCGCGGCACAGGCCGAAAATCAGCACCAACAGGGCGCCCAACAGCAGTAACGACCAGCGGACCCTGTCTTGTCGGCGGAACCGACCCCACTCGGGTTCCGCTATTGCGGGCGTCTTAGAGGTGGAGGCCGCACTCTGTTCTTGCGGTACCACTCCACCGCCCGCTTCGTGGGTGGGTACCTTGAAGCGGTTTTGTCGTGCAGATCGCGCAGCCGATTGACGGGTAGCCCTGAACGATCAACGGGTTGGTGATGACATTGCGGGTCTGGACGTACTGCGTGACGTCCTCGTCGCTCCACTGAGCGAGCGGGCAGATCTTGGTCTTGTTGCGTCGATCAGTAGAAACCAGTTTGAGTTGGGCACGGGTTTCCGTTTCAGCTCTGCGCGCTCCCGTGAGCCACGCTCGGCGGTGTCTTAGCACCTCGTCCAGGAGTGAGGGCTTGACGTCGCAACATTCTCCCGGACGGACGGAGTCCCGCATCCTCGTCGCAGGCGCGCTGATCACCTTGACGGTGATGCCGTAGCGCTGTTCGACCATCGACAACGTGTCCCAGGTTTCACTGAAGTGGTATCCCGTGTCTAGAAAAACGATGTCAATAGCCGACGACACCTGTATCGCGAGATCGATCAGAACCGCATCCTGCATCGACGACAGCAGACACATATCCTTCCCGAACTCCTGTTGCGCCCAGCGCAACGTCGAAAGAGCGCTGCGAGCGGCTAGGTCTGTATTGAGGGCTGCCTGATCGAAAACGATGCTCATTCGGCGTAGTGTAAGCTGAATCCAATAAATTATGATCGGATTAGTCATAATTTATAGTGTTGACCCACACACCCAAGCCTTTCTGCTGATCGCAGGAAACTGTCAGCGATAGCTGTCAGACCCCCTGTCTAGGATGTGCCGCGCACAAAGAGGTCAACCTAAGCTCACAAGTCGGGCCGAAAAACCTGGCCTACCGAACCCTGCAGAGAGGCGCACCATGGAATCCACAGCGATTGAGAGCGGAGTACAACGGGTCGCCAGCGAACAGGAGTTTCGCCGCCGTTGGTACGAGGCACACCACAGGCGATTCGTTGCCGACGAGCCACGGTATCGACTGGCTGAGGCATGGATAGAACAGTTCCATTCGAGCGGGGCTGAAGCGCTCGAACTGGTCGATGATCTAGCCCGAACGGGCGACCTTGAGTCGTTCAAGAAGGGTGCGCAGAAATGGGCGCCTAGGCCAACGACGATCGGATTCAAGGGAACGATCGGTCAGATGACGCTGAATATCCTTGTCAATCGCGCGGACGAACCCGAACGGGTAGCGAGACTTCTAGTCGAGTCGTTGACAGTCCCCGAATCTGACGAAGAAGCCTTAGCCAAGGTCGGGGCGCTCGCCGAGTATGCAACGACCATAAAGAAGGGCTCCACACCAGCACTCGCCAACGTACCCTTTGTCTTGTCGTACTTCTGGGGTCTTGCTGATCATGAGCGCTGGCCGGTGATCTGGCCGAGTGGTGTGAATTTCGTTGAATTCTTGACTGGGACGAGCCTGCCCTCCGATCCAGTCGAGCGCTATCGGACTTTCTTGGAGGGGGTTCGTGAGGTCTCGACCGATAACAACGAGTTCGAGATGACCGCGGCTTGGTGGGACGAATCTGAAAACGAGTGGATATTCCTCGACGAGGTGCTCATGGATCGAGCCGTGTTCGGCTTTGATCAAGAGGTGCCGGCCGAGGAGCGCGAAACCAACGCGCGGGCACTTGTGAATATTGCAGACTACTGGGGATATTGGCTTGTTGAGGAAGTCTCTGCTGCGCTCGGACGCGAGCTGGAATACAGAACGCCCCCGCTCGAATGGACGAAAGGCACACCCCGAGGGGATCTTTGGGTGGACTGGTCGACCAAGGAGGCGCCAGGTCTGGGGATCCGCGTATGGGTAACGAATCGAGGTGCTGCGGTGGCCTTGCGACCTGCACTAATTCGCAAAGGCTGGCGCGAAGATGTTGCGCCGATCCTCGAGTCAGCGGACTATCCCGGTTGTCGCGTGCTAGGCGGGTCATCCTCTTTGATCGGCGAGGATGTCGGACTCAGCGGGAGGAACTGGGCAGAGTTCGTCTACGGACGATGGTTCGAGCGGGAACAATTCGCCGAAGTCGACCTCGCGGCGACGGTCGTCGAGGTGGCAGAACTCTTGAAACCGCTGTTCGACGAGTTGTTGACCTTGGCTGTTGGCCGAAAGCCCGATCCGCTGTCCCCGCTCGTCGAGCAGTATCTTGCGGAGACAGGTTATCCGACTCAAGGAGATGAGTGGCACCACTCGAAGCGGCGAGAGTTCGCAGCCATGCTCGCTTCCGACGAGTCGTTCGACTTGGCCGATCTTAGCCAGATATGGAACACGGGCGCATACGGCGGTCCGGGCATTATGCCTCAGTTGAACCGCTCCTTCAATGACGCGAGCCCTGCGGAACTCGAAGAGATGTTCAACGCGATCCGCTACTTGTGTTGGGGAGAGGACCCCGATGCTCAGCGAATCGACCGCATGCTCAGTGACGACGATTTCCGCATCAGCGGACTTGGGGAATCGGTCATCATGAAACTTCTGGCGATCACGCACCCTGAAACCTACATTCCCGTCTTCCCTTACGGAGGAGAAAAGGGAAAGCAGCAGATGTTGAGAGTACTTGAACTGGACGCGCCGGAAGGCTCGCGCGGCGAGATCCAGGTTGCCTCCAACACGTTGCTTCGCGAGCGCCTCGAGCAGTTCTTCCCGGATGACGCATTGGGAATGTCGTGGTTCCTCTATTGGTATCTCGAAGGAAGCGATGGGCCTGGGCGCAGGGGTGGGCGCAACGTCCTCGCCGAACTCGCCGATGAACTGCTGATTGATCCCAGTTTTCTCAGCGACATAGTCGCTCTCCTGGAAACAAAGCGGCAGGTGGTGTTCTATGGTCCGCCCGGTACAGGCAAGACCTATCTCGCTCGAAAGTTGGCGGAGGCTCTGGCTCCAGATGCCAACAAGTTGGTGCAGTTCCATCCGTCGAGTTCCTACGAGGACTTCTTCGAGGGTTATCGGCCTGAAGAGGGCGAGGGTGGTGAGTTGGTATATCGGCTGAAGCCGGGCCCGCTGGCGCTCATGGCAGAGAAGGCGAGCGAGGTTCCAGGTCAAAGGCACCTGATGATCATCGACGAGATCAACCGGGCCAACCTTCCAAAGGTTCTCGGAGAGTTGCTCTTCCTGCTCGAGTACCGCGACGAGAGCGTGGCCACCCTCTACCGTCCCGAAGGCGAGTTCGAGCTGCCGGAGAACCTCTGGTTCATCGGAACCATGAACACGGCCGACCGCTCGATCGCATTGGTCGACACCGCGCTGCGGCGCCGCTTCCATTTTGTCCATTTCTCTCCCAACGAAGATCCGATCGAAGGGTTGCTTGACCGCTGGCTCAAAAGACACGGCGAGCCGGCATGGGTGGGGGAGTTGGTCGCCCAAGTCAACGATGAACTCGAAGAAGAGTTGGGGGGATCACACCTGCTGTTGGGGCCAAGCCACTTCATGAGGCCCGGCCTCGACGAGGAAGCGGTGCGGCGCATATGGGAGTACGACATCAAGCCCTCCATCGAGGATCAGTTCTTCGGTGACCGCGACCTGATCAACAAGTTCCAGTTCGACCGTGTATACGAGCGCTATCTCGAGAGTTCCGGCATTAGCGACGAAGCCGAGGCGGCAGAGGCCCCCGAAGCGCACAACGGAACCGATCCTGACGGTGACTCCCTTGCTGCCAGCGACTCCGATGCTGCTGGTGACTCCGACCCTAACGGCGATTCCGATCCTGCTAGCGACGACGACGCTGCGGTCTAATGTCCGATCCGATTGAGTTGGTCGAATACGGGACGACGACGGTTCGGCTCTCGGCCAGCGTCGCGCGCCGACTCAACACAGTCGGGCGCGGTGCAGTCACTGTTGCACTGACCGACGAACCCGGCCTCTATTCGCTGACCGCTCAGAACATGGTGGGTACGCTCGTCGTCGACGATCTCCGAATCCTGATCCGTCCCAAGATTCGCCCCGAGAACCTGTTCCTTCTGCTCGAAGTGGGACTCCCACCCAAAGCGTGGCGACAGGAATCCTTCGACTACACAACCAGTGCAGATCTGTTGCCGTCAATCATCGCGTTCTTCGCCCGGACACTTGCGAACACGCTCGCCCGCGGCTTGCTGCGCTCATACCGGCCCGAAGAAGAGCGTCTGATCGCGCTGCGCGGACGAGTCGATGTGGCGTCCCAGTTCCGCCAGGCGGGCGTCCCATTGCCGGTGGCGTGCCGTTACGACGAGTACACGCCCGACATTCTCGAGAACCGCTATGTGAAGGCAGCAGCCAGACTCGCGGTACGCGTGCCCCGACTCAAAGCCGAGGATCGTAGACGGCTGCTCCAACAGGTCGCGGCACTTGAGGGTGTGTCGGACGCCCCTGTACGGGCCGATGATCTCGACCGGTTGCTGTTCACCCGTCTCAACGCCCACTACGAACCGGCGCTACGCCTCGCTCGGCTTCTGTTGTCGAACCTGACCTTGCTCGACCAGAGCGGCGATCAATCAGCGTCTTCGTTCCTCGTCGATATGAATCGATTGTTCGAAGATTTTGTTACCCAGCGACTCCGTCGTGCGCTGCGGGGCCGACTCGAAGTTCGCAGCCAGAGCCTCGCCCACCTAGGCGTCGGCGGGAAGGTGCAGATGCGCCCAGATCTTGTTTTTCGTCAGCGGGGCACAGACGTGTATGTCGCCGACATCAAGTACAAGCTGACCTCCGATGCGAGAGCCCGAACAAACGACTACTACCAACTTCTCGCCTACACGACAGCTCTCGATCTACCCGAAGGCGTCCTGATTTACTGCCTCGCCGAAGGTGGCCGCCCCGAACGAATGGTCACGGTCCGCCACGCCGACAAACTTCTCCATACCCTGGCCATCGACCTCAACGGTCCACCTGACAGCGTAGACAGGGCCATCGAAGAGGCGGCCAGTTGGATCACAGACCGAGCGGGTTCTTTCGTCGGGATCAGCTCGCGTGTTCCGGTCAAGAATCTCGCAACCTAGGACGGGGAGCGGTTATGACGCTCCCCGGGGATCGATGTCTTTGTTGAATTGGATGTCTTTGTTGAATTGACTGTACGGGGATTGGTGCTGCTGCGATTAGCGCTGGCTGAAGTAGCGGATGCCGAGGAGCGAACCGATCATGCCGCCAGCACTTGACAGGGCCAGGTCGCCGACGGTGTCTCCGTAAGTCAGCGAGAGTCCGCCTCCAGCACCGGTCTCAGCCACGATCCATTCGGCGATCTCCCAACCGACGATGGCCAGCGCGCCGATGCCGGCTCCCAACAGCCAGGCGTCGGCTTTCGACATCTCGCTCGCAGAATCGACTCGACGGAACCGCCAAGCGTGGAAGGCCGACACCAACAGCACCCAGTTCAACGTGTGCAACACATCGTCGGTCACGGCGAAGGTGTCGTAGGAACCCACCAGATTGCCGAGTGTGTCAAGCAGGAACGGCAGAACGACTAGCACGTCCGCTGTCGCAGGATAAGGCTCAAAGCGCCGCCGCCAAGCGATGGGAACGACCACGGTAGAGAGCATGAACAACGGGAAACGAAACCCCATGCCCTTGCCTTCGAGATGGTCCAGAGGAACTGTCAAGGCGACAACGAAAGCGAGCGCCAAAGCCACTTTCACGCCGATAGCCACACGAACCCCCCACGCGCCGCTGTCAAGGCGAGCTACTCCGCTGCTCATGAGCGTGACTCCCTTCCTGATCGCAGATCGCCTAAGCGAGTTTGGTGGCTATATCGCTAGCCGCCCGTAGCGCCGCACCGTCGCTCGTCGTGTTCCACGATCCGGGGTGGACGGGTTGATTCTCTGCTTCGGTGAGCAGATCAGTGAGCAACCTCACTCGGTCAACTCCGATCGGGGACCACAGGTACAACCCAAAAGCACCAGGGATCGGATTTATCTCGTTCAACAGGACCGTACTGTCGCCGTCCCACAGGAAGTCCACGCGTGGTGCGCCGCTGATCTGTAGTGCCCCGGCAAGAGTCCCGGCGGCATCCTCGATAGTTGCTTTGATCGCAGAGGGTAGCTCGGCGGGCAGTTCACGAGGCGCAGACTCCATCCCTTCAGCACCTGAGAGATACTTGGTGGCGTAGTCGTAAACACCGTCCGCGAAGGGCCGTTCGATGGCTGACACCTGCAACTGCGGGAAGGTGCGCACGGCGATATTCAGGTCGATCCAGCCGTCGAGGTATGGCTGCACCACCAGCCCTGAACGCGCCGAGGCGACCTGTGACAGCGTCTTGATCGTTGCAACATCGGTGACACCGACTTCGACGCCGATAGATGAGCCGCCGAACCTTGGCTTGACCGCCCACGGGGGACCAAACGAAGCAGCGAAGTCGGCGCCCTGTTCGTATGCAACGGTTGGGACCGTGTTGATACCTACAGCATCGGCGATAGCTGTGGTCGCCAGTTTGTCCATTGAAACCGCACACGATCTGGCATTGGGCCCGGTAACACGAATCCCGGCGAGACGAAGCAATGAATCCAAGCTGCCGTCCTCGCCCGGACCCCCGTGACAACAGTTCAACACAACGCTGATATCGAGTGGTCGGTTCCGTCGGCGCGCGCGTTCGGCGAATCCACCTGGAATCGTGAAATCGATAGGAGTGAAACCCGCCCGGTCGGGCCCAGCAAAGTCCTGGGCCTCAGCATCAACGGGCACGTTCTCGAATCTCGCCTGTTTGGTCCAGTAGATGAGGCTGGTATCCGTACCGGCATCGCGCAACAGGCGCGCCGCTTGCAGGCCGGTCAGAATGCTGATGTCGTGCTCTGGTGACAGCCCCCCGAATACAACTGCGACCTTCAACTTGGCCTCCTAGGTCCTACGCATAGTGGTCGGGCAGATCGTTCTCCCAGAGAACACCGTCACCTGCGCTGAGATTGAGGCGAACCCATTCCCTCGCAGCGTCACGGCTCGACACCTCGATCACGATACCGCCAACCACCGATGCACCACGGCGAAGGGCGCTGCGGTTGGTCCGGCCGACGATGACGAGTTCGCAGCCGGATTCGGCTACCAGCCGGGCGAACTCCGCGTTCTCGGGGTCTTGGAGTGACCCCAATTCGACCATCCCGGGGGTGACAACCACCGATCGGCCAACGTTGCTGCGTGCCAATAGCGTGGCCAGTGCCTCTTTGGCACCAGCGGGGTTGGAGTTGAAGGTGTTGTCGATGATCGTGATGCCCGAATCCGCAACCGAAACGCTCGCCCGGTGCTCACCTGGTTCGAGGTCCTCGATCAGCGCCGCTAGACGATCAGAGGGCACGCCGGCCTGGACCGCGAGGGCCGCGGCCACCGCAACATTTGATCTTTGCACCGAGGGGTGAAGCGAACCGAGTGCATAAGACTCAGTGAAGTAGTCGAGGTGCAAACCCGCCCCGGTTTCTTGAACCGACACGCGAACATCGGCGACGCTGTCTCGACTACCTGAGCAGCGGATCACCCGATGAGTATCGGTAATCCGTTCAGCCTGTTCGGCCAACTCCGGAGAGTCGACGTTGAGTACCACGGTCTTGGCGTGCTCGACTATCTCCATTTTCGCGGCGACGATCTTGTCGATGGACCCCATGCGTTCGAGGTGGACCGGCCCGATCGCGGTGATCGCCACGACCTCCGGTTTGATCCAGCGGCAGAGTCGCCGGATTTCGCCTTCGCCGTATGTGCCCATCTCGGCGATGAAGACTTCGGTGGAGGGACTCAGATGTTCATTGATCGCCCGCGACAATCCCGCTTGATTGTTCCACGACGCGGGTGAAGCAACGGTGGGGCGGACCGGGCTGAGAAGTGCTGCCAGATGCTCTTTAGTTGACGTTTTCCCGTAGGAGCCGGTGATCGCGACCACAAGTGGACGTATTGCGCCGAGCCGCTCTTCGGCGCTGCGTTGGAAACGCTTTGCGAGTCGCGACTCCAAAGGAACGGCGACGGCCAAAGAGGCGTCGACCGCAACGAAACCGAACAGCGAGCAAATCGTCGCGGCCGACCAGGCGGTCGCAAAAACGCTGAGGAGCCAAAACGCGGCACCCCAAATGAGCACAGCCAGACCAGCGGTGGTCTTCATGCGCCGTGTGAAACGCAGCTTGGAAGTCTTGCCGCGTAAAGGGAGCCCAATGGGAGTCACCGCGGCGATCACAACAACGGAAACGGTTGGCCAGATCCGCCCTGAGCCCGTTGTCGGGATTGTGACGGCCGCACCAACCAGCCCACCCAACACCAGCCCCATGTTGGGCACCGGGGTGGTCTCCAGCCAGCGAAACATCGTTGAGTTGACTGATCCCGGCAGGTAGTGCTCGCGTTGGGCGACGCGCCACCACTTCGGCATCCAGACCAACGCAGAGGCCACAGCAAGCAGAACTGGAATCACCGGAGCACGAACCGATCAATCATTTCAACAAAGAGTTCGGGATGTTCGAGGTGGATGTCATGGCCGCAATCCCGCTCTTGGAGAATTGACCCCTCGACGATCCGGTGGGCTCGTCTGGCATCTTCGACCGGAGCGGCGCTGTCGGTTCGACCCCACACAAAGGCTGTAGGGCAACGAACCTCGGCCAGTTCGGTCTCATACGACTCGTTCACGACTTTGACGAATATCTCCCGCATGACACCTGTAGCAGCCAGATAGTCCGCAGAACCGTACCTCTGTCGGGCAGATTCCAGTCGAGCGTTACTTGCGAGCCCCAACTTGTGAAGCCTCCTTGCCATCCGATACAGCATTGGTGGTCTGGCCTTTGTTTCGGTCCTAAAGAGTGGGGTCCCAGCGATAATCAGTCCATGAACAGACTGTGGAGCAGATGCCGCGATCTGCAGTGCAATCCGACCACCGAAAGAGTGCCCGACAAGGAGAACTCTCTCGGACCCTGTCCATTCGGCAATCGCCTCAAGTACTCCGGTTGCGTATTCGGCTGAACCCATGGCAACTGTGGGTTGAACCGATGAACCGAAGCCGGGCAGATCAACTGACATTCCAGGCCTCTGGCTCGCAATAGCAGCGAAGTCGCTCCGTGTACGACCCCAGCCGTGCAGGTAGACGATCGGAACCACCGGTGGAGCGGCTGGAATCTCAGCGATGAGTCCTAAGGTTCCAAATGTTGCTACAGGCATTTAGCGGTCGCTCTCCTCACCTCGCGATCCTAGCTACGCACGCGACTGGGGTCGCGTAACGGGTCATGGCGCGTTGTGTCGGTGGAGCGGGCACACTGGAGCGGTGAGCGTGGACTGGGATGCGGTCGTGGCCGCTGGATTGTACGACCCGGCGTCGACTGGCGCGGATACTCGCCGAGAACTGATTGAACTGTTGGCTTCGTACGGAGCCACAGTCGAGCAGATGGTTGCCGCTATCGAGATCGGCGAGTTGTGGGAGTTGGCGATCGAGTTGGTTTATGGGACATCGTCGGACATGTCGGCCCACGAACTGGCTCAGCGAGCCGGGGTGGGTCTAGAAGTAATCGAGTCGATTTACCGGGTGGTTGGAGTGCCAGTCATCGATCCGGATGAACGCCGGTTCGGCGATCAAGATGTGGGTTTGGTTTGCGGTTTGGGGAATGTTGTCGGAGGCAAATTTTTTCAATCCGAGGAGTTGGGTGAGGTACTTCGGGTTTCTGGAGAGTCTGTAGGCCGCATTGCCGACGCGGCGGTGGCGATGTATCAGCAGGGTGCCTATCAGCGGATGCTGGCTTCGGAGGCCAGTGAATTGGAGCGGGCCAAGCTCACCATCGCCAGAGCTTCGGAGGCCATGGTTTTCCCCCAACTGTTGACTGCGCTCATTCGACATCACATCTCCGACGCCGCTCAGCGCTTGCAGGCTACCCAGGTCCAGGGGAGTCCGTCAGAGCGTCTACTGGCGGTTGGATTTGTGGACATAGTGGGGTACTCCGCACGTGCTTCTGAGGTGTCGGTGGGGGAATTGTTCGACTTGGTGTCGGGCTTCGAGAACCGCTCGCTGGACATCGTGGCTGCTAGCGGAGGACACACGGTCAAACATCTCGGTGATGAGGTCATGTTCGTGGCCAACGACGCGGCCGCGGCCGCGACCATCGCTATGGATTTGGTTGACGCCTTCAGCAACGAGGGAGACGTGACGCCCCATGGCGGAGTTACGTTCGGGCCGGTAGTCAACCGCCGAGGTGACTATTACGGGCCGGTGGTCAACCTGGCTTCGCGTATCGCACGCCAAGCCGTGCCGGGTGAGATCTTGGTGTCGTCAGATATGGCCTCCCATCTTGTTGGTGTTGACGATTTCGAGACGTTCCCCGCTGGACGGCGAATGCTCAGGGGTTTCGCCGATCCAGTCAAGGTCCACACTCTTTGTCGTCGCTAGCAGGACTCGGCGGCTTGAGTCGGAAATAGTCCGTTGGTATATTTGTCTGATGGTGATGAGCGCTGCGCAACAAAACAGTTGGGAGTCACGGGGTTTCTTCATTGAGCGCGGTTTTTTCTCTGACTCCGTGGTCGACGAGATGATTGAGCGTGTTGTCGAGATTGTGAGGATGATCGACCAGGGAGCGCAACGGCCGGACCTGTGGCCAACCCCTGAGCGCAGGCTTGCGGATCAAGCGAAGCCCGAGGATCGACTCGCCAAGCTGTTCCGGGTGATGCGCACCGAGGAGGTGTTCCGCTCAAGCGCCACCGATCCTCGGTTGCTCGCAATACTCGCTGAGATGATTGGCCCCGATATCGACTGCTTCTTGTCCCAGTTCATCTTCAAGCATCCGGGCGCGTTGGGCCAGCCCTGGCACCAGGATGACTTCTACTTCCGAATGACGACGCTGCCACAGGTCGGCGTATGGATTGCATGCACACCCGCCACCCTTGAGAATGGACCGCTTTGGGTGGTGCCAGGTTCTCACACCGAGGTCATTCATGACGCGGTGCAAGATACCCGGCCCGATGCGGGTCTGGCTTATGTGGAGATCGTCGACGCTGATACCAGCAGCGAAGAGGTGGTCCTCATGGAACCCGGCGACACGCTTTTCTTCCACTCTCGCCTGCGCCACCGATCCACCGACAACAATTCCGACAACATGCGCGCGGCGATGGTGTACCACTTCGCTGTGCCCACCTCAGAAGGCCTGCGGGCACCCAACCATGATTGGGTTGAGGTGTTGCGTGACGGTGAGGCAGTGTCGGCTCCTACCGAACCCCTGCCGATGGCCTGGTCCTAGTTTGGACTGACATCCGTGGTGGTGGTCACGATTGAGCGCCACTCATAGTTGGCGATGTCTCCACCAAGCGTGACCGTGGCTTCGCGCATTTGCGGATCGAACGAGGATCCGCCAACCCGGAACGTGAAAGTCCCCGGCTCGGTGATGAGGTCCATATTGAGGCCGTGAAAAGCCAGACGGCTCGGGTGAACCGTGAAGGTGACGGTCCGCGTGGCACCAGCAGCAACAGATAGGCGGGTGAACCCGATCAGCTCGCGTAACGGCCTCGCCACCGAGGCGATATCGTCTGTGACATATAGCTGGACCACTTCGTCCCCGTCTCGATCACCGGTGTTGGTGATCGCCACCGACACCGTGGTCGGGGTCGTTGTCGAGCCGGCTACCACCTCGGGATCGCCGTAGTCGAAGGTTGTGTAGGAGAGTCCGTGTCCGAACCAGTAGAGGGCCGCAACGTCGCGATCGACATAGTTGCCGTAGAACTCTGAGCGGTCACCACGATTGCGCATGTCGTGGTGCAGCGGCACCTGGCCGACGTGGCGGGGCATGCTGACCGGCAGGCGCCCAGCTGGGTTTACCGCTCCGGTCAGCACCCCAGCGATGGCATTGCCGCCTTCTTCGCCCGGAAGGATCGACCACAGAACTGCGTTCGCGCTTTCTGCTTCGGTTTCCAGGGTGTGCACTCTGCCGCTGATCACAACTACGACAGTGGGGGTGCCGGTTGCCGCAACCTCGGTGACCAATTGGGATTGCACGCCGGGAAGGTCAAGATCGGTGGCATCGCGGGCTTCACCGACTGTGGCATCCATCACCAGCCCCGAACGGGCGCCCACACAGACAATCGCCACCTCGGCGGCGGTCGCGGCTTGAACAGCTTCGGCGATTCCCGAGGTGTCGTCGCCAGAGTCGGCACAGCCGAACGAATAAGTGACGTCGGTTTCACCAAGAGCGGCACGCAACCCGGCGAGCGGGGTCACATGAGCTGTGTAGTGAGGACCCGGAGCAAACGCCCCGCTGGCCTCTGGTAACTGATCGGTTCCCGTGCCATCGCCTCCGACGGGCGCGCCGATATTGGCGAGTTGCTCTGCGATTTCGCTGATTCGGCCCTGATAGATGATCTCGAGATGGGCTGGGTAGTGGTAGTCACCCTGCAACAGCCGTTGATCATCGGCGTGAGGTCCGATCACCGCCACCCTCGAGATCGAACAGTCGAGCGGCAAGACGCCATCGTTTTGCAAGAGGACCACACCTTCTGCAGCGGCACGGCGAGCCAAACGGCGTTGCTCGACAGTGTCGAAGACACCAAGAGCGGCACCGGCATCCACGTAGGGGTCCTCGAATAGCCCCAACTGCATCTTTTGGGCCAATACCCGGGCACAGGACTCATCGACGACCGCTTCGTCGAAGCGACCCTCGCGCACAGCCGCACCGATGTGCTGATAACAGTCGAGTGCGGGCAATTCGATATCGAGACCAGCTCCCAATGAGGCGATCGCCGCGCCTTGGGCATCCGCGGCAGTCTTGTGGTTGAGAAAAAGTTGCATCACCGCGAAATAGTCGGCGACAACCGTTCCGTCGAAGCCGAGTTCACCCCGAAGTAGATCGGTGAGTATCTCACGGCTTGCGGCAACCGGCACGCCGTCGATCGAGGAGTAGCTGTTCATCATCGAGGCGAGGCCGGCTTCTCGAATAGCCGCGGCGAAGGGCGCTGCGTATACCTCTCGCAGTTCTCGGCCACCGAGATGGACCGGCGCGTGGTTGCGGCCACCCAACGAATATGCGTAACCCAAGAAGTGCTTGCCGGTGCAGACCACGCCGTTGGCGAGGTCGTCGGTCTGCATCGCCTTCACATACGCCACGCCCATCTGTCCGCAGAGTTCGGGAGATTCCCCGTAGGTTTCCTCAACCCGACCCCAACGGGGGTCGCGGGCCACATCAAGCACCGGTGAGAGGTTGTGGCGAGCGCCGACCGCGTGCATCTGAGTCCGGATCACTCCCGCAACTTCGGCCATCAGGTCTGTGTTCCAGGTGGCGGCTAGACCGAGGCCTTGAGGAAAAGTAGTCGCCCCCCTGTGCAGGAATCCGCCGACTCCCTCTTCGTGGATCACACCGGGGATACCGAGACGGGTGTTCTCGACGAGCACCTTTTGGATGGAGTTGGCCAACTGCGCCGATTCGTCGGCCAACAAGCCGGTGCTGGCACCGATGCGGGTGAGCTGCCCGATGCCGTCTGAGAGCACCTCGGCGGCCACCTCGGGGTCGAACTGTTCGTCCACAACCAGCGACGTGACCCAGACAGCCCCGAGCTGCGCCACTTTTTCGTCAAGGGTCATCCGGCCGATCAGATCACTGACTCGTTCGTCGATCGAGGCGGTCGGATCCTTGTAGATCTCGGTCATGCTGTATCTCCTTGGGCCTTCTGTTCGCTCGGGGGGAGTGATAACGCATCGAACATTGCGGACAGGGTTTTACGCCATACCTCGACGTCGGGCACATCGCGGCCATGAGCTTCCTGAATTCCGATCCCCGACGATAGGGCGTTGATTACGAACAAGACCGTGTCGGGGTCCGCGTATCGCGAGAGCGTTTCGAGGATCCACTCGGCGCGCTCCGCGAAGACCTCCTCAACGCCTGCTGCCACATCCGGATCGTGACGGGCGGCGGCTGCCGCGTCGGTCTGCAACAAGCGGAGTTCCCGGCTCCCGGGACTGATGAAGAGATCGAACAGTTTGTCGGGGTGGTTGGCCGCTTCGTCAAGATCCAACATGTTGTCGCGTTGGGCCAGTTCCGAGCGGATCACCTCAACAAGCAGTTGGCCCTTGGAACGGAAGTGCCCATAGATGGCACCCTTGGTGAGGCTGGCCTCCTCGGCGATGTCACGCAGCGAAATAGCGGCATAACCGCTCTCAATAAACATTCGGGCAGCCAAGTCCAACAAGCGTTTACGGGTAGCTGTGGACTTCGGGGTGAGAGGGGGAGTGGCTAATGCTGTCATGGGGTGGCTCCTGAGTCGGATCGGTCGATGGCGCGTTGGTCGGTGCCGAGGTAGCTGGCGATAACTACCGGGTCGTCGCGGACCTGCGTCGGGGTCCCGACCGCGATGACCGAACCGCGGTCGAGACAGTAGATGCGATCACTTATCGACATGATCAAGGGCATGTCGTGTTCAACGACGAGGACCGACGCATCAAGTTCTCTGCGGATCCCCTGTAGCAGCGGTACCAGCGCTTCCGCCTCTCGTTGGGCTACGCCTGCGGTTGGTTCATCGAGACACAACATTCGATTGCCGCCAGCGACGAGGCAGGTGAGTTCGAGTATTCGGCGAGTGCCGGTGGAGAGTTCGGCGCCGAAGGCGTTGGCGTAGTCGCCCAAGCCCAAGAAATCGATAAAGTCGTCGGCGGCTGCGGCTTGTGTGGTCTCGTGGCCACGGCCACAGAAGGGCACCACAGATGTGACAAAGCGGGTGCGTTGGGTCGATTCGAGTGCGATTTGCACGGTTTCCCGCACGGTCAGGTCACCGAACAGGGTGGCGGCCTGAAAGGTCCGCCCGAGGTGGAGTGCGTGCCGCTTGTGCGGGGGCATTTTGGCGACGGCAGTGCCGAAAATCTCGATCGAACCGGTGGCATCTACGAATCCGCTGACCGCGTTCATGAAAGTTGTCTTTCCTGCCCCGTTCGTACCGATGAGCCCGACGATCTCACCGTGGCGGACTTCAAGATCAATGTTGTCGCATGCGACCCGTGGGCCGAACCTGACCGTCACATTGGCCGCAGCTAAAGCGACTTCGTGCGGCGGCGGTCCCACGCTGGGACGCTCAGGGAGTCGGCGGGTGGGTTCCGCCGGAGTTGGCAGCCGCGAGGCGTACCACGCGAAGAACGAATCGCGGGCTCCGAACCAGAGTTGAACGAAACCTCCGGGTGCATACATCAACAAAATGAGGATGCCGAGGCTGGTGGTGAGAAGAGGCACAATTGCCGAGTCGGGCCAGAACGCAGGCATTCCTATGACCCAAAGCGAACCCAGGACGGGGCCGGCCACTGAACCGACGCCACCGATGACCGAGATGGCGAGGATCTGGACCGAGGTTTCCACAGCGAAGAAGGCGAAGAGCACCGTGACGTAGAGTCCCCCAAGAAAACCCCCGGCAAACCCTGCTATGCCCCCGCTGATCGCGAAGGCTGTCAGCTTGGAACCCGTGGGCCACACCGTGGAGGCTGCTGCGGCCTCAGAGTTCTCGCGCACGGCAATGATTCGGCGACCGATCCCACTGGTCCGGATCCGGGCGACAAAAAGGACCCCCAGCACGAGGGCCAGCAGGGCCAGGTAGTAGTAGGTGCGCTGCGGTTTGAGCTCAAAAGGTCCGATTGAGGCTCGCTCGAGCAGCGCCGAGGTGGTGCTCCCACCGCTCAGGAAGGGCCTGCGGAAGAAGAACTTCTCCGCGCTCACCGCCAGAGCCAGAGTAACCACCGCCAAAAGCAGACCGCGGACGCGGAGGGCACCGAGTCCGATCAACGCCGCTACCAGCGCGGTGGCAGCGGTAGCCCAGAACAGCGCCCACAAGAAATGGAGTTCAGGCAACGGCAGGGTCCAGTCGACTCCCAGAGCTCCGAGGCCGATGTCGTTGCCGTTCACAAGCGCCGCGGTGATCAGAGCTCCGAGTCCTGCGAACGCCCCCTGACCGAGAGAAATCTGACCGCTCCAACCCACCAGGACCACCAGGGACAACGCAGCGAGCGCCATCAACAGGATCTCGCTGTAGCGGAACGTGCGGCTTGCTGTGGTGACGAACAGAGGCACGGCGAGAGCGACGAGAATCGCCAGCGTTCCGAGAATCCTCGTATGGTGCCGCACCCACCACAAGTCGCGTAACGCAGGAGGGATCGGTCGCAGGCGCGGCGCGAAGCTGAACGACTCACGCTCGTCGCTAGTGGCGCGTCGTGTCGTCACGAAGACCCCGGCGATCGCCAACACCAACAGCAGAGCTTCGAATCGTCCCAGATCAAGCGGATAGTTGAGCCTGACGAGGGCTTCGACTACTCCGAGCAGGATTCCTGAGAACACCGCCCGCGGAAACGATATGAACGAGGCGATCACGGCTACGACCAACACTCGGGTCATCAGCGATGGTCCCGGACTCGAGAGTAGAAAGGCGCGGCTGCTTCCTGCCTCTTGGAGTACGGCAACCATGCCGGCGAACGCACCAGTGAGGGCCCAGACGATTGTCGACACGGTGCCAGGGTTGATACCCGCCAGACGGGCACGGTCAGGCTCGGCTGCGGAGGCACGGATGGCGCGGCCCCATGCCGAATAGCGCATCCACAGCGCCAAGGCGGTCACAACTACCGCTGACACAACGAACAAGAGCAGTTCGCCACCTTCGATCCGTATGCCGAACCACTCGAATTCTCGTGCCCACGGCGTCGGATAGTCGTTGCGGTTGTCTTGCGCCGATGGTTCTGGGAGAGCGAACATCGCCGCTTGGGCCAGTTGTGCCAAACCGATGGTGGCGACCAGCAGGATCACCCGCGGCGCGGTGAAGAGGCGACGCACAACCGTGAGTTCCGCCACTCCCAGGAATAGTGCGCCGGCCAAGACTGAGACCACGAAACCGACCCAGTAGGGCGTGCCGTAGCGGATCACGAGATGCGCCATCACTTGGCCCGCTAGGACACCGGTGGCGCCGACCGCGAAGTTGATGACGCGGCTTGATCGGTAGACCAGGATGACACCGAGCGCAAGAAGTGCGTACGCGAGCCCATGCACTGCGCCGATGAAGACGAACTGTCGTCCGAACTCCAGTCCAGCGATCACGGTGCGTCGGGGGTTTGGTCGGAGTCTGGTGTTTCCTCGGTGTCACTTGAGGGCGGGTCGGTTGTGGCGCCCAGGAACACCGCACGGGCGATATCACCACGCGCGGCGAGCTCGCGAGTGGGCCCGTCGAAGCGCACATGACCCTTCTCGATGAACACCGCACGTTCCGCTATCGCCGCGGCGACGTTGAGGGACTGCTCGACGATGATCATCGTCTGACCTTGTTCGCGGAGCCCTTCCACGATTTGAAGCAGTTCGCTGACCACGGCGGGGGCGAGGCCCAGCGACAGTTCATCAATCAGCAGGACCTCGGGTTTATGGATCAGCACCATGGCCAGCGCCAACATCTGTTGTTGGCCACCTGAGAGTTCGCTCGCTGGTTCGTCAAGTCGTTCCGCGAGCATTGGGAAGCTCTCCAGCACTTCGGCGATGCGACTGGTGAGGACAGTTCCGTCCTTGCGCAGACTCCAGCCTGCCGTGCGGAGATTGTCGTGGATCGACATCGGACCGAACACAGCTCTGCCTCCGGGCAGTTGTGCGATGCCGAACTCAACGCGGGTTTGGGGTGATGTGAGGGTGATGTCTCGGCCGTTCAGATCCACAATTCCACGCGCGGGAACAGCCAGGCCGCTTATCACCCGAAGGATCGTTGATTTGCCTGCGCCGTTGGTCCCGAGCAGAGCCAACGTCTCGCCCGGCTCGACACGCAGATCGATCCCGAACAGCACCTGAACTGGGCCATATGAGAAGTCGATATCGCGCAGCGACACCGCGGGGATGTCGTCAGGATGAGCGGCGCGCCAATCGAGTTCGGCCTTGTCCTTCTCGATCTCGTCTACGACCAGAGACAGATCGTGGCGGATATGGCGGGCCCCCCAGATGAGCAGTGACCCGCCGAGAATCTTGAACGGGACCGCCACGAGCAAGATCGCGGTGCGCTCTGAAGTGGCGTCCGACAGCAGACCGGCGACGATCGGCCCGAGCACACCGCCACCCAGAAAGATGACCATGATCGACAGTGCGGTGGCCTGGGCTCGCAGGCGATATGGCACTACGCCCACCAGAAGCGGCGAGATCATCCCGAAGACCACAACGGCGAGTACCGACGGAACGATGCCAACGACCGCGAAGAGCACAGGGTGGGGCATGTAGAACTGGACTGGAATCACCGCGGCCATGGGGAAGAACAGTGCCCCGACCCAGGCGAGCGCTTTGGCCGGACTCTGTTGGTACAGCTTGTCGTAGCGGCCAGCGGCCCAGGGCGCGGCGGCGAACGCGAGCATGCCGGGTACGAAGCCGATCATCGCCCGCTGGAATGGAGACAACCCCCAGCGGTCGTCCAAGAACAGGTTGACGAGGAAGCCTTGCCCGATCATCGAAAAGACGATGATGCTGAATGAGATCCAGGCCAGTTTCAGAGTACGGATTGCCATCAGACGATGCCACACAGCGCTGAGCGAGACCTTGGGCCGGTCGGGGTCTTCTTCCATCACCTCCCCGATCGTCGAAAGCTGCTCGAATTGGCCCCGCGGTGGATCAGGAACAAAAAGGGACCAGATTCCGAGCGCAACTATCGGCCAGGCGAACACCCAGTAGGCCCATCGCCAGTTGTTGTCCACGATGAGCATGAGTCCGCCGACGAGCAGAGGGGCGATGCGTTCTCCTGCCCGGCCCAATACGTTCTTCACGGCGTAGATTCGGCCACGGGCCTGAATCGGATAGGCATCCGCTAGCACCGCGCCCTGCACCGGGAAGGTATTTGACGAACCTATTCCCATCAGCACGCCGATCAAGAAGAAACCGAACGCCGTTGCTTGAAAACCGCGAAAAAACATCGCCAGGCTCCAAAAGAGCGTGGCCCAACCGACCAGCTTCATCCGGTCGATCCGGTCGGCTAGTCGCCCCATTGGCACTGCACACAGCGTGGCGCTGATCAACCCGCCGATGCCGACGACGGCGAGGCCGGTGTCGGATACTCCCAGGCTGGTTTGGATCTCGGGTCCTAGCAGGCTGGGAATGGCGATCTGGAGCGCGTCGGTCGCGTCGAGCGTGCCCAGCACCGCGATGACACCGACGCCACCGGCGGCAATTCCCTCGCGAAACAACATCGGTTTGTCACCGACACCCGGGAGTTCCTCATCGGACCGAATCTTGGTCGCGTCGACTTGCGCCGCGGCGCTTTCGCGGGCGGCCTGCTCTGCCAGTACTGCTTGGGTCAGTTCCGAAAACCCGGACCGTTCACTGTCGTTGGTGGGATCGTCGGTGTCGGGGGCGGTCACGGAGAGAGCAGAGCAGGTTCGGGTTGCTCACGGAGTGAGGTCGACGGGGTCGCCGAGGGGAATTAGTTCGCCGTCCTCATCGGCGTCGGCATCGAACATCACTAGGCGGAGTGTGTCTCCACCGTTGTATTTCCCCTCCGCGAACGAGGCGAACGGGATCTCGGGCAGCGAGATGTTGGTGAGCGATTCGATCCCGGTTCTGAAGCTGTCGTTGGTCGGGTTGACCCCAGCCGCGGCCGCTGCCTGCACGAACAGGTCCAGGTCACGGCAAGCCAGCACGGTGTAGCTCCAATAGTTCGGGTCGTCGGCGTTGTTGACTACGCCTGCGCCCGGCCGTTCGAAACGAGCGTCGCTGATAGCGGCCTGGGCATCGTCGAGACACTGTTGGGTGGTGGCATCGATCGGGTCCGATTCCAAACTGATGCGGGAGGTAGTCGCGATCGTGCCGTCTATGTCGGCTGGGTCGATACCTGCGTTGATAGCTGTGGTGAAGTTGTTGGAATCAACCGCCGCGAGGTCCACATCGAGTTCGCCATAGGTGATCAGCCCGGTCGCTGCCGCTCCGAAGATGATGATGCGATCCAGATCCGCGGCCCGGGCCTGCTCACGCATGATGTCGGTCTGTGACTCAAGGGTGTCTTCGTCGAGCACCAGGTCGTCGATGTTGAGGGTCAAGGCCAGATCGAGCCCGAGATCGCTCATCTCTGTTGCGATTGCATCCGAGAGACGATCCGCCGTTGAGTCGCCGTCGTAATGGACTCCGATGAACTGGGCTCCGTCGAACCATCCGATTGCTTCCAGTTCTGCAATGAAAGAACTTTCACGCACGTTGCCCGCAGGGAAGAACCCGGCAATCGGGGCCCTTGCCCGCTCGAATGCTTCGCCTTCGGCATTCACCTGTGAGCCGAGGTGGATTGTCTCGTGCTGTTCGAACACGCAGAAGTTGGCGTCGCCGCGCATTCCTCCGAGAACCGCGAACACCTGCGCGTCTTCAGTCAAAGCGATACATGCCCCGAGCATCTGTTCATTGGAGGCGGGGTTGAAACCGGCAATGGTGTATTCGAGGTTTCTGCCGTTGACGCCGCCTCTGGCGTTGACCGCGTCGGTGAGTGCGGACCAAACCAAGTCGGGATCACCGAAGAAGCCGAATCCAAAGACGCTGGTGTCCCAAAACCCCACACCGATTTGGATCGTGTCTTCAGTGATACCCCTGAAACTCGCTGTGCGTGGTTCCTCAATGACTGGTTCGGGCTCAGGCTCGGGTTCGTCCGCCTCGGGTTGGTCCGTCTCGGGTTCGTCGGGTTCGGGCTCGGGTTCGTCGGGTTCGGGCGCTGCGGTCGTCGTTGTCGTGGTCGCTTCAGTGGTGTCGTCGTCGCTGTCGCCCGTGGTACAGGCGGCGACGAACAAACAGAGAGCCAAGAGAGCTGCCGTGGTTCGAAGCGTGCGTTGGGTGGTTTTCATGGTGTCTCCCCTGCGGTGACGCTGGTCACTTGTCGAGATAATATACCGATGGTAGGAAATGTCCAGTGGGAAGAAATTGAATGTCTGATTCAGAGTCGCTGAGAGCGGTCTTGGAGAGAACCGCTCGCAAGATCAACGAGCGCAACAGCGATGTCACCGCCACCTACCAGTTCGTGATCGACCGGCCCGACGGTCGAGACGCCTACAGGTTGGTCATCGTCGATGGCCGATGCGAACTGCTTGCAGGCGAAGGTGAGGCCACATCGACCGTCATTACTTCACCCCAGGACGCGCCGCTCATATTCTCTGGCCGGTTCGACTCGATGAAGGCGTTCATGGAAGGCCGGATGCGTATCGAAGGCGATCTGATGGCGATGTCGGCGTTCGGGTCACTCATGTCGTCTCGCAAGTCCTCGGCCTCGCAAGTCAAATCGTCTGGATCAATGGGGTACCTGAGCCCGCAAGACTCGCCGTCGCTACAACGCTGGGAGGCTCGTCTGGCAGAACGCTTGCCAACGCCGGAAAGTCTGCGCCGAGTGGCCGCAGCGCGCGACTTCTACATCGGGGCGGCGATTCCAGCGCCAACAAGCCCAGAAGCAGAACTGGTGCGTCACGAATTCAACGGAATCGGTGCCGAGAACGCCTTCAAATGGAATCGCCTGGCGCGACTCGTCGGCGACTACGACTTCACGCTGGCCGATGCCTTTGTCGATTACGCCGAGCGCCACGACATGCGTCTGCGCGGCCATGCCCTCATCTGGGGTCGTGGCGGTCGCCCCCACAATCTTGAATCGACTCTGCGCGCCGGCGGTGATCCAAAAAAGACCCTGCTCAAGTTGATGCGCGAGCACATATCAACAGTTGCCGGCCGCTACCGGGGCAAGGTCGCTGTGTGGGATGTGGTGAACGAGCCGATGGCCTACAGCGGCGAAGGGCTCGACAAGAACGTCTTTTATGAAACTCTCGGCGAAGCGTATGTAGCTGAGTCGTTCCGACTCGCCCGCGAAGTCGACCCCGACGCCGAACTTGTGCTCAACGAACAGATCTCGTGGAACGAATACGACGGGCTGAGCGCGACCGAGTTCATCGACTTCGTGCGAAGGCTCCTGGATCAAGGCGTGCCGATAGACGGCGTCGGACTCCAGGGCCACATGCTGATGGGAGTCCCCGATCCGAAGTCCTTGGACCGTTTCCTTCGACGACTTGCAGATCTGGGACCGTTCATCGAGATCACCGAGATGGACATGAGAATCGGACTGTTTTCCGATGATCAAGACCCTCTCGGCGCACAGGCCGACGCCTACAACATGCTGGCTGAGACTTTCGCCGGGGTCCCAGCGGTCCGTGGCGTCATGTTCTGGGGCGCAGCTGACAGCCATAGTTGGCTCGACCACTTCCCACCCTTCGATTCCGAGGGTCCGAACCAACCCCTACTGTTCGACCGAGACCTCAGACCGAAACCGGCGTATTACGCCTTCATGCACGGATTGGCGTTGCGCCAACCAGTAGGAGCACCACGATGACCGACATCGACGCGCTGATCGCACAGATGACTCTAGAAGAGAAGTGCACCATGCTCGTCGGTCAGACGGCCTGGATCGTCAAGGGCTGCGAACGTCTGCAAATCCCTGAGTGGTGCCTCAGCGACGGCCCCGTCGGCGTCCGCGGTAGAGCGATGGGTCCAGGTCTGGTGATCCCGGGGCCATCAGCCATCGCCGCGACATGGAACCCCGGTCTGGTCGAGAAGCTGGGCGTGGCGCTCGGTGTTGAAGCCAAAGACCGCGGCGTGGATGTGCTGCTCGCGCCGACCGTGAACCTTCACCGCTCTCCTCGCGGCGGACGCCACTTCGAGTCCTACAGCGAGGACCCTCAGCTCAGCTCAGCAATCGCGGTCGCCTACATCACAGGTGTTCAGAGTCAGGGTGTAGGCGCTTGCGTCAAACACTTTGTGGCCAACGACCAGGAATTCGAGCGCCATACGATCAACGTGGAAGTCGACGAGCGAAGCCTTCGCGAGATCTATCTGCCTCCTTTTGAAGCCGCGGTCAAGCAGGCTGGTGTCCGAAGCGTGATGGGCGCCTACAACTTCGTGAACGGTCAGCATGCCTGCGCGCATCAGGATTTCTTGGTTGACCTCTTGAAGAACGAATGGGAATTCGACGGTTTTGTTGTGTCGGACTGGGCAGCAATCAAAGAAACGGTTGCCCCGGCTCGCTACGGCCTCGACCTTGAGATGCCGGGACCAGGGCGCTATTGGGGTCGAGGGCAACTTCAGGCCGCGGTGGAATCGGGCGAAGTTGCCGAAGACCTGATCGACGACAAGGTGCGCCGCATTGTCAGTTTCCTCGACTGGGCAGGCCGAATCGGCACCCCGACAGACCACAGCGAACGGAACGTTGAACGATCAGAGCATCGTGGGTTGGCACGGCGTGCTGCTACGGAGTCGATGGTCTTGATCAAGAACGATCGTGGCCTGTTGCCTCTCGTAGGTGACGGGACAGTCGCGTTGATCGGTCCCGGTGTTGCCGAGACCGCCATTCTTGGTGGGGGCTCGGCCAGTCTGGAACCGCACCGTACAACGACGGTTGCGCAAGCTATGCAGGAACGGCTCGGTGACCGCGTGATCGGAGTTGTACCGGGGGTCGACATGCGCCGTCGAGCCGCGGCGATTCCTGGGGAGTGGATCGATGGTGGCGAGGTGCGCTTTGAGCTGTTCGAGGGAATAGGTTTCGACAACGGACCATTCAAGGTCGAGACCAGCTCTTCGGTGTTCAACGTTTGGTTCGGCGAGAGTTGGCCTGAAGGCATAGACACGATGTCGGTGCGGTTGAGGTTCACTATGACCCCGACAACATCGGGCCGTCACCGCTTGTGCGCCCTCGGTTTCGCTCATGCAGCCTTGTTTGTCGACGATGAACTGGTGGCTGACAACTCGGTCAAGACGTTCAGCGCGGGGTTGGGGTTGCATGGTGGTGATGGCTTCATGGACCTTGAGGCCGGACGGAACTACCGGATCCGATTGGACCATCTGCCCCGCGACGCAAGGCAATTGGTCAGTATTGTCGACGCTGGTGTTGAACTGGCCGATTTCGACCCGCGCGCCGGTCTCGACCAAGCTGCGGATCTTGCCGCTCAAGCCGACACCGCCGTGGTGGTGGTGGGATCGAACGCTGAGTGGGAATCAGAGGGATCCGATCGCGACTCGATCGAGTTGCCGAACCAGCAGGACGAACTCGTTCGGCGGGTCATCGCGGCCAATCCGAAAACGGTTGTGGTCCTCAATTGTGGTGCACCCATGTCGCTTCCATGGCTCGACGATGCTCCGGCCGTCATTTTGGCCTGGTACCCGGGCCAGGAAGCAGGTTACGCGATCACCGATGTGCTGACCGGCGACGCTGAGCCGGCGGGACGGATGCCGACCACCTGGGCACGCGACGAGCGTGACACGCCGGCGTTCTTGAACTACCCGGGCGAGGCTGGTGTGGTGCGTTACGGCGAAGGGATTTTTGTCGGCTACCGCTCCTATGACGCTCGTGGCATCGAACCGATGATCCCCTTCGGTCACGGCGGGTCCTACACCACCTTCGAATGGGGCGAACCCACGATCAAAGGCACTGGCACGGACTTGAGCGTCGAAGTTTCGATCACCAACACAACAGAGCGTGCCGGCAGCGAAGTAGTACAGGTGTATGTAGCGCCCGCCCAGAGTGTCGTCCCTCGTCCGGTGAAGGAACTCGCTGGTTTCGCCAAGCTCGATCTGGCCCCGGGCGCGACCGGAACCGCCCGCGTCAATTTGACAGACCGTTCCTTCGCCCGCTGGGACCCAGCGGTGCACGACTGGGTGGTCGATCCTGGCTCCTACTCGGTCATTCTGGCCGCCTCCGCCACCGACCTTCGCGCTACTGCGGACGTGACCCTGTAGAAGGACCGCGCCGGCTGAAACACAGCCGATCCACTCCCGGGTGTGTCGTTCGGGCGACTAGCAGCGGGGAATCGGCGCGAGGCGGGAATTGATGATCTCGTGGAGTTCGACGGCTGGGTCCTCGCCCTGCCAGTACTGCGAATCGCCGATGGCGAAGACCCGGTGAGCTGGGCCGTCTTCAAAAGACCGGGCAGTACCAGCGACGATACCGTCCACCACAATAGCGAAGGCGATCGACGCGCCCGGTGGGGCGTCAATGAGCCCGAACACATAGCCGATCGACCCGTCAGCTTCAGGAATCGTTGTTGGCCGTTCTTTGACCCAGCAGTGCGCGGACTGGTTGGTCGCCCAATCCCGCGCCGGGGCGCCGATCAGATCGTGCGCACCGCCGAGTCCGTATAGACTTCCCGAGGTCCCATCACCGAACACTTCGTGCATTTCGGCAGCCAGCTCTTCGGTGATTGTCGTGAAGTCCTCCGGCACCTTCACCGAACCTCCAGTTCCGCCAACAGCACGGTCTACCGCCGGTTGCGCGCTGAACATGTTGCGCCCAGCGAAATCCCATGGCGCATCAACCCCGAGCAGCGCGGTGATCGTGGGCACGATGTCGATCAACCGGACAGGCTGGGGTTGAACCGTGCCGGTCTTCTGGTTTGGTTCTTTGAGAATCAGCGGAACACCCGCGATGCCACCTACGTTGACATCGTTGACTCCTCTGGATCGCTCACCCGGCACAAACGAGATCCCGTGGTCCGCGGTCACGATCACCATGGAGCGATCCAGGTCTCCGATCGCGTCGAGGCGGTCCAGATACTCACCGAGGAGATGGTCTGCGAAGCCGAGTTGCAGAAGGTGGCGTTGTTGTCCGAATCGTGCCTTGTCTTGATCGTCGTCCCATTTGGAGAAATACCCCGGCAGACCGATATCGGCATAGCTTGAGCCATCGGGCCTCAGTCGCCAAGGCACGTGCGGCAACAAAGTGTGCATGAAATGCAGGCGGGGGAGATCACCTGCCTCGATCGCAGCAATCTCTCTTCGAAAGTCGAAGACACGTGTGTCGAGGGAGATCAGGCTGTCGAGAAATGCGGTTCGTTCCTCGGCTATGCGCTCCAGGTCGACGGGGTCGGTGACATCAGTGATTTCCACGTCGGTGGCGATCTGCAGTGTGGTCGTGGTTTGGCTGGCGTCCGATGATGGCTGAGTGGTTGTGGTCGCTACCCGAGTGCTTGTTGTGGTGTTTGCCGTGGTCGTCGTGCTGTTCTGGGTGGTAGTGGTCGCGGTCGGGGTTGTCGCGGTGGTCAAACCCCGTCCAAAATTGCCCCATCCAGCTCCGATTGACGGAAGGCCAAAATCCGTCCCTTCCGGTGCCGCGAGATGCCCGAACACGATCGCGGCATCTTGGAGCAACAGTGAGAGCGAGCCTTTGTCGTCACCCCCCGTTTCGTCGTGTGTCGGCTCGGACAGCAGCGCAGCGCTTGAAGTCGTGGAAACTGTGGTTGATGTAGTTGGGTTTGTTGTTGAACTGGCGGAGACGGTGATTGCGGGTGCGGCAGTCGTGGAGGTGGAGACAGTTCCGTCGACCGCGATCAGTTCGAGAACCTGCTCCGGCGCTGAGCCGTTGCATACGGAGTCGGGGCAGAGATCAACAAGCGGATCCCAAGACGAGACGTCGTACACCCCGCCCAACAAGGTGAACAGGTTGTTGGGATACATCGAGTAGACCGGAGCGGGCTGAGTCTGAAGCGTGCTTGCCAGCAAGGCAGGCACTGCCAACTCCGTCGTGAATCCATCCGTAGTGGCGTTGTTGAAGACATGTGAGGTTTCAGCGAGCCGAGCGAAATTGCCGTAGCGAACCGAGTCGATTCGGCCTCTCTCGTCAAGCAGCGAGTACCACGGCAGCTCATCGAATACGAGTAGATGGATCGGTGGAAACCGGTCGTTCAGCCGCTCGACCAGCGAGGCTTGCTCAACGGTATCTGGGCCGACCGCAGCGTTGTCGGAGTCGTCTTGTCTGGTGCTGGTGTTGGCCGGGTCTACCTTGTCAGTGGCAGCGCTTTCGAGTCTGTCTTGATCTGCTGGATGCGCAATGTCGTCCAGATCTGCCCCGAGCAGCGTTTCGAGCGTTACCGCCTCAACATCGTCTGGGAAGACGACACTGCTGGCAGCTGAGACAAACAGGAAATGGATGACGACTAAAGGAGACAGCACCGCCAACACCGACACCGCTGAGCGCACCCGTTCGTGCCTCACATAGACCGCCATCAGGCCATATGTGCTGGCGATGGCTATTGCTATGACGAGCAAAGCCGGCCCGCCGATCACGTCCACCACCTGAATGACGAACAGGAAGGTCAGCGCTGCCATAGCGCCCCGGAAGATGTGTCGGCCGACCCGCTCCGAGCGAGCGTGTGCGGCGAGCATCACCATGCTGAGCACAAACGCGGGTACTAGCGCGACCAAGATTGCGAACGCCACAATCTGGCCCGGCGAACTCGAGTGGGCAGTGAAGAAGGTTGGGTTCTCGCCCAGGATGCTCAGCAACGGTTGGCTGATCGCCAAGGTGGCGAGCACCAGCAGATGAACCATTCGCCACAGCAGCGTCTTCACACGAGAAGTGTGACCCACGCGCGGCGCTACCGCACAAAAGCGCACCGCGGCGCAGTCGTTAAACAATCAGTCCCATTGCGAAACGGCGTCGATGAACTCGAGCGCGGCGTCGATGAAACCGAATTGTTTGGGTCAGTATTGTCGACGCTGGTGTTGAACTGCCCGATTTCGACCCGCGCGCCGGTCTCGACCAAGCTGCGGGTCTTGCCGCTCAAGCCGACACCGCCGTGGTGGTGGTGACCCTGTAGACCGATTACGTCGGCTGAACCACACCCGAACCACTACCGGGTTTGTCGTTGGGGCGACTAGCAGTGTGGAATCGGGGCTAGGCGAGAATTGATGATCTCGTGGAGTTCGACGGCTGGGTTCTCGCCCTGCCAGTACTGCGAATCGCCGATGGCGAAGACCCGGTGAGCTGGGCCGTCTTCAAAAGACCTGGCCGTACCAGCCACGATACCGTCCACCACAATTGCGAAGGGGATCGACGCGCCCGGTGGGGCGTCGATGAGCCCGAACACGTAGCCGATCGACCCGTCAGGTTCGGGAATTGTTGTTGGCCGGCTTTGGACCCAGCAGTGCGCGGATTGGTTGGTCGCCCAATCCCGCGCCGGGGCGCCGATCAGATCGTGCGCGTCGCCGAGTCCGTAGAGGCTTCCCGAGTGGCCATCACCGAACACTTCGTGCATGTCGGCAGCCAGTTCTTCGGTGATCGTTGTGAAGTTCTGCGGTACCTTCACCAAAACGAGAGAGGTCCCAACCCGAACAGCCCGGTCTACCGCGGGTTGTGCGCGCAACATGTCGCGTCCAGCGAAATCCCATGGTGCATCAATCCCGAGATGCGTGGCGATCGTAGGCACGATGTCGACCAACTGCACGGGCTGGGATTGAACAGTCCCGCTGGTCTGGTGGGGTTCTTTGAACAGCAGCGGAACACCCGCGATATCTGCCGCGTTCGAAGTGTCTCCCCTCGAGTGCTCACCAGCGACGAAGGTGATCCCGTGATCCGCCGTGACGATCACCATGGCGCGGTCAAAGTCTCCGATTGCTTCAAGGCGGTCCAGATATTCCCCCAGCAGACGGTCGGTGTAGCCGAGTTGCAGAAGGTGGCGTTGTTGCCCGAACCTCGCCTTGACCCCGTCGTCGTCCCAGTTCGAGGTATACCCGGGGATACCGATTACGGGATAGCCCGAGCCGTCCGGTCTCAGCTTCCAAGGCGTGTGCGGCAAATATGTGTGCATGAAATGTAGGCGGGGGAGATCCCTTGGGTGTATCGCAGCAACCTCTGTTCGAAAAGCCAAGCAACGACGACACTGCTCACCACCGAGGCGGAAGCCATCGTTGGCATCCAATGCCGGCGGCTGCGTGGTCGTCGTAGTCGGAACCTGCGTGGTCGTCGTGATCGGAACCTGCGTGGTCGTCGTGATCGGAACCTGCGTGGTTGTGGTGGTGCTGGAAGTTGTGGCTATGGGTTCTTGGGTGGTGGTCGGAGTTGGGACGGTGGTTTCGGTCAGCCCCCCTCCGAAACTGCCCCATCCGGAACCGATTGATGGAATCCCCAAGTCCATCCCCTCTGGCGCCAGGAGATGTCCGAACACGATTGCTGCGTCCTCAAACAGCAGAGCCAATGATCCTTTGTCGCGTGAGTCTGCCTCGTCGTGGGTTGGCGCAGGCACCGACGCGATGGTTGGGGTCGGCGGACTCGTGATGGTGGCAGATGAGATCGTCGAGGAAGCGGCGACTGTGGTTGCGGGCGTGGCCGGTGCGGCGGTTGTGGTGGTGCTGGTGGTTGCCGGTGCGGTGTCGTCGGCTGCGATCTGATCGAGGAGCTCTTGTGGGGTTGAACCGTTACACACTGGATCGGGGCATAGATCAACGAGAGGGTCCCAGGACGAGGCGTCGTACACCCCACCCAACAGGGTGAACAGGTTGTCGGGATACATCGAATAGACGGGAGCCGAATGACCCATCAGCGTGCTCGCAAGCAGGGCCGTCACCGCCACTTCAGTTGTGGAACCGACCGTGGTGGCGTTGTTGAAGACATGTGAGGTCTCGGCTAGGCGAGCGAAATTGGGATAGCGGACTGGGTCGATGCGTCCGGTCTCGTCAAGTAGCGAGTTCCACGGCAACTCATCGAACACCAGCAGATAGATAGGCGGAAACCGCTCGTTCAATCGCTCGACCAGCGAAGCTTGGCCAGCGGTGCTTGGGCTGACCGCAGCATTGTTGGGGTCGTCTCGGTCAGCGCTGGTGTTGGGCGGCTCGGCCTCGTTGGATACAGCGCTGTCCGGTTGGTCTGGATTGTCGACAGTGCCATCAAGGTAGTTCTCAAGGTCGGTCCCGAGCAGGGTTTCGAGTGTCACCGCTTCGACATCGTCTGGAAAAACAACGCTGTTGGTTGCTGAGAAGAACAAGAAATAGACGACAACGGCAGGAGGCAGCACCGCCAACACCGACACGACTGAACGAACCCGATCATGCCTCACATACAGGGTCATTAGGCCGTACGTGGCGGCGATGGCGATTGCTATTACGAGCCAAGCAAACCCACCGATCACGTCCACAACCTGGATGACGAACAAGAAGGTCAGCGCCACCATCGAGCCTCGGAAAAAGTGTTGCCCCAGTCGATCCGAGCGAGCGTGTGCGGCGAGCATCACCACGCTGAGCACAAACGCGGGTACTAGCGCGACCAAGATTGCGAACGCCACAATCTGGCCCGGTGAACTCGAATGCGCAGTGAAGAAGGTTGGGTTCTCGCCCAGGATGCTCAGCAACGGTTGGCTGATCGCCAAGGTGGCGAGCACCAGCAGATGAACGATTCGCCACAGCAGCGTCTTCACACGAGAAGTGTGACCCACTCACGGCGCTACCGCACACGAAGCGCACCGCGGCGCTGTTGTTACACAATCAGTCCCATTGCGGAACGGCGTCGATGAACTCGAGCGCGGCGTCGATGAAACCGAATTGTTTGGGGAGCCCGAAGTGGTCGATACCCGGGATTGTCTTGACGGTGGCGTTTGGGAGCGCATCGGCGAGAGGCTCGGGTGGCCCTGCGAAGTCCTCACTTCCGATAACGATCAAACAAGGTGCCTGAACCTTCCCCAGTTGTTCAACAGTGAAAGGCCGCCGCTCTCGTGCGAGGCAGGCTCGAAGGGCTTCAGAGTCGTTTCCCGGGGCGGTTATCAACGACTCGAATCGGGCCTCCACATTGCCTTCCAAGGGCCGGCTGTCACCGAAATCGACTACGTTGCGCCCGATCGCGGCGAGGACCAAACGGTTCACGCGTTCTGGATACGACATGGCGATACCGAGCGCCGTGTGCGCTCCGAGCGAGTAGCCGATCACATCGGCCGGAGAGTCGGGGAACCGCTCCAACACAGGTGCCACCAGGTCGTTGTAGGCCTCAGGTTCGGTGGGCTTCGGTGCCTCACCGTGACCCAACAGGTCGATACCGATAGCACGACGACGGGCATCTTTGAGCAGGTCGAACCACCCAGGTTCGCGCCAGGTCCGTTCCGTCGAAGTAGCGAACCCGTGAATCAGAACAACCGGCGGTGCCATCAGCGCACCGACCCAACCAACTCAGATCCCAAACCCCACTTCTCGCGATTGATCATTTCCGATACCTCTCCAACGTCGGTCGTGTGGCCAAGACGCTTGGGGTCCGGCTCGTGTCCTTGACCCAAGATCTGCTGTCGGCACACATCCAACCGATGGTTCTAACAAATATTCGTGTTGAAGGTTCAAGTCCCGACGGTGAATCGGCTCGTGGTGCGCGATGCGGTTTCGCGTGAAGTGGAACTTCTCCATTCGGTTCTCGACCTCCTGCCGGATCCGGTAGGAGTTACCGGTCTCCGGGTGCAGGGGGAAAGCAGACCCGATCGCTGGTACCCACAACGAGGTCAGGTATCTCTTATGGCACAGGTACCGCCAGAACCCGAGGTTCAACTCGGCGATGACCTTGCCATAGACCTCGGGCCGATGATGTCGGGTGGCCCGATCGCGAGCCCTAGCGATGGCTTGGCTCATCGGTTCGTGCTGCTTGCCGCGAAACAGGTGGTGCTGCTGATACCAGGGGCCTTCCCAGCCACTGATATCGCCGTGTTCGACGAGTGTGTCCGCGACGATGTTCCGGAAAACCACCTCGAAACGACCGATGTCCTCATGCATGGCTGCGCCCGCTCGGATGTTCGAGTCGTAGAGGCCCAGCGCTTCTCGAAGATCTCCGCCGGTCTCCGAAAGGTACGAACTGAGTCGCTCTCGCGTGAGGCGTTGAGCAACTGTTTGGTTGTAGATGCTTGACATTGCCTCCGCCGCCTGTACACTTGCTCGTGAAAGCCCCGGAACCGTCAATGCTTCGGCAAACGGCCGGGGTTACGTCTTTTTCTGACTTGCCTCCCCGAGCAGACTCACATCTTATCCCATGTCATCCGATAGCAACGCAAGGTGTCTCGGTCCTGCAGGCGAGACTAAACTAAAGTTCGTTTTGGAGTCAGCGTTCGGATGGGGACCGGTTCCGACCGGGAACCACGACAGCGGCACCGATTTCATAGTTCTTGTCAGGGAACCAGCCCTTTTCGGTGGTCACTCTGTGTGACGAGAACGTCAAGATTGAATGTGCTCACAAGCACTTCAAGTCGATCGGTGTCGACTACGCGGTAGCAACTGACGCAGAGTCCATGATTAGCGAACTTGCCGAGTACGAGGCATCGTGAACGGCGAGGTCTAGTGCTCGAATCGCGGGTAATGCGTCCACGATGGCGCTTGCTTTGATGCGCCTGTAGGGTTCCGGGAACCAAATCGGGGGTGGCAGAAAGATGATCAGCGCATATCTGGACCCGGCATCTGGCAGCGCGATCATCGGCGCAGTGGCAGCAGGCGGAGCGGGCATTGCGGTTGCTGGCAGGGCAGTGCTCTCCAAGTTGGGGTTCGGCAAGAACAAGTCCTCCAGCGAGACCCCGATCTACGAAGAAACAGACGACTCTGAAGGAGTCGGTGAGACCGACGAAATCACACAGTGATGATCCCGGGTAGTGGCCCGGAGCCGATTCGTTATGACAGCGGATCGTTTCGTGATCCGAACTCGCGTGTGTGGCGTGACGGCAGCCGTGTGCTGCGGGGTCTCAACGAGACCGCGGCAACGGACTTCGCCGCGTTGACCGCCACGAATTTCTACCGAGGAGCATGCAAGGCCGGAGATCTGGTCAGCTGCGAGCCGGTTGAAGCTGTGGCCCCCGACGGGTCTGACTGGGCTTTGGTGCTTGAGCATTCCGTTATCGAGGTGATCAGCTACGCCCACGAGTGGTCGTTCTCAATGCTGCAGGACGCCGCGAGCCTCACCCTCAAGTTGGTCCGAGCTGCAATCGACGAAGACATGACCAGCAAGGACGCCACGCCATACAACGTCCAATTCGTCGGGCCGAAGCCGACATTCATCGACATCGGCTCGTTCGAGACCTACCGGACAGGCGAACCGTGGTGGGGGTACCGGCAGTTCTGTCAGATGTTTCTGTATCCGTTGCTGTTCACGGCCTACAAGGACCTCCCACACCAGCCATGGATGCGTGGAGCGGTTGACGGGATCACGCCGGAGCAGGCTCGACGGGTGCTTCAGGGCCGCCGCCACGCCAGCAAAGGTCTGATCCCTCATGTGTGGCTGCACGCCAAGGCCGACCGACGTTTCAGCTGGGGATCCGCGGACACCGTCAACGACTTGAAACGAGCCGGGTACAACAAGAAGATCTACGTTGGCTTGGTCGACCGGCTCCGCAAGTTGGTCGACAACTTGAGCTGGAATCGTTCCGATTCTGAGTGGGCCGACTACTCGAAGCGGAGCCATTACGCATCGAACGACCTGCTCAGCAAAGCCGATTTCGTGCGCGGAGTCGTAGCGCAACGGCATCGTTCACAGGTCTGGGACATCGGCGCCAACGACGGGATGTTCAGCCGGATCGCCGCTGAGCAAGCCGATGTCGTGCTCGCCCTGGATGCCGATGCGCCAGTCGTGGACCGCCTGTACCGGTCACTTCGCGAAGACGGCACCGAAGGCATCATTCCGCTGGTAGTCAACTTTGCGGACCCGACCCCTGGGATCGGTTGGCGCGGTACCGAACGTCCGCCGCTCATCGAGCGTTCAAAACCAGAACTGGTGCTCGCCCTAGCGGTGATCCATCACCTGGCTCTGACCCACAACGTGCCGACCGCGGCGATCCTCGACTTTTTCTTCCACCTCGACGCTGAAGTGGTTCTAGAGGTGCCCGCTGAATCAGACCAGAAGGTGAAACAACTCAAGAGCCACAAGCGAGCCGGCACTCATGACGCCTACACGCTTTCGGTCATCGAAGCGCAGATCAACCAGCGTTTCGATGTTCGCCAACGAAGGGAACTACCCGGAGGAACCCGGGTGCTGTTCGACCTGACCTCCAAGTCCTGACTACCGGTCGGCGCTGGACAGTAACCGAAAGCGGTGCCGGTACGGCAACAGAGGCAAATGGAGTTCGGACGTCTCGGTGGCCCGGCCGGTGACATGCAATATGGTTTCGTCATGGATCGACCGACTTGCGTGGACTTCCACTTCGATGTCATGTGCCCGTACGCCTACCAGACCTCACGCTGGATACGAGCCGTACGCGAACAAACCGACCTCACGGTCAACTGGCGTTTCTTCAGCCTTGAGGAAATCAACAGAGTGGAGGGCAAGAAACACCCGTGGGAGCGCGAGTGGTCCTATGGCTGGTCGATGATGCGTATCGGCGCTGCTCTGCGACGTATAGATATGGCCCATCTCGACGCCTGGTACGCAGCCGCGGGCAAAGCACTGCACGAAGACGGCAACAGACCCCACGATCCCGATGTGGCTCGGCAGCTGTTGGAACAGCTCGGATTCGATCCCGGGATTGTCGACGCCGCAATCGCGGACCCGACCACCCATGACGAGGTCAGAACCGAGCACAACAAGGTTGTCGCGGCGTCGGGCTATGGAGTGCCGACCATGTTCTTTGCGGGCGACGACGGCAGCGAGCAGACAATCTTCGGCCCGGTCTTGGTGGACCCGCCCCTCGACGACGCGGCTCTGCGCCTCTGGGACACGGTTTGCGGTTGGCTTGAGTTTCCGCACCTCTACGAGATCCAGCGTCCCAAGACCAAAGACGACGAACGGGTCATCGCCAACACTTTCCGCCCGTATCTTGAGGCTCGCGACTGGGTTTCGATCAATCGCGGCGTGGAAGTCGGTTTCAGCGAAGAGGGATTCAGCGTCGTCGGACCCGCAACCTAGACCTCCGCAACCGAACCTGGATCTCTACAAACGGAGAATGCGCAAAATCCGGTACTTGCCTTGCCTCGTGCGGGTATCAATCGTCTAGCCTCAGAATCGTAATTCACTATCAATCGACAGAGGAATCATCCAATGGCAACTTCGCAGCCCGCAATCCTCATGGATCTTCAGAAGTACCAATGGTACGTACACATGAGCCGTACCGAAAACGCCGATCTCGGCCTCATCAAGAGTGCGATACAGGACAGCCTTGCCGACGCCGCGGCACAGGGAGTCAACCTTTGTGTTCTCTTGGGTCCGACGCTGGCCGACGACCTCGGAATCGAAACCGACGATTTCCAGGGATACCCCGGTTACGAGTCACCCGACGGTTCCCGCGTCGCCAAGGGAACCCAAGAAGAGCTCCTCATGTGGCTCCATCACGCCGACAAGGACCTGATCTGGGAGGTACAGCACACCTTCCGCAAGGCCGTAGCCGGCCATCTCGAAGTTGCCCGCGAAACCCCGACGTTCATCTACAAGAACAGCCTCGACCTCACCGGCCATATTGACGGCACCGGCAACCCCGAGCCCGAAGACCAGAAGGATCGGGGCGTTGTCGCTGACGGTCAGCCCGGCGAAGGCGGCAGCTACTGCATCGCCCAGCGTTGGGTGCACGACATGGACTACTGGGCCACGCTCTCGCTTGAAGAAGAAGAGAACACCTTCGGGCGCACCAAGCCTGACTCAGTCAAGCTCGACACTCAAGTGCCGACTTCGCACCTGTCTCACGTTGAGTTGCGCGAAGGTGCCACCGCCGATGAGTCGACCCCCAAACGGGGTGAGATGGTTCGTCGCTCCACCCCCTATGCGTTCCACGAGGGCACCGTCGGTCTCTATTTCATGGGCTTCTGCAAGACGCAGGCACCGATGCGTGAGCGCATGGAAGCCATGTATGGAATCAATGGCCAGGCACATGACGCCATCACCAACTACTCCACTCCGGCCTCGGGTTCGTTTTACTTCGCTCCTTCTGTAGAAGCGCTCGAAGCAGCACTCGCCTAGGTTCGCGGCGTAGACCGCGGATGAGCGACACACCGCGTATTGCGGGACTAGAACCCACTTTCACCAACATCGACGATGGTGATATTCCCTTCATCGCGGTGCGCAGCCAGCGCAACGCCGATGGCTCGGAGTCTCATGTGTGGGAGAAATGGGTCGCTTTCTCTGTAGAGCCTCTCTACCTGGCATTGTTCGCGCGTTGGGATCCGGGCATGATCGTGCGGCATCACGGGCACTACAGCCCGCACACTCTCACTGTCCTGTCCGGTTCGTTCACCTGCGGTGATGTTGAGTTGGGTCCTGGGGGCCATATCGAGTTGCCGCTGGGAGCCTCATTCGGCCCGTTTGTTGCGGGACCCGAAGGTGTCGAGCTCTACGAAGTCATGATGGGCGACCCTCGTTCGTGGAGCGAAGACATGGACTCCATGCGGCGCTGGTTGGCCGATCGCGGCGTCGAGCAGTTGCCAGACCCGCCAATCGAACTCCCTGCGGGTTTGGAAGATCTGCGCGCGGTCTTCTCTAAGGGCGAGCAGAGCTCGGCGGGCGCGCAGAGTTCGGAGCGCTGAACCGATGAGCGAACCCAAGATCGTCACCGTCTTGAGACCGGAGGACGAATACACCCACGAACCGGATCCGGTTTCGAACTACAACGAGTCGATGTATCTCAACGGTTTCGACCTGAAACGGGAATTGGGCGCGTGGTTCAGGATCGGTAACCGCGTCAACGAGGGTTACGCAGAGATGACAGTCTGCATCTATCTGCCCGACGGCCGGGTCGGTTTCCTCTACGGGCGACCTGAAATCACCAACAACGACGAGATGCGTGCCGGCGGGCTTGAGATCACAGTCGAAAAACCGTTTGAGCATTTGACTATCAACTACGACGGCAAGGTGTGTCTGCTCGAAGAACCCAAACAGATGACGAACCCTCGTGTGGCGTTTCGCGACAACCCCTTCGTCGACTGTTCAGTGCGCCTCGACGTGACCGGCATATCGCCGATGTATGGAGGTTTGCCTCAATACGAAGACGGCAGCCCGCTGGAAACTGACGCTTCGAAGAGCTTCGCCAAGGCGCACTACGAACAACACACCGCAGTTGTAGGCACAGTCGAGTTGGGCCAAGAGACGATCGCGCTCGACGGCCTGGGTTTGCGTGACAAGTCGTGGGGACCCCGCTATTGGCAAGCGCTGCGCTGGTACCGCTGGTTGCCGATGATCTTCGGTCCCGACTTCGCCATGATGCTGTCCATAATCGACCGCGACGGCACCCCTGCTCGCAGCGGCATGGTGCTCGTAGACGGCGAATACTCGCTGATCCGAGATTGCAGGATCGAATCCGAGTGGGACTCAGACGAGTACCACACCGCTATTCGGTGCTGGGCGGCAACAGACCACGAAGAATATGAGATCACCGGCCGGGTGTTGTCGATGATTCCGTTGCGCAACCGTCGTAGGACCGACGATGGGCAGCAACTCCACACACGCATTACCGAAGCGATGACCCGCTACGAGTGCAATGGCCGCGTCGGCATGGGGATGAGCGAGTACCTCGATCAGATCGTCGACGGTCGTCCCATCGGCACCGACATGAGATGACCGGCATGGGGCTCTGATGAGCGCTGATTTGGCGAACGCACTCGCCGTCTCGCTTGCCGGTCCACTCGGTGACGTCAAGATCAACGACCTACAGCGTTTGTCTGCAGGTGCCAGCCGCGAGACTTGGTCTTTCACCGCGGTTTCCACGAACGAATCTCAGCGGTTGATTCTGCAGCGTCACCGATCTGCGGCCTCGCGGTTGAGGACTGGACTCGACGAAGCGGCGCTGCTTCGACATGCCCGCACCGGTGGTGTCACGGCACCAGAGATCGTGGCGTCAGAAACTGGTGACACCAACCCGATCGGCGCACCGTTCATGATCAGCCGACGAATCGAAGGGGAGTCGATTCCGCGCAAGATCCTGCGCGACGATACCTTTGTGAAAGCACGCCGAGGCTTGGTCGCTGACTTTGGGCGAGAGTTGGCTGCGATACATCGCCTGGAGACGACCTCGGTGGATCAAATCGCGACCATCGACGATCCGTTGGCTGTTCAACGAACGCTGTATGAGGCTTTCGAGGACCCGCACCCGGTCTTTGACCTGGCTTTTCGGTGGCTTGACGAGCGTCGCCCGCAAGCCCGGCAGCCGTGCGTTGTTCATGGCGATTTCCGCATGGGCAACGTGCTGGTCGATAGCGAGGGACTCGCAGCGGTGCTGGACTGGGAACTTGCGTACCTCGGTGATCCTGCCTTCGATCTGGGATGGCTGGTAGCGCGAGCCTGGCGTTTCGGAGGTGCGGGGGAGGTCGGTGGAATCGGTTCGAGGAGCGAGTTGCTTGGTGCGTATCAGGCCAACGGAGGCGAAGCCGTCACCCTCGACGAACTGCGCTGGTGGGAGATGTTGGCCTGCCTTCGCTGGGGTGTGGTCACTATGGCGATGGTTGACGATCATCGTCGGGGCGGAAAACGCTTCCTGGAACAAGCTGTGATCGGGCGGCGAGTCGTGGAAACGGAGTACGACGTGATGCTCCTGTTGAGGCCGGAACTAGAGACCGGCAACACATGAGCACAGACCAAGAACTCCCGAGGGACTGGCCCCACGATCTGCCCGATGCCGAGGAACTGATCAAGAGCGTGCGCGACTATCTCAGCGACGATCTGGGTCCCCGCGCCGAAGGGCGCGATCGCTGGATGCTGCGAATCGCTGCCAATGCGCTGACCATTGCGGCACGCGAGGCGCGTTCGGCTCCCCAAGACCGTGCCGCTCACGCCGAGCGACTGCGGAGCCTTGGTGTCAGCAGCGAACAGGAACTGGCAGAGGCGATCCGCAACGGTCTGCTCGACGACCGCCGAGTTGAACTCGCCGAGGCATTATGGGCTACCACCCTCGACAAACTCGCCGTTGCCAACCCCTCCTACCGCGAGGACTCAAGCGTCCAATAAAGGTTTGAGCACCGGCGCGATCGGGTCGAGGTACACGGTCTGGTCGGCATCGAGCAGGCCTCGGTCGACCCAGCGATTCATGATCCGCACGACGATCGCCGCGTAACGGGCGGCTGCGAACAACACCCAGGAGCCGATGTCTGTGACTTCATGGTTGCTCACCGTCGAGTAGTGCTCCACCTGCTGCTGCAAACTCGGCACACCAACCGACACCTCGACCCCAGCGAGCGCATGGGACCATTGCTCAAACATCAGACACCAGCCGAGGTCCATCTCAGGCGGTGCCAGTGCAGCGGCTTCGAAGTCGGTCAGACAAGCAGGTCGAAAGTTCTGCCAGATCACGTTGCCGAGTCGAGCGTCTCCCCAGGTGAGCACGGTCGTGTCAGTTCTCGGAAGTTCCTCGGCCACGCGATCGAACGCCGCCATCATCAACTCATGGGGCCGTCCATCAAGTTCCCTCTCGGCGTAGTCGCGCCAGATCTTCAATTGTCGGTGTCCGTCATTGACATCGCTGTCGGTCAGCCAACCGAGGTCGGCCTTGTGGATGTCGACGGCATGTACGCCGGCCATGACGTCTAGGCATCTGTAGCCCATGAGTTCTCGCTCGGCGGGGCTGGCGTCGGCGTAGAACCCCGCCAGCACGTAGGGCGGGTCCTCTCGCGGGATGTCTCCGCCGACGAAGTCCATAACGAAGAACGGCGAGCTGAGCACCTCAGGGTCGGTCTCATATCCGATCAGAGAAGCGATGGGGACATCGGCATGCGCTGCCAATGCCGACATGACCCGCCACTGGATCTCGATCTCGTTGTCGACCTGAACCTGCACCGGGTAGACGGGCGGTTCAGGCATTTCTCGGCGCAGCACAATGGTGCGTTTGTCAGTTGACGAAGATGTCGTCACCGTGATCGGCACGATCAAGGTCTCCGCGGAATAACCGCCACTGGGTCGATCAAAGGCGCCGACCTCGACGTGGGTCACGTCATCAAGATGTTCGGTCAGCCACGCTGCAAGCGGCTCAGCCATGCCGTCGTATTCGTCGTTGCTTATTTCGGTCACAGAGATACATTTGCCGCGTCGTTCGGGGCTGTCGAACCGGAGTACCCTGCGATCCCATGATCCGTCGTTGGCTTTTCGGGTTGTTGGTGGGTGCATGGTTGCTGAGCGCAGCGCAACCTGTGGCCGCTCACGGCACCGGAAGCCGCACCGATCTTCCTCTGCCGGCTTGGCAGATGGCCTGGGCCGCGGCGTTCTCGGTGATTGTGTCGTTCGTGGCGCTCGGAACCTTCTGGGACAAGCCACGACTGGCCGCTGCGGCCGCCGGACGTCGGGTTGTCTCACTGGTGTCTCCGCCTGCAAGGTTCACGACGGTTGTTTGCAAACTCATTGGAGTACTGGGATTCGCGGTGGTGATCGTTGCAGCTTGGTGGGGTAAACCCACTGCGGCGGTCAACATCGCCCCAACCGCTTTTCTGATCTGGTTCTGGGTTGGATTGCAACTGGTGTCCGTGCTGGTCGGTGATGTTTGGAGCGCGTTCAACCCGTACACGACCATCGCCGATGCGGCAGCATGGCTGAAGGCCAGGATCGCCAAGACACCGATGTCATCGGCGACTCACGGAGCTGGTGGCCATTTCGTGGGGTGGGTTTCGGTGGCGGCGATCGCGGCTTACCTGTGGTATGAACTCGCCTACCACAGCACCGATTCGCCCCGCTCGGTTGCAGTGTTCTTGACCGTGTACTCAGCTGTGATGCTTGTCGGTGCCAGCGCATTCGGACGTGGCTGGGTGCGCTCCGCGGACGGATTTGCGGTGTTGTTCAAGAAAATCTCGCTGATCGCCCCTGTATATCGTGACGACGCCAAGGACCTGCGTCTGCGGACCCCGCTCTCGGGACTCACCACCTTGGGTGGCGGCCTGTACAGCGTCGCTTTCATCTTGACGGTGCTCGGAGCGACGACATTCGACGGCTTCACCCGCAGTTCGATCTGGCTTGATCTGGTCGGCGACCTCACCGGTTGGGAATCGGTGTTCATGAACACGATCGGTCTAGGTGTGATCATCGCTTTCGTTGCACTGCTCTACACGCTGGCCATCAAAGTGATGGCGGTTGTCACTGGTGATTCAACCCGAGACCTGGCCAAAGAGTTCGCCCCAACGCTCGTGCCGATCGTGGTGGCCTATGCGTTAGCCCACTATTTCAGCGCCCTCCTGCTGGACGGGCAAGTGTTGATCAACTTGTTGTCCGATCCCTTCGGGCACGGCTGGGACCTGTTCGGTACCAGGGACTATGCGATCAACTGGACTCTGGTCAGCCCCCAGCAGATTGCTTGGGTCCAGGCAGTTTCCATCGCGGTAGGGCATGTGCTTGCGGTGGCCGCGGCGCACGACCTGGCGATCGACCGGTATCAACGTGAAACAGCGTTGCGCTCCCAATATCCGATGCTGCTGGTGATGGTCTCCTACACCGTCATCGGTCTACTGCTACTGCTTGGCACCTGATGCGCTCTGCTACCAGTGCCTTGGTAGTCGCCTCGGGGGCACCTCGCGGAGCCGTTGAGCGCGCCCCGCAAACAGACCTCGTGATAGCAGCCGACGCGGGGCTGGAAGTGCTGTTGGCTGCACACAGACCTGTCGATTTGGTGGTCGGCGACCTGGACTCTGTCTCAGCGGAGGCTCTTTCGGCGGCTACTGCCGCCGGCTCAGAGATCGCGCAACATCGGCGCGACAAGGACGAGTCAGATCTTGAACTCGCCTTGTCCGCTGCAATCAACAGCGGGGTTCAAAGGATACACGTGGTGCTACGTGATGGCGGTCGTCTCGATCATCAACTGGCCAATCTGTTGGTGCTGGCGTCAAAGCGTTGGCAACAAGCCGACATTGACGCGGTTGTGGGGGAGCATCGGGTCTGGGTTGTACACGGTGCCGACGAGCGAACTATTCCGCTGGTGGCAGGCGAACCGCTGGCGCTTCACGCCGTCGGCGGAACGGCAACGGGAGTGACCACCACCAATTTGAGATACCCCCTCGTTGATGCAGATCTTCCCGGCCTGGTGGCGCTCGGGATTTCCAACCGAGCCGTCGTCGACGCGCCGACGATCAGAGTCGAATCAGGTGTGGTGATCGCAATCAGTTCGTCCATGCCGTCCAACGCCGGTTCCGCTGTTCAATAGTGAGGGGTAGGCCGAAACAGGAACTGAGCAGCTCATCAGTGAGCACTTCGCTGAGAGGACCCTGGGCCAAAGTTCGCCCGTCACGAAGCAGCAGGCAGTGGGTAAAGCGATCTGGAATCTCTTCAACATGATGGGTTACCAGCACCATCGGAGGGTTGGCGGGATCGCTGGCCAGGTCGTTGAGCATCAAGATGAATTGTTCGCGGCCAGCCAGGTCCAGAGCTGCTGTTGGTTCGTCCAACAGAACCAGCCCAGGATCGGTCATCAACGAACGTGCCACCAGCACCCGTTGTCGTTCGCCATCTGAGCACGCCCCGAACCGTCTCTGACTAAGGTGGCCCGCACCGACTCGATCTAGAACTCGCTGGGCGTTCGCGTGGTCTTCGTCGCGGTATTCGTGCCACCAAGGTTCCAGAGCGGCGTTCAAAGCGGTCATCACCACGTCGGACACCAGCAAGTGTGGGCGCAACATCTTGGCTAGAGCAGCGCTAGAAAACCCGATGCGCGACCGCAGCGTTCGGACATCGGTGTGCCCGAGTCGCTGACCGAGCGCGGTTACCTCACCGGCTGAGGGATGAAGCCACATCGAGGCAATCTGCATCAGAGTTGTTTTCCCCGAACCGTTGGGACCGAGAATCACCCAGTGCTCTTGAGGCTCGACGCGCCAATGAATGTCACGCAGAACCTCCACGCCATCAATCGTGCGTTGCACTGCGCGCAGATCCAGCACCGTGGAAACTTCCTTGAGCGCATGCGTCTCGGCCATCTAGGTCAAGACCCGCACCAGCAGAGCGAAGGCGGCTGCTGTCGCCCCCATAAGCACAATCGGAGCCAGACTGCGGGCATCGACATGCTTGCGCAACGGTCCAGATGCAGCGAACCCAGCGATTGCACCAGGGACGAGAGCGGCTCCGACAATCAACTCGTCAACTCCGAGGCGACCCGCGAGCGCAATTCCGGGAACAACCATGAACAGGCCGACCGTGAAGTACATGCCCATCGTTGAACGAAATTGCGGCCCCGGACGGTGCTGCAACAGCAGCGCCATCGGCGGCCCGCCGAAACCCACCGAAGTAGCACTAAACCCCGAAAACCCGCCTGCTCCCAACAATGTCGGCGCGTTGGTTGGGACTCTCAAAGGGCCGATCGACAACGCCACAGCCAACAAAATGACAATTGCCACCAAAAGCTGCAGGCTCGTGTCAGTAGCGCGTGCCAAAACAAGCGAACCAGCAATGGTTCCGGGAAGGCGGCCCGCGGTTCCCCATCTGACCGCCGACCAGTCGATGTCCTGACGTTCGCGAAGTGCTGTGGAGGTGGTTAGAACTGCATTACCCACAAAGATCGGTCCGGGCACCAGATCGGGGTCAAGCAAAGCGAACAGGGGAATGGCCAACAACCCACAGCCGAATCCAATCGAACCCTGCACACATGAAGCCACGGCCATAATCACCACGGCAGCGACAATGATCTCGGGTTCGACGTTCATGGTTTCATCTCACGCTCATTTTGCCCCACCGTGGTCAACCCACGTCGCATACATCACGGCATATCGATTTCCTAAGGCCACCAACTCGTCATGCGATCCTAGTTCGACGATTTCACCGTCGTGAACCACTGCGATCCGGTCAGCTCGACGGGCAGTAGCCAAGCGATGGGCGATGATCACCGCCGTGCGGCTCTCAAGCACGACATCAAGGGCCTGTTCGACGCGAGACTCCGAGACGAGGTCGAGGTTGCTGGTCGCTTCGTCGAGAATCAACACTCGGGGCCGAGCAACTAAGGCACGAGCCAGCGCCAAGAGTTGTCGCTCACCAGCCGATAAGGATGCTCCCCGTTCATGCACCACCGCGTCGAGCCCACCTAGCCGTTCCACGAGATCGTCTATGCCTACCGCCTGCAACGCCGCCCAGAGAGTGCGGTCGCTTGCATCTCGCTGGGCGAACGCGAGGTTGTCACGCACCACACCAGCAAACAGAAACGGCTCTTGAGGAACTACCCCGAGTTGTGAACGCAGGCTGGCGATCTCGACTCCGCGGAGGTCGTGGCCGTCGATCAGCAGCGATCCTTGTTGGGGGTCGTAGAAACGCATCAGCAGTTGCGCGACTGTCGACTTGCCGGCGCCGGTCTCGCCAACGAAAGCCACCGTTTCCCCCGCTGCGATGCGCAGCGATACGTTGTGAAGCACTGGACGCTCATCGGCGTATCCGAAAGTCACGTCGCGAAGCTCTATTTCACCCTCAATCGGAGGCAACCGATAGGCATCAACCGCTTGTACCACCGAGGACTCGGTGCCCAGCAGTTCACGCAGTTTGACGATGGCTGCGCCGCCCTGTTGATAGGAGTTGTACAACTGGACAAGCGTCTGGATCGGGGCGAAAAATGATGTAAGAAACAGCAGGAAGGCGGCCATTTCGCCGATGCTGATGCGTCCGTTGACAACCATCGCACCGCCTACTCCGAGCAACACAGCCTGCGTGCAAATGCCTACGAATTCAGTGGCCGGAGCGTAAGTGGAGTTGGCTTTCGCAGCGGCCACTGCCGCATCGCGATGCTCGCCGACCAAATCGCTGTGCATCGCCAGGTTGACCGACCTGCGGTTGTGAGCGGCGATCACGCGGATCCCAGCGAGTGACTCGGCAAGGTTGGCAAGCAACGCGGCAATACGGTCGCGCACGACCAGATAAGAACGGGCCGAAACATCACGGAACCACAGCGAGGTAATCAACGTAGGTGGTACGGCCACCGCCAGGGTGATCAAGGCCAAAAGGGGGTCATAGAAGAACAGCGCACTAGTAATCACCAGCAGGGTGAAGATCTGCACCAGCAGGTTCACGATGCCCTCTTGGAACAGGACGGCGAGGGCCTCTATGTCTGAGGTCATTCGGGTGATGAGAACGCCGGCCTTCTCCTCGTTGTAATAGTCAATGCTCTGGCGTTGCATGTGGCTGAAGACCCGAATCCGCAGGTTGTCGTTGAGGCGCTCACCGAGATTTCCTGTGTATGCGACACGCGCACGACCGAGCGCTCCCGCCACGAGCACCGAAGCGACATATACGAAAGCGGCGGTGACGAGAACGTCGCGTCGACCTTGGCGGACACCGTCGTCGATACCGATCTGGGTGAGGACGGGTCCCATTTGCAAAGCAACTGTCTCAATCAACACCAACACGATTGCTGCTGCTAACCGGAACCGGTGCGGCCACAGGAAGCGGACCAGGGTGAACGGTCGCCGATCCCACTGGTCGTGTCTCCACGGAACCTCGGCAATTGTGTGGTCAGGTTCGTGTTCGAGGACCTTGATGACCTTTTCCCGCAAGTCGCCGGGAACATCCGCGTGCGGGAGCCCGGCTGCCGCGTTGGCTTCCATCGAAGTGGGAGCACCGCTTCGTGGGCTGAACCCACCCCCGATCGTGAACATCAGCGTGTCCCGGTGTGATCTGGGCCGGACCCGTTCGAGGAGCCGAGATCGCCGATGGCGCCGGCATCTGTTGTGGTGTCGGCGAGAATTGAGGCGTAGGCAGGGTTGCTGGACAACAGCTCATAGTGGTCACCTGCTGCGACGATTCGCCCCTCGTCCATCAGTAGCACCCGATCAGCCAAGGCGATGGTCGACAGTCGATGCGCGATGAGAATCGTGGTGCGGTTTAAGCGTCGTCGCCTGATGGCGTCATGGATTCTCTGCTCAACGGTCACGTCGATGGCGCTGGTGGCATCGTCGAGCACCAACACCGCGGGATCGGCCAACAATCCCCGTGCAAGAGCGATTCGCTGGCGTTGACCTCCCGACAAAGAGAAACCTCGCTCACCGACCTCGGTCAGCACACCGTTGGGGAGTTCGGCAACAAACTCAGCAGCAACAGCATCGGCGATGGCAGCGTCGACGACATCGGGTTCTGCGGTCGGGCGGGCAAACGCGACATTGTCGTACACGCTGGTGTCGAACAGGAATGGATCGTCGGTCACCACATTCACGGCATTGCGCAGATCCTTCAGAGACAACTCGGTGACATCGGAGCCATCGACGCGAATCACACCTGAGTCGGCGTCGTAGAAGCGGGGGATCAACCGCGTGATGGTCGACTTGCCGCATCCGGTCGGACCGACAATGGCGATCGTCTCACCCGGTTCAACCGTGAAGCTCATCTCGTCAAGCACCAGCGAACCGTCCGAACCCGGATATGAGAACGAGACATTCTTGAACTCGATCCGCCCCTCAGGCTCTCGCAGAGGCACTGGATCGGCGGGTTCGACCACAGCGGGTTGTTCATCAAGAATCTCGTACACGCGCAGCGCTGCGGCCGCGGCACGTTGCCACTGCAAGAGCATGAACCCAACCATTCGAAAGGGTGTGGCCAACAGCACAACGTAAGTGCTGAATACCACCAGGTCACCGATCCCGATATCGCCATTGATGGTCTTTATGCCTCCATACCACAGCACCAACGCCAGTCCCATCCGCGGCAAAGCCTCCATCGCGGGGGCATAACGAGCTCGCGTGTGAGCCACCTCGATCCCAACCCAGCGAAGCCGATGCGATGCCAAAGCCAGAGTCTGCACCTGCCCCTTCTCCTGCGCGAACGCCTTGACGACACGAGCGCCTTGAATGTTCTCGTCAACAATTGTGGCCACTTCGGCTTGGCGGGCCTGAGCCACCCAGGAGAGCGGAAAGATCATTTTTCGCAATTTCACACCGATGATGAACACCAGCGGCAGTCCAGCCAATGCCACGACAGTGAGAGCAGCGTCTGTCACCAACATCACGACCAGAGCCATCGTCAACAGCACGAGTTGCATTGCGATCAACGGCCCGAAGGCAAAAAGCAACTGAATCGACCGGATATCGGTGTTGGCGCGACTGATGATCTGGCCGCTCTGTACCCGGTCCCAGTAGCTGAACGACAGTTCCGTGAGCCGCGCGAAGATCAGATTTCGAAGGTCGTTCTCAATCTGGAGCGCGGCCCGAAAGAGGTTGAAGCGATACCCGAAACCAAACCCGAAACGCATAATCGCAAGCACTACCAGGGCGATTACAAACGGTGTTGGACTGTCGCCGGTGACGATGGCATCGATGCCGCGTCCGACGGTCAGAGGCACGAGAACCGTGGCGACAGTGGCCAGCAGCCCAAAGAGAACACCGCTGACAAAAATGTACTTCTGCTGCCACACCACAGGCCATACCCTGCGAAGCCAACCCTTCGATTCGTCAGGATCAATACTGCAAGGCGGTTCGGGATAGCGACTCCGCAGCGGAGGCCGTGTGGGTCGCGAAGCAATCTTCGAGAGCCCCACAGACTCAGAGACAGAACGCACGGCAGGCATCGTCACAACCTACGGCTACATTTTGAGATTGTGATCCCCACCGCCCTGCGACTCTTCGCCGCGCTGGGCTTGATTGTCGCCAACGCCGGTTTCGTGGCAGCCGAGTTCGCCCTGGTTTCAGTTGACCGCACAAAGGTCGACGAGCGTGCCAAGCAACAGGGAGGCTCAGCCCGACAGGTCCAACGCCTGCTGAGCCGACTCTCCTATCACCTGTCGGGCGCACAACTCGGTATCACCGTGACCTCGCTGATGCTGGGCGCGGTGGCTGAACCGGCGGTCGCCTCTGCGATCGAACCGTTGCTTGAACAGGTCTCCGGGGTTGATTCTCAGGCGTGGTCGATCGTGCTGGCGTTGTTGATCGCCACAGTCGTGCAAATGGTGATCGGTGAGCTGGTTCCGAAGTCTCTAGCGACGAGCCATCCGTTGGAAGCCTCAATGCTGCTGGCCCGACCGACGGCGGTTTATGGGATCTTGGCCCGACCCCTCGTGGCGCTGCTCGACGGACTAGCCCTACGACTGACCCGGGCGCTGGGAGTCGAACCGACCGATGAACTTGAATCAATACGCGATCGTGAAGAGATCGAGCTGTTGATTCGCTCGTCGGGCGAGAAAGGCACGCTTGATGCGGGAGAGGTCGAGTTGTTGACTCGGTCTATTCGCTTGGCGGGGAAGTCCGCCGACGATGCCATGGTGCCGAGAGTTCGCATGGTGACAATTGACAAAACCGCAACCATCGATTCCTTGGTTTCGTTGGCGATTGAAACGGGGCACTCGCGATTTCCGGTAATGGGCGACGGCCTCGACGATGTTGTCGGAGTCGTCCATGTGAAGTCGGTTCATACCGTCGCTGTCAAAGATCGCGAGACAACCCAGGTGGTGGCGTTGATGGCACCGGTTCTTGCAGTACCGGAAGCCCGTGCGCTTGATGACCTGCTCGTTGATCTGCGCGAAGGCGGCCAACAACTGGCGGTGGTGATTGATGAACATGGTGGCACCGCCGGGATCATCACTTTAGAAGATGTGCTTGAAGAGATCGTCGGAGAGATCGACGACGAGTACGACCACCAGTCCGCCGCTTTGACCAAAGTGGAAGCGATTGGCTCGACAGTTGTCCCGGCCTCGTTACACCCGGACGAAGTTCGCGACGCGACCGGTTTTGTGATGCCCGAAGGCGAATACGAAACGCTCGCGGGGCTAGTGCTGGACCGGTTGGGGCACATACCCGATACAGGCGAGATATGCACGGTGGATGGTTGGCGCCTCGAAGTGGTGGCGATGGAGCGCCTTCGCGTTGCCTCGGTGCGGGTAGTGGCACCGGCAAAGGGCACGTCATGACTGTTGGACTCTTGGCAGTTTCTGTCTTGTTGATTGCCGTCAATGGTTTCTTCGTCGCCGCGGAATTCGCCTTGCTGGCGAGTCGGGTTACGAGACTGGAACCGATGGCTGAAGGCGGAGATGACGCTGGCGCTTCGGCTGCTCTCGAAGCCGTTCAGGACCTGCAACCGCAGCTCGTCGGCGCTCAGCTTGGAATCACCATGGCGTCTCTGGGTCTTGGCTATGTGGCCGAGCCTGTAGTGGCCTCGCTGATCGAATCAGCGGTTGAGGCGTTCGTAGAGTTGCCCAGCGGCGTGCTCCACACAATCTCGTTTGTGCTGTCCATGGGACTCGTTGTCACTGCACACATGGTGGTGGGGGAGATGCTTCCCAAGAATTTGGCGATCTCCAACCCAGAACGAATCGCTCGGGTGATCGCCCCGATCCACGCTTTCTACCTGATCGTGTTCAGACCAGTGGTGTGGACGCTCAATGCCGTCTCCAACGGCATCGTGAGGATGCTTGGAACCGAGCCGGTAGATGAGATCAACACGGCGCTGACCGTCAACGAGTTCCACACCCTTTTTGACGGTGTCCTTGAGAAAGGCAAGATCGAGGACACCGAGCACGATCTGCTTGCGGGGGCTCTCGCATTCAGAGATCGCTCGGCTGGGTCGATCATGGTGCCAGCGGCGGCGATGGTGTCGGTGCCGCGCTCCACAGCGGTCCACGAGATCGAAGAGATCGTCGCCTCCTCGGGTCACAGTCGGATTCCCATGGAGGGCACCCGACCCGACAACATCGTCGGATTTGTTCACTCGAAGGATTTGTTGCGCCTGCCCGACCTCGCTGGCAATGGGGCTTCCCATCTTGATCAGGTTCCGTTGGAGATGATCCGCCGGATGCTCATAGTCGGTCCCGATCAGCCAGTGCGCGACCTCATGTGGTCGATGCGGTTGCACCGTTGCCACGCGGCTCTGGTGCAGACACCGGACGGTCAACTGCTCGGCATGGTCACCCTTGAAGACGTTTTGGAGGCCCTAGTCGGCGATATCCGCGACGAAACCGACCAGGAAGCTTAGTCGCGGCCGTGTCAGGCGCCGATGATGTGGTATCCGCCGTCGACGTGGATCATCGAACCTGTCGTGGCGCGAAACCAGTCAGACAACAGAGCAACGGTTGTCTCTGCTACGGCGCTGGAATCTCCGACATCCCAGCCGAGCGGTGCACGGTCGTCCCAGACTTCTTCAAAAGCTGAAAACCCGGGGATGGACTTAGCCGCCATCGTCCGAATCGGCCCAGCGGCCACTAAGTTGCAGCGGATCTGTGCCGGCCCAAGCTCACGGGCAAGGTAACGATTGGTCGATTCCAGAGCCGCCTTGGCGACCCCCATCCAGTTGTAGGCAGGCCAGGTAACTGTCGCATCGAAGTCGAGAGCGACAATCGAGCCTCCGTTGGTCATCAGTGGCGCCACGGCGTCGGCTAGCAGCTTCAGCGAATAGGTTGAGATCTCAATGGCCACTTTCACGTCATCCCAGGTAGCCCCCATGAAGTCCTCACCCAGGCAGGCTTCGGGAGCGAAACCGATGGCATGAAGGGCACCGTCTACGCGACCCCATTTTGCTTCGAGAGCGTTACGCAAGCTCTCGGCATGGCTCGGCTCGGTGACGTCGAACTCAAGCACTTCGGGTTCAGTAGGTAATTTGCGGGCAGTTCGTTGCGTAAGTCGCAAACCGCGGCCTGCGCCTGTGAGCACGATCTCGGCACCCTCCGCTTGGGCTCGGGTCGCCACCCCGAACGCCAAAGAAGCGTCGGTGAGGACGCCTGTTACCACTATTCGTTTTCCGTCCAATAGACCCACGTTTCTCCCTTACTGCGCCGGAGTCTGCAACGACACCGTACCCTCACTGTGATGCACATCGGATTACTGGGCGCTACAGGTCCTGCTGGGACTGCATTAGCGGCGAGACTGGCTTCCGTTGGGCATGAGGTCACTATCGGGTCCCGTTCGAAGTATCGCGCCATGGAAGTGCGTGATTCGATCATCGACAAATGGCCGCGCTCCGATTTGCACATCGACAGCGCCGACAACCTCGGAGCGGCGGAGGGAGAAGTAGTGGTGATTGCCACGCCGTGGAACGCTGCTACCGAGACTGCCCACAGCGTGCGTCCGAAACTTCGCGGCAAGGTGGTCGTTTGCATGAGCAACGCACTGTCGAAGGTTGGTCGTGAATTTCAGCCCTTAGTCCCGCCTCGCGGTTCGGTTAGTGCCAGCGTTCAAGCCGAACTGCGCGACTCCTACGTTGCCGCCGCGTTTCACCATGTGCCTGCTACCGAACTCGGGCGCATCGACCGCCCGGTTGTGTCGGACATCCTGATCTGTTCAGACCATCAGCGGGCAACTGTTACGATCTCTGATCTCTGCAGCCAGATCCCTGGAATGAGGCCTCTGGACGCGGGCGAATTGTCCAACGCCACCGCCATTGAGGCGTTCAGCGCGGTGTTGTTGCAGCTGAATGTTCGTTACCAGACACGGGTCGCGTTGCAGCTGGCGGGAATCAACGATGATCCGCACGCCTAGCAGTCGTTGAGCGCCCATGGAGCCGATGCAGCTCTACGACACTCACCGGGGCGAGACTGTTGGATTCGCTCCTGGTCCGGTCGTGACCATGTACGTATGCGGTATCACGCCCTATGACGCCACTCATCTAGGCCACGCCGCCACATACGTCACCTACGACGTGCTGCAGCGCCGTCTACGCGACCTGGGGCACGAGACTCGCTGTGTCCGCAACATCACCGATGTCGACGACGACATCCTCGCCGCTGCGCAACAACGCGGAGTCCACTACCTCGATCTGGCATTCGGGGAGACGGCTCGCTTCGACGACGATATGGAGGCCCTCAACGTGCTCCCGGCGTGGTCGGCGCCGAGGGCCACCGGCGCTATTCCCGATATCAGAGGGGTGATCGAAACGATCCTCGAGCGTCAAATGGCCTACGTCGTCAACGGCACTGTGTATTTCGACACTCGTGCAGCCGAAGACTTCGGGTCTCTCGGCTCGTTGGGCCGCGAACGGATGCAAAGGCTCGGATTGGAATGGCGCGAGGATCCCAACGACCCCCAAAAACGTGATCCCCTCGACTTTTTGATGTGGAGGCCGTCCGGTCCCGGTGAGCCTGCTTGGGAATCGCGCTGGGGCCCCGGTCGCCCTGGATGGCACATTGAATGCACTGCGCTGGCGCTACGCGAACTAGGACCTTCGATCGATCTTCACGGAGGTGGTATAGATCTGCTGTACCCGCATCATGAGTGCGTCAGGGCTCAGAGCGAAGCGGCAACCGGAGAGCCGTTTGTGAGGCACTGGTTGCATCAGTCGATGGTGTACCTCAACGGTCGTAAAATGTCGAAGTCGACTCAAAACCTGATCTTTGTGCATGAGCTTCGATCTGAATATGACCCGATGGCGATCCGTTTGGCATTGAGTGCTCATCACTATCGCCGCCCCTGGAATTGGAGTGATCAGTTGATGTCAGATGCTGCTGAGCGTCTCGAACAGTGGCGTGCCGCAGGCACTGGGGACGCGGCGATCAACGAAGTACGGGCGCATCTCGATGATGACCTGGATGTGCCGGCCGCGCTCAAGGTGATCGACGAAGCTGTGGCACAACGACAGGGAGTGAGCGCCGCTGCCGCACTTATTGGCGTCGCCCTATAATGCTCTGGCCATGAGTCGGGAGCAGGGACAGCTACAGGTCGCCGCGAAGATCGTTCTCCGACCGGTTTTTTCAGCCTTGTGGCGGATCAATGTATTTGGAAGTGACAATGTGCCCGCGCATGGCCCGGCCATCCTGGCGCCCAACCACGTGTCGGTGATTGACAGTTTCTTCCTGCCGGCAACCCTGCCGCGCCGAATCACCTTCGTTGGCAAATCGGAGTATCTCGACGATTGGAAGACTCGCCGCTTGTTCCCGGCACTGGGGATGATCCCGATTGACCGTGGTGGCGGAAACGCCTCGGCCAGGGCGCTCGATACCGCGGCTCGACTACTCACCGACGGAGAACTTTTTGGGATTTATCCTGAAGGAACCAGGGCTCGTGACGGATTTCTTCATAAAGGGCACACGGGCGCGGCTCGTTTGTCGTTGCGAACCGGTGCACCGATCATCCCGGTGGGGATTCTCGGTACTCGGGCAGTGCAGCCGCCTGATGCTAAAGCGCCGAAACCGTTTCGCCCGGTGGAGGTTCGTTTCGGTGAGCCGATCTTTCCGTCGGGAACTGGATCAGCGACGAATCAGAGGCTCCAGTTGCGTCACATGACCGACGAATTGATGTTTGAGATCAAGAACTTGACCGGACAAGCCTACGTGGATGAGTACGCCACGAGGGGTGGGGCCAGGTCCGGTGAACAGACCCAGGTGGCAGCCGATCACGAGACGTTGCCGCGACGCTCCTCTACAGAAGTGCTGCAACCGACCGCCATTGCGAGTTGAGCACTGGGTGGGCGAGCACTGGGTGGGCGAGCACTGGGTGGGCGAGCACTGGGTGGGCGAGCACTGGGTGGGCGAGCACTGGGTGGGCGAGCACTGGGTGGGCGAGCACTGGGTGGGCGAGCACTGGGTGGGCGAGCACTGGGTGGGCGAGCACTGGGTGGGCGAGCACTGGGTGGGCGAACAAATGCGCCCGACCCCCCAAACGTGGGCGGTATCGTTGGCTGCCTATGTCTGATCTGATCTCCGTTCAACTGCTCGATGGATCTGAGTGCCAACTCAGTGCCGGGTCGTCAGCTGCTGATCTGGCGGCATCGATCAGTCCCCGCCTCGCCGCAGAAGCGCTGATCGCGGTTGTCGACGGTGTGGAACAGGATCTCAACGTCGCCCTGAGCGATGGGTCGCAGGTCGAAATAGTCAGACCGCAGTCCGAAGCCGGTCTTCGTACTATCCGTCATTCAACCGCCCACGTATTGGCGCAGGCCATCCTCGAATTTTACCCCGGCACTCAGTTGGCGATCGGTCCGCCGATCGAACATGGCTTCTACTACGACGTCGAACTGCCCGATGGCCAGGCGCTTTCCGAGACTGATTTGGAGCGGATCGAGGCGCGCATGGCAGAGATCGTCGCTGAGGATCAACCTTTCGTGCGACACGAGCTGGACGCCGAAGAAGCGGCGACCTTCTTTGCCGACGATATGTACAAGGCCGAGATTATTGAGCGTGTCGTGTCGGGCGCTGCGACAGGTGAAGATGTGGGCGAGGTCGCCGATGCGTCCTCAGTCAGCTATTACGCCAACGGTGACGTCAACAGCGATGGCACCTTCCGTGACATGTGTACCGGTCCTCATGTGCCCAGCACAGGCCGGCTCGGAGCTTTCAAGCTCCAGTCTGTTGCGGGGGCCTATTGGCGGGGCGATGTTTCGCGTCCGATGCTTCAGCGGGTGTACGGCACCGCATGGTCGTCGCGCAAGGAACTGAAAACCCATCTGCAGATGTTGGCCGAGGCAGCCAAGCGGGATCATCGCCGACTTGCCACCGAGCTTGATCTTCTCAGTTGGCCCGAGGAGTTGGGTCCCGGTTTGGCTGTGTGGCATCCCAAGGGTGCTCTGGTCCGCAAGCTGATGGAGGACTACAGCCGCAAGCGTCACGAACAAGGCGGTTATGACTTTGTCTTCACACCGCATTTGGCCAAGTCGGTGCTGTGGGAGACATCTGGACATCTCGATTTCTACGCCGACTCGATGTATCCGCCTATGGATCTCGACGGCACGTCGTATTACCCCAAGCCGATGAATTGTCCGTTTCATGTGATGATTTATCGCTCGAGTCAACGCAGTTACCGTGAGTTGCCCCTGCGCCTTTTTGAGTTGGGAGCGGTGTATCGCTACGAACTATCGGGCGCGGTTCATGGTTTGATGCGGAGCCGTGGATTCACGGTGGATGACAGCCACATTTTTTGCGCTCAAGAAGACATTGCGGCTGAGTTGGCTTCGCTGCTCGATTTTGTGCTCAGCGTGCTTCGGGCATTCGGCTTCGATGACTTTGTCGCCAAACTCTCGACCCGTCCGCCTGACAAGTCGGTTGGTGAAGACGAACTGTGGTCACAAGCCACCGATGGTCTGCGCGATGCTCTCGACACCTGTGGCTTGGACTACGTGGTTGATGAAGGTGGAGGCGCATTTTACGGCCCCAAGATCGATGTCGACGTAGGTGACGCGATCGGTCGTTCCTGGCAGCTCTCGACTGTGCAACTCGACTTCAACCTTCCAGAGCGCTTCGATCTGGAGTACATCTCTGCTGACGGGTCACGTAAGCGTCCAGTGATGATTCATCGGGCTTTGTTCGGATCGGTGGAAAGGTTCTTCGGGGTTTTGCTCGAGCACTATGCCGGTGCCTTTCCCACCTGGCTGGCACCAACTCAAGTAAGCGTCCTGCCGGTGGCCGCGGTCCACAACGATTATGCCCACACCGTTGCCAGCCGCCTGCGTGACGTGGGTGCTCGCGTTGAGGTGACTGATGCGGTTGAACCGCTCGGCAAACGTGTCCGCAACGGCAAGGTCCAGAAGATCCCTTACATCCTCGTTGTGGGCGACGATGACGTGGGAAACGACACGGTCGGAGTCAACCGCCGAGACCAGAACGCGCCTGAACGCGACGTGCCGGTGGTCGAATTTGCCGAACAGCTTGCGGCAGAAGCCGCTGGCCCGGTCTGAGCCCAGGTGCCTAATCTCGAGATGGTCGTGACTCCTGATGGTTGAGCGCCTTTGGGCCGGGTGGCGCATACCGGCTGCTGAAGCTGGTGTTGACACTGAGTTGGTGGTGCCAGAGGGCAAGACGCTGTTCGAGGCCCTTGTTGACAGCGAACTGCCTGATGCGCAGACCTACATAGTCTGGCGGGGCGGACTTTGCTTCGCGGTGCTCAACATCTATCCGTACGCGCGAGGCCATCTGCTGGTGGTCCCCAATCGGCCAGTCACCGCGCTCGGCGACCTGACGACCGATGAACACAGCGAACTCTGGGCCGCGGTCCGCAGTGCCACGCTGGCGGTTACGGCCGCGTATCAGCCCCACGGCATCAACGTTGGCGCCAATCTTGGCCGAGGTTCAGGGGCGGGTGTGCCGGATCATCTCCATGTTCATGTCGTGCCACGCTTCGCCGGCGACACCAACTTCATGACTTCGGTCGCCAATGTGCGGGTAATGCCAGAGACATTGTCCGATTCCTGGCGCCGGATCGTCGCTGCCTGGCCACAGCGCTAGGGCGCCGTACCGTGAAACAGCTTGCCAAATCTTCCGAGACCCGAGTTGTCCCCGAGCTGTGCCCAAGTATCGGTTCGTTTCAGCCCGTCCTTGTGATCCGGACGGTGTGAGTGTCGCCATCATCGGCTATCACCGTGATCGTGTAGCCGCGCAAATTCACCGATTCGTCGAGAGTGAGGACGGGGAAGTCGTTGACTTGGCTGGTCCCGTCGTCGCCGGCGACCTTCAGTGGCAACTGTCCTGTTTCGACACGTGCATCGACGGTGTAGACCAACACTCCCTCTTCAAGGAGGCCGTGCCTCGGCTGCGATCCCGAGGGGCTTGTCGGGGGCACGGTGGCGTCATAACCGAGCTTGCGGCGGCTCTCAATGACTATCAACTCGTGCTCGTTCAGCGGCACTGCGACCATGGCAATCCCCGTACCGGGCTGGGCAACGGGGCTCAGGCTCAGTGCGCTGACCGCTTGGTCAACGCATCTGACCTGCGATGTATCGAGCCAGCCGAGTTGCCAACGGGTCCAGCTGAGCATCTCCACAGGTGCCGCGAACCACAGGTCTTGTGAAGACGGAAATCTTGCACGTAAGCCGAGCAGCCCAAACTCGACAAACGTCCAAGTCATACCCGCAGGAAGTTCTGGCAGTGCGTGGACGCTGTAGTCGTAGGGGTAATGATCGAGCAACCCGAAGTTGTGCGCAAGCTCGTGTGCGGCGATGAGGCCCCAGTTCGACGGTGCACCTGAACCGGTGTTCGGATGCGTGTTGATCCTGAAGGTGGACAGCGTGGTGCCATCTGCATGGGCTGTTCCCAGGGCCAGCCCGCGGCCGAAGTGGGCGCTCGGGAACACGGTGATCACGATCTCGGTGTCAGAGAAATCGTAAGTGTCGTCCGCGAGTCGAACCGACTCTGCGCCAGCGGCTTGATACAGGCCCGTGGCACCGGCAGCGTCGTCGCCGACGTAGGTCTTGAAGCTCACCGAAGATCGCCACCAGCGATGCACGACGTCGATGTCTAAATCGAGTTGCCCATAGCTCGCGGTTTCGAGGTACTGCTCCATATAGGGAAGTCCGTACTCGATTTCCGAATACGTCGTGTTTGTCGCTGGTGCGTCTGTGAAATCCATGAATAAGACGGTGACGTCAACGTGGCCGGAGGACGGGGCAGCGAATGGTGGCAACGGGAACCCGGCAGTTAAGGCAGTTGTACCCTGTGGTCGGCATGCGGCATGCAGGTCAGCGCCTGGGATGGCCTCTGAATCACCCGGGTCCACCGAATCACCCGGGTCCACAGGGTCACACAGCGGCGTGGAGGGATCAACCGTCACGTTGGGCTCGCCTTGGTAGCGGTATAGGAACGTCACCAGTTGCGCCCGCGTCAAGGTGTTGTCAGGCGAGAACATGGTGGGTGAGGTGCCTGTGGTGATGCCGGTGGACGCCATCCAAGAAACAGGCGTTTGTTGCCAGTCAGCGACCACATCTATAAAGGGATGAGCAGGTCCGGCGGGCTTGTCGGCCAAGCGATGCAAGAACGCGGCGATTTGGGCACGCGTCAAGGTGTCTTGAGGCGAAAAAGTTGTGTCGGAGGTGCCGGTGGTGACACCGGTCTCTGCCATCCACGAAATCGCCTGGTTCTGGGCGTCAATGGTCACGTCTGTGAACGAATGGGTGGCCTTGGCTGCGGGTTGGCCCTCCATGTTCCAGATATAGAGCGCTGTTTCACCTCGAGAGACCGGCGCGTCAGGCAAGAAACAGTTCCCGTCGATGCCGGTGATGTCGTTGTCGACCGACCATTGAACTGGCTCTGCGAAATACCGATCCGCAGCAACATCCCCATATCCAGCAACACCAGCGGCGGGCGCCGCCGCCAGCAACGACGCCGCTGTTAGACACAACACCAAACCACACCAACCAAACCGCCGAACAGCATTTCGAGTCGACAATTCCAGGGCCAGCATCCCAGACACTTACCATATAGCAACGCTGTGTGCGGGTCCGCCTGTCGATGTTCATGTCGTGCCGCGGCGACACCAACTTCATGACTTCGGTCGCCAATGTGCGGGTAATGCCCGAGACGCTCTCAGATACTTGGCACCAGATCGTCGCTGCCTGGCCACCGGTTGCGGGTGGGTGATTCTGTTTGGCCGTGGAAATTCCAGCCCCAGCAGGTGATGGTGTTGTCTGTGCGGATCGCACAAGAATGGAACGCGCCGGTCGTGACATTCTGGAACGTTCCGGCAGGTGCGTTTGTCTGCCCATAAGAATTCCAGCCCCAGCAGGTGATGGTGTTGTCTGTGCGGATCGCACAAGAATGCGACGTGCCGGTGGTGATATTTCGAAACGTTCCCGCGGGCGCGTTTGTCTGCCCATGAGAATTCCAGCCCCAGCAGGTGATGGTGTTGTCTGTGCGCAAACCACACGAATGCTCGTAGCTGGCGCTGACGGTCAGGAACTCTCCCGCGGGCGCATCGGATTGACCTCTGTGGTTGTTGCCCCAGCAGGTGATCGAGTTGTCTGTGCCTATCGCGCAAGAGTGGCTCGCGCCGGCGGATACATGTTGAAACGTTCCCGCAGGTGCATATGTCTGTCCCCAGTAGTCGTCGCCCCAGCAGGCGATGATGTTGTCAGTGCGCACCCCACACGAATGCAACCCGCCTGCGGCAATGGCTATGAACGCACTGGGGTCACATGTTGGTGTGAGGGGGTCTACGGTGACATCAGGTCCGCCCTGATGGCGGTACAGGAACGTGACCAGGTCAGCGCGCGTCAAGGCTTCATCGGGAGAGAACGTGGTTGGTGAGGTTCCGGTGGTGATGCCAGAAGTCGCCAGCCAAGAAACGGGGTCGTGTTGCCAACCTTCGACCACATCAACAAAGGAATGCGCCCCGGTGGCCGGTTGACCTGCTAGCCGATATAAAAACGCTGCTAGTTGAGCGCGCGTCAAGGTCTCATCGGGAGAGAACGTGGTTGGTGAGGTTCCGGTGGTGATACCAGCAGCTGCCATCCAGGAAACAGCATCGTTTTGGGCTTGGACTCCTATGTCGCTGAACGAATGAGCCACAGCGGGGAGTTGGCCTTCCATGTTCCAGAAATACACCGCGGTTTCACCGCGTGACACCGGAGTGTCTGGGCCAAAGCAATTCCCGGAAATATCGGTGATGTCGTTATCGACTGACCACTGGACCGGCTCGGTGTAATACCGATCCTCGGCTACGTCACCGTAACCCGCGACCGCGCCCGCCGGTGCCGCCACCAACAGCGAAGACGCCGCCAAACACAACACCAACCCACACCAACCCACCAACCGAACCCGCATCACCACCGTCCCTCAAAACTCAATCGAATCGAACCGCGAAGACACTACTCCCAACACGGTCATGGCCCGAGCATCAATGAAACCAGGCTAAAGCTAAGCTCACTTCCGTGAACGACGACCACGCTACGGGCGAAACAAAACGAGATGACGTACTCCGCGATTCGCTTCCGGCGGATCTTGACCCCAGCGCGGTTGCGGAGCCGTATCTTTTTCCGAACAACAGCAGGCGTCGTATTCCGGCGGTTTTGTACGTGTTGATCGGCGCCGTTTGCGTCCTGGGGAGCCTCACGGTCGGCGCAGACACGCCCGTTGTGAAGGACTCGTTTGTCAACAACGGAGTGCTCGTAGCTGGGATTATTTTGATCCTGGTGGGTCTATATCACGCTCAGGGTGGTTGGGATCTGTCCTTCGACGAGGAGCAGGCGTTGCAGGCAGCGGCGCGTGACGTTGGTTTCCCAGTTGGTCACGCGTCGGCGCAGCTTGGTTGGCGAGGTCTACGGAGTCGGCCCACCTGGAGGGTGCTTCTCTACAGCAACGAACCTTCGCCGACACATCGGGGACTGGTGCTGGTAGACGGTATCGACGGCGAGATCATCGACAGATTCGTCGAACAGAACCCCGAAGACTGGACCAACCTACGCACCTGAGATCACAACCATCTCACACCCCGCGGTGTAGGTACCGGCCCCCAGCAGATGATTGAGTCGTCGCTGCTCATCGCGCAGCTATGGCCGTAACCGGCGGTCACGGCTTTGAAGCTGCCCTCGGGCGCGGCGGCTTCCCCGAAGACGTTCTCGCCCCAGCAGGTGATGGTGTCGTTGCTGCGCAACCCGCACGAATGCAACCCGCCGGCGGTAACGGCTTTGAAGCTGCCTGTGGGAGCGTCAGCCTGCCCTAAGCGGTTGTCGCCCCAGCAGGTGATGGTGCTGTCACTATGCAACCCGCAACTATGAGTACTTCCGGCGACCGAACCGACCAAACCGACATTTCAAGATCCTCCCGAAACAAAACCCGAGCCCAAGCTGGAGCAGCGAACCTTGAGAAACTAGACGACCGGCTGAACCGTTGCAACGCCAGCCAATCCGGCAGTCCATCACGCGGCAGCGTCGCCGGCACCCTGGGATCGTGGCCAACGTGCTGCTATCGTGAAATCGTCCCCGCGAGGAGCGTTTCATGTTCGACGGAAACTGGCGCACGGCAGTTGACCGCAGCCTCACCCCCATTGGTCACAGTTTGCGTCGCACAGGCGTCACCCCTGACGTCATCACAATCGTCGGGATTGTCATGGCGACCGTCGCAGCAGTGACGATCGGTGCCGGCTATCTCCGAATCGGCTTGCTTTTCCTGTTGATCACCGGCATCTCTGACGCTCTTGATGGAGCAGTGGCGCGCGCCGCTGATTCCGGGTCCGATAGGGGTGCCTATTTCGATTCTGTCTCTGACCGGCTGACCGATGCTCTCCTGTTCGGTGGAGTCGCCTGGCACCTAGCTAGCACCGAGCCGGGTCGAATCATGATGTTGCCGGTGGCTATCATGGCTTTGGCGATGTTTGTCTCGTACCAGCGGGCCAAGGCCGAGTCGCTCGGTTATGAGGCCAAAGGCGGGATCATGGAACGGGCCGAGCGTGTCATCATGCTTGCTTTGGCCTTGCTGTTCCCCGAGGTCCTCATACCGATCCTGTGGATCATGCTCGCCCTCACTGCGGTTACTGCGCTGCAGCGTTTCGTCAAGGTATGGCGTCAGGCGTCCATAGACAGACCCCTTCCGGCCCGTCGGCCTCGGCGCCAGCCTCGCCAACGCTCGCGTAGACGCAACGAGTCGGCTTGGGCTCAGCGAATGCGTGAACGTCGGACACTGCGCGAAGGCTGACCGTGGCATCGGTCTCCGCCTATCGGGCGGGGTCGCTGTTGGCCCGCTATGTGCCGGTTGTCGCCCAAAACGCGGTGGCGCGTGCTGTAGGGGCTGCTTCGGCGAACGCTGGGCAGAAGCGACTGGTCGCGGCTCGCAATCTTGAGCGGGTGCTCAGGCGACCCATGTCTTCTACCGAGACGCGTCGTCGCGTCGCCAAGACCTTCGAGTGGTACACCCGCTATTACGCCGAGAGTTTCCGTTTGCCGAGTGTGCCGGTCGAGGAAATCGATCGGGGATTCGGTTTCGAGGGGTTCGGTGAGATCGCCGCGGCTGTGGAGCGCGGTCAAGGGCCGATTCTGGCGTTGCCCCATCTCGGGACCTGGGAATGGGCCGCATGGTGGTTGGCCCTGGTGCCTGAATTCAAGGTCACCGCAGTGGTGGAGCCGCTCGAGCCGCCAGAATTGTTTGAGTGGTTCGTTGGATTCCGCGAGTCGTTGGGCATGAATATCGTGCCCCTCGGACCCGACGCCGCCAAGACCAGCATTCAAGCACTGAAACAGGGTCAAGTGTTGTGCCTGTTGGCGGATAGAGACATTCAGGGCAACGGCATCCCGGTTGAGTTCTTCGGTGAAAAAACCACGCTCCCAGCCGGACCCGCAACTTTGGCTTTGAGGACTGGATCGCCGCTGATTCCCTCGGCGGTGTATTGGCGCGACAACACTCGCCATGCCATTTCCACCCCGCCGCTCGATACAACACGACGCGGCAAGCTTCGCCAAGACATCGCCCGAGTAACTCAGGATTTGGCGAGAGATTTTGAGTTTCTGATATCACAGGCACCAGAGCAATGGCACATGCTGTCGCCCAACTGGCCCAGTGACTATGAGCTACTCGGCCTGCCACTGCCCGAGCACTTGCGGGAACTCTGATGCGCATTGGATTGATCTGTCCCTACAGCCTGACCATGCCTGGCGGGGTTCAATCGCAAGTGTTGGCGTTGGCCCGGGCGTTGCGGCGTCGCGGTCACGCGGTACGGGTGTTGGCGCCCTGCGATGGACCGCCACCGGACGCGGGCGTGACTCCTCTGGGTCTGAGTCTGCCGGCGTCGGCTAACGGATCGATCGCCCCGGTGGCACCAGATCCCTCCGCTCAGCTCCGTGTCATTCGGGCGATGCGCGATGAAGCATTCGATGTCATTCACTTGCATGAGCCGCTCGCGCCGGGGCCGACGATGACGGCGTTGCTGACCCACCCCGCGCCGTTGATCGGCACGTTTCATGCCGCGGGCCGATCATTGTCGTACGAACTGATGCCCAAGGCGGTGCGCTATCTGGCTCGTCGGCTAGACGATCGTGTGGTGGTCTCTGAGGATGCTCGCAAGCTCGCTATGGAACATCTTGGTGGTGAGTATCACATTCTCTTCAATGGGGTTGAGGTCAGCCGTTATCGGAAGAGTCCGGCTTACGCCACCGATCGTCCAACCGTGTTGTTCATAGGTCGACACGAACAGCGCAAAGGACTGCAAGTTCTGCTTGAGGCACAGAAGTTGCTTCCGTCCGATACTCGCGTCTGGATCGCGGGCAGCGGCCCTGAGACGCAGAAACTGAAGACGCAGTACGGCGGCGACTCAAGGCTGGAGTGGTTGGGGTCGATCGACGAGACCGAGAAGATTGCCCGACTCCGCGGTGCAGACGTCTTTTGTGCCCCTTCCTTGTTTGGCGAGTCGTTCGGGCTGGTGCTACTTGAGGGGATGGCGGCGGGCACGCCTGTAGTCGCCTCTGATATCGGTGGTTACGCCAACGCGGCCAGGCATGGACGTGATGCGCTGTTGTTTCCCGCTGGCGATTTCAAGGCGCTAGCGGGTGTGATCGGCGAGTTGCTGCGGGACAAAACCAGGGCTTGCGAACTTGTTGCCTCGGCCAATGAGAGAGCTGATGAGTTCTCGATGACCAGGCTCGCCGATCTCTATCTGGAGCGTTACGAGGTACTACTGCGGTGAGTCCGCGCTGAGTGCGGTGAGCGCCGATATTCTGAGGCACACTACGAACCGACTCGCGGCCCTCATTACCGCGGACTGATAGATCTTGCGGAGAGTACCCCCTATGCCCACTGCGGCACCCCGATTGGTTTTTTTGATCCCGGCAGTTGTCGTCGGTTTGGTCGTGGCAGTGGGTTTTTCGTTGCTAGCACCTTTTGACCTGAGGATTGTTGTCGGTGTCCTAGCCGGCCTTGTGACTGTTGTTGGGATGGTGATGGTCCTTGATCGACGCGCCCCGCGAGCGATCCTTTCGACTATGGGCGCTGAGCCGCTTGGAGAGGGGATGGAGCCGCGTCTTGAGAGCCTCGTGGCAAGCATGTGCGCAAGTCACGGAATCGCAGAGCCAAGCCTGCATCTGGTCGATTCGCAAGCGTTGGACGCGGCTGTGGTCGGGCGGGGTAACGACACGCAATTGGTGGTCACGACAGGGGCATTGCGTCAACTGGATAGATTGGAACTTGAAGCCGTGGTGGCACGCCAGCTAGCCCAGTTCAGGGCTGGTGTTCATGCCGCCACGACTTTGGCATCGGTCGGCCCGCTACTCGGCCCGTTGGCACCGATGATGCGTCGAGCTCAACTGGACAGTCAGCGGCTAGCGCTCACCGATGTGCAGGGCGTGCTGATGACCAGATACCCGCCTGCGTTGGCTGGAGCTTTTGAGAAGGCGGCGCTTGGCAGTGGTGTTGCCGGTACTAGCGCCACCCGGCATCTGTGGATGATTGGACCACTGGACGGCACAAAAGGAGTGCAGCCACCGCTGGAGGATCGTATTGACGCTCTGAGAGAGCTGTGATGCGCCCCAGGGTCGAGTTGTTGGCGATAACCGTGTTGTTCGCGTTCTTTGCAGGTGCGTGTCTTGGGGATGGAAATGGGGTTGAGGTCATTCCGGCTGAAGAAGAATCAGCGGGTGAAGCTCAAACCGACACGGCTTCCAGCACCACGCTGGCAGATTCTGTCGTCACCACAACCACTGTCTACGAGGGTCCCGTCGCGCCATTCACCGGACTTCCGGCCGCGAGTCCAGATGCCGCTACCGCTTCTGCGTTTGTAGTGAAGATTGGCAATAACAACGATCAGTCTCGGCCTCAAATGGGACTGGCGGAAGCCGACATCGTCTATGAAGAGTTGATCGAAGGTCTCAAGACACGTTTCGCGGCTGTCTTCCAATCTCAGGTACCTCTTCAGGCCGGACCGGTTCGGTCGGCCAGAACTACTGATGTTGAGCTGCTAGCCGGTCTCGGAACTCCCGCATTGGTGTTTTCAGGTGCCAACACCCCGACACTTGCGGAATTACGCGAGGCAGCAAACAGGGGGGTCTTTGTGGACGCGGGGGCGTTGCGCCGTCTAGATCCGTATTTCCGGCTGGGTTCTCGCAGCGCTCCCTACAACCTCTGGGTTGATTTGGAGATGATCGATTTCAGCGGTGCCGGCGTGCCTGGTGCGGTGCTGAGCTACGGCGAACTTGCCGAAGGTATGGGCTCTGAAATCGGAGGCGTAGAGATCACCTACCAAGCCAGTTTCGGACGGCAGGTCACTCATCTGTGGGACCCAACGGTGGGTGGCTGGGTGCGAGTGCAGGACGGAAGTCTTCATACCGCGCTGAGAGGTGACGAAGAGGTGGAGATCGCTCCCGCGAATGTGGTGGTTCTGCACGTTGTCTACGAGGTGTCGCCAGCCGATCCCGCATCGCCGGAAGCGCAGTCTTTTGATACCGGTCCGGTGCAGGTATTTACGCGGGGTCAGGTCGTGGAGGGTACCTGGACTCGATCTCTACAAGCGCCGGTGTGGAACTTGACTGACCTCAACGGAGAGGTCATTGGTTTGCAGGCCGGTTCAACATGGTTCATTCTCGCCGCGGCTGATGGTTCTCGCTTCCCCGGGGCTCACATCGCCACGTTGGATCCCGCGGAGGCCACGGCACGGCTGGACACAGCCCGCGCCGCCCGCCCGCAGGCCTGAACGGGAAAGCCCGTAGCCCTGCCACCAGAGCAAACAGAATCTTCTGCGTCGTAAAGACGCGACAGTCATAGGATGGTCAGCATGGGACAGAACAACAAACGCGAGACTGGGACAGCCCTCGTGAAGCGGGGCTTGGCTGAGATGCTCAAGGGCGGCGTCATTATGGATGTCGTAAACGCCGATCACGCAAAGATTGCAGAAGACGCGGGAGCGGTCGCGGTGATGGCCCTTGAGCGAGTGCCCTCCGATATCCGCAAAGACGGCGGAGTTTCCCGCATGTCCGACCCCGAGATGATCCAGGGCATTCAGGCAGCGGTCTCAATACCGGTCATGGCCAAAGCCCGCATCGGCCATTTTGCCGAAGCGCAGATGCTCGAGGCCATCGGTGTCGACTACATCGACGAGTCAGAGGTGCTGACACCAGCTGACGAAGCTCACCACATAGACAAGTGGGCTTTCACGGTTCCGTTTGTGTGTGGTGCCACAAATTTGGGTGAGGCGTTACGGCGAATCAGCGAAGGGGCCTGCATGATTCGTTCCAAAGGCGAGGCGGGGACCGGCAATGTCGTGGAGGCGGTTCGTCATCTTCGCTCAATCGTCGGCGACATCGGCAAAATCACCCAAGCGGACTCCGCAGAACTGTTCGACTGGGCGAAACAACTCCAAGCTCCGCTCCCGCTTGTTCAGGAGATTGCCGAAACCGGACAGCTCCCAGTACCGATGTTCTGCGCTGGAGGCATCGCCACCCCCGCCGACGCCTCGCTGGTGATGCAACTTGGCGCTCAGGCGGTCTTCGTCGGTTCTGGAATTTTCAAGAGTAGTAACCCCGCGAAAATGGCATCAGCAATCGTGGAGGCGGCAACTCACTACCAGGATCCAGCAATCTTGCTAAAGGTCTCGACTGGCCTCGGCGATGCCATGGCCGGCCAAGAAATCTCCAAGCTCGACATGAAGTTGGCTGAACGGGGTTGGTAGCACCAACAGTTGGAGTCCTTGCCCTTCAGGGCGCCTTCGCCGCTCACGCGGTGATCCTCGAGTCTTTGGGGTGTGCGACGCAACAGATCCGCACACCCGATCAGCTGATAGCGGTTGATGCGCTGGTAGTGCCCGGCGGCGAATCGACGACCATGTCGATGCTGCTTGAGCGGTCGCAGATGCTGGACCCGCTGCGGGTTCGTGCACAGCAGGGTCTGCCGATATTCGGGACTTGCGCCGGCATGATTTTGATGGCCTCTGAGATTTGCGACGGGCGAGATGATCAACACGCCTTGGGAGTGCTTGACATGGCGGTGGCGCGCAACCGCTACGGTCGCCAGATCGACAGTTTCGAGACTGACATCGAGATAGTTGGGCTGGACACACCATTTCATGCGGTGTTTATTCGATCTCCGGTCGTTACCCGGCTCGGTCCCGATATCGAACCGCTCGCCGAAGTTGACGGCTACCCGGTCTTGTGCCGTAAAGGCCCAGTCACCGTTGCTGCCTTTCATCCGGAACTATCCGGCGATAATCGCCTTCACCGTCGTTGGTTGTCACAAGCAGGTATTGCCGAAGACTTCAACGCGACCAGGTCATAGTCGCGCCGACAACACCAAAGGAGTAGATTTTCTTTTATGAGTGGTCATTCCAAATGGGCAACGATCAAGCACCGCAAGGGCGCCGCAGACGCCAAGCGGGGGAAGCTCTTCGCCAAGTTGATTAAGCAGGTAGAGGTTGCGGCGCGCGCCGGCGGGGGCGACCTTGACGCAAATCCGAATCTGCGAACGATGTACCAGAAAGCGCGTGACAACTCAGTGCCCCTTGACACGATAGAGCGGGCAGTCAAGCGGGGAACCGGCGAGCTGGAGGGTGTCAACTATGAGCAAATTACCTATGAGGGCTATGCCCCGGGGGGAATTGCGCTGCTGATCGAATGTCTGACCGACAACCGCAACCGCACATCCAGCGAAGTCCGCTCCACGCTGACTAAACACGGTGGTTCGTTGGCCGAGCCGGGCGCGGTGTCTTGGCAGTTCGAACGCAAGGGTGTAGTACTCGTACCGACTTCGGTCGATGAAGAAGATCTGATGATGCTCACCGTTGACGCTGGCGCTGAAGACATTGTCGACGAAGGGGAGATGTGGCGGATCATCACCGCACCGAGTGATCTCAATGAGGTGCGTGACGCGCTCGACGGAGCGGAGGTTTCTGTTGAGTTCGCGGATCTGACGATGTTGCCCACATCGACAGTTGAGATGACCGATGTCGGTGATCTCAAGAAGCTGCTGAACCTGATTGATGTGCTCGATGACCTTGATGATGTTCAGGACGTTCAGGACAATTCAGAGGCTGCTGCGGACCTCATGGAGTCTGTCCGAGCAGGCTGAGTCCCGCGGTCGGTCTCGCCGGCACGCAGCTGTTGGCGTATGCCGCGCCTAAGTCGACAACGGGGACTAGAGTCGTACGTATGTTCGTGCTAGGAATCGATCCTGGTTTGTCGCGCTGTGGTTACGGCTGTGTCGAACACGGTCGCAAACCCCGAGCAGTCGCGGCAGGTGTGATTCGCACAGATCCGGGTGTCGAACGTCCCTTGCGGCTAGCGGAGATTCAACGAGAGATCCGGGCTCTGATTGGTGAACTCAAGCCCGAAGTGGTGGCTATAGAACGCGTGTTGTTTCAACAGAACGCCACTACGGCGATGTCGGTCGGTATGGTCAGCGGCATCGTCATGGTCGAAGCGGTTTCAGCGGGGTGCGCGGTAGTTGAGTACTCGCCCAATGAGGTCAAACTGGCTGTGGCTGGCTGGGGAGGCGCCGACAAAGATGAGGTTGGTCGAATGGTGCAGACCTTGTTGGGTTTGCCGAAACGTTTGAAGCCGGCAGATGTGGCTGATGCGGTGGCGGTGGCGCTCTGTCATCTCGCTCACATCGGCTCGCGCCGTTCCGCTGGAGCGGTGCGATGATCGGATCGTTGCGGGGGCAGTTGCTCGACCGCACCTCGGAATCAGAACTGTTGATAGAAGTCGGAGGCTTGGGCTACCGGGTGCAGGTGACTCCCTCAACCGCAGTGTCTTTTGGATCTGCGGGCAGCGAGGTTTTTGTGCATACGCATCATGCAGTGCGCGAAGACAGCGACACCCTCTATGGCTTCGCGACTATTGACGAACGCCGGATCTTTGAATCTCTGATCAGCGCTCACGGGGTCGGCCCTGCGCTGGGACTTGCCATCTTGTCGGTTCATGGTCCGGCTGCCTTGTGCGTTGCGGTAGCGCAAGACGACTTGGATGCGCTTTGCCTAGTGCCTGGGGTAGGGCGCAAGACAGCCGCTCGGTTGGTAATGGAACTCAAAAGCAAGCTCGACATTCCCAGTGGTGACTACGCCGGGGCCCTCGCAGACGGAGCGGATGCGTCAACCCCGCAGGGAACCCACGGTGATGTTCGAGCCGCGCTTGAGAGCCTCGGCTATGGCCCTGAAGAGATCCACGCGGTACTCATAAACATGCCCACAGAAGGTGATCCCAGCCGGCTATTGAGAGACGCGCTACGTCGCCTGGCATCGGGGGATTGAGCAGATGCGCGAGGAACTCCTCAACGAGTCCGAATCCGAAGCAGACCTGCTTTCGCCAAGCGAGACAGAAACCGATACCGAAATGCTCGCTGAGCCTGGACTGCGTCCGCGGACCCTTGCTGAGTTCGTCGGCCAAACAGAACTGAAAAGTCACCTGCGGGTGATTCTCGGCGCTGCCTCAAAACGTCGTGATGCAGTCGACCACTTGTTGTTCGCGGGTCCGCCTGGGCTGGGCAAGACTACTTTGGCGCACATAATTGCTGCCGAGATGGGGTCGCATCTGTTGGTCACTTCAGGCCCGGCGTTGGAACGATCCGGTGACCTCGCCTCGATTCTGTCGAAGCTCGAAGACGGAGATGTTCTGTTCATTGATGAGATCCATCGTCTGCCGCGACCAGTTGAGGAAGTCCTGTACCCGGCGATGGAAGACTTCAGGATCGACATTGTCTTGGGCAAAGGCCCGGCCGCCCGTTCGATTCCTTTAGAGTTGGCCCCCTTCACCTTAGTGGGTGCCACCACCCGTACCGGCTTGATCACGGGGCCGCTGCGGGACCGATTCGGCTTGGTCGCACGCCTTGATTTCTACGACGTTGACGATCTCCAGTCCATCGCCATACGGTCGGCTCAGATTTTCGGTGTCGATGTCACCGACACAGGTGCATGGGAGATCGCCCGCCGCGCCAGAGGAACACCCCGCATCGCCAACCGGTTGTTGCGTCAAGTGCGCGATTACTCAGAAGTTGAACGTGATGGATACATCGACGCAGATATCGCAGCCGATGGTTTGCAGTTCTTCGGTGTTGACGAACTCGGTCTTGACAAAGCCAGTCGAGCGGTGCTCGATGCGCTATGTCGGCGTTTCGGAGGCGGGCCAGTGGGCTTGTCCACGCTCGCCATAGCGGTGAGCGAACCTGCCGAGACCGTGGAAGATGTCTACGAGCCCTATCTCATCCAACAGGGGCTGCTAATGCGCACTCCACGGGGCCGCGTCGCCACTCCGGCCGCTTTCGAGCATCTGAACATGACTGTTCCGACCGTAGGTCCGCCGGCTGCGCCTGGTCTGTTCGACACGCCCGAAACCGACGCATCCGCCTAGTGGATCCGCCACCGCAAACCCTCGACGACATTCGCTATGAACTGCCAGTCACCTCAATAGCTCAAACACCACTTGAGCGGCGCGACGAGGCGCGTCTGCTGGTTGATTGCGGCACTGAGATCCGCCATAGCCGTGTCACGGCGTTGCCGGAGCTTCTTCGAAAAGGTGATCTCGTCGTGGTCAACAACACCCGAGTGCTTCAGGCCCGTATTCCTCTTCGCCGGTCCACCGGTGGCGCTGCGGAAGTGCTGTTGTTGGAGCAGTTGGACGACCAGCGCTGGGAGGCGTTGGTAAGGCCCTCTCGCAAGCTCAAGGCGGGTTCGAGCGTGACCAACGATGCGATGGCGGTTGTGATTGGGGAAGATCTCGGTGAGGGACGGCGCATTGTCAAACCAGAGGTGGGCAATCGCCGACTTCTTGATGTGTTGGACGAAGTCGGGTTGCCACCGTTGCCTCCATATATCGAACAGCAGATATCGGACCCTGAGCGCTATCAAACCGTGTTTGGGAAACGTCCGTTGTCGGCCGCTGCGCCTACCGCCGGCCTGCACCTGACCGAGGATGTGTTCGCGGGTTTGCAAGCGAAAGGGGTGCAAGTTGGAACGGTCGAATTGGCCGTGGGTCTTGACACCTTCAGGCCCATGGCGGTCGACCGTCTCGACGACCATGTGATGCACAGCGAGTGGTACTCGATTCCTGCGGCCACGCAACAACTGATCTCCTCAGCCGAACGGATTGTAGCCATCGGCACCACCACAGTCAGAGCGCTCGAAACCTGGGGTCACGGCGGTCAGTTCGAGGGCCGCAGCAGCCTGTTTATTCGACGTCCCTTCGACTGGTCGTTGGTTGACGTGATGATGACCAATTTCCATCTCCCGGCGTCAACCTTGCTGTGCATGATCGACGCCTTCGTCGGCCCCCGTTGGCGAGACATTTATGCCGAGGCGCTAGCACAGGACTACCGGTTTTTGAGTTTCGGCGACGCCATGCTCAGCGAACGCCGCGGATGAACTGTAGAGGTCGGGTGCACTCGGAGAACTTCGGGGTCGATGTAGCGCCGAAGGTGTGGGCACCCGCACCTCCACAACAGCGGCCTGCCACTAGCCGAAGCCTATGACCGCCACTATCGTCAACAACACTCAGGCTGGCGGGCCACGACTCAAACAAAACAGCCTGCTTGAAACCCGGTGAGGTTCGCTCTCCATGAAGGATCTTGGTTCAATTTGAGTTCAAGAGCGATTGTTGAAAGGGGGAGGTCGGTTCGTTGGTGTGGGTTAGTGTTGTGTTTGGTGGTCGGGTCGTTGAGCGTGCCGCCTTCCGGCGCGGTCGCTGAGCACGACGATGTTGGTCGCCGGCGAAATTATACGAAGGCTGTTCAGTGGTCAGTCGACAACGGGATCAGCGGTATCGACGATGCATGTTTCTTGCCGGATGTGCCGGTATCGCGTGGTGAGGCTGCGGTCTATCTCTGGAACATGATGGGCCAGCCTCTTGCGGCACCGCATTCGTTCACCGATGTGACATTCGAGTACCAGGACGGTGCAATCTCGTGGATGCTCGAAACCGGGATCACTACGGGCACCTCAGACACCACATTTTCGCCTGGAGAGAATCTGACGCGTGGGCAGATAGCAGCGTTCTTGTATCGCTTAGCCGGTGAACCAACAACAGTATCCCGCGTATTTGTTGATGTGATCAAGCCTTGGCAACGTGCGCCCGTCTCCTGGATGACGACCGCTGGTATCACTACCGGCACATCGGCTATGACATTCTCTCCCGACCTGCCCCTGACGCGCGCCCAAGCGGTCACGTTCCTTTATCGATATAGAGGTGAACCCGAGGTAACGGTTGAATCCGATCCCCCGACTTGTTGCGGTATCCGGCTTGGTTCAACCGCCGATCCCGGCCTCTGCGGCTTGACCACTGAGTTGAGCGGACTTGAACAAATTGCCCAAGACTGGGATCAGTCGGCTCACGTTACGATCTCGGTGATCTTGTCCGACGGGTCGGTCTACGGTGTGAGGGCCAAAGATCCAGTGATTTCAGCGAGTGCCGTCAAGCCAATTTGGACAGCAGCGGCGATAGACGCAGCCGGACTGGACGCAGTAATCCCGCTAGGCCACAGAACTATCGCGTTGTCGGACAACTACGCCGCTGGAGAGGTGATCGACCTGGCCGGAGGCGTAGACAACGTGAACAGGTGGGTCCGTGAAGTTGCCGGGTTGAAAGATACGAATCTCTATAGCTGGAATTTCGGGCAGAGGCGCGTGCCAAACCTCGGCCTCGGGCCGACTCGTACGACCATGAGCGATCTCGCCATGTTCTATGTGCGCTTGCATCAAGGCCAGTTGTTGGAGAAGGCCGAAACGGACCGTCTCGTAAGCTGGCTGAAGCAGACGCCTCGTCACCTTTCCTATGTCGACAGTTCTATCGTTGACCGGCTGCCGTCGGCGATCGCCGAAATGGTGTTGCACAAATCAGGGTTGCTTCCACCTCGGTGCTGCGCGACGACAACCTGGCTGATCATTGATGCTGGTCTCGTGAACCTCCCCGACGGAGGGTGGTTCGCCATTGCACTATCGAGTAACAACGGTGGACACTTCGATAGGGCGACAAAATGGCTGGCGTTGGCAGCCTGTCGAATATACGTGGTCGTCAGTAATGACTTGGAGCACGACTGCGGCCGACAAGGCGACCCGCTCCCATAGGTGTAGCTAGGGATCCATCCATGGTTTTTAGCAATGGCGAAATTATCAGCAGCAAGCCAGGCCCGGTTGCGTACTTGGCGTGCGTAGTCTGGCGCTGTGAAGGCAACTTTTGTTCAGACCGCACGCGACGGAGCAGCCCGAACGGGTGTCGTCACAACGGCCCGGGGACAATTCACGACGCCGCGGTTCATGCCGGTGGGAACGCGCGGCGCAGTTCGCCATCTGGCATCCGATGACTTGGAGGCTCTCGGAGCTGAGGTGATTTTGGCCAACACTTACCACCTGATGCTGCGACCCGGTCCTGAGATCATCTCTCAGTTGGGCGGGATACATGGCTTCGTTGACTTCAACAACCATGTTCTGACGGACTCGGGCGGCTACCAGATCTTTTCTCTGAAGCCTCGGATAGACGACGACGGAGCCACTTTCAAATCGGTGTACGACGGTTCCGAACACCGGCTGACGCCGCAGAAAGCTGTCGAAGTGCAGGCTCTTATCGGGGCGGACATCCAGATGGTGCTTGACGTGTGCCCCTCCGCAATCGCCGAGCACGAGGTCTTGCGTTCGGCAGTTGAGCGCACCGCGCTCTGGGCGGGTAGGGGACGCCGGGCTTTCTTGGAGCATCCGTTTGCAGCGCAGCATCAGAGCCAGTTTGGGATAGTCCAGGGTGGAGCCGACGAAGCGTTACGGGTTGAGTCTGCTGAACGGACCGTCGCTATCGATTTCGACGGTTACGCGGTGGGAGGGCTGTCGGTAGGAGAGGACCGTGAGCAGATGCTGGGGGGCCTCGACGCCTGCATCGGTCTGCTGCCGAGCGATCAGCTGCGCTATTTCATGGGCCTCGGGGATCCCATCGGGATCGTCGAATCTGTGGCGCGAGGCGTTGACATGTTTGACTGCGTTCTTCCCACACGCCTTGCCCGTCACGGCACGGTCCTCACCGATGGAGGCAAGTACAATCTACGCCGTGCGGAATTCGCCGACAGCGACGAACCGCTCGACGGGTCCTGGCAAAAGAGTCCCGCCAATCGCTGGTCCCGCGGTTATTTGCGGCACTTGTTGGCGACCAAGGAACCCACCGCGGCCCGGATATTGACGCTGCACAACCTCGCTTGGTTGCTTAGATTCATGGACCAGATGTCGCTAGCGATCAGCGCTGGGAACTTTGAGATCTTTCGGTACCGCGTTCATGACGCTTGGGGGCGATAGCCTTGCGTCAGTTCGCCCAAGACTTTCGGATGTTCGCATGGAATCGCTTCTCTTTCCCGCCTTAATTGTCGGCTTTCTCTACTTCTTCATGATCGCCCCACAGCGGCGCAAGATGAAGACCCATCGTCAGCTCCTCAGCTCGCTGAACGAGGGAGACGAGGTTCTCACCAGCGCCGGTATCTACGGTGCGGTAGCCGAGGTTGAAGACGGTGTCATCTGGCTCGAAGTGGCACCAGAGGTCGAGCTGAAGGTCCAAAAATCGTCGATCGTCCAGGTTGTTTCTCAATCCGACGATTCAGCAGACGACGCTGCCGATGCCGCTGATGACACCGACGGTTCCAACTGACGCCCCGTAGATGCGTCGGCAACTCACTTTCGCGATCGGCATCATAGTCATCGCCCTTGCGGGTGTGATCTACACGATCACGTCCGGAAACGAACCGTTGCTTGGGCTTGACCTCCAGGGTGGAGCCTCGGTGGTGCTTGAGCCCGAACCCAACGAGGACGGCTCTGAGATTTCTGACGAAGTGCTTGGCCAGGCGGTGGACATCATCCGCAACCGAGTCGATGGTCTCGGTGTGCGCGAGCCGGAGATCAGTCGTCAAGGTTCGACAATCTTGGTGCAGATTCCCGGTGTTGAAGATCCGCAGCGTGTCATTGAACTCGTAGGCCAGACCGCGGAGCTTCGTTTCCGTCCGTTGCTGCAGGAGACTTTCGCTGATGCTCCCTTCGCTGAGGAAAGTATCGCTTTGTGCCCGCCTGGATCAACCGAAGGCGACGATGGTTTGCTTGGGCAATTCGATGCGCCGACTCCCGACGCTGATGCTGATGAATGCATGGTGGCGGTCGACCGAGCCGATCTGGGTGTTCGTTACCTGCTTGGTCCCGCGCCGCTGCTCGTGGATCAGCAGGAGAGTCCCGGTGCTCGCTTGACTGGCGAAGTGCTCGACACCGCTGCGGCACGACTGCAACTTGAATGGGTCGTCAATATCTCGTTCCGGTCTGGATCGCCTGGGATCGATGATTTCAACGCGCTTGCTTCAGAGTGCAGCAGAGGCACACAGGTGTGCCCGCCGACGGGCCGCTCGCCCAATACGGGGGAGTTCGTTGGTCGAGTTGCGGTAGAGATCGACGGGATCGTGGAAAGCGCGCCGACCGTTGGTATCTCCAATTTTGACCGTGGCGAGGTCGTGATCTCTGGTGGTGCTATGACCGAGGAAGTAGCCAAAGACTTGGCATTGGTGTTGAGGTTTGGTTCGCTGCCCGTTGAATTGACCCCCCAGGAAAGTCGGATTGTCTCGTCAACCCTGGGCGAAGACGCCCTTGACGCCGGCATAGTCGCCGGAATCATCGGTTTGGCGTTGGTCTCGCTGTATCTGCTTGTGTACTACCGGTTCTTGGGTGTGGTCGCCATCTCCAGTCTGGCAATTTCGGGAGCGATGCTGTGGACCATGATTTCCTGGCTCGGTGAATCGCAGGGGTTGGCGCTGACGCTGGCTGGAGTTACCGGGTTGATTGTGTCGATCGGTGTTTCGGTTGACTCGAACGTCGTCTATTTCGAACACTTGAAGGAAGATGTTCGTGCGGGCCGGACGGTGCGTTCGGCGGTGGAACGGGCTTTCCCAATTGCCTTTTCGACGATTGTCAAAGCCGATGTGGCCAGCTTGATTGCCGCGGTGGTGCTGTACTTCTTGACGGTGGGTCAGGTCAAGGGTTTCGCGCTGTTCCTCGGCTTGGCCACGGTGCTCGACCTGATAGCGACCTACTTCTTCATGGGTCCGGTCATTCGAGGAATGGCCCGCCGAGAATCAATGAGTAGTCACCCGAACCGATTCGGCATCCCGTTTGTTGATGCCAAGACCTCGCAGGTGAACTCATGAGTATCGTGGGCCGTTTGTACCGCGGGGAGCAGCAGTTCGACTTTCCGGCAATTTGGAAGAGAGCCCTCATCGGGTCGGCCGTGCTTGTGCTGGTGAGCTTGGGTTCTCTGGCATTCCGTGGGCTGAACCTGGGAATTGAATTCGAGGGAGGTACTTCCTGGGAAGTGCTCGCGCCCGGCACCTCGGTCGCCAAGGCCCGAGACGCCCTTGCCGGCACTGGCGCGGCTGCAGGCAAGATCCAGACTGTCGGTATCGACAGCATTCGTGTCCGCGCAGACATAGACGATGCCAGCGGTGCCGCGGAAGTCACACAGGCTTTGGCAGTCCTCGCCGACGTGGGCACCGGTGAAGTTTCTGTCACTACTGTCGGCCCGTCGTGGGGTGATCAGATAACCAACAAAGCCCGTAATGCCCTCGTTTGGTTCTTCATCATTATTGCCCTCTATATCGCTATACGGCTTGAGTGGAGAATGTCGCTGGGTGCGCTAGTCGCGGTCGCGCACGACATCCTTATCTCGGTCGGTCTTTACTCGTTGTTCCAGTTCGAAGTCACTCCGGCAACCGTGATCGCCTTTTTGACGATCATGGGTTATTCGCTCTACGACACGATTGTTGTCTACGACAAGGTTCGCGAGATCGGGCGCAGGTTGGGTCCGACCGAGCGCTACACCTACACCGAGATGATGAATCTGGCCCTCAACCAGGTGCTGATGCGATCGATCAACACCTCGATCACTTCAGTTTTGCCGGTGCTTTCGATGCTGGTCGTGGGTTCGTTCTTCCTTGGCGCGTTGACCCTCCAAGAGTTTTCGCTGGCGTTGCTGATCGGCATCATCGTGGGCTCGTATTCGTCTATCTTTGTGGCTTCGTCGCTTGTGGCGATGATTAAAGAGCGCGAGGCGCACCATGTTGCGCTTGCCCGCAAGGTGTGGCTGCGGTCTGGCCGGAAAGAAGGCACGCGCATGGTCGCCGCAGATGACGCCGCTCTCAGCGCAATCAAAACCCGCCCTACCGCCGATCGTGTGCGTCCGGCCCATGCACCCCCTCGTCCGAGGAAGAAAAAGAAGAAGCGCTGAGGCGGCTACGGTGACAGGTATGGATGTCATCCGCGACCTGATTCGTGACGTCGAGGACTTTCCTGAGCCTGGGATCGTCTACAAGGACATCACGCCCTTGCTGTCGGATCCCGACGCCTTTGAGGCGGCTATTGATGTCATGGCGGCTCCTTGGCTCGGAGCAGAGCCAGGCACAGAGATCACCAAAGTTGCCGCCATTGAGTCCCGCGGGTTTATCTTCGGCGTAGCGATCGCGCAGCGCCTCTCGGTCGGGTTCGTACCCATCCGCAAGCAGGGGAAGCTGCCCTCGAAGACCTTCTCGCAGAACTACAGCCGGGAGTACGGCCCCGACACGATTGAGATGCACACCGACGCAGTTGGACCCCGCGACCGTGTGCTGGTGGTTGACGATGTACTGGCCACTGCCGGTACTGCGCATGCAGCAGCGGGACTGCTTGGCGCTGCCGGTGCCACCGTGGCAGGTTTCGCCATACTCATTGAGTTGGAGTTCTTGTCTCCTCGCAGCCTCTTGGGTGATGTCACGGTTGAGTCCGTGGTTGTGTTCGGAGGCGACTGAGTTGGTAACCGTTACTCGAGTTTTGCCGTGGCGCCGTTCGGCTAATCGTCCGAGTTCTGCGGAGATCACGCAACTGCTGAGCGTTTACCGCGCTCATCACCCCAAAACAGACACGGATTTGATTGAGCGAGCCTTCGAATTGGCTCATGCTGCCCACGAAGGCCAGAACCGAAAATCCGGAGAGCCCTACATTCGTCACCCGGTTGCTGTTGCGACCATAGTTGCTCACCAGGGCATTGACGATGTAACGGTGGCAGGGGCACTGCTTCACGACGCGGTGGAAGACACAACCGTTGGGCTGAAGCAGATCGAAGAGGAATTCGGTGTTGACCTAGCCGACATTGTCGATGGTGTAACCAAGCTCGATCGTGTCAAGTACGACACCAAAGAGCAGCAACAGGCTGCGACCATGCGCAAAATGATTGTTGCGATCGCCTCGGATTTGCGGGTGTTGATCATCAAGCTCGCCGATCGCCTCCACAACCTCAGAACGGTGGCGGCGCTGCCCGAGTTCAAGCAGGAGCGAATCGCACGCGAAACCCTTGATGTGTACGCACCGCTGGCTCACCGGCTCGGCATGGCCGATCTGAAACAGCAACTTGAGGATCTGTCATTCGCGGCTCTTCATCCTCGGCGTTACGCAGAAATCGACCAGATGTTGGCGTTGCGAGCTCCAGAGCGGGACCTGTACTTGGCTCAAGTTCTCGGAAATGTGCAAGCTCGTCTAGCCGAACTCGGGATTGTGGCCGAGATCGATGGTCGCCCCAAACACTTGTGGTCGATCTACGAGAAGATGGTGGTCAAGGGCCGGACTTTCGAAGAGATCTTCGATCTTGTGGGTATCCGGGTGATCGTCGATTCGGTGCGGGACTGCTACGCGGCGCTGGGCTCGATACATGCAACCTGGCGGCCAGTACAGGGGCGATTCAAGGACTACATCGCGATGCCGAAATTCAACCTCTACCAGTCGTTGCACACAACGGTGGTAGGTCCGCAGGGCAAGTCGATTGAGGTTCAGATTCGCACCAAAGAGATGCATCAACGCGCAGAGTTCGGCGTTGCGGCCCACTGGGACTACAAAAACGAAGAGCCTGGTAGTGAGATGGCGTGGTTGAGCCGCATCGTTGAGTGGCAATCGGAAACCTCTGATCCGTCAGAGTTCATGTCCAACCTGAAGTTCGATCTCGACCAGGACGAGGTTTACGTCTTCACGCCCAAAGGGAAAGTGATCGAACTGCCGGTGGGGGCGACGCCGGTCGATTTTGCCTACGCGATTCACACCGATGTTGGACATAGCTGTGTCGGTTCGAAGATCAATGGTCGGCTGATGCCCCTTGATACTCGACTCGGGTCCGGTGACTCCGTTGAGATCTTCACCTCTAAGGTTGAAGGGGCGGGACCCAGTCGAGATTGGCTGACCTTTGTCGCGAGTCGGCGTGCCGCCAACCGAATCAAGCAGTGGTACACCAGGGAGCGTCGATCCGACGCTATTGAGCAAGGTCGTGACGATCTTCTCCAGGCACTGCGTCGGGAGGGCTTGCCAGCGCAACGGATCCTTAAAGAAAAGGTATTCCTTGAGGTCGCTGAGCAGATGAACTATTCCGACGAGGATCTGCTCTTCGCGGCGATTGGGGAAGGGCATGTGGCCGCCCGGACGGTCGCGGATCGCCTTGCCCGAGAGATGAGAGGCGAGGATGCCCCCGAAAAAGGACAGCCTCGTCTACCGACGACCGTCAGTGGGCGAGTGGAGGGCAAGCGCCGGGTTCCAGGATCGGCGGGAGTGCATGTGGAGGGTCTCGACGACATCATGATTCGCATCTCGCGGTGCTGTTCTCCGATTCCCCCCGACGAGATCGTGGGGTTTGTGACCCGAGGCCGCGGCGTGTCGGTTCATCGCACGGATTGCCTAAACGCCACCACCTTGCAAGAAGGTCAGCCGGATCGGCTCATCGAAGTTGAGTGGGACGCCGAACACGACGGCCACTTCGCCACAACCATCGAAGTTCACGCTCTTGATCGCGCTGAGTTGTTGGTTGATGTGTCGAAAGTTCTTTCCTCTCACGGCCTCAATGTCACCGCTGTGGAAGCAGAAACCGGCAATGATGCTATTGCCAAGATGCAGTTTGAGTTTGAACTCGCCGATTTGAGCCAACTCGATTCGGTGCTGTCGTCCTTGCTGGTGGTCGAGGCTGTATACGACGCATTCCGTGTTGTTCCCAGAGCGACACCCGCTCCAAGCGGGCCGACTACTACCGGAACGCACGGGTAGCCTGACTTGCTGTGGCTGAGCCGACGTTTCGTGCCCCCAAAGGCACCCGCGACATCCTTGCACCCGACTCGACTCGTCTTCGCGCGCTCGTCGACGAGTTCGCATTACAGGCTGGTCACAGCGGATTTGGGGAAGTCATCTCTCCAATCTTCGAGGATCTTGGAGTTTTCAAGAGACTCGGTGAGTCCACCGATGTGGTCACCAAAGAGATGTTTGATTTCTTCGACAAGGGAGATCCTCCCCAGCAACTTGCGCTACGCCCGGAATTAACAGCGAGCATCTGTCGGGCTTATGCCGAGCACCGACCCACACCACCCTGGAAAGTGTGGTACGAGGGCCCCCAGTTTCGTTATGAGCAGCCCCAAGCAGGTCGTTATCGACAGTTCACGCAGGTCGGTGTGGAGGTACTCGGCACCGATGACCCCCAGGCAGATATTGACGTCATCGTCTTGGGTGCCCGCTTCTTCGAGTCGTTGGGTTTGGGTCGGATCGAACTGGCTCTCAACAGTCTTGGCAGCCCTGGTGATCTTGGTAGTCGCCAGGCCTATGAGCAGGCGCTCGGCGACTATCTGAACAAGAACCGATCACGTTTGTCGGCTCAAACGCTTGTGACATTGGAACGCAACCCTCTACGGGTGCTCGACTCCAAACGTGAACAGGACTCCTCTGTTATCGCACAGGCCCCGGTGATGGTTGATTTCCTAGATGATGAATCTGCCGCGCACTTCGCTGCGGTGAGAGCTGGGCTCGACGCAGTTGGAATTGCATATGAAATCTCCCCGCGTTTGGTGCGGGGCCTCGACTACTACACCCGCACCACCTTCGAGTTTGCAGCCGTTGGATTGCCGGGCGCGCAGAATGCGGTCGGTGGTGGTGGTCGGTACGACGGTCTCGTTGAAGATCTCGGCGGTCCTCCCACACCCGGGATCGGCTTTGCCCTCGGCGTAGACCGGATCCTGTTGGCCTGTGATACGGAGGGGGTTTTTGCGACCTCGCAAAGCGCGGTTGAAGTGTTTGTGGTCGATGTCACTGGAGGTACAGAGGCGCTGAAGGTCTGTGACCTTCTGCGCAAAGCCGGTATCGCCGCGGACCGAAGTTACGGAGGGCGATCTATGAAAGCCCAGATGAAGGTGGCGGACCGTTCCGGCGCAAACTTCGCGGTGATTATCGGTGAAGATGAAGTTGCTGCGGGTGAGGTCACTTTGCGCGATATGGGTGACAGTAGCCAGCGTCGAGTCGCGCAGGAATTGCTCATTGACCAATTGCTGCAGAAACGGACACGGTGATGGATCTCTCAACCTCGATGCGCACTCACATGTGCGGCCTTGTCGGCACCTCTGATATCGGCAGTGTTGCAACTGTTTGCGGATGGGTCGACCGTCGTCGTGAGCACGGCGAGCACCTGGTGTTTATTGATCTGCGTGATCACAGTGGTGTTGTCCAGTGTGTTGTAGACGGAAGCCACGATCTTCGCAGCGAATATGTGGTGCAGATGACGGGCGAGGTCCGCAGGCGTCCCGAAGACACCGCGAATCCAGAACTCACTACTGGAGAAATCGAGATCGAGATCTCCAGTGTCGAGGTGCTGTCGGTCGCTGAGCCACCACCGTTCCCGCTTGATGAGCGCACCGAGGTCGATGAGACAATCCGGCTTCGTCATCGATACGTCGATCTGCGCAAGGCTCGTATGCAGCGCAATCTGCGGATACGTTCTCAAGTGAACGGCGCTATTCGCCGCGGCATGGAATCTCAAGGGTTTGTTGAGGTTGAGACACCGATGTTGATGGCGTCAACACCAGAAGGGGCGCGCGATTTCGTGGTTCCGTCACGCAAGGAACCCGGGAGTTTTTATGCGCTTCCACAGAGTCCCCAGCTATTCAAGCAACTTTGCATGGTTGGTGGTATCGATCGCTATTACCAGATCGCTCGCTGTCTGCGTGACGAAGATCTCCGTGCTGACCGTCAGTTCGAATTCATGCAACTCGACGCCGAAGCGAGCTTTGTCGGCCAAGACGATGTCTTCGAGTTCATCTCCCATGCCATTGCCGAGGCAACCGAAGCGGTAACGGGCGTCCGGCCGGCCGACTTTCCCCGCATTAGTTGGCTTGACGCCATGGAGCGTTATGGCTCCGATAAACCCGATGTTCGTTTCGGGATGGAACTCGTCGAGTTGACCCCAATCTTTGCCGACACCCAGGCGCGGGTTTTCCAAGCGCCCTGTGTGAAGGGGATCTGTATGCCGGGAGGCATCGATACGCTCAGCCGCAACCAGATCGACGCTCTGGTTGAGACCTGCCAGCGTTGGGGGGCCAAGGGCCTGGCCTGGATGAGGGTCGCTGAGCGTGACGGTTCGGCGGTCCTTGATGCCGGTGTTGCCAAGTTCTTGAGTGCCGAAGAGTCGGTCGCAGTCATTTCCGCGCTGGAGGCGAGCGTGGGTGACATGGTGTTCCTCGTCGCTGATGAGCGTCGCCTGGTTCGTCATGTGCTGGGGCTGTTGCGACTCGAGCTTGGTCGGCCTCCGGTCAACGAAGGTGGGTTGCATTACCTGTGGGTGGTGGACTTCCCACTTTTTCAGGGGATCGGTGCCGACGGTTCCCCACTTCCGGCCCATCACCCGTTCACCATGCCCCATCCCGACGACTTGGAATTGCTCGCCAGCCGAGGCGAAGCGCTGTTGGATGTCCGTTCGCAAGCCTATGACCTGGTGCTCAACGGTTGGGAGCTCGGCTCGGGGAGTGTGCGAATCCATCGCCGGGACATCCAGAACCAGATATTCGCCTGTTTGGGAATCGAGCCCGATGAGGCGCAGCGGAAGTTCGGCTTCCTGCTCGACGCTTTCGGCTACGGCGCGCCGCCTCACGCCGGTTTCGCTTTCGGAATAGACCGCTTGACGGCACTACTGGCAGGCGAATCAAATATCCGTGAGGTGATCGCCTTCCCCAAGACCCAGTCAGGAGCGGATCCTTTGACCAGCGCCCCGTCTCCGATCGACAGCGCTCATCTCGCCGAGTTGGGCCTGCGCGTCCCGCGGTGAGTGATGACCTGTTCTCTGAGGCGGCCCGAGAGCATCTGAAGAGTCGTTCGCCGCTGGCGGCTCGGCTGCGGCCCCGCGACCTTGACGATGTCGTCGGCCAAGAACACTTGCTGGCTCCTGGTCGTCCGTTACGGGCTTTGATCGAAACTGATCGTCTCTCGTCGGTCATCCTTTGGGGACCTCCGGGAACAGGCAAGACCTCGGTCGCTCGTCTAGTGGCGACCAGCACAAACAAGCGTTTTGAGGAACTTTCGGCGGTGGCGGCCTCGGTCAAGGATGTCCGGGAGATTATTGCTGGGGCTCGCCAGCGGCTCGGTGAACAGCAGACGGGCACGATTTTGTTTCTCGACGAGGTCCACCGCTTCAACAAGGCCCAACAGGACACGCTTCTGCCCGCGGTCGAAGAAGGGCTGATTGTACTGATCGGGGCGACTACAGAGAATCCCCATTTCGAGGTCAACCCACCGCTCATGTCGAGATCGACTCTGTTCCGGCTGCATGCTTTGGACGAGCCGGCTGTCGCAGAACTCATCAAACGAGGGCTTGAGATCGAATCAGCAACTGCTGATGAAGACGCCATCGCCCATCTTGGCGCCCGCAGCGGCGGCGATGGCCGCCACGCGCTCACCGGTGTGGAAGTGGCAGTCGCGCTGGCAGCCGATCGTGGTCGTCCGCTCCATGTAGTGCTCGCCGACGCCGAGGCCGCGGTTGACGCCAAGGCGGTGCGCTACGGCCGTGACGGGCACTACGACGTGATCAGCGCCTTCATCAAGTCGATTCGGGGGAGCGATGCCGATTCTGGGCTGTATTGGCTTGCTCGGATGCTCGAAGCGGGCGAGGACGCCCGGTTCATTGCCCGGCGGCTGGTGATCCTGGCATCTGAAGACATCGGCATGGCCGACCCACAATCGCTGCTCGTTGCGAACGCGGCGGCCCACGCAGTTGAGTTTGTCGGCTTGCCAGAAGCTCAACTCAACCTGGCTCATGCCGTGGTGCATCTGGCCACCGCCCCGAAATCGAACCGGGTGACTACGGCTTTGGGTGCTGCTCGTGCGGCCGCGAGACGGTCGGGGACTGGTGAGGTTCCGGTCCATCTACGAGACGCCCATTATTCGGGTGCCGCCAGCCTCGGCCATGGCGACGGTTACACCTACCCCCACGATGACCCCTCTGGCTGGGTACCCCAAGACTACCGACCCTCAGAAGTAGCGGATCTGGTGTTCTATAGACCGACGAACCACGGTCGCGAAGCCCGGCTCAAAGAGTTCTGGCCCGGCCACCAGCCAGAACCCGACGATCACCTTGAGAGCTGATAGCCAATCAATCGCTGCCAAGCAGAGGACTGTCGGCGATATCGGGGCAGTCACGGCGGCCGTGTTTGTAGTAGTCGTCGTTGCCCGGATCCAACATGAGGTTGTCCCAGTCGGGCCCTCCGGGACCCAAATACAGCACATCGCGCCAGTCGTCGTCAACGTGTGAGGTGCCGTCGTTGTGCGGGGCGCAGTCGGGAACGGCACCGAGCAAGTGTGTGAGTTCGTGTGCCAGTAGGTAGGTCGCACCGTAAGGCCAAACTGAGTCCTGTAACGGCCTGATGTTGCAGTTGTCTATCGGGATCACGACCACCCTTCCGGCAGTCCAACCACATGCACCGGGTATCTTACCCTCCACGACCAAGAGTAGCGGTCGGCCTACGGTTGCGGGAAGCGAAGCCCTGATTTCGCTTAGGATTCGGGTAATTCGGTCCAACTCATGAAGAGAACCCGATAGTTCTTCCAAAGTACCGGAAAGGTTGACCGTCGCTACCGAGATCGAGTCTTGATCACGGGAGAAGACGGGGTGGGTACCACCGGTTTGGGTATCGAACCACGATTGCACCTCGTCGATCGCGTGGGCGATCGCCGCATCTTGACCCTCCGATGGGGTCTTATCGGACGGAACGACGTACACGGCTTGGATCACATCAATGCTCGGCACATCCGTCTGCCCGAATTCGTTGTTGCCCCAGCATTCGATTGTGCCGTCGATTCGGCGCGCGCATGAAAAGGTACCGCCAACTGAGACAGAGGTGAACTCGTTGCCGAAAGGCGGAGCAAGCTCAAGCTGTTCGCTGCTGTAGCCCCAACATTCGATTGTTCGGTTAGTGCGCACTCCGCAGGGATACCAGTCGCCAGCTGATACCGCAGTGAACTCTCCCGAAGGCGCATTAGCGCGCTTGTTGTCGTTCCATCCCCAGCATTCGATTGTGTTGTTGGTGCGCAAACCGCATGAATATTGCTGGGCGGTGGAGACAGCGGTAAATTGACCGGCAGGCGCATCAGTTAACCCGTACGAACCCCAGCATTCGATTGTGCCGTTGGTGCGCACGCCGCATGAGTGCCAATAGCCAGCTGATACCGCAGTGAACTCTCCGGCAGGCGCATCAGCCTGCTTGTTGTCGTTCCATCCCCAGCATTCGATTCTGCCGTTGGTGCGTACACCACACGAATGCGCGCCCCCGGAAGATACTGTGACGAACTCTCCAGAAGGTGAATCTGTCTGCCCCGAGGAGTTGTTGCCGCCCCAGCATTCGATTGTGCCGTTGGTGCGCACCGCGCACGAATAGGTCGAGCCAGCAGAGACAGTGGTGAACTCTCCGGAAGGCGCAAAAGTCCGCCTTTCAGTGTCGTAGCCCCAGCATTTGATTGTGCCGTTGCCTAACACCCCACACGAATGCCATTGTCCGGCGGAGACCGCGGTGAAACAACTTGGCGTGTCGGGGTCGACTGTCACTTCTGGTTTGCCTTTGTAACGCCACAGGAACGTGACGAAATGCGCCCGCGTCAACGTGGTGTCAGGTTCGAACGTCGTCGGCGAAGTACCCGTGGTGATCCCTGTGTGAGACGCCCAAGAAACACTGTTTTGCTGCCAAGAGGCATGCACATCGACAAACGAATGCGCTGGCGCCTCAGGCTTACCAATCAGCCGATGCAAAAACGTGACGAGATGCGCCCGCGTCAAGGCGGTGTCGGGCTCGAACGTCGTCGGGGTGGTACCTGTAGTGATCTGGTTTTGAGACATCCACGACACGGCCGTGTTTTGGTTTTCGTTGGTTACGTCAACAAACGAATGCGAAGGCGCAGACGGCTGGCCTTCCATGTTCCAGATATAAACCGCAGCCTCTCCGCGAGACACCGGGGCGTCAGGCAAAAAACAATCCCCGTCGATCCCGGCGATGTCATTGTCGACCGACCATTGAACGGGCTTGGTGAAATACTCATCGTCGGCTACATCTCCGTACCCGGCAACACCAGCCGCGGGCGACCCCGCAACCAACGACCCCGCAGCCAAGCACACCACCAAGCCACACCAACCAACAAGCGACCTAACGGAACAAGGACCTAGCAACATCGAGCATTCCGATCGAGACGGCTCAAGCCGAAACTCAAACTACAGACCGAACGGACTCTATAGGACCGTGCCTATCCCTCCACCCTCAAAAGACACTCGGTCGTGAGTCTGAGCTTCCCCGGGGGGACTGTCAGATTTTTTGTGTAAGCGGCTGTGATGGTTTTCATTTGATGTGGTCGGCGATCCGGTCGCCGTAGTGGATTGTCAGTGTGTTCAAGATGGTTTTCCAGCCGTTGGTCTTGCCGGTGAGGTTCTCTCGGTTCTTGTGTTTGGTGGTGGCGACAAGGTAGAGGATTTTCATGGCGGCTTGCTCGTTGGGGAAATGCCCTCGGTGTCTCACGGCTCTTCGGAACCGGGCGTTGAGGCTCTCGACGGCGTTGGTGGTGTAGACGATCCGGCGCAGCTCGGCGGGGAACTCCAGGAACGGCACGAACTCGTTCCAGCTGTTTTGCCAGCTGCGGATCATGGCCGGGTAGGTGGCTTCCCAGTCGTCGCGGAAGGCCTCAAAGGAGGCTTCGGCGGCCTCGATGGTGGGGGCGGTGTAGATCTTGCGCATGGCTTTGGTGATCTGGCCCCAGTGCTTTTTGGAGGCGTAACGCAAGCTGTTGCGTACCATGTGCACGACGCAGGTCTGCACCGTGGCGTCGGGCCAGGTGGCCCGTATCGACTCCGGCAGGCCCCTCAGACCGTCACAGCACACGATCAACGCGTCGGCCAGCCCCCGGTTGCGGAGCTCGGTCAGCATCGTCGCCCACTGCTTGGCGCCCTCGCCGCCTGCGGGTCCGAGCCACAGGCCCAGCACATCTCGCTCGCCGGCCAAGTTCACGCCGATAGCCACATAGACGGGCCGGTTGGCGACCTGGGAGTCGCGGACCTTGATGACGATCGCGTCGATCAACAGCACCGGATACACCGCGTCCAGCGGCCGGTTCTGCCACACCGCCATGTCCGCGACGATCTCGTCGGTGATCTTCGAGATCGTCTCGCGGCTCACCTCGGTGTCATAGATCTCCGCCAGGTGCGTCTGGATCTCACCGGTGGTGAGCCCTTTGGCATACAGCGAGATCACATTGCCTGACAGGCCGTCGAGGCGGCGCTGATGTTTGGGCACCGTCACCGGCTCGAACGTGCCCGCCCGGTCACGGGGCACCCGCAGATCAACCTCGCCGATCTCGGTCTTGAGTCGCTTGGGCGACGAACCGTTGCGCGAGTTCGGCGTCCCGCGGCCCTCAAAAGCGTGACGCTCATAACCGAGATGCTCAGCCATCTCGACCTCCAAACCCGTCTGCAACACCTGGCGGACCAGGCCCGTCAACAAGCCGTCCGCACCGGTGAGCTCCACGCCCTCGCTGCGTGCCCGAGCCACCAGCAGCTCAGCCCAGTCTTTCATCGCCGCCTCCCCAGCAGCCCCGTTCGCCGGCATCACCGACATATTATGATCAGTCATAGACATGATCCTTTCCGGTCCACAACACCAAGCCGCGGACCCTCAGATCACACCCGATACACAAAATTCCTGACAGGCCCTCCCCGGGTGGCCGGACCCTTGGTCTATATGGGGGGTTTGTGGTGTCGGTGGTGGTAGGAGCAGCGGGTGTGGGCGTTGGTGTGGCTGGTGGTGCCGCCGTGTTGCCATTCGGTGATGTGGTCGATTTCGCATTGTCGGGCTGGTAGGTCGCAGCCGGGATGGCGGCAGGTGCGGTCTCGGGCTTGTATGGCTTGTCGTAGCGCTCCGGTGAAGAGTCGGGTGGAGCGGCCGTAGTCCAGGATCACGCCCGGTGATTGATAGACGAGGCGGCGGATGTGGCCTTTGAGGGCTTGTTCAACGCCTTGGGTTGGGGTGATCACCGTCCCGCTGTCAGTTTCGCAGAGTCTGCCGGTCGAGGTGTCGCCGAAGTTGGTTGCGCAGAGTCTGCCGGTCGAGGTGTCGCCGCGGTTGGTTGCGCAGAGTCTGTCGGTCGAGGTGTCGCCGCGGTTGGTTGCGCGGGGTGTGCCGGTCGAGGTGTCGCCGCGGTTGGTTGCGCAGAGTCTGCCGGTCGAGGTGTCGCCGCGGTTGGTTGCGGGCGGTGGGGGTTGGTTGGGTGGTGATGTGTTGGTGAACAGGGTTAGGCCGAGGGTTTGGTTGAGGCCGGTTTCGAAGGTTGGTTTGTCCATGTGGATGATCACCAACGGCTCAGGGGTCTTTGCGCCTTGGGGTACTGCGGTGGCGCGCCGCGCCATCTCGACTAGGGCGTCAGCGCGTCTTTGTGCGGGTGTGCGCCATAGCTCAGCGGCGTGTTTGTCGACCTGTTCGGCTTGTGCGCCTCGTAAGTCGTTGTTGAACAGTTCGGCTTGTGCGCCTCGTAAGTCGTTGTTGAACAGTTCGGCTTCGATGCGGTCCAAAGCGCTACGAAACTCCTCGAAGCTGATCGGGTCGAGCCATCCGTCCAGGCGTCCCATCCCGTCGAACGTCATCGACGCATGAAACTCGCGGCGTTGCTCTTTGAACGTCGCGTCATGTTCGGCTGCGTTGGTGTCGACGAGGTGTTCCCAATATGACACCGCCTTGTCGAAAGCCGTGTAACTGAGTCCGCGGGCATGGTCACACAACAACGCTTCAACATCGCTGAAACCGTCGCGTGCGGAGGCTTTGGCCAGCCGACGTGCGTGACAGAGACTGATCTCACCGCTGCTGAGCGCGTCAGACACGACGGGCATTGCCTTGAGCGAACGCGCCAGGTGAACCGTCTGGTTGGCTTCGGCGCGCCGTATCCGAGCACGGTGCGTCAATGCTGCGCCAACGGTTCGGTAACCCGAAACCTGCCAATCACCCGAGGCGTCGTAAGCGGCAACGATCTCAGATTCCAACGCCGCTAGTTGTGCTTTCAACTCCGCGACACGCACTGTTGAATCACCCAACACAGCACCAGGCAAACCACCATATTCGAGCTTGGCCGCTATCTCTAAAGCATCACCTACATCGTCTAGCTCGACAACATGAAACGAGTCTTCGGTACTCAATTTTGGTTGGGTTACCACTGTAGATTTCATTAGTTTTCATAGTATCAAATGACTATGACAATACAATGAAAATCATAAAAGATATTGAAATATTATACCGTCAAACTATGCTCCAAGTAGGGATCTCGCTTCTTGGTTCGCCAAGCCACGACACGGCACTAAGGTGTCGGGCGTGTGGAGCGTCTTCGCTAGAGATTGCGAGCAGGTCACAGGCAAGATGGGCGAGCTATGAGCGCTGTCGACCTCGCCGCGGTTGTGGTCACGATTGTTTGTCTCGTCGTGGTGGTGATTCTGGTATTGGCCGTGCAGGCACTGGTTGCTACCTTGCGCCAACTCCGCGAGACCATCGACGAACTGCGAGGCGAGAGCCTGCCCATGTTTGATGATCTGCGCACCACGGTCACCAAAGCAGGCGATGAACTCGAACGGGTCGATGAGGTGATCGGTCGAGTTGAGAGGGTCGTCGCAACCGCGGATGTCGCCTCGCGTCTTACCCAGCGAGTCTTCACCCCGCCGCTAATCAAGACAGCGGCAATAATGAAAGGCGCGGGTAGAGCCACGCTGACGCTGCGGAGGGGACGTTCTCGAAAAGCAATCCCTGCTCGAAAAGCAAGCACAGCGCACAGCTCGCGCAACTCGAAAGGCTCAAAAAGTTCACGAGGCGCAAGACGGTCGAGAAAGTCGAAGGTTCGATGAAACGCACATTTTGGGCTGCCACCGGCTTCACTCTCGGTGTCGGTAGTTCCGTTTATCTTCAGAAACGGCTTCGTCGGGCGGTGGAGCGTTACACCCCCGAACAGGTCCGACAAGACGTAGCCGGCGCGGGGAAACGGGTCGCGGCCCGGACCCGAGACTTGATATCGGATCTGCGCGACGCGGCGCAGCAGGGCGGCGAGACGATGCGTCAAGAAGAGCAGGATTTACGCTCGGAGTTCGCTGCGGACAACCAATCGCACCGTCACCGCCCAGCACGTATCCGACACTGAGCGAATTCCGCTCTAGGTGGCGTACTAGCGACGATAGACTTCGCCGTTCATGCAAGCCAACGAAGTTCGCGGTGCTTTCACGTCCTTCTTCTCTGAGCGCGGCCATAGCCACCAGCGGTCCGCGAGCCTTATTCCCCACGACCCGACGTTGCTTTTTACCGTGGCGGGGATGGTTCCGTTCAAGACCTACTTCACTGGGGAACAAGCCGCACCCTTCGATCGGGCCGTGACTATTCAGAAATGTGTGAGAGCAGGCGGAAAACACAACGACCTTGACGAGATCGGGCGCACCAGTCGTCATTTCACCTTCTTCGAGATGATGGGCAATTTTAGTTTTGGTGACTACTTCAAGTCTGAGGCCATTGCCTGGGCCTGGGAGTTCGTTGTCGATGTTCTGGGCCTCACCCCAGAGCGTTTGTGGGTCACCGTGCATCTCAGCGATGACGAAGCCGCCGCGATTTGGCTGAATGAAGTAGGGATTCCCGCCGAGCGGCTCCAGCGCCTCGACGAGGACAATTACTGGAAGATGGGCGCTTCGGGTCCATGTGGTCCGTGTTCTGAGATCTTTTGGGACAAGGGTCCTCAATTCGGGGCGGGCGGAGGTCCCGAGCACGGCGACGAGGATCGCTACATCGAGATCTGGAACCTCGTCTTCATGCAGTTCGATCAGCATCCCGATGGTTCCAAGACTCCCTTGCCGAAGCCGTCGATAGATACTGGCATGGGTTTGGAACGCACTGTGTCGGTGCTTCAGGGTGTTGATTCGGTGTGGGAGACCGACGAACTCCAATCGTTATTGGATACCGCAGCGCAGCTCACTGGGGTCGATGCTTCCAAAGCGTCAGAAGAGCAGTTGGTTTCGTTGCGGATTCTGGCTGACCATGCGCGCAGCACGTCAATGCTGGTCAGCGACGGTGTCTTTCCGTCGAACGAGGCTCGCGGCTACGTGCTGCGTCGTATCCTGCGCCGCGCGGTGCGCCACTCTTACATACTCGGTGTCGAAGAAACCGACGGCGCGGACGACACCGTTATGGGTCAAATGGTTGACCGTGTGGTGGAAGTAATGGGCGCTGATTACCCAGACCTGATCAAGAATCATCAGTTCATCCGCGACGTGATTGATCGCGAGGAGCGACGATTCCGAGAGACGCTGCGCACGGGTCAGGCCATCCTTGATGCTGAGCTTGCCAGGTTGGCCGCAGTTGATAGCGCTGGCACCGCGGATTCGCTGCCCGGTCCTACCGCGTTCCTGCTTCACGACACCTACGGTTTCCCTCTAGAACTCACTGAGGAGATCACCAAGGAGCGGGGCATTGCCGTTGACATCGAGGGTTTCCGCGTGGCCATGGCAGAGCAGCAGAAACGCGCCAAAGATGCCCGCGGGGAAATGACCGCCAACGACACTGGCACCCTCGTGCAGTTGGTCGAAAAACACGGCGAGACCGAATTCACCGGCCGTGAAGAGATTGAGACGGTTGCGGAGATCATCCATCTAGACGACGAGGTTGTGGTGCTCGATCGCACGCCTTTCTACGCCGAATCCGGTGGTCAGATCGGCGACACTGGGACGATTCGCACCGACACCGGCGAGATTGCTGTCAACGACACCCGTTACGGCGTGCCCGGACTCGTCGTGCATGCGATCGAGTCCGTGATCGGCGACGTGGCAGTGGGGCAGCCGGCAAAGGCTGCGATCGACAACGAGCGCAGAGAATTGATTCGCCGCAACCACACGGCCACTCACCTGCTGCACTCAGCGTTGCGTATGATCGTTGGCGAACACGTTAAGCAGCAAGGGTCCTATGTTGGTCCTGATCGGCTGCGTTTCGACTTCAGCCACTACGAGGCGTTGACCGCGGGCCAGATCACAGAGATCGAAGACTTCGTCAACGCAGAGGTGCTCGCCAACCCTGCCTGTGAACATTTCGAGACGACGATGGACGAGGCTCAGCGTCTCGGGGCGATCGCCTTTTTTGGCGACAAGTACGGCGATGTGGTGCGAGTGCTGCAGGCCGGCCCCCACTCAACAGAACTTTGCGGCGGGACTCACGTACGCGCTCTGGGTGATATCGGGCCGTTACGAATCGTCTCGGAAGGCTCGATTGGCAGCAACATTCGTCGCGTTGAGGCGCTGACTGGTCAGGCCACGATCGACTCCTTCCGCTCGGTTGGCAACAGTGCCACCGCGGCCGCTAAGACCCTGGGCGTTCCAGCCAATGACCTGCTAGACGGTGTCGAGCGGCTTCAGTCCGAAGCCAAGTCTCTGCGCCATGAAGTTGCCGCTCTCAAACAGAAGATGGCGATCGGCCAAGCACCGACACTGGCCAGTCAGGCCGTTGACGGTGTGGTTGTCGCCCGGGTGGACGGGCTGGACCGCGACGGGCTTCGCGATTTAGCCGTGTCGGTTCGTGATCACGACGGAGTTGATGCTGTGGTGCTGGGAGCGGCGCTCGACAGTGGTGGTGTCGCTCTGGTATCAGCGGTCACCCCTGAGGGCGGTTTCAACGCTGGTGTGCTGATCGAAGATGCCAAGAAAACCGTGGGTGGGGGAGGCAAACCCGGTGACGAATTTGCGGTGGCCGGGGGATCCAATGCCGAGGCGCTAGACGACGCTCTCGACGAGGTCCGCGCCGCGGCCGACCGCAACTGACATGCGAGCCCTCGGGATTGATCTCGGCTCGAAACGAATAGGTGTAGCTGTGAGCGACTCCCGAGGTTCGGTGGCGACACCAATCGAGGTGCTGAAACGGCAAGGAGATCGACAGCGTGAGCATCGTGAACTGGCTGCTTTGGCTAGCGAGTGGGAAGCGGAGATCGTTGTAGTGGGCGTGCCGTACAACATGGACGGGTCGCTCGGACCTGCGGCCAAGAAGTATCTGCGCGAGGCGACGGCACTCGGCGAAACTATCGGTCTTGAAGTGGTTGCCTACGATGAACGCCTGACCACGGTTTCTGCGGAGCGCGTTCTCATACAACAAGAGATGAAAGCCGACGCCCGCCGTCGTGTCGTTGACAAGGTCGCCGCGGCAGTGATGTTGCAGTCGTGGCTTGACGCCGGAATGCCTCGTGCCTGAAAAAGATCCTCGTCAAGTCCGTACCGACTATCTTGCTTTTTTGCTCGGTCGGATTAAGCACATCCCCGTCGAAGCTCAATCGGAACGAATCGTTCAATCGGAACGAATCGCTCAATCGGAACGAATCGTTCAATCGGCGGGAATCGAAGGTCCTCGGTTGGATGATCGCGCTTTGGTTGGTGCCGGCGTGGCGCCCCGAAGCGCTGTCCCGCAGGGTCATGAAGACGAATGGGAAATGCGCGTTGAAAGCAAAGAAATCCCATTTGCGCTACCGGATTATGAAGCGCCACCGGCGGTGGAGCTGTCAGCGGGCTTCGACGCCGACGGCACCGAGTATGTCTTGGAAGATGAACCCGAAGCGGACCCTCTTGTGGATCCCCGTTACGACGCCGAGGATCGGAATTGGGTTCGCTACCGGAGTCACTGGGGTGGGTTCTTGCGCCTGCTTGGCGTTGCTGTGATCATTTTCTTTCTGCTCACGACAATTCGTGGGCGAATCTACGATTGGATTGACGGTCAGATCGTTCCGTCGGGACCCATCGGCGAACCAGTGATTTTCACGATCGGAAATGGTGAAGCGGTCAACCAGATAGCCACCAACCTTGACAACGCTGGGGTGATCGGCAACGCCACGGTCTTTCGCTTTTGGCTTCGCTGCAACGGCCCCAATGGTGGGGAAATCACCATTTCGGGTTTTTTGCGATGCGACATTGACTCTTCGTTTGAGATAGGCGAATACGCACTCTTTGAAAACATGCCGTACGCCGATGTGAACAACATTCTCATCGGCGGTCCGATCCCTGAGGTGTATGAGAACTTCACGATTCCTGAGGGTTTGAGGGTTGTGGAGATCATTGACCGGATGATTGAGGCAAACCCCCAGTTCGACCGTGAACAGATCGTCACAGCGCTCAACAACCCGGCCTACGTTTCGAATTATCTCCCCGAAGACATCGGTCAATACTCGTGGTTCGAGGGTTTGCTTTTCCCTGCCACTTACGATGTTGCCGAAGACGACCTGAGGGACGAGGCTAGGTTTATTCAGCGAATGAGCAACACCTTCGACCAGCGTTTCAGCGCCCTTCTCGATGAGGTAGGAAGAGATCCGGTGATAGAGCAACTCGGGTTGACCGACTACCAGATCATCACCATTGCATCGTTGATTGAAGAAGAGGCGAGGGTAGATGTTGATCGTCCCCAAATGGCGAGGGTCATGTACAACCGTTTGTTGCGGGGCGAACCTCTCGGTGTTGACGCCAGTGTCTATTTCGCGCTCAACAAGTCGTTCACTGAAGGTCTGACCGCATCGGACCTTCTCGTCGACTCGCCCTACAACACCCGTCTCAACACCGGGATTCCTCCGACTCCGATCGCCGCTCCAGGTGAGGCCGCGCTGCGCGCGGCTTTGCAACCGGATCCCAATCCCGAGTTGCTGTTTTGGGCTCGGACCGACCACGGTGGGGTCGACGGTGCTCACACGTTCACCACCAATATCAACGACCACAACGCGGCAGTGGCCGTTTGTCGCCAACTTGGGTATTGCGGATGAGTCAGGTATCGGGCGCTACCAGAGTGACTGGGGTGATCGGCGATCCGGTGACCCACTCGCTTTCGCCGGCGTTGCACAACGCGGCGTACGCCGCGCTTGGGCTTGACTGGGTGTCAGTGCCCTTTCCCGTCAGCGCGGGCAAGGGTTCCGAAGCAGTTGAAGCTATGAGAACCCTTGGATTGGTTGGTTTGTCGGTCACAACCCCGCACAAGGATGCGGTGGCTCAAACCGCGGACTCGGTGTCAGACGCGGTCGCGGCTCTCGGAGCGGCGAACTGTCTCGTGGCTTCCGCAGACGGACGGGTTCGTGCCGAAAACACAGACGGGGACGGATTCCTTGGGGGCTTGCTCGAAGATGCCGACACAACGGTTCGAGAAAAGACGGTCGTGGTTCTCGGCGCCGGCGGCGCGGCCCGGGCAATCTCAGTCGCCTGCGCTGATGCGGGGGCGGCCGGGGTGTTGGTTGTCAATCGCACTGTGCAGCGCGCTGAGGTCTGTGCGGGGTTGGCCGGCTCGGTTGGCGTGGTGGCCCAGCAGGCGGATATACCCAGCGCCGACATTGTGGTCAACGCCACAACGGTCGGCATGGCACCCGATAGCGCCATGCCGTGTGACCCAGCGTTGCTGCACCGGGGTCAAATCGTGGTTGACATTGTCTACAACCCGTCTGAGACCGTCTGGCTGGCGGCTGCGCGTGCCGCGGGGATCCGCTCTTACAACGGTCTTTCAATGTTGGTTCACCAGGCTGGGTTTGCCATTACCCACTGGACGGGGCAACCCGCTCCCATAGATACCATGAGGTCAGCGTTGAAAGCTCGCCTGCTATAGCCAGAGACAGGGCAAGCAAAAACTTGTTGTGTTGAAAGTCGCGACGCGGTTAGGTTCGGCTGCTCTAGCGACGGTGTGCGTCACTAACGAAGCAAACGCCGCGAAACGGACCATATGAGAGGCGGAAGCATGATTACGGCGCTGATCGTTGCTGCGTCCGCAACTGGGTTGATCGCTGGCGGGGTAGTGACAATGTTGGCTGAGCGGATTGCTCGCAGCGAGGCACTGTCGTTTCGATTTCGATGCGGTTCGTGCCAGGCTCGGTTGGCCTACTACGAGATCATTCCGCTGCTGTCGTGGCTCGTGCTGAGAGGCTGTTGTCGGCATTGCTCTGATCGAATCACCTTGATGTATCCGACCGTTGAGTTGGCAACGTCAGCGCTGTGGGTCGCGGTGGCCTTACGTTTCGGTTGGGATTGGCGGTTGCTTCCGCCGATGGTGCTGGTCGTCGCATTGATGGCGCTGTCGTTGGTTGACCTGTACAGCTACAGGCTTCCTGATCGGCTCGTCTTCGTGGCGTTGGGAATGTCTTTGGTGGCGGTGCTCGTGGGAGCGGTGGGCAGCGGTGATCGCAGTGTTTTCGGGTATGCGATCATGGGTATGTTCGTCTATTTCGGTTTCTTGCTGGTGGTGCATCTGATCTCGCCCAGAGGCCTGGGATTTGGCGATGTGAAGTTGTCTCTGCTGCTTGGGCTTAATTTGGGTTGGGCCGCGGGGATCACCCACGGAGATTGGGTCTTGGTCGTTCGGCTGGTGGTTTGGGCTCAGCTTCTGGGGAGCATCATCGGTCTCGCAGGCGGTCTCGCGCTCGGCTTTGTCAGACGAAAGCTCAATAGAGACGTGTTGCCCGACCCGCGAGCCAAAGGCAAGCAACCTACGAGACTATTGGCCCAGAGCTTTCCCTTCGGCCCCGCCCTGGCTTGCGCCACCATGACCGTTGTCCTCTTCGCCGAATCTGTCCCTGGCTCGTAATTTCTGCGGAGGCAAGCCCGACGCAACTCTCAAGGATCAGAGCCTGTGCAATACCCGGTGAGGTTCATCGTGCTTTCGCGCCAGGAGGTGGACGCTTCCTGTGCCTCAAAGGCACGTATCAGGAGATATTCCAGAGTGCCGTTCCACATTTGCGAAGACGCGATCAGGTTCAATCTGCCCAAGGTACGTCAGACACAGACGCGTCCGCGGATCGTGGTGGTCCGTGATTGTGCTCGCGCATCAGTGGTTAACGTGTTCGCGTGCGGGCTGGTTGACCGCGGGAGCGGGGAGCAGCCATGTGAAGGAGTCGAATCGCGAATGAGGCGTACTTGGCCGATGTTGAGGTTGCTGCCCTTGGGCAGCCAGCGGCGTAGCAGGCGTTGGTTTGTTCGTTGGTGGGGCGCTGCCGCGGCTCGCAGAAATAGACTCGGCGCCGGTGGCGGCTTCGATGTCTTGCCAGCGGGCCATCTCGCGTCCTTGGTCCCAGGTGAGTGTCTTGACCAGATGGCGGGGTTGGCGGCGCAGCGCAGCCGACACCGCGGCGGCGGTGGACTGGGCGTCGTAGCCGTCGGGCAGCAACACTGCGAGAGTCTGGCGGCTGAAGCGTTCCACCAGAGTGGCGACCGCTGAGCGGTTGTTTGCGCCGATGATCAGATCTCCCTCCCAGTGACCGGCCTCGCTGCGGTCCTCCAGAGCCGCACTACGCTGCGCTATGGGCCTGAAATCATCCAGCGGGCTGGGCTTTCGCGCGTGACGTCCGCGCTGTTTGCGTTTGCGGCAGCGCCGTGGCAGACACCGCCACGAACCCTCGGGCAGGCCCCGCGAGCCGCTGTGCCATACTAAGAACCTCCATCGGTTGGATGTTGACTTCAACAACCGGCCATCATGGCCGACCTGTCGCATCCACCGGTGGAGTTCGCCGTCGTTCGTCGGGAAGTCCCGGCCGGTTCCGTTCCAACCGTCGGAAGATGTCGTTAATGTCCCAGCTGTAGCCCGCTGCGACGGCGATCACTGAAATTCCCTATACGTGTCAGGATTGGGGTGGCAGCACCGGCGGGGATGGCTCGAAATTCCGTTGCCACTCCCCACAGGTGGTGGCGGTCGGTGTTCGCTGGGTGCCTCGGCGTCTCGGTCTGCGCCCGGCTCGGCGAAAATGCGAGCTGTTCGTGGGCTCGTTCGAGGCGTGCCTTGTCCCTGCTCGGCAGGGCACGAAACCATGTTCGGTACTCTGGTGTTGTTAACACCTTCCACATGATGTTTGAACATATCTGGCGTGGATGCCCTGCCGCGGTGGATGTCCGAGCGTCCCCCAAGTGGCTTGCGGCTAGTCTCAGACCACAAGGTCAGCAGTTATCGAGCGCAATTCGCGCCGCGAAGCGCACCGACCAAGCCCCGCCCTCGTCGGGTATGCGCGGATTAACAAACGCCAAGGTTGGAGCGTTGGAGTTGTTGGGCCGTGGAATGGATTCGGCCCGAATCCGGAAAGGATGGTTACAGGTGTGTGACGATCAACCCGAGCGAGATCGGCGTTTCCCGAGGTCAGAGGGTTGAACAGCACGACCCGGCAGCGCCCGAAGCGCAGCATCCCACGATTCATGGTACGGAATCACCGCTAGACTCTTGAGGGAGGGCGCTCAGATCGCTAGACTTTTGAGGGAGGGCGCTCAGATCGTGTGGAACCGCCGGCTAGCGATTCGGCATGATACGCGTTGATTCGATATCGCGGCCATCGGCGAAGGGTCCAGCCTCAGGACTCCGGCTGTGAAGGTGACAATTTACCCAGGAGGGGAATTCATGACATATCTACGAACAGCCAGAATGAGGAAATTGTGGTTGCTGCTGGGCGTGTTCGCTCTGATCGCTGCGGCTTGTGGCGACGACAGCGGCGATGGTCCTAGTACGAGTCCCGTGGTCGAGGAGGAGCCCGAAGAGGGTCAGGAGCCCGAAGAGGGTCAGGAGCCCGAAGAGGGTCAGGAGCCCGAAGAGGGTCAGGAGCCCGAAGAGGGTCAGGAGCCCGAAGAGGGTCAGGAGCCCGAAGAGGGTCAGGAGCCCGCGGCCGGCGGTGAGTTGATAATCGCGCTCACGACGCAGCCGAACGCGCTCGATGGTGCGAACGCAGCCGAACGCAACGCGGGCAATGTGTCGAACCAGATATTCGACCCGTTGGTGTGGATCAATGACGACCTGGAGTTCGAGGCGGCCCTCGCCGAATCGTGGAAAGTGTCCGACGACGGTCGCGCGTACACGTTCAAGCTGCGCGAGGACGTGGTGTTCCACAACGGCGAGCCGTTCAACGCGGACGCCGTCGTGTTCTCATGGGAAGTGCAAAAGCAGCCGGAGAACGCTTACTTCAACTACTTCGAACGAGCGGCCGAGGTGAATAAGATCGACGAGTACACCGTCGAGCTAGTCGCACCCGAACCCAATGCACTTTTCCTCGGCCTCACGGGCGCCATATGGTTCTTCGTTCCTCCCGAGTACTACTCCGAGGTCGGACTGACGGGCTTCGGCCAAGAGCCGATCGGCACCGGTCCGTTCATGCTGACCGAGTGGGTCCAGGGCGACCGCATCGTGTTGGAGCGGAACCCGAACTACTGGCGCGAGGGCTACCCCAAGCTCGACCGGATCATCTTCCGGCCGATCACCGAGTCCTCCACTAGGGCCGCAGCGATCCAGACGGGCGAGGTCGACATCGTGAGCCGGCTCAGCCCCGACGAAGCCGCATCGCTTGATGGCGTAGACGGAGTCAACGCCATCAGGTACCCGACAAACCGGGTCTACTACATCGCGTTCAACAACCTCACCTCCGGTGTGGGTCAACCAACCGAAGATCCCAGAGTGCGCCAAGCCCTCAACCATGCGGTCGACGTCGACGGCATCATCGGCGCTCTGTTCAACGGCGACGGCGTCCGAGCCACCGGGCTGATGACGGCCGCCGACTTCGGTTACAACGATGCGCTGACGCCCTACTCCTACGACCCTGAGCGGGCGCGGGAGTTGTTGGCCGATGCCGGGTACCCCGACGGGTTCAACGTCGGATTCGCCTGCCCGTCAGGTGCCTACACCAACTTCGAGCAGGTGTGCGAAGCCGTCGCGGCCCAACTCGGCGAGGTAGGAGTGAACGCGTCGCTCGAGATCATGGACTCCGGGGCGTACTGGGATCTGGAGGCGAACAAGCAGTTGCCGCCGCTGTTCGGTGATAGCTGGTCGAACGCCAATCCCGAGGGCTGGGACCGCCTGCAAGGGGCCATGGGCGGCCAAGCTGCGAGCTACTCAGCATGGTCCGACCCGGTGGTTGACAGCCTCCTCCTTGAGATACTCGCGACCCCCGACGACGACGCTCGTGCGGATCTGTACCGGCAATTGCAGCAGCAGATGTACGACGACCCACCGTTCATCTATCTCTACGTGCCGTTCTCGTTCGAGGCAATCAGCGATCGGGTCGCCAACTACAAGCCGCGCTCGGCCGAGGAGTACTGGCTTTGGGACCTGGCCGTGGCCGGCTGATCGACGCGGGTCACTGAGTTAATAGTCGATTGGCAGGGCCGTGGCACTACGCCTCGGCCCTGCTGATCGAAAGAGGGGGAACGAGCAGAGGGGAAGCCGGTGACTAAGTACTTGGTCGGGCGCATAGGTCAGTCACTGCTGCTGGTGCTCGGCGTGATGGTGATCGTCTTTTCGATGCTGCGGGTGTCAGGCGATCCGACCAACCTGCTCGTTCCTCGGGAGGCAACCCAGGAGCAAAGAGAAGCGGCACGAGAGGCGCACGGCTTGAACAGGACCGTTGCTGAGCAGTTTGTCGACTTCGTGGGCGATTCGGCCCGCCTTGACTTCGGTAGCTCGCTTCGCTACAAGATCCCGGTACGAGAAGTGATCTTCGACCGGATGCCGGCGACGATCGAGCTCGGCGTCGCGGCGATGGCCTTCGCGGTCGCGGTCGGAGTACCGCTCGGAATTCTGGCCGGCGTCAAGGCGGGCGGCCGCTGGGATGGTGCGGCGCGCGGGTTCGGCCTGCTCGGCCAGACGATCCCGAATTTCTGGCTGTCGTTGGTCTTCATCGTGGTGTTCGCCGTCGAGCTTGGATGGTTGCCGTCGTTCGGGCGCAGCACGATGTCGATGTGGTTCCTCACCATTCCTGACAAGTCGATCATCTTGCCGGCGGTTGCTCTCGGCTTGTTTCCGATGGCTCAGCTTCTGCGGTTCACGAGATCGTCGGTGCTGGAGATCGTCAATGAGGAGTACGTGCGCATCGCTCGCAGCAAGGGCCTCAGAGCGCCAGTCGTCTACAGTCGTTATATATTGCGCAACGCGCTTATCCCACTCATCAGTGTAATGAGCCTGCAGATCGGGGCGCTGCTGGGTGGATCGTTGTATATCGAAGCTGTTTTTTCGTGGCCTGGCGCCGGCGGGTTGTTGGCTGAGGCCGTGAGCAATCGCGACTTCCAGCTCGTACAGGGCATCGCGTTCTTCGGCGCGCTCATCGTCATCCTCTTCTCGCTTCTTTCTGACGTGCTGTACACAGTCGCCGACCCGCGGATCAGAGTGGGAACGTTGGGACAGACGGGGACCGGTCGGCGTAGATCAGATGCGGACGATGCGCCGGCGGCGATACCGAAGCCACACGGAGAGGGGATCACATGACCGATCACGCCGCTCCAAGAGGCGCGGATTTCTCTGCTGAGGAGATTGAAACCCACCATCAAGTCGACACCGAAAAGGATCTGCGGCTCCGGGCCCGGGCTCGCGATGCCCTGCGGCTACTTCGCCGGTCCAAGGGCGGCATGTTCGGTGCCTTCGTCTTCGTCATGTTGCTCATCCTCGCCACGTTCGCGCCATGGATCGCTCCCCATGATCCTCTCCAGCAGACACTGAGCGATGCCAATACCCCGCCGTTCTGGTCCGATGGTGGCTCCAACGACTACCTGATCGGCACCGACACCCTCGGACGCGACATTCTCAGCCGCATCATCTTCGGAACCCGAGTCTCGCTTGGTGTGGCTCTCGGTGGCGTTGGAATCGCCATCACGTTGGGTATGGCGATCGGTCTGATCGCCGGCTACCGAGGCGGCAAGATCGACGCCATGATCGTCGGTTTCATCAATCTGATCCTGTCGCTGCCCTACCTGTTGTTCGTGGTGTTCTTCGCAGCCGTCGTTGGGCGAAGCCTGCTCAACGTGATTCTCATCTTCGGCTTCACGTCGATTCCGGTGTTTGCCCGTGTGACGCGGGGTGAGGTCTTGAAGCTACGGGAGAGCACGTTCATCGAGGCAGCGAGAAACGTCGGCGTACCGGAGGGCCAGATCCTACGGCTGCACCTGTTGCCCAACCTCGTCGGCCCGCTGGCCACGCTGGCCACGTTCGAGATGTCGGCCATGATCCTCTACGAGGCCGGCCTCGGATTCCTCGGTCTTTCGGTGCCGCCCAGCACGCCGAGCTGGGGCAACATGATCAGCGCCGGTCGAGGCGTGCTGACGATTCGTCCGTGGATCTCGCTCGCACCGGGGTTCGCCATCGTCTTTGCCGGACTCGGGCTCAACTTGCTCGGCGATTGGTTGCGCGACGCACTCGACCCCCGATCTCAACGAGTGAAGCAGTGAACGCGCCGGCACTGATCGACGTGAAGAACCTCGAGGTCCGGTTCGACATCCCGGAAGGCACCGTGCATGCGGTGAACGGCGTCACGTTCTCGGTCGCCAAGGGTGAGACGCTGGCCATCGTGGGCGAAAGCGGAAGCGGAAAATCTGTGACGATGCTAGCCCTGCTGCGGCTGCTCGCCGAGCCGCCGGCACGGATATCCAACGGCACAGCGACCCTCGAGACAGCGGACGGAACGGTCAGCCTCCTGCAAGAGTCTCAGCGCCGGCTGCGACGGGTTCGAGGGGCCGAGATCGGGTTCATTGCCCAGGACCCCATGAGCTCCCTCAATCCAACAGTGCGGATCTCAACCCAGCTCATCGACATGATCCGCACCCATCTCGGTCTATCGAGGCGGCAGGCTCGCAACCGCGCTATCGATCTGCTGGAGAGGGTCGGGATACCCGACGCCGCCGGCCGCATCAATGCCTACCCTCACCAGTTCTCGGGAGGGATGCGACAGCGCGTCATGATCGCCATCGCAGTGGCGTGCGACCCCCATCTGCTGATCGCCGATGAGCCAACCACGGCGCTCGACGTGACGGTACAGGCCCAGATCGTGGAGCTCATGCAGGATCTGCGCGACGAACTCGGGCTGGCCCTGATCTGGATCACCCACGATCTCGGCGTCGTTGCCGGTCTGGCCGATCGAGTAGCGGTCATGTATGCCGGCCGGCTTGTAGAGATATCCGATGTGGTCAGCCTGTACCAGCGGCCACTACACCCGTACACCATAGGGCTCCTGAATGCCCTGCCCAAGATGGGCGACCGAGCTGATCGGTTGACCAGCATCCCCGGTCTGCCGCCCGATCTCACTGAAGAGCCGACTCATTGCCCGTTCGCGGCTCGCTGCCCCCATGTGTTCGACCGATGCAGAAGCGAGATGCCGACGCTGATCGAGCCGGTCCATGGTCGACACGTCGCTTGTTTCTACGACGTCGAGGCGGGGGTGCCACGACATGGCTGAGCCCGGCTCGGCTGAGTCGGCCCAACCCGTCGCAGAGTCGGCGGCGTCGGCCACGGTCAGGGGTTCTGCTGAGCCCGTGCTTCGGGTCGTGAACATGACGAAGCATTTTCCGGGAAGGTCGAGCGACAAACCGATCAAGGCGGTCGATGGCGTGAGCTTCGAGCTCTTCGCGGGCGAAACGCTTGGGCTGGTCGGCGAGAGCGGGTGCGGCAAATCCACCACCGGAAGGGCTGTGCTCCAGCTCCATCGCCCTTCTTCCGGGCAGGTCTGGCTGGGCGACATCGAACTCACGAACCTCGGCGAAAAGGAGCTGCGCAAACTCCGACCGCGGATGCAGATGATCTTCCAGGACTCCTATGCGTCGCTGAATCCCCGCCATACCGTCGGCCGCATCATCGGCGAGCCGATGAGGGTCCACACGCAGATGACAACGCAACAGGTCAACGACCGGGTGCTGGAGCTTCTCGACCGGGTCGGCCTCCGTGCTGCTCACCGCACCCGCTACCCCCACGAATTCTCCGGCGGTCAGCGCCAGCGAATCAACATCGCCCGGGCGCTCGCCCTCAGCCCCGACCTGATCGTCTGCGACGAGCCCATCTCTGCGCTCGATGTGTCGATCCAAGCGCAGGCGATCAACCTCTTCGCCGATCTTCAAGACGAGTTCGGAATCGCCTACCTGTTCGTGGCCCACGACCTCTCGATGGTGGAGCACATCTCCGACCGAGTCGCGGTGATGTATCTCGGACACATCGTCGAGCTCGCCCCGACCGAGCCTCTGTTCGAGGCAACGCTTCACCCGTACACGCAGGCCTTGCTGTCGGCGGTTCCGGTACCGGATCCTGTGGCCGAGGCCAGTCGGACCCGTGTACCGCTCGTGGGCGAGGTTCCGAGTCCTGCCGCGCCGCCGCCCGGGTGTGTCTTCTCGACCCGCTGCCCCTTGGTTATCGACCGCTGCCGTGCTGAGGTACCCGAACTCCGTGCGATCACCCCCAACCATTGGGCTGCATGTCATCTCGCCGATCGGGAAGGGTCGTCGATCGTCGGTGAGCCTCGCTGATCAGTGGAGGTCGCGCGGTGAGCCCACTGCGTTACCCCCAACCAGAGGCCATCATCTAGCCTGTCCCGCTAAACTCGCTTCCCGGAGGCTGCCCCGATGAAGTTCGTGTCGTACAACATCCGCTACTCACAAGGCAGGGACGGCCGTTTCGACCTCGAAAGGACCGCGGCCTCGGTACGAAGCGCCGACGTGATCGCACTGCAGGAAGTCGTGCGCAACCTCGACGCGCCTCCTGACAAAGATCAACCAGCCCGGTTGGGGGAGTTGCTTTCGCAGCATCACTGGGTGTACGGACCCAACGTCGATCTCGACGCGAGCACGGGAACTCTCAACGGGTCAACCGAGCATCGTCGACTTCAGTTTGGCAATATGATTCTCTCCCGCTGGCCGATCCTCGCGTGTCGGAATCTACTCTTGCCGAGAGCGCGGATCATCGATGCCGTCGGCGTACAGCAGGGCGCGCTCGAAGCAATCATAGACGCTCCGTTCGGGCCGCTTCGGTGCTACTCAGTCCATCTCGATTCCGTCAACTCCCAGCGGCGGCGGACGCAGATCGAGTATCTGCTGCCATTTCTGTTTAGAGTTCCCTTCGACGGGGCGTCGGTCACCGGAATCGAATGGATGGGTATCAGCGAGAGCCCAGCGCCAGCGGAGTTCGTGGTGATGGGCGACTTCAATCTGACTCCAACGTCAACCGAGTATTCACTCATCGTCGGCGAGGCTGACTACTACTACGGCCGTACTCTCGCGGGTGACCGGCTCGTGGACACGTGGACTGCAGCCGGCAACTCCGTCGACGAGGGAATCAGCTGGTATGACGGGAGTCGAGGGTTCGAGGCCGGCTTGAAGCTCGACTACGGATTCGTGACGCCGGGCCTGGCATCAAGGGTCGAATCTGCGTGGATCGACGACGACGCGGTCGGGTCGGACCACCAGCCAACGTGGTTCGAACTCAACTAGTTGTGCTGTCCGCGGTAGCGAAGAACCTGAGAACTTCCTCCACCCCAGCTTGCTGCCCGAGTTGGCGGACGAATGTCGTTCGGCCTCGGCGCGCACGCAGTTGCTCGTGACCACCCACTCACCTTTCTTCCTTGACGGTTTGAGGGCCAAGGAGGTGCGCATCCTTTGGCGTGATGACGTCGGCTACACCCATGTACGTCGTGCTTCCGACATTGAAGGGATCCCGCAACAGATCGACCCGCAGCCGGTGTTGCGACGACCATATGAATCCGCCCTGTGTGTCCAACTCACCGTATATCCGACACTGCGCACCAGAGCGATGCGGCCCGACACGGACGCGCGCCATAATCGTCCCGGGGTGGGGGAGCGGGTCCGGTAACCTTCTGCCATGTCGTTGGATTCGGTCGTTCTGGTTGGTCCCATGGGATCGGGGAAGTCGACGGTCGGTCGCGCCCTAGCGGATCGTGAGCAGATGAACCACCTCGACCTCGACGAGATGGTCGTGGCGGCTCACGGACTCACAATTCCCGAGATCTTCGAGGTCGAGGGTGAATCTGGATTTCGAACTCTTGAACACGATGCCCTGTCAAGCGCGCTTGTCGGGGGGCCTGCGGTGATATCCACTGGAGGTGGTGTGGTCACAATCGAGTCCAACCGGGACCTGTTGGGCCGATCCGGTGCTCTGGTTGTCTGGCTCGATGCTTCGGTGGAAGTGTTGACCGGTCGGGTCGGCGACGGCGCAACAAGGCCATTGCTGGCCGGCGATGACGTCGAGGGCGCGCTGCGAACTAAGATCGCCGAACGCGCCGAGGGATACTACGACGTTGCGGACATTCGAATCGACACCTCCGATATGTCCGTTGCGGATTGCGTTGATCTGATCACCGCGGCGCGTGCGAAGAAGAGGCCGGCGCCATGCCGGTAATCAACGTTGAACTGCGTGATCGCGGCTACCCAGTGCATGTGGGGCCAGGGGTGCGCGAACTTCTTGGTGGCCTGATCCCTACGGACGCCAAACGGGTTGCCGTTGTCACCCAGGAGTCGATTCCTTGGACAGTCGATCCCGGCGCCAAGCAACTGACAATCACAGTTCCCGACGGAGAATCAGCGAAGTCGATGAGCGTCGTCGAGGACATCTGTCGGAAGATGACGGTCGCCGGGTTCACTCGCGCCGATGTGGTGGTGGCAGTTGGTGGCGGCGTCGTCACCGACGTTGGCGGGTTCGCAGCAGCGGTTTATCACCGCGGTGTTCGTTTCATCAACGTGGCAACCACGCTGTTGGCTCAGGTTGATGCCGCTATCGGCGGAAAAACCGGAGTCAACCTGGTTGAAGGCAAGAACCTGGTGGGTGCTTTCTGGCAACCCTCCGCGGTAATTTGCGACACGGAGATGTTGACAACGCTGCCGATTCGCGAATATCGCAGCGGTTTGGGAGAAGTCGCCAAATATCACTTCCTCGGCCCGGTTCCCGTCGTACCTACGGGTTCACCGGAGGTGAAAGTGGATGCCGAAGTTGTAGCTGCCTGCGTGCAGATCAAAGCCGATGTTGTAGCTGCAGACGAGCGGGAGGGAGGCAGACGAGCGATTCTCAACTATGGCCATACGCTCGCCCATGCCATCGAGACCGCGGGGCAGTACGACTTGCGTCACGGTGAGGCTGTAGCCGTCGGTATCGCCTACGCGGCCGAGGTCGCACGACGCCTTGAACGCATCGGCGACGAGCGCCTGATGGAGCATCACCAGGTGCTAGCCGGCTATGACCTGCCTTGCGGGTTACCCGAAGGGTTGGACACCGAGAAATTGCTCAACCTGTTCAGCCGCGACAAAAAAGCGATCGAAGGTGTCACGCTGGTGCTGGACGGACCCAACGGGGTCGAACCGGTCACCGGGATCGACCCTGCGATCCTGCGCGACGCGCTGGGTACGCTGCGATGACCGGGTCTGATTCAGCAATCGAGTTGGACGCGAGGACTGGAGACCATTCATGAGTTCTGTTGTTCTGCTTGTATCGGGACCCAATCTCAATTTGTTGGGTACGCGAGAACCTGAGGTTTACGGCACCGAGACCCTCGATGACCACGTAGCGAACGCGACTGCCACTGCGGCTGTCCACGGCTTGGAGATCGAGCACTTTCAGTCCAACCACGAAGGGGAACTGATCGAGGCGATCCATGGTGCTAGAGATCGGGTGGCTGCCATCGTGATCAACCCGGGCGCTCTCACACACTCATCGTGGGCCATTCACGATGCCCTCGCCGCGTTTTCCGGAGTCATAGTTGAACTCCATTTGTCGAACCCCAAAGCACGTGAATCCTGGCGTCACGTTTCAGTTGTCGCCCCGGTGGCCACAGGATCAATCGTCGGTTTTGGCGCGGACGGTTATCGCCTCGCGATGGAAGCTGTCGCAGCAAAGCTGGCAACATGAGCTTGTGAACGCCCAACCCCATGACCTGCCGCCGCTGAGTGCACAGGGTCGCAGCGAACGCGTACAGGCCGCGGCGGAGGCGAAAGGTGCTGACGCGTTGGTGGTCACGGACCTGACCAACATCCGTTGGTGCACCGGCTTCACAGGTTCGGCTGGTGTGCTCGTCATCAGCAGAGACCGCAGCGTGTTGATCACCGACAGCAGATATCGCGATCAAGCCCCGGCTCAGCTCGACGCTGCGGGCTCCGGCACGGAGGTGTGTATCGACTCGGCCTGGGTCGCCACCGTTGCCACGATCCTCAACGATGTCACCGGCGTGAACGGCGCCGCAAAAGTTGCACTTGAAGCCGATCGGATCGTGTGGGCAGATCAGCGTCGCTTGGCCGACGCGCTCGCTGCGGAGTTGATAGGGACCGTTGGTCTTATTGCGGAGTTGCGCAGCGTGAAGGACGAAGCGGAATTGGTTCGGATGGAGACCGCGGCGGGAATCGTCGACGCGGTACTCAGAGATTGCCAGAACCGATTTGTTCTGGGCATCAGCGAGCGTGAACTGGCTCAAATGTTGGAGGACGGCATGCGTGCGGCGGGCGCCGAAGGTCCGGCCTACGACACGATCGTGGCTTCGGGCCCCAACGCGGCGTTGCCCCATGCCCGTGCGAGTTCCAGACGCCTCGCCAACGGTGATCTGGTGGTGGTCGACGCGGGAGCTTTGGTTGAGGGCTATCGCAGCGACATGACTCGTACCTTTGTTGTCGGCTCTCCCGACGATCGGGCGGTGGAGATCCACGACATCGTGACCCGAGCTCAAGCGGAGGGAGTGGCGGCGGTGCGTGCCGGCGTTGAGGCGGGTGAAATCGACAGGGTCTGCCGGGATTTCATTGCGCGCGAGGGATACGGAGATGCCTTCTCACACGGAACTGGCCATGGAGTCGGTCTCGACATTCACGAACTTCCGGCGGTGCGCCGCGGCAACACCGCTATCCTTTCGCCCGGCCAAGTAATCACCGTCGAGCCAGGGATCTATCTCTCTGGTTACGGGGGTGTGCGAGTCGAAGACATGGTGGTCGTCACCAACGACGGTTGCCGCCCATTGACCAAGTATCCCAAGGAGTTTGTGTGCCTGTCATCACAACCAACGATCTGAAGAACGGGATGACCCTGAATCTCGACGATGGACTCTTTCAGATTGTCGATTTTCAGCATGTCAAGCCGGGTAAAGGTCATGCCTTTGTTCGCACGAACCTCCGCAACTTGCGCGCCGGGGGGACTGTGGAACGCACCTTTCGGGCCGGCGAGAAGGTCGAACGGGCCAACATCGACAAGCGCGAGATGCAGTTTCTCTACCGAGACGGCGAGGATTATGTCTTTATGGACAATGAGTCCTACGAGCAGATCAACGTTGCCCCCACCACGCTCGGCGACACCGCCAATTTCATTGTCGATGGATCTACCGCCATCCTGTTGATGTTCGGAACTGAAATCATCGGTACCGACATGGCCGCGGCTGTCGAGTTGAGCGTGGCAGCAACTGAACCAGGTTTGCAGGGTGACCGTTCGTCTGGCGGCACCAAACCAGCCACCTTGGAGACCGGGTTGGTGATTCAGGTTCCGCTATTCATCGAGACCGGCGAACGGGTCAAGATCGACACCCGTTCGGGTCAATACCTCAGTCGCGCGTGAACGACGGACCCTCAAGCATCGGTGGTCGTCGGGAGGCCCGAGAAGAAGCCCTGGGTTTCCTCTATGAGATGGAAGTCACCGGTGATTCGCTGCAAGCAGCCTTGAAAGCCAAACCTTTGCCACCGGAGGACTATGCCCTGCAAATGATCGAGGGTGTTACCAGTCAGGTCTTCGAGTTCGACGAGCGGATAGGTGCTCACCTGATGGGTTGGACCGTTGATCGACTAGCAGTGGTTGATCGTGTGCTTGCCCGCATGGCGACCTGGGAGTTGTTTGAACGCAAAGACGTACCAACCGGCGTAGTGCTGAGCGAGGCAGTGGAACTCGCCTCGCAGTACTCCGGCGAGGAATCACCCCGCTTCCTCAACGGCGTGCTCCGTGCCATCGCCACCGAAGCTCGAGGAGCGGAGGAACAATGAGCACCTCCAGACCACCGAGATGAGGCCAGAGCAGTGAGCGAGCGGGCGATCGTGCTTGAAGTACCGGACCTGAAATGCGAGTTGATTCGCCTGCGACCGTGGCAACTCGCAGATGCCCCCGAGTTGGAGAAGGCCTGGACGGACCCCGCGATCTTAAGCGACTCGGTCGGGCCCGAAGACCGTTCGCTGCGAGATGCCCGCAAGTGGATATCGAGAACCGATGTCCGTCGGCGCTCAGGCGTAGCGGTGGATCTGGTTGTTGCGGATGCCACCAGCGATTTACTGCTTGGTGAGGTGAGTCTGTACAGGTTCGACAAATCAAGGCGCGCGTCCTTGATTAGTTGGTGGTTGTCGGCTCCGGCGCGGGGGCAAGGTATCGCCACCCGAGCTGTGAACCTTTTGGCCACTTGGGCGTTGGATGGTCCGCTGAACGCGGTTCTCGCCGAAATCAAGATGAACAACGTCAAGTCCCAAGAGTTGGCCACTCGTTGCGGTTTCGATCTTCTGCGCCCGGCCCGCGACTCAACCCCAGCCGTTTTTGTCCGCCGCGCCAGCGGGGCACAGCCGAAGTAAAACCGGGAAATCCACAGGTGGGTGCCGTGGAGTACGCGAGCGCGCGTGATACCTTCGGGTCTCGACCATGAAACGAGTCCAGTGAGGCTCGAATGGACGGGAGAATTCAGTGGCAGAGCGAGAACGGCGATTGGCTGGCACACCCTCGGGCGGTGTTTTCCAAGCCCGGACGCAAGTAATGACCGCGTCCGATGTAACCCGAGCGATTCGGCGCATGGCTCACGAGATTCTCGAACGCAACTCGGGTTGCGCGGATGTTGTGATAGTCGGTCTGCAAACAGGCGGAGTCAGCCTCGCCGAGCGCCTGGTGAACGACATCAGTCAGATCGAAGGAACCGATGTCGCGGTCGGGAGTCTCGACGCCACCATGCACCGCGACGATTTTGATCTCCGCCCGATCATGTCCGAAGCGGCCACCGTGATCCCAGTCGACCCAACCGGCAAGATCATCGTGTTGGTCGATGATGTCCTCTACACGGGGCGCACGGTGCGTGCTGCACTCGACGCGATTCACAGTTATGGACGACCAAAAGCGATTCAGCTCGCGGTGATGGTTGATCGCGGCCACCGCGAACTTCCGATTCGCCCCGACTTCGTCGGCAAGAACCTGCCGACCCGCCGAGCTGAAATGGTCGATGTCAACAGCGGTGGTGTCGACCTGGGGGAGATCTCGTGAAAGCCCTGCGGCATCTGCTGTCGATGGACGACCTCGACCGCGACGATATCGATTACCTGCTCGACCTCACGGAACGATACGTCGAAGTAAGCGAACGGAAGATCCCGCGTATCCCCGCGCTTCGAGGCAAGACCGTGGCCTTGGTCTTCTACGAGGATTCCACGCGCACCCGAATCAGCTTCGCCACCGCTGCTAGTCGACTCTCCGCGGACACCTTAGGGTTCGATGTCAAGCGTTCTTCGGTCAGCAAGGGCGAATCATTGCGCGACACGATCGAGACCATTTCCGCAATGGGTGTCCATGGCGTCGTGCTGCGTCACTTTGGCGCAGGTGCGCCTTGGCGTGTCTGCGAATGGACCGATGCCTCAGTGATCAACGGGGGTGACGGCCGCAACCAACACCCCACCCAGTCTCTGGCCGATCTGTTCACGGCGCGTCAACATCTAGGAGAACTCGACGGTAAGCGTGTCGCCATCGTGGGCGACATCAAGAACTCGCGAGTTGCTCGATCCAACGCCATCGGTTTCACCAAAATGGGTGCAGAAGTCATCTTCGTTGCCCCGCGAACGCTGCTGCCGGCAAGTCTTGAAGGCTGGCCGGTCGGCGTTACCCATAACCTCGACGAAGTAGTTGACGAGGTTGATATCTGTTATCTGCTGCGCATGCAACTCGAACGCCAGCATGATGCCGCGGTGCCTACGCTGCGAGAGTTCCACCACGAGTTCGGGCTGACCGCGGCCCGTGCAGACCGGCTCAAAGACAATGCGTTGATCATGCATCCCGGCCCGATGAACCGAGACGTTGAAATCGCCGGCGAAGTTGCTGACCGCCCCAATGCCGTCATTACCGAGCAGGTCGCAAACGGTGTTGCCGTGCGCATGGCAGTGCTGTTCGTGCTGATCGGTTCGAGACTCGATCTCGTCGAAGAAGGCAGTCTTGTCGACTCCGAGAGTGCGGTGGCATGAGCACCCTGGCCATTCGCGGCGGAACAGTGATTGACGCGCAAGGCTCTCGACGCGCCGATGTGGTGATCGGTGATGAGGGCACAATTCTCGCCGTTGATTCGGGACTCACCGCCGATCATTCCCTTGATGCCAGTGACTGTGTTGTCTCACCAGGATTTGTCGATCTTCACGTTCATCTCCGTCAACCCGGAAACGAAGAAGCCGAAACCATCGACACCGGTGCCCGCGCGGCAGCTTTGGGCGGATTTACCGCGGTGGTGGCTATGCCCAACACCGACCCGGCCATGGACTGTGTTTCGGTGATCAGCGAAGTACGGGCTCTTGGCGAGACGGCGATTTGCGAGGTGGTTCCCTCAGCGGCAATTTCGGTGGGACGCCGAGGCGAAGCGCTGGCACCCATGGCCGAACTCGTGCGTGCAGGAGTTCGGATTTTCACAGACGACGGCAACGGGGTGCAGGACGACAAACTGATGCGCACGGCGTTGGAATACGCCAGTTCGCTAGAGCACTTGTGCGGTGGTGATGCCATCGTGTTGGCACAGCACTGCGAGGTCGAATCTCTCAGCAAGGGCGGTTTCATGCATGAGGGAAAGTGGTCGAGCTGGCTGGGAATCCCCGGTCAACCATCCGAAGCAGAAGAGTTGATGGTGATGAGAGATATCGCGCTCTGCCGTCTCACCGGTGCACGGGTCCATTTCCAGCACATGTCGACCGCCGGTTCGGTTTCCATGATCCGCGCGGCCAAAGCCGCAGGGCTGCCAGTCACAGCTGAGGCTGCGACTCACCACTTCTGCCTGACCGAGGCTTGTTGTCAGGGTTACGACCCGGTCTACAAGGTGCATCCACCGCTGCGCACCGACGCGGATGTGGAAGCGGTGAAAGCTGGTCTCGCCGACGGCACAATCGACGCCATCGCTACTGACCATGCCCCTCACACGCCAAGTCGAAGCAACAGACGTTCGCCGACGCGCCCCCAGGAATGCTCGGACTCGAGACTGCCTTCGCGCTGGCCAACACGCATCTCGATATACCGATTGAATCGCTGCTCAGGGCGATGTCCTGGCGCCCCGCGGCCATTGCCGGCCTGAGCGAAACCCATGGCGGACCAATCAAAGAAGGTTCCGTGGCCAACCTCACGGTGATCGACCCCAGCGCGGCTTGGACAGTTTCAGCAGCGGAGATGGCGAGCCGTAGCTCCAACACGCCCTATGAGGGAATGGCGCTACGGGGGAGAGTGCGTCACACCATCTACCAAGGAGAGGCCGTGGTAGTCGACGGTGTCGCGCAACGATGAGCGGTTCTCGTTCGATTCGCGCCTATCGGCTGGTGTTGGCTGACGGCGAAGTCTTTGAAGGCGAAGGGATAGGCGCTGATCCAGTCGATGGTGTTGCGTCGGGCGAGGTCGTGTTCAACACGGTTCTGTCCGGCTACCAAGAGGTGATTACCGATCCGTCGTATGCGGGACAGATCATTACGTTCACCTACCCACACATCGGCAACTACGGGGTGAATCCCACAGACGACGAAGCACGCAGGCCGTTTTGTGAGGGTGTCATCATCCGCGACCTTGCCCGTCGACACAGTAATTGGCGCTCACAAGGTGATCTTGACACTTTCTTGCGTACCCACAACCTGGCTGGCATCGCCGGCGTGGACACTCGTCGCCTCACCCGTCATATTCGCGACTTCGGAGCAATGCCGGCAGCATTCGGTTCAGCCGACGAAGAGAAACTGCGGGCCGCGGCCATCGCAGACCCCACAACGAGCGGGGTTGACCTTGTGCGAGTGGTGTCCACCAAAGAGCCATACACGGTCGGGAGCGGCAAACGCCGGATTATCGCCTATGACCTCGGGATCAAGTCCACAATGCTGCGTCATCTGTCAGAGTTGGCAACGGTCACGGTCGTGCCCGCAGACACCCCTGCCACAGATGTGCTGGCCGCCTCACCCGACGGCGTCTTCTTGTCCAACGGTCCCGGTGATCCACAAATGGCTGGATCGATTGTCAACGAACTCCCGAAGCTGCTTGGACGTGTGCCGATCTTCGGGATCTGCCTCGGACACCAAGTGCTGTCGTTGGCCCTTGGTGGCAAAACTTTCAAGATGAAGTTCGGGCACCACGGCGGCAACGTGCCGGTGAAAGATGTTCGTAGCGGCAAAGTTGAGATCACCAGCCAAAACCACAACTTCGCGGTGGAGATCGGATCGGTTTCCAATGTCGTTGAAACGCATGTGTGCCTGAACGATGGCGCTCTCGAAGGGATGTTCCACAAAGACCTTCCGGTGTTCAGCGTGCAGTACCACCCTGAAGCCGGGCCGGGTCCCCACGACAGCCGCTACCTGTTCAAGGATTTCGCGCAGCTCATGGACACAACAGGTTTGGTCGCCTAGTGCCGCGCAGAGACGACATCGAATCAATCCTGATCATCGGTTCTGGCCCAATCGTCATTGGACAGGCTTGTGAGTTCGACTACTCCGGTACACAAGCGTGCCGAGCACTCAAAGAGGAGGGCTACCGCGTCATCCTGGCCAACTCGAACCCGGCGACGATCATGACCGATCCCGATTTCGCCGACGCCACCTACATTGAACCCCTTGATTCAGCGTTCCTCGCCAAGATCATCGAAAAAGAAAAACGCGACAACCCTGGCAAAACCATGGCTCTGCTACCGACACTGGGTGGACAAACCGGGTTGAACCTGGCGATGGAACTCGAACGGGAAGGCGTGCTGGGAGAGCACAACGTTGAACTGATCGGCGCAGATGCAACCGCAATCGCCACAGCCGAAGACCGAGACCTTTTCAAGCTGGCAATGACCGAAATCGGGTTGGAAGTCGCCCGTTCCGGGATCGCCCACGACATGGAGAAAGCGCGTGAAGTGGTCGACGAAGTCGGCCTGCCTGTCATTGTCCGCCCCGCCTACATCCTCGGTGGCCGGGGTACCGGGATCGCTTCGACACGCCAAGAGTTTGAGAAAATAGCCGGCTACGGCCTCGAGTGCAGCCCAATCTCAGAGATTCTGATTGAAGAGTCGATAGCCGGTTGGAAAGAATACGAACTGGAAGTCATGCGCGACCGCCGCGACAACTGCGTGGTGGTGTGTGCCATCGAAAACTTCGATCCCATGGGTGTGCACACCGGTGATTCGATAACTGTAGCACCGACCCAGACCCTCACAGATGTCGAGTACCAGAAACTTCGCGACGGATCGTTTGCGTGTATCCGCCGGGTCGGGGTCGAGACAGGAGGGTCCAATGTGCAATGGGCGGTCCACCCCGACACTGGTCGGCAGGTCATCATCGAGATGAACCCGCGTGTGAGCCGCTCATCAGCGTTGGCCTCGAAAGCAACCGGGTTCCCGATAGCCAAGATCGCAGCAAAACTTGCCGTGGGTTACACCCTTGACGAGATACCCAACGACATCACCAAAAAAACGCCGGCCTCCTTTGAGCCTTCAATCGACTATGTGGTTACGAAGGTGCCGCGCTGGGCATTCGAGAAGTTCCCGGGTACATCGGGAATCTTGGGGACTTCGATGCAGAGCGTTGGCGAGGTGATGTCCATTGGCAGGACTTTTCCAGAGTCGCTACAAAAGGCGCTGCGCTCACTCGAACAAGGACGCTACGGCCTCAACTGCGACCCGGGAGAAGCAGCGTTCGACCAACTTGACGACCAAGCACTGCTGGCTGCCGCGTCGGTGGCCACACCCGACCGTCCGTTTCAGCTGGAAGCCCTGCTTCGGCGAGGAACTTCGGTAGAGAAAATCTATGAAGCGACGGCCGTTGATCCCTGGTTCCTCGACCAGATGCTGTTGATTACCGAGGAGCGGGCCTACCTCGCCACTCGTACTCTCGACGACATTGAGAGGCGGGATCTCAAACGCGCCAAGCAACTCGGCTTCTCCGACTGTCAACTCGCCTATCTGTGGAGTACCACAGAGGCGCAAGTGCGTGAACGACGGCTGGCTGTCGGCGTCAAAACGACGTTCAAAACGGTCGATACTTGCGCTGCGGAGTTCGACGCCGAAACCCCTTATCACTATTCGACCTACGAAGACACCGATGAGGTTCGGCCCGGTGAGCGTGAACGGGTCATCATCTTGGGTTCGGGACCAAACCGCATCGGTCAAGGCATCGAGTTCGACTACTGCTGCGTGCATGCCAGCTTTGCTCTCAGAGATGCCGGATTTGAGACGGTAATGGTCAACTGCAACCCCGAAACGGTCTCCACCGACTACGACACCTCGGACCGCCTCTATTTTGAGCCTCTCACCTATGAGGATGTGATGAACATCATTGAGAGCGAGAAACCGCTCGGCGTCATAGTGTCTTTGGGGGGACAAACGCCTCTGAAGCTCGCCGATCAACTGCCTGCAGAACTCATTTTGGGCACATCGCCAGGAGCTATTGACGCAGCAGAAGATCGAGAGCAGTGGAACGCACTCTGCGCCCGGCTTGAAATCCCCCAGCCCGCTGGTGGAACAGCCAAAAACACTGAAGAAGCTCTCGAGATCACCTCCCGTATCGGCTACCCGGCGCTGGTGCGCCCGTCTTATGTGCTCGGCGGACGGGCCATGGAAATCGTCTACGACGACGAAAACCTCCGCAGAGCGATGGACGAACTAGCAGGTTTTGGATCTCTCGGTCGTGAGGGAGGACTGTCCGCGCAACGCCCGGTCCTAATCGATCGTTTCCTCGAAGATGCCACCGAGGTTGATGTGGATGCGATACGAGATCACCAGGGCGTTTTCGTCATTGGCGCAGTAATGGAGCACGTCGAGGAAGCCGGTGTGCACAGCGGAGACTCAGCTTGTTCGATTCCACCGACGAATCTCACCGCCCCCACTGTCGAACTGATCGAGAGCTACACCGCCAGGATCGCCGCGGCCCTGGACGTCAGGGGACTGATCAACGTTCAGTACGCGGTGAAGGAGAACCAGGTCTTTGTGATCGAGGCGAACCCGCGAGCTTCGAGAACGGTGCCATTCGTCGCTAAAGCAACCGGTGTTCCGCTCGCCAAAGTGGCCAGTCGAGTAATGCTCGGCACCACGCTGGAAGAACTTCGCGCCGAAGGTCTGCTGATAGAGCGGGGGAACTCTGAACATGTGGCGGTGAAGGAAGCGGTGCTGCCGTTCAATCGGTTTCCCGAAGCCGACGCGGTGCTCGGGCCAGAAATGCGTTCCACCGGTGAGGTGATGGGGATTGATCTGACCCCAGGATTGGCGTTCATGAAATCACAACTGTCGGCCGGTACCCGACTTCCAGAAGCTGGACCAGAAGACGTCACGGTGTTCATGTCGCTAGCGGACCGCGACAAGACCCTCGGTGCTGCTGTAGGACGCGGTTTTCAAGACCTTGGATTTTCGATTGTTGCCACCAGCGGCACCGCAGCAATGCTGCAAGCCGTTGGGGTTACCGTAGACACCATCGTCTCCAAGCTTGGTGAAAGTGGCGGAGTCCACGCGGTTGAGTTGATCGAACGCGGTGATGTGCAATTGGTCGTCAATTCTCCGAGGGGCCGCCGCCCCCGCGCTGACGGAGCGCACATTCGCACTGCTGCGGGACTGGCTAACGTGCCGCTGCTGACCACCGCAGCCGCAGCGATGGCTGCGGTTGAAGGGCTGCGAGACTGGGCTCGCTACCCGTTGCAGGTTCGGAGTCTTCAGGAGTATCACCAGCGAGGCGGATATCCGGGCGCGGTTGGCGGTTTCGAATGGCCGAGCGGTGAGTGAGCAGTGATCGATCTGTCGACGTCTGTGGGCTCGGTGAAGCTGAAAGCTCCGGTTCTGACCGCTTCAGGCACGGTTGGGTACGGTGCGGAGTTCGCTCGATACCTGCGTCCCGCGGAACTAGGCGCCGTGGTGGTCAAGTCGATGAAAGCCACGCCGTGGGAAGGCAATCCCGCACCTCGTGTACACCCGACCCCGGCCGGCATGATCAACAGTGTCGGACTCCAAGGCTTGGGGGTAGAGCACTGGCTCGAACATGAACTGCCACCCTTGGAGGCCACCGGTGCAACCGTAGTGGCCAGCATCTGGGGCAACACCATCGACGAATACCGGCAGGCCGCTGATGCTCTGGCGCATGCACCTTCCTGTGTGGTGGCGCTGGAAGTCAACGTGTCATGCCCCAACCTCGAAGACCGCAGTCGCATGTTCGCCCATAGCGCTAGGGCGACCTCCGACGCCATAGCAGCCACCGCTGGCTGCGGTCGGCCCCGCTGGGCCAAGCTCAGCCCCAACGCCCCCGACATTGCAGAAATCGCCGCTGCCGCCCATGCCGCCGGCGCAGAGGCTGTGGTTTTGACCAATACTCTGCTGGCGATGGTGATCAATCCCGAGACCCGCCGTCCAGTACTGGGAGCGAAGCGAGGTGGACTCTCGGGAGCGGCCATGCGTCCGGTAGCAGTCAGGGCTGTCTACGACGTCCACGAGGCAGTGTCTGCGTTGCCGATCGTTGGAGTCGGTGGCGTTACCAGCGGACTTGATGTGGTGGAGTACCTGCTTGCGGGTGCTTGCGCGGTTCAGGTTGGCACAGCCACATTCGCCGATCCTCGAGCGCCGCGACAGATCCTCAGAGAATTTGAACAATGGTGCGATCGCCACGACGTGACGCACTCAAGTGACCTCGTAGGCGCGGCACATGACTAACTATCGGCGCATATAATTGCCTTCTTTTCTCTTGGCCTCTAGTGTTTCTGTCATGTCTAACCCTCCAAAGTTGTCAGACGAAGCGCGCGCCGCAGCACTTGCAAAGGCAACCGAAGCGCGCAAGGCCCGTAGAGAGTTGAAGCATCTGTTAAAGATGCGATCGTTGACTCTCGCAGAGGTTCTCGAAAGAGCCGACAGCGACGAAATCGTTGCCAAGACGAAGACGCTGGCGGTGATCGAATCGCTTCCCGGAGTAGGGAAGGTCAAGGCCCGACGCGCCATGGAAGACATCGGTATCGCCGAAAACCGTCGTCTTCGAGGCCTCGGCCAAAAACAAAGAGCTGAACTTCTGAATAGGTTTGGCTGACCCAAGGTCTCAAGAGAGGCTGGTTGATCAACAGTGATTGCGGCCTCGGACCAGTTGGTCATCGTTGTCTCCGGCCCCGGTGGGGTTGGGAAAGGCACGCTTGTAGCCCGACTATTGGACCGGGACCAACGGCTCTGGCTTTCGCGCAGTTGGACGACCCGAGCGCGGCGTCCCGGAGAGCCAATGGAGGCCTACCACTTCACAAACCGGGAGTACTTCGACAGGCACTTGGAAGCCGGAGGGTTTCTCGAGTGGGTCGACTTCCTGGATTATCGACAGGGCACGCCGGCAGTGGAGCCACCACCCGGACATGATCTTGTCTATGAGATCGATGTGTACGGTGCTCAACAGATCCGACAGCACTTTCCAAAGGCTCTGGTCGTTTTTGTAGACGCTCCCTCCCGTGAAGCTCAGCGAGCCCGGCTCCAAGGCCGTGGCGATCCAGCAAACAAGATTGAAGCCAGACTTGCGAAGGCCACCAGCGAGTTGGCTATGGCCCACGAACTTGGTGCAGAGATCTTGATCAACGACGACTTGGATCGGGCGCTGACTGAGTTGGAAGGCTTGATTCGCGAGCGTCGCGGGAGCTAGTGGCGCTGCTACGCTTGTAACTCGGTTGAACACCATGCGGTAGACGACAAGGTTCGTCGACATCTCGGGAGAAGGCACTATGGCTCACGGCTACGACACGATGATGAATCCTTCGATTGAGGGTCTCCTCGATGATGTCGGTTCCAAGTTCCGTCTCGTCACCCTCTCAGCCATGCGGAGTCGTGAAATCACCAACTATGTGGGGCAACTCGGCCGCGGCATGGGAGCGTCGATACCTCCCCAGGTTGCATCGACGGCCAGCAAGCCATTGTCGATTGCCTTTGAAGAAATCGCCGCGTACAAGATCGTAGCAATCGAGGTTGATCCCGAAGCCGAAGCTGATACCGCCCCGGACTACGTGGGTGCCTGACCCGAATCATTTGGCAGTGTCTGCGGCATGACCACGCTCTCGGGTCGACGCATCATTCTCGGTGTCACCGGCGGGATCGCCGCCTACAAGGCGGTGGATCTATGTCGTCGTCTAGTCGACGCCGGGGCACATGTAACACCGGTCTTGACCAAGGGTGCCCTTGAGATGGTTGGTGAGGTCACCTTTTCTGCGTTGGCCAGCGAAGGAGCCCGCACATCGCTGTTCAACGACCCCGCCACTCCAATTCCCCATACCGTCATGGGGCAGAACGCAGACATGGTTCTTGTAGCCCCGGCAACTGCCCGGATCATTTCCGATATTCGAACCGGGCGTTCCGGCGATCTACTGACAGCCACGATTCTTGCCACCCGAGCACCGCTGATGGTCTGCCCGGCGATGCACACCGAAATGTGGGAACAGGTCTCCGTGCAAGACAACCTTGCGGTACTGCGTTCCCGTGGAGTGCATGTTGTCGATCCCGAGAGCGGTCGCCTCGCGGGAGGCGATTTTGGGCTTGGGCGTCTCGCCGAACCAGCCGCGATTGTGACTGCTGTCGAAAATGTTCTTGTCACAGGCGATCTTGCGGGCAAGCGAGTGCTGGTCACCGCAGGCGGCACCCGCGAACCGATCGATGCAGTCCGCTTCGTCGGCAACCGATCCTCGGGCAAACAAGGGCACGCATTGGCCCGAAACGCTGCTGAACGCGGTGCTGATGTTGTGCTGATAACTACCAGTCCGACGAGCGCCCCAAGCGGCGTTCGCGTCGTGAATGTGTCCACAGCCGCCGAAATGCACCGAGCCTGCTGCGATGAGGCGCCTCAAGCTGATGTGGTTGTAATGGCTGCCGCGGTTGCGGACTTCCGACCCCAAGCAATCGTGGATCGCAAGCTCAAGAAGGATCAGGGCACGCTCAGCGTTGAATTTGAACCCACCGTCGACATCCTCGCCGGACTGGGCGCAGCCAAACCCGACGGTCAGGTACTGATCGGATTCGCTGCGGAGACTGACGACGTTGAACAAAACGCGGCCGCAAAACTCGACAAGAAGAACCTCGACATCATTGTGGCCAACGATGTTTCCAAACCAGGTGTGGGTTTTGAGCACGAAACCAATGAAGTTGTTGTGCTTTGTGCCGCTGGTACCCGGCGGCATATACCACGGTGCAGCAAGCGCGAGGTGGCGCGTGTCGTACTGGATGTGGCAGTCGGTACCATCAACCGACACGACAACTCACAGGAGCAAGAGTGACCCGCTGGACCTTCACCTCTGAAAGCGTTACCGAGGGCCATCCAGACAAGATGGCAGATCAGATCTCAGACTCGATTTTGGATGCCATGTTGGATCAGGATCCGATGAGCCGCGTGGCCTGCGAGACTATGGTCACCACCGGTCTTGCCATTGTTGCCGGTGAGATAACCACCGAGGCGTACGTCGATATTGCCGGCACGGTGCGCGAGACAATCAGGGGAATCGGTTACGACCGTGAGGCTTTCGGTTACGATGGAAACACCTGCGGTGTCATGGTCACGATCGATGATCAGTCGCCCGACGTGTATCTGGGCGTCAGAGCTTCGGAGGAAGTTCGCTCGGGGGCTGCGGGGGAGCAAGACGTACTCGACATGCAGGGTGCCGGCGATCAGGGAATGATGTTTGGTTACGCTTGCGATGAGACCGAGGAATTGATGCCTCTGCCCATCCATCTGGCCCATCGATTGGCCGAGCGCCACGCTGAGGTCCGTAGAGCGGGAACGATCCCGTACATTCGCCCTGACGGCAAAACCCAGGTGACTTTCGAATACGAGGACAGCAAACCCATCCGTCTCAAGACGGTTCTGGTTTCTACTCAACACAACGATGGCATCGACCGCGACACGATGATCCGGCCTGACTTGATCGAGCATGTCATCGCCCCGGTTATTCCCGCCGAATTCGCCGATGACAACTACGACGTGTACGTCAACCCAACCGGCCGTTTCGTCATCGGTGGACCGGTAGGGGACTGCGGGCTCACCGGGCGCAAGATCATCGTCGACACCTATGGCGGCATGGCTCGCCACGGAGGAGGCGCATTCTCAGGCAAGGATCCCTCCAAGGTTGACCGTTCCGCCGCTTACGCGGCTCGCTGGGTGGCAAAGAACCTGGTTGCCGCCGGAGCGGCTAGCCGGTGTGAGGTTCAGGTTGCCTACGCCATTGGCATGGCACGTCCCGTTTCAGTTCTTATTGAAACGTTCGGCACTGAGACTGTCGACAAGGCTGCGGTCGACACCGCTATCGACGAGATTTTCGATCTCCGTCCTGCGGCGATTCTTCGCGATCTCGACCTGCGGCGTCCGATCTACCAAAAGACCGCTTCATACGGCCACTTTGGCCGCTCCAGCGACGACGGCCTGTTCCCGTGGGAGAAAACGAACCGGGTCGACGAACTCAAATCAGCGTTGGGACTCTGAGGGTCCAGAGGCCGAGCGTCTCAGATGACCTTGAGTAAAACCGAACGAAGGGTTGTGCGGGTCATTCCCGATGTCTTGGGGATCAATCGGGAGTTCGACTATTTCGTTCCTGAAGCGTGGGAGGCTGATGGTCGCTCGGAGCGGCTAGGTATGGGTTCGATGGTGCGGGTGTCTCTTGCGGGGCGACGGGTGGGTGCCTGGGTGTGTGCTGTTGATGTTGAGCCTGTAGTGGGATTGGAGTTGGCCCCACTGAAGACTTTGAGCGGCATTGGACCCAGCGCTGAGATGATGGAGTTGGCCACTTGGGCCGCGTGGCGCTGGGCGGGTAGCCGAGTGAAGTTCCTGCGTGCAGCTTCGCCGCCCTCGATGCTCGCCGGAGTGCCGCAGGCCGCGAACCGCGAACTGGTGCCGTCTGGACCGGTAGATGTGTTTTCGCAAGCCTTTGAGCTGGCTCAAAAGCAAGCCGTTGCCGTGGTCCGGACCCCACCGGGCAACGACGATGTGCCCCTCGCTCTTGAGGCTTGCCGAACCGGTGATGCGTTGTTGTTGTTGGCTGATTCTGGTCGGGCTCGCCGCCTTGGGATTGCTTTGCGCCGTGCTGGTGTGAAGGTCGCGCTCGGGACTCAGGAGTGGTCTGTGGCCGCGAGTGGCTCCACGGTGGTGGGGACTCGTTCAGCGGCCTGGATGCCCATGCCGCGACTAGCCGCGGTCGTTGTTTTTGATGAACACGACGAGTCGCTTGTTGAGCAGTCGTCACCCACGTGGCACGCGCGTGTGGTCGGGTTGGAACGAGCGCGCCGTCGTGGCGTGCCGGCGGTTCTCAGTTCCCCGGTGCCGTCACTGGAAGCGCTCCGAGCGGGTCCGTTGTTGCGCCCCGACCGTACCGCGCAGCGCACCGGCTGGCCGCTGGTTGAAGTGCTTGATCGTCGTGATGAAGACCCCACCAAAGCGGGTCTTTTTGCCGAGGATATTGCCGGTCTGCTTCGCGGTGAGGGTCGAGTGGTCTGCGTACTGAATCGCAAGGGACGTTCACGGCTTTTGTCATGCGCTGCCTGCGGTGAACTGGTGCGTACCCTCGACGGTGCCTCGCCCATGGTTCTGGTAGACCATGAGCTTCGTTCGCCCGACGGGACCGAGGTGCGCCCACCGGTTTGTGCCCACTGTGGCAATACTCGTCTGAAGAACCTCCGTGCCGGTGTCATTCGGGCCAGAGAAGAACTGGCTGCTCTCGTCGGCGAAGCAGTCGACGAGGTCACCGCATCATCTGTGGCAGAACCGGCCACCCGCGTCGTGATCGGGACCGAAGCGGTGCTGCATCGTGTCGCCGCGGCCGATGTCGTCGTGTTCTTGGATCTTGACCAGGAACTGTTAGCGCCTCGCCAAAGAGCCGTGGAACAGACGATGGCATTGTTGGCACGGGCGGCTCGTCTGTTGGGACCAAGGGACTCCGGTGGTCGCCTCGTACTGCAAACCCGCCAACCCGACCATGAGGTCGTGCGGGCTGTGTTGCGCGGCGACCCCTCGATCGTCGCCGTAGCAGAACGCGATCGCCGCAAAGCCGCGGGGATCGCGCCTTATGGAGCACAGGTCTTGGTCTCCGGTGCCGGCGCGGTGGAGTTCGTCGGCGCGCTGGGGCATCCGGTCGGGGTTCGAATCCTTGGCCCCTCCAATGACCGTTGGTTGTTGCAAGCCGACACCCATGAGCCACTCCTCAACGCCCTCGAAGCCACCCCCCGCCCGGATAGTCGTCTGCGAATAGAGGTCGACCCGCTCCGTGTCTGACGACTTCTCTTGGCCTATGCGTTGGTGCTCTAGGCAGTCCAGTTGGTGCGGCGGGTCTCGTAGAGAGCGATTGCGGTTGCGATTGCTACGTTGAGTGAGCCGACTTTGCCGAGTTGGGGGATGAAGGCGACGCTGTCGCAGACGGCGAGCGTCGCTGGTGTGATCCCTCGGTCCTCATGGCCGATCACCAAAGCGATGTCGCCTGCTAGATCGGTGTCGTGCAACGGCAGAGCATCGCTGGTGAGTTCGACCGCCACGACGCGATAGCCGTTGGCTCGTGCCGCGGTTACTGCCGCGGGACCCGAATCGATCTCCGTCCAACTTAGATATCGGGCGCTTCCGAGCGCCGTTTTGTCGACCTTGTCGTGGTCCGGGGCAGTGCCCGTGGCGATCCACAGGTGGTCTACTCTCTGCGCAGCAGCCGTGCGAACAATCGACCCGACATTGAATGGGTTGGCCACGCCGTCGAGGATCAAGGCGACGCGGCCGGTGGTGCGCTGGCGCCATGACCGGTGAAGCCGTTTCATGCCAGTGCCATCGAGTTGTGTCACTAGTCCTCCCGTGGGTTGACTTCGAGTATGCGATAACCCGAGCGACTGACCAAACGAATTGTTGGGAATCCTTGGTCTATCAGCCAACGACTCAAAGAGTCGCTGCCCAGATGCTTTTGCACGACAAGATGAGCTTGACCGTCGGGGTTCAAGCGGCTGAGCCAACTCTCAAGCAGTTGATGCAACGCCGGTTTGCCGATCCGAATCGGCGGGTTGGACAAGATTCGATCAAAGCGAACACCCGCTGGGACCTCGGCGGGTGACGCCACGGTGATGCGATCAGCAGCACCTATTGCTCGGGCATTGATCTCGGTCAGGGTCCGGGCCCGTGAGTTGGTGTCTATGGCCCAGATTCGCCCGTCGCCGGTTCGCAACGCTGTGACGCAGGCAATCGGACCCCAACCGCAGCCAATGTCGAGTGTTACCGCGTTGTCGTCGACCGGAGGAGCTTCTGTCAACAGCAATTTGGTGCCAGGGTCGAGCCGGTCTTGCGAAAACACTCCCCGGTCCGATGTGAGGGTCACGGACACGTCAAAGAGGTTGACCTCTACTGGCGCAGGTTTCGATGCCGCCGTCGGCTCCTGATCAAAATAGTGCGCGGTCCCCACAGCTTCGACCGTACTCGGCGGCGCTCTCGCAACCACGGTCTTGAGTTCCGAGTTTGTGGGCTGGATCCGCCCGCTAACCTGAGCTAGTGGCTAGTTACGACATCCGTGTCATTGGAGACCCTGTCTTGCGCCAGAAAGCGCGCCGGGTCAACGATATTGATGGCGCGCTGGTGCGTCTGGTAGACGACATGATCGAAACCATGTATGAGGCGCCAGGGATTGGGCTTGCTGCCCCGCAGGTTGGGGTGCAGAAGCGGTTGTTTGTTTGGGACATGGGTGAAGGACCTCGGGTTATCGTCAACCCTGAAATTGTTGAATCCGACGGCGAATGGCTCTATGACGAGGGTTGCCTCTCGGTTCCGGGTTTGACCTGGGAAATAGTTCGCCCAAAGACGGTCCACCTGGTTGGACGTGATCTCGACGGCAACGAAATGTCCCTTGAGGTGGACGAACTCGAAGCCCGCCTGTTTCAACACGAAATCGACCACCTCGACGGCACCTTGCTGATCGAGCGACTCGACTCCGACACTCGCAAAACCGCGCTGAAGGCAATCCGCGACCTGCAAATGGCCGAGGCCATGCCCACATCGGCAAGCACTGGATCGGCAAGCACCGCACCACCGAGTAACCGTGCCGGCGAAGGTCTAAGGCTGCCGTGACCATTCCGCCACCGGCGGAGGTTCAGCGCATTGTCTATCTCGGCACGCCCGCCACCGCGGTGCCGCCCTTGCGTGCACTTTGTGACGCTGGTTACGAGATCGCATTGGTCGTGTCACGCCCCGACACCCGACGGGGACGAGGCGTGTCCTTTCAGCCAAGCCCGGTGAAAGCTGCTGCCCTTGATCTTGGTTTGGACGTAAGCGACGATCTCGAAGACTTGGCTGAAGTCACCGCCCATCTCGGCGTAGTGGTCGCTTACGGTGAAATCATCCCGCCAACGGCCCTCGAACAGTTGTCTATGGTCAATCTTCATTTCTCGCTGTTGCCGCGTTGGCGCGGGGCAGCACCAGTGGAGCGGGCGATCCTTGCCGGCGATGAAGTGACCGGAGTGTGCTTAATGGCGGTTTCCGAGGGCCTCGACACCGGAGCCGTTTATCGACGAGCCGAAACGCCGATCGACCCCGAAGAAGAATGCGGCGCATTGAGAGCGCGGCTGGTAACGCTTGGCACCGAAGTGTTGATCGACGCGCTTGCCGAGGGGCTTGGTCCGCCAGAACCGCAACTTGGTGAACCGGTCTACGCTGCCAAGATCACCTCGGCGGATCGTCATATCGACTGGTCGCAACCGGCGGTCCAGATTCACCGGCAAGTGCGAGTCGGAGGCGCTTGGACAACCTTTCGCAACCAACATTTCAAGATCTGGCGTACCGCTGTAGCTGATTGTCCCGATGCTCCTGTTGCTGAAGCAACGCCTGCCGCTGTGCCGGGATCGATCAGCGGTGTGTCGGTTGCTACCGGCGAGGGACGAATCGATTTGCTTGAAGTGCAAGTGCAAGGCCGAGCACGCCAAGTTGCATTCGCCTGGTGCAACGGTGCCCGGCTAACGCCCGAAGATCGGTTTGATTAAATCCGATGACCGCAGATGTTCGTCGGATGGCTGTCGATGCCGTAGTTCGCATCGAATCTGACGGTGCTTACGCCAACGTGTTGTTGCCAAAGATGCTCGCCGAGGTCGACCTGGACGCCCGCGACAAGGGCTTCGTGACCGAGTTGGTTTATGGGTCCACTCGACGCAAACGAGCACTTGATCATGTTGTCGACCGGTTCTTGGTTCAGGATCCGCCACCTACAGCGCGTGCCGCGCTTCGGCTGGGCGCCCATCAACTGATTGAGATGGGTACCCCGCCCCACGCTGCGGTGTCGGCCACTGTGGAGGCGACACCCAAGAGGTTCCGCGGCCTTGTCAACGCCGTTTTGCGAAAGGTTGCGACAGCGCATTCGGCGGGTATCGACTATCCGAACGAAGCGGTGGCGCTCAGCTATCCAGACTGGATGGTTGCGCGTCTGATTGAGGATCTCGGCAGCCAAGAGGCCACCGATGCCTTAACGGCGATGAACCTCCCGGCACGACGGCAACGTCGCGAAGACGGCTACGTCCAAGACCGAAGTTCCCAGCAAGTCGCAACTCTGGTACCGGCCGCGCCGGGTGATCTGGTGTTGGACCTGTGTGCTGCTCCAGGCGGGAAATCGACTGAAATCGCCAGCCGGGGTGCCGCTGTGCTTGCCGCAGATCTTCGGCTCGCTCGAGCTGGGCTGATCGTTCAAAACGCCGAAAGGCTGGGCTGTCGCCCCCAACTCGAACCGAATGGGGTCGCTGTCGTAGTAGCTGATGGTACTGCGCCTCCGTTTCCAAGCCGCACGTTCGACGCGGTTCTGGTTGACGCTCCGTGCTCGGGTTTGGGATCTCTGCGGCGTCGTCCAGACGCACGTTGGCGTATCAAACCCAGCGACATTGCCAATCTGGCGACCCTACAGCAGCAACTGTTGACGAGCGCTGCGGACCTCGTCGTAGAGGGCGGGACCCTCGTCTACAGCGTCTGCACTCTCACTGCGGCCGAAACCACCGAGGTGCTTGAGGCGACCGGTACCGATCTCAGCGCGCTTGGTTTCAAACAAGCAACAAGCGATCTTTCACTCCCGACAACCGAGCAGGACGGTATGTTCTTTTCGGTCTGGACTCGCAGTCCGGGCTCGTAGCGCAACCAGTGCGTATATCGTCGTTGCCATGGCTCACCACCACCATCACGAAGAACACGACTCGGCTGCTGCGCCCCTGTACGCGAAGGTTCTTACCGTCTCCGACGGCGTGGTACACGGCACCCGCCAAGACCGCTCCGGCGAAGCTCTCGAGTCTCACCTGACCGGCGCTGGATGGACAGTCGTGGAGCGGATTGTGAGCGAAGACGGAGAGCATCCGGTGGCAGAGACTTTGACACGCCTCGCCGAAGGCTTCCACGGTCTGATCGTCACCACCGGAGGCACGGGTTTCGGTCCCCGCGACCGCACCCCTGAAGGGACCAGAGCAGTCATCGACCGTGAGGCACCGGGGTTGGCCGAGGCCATGCGATTGGTGAATCCCCTCGGGCGCCTGAGCCGCGGCGTGGCGGGGACACTCAACGCGGCCTTGATCCTCAACACGCCAGGATCATCGAAGGGCTGTGTCGAAACCGTCGACGCCGTTCTCGACGTACTCCCTCACGCGGTACGACTCTTGGTCGACAACACCGACCCCCACCCTCACCACTAGCCGGTCGTTCGCATGAACCAAGACGAGCACTATATGGGGCTGGCGATCAAGGCGGCCTGCAATGCTCGGCATCGGTCGTCGCCGAACCCGTGGGTCGGGGCTGTGCTGGTCGGTACTGATGGCAGCGTCGTGTCGGGTTCTACGCAAGTCTATGGAGGAGCTCACGCCGAGATAGTGGCCTTGAATGAGGCGACCAATACTCAAGGCGCCGCGCTCTACACTACGCTTGAACCCTGCAATCACGTCGGACGCACTGGCGCTTGTACTGAAGCGCTGATTCGAGCGGGAGTCTCACGGGTTGTCGCCGCGATCCAGGACCCGGATCGGTTGGTTGCCGGCAGTGGGATTGAGCGTCTTCGTCAAGCAGAGATCGATGTCACAGTGGGTGTGTGTGCCGAAGAAGTCGAGCAGCAACTGCGTCCCTACCTTCACCATCGTCGCACTGGCCGACCCTGGGTGGTGCTCAAGCTCGCAGCAACGCTCGATGGTCGTGTAGCCGCACCTGACGCAACCTCACAGTGGATCACCGGAACGCAGGCACGGCTTGACGTTCACCGGTTGAGAGCAATTTCAGACGCCATTGTTGTGGGTGCGGGCACCGTACGTGCTGACGACCCGTCACTTACCGTGCGCCACTGGCCCGGCCATGATCAAACAGTCGACCCCAAAGAGGTCAGCGATCCTCGCCGAGTCGTTCTCGGTTCGGTGCAGGCCACCGCCAAGGTGAACCCCTGTCTCGAATGGGACCGAGAGCTTGACGAACTACTTGAACAACTCGGCGACTCCGGAGTCGTGCAATTGCTGGTCGAAGGTGGTCCGACCGTGGCCCACTCCTTCCACAGCGCAAGATTGGTAGACCAATATGTTCTCTATTTGGCACCGGCCTTCATGGGCGGAGATGACGGTGCTCCGCTGTTCAGCGGTCCCGGTGCGGTGACCATCAGCGAAATCTGGCGCGGAAAAATAGAGCAAGTCCGAGAACTGGGCGACGATGTACGCATAGATGTAGTGAAATTCACCGCTAGTTGAACCGGTGCGCCGCTAGCCTCATCGCGGTGTTGAAGCTGGTTCTTCCCAAAGGATCGCTGGAGAAAGCGACGCTGGAGCTCTTCGAAGCTGCTGATTTGAGTGTGGAGCGCCCTTCGGCTGTCGCCTACAAGGGGTCGATTGCTGACCCGCGTATCGAGTCGGTTCGGATCCTGCGTCCGCAGGAGATCCCGGGATACGTGGCAGACGGGCTATTCGATCTCGGGATCACCGGTCGAGATTGGATTGAAGAGACCAGTAGCAACGTAGAAAGCCTTGGAGAACTCAAGTACTCCAAAGTGACTTCGCGTCCTATACAGATTGTGTTGGCTGTTCCAGAGGATTCACCCTGGCACTCGGTCTCAGATCTTCCCAATGGAGTAAGAGTGTCGACGGAGTATCTCGAAATTACGCGACGGTATTTCAAAAATGCCGGCGTAGAGGCCGATGTGCGTCTCAGTTACGGAGCCACCGAAGCGAAGGTCCCCGACATTGTTGATCTGGTTGTCGACATCACTGAGACGGGACGGGCGTTACGCGCCGCAGGGTTGCGCATCATCGACACGCTGTGCACGTCCTATACCGAACTGATTGCTAATCCGGTGTCGTTCGCTGACCCGGAAAAAGCGCACGCTATGCGTCAGATCAACACACTGCTGCAGGGTGTGCTCGAGGCGCGGGGCAAAGTACTGGTGAAGATGAACGTGCCGACAGAGCGCCTTGATGAAGTGATTGAGCTTCTGCCCTCCATGAAGGCCCCTACGGTCAACGAACTGTTTCGAGGCGCTGGATATGCGGTTGAGACCGTTGTGTCCAAGTCTGAGATCAACATCTTGATTCCAGCACTACGCGATCATGGGGCCAGCGACATCGTTGAACTGCCGATCACCAAGATCGTTGCGTGAAGCCGAACAAATCTCAGCCACCACTGGCGTGAGCCTGGCCCTTGATCTGCACGAAAGCCAGACGGATCTGGTCGAGAGCATGCGACACGGCAGGTTCGTCCTCCCCGAGCCGGCCCGCCAGCCCGTCGACGATGGCGCTCAGGGCGTCAATGGCTACGGTGGCCTCAGCAAAGTCGGGCGTCTGCGCGGAGAGATGTAGTGCCGCTAGTTCGTACAGACCCATTGCATGGTTGGCCACGATGTTGGCGGCAGGCGTGCTAACAAGCCGTTCGCGTGCGATGGCCATTTCTTTGACCATTTCTTCGGCTCTTGCCCGCTCCTCGGGACTCAAGTCGTTGAGACTCATTCCCTCCGGCAACGCGGCCGCGATCTCATCGTCAAGGCTGTCATCGTGTGTCGGTCCGGCGGTGTCGCCTAGATCCGATACTGAGGGGCGATCTACGGGGTGTTCCCCGGCGGGTGTCCACAAAGAACTCATGCTGATACGCTATCGCTGACAATTCGAACACCGAAGTGGGGGAATCTCTCGAGAAGCCTCCCACCTGGCCACAAGTCGCCATCTTCGGCGGTCACAGTGCGTCCAGGTCGACGAATCGGCAACGCTCTAGCTGAGTGTGATCGTGGATGTCGACATTCCGGTATCCACTACACGACGGAGGTTTCGTGCTCACCAGGAGTCCAGGGCAATAGCACCGCCAAACAACGAGCCAAGGATCAACGAACGGATCCGCGCCCGAGAAGTCCGACTTGTCGGGCAGGACGGCGAGCAGATTGGCATCACTTCACTATCCGAAGCGCGCAACATCGCTCAAGCTGCAGATCTCGACCTAGTTGAGGTAGCTGAGCAAGCCAATCCACCGGTCTGTCGGATCATGGATTACGGCAAGTGGCGATACGAGGCCGACCAGCGGGCTAAAGAATCCAAAAAGAAGTCTTCCAACCTCACGGTCAAGGAGATGAAGTACCGTCCCAAAATCGGGCCCGGTGACTTCGACACCAAGACCCGCAAGGTGGTTGAGTTTCTCGGCGGAGGCCACAAGGTCAAAGTCACGATCATGTTCCGAGGTCGCGAGATGCAACACCCCGAGCTTGGCCGCCAGATCCTAGATCGGGTGTCTGAGACCGTGGCCCATGTCGGCAAGGTTGAGTTTCATCCCCGCCAAGATGGTCGCAACATGGTGATGGTGTTGGCCCCAGACAAGCGAGCGCAAGCTCGTCACGAAAAACAAATGCGCAAAGAAGCGGAAGCTACGGTCGTCGGGGCCGAGTCAGAAACCGCTCAGCAAACCACAACCGAGTGACCTTTTTGCGGTAACGCCGCTCAGAGATCCTCCAAATCAAGAGAACCGAGAATCGATATGCCCAAGATGAAGACGCACAAGGGCGCGCAGGCCCGATTCAAACGCACCGGCTCAGGCAAGCTGAGGCGGCGCAGTCAAAACAAGAACCACATGCTCGAAAAGAAGTCTCCGAAGCGCAAACGCCAGCTTCGGAGACCGGCTTCGGTGTCCCCGGCTGACGAGCCGCGCATCCGCGACCTCGGCATCTGAACCGCATCTACTGAAGCCGCATCCACTAAGAAAGGGAGTCAACGATGGCAAGAGCTAAACGCGCCGTACATTCCAAGAAACATCGCCGGGTCGTCCTTGAGCGAGCCAAGGGGCACTACGGCAATCGTTCTCGCAGTTTCAAATCAGCGAACGAGTCCGTTATGCACGCCGGCAACTATGCGTTCCGTGACAGGCGGGCTCGCAAAGGTCAGTTCCGCAAGCTGTGGATTCAGCGAATAAACGCGGCGTGTCGCGAAAATGGCACCTCCTATAGCCGCTTTATTGCGGGTTTGAAGGCAGCAGAGATAGAGGTTGACCGCAAGATGTTGTCCGAAACCGCGATTCACGATCCTGCTACGTTCACGGTTCTGGTCGAGACAGCCAACGGGGCACTAGCCGACGCCTGAGTGTTGTACGGATCGGCTGAGTTGCGCCCGCTTTAATGGACCGAATCGACGTCAAGGGCCCCAATAGTCGTCGAGTCGTCGAGTTACGGCGACTCATCGACCGAGTCGGCGCGAATTCAGCGGAGATCGTGCTGGAGGGGGAGCGCACCGTCGGCGAGGCACTTGATGCAGGGCTGCGGCTGATCACGGTCATTGTCCCGGAGAGCACAGCAAACAGTCTCACTGGCTCATCGCTTCGGAGTTCAACGCTTGGCGCGCGCTTTGACGACACCGTTGAGATCTTGGTGGTCAGAGACAGAGTGTTTGAGCGTTTGGCGCCATCGGTGACACCCCAGCCGATGTTGGCTGTGGTTGCACGTCCACAGGTCTCGATCCCGACCATCTTCGACGTCAGTGACTTCGCCTTGGTGCTGCTTGGGGTTGCTGATCCGGGCAATGTCGGCACGCTCATCCGGGTTGCCGATGCGACCGGTGCGGCCTGTGTTGTCGTAGCCGCCGGGGGTGCAGACCCGTGGCGTCCTAAGGCTGTTCGCTCCTCGGCCGGTTCGGTGTTGCGAGTGCCGGTCGTGAGCGGAGTTGATGCACAAACAACTTTGCGCCAGTTGCGCGCAGCCGGAGCCAGAATAGTGGCGACCGACGTGCGTGAGGGGGTTCCTCACGACAGTGGCGTGCTCCACGGTCCACTGGCGATTGTGCTCGGCTCCGAGTCCCACGGTCTTGACCGTTCCATTGGTTCTCTTGTTGATGATTGGGTCCGGATCGACATGGTCGGCAACACAGAATCGCTCAACGTCGCAATGGCCGGAACTCTGCTGGCCTACGAGGCCAGCAGGTCTGCGTCTTCGGGGTGATCACGGATGAAAGCGGCGGCGAATCCACACAGCGGCAGGATGGTTTTGTTGTTCGCCCGCAAGTCATCAAGCATGGCTCGCATTAGCTGGTCGGCCAAACCCTTACCTCGCATCGACGGGTCTGTTTCGACATGCGGGACCACCACGGTGGTGCCGTCGAGTTGGTAGTCAGCGATCGACACAATGCGGTCGTCGACGATCAATTCATAGCGCTGGCGTGCTGGATTGTCCCGAACCACGCCACAAAGTCTCCCAGAAATTTGGAGCCAACGCGCGGGTGGACCTCGTAACCTGTTCGTTTGATGATAGAGACGCTCCGCCAGACCGCTATTGAAGCGCAGGCTCGACTGGCCGAAGTCGAAGACCTCGACGCGTTGGCAGAGCTTGATGTTGAGTTCTTGGGGAAGAAATCGGCGGTGACTTCGGCCAAACGGCAACTCGGGTCGCTAGCCCCAGAACAACGCAGAACCACCGGACAAGCCGTCAACGAGATCCGAACTGAGATTGAAGCGGCGGTTGGGTTTGCCCGCGAGCGCCTAGCCCAGGCCGCTCGAACTCGCCAACTTGAGGCTGAACGGCTCGATCTCACGGAATTCCGCCAAAAGGCACGGCGCGGCTCGCTTCATCTTGTCACCCAATCCCGCGACAGACTCGAAGATGTCTTCGTAGGCATGGGTTTCACGGTTGCCGAAGGCCCCGAAGTTGAATCGGCTTGGTACAACTTCGAGGCTCTCAACATTCCTGAATGGCATCCAGCTCGAGGCAGTTTCGACACGATCTTCGTGGATTTAGGTGAGCCCGAAGAGGTAATGCTGCGCTCGCACACCTCGCCGGTTCAGATCCGCACGATGGAGAATCAAAAGCCACCTGTCTATGTCGTCGCGCCGGGCAGGACCTTCAGAACCGACACTGCCGACGCGACTCACCTCCCCGCCTTCAACCAGATTGAGGGTCTGGTAGTTGATAGGGGGATAACCATGGGTGACCTTGCGGGGACTATCGACGAGTTCGTACACACCTTTTTTGGTGGCGACGTGAAGAGCCGACTACGCCCTTCATATTTTCCGTTCACTGAACCAAGCGCCGAGTTCGATATTTCCCGCGCCGATGGAACGTGGCTGGAACTGGGGGGTTGTGGCATGGTGCATCCCAACGTTTTGCGCAACTGCGGCATCGATCCCGATGAGTGGCAAGGTTTCGCATTCGGTTTCGGCATCGATCGCTTAGCGGTGATGCGCCACGAACTCGACGACATTCGTGAACTGGTCAACAACGATGTTCGGTTTCTGAGGCAGTTCTGATGAAGGTGACCCAATGAAGGTGACACTGTCTTGGCTTCGCGAGTTCGCGCCTGGTATCGACGGTGATCCGGTCGACTTGAGCGAGACCTTGAGCGCGCTCGGCTTGACCGTGGAAGACATGACCCTTATCGGCGACATCGTCGATGGGGTGGTACTGGCAAAGGTGCTCGATCTCAGGCCCCATCCTGCAGCCGACAAAATCCAACTCGTCGATGTGGATGCCGGCGACGGAGAGGCGCTGCAGGTGTGTTGCGGGGCCTTCAACATGGCTGTCGGTGATCTGATTCCTTTCGCCACTCCGGGGACCATCATGGCCAACGGCTTGGAGATTCAACAGCGAAAGATGCGCGGCGAAGTGTCGGCCGGTATGTGTTGTTCGGGGGCTGAGTTGGGTCTCAGCAATGACCACGAGGGGATCCTCGTGCTCAACGACCGGGTAGATCCCGAAGCTGAGTTGGGAACGGCTGTGGGGGCTGCTATCGGCTTGGAACCCGATGTGTTGTGGGACCTCGAGGTGAACGCCAACCGTCCCGACGCCATGTCGGTAGCGGGAGTGGCTCGCGATCTAGCTGCCGCTCTGGGGGTCGACTTCTCGTTCCCTGACTACAGCGTGGACACCGGCAGTTACTCCGCGGGTGGCTCTGCTAATAGAGACAGTGTTGATGAGCTCTTGACAGTCGAGATTCTTGATCCGACGTTGTGCGGCCGGTTCGTGGCGGCTGTGTTGCGTGGGATCACCGTACAGACATCGCCACAATGGCTGGCCGACCGGCTCATATTGGCGGGTATGCGGCCGCTCAACTCGATTGTGGATATTTCCAACTACGTGATGCTCGAGTTGGGTCAACCCAACCACACTTTCGACCTGGCCACGATTCCCAATGGCCACCTGCGGGTGCGCCGGGCGGTACCCGGTGAGACGTTGACCACACTTGATGGTCTGGAGCGTGAGCTCATAGCCAACGACGGGGTGATCACCAACGAGTCCGACGAGATCGTCAGCTTGGCTGGAGTCATGGGTGGCGCAACCACCGAGATCTCTGAGCAGACGACCGATGTGCTCTTGGAGATGGCGTGGTGGGATCCGCCGACGATCTCGCGCACTGTCAAACGGCTCAATCTTGTGAGCGAGGCTTCGAGTAGGTTCCGACGTGGCGCTGATTGGGGCGAGAATGTTGATCGCTCAATGCAGCGCTTCATCCAACTCGCTTCGGAACTCGGGGTGACCGCGGTACCCGGATATGTCGACGTGTCGGGCAACACCCCTGATCGAACACCGCTCAACGTTCGCAGCGCCAAGATCAACGGGTTACTCGGCACTGACCTGAGTGCGTCCGAAATGGCGGGGTATCTGTCTTCCATCGGTTTTGGCGTCGATGTTGTTGTGTCTGATAGTGGCACTGAGGATCTGGCCGTCACGATTCCCACCTGGCGCTGGGACACCGAAACCGAAACTGACGTAGCCGAAGAGGTGGCACGCCTGCACGGTTACGAGAACATCGTCAGAACGGTGCCCAGAGGAGAACTACCCGGAGGTCTCAGCGACTACCAAGTTCGTCGTCGTTTGGTCAGGCAGGTTCTCGTCGGATGTGGATGTGACGAAACCTTCCCCATGCCGTTCCTAGCGCCCGGCGACTTGCTGAAAGCGGGCCTCGCCGACAATGGGGTGACTTTGTCCAACCCTCTGGTTGCCGAGCAGTCTGTCCTGCGCACCTCACTGCTTCCGTGTCAGCTCAAAGCGATTGCCTACAACCAGTCTCATCGCAGCGCTGACGTGCGCCTGTTCGAAATCGATCACGTTTATTTGCCACCCCCTCCCGACCAGTTACTCCCTGACGAACGCGAGTACCTGGCGGTTGCGCTGGCTGGTGAGGAGGCGCCACAGGCGGTGGCGGTGCTTGATTTGTTGGAGCGGGAGTTGGGCTTGCCGAATGTTGTCTTACGCTCGGCCTCACCCCCGGGCTTGCATGCCACCCGCTCCGCTGAGGTCCTCGTCGCAGGAAGCGCTAGGGGAGTGGTTGGCGAGGTCGACCCGGTTGTGCTCAATAATTTTGGGGTAGCGGGGAGAGTGGCGTGGCTCGAATTGGACTTGGGTGAATTGCTCAGCGGCCCTCGGAGCAATCGCAAGTACAGCCCTGTGTCGAAGTACCCGTCGAGCGATATCGATCTGGCTTTTGAAGTCCCAGATGAGGTGGCTGCCGCGGAGGTTGAGGACTCGCTACGCAAGGCGGGGAAAACGTTGCTGACCGACATCGAGTTGTTCGACGTGTACCGGGGCGAGGGTATGCCCACGGGTACTCGGAGTCTGGCGTATCGTCTGCGGCTCCAGGCTCACGATCGCACCTTGACCGATACCGAGGTGGCTGATGTACGTCAAGCGTGCATCGATGCGGTGGCCCAACGCCACGGCGTGTCTCTGCGCAGTTAGTTCAGACCAGCGCTCACCACCGATAATCAACGACACAGCATCTGACTTTGTCAACAACGAGACCTGAACCAGGCCTTGTAAACCAAGTGTCCGGCCCACGGAGGAAGCCCACATGACGCAAGAATCTCAGTTGATGGATTCTCTATTGCACAGGTTCAGACGACGTTATGACGTGCCTGCGGTGGGTGCGGCGTTCGTGGATGACGAAGGCACTCGTATGGCGAACACTATGGGATTGCGAGCGCGTGGATCCGATAACAACGTTCTCTTGTCCGACAAGTGGCATATCGGATCCTGCACCAAGACAATGACGGCGGTCCTGTGGGCGAGGTTGGTGGACTCGGGCAGCGCTCAGTGGGACACGCCATTGCCTGAGATTTTTGGAGATCTCAACAGCGTCGACGGGAGATGGGGAGAGCTGACGATACGCGACCTTCTGAACTGCCGGGCCGGCATTCCCGCCAACATGGACTGGACCCGCTTTGAATCGGCGCGCAAGGATATGCGTCCACTACCTGAACAACGCACGGATCTCGCCGCAGAGGCGCTTGGGTCCGCCCCCCAGAACCCTGGTGAGTATTGCTACTCGAACTTGAGCTACATCATCGTGGGCGCGGCCATTGATCGAGTCTCGGAAATCAGTTTCGAGAAAGCGCTACTCAGCCAACTTTTGGGACCGTTGGGCGTCCGGTCTGTCGGTTTTGGCGCGCCTGCGAAGATATGCGGTCACGGCACCAAGATAAACTTGGGGGGCATCGGAGTGCTGAAGGGACCACCCGCTAAACCGGCGACCGCCGACAGCGACAATCCTCCAGTGTTCTCGTCGGCGGGTTCAATGCATGTGTCGCTCGAAGACTGGATGACCCTGCTCAGCATCTTTGTTTCGAGCACGAAGACCGGGTTCTTGAGCGAAGAATCGCTGGCAGAGATATTCCGCGTTCCCGAGCCGGACAGCGACTGTATGGCGATGGGATGGATCAAGGCGCGAGGCTCCCTCGGCTCGTACATCATGCAAGGATCGAACACGCTGTGGTCGGCTACTTCGGTGTTGGATCGAGACCGCAAGAGATGTGTGATGGTCGTATGCAACGATGGGCGAGCGCGAGTGCTGAACGGATCAGCGTCATTGGCGACGTACATGTTGACCGCGCTTTGAGGGGATCAAGCAATCGGACCGTCAGTTAGTCACCGTCGCAATAGCGCTAGATCTCCTAACGTATTCTTGCTAACATGTAACTGATTTGCTGGGGGGAATCAGTTGACCGAGATTAGAGCCAAGGCCCGGGCCCACTTGGTGCCGCATTTTACGCGTGGCGATGCTTGGCAACGCGACGACCTGCTCGTAATCGAACGAGGTGAAGGCTGTTACGTCACAGACACCGAGGGCAACGAATACCTGGACGGGCTCTCCGGGTTGTTCTGCACCAACCTCGGCCACGGGCGCAGTGATCTGACCGCGGTTGCCGCCAAGCAGATGGACAAACTGGCTTTCAGCCCCAACTGGAGTTGCGCCCACCCTTCGTCCATCGAGGCATCGTCGCTGGTCGCGTCGGTGGCTCCCGCCGATCTCAACCGAGTGTTCTTTGTGAACTCTGGCTCAGAAGCGGTGGAATCCGCCCTCAAGTTCGCTCGCTGCTACCACTTGGCGAACGGCGCGCCGAGTCGCCAAAAGGTGATAGCTCGCCGTTGGGCCTACCACGGCACCACGCTCGGTGCACTGGCGGTGACGGGCATTCCCAATTTCCGTGACCCCTATGAACCGATGCTCGCTGGGTTCGTGCGCCATGTAGACAACACACTCGGCTGTTCTGCCGAAGGCGTTCCGGCCTCAGAACTGCCGTGTGTAACAGCCGTCGAGCAGGCGATTCTCACCGAGGGCCCTGAGACGGTGGCCATGGTGATTGCCGAACCAGTACAGAACGGCAGGGGAGCACTGGTCCCGCCCGACGGCTATTGGCAAGAACTGCGCCGTATCTGCGACACCTACGGCGTGCTTCTCTGCGCAGATGAGGTGATCAACTCGTTCGGGCGCCTCGGTCACTGGTTCGGCAGCGAGCGTTATGGCGTCGTGCCGGACATGATCACCTTCGCCAAGGGTGTCACCAGCGCATACGTGCCTCTGGGAGGTTTGCTTGTGCGGGACTCGCTGGTGGATCGGGTGTGGGACTCACCCTCTGCGATGTTCGTCCACGGGGCCACGTTCGGCGGCCACCCAGTGGCCACAGCGGTAGCGGTGGCCAACATGACCGCCATGCGCGACGAGAGAGTGTTCGACGGCGTTCTGGCAAACGAGGACCGCCTCAAGAACGGCTTGCGCGCGCTGATGGAATCCCATCGTTGTGTCAAAGACGTGCGGGGCGCCGGGTACTTCCATGCCGTGGAACTGATGCGTGACCGCCGCAGCGGTTTGGACCTCACTGACAACGAGTTCGCCGAATTACTACCGGGCGGAGTGCTAGAACGATTTGTGCGTGAGGCGGGCGTTCTGGTCCGGCCCGACTCCCGCGGTGCCGCCATGCTGGCGGTGGCACCGCCGTTGGTGGCAGACGCCACCGTGATCGACGACCTGCTCAAGCGGGTCGACCAAGTGCTCGACCGCGTGGGCGGTTGGCTGAAGGCGCATGGCCGAAAAGAGGCTGATCCCTTGGCGAGGGAAGGGCTGAACGCCTCGTTGTGAGCGTTCTCGACGATTGGTACAGCAGCGCTCGGGCGAACCCGCAGCGCATCATTTTGGCCGATGCGCAAGACCCGCGAGCTATCGCCGCCGCCGATCGGCTCAATGCCGGGGGTTTGGCCGAGGCACTCGTTGCGGGTCGAGATTTCGGCTCGCTCGCCGAGGTTGCTCATGACCCCGCGGAGCGCCTCGTTGACGAGCTGGCTGCTGCAAACACAGGACCGTGGGCTGGTCGTCGGCTCGATGTCGACGATCCGCTGGTGATTTCTGCGGCTCTGGTCAAGACAGGCTGGGCTGCGGGGTGTGTGGGTGGAGCAAGCCGCTCCAGCGCGGAGGTGGTGCGGGCTGGGTTGCGGGTGCTCGGGGTCGCGCCGGGAGTTGAAGCGCTGAGTAGCTGCTTCTTTTTTGTGCTGCCCGACGGTCGCACAATGGTTTACGGCGATTGTGGAGTGTTACCCGACCCCGACGATCAGCAATTGGCCTCGGTAGCGATTTCAAGCGCCGCTACGTTTGCTCTACTGACTGGTGAGGAGCCTCGTGTCGCCATGCTCTCGTTTTCAACTAAGGGGAGTGCGCAACACCCGCGTGTCGAAAAGGTACGCAGCGCTACCGCGATTGCTCAGCAGGCCGCGCCACATCTCAAGATTGATGGTGAGTTGCAGTTTGATGCCGCTTGGGTTCCCGCCGTTGCCGATGTCAAGGCTCCTGACTCCGAAGTTGCCGGCAGAGCCAATGTGTTCGTCTTCCCAGATCTTGACTCCGGCAACATCGCCTACAAGATCACCGAACGTCTGGGTCAAGCGCTTGCTTTCGGGCCGTTGTTGCAGGGACTCGATGGCGTGTTGCATGACCTTTCGCGGGGTTGTTCAGAAGATGACATTGTCAACGTGGCGGTTATCGCTTCAATCCAAGCCTCCGCGTTGCGTCCGCTCTAACGTTATAGTGATAGCTTCTAACGCATGAGCGGACCATCTCGGCGGACTCTGGACCAAGCGCAAGTAATTGAATGCGCCTCAGAAATAGCAGACAGAGAAGGGTTTGACGCGGTCACCCTCACTCGTGTGGCCGACGAACTCGGTGTTCGTCAACCGGCGCTTTATAGACATGTCGACGGGTACGACGATCTTGTCAAACTGCTGGCTTTGAGAGGCCGAGCGAAACTCGCTAGCTCGCTCACTGAGGCTGCCATCGGTGTATCGGGCGAGGACGCAGTCGTAGCCATCGGGAGGGCTTGGCGGGAGGTAGTGCGGACTCATCCCGGTTTATACGCCGCCACCGACCGATACCCCTGCGCGGGAGATGTTGAACTCGAAGAAGCGGTCGAGCGGATTGTGGCGGTCATTGCGCGAGCTCTGGGGAGTTTCAGCATTGACGAAGCTGAGCGTGTACATGTGGCGCGTGGTCTACGGAGTTCTTTCCACGGATTTTCTCATCTTGAGTCTGGCGACGGGCATCCGCACGAACACGACCTTGATGACACGTTCGATCACCTTCTGGAACTGTTGATTGCCGGGATTCGCCATCTAGAACGAGAATCTTGAACTTCGTCGCTAGATAGCCTTGCAGATTGGTTATAGGCTCTTACAACTGGTTCGGATTGGAGGAAACATGACCCGGATGACTCCCAGCGAAGCGTTTGTCGAAACCATGGTGGCCAACGGAGTGACCACTGTCTTTGGCATCATGGGCAGCGCATTCATGGACGCCATGGACATTTTTGAGCCAGCGGGGATCGAGTTGGTACCGGTGGTACACGAGCAAGGGGCAGCCCATATGGCAGACGGGTATGCCCGGGTCAGTGGCCGCCACGGAGTCGTGATCGGGCAGAATGGCCCTGGTATTTCCAACTGTGTGACCGCGATCGCGGCAGCCTTCTGGGCACACAGTCCCGTTGTCATCGTTACCCCCGAAGCCGGCACGATGGGGATGGGACTCGGTGGCTTCCAGGAAGCCAATCAGCTTCCGATGTTTGAGGAGTTCACCAAGTATCAGGGGCACATCAACAACGAACACCGAATGGCAGAGATCACGGCTCGTTGCTTCGACCGGGCGCTGTCGGAGATGGGTCCAACGCAGCTCAACATCCCCCGTGACCGCTTCTATGGCGACATCAATGTGGAGATCGGAACCCCCATGCGGCTCGATCGCGGACCCGGTGGTGAGCGTACGCTCAACGAAGCGGCCGACCTCTTGGCCAGCGCGCAGTTCCCAGTCATGATCAGCGGTGGTGGAGTGGTGATCGGAGATGGTATGGCCGCAACGGTCGCCTTGGCCGAAAGACTCGGCTGTCCGGTGGTCAACAGCTACCTGCACAACGACTCGTTTCCGGCCAGCCACCCACAATGGTGTGGAGCGCTCGGCTACCAAGGCTCAAAAGCGGCGATGAAGTTGATCGCACGGGCTGACGTGGTGCTGGCGCTCGGCACCCGTTTGGGGCCCTTTGGCACCTTGCCTCAGCATGGCCTCGACTATTGGCCAACAGAGGCCAAGATCATCCAGGTTGATGCTGATTCGAAGATGCTCGGCTTGGTCAAAAAGATTGACGTCGGGATTTGCGGCGATGCCGGTGCAGCTGCTGCCGCGCTGACCGCGCGGCTGGCTCAACGCACGCTGGTGGCCGACCAGAACCGTGCCGAGCGAGAGTCGACGCTGCTTTCCGAGAAGACCGCGTGGGAAGACGAACTCGACGATTGGACCGAAGAAACCGACGACTTCAGTATCGACATGATCAAAGAAGCAGCGGCCGAAGAAGGCAGTTGGCTGCACCCACGTCAGGTGTTGCGGGAACTGGAGCGGGCCATGCCGGCTCGGGTAATGGTGTCCACCGACATCGGCAACATCAACTCGGTATCCAACAGCTACCTGCGCTTCGAAGAGCCCAGGTCGTTTTTGGCAGCCATGAGTTGGGGTAACTGCGGCTATGCGCTGCCGACCATTATTGGAGCCAAGAAGGCTGCGGATGATCGTCCGGCGGTGGCGTACGCCGGCGATGGCGCCTGGGCTATGAGCATGGTCGAGGTGATGACCGCGGTGCGCCACGATATTCCCGTCACCGCGGTGGTGTTCCACAATCGCCAATGGGGTGCCGAAAAGAAGAACCAGGTTGATTTCTACGGTCGCCGTTTTGTGGCCGGGGAACTTGAAGCGGGCGAGAACTACGCGCAAATCGCTCAAGCGATGGGAGCGAAGGGTGTTCGTGTTGATCAGCTTGATGATGTCGGTCCGGCCCTGGAACGGGCGATCGACGATCAGATGACCAAACGGCAGACCACAGTGATCGAAGTCATGACCACCAAAGAACTCGGCGATCCCTTCCGTAAGGACGCTTTGAGCCGCCCGGTCCGCCACCTGAAGAAGTACGCCGAATACACGTAACTATTGGCCAGTACCTAGCTTCGCTGCTACGGCGAGGCTGGCGGGTCGGCGCGGCTTGTTGGCTGGCGTGGCTGGCCGGTCGGCGCGGCTTGTTGGTTGGCGTGGCTTGTTCGCGGCGTGGCTTGTTCGCGGCGTGACTGGCTGGTCGGCGCGACCTGTTGGCTGGCGTGACTCGGCGGTCGGCGTGGCTTGTTCGCGGCGTGACTGGCGGGTCGGCGCGACCTGTTGGCTGGCGTGGTTGGTGGGGTCAACCGGGGCCTGTGAGTGAATTCAACAGGGCGTCGATTGCTTGATCGGCGATAGCGACCATCTCTGAGTCGGTGCGGTCCTGGATGGGGTGCTCGGTCAAGACGTGGGCTATGTCACCTCCGAGGCTCTTGCTTTGTTGCTCGGCACCGTCGGCGAACTCAACGGTGGCAACGAACACTCCTGGAATGCCGCGGCGTTCCAGATCGTTGATGTCGTGCACACTGCACGTCGTGCAGGAACCTCAATCGGCGAGCGCTTCGATCACCGCGTCGCAGGACACGGCAATCTCATGGCGCAGATCGACCGGCGCCGGCTTGGTGAACGTCGGCTTTTTGAAGCGCTTCACGTTGACGCCGAGGCCGGTCAGCTTCTGCTCTACGCGGTTGAGAAAAATGTCTCCCCGGGGCTTGGAGATGTCGAGTAGTCCGACCGTTAGTCCGTTGAGAGACTCGGGTCGAGCGACACGCTCACGTTTGTTGGGCCGCAACTCAGCGGTGGGATCAAGAACAACAGTCATCGAGTGATCTCCTTTGTGACAGTCACGCTACCGGTTGCGCCGGTCACCCAACCAGCGATGGTAGAAGAGAACAACCCAGCACGGCTGCCTCCGTGAACAACATGAATCCCTCCAGGCGGGAACTTCGGTAGCTGACGGCCTGCGAGGACTGTCGGCATACCCTCTTCGATTCCGCCGGAGCCGGCAATTATGTCGTCGCCGTCGATCATTAGCAGCGCTTCAAGTTCTGCCAGAAAGCGGGCCCTGTCCCAGGAGGCATCTCGGTATCGGGCCATATGTTCAGGACTCATCACGATCACGGTTTCCATCGACATGACCATTCTCGGGCTGACGTTGACGCGCAGCATTTCGGCGAAGTGCTTGGTGAGCGATTCCGGCGAACGCGACTTCTGATCGAACATCAGTCGGGGGCCTTCCCCGGGGAACAGGGTGACGGTGGAGACGTTGCGGTCGAAACCGCGGGATTCGGCGAAGGTGTCGAAGGCGCTGCCCTCTTCGTCTTCGGCGAAGCACAACCCGATCTTTGAGGGGCTGCCCTGGGTGGCGCGGTCGACACCGCCGGGTTTGCCTCCACCGACATTGCGAACAACCAACTGGAGAGCACGGCCGATGGTGTTGTTGGCGCGGTTCCCTTGGCCCAACAGATTGAGGCCGCTGTTCATGTGAATTTCGTGACGGACGGGTCCGTTGACGATCAGGATTGGACCTACCGGCATAGTGGTGGCCAACAGTCCGTGCATGTTGAACTCGTCGGTGCAGGCTGCTTCGACCGCGCTCAGCACCACAGGGAGATACTCGGGCTTGCAGCCGGCCATTACTGCGTTGACAGCCACTTTCTCGACGGTGCATTCGACCAGATCGGGTGGTATGACGGCCACCACCTCCTCCGCTGAGCGACTTGTGCCTTCAAGCATTCTCAGCACACGCGCCTCGGTTGGGGGTACGACCGGCATTCCATCACTGAACCCGCGGTCGAACATGGCTTCTACGTCATCTTCCAACTCGGCGAGTTCGATTCGCCGACTTTTTAGTATTGAACCTGAGAAGCGCACGGCGAGTTCATCGCTGAGGTTGGGATCGACACTCAGTGAGCCGCATCCGGGTCTCCAATCGGGAAGGTCGGTTCCGAGACCGTTGAGCCCAGTGAACTCTTCCCAAGCCTGGCGAGACCAACCGACTATGCGATCGGCTTCGGAACCGTCGTCGACTCGCAGCAGCGTGGGTACTGTCTCGATTTGGTTATGCCATGACAAGGCGAGGTCGGCATCGTGGGTTACCCAGTCGGCGCTTTGGGGAAAGGTGGGGTCGTCTTGGGTGATGACTGAGACTCCAATGCGTTCGGCCAGATCGGCTAAGACTGGTGCCACTAGAACACAAGTCGGGCAGTCCTTTTTGACAACGGCTACGAGACCATCGGGGAGCGGAGCGGTTTTGGTATTGGGCACTCGCCAACTGTGGCACACAAGAAGTTGGCGGTCACGCTGACAGAAGCGACATCTGTCACACTCGGTGTGCGAGGCTGGTCGGCTCGCGTACGGTGCAAAGGCAATGGGGGAAACGCAAGAGACTGTTGTAGTGTCGTTCCACGGTGTTCGTGGTTCGACGCCGTGTAGTTGCCCGACGGTGCAGCGCTACGGCGGCAACACCAGTTGCGTCTCGGTTGAAACCGCCGATCACGACCCGATCGTTTTGGACCTGGGTACGGGGCTGCGCCCGTGGGGTTGTGCAATGTCGCCCCAGAGCGGGTTGACGCTGCATGCGTTGGTTACACATCTTCACTGGGACCACATTCAAGGTCTGCCATTTTTTGCGCCGTTGCTGTGTCCGGACACCACCTTGAACATCTACGGGTCCGCTGAACGCGGAGAGTCGTTGGCCGAGGCGTTTGATCGTTTTATTGCCCCGCCGTTCTTCCCGATTCGAACCACCGATCTGCCGGCCACCATCAAATTCCACGATGTCTGCGACAGCGACTTTGCAGTGGGCCTTGCCTCTATTATGTCGAGACCGGTACCCCATGTCGGCACCACCAACGGCTACCGGCTCAATCTTCATGGTTTGTCAATCGCCTATATTCCCGATCACCAAGAACCGATCAACGATCCCAGACATGTCGATGAGTCCGTTCTTGAACTGTGTGATGGTGCCGACCTGCTGATCCACGACGGGCAACTTTGGCCCGATGAATTGTTGTTGAAGCAGGCCTGGGGTCACAGTACGCCCGAGTACGCACTTGAGGTCGCCCGTCAGGCCGGTGTTGAAACGCTGGTGTTGTTCCATCACGACCCCTCTCACGACGACGCCTCTCTCGATGAGATGAGAGCGCGCCTGAGCGAACGGGGTTCGGAAGTCGGTGTAAGCACTGTGCTAGCGGCCACCGAAGGCACGAGCCTGACTTTCTCCGCCATGAGCGAGCCTTTCTCCGGCCTGTGCGAGCAATCCGTGCGGCCGTAGAAGGGAACCGGATGTCTATTGACTCAAGTGAGTTCCGCCGGGTGCTCGGCCACTTCCCCACGGGTGTGACAGTGGTGACTGCGCCAACTGGCGAAGGTCCCGTCGGCATGGCAATCGGATCTTTCGCCAGCGTCTCGCTGGATCCACCTCTGGTCATGTTCTGTCCAGGTAAGGAATCTGCGACTTGGGCCCAGATGTCGGGGACGGACAGATTTTGCGTCAACGTGCTCGGTGACGACCAAACCGACGTGTGCGACGTTTTCGCGAGCAAGTCAGAAGACAAGTTTGCCGGCGTCGAATGGAGCACAAGGATCACCGGTTCGCCCGTTATCAGCGGTTCTATTGCTTGGATCGATTGCGAGGTCCACGCCATCCACGATGGAGGTGACCACCACATCGTGGTGGGACTCGTAAAAGCACTCTGCACCGAGAACGACAATGGGCCTCTGCTGTTCTTCCGCGGCGGCTATGGCCGTTTCGAGGACATCTGATGCCAATTTATGCGCTCGGTGATCGTGTTCCCGAAATACATTCCGACGCCTACATTCACCCGGATGCCACGCTCATTGGGAGCGTTGTCATCGGCGCAGAAAGTTCCGTATGGGCTCAGGCGGTGATCCGCGCCGATGACAACGTCATCAGTATTGGACGGGGCTCATCGATTCAAGATGGTGCGGTTCTGCACTGCACCGAGGTCCACTCCACGATTGTTGGCGACTATGTGACGGTCGGCCATCTCGCTCATCTTGAGGGCTGTCGGGTCCTTGATCGTTCACTGATCGGCACGGGATCGGTGGTGCTGCATGATGCGGTGATCGGTCCTGAGGCACTTGTTGGTGCCGCGGCTCTGGTACCGGGCAGGATGGTTGTACCGACGTTGGCCATGGCCCTCGGGGTGCCTGCCCGGATCCGTGAGAATGCGCTTCAAACCGGCGCCAATGACGTCAACGCGCAGAGCTACATCCGACGCGCTGCACGCTACTCTGCACAACTTCGCCGTCTCGACTGAGCGTGAGGCGAGAAACGTAGACGTTCTGGCTCATATTTGTTACTATCTAGATAGGAGAAATAGGTAGAGCAGCGCCTCTAGGAGCGATCGAACATGACATCCACCGATATCGGGGTTGACCTCGGCAAGTACCAACTGGGGTGGCATGACGAGGAAGACTACGTCTTCAAGCCCAAGAAAGGGCTCAACGAAGAGATTCTTCGCGAGATCTCCTGGCTCAAGAGCGAGCCCCAGTGGATGCTCGACTTTCGCCTGAAGTCGTACCAGCGATTCGGTAATCGCCCGATGCCCCACTGGGGTGGCGACATGTCCGACATCGACTTCGACAACATCTACTACTACATCAAACCCTCCGGAGAACTCAGCGACGACTGGGATGACGTCCCCGAGTCCATCAAGAACACCTACGAGAAGCTTGGTATCCCCGAGGCTGAGCGCAAGTATCTCGCCGGCGTGACTGCCCAGTACGAATCTGAGGTCGTATACCACCGCAACCGTGAGGATCTCGAAGCACAGGGCGTGCTGTTCTGCGACATGGACACTGCGCTGCGGGAGTATCCCGACATGGTCAAGCGCTACTTCGGCAAGATCATCCCGCCCAACGACAACAAATTCTCTGCGCTCAACAGCTCCGCTTGGTCGGGAGGCTCGTTCATCTACGTGCCCCCCGGTGTCGAGGTCGAAATGCCGTTGCAGGCCTACTTCCGCATCAACGCTGAGAACATGGGCCAGTTCGAACGCACCTTGATCATCGCAGACGAGGGTTCCAAGGTGCACTACATCGAGGGCTGCTCAGCACCGACCTACACCTCCGACTCGCTGCATTCAGCAGTGGTCGAAATCGTGGTGAAGCCATCGGCACGGGTCACATACACCACTATCCAGAACTGGTCAGACAACGTCTTCAACCTTGTCACCAAACGCGCCTACGTGGAAGCTGAAGGTCACATGGAATGGATCGACGGCAACATCGGCTCGAAACTGACCATGAAATACCCGGCGGTCGTGCTCGCTGGTCCCAAAGCTTCGGGCGAGGTTCTCTCCGTCGCTTATGCAGGGCCGAACCAGCATCAAGACACTGGTGCCAAGATGACTCACGCAGCACCGGAGACCAGCTCCAAGATTGTTTCAAAGTCGATCTCCAAAGACGGTGGTCGCACCTCGTATCGGGGTTTGGTGCGAGTCGAAGACGATGCTTACGGCTGTAAGAGCCATGTGCAGTGCGATGCCCTCATCCTTGATGAGGATTCCGTCTCCGACACCTACCCCTACATGGAGGTCGGTTCTGGTGATGCCATCATCGGTCATGAGGCCACAGTGAGCCGGGTGGCCGACGAGCAGCTTTTCTATCTCCAAAGCCGCGGTCTGACAGAAGAACAGGCTATGGGCATGATTGTCAACGGCTTTATCGAGCCGGTCACTCGTACTCTGCCGATGGAATACGCGGTTGAGTGGAGCCGCTTGATCGAATTGCAGATGGAAGGCAGCGTCGGCTGAGGGGTTCTGCTGATTGGGTTAGTGACGTGGCGTGATTGCTGCGCGACAATGAGACCATGCCGATGCGCCAGGACTGCAAGTACTTTGAATCCCGCACGTATGCCAACGGCGACACCGTGCGCAAGTGCGACCTTGACCTGGCCCCCGAAGCCCCTTGGCGCTGCCCCGATGACTGCCCGAAGTACACCAGGCGTATGGCGGACGTGAATTGGAGTCACGGATCGCTGATCACCCCGGCCACTCCGCAAGAACCCACCAGCCTGGGCAGCGACGACAGCATCGCCGCGTTGCTTGATGCAGCTGAAGACATCATCAACGATGCCGCGCCAGAGGTGCTACAGGAGATCCAAGCGGAGCAGCAGAAAGCGGCGCGCCGAGGCCTGGGTCGCTTTCTCCGACGACGCCGACGCTGAGGGTTGCTTGAGCGGGTGTTAGCCGGGGCCGTTGGAGTGCTGTTCAGCCGGTGTAGCCGGTAGCATTGCCGGTGTTTACAGGCCCTCGGGCCGTCTTTATTGGGCAGGGCCATGACTGAATTCTCAACCGATGCCGCGAGGGCTTTGGCTGGTCCGGCATGGCTCGTCGACCGCCGGGTTTGCGCAGCCCGGGCCTTTGCCTCAGCGGTCCCGCCGGATGTAGCCGATGAGGAGTGGCGCTATAGCGCTATCGGAGAATTCGACCTGGCTGATTTCGTGCCGTCGTTGCAAACTTGTGACGCTCCGGCACTCGAGTTCGAGATCGACTCAGCGGCTGTGGTTCGTACTGTCAACGGGCGGGTCGTGGCGGTCGATGTAGCTGATGAACTTGTAGCTGCCGGCGTGTATGTCGGCCCGCTCGCAGGTGTTGATGAGGGGTCTACTCTGCTGGGAGCGGTGTCTTTAGAGGCTTCTGACTACTTCACGGTTCTCAATGATGCTTTTGCGGCCGATCCGGTTCTGATTCGAGTGCCATCTGGGGTTGTGTTGAAGCGGCCGATTGTGGTGACCCACCATGTCGCCGGCGAGCGGGTCGCCGCGTTCCCTCGGCTTGTTGTCGACATTGGCGCCAATGCACAGGCGGAAGTTCTCGATCACCACACCTCTGATAGTGGCCCATTGCTGGTTTGCCCGGTGACGGAACTCGATGTCTCTGCCGCTGGTCGGCTGGGGTACCTCAACGTTCAGCAACTCGGCTCGGGCACATGGCAGTTTTCGTCGCAGTTGTCGAGGGCTGGCCGCGACGCCTCGCTTACTGCTTCCACAGCGGCTTTCGGTGGTGACTATGCCCGTACTCGATCCGATGTTCGCTTAGTCGGACGCGGTGCCAACTGCGATCTTTTGGCGTTGTATTTCGGCGACGGTCGGCAAGGACTCGATTTTCGCACATATCAGGACCATGTCGCCGCGGACACAACTTCCAACCTGCTCTACAAGGGTGTCGTGAGTGACGAGTCTCGCAGCATCTACACGGGCTTGATTCGAGTGCGTCCCGATGCCCGAGGGACCAATGCCTTCCAGACCAACCGCAATCTGAAACTCGGTGAGAACGCCTGGGTTGAATCGGTACCCAACCTTGAAATCGAAAACAATGATGTTCGCTGTAGTCATGCTTCGGCGGTTGGCCCCGTCGATGCCGAGCAGCAGTTTTATTTGGAAAGCCGTGGTGTTCCGACTGGCGAGGCAGAGCGCTTGATCGTGGCGGGTTTTCTCGATGAGGTGCTGGAATCGCTGCCTGTGACCGCCATGCGCAAGACGCTGCGTTCTGCCATCGATGCCAAACTGAGCCTCCAGGTGCAACACCAAGGAGTCTTGTCGTGAGCCTTCACGTGTTGTTTGCGCTTGAAGAGCTTGAAGACGGCACGGCGCGCAAGGTGGAATTGGAGGGGCACCAGATTTCACTGGTGCGCATCGAAGATGACGTTTATGCCATCGGCGACATTTGCAGTCATGAGGATGTCTCTTTGTCGGAGGGCTACGTTGACGCCGAGGAGCGCCTGCTTGAGTGTTGGCGCCACGGGGCGATGTTCGACCTGAAGACAGGTGAGCCCGAAACCCTTCCCGCGGTTCGCCCTGTGCCGGTGTATGACGTGTCGGTGGTAGACGGCATGATCCAGATCTTGATTTCGGAGGGGTCCGAACCTCCTGCGCCCGGCCGAGGCTCAGTAACTCGGAGGCGTGCTGATGAGTGAACTGGTGATTGAGGGCCTGCGGGCTCGTGTGGGGGGCCAAGAGATCCTCAAAGGTGTTGATCTGGCGATGGCTTCGGGTGAGGTCCATGCGGTGATGGGACCTAACGGTTCGGGAAAGTCAACCCTGGCCCATGCCTTGGTAGGTCGCCCCGGTCTCGAAGTGCTGGGTGGTTCGGCACGTCTTGATGGCGTTGAACTTTTGGAATTACCAGCTTGGGAGCGAGCCCAGGCCGGTTTGTTCCTGGCTATGCAGTACCCGACGGAGGTTCCTGGGGTAGCGCTGCGTGATCTGCTACGAGCTTCGGTGAGTACCAGCGACAATGTCGACGAGATTGAATCGTCAATGCGTGCTGAGGCAAAGCGCATCGGTTTTGACGAGAAGTTCCTGGAGCGACCGCTCAACGTTGATCTTTCAGGCGGTGAGAAGAAACGCAATGAGGCGCTTCAGCTTGGGGTGTTGCGCCCTCGTTTCGCGATTCTCGACGAACTCGATTCAGGCCTTGACTTCGATGCGTTGCGTTTGGTGGGCTCGCGGGTGGAGGCAGCTACCGAGGAAGACGCGGTGGGAGTCCTTGCTATCACCCACTACAGCCGCTTGTTTGAGCAACTCCGGCCCGACACCGTGCATGTCTTTGCTGGCGGTCGGATTCAACAGACTGGTGGCGCGGAGTTGGCCCAAGAGTTGGAAGACACCGGTTACGAACGTTGGAGTGATTCGCCGTCAACGACCACTCCGCCTTCGAAGCTCCCCGGAGATCCTTTTGCCGATCCGTTCGCCTGAGTCGTTTTGCTGGGGCAGACTGTTGCCATGGCTAGAACTCTGCTGACCGAAGATGAGATTGCAGAACTGCTGGCGGAGTTTGGTGAGTGGCGACGTGACGGAGACCGACTATGTCGCACCTATGAGTTCTCCGATTTCATCGACGCTTTTGGTTTTATGGCCAAAGTGGCGGTGGTTTCGGAGAAGTTGTTTCACCATCCCGAGTGGAGCAATGTCTATAACCGGGTTGATATCGCCATCACTGACCACGCCGCAGGCGGCATATCAAACAACGACCGAGCCTGGATGGAGCGCGTCGAGCAACTCTGAGGCCGAATCAGCCACTGAATCGTTGACTCGCTGAATCACTGACTCGCGTCGGCCCTCAGGCAGCTGCGGCTTCGTCGAGCGCTTGGGCGAGTGTGTTCCAGCTCAGCGTGGCGCATTTGATTCGTATCGGGAATTTCACCACACCGCGCAGCGCTTCGAGGTCGCCGAGCTTCATGTCGTCTGATGCACCGTCGAGTTCTATGCCCAGAGCGGTTTCGGTGCCGTCTCCGCCGATGTCGGTCTCGTGGATCGACATGAGTCCCTTGAAGGCCACGATCAGCCTGCGAGCATCTTCAACCGTCTTGCCTTTTATCGCCACCGACATCATCGAAGCTGATGATTGGCTGATGGAACAGCCTTGACCGCCGATTGCAACGTCGTCGATAACGCCTGCGTCGTTGACTTGCAGATAGACGATGATTTCGTCGCCGCACAGCGGGTTGAAGCCCTCGGCACGTCGCGCGGGAGGGGTCTCGAGTTCACCACGATTGCGGGGCGTTCGGTAGTGGTCGAGGATGATTTCGCGATACAGGTCTTCGAGTCCAATCATCTTGTGGTCTCCTAGAACGAGAAGATGTCGTCGACTGCACTGAGGGCATCGGCGAGCTTATCGAGGTCGGATTTGTTGTTGTATACGTAGAGGGACGCACGCGAGGTGGCATTGGTGCCGAGCACATCCATGAGTGGTTTCGCACAATGGTGGCCTGCTCGCACCGCAACCCCGGATTGGTCGAGCACCTGGGCGACGTCGTGGGGGTGCACATCGCCGTAGATGAACGACATGACACCGCCGCGCTCTGCGGGCTCTTTTGGGCCATGAATGGTGATCTTGTCGCCGTGGCGTTCGGTGAGCGTCCGCAGCGCATAGGCGGTCAGTTCAACCTCGTGCTGGCGGACATTGTCCATGCCGAGATCGCTGAGGTAGTCGATGGCGCGGCCGAGTCCGACGGCTTCTGCAACCATCGGTGTGCCAGCCTCGAATTTCCATGGGATCTCGTTGGTGGTGAAACCGTCTTTGGTGACGTTGAGAATCATTTCTCCGCCACCGAGAAACGGCGGCATGGCTTCAAGCAGTTCGGCTTTGGCCCAAAGCACTCCGATTCCCATCGGGGCGAGCATTTTGTGACCTGTGAAGACCAGAAAGTCAGCCCCGAGCGCCTGTACGTCGGTGGGCATATGGGGTACGTATTGGCTGGCATCCACAGCCATGAGCGCACCGGCGTTGTGAGCCCGCTCGGCAAGCTGAGCGATCGGGTTGAGGGTACCCAGCACGTTGCTCATGGCTGTCACCGAGAGCAGTTTGGCTCCGTCAAGGAGCCGGTCAAGGTCGCTGAGATCCAGATAGCCAGATTGGTCAACACCGATCCAGCGCAGTTCTATGCCCGTTTGGGCTCGCAGCATGTGCCAGGGAACGATGTTGGCGTGATGTTCCATCTCGCTGATTACCACTGCGTCGCCTGCGCTGAGGTTGCTCTCACCCCAAGCGCGGGCCAATAGGTTCATCGACTCGGTGGCGTTCTTGGTGAAAACGACCTCGGAATCAGAATTGGCGTTGATGAACGAGGCGACTTTGGCTCGCGCTCCTTCAAGAGCGGCTGTGGCCCTTACCGCGAGCGCGTAGCTGCCACGGTGAACGTTGGCATTAGTCCTCTGGTAATAGTCGGTCATCGCATCAATGACGACCTGTGGTTTTTGGGAGGTATTGGCGGAGTCGAGGTAGACGAGCTGATGACCGTGAAACTGCTGGTCCAACAACGGAAAGTCGGATTTGATTGCGGCGGGGAGGGTCATGGGTTCAGACTCCGAACCGCTCGTAGCCTTCGGTTTCCAGTCTCTGCACCAATTCCGAGCCTCCGGACTGCACGATGCGCCCGTCGATGATCACATGGACCTGATCGGGGTGCAGCTCAGAGAGCAGCCGTTGGTAGTGGGTGATGGCGAGCACGCCGAGTTCGGGCCGTTCGGAGCGCACCTCTTGGACACCGGTGGCCACGACACGCAGCGCGTCGATGTCGAGCCCGGAGTCGGTCTCATCGAGGATTGCCATTTCCGGTTCGAGGATGGCCATCTGCAGTATTTCGTTGCGCTTCTTCTCGCCGCCTGAGAAACCTTCGTTGACATAACGCTCAGCGAACGAGGCGTCCATATTGAGCCGGTCCATCCATTCCATGATGGCCAAGCGGAGTTCGAGCACCGACATGTCGATGCCTTTGCGAGCCGAGAGCGATTGCCGCAAGAAATTGAGAACCGAGACCCCGGGGATCTCCTGGGGATACTGAAAGGCCAGAAACATGCCGGCCTTGCCGCGCACGTCGGTGGGCCATTCGGTGATGTCTTCGCCTCGGAAACGAATTGAACCGGATGTGACTTGGTACTCGGGGCTACCGAGGATCACGTTGGCAAGGGTGCTCTTGCCTGAACCGTTTGGTCCCATGAGAGCGTGAACTTCGCCGACGCCGACCCGCAGATCAATGCCTTTGAGGATTTCGATCTCACCTTCGACGGTGCAGGCCCGAAGGCCGTCGATTTCAAATAGCGGAACCGTCGTCATGCCTTACAGTTTACGAGCGCTCTCAGTTTCGCACTACGGCCATAGGAGAAATTACCGCTTCGCTGGCATGCGTCCGATCAGCAAAATAGAAACCGATGGGCAAGAAAATAGAAGAAGAGACCACTAAAAATAGAAATCAGCGGTATTCTAAATAGCGATGCTTGAACGGAGGATCGCCAACGATCAACACGAATCGCTGCTGGAACGTCGCCTCGCCTCTTACCCGGCGGTGGCGCTGGTTGGTCCGCGTCAGTGCGGCAAGACCACGCTCGCTCGATCACTCGGGGGTCGCTACTACGACATGGAGCTCGAATCCGACCGTTTGAGGTTGGATCTCGAATGGGACCGGATGGCTGGAGGTGGAAGTCTTGTGGTCATCGACGAAGCCCAAGCAGCCCCGGAGATCTTCGGTCGACTACGCAGCACCATCGATGCCCAACGTGGCCTTTGTGGGCGCTTCCTGTTACTGGGTTCGATAGCGCCGTCTCTGATGAAGAACGTTTCGGAGTCGCTCGCCGGTCGCTTGAGCGTGGTGGAGTTGGCGCCGCTGTCCTGGCTGGAATTAACCGGCCAAGCCCGCGAGCGCCTTTGGCATTGCGGCGGGTTTGCCGACGGTGGAGTGCTCCACGGCAGAGGCTTTCCCGACTGGCAACACGATTATCTGAACCTGCTTGCGCAGCGCGATCTGCCAACGTGGGGACTACCGGCCACGGCTCCCACCACGCTGCGCCTCTTCGAAATGTTGGCGACATCACATGGGCAGCAGTGGAACGCCAGCGAGATCGGTCGCGCCCTGGGGCTCTCCTATCACACGGTGAACGACTACTTCGACTACCTGGAAGGCGCGTTCCTGCTCAGGCGTATTCCCGCCTTTCATGGCAATGTTCGTAAGCAGCTCACGAAACGACCGAAGGTCTACTGGCGCGACAGTGGCCTGCTGCACAGCTTGTGGGGAATCGGCAACGCCTCGGAACTGCTCAGTCATCCGATGGTGGGAGGGAGCTGGGAGGGACATGTTATTGAGCAGGTGCTGACCGCTCTGCAACAGTCAGGTACACGCTTCAGAGCTTCGCACCTGCGCACGGCTGACGGTCGCGAGATTGATCTCGTCGTCAACGTGCGGCAGGAACTCTGGGCCATCGAGGTGAAACTCACCAGCAATCCAAGCCGCTCCGACATGGCACGCCTCAACGACACAGCCGATTTGATCGGAGCTCACCGGCGATTCTTGGTGACTCGAAGCGCGGCGACTGCGAGCAGCGGAGCACACACCGTCTGTGACCTTGCCCACATGATCGATCAAGCAAGCGAAGCACCCTAAGCCCCACCGGTCGTTTCGCGGATCACCGAGCGCGTCAGCGTAGAGTTGATGCGGCAACTTCGTTGGCCAAGGCGATGAGCCTTGCTCGGATGGCGATGCTGTCAGCGGCCAAGTCCACCGTAGCGAAGTGTATTCTGTGGCCTTGAATCACCGCGGACTCCTCGATGTCCTCGCCGACGCAAGGATGCAGCAACAGTCCGGAGGAATCAAGTGATCTGGGGTCACAGTCGCTCTCTTGAGATCTCAAATAGGCGTACATCTGGAAGATGTGGTCGCTGTTTAGCGTCATCGTCCGGTGATGGCCTGGTTTCAGGATGCTGGTGAACTTCGTGTCGATGATGATGCGATTTCTGTGACCGTGCTCATCTGGCGGGTTCTCTAGGACAATGTCGGTCTTCATATGTGGCATGATCGCGTCGATCCTCGGAGTCTTCGCCTCGATCGGCCATTTGATCCACTGACCGGTGTCGACGGACCAACCGCGGGGACCGAGCGCTGTGCTGTAGAAGCCCCCTACTGCGGACTCGAACAGACCTCTGGCCCAGGTCTCATCCCTGTCGGGTGCGACCAAGTGGGTATTTCCGGGGTCCTCGGTGGGCAGACTCAACCTGAGGGCCAACTCTGCTGCTGCGAGCATCTGGCGGTCCTCGGCGTTGGCTCTGCGTGCGGCGAAGGTGTTTCGGAGGTTTCGTGAACGGATGCCTGCGGAGGTCTCATCGCCAACTCCGGCACGGTCGAGAGCCGCGGCGAGACTGCGGCATTGCCTGCCTAGCTCCTCCCCGCTAACAGAACCGTGCAGCTTGTTGAGGGCTGCCTTCACGAGACGGTTCCGTGGCGTGTCTGTGGTCAACTCATCGAAGGAGCAGGCGACTCTGCCCTTCTGCAACAGGCTGCGTCGCTCGGTGCGGAGGGCCTCAATGCGACCTCGCACTCGGGTCAGGTCAGCCCGGCTGCGTTGGAACTCGAGAGTCAGGTTGCGCCTGATCCGGCGCTTGACCGTCCTGGTCAGGATCTCCGCGACCAGATCGGGAAGGTCGTCGGGATTCTCCTCAACGCCGTACCTTCGCCTGCTCGGGAGTTCCCGATATAACCTCGATGCATACAACATCAACAGCCAGATGTTCCTGACCGGAATCCTGCCGATCATCCCCGATAGCGCTGGTGTAGGTGTCAACCGTCGAGTCCCTTGAGCAGATCTTCCTTGGCGGAGCGAACTCTGTCGGGGTCATCGAACCAGTACTCATCTAAGAGCGGTCCGATTTCGGTGTCCACTATCTGTGTGAACCATTGGACAGGGTTCGTGATTGTCGTATCTGCGCTGGGTGTCACGACGCTGTGGCCGACCCGGAACTGTGGGCCGAGCAGTTCGTCGCTGGATATCTTCAGGTTCAACGTTGTCAGCCGCCGCCCAATGTCATCCAGGAACTCCGCGTCCAAACCGTTTCGCTCGCTGACCCAGCGGTGCCAAGCATCCCCGAAGGTCGGTTCCAGGTCCACGAAAGCGAACCGGCGTCGCAATGCAAGATCGACTAGGGCTAGCGATCGGTCAGCAATATTCATGGTGCCGACGACATAAAGATTGTCTGGAATATGCACCCGTTCGTTGCGGCGTCGGGGGTAGCTCAGTGCCAACGCCTCGTCCTCACTGCGTTTGTCGGATTCCAGCAGAGTGAGCATCTCCCCGAATATCTGGGCAGGATTCCCCCGGTTGATCTCTTCGATCACTACCACATGGTCTCGTGTCGGCTCGTTCGCGGCATCTTCGACCGCGTGTAGAAACGGTCCGTCCAGCAGCTTGAGCGGGCCGTCGCCGTCGCCGCTGGGCCGCCAGCCTCTCACGAAGTCTTCATAGGACAGGTTCGGGTGGAACTGCAACGGACGCACATGTGTTGGCGACCGGGTTCCGATGAGAGCGAACGCGAGCTTCTTAGCCAGCCAGGTCTTGCCGGTGCCGGGCGGCCCCTGAAGGATCAAGTTCTTCTTGACCCGCCATCTATCCAGGATCGCATCCAGCCTTGCCCGATCCAGGAAACAGCCTTCTGCAATGATGTCGTTCACCGAATACGACGGCTCGGACGCTGGGGGACTCTCACCGCCTTCAGGTGCGGTGTCCTCAGTGTCCTCAGGTGCGGTGTCCTCTTCGTCTTCGAATATCGAGCCCCACCACGCCTTAGCAGACAGTTCGGGAAACGAGTGGACTGGCAGGTTCTCGTCATTGAACATCTCTCGCAGTTCGTCACACAGATCCAAGTACGTTTCACCGTCCGACCATTCGGCAACATCCAGATCCAACTCCTCATTGATAACGTATTCTGAATTACCGTCCAAGGGCACGAAAGTGTATGGCCTGATCCAGTAGAGACCCATCGTGAGCTTCCGGCGCACTTGCTTGCGATCTACCGCGTCGTTGAAGGAGTTGATGAGCGAGGCGCGTTTGGCCTCGTCTCGGTCATCGGCATACTCGATAGCGTCTGCGAACACTCGCCAGAGCGCGTCAATGTGATCATCGTCGCGCTCTTCTTCACGCGGGAAGAACCAGCTGTTAAAATTGTTCAGAATGGGTATTCCATCGATAGATTCGAGTGGTCGTCCATCCATCTCTCCCATTCCTAGGAGTTCTGACAATTGGTTGGCGACTGCCAGGCGGTTGTCATATGTGAGCCCTCGATTGAAGGTGCCCATCGTCGTGAAGGGGCAGATGTCCCGCACCCGACCGGATGAGCCGTCGGCGAATCGGTCAGTGGTGAGATAGCTGACCCGCTTCTCGGGGAGCCCAAAGACCGCCGCGAGCAGGGCTGGCCGATCATGGCGGTACGTGAGCAGTGTGTCCGCGAATCCTGAGTAGAACGAAGTCCACGAAAAGTCGTAGTCCGACGAACGGACCCCCGTGTTGTCAGGATCTGGAGCCATTGGTAAACCTCTGGACTTGCTAGTGGGTTCGGTGAGGGGTCCCGGTTCAGGACATCGGAGCGTGGGCATCGTACACCGGGGTGTTGAGCTTCGATGGACCGTGGGTCTCACTGGGGGTTGCAACGCTCGATGCGACCTTCGACCCGATCCGCCACAGCGACCCGTCCGCAGGCGCCCGACCCAACCTGTAGCCACAACCCGCGAACCCCTCACGGGGTCTGTGAACGCCTCAAGCTGCGGTGTTGGCTACGAGACGCACTTCGGCTTCGAGAGCGCCGGCGATCCGCTGCAGGGTGCGGGTCGTCGGACTGGTTGAGCCGCTCTCGATCCGGCTGATGTCTGCTTGGCTCATGCCACAGCGCCGAGCCAGTTGGGTTTGGGTCAGACCATGCTTCTCGCGCAGGTCCAGAACCTGTAACGCAATCTTGTACGCGTCGGCGAAGACTTCGCCTTGCGCTACTGCATCTGGACTGAGTTGTGCTCGGCGAGGTGCGACCACTTCGTCGTATGAATGTGACATCGGTGGGTTCCTCCTAGCGACGAGTATAGGTAATTCACTATACCGCGTCAACGGTGGCGCCTTTCGCGGTACTGGAGATCTTGACGGTGGGCGTCTCTCTGTCGTCGGACATCGAAGTGAACGTCAGGTGTCGATCAGGACTCGACGGTCGTCGAACACGGCAGCGATCTCGACCTCGCCTCCGAGTTGATGCACGATCGACCGGAGTGTTTCGAGCGATAGGCCGATCTCACCGTTCTCGATCTGCGAGATGGCTGACTGCGACTTACCGATCATCTCTGCCATCTCGACCTGGGTCACACCGAGCGCTTTGCGAAGCTCAGCGAGGCGGAAGCTCACGATCTCGCCGATGGCTCGTTGCTTGGCCTCGTCGATTCGACGAGCACGTTCAGGGTCCCGGCGCGCATCGTCTCGTAGTGTGTTGAAGTTCTTGGTGCTTGGCATCACGTAAGTCCTTCCTGCCGAAGCTCGTCGAGATGTGTGTCGTAGAGGTCATCGGCGATCGGCGTGTAGTGGTCGTACCAATCGTTCCAGTTTGCGCTCCTAGGATCGTCGGGACTTTTGTCACCACCGATTAGAAGGATCGCGACCCGGCGAGGATCAAACGCGAACAGCACCCGAATCGTTCGTTCCGCCCGCAACTCCTTCATGTTCGGATGGCGTGATTGGTGGACATTGTCGACAACCGGACGGCCGAGACCCGGTCCCGCCCGTTCCAGCAGTTCAACCCTCGCGATCACGGCGTCTTGATCCTCCACGGTGAGATTCTGGTACCAGTCGTCGAACTGATCAGTGTACTCAACATCCCACACCAACATCAGTGTAACTGATATTGGTCAAAGCTGCGCACTTGCGCTCGGTAGACCGTCAGCCGCAACCTATCGTAACTCCAATAAGCAGGGCCGGAGCGGGGCCGATTGGACTTGTGGTGGTGGGGTCGTAGAGTGCAGCGCATGAACTTTGCATTCTCAGAAGAGCAGGAGCAGTTGCGTGAGTTCGTCCGCAGCTTCTTGGAAGACAAGTCGTCGGAAACATCAGTGCGTGAGCAGATGGATACAGAGGTCGGATATGACGACGCAGTCTGGAGCCAGATGGCTGAGCAGATGGGCCTGCAAGCACTGGCTATTCCCGAAGAATACGGAGGTCAGGGCTTCGGTTTTGTAGAGCAGATAGTGGTGCTGGAGGAAATGGGTCGGGCCCTGCTCTGCGCCCCATATTTTTCGTCGTGCGTGCTGGCGGCCAACACCTTGATGCAAAGCGGAGATGAGGACGCAAAGAACGCCCATTTGCCGGGCATCGCCTCGGGAGAGACCCGAGCAACCCTTGCCTTCACCGAGGAGAATGGTCGCTGGGACGAAGGCGGGATCACCATGCAGGCGTCTGCCGACGGCGGCTCCTGGACGCTCGACGGCACGAAGATGTATGTGCTCGACGGTCACACCGCCAATCTGATCCTGGTGGCGGCCCGTAGCGATGCGGGAGTGTCGCTGTTCAGCGTTGCCGCTGACGCCGATGGCCTCACTCGCACTGCGCTGTCAACGATGGATCAGACGCGCAAGCAAGCCAAGTTGGAGTTTTCCGGCGTGTCTGCCGAGTTGATCGGCCAAGACGGCGCGGGCTGGGATGTCTTGGCGACAGTGCTTGATCTAGCAGCGGTGGCGCTCGCGGCTGAACAAGTAGGCGGTGCGCAGATGTGTCTGGACATGTCGGTCGAATACGCCAAAGTCCGTGTCCAGTTCGGTCGCCCGATTGGATCCTTTCAGGCGATCAAGCACAAGTGTGCCGACATGCTCCTGGAGGTCGAGTCGGCCAAATCTGCTGCCTACTACGCGGGTTGGTGCGCCGCTGAAATGAACGATGAGCTGGGCCAGGTCGCGTCATTGGCCAAGAGCTACTGCTCCGAGGCTTACTTTCATGCCGCTGCCGAGAACATCCAGATCCATGGTGGCATCGGCTTCACTTGGGAGCATCCCGCTCATCTCTACTTCAAGCGCGCAAAGAGTTCTGAGCTGCTGTTCGGTGATCCCACCTATCATCGCGAACTGCTCGCCCAACGCATCGGGATCTGACAACGCGCATGTGGAGGTGACGCGGCTTGGAATGGATCTTCTTCCTAGTCGGTGCCTTAGTCGTTGTCCTGATCGCCTTCGTGGCCGTCGGGCAGGCGGTTGGACAACTAGAAGTCGAACGAAACCCGGCTGTCTATGACCTCAATGACGCGGTGCTGTGGATCGCCCAACGGCTTCCTGACGAGGTGACCGCGCGGATCTCCTATGACGACGTCGCCCTGCTGTTGAGGTGGCACCTTGATTGGTTTCAAGAAGTTGGGGTCGCCTCGCGCCACGGTCAGGAACTGGCAACTGATCAGGTCCGCATTGATGGGGCGATTGCCACAGACGAAGCGGCGATAGACGCGATTGTGGCCCGCTCGCTAGCTGCCGACGGCCCAGAAGCAGTCGATGTGGTCTGCGTGCTCGACCTCCAAATGAAGTACCTCACCGCGATCGGCGCGGTCGGCGACGAGGTCGTTGATTCGTAGACCGAGCGAAAATATCCCACACGGGGACTTGCTTTTGTGCTTCACTATTGGCACCAAAGAAAGGAGGTGGTCCCGCAGTGTGTAGAAGATCTGTGACCTTGGAGGTGGCTGGCCGCTAGAACAGCTGCTGGACCACTGGCGCAAACCAAGCCAGCTCCACCCCTGGGGCTAGGTGGACCGGGAATATGTCACGCCTGGTGCGGTACCGCAAGGTGCCACCACTCCCTGGGTTTCCAGCAATCATTGTTTTTCAAGCAATACTCAAGAACCGTCCTAGGGCTGTCGCGGCCCTGGGACGGTTCTCTTTTGGATCCCGATGAATCGCTGATTCTTGTCGTCGCTGCCGCTAGGTTGCGTGCATGGAACGACCGGCTCGATACCAAAACAGCCGCTTTCTGGGTGATAAGCGGGTCCAGGTGGTCTATGACCTCGATGACGTAACAGATGAGTCTGTCATAGAAGAACTTGCCGATGGCCCCCATGCTCTAGCGTTCGGGCCTGACACGCTTGCTGAAGCTCGGAACCGCGGCTACCGCCTGCGGTCGACCTGAGTAGCGAGGCGACGCTTTCGTGGATAGACGGTTTCTTGTCGACGACATTGAGTTGGAGGCCCATGTCGCCCGCCCTTCCCAGAATCGTGGCACGGCCCAACCTGGGCTGGTGATTGCTCACGGTTTCCCGGCCGAGGCTGGGGGCGGCATCAACTCAACTTCGAGCTTTCCGGGTCTGGCTGATCGGGTGGCTACTGAGTGTGGTTGGGCTGCGCTGGCATTTTCAAGCAGGGGGATCGCACAATCTGGCGGTGACTTCTCCCTTGAGGGTTGGTTACGGGACCTGCAAGGTGCGATCGCTCATCTGCGTGAGTCTGTGCATTGCGACGGGATATGGCTTTTAGGGTTTGGTACTGGTGGTGCCCTGGCGATCGAGGCCGGGGCTGCCGATGAAACTATCCGTGGCGTCTGCGCGGTTTCGCTGCCAGCGGATTTCAGCGACTGGGCGCGCAGTCCCCGCAAGTTGCTGGTGCTCGCACGCGAAATGGGAGCGATCCGCGACAGTGCCTTTCCAGAAGACTTTGGTGATTGGTCGCAGCAACTGCGCTCGGTCGATGCCAGCAAGGCCGCGGCTCGCTTGTCGCCGCGGGAGTTGCTGCTGATTCATGGCAGCGACGATGATGTGGTGCCGGTGCTCGACGCACGAGCGGTCGCGGACTCGCACGGCACGGCAGATTTGCGGATCATTGATGGAGCCAGCCATCACCTGCGTCATGATCCCCGCGCTATCGCGGTGGTGCTCGGCTGGCTCGACCGGCAGCGCAACCGGCTGCTTTCTGAGGTTGCCTGAGGATCAACCAGAGCTTGAGCCTCTGGATTTTTCGACCTTCCGTTTCTCGCGGAGCCGACCGAGAGCCCCTGGGTCACCGAGGTCGGCAACGCTGCGGAGATCTTCTTGGGCGAAAACCCCGGCGATGGTCTCCCATCCTGATGGCTGGTAATCGAAGCGTTTGGCCAGGATGGACATGAAAATCTGGGCCTTCACCGGACCGTAGCCGGGCAACGCCAAGAGTCGCTTGTAGAGCACTTCGGCATCTCCCACATCTTCCCACAGCGATGCTGGGTCACCTTCGTATTCGTCAACCAGATGCTCGCACAGCTTGTGGATGCGGCGCCCCATCATGGCCGGGAAGCGGTGCACCGCGGGTTTCTGAGCGGCTACCGCAGCCAGTTCTTCTGGATCCATCGCTGCGATCTGGTTGGCATCAAGGGTGCCGTCGAGCCGTTGGGCCAGTCGCAGGGGTGCGGCGAAGGCCCATTCGATGGGGATCTGCTGGTCGAGCAACATTCCAATCATGAGCGCCAGCGGGTTGGTGTTGAGTAGCTGGTCTGCTTCGGCGTCACCAGTGACGACGAGCGTACCGTGGGCGGGCCGCTGGGCCTCAGGCACCGGTATCTGGATGGGCTGGGTCGGGGCGGTACGGGTCGATACCGGCCTTGGCGATGGCACGGCTGACTTCCTCGCGGGTAGCGGTGCCTTCCTCGAGCATGGCTGACAGTACCGCCACCACGATATTGTCGGCGTCGATCTCGAAGAATCGCCGCAACGCTTCCCTCGTGTCGGAACGACCGAAACCGTCGGTCCCGAGGACATGTAGCGGACGAGGCGTCCACCGTGCGATCTGATCGGGCACCAGCGTCATCCAATCCGACACAGCCACGATCGGTCCCTCGCTGTCGCTGAGTCTGCGTGTCACGTTGGACAACTCTGGGGGCCGATCAGGAGACAATCGGTTGCGACGTTCCACGTCCAGAGCGTCGGCGCGAAGTCGCTTGTAGGAGGTGACGCTCCAGAGTTCGACGCCGATGTCGTAGTCGTCGACGAGGATCTGTTGGGCTTCGCGCGCGGCCAGGTTCAAGGTGCCCGAAAAGAGGATGGTCGCGCGGCGCTCAGTCTCGTCGGGGCCATCGTCGAACTTGTAGATTCCGTCGGTGATGTCGCGATCCTGAACATGATCTGGACGCGGGGGTTGTTCGTAGTTCTCGTTGTAGATCGTGATGTAATAAAACACGTCTTCGCCATCGGCGGATCGGCCGTCGGGGTACATCCGATGCAGACCCTGGCGCAAGATCGTGCCGAGTTCGTAGGCGAAGGCGGGGTCATACGCTTCGCAGGAGGGAACCGTTGATGCCAACAGCATGCTGTGACCGTCTTGATGCTGTAGTCCTTCGCCGAGCAGGGTGGTGCGGCCTGCGGTGGCGCCCATGAGAAAACCCCGCGTGCGGGCGTCAGCTGCTGCCCACAGCGAGTCACCGACCCTCTGAAACCCGAACATTGAGTAAAAGGTGTAGAACGGGACCATAGGAACACCGCTGTTGGCATAGGCGGTTCCAGCGGCGATCCACTCAGCGGTCGAACCACATTCGGTTATGCCCTCTTCAAGGATCTGCCCGTCTTCAGATTCGGCGTAGGAGAGCAGCAGGTCGTGGTCGACTGGTTCGTAGAGTTGGCCTTGCGGCGCGTATATGCGGAACTCTCGAAACAGCGAGTCCATCCCGAAGGTGCGGGCCTCGTCGGGGACGATCGGCACGACACGTTCGCCGAATCGCTTGTCTCTCAGCAGGTCTCGCAACACTGTAGTGAAAGCCATTGTGGTCGATACCGAGCGCCCTGAGGAGCCTTTCTGGAGATCAAGGAAGGGTGCCTCGCTGGGCAACTTGAGTGGTCGGCGGTCTCGTACGATGCGGCTGGGCAGGGGCCCGTCGAGTGCGCGGCGTCGCTCCATCAGATAGGCGCGCTCCTCTCCGTCTGGTGATGGCCGGTAATAAGGTGGGATGCCGTCTTCGAGTGAATCCTCGGAGATTTCCTCTTCCATCCGGAGCCTGGCCCTTAGTTCCAGAAGTTGTGCCTTGGTCATCTTCTTGATCTGGTGGGTGGCGTTGCGTCCTTCGAAACCCTCACCAAGGGTCCAGCCCTTGATGGTCTTGGCGAGGATCACGGTTGGTAGTCCAGTGGTCTGAGCTGCAGCTTTGAAAGCGGCGTAGACCTTTTGGTAGTCGTGGCCCCCGCGGGGGAGCGCTTTGAGGTCGTCGTCGCTCAGGTGTTCTACGAGCTTGCGCAGTCTCGGGTCTGGTCCGAAGAACTTTTCGCGGATGTAGGCGCCGTCTTCGACGGCGAAACGCTGGTATTCGCCGTCGACTGTTTCGGACATCTTGTTGAGGAGCACACCATCTACATCGCGATGCAGCAGTTCATCCCAGCGACTACCCCAGATCACCTTGATGACGTTCCAGCCGGCGCCACGGAATACGCCTTCAAGTTCTTGGATTATTTTTCCGTTGCCTCTGACGGGTCCGTCAAGGCGCTGCAGGTTGCAGTTGACGATCCATTTCAAATTGTCGAGGGCGGATCGACCTGCCAGGGCGATCGCGCCGAGGGTTTCGGGTTCGTCGCATTCGCCGTCGCCGAGAAAGCTCCACACGTTGCTTTGCGAGGTGTCGTCGATTTTGCGTTGATGCATGTAGCGGTTGAAACGGGCGTGGTAGATCGAATTGATCGGGCCCAGACCCATGGAGACGGTGGGGTACTCCCAAAACTCCGGCATCAAGCGAGGGTGCGGGTAGCTTGAAAGGCCGTTCCCGCCGACTTCCATGCGGAAATTGTCGAGTTGTTGCTCGTTGAGGCGCCCCTCAAGGAAGGCCCGTGCGTAGACCCCTGGGGCAGCATGTCCCTGGAAGTACACATGGTCACCGGGGAGTCCGTCTTCTTTGCCTCGAAAGAAATGGTTGAAGCCGACTTCGTAGAGGGCTGCGCTTGAAGCGAACGTTGACAGGTGGCCGCCGATGCCGTCAGCGATCTTGTTGGCGCGGATCACCATGGCCGCAGCGTTCCAACGGATGATGGCCCGAATGCGTCGCTCTATGTTCTCGTCGCCGGGAAAGAAAGGTTGCGATTCGGCGGGGATGGTGTTGATGTAGGGTGTGCTGGTAGTCGGGGGGACTCCGATTTGGAGTTCGTTGGAACGCTCAAGCAGCTTGGCGAGCAGGTACCGGGCCCGAGCTTGACCTTGACTGGCATGGACTGCATCAAGGGAATCGATCCACTCGGTGGTTTCGGCTGGGTCGATGTCGGGTAGTTGGCGGGAGAAATGGTCAGCCATATGTGTCCCTATTCTCGCAGCACTTTTTTACTTTGGGTCCAAGCAATGGGTGGAAGTTGTTCGCAGAGATCACAGAATGAGCGCATCAGTAGTGCAACTAGTACAACAACCGTTTACACGGACGGCGCCTGTCTAAGGAATCCTGGGCCTGGTGGTTGGGGCTGGGTTGTGCCCGATGGCCGCTGGGCCAACGGCGCTGACGCTGCGACTACCAATCAGCGGATGGAACTCACCGCTGTTCTCGAAGCGCTGCGGGCCATCGAGGGTCCCGTTGAGGTCGTCTCGGATTCAACGTACGTAGTCAACTGTTTTCGTGACCGCTGGTGGGAAGGTTGGCTCAAACGTGACTGGCGCAACTCCAACAAGCAGCCGGTCGCCAATCGAGACATCTGGGAACCGCTGATTGAGCTTTATCGCTCAGCGCCACATGAAATCACCTTTACTTGGGTGAAAGGGCACGCTGGCGACGAATGGAACGAGGTAGCGGATCGCTTGGCGGCTGAAGCTTCGCGTACGCAAGTGGGTCGCACAGGTGTTGGTATGCCCGATGATCTCGCTGAGGCTGATGAGACTGGGCCGCCAGCACCACGTGACGGAACCGCAGACAACCGCCCCTTCGGTAGTTCGTGGCGACCAGCGGGCCGTTGTGTGGCGATACTTGGGTTGCAGCTTGACTCAGAGGGCCCCCACTCAGACAGCCCCCACTCAGACAGCAACGTGGATAAGACGCGGCAGCGGCTCGCGGAGATCTTGGCGGCGAAGAAAGAACTCGACGACGACCTGGTCGTGCTGACGGGGTTGCGCCGTGGCGCGGAGACTCTTGGCGCCGAAGCAGCAGCGGAGGCTGGAGTGCCTTACGTAGCAGTGCTGCCATATCCCAACCCTGCACGCAAGTGGCCGTCGGCCAAAAGAAATCACTTTGCGCAGATGTTGGAAGGAGCGGCCCAAGTCGTGTGCTTGCAACGCAAGGTTCCCGACACCTCCAAACGAGCCGGCGAGGCGCTGAAGCGAAGAAACGCATGGCTGAGAAAAGTCGCCGACGAAGCGTTGATCGTGTGGGACGGTGCTGATCGCCGGGTCGGCAGAGTGGTGAGTGCTTTCGAACGTGAAATGCCCGACGACGTGTGGGTCGTTGACGCCTAGAACGACTTTCACTGCTGCTTGTTGAGAACGCTCCGTAGCGCTTGGGCGAGATTCGGTTGGCGGAAATGGTAGCCACTGGCCAATAGCGCCGAAGGCTCGACCCTTTGGCTGGCGTACAGCAGTTGTTGGGTCAATTCCCGCCCGACTTTGGCCCACATCACAACTTTGGGAGTGGGCAGAATCGTTGGTCGGTGCAGCACTTGTCCGAGGGTCTTGGTGAACTCTGCGTTGGTGACGGGATTGGGCGCGGTCATGTTGACGGGCCCGCCGATGTCGTTGTCGAGCAGCCAGATGATGGCCTGAACCATGTCTTGGATCGATATCCAGCTCAGCCACTGACGTCCGTCGCCGATGCGGCCACCGATTCCGAGCCGAAAAAACGGGAGTTGCGCCTTCAGGGCTCCTCCGTTGCCTGCCAGCACCACACCGGTGCGCAGATAGGCGAGCCGCGTGCAAGTTTGTGCTGGGCTGGCAGCGTGTTCCCAGGCGCGCACTACATCGGCGAGAAAGCCATCGCCACTGGAACTGATCTCGTTGAGTTCTTCGTCGCCACGGTCTCCGTAGAAACCGATGGCCGAACCCGACAGGAACACCGATGGAGGGTTCTGGGCCTCGGCGATTGCGTTTGCCAACAGCGTGGTGGTCGTGATTCGGCTGTCGAGAATCCGGGTTTTCTGGGCGTCGCTCCAGCGTCGCTCGGCTATTGATGCTCCGGCTAGGTGAACTACCGCGTCAATATCTTTGAGAGCATCTTTTCCGAAGTCGCCCTTCGCCGGGTTCCAAAAGATGCTTTCGGTGTCGTCTCGGTTCTGTGACCGCAGCAGACGAATCGGCGTGTGGGTCGTGGCTTTGAGTTCGGAAACCAGCGATGTTCCGATTAAGCCTGTGGAGCCGCTGATCAGTACCCGCATAGTCGTCCTTCGATCTCGCTTCTCGCGCTTGAGTGAGTCACGCCCTATGCTGCGAATCATAGAGGGCTGGAATCATCGAGTGCACACGAACTGAAGGACCGAAGATGTCAGACGATCCGAACATTCAACCGACAGCCAAAACCGGTATCGGCAAGTTCATCGGAGCTGCGCTGGTGGCCGTGGCTCTGATCGCTTTCGTCGTGCAGAACACCGATAGCACACCGGTCCAATGGTTCTTCATCGATCGCAGTGCGCCGTTGTGGCTGATTATCGTGGTCTCCGCTGTTGCCGGCGCCATTCTGAGCGAGATTATCGGGTGGATTGTTCGCCGTCGACGGTGACCGATTGGTCTAGCTGGTCAGCGGCCTAGGTGGCCAACAACTGTTCAATTCGTTCGGCGAGTTCTGCGACAGGGAGTCTGGTCACCTCGGTCGTGCCATCGTCGTTGATGAAAGCGTAGATCGGCTGGCTGAAGACGCCGTAGCGTTCCCATACCGAATTGTCGGTGTCGGACACGTTTATGAGGTCAAAGACTCCGTAGCCCCCGACGAAGCGCTCAAGATCGGCTTCTGAGGTGCTGCTGCCACCGACGCCGATGATGTCGATCTGACCGGCGAATTGTTCCTGAACCGATGCGACCGCACCGGCTTCGCGTTGACAAGCCGGTCACCATGGCGCCCAAAACCACAACACGAGATCCTGTCCCTCGTAGTCACCGGCATCGAATTGGCCTCCACCGACGCGTTCCTCGGTCCAGTCGTGGGGCCATGCAACCGCAACTGAATCGCCCGCTTCGGTTGATGGCGACGGTCCTTCGGTCGTGGACGTGGTCGTCGGATCCGGCTGTGCTGGGGTGGCTTCGTCGTCGGTTCCGTCGCCGCATGCACTTACGAAGAGCGCAGCGCCCAACAACGCGGCCGTGATCGGAGACAGCACGTTTGGTTTCACCGTTACCCATCGTAGGGCCTTTTGGATTTACCAGCACCTTGCAGCCGTATTGTCAGTACTGCCGGCGATAGCCTGGCTGAGCTGAGAGAAGTAACGAAGAGGTCACGATGAGTACCCGAATGTTGATCGGAGTCTCGCTCTTGGTCGGGCTGGTGATTCTTGTGGCAGGAGCCGTGCAGTTGTTGATGATCGTCGGCTGAAGAGAGTCGGCCCCGGTAACATGAGGCCCGCACGGGGAGGAAGTCCCATAGAGATACAACACGATGTGATCGTCGTCGGCGGTGGCCCTGCCGGTTATGCAGCCGCTCTTTATGCCGCGGGTATTGGGCTGAACGTAGGACTCGTGGAGAAGGGCGCTCTGGGAGGCACTTGCCTACATGTCGGGTGCATTCCCGCCAAGGAGTTGTTGGAGACGGCGCACGTCTTTCGCACCGTTACCCATGCCGCAGACTTCGGTGTGAGCACCTCGGCACCAGCGCTCGACTGGGATGTCACGATGCAACGCAAACAGAGCATCATTGATCAACTCGTTGCAGGTCTAGGATCGATGATGAAGGGCCGAAAGGTCACCGTTTACAACGGTATCGGAACGCTGGGCGCCGGTCGGGTGGTATCGGTTACGCAACAGGGAGAGACACAAACGCTCACTGCCCCCTCGGTGATCCTTGCAACAGGGTCATTGCCCCGTACGATTCCAGGCTTTGAAGTCGACGGACAATTCGTTATGACCTCTGACGAACTGTTGTCGATTGAAGCACTTCCGCAGAGTGCCGCGGTGATCGGCGGCGGTGCCATCGGTTGCGAGTTCGCCTCCATGATGGCTGATCTCGGAGTTGATGTCATCGTGATCGAGGCGCTGGGACAGATCCTTACCGGATGTGATCGCGACGCTGCCAAGGTTGTGGCGCGCAGCTTCAAGAAGCGCGGCATTACCGTGCATACCTCGGCTCCGGTACATGGTCACTCTCCCGATCCGTCTGGTTCGCACACATCGGTGTCCTTCGGCGACGGCCAGTCTGTGGACGTGGACCTGGTGGTGGTGTCGGTCGGCCGTCGCCCCAACGCTGACCTGTTGGGTCTGAGTGGTACTTCGGTAGTCGTTGACGAGCGCGGTTTCGTTGAGGTTGATGGTCGTTGTCGGACAGCGGAGCCGGGTGTTTGGGCGGTTGGTGACCTGATCGACACACCACAGCTGGCCCATGTGGCCTTTGCCGAAGGAATGTTGGCGGTCACTGATTCGTTGGGCGAAGAACCCGCCCCGCTGGATCACCACGGAACACCGTGGTGCATATATTGCCATCCTGAGGTGGCGTTCGCCGGGCACACTGAGGAGTCAGCGATCGCCGCGGGCCACGACGTTGTGACTTCGTCGCTGCGTTTCATCGGCAACGGTCGAGCCAAGATTGTCGGCGATACCGACGGCATCGTGAAGGTCATCGCCGAGAAGCAGGCTGACGGAACCGGAGGGCAGATACTGGGCGTTCACATGGTCGGACCCTGGGTCACCGAGCAGCTTGGTCAGGCGTACCTTGCTGTCAATTGGGAGGCGACCGTTGACGATGTGGCTGCTTTCATACAACCGCACCCCACGATGAGCGAACTCTTTGGAGAATCTGTGTTGTCGTTGACCGGGCGTTCGCTTCATGGTTGATGCAAACTGTTGCCGGTAGGTGAAACGAGACGAATGAGATGAATCTGAAGATGACGAGAAGAGGACTTGATGGCTGACGTGACGATGCCCCAGTTGGGGGAAACAGTCACCGAGGGAACGATCACCCGCTGGTTCAAACAGGTCGGTGACCACGTGGAGATGGATGAGATCCTCTTCGAAGTTTCCACTGACAAGGTTGACTCAGAAGTCCCGTCGCCCATTGCCGGCACATTGATCGAGATATTCGCCAACGAGGGAGACCTGGTAGAGGTTGGACAAGTTCTTGCCCAGATCGGCGATGCTGCTGTCGTCCCGGCCCCGGCAGAACCCGAGGTTTTGGCGGAGCCTGAACCTGAGTCGGAGCCCCAACCGGAGCCTGAGCCCCAACCGGAGCCTGAGCCTGAACCGGAGCCTGAGCAGGGAGAAACCCCCAGCGCACAGACACCTCTGTCTTCGACTCTGCCGCCACCGCCTCCGCCGCCAACGGGAGTCGCGGCTGCTCCCGATGCGGAGACGCCGACGGGGTCGCCAGTCGATGAATCCTCAGAGCGCGAGAAACCGATTTCGCTAATGTCTCCGGTTGTGCGTCGGTTGATAGCCGACAACGGACTCGATCCCTCAACGATTGTCGGCACAGGCGTCGGTGGCCGCATTACCCGAGCTGATGCCGAAGCGGTGATCCGTTCGGGAGCGTCTGCCGCGTCCGCAGCGCCACCACAGAGTCCTCCAGAATCGGCTTTGCCCCCGCCTGTCGCCGAGCGGCCATCCGAGCCGGCAACGCCTCCGCCTCCGTCGGCCGTGGTCAAGACGCCAGCGGCCACGACTGCGACCCCATCGACCGAGGTAGGCACGCGTGACAAGGTCGTAGTGCTGAACAACATTCGCAAGCGCACTGCAGAACACATGGTGATGTCGAAGAGCGCGTCGCCACACGTGCTCACGGCCATGGAAATCGACTATGAGGGTGTCGAAAAAGTGCGCAAAGCGATCAAATCTGGTTGGAAGGCAGAGGAGGGATTCAGCCTCACCTACTTGCCGTTCATTGCGCGCGCCGTCGTTGATGCCTTGCGTGAATACCCGCATCTCAATGCCAGTTTCGGGGGTGACCATCTAGTCATCCATGATGAGGTCAACCTTGCCATCGCTGTCGACATCGATTTCAGCGGCTTGCTGGCACCGGTGATCAAGGGCACTGAGGGCAAGCGGCTGCGACAAATCGCTCGAGATATTGTGGATGTCGCCAGCCGGGCGCGTACCAGGCAGTTGATGCCCGACGAGCTGTCCGGTGGCACTTTCACGCTGACTAACGCCGGTCAATACGGCACGATGATGCAGTTCCCGATCATCAACCAGCCTCAGGTGGCGATTTTGTCAACCGACGGGGTGGCACGAAAACCGGTTGTGGTCACTGATTCTTACGGCAACGAATCGATCGCCATTCATTCGGTCGGGGTGTTGGCGATGGCCTGGGATCACCGCGCTTTCGATGGCGCCTATGCCGCGGCGTTCCTTCACCGAGTCAAAGAGATCATTGAGACTCGCGACTGGGAGGCGGAGGTCCACTGAGCGCGTTGGTGCTGAACGGTTCGGTTTTGGCCGAGCGGACTCTGCGGGTCCGCTGGTTGGGACGGGTTGCTTATTCAGATGCGCTCGCGTTGCAACGGTCGTTGTTCGTCAATCGCCAACACGACTATCTGCTGTTGTTGGAGCATCGCGATGTAGTGACCATGAGTCGCCGTACGCCGGCTGAGCATCTGCTTGCCGACGTTGAGTCGCTCGGTGCGGAGTTGTTTGTAGCGGATCGGGGAGGCGACGTGACTTACCACGGCCCCGGTCAACTTGTTGCTTATCCCATTGTTGATGTGCCAGGGCGCCGCGGCGGCGGTATGGCCGACACCGCCGCGTATGTGTCATCGCTTGAACAGTGTTTGATTGAAACGCTCGGAGATGTTGGTGTGCAGTCGGGGCGTATCAAAGGCTGTACCGGCGTCTGGGTGGATCCCACCGGAGAACGGCCCCAGAAGATAGCGGCAATCGGGGTGCGGATAGCCAGGGGACGCTCCATGCATGGGGTGGCGCTCAATGTTGACCCGGATTTGAGCTGGTATGAGCGAATCGTTCCGTGTGGCATTCCCGACAAGGGCGTCACCTCGCTGGCCGCGCTCGGTGTTGACGTTTCGATGCCTGAGATGGTCGAGCTGTTCACGCAACGGGCGGTGGCTGTGTTCGCTCAACACGGATCAGTTGACCGCGCCGGCGTTGGGTTCAGGACCAAACCCGCTGACTTTGCGCCGTTCACTCGTGGAGAAGGCCCAGGCACACCGGTTGGGCGTTCTGGAGTCGGTTACCAATCTGAGGATCCCACCCCGGCAATCACTGGACAAGCGTCCTCACCGCAGGAATTTGCGAGACAGGCTGATGGCACCTCGGTGCGGTTGCTTGGACGCCTTGCTCAAGCGGGGGCCACCAGTCACGACCCCGTGCGGTTGCGCGCGCGCAAGCCTGAGTGGATGCGGGTGAAGTTCGATCCTGGACCGCAGTATCGCCGGATCAGGTCCACGATGCGTGAACTCGGACTCGTGACCGTGTGCGAAGAAGCGGGTTGCCCGAATATTTCCGAGTGCTGGAACGACGGCACAGCGACTTTCATGATCCTCGGGGATCGCTGCACTCGAGCTTGTGGGTTCTGCTTGATCGACACGCGGCATCCCGAGGCGCCAGATCCTCAGGAGGCGACCCGTGTGGCTGAGGCGGTCGAGTTGATGGCTTTGCGTCATGCTGTCGTCACAATGGTCGCCCGTGACGACCTTGAAGATGGTGGCGCCGGCGCCGTCGCCGATGTCGTTGCCGCGATCCGCAAGCGCACACCGCAATGTCGGGTAGAGACTCTGGTTTCGGACTTCAAAGGATCCAACGAATCGCTGAAGAAGGTGTTTGATGCTCAGCCCGATGTGTTCAACCACAACATCGAAACGGTGGCGCGGTTGCAACGCGCGGTGCGCCCGTCGGCCGGTTATGCCCGCAGTCTCTCAGTTCTGGCCCGCGCCAAAACCGCTGGTTTGACCACCAAGTCGTCGATCATCGTGGGGATGGGGGAGCGCGACAGCGAGATTAGACAGACCCTCATAGACCTGGCCGCGGTTGGTGTCGACATTGTCACCATCGGCCAGTACCTGCGCCCGACATCTCACCATCTGCCAGTAGCCCAGTGGTGGCAGCCTGAAGTGTTCGACGAATGGAAACGCTTCGGCGAGTCGGTGGGAATCGCACATGTGGAGGCTTCCCCGCTGACCCGTTCGAGTTATCATGCCCGCCAATCCGTAGACCAACTGGCCTCTGTTTCTGCGAAATCTGCGCGCTCAGCCACATAGATTGTGGTTGAACGCGCAGATTTCGGGGCGGGTCTAGAATTGAGCGCTATGTTCACGCAACGGCTCGCCCGGGCCCGAGAAAAGATGACTACCGACGGGGTGGATGTGCTGCTGTTGTCGGTCGGCGCTGATCTGCCGTACTTCTGCGGCTACGAGGCGATGCCGCTCGAACGGATCACAATGCTGGTGGTGCCGCGCGACGGCGATGCCACGCTGGTTGTACCAGGCTTGGAAGCTTCACGGGTCACGCCGCGCCCTGAGGTGTTCGCGGTGAGACCGTGGTCCGAGACCGAAGACCCGATCGCGTTGATAGCGACCCTGATGGGACCTGCGTCAAGCGCCGCGGTGGGTGATCACATGTGGTCGGGGTTTCTCGTTGATCTGATGTCGGCTCGACCCAAGACGGACTTCCGCCGGGCCAGCTCGATCACCAGTGGAATCCGTTCGGTCAAAGACGCTGCCGAAATCGATCGGTTGCGCGCCGCGAGCCGTGCAGTAGACGCAATCGCGCAGCGTCTCCAGAGCGGCGAGATCCCGCTTGTCGGCAAGACTGAGGCCGAGGTGTCGGCTGAACTCGGTCGCCAGATCATCGCCGAAGGTCATGATCGGGTGAACTTTGCCATCGTGGCGACGGGAGAAAACGCTGCCAGCCCACACCACGAGGCGGGCTCCCGGGTGATTTCTGAGGGTGAGGCGCTCCTCTGTGACTTCGGTGGCACGATGATCGGAGACGACGGTGTCGGCTACTGCTCCGATATCACCCGCTGCGTCTGGGTGGGTTCTCGGCCGGATCGTGAGTATCTGGAGGCTTATGCGGTTCTGCACGAGGCGCAGGCTGCGGCGGTGACAGCGGCCACGGTCGGGACTCCCGCACAAGATGTCGACCGTGAGGCGCGGGAGCGGATCGCTGCGGCCGGATTCGGTAGTTACTTCATTCACCGAACGGGGCACGGGATCGGGGTTGAGGCGCATGAGGATCCGTACATCGTGGAGGGCAACACGGCCCCACTGGTAGCGGGCAATGCGTTCTCGATTGAGCCTGGCATTTACATGCCGGACCGTTGGGGTATGCGCCTTGAAGACATTGTCGTTGCGACTGAGGCTGGACCCGAGTCGTTGAACCTCACCGACCATCATCTCGCCGTCGTCCAGGCATAACGAGTTGGCCCACGCGGTAGCTTGACGCGGTGATTCGCATTGATGCCGCCACGGTTCTAGTGCAATGGGCGGCGGGTGGTTGGGTCTTTCTATGGGTCACTACTCGGCGTCGTGAGGTTGGTCTCGGCTACGGCTGGTTGCAGAGAATGGTTTTTCTGCTCTTGGCGGCAGGTTCGCTGGCTGCGTCGTTGGCAACCGATGTGGTCTGGACGCGTGATCTGACCACCCTTGGATTCTTGGTGGTCGGCGGGGTTGCATTGGTCGTGTCGGTAGCTCGCAAGTCTGCGGGTGTATCGGGCCAGCGAACACTCGTTGAGCGACGCTCCGCACGGGTCGCAGAGATGACAGGGATTGATCGTGATGAACCGCGTTTCGATGACTCTGCTGTGGAGTTCCCTCCGGTTCTCGATCTGGCGGCGGGTGTTCTCGGTTTGACAGCCGTGCTGTTCGCCTCGATTCACGCTGGTGACCCGGTTGCCTTGTCGATTGCTCGTGGCCTGGTCAGTGCGTTGTTTTTGGGTGTCGTGTCCGACGCCATGCTGCTTGGCCACTGGTATCTCGTGCAACCGGGACTAGCTCGAGGTCCGATCCTGGAACTGGTTAGGTGGACCGGTATTGTTTGGGTCCCCGAGACGATCCTGTTGCTATGGCCAACTGGGATGGTGTCGGTGCTCAACGGCACCATCGACGATGCCTACAACGGTTTGCTCGGCTGGTTCTGGGTGGCGTGTGTGGTGACCACGATCGCACTGGTTGTTGTGACTCGAGCAGCCCTGCGCGAACGTGCCTACTCCGCGGTTATGGCCGCCACCGGCTTGATGTATCTGGCCATCCTCACGGCCTTCGGCCAAGATCTCGTAGCCCGAATCCTGCTAGACACCTGATTCGGCCTGTGCCCGGCGAGTGCCCCGCACCCAGTTCCGCGGCTCCGGCTACGCCCGGCGATAGCTCAGCGCGGCTCCGGCTACGCCCGGCGATAGCTCAGCGCGGCTCCGGCTACGCCCGGCAAAAACACCGCGCCGAGTTCCGCGGCTCCGGCTACGCCCGGCAAAAACACCGCGCCGAGTTCCGCGGCTCCGGCTACGCCCGGCGATAGCTCAGCGCGGCTCCGGCTGCGCCCGGCGAATGCAACACCGTCAACTACACTCGTTGACGTGCCCAGAGCGATTTGGAGCGGAAGCATCAGCTTCGGACTAGTCAACATTCCGGTGCGTCTGTTCGCAGCGGTCCGGCGCAAGACGGTCCGGTTCAATCAGATCGATTCAGCTAGTGGGGCGCGACTCAAGCAGAAATTGGTTTCTTCGGCCGACGGCGAAGAGGTGCCCAAGGAACGGATAGTGAAAGGGTTCGCTCTTGACGGTGGCGACTATGTGACGGTGTCTGAAGAAGAGATGGCCGCGCTCGACCCCGATATGGCACGCACGATCGACATAGATGAATTCATCGATCTGGCTGACATTGACCCGATTTTTTATGACAACGCCTACTACTTGGTCCCCGGTGATCAGGCGTCAAAGCCCTACAAGCTCTTGGCGAATGCCATGGAAGAGGCCGAAAAGGTAGGCATTTGCCATTTCGTGATGCGTTCTAAGCGGTATTTGGGAGCGGTGCGTCCTGTTGATGGTCGGCTGTTGCTGTCGACGATGGTTTATCACGACGAAATCGTCGACCATTCTGAGATCAGCGGCTTTGATCTGCTGGCCGATATTGAGATTGACGAGCGGGAACAGGCAATGGCTGAGCATTTGATTGCCACGCTGAACACGACCTTTGATCCGACTCGCCACAGCGACACGTACCGAGAAGCGGTGCTCGAGTTGATTGAGCGAAAAGCGGCAGGGGAGGGCAGCGACGATTTGATGCGAGCGCCGGCACCCTCTTCCGACAAGGTCATTGACCTGATGGCTGCTCTTGAGGCGTCGGTGAAGGAGGCCAAGAAAGCTCGCACGCGCCACCCGTCCGCGAGCGGGAAATCTGCCGGGGCCAAGGCTCCCGCTAGCAGAAAAGCGGAGCAGGACGAGCCGTCTGAACGTTCGGCGTGAGCTTTGCCGATGGCTGAGACCGAGCGTGTTCAGGTCACCGTTGACGGCCACCGTCTATCGGTCAGCAATCTCGAAAAGGTGCTGTATCCGCTGGTCGGGTTTACCAAGGCCCAGGTGATCGACTACTACGTCCGGGTCGCTCCGGTGATGTTGCCGCATATCGAGGATCGTGGGATCACTCTGCGACGATGGCCCGACGGGGTCACTGCAGAGTCCTTTTTTGAGAAACGCTGTCCGTCTCATCGGCCCGGTTGGGTAGGTACCTGTGTAGGCCCCGGCGACCGTCGAGGTGGCATCGACTATTGCCGGTTGGACTCAGTCGCAGCACTGGCATGGACAGCGAACCTTGCCGCGCTTGAGATTCATTCACCGATGGCCCGATGCGGCGAGATCGATTCACCTTCAATGGTTGTGTTTGATCTCGATCCGGGTGATCCGGCGACGATTATCGAATGTTGCCGGGTAGCGCTGGCAATCCAGGCGGTGTTGGAGAGCGTTGGTTTGGCATCGTGTGCCAAGACGTCTGGCAACAAGGGTTTACAGCTATATGTGCCGCTCAATTCGCCGCACACGCATACCGATGCTTCTGATTTTGCGCTGGCTGTAGCGCAGCTACTTGAACAGAACTTTCCGGAGTTGGTGTTGTCCAACATGAACCGCAAACGCCGTGCCGGAAAGATCTTTGTTGACTGGAGCCAGAACTCACGACATAAGACGACGATTGCCCCGTATTCGCTGCGCGGCAGAGACCGGCCGACCGTGTCGACCCCGTTGAGTTGGGACGAGGTTGCCGACGGCGCCGCCGGCGAACCACTCATCTTCGAAGCAACTGAGGTGCTCGATCGAATCGAGGAGTTCGGCGATCTGTTCGCCGACACCGTCACGGTGCAACAACAACTCCCAACCGCAGGCACCTGACGCGCTCTGCTGGTTGACCCATGTTGGTACACCCCCTGGGACTCGAACCCAGAACCTGCGGATTAAGAGTCCGTTGCTCTACCAAATTGAGCTAGAGGTGCGCGAATCAACCGAAGGCGATTCTACGGGTGAACGAGGGGACTCGAACCCCCGACCTCCTGGACCACAACCAGGCGCTCTAACCAACTGAGCTACGCCCACCATGCCGACCCCGCTCTTGGCGCTAGCCCGGACCGCGGTCAGGCAATGAGTGTACCGAGTTGCGGCACTCGGCGTACGATTAATCTGCCTCCGTAGCTCAACTGGATAGAGCAGCGAGCTTCTACCTCGCAGGTTGCAGGTTCGAGTCCTGTCGGAGGTGCGTTGCTGTGTATTCGCCGGGCGTAGCCGGAGCCGCGTTGTGTTGTTGCCGGGATGCGGCTGGGCGTAGCCGGGCGCAGCCCGAGCCGTGTTGGGTTGTTGCGGGGTGTGCCCGGTGTTGCCGGAGTTGCGCCTCTGGCTTGTCTGGGAGTGAGCCTCGGTAGAGTCGGGGGATGGTGAACCAAGGACTCCAGATCAGTTATGTCGAACTTCCTGCGCCGGAAATGGAGCAGACCAAGCGGTTTTTCAGCCGTGTGTTCGGTTGGGACTGGACAGAGTACGGTCCCACTTACGCAGCCTACGAAGGCGGCTCAGTAGAGGTTGGACTCAATGGCGCGGGGACTCCGGCTCCGGCGCATGCGCCGGGAGCAGAAGACCCGATTGGTCCGTTCGTGCTGATCAGCACCGAAGATGTCGAAGCCAAACAAGCTGAAGTTGTTGCCGAGGGAGGGGAGATCATCTCGCCCATCTACCCCTACCCCGGCGGACGGCGGTTCCACTTCATGGACCCGAGCGGCAACATATTGGGCGTCTACCAGTCCGATCCTCAGTAGCAGATCCGAGAGTTTCGAGGCTGCGCTACTCGCCGCCTTCTCGAAGTTCGACTACGACGCGTTCGAAGCCGGAGCCGATCACATCGATGCCTTGATCGCGTAGGTTCGCTAGCGCCTCTTCGGCGATGTCGGTGCGATAGGCGCCATCATCGGGAGCCGCAGAGAGAATGCTCTCGCCGGTAGCAACGTCAACTGTTTGGGTCCACAAGTCCGGGTCCATCACGCCCGCACCGAGCGGAGAAGGCCAAATCAGAGAACTGATCTCGTTGAGCTGCCACGCCTGATGCGATTCGCCCAGAGTGGGCACGTTGTTGAGCACGACCTCGACGCAGGCGTCGGAGTTGTCTCGGCAATGTGCCCAGCCGCGAATTGAAGCCTCCACGAACCGCACCGCCACGTCGCGGTAGTCGGCATCGCTCTCCAATCGATCGGCGTCGGCCCACAAGGCGTCTTGGAGCATGGCCGTACCTTCATCGTTCCAGTTGATGATGTTCAGGTCCTCGGGCTGATAAAGCTCGCCCGTGTCGGGGTTGATCGTCTCCAACACCTGGGCGTATTCGTTGTAGATCATGGCTTGTGCAGCGTCGATGTCGCCGCTGATAAGCGCCAGCATGTCGAAGTTCTGTTGAACGAGTGTCACATCAGATTGTGGATCGAGACCGTTCTTGCGAAGCCCGGCCAGCAACTCGAACTCGTTGCCGAATCCCCAGTTGCCTACCGTCCTTCCTGCCAGGTCGCTCACCGAGTTGATCCCCGAACCAGCGAAAGACACTTGCAACGTGGCACTTCGCTGGAATACCTGGGCAATGTTGGTTATGTTGGCGCCTTCTTCGCGTGGCACCAAACCTCGTGGCACCCAGGAGACGGCAAAGTCAGCAGCACCAGAATCCAGCACTGAGGCGGGAACGATGTCGACTCCTCCTTCAAGAATCGTGACATCAAGCCCGACGTCGTTGTAGAAACCGAGATCACGGGCAGCGTAATAACCCGCGAACTGAGCCTGTGTGAACCACTGCAACTGCAACGTGACCTCTGTCAGTTCGGCTGGTTCGGGTTCGGCTGGTTCGGGTTCGGCTGCGTCATCGCCATCAGTAGCTTCAGGCGCAGGTTCTGGATCTGGTTCAGCTTCGTCGTCGTCGCCGCAAGCTGCCGCAAGCAGGCTCAGTGCCAGTAGCGGCACCAAGACCCGCGTCAATAGGTGGTGTACCTTCATGATTCCCTCCAAGGTTTGGTACTAGTTGAAGACTCAGATCGGACAGACGCGACCAGCGCGAAGGTAGTGACCCGGATCTTTAGGTTCTTCGCCCGAGAAAATACCACGGCATGGCAATTCGTTCCAGCAAAACGGCCAGGCCGTAGAGTCCGATACCCATTAGTGAGCCGGCCAGAACCGCGGCCCAAGCATCCGCGTAGCGGGTCAACCCCGCGGAATTGGTGATGATATTGCCGAGAGCGTCCTGACGCCCACCGAAGTACTCGGCGACGATCGCCGCGATGACAGCCAAAGAAGTGGCCAACTTCAGCGCCGTGAAAAAGTACGGCATGGCGTTGGGGATACGCACCTCTCGGATGATCCGCCATTTGGGAGCACCGTAGGATTCCATCAACTCGATCTGGCTGGACTCGACCTCGACGAGTCCGCGCGATGTATTGATGAAGATCGGAAAGAAGACTAGGGCGACGACAACGGCTTGGTTTGAACGAGGAGACAACAGCCCGAACCAAGCATTGAATATCGGTGCCAGCGCGACGATCGGCACAGCGTTCACAGCGACGGCCAAGGGAGTGAGAGTCTCGTTGGCGGTCCGAAATGCTGTTACCAGCAAAGCCGCGGCGATGCCGAAAAACACACCAGCCAGCAAACCGCTGACGACAATGAACCCGGTGACTCTGGTTCCCGTCTGAATCGCCTCAGAATTCTCGATAATGGCTTCTGCGATCTTGGAAGGTGCAGGAAGAACAAAGCCGTCGGGTTGGGTCAGCCTCAAGAGCAACTCCCAACCGCCGAATCCGATGACCGCGGCCACAATGGGCGGCAAGAGCTGATGCAACCGCTTCATTGCTACTCGCCCGCTCGGAGAACTCTGCGCACCGCGCTGACGTTGGCGAAGAACGCCGCTGTGTCGCGCGCCGAATCGTCTCGCACACCGAGATCGTTGTCGATCACTGCGGCGATGCGTCCGGGCCTCGGCGACATCACCACTACTTTGGTTGACAAAAAAACGGCTTCAGAAATGGAATGAGTCACGAATATCACCGTGGTTTCGGTCTCCGACCAGATTCGCAACAACTCATTTTGCATGTGCTCGCGAGTCATTTCGTCAAGAGCGCCGAACGGCTCGTCCATCAGCAACAGCGCGGGCGCAAACGACATGGCCCGGGCGATGGCCACTCGCTGCGCCATTCCTCCTGAAAGCTCTAGAGGGTGGTGATGGGCGAAGTCGACGAGCTTCACCAAATCCAGCATCTCTTTAGAGCGGCGACGTCGGTCCGCCGCCTTCCACCCCATCAACTCCAGAGGAAGTTCAATATTGCGTGAGACATCACGCCAGTCGAACAAGCCCGCTTTTTGAAAAACCATCGAATAGTCCCGGTCAAGCCGCGCTTGATCGGCAGTTTTGCCATTGACGAGCACGGTTCCCGCAGTGCTGTCGACAAGAGCGGCGACAAGGCGCAGCAGAGTGCTTTTGCCGCATCCTGACGGGCCGATGAGAGTGACGAAATCACCGGCGTCAACGCTCAGGTCGATGTTGTCCAAGGCCAGCACTTCGTTGGTTCCCCCGGGATTGAAAACCTTGGTCGCGCCGCGGATCTCAACTGCGGGTGTCACCTCAGCGGTCACAGAATTGCCTCCGTTCCTTTTCGGCGCACCAGCGAATATTCGAGCAGTGAGATGCTCAGGAAGACGAATATCCCCAGAGCTGCCGCACCCAGCACCGCTACATACAGACGCTCTGGGCCGGTCGTGTAGCGCTGCGCCTCCAGCAGGATCCGGCGGCCCAGACCGCCGGTTACGCCAGCCGATATTTCCCCGACGATCGCACCCACGACGCTGGCTGTCGCGGCGATCTTGAACGCCGAGAACAGATAAGGCAACGACGCCGGGAGCCGCAGGCGCCAAAGCGTCTGCCTCCTTCGAGCCGCGTAGGAATCCATGAGTTCAAGAGCCTCAGATGACGGAGAATGGAGCCCTCGAAGACCATTGATCGCCACCGGAAAAAACGTGAGATACGTGGCGATGAGCGAAACGGACATCCAGTCGTGCCATTCCCAGGGCAAGAAATCCAGGTTCTTGCGTCCCCAGATCACCACAATCGGGGCGATGGCGATCAAGGGGATGGTTTGACTGGCGATCACATGGGGCACAAGCGCCCGCTCCAGCAACTGCGACGATGACAAGACGATAGCGATGGACAAGCCGACGATCACGCCGACAGAAAACCCAACAGCCGCCTCACGCAGCGTGAAGGCTGCCTCACCCAGCACGATCGAGCCGAAGGTTTCGTCGAGTCCTCGCGGCTCAGCGAAGACACCTGAAATTATCTCGAACACCGAGGGCATCGTCAGGTCATCTGTGCGAGGCAGGATCGAACCGATGACAGGCCAGTCGGTTTGGGCATCATCGATCGACTGCCCGAACCCTTTGTATGCGGAGTATCCCGCCATCAGCAGAATGACAAAGAGGCTGAACACGATCACCTGACGGAGAGATCCCCGCAGCCGCTTCAAACCCATGTCGCCGTTCAGCCATTCACAGCAGGGATGATCCGCTGGCCGTAAGCGTTCAACGTCTCATCGCGTTGATCATGCATCAGATAGATGGCGAATTGATCAACGCCGAGGTCGCGCAACTCACGCAAGCGGTTGATGTGGTTCTCCTCATCTCCGAGTATGCAAAATCGGTCGATCACCGCGTCGGGAACAAATTCTGTGTGAACTGCCCCGGACCGGCCGTGCTCTGCGTAGTCGTAGCCCTCTCGGCCTTTGATGTAGTCGGTCAAAGCCGAGGGAACCGCGTCGCTGATATCGCCATAGCGCCCGACCAGATCGGCCACATGGTTGCCGACCATCCCTCCAAACCAGCGGCACTGGTTTCGTTGATGGTCCAGATCCGAGCCAACGTAGGCGGGTGCAGCCACGCAAATATAGAGATCGTCGGGATCTCGACCGGCCTCCGCAGCGGCTCCGCGGACCGCCCCGATAGTCCAAGCCGCGATCTGCGGATCGGCCAACTGCAGGATGTAACCGTCGGCCACAGTGCCGCAGAGATGAAGCGCCTTGGGTCCATAGGCCGCCATCCAGACATCGAGTTTGCTGTCGCGGCACCAAGGAAAGTGCGCCATGGTGCCGTTGTATTCGACTTCTCGTCCTTCGGCTAGACCTTTGATCACCCCCATCGACTCTCCCAGAGTCGCAAGATTGATGGGTTTGTTGCCGATTACCCGTAGAGCCGAATCGCCTCGGCCGATGCCGCAAACCGTGCGGTTTCCGAACATGTCGTTGAGTGTGGCAAACAGCGAAGCGGTGACGGTCCAGTCGCGAGTACCGGGGTTGGTCACCATCGGCCCCACCTTCATCTTGTTGGTTGCCGACAACATCTGGCTGTATATGACGAAAGGCTCCTGCCACAACACATGGCTGTCGAACGTCCAACCGTGGTTGAAACCCAAGGTTTCAGCCCGCTGCGCTAGGTCAACAACCCGCCAAGCGGGGGGATCAGTTTGAAGAACAACACCGAAGTCCATGAATGCTCCCAGATTTGAACGATTACTGGAGGTACTGGCAGAGGCTGCGAGGAAGGTAGCGACCATCGCCGGCCCGCCCCAGATACTGCCCGTGGTCAACGATCACCTTGCCCCGCGCCAGCACTGTGTCGACATGGCCGGTCACCTCGACTCCCTCATAGGCGGAGTGATCCATGTTCATGTGGTGGTTGTCAACACTGATTGTCCACTGCTTATTGGGGTCATAGATCACTATGTCGGCGTCAGAACCAGCAGCGATGATGCCTTTACGGGGATACAGGCCCATCATGCGGGCCGGTGTGGTGGCGCACAGTTCCACCCAGCGGGCCAGACCGATCTCGCCGCTGACCACTCCCTGGTAGATCATGTCCATGCGGTGCTCGACTCCACCGATGCCATTGGGGATGGCGCGAAAGTCATCCAGCCCCAGTTCTTTCTGCTCCTTCATGCAGAACGGGCAGTGGTCGGTTGACACCACGGCGAGGTCATTGCTGCGCAGCCCCCTCCACAGCTCTTGTTGATGGTGCTCGTGGTGTGACCGCAGCGGTGTGGAGCAGACGTAGGCGGCCCCCTCGAAACCAGGCCGGTCGAGGTGTTCTTCCAAGCTGAAGTACAGGTATTGGGGGCAAGTTTCGGCAAACACGTTCATGTCGCGGTCGCGGGCGACGGCCACCTGCTCAAGGGCCTCACGCGCTGACAGATGCACAATGTAGAGCGGTGCAGCACCCACCTTCGCTAGTTGAATGGCCCGATGGGTGGCCTCAGACTCCAGTTCCTTGCGACGCACGTAGCCGTGGTTCACCGGGCTGGTGTCGCCGCGCTCGAAAGCCTGCTCGGCCAACACGTCGATGGCCAGTCCGTTTTCGGCATGCATCATGATGAGGCCGCCATTGCCTGCCGCCTGTTGCATGGCTCGCAGGATCTGGCCGTCGTCTGAATAGAACACGCCGGGGTAGGCCATGAACAGCTTGAAGCTGGTGATGCCCTCGTCAACGAGCAGGTCCATCTCCTTGAGCGAGTCGTTGGTGACATCGCCGACGATCATGTGAAAGCCATAGTCCACCGCGCAGTTGCCCTCGGCTTTGGCCATCCACACGTCAAGGCTGTCGCGGATGGCCTCGCCGTAACGCTGGACCGCGAAGTCGACGATGGTGGTGGTGCCGCCCCAGGCAGCGGCCCGAGTGCCCGATTCGAAGTCGTCGGAGGCTTCGGTACCTCCGAAAGGCAACTCCATGTGGGTATGAACGTCCACGCCACCGGGCACCACTAGTTTGCCGGTTGCGTCGATGACGTGAGCGCCTATTGCGGCTGCTGTGGCGATGTCGCTGCCAGGCTGCAGCACAGCAGCCACCTGTTCCCCGTCGATCAGCACTTCGGCGGGAGCAGCGCCTGTGGAGGCGACCACGGTGCCTCCCTTGATCAGTGTCGTCATGTCGGTCTCCTCCAATATTCTTCTTTGGTCAGCAACTCAGGGTGCGGTCAGCCCTCCGTACTGGTCGGGGCGCCGGTCCCGGTAGAACGCCCACTGGTTGCGGACCTCGGCAATTTGTGAAAGATCCAACTCTCGCAGCACCAACTCTTCGGTTTGATCCGAAGCGGCTCCGTCCAAGATTTGGCCCCTTGGAGTCGCAAAGTAGGACGTCCCGTAGAAGTCGTTGTCACCTAGGGGTTCGACCCCGACCCGATTTATGGCACCCACGAAATACATGTTGGCGACCGCTGCGGCGCTCTGTTCAAGTTGCCAGAGATAGGCCGAGAGACCGCGGCTGGTGGCCGAGGGGTTGAAGACGATCTGCGCTCCTCCCAATCCCAGAGCTCGCCAGCCCTCAGGGAAGTGCCGGTCGTAACAGATGTAGACGCCGACCTTGCCGACCGCCGTGTCGAATACCGGGTAACCCAGATTTCCGGGGCGGAAATAAAACTTCTCCCAGAATCCCTGAATCTGAGGGATATGAGTCTTGCGGTACTTACCGAGGTAAGAACCGTCAGCGTCGATAACCGCGGCTGTGTTGTACAAGAATCCGGGCTGTTCTTCTTCGTACATCGGGAGCACGAGCACCATTTCATGACGCGCGGCCAGCTCTTGAAAACGCTTCGTAGTGGAGCCATCGGGGATGGCCTCGGCGTACGAGTAGAACTCAGCATCTTGAACCTGGCAAAAGTAGGGTCCATAAAACAACTCTTGAAAGCACATGACCTGTACGCCGGCGGCGGCGGCTTCCGCCACGTACTTCTCGTGGACCTCGATCATCGACTCTTTGTCTCCTGTCCAAGCCACTTGGACGATCGCTGCATTCACCTTCTCTGCCATTGCCTTCTCCCTTCTCCCGCTTTTCTGAATGATGGCGGGGCAGCCGACCTAGTCTCCTTGACGGATTTGCAGACGTAACTGTAGTTCAAGTTCTGCCACCGATCCTCAGCTTCCGCCGTGTTGTTGGTCGCAGTGGCTCATTCGCCATTCGTTGTTTGAGCACATTCGTATAGAACTCTATGGCATCACTCGCTCCGTCAACGCAGAGCGCTGGAGTGAGTCTCGGGTAGTTGTCTGGAATTGGGTTGGTCATGGGCTATTTTCCTTTTGAGTAGGCAAGCGAACGCCGATAGTATCCGCGGCTATTCGTCGATGGATAGCGATACGGGGGATCAGTGCCAGACGCGAAGAGTACGGGACTCAAACTTCTTGACGCCGCGGGCATAACTGTCGGTGGCGACGCGCCGCGCGACATTCATATTCACGATGATCGTCTTTGGTCGCGCATTCTCAGAGATCGGGAACTGGGCTTGGGCGAGTCGTACATGGATGGTTGGTGGGACGCCAACCAACTCGACGAGTTCCTGACTGTGGTCCAAACAGCCGATCTTCGATCAATGGTGACACCGAGCCCTCAAATACTGGTGCTGGGGGTCAAGGCCACGATCATGAACCGGCAATCGAAGGCAAGGGCCCGCCGCAATGCACAGGCTCACTACAACATCGGCAACGATTTGTACGAGCGAATGCTCGACCAGCGAATGATCTACTCGTGTGCCTACTGGCTCGACATAGCCGAACACGACGGTCCCAGCTCAGATAACCGGGCTGACTCAGACGTCACTGCCCTGGATCGGGCTCAGGAAGCCAAGCTGGAGCTCATTTGTCGCAAGCTGGGGCTCCAAGCAGGTATGACACTGCTTGATATTGGCTGTGGTTGGGGTGGTTTCGCGCAGTTCGCGGCGGAGCGCTATCAGGTTGAGGTGACGGGAGTCTCTCCGGCGGAAGAGCAGATCGCGGTAGCGAGACAACGCTGTCGTGGTCTGCCGGTAGAAATTGTGCAGGGCGATTATCGCGATCTCGACGGCACCTATGACCGCATCACCTCGATTGGAATGATGGAACATGTGGGTCCGAAGAACTTGCCGATATTTTTTGACAAGTGCCGTGAACTCCTTGATCCCGATGGGATGATGCTGCACCACACCATCGGTTCAAACGACTGGCGAACGGCTGGTGATCCCTGGTTTGATCGGTACATCTTTCCAGGGGGTGTGCTGCCCTCGCTCGGCCAGATCGGCAAAGCTGCGCAATCCCACTGGACGATCGAAGATGTCCACAACTTCGGTCCGTACTACACCCGAACGTTGTTGGCCTGGCACGCCAACATTTCGGCTCGCTGGCACGAGATCCCGCACTACGACGAACGTTTTCGACGGATGTGGCACTACTACTTGATGGGTTCGGCCGCGGGCTTTCGAGCGCGCGCCATCCAGCTCTGGCAGGTCGTGTTCACTCGGGCAAAACGTGGGCTACCTATATGGACGCCGGTTCGCTGAGTTGCTGAGCCCTTGGATCGCAGGAAGTTCACAAACCCGAGCACTCTTAGAACTGTTGTTCTTCGGTGCTGCCCTTGAGCGCCAGAGTTGACGCTTTGCCACCGGAGATCACCGTTGCCACATCGTCGAAGTAACCCGCCCCAACCTCGCGTTGGTGGCGCGTGGCGGTATAGCCCTCGCCTTCCATGCCGAATTCACGTTGCTGCAATTCGACGTAGGCCGACATGTCTGAAGCGTTGTAGCCGTGTGCCAACTCGAAGGCGGAGGCGTTGAGGGCATGCCACCCGGCGAGGGTGATGAACTGGAATGCATAGCCCATTGAGCCCAACTCTTTTTGGAACTTGGCGATGGTCGAGTCATCCAGAGTTGCGGACCAGTTGAACGACGGGGAGCAGTTGTAGGCCAACATCTTGTCGGGGAACTCGGCGTGGACTGCTTCGGCGAACTGGCGTGCCTCAGCCAGGTCGGGCGTGGAGGTCTCGCACCAGATCAGGTCACAGTAGGGGGCGTAGGCGAGGCTGCGTTTGATGGGCGTTGCCAGACCCGGTTCGGTGTAGAAGAAACCTTCCGACGAGCGCCCACCGGTGAGGAACTCACGGTCCCGCTCATCCACATCGCTGGTGATGAGGTTGGCGCCGAGTGCGTCGGTACGGGCAACGATGATCGTGTCAACACCGACCACATCGGCAGCTAGGCGAGCCGCACTCAAAGTTGAGATGTGCTGTTGGGTCGGAATCAGCACTTTGCCACCCATGTGCCCGCACTTTTTAGCTGAACTCAATTGGTCTTCCCAATGAACCCCAGCAGCACCTGCCTCAATCATCGACTTCATGAGTTCAAAGGCGTTGAGCGGGCCGCCGAAGCCCGCCTCTGCGTCGGCGAGGATCGGCAGCAGGTAGTCCACCTTGGGAGAGCCAGAAGTCTCCGACCATTCGATCTGATCCGCGCGGCGCAGAGCGTTGTTGAGCCGTGCCACGACCGCCGGCACCGAGTTCGACGGGTACAGCGACTGGTCGGGATAGACATGGCCGGAGAGGTTGGCATCGCCTGCGACCTGCCAGCCCGACAAGTAGATGGCGGGGAGACCAGCTTTGGCGTACTGAATAGCCTGACCACCGGTCATGGCGCCTAGGGCGTGGACATAGTCCATCGTCTTGAGTTGCTGCCAGAGCTTTGCTGATCCTTGTCGCGCCAGTGTCAGTTCGGGGGTTACTGATCCGCGTAGGCGCACGACGTCAGCGGCTGTGTAGTCGCGGGTGAGTCCGGTCCAACGGTCGTTGTCGGCCCAGTCCGCAGAAAGGGCTTTCACCTGCGCATCGAAGCTGGGGTTCTGGGCCTTTGTCGGGTTGTCAGCCATCTGATCTCTCCTGATCGTTGTCGATTTGTGTAGGGATTTGGTATTTCACAACAGTCGGTAGGCCTCGGTGGTGAGGAATTCGTGGTAGTCGTCGGTTGTGGCCAGCGACCTCAGTAGTTCGCGAGCCTCGACGAAGCGTCCAGCGGACCACGCCTGCGCACCGAGTTCTGTGCACAGCATCTCGGTCTCTTCGGCTATGAGGCGCTCCAGCAGCCCATGGTCGAGGACTAGTCCGTTTGAAAGTTGCACTTGGTGATGGCACCACTGCCACAGTTGTGCTCGGCAAACCTCTGCCATGGCAGTGTCCTCAAGGTGATCGTCGATCGGCACCGCAGCGTTGCCAACGAGCCACTCGCCGAGATAGCGAATCACGATGCGAATGTTGGTGCGGACGCCCCCCTCGGTAACCGTGCCGCGGGTAGAAGACACGGCGAGCAGATCTCCGGCCGTGACATAGACGTCGTCTCGTTGGCGTTCTACTTGGTTTGATCTGTTGCCCAGCACCTTGTCGAACTCGACGGCAGCGGTGGGAACGATCTGGGGCACCGCGATGCGGGTTCCGTCGAAACCGTCTCCGGCTTCGCGGCGTTTATCGGCAGCAACTTTGCGCAAGGCTCCCGCTGTGCGTGCCGGATTTTCGACGTCGGGAATGACCCCGGACATGCCACCTATGGCGTGAGCGCGGCGACGATGACAAGTCGATACCAACAATTCGGTGAAGGCTCGCATGAACGGGGTCTTGACCGTGATCTGGTCGCGGTCGGGAAGCAAAAAATCAGGGTTTTTTCGGAAAGTCTTGGCCACGCTGAAGAGATAGTCCCAGTTGCCGGTGTGGAGGCCGGTTATGTGGTCCCTCAACTCGAAGAGGATTTCGTCCATATCGAAGGCCGCCAAGATCGTTTCCACTAGCACTGTCACCCGGATCGTGCCTCTTTGCAGGCCAAAACGATCCTCGGTGTAGTCGAACACCTGGTTCCAGAGGCGGGCGTCCGCTTGGCCTTCCAGTTTCGGGAGGTAGAAGTAAGGCCCGCTGCCGCGTTCGATAGCGGTGTCGAAGTTATGGATGAAGCAAAGCCCGAAGTCGGCCAGCGCTGCCGAGACCGGTTTGCCGTCAACAGTGATATGCGACTCTTCGAGATGCCATGCTCGGGTACGAACCATCAGTGTGGCTGACGCATCATCAAGGGATGTCAACTCGCCTGCGTACGCTGCTTTGACGTTGGCTTGGCCGGTCAAAATGTTGTGCCAGGTCGGCGATGTCGCGTCTTCGAAATCAGCCATGAAGACTTTGGCACCCGAATTGAGGGCTTCGATCATGAACTCGGCGGTTACTGGCCCGGTGACCTCGGTGCGGCGATCTCGCAGATCTGGCGGGGGAGGAGCGACGCCCCATTCGCCTGAGCGGATGTGCGCTGTTTCAGGTCTGAACGAGGGGAGTTCGCCGGCGTCGATGCGGTTTTGACGGATCACTCGCTCTGCGAGCAGTCTTTGCCGCTCGGACTCGAAATTGTGGTGTAGGTCTGAGAGGAAGTCGGCTGCTTGCGCGGTCACGATCGCGTCGGCCAACGGGTGAGGTGTTACAGCGCAGCGAGTCAACGTCTTGACCACAATTTAGTATGAGCCGGATAGACCTGAATATTGCCAGATATATTCATCCAATATTCGTGTGTGAGTTTGGATTAATCAAAAATTCTGCCATTCTTATGCAATGGTAGATGACATTGACCTCCTTGTACTGGGCAGCAGAGTGCGCCATGCCAGGCGACGCGCGCAGATGACGCTTGCCGAAGTGAGTGACGTTGTGAAACGTCCGGCACCGTATCTGTCACAACTCGAAACCGGCAAGGTCGAACCAAAGCTCAGACTCCTCAACGAACTGGCCGACATGTTTGAGACGACCACGGCCGATTTTCTGTCGTCCGAACCTCCGGACCGTCGTACCTACCTGGAGATCTCTTTGGCACGCGCCCAAACGGATTCTGCCTATCAAGCCCTCGGGTTGCCACACCTGAAGCCGTCAGCCAAAGTGGGAAATGATGTTCTGGAACATCTAGTTGCGCTCGCCAATGAGTTGGTTTGCAAGAACCAACAGATACGGCAAGACCCCGTGACTGAGGTCCGCTTTGCAGACATCGCCCGAGCGGCCAACATCGCGTTGCGAGCCGAAATGCGGGAACGAGCCAATCACTATCCTGAAATCGAAGCAATCGCCGCGCAAGCGCTGTCTGACGCCAACTACCCAGGAACCGGACCGATCAGCGAAAGAGTCCTTACCGAACTTGTCGCTGGTCAGGGGTTCACGATTGAACGGGTTCGGGCGATGCCTCCAACCGCCCGCAGCATCACCGATACCCGCGACAAGATCATCTTCATACCCGACCGAGGAGGCCTCAAGATCCGTGAGGCCCGATCCGTGGTGTTGCAGACGCTTGGACATTTCGCGCTTGAGCACAACGACACTCGAGACTTCGCTGAGTACCTTCGTCAACGCATTGAGTCCAACTATTTTGCGGCGGCGATTCTCGCTCCAGAAGGACCAGCGGTCGACTTCTTAAGTGAAGCTCAGGCCGACGACGATATCTCGGTGGAAGACCTCAAGGAGATCTTCTACATCTCATATGAGATGGCGGCCCACCGCTTCACCAACCTCGCCACCCATCACTTGAGTATCCCCTGTCACTTCCTGCGAACCGACAGAGAAGGCGTGATCAACAAGGCATACGAGAACGATGGGATCCGTTTCCCGGCGGCTCCCGATGGAGGTCTCGAAGGACAGCGGGTACCGCGTCAATGGGGCAGTCGCCAGGCTTGGAATGCTTCTGGGAGTTTCTTGTTGCACAGCCAGTTCACCGTCACCAATGGCGGAGAGTACTTCTGCACTACCTACATCGAGACAGAAACAGACCGCTGGCCCCACGCCATCACCCTGGGCACACCGTCTGAGTATGCGCACTATTTCCGCGGATCAGACACGCTTCGCAAGGAATATGCCCGAGACCGTGAGATCGAACCGGATCCAACGCTGGTGAACGAATGGAAGGACGTGACTTGGCCATCGGCCGCGGAACGCAGCCACGTGCTTTCCGCCCTACCACCCTCAGATCGCGAGTTCAGTCCGTTTCCGGGAATCGATCTGCTCGACGTGTATAGATTTCTGGAGCGCCAACGTCGGAGCCGACGACCCTAGCGCGCCAGCACCGCCAGATGGTCGATCGCGGCGGTCGCAATGTGGATTCGATGTCTGCGTGCCTCGTCGACAGCAACCGCGATCACATCAGATCCAGCCGTTTGCAGCAGTCCGCTAACACATTCATCACCGACTGATACCGCCACATGAGCTTGATCAGCGACCAGTTCGTCGAGTGTGTCGGCCAGAACCACCGATGACAGTGGGCGGGCACCTGTCACGGGACGGTCCGTTGCAGCGGTTCCTATTGTGGCGATCGCCGTAGTCGGGATGAGCAGTTCGCCTTCGTTCTCGTCGCGCACGAACACAAAGTCAGCACCTACCGCAACGATCTGACCGTAACAGACTTGTCCACCAGCCGTTTTGATTGTGACCGGCCTACCTCGCTCGGCTAAATCGAGGAGGACTCCAGCGATAGAAGACTCTTGCGCGGCTTGTTGTTCAAGTGATCTTTGGCGGGCTCGAGCAGCGGCAGCTTCGTCGACCTGGTGATCAGCAAGCCAGCTGGACAAGCCGGCCAGAGGATCGTCACGGTCGGTGTCGATCGGCTGCCTGTAGAGCTTTCTGTTCATGAAATCCTGAGGGTAGCGCTAATATCAAGGTGACCGATGACTGAACACACCATCACCCTCCACATTCCGGGCAATCATCTGATGGGGGCGCTGCTCGGTGAGTACGATCAGCATCTGCGCCATATAGAAGACGCATTCCCCGATACCACTGTGACTGTGCGAGGCAACGAGGTGCATCTGTCGGGTCCGGGTGCCGGGGCCGCCAGAACCACCTTCGAAGAGCTCGTGTTGCTGGCTGAGAACGGCCAACGCCTCGATCTCACCACCCTCGATTCCACCATCGACATGGTGCGAGCTGACGAACGACCTTCAAGCGTCTTGACGCACGAGATTCTCCGGGCCGACCGAGGCAGAGTGATCCGCCCCAAGTCGAGCGGACAAAAACGATACGTGGAAGCGATAGAAAACAACGTCGTCACCTTCGGGATCGGTCCAGCGGGCACCGGTAAGTCCTGGTTGGCAGTTGCCACCGCGGTTGCGGCGCTTCAGTCCAACTCGGTTGAACGCATTATTCTCACCCGACCGGCGGTTGAGGCAGGAGAACGGCTTGGTTTCCTGCCGGGTGACCTGATGGCCAAAGTGGATCCGTATCTTCGCCCGCTGTACGACGCGCTACACGACATGGCGGGTACTGACGGTGTTGAACGGTTGATGGAAAGGGGCGTGGTTGAGGTGGCGCCGCTTGCTTTCATGCGAGGACGCACGCTCAATTCCTCGTTCATAATCCTCGACGAAGCTCAGAACACCACGGCGGAACAAATGAAGATGTTCTTGACCAGGATTGGTCATGGTTCCAAAGCAGTTGTGACCGGCGACATCACCCAAGTCGATGTGGCTACCGGGCGCAGCGGACTCTCGGGTTTGGAGCCGATTCTGGGCGGTATCGACGGTATTGGTTTTGTGTGGCTCTCCAAGCGCGATGTCGTCCGTCACCGCATCGTGCAAGAGATCGTCGATGCTTACGAAAAAGCGACTGATAGTAGCCAAACCCCCGGTGAATCTACGTGAACGACACGGCCAGCCCAGTGGTGGTAGTACTCGACGAGCAGAGTGGCGTCGAAATCGACACTGATCGCTGGCAGCGTCTCGCTTCTTTGGCGCTCGCCTCTTCGGGTGTCGTGAACGGCGAACTCAATTTGATCTTCGTAACCGAATCAGCGATGACCCGACTGAACCACCAGTACATGGGGAATGGCTATGCGACCGATGTACTGTCGTTTCCCCTTGATGGATCAGACGATGTCGAGATTGGCGAGTCTCTGATCGGTGATGTGGTCGTTTGTCCCGCCCGGGCTGCGGCGCAAGCAAGCGACCACGAGGGCCAAGGCGACCACGACGGTTCTTTGGAGGACGAATTGGCGCTGCTGATCGTTCACGGTGTATTGCATGTGCTTGGACACGACCATTGCGACACCGCCACGACAAACCGCATGCAGTCCTGCGAGCAGGCTCTTCTCCGCCAACACCACCGCGCATGATCTGGATTCTGCTGACCGTTGCCGTAGCGTTGATTGCCGGGCTTGTCGCCGGCGTTGCTCTTACCTTGGCCGACCGGATCCCCAAGCGCCTTTCCATGAGGCGCTCTGAAGCACCTGTTGCTTCCGAAGACGAGTTGATCGCGCTCACCGAAGCAGCGGCTGCTGACGATGTGATCGATGATGAGGAGCGAGAACTGATTGAGTCGGTGTTCGCTCTGGGCGACACGATCGTGCGAGAAGTGATGGTGCCTCGTACTGACATGGTCGCAGTCGCATCCGACATCAGCATCACTGCGGTTGTCGATCTCGCCATCGACAAGGGGCTGAGTCGCCTCCCCGTTTTCGCCGAGGACATCGACGACATCGTAGGTGTATGCCTGATGAAAGACCTGACTCGCGCCGAACGTGCCGGACGCGGCGAGCAGGAGGTGCGAACACTGATGCGGCGCGCCCGGTTCGTCCCAGAAACGAAGCACGCAGGTGATCTCTTGCGAGAGATGCAGGCGGGCCACTATCACCTTGCTGTTGCTGTTGACGAGTACGGCGGAACCGCTGGTGTGGTCACCCTTGAGGATGTTGTGGAGGAGTTGGTTGGCGAGATCGTCGACGAGTTCGATGTTGAAGAGCCTCTCGTCGAGCCTCTCGCCGGGGGAGAAGCGCTGGTACACGGACGCATGCCGGTTGATCAACTCAACACTCTGGTGCGATCCGAACTTGGAGAAGGGGACTGGGACACCGTCGGAGGCTTGATATTCAGCACTTTGGGCCATGTCCCGACGGTGGGCGAGTCCATCGAAGAAGGCGGTGTGCTCCTCAAGGTCGAGCGTATGGAGGGTCGCCGAATCACCAAGGTTCGTCTTACTCCGGTCGATCTGCTTGGAGATAGGCGCGCGGCCGATGGGTGATGAGCGCTCGGTCGGTGGGTCGGAACCGGGCACTGATGAGCGCTCGGTCGGTGGGTCGGAACCGGGCACTGATGAGCGCTCGGTCGGTGGGTCGGAACCGGGCACTGATGAGCGCTCGGGATTCGTGACCCTCATCGGTCGACCCAACGCCGGAAAATCAACCTTGCTCAACAAGATCCTCGGCTTCAAGGTGTCGATCGTCTCCGACAAGCCCCAAACGACCCGCACCCAGATACGAGGGGTATTGAACCGCCCTGGAGCCCAACTTGTGTTTGTTGACACTCCTGGGATCCACAAGCCCCGAACCGCCCTCGGTACCAGCCTCAACGCCACCGCCAACCGAGCAAGCTCACAGGTTGATGTTGTCTGCTTCGTGCTTGACGCGACTGCTCGGTATGGCCGTGGCGACGCCTCCATAGCTGCGCGTTTGCCCAAAGACTCCGTGATTGTCGTAACAAAAGCTGACATTGCCTCACGCCAACAAATCGCCCAACAACTAGCGGCAACGTCCCACCTCGACGCGGCACAGTGGTTTCCTGTAAGCGGACGGACAGGAGAAGGCATAGACGACTTGGTTGACTATCTGACCGAAAGGATGCCTTGGGGTCCTCGTTTGTATCCCGCTGAGATGCTCACCGATGTCGGTGATGAGTTTTGGGTAGCCGAGCTCGTTCGTGAAAAATTACTGGCCTTGACCCGCGACGAACTTCCCCACAGCCTCGCTACCAGGGTTACCGAATGGGAATGGCCGCGGATCCGTTGCGAGATCCTTGTTGAACGAGAATCCCAGAAACCGATGGTGATCGGCAAAGGCGGAGAGGTGCTCAAGAAGGTCGGCACCGCGGTACGCTCCGAAATCGGCGAAGAGGTGTATATCGAACTCTTCGTGAAGGTAGAAAAAAACTGGCAGCGCCGCGCGGAACTGGTTCAGCGCCTCGGCTACTAGCCGTCTCTGCAGTTCCCCCTACTAGTCCGGCCCGGTGACGGTAACGGTGAGCGAGTTGGACAGTTTCTTGCCGTCGCCGGCGCAGACCGCTCCGTCGGCGCTGCAGTCGGTGGTCACCGGCAGCACGATGGTCACGTCCCCGTTGCCGACGGGTTTGACCGTGATCAGCCAGCGGATGTTGCTCGGCTTGTCCTGTCGCTGCGCTCTCTTGACCTCGCCTCCCGTCTCATCGAAGGCGTGGTCGCGCAGAGTCCGATAGCTGAGTCCGAACTCCTCGCTGAACTCGATTTCGAAGGTGAACTCAGACGAACCGTCGTGGGAAGCCGGGGCAGCGACCGTCACGCTGACGGTGAGGGGAACCGGCGCCGCCGTCACTTCGGTAGTCTCCTCGCTGGTCAGGGACTCGTTGTTCCCCTCGTCGTCGGTGAAGGAGACATTCACCTGGAAGGTGTAGCCCGCGTCGTTTGGGCCAAGCGTGTAGGTCGAGTTCGTGTCTCCCGACAATAAAGAGACGACGGTCAAGCTGTTTCCGGTGTTTTCGTCGATGACCGTCTTGCGGGCCGTCCACCGGTAGCGGTAGGAAACGTTGGTCAGCCCGTCGGCGTCATCGATGGCCGAGGTGTCCGCCGTCAGCGTCTGCCCCACCTGCGGCGTGCCGTCAATGGCGGGCAGGCCCGTCGGCTCGGAGTTCGGCCTGGCTGCCACGATCACCGTACTCCTGCTGGTCAGGGACTCGCTGTTGCCGCGGTCGTCGGTGAAGGAGACCTTGACCGCGAAAGTCCGGCCCTTGTCGGCTGGGGCCAGTGTGTAGGTTGAACCGGTCTCTCCCGGCATTTCAACGTTGATGTAGTAGTAGGTTCCGGTGTTGAAGTCGATGACCGACTGGTTGTGGAGCCACTGGTATTGGTATGCGACGTTGGTCAACCCGTCGGCGTCGTTGATCGCCGAGGTGTCCGCGGTCAGCGTCTCGCCGACCTGGGGCGTCCCCTTGATGGCGGGAAGGCCCGTGGGCTCGTAATTCGGCGGGGGTGCCACGGCCACCGTGTCCGCGCTGGTCAGGGTCTCGGTGTGGCCGGCGTCGTCGGTGAAGGAGACCTTGACCGCGAAGGTCCGGCCCTCGTCGCCTGGGGCCAGTGTGTAGGTCGAGCCCGTCTCTCCCGGTAGGTCAACGTTGATGTAGTAGCTGGTTCCGGTGTTGAAGTCGATGACCGGAATGCTGCCGACCCACTGGTACGTGTAGGCCACGCTGGTCAGCCCGTCGGCGTCGTCAATGGCCGAGGTGTCCGCCGTCAGCGTCTCGCCGACCTGGGGTGTCCCGTTGATGGTGGGGACCCCGGTTGGCAGGGTGTTCGGTGGCGGCGCCACGGCCACCGTCGGCGCGCTGGTGCGGCTTTCCTGGTTGTTGGCGTCGTCGGTGAAGGAGACCTTGACCTTTATCGTGTGGCCTTTGTCTGCGAGGCTCAGGGTGTACGTGGAGTCCGTCGCACCCCGGATTTTCGAGCCGCCCCGCAGCCATTGGTAAAGCCACGTGTAGGACGCGTGGGTCAACCCGTCGGCGTCGGCAATGTCCGAGGTGTCCACCGTGAGGGTGTGGTCCACCTGGGGCGTCCCGTCGATGGTGGGACTGCCGGTGGCCCTGTTGTTGGCCGGGGTGGTCCCCACGTTGAAGCTGTCCATCAGGGACAGCCACGCCAACGCGGAGGCCCCGTAGTCGGCGCCGGTGGCCTTGTGCCTGAGCACCAGCCAGCGGGGGAGGTAGTTGGCGTCTTCCTCGCTGGTGATGGTGACGGTCTGCGCCGTGTTCCAGTTGTCTGCGGTGAAGGTCAGGCTGGCGGGACTCACCGTCGCCCTGCCCGGCGGATGGTCCTCGATGGTCACGGTGACCTCGGAGGTCGGCTGGGACGCCAGGGCAACGGTGTAGGTCCCGCTGCGGCCCTCGTACAGGTTGATGTCGGTCCGGCTGAGCACGAGTCCGCCTTCGGGCTGGGTCACGTCGGCAACGGCGGAGTTGTTGGTCGCCGGCTGGTTGCTGAAGGGGAGCAGATTGTTGCTGCGCAGGTCAACCAGGACGGATTCGGCTCGCACAAACGGGTTGTCGTAGGACACGGTCACCGACTGTCCCTCGGTGATGGGCTCCTCCATCGCCAATGTGATCGTGTCACCCGACAGGTGGGCGTCGCTGCGAGCGGCCACTTCCCCGTCCACGCGGACGTCCAGCGCCAGCTTCTGGAGCAGGCTGGTCTGGACGCCCAGGGCTCTCAGGATGGCCGGAGACTGCATATCCTCGTCGAAGGCGACCGCCACTTGGGCGCCGTCGGCGGAGACCTCGGCCCCGGCGAACTGCGGGGCAACCGCGTCCACCGGGTGGGCCTGGCTGGCGAGCTCAGCGTGGTCCAGGTGGACGTCGCGCCCGTCGGAGTCCCGGATCGAGCCGTGTTCGCTGGGCTTGTCCCGGTACAGCCTCAGGCTGTTGACCGGTATCCGCAGGGCGACGGGGGCGTTGTCCCCCGGCACGACCGTGTATTTGAAGATCACCTTCTTTCCCTCGGTCCTGTCGTAGTGGGCGGTCCTGGTCTGGTCTCCCAGCTCCAGGTCAATCTCGGCGGCGTACTTCTTTGACCTCTTGTAACCGACAGTCACGTCGTCGCTGAAGGTGACGGTCACTTCGATGGCGTCCCAGGGGCCGTAGGCGTAATCGGCGCCGGGGTCGGAGGTGAATTCCACGCCTGTTACGGTGGTTGGAACGTATTGCCTCTGGAGATTGTCTCCATCATCCACTACGGTCAGTCTCGCCGTGGCGGGCTGTGGTGCGCCCAGCATGGTCGCGCTGAAGCCGCCGTGGTTTGCCAGGTCCAGGTGCTTGTCCTTGAACTCCTTGTAGGTGCGGACCCATGTGAAGGTGACGTCGTGGCCTCCCGAGACCTGGTAGTTGTCCGGGCGCCCGTCGTATTTGGCGCGGTAGCCGATGCCGGCCGCCGATCTGAGCGGCAGGGTGTAGGTGGTGCCCCCTATGAATGAGCCGTCGACCGAGTAGGCCCAGCTCAGTAACAGCGTGTGGAAATCCTCGAACTCGCCTTCCCAATAGCCCTGGTAGGCTCTGCGGGCGTCCCCGACGTTGTGAGCTCTGAACGTGGCGGTGATCCAGACCGGGTCCGTGTCTCCGGTCTTATCGGTGGTTACACCCAGACTCCGCAGCTCCCAGCTGTCTCCTCGGCCGAACTTGCCGCCGTTGGGTTCGTGGTCGTAACTAAAGTGGGTCTTCCCGTAGACGATCTTCTCGGTAGTCTGGTCAGTCCTTATGGTGCTTCTTCTTGATTTGAACCTCACCTGCCCCACCCGGTTCTGCACCTCGTCGTTGCGGATGGAAACCAACACCTGATCCCCAGCGGACCAGTTGGGGTCGTGGGCAAAGGTCCATTGGTAGGGTGTCGTAGGACTATTGGTCGCGTCCGAGAAGGGCAGCTCTACACCGCCGCCAAGGGTCAGTGTCCATCCGGCGGCTTCGTCAACGGGCGGGTAGGCCTCTGGATCAAAAGCGAAATTCAAGGCAGTACCAGAATCGGCTACCCACAAGATCTCGTACCCGATCCAGGGGAACCTGGGCTGGTCTTCAGTCCCGACTGTTACAGTTTCATCGCGCCCGTTCACCATCAGGGTGTTGGTTAATGTGCCGTGCGTCCCTTCGAGGTATCCAAAGGACCCAGCGAGATTTGGATTTGCTGCCGCCGTCATCAGCGCCGTCCAGATGGTCCGGTAGCCGTAAGCGTTCGGCGTTGGGAGCTCGATGAGCCTCACGGCGACCGGATCGTTGTCTGCCCAGGTGAGGCCGTGGTTCCCCCAGGAGTAGAAATTCGTCTGCCGACTTGCATCTGCCAAGGCGAATCTTGTGCCATCCAGTTCGAGCACGAGCTTTGATTCGGCAGTGGTGGGGAACAGCGGTGATAGGTTTAGGCTGAGTCCGTCTGAAATAACCGAACCGGAGACCGTTGCCTTTTCGGTCCGCAGCTGGTTTATCGAATAGCTGGTTCCTTCGTACGTGAGTTGAGTGGAAATCATGCTGCCGTGATTCTCGGCGAAGCCCGCTCTGTCGACTGTTGCTAGTCCACGCGTTGTACTACTCAATCCCACCGTCATGGTCGTTGAAAAAAGGGTGCGCTCCGCCGGGACGTCGCCATACCCGGGGCAGGTGTCGCCCCGTGCGGTCGAGCAGACGACGTTGCCGTAGTTCTGGGCGTGGGCGGTCTGCGCCGGATTCGAGGTCTCCACCATCACTGCCACCGCTGCCAGCATCACCGCCACCAGCAAGCAGCGGGGCAACAAGCTCAACCGTCCCCTTACCTTGGGGGGGGGGGGGCTTTCTTCGGGGTTCTCTTCATTGTTGGAACCTATCTCTGTATGACCGTCGTATGTGCAAGACATGTCCACTTTGTGTGCACCGTAACACATCCCCGATCCTCGGTTGAGTCCCACACCCGTGAACTTGGGCCGTTCAGCGACCTCGCAATGACTTCAGCAGGCGTTCGGCCTCGTCGCGGTCCTTGGTTCTGCGCATTGGGGGAAGGGCCCCGAGTAACGCCCAGCGGTAGCTGCGTGAGGTGGCCAAGCGAGGGTCCAACACGGCCACCACACCACAGTCGGTGGCGGAGCGGATGAGTCGGCCCGCTCCTTGGGCCAGCATGATCGCGGCCCTTGGCAGATCAACGACACGGAAAGCATCGGCACCCACCCGCTCGCGGCGTGCCTGTAGCAGCGGATCGTCGGGTCGAGGAAAGGGAAGCCGATCGATTATCACCAGGTTGCAGGTAGAGCCGACAGCGTCGATGCCCTGCCAAAAGGACATCGTGGCGAAAAGGCAGGTTTCTTCGTTCTCGATGAACCGTTTCAGAAGTTGCGCTTTTGAGCCCTCTCCTTGTTGCAACACAGTCCAGGGGACCCGCGATGCGATGCGCGCGGCTGCTTGGTGCATTGCCCCCCAACTGGTGAACAATGCCAAGGTCCTTCCCCCGGCCGCTGAGACCAAAGACTCGATCTCTTGAAGTTGTGATTCTCGATGCCCTTGATGTCGCGGGTCTGGAAGATCTGCCGCGCAATACAGCAAGGCGTTAGCTTCGTAGTCGAAGGGACTTCCAACATCTACTTCGATGGTGCTCTGAGGAAGTCCGAACTGAGAAGTGGCATTCAATGGCATCGTCGCAGAAGTGAGAACTCCGCCACGTTGCGACCAGAGGTTCTCAGCCAGAATCTTGTCGATAGCCAGTGGCGTAGAACGCAGGCTGGGGTTATGGGTTGGGCCGTCCACCCACATCACTTCGTCGTCCACTGCCCAGCGAAGGAAGCTGATGTCGTCGAGCAGGGAGGTGACGGACTGGCGTGCCCGAACGGTCCGGTTCAACACATCGGTGGGTGCGTCGGGTGGCACCGCCCTGAGAGCGTTCAGCAAATCAGCAACACGACCCGAGACGAGATCGAGTGTTCTGCCGAGTTCATCTGGTGGTCCCTCTGGCAGGCGACTTCCGGTCAACGGTTCAAGACCGTTTTTGAGCGTTGCGGCCGCTTCGTCGACTTTTTTGGGTGCTTCTGAGTCCGCTACTACTGCTCTCGTGGCAGATGCAGCGGTCACTAGACGGGCTGGACTCAAGTAACGGCCTGCGGCGTTGGCCACAATGTCTTCAAGCTGGTGGGCTTCGTCGATAATCACCGTGTCGTGTTCGGGGAGAATGCCTTGCACCGCGACATCGATGGCGTAGAGATGGAGGTTGACGATCAGCACGTCGGCTGCAGCGGCGCGGCGCCATGCTCTTTCGGCAAAACAATTCTCCCCCTCGGGGCATCGGTCGGCACCGGGGCATTCTTGGCGACTCACGCTCACCTGCTGCCAGACTCGGTCAGCGATGTCGGCTAGTTCGGAACGGTCACCGGTCTCGCTTCTGTCTGCGAACAACCGAAGTTTCTCGCGGGTCTCATCGTCCAATGAGCCGTCATCACCGCCGAGACTGAGACCGGGATCGGACTCCGCTTCGTTCAGGCGTTGCAAGCAAAGATAATTGGAGCGACCCTTCAGAACGGCGAAATCGATCGGCGTTTCGAGCTGGCTGGACAAGAACGGTAGATCCTTTCCAGCTAGTTGGTCCTGTAGTGCTTTGGTCGCTGTAGCGACCACGACCTTCCGGCCCGACACGGCGATGGGCACGAGATAGGCGAGTGATTTCCCGGTACCGGTTCCTGCCTGCACCACAACATGGCCGTTGCTCGCCAACGCGTCTGCAACCGTGGCAGTCATCTCAACCTGCCCACCGCGGCGCTCCCCGCCACCCGGAAGGCCGGCCGTAACCTGGGCTAAGAGCTCAAGGGATTGTTCAGTGGTGTTCATGCGGAGACGGTTCGGGGATCTTCAAATACCCACCCTATGTGGAATTAGAGCACGGGCAGCTAGAAGGTTGGGGCGACGATCAATTAGCGCGGCGCTCAGAGCGGATAGGTTCGGGAGGTGCCCGTCGATTTTCTCGATCTGAATCGGATCCCCCGTCACATCGCCTGTGTGATGGACGGCAACGGGAGATGGGCGCAGGCGCAGGGTCTGCCTCGTACCGAGGGGCACAGGGCGGGTGAGCATTCGCTGTTCGAGGTGGTGGACGCCTCCCTCGAAATCGGGGTCGAATGGTTGACTGTGTATGCCTTCAGCACCGAGAACTGGCGTCGACCCCGTGATGAGGTTCGATTTCTGATCAACTTCAACGAAGAGATCCTTGTTCGTCGCCGTGATGAACTCAACGAACGAGGGGTGCGGATCCGCTTTGTCGGTCGCCGCGACTGGCGGGTCCCCAAACGGCTGATACGTCGGATGGACGAAGCATCGGAACTGACTGAGAAGAACCGCAAGCTCACCTTCACCATCGCCTTCAACTACGGAGGCCGGGCGGAGATCGTTGACGCGGTGCGTCGGATCGCGGCCTCTGGCACAGCTCCGGAGAAAATCACCGAAACAACCATTGCCCGGAATCTCTACGATCCCGAGATGCCCGATCCGGATCTGGTGATCCGCACGTCCGGTGAGTACCGGATCTCAAACTTCTTGTTGTGGGAGTTGGCGTACAGCGAGTTGGTGTTCACCGATACCCCTTGGCCCGAGTTCCAACGTCAGGAGTTTTTTGCCGCTATCAGAGAATTCCAGGATCGCGACCGCCGTTTCGGCGGTGTCGATGGCGGCCATTGAGATGAGTCTCTACCGGGATCAAGCTGTGGTATTGCGATCATGGAAGCTGGGCGAAGCTGACCGGATTGTCAGTCTCCACACTCACGACAACGGCAAGGTCCGCGCTGTCGCCAAAGGGATTCGTCGAACAAAATCAAAGTTCGGGGCGCGGCTTGAACCTTTGAGCCATGTATCGGTCCAGTTGTATAGAGGACGCGGCGACCTAGACACCGTCACTCAGGTGGAGACGATCTCTCGTTTCGGATCCCTGCGGGATGACCCGCAGCGGTTTGCGCGTGCCGAAGCGTTGCTCGAAGCAGTCGAGGGAGTTGCCCAAGACCGCGAACCAGACCGCGCTCTTCACGTCATGTTGGTCAAAGGGTTGGCCACGCTCGAAAAATGCGAGAGCGGTCTGGTGGTCGCCGCCTTCTTTCTCAAACTTCTCGCCCATGAGGGACTGCAACCCCAACTCGACGGTTGCTATCGGTGTGGCAGCGTTGAAGCACTTGTGGCGTTCGACCTTGATGAGGGAGGCGTGCTCTGCCGGCAGTGCCGACGCGGACGCCCCATTTCCGAGGAGGCCCTTGATCTCATGAGACGAATTCTGAGCGGAGGACTCGGCAGCGTGCTGGCCGAAGAATCAACCCCCGCGACTGCCGAGCTGCAAGCACTGTCCACCGCGCTGTTGGAGCACCATTTGGAGCGACGACTGCGCTCCATCGCCGTGCTGGATCAAACCTGAGGCTGCAGCGCGCGCTTACTGGCTGATGGGGATCCAGCGGCCACCAGACTCGCTCCATTCCACCCAGGCTTCAAGCTGCGGATCCCACTGGATGTAGGTGTCGCGTGCCTCGTCCCACATCGGCGCGTCAACTCCCGGCTGTGACGCTTGGGCTTGGCTGGCAACGTCAGGCCCTGGTGTGGGTTCCGGTGCGCCACCAGCGTGCGCGTGCGGTTCGGGAACACCCGAGGTGTCGGGCGCCGGGTCGCCCGCTGTGGTGGGCTGCTCTGTTATTGGCGAGGGCGAAATCGGTTCGGTGGGGGGCGGTTGTGTGGGCGGCGGTTGTGTGGGCGGCGGTTGAATTGGTGGGTCCCAAAGGCCCGGCAACCCCATGGGCAATAACGCGGCTTCGTTGACCCCGGGGACCAGCGTGGGCCTACCGACATGGCTCTTCTTGACTACCAGAGTCCCGGCGGCGAAGTCACCGACCCGGCGGTGCCCTCTAGAAGCCAACCCCAAGATGAGCCCCGTGAGTGGCACCACCAAGAACCACGGGAACGTGTCCACAATCAGCAGGACCCAGCGGAGCAGGTGTTTGAAAAAACCGACCCTCTCGAACGTGGATTTGTCCACGACGCGAATGCCGACGGCGAGCTTGCCCACAGAACCACCGGTGATCGTAGAAATGATCACCGAGTTCAACACTGCGATGGCGAGAATCAAGATTCCGAGAGCGTTGAATTGGTTGGCCTCAAACACGAACACCGCTGATTCCAGGTCGAGGCACACGTCACCGTTGTTCAGGTCTTCGTAATGTTCACATATCTGCGCGGCCACGGCCGGATCATCGACCTCCTCGAGAGTGGCCATCGAGAAGACCGCGATCACCCCGACCGCAAACAGGATGACGAAATCAATGATGTAGGCAGAACAGCGACGACCGAACACGGCCGTCGGGTCAGCGGGAACGGGATCGTTAGGCTGGATGGACTCCATACTCGCGCACCTCCGGTAACCTCGCGGCCATGGGTGACTCGGAACTATTTGAGAAGATAGTGAACCTATCCAAGCGCCGCGGATTTGTGTTCCAATCAGCTGAGATTTACGGGGGTTTCCGCTCCACCTATGACTACGGGCCTCTCGGCGTGCTGCTGCTGCGCAATGTCAAAGATGCTTGGTGGCGCGCGATGGTGCAGCACCGGCACGACGTGGTCGGTCTCGACGCCGCGATCCTTTCCCCACCCCAGGTCTGGGAGGCGAGCGGTCACCTCGCCAACTTCTCGGACCCGCTTGTCGATTGCACCCAGTGCAGAGCTCGACACCGCCAGGACAAGCTTGAAGATCCCGACAAGTGCCCGACGTGTGGGACCGCCGGCTGCTTCACTGAGGCTCGCCAGTTCAACCTTATGTTCAAGACCCACGCCGGTCCGATGGTCGACTCGACCGCAGAGGTCTACCTGCGCCCCGAAACCGCTCAGGGAATTTTCACCAACTTCGCCAACGTGCTTCAAACCAGCCGCAAGAAACCACCTTTCGGCATCGCCCAGATCGGCAAGTCGTTTCGCAACGAGATCACCCCGGGGAACTTTGTTTTTCGAACCCGAGAGTTCGAACAGATGGAGATGGAGTTCTTTGTTCCACCCGACGACGCCGACTACTGGTTCAGATATTGGTGCGACCAGAGACTGGACTGGTATCTGGATCTGGGTATTCCCACAGCCGATATCCGCCTAAGACCCCACGACTGCGATGAGTTGAGCCACTACTCGTCGAGAACTTCAGACTTGGAATATCGCTTCGGGTGGGGCTGGGACGAACTGGAGGGCATCGCCGATCGCGGTGACTTCGATCTCACTGTTCATGCCGCGCATTCTGGAGAGCGTCTCGAATACTTCGATCAAACAAACAATCAGCACTACGTACCCCATGTCATCGAACCGGCCGCTGGAGCAACCCGCGCGGCAATGGCGTTTCTCATGGCCGCCTACGATGAAGAAACTGTCAACGACAGTATTCGTACGGTGCTGCGGCTCGACCCGAGGCTTGCGCCCTACAAGGTTGCGGTCCTGCCACTGTCCAACAAGGACACGCTCACACCGATCGCGCAAGAGGTCTTTGAGATCGTCAAACTGCGTTGGATGGCCGACTACGACCAGACACAATCGATTGGCAAGCGCTACGCACGTCAAGACGAAATCGGTACGCCTTATTGCGTAACCGTCGACTTTGAGACGCTCGACGATCACGCCGTCACCGTGCGTGAACGGGACACGCGTGAACAAGAGCGAGTTTCGATCGATCAACTCGAAGGATTTCTTGCCGCTCGGCTCGGCTGAGCGAGTACTCCAGGACCTCTATAACGAGCGTGGTATTCGGCTAGCTTGCGGATTGATGGGCATACACGATGACGACATCGCAAAGGTACGAGCCTCCGCCGACCTCGTCGCGCTCATAGGCGAACATACCGACATCAAGCGCTCAGGCCGCAACTGGATGGCCCGCTGTCCACTTCACGGTGAACGCACTCCGTCGCTGTCTGTAAACCCCGAAAAAGGCGTCTACTACTGCTTTGGTTGTCAACGTAGTGGTGACGCCATCACGTTCGTCCAAGAGATCGAGAAACTCGATTTCGTTGGAGCAGTCGAGTCGCTTGCGTCTCGCTACGGCGTGCAGTTGCGCTACACGACCCAAGGAGAGGGAACCACGCGGGCGCGCAAACGACAATTGCTTGACGCGGTAGCCGAAGCAGCCGATTTCTACCATCAACGGCTACTCAACGGCCCCGACGCCGGCGCTGCTCGTGGCTATCTGCGCTCTCGCGGCTACGACCGTGCGGTGGTAAGCAGGTACCAACTCGGCTGGGCTCCTGACAGTTGGGATGATTTGGCCAAACACCTGAAGTTGAATGAGGCCGACCTCCGTGACAGCGGTCTGGGTTTTGTTAACAAGGCCGGTCGTCCACAGGACGCTTTTCGTGAGCGCATAATGTTCCCCATCGCCGATGAACGGGGAGACCCCACAGGGTTTGGCGGGAGGATCCTTCCAGGTCACGAAGGGCCGAAATACAAAAACACAATTGGCGAAGCAGCCGTGTACGACAAGAGCAAACTGCTGTACGGCCTGCACGCCCACCGCAAGGACATTGTCAAAGAAGGCGAAGCCATTATCTGCGAGGGCTACACCGATGTGATCGGATTCGCCAACGCGAACATCTTGAGGGCTGTGGCAACTTGTGGCACAGCCCTCACCGAAGAACATATCAAGTTGCTCAAGAGGTTCTCAGCGGATCGCCTGGTGCTCGCATTCGACACCGACTCGGCTGGTCTCGCAGCCGCCGAACGCGTCTACGAATGGGAACAGAAGTTCGAACTTGATGTGCGGGTGGCCGACCTACCACCCGGCGTCGACCCCGACGACGTAGCCCGTGAAGACCCAGCGGAGTTGGCCAGAGCCGTGCAGGAGGCCATTCCTTACATGCGTTTTCGTATGGAGAGAGCCTTGGCAGCCGGTGATCTATCGAGTCCAGAAGGCCGGGCCCGTGCCGCAGAGCGAGCAGTTGACGTCGTCGCTGAACATCCCAATGAGCTTGTACGCGACCCTTACCTGCTGGAAATAGCCGACCGTTGCCGGGTTGAGATCTCCAGGCTGCGGGAGCTTGCCTCCAAGCCTCGACCGCAACCTCCTCCAGCGGGGCGCCGTGGTCAACAAGAAACAGCAGAACGCGAGGTTCCCAACGCGTCCGACGAAGACACTCAAGGCACCGGACCTGAAGTAAGGCTCACGGATTCGCTCGCAACTGCGGCAGAAGATGAAGCCATCCGGCTCGTTATTGACCACCCCGACCAAGCCGTTCGACTTCACGCCAATCTGTTCGGTCACAGCGTGCGCCAAGAAGCTTTCCAAGCACTTCGAGATCATGGGTTTGAAGGAGCTCCTGAGCATTGCGAGTCTCAGGCTGCAGACCTGTTGCGTCGGCTGGCTGTTGAAGGGTTCGATGCTGATCGTGATGATGTCTTGGCTGGTGTCGCGCGGCTGGCGGGTCGACGAACCCTCGACGGCATCAGCCGTGGTCTGCGCTCCTACGAAGCGGCCGATGGAGCAAGAATCGAAGTGAGCCGCTCGTTCACCTGGCTCAAACGGGAACTGGAAAAACTCGATGAACCGGTGACTCGCCGACGTGCCATAGACGAGTTGCTACCATGGTTGATCAGTCACGCAGAATGGAGGGCAAGGTAAGGGTGCCTTTCCGCGTTAGTTCCGAGGCGCAGTCAACTGACGATGCTGTGCGTTTGTATCTCAAAGAGATCGGTCGGGTGCCTCTGCTTGATGCTGCCGAGGAAGTTTGGATAGCAACTCGTATCCGCAGCGGGGGAATCGCAGCGGAGACACTCGCGGAACTGTCGGTCACCAAAGAACCTCTCGAGCCCGATGACCGCGCCCACCTTGAGTGTTTGGTCAGTGATGGCGAACTGGCTCGTGATGAGTTGACACGGGCGAACCTTCGACTCGTTGTATCGATCGCCAAGCGCTATGCGGGTCGAGGAATGGCATTGCTCGACGTCATCCAAGAAGGAAATCTCGGTTTGATCCGAGCCGTGGAGAAGTTCGATCACAGTAAGGGGTTCAAGTTCTCAACCTATGCGACATGGTGGATTCGTCAGTCAATCACCCGCGCCATCGCGGATCAGTCACGCACAATTCGTATACCCGTACATGTTGCTGAGACTGTCAATCGAGTCAAGCGAGTGCAGTCGGAGATGCGCCAAGGTCTCATGCGTGAGCCCACAGTCGAAGAGCTAGCGGCCGAAGTCGACGAACCGATAGAAAAGGTCTCAGAAATCCTCCGGATCTCTATGGATCTATTGTCGCTCGACTCACCGATCGGGGAGGGTGAAGACTCAAACCTCGCCAATTTCGTAGAGGACCGAAACGCGGTTGCCCCCGGCGACGCGGTAACTCGTACTCTGCTCGTCGAGGCGGTTCGAGAGGTACTCGGCGATCTCCCCAAGCGAGAACAGGAAGTAGTTCGGATGCGTTTCGGGCTTGACGATGGTCAACCCCGGACACTCAAAGAAGTCGGCGAGGCTTTCGGCGTTACTCGGGAACGGATCCGGCAGATCGAAGCCAAAACGTTGACAAAGTTGCGTCACCCGCACCGGAGCGACCAATTGCGCGACTATCTGGAATCCCGCTGATCTGAGCGTTGAAAAACCACATCGACAAGATCTGGTGGCGGTATCATCTGCAGTGCCGGTCCGGGGTAGCTCAGCTGGCAGAGCGCTCGGCTGTTAACCGAATTGTCGTGGGTTCGATCCCCACCCCCGGAGCCAACGAAGCGGACTGCACTCAGGTGCGGTCGGCTTCGCTGTTCGATGAGCATCTTCAATGGGCGACAGCGATAGTGTCTCGTTGGGCTCGTAGCTCAGTGGTTAGAGCAGAGGACTCATAATCCTTCGGTCGTGGGTTCGATCCCCACCGAGCCCACTATAGGCTCCATTGGTCGCTGGCCGAATGGCTAACAGCGATGTTCAAGGCCTCTCAGAGGCTTCGGATCAAGCCACGAAAGGCAATAAACATGAGCAATGACTGGGGTTTTGAGACCCGCCAAATCCACGCGGGACAAGAAGCCGACCCGGCCACTGGTGCCCGCGCCGTTCCGATCTATCAGACGACGGCCTACCAGTTTCGTGATACCGATCACGCGAAGAACCTGTTTGCCCTAGCCGAGATAGGCAACATCTACACCCGGATAATGAACCCGACCCAAGCCGTGGTCGAAGCTCGTCTCGCAAGTCTTGAAGGCGGCACAGACACCGCAGTTGGTATTCCCGGGGCACTTGCACTGTCGTCCGGCCAGGCAGCAGAAACCCTGGCGATTCTGAATCTGGCTGAGTCCGGCGATCACATCGTGTCGGCCGCGGCTCTCTACGGCGGGACTTACAACCTCTTCCACTACACGTTGCCGAAGATGGGGATCACCTGCACCTTTATCGACGACGCCGACGATCCCGACGCTTGGCAAGCGGCCACGCAGCCCAATACCAAGGCGTATTACTGCGAGTCGATCGGCAACCCGATGAACAACGTGGTTGACATCGCCAAGGTTGCAGATATCGCACATGCCAACAACGTGCCGCTCATCGTCGACAACACTGTGGCTACACCGTATTTGATCCGTCCGATCGAGCACGGTGCAGACATCGTCGTCCATTCGGCGACGAAGTTCATCGGCGGGCACGGCACCACTATTGCGGGCGTGATCGTGGACGGAGGCAGTTTTGATTTTGGGGCGTCCGGCAAGCATCCGATGTTCACCGAGCCGGATCCCAGCTACCACGGCCTGGCCTATTGGCCCGCACTCGGTCCGGGTTCCTACATCATCAAGGCCCGGGTGCAACTCTTGCGGGATATTGGTGCGGCAATTGCACCTTTCAATTCGTTCCTGCTGCTGCAGGGTCTTGAGACGCTGAGTATGCGGATGGAACGTCACTTCTCCAACTCAAACGCAGTCGTCGATTATCTCGCTTCCCACGATCAGGTCGAGTCTGTCGCTTACGCAGGATTGCCCGACTCTCCCTGGCACGACATCGCCAACGAACTCGGCGATGGGAAGGGATACGGTTCGGTGCCTGCCTTTGTGATCAAGGGCGGTCTCGAGGCGGGCAAGAAGTTCGTTGAGGCCCTTGAGCTACACAGCCACTTGGCAAACATTGGTGACGTTCGCAGCCTGGTGATCCAGCCTGCAGCCACCACCCACTCCCAGCTCACACCCGAGGAGCAGGAGTCGACTGGTGTCACTCCGGGGCAGGTGAGGCTGTCGGTGGGCCTCGAATCGATCGACGACATCATCGCGGATCTCGACATAGGGTTTGCGGCAGCCGCTTCGTGAGCGACGGAGGTGACAAGCGATGCTGAGCGAAGGTGAACTGGTTGGTGATTTCAGCTTGAGTGACCAACACGGCAACACCGTGACGCTGGACAACTTGGTTCAGAGCGGACCGTTGGTCCTGTTCTTCTACCAGAGAACTATGACCCCTCGTTGAACCAAGGAAAGCTGCAGTTTCCGCGACTTGAGGTCGGAGTTCGCTGAACTCAACGCCAAGAGAGTGGGAATCAGTCCTGATTCGGTGAATCGGCAAAAACAATTTGATGAGAAGCACACGCTGGATTTCCCGCTTCTCTCGGACCCCAAGGGTAAGGCTGCGCGCCTGTTCGGTGTCAAACGCTTTGGGCCGCTTCCGCCGATGCGGACCACGTTTGTGATCGACCAGGACCGACGGATAGTCCATGTGATCAGCAGCGAGACTGACATGGCCGTTCACACCGATGAGGCTTTGGCGGCGTTGCGAGAACTCCAGAGCGGAGCTTAGGGCCAGTCCCAGACCCGGACCCTCAGGGTTCGTCAATCCAGGCGGGTGCACGGTCGAGCAGGAATTCGGCGACCTTCGAGCAGCGGCCGAGCACGTCGCACAACACATCTCGTCCGTAGAAGATCCTCGCCAATTCCACTTCGACCCGGGCGACGATGCTGATTGCGCGGACCGGGGCATCGGTGACCGCGGCGAAGCTGTCGAGGGCACTCACTTCGAGCGGCAACTCGGTGGTACCGACACCAGCGAGGTCGGTCGCCAATATCAACAGGTCGGGTGCATAAGGCAGTGGGGGCAGGGCGAAACTGATCGTCAACGGCAAGCGAATTTCATTTGAAGGCTCACCGCCTTCGCCAACCCGAATCAACTCATCCTCGAACATGATCAGTGATCGAGGGTCGACTTCTAAAGCGACATGCATGTCCAACGGGCCGTCGCAAGCGCGGTCGGGATGCAGATCAACCTCCCAGGTTTGCCTGTTGGTGTAAGTCTCGATGAAGTGCCGCTCATCATGAACGTGGAACCCGTGTTCAACTACATGATCCTTGAGATCGGCAACGAATCCCTGTAGGTCGATAACTGCCATTGCCACTAGCTTGCCATGAGTTGGCGCGTATCGTGTGGGGCATCGACCGTATTGTCTGAAAGCGCACCAGCGACGTGCAGGAGCGAGGCCAAGATATGAACGCCGACGAGGTGCTCGTTGTTCTTCATGAAGCCGCCGATGCAGTTGTAGCAGCCTTTGTCGATCACCACGACTGGGGAAAGTCGGGATTGCGTCACGATCAGTACGTACCGGATCTTGTCGCTGATGAAGCGGCGCTCGGCGTGCTCGGAGCGGCGGGTATCCGGGTTCTCAGCGAGGAGAGCGGCCTTGGACCCGGTACGGGATTGGTGGCGGTTGTTGATCCCGTCGACGGTTCGACCAACGCTTCGCTACCGCTCCCGTGGTTTGCCACGAGTCTGTGTGTGGTTGACGACGAGGGTCCCTGGGTGGCCGTTGTGCATGACCATCCCAGCAATAGGCGCTACACGGCGATCCGTGGTCGGGGCGCGACCCTTGACGGCGTATCGCTAGCGAGGCCGTCGGCAGTGGAGTTCTCCGAAGCGGTTGTTGCGGTGAACGGGGTGCCGCCGGCCGAGGCTGGTTGGTGGCAGTTCCGGACCATGGGTTCCTGTGCTCTGGAACTGTGTGCGGTGGCCGACGGGCGTTTCGCCGGATTCGTCGACTTCGCCGACACACTTTGTGTCTGGGACTACCTGGGCGCGCTGCTCGTCTGTCGTGAGGTGGAAGTGGATGTGGTAGATGCGCACGGCCGAGACTTGACGGTGATCGACCACCACGCTCGGCGGTCGCCCGTTGCTGCACCCTCGGCGTTGTTGCCGCATTTGCTTTCGGTGCGAAGGGGGAGAAGCCAAAGCCATTAGCACCGGTTGCAATGTTCCGGTGGTGCTCGTTGCTATTTCCGCTAGATTTGCGGGCTAACCATGACCCGGGCCGTGATTCGATGTTGCGCGCCACCCGATACGGGTCAGGTGATTCTGGAAGGGAAATAATCCATGAACAAGAACAGTAAATTGCTGCGTCTGCTCGCGGCGCTATTCGCCATCGCCCTCATCGCCGCTGCTTGTGGCGACGATGATGGCGGCGACGAAAGCGGACGTCTAGCTGCGGTCATCGATCGCGGTTCCGTCAACTGCGGGGTCAACGACACGCTTCCCGGGTTCGGCAATATCGACGCAGACGGCAACAACGCTGGTTTTGACGTTGACTTCTGCCGGGTCGTGGCAGCAGCGGTACTCGGTGATGCCGACGCCGTGAACTACACGCCCCTTGATGCACCCCAACGTTTCCCGACTCTGCAGTCTGGTGAGATCGACTTGTTGGTGCGCAACACCACTTGGACGGCTAGCCGCGACGGCAACGAGCAGGCGAACTTCATGTTCACCACATTCTTCGACGGCCAGGGCTTCATGGTTCGCGACGACAGCCCGATCCAGTCTGTTGAAGACATGGCCAACACCGACATCTGTGTGCTTCAGGGCACCACGACGCTGTTGAACCTCAACTCGGTGCTCGGCGACAGGGGAGTCCCCTTCAACCCTGTCGCGTTCCAGTCCAACGATGAGCTTCAGCCGGCGTTCGTTGCTGGACAGTGCGAAGTTTGGACTTCGGATGCCTCCCAGCTGGCGGCCTTCTCTGCCACCCTCGACATCGGCACGCGCGTCCTTGGCGACATCATCTCCAAAGAGCCCCTCGGGCCTGTGGTGGCTGATGGCGACACTGAGTGGGCACAGGTCGTGAACTGGGCCACCATGGCCACGGTGCAGGCCGAAGAGTACGGCATCTCCTCAAGCAACCTCGGTGATTTCATGGACAGCGACAACTCCAACATCCGCAGGTTCCTCGGTCTTGCCATAGAGGGAGAGGTGGCCGAGGTCGGACTTGGCCTCCCGGCTGACTTCGCGTATCAGATCATCAGTCAGGTAGGCAACTACGGTGAGATCTACGAGCGCAACCTTGCGCCGCTCGGTCTTGAGCGTGGTGTCAACGCCCTGTGGACCGACGGCGGTCTCATATACGTTCCGCCCTTCCGGTAAGCCACTTGATCTAATCGAATGGAGCAGCCGCGCATAGGCGCGCTTAGCGACTATCAGCGGTTTTCCAACGGAACTACTTAACAAGACGATTCCGGCTGACCCTCGCAGAGTCTCGAGGGTCACCGGGATCGTCTTGCGCGTTTGTCGGATTTTCTGAAATACTCCGCTTGGCGAACACTCTGGGTTACTGTTCGTTGACTGTTCGGGTTCCCGCTGAAGCAGAAGGTGCAGAGAGAGGGGCGAGAGGAACACATGCTCGGCAGGCTGCTGTTGTTGGTGATCGCTTTGGTGTTGGCAGCCGCAGTTTTTCTCGCCGGTCGCTTCGTCGTCGACAAGGTCACCCGCCGCGACACCTCCGATCGTCCTCCACCATGGCGTGACCTGAACGTTCTGTCGTTGGCGGCCCAGGTTCTGGCTCTCGGCCTGATCGTTGCGGTCGGCTCCTGGTTGTGGACCAATTTCAGGGACAACACCGACGATATAGGCCTCAAACTGACCTTCGATTTCTTGGACCAGCCGTCGGGGATCTCCATCGCTGACAACCCGCTGAGTTCGAACGCAGGTATCCGGGACGCCCTGCAGCAGGGGGTCAAGAACACGTTTTTGATAATCCTGTTGGGGATTCCTCTTTCTGTGCTGTTCGGGACCCTCATTGGTATCGCACGCCTGTCGACCAACTGGCTGTTGCGGAAGCTCGCAACCGGATACGTCGAGTTCTTCAGGAACATCCCGCCCTTGCTGGTGATTGTGTTCTTGTGGGGAGCCGTTTTCCTCAATTTCCCAATCGGGGCAAGTCCGACAGCGGAAGCTGCTTGGCGGCCCTTCGGCGGCTGGATGATCTTCAGCAACAGTCGATTCGCGTTCCCCTCGATTGTCGGTTTGGACAACTTCGGGGCCTACCGACTGCTCGTCGTGGGCAGCGTTGTGGCTGCCGTGGGGGTCTGGGCATGGCGGACTCGGGTGTTCAACAACAAGGGTGCTCCGCACCGCAGGGCGCTGTGGTCCTTGGCGACCCTGGTCGTGCTGTGCGGGGTGTTCTTCTTGGCGCTCGGAGGGCCGTTCGAGTTCTCCAAGACCACCGTCGAGGATAAGATCTGGTCGGGTGGCTTTCGGATGCAAATGCCCTATGTGGCGGTGATGTTGGCGCTCGTAATCTACACGGCCTCCCATATCGCCGAGATTGTTCGGGGCAGCATCCTGGCCGTACACAAGGGGCAAGTGGAGGCTTCGCATGCCCTGGCCCTGGGTGGTCTGCAACGGTACCGGTTCGTGATACTGCCTCAGGCCTTCCGGATCGCCTTCCCGCCGTTGATCAACCAGTTCCTCAACTACACCAAGAACTCTTCATTGGCCGTGGCGATAGGTTTCGCTGAGACCACTTCGATCATCAACGACCTGTTCGGGCATTCCCGACCGGCACCGCAGCTCTTGTTGATTCTCATGGTGATCTACTTGACCTTCTCATTGATCCTGTCGGCGATAGGCAACCTGGTCAACCGCCGCCTCCAGTTGAGGGGTGTGTGATGTCGGTTACCGATTCTGGTTCGGGAGCCCACGACGGGGTTCAGGAGGCGAACGATCTGCCACCGAGCCACCGGTTGTCACCGGGAGACTGGGTCAAGAAGAATCTGTTCAACAACTGGTACAACTCGTTGATCACTGGTGTTGTCATCCTCTGCGTTGCTTACGCGGTCGTGCAAACGCTGGGATGGCTATTTTCTTCTGACTTCTTGATTATCCGCCGCAACCTTGCCCTGTTCATGGTCGGTCAGTTCCCCCGTGACGAGTTGTGGCGATCCTGGGTGTCGGGGTACCTGCTGATGGGGGCGTTAGGAATCGGTTCTGGAGTGTCGTGGCGATCGGCGCAGGCAGACGCAGAAGAAAAGGGTCTGCCCACCGAACCCCACTCTTGGCCTGATCTGTTGCGCAGGTTCTGGGCGATCATTGCGGTGTTGATTTTTTTCTTATCCTTCGCCCGGACCGTGCCGCCGTTTGTAGGTTTGGCCACCATCTTCGTGGTGTTCGTCATCAACCGTGAACTGGGCCGCAGGTTCAACCCCACGATGCGAACACGTGGACTGTTCTTTGCGGGGTTGCTTGGATTGCTATCGCTGCTGGTTCTCGCCGGGACTGGAGGTCTCGGAGCTTTGACCGTTGGTGGGTTGGTCGGCGCGTGGACGCTGGTGGAGGTTCGACGTTATGCCGATGATAGGGGCGTCGGGGCGCCAGAAACGATTGGGGCGTCACGACGGGCGCGGCGTTGGCACCTTCGGTATCCGTTCAAACGACGAGTCGGGGGGATCCTTGCCTCGCGGGTCGCGGCAGTCTTTGTTTTCTTCGTTGTGTGGTACGGGTTGCGGGTCATCGACTTGGGAGGCTTTGGTTGGGACGATTGGGGAGGTTTGCATCTCACTTTGTTCGTGACGGTGATCGGCATCAGTACCGGACTCCCGGTGGGCATCCTGCTGGCCCTGGGACGCCAGTCGGATCTGCGGGTGATCAAGGGCGCGTCGGTGATCTTCATTGAGTTCGTGCGCGGCGTGCCTTTGATCTCATTATTGTTGTTTTCATGGTTTATGCTTCCTTTTCTGTTCCCGATCGACGTCGGCATTCCCGGCCCGTTGACTCGAGCCATGATTGTCATTATCGCGTTCTCAGCCGCGTACATCGCTGAGATTGTCCGTGGAGGTCTTCAGGCGGTGCCTCGTGGTCAGGTTGAAGCAGCGCAGGCCGCTGGGATGTCCGCCGGCAAGATACAACGTCTGATCGTCCTTCCCCAGGCGTTGCGCGCGGTGATTCCCGCCATGGTCGGCCAGTTCATTTCGTTGTTCAAGGACACGTCGTTGCTTACGATCATCGGTTTGCTGGAGTTCCTGCAGGCTTCTGCCGTGGCCAACGCCCAGACAGAGTTTTTGGGACAAGGGCTGGTGACGGTGACCTATCCCTTCGTCGCCCTCGGATATTGGGCATTCGCCTACACCATGTCGAAAGAGAGTCGTAGAGTCGAAGAGAGACTAGGAGTCGGAGTGAGATGAGCGATATAGCCGTCAACGCAGACGCAACCGAGGTCCTCGGTAAAGGGGACACGATCATCAGCTTGCGTGGGGTCGACAAGTTCTTTGGTGACTTTCAGGCTCTGAGCAACATCAACATGTCCGTCGGGGAGCAGGAGGTGGTGGTGGTTATCGGGCCCTCTGGTTCGGGTAAATCCACGCTGATCCGCTGCATCAACCGCCTTGAGCGACACGACCGCGGCTCGATCGTGGTGGACGGAATCGAGCTGTCCGACGACATTCGAGCAATTCAGGGGATTCGCCGCGAGACGGGCATGGTGTTCCAGAGCTTCAACCTGTTTCCGCACCTGTCGGTGATGGACAACATCACTTTGGCGCCGCGCAATGTTCGCAATGTTCCCAAGGCTCAAGCGGAGGCGACTGCAATGGAGCTGCTTGAGCGGGTGAAGATCCCAGATCAGGCAAGGAAGTATCCGGGCCAGCTTTCCGGTGGTCAGCAACAGCGGGTTGCTATCGCTCGTTCTTTGGCGATGAAGCCCAAGGTGATGCTCTTCGACGAACCCACCTCCGCGCTTGATCCGGAGATGATCAAGGAAGTTCTCGACACCATGCAGGATCTCGCTACCGAGGGTATGACCATGATCTGCGTAACCCACGAAATGGGCTTCGCCCGAGAGGTTGCTGATCGTGTGGTGTTCATGGCGGACGGCGAAATCGTCGAAGTAGGCCCACCGGAGCATTTCTTCACGAACCCGACCGAAGAACGCACCAAGCTGTTCCTCAGCCAAATTCTCTGAATTTCCCCGTAGCCTTTGCTGTTCTCCGGGCGCGTAGCTCAGTTGGTTAGAGCGCTTCCCTTACAAGGAAGAAGTCGGGGGTTCGAATCCCTCCGCGCCCACGTTGTGCGCGACTGAAGACGGATGCCGGGTTCTTGGGAGATCTGAGACAAGATATGAGGTCTGCCTATTTGCGGGTCCGGACTGAGTTTGGCAAGGGGGGACACCTTGAGGCTCCAAATCATGGTGGCGGCAACATTCGCCATCACGTTGATCGCCGCATCCTGCGGCGGTGGCGATCAAGGCGACGGAACTACGGGAGTGGCCACCTTGATTGGAGTGGGCTCTCCGGAAACGGACACCCTCATCGGTGCCGCGGCGACATCCGAAGCCACAACATCGGAGTCTGAGGCGGGGACCATCCCCGCGGCAACCGCTGGCCGAAGCAGCGAACCTGAAATCCGCACCGTCGGGGAAGACTTCTCTGAGGGGGTCGCGGCGCAGGAGGTTGCGCCTACAGAAGTTGAGCCTGAAGCTGCGGAAGTTGAGCCTGAGGCTGCGGAAACAGACCCCGAGCAGGCATTGTTGAATTTTGCCCAGTGCATGAGAGAAAACGGACTACCGGACTTCGTTGATCCGACTGTGGATGCCACAGGTGCCGTGCAGTGGCGTCAAATGTTCGCGAATTCCGGCATCGACCCGGCTTCAGAAACTTTTCAGCAGGGGTTAGACGTCTGCCGCCACCACTTTGAGGGTCTCGCCTTCGGGGGAGACGGAGGGGGCTTCAACCTGACCGAGGTACAGGACACTCTGCTTGGATTCGCTCAGTGCCTGCGTACAGAAGGAATTGAGGTAGACGACCCCGAGCTGTCCAGGCTCGTCACTGGCACCGGCGACAATCCCGGTACACGACTGTTCGGGGAAGCATTCGACCCGACTGATCCAGACGTGCAAGACGCCGTCGAAGCCTGCCGGGGAGAGCTCGGCGGTCTCGGTGGCGGCGGAGCGCAAGCAGGAGGAAACCCGTAGTGAACGAGACATCTACACCACCGAAACGGCGAAAGCGCCGTTGGTTGGGTTTAATAGCGATCCTAATCCTGGTACTAGTCGCCGGAGGTGTCGTGGTTTGGTTTGTTGGCGACCAAACCGAAAGCACAGACGATCCCGCAGCATCCAATTTGAATACTGACATCATTGAAGTGCGCGACCTGTCCGAGACGACCACCATCTCTGGCACTTTGGCTTACGACGACGCCCGTATCGTGGTTGCTCCCAGCAGTGGTGTCGTGGTGGACGTCCCCGCCGAGGGGACACGGTTGGAACGCGGCGCCCGACTGTTCGCCATCGACTCGATGGTCACAGATTCACAAGTGACGCAGGCCGAACAGAGGATTGCATCCGCCGAAGCGTCGGTGGCGAGTGCTGAGATCGCGCTCGATGATCTTGAATCTGGGGCTGGACCCGCCGATCTGGCCTCTGCGGAAGCAGCTGTTGCCCAGGCCCGCTTGACGCTCGACGATCTGACCGCTGCGCCTACCGAAGCTGAATTGGGGGCGGCTCAAGCGGCAGTTGCTCGTGCTCAAGAAACTTATGACGATCTGCTCGCTGCGCCTACCGAAGCAGAGTTGGGGGCGGCTCAAGCGGCAGTTGCTCGTGCTCAAGAAACTTATGACGATCTGCTCGCTGCGCCTACCGAAGCGGAATTGGGGGCTGGGAGAGCGGCAGTCGCCCGTGCCCAAGAGACTTTCGACGACTTGATTGCTGATCTGGACCCGACGGCCATGGCCGAGGCCACCGCGGCAATCCGACTGGCAGAACAGCGAGTCGGCTCAACGAGGGCAGCGCGGGACCTGTCCTTCGTTTCTCTGGAGATCACCTGGAGCGAATACTGTGACTGGACCGACAGAGCGATCGCGTCGCTGTGTGATGGTTCTGCTCTGAGCCGTTTGCCTCTGAGCGAGAGGCAAATGGTGGCCCTCACCGACGACATCGCCGAGGCTCGCGCCGAAGCCAAAAAGTATGGGTCGCCATCAACCGAAGAAGATTGGGCGGATCTGTCGGAGCGTCTGCTCAATGCCAACTTGACCTATATTTTCGATGTGGCAGGCCACGAGTCGGCCCTTGCCGGCTTGGATACAGCCAAGGACGCCCACGCCGAGTTGTTGGCTGGTCCCTCGGCTGCGGATATTGAAAGCGCGCTTGCCAGCTTGGATACAGCCAAAGACTCTCTGTCGGAGTTGTTGGCTGGCCCCTCGGCTGCGGATATTGAGAGCGCGCTTGCCAGCTTGGATACAGCCAAAGACGCCCACGCCGAGTGGTTGGCTGGTCCCTCGGCTGCGGATATCGATAGTGCGCTCAACAGCCTGCAATCGGCACAGGAGAAGTTGCAGGAACTGCGAGAAGGTCCGGATGTCCTTGAGGTTGAACAGGCTCGCTCCAATCTGCAGTCGGCGGAAACCAGGCTCAGCGATTTGCTCGCCGACCCCGGCACCGTCGAGTTGCTGCGGGCCCGCCGGAACCTGTTGTCGGCGGAGCTCACCCTGGAGTCCGCAAAGGACGACTACGACGATTTGCTTGCCGGTGCCGACACGGCGTTCCTGTTCTATGGCGACGGAGCCGCATGGCGTTCCATGTCTGTCGACACCACACCCGGCCCGGATATCGGATGGCTGGAAACCAACTTGGTCGCCCTCGGCTACGGAGACCTCGAAGTGGATGACGTCTTTGACTCCGAGACCGCCGACGCGGTTATGGCATGGCAAACAGATGTTGGTGTGACGGTGACCGGCGAGATTCCTCTGGGACAAGTGGTCTTTATTGCAGGGCCGGCCCCGGTGAGCGCCCTGGCCGTCTCGCGAGGCGATTCGGTGAACGAGGGCGCTGTTCTCTACGAGTTGACTGCGGTGGAACTGGTGTCGAGCACAGTTGGGCCCGACGGGGTTCAAGACCAAACGGTCACCGCCCAACGCGTCACCGCCCGGCTTGATCTTATCGATCAGGATCTGCTCGCACTAGGTACTTCTGTGCTGATCGAGCTTCCCGACGATACCGAGGTGAATGGCGAAGTGATTGAGCTGGGTGCTGTCCCGGTGATCGTTTCAGCAACCGAACAGAGTAACGAATCGTCATATCTGGATGTCGTGATCGCCCCGGAGGAGTCGGTGGACCCGAATTGGACGGGGGCCACCGTTCAAGTTCGCTTCGCCACTGAGGTCGCCCAGGCTGTTCTGAGCGTTCCTGTGAGTGCCTTGCTTGCTCTACAGGAGGGGGGCTACGCGGTTGAGATTGTCCAACCCGACGGAAGCGTCCGCTTGGTCGGGGTCAGCACCGGTCTCTTCGCCGATGGATTCGTAGAGGTCGCCGGCAATGGATTGGCGCCGGACTTGGAGGTTGTGATCCCGTGACCACCGGTGAGCTAGCCGCTCCTGCGTTGGAACTTCGGTCGGCCACCAAGTTCTACCCAGGTACCCCGCCAGTGCTTGCGCTCGACGGGGTCAACCTCACCATTGAGTCCGGCGAGATGGTTGGTGTGGTTGGTCCGTCGGGATGCGGCAAGTCAACCATGCTCCACATGATGGGCACGCTTGACCGGCCCAGCAGCGGCACGGTGCTGGTCGACGGGTTGGATACATCGGAACTTTCTGAGCGACATTTGTCTGCGATACGGGGGCGCAAGCTGGGGTTCGTGTTCCAGCGATTCTTCTTGTTGTCGGGCACCTCGGCCCTGGAGAATGTTGCTGGAGGCCTGCTCTATCTGGGGGTGGCCCCCAGAGAACGCAGAGAAAGAGCGGCGGCCGCTTTAGACCGGGTAGGCCTCGGAAACCGGAAGTCCCACATTCCTTCGAAAATGTCCGGGGGTGAGCGGCAAAGGGTCGCAATCGCGAGAGCTTTGGTGCATGACCCGGCGTTGATACTGGCCGATGAGCCCACTGGCAACCTGGATTCCAAGGCGAACGCGTCGATCATTGAACTGTTCGAGCGACTGCATGCCGAGGGGAGCACGATTGTCGTGGTGACCCACAACGATCAGATCGCCGCGCAGCTTCCCCGAATCGTGCGTCTGCTCGACGGGAAGGTGCAGTCCGATACGAGGCAGACGTGGTGAACTCGGGGGTCCAACCAAGCCGGCTGCGTCCGCTCGATGTAATTCGCGTCGGGTTTGCGGGGCTTCAATCCCGAAAGCTGCGTGCTGCCCTCTCAGCGCTGGGTATCGCCATCGGTATCGCTTCGCTCGTGGGAGTGCTCGGTCTCTCTGAATCGTCCAAGTCCGATCTGCTCGACAAGATCAACGCCTTGGGCACCAACCTCTTGCAAGTAACCCCCTCCGCTGGTTTTGGTGCTGGCGACGCCACTCTTCCTGATGACGCTGTGGCGATGATCGGACGGGTGGGGAGCGTGGAGGAGATCTCCTTTGTGTCCTCAGTCGACGTTGACGTGTACCGCAGCGACTTCATCCCGTCGGGCCGGACTGGCGGCATCTCGGTGGTGGGAAGCGACATGGCCCTGCTCGACACCCTCAACGGCGAAATCGCCCATGGCACATTCCTCACCGAGGCAGCCCTTGAGTATCCCGCCGTGGTCCTGGGGTCGGTCACAGCGCAGCGGCTTGGGATCAGGGACCTCAGCAGCCGGCCGCGGGTGCTCATTGGCGACCGTTGGGTGGAGGTAGTGGGCATCTTGGAACCTTTTGCGCTGGCTCCCGATTTGGACCGGGCGGCGATTATCGGGCATCAGGCGTCGATCGACTATTTCGATGCTGACGGCGCGGCGACGACGGTCTATCTACGGGTCAACGAGGGGTGGATTGATATCACCCGCGATGTCATGCCCGCCACGGCCGATCCGGCGAACCCGGAAGAGGTGGAGGTGAGCCGGCCTTCAGACCTGCTGGAGGCACAAGAGGCCGCCGAGAACCAGTTTGCAAACCTCTTCCTCGGCTTGGGCGCGGTTGCTCTATTCGTAGGCGGGATCGGAATCGCCAACGTGATGGTGATCGGTGTGCTCGAGCGGCGCGGCGAGATCGGTTTGCGACGAGCGATCGGGGCTACTCGAGGTCACATCCTCGGCCAGTTTCTGACTGAGTCGCTGCTGTTGTCTGCGGCGGGAGGTGCAGCCGGAGTGCTGCTCGGTGTTGCGGTCACCGCGGGGTATTCGGCAACTCAGGGATGGCGGGTGATCATTCCCGACATAGCGGTCTGGGGCGGTCTCAGCGCGGCGTTCGTGATCGGTGCGCTCGCGGGCATCTATCCGGCGATCCGGGCTTCTCGCCTGTCGCCCACCGAAGCCCTCCGATACGAGTAACCGCCGCTGGCCAGGTTCAGTGGTCAGGTTGCGGCAATCGGGCGATCACCCTCAACGAGGAGCCGTCGCAGCACGCGCCTACCAGCTATCCTCCCGACGGTACACCCAAGCAGGGACCACGCCCTAAAGACTCAACTCGGCAACGCCCCGAGCCTCGATCTCGTCCTCGGCTGACCCGGTGTTTCAAGCGGAACAACGATACAACTTGCAAGTTGTATTTCTTCGAGGTGTGCGTCGGAGATATGGGGGGGGGGGGGGGGGGGAGGGGGGGGGATCCACCGGCGCTTGATCACATTGGGATCAGTTCGAAGGCGACTCCGTACTGCACGCCGAGCGACTCGCCGACCTGCTGGCAGCTGTCGCTCAGGAACGAATCGGGATTGAAGGACGGGTCGCCGAGGTTCTCGATGTAGACGCGGTGACAGCGCAACGAGGCCACGCCGGCCGCGAGATGATCGGACACGTCAACTCCATGGGTGGGCACAGGAGAGGATGCGTATGCGATCCAGCGCACACCGCTCCACGGTTCGCCCGCTTCTCGGAACAGCCAGCGATTGGCGGCGTCGCGAACGGCGTCGGGTAGAGCCCTACCGAGCTCTCGGTGATCGACATGGTTCCAGGGCCCCGAGTCTCCCCAGCGGTCGCGGTAATTCGATCCGATGATCACTTCGGGCTGGTGACGGCGGATGGCCGCGGCCAGGTCTCGCCGCAGTTCGATCCCGTTGGTCACCAGGCCGTCGGGGTGATCGAGGAACTCAACCACTGAAACACCCACGGCGGCCGCGGCGGAGACCTGCTCTGTCGAGCGCAGCGGACCGGCCTCGCTGGGAGGCATGGAATCGATGCCGGCCTCGCCCCGGGTGGCCAACACGTAACGGACGTCTTTGCCCATTGCCGTCCAGCGAGCGACAGCCGCCGACGCTCCGTATTCAAGGTCGTCGGGATGGGCCACCACCGCCAAAGCCCGCACCCAGTCCTCCGGCAACGTGGCAAGAACTCGACCCGCCTCCTGCTGCTTGGCTGGGTCGTTCCCGCTCACCGGCCTCAGACTAACCGCCTCGGCTCCCTGTCAGGCCACACCCGTGTGTGATGGTAGGTTGATTGCGTAAAGCCCCCAACAGCCTCTCCCTGGTTTTCACTGGGTGAAGCGGTTGGGGGCAGAGATCTGTTGGTTGTCGCGATTGTGAACTGTCTCCTCCTTGGGATGTCTGATGGAGACGGGCTCCGCGTAGGACTAAGGCAGCGGGGGTGAACTCTGGTAGCACTTAATGTATGAAAGTAAGTGTGAACCTTCCGGACGAAGACATACGGTTCCTCGCCGACTACTCCGAAGCACACAACGGTCTGTCGCGCTCGGGTGCGGTTCAGCGAGCCGTCAGGCTTCTTCGCGCATCTGAGTTGTCGCAGAGTTACGCCAATGCGTTTGAAGAGTGGGACGACGACGAGTTCCACCTATGGGACACCGCAGTCGCCGACGGGCTAGGATGATATATCTTGAGTAGGTTTAGTGATAAACGCGTGTTACTCGCTCGGTCGCGGATATCGCGGTACCGAGTATTTCAGTTTGTTGCTGCGTTGGCGTTGGCTGCTTGCCTTGTTGGCGGGTTGTGGAGCGTTCTTGCAGATCAGAACTACCGGCAGATCGCCCTCGTACCAGTCGGAGTCCTGTTCTGGGGCTGGATTATCTTGGGGTGTTCAGCGCGTGAAACCCGAAATCGCAATCCATGAGAGCACGTCGGTGTCTACGAACGACCCTGTAGTTGGCACGGATCACAACCCAAGCGCGGCAAGAAAGGCATCTGCTTCCTCGTTGGAGATGGTCTCGTCGCGAAGGACTTCGATCCGGACGACGACACCGACTCCTTGAGAGTCGGCCAAATCTTCCAAGGAGTGCGACAACCAAAAGTTCTCTACATTCTGCAAGGGTTCCAGTGTAGTTTTTTCATCCAGGAACTGTCTGATCGCCGATTACGTCATCTAGAGATGGGTGATACAGAATCACCGAAATTGACATCCGAATCGGACGAAAGAGAACCATGAGCGGAGTTTCAGCGCACGACCCGGAGTCAGTTCCGAACTGCCCGCGATGTGATCGGCCGATGGTCCTGCGCACGGCGCGGAAGGGAGCGAACACGGGTAGCGAGTTCTGGGGATGCACTGAGTTTCCTCGGTGCAGAGGCACTTTGAAGATCCAACCACCGGCGGAAGCACCGAATGATGCGGAACCTCCTTTGCCGGTTCAACAAACGCAAGGCAGCGTGGGAGAAGCAACGGGCACAGACACGGTCGATAAACCACAGGGATTCGTCAACAAGATGCTGAGGAGCGTTGACAAGGGTCGGCGTTGGTATCTGGAATCCGACGAGCCTGACGCGACAGGCCGTTGGGACGACAATCACCGCCGCAGAATGCTCAGATACGTCTATGAGCGTGACGGTCGGCGATGCGGATTGTGCGCAGGCGAGATGAAACTGAAAGGCGCGCAGATTGAGCACATTGTCCCCAAAGTGTTTGCCTTGTTCGATGTTGGAAAGGACGGTAAGGCAAAACCTGGATCCACATACAAGAGTCGCCTACACAAGATCGACAACCTCCAGGCTGCCCACACCTACTGCAACAAACGCAAGGGGAATAAACCCGAGACCGCCGAGTGGCGGCACCGAGCGATGCCACCGCTGACCGTTGCGGAAACACAAGACGGCACGGGCTTAGTGCTGCCTGGGAAGCCAGTAACGTGAGCAATCCTGGAATTGGTCACCGGGCTGCCGATCAGGAGCGGATGATCGTCCTGTCTCTCAAGCCAAGGTTCGCTGAAGCCGTTCTCACTGGCGAAAAAACGGTTGAGCTTCGGCGGGCGGAACCGAAGATCGTCGTGCCGACACGGGCACTTGTGTATTCGACATCACCGGTGCGAGCGCTGGTCGGTACTTGCATCGTTACGAGCGTCGAGACTGATTGCCTAGCCAGCCTGTGGCGGAGGTTCGGTCCGCGAACCGGGATCAACCGTCAAGAGTTCTTGGATTACTTCGAAGGTGTTGAGAAGGGCGCGGCCTTGACGTTGTTAGACCCAGATATCTTGCTCCGGCCCATTCCCCTCGGACGCCTGCGTGAGACCTCGCAAGGATTCAGGCCCCCACAGAGTTTCGCCTACATCAACGCCGAGACTGGCAACGAATTATTGAGAACGGCGGCGTAGCGTCGACGGCGTGTAGAACTCCACGACCCCGCAGTCGTCCGAGGAAGAAACGGTCTAGAAAGTGTCACACCCTCGCGCTATTATGTACGTAGGCCATATGTCGCTTTGGACTACCGAGGTGCATTGGTCCAACCCACTTGGGTCCGCCTTTCGGCGGGCCCAAGTCGCGTGGCCCCCCATTCTCCTAACGCGGCCACCGTTCCCGCCAGGTGACACGAAGAGGAACGATGTGGTCGTGGTACAACCGCTGAACAGCCATGTCCGGCCTGCTTCGGTGTTCCCCCCTGAGACTCTGTCGAAACGATTGAGGACGTAGGCCACGAGGTCTGCAATCTGGATTTCACGACTTCTTTCTGAAGGAGGGATTCACGCCCCGTCAGCAAGGCGGTCTCGAACAGCGTGTCGAGCCGGTTGACGAAGCCGTCTGCGTTCGGTGCCTTGACGAGCGCGCAGTCTTCTTCGAGACAGACCGGCTCACCATCGTCGGTTGCGCCGATCAGCAACGTGCCGCCGTTGTAGGAGAAATGACTACGCGCCAACTTGCTCCTTTAGAGCGATGCCAGTCTCTTCAGGTTGCTGGGAGGGTCTGATGCTCATTGTCCTCATTGACATACGTGACCGTCAGAAACTTCACGCGCGATGCGCTCAGCGTGAGAATGGAAACCCCCTTGAGTGGAACGGGACCGTTCGCGTCACTCGGACGGTGGGTAATCGGAGCGGTTAGGACGATGTCCCGGTCAGGGGTCTCCTTGACTGTAGCGTTGTAGCTCCAAAGCCTGCCACTGACGTATGAGCCGTCGGTGAGTTCACAACCCACATAAATCTTGTAACCCTTGAACGCCTTGAATTTTTCAGCGATCTCAAAGACGCGCCACCAAGCTGACGCGTATGCAAGCCCGCCTCTGTTTCGTGGAAGGTGTCGGCCCGCGAAAAAGGCGAGGCCGGTGGAGAGCGCAATGATTGCGGCGGTCCAAGACGCGAGATACGGCAGTTGGTCGCGAAAGTACAGCCCGGGTGTACGAAGAAACAATCCGACATCTGGAGTGTTGCTGGGTGCAATCCAACGAACAAGACCGAAAGCAAACAAGCCGACAGATGTCGAAACCAGTCCGGCGAAGATAAGCGAGACTGTCTCTCTAAGTCCAGCCAGTTCCCGAGTCGGTTGCTTGGATTCGCGGCCCAGTTGATAGCCAAGGCCAGGAACAATAACGAGAAGTACCGCCAACCCGAGCAGGGACGTCGGCACGGTCTATTTCTTGGAGGATGGCGGCGGTGGTGGCGATGGGGGATGTTTGAATACGGGAGGGGCTGGGCAGTTCGCGGCATATCTCTGCCCGCGCATCTGCTGGTCCCTGGAGGATCGACGGGCTGCGCGTGACGACGTCTTCTTGCGCATCGGATACCTCCTTTTCTTCCTACGGGCGAGCATACACGAAAATGACGCTCAGTCATTCAATTATCTCCCCAGTGAGTCAACCGTAGTCAAGATCGGGAGGTGATTACTACCAGGTCGGTGGGGGGTTGGGATTCGGCATCGGGGAGCACGGTGACTGATCGGCGGCGGCCCACGACTTGAGCGAGGAGGCGGGTGCCTTCGGGGGTGGTCGCAATGCCCTTGGCTCGCAGCGTCGATGGCGCCAAAGCGTCGATCATGGCTTCGAACTCGGCACGAGCTATGGGCCTGGGTACCGCAATAGTGGTGACATTGTGGGCGTCGAACAGGTTTGCCGGCCCGATATCGGCCACGCCGCCGGGCCGGCGAGTGGCGAGGTCGACAAACGAGGCAGTAGCTACCGCGTCGTCGCTGTTCAGAACCGGAATATCGGAGGCGAGGCGCTGCAGGCAGAACCGGGTCTCGTCAACGTCAGAAGATGTCGCAAGGTCAAGTTTGGTGAGAACAAGCAGGTCCGCTGCGTTGAGCTGAGTCTCCACTGAAGCAGCCGTAGCCGGATCGCTGATGCGCTCCGGGAACTGATCGGCGTCGACCAGCACAACAACACCGTCGAGCGAAAACCCCGGCGAAGACGCCCAAGGCACCACCCGAGCGGGATCCGCAATACCGCTCAGTTCCACGATGACGTGATCAGGAGGGGCGTCCCGGTCTCTCAAACCGTCAAACGCCTCTGCCAAACCCCCGGCGAGGCTGCAACAGACACATCCGTCGGTCAATTCAATGGTGTCGCCATGGCGACGACGCACCAGTGAGGCATCGACATTCACCTCACCGACATCGTTCACCAGCACCGCAATAGGCCGGTCGGTTGCTGCCAGCACCTCGTTGATCACTGTGGTCTTGCCCGCTCCGAGGTATCCGCCCAGCAAAGTCACCGGTACACGACGCCCGTCCCAAGGGGCGATCATGTCCAGATATGGCTCTTGGGTAACCACCCGTCTCCTGACTCTGCTTAAGTGGCCAGCGAACAGATCACATTCTAAACGTGGCCGCGTAAACGTGGCCGCGATTCAGACAACTACCAGCAACAGGAGTCTGTTGCTCTGAAATCCGCACCACGAAGCGAACTAGATTCGGTCGCAGATGAGGCGAGACACCCAGCGAGCCAACCAGCGAGACAATAACCCACGCCCTCCTCGAATCCAGCATCTTTCGATCGGAGCCGATGAGCGCTTCGATCAGCACGTGTGTCCCACCTGCGGTCAGAAGATTGACCAAAGCCACCGCGGTCACTCGGACCACAGCGATTTCACCGAAGAGACCGAAGCCGTCGGGGTCGCCGGTCGTGTTGGACCCGCCAAGTGGTTCACGGTTGCTCTGCTGTCAATATTCGCAGCGGCTTTGTTTATCGGTTGGCGTGAGTCGCCCGAATCAGTCAGCGCTCCCGAAGACTCGTTCCCCGTCACAGACATTGACCCGAACGGAGGCCCAGCATCAGATACGGACGGTGACACCGGAAGCGATAATTCCGACAGAGCCGTGGCTGAAGGCCGCAACACGCCAGCGGTACGCGAACTGGCATTGCTCGTTGGCCAACATCGAGTTGCATATGTTGCGCCCGACGGGATCGCCATTGTCAACCCTGCTTCAGCTGACGATCCTGTAAGGATCGTGACACCCGCAGTAGCAACCATGAACGACCTGCTCGCCGGCTTCGGTTCTTTCGTCATGTTCGACCAGAGCGGTGATACGTACGGTTTCGAGTTGGGAGCTGGATCGGGTGATCCCACGATCTACCGTCTTTCCTCACGGGGGCAGGTCATTGTGGGTGAGATCAACAGCCTCGCGATAGTCGTTCATACGCCGCCGGATCCTGCAAAAATCTACGTAGGAAACTCCTCTGGAGTGTTCATGGTTCGTCTTGAGGTGCCGGTCGGGGCAGCGCTGCTCGATGTGCCTGGCCTCGGTGTGCTCGTCACCAGTTCAACCGGTGAGACGTTTGTCACCACTCAAAGTGGCCTCGTTCACTTTTCTGACTCGCCGGTGATCGCCGCGACCACTACTCATCATGTCGAGATCCGTTGCATTGATTCGTTGGCTTGCACTCCGGTGCTGGTTGATCGCTCATCAGGCGCAGTCTCAGACCTGCCGACAGAACTCGCGGGGGACTTGGGGAGCGTCACGATCGCTCCCGACGGAACTCATCTTCTGCTGGTCAACCCAGCCACAGGCCCGTCATATCCAGACCTCCTCTATGATGTCGCAGCCGACGAACTTGTCGTGCTCGCGACCGAAGTGCGCGGGGCGATCGCTTGGTCACCGGACTCGTCTTTTGTTGCGTGGTTTGACGCCGCTACGGCCTCGCGGTTGTCGGTTCTGGACGTGACGACCGCCCAGATCGATTCTGTTGACCTAACCGATCTAGGTGCTCCACCCCGTAGCAGTAACGCCTTGCTCTTCTTCCCCTAGCGACTCTTGCCCGAGCGACTCTTTGCTCGACTACCCAAGCGTGTCTGAGTTCACGAGTCCTCGGGCTTGCGGTGGTCCTGAATGCAGCGTTCAGAGAGCGGGACCGGAAGATTGTGGCGGGTGGCGTCACGATGCGAAACGTGGGTGCTGGGAGGCAACGGGTTCTTCCGCAGCGAACGGTTGAGACTCTCGCCCCCTTCGGCCAGCGCCTCGTAAGCCGGGCTGGTGCCGGCTCCAATCGCGCCCGTGACGTGACGGGCCGCGGTGAAGATGTCGGATTCCTTAGGAGGACGGGACTCTGGGCGCATGACCCGCCGAATGAAGGCACGGACAGGTCTTCGGTTGCGAACTCTGCGGGGATCGGTGGGGTCGATAAGCGGGTCCATGAATCTGGCCTGTGGTACTGCTCGCCTTTCTCAGTCTGCGGGGCAATACGTCCACCGTATCCTGAGTCCGCATGAGCCCGTAGATGTTGCTCACGCTACCATCCGTGGACGAATCAAGTCTCTAAGGAAACCGATGACAATCATCCATACCAGTCCTCTGCCCCGCGTGGAGATCCCAGACGTTTCCATAACCGAGTTGGTCATGCGTCATGCGCAAAGCATTCCGGATCGTGTGGCCATCACCGACGGCGCCTCTTCGACATACACCTTCGCTGAACTTGACTCGGCAATACGATCCATGGCTGGGGGTTTATCGGCACGAGGGTTCGGCATTGGAGATGTTCTTGGGATCATGGCCCCCAACGTGCCCGAATACGCCGTCGTATTTCATGCCGTAGGCGTTGTTGGCGCCACGATCACCACCATCAATCCGACATACGGCGCCAACGAGGTCCGTTTCCAACTCCAGGATTCGGGCGCGTCGCTGCTGTTGACGATTCCGATGTTTCTCGACGTTGCCCTGGCCGCTATAGAAGGCACCAGTGTCAGCGAGGTGATCGTGGTAGGGGAGGCCCCCGGGGCCACGTCGATGGCTTCGCTGATGGGCGATCCGATCGACCAAGTTGAGGTTGATGTTCACGAGCATGTGATGGTGCTGCCGTATTCGTCGGGAACCACTGGTCTGCCCAAGGGCGTGATGCTGACCCACCGCAATCTGGTTGCCAATGTCTGTCAGATGGAACATGTGCTCCGATACGACGAAAACGACGTGGGACTAGCAGCCCTGCCCTTCTTCCACATCTACGGGATGCAGGTCCTGATGAACGGGTTGCTGGCCAACGGCGTGACCGTGGTGACGATGCCGCGGTTCGGTTTGGATGCGGCACTGACACTCGTGGAGTCGTGGCGGATCACTCGTTTCTTCGCGGTGCCACCGATGGTGCTGGCCTTGGCCAAGTCTCCGCTTGTGGAGAACTACGACCTGTCGAGTCTGAAACAAGTATTTTCGGGCGCGGCACCGCTGGGGGCGGACTTGGCAGAAGAAGCGGCCAATCGGGTGGGATGCGAAATTGTTCAGGGCTACGGGATGACCGAACTCAGCCCGGTGACGCACGCTACTGCAGAAGGAAATTACCGGCCCGGCACCAGCGGCACCGCTGTGTCCAACACCGAGTGCCGCATCGTTGACCCCGAAACAGGCGAGGATCAAGATGTCGGCGGACGAGGCGAACTGTGGGTACGCGGCCCGATGGTAATGAAGGGTTACCTCAACAACCCGGAGGCCACAGCCGAAACCATCGACGCAGACGGTTGGCTGCACACCGGCGACGTGGCAGTGCTCGACGAAGCAGGGCACTACTCGATCGTGGACCGCATCAAGGAACTCATCAAGTACAAGGGCTTCCAGGTTCCCCCTGCGGAGCTCGAAGCGGTGGTCATCACCCATCCGGCGATCATTGATGTGGCGGTGATCGGGGTTGAAGATGTTGAAGCCGGTGAGATCCCCAAGGCCTTCGTGGTGTGCGCCCCCACAGCCACCGTCACCCTCGAAGAGGTTCAAGCACTCGTTGGCGAGCATCTGGTGAGCTACAAGCAGATCCGCTTGCTCGAAGTGATCGACGCCGTCCCCAAGAGCGCGTCCGGCAAGATCCTTCGCCGCGAGCTACGCGAACGCGAATAACTAACTGCTAGCAGTTCGCTGGCTGACCACAGCGCCCTAGCGCGCTGGGAGTGGTTCGTAGTGGTCGGGGAACTCTTCGTCGTCGGGACGTTGTTCGTAGATCGTGACCGAGCCTTCAAGCACGAAGGCATCCGGGGGGCCTTCTGGAATCTCACCTGGCTTATAGCGCTCACCGCCGTTGACGAACCGCCACATGCCGACGCCATCCCGATCGATCTCGTCAAGGCCGGAGACCGTGTTGTCCCACCAGATCTCAGCCACATCGTCGATGCCGCGGTAATCAGGCTCAAACTCGGCTGGCCAGATTCCGTCATAGCCATATGAAATCGATGGCGCGGTCAGCGCTCGGCGAGTCGGTTCAGCGGCAAAGATTGCTTCGTGGAAGTTCTCGATCGTCAATTCGGGTCCCACTAGCTGGTAGTAGGAGTAGAAGGTCTGGATGGCGGGATTGATCACTCCGATATTGTCGTCAGCTCGGGGCGGTTCACCATGAAACCAGACATATAGCGAGTGATCCCCGCCGATGACTCGGTCGACCCGAGCGGCGAGGTTCGAGACACCGAACGCGTTCGCCCATTGCGCCTGGTCATACGTGCGGGAAAACGCCGTGGTATCGACCAATACCGAACCAGTGACGATCCATTCTGGCCAGTAGTCCTGCGCAGTTGCTTCGTTGGTGAACTCGCGGGGCGCTATGGGATCGCCGTTGAAGATTACTGAAGTAACGCCGGCTTGTTTCATACGGGCGATCACCGTTGAAGCCGATTCTTGGAGAGTGCCGGGATCAAGCACGTAGTTCTGTGATTCTTTGATTTCCACATTCCAGTCGGCAAGTGCCGCTTCGAACTGTTTGTTTGACTCCGCCGATGCAGCGCTGGCTTCGATCCAGATGCGCCCGAAGACCCGTTCTTTGGAGTGCATCGACTCGTCGCCAGCGTGGATCGCAGGGTCGCCTGCCAAGCGTTTGCCGACGTATTCGGCCACCAGCAGATTGAGTTGATCGGGACCCTTGGTGATTGTGTAAGCGAGGCCGGGTCGATCAACGTAGTATTCCTGCGTCTGACCAGGTCCGCAGCCGATACAAGGAATTCCCCGGGCGTGGAGTTCCTCTGCGAACGCATTGGTGAGCGTTGGTCCGCCCCAGACCATGAACGGTTTGTGTTCTTCAGCGATTTCCACGGCGTCGGCTCTAGCGGCTCCTATGTCGTTGATGTTGCCTGAGCCTTCGTACACCAATAGGTCGACTTTGCGACCGTAGGTTTCGTAATAGGTCTCGTAATACTCGACGAGTTTGTGCATGGTGTGCTCGTCATCTGCGGTGGTGTCATCGTTGAGTATCGCCGAGGTGACATAGCTGAGAACCGGGTCGGCGTCGCGAGCGGTCCACCAGACGATCTTTATCGAATCCTCGGTCACACCTTGAGCGGTGGCACCCCCGTTGTCGCCCTCGAAAGGAGCAAAACACTCTGGTGCGAAAAAGTTGGGCACAGCGAGAGTGCCGCGTTCGGTATCGCAACGCTGGCCGAAGTCAATGTCCAAACCGAGTTCGTCAGCCACGCTGAGGGTCATGACCCCATCCGGCAGACCAGTGTCAACCGGCGTGTCATCGTCGGGGTCTGGTGTAGTGCTGTCGGGTGTGCTTTCTGCTGAGGGGTCTTCGCCGTCATCACCGACGGTGCTTTCAGAGACGTCGGTTGCGTCGGATTCGGGGACCGAACTCTCGGTAACCGTAGCGTCGTCGCCTAGATCTTCGCTGTCGTCGGAATTGTCGCCACCACCCGCCACGATCACGATCACCACAATGACGACCACCGCGATAGCCAGAATCGGACCGAATCGCCTCAGAGTTCGTTGCCAGTTGGTGCCTTGAGGTTCTGCTGAGGATGGTTGCATGTGATTGCTCTCGTCGTCTACTTGGCGGGGTTCCCAAGATACGCCGCGAGCACTTTGGGATCGTTGAGCACTTGGGCGGGCGAACCGGTTGCCACCACGGTCCCCTGATCGAGTGCCAGAACCCGATCACAAATGGCGGTCACTAGATTCATATCGTGCTCAATGACTAGCAGAGAAGCTCCCATCTCGCTGCGCATCCGCAACAACAAAGGCGCCAAAGCTTCAACCTCTGATTGAGCAATCCCGCTCGATGGTTCATCGAGCAACACCACGGTCGCACGGTGGGCAAGAACACAGGCAAGATCAACAACGCGCCGGGTCCCCGTCGACAGCTCTCGGACGCGCTTGTGCCGGTAGCGCTCGAGTCCCATCAACTCGATGAGTTCTTCGACTCGGTTGGATACCGAAGCCTCGCTATCGAAAGCCATCGGTAAGTAGAGCGCCGCGGTTACGGGATCACCCCAAGAGATCCAACGCTCGAGCGATACCGCGATCACCTCGGAAACTGTCAACGACGGAAACAATCGAGCATCCTGGAACGAGCGCCCCAATCCCTGGCGTGCCCGAGCGCTGGCGGATTGACGAGAGATGTCTCTTCCCGAGAGGACCACGGTGCCCGAATCTGCAGTAGTGGAACCGGCAATGAGATCAAACAGAGTTGTCTTTCCAGCACCGTTGGGCCCTATGAATCCGACAATCTCTGCGGTGTCAACCGTGAATGAGACATCGGAGACCGCGTGCACTCCGCCAAAGCGCCGCGCCAGCCCAGTGACTTTCAAGAGTTCCGAGCTCTGTTGAGTTTGAACCTCTAGATCAGGTTCAACCTCAACAACAGGTGTAGTCTCGTCCTGTGTCTGAAGGTCGTCGACATCGCCCAAGAACACTGACCTGAGCAGATCACGGCGCTTCAGCAACTCTTGGGTCGGGCCATTGAAACGGATGCGCCCGCGCTCCATGAAGTACGCCGTCTCCGCCAACTCAAGAGCGACGTTCACAGACTGTTCGACCAGAATCACCGTCACTCCCTCGGCGGCGATCTCACGGACCATCCCCAACAAGCGCTCTACCACGATCGGGGCCAGACCCAAAGACAGTTCGTCAACCATCAGCAGCTTCGGTTTCAACAAGAAGGTCATGCCCAGCGCCAACATCTGCTGCTGACCCCCGGAGAGATCCGCAGCCCGATCGTCCAGGCGCTCAGTCAATTCGTGGAACGCTTCGAGGACTTTGGCATGTGCCGCGCTCTGCTCGGAGTGGTCTCTGCGGGTCAGCCAACCCGCTGCTTCAAGATTCTCGCCAACAGTAAGACCCGGAAAAACTCCGGCGCCACCCGGAATCTGAACAATACCGAACCCACAGATCTCGTTGGGCGGAGCGTGAGTGACATCACGCCCATCGAAAATGATGGCCCCGCGGTCCGCCTGAACCACACCCGAGACCGCCTTCAGGAAGGTTGACTTGCCAGCACCGTTGGTCCCCAACAATGCCACAATCTCACCCTTGTCAACCTCGAAGTCGATGTCGTGAAGCACCGTCACACCGTCGTAGCCGGCGCTCACGTCTTTGCAATAGAGCAGTTTCACCTCGCCGCGTCGGCGGGCGGCCAACACTTCGGCCCGAGCCAGAGTGGTGCGCCGCACCTGCTCAATGTCGGTGGAAATGACGTTGCCTCCAGTTGAGATCACCAGACCGCCGATGAAGAACACCGGCACCATCACGCTCATCCCCGTGCGAATACCCCACGAATCAGCGATCCAGCCGATCATCGGCAAGATCAGCAAGCCCGGAATGATGAACAACGAACCAATCGAGAAGCCCATGGCACGTGCCCGTGGCGGAATCGCCAGCGACAAGGAAGCAACAATTCCAGGACCGACAATGGCCAGACACAAGGCGATCGTGACGTTGGCAGCAATGGCGACGGCGAGACTGGGAACTATGGCGAACACACCTGACAGCGCCGATGTGATAGTTGAAACCAAGGCCAGAAACCGCAAGATAAGGCCGGGATCGCGTTCCAGCAGTTTGGTGGCGATCCGTGCACCGATGAACAGCCCGATGAGCTGACCCGGTTCTGAGGCTGCCGCGACTATCCCGCGGGCTCGTTCATCGAGTCCGTAAGCATCGGCATACAACTCAGACGCCAGCGTGCCGAAACCGATCAGCGACGCCGACAAGAAGGGCGTCGCCAACCAGATGCGGCGCAGAGCCTGGATCTTCCAACACATGCGCCAGGCTTCTGCGGCCGATGGAGGCAACTCTTCAGTGCTGATTGCTTCGCTCGAACCGCCCGCCAAAGCCCGTTCCTGAGCGCCCCGAACGGGCTCACGCAGCCGCAAACCCACCGCCACGAAGATCAGCGTCGGGATCGCGAAGAACAGAAACGGCGTGCGCCAGCCGAAGTAGTAGGCCAGCAACCCTGCGCTGAGCGGACCGACTGTTGCTCCGACGGCGTTTGCCGCAGCGTGCAGACTGTAGACCTTCGGCCGGGTCTGCGGCCGATACCAGTCGGCAAGCAGCGAGCGGTGGGTGGGGTCATTGACGGCTTTACCGACGCCAGATCCAGCGCGTGCCACAAAAAACAAGACCATCCCCAACGCCAGGCCTGTCATAAACGAAAACAACGCCCAGAGGATCGCGCCGACAAGGGCTAGCCGGATCCTCCGGTAACGGTCAGCGAAGATCGCAACCACCGGTTGCAACAGCAAACCACCCAACACGACCAACGCGACAAAGCCCAGGTAACGGGCACGCGAGAGATCGAAATGCTGACGGATTTCTGGAGTGAGAATTGCTGCCGCACTTCGATCGAGTTCATCGACAGCATTGAGGCCGAAGAAAACCACTAGCGGAAGCGTGGGACCACCATCAGCGATTCGCGACAGCAAGCTTTCGCGCTTCGGTCCGGTCTGCTTCGCAGCTGAGGAAATCATGTCGGCACCCCCGGATCGGGCGATGCTGATGAGTCCGACGAATCTTCAAAAGCGCTAGGGGACTGGTCCGCAAGAGCGTCTTCGGTGATGCCGAGGCGACGACCCAGCGCGCGGACCAACAAATCACGCATGTCGTACCAAAACCCGATCAAACCTCTCGGAGCGACCAACAGCACGACGAGGATTCCGGCCCCAGTCGCGAACAAGAACCAAGTCCCTTTCAGCCAGAAGAACGATCCGTTGAAATACAGCGCGCCCAAAAAGGCGCCGCCCGCAGTGCCGAGTCCGCCGATCACAGCCCCTGCAAAGATACCCACCGAAAACCCTGGTTCCCACACGAAGAATGCCTGCTGATGGTGGGTGTGTATGGCTCCCGCGGCCGCGGCCAGAAACCCGGCGATGGCGAATGCCGTCAGCTTGGCGCGCAAAGGACTCACACCGTACGCCTCGGTGGCGGCCTCGTTGTCGCGCAACGCAATCAGCACCCGCCCACAGCGGCTGTTGCGAATGCCTCTTACCGCGGCGAAGGCAAGCAACATCGTTACCAGACACACGTAGTAGAGCGCGCTCGAGGAACTCCAATCGATCACCCCGAGTATGGGCTTGCGGGCTATGCGTTCGCCTTGAGCCGGTACCCAGTCAAAAAAGCGGGAGTTCAGAAAGTACTGGCTCATCGTCACCCCAAAAGCGAGGGTCGTGACTGCCAGATAAGCCCCTCGCAGTCGCAGAGCGGGGATGCCGATTACGAGCGAAGCGAGCGCTCCGGCAACGCCCGCGACAAAGACGGCCAAGATGATGTCGACGTCGTATCTCATCGTCAACGTGCCTGCCACCGCTCCACCCAGAAGGCTGAACGCAAGCTGCCCGAGTGACAGTTGCCCGGCCCAGCCAGTGAGAACTCCGAGCGACACGAAGACAATCGCGAACATGTAAATCTCGCCAAAACGCAAAATCACCGAGGTGTCAAAGATCCAACCGACGTGAGGCAAGGCAACGATCGCTGATACGAACGCGGCTATCCCGATTCCACGGCCGATCCGGACCAGCGGGATCTTGGCGAAAATCTCAGGGATCGGCCGGGTCTCACTGGTGCTCTGCCAACTGGATGTGTCGATCTCGGAGCGCAGACCTCTGTCTCGTCGGGCCAACAAGGCGATCACGATCACGACTCCGGTTATCGCTCCCATCGTGGCGTCTGCGGTTATGGCACCAGAGTTCCAGACGATGCCTTCCTGAAGAATGCCGAGGCCGATAGACGTGGCGATGATCGTCGGCAGGTGCTCCATACGTCCCAGAGTCAGCGCGGCAAGCGAGCGCAGAAACAACAACAAGCCGAGTTGGCCACCAACGGGGATGCCGTAAATTCCGGCGCGCAAGAATATGGCCAGGAATCCCAACGTTGTGGCCAAGCCCCAAACAACCCCCTGGAGTCCCTTGACAGGAATGCCGAGCATCGCAGCCCGGGCGGGCATCTCCGCAGCGGCCCGGATAGCGATACCGAGGCGGGTATAGCGCAAGAGAGCACCAACGGCGACGATCGCTAGCGGTGCCAACAGCAAGGCGAGTATGTGGTTGCTGTGAAATGGCCGCGTCCCAACAGTGAAACTGATGTCCCAGGGCGGCGCGATGCGCTGGGATTGCAGCTTTGAGTCCCACCATGCAGGCATGAAGACGGCAATCAGTGCCAACAGAGAAGCAACACCAAAGGTCGCCACAGTAACGACTAGGCGAGGCGAGTCGAAGAAGCGGCGAATCAGCAGAAACTCGGCAATTACTCCCAACGTCGCAGCAGCCAACAATCCCGCGGGAAATGCCAGATACCACGGCCAACCCGACTCCACTAGCAACATCAGCGACAGAACCGCCGGTAGCAATCCCATCTCGCCTGCGGCGAAATTGATGACCCGGTTGGCTCTGTACACGAGATACATACCCAGCGCTACCAATGCAGTTATTAGTCCGAGTATCACCCCGGAGAGCACCGAGGCTGCCGGCGCCGGAAAAAACAACAACTGAATCGCGATGAGGACCACTGGCCAGGTGAGCCACCAGAGTTGCGCAACATGGGCCGAAGCGCTCGGTGTGCCGCTACGGGCGGATCCTGGTTTCCAAGAAAAGCGCGGCACAGTCTCAGTGTTCCACGCGTCGCCGCGTCGGTCAGACTCGATACCAGAAAAGAGACAGAGAAGAAAGAGACTGAGAAGTTTGGGGGTATGCGCAACGTCGTTAGCCGTTGGCCTGCAGATAGCGTCAGCGGCCATGGCGCTTGAAGAGTTGGTCGCGCAGCGAGGCCATCTCGTCGTTGATGGAGCCATGGGCACTGAAATGTTCGCCCGTGGTTTGTTATCTGGCGATGCGCCTGAGCGGATGAACGTAGACGTTCCAAAAAAAGTGCAGGAAGTCCATCAAGCGTATGTTGACGCCGGCTCCGACATTTTCTTGACCAACTCTTTCGGCGGCACGCGTCATCGCCTGTCACTGCACACGCTTGATGACCGCGTAGTCGAAGTCAACGAGGCTGCCGGCAGAAACGGTCGAGTCGTCGCTGACCTCGCAGGTCGCGCAGGCCGCAATGTCCTCGTGGCCGGCTCGGTCGGTCCGACGGGTGAGTTGATCGCGCCGTTGGGTCCCCTTGAGTTCGCAGATGCCGTCGTCGCCTTCGCCGAACAGGCTGAGGGGCTCATTCGGGGAGGCGTCGATCTTGTCTGGATCGAAACCATGAGTTCGCTTGAAGAGGTCGAGGCCGCGGTGCGAGGAACCCGGCAACGCTGCGACCTACCCATCGCTGTCACCATGAGCTTCGACACCGCCGGGCGCACCATGATGGGTGTCACTGGTGACGACGCAGCGAAACGACTCACCGAGCTTGGCGTAGCAGCTATGGGCGCCAACTGCGGCAACAATCTTGCAGATACCGAGGCCGCTTTGCTTGAGATGCAGGCCGTCAGCGGCGTGCCGGTCATATCCAAGGCAAATGCTGGAATACCACAATGGAGAGGTGCGGAGCTGTGTTACAGCGGCACCCCCGAGGTCATGGCCGCTCACGCCCATCGCGTGCGCCAAGCGGGCGCGCAGATTATCGGTGGCTGCTGTGGGAATACACCAGCGCATCTGTCGTTGATCCGCGGCGTCCTCGACGGCACGATTGCGGTGCCAGAACTTCAAGAACCGAGCTCCCCGGCGAGCCGCCGGAGTCAAACTGTCCGCGATGACGATAGCCCGCAGCGTCGTCGTCGCCGGCGTAGCTGAGCACTCATCATCGACACCCGTATGTTGCCGCAACCGCGTGGTGTGCTTACATGCAAGTGAAACCGACAGCGACTGAGGTAGGCGATGCCGATACACCCAACACTCTCTACAATGCTGATCACGTTCTCAGCCGACGACCCTGGAGGCTGGACGCACCTGGTTGAGCGGGCCAAGGTAGCGGACCGCGCCGGCATCGATCGGCTGGCTTTGGCGGATCATGTTGTTTTTGGGGAGAACCTCGAGGCCTACAGCGACGCCAAGACGGGGGGCATCGCAGGTGGCCGTCAACCGACCGGTCCAGACGGTCACTGGTTGGAACCGCTGACCACGATCGCCCACCTGACAGCGGTGACCGAACGTATCCGATTCACCACCGGGATCTTGATCGCAGCGTTGCGCCGCCCTGTGGTGCTGGCCAAGACGCTGGCCACCATCGATGTTTTGTCAGGCGGCCGAGTTGACCTGGGCGTGGGGGTTGGATGGCAACGTGAGGAGTATGAAGCGGCGGGACTCGACTACCGCGACCGTGGAGCGCAACTCAATCACACGCTTGAGGTGTGCCAGACGCTGTGGAGTCAACAAGTTGCTGGGCATTCCTCTGACCGCTTGCAGTTTTCGCAGATACACCAGATGCCGAAACCCACCCAGAAACCGGGCGTGCCGATCTGGGTCAGCGGCACCGTCAATGCGGCCTCGATGCGCCGTCTCGCCCGTTTCGGAACAGGCTGGATCCCCTGGGGGCCCGATGCCGCCGACATCACGAGCGGTATCGCCAGAATGAGAGCAGCGGTCAGCGCAGAAGGCCGCGATCCCGATGACATCGAAGTGGTGTCCAACCTTGGCGTTGTCACCCGCGACGATGGCTCATTCGACATTGAAGCGACCATGTCGTCTGTCCCGCGACTAGTTGAAACCGGAGTGACCGACTTTCGGCTCGGATTGCGTCTCGCGCCCCAAGCGCCCGATGCGGAGCAACGGATTCGCGAACTGGTTGACGGGTTCGATTCCGTCACCGGTCGCTGAGAGACCGAGCAGCTGCGGCGAACAAGAGCGGGAGACAACGACACATTCTCAGCGGCGTCGGTGGATTCACTTGCAGGCTCTCTAGGATGTACGTGCGGAGTTCGCGTTGAACGCCGCGGTAATCGAAAGGAATGCCCAGATGCCCACGGGCACAGTGAAGTTTTTCAACAACGAGAAGGGTTATGGATTCATCTCCCGTCAAGACGGCGACGATGTGTTTGTGCACTTCTCCAACATCGATGGTTCCGGGTTCCGAACTCTTGAGGAAGGCCAAAACGTGGAGTTCGAGATCGGCCCGGGCCGCAAGGGCGATGAAGCCCTGTCTGTCCGAGTGATCTGAGCGAACTTTTCGTTCACTATCGCGTCAACAATCAATCTGGAAAAAGGCACCCACGGGTGTCTTTTTCTAGTTTGCCGACAATCTAATCTGACCGTGAAGTTCTAGCCTGAGCAGATGGCACAGAACAGACGAGACGTGATCCGCATGAACGAAGCTGAAGTCGACGCTTTCATCGAAGAGCAAAAGAGCCTCCAAGTGGGGACGATCGAGCGCGACGGCAGCATTCACCTGTCGACTTTGTGGTTTGCCCGCATCGATAAGCGAGTCGTCTTTGAGACCTACACGAAATCTCAGAAGATCAAGAATCTCCAAAGAGACCCGCGAATTACTCTGTTATGGGAAGACGGCGATGTCTACGATCAGCTGCGAGGCGTGATGATCAAGGGAACCGCGCGGCTCGTGACTGACCATTCAGAGGTGTATCCGCTGGCTCTTGAGGTAATGAAACGGAATCAACCTGATGTCCCCGAGGAGTTTTTGGAGCAGGCGGCTACGCAGATGGCTGCCAAGCGGACAGCTGTGGTGGTCGAGCCCCAAAAAGTCATCAGCTGGGACCACCGCAAACTCTCGGGCGCTAACTGATCCTGGCGCGCCGATCTAGGCGAGTCGACAGGGCTTTTTGCTGCTGGCGCTGAGCAGCGCTGCCTCAATGATTCTCAACGTGCCAAACCCGCTGGAGAGTTCGGGCCAAGGAGCAGCTTGATAGTTGGTGACAGCGGTCAGCCGCTGCAATTGGGACACAAATCCGAGCGCGTGCAGTGGCTCTCGGCTCTCAGCCGTGGCGATTTCGCTTCCGTCAACCTCAAGCACAGGAAACGGCCACAGTCGAAGCGTTACGACAGCGTTGGCGCTCGCGGCTTCAATATCGGCTGCGGGCGGCTCGACTCCCCAATGCAATTCGGCGTGTATCAACCGTCCGTCGTCAAGCCTCAGATCAAACTCGACGCCAATGTCAACATCGCCTTGGCCGCTCAGCTTGGCAGAGACTTCCACTACTGGTTGGCCGGCAGCCGCCAACAAGACGGGAAGGAGGCGACCTCCCAAGTCCAGCAGGACACCGCTCTGGTTGGCGCTGGCGTGCCAGCAAGGGCGAAGACCGTTGGCGCGCAGCAGAAGGTGGTGTGCGTCCGTGAGACCGTTGATCGACGCGAGCCCCTGGCGTGCTGTCTGTGCGTGAAGGAGATTGGCGCCGAGCATCGCATTTGGTCGAACTGCTGTGTCGACCGCCGAAGGTATGCCGGCCGGTGATTCGACGAGGATGGGACGATCCGGAGGGATGAGCGCCAATACATCACCGGTGTCGCCTGGTGGTACCGCAACAACGAGCATGTCAGCGCGTTTGATCATGTCTTCAACGCTGAGTTCGTCGCAGTCGAGCGCCTCAGCAGCCGCGCCGGCACGCCCCAAAGAACGTCCACCGATCCCGATGAGTTGCACCCCAGCGATCGCACGCGAGGATTCAGCGTGAAGTACCGCTGCTCTGCCTGCGCCGATGATCGCCAGTGTGGTCATTCCGCCGACCCTCGTGGGGCGTTGAGGGTCCAAGTTCGGTACTGTCTCATGGTCAGTTCATTATGAGGTGTCTTCACAGTAGGGAGCTACTTGACGAATGAGTCACCACGATCTTTTTGAAGTTCAACGTCTTGACGTTGAGGCCGAACAGTTGTTGCACAAGAGAGTTGTGCTTGTGCAGCGGGAGCAACTTGAAGCAGCCGAGGTCGAACGGCAGCGTCTCACAACTCAGATTGATCAAATTTCACTCACCCGGATCGAAGTGGCGACACGCCAGAAGCGCTATGAAGACGAGGCTCAGATCGTTGCGAACAAGATTGCAACCGATGAGGTGCGGCTGTACAGCGGTGAGGTCACTGGACTGCGTGATTTGCAGGCTCTGCAGGACGAGATCGCTTCGTTGCGGAACCGTCAGAGTGATCTTGAAGACGAAGCTCTCAGCGCCATGGAAGAGGCCGAGTCGCTCGCCGCTCAGGTTGCTGGGCTGGGTTCTGAGGGCGAACTTGTAGATGAACGAATCACTACTTTGACCGTTGAGATCAGTTCTGCTGAGGCAGAGATCGATGCTCGACTTGAAACAGTCCGCTCAAATCGAGCAGATCTCGAAGCGGCACTCGATAGTTCGCTGATGGCCGACTATCAACGTTTGCGTCCCGTGTTCGGTTCTGCGACCGTGGTGCGCTTCGAGGCAGGTAAGTGCGTCGGTTGCCCTTCGATGATGCCGGCGATGGAAGTTGATCGGATGAAACACACCACTGACTCCGACGTGTTGTCATGCGACGAGTGCGGTCGGATCGTTTTGCTCTGACGTGTTTGTTTTCTTTGTTGCGGTAGCGGTGATCGGTGTTCTCTTCGTATTTGACAGCCCCGCGATCGATTACCGGTACGTTGCGGGCGGCTCTGTGCTGCCACTGATAGAGGGCATCTCGGGACGCCCGCTGATCCTTCACACGCTGGGAGGTTCGGTTAGTTTGTTGGCTCTTGTGATGGCGGTGACTGTTGGGTCGCGTCTGGTTCGGCGTCGACTGTTGGGCGTGCCGATTGGGACTTTTGTTTTTCTCGTGGCCTCGGGGGCATGGACGCGCACCGAGTTGTTCTGGTGGCCGTTCGCCGGGTTCGACGGTATTGCCGCCGCGCCACTGCCGGAGTTTGATCGCCCGGCAGTCGTGCTCGTTATGTTGGAGGTGCTCGGGATTGTTGCCATCGTTTGGCTGGTCCGCCGCTTCGAACTCACGAAGCCCGATAACCGCCGGACGCTGTTGAGTTCAGGTCGATTGCCGCGAGAGCACCTCCGATAGCTCGTGCATGACCTAACTTAGGGACATGAAGCACTTAGGGCCATGAAGCCGTCGAGCGTGTCTTGGGCTGTTCCGGAAGACGAGGTGAGGTTTCGCTTTGTTGCTTCAGGCGGTCCTGGCGGACAGCACGCCAACCGATCCAACACCAAGGTTGAGGCCGTCTTGCGCATTGAGGAGGCGACGATGCCCGAGGACCTTCGTGAGCGGGTGATTGAGCGATTTGGAAACGTGATTCGAGTCACTGTGGATGCCGAGCGCTCGCAGCTACGAAACCGCCAGATCGCCCTTGAGCGGATTCAGCAGCGGATCGACTCGGCCAGTCGGGTGAAGCGCAAGCGAACCGCCACAAAGCCCACACGCGGCTCTCAGAAACGTCGGATTGAGGCAAAGCGCCGTCGCTCCGACACCAAACGGTTCCGGCGTACGCCACGCCTCGACGACTGAGGTGCCGGACCTGCCAACGCCGACTTCGAATCGGCGGGTGTGACGGGGAGTCGGCCTGTAGGCGGGATTCTGTCCGGGAGCCGGGATGCCGACTCCGTGGATGACCATCCATCTTTGCGGCCTACCCGGGAGTGTCTGCGGACGGGACGCCCTCTCCCTGCATGGCCTTGCTCCGGGTGGGGTTTACCTAGCCACCCCGGTCGCCCGGGGTGCTGGTGCGCTCTTACCGCACCTTTTCACCCTTGCCTTCCTGGTAGCCCCAAAGGGATCAGTCAGGCGGTTTGTTTTCTGTGGCACTTTCCTGCGAGTCACCTCGACTGGCGCAAGCCAGCACCCTTCCCTACGGAGTCCCGACCTTCCTCGACGCAGCGAACTGCGCCGCGGCCATCCAGCCGACTCCCCGTCACTGGTTCAGTCTGCCCCAACAAATGCGCGTTTGTCCCAACAATTGTCGCCGCACCGAGTTGAGTTTCTCGGACTAGCCGTCGAGTACCGCGTCGAGTTGTTCGCACATGAAACCAATGTGATCTGCGTTGAGGCCGTGGTGAATCGGCAGCGACATGGCGTTGTCCATGATGTAATCGCAATTCGGCAGCCCGTCTACCGGAGCGCGGTGCTCGATTCCGGCGAATCCTTTCTGGCGCAGGATGTTGCCGGTCCAGACCATACGCGTGGTCACACCGCGCTCTTCGAGTTGTTCTTGGACCTCACTGCGGTCGATACCGAGGTCATCGTCGATGGTGAAGCAGAAGCGCATCCAAGTCGTGTCGGTCTCAGGTGTGGTACGGCCTCTAGTCACGCCATCACGTGTTGCCAAGAAGTCATCGAGTCGCCGCCAATTGTCGCGACGCTGTTGGTTGAAACCGGCGAGCTTGTCGAGTTGTACCAAGCCGTAAGCGGCGCTGATCTCGGTTGGTTCGAAGTTGTAGCCGATCGAGTCGAAGGTGAAGATCATGTCGTACGGCGTGCCGTCCGCGAGATACCCGAAACGATCCTGGAGACCTTTGCGTGAGCCGTACAGGTACGGCTCGGAGCGCCGTCCCCAGCGTCGCAGCTCAAGTCCAAGATCAAAGAGGTCCGGGTCGTCGACACCGACTAGACCACCAGCGCCGCCTGCGGTCATGGCATGACTGCGGGCAAAACTGGTAACTGCAATGTCGGCTCGGGCACCGGTGCGCTCGCCCCGCTGCCAGGAGTCGAGCACATCACAGGAATCCTCCACCACCTTCAGGCCGTGGCTATCGGCAACCACACGGATCGCGTCCCAATCAGGGCAGTTGCCGCACAGATTCGGGGTAAGGATCGCTTTTGTGCGAGGCCCGATCATGGCTTCGATCTTGGTGTGGTCGATCTGGTAGGTATCAGGCGTTATGTCTACAAACACGGGGACCAGACCTGACTGCACCATGGTGGCTATGTCGGTTGAGAAGGTCAGCGGCGAGGTGATGATCTCGTCGCCGGGCTCGAGTTGCAGGAGGTCCACCGCGATACGCAGAGCGGAAGATCCGCTGTTGACCATGATTCCGTGCTGTTTGGACAGCAGCGAAGCGGTCCTCCGCTCGAACTCAAAGACATTCTCGCCGATATCAAGCGTCGATGAGCGCAGTACGGCCACGACGGCCTCGATCTCGCGTTCGTCGTGAACCGCGCCCGAAACTGGAAGCTTCATCTGATGCCCCTTTCCTGCTTGAACAGAATCTTTATCAATTGACTCTGGCGCGATTGGAAAGGTAAGCGCCAATTCCAGCGCCGACAGTTCCGATAGCCGCGGCCAGCAGAGCATTGAAGGTCAACGCCAGCGGGTTGATTCCGTCGCCACTAGCGATGCGAAAAACCGCGGCGACGGATTGCACGACCGCGAATGCGATGAGCGTTGCGGTCGCGCCGTTGATCATCGGAGCGTCGGTCGCCAGCCGGCCGGCAACTGCGCCTCCCAAGAGATAGCCCGCCACGATTGCCAGAAGCGTGAGATATACCCAATTCGACTGTCGGGTTTCGCCACTGTCGCTGAGGATTGCTTGTATCACGGCCGCGGGCGCGGTAATCACCAGACAAGTCACTGCACCCGCTCTTATGGCCGCAGGAAACAGGGACTTTGACACGGAGCCGAGGCTAGCAGCGCGCTACGGTCGCGCTGTTAGCTGTTGGAACCCTACAGAGACGAACATGACACCTATGACACCTGCGACAAGCATCGACGAGCATGGCGGTTGGCCGGCCATCCTCGGCACGCTGGCCGACGGCGCTGACCTCAGCGCGGAGATCACCAGAGCGGTTCTCTCCACGATCCTCAATGGTGAGGCCAAAGACGCTCAGATAGCCGCGTTCATTGTCGGTCTGCGAATCAAGGGTGAGACGGTGCAGGAGTTGGTGGGACTCCAGGTGGCCATGCTCGATTCAGCAACTCCGTTGTCGGTGCCGGACAACACAATCGACATCGTTGGTGCGGGAGGTTCGCCTAGCCGTATACGCCATGCTCTCAACGTCTCGACGATGGCAGCGTTCGTGGCTGCCGCAGCCGGCGCAACGGTTTGCAAGCACGGTAACCGCAAGGCCTCGTCCACCTCAGGCAGCTTCGATTTGCTGGAGGCTCTCGGAGTCGATGTCGACATCACTGCTGGTCAACTCGAGGATCAAGTCAACAGCATCGGCTTGGGGTTTGCCTTCGCTCGAAGTTTTCATCCGGCGATGCGTCATGTGGGTCCCGTACGGGCGCAGCTGGGCATCCCGACGGTGTTCAACATTCTGGGTCCATTGAGTCATCCGGGTCGCGTGAGGTGCCAGGTTGTCGGTGTGGGAGATTGGTCCGCCGCAAAGCGCATGGTTCAAGTACTCAAAGCAACGGGATCGCAGCGTTCGCTGGTTGTGCACGGTGACGGCGGTTTGGATGAACTGTCCACGACGGGCCCTTCGAAAATCCTCTCGCTCGAAGAGGGTGAAATCACCGAGATGACGGTCACTGCGTCGTCGGTCGGCTTGGCCTCGGCCTCACCTGCCGGCATTGCCGGGGGCGACACCGAGGCGAACGCCAGGATCGCTCGCTCGGTCTTTGCGGGCGACCGCGGACCTCACAGAGACATCGTTCTGCTCAATGCCGCTGCTGGTCTGGTTGTTGCAGGTCTCGCGGCAGATCTCAGCGAAGGGGTGGCGTCGGCCGCGGCTGCAATCGACGATGGGCGCGCGGAGGCAAAACTCTCAGCTCTGGTATCAAGGGCCTGGTGACATCGCCGCACAGAGGGTGGTTAGGCGATTCGCGACTTTGGCATGCCCGCTGATCGAAGCGATCTGGGTAACGCCGTGACGCCTGTACGGGATGCAGTGCGGCGAGCTGGACTTTTGGTCTTGGACTTGAAGACTGGTAGGGCGGGCAGGGGGTTGGCCAGCACACCCTCGACCTCTTCAATAGTTACTTTGTCGATATTGCGTTCGATCCAGCCAACGACTGTGAGCAACTCGTCGGCTTCCGCCCGCTGCGGAACAGGCAAGGGCACCACAGGCAAAGACTCTGTTGTTGCTGTGGCTTCAGGAGTAGGCAGAGCAGCCGGCCCAAAGAATTCGTCTGATTCTTCTGCTTGGCCGCTGCGACTGAGTTGTCCTCCGACAAGCTCCACCCAGCCATCGCCGATACCCAGACGCACGCGTCCAGCGCGCCGCAACAGATCAAAACGTCGTTGCCGTCGCAGCAGACCCGCGAGTGCCTCAGCTCTGTCTCGCACATCGGCCGCTTCTTCGTAACGCTGCGTCCTCGCCAACTTCTCGATTCTTGCGCTCAGCGGGGACAGCAGAAGATCGGGGCGCGAAGTCAGGTTGGTGACGAGTTCTTCGATTACTGCCGCGTATTCGACTTCAGGTGTCGCCCCGGAACACGGACAACACGAGACCCCCAATTGAGCTGAGGCGCAAACGCTCGCAGTCGGCGACGCTCTTGAGGCGATTCCACAGCGCCGAACAGGTGCCACGCTATGGATCGCCTCGATTATCCGTTTTGCTACCCGTGTTGATGCCACTGGACCCAGATAGAGAGCTCCGTCATTGTTCACTTTTCGCACTACCGAGAGGCGAGGGAACCGTTCGTTGAGAGTCAGCTTGATGTATGGGTACTTGCCGGCCCGGGTGCCTTGTCGATTGAAGCGCGGCAGATACTGATGGATCAGCCGCAACTCCAACACGGCCGCTTCGAGGCCGTTTCGACACACCTGATGGTCGATGCGATGTGTTTCGCGCAGTAGTTGGCCGACTTTGCGCCGCTCGTCGGTAGAGAAATAGCTGCGAACCCGAGAGCGCAAGTTGGCAGCCTTGCCGACGTAAAGCACTTCATCGCACCCGTCACGGAACAGATAGACGCCGGGTTCGCGTGGGAGCCCGTCGGTCAGCTTCAGTTTGTTGGCTTGGGGACTGCCTGCAAGCTTGGGAAGCGCGATGAGGTCTTCGAGCCCCAATACCCCCAACGTGGCGGCCCGCTCGAGAAGAAAATGCAGCAGGTCTCCGGTTGCCAGCGCGTCGTCAAGGGCGCGATGGCTGGGTTTGTGGCTTAGCCGTAGGCGATCGGCAAGTGTGCCGAGCTTGCAGTTGGGAACCTCATCGCGCAGCAAGCGGCGAGCCAGACCAAGCGTGTCGATCGAGCGTGCCGCCATGCGGGGACGGCCAAGTTGTGTCAAAGCCGCGTTGAGAAAGGAAATATCGAAGCGGACGTTGTGCCCGACGATCACAGCTCCGTCGACGAACTCCAACAACGATGGCATCACTGCTTCGATGCGAGGTGCCCGCAACACCATGGCCTGGGTTATACCGGTGAGGACCGTGATCTCTGGTGGGATCGCGGATCCTGGGTCGACCAATGTCTGGTAGGTGCCGAGGCACTCACCGCCGCGAAGTTTGACGGCACCAATTTCGGTGATCGCACAGTTGGCTGCCGAAGCACCGGTTGTTTCGAGGTCTATGACGACGAAAGTGACCTCGTACAGGGGAGTGCCGAGGTCCTCGAAGCTCTGCTGGTATACGAACGTTTGTTCGAGCACTCCAAAACACTGCCCGAACGCATGTTTGTTGTCAAGGACGTCAGCGATGTCGGCGCTGTCAGCTGAGCAGGTCTTGTAGATGGTCGGCGAGACGAATGGACAGCGCCACTATCGAAAAGGTTGGCGTTGCTGTCCCGCCGGTTGCGAACACGCTGCTTCCGGCAACCCAGAGATTGTCGATTTCGTGCATGCGACAGTCGGCGTCGACGACCCCTTGGACTGGGTTGTCAGACATGCGGGTGGTGCACATGTGATGAAACCCCACCCCTACCGGAAACCCCGACAGGTCGATCTCGTCGGGTATAGATCTGAAGATCGTTAAGAATTCTCCGCTGACCAGATGGTCGTGGGCATCGGCGTGGACCCCGCCCAGAACGAGCTGAACCCGCCCCCAACCGGCTGCTCCTATGGCCTCGGCCATCACCCGGAGTCCAGCGATCACACGGTGTCTGTCAGTCGCCGTGTATTGCCAATCCAGTTGTACCTGGCGCATTCCCAAAGCGTCGGTATTGGTCCCCAACATCACCCGGCTGTCTGGATTCAACTCTTGTTCGGCCAAGGCTTGGAGATACACGGCGGTACCGGGCTCGGGCCCGGTATGGGCCATCAGCGCGCTGATGTCGCCAATGGTGATTCCCTGCTCTTGCAGCGGCACTCCGTCGGGCAGACGACCGGGGAGAAACTGCAGTTCGAGGCCGGTGGTTGCAGCTGAACGCAGGTGTGCATCGGTGAGTCCGAGGGCGAACTTTGCACCGTGGACATAACCGGCGTGTCGGCCCGCTGTGATGGCCACCTCGCCGCCCTGCAATCCGCTGACATCGTTAAAATCCGGCTCAAGCACGCCGAAGCCGGCATAGATCTGCAGGTGTTCGGAAAAATAGCGTCCTACGAGATCGTTGCTGTTGCCCAGACCAGCGGGATCATGGTCGGTTGATGCCAATAGCAAGCGTGCATTCTCGATTCCGCCGGTAGCCAATACATAGGCTCGCGCCACAACCGTGAAGGAAATACCACTCAAAGTGGCAACATCTACATGTGTGACGGTTTGACCGTTGTCGCTGGCGAGGTTCACGGCGTTGGCGTGAAGCAACACTTCGATGTTGGCCGCGGCGCGGAGATCAGAGGCATATATGTCTCCGAATTTCGTCGGGAATGTGATCTGGAACGCCAGGGGTTCAACCGCGAAGGTATCGATTGGCGGAGCGCTGACGCCCAGGCGCCTTTCCCAGGTATCAACCGAGAAATCTCCGTCGCTGATTCGAATCCATTCGGTCGCTCGCTGCCAATACGGAACGATGTCGGCGTAGTTGATTGGCCACCCCGAGACGCGAAGATGATCTCGGGATTCGAAATCAATGGGAGACATCGGTCGACAGAAGCCAGCCCAATGGTTGGTGGTGCCACCGAGGTGACGCAGTCGTGTTTGATCGAGGCTTACCGGATTGTCGAGCGAGGTTACGGGCGCGCCGATGCTTTCACCCTGCGCCAGTGCTTGCGTCGCTGCGTCTGATTCGGTACCCCCCGATTCGAGTAACAAGACGCGCAAGCCGGAGTTGAGCAGTTCCATTGCCATGGTGATGCCCGCGGCGCCTCCGCCGATGATGCACAGGTCTGCTTCCAGTGTGTTGCCGGAGTCGAGTGTTCGAGCGTCGGTCAACATGTTGATTCGGCGGACTCTGAACAGAACAGTGCGATCACCGCGGCCGCTCTTGCTTCGGATGCGGCGAGGATCCATCCGTCGACGGTGATGGTGTCGCTCGTTTCGAAATCGGTTCTGACACGAGCCGCGGCACGTTCGAGGGGATCACTGTCGGGATCAACCGTGGGAAGTTGTGCCAGCAGTTCAGCGATGTCGTTTTCGCCGGTCACTTCAACCACTCGTTGGCCGAGCGTGAGGATGCGTGGATCCACCTCGCCAATTCCTGTCACCGTTACCGGCGCAACTGTTGTCGTGGTGGTCGTTGTGGTGCTTGTAGTTGTGGTGCTTGTTGCAGAGGTGATCGCCGAAGTCGTGGAACGAGACCGGTCGAGCCATCCGGCTGCGCCGCCGATGACGAGGGCAAGCGCGCCCCCGCTTCCCAGTCGGAGAACTTGACGTCGAGAAACGTTGCGTTTGCTGGTTGCAGCAGAGGGATCGTCTTTGAGCGCCGACGTATCGGGTGCATCGGCGTTGACCATGACGCCAATCTATCCAGCAGTGTCACACCCCCTGCGTAGCGTGGGCGCATGGCAATACACACTCATCTTCAATTGGTTGGCGACGAGTTGGATCCTCATTGCGGCGCTTCTGCTAGCGAGCAAGCGGGGCTGATGATCGACTGCGACATGTGCGTTATGCAGCACACAGAAACGTGTGACGATTGCGTGGTCAGTTATCTTGTCGGCCACGTTGCCGGCACTCCGGTGGTTCTCGATTTCGAGGAACGACGGGCTTACGAATTGCTCAATGACGCCGGACTTGTCCCATCAAGCAGGTTCGTTCCACGCTCGGATGCGGTTTAGTTCTGCACGGTTTTGGTTCTGCGGCGTCTGGTTTCTCATTTGTCGTGCCACGATGAATAGATGACTCCAACTGTCGCCGACCTGGTCGCCATCGGCCGCGGCGCGGGGTTAGCGGCTGTAGGGGCGACCGAAGCGACCCCTTTTGAACGCACGCTCGTCGATCTTGAACAACGCAAAGCCGAGGGTCTGAGTGGTGGCATGCAATTCACCTACCGCAACCCGTCACGCTCAACCGATCCCCACAGGACCATGGATGACGCAACCTGTTTGATTGTCGGGGCATACGATTACCAACGCGAACTCCCACCTCGTCCCGGCGATCAACCAACCGGCAGAGTTGCCACCTATAGCTCCGAAGACCACTACGCGTCGCTGCGCGCCGCGCTCGAACAGATAGCCGTCCCGCTGCGCGCGGCAGGTCATGCGGCCCTCGTTCTGGCTGATCAGAATCATCTCGTCGACCGAGCAGTTGCTCATCGAGCAGGTATCGGTTGGTGGGGCAAGAGTTCCAATGTGTTGGTGCCTGGTGTCGGCAGTCTGGTGGTGCTCGGTTCTGTGCTAACCAACGCACCCCTGGAGGTTGAAGAAGTCAACATCGTCGAAGATGGCTGCAAGACGTGCACAAAATGTCTCGACGGATGCCCGACCAAGGCGATTGTCTCGCCGGGCGTAGTCGACGCCAACAAGTGCCTGGCATGGTTGCTTCAGGCATCGGGTCCGTTCCCGGTCGAATATCGAGAGTTGCTCGGCGACCGCATATATGGCTGCGATGACTGCCAAGACGTGTGTCCACCGAACCAGATCCGTACCAAGAAACCTTCCCCGGTGGGCGCTGACGGCGCTTGGGTTCCGATCCTCGATATTTTGGAACTTGACGATGAAGCGCTGATGGACCGTCTTGGACGTTGGTATGTACCTGATCGCGATCCGAATTACTTGCGCCGAAATGCTCTGGTGGTTCTAGGCAACATCGGTCGAGGCGACGACGAACGAACCGCAAAGGTGCTCACTGGACTATTGGCTCATCGTTCTCCCATCGTCGTGGCTCACGCTGTTTGGGCAGCTCGCCGACTCAGCAGGGATGATCTCCTAGGTGAACTGAACGAGCACCACCAGATTGACGAGATGGTGTCAGCAGAACTCCGACGGCCGGTCACCGCCGTGGCATAGTGGCGTGCTGTGGCCCGCCATCTCTTAGTCACCAACGATTTTCCTCCCAAGATCGGTGGCATCCAGAACTATCTATGGGAGCTTTGGCGGCGACTCCCGCCTGATGAAGTTGTCGTTTACAGCACGCCGCATGCCGACGCGGATGCTTTCGATGCGGCTCAGCCGTTCACGGTCATTCGCAGTCGCGAACCTTGGCTGCTGCCCCATCCGCTGTTAGCGCGCCGGGTCGATCAACTGGCAGCCGATTGTGATGCCCAACTGGTGATTCTTGATCCCGCTGTTCCAGTTGGTCTGGTCGGCCCTCATTTGAACCTTCGCTATGGCGTCGTCTTGCACGGTGCGGAAGTCACGATTCCCGGTCGTATTCCCGGTGTGCGCAGTCTTTTGAATCGAGTACTGGACGGTGCCGTCGGCGTGATCGCAGCCGGGGGGTACCCGGCGCAGCAAGGTGAGCGATCATTGGGGCACTCCCTGCCGGTAAGCATCATCCCACCCGGTGTCGATACCGGACGGTTCGTACCACTAGACCAGCACAGCAAACAAGCTGCGCGATCGGCGCTGGGTTTGCCGACCGAGGGTCCGTTGGTGGTGTCGGTAAGTCGCCTAGTTCCTCGCAAAGGGATGGACACGTTGATTGAGGCATCGGTTGCGATTCGTCGGACTCATCCCGAGGTTTGTGTTGCTATTGCCGGTGGTGGTCGTGACCAGAAGCGACTGAGTTCTTTGATCGCCAAGCTTGATGCACCGGTGAAGCTTCTGGGCAGAGTAGAAACCGATGAGTTGAGCCTGCTGTATGGCTGTGGCGATGTCTTTACGATGTTGTGCCGCAGCCGCTGGGGCGGACTGGAACAAGAGGGTTTCGGCATTGTCTTTGTGGAGGCTGCAGCGGCGGGTGTCGCTCAGGTGGCCGGCCGCAGCGGGGGCGCGCACGAAGCGGTTGTCCATGGAGAAACCGGTTTGATCGTCGATGACCCCACCGACGCCCGTGCAGCCGCGGGCGCGATCTCGGAACTACTCGACGATGACGAGCGCCGAGGGGCTATGGCGCAGGCCGGCAGAGCGCGAGCTGAACAGGAATTCTCCTACGACATCTTGGCGAGCCGGCTAGCTACGGCGATCAATACCATGGTGCAGCAATGAGGCGGCGAGAGCAGTGGGCACCAGGCCAAGCCATTCTCAACTGGTCGTGGTTCGGTACGTCGCTGTTCACGGTCACCGCGGTGGCAGCCACAATCTGGCCGGCTTGGTTCGAGTGGCCCAATTTGGTCGTTTCTTTGGTTTTGTTCGTGGCTGGCACCGGGGCGATGGTGTGGGCATTCCTGCTCGCCGTGGAACGAAGTCGCCACCATGCCGTCGGGATCGGGAGCCTTTACTTTGCTGCGGGAAGCGCCCCTACCCAAGTGCAGAAGATCCTGCTGAGTTCACTAGCGGTTGAGGTAGTGGTGGCACTGACCACAGCATCGATACGGATTTACACGCCATCGGCGTTCGGAATCCTGGTTCCGGTTTGGGCTCTCGGTCTCACAGGACTGTGGTGTGCTCGCTTCGGCGAATTCGAGGTGCGCCAAACCGACCCGCAAAGCGGTTAGGGTCGAACGCGATGGTTGATCAGGCGACCGAACGAACAACGATCATGGCCACGCCGGAGCAGTGTTATGCCACGGCGATTGACTTTGAGAAGTACCCCGAATGGGCCTCCGACATCAAGATGGCTCGGGTCCTCTCGCGTGACGACGAAGGCCGAGCTGTCGATGTGGAATACCGGGCCGCGGCTATGGGACGTAGCACTACTTACACGTTGCGTTATTTCTACGGCGCCAACCCGCGTCGGCTTGCCTGGCGTTTGCAACGAGGTGACATCACCAGACGCCTCGACGGCGAGTATGAATTTCTGCCGGTGCCATCCGACCCCGTGTCTACCGAAGTCGTGTATCACCTAGCCGTAGATCTGAAAGTCCCCCTGCCGGGTTTTGTCAAGCGACGCGCTGAGGCCCGCTTGTTGCGTACTGCTCTTGAGAACTTCACCAAACACGTTGAGAGCCGGTCGTCGTGAGGGCTCCTGCTTACGAGCAGCGCAACTGGCATGGATGAGAGCGGGTCGGTGGCCGATGATGAAGGCCGGTTCGATGAAGTGCGGGAGGCCGCTGAGGCGGTCTTGGCATCTCTAAAGTGGCTGGTCGAAGCTACCGAAAGAGTTATCGAAGATCCACAAGCGATGGCAGCGGTAGCAGCGACGGGGAGGTCTTTCGTTGACGCTTTCACAAAAGGATTCAGGTTCAACGAAAACCCCGGAGGCTCTGATGCTCCCGGCACAGATCAGTAGCGGTCGATCATGAAATTCCGCCGGATCGGCGAGCTTCCGCCCTATGTCTTCACGATCATTGACTCGTTGAAGATTGATGCACGGCGAGCGGGGGAGGATGTGATCGACCTCGGCTTCGGCAACCCCGATCTCCCATCTCCCCCCACCGCGGTGAACAAGCTGATTGAAGCGGCCCAAAACCCCCGGAACCACAGGTATTCCTCCAGCAGGGGAATCCCCAAGCTCCGTGCCGCGGTTGCTGATCTCTATCAGCGCCGATTCGGTGTCGAACTTGACCCAGAGACCGAAGTGATCAACACGATCGGCGCCAAAGAGGGATTCAGTCATCTGATGTGGGTCTTGCTGGAGCCAGGAGACTCAGTTCTCGTACCCTCCCCGTCGTATCCGATCCACCTCTTCGCTCCGCTGTTTGCTGGTGCCAACGTTCGCGAGATGCCCTTGACCAGCAACCAGGAGGACTTCTTCGACACTCTGAGGATCCGCTTCGAGTATTCCTGGCCTCGCCCGCGAGTCATTGTGTTGTCGTTTCCGCACAACCCGACAACCGCATGCGTTGACCTTGATTTCATGCAACAGGTTGTCGATTTCGCCCGTCGACGCGATGTCATCGTGGTGCACGACTTCGCTTACGCCGACCTCGGTTACGACGGATACATGCCCTGTTCAATCCTCGAAGCCGATGGCGCAAAAGAGGTGGCGGTCGAGTTTTATTCGATGACGAAGAGCTTTTCGATGGCGGGTTGGCGTGTCGCTTTCATGGTTGGCAACGCTGAGACTGTGGCTGCTTTGGCGAAGCTGAAGAGCTATCTCGACTATGGCTCGTTCCAGCCAGTGCAGATCGCCGCCACCGTAACCATGAACGAAGCTTCGGATTTCCCCAGCGAGGCCCGTCAAATCTACGAGAGCCGACGCAACACGCTTTGCGATGGGCTTGCTCGCATCGGCTGGGAGGTTGAGCCACCGAAAGGGACCATGTTCACTTGGGCGCCGATCCCAGAGCCGTATCGCCACCTGGGTTCAGTCGAGTTCGCGTCGATGCTCGTCACCGAGGCCAACGTCGCGGTTTCTCCTGGCATGGGTTTTGGTCCCGGTGGGGAAGGCAATGTGAGATTTGCCCTGATCGAAAACGAACAGCGAATCAACCAAGCAATACGTCAAATGCGCTCTGCCCTGACCGAACTCGCCTAGCGCCAGCTTCGCTTCATACCCGCTCTTGTTCGCTGCGCTTCTTACCCGCTCTTGTTCGCTGCGCTCACGGGCCGCTCGGCCGCGGGCGGGCCGCTCGGGCCACGGCCTCGTTCTGTCGCTGCCGTGTGCGGGACCAAGCCGCTCGGCCTCAGGGTCTATTCGGTTAGATCCCACGCTAAAGATCGACTCACTGCTCGTTGCCATTGGGCATAGTCTGCATCAGCGCGCCTACGGTCAGGATCTGGCTGGAATCTGCGGTCAGCGTCGGACTCGCTCAACAGACTGGCGACATCGTCAAGTCCGCTCCAAACCCCTTCAGCAATTCCCGCTAGGTAGGCAGCGCCGAGTGCGGTTGTCTCTGCAACAGATGCGCGGATGACGGGAACGCCAAGCTGATCGGCCTGGATCTGCAATAGGACATCCATCACCGATGCACCACCGTCGACTCGGAGTTCGCTAAGACGCGTTCCGGAAGCGGCAGACATGGCTTCGACCACGTCGCGGCTTTGGTAGGCCATAGATTCCACCGTCGCGCGGACGATTTCTGCGCGACCGGTGCCGCGGGTGAGGCCTACGATCGTGCCGCGCGCCCGTGCATCCCAGTGGGGTGAACCGAGCCCTGCAAGTGCCGGAACGAAAACGACGCCACCAGTGTCGGAGACCGACGCGGCGAGCGGTCCGGTCTCGGCCGCATCGTCGATTATGCCGAGACCGTCGCGTAGCCACTGAATCGCCGCCCCGGTAACGAAGATTGCTCCTTCGTAGGCGTATGTCGTTTGGTCTTCAATAGTCCATGCAACGGTTGAGAGAAGCCCCTCTACTGGTTCGGGGCGTTGGGCACCAACGTTCATCAGCACGAAGGAACCGGTCCCGTAGGTGTTCTTGGCTTGGCCAGGCCAAAAGCAGGTTTGACCGAATAGAGCGGCCTGCTGGTCACCGGCAATCCCACTGACCGGTACTCCGGCGCCCGTAGGAATGTCGGCTGTTGTCTCACCAAATCGTCCCGATGATGGCAATACCTCCGGCAGCGCGGTCATCGGCACGTCGAATAATGAGCACATCTGGTCACTCCACGACATTGTGCCGATGTCGAACAGCAGGGTCCGGCTGGCGTTGGAAGTGTCTGTGGTGTGGTGCCCGCCGGTCAGGTTCCAAACGAGCCACGAGTCGACCGTGCCGAAGGCCAGATGCTCGTCGGGCGTGACACCCCCTTGCTTGAACAACCATTCCAGTTTGCTCGCAGAAAAATAGGGGTCGAGGACGAGTCCCGTGGTTGAACGCACCAAATCGAGATGCCCCGCGGCCTGCAATTGCTCACATCGTGTGGCGGTACGTCGATCTTGCCAGACGATGGCACGATGGAGGGGTTGGCCGCTACGCCGATCCCAGACCACCACCGTCTCTCGCTGGTTGGTAATACCGATCGCGCTGATGGGTTCAGCAGTCGTCTCCACGATCTCGGCAAGGGTTTCCAGGACCGCTTGCCATATCTCGACGGGGTCGTGTTCCACCCAGCCTGGTCTTGGAAAGTGCTGGGTGAACTCCCGATATGCAAAACCGAGCGGCACGCCCTGTTCGTCTACGGCGAATGTGCGAACTCCGGTCGTGCCTGAATCGATAGTGATAACAAGTCCCATGACCCGACGTTATCTGTTGGTAGCGTCGCGGGAATGAAAGTTGGGGTGCTTACCGGTGGTGGCGATTGTCCTGGCTTGAACGCGGTGATCCGAGGCGTCGTACGCAAGGCCGAACGGGAATACGGCGACGAGGTTGTCGGGTTCCTCGACGGTTGGAGTGGCCTGCTTGATGATCGCTGGATGCCACTCGATGTCGAGGCTTGCCGAGGACTTTTGACCCGCGGAGGCACCGTTTTGGGGATGAGTCGCTACCAGCCTTACATGTTCGATGACGGGGTTGAGCGCGTAAAAGCCACCATGGCCCGACACTTTGTTGATGCGCTGATCGTCATCGGAGGAGAGGGAACGCTCTCGGCTGCTTCTCGAATTCACGCCGACGGCGTACCTTTGGTTGGTGTACCCAAGACCATCGACAACGACATCGGCGGGACAGAGAGGACCTTCGGCTTCGACACAGCGGTGCAAATTGCCACTGATGCGATCGACCGACTACACACCACAGCAGAGTCCCATGATCGGGTGATTGTTGTTGAGGTGATGGGCCGCAATGTGGGGCATATTGCCACTTGGGCTGGGATCGCCGGTGGTGCCACGATTGTGCTGGTTCCAGAGGAACCTTTTGATATCAGCGCGATATGTGAATCGCTCAAGAGAAGGCACCGGCGAGGCCGCTTCTCTTCGATAGTGGTCGTTGCGGAGGGTGCGGTTCCTGCACCTGGAACGCTTGAGGTCGCCGAGCCGACAATCGACGAATATGGCCACGCCAGACTCGGTGGAATCTGCAACGTTGTGGCCCAAGAGATCGAACAACGTACTGGTTTTGAGACGCGGGTCACGGTGCTTGGACATGTCCAGCGTGGTGGCACCCCTTCCGCGCTGGACAGAGTGCTTTCCACTTGGTACGGGGTTGCCGCTATGAGTGCGGTGCACGATGGAGACTTTGGGACGATGGTTGCTTTTAATAACAACAAGGTCGTCCGGAGGCGTCTCGATGAGTGTGTCTCGACGCTGAAATACGCAGACCCGGATCTGCTGGAAGTGGCTCGCACTTTTTTCCCTTAAGGCTTTTCCTTGAAGCTGAACTGCGAACAAAGGCCTAACCCTCTACGTCACCTGAATCTTCATCTCCAGACTCAGGCTCACCTGGAGCTTGAGATTCGGGGTTGAAGGAGGCGTAGTTGTTGCGATCGACCGTTTGGTCCTCGTCTGTGGTCTCGGCGCTAGTCGGGAGTGCTTGGCGCTGAGAATCGATCAAAACCCGGACTCGGTTCACATTGCTACCGGGTTCGGTCGCAGTCCAAACGAGTTGGGCCACGGCTTCAAGTAAGATCGGGCTTACATCAGCTTCGGGGTCGTCCTGGGTGATATTGATCGTCAACAGATCTCGGTCCCGTGTTGCGCTCAACAGATCAAACTCAAGCAACTGATTCACCAAGCCGATATTTCGCTCGTCTTCGGTGCGGAAATCGTCAAAGAGGGGCCGCAGCCGGCCTGCGTTGGTGGCAAACGGTCGGATCTCTCTGACAACCGGCACCACGATCGATTCGACCTGGTCGATCAAATAAAAAGTTGCGGGCTCGGTGGGAACCACAGGTGCGGTGATTGTGGTCGTGGTGTAGCCAGGCCGCAGGTTCTCTGGCAGATCACTCGTAGAAATCTCAGATGCCGGCCCGTCAGTCGGAACTGAACAGGCGACGGCGAGCAACGCGATTACGAGTGCCGTGTTGAAAATCCGGCTCACTGATCGTCTTCCGGATCGATTCGTATCGGCAGAGCAACGACCATCCGGGCTCCCGGCATTCCGTCGGGCCTATCCTCGACCCAAACCTCCCCGGTGTGCAGTCGCACATGTTCTGAGACGAGTGACAACCCGAGTCCTGTGCCAGTATTGTGGCCGCGTCGTCCGCCCGAACTGCCCCGACTGAAACGGTCAAAGATCACTCGCCTCTCGTCCGCGGGGACCCCCGGACCATGGTCTTGGACTGCCAAGAACGCCACATCTTGTTCGCTGGAAATCTCGACCTCAATGTTGCCCCCGCCATACTTGTCCGCGTTGTCAATAAGGTTGGCTATCACCTGCGCAAGGCGACGTTTATCAGCGACGATCACTAAAGACTCACCCTCTTCGCTTACCGAGAGTGCGATATCAGGTCTGGTCGAATAGCTGATTGCGTGCCGGACGAACTCGGCAAAAAAGACCGGTTCGGCTTGCAGCGCTGCGGTACCGACGTCGTACCGACTGATCTCGAGAAGATTTTCGACCAGTTGGGTGAACCGAGCGATGTCATCGGTCAGCAGTGCCAGCGCTGTTTGGCTGCGTTGCGACATTTGATAGCGGTCATTATTGAGAACCTCCGCTGAAGCACTGAACGTCATCAGCGGAGAACGAAGCTCATGGCTAACTTCCGAGGCAAAGCGGGCATCGCGGTCAATACGGTCCTCAAGAGACTGGGCCATACCGTTGAACGAAGCCGAGAGCGAAGCCAAGTCAGCGTCGGCCGGCGGATCGAGCCGGGTTTGAAGTTCGCCCGCAGCTAGTGATTCAGCAGCCGCGCGAATATCAGCCAGCGGCCTCAGCGCGCGACGCGAAGCCCACAATCCGAACGCAGCCGCAACCAGAGTTGTGACAGTGCCAACACCAAACAGAATCAGGCCCAGCGAATTCAAAGTGTCATCGACTTCGCCAATGAGCACAGCCTCGAAATACGCGGCATCGCGGCCCGGGAGTTGAACGCCGCTGACGATGGCAGGTTCTCCGCTCAGATTGACCCGGGTGCGACCCGCCGATCCTTGCGAGACGAGCTGCAGAAGCGTAGCGGGCACAGTCTCCTCGCTGAACACCACCGGGTTCAGCCCTACCCACTCATCACCGAATCGAACCAGCGGCAAAGCACCTGAGGTAGTTGTCAAGGATTCGAGAATTGCGGCGACCCCTTCAGCGGCAGGTTCATCGCCTATCTGACGTTGGAACCGCTGACCGTTTTCAGCAAACGAAGCCAGCGCCGCGGCGTCGCGCTCAACCAAGAGACTTCGACGCGTCAGCGTCAAGGTCAACAGTCCGATCGCAGTGGCTAAGAGCAGGCCTCCCAAAGCAAAAAGAAGAGTGATTCTTGCCCGCAGACCGAGTCGTTCCCAACGAGACACAATCGCCAATCTCTCCTACGCGGCCAGTTTGTAGCCCAGGCCCCGGACAGTGACGACGTGACGCGGGTTGGCAGGATCGGACTCGATTTTTGTGCGAAGCCGGCGAATGTGCACGTCAACGAGGCGACCGTCGCCGAAATAACCGTAACCCCAGACTCTCTCAAGTAGCAGCTCGCGGCTGAACACCCGACCGACGTTGGACGCCAGCTCCACAAGAAGTCGAAACTCGGTCTTGGTGAGATGTACTTCTTCTGTCCCGACTCGTACCACCCCTTCGTCAGGGATTATTTCCAGCTCACCGAATACAAGCTGTTGAGCGCCCGGGTCCGAGGTGCGGACACGGCGCAGCAACGCCCGGATCCGTGCCGATAGTTCTTTAGGGGCGTGGGGTTTGGTCAGGTAGTCGTCGGCTCCCGCCTCAAGTCCCGCGACAACATCATGAGTGTCGGCTCGTGCCGTGACCATAACGATCGGCACATCGGAGACCTTGCGAATCGACCGGCAGACCTCAAAGCCGTCCATCCCCGGAAGCATGATGTCTATCAAGACAACGTCTGCGGGGGTTTGGCCGAAGGCAAGCAGCGCGTCTTCGCCCGACTCGGCTTCGGCTACCTCGTATCCCTCATCTTCAAGAGCGAGTCGCACAGACATTCGGATTCGCTCGTCGTCCTCAACGGTAAGTATACGTGTGCTCACAAAGACGATGTTTCCAGATTTTCAGCCGTCACGTAAGCCCACCTTCTTGATGGGCTCGTTCGCGTGCTTCTCGTTGGTTCCATTCAGCGGCAGCTCGTAAGGCGAGAACTGCCACAACAGCAACTCCCGCGGCGCAACCGATCGCGCTCACAAGTCCCACGATTCCCGCTTCGGTGGGGCAACTCTCGGCGCATTGAAGGTCGGTGACCACATAACCGATAAGACCTCCACAGAGTCCAGCGAGCAGAATCGACACTACGGCCAGAACACGCATGAATCTGTTGGGAGCAGAGGTTGTCGTCATTGCCCCGATCCTACCGACGCGCCAGCGGCGTCGCCGCCTAGAGTTCCGGCCGTGCGCTCACTCGTTGTTCTTCCGACATATGACGAGGCTGCGAACATCGCCGAGGTGTTCCAGCGCTTGCGTCTGGCCTGCCCTGAGGCCCGGGTGCTCGTGGTTGACGACGCCTCCCCGGACGGCACTGCAGACGTTGTTGAGGCATTGGGCGAGGAGTTCGCTGGTATTGAACTGCTGCGGCGAAGTGGAAAATCAGGTCTTGGGTCTGCATACCGCGACGGATTTCGGCGGGGATTGGAGCAGGGATTCGACATTCTGGTAGCGATGGACAGCGACCTGTCACATGACCCAGGAGTGCTCCCACAGCTTCTTGAGGCGATTGAGCAGGGAGTGGACCTGGCCATCGGCAGCCGCTACGTCTCCGGTGGATCGATTCCTGACTGGTCCTGGTATCGCAGGTTGCTCTCCAAATGGGGCAACCGCTATGTCGGAGTTGCTCTCGGAATGGGTGTTGCCGACGCCACTAGCGGTTACCGAGCCTTTCGGGCCACAACGATTGCCAAGATCGATTTTCAAAAGATTCGAGCCGATGGGTATGGCTTCCAGATCGAAATGGCCTACCGGATGTTGGGTGTCGGTGGAACTGTTCGTGAACTCCCGATTTCGTTCGTTGACAGGGTGAGAGGTAAATCGAAGATGTCGCCCCGCATTGTTGCCGAAGCACTTGTGCTGGTGACTTGGTGGGGCGTGCGGGATCGGCTGCGTCGCTTGTTGGGTCCCAGATCCTGAGCGAAGGAGTTAGGTAGTTCTTGCGTTGGTTTGACGCGCAAGCTGTGCGACACTGTAGGTGTCGGCCATTTGATCTGGAGGAATGATCGGTGCCGTTATCTGAAGACGAGCGACGGATTCTCAACGAAATCGAGGACCATCTCTATGAGAGCGACCCCGCTTTGGCGCGCGAGGTTGCGCAGACGACCATCTACACGCATGCCTTTCGAAATCTCAAATGGGCGACCTTGGGTTTCTTGGTGGGTGTCACGCTCATGGTCGTGTTGCTATCGGTCCACTATCTGCTCGCTTTCTTTGGATTCGCGGTGATGCTGTTGAGCGTGTTGTGGTTTGAGAACAACGCCCGAAAACTGGGGCGGGCTGGTCTCCAGGAGATGACCGAGCACTATCGGGGTGGCACCTTGCGCGACGCTGTTGGAGGAGCTGGTATACGTCTGCGTCAACGTTTCCAGCGCCCAGACGACCGCCTGTAACGGTTTGTCCGCTAACTCCTGATCGCTCGCGCCCCTACTAATCAACGAGGGTTCTAGGATCAATCGCCGCTAGCGCCACCCGGCGCAGGCCCGCAAGGGAATGGCAACGATCAACTATGTGTGCCGAGGCCTCTTTGGCCCTGAGCGCCAACTCGTTGGCAGAGTTGGCACGGCCTATATCGTCTTCGTCGGTGGAATCGGCGCTGGAGGTGTCTGAATAACGCAGCGCTGTGACGCAGGCGGCTAGTTCGTGCAGCGGCGAAAGATCACTTCTGGAGCGTTCTGCCTCGGCGGCGAACTCCAAGGGGGTCTGATGTCGTTCGGGTGACAAACCGAGCAACCTGAGTGCTCTGATGGCATCGTCCCAGGCAATCTCGGTTCTGTGAATTGGGTCGGCAGCTCTTCGGAGTAAGCGCCTCCGTCGGCGGATTGCTCTGAAAATGGGGGAGACGGCAGCGAGTGCTGCGATGCCGGCGATCACTATGAGAATCAGGCGGATCACGTCAAGAAACTCTGGCCGTTGAGACTCAGACACAGAGGATGAATCCGCAACGCTGTTGGGTGCTGTTGGACGGGGCGCCAGAGCAGCTTGACGGCCGCCGCTGCTTTGAGCCGGGGTGGAGTCGGGCGCGAACTCCGACAAGGCTCCTGCGCGGTTGCTGGGGTACTGCCGTGCATCGGTGTGGCCGGTGATGTCGGAATCGTGGGGTCTGCTGCGGCCAGGGGTCGGCTCAAATACGATCCAACCCACCCCTGCGAAGTACACCTCGGGCCAAGCGTGGGCATGATGCCCCCGTACTACGTATTCTTGGCGCGCGGGGTCCCACGAGCCCCAGGTGTAACCGACTGCAACCCGTGTGGGGATTCCAAGTGAACGGGCCATCGCCGCGAACACCGAGGCGAACTGTTCGCAATACCCACTTCGGACGTTGAACAGGAAATCCTCCGCAGTGGAGACATCGTGCCGCCCAGCGACGTTGAGGTCGTAGCTGAAGTTCGCCGGATTCCGAAAGAAATCCTGCAACATCCTGGCCCGCTGGTAGTCGTTCGCGGCGCCTTCGGTGACTTGGTGGGCGAGGGTGGTGATTCGCTGTGGCCAGCAATCATGGGTTGTCGTGGACTCTGCGGGACCGCAGATCGGCGGGAGTTGAATATGTTCGGCCAAGAACTCTCCGCTTAAACCTGCCGCTGCTCGGTCTGGAAGCTGCGCAGGATCGTAATCGGGAATCAAACTCTCGATCGTGTAGCGAAACCCCTGCTCTGCTTGCGCTTGAGAGTCCCTGTGATACACCAGCGCGCCAGTAGCAATTTCGTATTCGAGGTTGACTCCGCCGTCGTCGAGCACGCGGCTTGGTTCATAAGCGGCAGGCAAATAGATGTCGTCTTCGCCCTGAGAGCGTATGGTCACGGTTTGGGTCAACTTCGTGCGGTTTGCGACTGAGGGGTCAACTGTGCTGTCGAGTTGGCCCCGAACCTCGTCGAAGTTCGACGTGCGTTCCCACTGGCTGCCGTTGAAACTCGTCAGAGCCATTAAACGCCAATAGTCACGCTCGTCTTCGGCGACCCTTACCGAGAAAATCTCCTGATCGCTTTGTTCAACCAATGAAGCTGAGACATTGACGAGCGGGCTGATGATACTGCGAGTTGTTGGTGGGTCGTCCAGTTCGGTGACGTCGAACAACGGTTGAGAGTCGGCGCCTGGGATGCGAGGGGCTACGAAGCCCCCGAAGACGACGACAACAAAGCCGAAAATGGCGCCCACCCGCAGAATTGTGGACACGCCTCGGCTCGCTTTGGTAGCGACCCAGACTTCATCATCGGATTTGCTGAGAGCTCGCATTGAGAGCAGAACCGCGGCAACTGCCGCCGTGTATGCAATTCCATGAGCTATCTGATTGCGATCGACACCCAGAAGAGCGGTGAAGACAAGAACCGACGTTGCTGGAGCGATGGCTTCAAAAAAGGATCGCAATCGGAAGGCCGCAGAATCGGCCAAGAACGCCGCAAACCAGATCAGTACCGATGCGCTCACCACAAAACCCCGCAGCGGCTCAACCGGCGCGGAGTCATCGGCGAAAACAGTCGCGGCGGCTGAGAGGTCGTCAGTCAGAGCGCGGATCGTCTCCGCTGTCGGGAAGACGAATGCGCTGTCGTTGGGATAGAAAACTGCGCTACCGAGCAGTATCAGCGTGACTGCGCTGACGATCGTCGATAGTCCGATCTTGAACCTGGCACGACGGCAGGCAATTGCCACCAGATGAGACACGACTACCATCAACAGGACATCACGCAAGAAGGTCAGGTCAACAAACAGGCGCTCCAGTGTGATCGTGGCGACTATCGATCCGGCGATCAACGAAGCCTCGGCGACGGCGCTAGTGACCTGACGCGGATTCACGCGAACTCGTGTGATCGGCGAGCTTCTGAGGACAGCAGTGCTCCAAGCTGGTTTGGAGCGCTGAGATGAATCCAACCCGATGAGCGGTGACTGTGGCTATTGGCACCCCAGTTCGCCACATCGGTTGTGATGACGAGTTGAGCCCCTAGTCGTTCGGCAATATTGCGTCGTGCTGCAAGGTCGGTGATGAGTGCAGGATCGGCCGAAACAGCGATGACGGTGCCGCCGTTGCTTGGAATCGCCGCGTGAATCTGTGGTGAACCATTGGCCAAAAGTGCCAGGAACTCAAGCAGAGAGTCGAGTTGTGAATTGCCGATGACTCGTCTGGTGGAGCGGCCGTCAGTTGTCTCAATAAGTGTGGCATCGCCCGACGCGAGGACGGAGGCCGCGATTGAGCCGGCGATAGATGTTGTGACATCCAAGGCTGTTGCGAGATCACCCGGTGGTCGTGTGTCGATCACCACAGAAAGCAGACCGTGCTGGGGAGGGCGTGGTTGTCGCACTTGGAGTTCGTCTTGGCGTGCTGAGGACAGCCAATGGACGCGCCGCAGATCATCGCCTGGTGTGTAGGGACGAAGCCCGTCGAAGTCTTCGTCGCTCAGTCCGAGCGACTGGTGATGTTTCTTGCCGAGCAATGAGTGCTCTGCGGAGGGGACTGGGAATTGGGAGATGATCTCGAGGCGAGGATGCACAACTAATCGCAACAGACTGGGGATCTCGTGTCTTCGCTGCACAAGCCCGAAAGCGTCACTGTCATGGATCGTCATCGGCCCGACCTCATGCAATCCGCGGCTGGCGGTGTTGAGACGGTAGGAAGCGCGAGCCACGCCTCCTTCGGCTGCTATTGGGGCGACGTTCAAGGTGAAACCTCGGGTGCCTCGCACAGCATCATGAAGATGAAGCAGGGGGGTGCGTCGGGACCCTTGGTTGTGCAGCTCAATATCAACGCGCGCTGAATCTCCTGCGGGGACGCGCTGCGGAGAGAGCCGCTTTTTGACAGTCACCCGAGACGGGAGCAGGTGTCGAAGCAGCAGTGCAAGTGCCACCGAGGCAACTCCGGCGATGCCGGGAACCAGGAACTCAATCCCGCCGATGAGGCGTCCGAAGATTCCCAGGACTCCGCTGACGATTAGCACCCACCAGCCTGTCCGGGTCGGCACGTTATCTTCTTTCGGGCCGTGGAACAGGGACGCTGTCTAAGATCTCGGTGACCACATCGGAGGTTCGGACGCCGCGCATGCGTACTTCGGGAGTGACCAGCAGTCGGTGTGGGAGCACTACGCGTGCCAACTCCTTCACGTCGTCTGGTATCGAATATCGGCGTCCGGCAGAGGCAGCTTGGGCCCGTGCAACGCGTTGCAACGCCAACACACCGCGAGGTGAGAGTCCGAGTAACAGAGAGGGGTGTCCGCGCGTGGCGCTAGCCAAGTTGAGCAGGTACTGGCGCAACGGCGCAGCGACGTAAATCTGCTCAAGCGACCCCGACATTTCCCTGACCGCTTCAGCAGAAACAACTGCGCTGAGTTGGTCCACCGCATTGCCGGTTCCTTCGTGCGATTCAAGGATCAGGTTCTCAGCCTCACGATCTGGATAGCCGATGGCAAGCTGCATGAGGAAGCGATCAAGCTGAGCCTCCGGGAGCGTATAGGTGCCCTCGTGTTCGATCGGGTTCTGGGTTGCGATGACGATAAAGGGTGAACCCAGTGCGTGGGTTACTCCATCGGAGGTGACCTGACGCTCGGCCATCGCTTCGAGAAGAGCTGATTGAGTTTTGGGCGAAGCGCGGTTGATCTCGTCTGCCAACAGCACGTCAGAAAAGATTGGACCGGGCCGGAACTCGAAGGTCTCGCTCGCTCGATTCCAGACCGACATACCAGTTACATCAGTCGGGAGAAGGTCGGGAGTGAATTGGACCCGTCCAAATCTTCCGTCGACACTGCGCGCCAGAGCTTTTCCGAGGCTGGTCTTGCCGACGCCGGGGACGTCTTCGATAAGTACGTGGCCGTCGCATACGAGAGCAAGCACGAGTAGGTGAATCACGTCGGCTTTGCCGCGTATCACTGTCTCGATATTGGCAACAATCGCAGCGAATTTTCGCTGGAATTCGGTCGTGGTTTCGCTGTCTTGGGCCGGATCTGGCACAGCATTATCGGCTGTCAAACCTCGGGGAGTCCCCGGGCTGCGGTCGATTGTGCTCACTGTGTCTCCAAGCGCAATGTTTCCAAGGGCATCAATGCTAACTAGTTTGTCGGCCATGCCTGTTGCGCTTGCGGTTGATATTGGCGGAACTAAGTTCGAAGCTGCGATCGTGACGAACACTGGCGAGATTCGTGGGCGTGTCCGAGTCGACTCGACTGCGGCGAGCGATGCAGATGAGCTGTTCAGTCGACTAGCTGGGATTGTTGAGTCGTTTGATCTTGGCTCGGTAGATGTCTGTGGGATCGGTTCTGGCGGTCCGATGCTCTCCAATGGTGAGGAAGTGTCTCCACTCAACATCGGTGCGTGGCGAGACTTTCCGCTGCGTTCTCGGGTGGCGGAACTAACCGGGCTGCGCACGTTTGTTGACAATGACGCCAAGGCCCTAGCTCTGGCAGAAGGTTGGCTTGGAGCGGCAGTGGGAGTGTCAAACTATATTGCCATGGTTGTGTCAACCGGTGTTGGTGGTGGGATTGTTCTCAACGGCAAACTGCTTGACGGCGCACTCGGAAACGCGGGACATATTGGACATGTTGTCGTGGAACCGGAGGGAACGGAGTTGCCTGGGCATGTCCGTGGAGTGCTCGAAGGTGAAGCCAGCGGAACCGCCATTGCCTTTCGAACAGGAGCACCGGCCAGCGTAGCCTCCGTGGTTGAACGGGCGAGGGCGGGAACCATGGTGGGCCGGGCGGTGGGTTCGGTTGCCAATCTGCTTGATTTGCGGCTTGCGGTTGTAGCGGGTTCTGTGGCTTTGGGGTATGGCGACGACTTTTTTGCCGCCGCTCAGCTTGAGTGCGATCGAGTGGCTCGACTGCAGCATTCTGTCGGTACAAGAATCGTTCCTGCGGGCCTCGCTGCCGAGGGTCCGTTGATCGGTGCCGCTGCAGTTGGTTTCTATGGCGCCGGGTATCGCACTGGTGACTTATGAGGCACTTCTGATGAGACAGCAACGTGTCATGCTTGCGATGTTCGCGGTGTTGGGGGCGGTCATTGCGCGACCCTCCCTGTGGGCCACAGCGATGCTCGAGGCGAAGCGCTTCGTGCCTGACGATTGGCTACGGCACAGCCCCTATCTCCCATTGCCGGATCCGGAGTTGCTTCGCTTTCGGGTTACTACTCAGTACGGAGATCCCGAATCTCCGGTCGTGGTAAGCGATGTGGTCGTCTGGTTGCGTTGGTGCAAAGCTGAGAACCGGCGTAGGCGCAGGGGCTAGCGTTCGTCCATGGCCGGAGTCCTCGTTCTCAATGCAACGTTCGAGCCTCTCGCTGTTGTGCCGGTTCGTCGAGCCATTTGTTTGATGTTGGCCAGTAAGGTCGAATTGCTGCACGCCTCCGGGCGTCTGGTGCGCTCTGAGCGGCTGGCGTTGGCAGAACCCTCAGTGGTACGACTGTCACGCTACGTCAAGGTTCCGTATGCACGTCATCGGTCGCCTAATCGCCATGGAATTTTTATTCGCGACAGCCACAGTTGCCAATATTGCGGCGGACGTGCGGAGACTGTCGATCATGTAGTGCCTCGTAGTCGTGGCGGTTGTCATGCGTGGGAGAACGTTGTGGCAGCATGTCGGCGTTGCAATGCCGGCAAGCGCGATCGTTTGCTTCCAGAAACCTCAATGCGGCTTCGGCGCCCACCCGGGCCACCTCCGCCAGGTTCTTGGATTGAGATTGCTTCAGGATCAATGCCAGTTGCCTGGTTGCAATACTTGACCGATCAGCGCCGCTCAGCGTGACCTGGATCACCGGGCATCTTCACGGCAGCGCTTCGATCCTTCATGAGTTCGCCCCACCAAAGCAACGTGAACGGACTCTTTGTGTTCTAGAGGCGCACTCGGCTGCATTTGTTATCGGGAGTTCTCAACCCGAGAGCCAGGTTGATTGGCGGTGCGCCTCGGCGCTGGGCGTGTCGATCGTGCGTCGGTGCAGTGGGGGAGGAGCGGTGCTGCTGGTTCCTGGTCAACATGTGTGGATTGATGTTTGGTTGCCCTCTGGTGACGTCTTGTGGAGCGACGATGTGGTAGTCGCTGCGGAGTGGCTTGGCGAGGTTTTTGCCTTGGCGTTTGCAGATGCGGGGATAGGCGATCTGTCGGTTCACATCGGTCCGGCGAGCAACGATGCCTTGTCGCGGAAGGTCTGTTTCCTGGGTCGCGGCCCTGGAGAAGTTTTTTGCGGTGGGCGAAAAGTCGTTGGACTGAGTCAGCGGCGAACTCGCGATTGGATCCGTTTCCAAACGATCGTGCACCGTCAATTCTCTGCGAACTACACGGCCGCTCTGCTGGCTGTTGCGGTGGATTCTGATGTGATCGCGCAGTGGCAGTCGCAGGTGTATGAGATCGGTGACTTGCCGATTCTCGATCTGTTGCAGACCCACCTGCCTCAATAGTCCAGTCGGCGAGGTCACTCCGTAAGAGGCCACGCGGAAGGCCCGGCGCCCGGATTTGGTGCTTCGTTCAATGTTCAGGCGCCAGAGAAACTTGCAAAATCATGGTGGGCATAGGAGTATAGTGGAGCGATGTGGTGGATAAGGGAGCCATATCAATCTACGAGTAGGACAGGGGGTGTGAAATGGCCAAGTTCATGGGAACTTACGAGCACACGCTCGATGACAAGGGCCGACTCATCCTTCCTGCGACTTTTCGGTCGAAGTTGGCCCAAGGCGCGGTCACGGTTCCGCTTGATCGTTGCCTGGCGATCCTCCCGCCTAATGAGTTCGAGCGCATGGCGACCCACCTCAAGACACGGGTGTCGGAAGGACGAGCGGACATGGACCACCTGCGCGCCTTTGCGAGCCTCGCCGACGAAGTCATCCCCGACTCCCAGGGCCGAATGCGTCTGGCTCCTCATCTCAGGGATTTAGCAGGCCTTGACCGCAATGTTGTTGTGGCGGGAGTGCTCGAACGAATCGAAGTATGGGATCCGGCTCGTTGGTCGTCTGTCTTCCCCTCCGGCGCCGCCAAGTTCGTTTCGTCCATTGTCCGTGAATACGGGCTTGGACCTCCTGATTCAGAGTCAATCACTTGAGTACCGAAGACCGTACATGACCTTATGGAACGCGATTCATGGCCGACCTTGATCCCAGCAGCGAATTTGTTCATCAGCCGGTGATGCTCGATGAGGTGGTGACGGTGTTGTCCGACGTGCCCGATGGTGTTGTGGTTGACGCAACTCTCGGTGGCGGCGGACATGCCGATGCATTGCTGAACGCTAACGAGGGACTCTCGCTGATCGGACTGGACCGTGATCAGGTGGCACTGAATGCGGCATGCACCCGTCTCGCGCCCCATGGCGATCGAGTCATTGGACTTCACCGTCGCTTTGATGAGATCGCCGAAGTGATACGAGAACTTGGTCACCACAAAGTCTCGGGATGTTTTTTTGATTTAGGTGTCAGTTCACCCCAACTCGATATTCCACAGCGGGGTTTCAGCTATCGGCAAAGCGGTCCGCTCGACATGCGGATGGATCGCAGTGGGGGAATCACGGGTGCTGATGTGGTCAACAGCTACGACCAGGGTGCGTTGACTTCGCTTCTGTGGCGCCATGGCGACGAGCCCGACGCTCGCCGAATCGCGCGGGCAATCGTGGCAGCCCGGCCAATCACGACGACCGTCGAATTAGCCGAGGTCATCCGCGACGCCGTGCCGGCGGCGGTCCGCCGCCGCAAGGGCCACCCGGCTCGCCGAGCCTTTCAAGCCATTCGCATTGAAGTCAACCAGGAACTCGAAATCCTTGACGACGCTCTTACGCAAGCGATCTCGCTACTAGCTCCGCGAGGTCGATGTGCGGTTTTGGCCTACCACTCGGGAGAGGACCGAATCGTAAAGCGGCGTTTCAGAGATGCGGCAGGTGAATCAACTCCACCTCGCCGGGGTCTTCCGCCGAGCCCGGCAGAAGAAGCAACCGTTCAGTTGCTCTGGCGTGGTGTTCGCAAACCCGGCAACGATGAAGTTACGAGCAATCGGAGATCCGAAGCTGCGCGATTGCGCGCAGTTGAGAAACTGGAAATGGCGCGCTGATGGTTTCCAGCGTCTCTCCCCGAACCTCGCAACCGGCTCGAACGGCGCCACGGTCGTCACCTGAGCCGGCGTCTCGGCCCCCTCTGCGCGTGGCAGCGGCAGAACCGACCACTCGGACCAAGGAACGGATCTGGCCAGTGTTGACGATCGTTACCCTCCTGGCGATTGCTATCGCGTTTCTGGTCGCGGGTCTGTTTGCGAGCGACATCCAAACGCAGGCTGAGATCGACGGCATGAAACGTGAGATCGAGGAACTTCGAGAAACGCGAATCAACGTTTTGGCCAAACGTGCATGGTACGACTCACCCGAAGGCCTAGCTGAAACAGCCACGAGGGCTGGACTCGTTCCGGCCCCCGAAGTGGCACTCTTGGTGCCCCTGGCACCTGGGCTTCTGCCTCCTCCCAACGAGATCGACCCTTTTACTCCGCCTATCGCGGCGGACCGATGAGCAGGTTGTCGAGTGTGCCCGGTTCCGGCAGGCGTGGCGATGCAGCTTCGGGCCGCGTCGATGTCAACCCGTGGAGAGCCGGCATGATATTTACGGTGCTGGTTCTCGTCTCGGCTGGGTTTATCTGGAAACTGGTGGATCTGCAACTGAGTCCCGACGATGACTTGCTCAACAACCTCGGCAGTTATTTGCGTGAAGAAAATATTGATGCATCTCGCGGCAATATCGTGGATCGCCACGGGCGTTTGCTCGCCTTATCGGTGCCGCGGCCGTCCATCGTTGGCGATCCTCGCGGCATTGCACACTCTGACAGCCCCCGCAACGTTGATGACATTGTTGCGGCGTTGGCCACTGTGCTGGGGACCGATCCAGAAGTGATGGACGCGCGGCTTCGTAGCGACAAGAGCTTCGTCTACCTTGAACGCCAGGTTGACCCCGAGGTCGGAGAAGCTGTCGCGGCACTTGGCCTCCCGGGGATATGGATCATGCCTGAACAGTATCGCGAGCATCCCAACGGTCCTTGTTCGGCGCTGTCGGTAGTCGGTCGGGTTGACACCGAACAAGTGGGAATATCGGGCTTGGAAAAGCAATACGACGAACAACTGGAAGGCAGCCCAGGTAGCGCCCTTCGGCAGACGCAGTTGGGCGGAGCAGTGCAGATCCCCGATGGCTACCACGTAGTCGAGCCCCATACACCTGGCGAGGATCTGAGACTGAGCATCGACCGCAACATCCAGTATGAAGCAGAGCAACTTCTGGCGCGAGCACTCAACGAAACGGAGGGCACCACGGCCATAGCGATTGTTTCGAACCCCCGAACAGGCGAGATATATGCCATGGCAAGCGCTTTGCGCAACGAAGAGACAGGCGAGGTCCAATGCAGCAACGCCAACTTGGGCGCGGTATGGGCCTACGAACCGGGATCAACCATGAAAGGGATCACATTCGCGGGGGTGTTCGACAATGGCGCATGGGAAGTCGACAAAATAGTCGAGGTCCCCGCGAGGGTGAATGTGGAGCGCGAGAGCGATGTGGACAGCCATGTCTACTACGACTATCGGCTGGCGTACGGTACGACTGTGGAGAACCTTCCCGCAACTATTCTCGGGGACTCTTCGAACACCGGAACGGTGTTGCTGGCTCAGGCTCTGGGAGCGGACGCCCTCCAGCAAACGTTCGAGAACTTCGGATTCGGGCAGTTGACCGGGTTGGCATTTCCCGGCGAGAGCCGAGGCATTCTCGACGATCTCGACTCGCACAGTCTCTTGTTGTCGAACACCGCAATCGGACAGAGTATTGCAGTCACGCCGCTGCAACTGATTCAGGCTTACAACACCTTGGCCAACGGCGGGATCCGCGTTGACCCGAAGCTTGTGCTCGACCGTGAGCTTGACGCTGATGCTGCAAGCCCGACGCACACCGAGGCGAGGGTCGTATCACAACAGAGCGCACAAGCGGTGATGGAAATGTTGCGTGGTGTGGTCAGTTCCGGGACCGGCCGGCGCGCGGCTCTGCCCGGTTTTCTTGTGGCGGGTAAGACCGGGACCGCATGGCAACCGTGTGGCGACGTGTCCGGATATCTCTGCAATGACGAGGGAGAAGAAGAAGAACGGCATTACACAGCTAGTTTCGTCGGTATTGTCGAAAACGACCGAGGCCCAGTGTTGAGCGCCATTGTCGTGATCGACGATCCGCAAAGCGACAGCTACACCGGCGGTGCCGTTGCCGCCCCGATCTTTGCTGAACTCGCAGGCTATTCCGTGCGTCAACTACATCTCGCACCTTTCGGCGACGGCACCGTTGTCGAGCAGCGGATTCGCTCAGAGCCGGCTGTCGCGCAGTTGACGATCGAGTCGCAGGCGACCCCGGAGTCGGTCCAATGAGCCTGGAACTGGCTCGGTTGGCTGGGGTTGTGGGCATTGAACCGCGGCCGCAGTGGTCTGACATTGACGTCAGCGATGTCAGCCATGACTCGCGAGCTGTTGATCCGGGTGCACTATTTGCTGCGATTCGTGGCGTCTCGAGCGACGGACACAACTATGCCGCGGACGCAGTGGAAGCCGGCGCGGTAGCGCTGTTGGTGGAACGTCGGTTGGGGCTTGGTATCCCGGAACTGTTGGTCTCCTCTGTTCGCGAGTCGCTCGGCCCCCTTGCTTCGGCCGTGCATGGCGACCCAAGCAAAGCGCTGGAACTCATTGGCATTACAGGTACGAACGGCAAGACAACCACCGTTCGCATTCTCTGTTGGCTGTTGGAGACGCTGGGAGTGTCGGTTGGCGAGATTGGCACGCTGACCGGCGCACGGACCACGCCCGAAGCCCCAGAACTACAACGCGCTTTGGCAGCTGCCGTGCGCGGACAAGAGACCGTGGTGGCAATGGAGGTCTCCTCTCATGGGTTGGATCAGCATCGAGTTGACGGCTGTCGTTTCGCGGTGGCGGCGTTCACCAACCTTGGTAACGACCATCTTGACTACCACGGCACGATGGAGGAGTACTTTGCTGCCAAGCGCAGGTTGTTTACCGCGGAGTTGAGCGAGTTGGCCATCGTGAATGTGGATAGCGAGTTCGGATCACGTTTGGCCGATGAGATCGAGATTCCGGTCCTGCGAGTTGGTGACCAACTCGTCGACTCCGTGCGCCTCGATCGATATAGGAACAAATTCCGGTGGCGTAAGCAAGCGGTTCATCTCCCCTTGGCCGGGGCATTCAACGTTGCCAATGCGGTGATGGCCGCTGAGATCGCCGTGGCGCTTGGCCATCGGCCGGGCGATGTTGCCGAAGCGCTGGTGACGACACCTTCAGTACCAGGGCGCTTTGAGGTGATTGACCAAGGTCAGCCATTCGCTGTGATCGTCGACTATGCACACACTCACGATGCTCTTGAGGCTGTCTTGGCAGCGGCACGAGCCGTGACAAAAAACTCACTCATCGTTGTATTCGGCGCTGGTGGCAACCGAGACCATGACAAGCGCCCGCTGATGGGCCGAGTTGCTCGGAGCCTCGCCGACTGCGTTGTGGTAACGAGCGACAATCCCCGGGACGAACCCCCTGAAGAGATCATTTCTGCCATCGTTTCAGGTATGGCGATTCCTCCAGATCTTGTTGAAATCGACCGTCGCCGAGCAATTGGCGCAGCCTTTGACATGGCTCGTGAAGGCGACCTGGTCCTTCTTGCTGGAAAGGGCCATGAAGCGACACAGACGATTGGATCTCGAGTGGTCGCCTTTGATGATCGACTGGTAGCGCGCGAAGAGTTGAAGCTACGAACAGGTGTGGCATCGTGAACCGCCTACTTATCGCTGCTGCCGTTTCGATGATGGTTTCGCTGTTTGGCACCAAGTTGTTGCTCAAATGGTTGACCGAGCACAGAATCGGTCAACCGATTCGTAGTGATGGGCCAGACCGACACCACACCAAAGCGGGCACTCCAACGATGGGTGGAGTCGCCATCGTGTCGGGCACGGTGCTGGGTTACGTCATTTCAGATTTTTTTGGAGGTATCTACACTCTTCGCGGCATTTTCGTGTTGATGTGCATCGTCGGTGGCGGTGCTGTCGGCTTGCTTGATGACTGGATCAAAGTTGTGGCCGCTCGCAATCGCGGACTGAACAAGCGAGCAAAGATTATTGGCTTGTTGGTTGTAGCGGTCGGTTTCGCGTTCTTGATGACCGAGTTCACCAGCGTTCACACGACCCTCTCTTTTACTCGTTTCGACAATCCCGGATGGGAACTCGGGCGTATTGGCTGGATGCTTTGGGCCGTACTGTTGATCGTCGCGACTACCAATAGCGTCAACCTCACTGATGGGCTCGATGGCTTGGCGGCTGGTGCCGGAGTGATTTGCTTCGCAGCTTTTACCTTGATCGGCTTTTGGCAGTTCCGCCATCTTGAGAACTACAGCAACCCCGCTGCGTTGGACCTGGCAGTCATATCCGCGGCAATGGTCGGTGGCATTGTCGGCTTTCTGTGGTGGAACGCGGCACCCGCGCAGATCTTCATGGGTGATACGGGTGCTCTGGCTATTGGCAGCGGTCTTGCGGCCCTGTCCTTGTCCACGAGTACTCATCTGCTGCTGCCCATCATTGGCGGCCTCTTTGTTGTCGAGACGGTTTCGGTGATTCTGCAGATCATTGTGTTTCACCGTTTTGGCGGGCGGCGCTTGTTTCGGATGGCGCCTATCCACCATCACTTTGAACTAGCGGGCTGGCCTGAGACGACCGTAATCGTGCGGCTCTGGATCATGTCTGGACTGTGCACCGCTATTGGTCTGGGGATTTTCTACCGCGACGCTATTGCTGCGGGGTTTACAGCATGACCTCAGCGAACGAAACGACCAGACCGGATCTTGCTGTTCCTCAAAGCGCACTTCTTGGGGGTTTCGGTCTCACCAATCGTGCTGTGGCCACCGCGCTTGTCGAGCGTGGCCATACGGTCGTGGCCTTCGACGACAAACCGAATGAGATCATCCGTGGACTCGCCGACGATCTCGGAATTGAACTTCTTGAGCCGGCAGCGAAGCTGGATCAGTGTTTGAATCAGGTTGACTTTGTTGTCCCGACCCCAGGCCTTGCTGAAAACCACGTGCTGTTTACGAGCGCGGAACAGCGAGGATTGCCGCTGGTTTCGGAGTTGGACCTCGCCGCGCAGTGGGATGATCGCCCGGTTGTGGCGATTACCGGTACCAACGGCAAGACCACCGTTGTTGAGTTGTGTACCGATGCTTTGAAGCGGTCGGGGGTGAAAGCAGTTGCGGCCGGAAACACCGATGTCCCTTTGGTTGAAGCCGTACGCGACCATTCGACTGAAGTGTTCGTGGTGGAAGCGAGTTCGTTTCGACTAGCGCAGATCCGTGAGTTCACACCTCAAGTTGCCACCTGGCTCAACTTCGCGCCCGACCATCTTGACGTGCATCTCAACTTGGCCTCGTATGAACAAGCAAAGTCCCAAATCTGGCGGAATCTGGCGGTGGACGGCGTTTGCGTGGCGAATGCTCTCGATCCGGTGGTTATGCGCCATGTGAGGTCGGACCTACCTACCGTTCTCTTCGGAGGATGCCAAGCAGAATGGCGAGTCAGCCGAGGTGAATTGATCGGCCCACAAGGGCCCTTTGCTGATGTGGCGGGTTTGTGGCGTGGTCTGCCCCACGATATTGAAGCAGCCTTGGCGGTAGCCGCTTCGGTCACGCCGGTTGGTGCGACCCTGGACGCGGTGGCGCAGGCTTGTCATGAATTCTCTGGGCTGCCACACAGGATTGCGCCTGTCGGCGAGATCGACGGGTCCATTTACTACGACGACTCCAAAGCAACCACTCCGCATGCGACTTTGGCAGCCTTGCGCAGCTTCGGCCAGGTGGTCTTGATTGCGGGAGGACAGAACAAAGGGGTTGACCTTGCTGAGATGGCGACTGAAGCGAGCGGCGTTGTAGCGGTGGTGGCGATCGGTGATGCCTCAGACGAGATCGCTGACGCGTTCGGAAGAACACATCTTGTTGAGATCGCATCGGACATGGACGATGCGGTAACACGGGCACGTCGTTTAGCCGGCGGTGGAGTTCCCGTGCTTCTCAGCCCCGGCTGCGCTTCGTTTGATTGGTACGAGAGCTACCGCAAACGTGGCGAAGATTTCATCAGAGCGGTAGGGGCGCAACGATGAAGACTGTCGATATTGCCAAGAGGCAAGTTCGCCCGGTTCACTCAAAGACCACTCGCAAGCGAACCCCGAATGCGCCGGTGGGGCGACGCACCATACTGTTCGTGTCGTTGTTGGTGATGGTCAGCGCGCTGGTCGTGCTGGGACTGGTGATGGTGTTGTCAGCTTCGGCCGTTGTCAGCATTCAAGACAGCGGAAGCGCTTGGAGCAAATTCAGCCGGCAAGCCGCTGCTGCTGGAGTCGGCCTGGTCTTGATGTTCGTGACGATCCGAATTGATTACCACCATTGGCGTATCTTCACTTATCCCGCAGTTCTGAGTTCGTTGTTTCTGCTCTTACTGTTGTTGGTCCCGGGTTTTGGGGTCAGCCAGAACAATGCGACTCGCTGGCTTGATCTGGGTGTTGTCGCGTTTCAGCCGTCTGAGGTTGCGAAACTTGGTTTGATCTTTTTCATAGCTGATGTCTTGTCGCGCCCCCGTCGAGATATCCGCAACGCGCGCAGCACTCTTGTCCCAGTGCTGCTGTTTACGGGCCTGTTTTCAGCGTTTTTTATGTTGCAGCCTCATTTTGGCAACACCTTGATCCTCGGGGTGATAGCGCTAGCGATGCTGTTTTGGGCGGGTACACCGATACGCCAACTGTCAGCTACGGGCATGGTCGGAGTTGTTTTGACGGGAGCGGTCGTCTGGAATACAGCGTGGCGTCGCGAACGTTTGTTGAGCGTTTTTGATCCCTGGAGCGACCCCGATGGGGCTAGTTTTCAGCTTCTCCAATCACTGCACGCTATTACAGTTGGCGGAATCCGCGGGACGGGTCTGGGCGATGGGCTGGCGAAATGGGGTTTCGTTCCCTATGCCCATAGCGACTTCATCTTCGCCGTAATTGCAGAAGAACTGGGAATTGTCGGGGCCGGCACCGTGATCTTGCTCTATCTCGGAATCGGAGTTGCAGGGTCCGCGGTAGCTCTAAGAGCACCCGACAGATTCGGGATGCTGCTTGCAGTCGGTATCACTACATGGATCTTTTCTCAAGCGTGTCTCAACTTGGGTTCAGTGATGGGGCTAGTTCCGACTGTCGGCGTTACGCTCCCACTACTGTCGCACGGTGGAACTTCGTTGGTAGTCGTCATGGCGACTACGGGGATCTTGCTCAACGTCGCTCGCCAAGGCCGATGAAGAGGTCTGGGCGCGTTTGGGCTGTTGTAGCCGGGGGTGGAACGGGCGGCCACGTTGCCCCTGGGCTTGCCATAGCTGAAGAGATCGTGGCGCGCTGCAACAGTGCAGATGCCGTTCATTACGTGGGCAGTCGCCGCGGACTCGAAACCAGGATCGTGCCCGAAGCAGGGTTCACCTTGACGGCTCTGCCGGGGCGAGGTATCGCTCGCAAACTCACGCTGCGCAACGTGGCTGCCGTTGTAGGACTTTGCGCGGCCATCGTAGAGGCCATCGTTCGAATGGCTGGCTGGCGTCCAGCAGTGGTGGTCGGTGTGGGCGGCTTTGCTTCGGTTCCTGCTGTGGTCGCTGCGATTGTCTGGCGGGTGCCGTTAGTGGTAGCCGAACAGAACGCGGTGCCGAGTGTGGCTAACCGGTTGGGCTCAAGATTCGCGAGGGCTGCCGCGGTTCCGTTCCCGGACGTTGATCTCCCCAGAGCAGTGTGGACTGGTAACCCGGTGCGCTCGGCGGTTAATAGAGTTGACCGGTCCGCAGGGCGAGACACGGCATGCCAAAGGCTTGATGTTGACCCGGCCCGCAAGCTGCTATGTGTTTTCGGTGGTTCTCTAGGCGCTCGTAGAATCAATGAAGCGCTTTTCGCAGCGCTTGGGGACTGGCGAGATCGCGGTGATCTGACTATTCGCCACATTACCGGGGAGCGCGACTACGCCGAACTCAAAGCCAGAGTCACCGCGCACCCCGGACTAGAGACCGGGTTGTCAATGACAACCAATGAGACTCTCAAAGCTGACGATGATTTGGTCTTGCAACTAGTTGAGTTCGAACACGACATGGCTTCGGTTTATGCGGCGAGTGACCTTGTTGTATGTCGCGCGGGTGCGAGCACCGTCGCGGAACTGACCATCGCGGGCGTGCCGGCGATTCTCGTTCCGCTCCCCGGGGCTACGGGCGATCACCAAACGGCGAACGCACGCGTTCTCGCGCAAACCGATGCTGCGAGGGTGGTGCCCGACAGCGAACTCGATGGTGATCGGCTTCGCTTTGAAGTTGATGCGCTGCTTGGCGACGAGCCACGTCTTGGTTCGATGTCTGCTGCGGCCAAGGCTCAAGGACGGCCCGATGCAGCCGCCGCCGTTGTCGATTTACTTGAGCGCTACGCCAAGCGTCCTCTCGATAGGCCGAACCGAACATGACCCTCGATCTCAGTAGCCCCCGTCGAATTCACCTGATTGGCGCCGGTGGTGCCGGCATGGGTGCAATCGCTTCGGTACTTGCAGCGATGGGTCATGAGGTGTCGGGAAGTGACCTCAAAGAAGGCCTCATAGTTGAACGCCTGCGAGCTGAGGGTATTGGTGTAGCGATCGGCCACAAAGCGGCGAATGTCGGTGGGGCCGAACTCGTGGCGATCAGCAGCGCGATTCCTGAACACAACTCTGAGCTGACCGCGGCTCGCCGGTTGGGGATCGAAGTGCTGCGACGGATGGATCTATTGCCTGCCATCTCCGAGCAGAGACGAACGGTTGCCGTCGCTGGTACGCACGGGAAAACGACGACTAGTTCGATGTTGTCGATGGTTCTCACCGAAGCCGGTTTTCAGCCATCTTTCATTATCGGTGGAGACATCAACGAGATCGGTTCAGGTGCCGTATGGGGCGATGGTGACTGGATGGTTGTTGAAGCCGATGAATCTGATCGCACGTTTCTCTCATTGGGTCCCGAAGTCGCCGTCGTTACCAATATTGAGCCGGATCATCTCGAAACCTATGGAGGAGAACCTTCTGCGTTACGTGATGCTTTCGTTGAGTTCGCCGATGGAGCGGCGAATTGTGTCATGTGCGCAGATGACCCTGGAGCTCTCGCGCTGGCGCAGCAGTTGGGTGCTGTGACTTACGGAACGGTCTCTGTGGCTGACTATCAACTCGTAGACATCGTCAAGAGCCGAGCCGCTATCTCGTTTTCTTTGAAGCATCGTGGTGAACAGGTGGTCAGTGTCGATTTACCGACGCCAGGACTCCACAATGCTCTGAACGCCGCTGCGGCTGTTGTGGTTGCGCTTCAAATCGGCGCGCCGGCCGATGCCGCGAGTCGAGCTTTGTCGCGATTTGGAGGTGTGGCTCGTCGCTACGAATTTCGGGGAGAAGCCTCAGGAGTCACCTTCGTAGACGACTATGCGCACCTTCCCGCAGAGGTTGAGGCTGCTTTGGCTGCAGCGGCAGACGGAGATTGGAAGCGGATCGTGGCCGTGTTTCAACCTCATCGGTACAGCCGGATCGCCGCGTTGGGCCAGGATTTCGCGGATGCTTTTTTGCAAGCTGACGAGGTTGTTGTGACAGATATCTACTCTGCTGGTGAGACTCCACGCCCGGGAGTCACCGGAAAGCTCGTGGTGGACGCCGTTCTGGGTGCTCATCCCCAGACCCGTATTTCCTATGAGCCACATCTGGGCGACGTCGCGGATTTGCTGGCCGAAAGGCTCAGGCGAGGTGATCTTTGCCTGACTCTTGGCGCGGGAGACCTGACAGGCGTCCCAGATGCCGTCCTTGAACGGTTGCGATCTGATCAAGAACGATGACCATTCCTTCTGATTCGAGCAACGTAAGTGGCGTAACAGAAGCGTTGCGCTTGAGTCAGCTATCGCCTAAGACTCGGGTCGGTGCACCTCTTGGTCCGCTCACCAGCTATCGCGTCGGTGGGTCCGCTGCGGCGCTCGTGATTGTCGACACCCTCAACGATCTGTCCACGCTTTGCGAGGTTGTTGTGGGCGTGGAAGGGGGTTCTGATGTGGCGCTAGCGGTCGTCGGCAGAGGATCCAACCTGTTGGTCAGCGACGATGGATTCGCTGGGATCGTGGTAATGCTCGGTCCAAGGCTTGGTGAGATAGTCGTTCAGGACAAGACCGTTGTGGCTGGTGCCGCTGCCAAGCTTCCGGTTGTTGCTCGCGCTTCGGTCAACGCCGAACTTGCGGGTTTTGAGTGGGCTGTTGGAGTTCCGGGAACGGTGGGTGGTGCGGTGCGGATGAACGCGGGTGGACACGGTGCTGAGATAAAGGACTCTTTGACTGCCGCTCGGCTAGTTGACCTCCGCACTGGCGAATATGTGTGGCGTTCCAACAGAGATCTGGCATTTGGCTATCGCAGTTCGTCGGTGAGCGCGACAGAACTGGTGCTAGAGGCCCACTTTGAGTTGGTCCCTGGCGATTTGGCTGCCGGAAAGGCCCAGTTGCTTGAGATTGTGCAGTGGCGGCGGGCGAATCAACCTGGCGGCCAGAATGCGGGTTCGGTTTTTACCAACCCCGATGGCGACAGCGCCGGGAGGCTCATTGAGTCGGTTGGAGCCAAAGGTTTGCGGATCGGCACTGCTGAGGTGTCGCAGAAGCACGCGAACTTCATCCAAGCCGACGAAAACGGACGTGCCTCAGACATTTTGTTGTTGATGAAAGAGATTCAGCGACTCGTGTTTGAGGGGCACGGCATCGAACTCGTATTCGAAACTCAGTTGCTGGGTTTTGGTGACTTGACCGATGGCGGTACTGACAACCACGCGGAAAGCCGATGACAACCGCAACCAATATTGATCCTCGACTTCGTGTCCGACGGGGTGCCGTGCGCCGCTCCGAAGGTCGACGTCGGCTTCGCTTCATCCTCGCGGGTTCAGCAATTCTGGGGTTGATTTTTTGTGGTTGGGCGGCATTGAACTCGCCGCTGCTTGACCTTGACCATGTCGAGATCACGGGTCTAGGCCCGTCTCGGCTCGCAGAGGTAGAACAAAGCGTCGGGCTTGAAAAGGGCACTCCCCTCAATGACATCGAAATCGGCCCAATCAAAGCCGATCTTGAAGCGCTTCCCTGGGTGCTGCATGCCGATGTTGAGAAATCGTGGCCTGGCACGGTGCAGATTGAAGTGATTGAGAGGATTGCGGTTGCACAACTCGTGCGAGAAGATAGTCGAGTAGCGGTGGTTGATGTGTCTGGCACGGTAATGGCCGAAGGTGGCTTGGAGTACGAAGAGTTGCCGCGAATCTCCTTTGAAGCCAACGCTGCACTCGGAGAGATTGAACCTGAAGCACTCCCGGGACTTGCCTTGATCGCAGTCCTGCCCGATGACCTTTTTGAGTGGGTTGAAGCGGTCACTTACAGCCCTGGAGCATCCGCAGAAGCAAGGGGAGTGGTCGGACTTGATCTTGTCGGCGAAGCGGAGGCACATCTTGGTGAAGCCACCGTTCTGCACGACAAGGTTGAGGCCCTGAGAACTGTCCTCAACGGGGTTGATCTCACCTGCATTCGCGTGATTGATGTGGCTGTCCCCGATTTTCCAACCATCCGACGCGACCCCGTGTGCAGTGCCTGGGCAGGAATACGGCGTTGATGGCTCCGGCTGCGCCCAGCGACCGCAGAGCGCCACCGTGGCTCCGGCTGCGCCCGGCGACAACACAGCAAAGTAGCCGACCGTCCGCGAATATACGCGCACACTCGTATACCGTCATCGGTTGACTAGTACCTGTTTGGTGCAACTCCGATTCAAGTTTTTTAGATTCAAGTTTGAGGACCACAAGCGATGTCTCATCCGCAAAACTATCTCGCTGTCATCAAGGTCATTGGCGTTGGCGGCGGCGGTGTCAACGCCGTCAACCGGATGATCGATGCTGGACTGAAGGGTGTCGAGTTCATTGCCGCCAACACTGACGCGCAAGCGTTGTTGATGAGCGATGCCGACGAGAAGATCGATATCGGCCGCGACCTGACTCGCGGCCTCGGTGCAGGCAGCGATCCAGAAATTGGACGCTTAGCTGCGGAAGCGCACCTTGACGAGATCCGCGAGTCGATCCGTGGATCTGACATGGTGTTTATTACCGCAGGTAAGGGAGGCGGTACGGGGACAGGTGCCGCGCCGGTGATCGCGGAACTCGCCAAATCGGAGGGAGCACTTACGATCGGTGTGGTCACACGCCCCTTCGCCTTCGAGGGACGCCGCCGTTCGGTTCAAGCCGAAACCGGAATTCAAAAACTGAAGGAGAAAGTCGACACACTGATCGTCATTCCCAACGATCGCCTGTTGACCGTGTCAGACACGAACACCTCCGTTCTCAACGCCTTCAAAATGGCCGACGAGATCCTGCTGCAAGGTGTTCAAGGCATCACCACTTTGATCACCACGCCAGGTCTGATCAACACTGACTTTGCTGATGTGCGGGCCATCATGACCGACGCTGGCAGTGCTTTGATGGGGATTGGTCGCGGCACTGGTGAAGGCAGAGCTATCGCGGCGGCACGCGACGCCATTTCAAGCCCGCTGCTTGAGGCCTCGATCGAAAATGCTCGTGGCATCCTGCTCAACATCAGCGGAGGGCCTGATTTGGGCTTGCTCGAAGTCAACGAGGCGGCAGAGATCATTCATGCAGTTGCCCATCAGGACGCCAATATCATCTTCGGAACAGTTGTTGATGACGAGATGGGCGATGATGTGCGAGTCACGGTTATTGCCGCTGGTTTCGATCGCTGGGATGATTCACGTGCCGCTCCGCGTCAAACGGTTCGACAAGACGATGCCCAAGTTTCGCAACCGACCGGCGACGTGCCGATAGCGGATGTCTTTGCCTCCTTTGGTGACGATGATCTTGATCTCGGCGACGAATTCGACGTTCCATCCTTCTTGAGGTAGCAGAGGTGGCGCGTGATTGAGCGCTCCCTTCCCGCTGGATCCGATCATGTCGTCCGGGTGTGCTGCTCGGAGCGTTGCGACGGCGACTATGCCGTTCATAGCAACCCTGAGGTGCTGGCTCGGGCGCGTGGCTACCTTGCGCCAGGAGCCTGGACATGGTTGCAGCAGGTCCATGGCGCGAACGTTGTGGTGGTGGATGAACCCGGAGCAGAATGCGGAGCGCCGGCGGATGCAAGTGTGACGAACTGTGTCGATGCGGTGCTATCGGTTCAGACGGCCGATTGTGCGCCGCTGGTGCTTGCTTCGGAGAGCCTGGTGGGACTTGTGCATGCAGGCTGGCGGGGGATCGTGGAAGGTGTGATTGGGGCAACGTTTGATTCATTACGCGGTTTTGGTGGCGAAGAGATCCACGCCTTGCTGGGCCCCTGCATCTCACCCGCTAGTTACCAATTCGGGCTGGCCGAACTGGATTTGGTTGCGTCAGTTGCCGGTGATTCTGTGCGCTCGACAACGAACGATGGCTTACCCGCGCTGGATCTCCGCGCGGCGGTTTTGGCGCAATGTGGCGAATCAGGTGTGTCTTCGTTCTCAGTCGTTGGCCCGCGCAATAGCGCTACGCCTTTCGACACGGCCGATAGTCGCTGGTACTCACACCGCACCCGCGGTGAACCACAGCGACAGGCAACGGTGGCATGGCTGGAGAAGCGATGACTGACAGGGCTTCGGTTGCGCGACGCTTATCGCAGATTCGCCAGCGTCTGTCGGCCGTCAACGGAGAGCATGTACGAGTTGTGGCAGTTACCAAGGGCCATGCTGTGGACACCATTGAGGCCGCAATCGGCGCTGGCTGCACTGACATTGGTGAGAGCTACGCACAAGAGTTGCTGCACAAGAATCGGACGCTGTTGGCGCACTGTCAGAATCGTCCTCAGGTGCATTTCGTAGGAGGTCTGCAACGCAACAAGATCCGCAAACTGGCTTCTATTGTTGACGTATGGCAATCCATTGATCGTTTCGACCTCGGTGAGGAACTAGCGCGGCGGTCTCCTCAAGCCCGGGTGATGGTGCAGGTCGATCTTTCAGGTGAACAAACCAAACGAGGGTGCTCTGCTGTGACAACCCCCGAATTGGTCGCACGACTGATCGAACTTGAACTCAACGTGATCGGACTCATGGGAATCGGGCCGATAGGGGCACCAGAGAAAGCACGGCCGGGGTTCGCTCTTCTTCGTGGATTGGTTGATCGACTTGGTCTCGCTGAGTGCTCGATGGGGATGACCGCAGACTTGGAGGTCGCGGTGCAGGAGGGTTCAACTATGGTTCGGATTGGGACGGATCTGTTCGGCCCGCGGCCTCCAACAAAGCGAATAGTTGACCAATGAAGGGTCTGTTTGGGGCGCCCGGTTCGCTTATTACGTGGTGGTTGCCCACCGGTGGGCGTGGTAGCGCTACATTTGCATGTGAAGGCAGGTGTTGAGCATGTTGAAAAAAGCACTGTTTTATCTTGGGCTGGGGTCAGACGAGGAATACGAGCATTACGACGACCGGGTTTCGGGTGGTGTGCTTCCACCTGGGGGAGAGACGCTTCCCAGTGTCCCGACGACGGCACGCGACACAAGACAGGGTCCGGGTAGCGCAACGGTGCGTCCGATCGTGCCTTCCGATTCTATGGACCCGCCTGTACGCCCAGTCGTTCCGGTCGATCCTGCGCCGATTGACGCAGGCACGGGTGGGCGGATTCAGTCACCAGTCGCGGGAGCATCCGCAGTTCGGATCGTGGATGATCCTCCGACTAGGCCTTCGACATCGAACCCTCATACGGCTTCTCCTACTATCTTCGAAGAGGCTCCACGTATAGGTGAGCGGCTTAAAGCAGGGCAGCCAGTGATCATGAACCTGCAGAATGCCGATAGGAGCACCCGACGCCGACTCCTCGACTTCGCGAGTGGCGCCTGTTATGCCCTGGGCGGGAAGATGGAACGGGTGGCCGAGCAGGTGTTTCTCATCACCCCACCCGAGGTTGTTGCGCGATCTGCCGCTGAGGCTTCCCCTGACGATGAGCGCTTCAACGTCTAACGGCCAACGTGGTTGGACTGCCGCCGCGAACCGGAGATTGCGCCTTGCGATGATGCGAGCGCCGCAGATCGTCGAGACTGGAAAGTAGCGTCCCCGAATCGAGGATTCTTCTGTTCTACAATTCCGAACATGGACGATTTGTCTTCCCTTTTGCAACAAGTCAGTTTTCGCGAGAGTTGGCGGGGCTACGACCCCGATGAGGTTGACGGGTACGTTGACCAGGTCAGTAAGGCCGTTGCATGGGCGCAAAGGGAAATAGCCACTCTGGCCGAGCGCGTTGAGACTGCCGAGACCCGCGCGGACGAAACCAGCGACCCTCAGCCAGAAATTCCAGCGTCCGACGTGAGCCAAACACCTGAAGGGCTTGCCCGAACGCTTGCTTTGGCCCAAAGCGCTGCCGACGAGGCGGTCGCCGAGGCTCGTCAACAAGCCGAGCAAATGGTGGCTGAGGCCGAGAGTCAAGCTGAGGCTACAATCGCTGGCGCAACCGCTGATGCACTACAGACTCGTAGCGAAGCTGATGAGTATGCGGAGTCGACCTTTGCCAACGTCGAGAAACTTGTTAGAGAACGGGAAGCGGCTGCGGCGACTGCAGAGCGTGACAAGTATGTCTCAGAGATTGCTGAGTTGACAGCACATCGCGCCCTGCTGGCAGAGGATCTCGAACTTCTTGAGCGGCACGTTGGTGAACAACGCCAAGCGATCGAGCGGTCGTTGTCGAAGCTGACCGATCTCGTGATGTCTCCAGAGACCTTCCGAATGGACGCTGAGCCAGCAAGCGAAGTAGCTGAATCTGAGCTTGGTGACGCGGTTGAGGCAGAAACGTCCGATGCCGCTCTTGGCGACTCTGATGATTCAGATGGCTCTGACGCTGACGACGAAGAGAGAGTTGGCGAGTCGGATGATCTTGACACCGATGATGGGGTAGATGAACACGACTCGGACGAGAGCGTTGACGCCAAACCCGACGATGAGGCCGGTCTGGACGCGTCGGCCGTATTTGATGATGAGATCGACTTGTTACACAGTGACAAACCTCTCGAAATCGAGGGCGATGATTCAGTTGCTTCCATTGATTCCGGGCACGGGCAGCCGCGGTTCGTGACGGCTGCTGATTTGGAGGAACAGCGTTCTGTTGACGAACCAACTGCGCCTGATGAACGAATGGACAATGGTCCAGCCATGTCTCAGTTGTTCGACGAGGATGAACTGCCTCCAGCGGTGGCAAACAAGCGCGAAGAGGAGCCTTTTCTAGCTCAGCTACGAGAAGCGGCTTCGAGAGACAACGTGCGAATGGACAGCGATGATGCCCTATCAGCGTTCTTCAATCAGGATGAGGACCAGAGAAGGTCTCCCTGGTTCTTGGGCGGTCGCTGAACTCGTCAACACGCGCATCCGCTAAACTGCGGCCTGACTGAGGCGGTCATGCGTCGGTCACAGGTGTGAAGGACCGGCAGTATGGCCACGACAAAGAAGAGTTCGGCAAGCGCTGTGAAAAAAAACGCTGCTAGGAAGGCTCCAGCTAAGAAGGCTGCTGCTAAGAAAGCCGCGGCAATGAAGAGCACCGCTAAGAAGGCTCCCGCCAAGAAGGCTGCGGCAATGAAGAGCACCGCTAAGAAGGCTCCCGCCACGAAGCCTGCTGCTGAGAAGGTCTCTGCTAAGAAAGCCGCGGCGATGAAGAACACAACCAAGAAGCGAGCGGCGAAGAAAGTAGCGGCTAAGAAGTCACCGTTCGGCAAGAAATTCAATGATGAGATGAAGAAGCGACTCCAAGTAGAGCGGGCAAAGTACCTCCACTCTGAAGAGATCCTTCGGGCTGAGGCCGAGGCGCTTATCGAGGGTCGCGAACCTGGTGATGTCCAGTTCGACGAAGAGAGCGGCGAAGGCGACACGCTTGCGGTGGAGCGTGAACGCGATCTAGCTCTGTCGGCTCAGGCAAGAGTTGCGGTCGATCAAATCGACGCGGCGCTAGATCGAATTGCTGCGGGCACTTATGGCATTTGCGTCGTTTCCGGTCTGCGAATTCCACAGGAACGCCTCCGCGCGATCCCCTGGGCCGCGGAACGTGTTGAATACAAAGTCGGCAGCCTTCAGCGACGATGACTCAGAGCATGCGCGGCCTTGAGTAATGACCGCACGCTCAGCGAGGAGATTCCCTCCGCGCTGGCTGATGAACGGCTTGATCGCGTCGTTGCACTGATGGCCGAGGTGAGCCGGTCCGTCGCCGCACGCATGATTGATGAGGGGGCTGTGGCCGTCGATGGAGTTGTTGCGACTTCAGGCTCGACTCGCGTCGAGTTTGGCAGCAGAATCGAAGCGGTAGTCCTTGCTCCGACGGACCCTCGCCCTGCTGCGGACCCCACCGTGGAGTTTCTTGTTGTGTATGAAGACGCGCACGTGGTCGTCGTCGACAAACCTGCGGACTTGGTGGTCCACCCGGGTGCGGGACATCAAGACCGGACACTGGTCAACGGTCTACTTTCTCGTTATCCAGAATTGGCTTCAGTAGGTCAATCCCACAGGCCAGGGATCGTCCATCGACTTGATCGAACGACTTCGGGGTTGCTTGTCGTCGCCCGAACTTCTGAGGCCTACGGTCAACTCGTCGTCCAGATGTCATCTCACGTACCCGAACGAATCTATCAAGCACTTGTTTGGGGTCACCTTGACGCTGACCGAGGCACGATCGACGCTCCAATCGGGCGTTCGCCACGACACCCGACGCGGATGGCGGTAATTGATCGAGGGCGTCCCGCTCGGACCCACTATGAGGTCATTGAGCGATTCTTGAGACCTCGTGAGACATCGCTGCTCCAATGTCGGCTCGAGACGGGACGCACCCACCAGATTCGGGTACATCTGAGAGCTGTCGGTCATCCGGTTGTAGGGGATCGAGCCTACGACGGTCATAGACCCGGTATTGAGTTGGAGCGACCCTTTCTGCATGCCTGCACACTTCGTTTCCATCACCCGGTCACCAACGAACGCGTCGAATTAGAATCGCCTCTGGCCATCGATCTGGTAGGCACCTTGGAACTTTGCTCCCCCTAGAACTCCTCAGGTGCCGGCCAAGGGGTTTGACCCCGCGACATCGCGGCAATGTCAGCCAAAGTGAACGAATCTAAGAAGTCACGCATGTGGGTACCGGCGGCACCCCAAATGCTGAGCAGAACGCACTGTCCCTCGTGGTCGCACGCTCCGTCGGTGTGAGGTTCCGAAAAGTCACCTGCGGTGATCGGTCCGTCGACGGCTCGTACAATCTCCGATAGACGAATCTCACTTGGATCCCGGGTCAACACGTAACCGCCTCCGACTCCTCTCTTCGAGCGCACAATTCCAGCGCCCTTGACCGCAAGCAGTATCTGTTCAAGGTAAGGCTGGGGGAGAGCGGTCCGTTCGGCGATCTCGCGTACCGAAGTAGGGGCATCCTCGGTATGCAGCGCCAATGAGAGCAGCGCGCGGGCGGCGTAGTCACCTCGGGTCGAGACTCTCATGCCAAGAGCCTACGTGAACCTCACCGCCGTGGTAAGACTTGACCCGATGGTCGACCCCGAACCGACGCTGCCTGCCTTTGGCGGAGGGTGCATAGCAGACCTTGTGCCTGCGCTTCTTGAGCGAACGGACTCAACTCCCTCGTTACTCGATGAAGAGGTCCTCGACAGTGCCGCCGTCGTGATGTTGGTACTTGATGGACTCGGTTGGAATCAGTTGCAACAGCGAGCTCACTTGGCACCGACTCTGATGTCGATGGACCAACGAGCTGCCACGACGGTGGCACCGTCAACTACCGCCACCGCACTCACCTCACTAGTGACAGGAACCCCACCGGGCCGCCATGGGGTGGTCGGGTATCGGATCAACGTAAACGGCGAGGTGCTCAACACCTTGCGCTGGAGCACGCCGAACGGCGACGCTCGAAAACGGATTCTCCCGAGCGAGTTCCAACCTGAGCCGGCTTTTTGTGGTCAACGGCCAGTTGTGGTGCAGAATGCCGAGTTCCTTCGCAGTGGGTTCACGATGGCACACCTCGCCGACGTGCGTCACCGCGGCTGGCAGACAATGCCGGCGATTGCGGTAGAGGTGCGCCAGGCAATCGCTTCGGGAGAGCCTTTTGTCTACGCCTACTACGACGGCATCGACAAGACCGCTCACCTTCGTGGATTTGGTGAGTTCTACGACGCCGAGTTGGCTGCTTGCGACAAAATGGTGGCCGATTTGATGATGGCACTACCGCGCGGTACCTCCATAGTCGTCACGGCGGACCACGGATTGGTTGACTGTCTCGGGAACGCGACCCCACTTGCCCCGGAGGTCGAAGCGCATGTCCGAAGTCAAAGCGGCGAAGCTCGTTTTCGCTGGCTGCATGCCGAACCCGGACGGCAACGAGAACTCTTGGCCGCTGCGGTGTCAGCCCATTCTGATCGTGGGTGGGTCTATCCGGTCGACGAGATGATCGACGGGGGTTGGTTCGGTCCCGAAGTGACAGATGCTGCCCGCTCTCGGCTCGGGGATGTTGCTGTAGTAGCCAAAGATCGTTGGTATTTCACCGATCCCGCCGATAGCCCGAAGATCGAACTTGTTGGTCGTCATGGTTCGCTGACCCCCGACGAGATGCTAATTCCGGTTCTAACCTTTACGAGCTGACCGCTCGACTACCCGATCAAGGAGAACAGTTTGTCCGACAGACCGAAAAACTCCGGAAATCCTGGCGAGACTCCAGAACTGCTTGAGCGGCCTGAAGTCCTTGAGGCCGCAGAATCCGAGGAGACAATTGACGAAACGATTGATCACCCGGCCAAGGTGATGCGCATCGGGACCATGATGAAGCAATTGCTTGAAGAAGTGCGATCAACCGAACTTGACGAACCCAGTCGTGACCGTCTGCGAGACATATACGAAACATCTATCGCTGAGCTTGGGGTGGCACTGTCTGCCGATCTTCGTGAGGAACTGGGCCGACTTGCGCTGCCTTTCGGCAGTGATGACACACCTTCGGGCGCTGAGTTGCAGATCGCCAAGGCGCAACTTGTCGGTTGGCTCGAAGGCCTTGTCCAAGGGATGCAGGCGATGTTGTTTGCCCAGCAAATGGCGGCGCAGCAGCAACTCCAATCCATGCGTGGACAGATTGGCCCCCCGCAAAGCAGTCCTTCCTCCGCCAGCGACGAACGGCCCGGAACTTATCTGTGATCCAGGGTGCCAATGTCTGGTCAAGGGTGCCAATGTTTGGTCAAGGGTGGACGTATCGGATGGTGGGGGGTAGGTTCGAAATAACAAATATGTGATTCTAGTTTTGTGATCCTTGAGCCCTGAAAAGGAGTCCGATTGGGCGATTCGTTCACCCATCTACATGTCCACACCGAGTATTCGATGCTCGACGGCGCTTCGCGTGTTGACGACGCCATCAACGCGGCAGCAACTGACGGCCAACCCGCCTTGGCGATCACTGATCACGGCAATATGTACGGAGTCCTCGAGTTCTACAAGGGCTGTCGCGAGGCCGGGATCAAACCGATCATCGGCAGCGAGATCTACCTCGCCCACGAATCACGCGCTGAACGCCCGAATCGCACCGGTCGCGCCGATGATTCGGGTGGCAACACCGGATCTGGCCAAAAGCTCTACTACCACGCGATCCTGCTGGCCGAAAACGACGTCGGGTACAAGAACCTCATCCAAATTTCCAGTCAGGCGTTTCTCACGGGCTATCACTACAAGCCGCGCGCCGACTTCGAACTGCTCGAGAAATACCACGAAGGACTGATCGCCACTTGTGGATGTCTCGGTGGCCATGTGCTCCAGTCGTTGTTGCAAGGCCAAGAAAAACTGGCGCTTGAACAGGCGGCACGGTTCCAGGACATCTTCGGGAGGGACAACTATTTCATTGAGATTCAGGACCACGGGATGCCTGAGCAGAAAAGAACCAACCCACAACTGTTGGAAATCGCCCGCAAGATCAATGCCCCGGTCGTTGCTACCAACGACAGCCACTACACCCACTCCCATGATGCGGAAGCCCATGACGCGTTGCTGTGCGTTCAGACCGGGTCTCTGCTATCCGACACCGACCGCTTCAAGTTTCACGGTGATCAGCACTATCTGAAGACGTCGGCTGAGATGCGTCGGCTGTTTGCCGAGATTCCGTCGGCATGCGACAACACGCTGTGGGTCGCCGAGCGCGCTGATGTGAACATTGAGTTCGGACAGCCGAAGTTGCCGAAATTTCCGCTGCCTGTGGGCTTCGCTTCAGACACTGACTACCTGCGCGACCTCACCTACGATGGAGCAAAACGCCGTTGGGGACCCCAACTGCGAGCCGACATCATCGAGCGGCTCGATTATGAACTCGGTGTGATCGACCGCATGGGTTTCTCCGCCTACTTCTTGATCACCTGGGATCTGATCAGGTTTGCACGCGAGAACAACATTCGCGTGGGTCCCGGAAGGGGGTCGGCAGCAGGCTGTGCAGTTGCATACGCCCTGAGGATCACCGATCTGGACCCAATCAAATACGACCTGCTGTTCGAGCGATTCCTGAACCCCTCGCGGCTGTCCATGCCCGATATCGACATGGACTTCGAGACACGCCACCGCGACGCCGTGATCCGCTACGCGGCCGATACTTACGGACGCGACAACGTCGCTCAGATTGTTACTTTCTCACAGATCAAGGCACGCGCCGCGGTGAGAGACGCGGCCCGAGTGTTGGGGTACCCGTACGGTTTGGGCGACAAGCTCGCAAAGGCCATGCCACCGCTGGTGATGGGTCGCGACACACCACTCAAATACTGCTTTGAGGAGCACCCCAAATACGCGGACGGTTACCGCGCGGCCGCCGAATTGCGAGACATGGTGGACGATGATCCCGATATCGCTCGGGTTGTGGACGTGGCCAAAGGGCTGGAGGGACTGCGCAGACAAGACGGTATTCACGCTGCCGCGGTTGTGATCACAGACAAGCCTCTCACCGATTATCTGCCGATCCAGCGCAAACCGGAGGCAAGGAAATCACTCGAGGAAACGCCGATCGTCACCCAGTACGAAATGCACGGAGTGGAGAGCCTGGGTCTATTGAAAATGGACTTCCTCGGACTCCGAAACCTGGATGTGATCGCCGATTGTCTGACTCTCATCAGTCAAACTCAAGGAAAGTCCATCGACATCGACTCGGTGGACCTCCAAGACGAGGCCACCTTCGAGTTGTTGCGGCGCGGCGACACCATCGGGGTCTTCCAGCTTGAGTCGACTCCCATGCGGGCGCTGATCCGTTCCCTCGCCCCCACCTCGTTTGATGACGTTGCGGCATTGGTGGCGTTGTACCGGCCGGGGCCGATGGCCGCCAACATGCACAACGACTACGCCGACCGAAAGAACGGTCGCCAACCGGTGGAGTTCATTCATCCCGACGCTGAGGAACTGCTCAGCGAAACCTACGGATTGATGATCTATCAGGAAAGCGTCTTGCGTGTGGCACAGAAGTTCGCGGGCTACACCCTGGCTGAAGCCGATTCGCTACGCAAGGCGATGGGAAAAAAGATCCGCGAAGCGATGGACCAAGAACGAGAGAAGTTCGTCACTGGCGTGGTCAACAACGGTTACGACGCCTCTTTGGCCAACGAGATGTTCGACATCATCGCCAAGTTCGCTGACTACGCCTTCGTCAAGAGCCATTCATACGGCTATGGCTACGTGGCGTATCAGATCGCCTATCTGAAGGCCAACTACCCGGTCGAGTACCTTTCAGCCCTGCTCACCAGCGTCAAGACGAGGCTTGAATCGGCTGCGGTGTACCTCAACGAATGTCGGCTCATGAGCATCGACATTGGAGTGCCCGACATCAATCGCTCGGAATCGGATTTCACGCCGGAGCCCGATCTGAATCCAAGTCCCAACTCACCGGGGCGTATTGTTTTTGGACTCTCGGCTATCCGCAACGTCGGGGAGGGATTCGTAGCAAAAGTACTCGAGGAACGAAACGCCAACGGGCCGTTCGAGTCGTTTCTGGACTTTGTCGAAAGGATCAGTCTCGAAGCTCTCAACAAGCGCACTATCGAGTCTTTGATCAAGGGCGGAGCCTTCGATTCGCTTGGGCATCCTCGTAAGGGACTCCTTCAGGTTCACGAGCAGATCACCGAGATGACGGTGGAGCGTCGCCGTGAACATGACATGGGTGTGATGTCGCTCTTTGGCGATCTCAACGAAGGTCCGACCTTTGATGAGCGCCCAGAGATTCCGGATACGGAATTCGACAAGAAATCGAAGTTGGCCTATGAGAGGGAGATGTTGGGTCTTTACGTGTCGGATCATCCACTGTTTGGATTTGAGGATCAGATCCGTCGCAAAGCCACCGGAACGGTCTCGTCGTTGGTTGACGAGCCGGACCGATCGCTCGTCACTATCGGCGGGTCGGTCACCAACCTGGCGAGACGGTGGACCAACAAGGGCGAACTGATGGCCTTGTTCGACCTTGAGGATCTCGAAGGTTCAGTCGAGGTCGTGGTTTTCCCGAACGCTATGAAAGACTTTGGACAGAAGTTGAACGACGATGCCATTGTTCTGGTGCGGGGACGCAAGGAAAGCGGCCGTTCTTCGAGAGGCAGAGGTGGCGGTAGTGACGACGCCGCGAAGCTGCTCGCAATGGAGATCGACATCGTTGAGGAGCCGAGCAAGAACCCGCCGGTGCGGCTCCGGCTTGATGTCGCTCATCATGAGAAGTCGAAGATTGCTGAGCTCAAATCGGTCCTGGAAGCTCATCCTGGCGAGTGTCCCGTTGAGATCCACCTCAGTGATCGGAGGGTCTTTCGATTGCCCGACAACTACGCGGTGGACCGTGGAAACGGGGTGGTTGCGGAGCTCCGAGAGCTTTTGGGGACGAATTCGATCCTTGTATGAGGTTCCGAAGTTGCGAAATGGCTGCGAAGGCCTAAGACTGTAATAGCCCGTTTGTTCGGGCGACCTGACGAGAAGTCAATACAAGGATCCAGTACACGACTAGTGGGGGCTGCGGCCATGGCCATCGAAGTGGAGACCAAGGACTGCACCGCCGTGAGCGATGCCGAACTCACCGAGATGGCTGACCTCTGCGCGGCGTCTCCAAATGCCTTCGAAGTGGGGCTGTTGTCCAAGCAATGCGAGAAGTGGGTACTGGTCACGGTCGCCAGTGAGGGCGGCAAGAACAGAGGATTTTCGTATTGCACACTTGAGCGAATCGGAGGCACACCAAGCCTGCTCGTTGGCGCAGCCCACATTTGTCGCAACAACAAACGTGACACCGTTCTTCGGGCCATCATGACCGATCAGCTCCGACGTTCGGTTTTGGCATTCCCAGACGAAGACGTGCTCGTCGGTACGCAAATCAATGACGCTGGTGCTTTTGATGCCTATAAGACTCTCGACGATATTGTTCCTCGCCCAAGCCACAAGGCTTCCGGTGAAGAGCGTGCCTGGGGACGTCGGCTAGCCAAGCGCTTCGGCATTGCGCCGAATCGCTATGAAGATCGTGCTTTCACCGTCCGCGGTCAAGGCAAGCACCCGGTTGTACTTGATCACGCCAGTGCAAAACCCGAAAAGGTACTCGGCGAGGTCACTGCGCAGTTTGACGATCTCGATACCGCAGCGGGCGACACGCTGATCGTCTTCGGCTGGGCCATGGCCGAGGACCTCGAGAAGCTGCTCTGAACGACTCCACCTTTGCCGCTATCGTCCGTCGCCGACGGATGACACGGGCATTTTCAACCGATCCGGTGGCTGTTGAGATCGTTGAAGAGTTGATCGACCTTGCGCGGCGGGCTCCCTCAGCTGGGAATGCTTCCGCGCTGGAGTGGCTGGTTCTCGATACTGCACCAGACGTGTCGACATATTGGGACACCACCCTGCCCAGCGACCGCCGCGCCGCTTTTGCGTGGCCCTCTCTGTTGAGTGCCCCAGTGATTGTTATCCCGTGGGTTGACCCGCAGGTCTATCTTGATCGATACAACGAACCCGACAAGGCGCATACGTCTCTGGGCGAATCGCTGGACGCGTGGCCCGTTCCATATTGGTTTGTCGATGGTGGAGCAGCGGTGCAGACGCTCCTGCTGGCTGCACAGGATGCAGGACTGGGAGCGCTGTTTTTTGGGCTCTTCGACCATGAGTCTGTGGTGCGAGAACGGTTTGGAGTTCCCCCGTCGTTTCGAGCAATAGGAGCGGTTGCTCTTGGTCACCGTTGCGCCGACAGACTCTCGCGAAGCCAGCGGCGCCGCCGTCGCCCACTTGGAGAGGTCATCCACCGCGGCAAATGGTGAATCCTGATTGCGGTGGGCCAGCATCGGTGTGGAGTGAATCTAAGCCGCAGTTGGTGTCGTCGGAGACGCATAGCTAACCTCGGCGGCGTTCAGGAGCGTGAAACCCCACATCGGAGGCTTCCATGGAAGTAGCTGCACCACAGAGAATCAGCGGATCGAAATATCAGCGCGTGGACAGATACAAGGGCAATCAGCGTGGCCTCTGAAGTCCCGCTGGTCAGCTATCTGCGGTTGGGTTCGGATCCCCACCTCATAGCCAATGAATGCACAAACTGCGGGGCTCGTTTCTTTGACCGGCGCAATGCGTGTGCTCAATGCGGCCTGCGAGAGTTCAAGAATGTCCGGGTCAACAACGGGGCAAAATTGAAAGCCTTTACGATCGTGCACCGGGCTGCTCCAGGTATTCCTGCCCCGTATGTGTCGGCCATTGTCGAAACTGAAGACGGCACCTCTGTGAGGTCCAATGTGGTCAATTGTGATCCCAGCCCAGAAGTGGTGCAACTGGGTATGAAGCTGAAGCTCACCACCTATCCCATCGGCACTGACGACGACGGCACCGAAGCGATTGCCTTCGGTTACCAACCCGCCTGAACTGCTGACTCGCACAGAAAGAACTACATCAGATGGCCACAACAAAAAACTCGACAGCTGACAGATCAGCGAAAGCGTCGGCGAGCAAGATCAGCGATGACAGCGTCTGGATCTTGGGTACCAGCATGACCCGATTCGGACGTTACCCCGACCAAGACGTGGTTGATCTGGCAGCAGAAGCCTCGATGGCTGCACTTGACGACGGCAACGTGACGATCCATGACATGGATGTGCTCGCTGCAGGGTCGCTGTTCAATGCGTCTACAGGAATGGGACAGCGCATCCAGAAGCAGATCGGTCAAACCGGTGTCCCGGTGTTCAATGTTGCCAACGCCTGCGCCACCGGCGCTACCGCGCTGCGGACCGTCTACCTCTCGATCAAAGCAGGTGAGGCCGATATGGGCTTGGCGGTGGGCGTTGAGCAGATGGGCAAGATGGGTCTGCTGGGAGGCGCGGGCGCCAAGAAAGAAAAGAAGGTCTTTGAGCCTTCTGGGCGCTACGGCGCAGTCACCGGTATCGACGGCTACATCGGTACAGAAGGCATGCCGGGAGTGTTCGCTCAGGCAGGGATGGAGTACGCCAACGACTACGACGGTGTTGGATTCGAGCAATTCGCCAGAGTGGCTTACAAGAACCATCTGCATTCCACGCTCAACCCGTTGGCGCAGTACCGCAAAGAGTTCTCCATGGAAGAAATCATGACTTCGCCGACAATGAGTTATCCCAACACCTTGCTGATGTGTTGCCCGACCGGAGATGGGGCGGCCGCAGCCGTGCTTATCTCGGGTCAACGGCTCAAGAGGTTGCCAGTGGACCTTCGTCGGCGCGCGGTCAAAGTTTCTGCTTCGGTGCTGACCTCAGACCCCTACACCGAATCGAGTCAGGTACAACCCGATGTCAACACTTTGACTCGCAACGCGGCTGCCAAGGCATACGAAACCGCTGGTGTCGGTCCAGAAGACCTTGACCTGGTCGAACTCCACGATTGCTTCGCCACGGCCGAGTTGATCCACTACGACAACCTCGGTCTGTGTGAGCGTGGCGGTGCGGGTGACTTCATTGATTCGGGTGCCCCGTTTCGCGACGGCACGACACCGGTCAACGTGTCCGGTGGTTTGATCTCGAAAGGCCACCCCATTGGGGCGACTGGCGTGGCCAATGTGTTTGAGGTCACGACCCACCTTCGCGGTGAAGCGGGAGACCGCCAAATTCCCGATGCCAAGGTTGGTCTGGCACATGTCATCGGTTTGGGATCGGCCTGTGGTATCCATGTCCTGGAGAAGGCCGCCGTCTGAACCGCAGGGGGTACCGAGTCAAAACATGGCGCTGCGTGTCACGGTCACGTCGCATAGCGACCCAGAAGGCGAAGCCATCGTCTCTGCCGCGCCTCTCGTTGGCGTTAGCGGACTTTCCGACTGCCGGGTTTCGAGGGTCTATCACCTTGACGCGGTTGACGGGCTGGCGCGCAACGATGTTGATCGGCTCTGTCGTGAGGTGCTCGTCGATCCTGTTGTAGCCGAATATTCCATAGACGATGTCCCCGCTGCAGTTGGCCGCGCCATCGAGGTGGCAGCACTTCCGGGAGTGACCGACATCGAAGCGAGAGAACTTGAGCGTGCCGCGCAGCAACTGCAGATAGCGGATCTGCGAGTCTCGACAGCGGTTCGCTACGACCTCATTGGAGATCTTGACGACAGAGCCGTGGCTGTCATCACTAGGCGGCTACTGGCCAATGACACCATCGAGCAGTCATGTGAAGGCCCTTTGCCGGCTACGTTCATCGCTGAAGCCATCGTTGACGAGCGGGTTGAATCCGTGCCGCTCACCCACCTGAGCGATTCTGAACTGGCGACATTGAGCACCCAACGGCTGCTTTCGCTTGACGTCGAGGAGATGCGCGCCATCCAGCGTTATTTTGATGACATCGGCCGGAGCCCTACCGATGCGGAGCTTGAGACGTTGGCTCAGACTTGGTCTGAGCACTGTGTCCACAAGACATTCCGGGCTGCGATCGAATTGACCCACACCACCACCGATGGCCACAAAACGGTGACTCACCACGACGGTCTACTGCAAGCCCTGCGGGAAGTGACTGAAGAACTTGATCCATGGTGGCTGCGCTCAGCATTTGTTGATGACGCGGGGATTGTCGCCTTCGATGACCACTTTGATCTCGCTTTCAAAGTAGAGACCCACAATCACCCGTCGGCTCTTGAACCCTTCGGTGGAGCAAATACCGGTATCGGCGGCGTGGTGCGTGACATCTTGGGGGTCTCGGCTCGGCCCATTGCCTGCACCAACGTGTTGTGTTTCGGCCCTTTTGATCTGCCCGATGAGCGACTGTTCACAGGTGTGCTGCATCCCCGCCGAATCCGGGACGGGGTGGTTGAGGGAATTGCTGACTACGGAAACAAACTGGGTCTTCCGACTGTCAACGGCGCGGTGATCTACGATGAGGGATACATCGGTAACCCACTGGTTTACTGCGGTGCGCTGGGACTGTTGGTGAACGGTTCGCATCCCACCGCGGCTCAACTTGGTGACCGGGTTGTCTCTATCGGCGGGAGGGTTGGCCGCGACGGAATCCATGGTGCCACCTTCTCGTCGGCAACCATGGACGCGTCCACGGTTGATTCAGTCGGTGCGGCGGTACAAATCGGTGATCCGATAACTGAAAAGGGTTGTATCGAGGTGGTTCAGCACGCTTGCGAGTTGGGTTTGTACAACGCCATCACGGACTGTGGAGCGGGAGGTTTCTCTTCGGCTGTGGGAGAGATGGGGGAGGACTTGGGCGTGGCGATCAACCTCGAAGGTGTGCGCCTCAAGTATCCAGGGTTGCAACCCTGGGAGATTTGGCTCTCCGAAGCGCAGGAACGGATGGTCATGGCGGTTCCAGTTGAATCGTTGCCGGCTTTGCAAGAGCTCTGTGATGACTGGGATGTGGAACTGACCGATCTGGGCAGCTTCAGCGGATCCGGTGACCTGGTCGTCCGACATGGCGACAACCTGGTCATCGATATGTCCATGGACTTCCTACACAACGGGTTGCCCCGACGGGAGATGACCGCGACTTGGGTTGACCCGCCCTCAACCACGATCAATTCGCCTCCTGTCGACGACCAGATGCTCTTCGGACTCCTCTCGCATCCCGATGTCGCCAGCAAAGAGGACATTATCCGCCGCTACGACCACGAGGTGCGCGCAGGGACCGTCGTGCGTCCCTTGGTAGGGCGCAACGCTGACGGCCCAAGTGACGCTGCGGTGATCAAGCCACTCGGCACGCGCCATACACCCTTGGCAGCGGTGTTGAGCAACGGGCTGTGCCCGCGAGTCGGAAAGCATGACCCCTACGCGATGGCGCTCCTGGCCCTTGACGAGGCAGTCCGGAATCTGGTCGCGGTCGGCGGCGATCCCGACCGGGTGGCCCTGCTCGACAATTTCTGTTGGGGAGACCCGACCAAGAGTGATCGTCTCGGCAGCCTGGTCCGCGCAGTGCAGGGTTGCACCGACGGAGCTCGCCGCTACGCGATGCCGTTCATCTCCGGTAAGGACAGCCTCTTCAACGAGTTCGAAGGGCGAGCAATCCCACCCACATTGCTGATCTCGGCACTCGGTCTAGTTCCCGATCTCAACAGTGCGATCGATTCAGCGGGCATGGCGGTTGGCGACGATCTATGGCTGGTTGGGGAGGGGAGTGGCTGGCTCGGTGGTTCTGTGGCCGACACCATCTACGACCTCGGAGCCAACGACGTCCCTCGACCTCTGGATGACCCGTTACCGCGTTATCGAGCCGTCCATTCCGCCATCATGGCGGGATTGGTGACCGCCGCGCACGACTGTAGCGATGGAGGTGTCGCGGTCGCCGTAGCTGAGATGGCGATTGCCGCGCGACACGGCGTGGCTGTGACAATTCCCGCTGATGGACTTGATCGGTTTGTGGCGCTTACCAACGAGGGACCCGGTCGACTTGTGCTGGCCGCGCCCCCCAGTGACCGCGATGCGCTAGGCGCGATCTTGGGCACTCATGGGCGACGCATCGGCAAGGTGACCGCTGATGATCGGATCACCCTGAGTGTTGCGGCCCAAAGCGGTGACACCATTGAGGGTGCCGGCATCGTGGTCGCCCTCCAAGACGCTGTAGCAGCTTTCACAGGGCGACCTTGGGCGTGAGTGCACCGCCGATCCTCGTAGTACACGCTTCGGGCACAAATCGTGATGGTGATGCCGCGCAGGCGATTGAACTGGCTGGTGGAAGCCCTCGCATCGTTCACGTCAATCAACTGCGCCGAGGCCGAGTGAAGGTCGCTGACCATGCTGCGGTATTGATTCCTGGTGGGTTTTCCTACGGTGACGCGCTCGGCGCCGGGCAGAGACTCGCTCTGGAGCTGCGATTGTGGTTCGGTCATGAGTTGTCTGAGGTGGTGGCTGCGGGAAAGCCCGTGCTGGGAATCTGCAACGGTTTCCAAGTGCTGGTAAAGGCTGGACTGTTGCCAGGACGCCTTGGCGGTGATCCTGTAACCAGCGCCCGCCGAGTGACGCTGACCGAGAATTCTCGCGGCAAGTTTGAATGCCGCTGGGTTACGTTGCGAGTGGAACAAACGGTTCGCAGCACCTGGCTGCGATCGATCGGAGGCACGATCATTCGCTGTCCTATTGCACACGGCGAGGGTCGTTTTGTGAGTGCCGACGACTCGGTAACCGACGACTTGGAGACTCAGGGTTTGGTTGCCTTCAGGTATCAAGATTGTGGAGCGGCACCACTGAGTGCGGACCACTCCCTTCGTGCGGCCGCGGGTGCCTACCCTGCAAACCCCAATGGTTCAACCGCGGACATAGCCGGGATCTGTGACCAGACGGGTGCGGTCGTCGGGCTGATGCCCCATCCAGAGGACCATGTGCTCGATTGGCAGCGACCGAACGGAGAGCCCGGTGCTTCGGGACTTCCTTTGTTTGAAGCTTTTGTGGCGGCGGCCAGATGATGATTGACCTGACACCTGCCCAACAGGCCCCTTTCGACGGTCTTGACTCCGCAGCACTGGCCGATATCGGGCCTCTGCGACGGGGCAAGGTGAGAGACATCATCGATCTCGACGACCGGTTGATACTGGTCTCGACGGACCGAGTATCAGCTTTTGACCGTGTCTTGGGAACCGTGCCTTTCCGGGGTCAGATCCTCACTGAACTTTCAGCATGGTGGTTTCGCCAACTCTCCGACATCGTTGCGTCGCACGTTTTGGCGGTGCCCGACCCGAACGTCACCATCGCGCGAAAGTGTCGGACCTTGCCGGTGGAGGTAGTAGTGAGGGACCGTCTGACTGGTACGACTTCCACTTCGTTATGGACTCAATATGCGACAGGAAAACGCCAGATTTATGGCCTGACCTTTCCTGATGGGTTGGAAAAAAACGAGCAGCTTCCGAGCGCAATCATCACCCCAACCACCAAAGCTGCCGACGGTGAGCACGACACGCCGATCACCGAAGCAGACATTGTCGCTGACGGACTCGTTGATTCACAGCGCTGGGACGAAGTACGGACCGTTGCACTCGAGATGTTTGAACGGGGGAGAACCGTAGCAGCGGCCGCAGGGTTGATTCTGGTCGACACCAAGTATGAATTTGGACTTGACGAGCAGGACCAGCTCACCGTCATCGACGAGGTACACACTCCTGACAGTTCGCGATATTGGCGTGAGTCGAGCCTTGCGCAGCGCCTTGACGGCGGACTTGAGCCCGAAAACCTCGACAAGGAGGTGATCCGGCTTGTTTACGCTGAGCGAGGTTACCGGGGTGACGGAGAGCCCCCCTTGCTTGATTCGGCGTTGGCGAGTCGAGCAGCACACGTCTACGTGGAGGCCTTCGAGTTGCTCACCAGAGCCGCGCTGTCACCGGCCTCCTACCCGGCCGGTCCCCGTGTAGAAGCGGCGATACGGACGATTTCGTGACCGTCCGCGCGTCGGTTGGCTGGTTCTGCGACCATGGCCGGGTGCGAGATCAGAAGAGTCGGACGGCGTGTTCTGAGCGTTTGTTGCGCCGACGGGACCCTTCGGCGGCCCTACCGTGAGTTCTGGCGGCGGCGGGAGCGGCGATCCCCTCGTTGGCGTCATCATGGGCAGTGAATCGGATTGGGAAACAATGCGCTGCGCCGCCGATGTACTGGTCGATTTTGGTGTCTCGCATGAGTGCCGAGTGGTATCAGCGCATCGAACCCCCGACCTCATGGACGAATATGCAACAGATGCCGAGTCACGAGGCTTGCGAGTGATCATTGCGGGCGCGGGAGGGGCTGCTCATCTTCCTGGAATGGTTGCATCCCACACGCTGGTTCCGGTTATCGGTGTGCCCATCAAGAGCCGCGCTCTCAACGGCATCGACTCGCTGCTGTCGATCGTGCAGATGCCGGCTGGAGTTCCAGTGGCAACGATGGCGATCGGTAAAGCTGGAGCGACCAACGCAGGACTCTATGCGGTAGCGATGCTCGCGGCACAAGATCCTGAACTGGCTGAACGGCTGCGCTCGGTTCGCGCTGATCAGGCCGCCCGTATCCGATCAACCGAGTTGGGTCCATGACGTCGCCACAGGCGCAGGCTCCGCTCCCGCCCGGATCCACTATCGGTGTTGTTGGCGGCGGCCAACTCGGACGCATGTTGGCGTATTCCGCCCATCAGCATGGTTACCGAGTAGCTGTGTTGACGGGCGGAGACAAGGACACCCCTGCCGGCACAGTGGCAGAGATCGAGATCGCTGCCGGCTTCGACGACGAAGTTGCCATCGAGCGTCTGATCGCAGAATCCGACGTGATCACCTGGGAATTCGAGAATGTTGATGTAGGGATCGCCGTAGCAGCAGCGAGTGCCGGCCTGGAGGTTCGTCCCAGCGGCAGGATCATCGCCACCGCCCAGGATCGCCGCGAAGAAAAAGATGCGTTGGTCGCAGCGGGGGTTGCTGTAGCCGCTTGGCGCTCTGCGAGCAGCGAGTCAGAGCTTGCCGCTGTGGCCCAGGAACTCGGTTTTCCGGTCATTGCCAAGGCCGCGCGCTTCGGCTACGACGGCAAAGGACAGGCACGGATCGAGCGGACCTGTGAAGTCGCCGATGTTTGGCGGCGCTTGGGGTCTCAACGCTTGGTGGTCGAGTCTGTCGTGGATTTCGAACGGGAAATTTCGGTGATTGTGGCCCGTTCTCATCTTGGCGAGGTGGTGGACCATGGGGTGATGGAGAACCATCACGTCAACCACATTCTCGACAGCACCATCACGCCGGTGCACCTCAGCGCGCAAGCTGTGAGCGAAGCCACCGCCATAGCGGCTCGGATTGCCGACGAGTGGGGCCTAGTTGGCGTCATGTGCGTTGAGATGTTCGACGCTGCTGATGGATTGATCGTCAACGAGGTCGCTCCCCGCCCCCACAACTCGGGGCACTGCACGATTGAGGCTGCACCAGCCAGTCAGTTTGAGCAACAACTCCGTGCTGTCGTCGGGATGCCACTCGGCGACGGCCGGTGCAAACCAGCTGCGATGGTGCAACTTCTTGGTGATCTTTTCTCAGGAGGCGAACCAGATTGGTCTCAAGTCTTCGCGGCTCGCGAGGTGCATCTGCATCTCTACGGAAAACACGAAGCTCGCGCAGGTCGAAAAATGGGTCATCTGACCGCTGTGGGTGATGACCCTGACCGCCTCTTGGATAGGGTTGTCGCCTTGCGGCAGGCTTTGGCTGACCGGTGATATCTGTGCGTAGCCAAGCCGACGACCTCCATGAAGAGTGTGGCGTGGTCGGAATCCACACTTCTGGTTCAGACGCAGCTCGACTGTCATTCTTTGCTCTCCATACTCTTCAGCATCGTGGTCAGGAGGCCGCGGGTATTGCGACCACCAGAGACGGGGTGGCTCACGTGCACAAGGGGTTGGGTCTTGTCGCCAGCGTCTTCAAAGAGGAGAACTTGGCGACACTTCCCGGTGACCTGGCCATTGGACACACCCGCTATTCGACCACCGGCGGTTCGGGGCTACGCAACGCGCAGCCTCAGCTGATCGAGACTCTTGACGGCCCGCTGGGTCTGGCTCACAATGGCAACCTTGTCAATGCCCATGTGCTGCGCCGCGAACTGCTTGAACGGGGAGTCGGCTTACAGACATCCAGCGACACCGAGGTGATGGTTCACCTGCTCACTGGGGCGTCGGGAGATTGGTTGGAGCGGATCAGAACTCTAATGTCGCGCGTCGAGGGTGCTTATGCGCTCACAATATTGACCCGTGATGCAGTGTTCGGGGTGCGAGATCCTTGGGGATTGAGACCGCTGGTTATTGGTGAAATCGATGGTGGTCACGTTCTAGCTTCCGAGACTTGCGCTTTTTCGACCATTGGAGCGGAGTTTGTTCGAGAGGTCGCCCCGGGAGAGATTGTTCGTCTGAGCGACGCTGGTCTGGAGGCGTACAGCGGCGTGGGTGCCAAAGAACGGGCTTTGTGCACCTTCGAACAGATCTACTTTTCGCGGCCAGATTCGATCTGTGATGGCAACCTGGTGCATTCGACCAGACAGCGTCTAGGACGCGAACTGGCTAGAGAAGCTCCAGTTGACGCCGATTTGGTGGTATCGGTGCCAGATTCGGGCACCCCTCACGCGGTCGGATTCGCACAAGAGACCGGGATCCCTTACACCGAGGGGCTCATCAAGAACCGCTATGTGGGCCGTACCTTTATTGAACCGACACAGCAACTGCGAGCTGCTCGTGTGGCCATGAAGTTCAATCCTCTGGCTGACAACCTGGCGGACAAACGGGTGATATTGGTTGACGATTCGATCGTGCGCGGGACTACATCGGGCCCCCTTGTCAAAATGTTGCGCAACGCAGGCGCAACAGAGGTGCACGTTCGCGTGGCCTGCCCGGCGATTATCAGCCCCTGCTACATGGGCGTTGACATGGCTAGCCAGGACGAGCTGATTGCCGCCCATAGGTCTGTCGAGCAGATATGCGACCACATAGCGGCGGACTCGCTCGCTTTTTTGTCCATTGAAGCGATGATGCGCGCGCTCGGTTCTGACAACGGCTACTGCAACGCCTGCTTCACCGGCTCGTATCCGTTTGTGTCGATGCGCTTCGTGCAACTCAGTCTGAATCCCAAAGAAGAGTTCTCATCGGTCTGGAGCGATTAGCACCCATGTCGGCGAGGGTATTGGTCATCGGCGGCGGTGGCCGGGAACACGCTATTGCTTGGTCGTTGGCAAAATCGCCTCGGGTCTCGGAGGTGATCGTTGCGCCGGGCAACGCCGGAACGGCTACAGAATACAGATGCCGCAATGTGGCCCTGGCACTCACCGACGTAGCCGGAATTGTGGAGTTTGCGCGGGCGCAAGCCGTGGCGATGGTGGTGGTTGGTCCCGAAGATCCGCTGGTCCTGGGGCTCGTTGATGCACTCAGCGATGCTGGAATTGCAGCCTTCGGTCCCAGCGCGGCGGCTGCGGAACTTGAGGGTTCCAAGTCTCATTGCAAGGACTTTCTTTGCGAAAACGGTATTCCCACTGGCGACGCAGCGGTCTTTTCTGACGTGCAAGCGGCGCTTCACCATCTTGAGGACTTGTCGGCTGTGCCGGTGATAAAAGCCACTGGTTTGGCCGCCGGCAAGGGAGTGATTGTCGCCGAAACCAAGGCCGAAGCTGCCGAAGCGATCGAGTCAATGCTGCTTGAGGATCGTTTTGGCAAAGCGGGCCACGAGATTCTGCTCGAGGAGCGCCTCCGCGGTACTGAGGTATCGGTCTTAGCCTTCTGCGACGGGACCGACTTTCAGATCATGCCTCTCGCGCAGGACCACAAACGCTTGCTGACGGGCGATAAGGGGCCCAACACCGGTGGAATGGGTGCCTTTCATCCCTCTCCGATTGCTGACGCCGAACTGATTGAGCAAGTCGGTCGCGAGGTCTTGGCGCCCACCCTGGCAGCCCTGGCGCGTCAGGGTCGCCCTTATCGAGGCGTGCTCTATGCGGGCATGATGCTCACCGAGTCAGGGCCGAAAGTGATCGAGTTCAATTGTCGATTCGGCGATCCGGAGACTCAGGTGGTGTTGCCGCTGCTTGAGTCGGACCTGTATGCGATATTCGAGGCATGCTGTGCCGGCGATTTGACGACTACCGATATTCGCTGGGCCGACAGTGCCGCGGTCACGGTCGTGATGGCCTCGGAGGGTTACCCGGTGAGTAGCAGTGCCGCGGTTCCAATCTCTGGCCTTGAGGCCGCGGCAGGGCTTGGTTGCAAGGTGTTTCACGCTTCCACTTCAATAGCCGACGAAGCGCCGCGCACCGCGGGAGGGAGGGTGTTGGCGGTAACCGCCCTAGCGCCTGAACTTGCTGGAGCATCAGACGCTGCCTACCGAGGGGTTGCTGCCATCTCATTTGCGGGTTCTCAGTTCCGTTCAGATATCGCCCGTGAGGGTCATGACCAGCTATAGCGATGCCGGGGTCGACATCGACGCCGGAAATCTGACGGTCCGCCTTTTGGCTGAGGCCGTCTCTTCCACTGCAACACCGGCAGTGCTGTCGGAGATCGGAGCCTTCGGAGGACTCTTCGCTGCCGATGATCTCGGACCGGGAAAGGTGTTGGTGGCGTCCACCGATGGCGTTGGAACCAAAGTGGAACTAGCGGCCCGTTACCAGCGCTTCAAGGGCCTTGGCGTTGACTTGGTGAATCATTGCGTCAACGACATCTTGGTGCAGGGAGCGCGCCCGCTGTTTTTCCTTGACTACATAGCTACGGCATCGTTGGTGCCCGAGACTGTGCTTGAGATCGTCACCGGAATGAGCGAAGCCTGCAAGGCCGTGGGTTGTGCTTTGCTAGGCGGTGAAACGGCTGAGATGCCCGGCGTTTATATGCCCGGGGCGACCGATATCGCCGGCACAATCGTCGGGGTCGTCGATCGAGATGCGCTGTGGCCTCAAACCGAGCATCTGAGCGAAGGTGATCTACTCGTGGGGTTGACCAGTGTTGGCCCCCACACCAATGGATATGCGCTCATTCGGCTGTTGCTTGAGCGCTATCAAGCCGACGAGGAGATGCTCGAGTTTTTGCTCGCTCCGCATCGGTGCTATCTCAGCGATATTGTTTGCTTGCAACAACGTGGGGTTCAGCCCAAAGCACTGGCCCATATCACCGGCGGAGGAGTGATCGAGAACCTTCCACGAATCCTGCCTGATGATCTGAGTGCTCGAATCGATCTTGGCTCCTGGGAGGTTCCCCGGTCCTTCTCGACATTGGTGGAGTGGGCCGAATTGCCTAATGACGAGGCGTTTCGTGTGTGGAACATGGGAATCGGCATGATTGTGGTCGTTGATCAGTGTCAGCAACAGTTGATCAACGAACTTGGGTTGGCCACGGTCGGGCATTTGGTTTTGAGCGATGACTCCGAGAGGGTTCGCCTTGTTGAGGATTGGCGTTGACACCACGCATTGTGGTCCTCGCTTCTGGTGCCGGGTCGAATCTTCAGGCGCTGCTCGATGCGGTTGAAGACGGGCGTCTTGACGCCGAGATCGTTGCCGTCATTGTGAATCGCCGGAATGCTTATGCGCGCAAGCGGGCGTCGATAAACGAGACACCCACCTCATTTCTTGGACTGCAACCCTACTTGGACAGCCATGACGACGCCGCCGAGGGGCGTCGCCGTTACGACGCGGATTTGGCGGCAATGGTTTTGGGTCACCGCCCCGACCTGGTTGTGCTTGCCGGCTGGATGCACCTGTTCACAATGGAGTTCCTGCGCCATTTCGGCGGTCGGGTGATGAACCTGCATCCGGCGCTTCCCGGTGAGTTCGGTGGTGCACACGCAATTGACGACGCCTGGAATGCTCATCTGCGTGACGGGCTCGACCGCACTGGTGTGATGGTGCATCTGGTGCCCGATGAGGGCGTCGACAATGGTCCTGTGCTCGCAACCCGGGTTGTGCCGATTCAACCCGACGACGACCGCGAGAGTCTCGAAGCCCGAATCCACGCCGTTGAGCATGATCTTCTGGTCCGCGCTGTTGGCGAGTTCCTGGAGCAGCCGTGAATGCTTCGGCTAATCCTTCGGAGCGCCCGGGGTTGGGGTTGTGGCTGTCGGGAGCTCGCCCGCGCACGCTGGTGGCGGCGATCATTCCAGTGGCTGTCGGCGCGGCGACCGCGGTGGGTTCCGGCGATGAGACTCAATGGTGGCGCGCCGGAGCAGCCCTGGTCGTGGCGTTGGCCTTGCAGGTGGGAGTCAACTTCGCCAACGACTACTCGGACGGGATCCGAGGCGCGGATGGCAGCGATCGCATCGGCCCTTTGCGCTTGGTTGGTTCCGCGATGGTTCGTCCCGCCCTTGTCAAGCGTGCGGCCATTGGATCGTTCGCCGTCGCCGGGGCATCCGGCACGCTGTTGTCGCTGGTCGTCGGTCCTGAACTGTTTGTGGTCGGGATCGGTTGCCTGATCGCGGGATGGACCTACACCGGAGGACCTCGTCCCTACGGTTACGCCGGCCTTGGTGAGGTCTTCGTGTTCGTCTTTTTCGGGTTGGTTGCGACAATAGGCACGAACTACGTACTGACCGAGAACATTGACGGTTTGGCGGCGGGTGCCTCGGTGGTGGTTGGACTGTGGGCCACGGCGTTGTTGGTGATCAACAATCTCCGTGACATCCCCAGCGATGAAGCCGCCGGCAAAATCACCCTGGCGGTTCGACTAGGCGATGTTCGTACTCGCCACCTTTTTGTGGCCATTCAGGCCGCGGCGATGTTGATCGCCGTGGTGATCACCGTGCTGACGGGGCGCTTCGCGGTGGCCGCTCTGGTGGGTCTTCCGTTTGCGGTTCACGCCATTGGATCGGTTCGTCGGAAAGCGACGGGGTCGGAACTCATCGCGGTGTTGGCCGCCACCGGTCGAGTGCAACTCATTGCTGGGTTGGCCATGGCACTCGGGATCGCCCTATCCGGCTGAGCCCTGAGGAGCTGGGCGGCTCGCTGCTTGAGTTCAATCTGATGGCGAACACGGACCGACCCACCTTCAGGTCGGACCGCAGGTTTCAGGAAATGCCTATGGCAAGTATCGAAATCCAGACGGTTATGGCGAAACCCACCATCGTGAACACCAGAGTGCGTGTCTGCTTGGAGATTTCAAGAGAGATGGATCCGCGGAGGTCCTTGATTTCACCCCGTACCTTGGCGAATTCGCCACTCATCTCGCCATAGATCTTGGCGAACTCGCCATTGATCTTGGCGAACTCGCCGTTGAATCTGGTGACCAGGCGTTCCTCAAGGGCCTTCAGATCATCTTTGGTGGCTAGTTGGTCCCATTGCATTGGGGGTAGTGACTCCATGATCGTCCTAGCTGCATCGGCCCCGATTGCCTCGGTCAATCTGCTCAGGAGCGTAAGGCGCTCCTCCTCACCCGCTGACATGACCGTCCTCTGAAGATTCGTGTGTGTTGGAGGGGGTCGTATTCACCGTCCCCGAGTGATTGCTCTCAAACTAACACTCGTTACTTTGCTTGGCAACCATTCACAACCTACCGTTGAGTATAGAACAGCTTGAAATCTGTGATTCACAGCGGAACGTTTCAACCAGCGGACACAAGACATTGGTGCACACCGTGATGACGCATGTGCGGACTCTAGCTCTCGCGGGTCGCGGTAATCAGGTGGGCGCCGACGAAGACCTGCCGTTCAATGTCGACAAATCCGGCAGCGAACAGCTGCCGTTTCAGGTCGGACCACCCGGGCATGTATGCCAAAGATCTTGGCAGGTAGGTGTAGGCCGTTCGGTCCGAGAGCAGTCCTCCGATGCGAGGCACGACCCTCTGGAAGTAGATCCGGTGACCCCAGCGCAGCACTTTGTTTTCGGGCTCGGCCGCATCCAATAAAGAGATTCTTCCGCCGGGGCGGATCACGCGAGCCAACTCGGCAAAGAAAGCGGGTAGTTCTACGAGGTTGCGCAACGCGAACCCGCATACCGCTCCGTCGACTGCCCTCTTCGAGATAGGAAGTGCCAGCACATCGCCCTGTACCAGCGGTGCGTCGGTACGAGCTGCAACCAACATGCCCATCGAAAGATCGACGCCGATTGGCACCATTCCTGCCCGCGACGTTTCGCGGCAGAAGTCGCCAGTGCCGCAGGCCAAGTCAAGCACGATCGATCCGGCGCTGAGATCAAGGGCGAACACTGCGTTTCGTCGCCAGCGGACATCAAGTCCAAAGGTGATCACGCGGTTGACCATGTCGTATCGCCCGGCGATGCGGTCAAAAAGCGACCGGACCGCGGCACGCTTCTCGTTGCCTTCAGGCAGGTTCTCGGGGTCGATCTTCACAGTACGGTCAGCTTGTGAGTCGGTAGGCGCGGTCTGTGTGGTGCCGAGCGAAGCCGATGGCAGCGTAGGTCGCGTTGGCCGCATGATTGTCGGATTCGACGTAGAGCATCCCGACTCGTAGCCCTTCAGCAGCCAGCCATTCGAGGCCGGCCAGCGTCATCGGTTTGCCCAGACCCTGGCTGTGGAAGTCGGGGTCAACCGCTATCACATAGATTTCGCCAAGTTCGGGATCGGTGGCTCTGTGGATTTTGGTCCAACAAAAACCCATCAACCTGCCGTTGTCGCTGTGCAGAAGACGAAAGCCGGCAGCGTTGAACCAGGGCTCAGTCATGGACTCGTGAACCGCATTGACAGTGAGTTCGCTCTGTTCGGGATGCCAATGGAATGCCCGATTGTTGACCTTTACGAAAGCATCGATGTCGTCAGCGGTGAAAGCGCGAGTGACCAGACCGGAGGGACTGTTGGGAAGCGTGCAACGCAGTTGCCAGAGATCGCGGTGGGGCACGAAACCCAACTCTGAAGCGATTGCGTGGGCTTGATCATCGACTTGGCGCAGCCAGAGCTGCACGGTTTCGTCGCGGTTCGCCGAGAGCCAGTCCGTCAAGCTTGCCCTGAGATCGAATTGGCGGCGATCTTCAGCGACGATAAGCGACCATCGGCAGTCGCCTTCATTTGGTCCCTCGATGGTCAGCGCCACGGCGTTAGCGTAGCTTCAGACTATGGCCAAGCCACGATCACCGAAGGGCCGCGCTCGTGTCACAAATGAGCGCCTGACCCTTGAATATCCTGATGCGGAGTGTGAACTTGACCACCGGAACCCATTTGAACTCTTGGTGGCGACGATTCTGTCGGCTCAGGCAACTGATGTCGGAGTAAACAAGGCGACACCGACGTTGTTTGCCCGTTTCCCAGATCCGTGGGCGCTCGCTGAGGTGGACTCCAGCGAGGTCGAACCCTACGTCAGCACTATCGGGTTGTTCCGCCAGAAGTCGAAGAGCCTTGTGAGAATGGCGCGCATCTTGGTCGACGAGTATGACGGCGAGGTACCGGCGGCCATGAAGGACCTGGTACGTCTCCCTGGCGTGGGACGCAAGACCGCCAATGTCGTTCGTAGTGTCGCCCTTGGGCAACCGGGACTTCCGGTGGACACGCACGTCAACCGTCTCTCGAACCTGTTGGGAATCACCCAAGAGACCGATCCAGTGAAGATTGAGCTTGAACTCAACCCGATGGTGCCAGCGTCTCAACGGGGCGATTTCAGTTTGCGCCTGATCCTTCATGGGCGTCGCGTGTGCATCGCTCGAAGACCACGATGCGAGGATTGCGTTCTCAACGATTTCTGCCCGTCGAGCCACCTATGAAGTGATTTTGGTACCTGATTTCTATAGAAACAGCGCTACATTGCCAAAGCAGAAACGCTATATTGGCAGTCCGGCCGAGCACCCGCTGCTTGGCCGACTCGGCGATACGAGGGATCCGCCGCCCTGTGTCGCCATGCGGTGGCCTCCGTGCACGGAGGCCACCGCAGTTCTTTTGTGACTGTTCTGGTCCAGCGCGTTTTCAACCGAGGTCGCGAGCTGTTGAGCGCAGTCTGCGTTCGACTGTGACAAGAGTCCGTTCAATCTCGTGAAGCCGTGCCAAAATTGGATCGTCGGGGTCGGCTCCACGACGATTCGCCATCTCGGCTATGCGTTCAGCGACATCAGATACCACTGTGGTGAGAGAGGAGAGTTCGGCTGCATCAGAATCCATCGTGGCAGTCTGCCCGTAATTGCACCTGAGCGCCCCACCACGACCGGTAGCGTGTTGTCGTGCTGACACGAATCGATCTTCGCGATTTCGACGGTGACGTCGCGGACTGCTTGCCGCGGCCCGAAATGCCCTCTGATGGGCCTGTTGCTGTGGTGCGCGAAATTCTGCAAGGGGTGCGGGACCGAGGAGACAGCGCGATCCGCGAATTCACGGAGCAGTTCGACGGCGTGAAACTTGACTCAGCGGCCGTGGAGTCCTCCGATATTGCTGCGGCGCTGGATCGAATCGATCCGCTGGTGCGAACTGCGTTGGAAGCCGCGGCACAGCGAATCGCCGTCTATCACCAGGCCCAGATGCCCGACGATGTGGACGTTGCAGGCGCTGGTGTAGTGATAGCAGGCAGGCACCACCCAGTGCGACGCGCAGGTTGCTATGTCCCCGGTGGTCGAGCTGCATATCCATCGACGGTGCTGATGACTGCGATTGTCGCCCGCGTCGCTGGTGTGGAAGAAGTGGTCGTCTGCGTGCCGCCGGACTCAGACGGCAGTGTCCCCGACGTCACCTTGGCTGCTGCAGCCGTGGCTGGTGTGGACGAAGTTTTTGCTATCGGAGGTGCTCAGGCGATCGGGGCGTTGGCCTACGGAACTGAGACAATTCGTGCCGTTGACGTGATAGTTGGTCCCGGCAATGCGTATGTGGCAGTCGCCAAACAAGAAGTCGCTGGTGTGGTTGGCGTTCCATCGTCGTTTGCGGGTCCTTCCGAAGTGGTAGTCGTAGCCGATGGTTCCGCTCCCAGCGAGTTCGCCGCGATCGATCTGATCGTTCAGGCAGAGCACGGCCCCGATGGGCTGGCTTGGTTGGTCACCTGGGACGAGAATTTCGCCGATGAAGTGACAGCCGCGGTTGAACGGCTAGCAAGCCAGGCTCCGCGTCGCAGCGATATTGAGTCGACCCTGGCCAGTTCGGGCTACGCGGTACTGTGTTCCGGCCCATCACAAGCAATGGCGGTGTCCAACCACATTGCACCCGAACATCTTGAACTTCAGACCGCTGATCCCCAAGCTCTGCTCGGCTTGGTGCGTGACGCGGGTGCAGTGTTCTGTGGTGCATGGACACCCGCATCGCTAGGCGATTATGTGGCCGGACCCTCCCATGTGCTTCCTACCAGCGGCACAGCTCGTTTCGCCAGCTCGTTGACGGTGCGCGATTTCATGAAGGACATCCACATCGTTACCGCTGACGCAGAAGGGTTCGCAATGCTCGGTGATCACGTGCTGGCGTTGGCAGGTGCGGAGGGACTTGATGCCCACGCGGCCTCAATTCGGATCCGCCAGGAGGCGCGATCGTGAACCCTAGACCTGCCCCGCGTGAATCTGTAGCTCTAATGCAGGGTTACCATTCACCACAACTGGAGGTTGAGGTCCGCCTCAACACCAACGAGAGCCCCGAGCCACCTCCCGCAGAGTTTCGTGCTGCTGTGGCAGAGGCTTCAGGTCTCCTCGGTTGGCACCGATATCCGGATCGCTCCGCCATGAGGTTGCGGACGCGCATTGGTGAACTCCACGGGGTTGCTCCAGAGCAGGTGTTTGCAGCCAACGGATCCAATGAGGTGTTGCAGACGTTGCTGTTGACGTACGGAGGTGCGGGACGAACAGCCGCGGTTTTCGAACCGACCTACGCGCTGCATTCTCACCTGAGTCGCGTCACGGGCACTGCTGTGGTAACCGGCGAGCGAGGGCCGGGTTTTGTCCTCGATATTGATGAAGCGCGGCGCGTCGTTCAGTCGCACCAACCTGATGTGACTTTTCTGTGTTCTCCCAATAGTCCCACGGGGGTGGTTGATGACCCGGCCGTTGTGAGTGAAGTACTTGAACTTGTCTCCGGTGTTGGGGGGCTCTTGTGTATCGATGAGGCATATGGGCAGTTCAACGCGCAGAGCGCAATGTCGTTGCTCGGCGACGAAGTGCCTCTGGTAGTTACACGCACCTACTCCAAGACTTGGGCTATGGCCGGGGCTCGACTCGGCTATCTTGTGGGCCCCGAATGGCTCGTCAGCGAACTTGAGAAAGTGGTTCTGCCCTATCATCTCGACGCCATGACTCAGATTGCCGGCACCGTGGCGCTCGACTACCTCGAGGCCATGCAACAACGGGTCCAGAGACTTGTGGCTGAGCGCGAGCGGCTGGTGGCGGAGTTGAACGCTTTACCCGTCGAGGTCTGGCCTAGCGGCGCCAACTTTGTGTTGATTCGCCCCGCGGAGATTTCCGGTGAGGTGGTGTGGCAACAATTGGTTGATCGCTCGGTGCTGGTTCGCAATTGTGCCTCATGGCCTCGCCTCGAAGGGTGTCTGCGGGTAACGGTCGGCACTCCCCGCGAGAATGATCGATTCCTAGAAGCCTTACGAGAGGTGCTCACATGACTAGTCCTACAGCAGGTTCTGAGAGGACCGGTGTCACGAGCCGTGTCACCTCCGAAACGGCGATTGAGATCACGATGGCTCTTGACGGCCGTGGTGACACCGACATCGCGACCGGTTTGCCTTTCTTTGATCACATGCTCGACCAACTCGGTCGGCACGGTTCGTTTGACCTCGACATCAAGGCCACCGGCGACTTGAGCATCGACGCGCACCACACAGTGGAAGATGTCGGTATCGCCTTGGGCGAGACGTTCGCCACCGCACTTGGCGACAAGCGGGGTGTACGTCGCTTCGCTTCCAACGTGGTGCCGCTCGACGAGGCCGCCGTGGAGATAGTGCTTGATCTATCGGGGCGGCCGTATTTCCACTATGAAGTCGACTTTCCTGGCGAGAAGATCCTCGGCGATCCACCTTTTGATCCGCAACTCATGGAGGAGTTCTGGCGGGCCTTCGTGGTATCGGCTGGGGTCACCCTCCACATTGTCGGACGAAGGGGTAAGAACACCCACCACATCGTTGAGGCCATGTTCAAAGGCGTGGCTCGTTCCCTGCGCGATGCAGTGAAAGTCGAGGGAGACGTGTTGCCGTCGACCAAAGGCACGCTGTAGACGATGAGTGCTGTGAACGCCACCGCTGAGGCTGTGGCTGGTGACCGACCACTGTTAGCGGTGCTCGACTATGGCATCGGCAATCTGCACTCCGCGTTCAAGGGCTTTAGTCATGTGGGTGCCGACACCAGGCTCACCGCCGATCGTGGACTGATCAGCGATGCCTGCGGTGTTGTGCTTCCGGGCGTCGGTGCGTTCGGCCCCTGTATGAAGGCGCTGAGAGCCAGGGGTCTCGACGAAGTCGCGCTGGATCGCATCGACGCCGGCGTCCCATTTTTTGGTATCTGCATCGGCATGCAAATGTTGTTCGCTGGTTCTTCAGAAGCCCCAGAGGTTGACGGTCTCGGTGTTTTCCCGCAGATGGTGCGGCTGTTGCCCGACACCGTGAAGCGGCCGCAGATCCAGTGGAACAAGCTCAAAGTCCACAGAGAACATCCGATGTTGAACGACCTCGGCGACGACGCCTGGGTCTACTTCGTTCATTCCTACGCAGCCGATGGTGGTGAGGAAGTGATCGCCACCTGCGACTATGGCGGACCGGTCACGGCGGCTGTGGCTCGCGACAACGTTTGGGCGGCCCAGTTCCACCCCGAAAAATCGGGAGCTACAGGGCTGCGTATCTTGTCGAACTTCGTCGCTTACGCAAGCGACGCGGCGAAAGTTGCGGCCTGATGGATCTCTATCCGGCGATTGATCTTTGTGAGGGCAAATGTGTACGTCTGCGTCAGGGCGACTTTGCCCTCCAGACTGTGTACGGCGACGATCCGGTCGCGCAGGCGCTTGACTTTGTAGAAGCGGGAGCCCGGTGGATTCATGTCGTTGATCTCGATGCCGCGCGCACCGGTAACCCCGAGAACCGCGAGATAGTCGAGGCGATCGCTAAAGCTGTGCCGGTGCCGGTTCAGTCAGGTGGAGGAATTCGCAGTGTGGAGGCGGCACAGTCACTTTTTGATGCTGGTGTAGAGCGGGTCGTGATCGGAACCGCAGCTCTCAAGGATCCTGAAGTTGTGGTCACGTTGGCACAACAATTCCGGGTTGCAATAGGTCTTGACGCCAAGTCGGGGGAAGTGGCTACAGACGGCTGGCTCGTTGGCTCCGGTCGAACGGTGGCTGAGGTCGCTCGTTCGTTTGCCGACACCAGCGTTGATGCATTCGTGGTCACCGATATTCGCCGAGACGGGACCCTTAGCGGACCCGATATCGTCGGGCTCACAGAGATCCTCGGAGTGACAAAAACCGATGTGATTGCCAGTGGGGGAGTAGGCAACCTCGACGACCTTCTCGAACTCGACCGCGTTGAGGTCAAGGGTCGCCGGCTCAGCGGTGCGATAGCCGGGAGGGCGCTCTATGAGGGCCGTGTTGATGTCGCCACTGCAGTTGCAGCGTTGGGTGCTCGTTCGTGACCGTGCGGGCGATCCGGGTTGTCCCGTGCCTCGATGTTGATGCCGGGAGGGTGGTGAAGGGCGTCAACTTTGTGGACATCCGTGACGCGGGTGATCCTGTTGAACTCGCCGCTGCCTATGACGCCCAAGGCGCCGATGAATTGGTGTTCTTGGATATAACCGCCTCTTCAGACCAACGCGATACCACGGTGCAGATGGCTCGGGCAGTAGCCGAACAGGTCTTCATCCCTTTCACCATCGGTGGTGGGATCCGCACCGTTGACGATGCTCGTCGATTGCTGATGGCTGGTGCCGACAAGGTGAGCGTCATGACCGCGGCGATAAAGCGACCGGTGTTGGTGACCGAGATCAGCAAAGAGTTCGGAGCGCAATGTTGTGTTGTCGCCATCGACGCCCGCCGTGTGGACGGCAGCGACGACGCTTTCGAGGTCTACACGCACGGGGGAAGGACCCGCACCGGCATCGACGCACTCGAGTGGGCCCGGGAGGTACAACGTCTCGGTGCCGGTGAGATTCTGCTCACCTCGATGGACACCGACGGCACCAAGGACGGATTCGACATTCCGCTCACCTCGGCTGTCACTAGCGCAGTGGACATTCCCGTGATCGCCAGTGGCGGTGTGGGGACGCTGCAACACATGGTCGAAGGGGTGACTGAGGGTGGTGCTGACGCGGTGTTGGCAGCGAGCATCTTCCATTTCGGTGAGCACACCGTCGCGGACGCCAAGCGAGTGCTGGCTGCCAACAACGTAACGGTGCGCCCACCGACTGATTCTCGACCGGCAGACGGCGTTTATCGCCAGGGTTGACCGCTAGCGTAGCTCTGTGGCGACAAATGCGAAGAAGAACGGTGACCTCTCAGGCGACGACGGGCTTCCGGTCAAGATGCTCAATGACCGGATCCTGGTATCGCTCGGCGAGGCGGAGGGAGAGCGCCGCTCATCGGGAGGAATCCTGATCCCGGCGACGGCGCAGGTCGGCAAGCGCTTGTCGTGGGCTGCGGTCGTGGCCGTGGGCCCCAATGTTCGCAACCTCGAAACCGGCGATCAGGTGTTGTTCAACCCCGAGGACCGCTATGAGGTCGAGGTCCGCGGTCGTGACTACATCATCTTGCGTGAACGGGACATCCACGCAGTTGCGGCCGAGCGCCTCGACGAGGGCTCCACCGGCCTCTACCTTTGATTCCGCACCTTTGATTCTGCGGTCGCTATCAGCTGGTTACGGGTGCAGTCCGCTGCGCTGGTCGGCCCAGCGGACTTCGAGTTCAAGTTGGCGGGCGATCTGCAGCAGCAGGTGCTCCTTGCCGTAGGCGGCGACCAACTGGATACCGATCGGTAGCCCGGTACTCGTGCGGGCGAGCGGAAGCGAGATCGCAGGTTGACCGGTGGTGTTGAACGGAGCGGTGAGGGTTGAATAGGCCAAGGTGCTCGACACACCGGCAGTCGGGTCTCCGATAGTCCCGACCATCTCGCCGAGTTTCGCCGCTGGTCGCAAACAGGTTGGAACCAGTAAGAGATCGTGTCCGTCTGCCCACCATTGCGCCATCAAACGGCGGAAGGTCAGCGACGCTTCAGCGCAGCGAGACAGCTCCAGCGCTGCCAATCGCCGTCCGCGTTCGGCCAGGATCCATGTCATGGGCTCAACGTCATCCTCGGTGATATCCCGGCCGATCCATTCGCCGAATTGTTCCAGAGAGTGGGCCACCCCTACGGCCCATTGGGGAGCGAACGAGCCAATCAACTCCTCGTCGTGCAGCGGCGCAGGAGATTCATCGTCCACGGCATGGCCGAGTCGCTCAAGCAAAACGGCGGCCTCGTTCACCGCGGCAGCCACTTCAGGATCAATGGGAACATTGCTTCGAATCGAATCGGCCAGCACGCCGATCCGCAGGCGTGGAGGAGCTTGGTTGATCATCTCCGCGTAGGGGGCCGGGGGAGCGGGGGCGATCACGCCGTCCCCGGGGAACGGCCCCGCGGTTGCGTCCAGAATTGCCGCGCTGTCACGCACGGTGTGGCACACGACATGTTGCACGCTGTTGCTCCACTCGTCGTTGTGTGGACCTTGAGAGAGACGTCCCCGACTCGGTTTGAGGCCGACCAGACCGCACATGGCGGCTGGAATCCGGATCGATCCGCCTCCGTCGCTGGCGTTGGCGGCTGGGAGCATCCCCGCTGCCACCGCAGCCGCGGCACCTCCCGATGATCCGCCGGGGCTGCGAGACAGATCCCAAGGGTTACGGGTAGCGCCATAGGACAGTGGTTCGGTGGTGGCTGCCAGCCCCATCTCGGGGCTGTTGGTGCGGCCGCACAGTACAAAGCCGGCCCGTCGATAGGCCGTGGTGATGTTGGCGTCGAAGGAGGCCGTGTGTCCGGCATTCTTGAGGCCGAGTACACCCTGATGAAACGGGTCGCCCTCAGAGCACGGCCAGAGGTCTTTCAACAGCATCGGAACTCCGCGGAAGGGTCCGTCGGGGAGTTCGGAATCGGCGATGGCTCGGGCTTTCTCGAAGCTCGGGTGGATCACCGCGTTGATCTGCGGATCGATTCGCTCGATGCGATCAATGGTGTCGTCGATCAACTCACGGGGGCTGATTTGGCCAGTCCGCACGAGTTCGGCGAGTCCTACCGCGTCGACACGAGCAAGGTCGGAGCTATCGGGGCTGTCAGTCATCGCGGAAACTCTACGGGGGTTGAGGGCTTGGCACGTAAGCTAGGCGGCTATGAGCGTGTCTATTGATGGAGTCGCCCCTGAAGAGGGGCTATCGGTCGAACTCGATTTCGACAAGGTCGCCAAGATCGGGCGGGCTGGACATCAAGTCGTGCCTGTGGTGCTTCAAGACGCCGATTCTGGCGACGTCCTGTTCATCGGTTACGCAAACGAAGAGGCGTACCGGGCAACCCTTGAACGAAAGTCCGCTGTGCTCTACTCCACGTCGCGCCAAGAACTCTGGCACAAGGGAGCGACGAGTGGAGACTTGCTTGACCTTGTCGAGGTGAAAGTCAACTGCGAACAGAACAGCCTCCTGTATCGCGTCCGCAAAGCAGGCACAGGCGTGTGCCACACCAAAGACGAAAGTGGCAATACCCGCCCGACGTGTTACTACCGCACCGTGGCCGACCCGGATTCGCTCACCTACGGCTGATTCGATGACCGTACGCCCCGATCTCGAAGAGTTCCGCTCGTTGGCGCGGTCGCATCGCATGGTTCCCGTCTGGCGTGACGTGCTGGCTGACCTCTCCACCCCGGTGAGTGCCTTTTGCAGGGTAGTTGGTGAAGACGAGGGGTTTCTGCTTGAGTCCGTGGACGGTGGTGACCGTTGGAGCCGCTGGTCCTTTGTTGGTCGCCGTCCGCTGGGAACCCTCGTGGCCCGCAACAAAGACATAACCATTGAGGGTGATCTCGGGGTTGACATTGATCCCGCCGAGGGCATTCTCGCCGCGCTAGAACTGCTTCTCAATCACTACAAAGCACCTGATATCGAAGGCCTTCCGCCTCTGCACAGCGGGCTTATCGGCTACCTCGGCTATGACGTGGTTCGCGAAGTGGAGCACCTACCCGACGTTGCCGAGGACGATCTCGGATATCCCGATGCCGTCATTTCAATCATTGGTGAACTCGCCGCGTATGACCATTGGCAACAGCGGGTCACACTCATCGCCAACGCCATCATCGCTGACGACGCCGACGATGCCATGATCGACGCGGCCTACCACGGTGCGGTGGAGCGGCTCGAATCTTTGGCCCAGGCGGGTGCAAGAGCGCTCGATGAGCCACTTTTTCTTCCAGCAGAGGGCGACGAGGAGCTACCCGAAGTCAGCTCCTCGATGTCTAAGGCGACGTATTGCGCAGCGGTCGAAGCGGCCCGCGAGTACATACTCGCGGGCGACATCTTTCAAGTCGTGTTGGCGCAGCGGTTCGATCTTGATCTAGATGCCGACGCCTTCGATCTCTACCGGGTGTTGCGCCAGCTCAACCCCAGCCCCTACATGTACTTCTTGCGCCACGGCGACCTCGAGATAGTGGGCGGATCACCCGAGCCGATGGTGCAGCTTCTCGACGGTAGAGTCATCTCTCGCCCAATTGCGGGAACCAGAAAGCGGGGACGAACCGAGGAACATGATCGTCGAATGGCAGCAGAATTGCGTGAACATCCCAAGGAACTCGCCGAACACATCATGCTCGTTGACCTTGCCCGCAATGATATTGGTCGCGTGATCGAGTTCGGGACTCTGCAGGTGGACGAGATGATGACCCTTGAGCGTTACAGCCACGTCATGCACCTCACCTCTCAGGTGTCCGGCGACCTGAAAGAAGGTGCCACCGCCATCGATGTGCTGCGCGCCACTCTTCCGGCGGGCACGCTGTCGGGAGCACCGAAGGTTCGAGCCATGGAGATCATCGACGAACTCGAACCGGTCAAGCGGGGTCCCTATGGCGGCGTGGTCGGTTACCTCGACTTCTCGGGCCGCATAGACACGGCGATCACGATCCGCACCATGTTGGTTTCCGGCAACCGGGCAACGGTTTCGGCTGGAGCGGGCATTGTGGCCGACTCGGTGGCCGCAGACGAACACCTGGAGTGCCAAAACAAGGCCAAGGCCCTTTTGGCAGCGGTCCCTGTTGCGCGCCGCATGAGCGCGGCACGTTCAACCCGCCCGCCAGATCAGGGTGAGATCAAGGAGTGAGACGTGCTGGCCTCGATTGTTGACCGAGATGTTGTTGAAGTCCGTGGTCGAGATGCCTCGTCGTATCTTCAGGGCCAGATATCCCAAGATGTTGACAGCATCAGCGCTGGTGGATCGGCGTGGTCGTTGGTCTTGGCGCCTACCGGGAAGCTCACGGCTTGGTTCCGCCTGCATCGGGTCACAGATGACCGTTTTCTAATCGACGTCGAGGCTGGTTGGGCTGCTCCCCTTGTCGAACGACTCGAACGATTCAAGCTCCGCACCGCGGTCGAGTTCAGCCTTCTCGATGGTTGGCAAATGCTCTCGGTGCGTAACGAATTCAACGACGCGGACCCAGAACAAACCGTGCCGACAATTCAAGCGGCACTGTCTCAAGCGGCATTGTCTCAAGCGGCACTGTCGGCGACGTTCAGCTGGCCCGGCTTTTCGGGTTCGGACCATCTCGATGTCGGACTCGATGCTCGCAGCGGGATCGAAATCGACGACGCTGCCTTCGAGCAGGCCCGGATTCGCGCCGGGGTGCCGAGACTTGGCCTTGATATCGGTGAAAACACCATCCCGGCGGAGGGTGGGGCAAACCTGATAGAGGGATCTGTGAGTTTTACCAAGGGTTGCTACACCGGCCAGGAGTTGGTGGCGCGTATCGACAGCCGCGGCGGCAACGTGCCCCGTCCGTTGCGGGTGCTCATCGGTGAGCAGGCTCTTGAAATCGGCGGAGTTGTCACCTTCGACGGCCGCAAAGCAGGTGTGGTGACTTCGGCAGCGGGCAACGTGGGTTTAGCCACGGTGATGCGCAAGGTAGAGCCGGGCTCGCTGGTCTCGGTCAACGGGGTCAAAGCTACGGTCCAAGCGTCGAGCTAGGCACCAGAAGCTGCTGTCGTTCTCCGAATTGCCGCCTGAGCGTCTAGTCAACGTAGAGTCGCGACATGTCCAAAGTTTCAGTGATTGCCAAAATCCCCCTCAAACCCGGTAGCAGAGATGAATTGGTTGCTGCTTTCGAACCGATGCTGGAGCAGGTCAACAAAGAGGCCGGGACGGAGATCTACATTCTGTGTTCGGACCAGGCCGACGAAAACCTTGTCTGGGTGTACGAGCTCTACAGCGACTCCGATGCAATGGGCGCGCACAGCTCATCGGAAACCATGGCTACTCTGCTCGGGGTGGTAGGCGGACTTCTCGAGGGTGAACCTGGTTTTCATATCCTCACCCCGATAGCGGGCAAAGGACTGTGATCTGACGGTTGGATGAACGCCGTATGAATTTGTGAAGGTCCGGGCCTTCGGGCCGCTAGCGTCGGATCCATGTTCATCAAGATTTGCGGTATTACGAGCGAACAAGACGCTCTGTTAGCGACTGCTCTCGGCGCGGACGCGCTCGGTTTTGTGTTCGCTCCGTCGTCGCGTCAAGTGGCTGTGGATCGGGCACGCGATATTGCTCGTCGGTTGCCGGCTGAGGTACTTACTGTCGGAGTTTTTCGCAATGAACTTCCAGACCGTGTGGTGAACATTGTGCATCGCGCAGGATTGGGCGCGGCTCAACTGCACGGACACGAATCAGCTGAACAATCAAGAGAAGTCCGGAGCCGGGTACCGCGAATGATCAAGGGTTTTTTTGCTATCGACCCAGGATTGTCCGATGTTGCTTCCTACAACGCCGATGTGGCACTCATTGATTCGCCGACGCCGGGCGGAGGCGAAGTGTTCGATTGGAGTCTCGTTGAGAACGTGCCGCTCTCGGGCATACCGCTGTTGTTGGCGGGTGGTCTTGATGCAGACAATGTTCGCAGAGCGATACACAAAGTGGCCCCTTGGGGAGTTGATGTGTCCAGCGGCGTGGAACGTGCACCTGGTGAAAAAGATCCGGTCAAGATGCGACGGTTCATCGATGCCGCACGAGCGGCGTTCACAGAGGTACGCATGCGCGACCGAGTCGAGGTTCCCGATGTCCCCTATAACTGGGAGGACGATTTCTAATGTCAGCGGAGGCACCAAAGATGACTATGGCTGATCCCAGCGCTGAGGGCCGTTTCGGCGAATTCGGTGGCGTGTACGTACCCGAAACGCTGGTGCCGGCTTGCCAGGAACTGGATCGTGCCTTCCGCTCTGCCTGGGTCGATCCTGCATTTCGGGACGAACTCAAGAATCTGTTGACGCATTACGCGGGTCGTCCCTCGCCCCTCACCCAATGCGAGAATCTGAGCGAGGAGTTGGGTTGCACGATTCTGCTCAAGCGCGAAGACCTCAATCACACCGGCAGCCACAAGATCAACAACGTTCTGGGCCAGGCGCTGTTGGCCAAACGCATGGGCAAGACCCGCTTGGTGGCCGAGACCGGTGCGGGTCAACACGGTGTGGCAACCGCCACCGCAGCGGCGCTGTTCGACATGGAATGCATCGTCTACATGGGGACGGTTGACATTCGCCGTCAGGAGCTCAATGTCTTTCGCATGAAACTTCTCGGCAGCGAGGTGCGGGCCGCGGAGTCGGGTTCCAAGACGTTGAAAGACGCGGTCAACGAGGCGATGCGTCACTGGGTGGCAGCCGTTGAGTCCACCCACTACTGCTTGGGTTCGGTGATGGGTCCTCACCCCTACCCTTGGATGGTGCGTGAATTCCATCGCGTGATCGGCGATGAGGCCGCTGAACAATGCGCTTCGCTACTCGGAGGTGGTACCCCTGATGTGGTGGTCGCCTGCGTGGGCGGCGGGTCCAATGCGGCGGGCATCTTTTCGGGTTTCGCGGACACTGGGGCCGCCTTGGTTGGTGTGGAGCCTGCCGGCGGGGCCGCAGTCGGGCGCGCAGTTCCGGGAATAGTCCACGGCTCGCACTCTTATCTCATGCAGGACGAATGGGGTCAGGTGCTTGAGGCGCAGTCGATCTCAGCAGGACTCGACTATCCCGGTATCGGCCCGGAGCACGCTCATCTGGCAGCCACTGGACGGGCACGCTATGAACCTGTCACCGACGCGCAAGTTGTTGATGCGTTTGCGCTTTTGGCGCGTACCGAGGGCATCATTGCTGCTCTTGAATCGGCCCATGGTCTGGCCTGGATCGTGCAAGCACAAGATGAGCTGGCGGGCAAGACCGTGCTGTTGAACCTCAGTGGCCGGGGAGACAAGGACGTTGCGCAAATGATGGATGTGTTGGCGTGACCGGCGAACTCGAAGCTGCGCTGATCACACGGCGCGACAGCGGCGGTAAGTGCCTGGTCCCTTATCTCACCGGTGGACTCGGCGATGTGTGGCTCGAAACGATCCAGGCGGCAGCAGTCTCAGGTGCTGACGCCATCGAGATCGGCATCCCATTTTCTGACCCGGTGATGGATGGCCCAACGATTCAACTCGCCAACGACAAGGCGTTGTCAACCGGCGTTACACCACAACTCGTGCTTGATCGGCTGCGTGGGGCTGATATAGGCGTTCCGAGCGCGGTGATGACCTACGGCAACATCGCCTACCGGATGGGCTACCATCGTTTCGCGTCGTCTCTGGCAGAGAGCGGAGTGTCGGGCTGCATACTTCCAGACATCCCACTTGAAGAGGTTGGTCCTTGGGCCGACGCGGCTGATGCCGCTGGAGTCGAGACAATATTGCTGGCTGCTCCAACATCTCCCGATGAACGTCTCGTGCGTATCACCCAACGTTGCAGCGGGTTCGTCTACGGGGTCGGCCTGCTCGGCATTACCGGGGTCCGGGATCAACTTGCTGACAGCGCCAAAGTGATCGCCAAGCGCCTCAAGGAAGTGACCGACCTTCCGGTGCTGGTGGGTGTTGGGGTGGGAACACCGGAACAAGCCGTTGAGGTGTGTGAGGTCGCCGATGGGGTAGTGGTGGGCTCTGCGATGGTGCAAAGAATGCTTGACGGCGGGGGTCCGGAGGGTGTGTCCGAGCTGATCGGTGAATTCAGATCAGCGCTCGATGAGCATTACTAGTCTCAGGAACGCCTCACGATGGATCACGATCTGATCATTATTGGGGGCGGTGCCGGTGGTCTCAGCGCGGCTCGAGCAGCTCGCTGGCAAGGTGCCGATGTCGCCTTGATTAGTGAAGGGCCTTTGGGAGGCGACTGCACTTTCGCCGGTTGTGTTCCGTCCAAGACCCTGATTGCTGCGGCCAAAGATCGTCTCAGCTTCGGCGACGCCATAACGCGAGTCGCCGACACTGTCGAACGTGTGGCGGCTAGCGAGACACCCGAGGTATTGCGTGCTGGCGGGGTGAACGTCATTGAGGGTCGAGCAACGTTGGCAACTCACGACACGGTTGTGGTGGGGGACCGACGTATCTGCGCACCGCGCCTCATTATCGCCACGGGAAGCAGTCCCCAGATACCACCTGTCGCGGGTATCGAGACAGTTGAAGCCTTGACCAACGAGGACATCTTCAGCATCTCGGGCGCGCCCGCGAGCTTGGGCATTATTGGAGGTGGACCGATTGGTTGTGAGTTGGCTCAGGCGTTCGCAGGGTTCGGCGTCAAAGTGACCCTGTTCGAAGCCCAGGAGCGCTTGCTTGCTGCTGAGGAGCCGGCGGCCTCGGAGGTTGTGGCGGAAGCCCTGCGATCAGCCGGGGTAGAGGTTCGTGTAGGCGTAGCCATTGAGCGTGTTGAACCTGCTGAGGGCTCGGTTCGACTCGTGTCTGTTGACGGCCCTCATCAAGTCGAGCGTCTTTTGGTTGCTGTTGGCCGTGTTCCGAATTCTGCTGACATGGCCCTGGAAGAGATCGGGGTGAAACTGGACGATCGCGGCTTTATTGAGGCGAATGACCGTCTCGAAACCAGTGTTCGCGGTGTCTTTGCGGTCGGCGATGTGACTGGGAAGTTGCCGTTTACCCACGCCGCCGATGAGATGGGCCGCCTTGCTACCGGCAACGCTCTCGGCAAGGGAGTCCGCGGTAGATTCCAGTCGCACTGGGTGCCGTGGACGATCTTCACAACACCTGAAGTGGCCCGTGTCGGGATGACCGAATCTGAAGCCGCCGCCCATAGAGGCCGAGTTGCGGAGCTGCCGCTTGATGAAATGGATCGGGCGATCACCGACGGTGCCACGCAGGGTTTCATCAAGCTGATTGCGGGTCCAAGGCCTGTCACTAGGAACGCTTTCGGCGGCAGAGTCTTGGGAGCAACGATTGTGGCGCCGAGGGCTGGGGAGATGATCCACGAAGCGGCGTTGGCCATGCGCGCGGGTTTGTTCACCGGTCGGTTGGCGCAGACGGTTCATGCCTATCCGACTTGGTCATACGGCATCCAAAAGACTGCCGGCCAGTTCTTCGGCGAAGTCGAAGGACGCCGGGCCCGAGCGGCCCGTCCCGCCAACTCTTGACGTTGTCAGGTATTGCCGAGGCGATGGCCCGGAGTTCCAGAAACACCAGGAAGTTGGGTCTGCACTCCGTAGTTCCCGCAGTGTTGCGTGAATCGCTGCATCGCGATCTCTTCGGCTTCGTCCCAGTTGGTCGCCCGTAGGCCATCGAGGTGCCGGTTGTAGTACTGGTCAAAGACGATCACCTCATTGCCTGCCGCCCGCAGAGCCTCGACATTGTGCGGCGCGTCATCGATGTAGAGGTTGGCTTCCACTTCTGGTTTGGCGCCTAAGAAGCACAGATCGCGGTACGGAATGTTGGACCTGTCGAGCCATTCGACCGTGTCCCCAGCGGCCACCTGATGGCCCCAGTTGACGTACAGGCGATGGGTGATAATGCGAATCCAGACCCCCGCATCCGATAGCCGCCATAGCGCATCGGCAGCTCCGTCGATTACTTCTAGATCCCGGAACATTCGGCCTTCGGTGACCGCGTATCGGTGGTGGTCTTCGAAGTCGTCCGGTCCAAATCCCCACTCTTCAAAGTTCCATCCTCGATCCAGAGACAGCGACTCTTCAGGTATTTCAAGCCTTTCGGCGACAATCCGGCGAAATCCGCGGGTGTGCTCTGCGCAAACACCGTCGAGGTCGACACCGAGGACGAATATGTCGGGCATCAGGGCCCTCAGGTGGCGGTCATGCCGCTGTCGGCGTTGATGATGGCACCGTGAATGTTGGCTGCCTCATCGGACGCGAGGAAGGCGAAGAGTGCGGCGATGTGTTCGGGCTTGTCCAGGGGACGGAACGCCATGGATCGTTTCAGCAGTTTGTAGTCGGTGTTCTCGGCAAGTTGATAGTCCCGGTTCATCGGCGTGTCCGTTCCACCCGGGGCGATGGCGTTGATGCGAATCGGCTCTTTGACGAATTCTGTTGCCAAGGCCCGGGTCATCTGCACCACAGCGCCCTTGGTGGCGCAGTACGGCACCAGATACGCCGAACCCATGAAGGCCGCGTTGGAAGCGATGTTGATGATGTTGCCCTCGCTGGCGAGGATGTGGGGGAGTGCCGCCTGGCACATGAAGAACGTGCCGTCAACGTTGATGGCGAACATCTTGCGCCAATCGTCAGCGGTCACGTCAACAGCGTGTTCCATCCAGGAGATGGCCGCAATGTTGCCGAGCACGTCGAGTCGTCCGTGCTGCGCCACGCATTCAGCGATGGCGTCGTGGCATTGGGCAGGCTCCGCGATGTCGGTCACCCGGGTGGTGATCGTTCCGCCCACCTCGGTGACCTCGGCCACCTCTGCTGCTACCTGGTCGAGGCCCTCGGCGTCGATGTCCATGCCGAACACGGTTGCTCCCTCGGACGCGAGCCGCAGCGCGATGCACCGTCCCATGCCACTGGCGACACCGGTCACGGCTGCGACCTTTCCGACGTAGCGGTCGCCCCCGTAGGTGGTTCCTGTTGCTTCAGACACTGTGTTGCTCCTCCTACTCGGCCGTCAAGCCGCCGTCGGCGCTGATGATGCTGCCATGAATGTTGCCGGCTTCGTCGCTCGCCAGAAATGCGAAGAGTGAGGCGATCTGTTCGGGTTGGCATGAGGGTCTGACGCCTGTGTAACGCGCCATGAGGCTGTAGTCGGCGTCTTCAAGCACTTTGAAATTGGCCGTCAGTGAGGTGTCAACACCACCGGGAGCGATGGCGTTGATGCGGATCGGGTGCTTCACGAACTCCATGGCCAAAGCCTTGGTCATGTTGACGACCGCCCCCTTGGTGGCGCAGTAGGGGACTGTAAAGGCCTGCCCCATGAGTCCTGCATTTGAGGCGATATTGATGACATTGCCTTCACGCTCGATGATGTGGGGGAGCGCGGCCTGGGTCAGGAAGAACACCCCCTTCAGGTTGATGTCGTTCATCAAGTCCCAGTCTTCTTCGGTGACTTGATGAACGTGGCGTTGGTTGGCGATCCCGGCGATGTTGCCGAGCACGTCGATCCCCCCGTATGCGGCGACGCAAGCTCGCACCGCGGCGTGGCACTCGTCGACTGAGCGAACATCGGTCACTCGTACAGATATCTTTCCGCCTTCGGCAAGGATCTGGGCTTCGGTCTCGGCCAAGCCTTGCTCGTCGATGTCGAGGCCGAACACGCGGGCGCCTTCAGCAGTGAGGCGTTGGGCTGTTGCTCGACCGATTCCCGATGCCACTCCGGTAAGGAGCGCGACTTTGTTGTTGTATCGATTCACCCGGCGGATCGTATCGGTCGGAGTGCCATCAACACCAAACGGAGGCAGCCGTTTCCGAACCACTGCCACCGAGTGCAGATTGCACAGATTCGCGGGTACTGACGAGTTGGCAGATCGGTGCGTGCCTTGGCCGATGTCACAGCCATCGGTTACTGTTCGCGTCTGAGTGTTTCGTGTTGGAGCAATGTTTGAGGTGTGATCAATGAGCAGCGATCCTTGGGGAAGCGACAACGATCCATTCCATGACGACGATCTCTCGGTCGACTCGCTTGCGGTGTCCGATGGCACCGAGAGGCAGTCGAGAAAACGGTACCGAACGCTTGCTGCAGTTTCAGTTGTGGTCGCTTCCGCGGCCCTTGTGGTGGCGCTGGCGGGGGCTAGGGGCTATGGGACTGTGGTTATCTCCGCGGTTGCATATCTGCTCGCTGTGTTGGCCGACCTGTATGCGCGGAAATCGCAGCACGACGTCCGAAACTATCGTCGGCCGCTGCCGACGGCCGGGTTGCGGGTAGCTACGTTCGTTACGGCGCTCTGGGTTGGGTGGTTGGTCGCTTCGTCGCTTGCGGGTTCGGGATGAGGTTCTTTCGACTGAGCGCCTTTGCGCTGCTCCTCGGGCTCCTCGCGGGAACGGGGTACGTCATCGCGGACGATCGGCCGGCCTCCGCCGAGATCGGCATACAACCCACCGACAAGTGCGAGATATCGGGTAGCCAGAGGCAGATCAACGTCGTGCTGCTGTTGGATGCTTCGCAGAGTCTCAGCCGGACCGACCCGGGCAATTCCCGTCGGGACGGTTTGGAGGCCGCGGTGGTGAATCTGGCGAACTTGGCCAGAAACAATCCGGACGTACACATCTCCATTGCGGTGGACACCTTCTCCACCGGTTACTCCAGGCGCCATGGTTGGCAGGACGCCGAGAATGCGCAACGGACGTTGAGCGGTCGCTACAACGAGATCGCAGCGCTTGGGATCGGGACTTCCGGGCGCTTCACCGACTACCGCGAGGCGATGCGCGGTGTCGCCGACCGGTTCAGAGACGCTCCGACGAGTAGTTGCAACCTGCTGCTGTGGTTCACCGACGGGGAACACGCGACTGAGGGCACCAGCAGCGATGTGTCTGAACGCGAGTGGGAGCAGCTGCGGACGTTGTGCGCCTCTGCGGAAATGGCCGACCTGAAGGAGCGCAACGTCTACTCGGTCGGTGTGCTGCTCTCGTCGAGTGATTCGCCAGTCAACTCAGGTCCCGTGGAACAGATGTTCGGCGAGGGAACCAGCGCCTGTCGGTATGCCCTCGACGGAGAGATCAGAGCGGATGTCGGCGCAAGCGACCTGCGTGACGCGCTCGACGAGTTGATCAACGAAGTCGTCTACGAAGTCAACGCTGAGGCGGAGACCGAGGACGACCTGCCCGGTGAGGAGAGCGGGCTGCCCGACGAGGAGGACTACGGTGCGTGCTCCGGCGGCGACGGCACGGCCGCGTCCCCCTGCGTGTACTCCTTCTCCTTGGATTCGGGAAAGGAGAGTTTTCGAGTGTTCGTCGACATGACGTTCCTCGGCAGGGGGATATCGAATCCGGGAGCCGTCAAAATTCGCGTCCGGTCACCGTTGGGAATAGTGAGCGAGCCTGTCGTCTCGGCCGCCCAACAAGCCGCGGACGCTCAACAGGACGACGCAACGGTCCTCCAGTATCAGCCGGTTCGGCCCTTCTGGTTCCTGTCCCAGCGCCCCTACGACAGTCGCTGGGAGATAATCGGTCACCAAGCGGCCGAACAGATCGCCGATGAGGGCGACTGGGAGTGGGACGGCGAGTGGTCGCTGCTGTTCTGGGGTGACACACCCGAAGCTGAAGCCGATGCCGGGCGGGTCGCTGCGGCAATTCGAGCGATCACCGTGGACGCACCGTCCGCTTCGATGAACCTGAACGACGAAGGAAAGCTGATCGGCTTCATCGAGAACTTCCCCAACGACTACTCCTCGGTCGAGTTGAACCTGGAACCGCGCGATGCCAATGACGAGCCGGTATACCCCACCCGCGCGAGTCTGAGATGTGAATCAGCCGACTGCAACCCGGTCCCGGTGAGTGGCGACCACCGCTTCGAGGTTTCGGGTCTGTTCGACGAGGTTGTCTGGTGGGACAGCGAAGAAGCCGGCGGTGACGGTTTGAGACTGGAGTCGGCGTTGAAACGCGGCCAGGTGTCGATCGGGGCGGTTCTCGACCAAGGGTTCCTCTACGGCGGGGTGCGCGGCTACGGCGCCGACGGCGAGAGTGGGCAACCCCTGAGTTGGTCCAACGACATAGGCAGACTCGCCTTGGACATCGACCCGTATTTTTTGGGTGAGGATGAATTGGACGCGCTGGAGGATTGGCTCGATAGTCGAGAGCCCCCGGCGCTGCCCTTCGACTTGCGGCTACTGCCACCGCCCTACGACGTCGCAGGTGACAAGGTGGTGTTCCGCCTCGAGGTCAGTCCGGGATATTTCCCGGGCGTGGTCTCGCTCGAAAGCGTCAGTGTTCGGACCGGCGCCACGGCCGCAACGCAGCCGGATTACGACGAGGGCTGGACGTGTGAGGTCCCCGGCACAGCAGGTAGGGGCGATATCGAACCGACAACTTGTCGGGCTGTTCGGATTAATCTTGGCCTGTCCGAAGACAGCGACGTCACTGCACAGCTGGCTTTCCGGACAACCCCTGTGGCGGATCTTGAGAACATCGTGCGCCCCGAGGAGTTGGCCATTCGGTTTGAACAGCGCTGGAACGAACTCTGGGGTGATATCCAACAGGCCACAGCATCACGTCGAGAGACGCTTGAATCGGCCCAGTTCCGGGTGGATCTGCCGACTCCGAGCGACCGCCTCAGTGAGTTCCTGCCGATCCTCCTGTCGCTGCTGGCACTTGCAGTGCTGCTGAGGATCTACGTGGCTTGGAAGCTGCGCCCCTGGTCGGAGATCAACAACCCGGAGTACGTGATCAAACCCCTCGATGCTTCCGGCGACAGCCTGCTGGGCATTGAGTCCGAGCGGCACCTGTGCATGGACCTCTCGGCACCAACGGTGAAGGCCGATCTCGGGGGCCTTGAGATGTTCTCGCGCTGGTGGCCGCTGTTGTGTGGAGCACCCCCGTCCATCGAGACCAGATCGGCCCGTGCTGGAGGTTGTATCGGACCCAACGGCTGTCGGATCGCCAGAAAGGGTGCGCAGAGGGGGATCATCGGCCCTGGGTTGCGCGACGGTTGGGTCCTTCACAGCATCGGTCAACAACACGAACTGATTCTCTGGGACCTGCCTGCCGACCCGATCGACCAACAGCACCGCATCACCGAGATCGAGGACACCGCGCGTGAGCGGCTCGCGAACCTGCGCTCAGCAACCGCAGAGCAAGGCAGCAGCGAAACCTCGGCAGCATCGAGGGGCGAGGCTCCGACCGCTGACCCCTTCAATAGTCCCAGCGACCCGTCGAGTTCAGCGAGCGACCCCTTGGGATCATCTCGCGACCCGTTCGAATAGGCGAAACAGTTCAAGCGACGAAAGGCAACCAACATGCTCAGACCTGTGATCTTCATCGGTTGTGGAGGTTCTGGAGAGAAGGCCGTCCGCTACGTGCGCGAGGCGGTGAGACGAAGGCTGGATCAGAGTGATTGGCGGCACGGGATTCCTGCTTCGTGGCAGTTCATCGGCTTGGATTCGCTGACCGTCCAGGAGAACCCGACCGAGATCCCGACGATTCCAATCCCGGATTTTCTCACCCTCTCCGCTGAGCACGAGACCTATGCCGCGCTTCACCGATCCCTTGAAGCCGAGCACCGCGGCCATCGCGGTGTTCCCGAGTTGTTGTGCGGATGGCTGCCCGATCCCGGCAATGTTCGGATTCCCATAAAGGACGGAGCTGGGCAGAATCGGGCTATCGGCAGAGCACTGGGGCTGCGGTCTCTGGAACGCACCCTGGAACCGCGTCTCAACGAGGCATTCAGACGGGCTAAGTCAGGCAACCAGGACCTGTATGAGATCGGGCAGGCCCTGGGGGTCGATGCTGCGCTCGGATCTGAGACGCCCGAGCCGCTCGTCGTGGTCTGCTCCTCGATGGCCGGGGGAACCGGAGCGGGGGTGGCTCTCGACGTGGTCGATCTGCTGCGCCGCTGCGACCCGCTCGGCAGGTACCCGACGTTGGTGTTGTTCGCGAACGACATCTTCGATTTCAACCAGAACGAGGCGATGGCCGCCAATTCGCTCGGAGTTCTGTCCGAGTTGTTGGCTGCGTACTGGTCACAACCCGGTGAACTGGAATCGCCGCTCTCCACCAACAACGTGCAAGGCCCGGGGGTCGGCCCCCACTCGGTGTTTATACTCGGAAAGTCAGGCCTGCGAGGTGCCGATCTGGGCGGCACGGCCGAGTTCTACCATGCCGTCGGCGAGGCCTTGTCGAGTTGGGTCACTTCCAGCAACGTGCAGGAGAAGATCCACAACTTCATCAACGTCAACTGGCTGAACAGTGCAAAGGCCAACTACGGCGGTTACCCGTTCGGAAAGGCCAACCAGTTCGGGGTGGCGTCCTCGTTCGGCGCGGCCAAGGTGACAGTCGGCCGCGAACGGTTCGCGCAGTGGGCGCGCCACCAGTTGGGTCGACAGGTCCTCGATCGGCTTCTCAACGGCCATCAGAGGGACCCGATCGCGACCGCTGACTCCTCACTTCGTGAGGAGGAGGTCGTGGAGCAACTAGGGAAGAAACATGCCGAAATGGTCTACCAAGGCGATCCGTACTGGGATCCCCCGTCCGATCCGCTGCCTGGACTCAAGGGTGCAGGCGACCATTTCGGCTCGGTTCAACAGCTCAAGGAATCGGCCGCTCGTTTGGAGCGGGCGATCAGGGGCGAGCTCGCTTCCGGGCAAGAAGCCACAGCGGCTCAGTGGCACGGTCAGCTGGAGCGAGTCGGCAAGAGGCATAAGGAGAGAATCGAATTGGAGACACAGAATCCGACCTCGGAGGATCGGGACTGGTGTCAAGCCATGGTGGATGCTACTTGCAGATCGGCTTCACAGGTTGCCGCGGTCTGTTCACTGCCGGTGGCAGTAGCGGCGCTGTCGGAGGTGGCCACGAAACTCAATCGCGCCGGGATCGCCGAGGTTCGAAAGAGGGCCAAGGAGGCAGACAAGCTCTATGAAGAAAGGGTGCGACGAGGTCTGGCGGAAATCGAGAAGGCCGAAGGAAAGCTCAACGCAGAGAGCCCCGCGCTGGGGGAGGCGGTCAAACTCGTGGCACAGGGAGTTGCGAGCCGCTGGCAGAGCCTTCGCCTCACACAAGCGGCTGACGTGATGGAGCACGCCGAGGAGCAGGTGCTCGACGAGGTTGCCACCGCCTTGAAAGCGGCTGCCAGTCGAGTCGGTGATGCGCTCGCCGGCGACGAACTGCAGGCTTGGCCGAGCGAGATCAACTCTGTGCCACCCCGCTACCTGCCCTCCACGGTCGAGTTTCCTCTCGAAGGTCACGACACCTGGTCAGAGAACCTCAGAGACCTCTGTGAAGAAGCGATCATCGACGGTGTCCCGTACGGCTCCGAACACACAGATCCCCTGCGATACCGACTCGTGGCGGGCACGAGACTGATGGCGAGCGAGAGGGAGATCTTGCCGTTGGTCCATCGCTCAAGCACGCGTTGGACACCCGGACAGATCGTCAACGTCAACTGTGACGCGGCCATCGACGCCATCATCAGACGAGTGGACCGGTGGACGAATGAGCACGGTGGCAGGTTCAAGAGGTTCCTAGACGAAGGACTGGGGGCCTACCTCCGCGAGAACGACCCGCAGACCGGGAAGAGCCGCGTGGACCATACCGAGCGCATGCAGGCATTTCGGCGTCGGTTGGACGAGGCGCAGAACAGGTCTGAGCCCCTGGTGTCGATCGACACGGACCTGTACGGCGAATGCCACGACGAACAGCTGGCGTTGCTCAAGGTGTGCTCACAGTTCCCTTTCCCCGATGGCCACCCGGCGCGCCAGGACGCCCAGGACATCGTCGGTGAGCAGGCGTTCACCACCAGCAGTACCGATACAACCTCGGTACTGATTTCCCAGTACATCGACAGTCCGGTGCACCCGATGGTTATCCGCTCCATCACAACCCCGTTGACCGAGGCACTAGCCGCCACGGAGGATCCCGACGAGAGATCCTCGGCGTTCTGGTTGTGGCGCCGGGCACGACGCCTCGACGGCTTCGTACCGCTGCCGCGGCCCGCACTGGAGTCGATGGTCCGAGGATTCGCCGTCGCTCGCCTGTGCGGTTACGTGACCGCTGATCTGGACAGAGCCGTGCTCATCACTGCTGCGCCTGATGAAGTCGAGTTCCCTTGGCCCTTGTTGAGCAGACCGAGAGAACAAGACGACATTCTGGCCGTACTGCTCGAGGGCTTCTCGCTCACCTTCGGAAAGGTCAGCGGCAGCGGTTTCAGGGCGTACGAAGCGTATCGACGGCTGCATGCCCTGGGCGAACCTACCGCGCAGGGAACGATCCACCGCGACCTCGACATGGTGCTCTCCGACGGTCGACCCCCTCATCCGACGGTGGCCGAGGAGACGCCCAAGGCCGAAGGGTCCACCCGCCAGGAACGGTTGGCCATGGCAAGAAAATACCTGGAGGCCAACGAAGGATGGTTCCTGGATCAGACCAACCGAAGAAGCAACCTCCATCACCGAGGAGCGGACGGACGAACTGAACCCGGGGTTCCGACCATGGAACTGGCCGACGTGTTCTGCAAGTGCTACAGCGAACTCCACGAATCGCTCGACACAGATGCTTCGAGAGGCAGCGTGGTATGAGCTCAGGCGGCCGTCTGGTGGTGCTGCTGTCGGCCGATTCCGATGAGTTGGCAGCTCCCGTGACCGAGGTCTTGGCGCAGTGGTGCGCTGCGGGACTGTTCGGAGATGTGGTCTGGTTGTCGGCATCTGAGTTGTTGGCGCAGCCTCACAGAACGGCCTGTTGGCACAACGCCGATGCAGAGTGGAAGCAGACCACGCTGGGGTCCGCGTTCTCAAGGAGGCAACGTCAGGAGGTATGGCTGGCGATTCTGCGGCACCCTCGTGGAGGGGATTCAGAAGTCTCAAGGATCCAGGTTCGCGAGACAGAGGAGCGGTGCCGCGAGAGGTTGGCCGATCTGCTCGCTTCAGGAATCACCTTCCGTTCCATGACCGTGCAGATCGCCAATGCCGCGGGCGTCTGTGGCCCTGAGGACAGCAGCCCCGCCTGGGACTATCACCTGGTCCACGACAGCCGCGTCGAGGCCCACGAGTCTCTGTTCAAGGTGCGCGCGCTGGAGGGCGAACCCCTCAGCCTCTGCGCCATGGTCGCATTGTCTGCCGCCGGCGGATGGTGTGGAATCGAGAGCGGCTTGGAGATCGAACCGGACCGCCGTGACGGAAACACCCAGCCCGTGCGGTTCGTTCACTGCCAGATGAGGGTCCTTCACACGCCGTCGGCAGATCGCTACGCATCACCTGACGCAATGCCGATTTCGCCGCCGTGGCCGCTACCCCAGACAGCGGACGTTGAAAGGGCCCAGCCTGACGCGGTCCCACCTCTGGAGATCGCTGAGCGCCTCGCCCGCGAAGGTGGCTTCAGGTGTGAGAGGCCGGCGAAACTGCCTGATTCTCGACGGACTTCCCGCTTCAGTTCTTTGAGAGGACTCGTCGCCAAGGTCCCGACGCCCGTCGATATCTCCGCCGTCGCGGATGCGCTGAACCGGTTGGCGGATCGCACCGGTGGTCTGGAAGAGGACAATGACGGCTACACCCGACTTAGGCTTGCCGACACGGTGGATCTGCATGACTTGGTGCAGCAGATTGAACGCAGTGATTTCTTGCCGTCTGCTGGGACTGCGCGAGCATCGGGCAGTTCTGTCGATGCCTACAAGACGATGCGGGAGGTGATGTTCGGCTTGGTGGACGGATCGCCGTTGCCGGGCGGAGTCTCACATCCGACAACGGGAACGCCCGAGGATCCGAAACGTCTGGTCTGGACGGACCCCACGGGCGTGGCTCCGCTCTACGCGCCGCAGGACTCTTCCGACATCCTGCCAGGACCGGAACCCCGAACGGACCTGGCTCCCTCAGCCGGAGCCCGTAGCGACAATGTTGATGAGGGCAGCGACAAACCAGATGAGCGCAGCGACGATGTTGATGAGGGCAGCGACAAACCAGATGAGGGCAGCGACAAACCGGACGAGGGTACTGACGAAGCCGCCGAGGATGCAGGGACGAGGAAAGCAGAACCAGGTCAACTCTGGTTCGACCGCAGTCCAACCGAGGTCACCCCAACAACGAGTCGCGTCGACCTTGGTTCGAGTGGGCGCGTAAACACCCCGCAGCGAGACCACGCCCAAGACCGAATCGAGTCGACTGACTCCGCTTCAACAACAGTCGAGCATGCCGCCCAACATCGAGACACTCTCATGGAACGACTGGTGGGTATCATCGGCTCGGGTTTAGCGGAGGCTCGGCGGGGCTTCTTCAAGAACTGCGTGCTACCGGTGCTCGACAGCGAGTATGAAGACGCCCTGAAGGCCCAGAAGTCGGCCCGACGGATCACTGCCCTGCTGTTGCTGTCGCTGTTGGTTGTTGCTGTTTTCGCCGTCGATCAACGGTGGCCCTACCTGGCCGACCTCTGGGAGTTCGTAACTCCCTTCGAGGCCACTCGGGCCTCTGACCCGGCGATTTGGCCGATCGGATGGTTCCTGGTCGGAGCGCTGGTGCTCGCGGCCGGTTCAACGCTGTTGTCGTTTCCGGCGAGGCGCATGACTGAGAGCCTGCGCCGGCTGGAACAACTCAACGCAGAAAGGCATCGAGTCGAAGTCCGTTCACGCCACTACGCATCCGAAGTGTTGAGGCTCTACGGGATCAGCTGTCAGTTCGCCGATCACCGACGGGTAATCACGGAGTTCCTTCATCGACCGTTCGGAGCCGACCTCGACGATGCCTCTGTGGCAGTGTCGGCGGAGGATCTTGCCTTTGATCTGCCGCCACCGCATTCGATGCTGGTGGCCTGCACAAACGTCGATCCTCAGGAATTCGACCGAGTCAGGAGACAGAAGCAGGAGTCAGCGGTTGAACCGGGATGGTTGAGCCGCGCCTACCAGCGCGTGCTGTCCCTCTGGTCTGACAGTTACAGCGCACGGATCACCGGAGATTTCCCGGATCCGGACCACGACATCACCGATCACCGTCAGGTTGTACATCGAGACCGGCACGACGGACGCGAAGTATGGGGATCCCGTGCCGATTTCGCGCGGAGCGTTGTCAGGGATCCGGGCGACGATGAGGGTGGTTGGGCACTCCGTCGAGCCGCGACCGATCAACTGACCGGTTCAGAGGATCGCGACGGGTTGGTGGAGGGTTTTCTAGTGCTGCTCGGCGACGTTGACCCGGTTCACGGTTCGCTACCTGGCAGTTCAGCGGATTTCGTCAGGTTCACGAGCGAGCACCATAGATTCGACTGGGGCGACCTGCTCAAACCTGCGGCGAACGCGCCCCAGCGGGAGTCGCAGCACAGCCGATCCGACAAGCATCTGCTCTCAGAAGCGCCCAACGGCCACTCGATGGTGATCGCCTGGCGCATTGACCTGTCGGCCCCGGTTCGACCACAGGATCAAGCCGGCTGGCGAACAAGTGAGATCGACCATCAGAAAAAAGACACATCAAGGTCAGTGGTGTGATGTCAGGAGCGTATTGAAATGCAGAGATCATTGTCGCTTGCCGCAACATTGCTCGTTGTCACCATCTTGGCGACCGTCACAGGATGCGCCCGGGACTGGCCCGACGAGTTCCCCGGCCCCTATGCGTGGCAGCAGCGCTCGGCCCCGCTGGATCTGCTCGACGGCCAGCCTACGGGTAATTCCTTTGCCGTCTCGGCATATGCCTGGTTGCGACCGGATCCTCCCGTCAGTGAGCAGGAGATACACCGTGACGACCGGAGGGTGCCGAGTCGTCTTGATGTGGTCTGCATCGACAGCGACGGCGACGGCTACGGCCGCTTGGGCGTGAGCATGAGCCTGTCCCGGCCGGTGCTCGAGAACTGGCATCCCCGGGGATGGGATAGATGGCACCTGGAGTTCTCTGACGTCGATGGAAAGGCCGAGGTCTCGATCAACCTTGACGAGGAGCGCCCCGACGGCAGAGCCAAGCTCGATGCCGGGTTCGTTCCCTACCTTCACAGTGATGAGTTGGTCGAAGCCGCGATCGACAGCTTCCGCAACTACGCGGGAGAAGATGGCGCGGCGCTGAGAGTTCGCGCAGACTTCCCACCTGAGGAGGGGAAGCCTCCTCTGGGCTGGGAATTCGACCTTGGTCCTGCGTCGAGGGCGGAGGAGTTGCTGCGCAGCCTTGTAGAGAATTGTGGGGATGTGTGGTGAACCGCGGAACGCCCTTGGCGTTGGTCGTGCTGTTGTCGGCCGGTCTGCTTCTGTCGGGTTGCGCTTTGTTCGCCGATGCTGCGCGCCCGCGGGGCCAGGACGGCCTGCCCGGACAGCTGCCGATAGAACCCGAAGGCGCCTATTTGGAAGCCTCCTGCAGCGGTTACCGGGATACCGCCGGCGAAGTGTTCTACTATCGATACCAGTTCAGCAGCAGTCTGGTTGCGCGGAACCGGCTGTGCCCGCTCAGTGGAAACCCCGGCGGAGATTGGCGGACCTCTGAGGACGTCAGCATCAATGAGGACACCGACACGGTGAGGCTGAGCGCAGAACTGAACTCACACTCGTATCAGACAGCAAGATCTTGGCCAGTGCCTCCCACTCTGATCGTCTACTGTTGGGACCTGACTGAGACGAGCCCCGGTGATTTGGGGGTCGGGCTCTACCACTACGGGCCGCCGCACGACTTCGAGGGCAGCTTTCGAGTGCGCCTGAGGTTCAACGACGGTTCGTCGCTGTGGACAGACTGGTTGGCGAGCAGCCTCGAAGCGGAGGCGATCTTCCTACCAACCAGCGATATTGGCTCTTTCATCTCTGAACTTGAGGAGACGAGCGAAGACACTGGCTATGCACTCGAGGTCGAGGTCGCCGCGGGCACTTCTGGAGAAAGTCGCCTCTCATTTGACATGTCCGGTTGGGAGAAAGCCGTGAAGCCGCTGCTTGAAGAGTGTGGCGTCACTCTCTGAGGGCCTCGGTGACCGCTGATGCCTCCTCCGAGCGACCCGTTCGCATCCGGGCGTGACAATGATGACCAGAGTGACCCGTTTGTAGAGCAGGGCGGCCCTTTCGGGTCGCCCGCGCCGGAGGGATTTGACTCGACCGGAGTCTTTGAATCGGCCGACCCGTTCGCCGACGCGACCGGCGACGCAGCAGATCACGATCCGTTCGGTTCCCGTTCGGGTAGTGGCCGAGACGTTCAAGGAACCGTGGCGGCACTGTCCGCGCGGCGCGGGCTGTGGCTTGTCGGCTTCGCACTGATCGTGGTGCTTGTCGTCGTCGGCATGCTCGTCACATCCCAGAGCGACAACGGGCACCAACAGGCACAACGAAGCGGGGGCGATGATGCCCCCGACCCGGTCTCGCTGGACACGCCCGAGACAGAGGTCGCACCACCTTCGACGGTCCCGTCGCCCGCGTCCGTGCCGACGACGGTGTCTTCGCCCGTTGCTACCGTGGCTACCGACTCCGGTGCCACACAGACTGTTGAACCGTTGCCCGAGGCGCTGCTCGGATGCGACGACCAGAGCGGCGACGACCCCCATGGTCTCCTCAGAATCGACGAGATCACCGAGCGGCTGAGTTTCTGTGGCGAGGAGACCTGGCAGGTCTTTGTTTGCAGCACCCGGGAATCAGACCGAGCAGATCGCGTCGCCTATGTCGATGACGTCTTGGGGGAGGCCGCCGAGTGGTTCGAGTGGGCCAGCGCCGGTCAATATGACATCGATTTCTCCGCCGGAGACGACACCAGAGCGGTTTCGGGCAGCACCGTTGAACCGCAGGAGTGTTTCGAGGAGGTTCTGCGAAACCAATGGAGTGGATCGCGCAGCGGAGCGGTGGTTCTAGTGGACGAGGCCGCACTCGACCCTTTTGAGAACTACGTTGGAGTCGGTACCTGCGGGTATGTGAGTTCGGCAGTCGGCGGTGTGTTCGGCGAGAGTGGCAGGATGGTCGCTATCGCAGTTCATGCACGAGGTGATCAGAGTGCAATCGCAGTCCACGAACTGGGGCATGCCCAATGTTGGCCACACTCGTACTCCGGCGAGACCGGCTCGGAGTACGACAATCCCTCAGACATCATGTCGTTCAGCCAGAACTGGCCTGTGGGCACGATTGCGGTGAACCGCTATGCATCAGGTTGGATCCACCCCAGTGCGATCAGCGTCCATCGCGACTCAACTGACACCTATACGCTTTCGCCGTGCTGTAGTGGGGGAGTGCAGATGCTCGCCATCCTCCCACAAGAAGCGTCGACGCAACGAGTTGATTTCAACCGGCAATGGTGGCACTTGGAAGTACGTGATCCTGAAGATGAATGGGAACGGGGACTTGCCGATACCGACGTTGGGAAACAGCTCGGGGTCTCGGTCCACTGGATCGACCAGAACCTTGGAACGGGTGCCGAGCGGCGACAGGCTCAAGTTGGGAATCAGATTGATCTCTGGGTGGATGCCCCGGTGCGTTTTGGCCAGTTGAGGGGCGCCGGCAGCGAGTTCTGCCTGCATCCCGATCAACCGACGACGTTGATCGACTGCAGCAGTGCCCACGAATGGCGGATAGAGGTGAGTGCTACGCAAACCGGGGGTTTGAACCTCACCGTAAGTCCAAGCGCGTAACTGTCGTTCTTGTGGCCTGATCGCGCCGGTCGGAGTGCCATCTAAGCCAAACGGAGGCTACGGTCACCCGAATGCCTGGAAGCCAACAAGACATCTCGGAGCCCGTTCAGCTCAATGAGGCCCTTCGTGAGTTGATAGAGGTGGTCCGTACCGCTGATTTCGACGGGGTGGACCTCACCGCTGCTATCACTCGGATCCGCGGGTTGCGCGATGATCTCGAGCCGCTGGTGGTGCCGGGAATCCGGATGCAGTCGAGTCTGGTCTTTGGCGACCCGAGCGCACAGGAGCCTTCGGGCGAGGTTGACGAACTGGCGCCTCCCGCAGCGTTCAGATCAGAACACCCGTCGGAGTTCTTCCCCTACAGCCCACTGGTGGGTCGACTGAACCCGATCTCGCCGCCGGCGACGATGAGAAGGGTCGCCACCGACGAGCATTTCGAGATTCACGGGGAGGTGACTTTCACCTCAGCCTTCAACGGGCCGCCGGACTGTGTCCATGGGGGAGTGATCGCCGCACTGTTCGACGAACTTCTCGGCAGCACCTGCGTGGTGAACGGCATCGGTGGCTATACCGGCACCCTCACCGTCGTCTATCGCACGCCCACACCTCTGGGGACTGCGCTGACGTTGCGGGGCTGGTTAGACCGCAGCGAGCGCCGCAAAGTGTTCGCTGCGGGCACGATTCACTCCGGCGACACGCTGTGCGCGCAAGCCGAAGGAATCTTCGTCCAGTCCGAGAATCTGCGTAACCCAACCACCTAGTCACCGCCGAACTATTACTTCGTAACCTGGTTGTTCTGGTTCGTCATCGACCAACTCAGCAGGGAATCCCGGAGCGCGGAACTCAGCGTCAACCGCTTCTTCGTAACGTTGCACGACTCGCGGACTCAGTGCACGAGACCCGTACCTTGTGGCTGCATCGTTGAACATGTCCAACACCACAGGGGCGACTTCGAGCGGCAGTTCCGCACGCTCGGCGAGGTCCAAAAAGAGACTCATGTCCTTCTGCACCAGATCGAGGGTGAAGCCGATGTCGTAGGAGCCGTTCAAGATCACCTGGCCCTCGGTTTCGTGCACGAAAGAGGTTCCCGAGGAGATGCGGATTGCCTCATAGGCGGTGGTCAAGTCGATTCCTGACTGCTGTGCCACGGCGAAGGCCTCGCCGAGCGACACCAGGTTGACCGAGGCGAGATAGTTGGTCACGACCTTGAGAATCGAGGCCGATCCCAACGGACCCGTGTGGAGGATCTTGCGCCCCATCATCGCCAGGATCGGTAACGCTGAATCGAAGGCTTCTCGGGATCCTCCGCAGAAGATGGAGATATTGCCTGTTGCGGCGCGGTGGCAACCCCCTGAAACCGGGCACTCGATCGGCACGGCGCCGCGTGCGGAAGCCAGAGTTGCAAGACGTCGAACCTCTGATTCGTCCGTGGTTGACATCTCCAACCAGAGTTTGCCGTCGCCAAGTCCCGCGAGTACGCCATCAGCGGCCTCCATGACCTCGGCGCAGACTGCCGGCGAGGGCAGGCAGGTAATCACTGCATCGCAGCTTTCGGCGAGCTCTCGGGGTGACGCGACTGAGGTCGCACCTCGCTCGATGAACGACCGCACCACGGCTTCATCAAGGTCGCGGACAACGAGGTCGATTCCGTTGCGCAAAAGACTGCCTGCGAGCTTGCTACCGAGGTTGCCGAGCCCTGCAAATCCGATCCTCATGGTTCACTCCGGAGATAGTCGTTGGTTTGAACCGCCCGTTGCCCGAGCGGCGCTGTGGCTCCTAGGTTCAATTGTGTCGAGGGTCGTGTGGGTAGTGTGCCAAGTGGCGTAGTGATCCTGGTTGGCGACCGCATACTTCCCACCAGAGATCATCGGGGTTGTCGGTGTGGACGTCGCTTCGTTCTGCATCCACAACGAACCAGCTACCTGTCACCAATTCGGCTTCCAGCTGGCCGCCAGTCCACCCCGCGTAACCGGCGAACATCCTCACCGCGTCTACTCCAGGCACCTCCTCTGGGGCCAGTTCGAGGTCGACCGTTCCGATACTGCCGAGAATCTGGTTCCAGTGATCGTCGGCGTTTTCGAGATGATATGAGGCCAGAGCGATAACAGAGGACGGCGAGACGGGTCCACCGAGAAACACGACAGGGGGCTCTGTTGCCTGATCCGCCCAACCCTCAATGGCAGTGGATACCGGTAGCTCGCTGGGGCGGTTGAGGACCACGCCGATTGCTCCATCTTGATTGTGTTCGAGCACGAAAATGACAGACCGGTAGAAGTTGTTGTCGAGCAGCGCCGGTGCAGCAACTAGCAGTTGTCCTCTGGTCGATTCGTGCATCGTCTGTAGTCTCGCGTGATCCGGCGGCGCCTGTCACTAACCTCTTGAGCCCAACAAACTGCTAGGGCGTCTCTGACCAGTCTTCTCCGTAGTCGAAGAGCAATTCTTCACCGGGGCTGATGTCGCGAAGCGTATAGAGGTCTGGACCATCGAAGAAAACGTTGGGGGAGCGGCTGTGGTTGAGAAAGCGAAGGTCGCCGGCTCCGTCGACACCCTCCCAGGTGCCATCGTCACCTTCGATCCACAGCACGTATTTGCCGTCAATCATGGTCGGAGCACCTGAGTAGCGGCCGATGAGTCTTCCTTGTTCGAGTTTCAGCAGAGCAAAGACCCCGGTCCCGTGTACGGGTGATCGTCTCGGTTCGACCAGGTCGCTTCCTTCGGGTTGAAGGAGAACCACATTTTCATTTTCATCTGCGGTCGGAGGGCGACGGTGTCGGCTGTCGGTTATCAGCGAATGAGTAACCGCTCGTTTGGCGAGGTCTTCGAGATCCGAACGCAGCGGGTCGCGCAACCATCCGTCGACCGAGGCGCTGTCTGGAAACGAGACAACGAGCACTGCGTCGGGAATGCCGGCCTCCGCAGCGGTATCTGCGATCCTTCGTTCGAGGACTCCGTTGGTTCGCGGCAGCAGCTGAACCAGGGCGTCCAGGTACTCTTCAAAGGCGTCCGGGTCGTCCCGGCCCCAGAGTTGCAGCGTGAGCTCGATGCGTCCGTCTTGGTCCACTTGTTGCACAGTACCCAAACAGAGCACGGCTATCGATTGATCTTTCAGATAGTCGATTCGCCGTGACTAACCTCATAACTTTACATAACGATGATTTCCGGCGTTCTGGGTCTTGCGCTACCCGCTCTGCGTCCGGGTATGCGGATACCGAACTGCCCGATACGGTTCTTGACCGTGGCTCGCAGGCTGGAAATCGAACTGACCTCTAATCGCGCTGACGGCAAGTGGACTTGGCGCGCTGCAGGAGCGAAACAACCCAAGGGAATCCTCGATGGTGCACTGCTCCCCGAAGGGGTTGGTGTCGGAGATGTTCTCAGAGTCGAGGCTGACGCAACCCTTGACGGACTTGAGATCACAACCATTCTGCCGACGCGGGCGCCTCGAAGCCGAGTCGAAACCCTACCCCTGCTCGGTTCGGGTCGTGAGCAACCCTTGGTAACGTCCCAACTCGCTCCGAAGGGCCGCTCACGTGCCCGCGGAGCCACTGGTCGCCGTCGAGACGCTGACTCCGCACCGCCCCGCAGAAAACGTGCTGATCGCAAGGAGAAGCGCCGTAGCGACACGAAACGCTCAGACCGATCTGGAGCGACCCAACAGCACCGCCGCGGTGACCGCGATGGTCAGTCTCGTGATAAGCAGCCTGCCGATTCTCGGCGGGGCGACCGTCGCAGCAAGGCCCGAGACAGTCAGCGTGACGGCGCGTCCGGCGCCGGTTCGGAACGTGACCAGCGAAGCAAGAAACGAAATGTTCGTGCTCGCCAGGAGCGTCCAAAACCTCCCTCCACGCCTAGGGCTCCCCGCTTACGCCCCGGAAATAAGAACCGACGTGCCGCGCTCGCAGACATGCCTGAGATCCAACATGGACTCGCCGAAGTGGTTCTCAAAGGAGGAGTTCCTGGTGTGCGAAAAGCGATTGAGCGGATGAACAAGATGGCTGAGGCTGACGGTATTCCGAAGGTCAAGTCCGAACCGCTTGTTGTGTTGGCAGAGAGGATGACCCCCGTCTTGAAGGCTGCAGAGTGGCGTGACCGCGCTGAAGCTGCGATTTCGGGAATCGAAACCGTTGACCTACGCGATATTCGTAGTGTGGTGGTCGCGGCCGATAGTGGTGCGCGAGACGAGCAATCCCGTGAACTCGCGGAGAAGTTGCGGGAAGGCCTGTCAGCTCGGGTGGAGAGCGAACACCGTTTGTGGCTCAACGAGATCGCGCAACATCTCGCCGATGGTCGGATCGTTCGTGCCTTGCGGCTCAGCAGTCGACCTCCAAAGGCCGGTTCTCCGCTTCCATTTGACATGGCCGAGCGTCTAACTAAAGCAGCCTCCGAGTCGTTGAGCAGCGACGTTGCTCAACAACGGTGGGCGACCGTGCTTGACGCGGTGGCGTTCTCGCCTGTTCGTTCCCAGGTCACGCCACAGGGTTGCCCAGAAAATCCTAATGACCAGCTACTCGCTACCGTGCGAAAGTTGGCGCCAAAGGTCCCCGAGATTGCTGCTTTGTTCGGAGTCGCGTCTTCCACTCCCGCGTCTTCCACTCCCAAAAGGCGCGGTGGCGCCAAGCGGAGGCTTACGCCCCCTCCCCCACCAGCGGTACCTCCAGCAAAACCGGTGGTTGAAGAGTCGTCTGTTGGGCCTGTGGCAAAAGAACCGGCCGCGGATGCTGTGGTTGAAGAGTCGTCTGTTGAGTCTGAGCCGAAAGAACCGGCCGCGGATGCGGTGGTTGAAGAGTCGTCTGTTGGGCCTGTGGCAAAAGAACCGGCCGCGGATGCGGTGGTTGAAGAGGACCCCTCTCCCCCACCGATACCCGCATCGACGACCCAATCTGGGGGTGTCAGCAATGATTGAGTTCGAGACCTGTGACCATGTTGCGATCATTCGTCTTGATCGTGTTGAAGCCCGCAACGCTATCAATCCGGCGATGGCCGCAGCGATCGAATCAGCGATTGATCGCCTTGAAGAAGACGACGATCTGTGGATAGGAATATTGGCCCACAATGGACCGGTCTTCTGCGCAGGAGCTGACCTCAAAGAAATCGCCGCTGGCAACGGTGCCTTTCTCGGCACTGAGCGTGGAGGATTTGGTGGCATTGTCCTTCGCGAGCGAACCAAGCCGCTTATTGCCGCGGTCGACGGTCATGCAGTTGCCGGAGGCACTGAGATCGTTTTGTCCTGTGATCTAGTGGTCGCTTCGACTATCGCAAAGTTTGGGATACCTGAGGTGAAGCGTTCACTGGTAGCTGCCGCGGGAGGTTTGGTACGTCTTCCTCGGGTGCTTCCTCCCAATATCGCGATGGAACTCGCGGTAACTGGTGACACGCTGTCCGCAGAGCGAGCGTATCACTTCGGGTTGGTCAACGAACTGTGTCCTCCTGGCGAGGTAGTGGCCGCGGCTCAGGTCCTTGCTGGGCGCATTGCTGCCAACGCTCCATTGGCGGTGCGCGAGAGCCGTCGGCTGATCCTTGAAGCACCTGGTCAAACTGATTTGGAGGGGATCATTGAGGGTGGCCGGGTGACAACACGCTTGGCTTCGACTGAGGACTTCATCGAAGGCCCCAAAGCCTTCATCGAAAAGCGACCCCCAATCTGGAAAGGTCGTTGAGACGGGGTTGCCAGCGCCCTCCACTAGGCCCGCAGCGACCGATGGACGCGTAGAGCTCGAGCAGTGAGGCCGAACGTTTCGAAGAAGTTTTTTGTTTCACGGTCCCCGGGAAGGGCGATCGAGTCAATGCCGATACAGGATTGTTCGGTGCACCATCGCTCAACCAGCCCAATGAGCGCCTCACCGCATCCCACACCGCGGGCGTCAGGGATAACGTAGATATCGGTGACTTGGCCGAGAGTGCTGCCATCGTGAAGCTCAACGAGGTCGACTCCGGCGTAACCCACGATCGTGTTGTCGATGCATGCAACGGCCAGCAATCCAGCGTCCATCGTTGCACGCAGGCTGGCGCCCAATGGCTCAGAACGGGCTTCGCGTTGGGACCAGACAGCACCACCACGATTAGGGCGTAGTTCCTCGATTGCATCGGCGCACATCCTGGTTACCTCTGCTAGGTCAGCTACCACAGCCCGGCGTGCGTCAACGTCCACGATCAGTCGCTCAGAGAGTTCGGAGAGTGATCAAGCGCGCTTAGTTGCTTGATTCGGTTGGTTACAGTTTGGCGGTCTCGATGCGTCAGCTCGTAGTCAAGAATTTCGTCGAGCTGCTGTTGGTCGAGCGCTTCCAACTTTTCCAACAATTGCGGCGCGGAAAAGGCGTTGTAATTCTTGATAGGCAAAGAGAGATCGTCTTCGCTTGATTCACCGTGATCATCGAGTTCATCGGATAGCTCGTGTTCATCGGATAGCTCGAGTTCATCGGATAGCTCGTGTTCATCGGTGGTCATCGAGCCGAGAGCGGCACCCGCCGCCTCGACCAGCCGGCGAAACAATGGTGCTGTTTCGTCTCGTCCCCGATTACCAGCGACCTTGCCTGCGAGCTGCGTCAATGCCACTTGGCCCCTGCCGCGTTCGGCGAGTTTTGGAATTAGATCCTTGGCTTCCAACAACAAACCGATAGGCGCATAGATCAATAGATCGAGCAATTGCTCGCCAAGGTTCTCCTCGTCGCTCACGTGGCACCAACCGGCCCACCGCAATGTGGACATTCATCGTCGACTACTGCTGCACTGTTTACCAACAAGAAGCAATGCGGACAAGAAAACTCGTTGTCTCCGCGGGCGATCACCGGTTCGGCTTCTCCCGAGGCACCAGTAACGGATCGTGTTGTGGGCGTTTCTTCCTCGTCATCGTCGGCTTGATCATCGCCGGCGGCAATGCGTTCCTTGAGGATGGCATCGAGATCGGCCTCTACGTCGTCGTCGTCTTCGTCTTCGTCGTCGTTGAGGTCGTCTTCGTCTTCGTCTTCTTCTTCTTCGGCGAGATCGGCCTCTTCGTCGTCGTCGTCGTCTTCGTCTTCGTCTTCGAGTTCGTCTTCGTCGAGATCGTCGTCGAGTTCGTCGTCTTCTTCTAGGTCGTGATCGAACTCGTCGTCGAGGTCTTCTTTTTCAGAGATGTTGTCGTTCACCGTTGGTTCCTGGAGCCAGAGATGTTGCCGCGGATCATAGACAATGCGAAGCGCGACGCAACCTTCGAAAGCGGATTAACCGAGATCGCGGTCTTGGCGGCGTTTCTCCGCACGTTGTTCCGCAGAGAGACGGCCCAGCGGCGTGTCAGATGAGTAATCAACAAAGCGCATCGCCTCGGCCAACGCCAAGTGCCCCGCCTTCTCGCCGATTTGGGTGTGCATTCGTTGACAGATACGGCGGTAGGCCTCGTGTCCCTGCGGCGTTGTGCGCAACTCAAGCATGTGCATTGCCTCGCGCGCGTTGAATTGCATTGAGTAGCGAATTCGGTAAGCCAATGACACTGCATAACAAGCGCTGTCGCGATGCTCTCCCACAAGTGCATTGTGAAGTGATTCGGAGCGCTCCATTGCGCCGCGGTACTCCTCGGCGACCCCCGCGGCCTCGACTGCGTCAGGCATCACGTATCCATGGCGTGGCGAAAGCGGCTGCCAGTCGATAGTGAGCATCCGGTGCCGCTGAAGATCGCGGAAAGCGCCGTAGTCCGAGAGCACATCGAAGCGGTAGCCAGTTCGTTCGAAGGCTCGCCCGGGCCGATGGCGGCGGTTGTCTCGGTGCCCCACGTAAGCCTTGATAACTTCGATTCGCTCCTCCACCGACATTTGATGAACCCGAGCCTCAAGCATCCGCTCGGAGAGCGACGTGTAGGGATACAGGCAAGCGGTGACAACCTTCAGTTCACCATCGGGATCAAAGTCGACTAGATCAACGACATCGTCGTCAACCACTCCCCCGGTCTCGTAGCCGAGCATCTGATCGCTGATTGCTTCCATCGAGTCGCGCGTGTCAGTCATGTAATTCGTGGCGCGCACCCCACGATCTGGAAGATCAACGCGCTTGAGGAACGATGGGATCACCTTGCGCAGTTCCGTCAACATCAGGTCGGCATACGAGCGGGACTCGGGCAACGGATGGCTTCTCATTCGCAACAACAGTGCTTCGTATGCCTGGCCCGTGCCGTATATTCCGACATTGGACAGAGAAGCTGCAGGCAACATTCCACGGATCGCATCAAGCGCTCTCGCCTTTATCGCGATGCGGTAAGCGAAATCGCTGTCACCGTCATTTTTTGGAATCACCTCGCGAAAGAAAGCCTGCATTTGCGGAATCAACTGCGAGTAGGCGTCGAAGATTCGATCCATGTCTGCCACGTAACGCGTGCCCAGCTGCGAACTCAAGATCTGCGGATCACGGTAGTAGCGATAACGCCCTCCCAATCGTTGGTCATATGCGATGTAGCGCGTGCTCTGTTCCAGGTAGGCCATGAGGCGGCCCCATTCCAGCACTTTGGTCAAGATGTTGGAAGCCTGTTCGCACGCCAAATGGACACCGCCAAGCTGAGCCACGCTGTCGTCACCATACTCAAAAAAGACTCTGTCGTATAACTCTTCTGCACGCCGCAATCCGACAGTTGCATCGATGGTCTGGTCACCTTCAATGTCGAGGTCGCCCACAAATTCTTGAAGAAACAGCCGACGCAGGCTCAAAGGTGAACGCGAATACCTGGCAAAAAGTGCTCCCTTCACGACTTCGGGAAGGTTGACCAAAGCGAATACAGGTTGATCGAGATTCGTGAAATAGCGACGAAGAACGTCGGCCTCGTCGGCGCTGAAGTCCTCGGCGATATAGACCGTCATTCGTGCAGAGGTTATTCGCTTGGCGAGAACGAGCCGCGGATGGCGGGCAGCGCGTCGGGGTCTCCCCAACAGTCAACGATGGTCATAGCCATGGTCAATGCACCATCAATGACCGCTTGATCAGCTGCTCTTGAGCGAGCATGGGTTTCAAACTCTGGTGTGTGAATGGCGACACCCCGAGGCGCAACTTTGATCATTGGATGGATTGACGGAACGGCATGACTGACGTTGCCCATGTCTGTGCTGCCGACGACAATCTGCTTGTCATTTTGGGGACTCACGGCACGACCGTTCGCGGCGGAGTTGCGCACATAAAGATCGAGAAGTGGCGCGTTGTCAATCATGTTGTAATACGGCGGGTCATTCCAAACACTGTGCATCTCGCAGCAGGCCGCAGTTGCTCCGGCCTCAAGGCATGCCGTGAAGCGCTCCTTGAGGCGTTGCAGGCTGTCGATATTGCCGGATCTCACGTACCATTGAGCCGCTGCTCGCGAAGGGACAATGTTGGGTTTCTCGCCAGCTTCGGTGAAGATACCGTGGATACGCTCGTTGGGGCGGATGTGCTGGCGTAATGCGGCCACTGCGTTGTAGCCCAGCACGGCGGCGTCAAGCGCATTGCGTCCCAATTGAGGGGCTGCGGCGGCATGAGATGCTTTGCCTTCATAAGTTACGTCGACTGTGTGAACGGCTATGACCTGCATTTTCTCGATGTCGTGATCGGCCGGGTGAACCATCATGGCCGCAGCGACATCGTCGAACGCCCCTCTGCGGATCATGAACTCCTTGCCTCCGCCGCCTTCTTCGGCCGGAGTCCCGAGAATGGCCACACGTCCGCCCAGTGCTTCAGCCACAGTGGCAGCGGCAAGGCCCGCTCCAAGCCCCGCGGCGGCGATCACATTGTGGCCACAGGCATGACCGATTCCCGGAAGAGCGTCGTACTCACAGCACACCGCGATGGTGGGACCATCGGTTCCGGCTCGGGTGTCGAAAGCGGTCGACAAGTCGTAGGCGCCGCGTTCAACAGAGAGACCCTCGTCTTCTATCGCGGCGGTGAGAACCTCGTGGGCATGATGCTCTTCGAACCCGAGTTCTGGATTCGCGTGGAGAGAGTGAGAGATTTCCAGCAGCTTCGGGGCTAGACGCTCGACCTCGGTGCGGACTGTTCTCTTGGCCTCAATTACATCCATCCTGCGATTCTAGAGGCGCTCGGCCACTGCAGCGGGCGTTCCAGCGGCGAAATCCAACGGCGCGAACCTTGCGCGCCCTTAGATCCAGATGTCGAGCGCGTCGGGCTCCACTCGGATGCTCAACGTCTTGGCCTTGTCCTGACCGATTCCGTCGAGGGTTATCGGGGTGGGACGCTCAAGCTCCAGTTGCGCGGCTGCGCAGCGGCGAATCTTGATCTGAGGGTGAGGTACGTGGGTGCCCGATCGCAGTCGGGAGCGAGCCTTCAAGCGCTCACCAAAGGTTGGGTTCGCCTCAATGAGATCCAGTCGCCCGTCGGCAGGGTGAGCCTTGGGAGCAACGTTGTAGTCACCAATAAAAGCTGCGTTGGCCGCGATAACGATCGGACCTCGCCACCAGGAGTGGCGCGCCACAAGATGGGAAACAAACCAAAAAAGGCGACCGTCGACAAGAGCGACACCCAAGTCGATTCGCAGATGGGTCCCCTCCCCCGCTCTCAGCGAGGGCTCGTTGTTCCGAACGCCGAGAGTTCGGGCCAGGTCACCGCCAACAAGACACAATGGCGGAGTGGGTTTTCGCTCTCGTCGAGGCCGACTAATCGCCTCATTCGCTTCAGCATCGTTGCTCACAAAGATCGCGTCGCCGGGGACTGCTTCGGGTTTTCCCCAGTCCGCACCCTTGCGAATAGTCACTGCGATTGGGCCTTCTTCTTGGCTCTTCGATTGCGTATTCGGCCAAACAAGATGGCGAACTCATAGAAGAGATACATGGGCACCGATAGCACGGTGAGAGTGAACGGATCTCCGCTCGGTGTAATTACCGCCACGAGAGCGACGATGCCGACAACGGCGTACCGCCGGACCCCTCGGAGCGATTCGTTCTCGACTATGCCGAGCAGTTGCAAGAAAATCAGCACTATCGGAAACTCAAATCCGATCCCGAACGCAACAATCATCTTGATGACGAAACCCAGATATTCGTTAGGTGAATACCATTCAACAAGGTCTTCTCCGCCCAAAGCAGACAGAAACTCGAGCGCCCGAGGAATGCTCCAGTAGGCGAGCGCCGCTCCGGCGAAGAAGAGTGTCACGCCGCTGACCATGAAGGCGATGGCGAAACGCTTTTCGTGAGAGAACAGACCGGGAGCCACGAATCGCCAGAGCTGCCACAACAACACCGGCATCGCTGCAATCAATCCGCCGTAGCCGGCGACCGAGACGCGCACGCTGAAGGGCTCGAAGGGGTTGCGCGCGTAAAGCTGACAGCGGCTCCCGAACACGTCGGTTGCCGTGCGATCAGCTTCAGGTATCGAGCGACAATACGGCTCAAGCAGAAAATCAAGAATCCACGGATACGCAATCCAACAAGCGATAGCGCCGACGGCAATCGCAATCAGTGAGATGACGATGCGGCGACGGAGCTCCGTCATGTGCTCCATTAAAGTCATTCGTGACGCTTCTTTTTTGCTCATGAAGCGGAGGCTTGAGTATCAGGGGATCCACCAGCGGGTTCAGCTTCGGTTGAGGTGTCACTGTTATTGGTTTCGGGGTCCCGTTCTGTGGGAGCATCCTCAACCGAGCCGGCGTCGGTTGGAGTGGTGGGAGAATCAGGAGTCGTCACGCGTGCCCCTTTTGCCCGAGCCTCGGCTTCCACGATCGGATCTTCGATTGCTTCGCGCATTTCTCGCTGGAATCCGCTGGAAATCCGTTTTAACTCGGTGAGCGCCCGACCAACCTGGCGAGCGGCCTCGGGCAGTTTCTTTGGGCCGAGCACTACCAACGCCACCAACAATATGACGATCACTTCCATGCCACCCAGGTTTCCCATGGACAGAGCCTACCGATCGTCGGATTGGCGGCGCGAGCGGAGTCGGTGGATCCTCGCGACCTGGTCTAGTTCTGCCGCTCGCGTGCTCAACTCGACGGTCAGATGTCGCAGGTCGTCGTTGGCCACTGCTGCGGCGCGTGCTCGACGCATCGAGAAGCGCAACAGACCCATCTCTTTGGAGACCTTTTGCAGCGAGATCGCAAGCACTACCAATGACACGACTACTGCCGTGGCCACCAGTATCAAAGTCCAACTCATAACGCGAGCGTACCGCACCCGCGATCATCGTTTCTCAGTGGCCGCGCGCATACTGACAACCATGACGACGCGTTTTGCGCCCCTGGCCGGTCCGGCCATCCTGTTTGCCCATCGAGGAGCCAGGACCCTGGAACGGGAAAATACGATCGACGCGTTCAGGCGAGCTGTAAGTCTTGGCGCAACCGGACTTGAAACGGATGCTTGGCTGACCAGCGACGGTGAGGTGGTGTTGGATCACGACGGTTTCCACCGAAGGTTTCCGCGCAAGTGGATCAGAGACACGAACAGAGCTGACCTGAAAGCACACATCTGTACCCTGGTCGAGTTCTACGAGTCAGTAGGCACTGACCTGCCCGTGAGTCTGGACCTGAAAGATCCTGCAGCCTTCGCCCCAGTTGCCGCAATAGCACAGGCTTACGGAACAGAACAGCGGTTGTGGATCTGCCACTCTGAGGTTGACTTACTGTCGGAGTGGCGCCGAGTTGCACCGAATGTCCGTCTCGTCAACTCGACTGCGATGCAACGGTTGTCGAGCGGACCTGAGCGTCGCGCCGCCAAACTCAGTTCCGCTGGGATCGATGCTGTCAACCTCCGTCAGGGTGAATGGACGGCCGGGTTAGTTGCACTCTTTCACCGATTCGAGGTGCTGGCTTTTGGTTGGGACGCACAGTATGAGCGTCAATTGGCCTCTTTGATCGACATGGGTATCGACGCCGTCTATAGCGACGATGTTGAGCGGATGGTGGCTGTGGCGGCCACTTTCGGCTGAAGACCGAACTAGTCGATTACAAGAAACCGCCGATCACAAGAAACCGCCGATCACAAGAAACCACGGATCACAAGAAACCACGGATCACAAGAAACCAATGTCTCCGAGAGGCCAGAGTTTGATGAAGGCCCGGCCAACGATTGAGTCGATCTCAATTGGACCGAAAGTACGGGAATCAGTGCTGCCCTCGCGATTGTCGCCCATCACGAACACCGTTCCTTCGGGGACCAGGCATTGGTCCGCCGAGGCTGGTTCGTTCGCGCAATCCATTAGCCGTCCGTTGACGAATGTTCTGGTGAAATCGACGTATGGCTCGTTGTAGGGCTCTCCGTCGATCAAGACCTGCCCGTTCGAAAAGGCAATGGTCTCCCCCGGTAGAGCTATAACTCGCTTGATGAAATCGTTGATCTCGCCTGGCGCGCTGTCTGGCTTGGAAAAAACGATCACATCCCCACGCTGGATATCGCCGAAGCGGTAGCTGAGCTTGTTGACAAGCACCCGGTCGTCTTCGTGGAGAGTGTCTTCCATGGAACTCGACGGAATGTAGTATGCCTGCACGAGAAACATCCGTATCAATAGGGCCATGGCCAGTGCGCAGACAGCTACTAAGAGCCATTCCACCAGAGTCCGGAGAAGTTCCTGTGCGCTATCGGGCTGAGGTAACGAAACGGAGTCTTCGTCTGAGTCAAGGTTGTTGTTCTCTTCGGCATGGTCCAGACCCGAATGATCGCTGGTCGGATGGGTCTGTTGCACAGGCGTAGCTCCAGGGACTGGTAAGCCGTCTGGTGAACTGGGCGAAACCCCAGAGGCACTCACGACTCACGACGATACCGCCAGGCTCGCTCGAAAGGGTGGTCTGAACAAGAAGCTGCAACCTCTAGCGGTAGCGTTCCAAGACCCTGTTCGCCGCGTTGGACACAAGACTGGGTGACAGCGGTGGGTCGATTGAAACGATCTCTGCCCGAGGACCGAGTCGCAACATCAACCGTTCAAGCCAACCAACCGCAGACACTGCCATGCCCACGTTGAGCCAGCCCTCAGCGTCGGTCTCGACCGATTCGGTTGGGTACTGCTCAGTTACCCAAACGCTGTCGGGGTGGAGTCGCAGCAGTACTCTCGGGTCGTCGCCGTGGGGAGTAAAAGACCCGCCCGAGTCGTTTGCCTGATGCTCGACGGGGTCACCAGTCAGTCGTACTGAGCGAATCCGATCCACGCGAAATATTCGCTCCCCAGTGGCTCGATGGCACCAAGCGTGAAGGTACCAGTTGCCGTTGTCGCTGAATATTCGCAGTGGTTCGACAATGCGTTGGGTGAGTTCATCTCGCCCGTAGGTGTAGTACTCAATATCAATCTGTTCCCCTCGGCTCACAGCCGACCTCAACGGCGGGAGTGTTTCGGTAGGTGCATGGCCGAGCCGCACCTCCACGGCTTGATCGGCTGCTTCACCTAGCGCCATACCCAGCTTGGTGAGAGCCCGCAACAACGGGCTTGCTGCTTCGTCGCCGTCGTCGTCACCCGTTCCAAATTGACCGCTGAGCAAGGAATGCCCAGCGGTCAGCAACCGTGCTCCTTCGCTAGGTGTGAGGCGGAGTGGACGCGAAAACCAATCGGCGTAACGGATTTGTACTTCGTCATCGGAGATGTCGACTTCGATCATTGAGTCTGGGGTGAAAGGATGAACACCGACGAAGAACACGACCCCGGTTAGATCTTCAACGAGCTGAGATCTCGGATAGTCGAAGCGAGCCACTATCTCGTCCAGGGGTGCGCCTTGTTGCTCGACAACCCATGGGATCACCGCCAACAGACGGTTCATCCGTTCCGAGGCGGTCAGCTTGGGGTTCATGTGAGCGCCTCCAGCCAGCTCACGATGTCTGCCCTAGCTTCTGGAGGATCCAGTACCTCTGCGTGTTCGAGGAAAGTTAGGATGAACGATCGGAATCCTTCGCGGTTGCGCACCTGAAAGGTGACCACCGGTGTTTGGTCGTATTGTGTCGAGTCCTCGCCGATCAGATGGTGAAGATAGGCGGCCTGATCTGGGTCGACGGCTACCCGCACGTTCGTTGGGCTCTCATCGCCAAGCTCCCAACCCCGCAAATTGCTGGGGTCGGTCGGGGTTCCCACGGGTTGAGCGGCGTTGTCGAGCAACTCGATCGGCCCCGAGACTCGGTCCACTCGGTACAGGCGCTGGTCATCGCGGAGCCGGTCCCACCCCGCCAGGTACCAGTGACCTCGCGAAAACGAAAGACGCCACGGTTCAACCGCGCGTTCGATGCCGGCATAGCTGAAACCGACTGTCCGGCGATCAGCGGCTGCTGCAATCAAAGCAGCCAGGTTCTCGTCGAAGGGCACATGACCGACCTCGGTTGCCTCTAGAGCACCGGATGCGGCGCCGCCGAGCTTGTGTAGACCGGTGTCGCCGCCATCGAGCCGGACGATGCTGGTGGCGAGATGAAGCGCTGCCAATTCGTCTGGTTCGAGCCGAAGGTTTCGGCCCGCGTACTCCGAGCGCAGGATTCGGTAACCGTCAATTGGCGGATCCGCTCCCGGTACGTTCTCGACTCGCAATGGTATGCCCATCTTGCGTAGGTCTTCTTTGTCACGCTCGAAGGTCCGTCGAAATGAGGCCTTGGCTTCCGGGTATCCGCCGATCCGACGGCGCAACTCGTCGGCGGACAGGACTCGGTCGGCGTCGAGAAGAGCTGCGGTCAAATTCAGGAGGCGTTCGAGCTTGTCCATTGGTGCTGGGTTCTGTCTCCTACAACGAAGCGATCAGTTTCTCGACACGGTCGTCCTGGGCTTTGAAGGGGTCTTTGCACAAGACTGTGCGCTGGGCTTGATCGTTGAGCTTCAGATGTACCCAATCGACTGTATAGTCCCGCCTCTGTTCCTTGGCCCGGCGGATGAATTCGCCGCGAAGACGTGCCCGTGTTGTCTCAGGAGGGTTTTCGACGGCTTGTGAAATCTGGCGATCGGTGACAATGCGTTCGACCATCCCCCGTTGTTGCATCCGGTAATACAGTCCTCGGTCGCGGTTCACGTCGTGGTATTGGAGATCAAGCAGTGCCACCTTGGCATCGGACAACTCAAGGTTCTTTCGGGTGCGGTAGCCCTCAACCAGCTTGTATTTGATGACCCAGTCAATTTCTCGATCAAGGGTCAGCGGATCGTCTTCAAGTCCGGTAAGACAGTGTTCCCACATCTTGAGAGCGAGTTGCTCTTCGTCGCTGAGTTCGTGGTGTTCGGCGAAGCGAAATGCTCGTTGCAGGTACTCGCTTTGGATGTCGAGCGCCGATACTTCGCGTCCGTTGGCGAGACGGATGCGCCGTCGGCAGGTTATGTCGTGACTGATTTCGCGGATAGCGCGGATGGGGTTTTCGAGTGTCATGTCACGGAGCACGACGTGTGGTTCTTCCAGCATCCGCAACATCAATGAACAGGCTCCGACCTTCAGAAAAGTCGTGTATTCGCTCATGTTTGAGTCTCCAACAATTACATGGAGGCGACGGTACCGTTCGGCATCGGCGTGCGGTTCATCTCGGGTGTTGATGATCGGCCGCGAGCGGGTTGTCGCTGACGATACGCCCTCCCAGATGTGCTCAGCGCGCTGACTCACGCAGAACCTGGCTCCTCGCGCTGTCTGCAGGATTTTGCCTGCACCAGCGTAGATCTGTCGGCTTACGAGAAACGGAATCAACACTTCGCTGTAGACGCTGAGATCATCGTTGCGGGTAATGCAGTAATTTTCGTGACAGCCGTAACTGTTGCCTGCCGAGTCGGTGTTGTTCTTGAAGAGATAGATGTCCCCGTGGATGCCTTCCTCAGACAGCCGTTCTTCGGCGCTGGTGAGGAGTTGCTCAAGGATGCGTTCTCCGGCTTTGTCGTGGGCAGTGAGATCGCTGACCGAGTCACACTCGGGCGTGGCGTACTCGGGATGGCTGCCGACATCGAGATAAAGACGAGCTCCGTTGCCCAAGAAGACATTGCTTGAGCGCCCCCAAGAAACGACTCGCCGAAACAAATAACGTGCTACCTCGTCGGGGCTGAGGCGTCGCTGACCGCGCAGGGTGCAAGTTACGCCGTACTCGTTCTCGATTCCGAAGATCCGACGCTGCACGTCGAACAACCTAGACCCCCGCCCGCGCCGTTGGTAGGTCAGGTGCTGATAAGGCTCGCAACCTCAGGATCTTCAAGGCGGCGAAATGCTCGACGACCAGTACCTCGCTGCAGCACCGCGATCTCCAATTCGGCAGGGCTCAGCGATCGGTCGGGACCGCCCAGAGCAGATATTGCCCGGCTTAAACCGTTAGCGAGTTCTGGCATGTCGTCCAGTTGGCCGAAGCGATCCGAGATCGTTTCGGTTTCACCGCCGAGCACAACCGACATGTCCTCGTCAACGACTGTTCCGTCGTAAAGGATGTGGAATAGCTGGTCGCCGCCGCCATCGTCTTCTCCTATTTCGGCCACCAGAATCTCTACTTCCATCGGTTTCATCTCGTGCGTAAAGATCTGTCCGAGAATTTGGGCGTATTGGTTGGCGAGGCTACGTGCATCGACGTCTCCACGACTGAAGGCATATCCCTTGAGGTCCGCATGACGCACGCCGGCGATACGCAATTGATCGAACTCGTTGTACTTGCCGACACCGGCAAAAGCGATCCGGTCGTAGATCTCGCTCACCTTGCGCAGTGTCGAAGACTTGTTTTCGGCACAGATGGCAATGCCGTCGACAAAGCGAAAGGCGATGAGGCTGCGGCCTCGTGCGATGCCTTTGCGGGCGTAGTCGGCGCGGTCCTTCATTACTTGCTCAGGAGCCACGTAGAAGGGCATGTTCATGGCAATTGCCTCACTGCGCTCGGCGGCGCTCAATAAGCGTGTTGGTACGTTCGGCCAATTCGTCGTCCTCCAAGCGCACATAGCCCTCGGCGGTGATGGTGGCGACAATTGGATAGATACCCCGGATGGGATCAGGCCCGCCGGTTGCTGAGTCTTCGTCGGCTGCCTCGTAGAGCGCGGTGATGGCGAGGTCGGTGACAGCTCCAGCGTCCATGTTGGCGTGATAGCCCAGTTTCAAGACGGTTCCGGCATGAAAGCTGCCCGAACCCGTGGTGGCATGCTCAGTCTCTTCGTATCTGCCACCGGTCAGGTCATATTCAAACAAGCGACCCTGGTTGAGTTTCAGGTCGTATCCGGCGAAGATCGGAACGACCACTAATCCCTGCATTGCGGCGGGCAGGTTGCTGCGGACCATCTGACCGAGTTGGTTCGCCTTGCCGTCAAGGCTCAGTGTGTCGCCTTCAACCTTTTCGTAGTGTTCCAACTGGAGTTGAAACAGACGCACCATCTCAGCCGCGGGACCCGCAGCCCCAGCGATTGCAACACCGCTGTGTCGATCAGCTGCAAAGACCTTCTCAATGCTGCGATGGCTGATCAGATTCCCCGAGGTGGCCCTACGGTCCCCCGCCAGCAGCACTCCTTCGGAGTAGCGAAGAGCAACACACGTCGTACCATGTCGAAAATCCGAAACCGGGACTTTGCTATCGGAGGAGATGCCTTCGGGCGAGATTTGGTTCGCGAATCCGCTTCGCCGCAAGAGTTCCGCGAAGCTCGGACCGGGATCGTCGTGCGGTCGAAACAGCGGAAGGTTCACCTCGGATGGCTCCAGTTTGTCGAGTTCGCTCTCACTTTAGATTGCTCGGAGTTCTCAGAGGTCGTGCTCACTGGCCGCCCTTTTGGATGTAGCTCTTCACAAAGTCTTCTGCGTTGGTTTCGAGAACTTCGTCTATCTCGTCGAGAAGGTCATCAAGCTCCGCTTTGATTTCCTCGCCGCGCTCGGTTGCTGCGGGGGACGCTTGCTCGGCAGGCTCGCGTTCGACTGGTGTAGGTTTGCGCACTTGTTCGCGTTCAGCCATTTATCGTCTCCATTTCTAGGACCCCAAGCGTCGAAGGAGTTCCGTCGCAGAGTCACACTCATGGAACAAGTTACCCACATGAGCTTCGGTACCGCGCAACGGTTCCATCATTGGCACTCTACGGAGTGCATCGGTGCCGACATCGAAAACCAGCGAATCCCAGTTGGCGGCTACCACAGCATCGGAGAACAACTGGAGGCACTTGCCGCGGAAAAAAGCGCGAGTGTTGCTTGGCGGTTCGCTCATCGCCCTGGTGGCCTCAACATCATCGACGATCTGCTCCAAGCCAACTCGTGCGGCGAGAGACCGCTCGGGTCTCATGTCGTGGTACTGAATATCTAGCGCTCTAAGCCGAGGGTCTCTCCAATCGAGTCCGTGCCGCTCTCGGTAACCTCCAATGAGGCGATATTTTGCGACCCAATCGAGTTGGGATGCGAGAGTCATGGGATCGACTTCAAGACCTGTGAGCACCGCTTCCCAACGGTCGAGTACCTCCAGGGCCACCACTCCACCGACGTTTTCTACACCGTTGGCCTCAACGTATTTTCGGCTCTGGTCATGCAGTTCCCACTGGATCTCAAGCGCCGTAGCTGTGGTTCCGTCAGCCAACTCAAGTGGCTGGGCGAGTGTCAAATCGTGAGACACTTGACGGATAGCAGCCACGGGGGCAGCGAAAGTGAACTCGCGACTCAAAGCATCGTCTTCGATCAGAGCCAATACCAGAGCGGTGGTGCCTACCTTCAAGAACGTCGAAATCTGCGAAGGGTTGGAATCGCCTACGATCACGTGGAGTCGACGGTACTTGCGAGCATCGGCGTGAGGTTCGTCCCTCGTGTTGATGATGGGCCGCTTCAGTGTTGTCTCCAATCCGACTGCTTCTTCGAAGAAGTCGGCGCGTTGGGTGAGTTGGTAAGGCACTTCGTCGGTGCTTTGGCCCGGCATTTCGGAACCAACCTTGCCAGCTCCAGTGAAGATCTGACGTGTGACGAAATGGCTGATGCAATGAGTCACGATGCGCCCGAACGGGGTCGTTCGGTCGACCAGGTAGTTCTCATGGCAGCCGTAGCTGTTGCCTTTGCCGTCGCTGTTGTTCTTGTAGAGCACCAGTTCCTGGTTGGCGGGCAGCAGCTCGGATGCCGCGGCCATCGAGTGTTGCGCGATCAACTCGGCGGCTCGGTCGTACAAGACGACGCTGCGCGCGTCGGCGCATTCGGGTGTGGAGATCTCGGGGTGTGCGTGATCGACGTAATAGCGGGCACCGTTGGTCAGCACGGCATTGACAAGGTGGGTTTCAACATCGGGAGGCATGGCAGCGGTGGGTGCATAACCCCTGGCATCAATACCCGGCGTCTCATCGATGAAGTCCCAGTGAACGGTGTCGTTGCTGTCTTCGGTTCGGTATCCGGCCGCATAGAGGTAGGCGTTGATGAGAACCGAGGATGCCGCTATCGGGTTCGGGTCCTCGGTGCCGCGGTGAACTATCCCGTATTCCGTTTCGATACCAATGATCTTCGGAATTGACATTGCGGCGACCCTACCCCTTGATTGAGCCGCGGGGCGTTTGCTGAACGTAGGAACGCTTGTACCTTGCACCGAGCGCAGCTAGGAGTTCGTGCGAGATGGTTCCCGCCCTCTGCGCAACCTCGTTGATCGGAGTCCGGTCACCGATCAGTTCGACCAGAGCACCGGAGCGCAGTTCCGAATCTGCGACATTGGTGACGTCGAGTGTGATCAGGTCCATGGAAACACGACCGATAATGGGCACCTGCACCGACCCCACATAGGCGATTCCCGAGTTCGAAGCGGAGCGGAAGAAGCCGTCGGCGTAACCAACAGGAATCGTGGCGACTTTGCCGGGTACGTCGATCTTGTGCGTGGCCGCGTAGCCGACACAGTCACCGGCATCGACATTACGGACCTGCAGGATCGGAGCTGTAACGGTAACGACCTGGTGCATAGGGTTTTTCTTGTCGGGATACGGATTGCCCCCATACAAGGCGACTCCGGGGCGAACCAGATCAAAATGGTAGGCCGGGCCCAAAAAGATCCCGGCGGAGTTGGCCAACGAAGCAAAACCCATTGATAGATGTTGGCGATGTGCTTCGAACCGCCTCAGTTGTTCAGCAGATCGGGTGCTGTTGGCGACATCGGCGGAACCAAGATGGCTCATCACGTGAACGACCTTGAGAGCATCCAAGCGCCACGGTTCGTCAATGAGTACAGCGGTTTCATCTGCGCCTAGGCCCGTCCGGTTCATCCCGGTGTCCAAGTGAATGGTTGCCGGCAGTTCTTGTTGGCGCAGCTTGGCTGCTTTGGCCCAGCACTCAATTTGTTCGAGGCTGTTGAGCACTGGGATCAATCGGTGCTCGATCAAATCGTCAATCGTGCCCGGCATGGCTCCGTTGAACACATGGATCGACGGGCCGCTGAGGGCCTCGCGCAACAGCTGTCCCTCAGCGAGTTGCGCGACAAAGAAATGACGGCATCCCTGTTCCGCCAGGGCAGTCGACACTTCGACGCAACCAAGGCCGTATCCGTTGGCCTTCACTACAGCCGCAGCCGCAACACCGTTGAGTTGCTCGCGGATGATCTGGTAGTTGGTCTGGAGTCGCCCGAGGTCGATGGTGAGGTTCACGGGAATATGCCGCGCAGCCGGTAAACCTTCTGCAACAAGTTAGCGGCCTCAATGTAGGCAGCCTGTCGCCAACTGCACCCTCTGGTGTTGCGAACTGCCCCAACTCGGTCCGAGGCATCCCAGATGGCGTCGCGAAGGCGCGAATCTATGTCGCGCGCTGTCCAACGGCTGCTCGTCTTGTTTTGTACCCACTCGTAGTAGGAGACGACCACGCCACCAGCGTTGGCAAGAATGTCGGGGATCAGGTTCAAACCGGCTTCTTCAAGAACCGTGGAGGCTTCGGCGGTTACCGGCCCGTTGGCGGCCTCCACGATGGTATGAGCACAGATATCGTCAACGTTGTCGGCGGTGATCTGCGTTTCCAGAGCTGCTGGCACAAGCACATCGACATCAAGCGCGAAGAACTCTTCGGTGGTGATGGTGTCACAGGCCTCAAACCCCGCTACGCCTTGGTGTTGGGAGGCGTGGAGCGTCAACTTGGCGATATCAAGCCCACCGGCGTTGTAGATCGCACCGCTGATGTCAGCAATGGCAACGACCTTCATATTGAGTTCAGTAAAGGCTTCAGCAACGTGGGATCCGACATTTCCGAATCCCTGCACAGCCGCGCTTTCTCCGCTCAGAGTGCGGTCAAGTTGGCCGTAAAGGTGGCGCAGAGCGTAGGCCGCTCCTCGCCCGGTTGCTGCTTCACGACCGAGGCTTCCTCCCAGTTCTATGGGTTTGCCGGTTACAACTCGACGAGCGTTCTGTCGTTCACCAGGCCCGCGTGAGTTGAGGTAGGTATCCATCATCCAGCCCATGGTTTGGGCATCGGTTCCCATGTCCGGGGCTGGGATGTCGAATTCGGGACCAATATTTTCTCCGAGTGCATGGGTAAATCTGCGCACCACTCTTTCAAGTTCGGCGGTAGTGCACTCCGCTGGGTTGACTGCCACACCACCCTTCGCTCCCCCGAATGGCAAATTGAGCAGCGCACACTTGAAAGTCATCCAAGTTGCGAGTGCGCGTGCCTCGTTGAGGTCCATGCCCCGATGGAAGCGCATGCCTCCTTTGAACGGGCCCAGCACATTGTTGTGTTGGATGCGGTAACCCTTAAGAACTTCATGTTCGCCGTTTTCGCGCTGGATCGGGAAGTTGACGATCAGTTCGTTCATTGGTTTCAACAGGACGCGTCGAACCTTCTGATCCATGTCGATGGCGCTAGCGGCGTCTTCTACGTTGGCCGTTGCCTCTTGGTAGAGGCGGGTTGAACTCGCGGTGCCGGTCACGTGTTTCCCTGATTGTTGTAGGCGTATAGGTGAGTTAGAGGTACTGCCCAGGTGAAACCGAGTCGATCGATTTGCCGCCCGTGTTCACTTCATTGGAGTGAGCCAGCGTGCGCACATAGACGATCGGCTCTCCCTTCTTGCCTGAGATCTTGGCCCAGTCATCGGGGTTTGTGGTGTTGGGTAGATCTTCGTGTTCCTTGAACTCTTGACGGATCGAGGCCAGCAGGTCGTCTGTGCGGATCCCGCGGTCACCACCTGAGATTTCTCGCTTGATAGCGAGTTTCTTGGCTCGACGCACAATATTTTCGATCATGGCCCCCGAGGAGAAGTCTTTGAAATACATGACTTCTTTGTCACCGTTTTGGTAGGTGACCTCCAAGAATCGGTTCTCGGTGTCGGTGTTATACATCTCATGCACGGTTTCTTCGATCATGTGTTGGATTGCCTTGTCGATGTCGCCACCACCTTGGGCATCGATCGTGGCTTCATCAATCGGCACCTGAGAGGTCAGATACTGCGAGAAGATCGGCACGGCAGCTTCAGCGTCTGGCCGTTCGATTTTGATCTTCACATCGAGTCGGCCTGGACGCAGAATCGCGGGATCGATTAGATCCTCGCGGTTCGATGCGCCGATCACGATCACGTTGCGCAGAGCCTCGACTCCGTCGATTTCTGCAAGGAGCTGAGGGACAATGGTGGACTCGATGTCGGAGCTGATGCCGCTACCGCGGGTACGGAAAAGGGATTCCATCTCGTCGAAGAAGACGATAACGGGCCAGCCTTCCTCGCTTTTCTCTCGTGCTCGTTGAAATACCAGGCGTATCTGGCGTTCGGTTTCTCCGACATATTTGTTGAGAAGTTCGGGACCTTTGATATTGAGGAAGAAGCTGCGCGCCTTGCTGTCACCGGAAACTTCAGCGACTTTATTGGCCAGACTGTTGGCGACTGCTTTAGCGATCAGTGTTTTGCCACAGCCGGGAGGACCGTAGAGGAGGATTCCCTTCGGGGCTGGAAGGTTGTAGTCCAAGAACAACGCAGAGTGGACGAAGGGCAACTCGACGGCGTCGGTAATTTCCTCGATTTGTTGGTCCAGTCCGCCCACATCCGCGTAGGAAACATCTGGCACCTCTTCGAGAACGAGATTTTCGACTTCGGGTCTCGGTAAACGCTCCAAGACGATACCGGCACGAGGGTCAATGAGCAGAGTGTCACCACTACGGAGTGGCCCTTCGCGAACGGAGTCGCTCAACTCAACGACGCGTTCCTCATCGGCGCGACCGATTATCAACGCTCGAGTTTTGCCATCGAGCAGTTCTTTGAGGATGGCTACCTCGCCCGAGCGATCTGGGCGGCGGGCGAGTATTACGTTGAGCGACTCGTTGAGCACAACCTCCTGACCGCGGATCAACTCGCCGGAAAGTTCGGGCTGCACTGATACCCGCATCTTTCTACCGCTGGCATGGACATCGACGGTTCCGTCATCGTTGATGTTCAGCACCGTTCCGTACCCTGATGGCGGTTGGGTCAGCTTGGCGACCTCATCACGCAGAGTGGCTATGTGCTCGCGGGCCTCGCGTAGCGTGTAGGCGAGCTTCTCATTTTGAGACACGGCTTGGTTGAGCTGCCCCCTAGCCTCGCTCAACCGCTCCTCCAACGTCGCGATTCGATTGTGGGAGTCTTGGGGTTGCCGACGGAGCTCGGTGAGTTCATCTTCGAGCTCGGCAAAACGCATGCGTAGTCGATATATCTCAGCCTCTGCCTCTGAGTGTTCCACGCTTCCTCCTGCTTTTTGCTTCGGCGTTACCCTAGACGGCCGGAGCGGTACTTTCGTGGTTGCATCTGCACCGGCTGGCGAGCAACCACGCGCTCTCTCACTAAATTTACTGCATCTCCGGTTCCAAGACGTGAGATTTCGGGGTTATGCTGTCGGCATAGAGAAATCACCTAAGCGGGAAGTCACCCGCGCTGACACACGAGGTCGCAACGACTCATGAAGGTTTGGATCGATCAGGATCTTTGCACTGGAGACGGTCTCTGCGAAGAGATCGCCCCCGATGTCTTTACTCTTCTAGACGATGGCCTCGCCTACGTCAGGGAAGGCGACACGATTTTCGCGGACCCGGGCGGGCCGGACGGCCTAGCTGTGGTTCCGGACGGCCAGGAAGAAGCGACGATCGAATCCGCCGAAGAGTGCCCTGGCGAGTGCATCTTCATTGAGGTCTAAGAGGCATTGAGGTCTAAGAGGCATTGAGGTCTAAGAGGCCGCGCGAATCTGCGCTACTCGTCTGCGCTACTCGCTGAGAAGTCTGGCGCTGGTCAAGAATCCTGTGTGAGCAACCATCCGATGATCTGGACGGACTGCCTGATTGGCAACGTGCCAGCCACGGTTGAGCACTTCGATCGTTTGAGCCATGCCGAACAGCGAGCTTTCCAGCCTGGCGTGAAGTTGAGCGACCTGCATAATGCTTGGTGTGTAGGCCACGAAGATTCCCCCGGGGCGCAGCGCGGTTTCCGCGTGGGGTACAACTTGCCACGGTTCGGGTAGATCGAGCACCACGCGGTCAAGGTCTGTGGTGCTGATACCGGCATACACATCTTGGAGGTGGGTGTCGTAGCGGTCGAGCACCTCCGCTCCCAGAAAACGGCTTACATTGGAGAGGGCCCTGGAAAGGAAATCCTCGCGGATCTCGTAGCCGGTGATATGGGCGCCGGCTCGCAGCATCGCGGTTGACAACGCTCCGCTTCCCAGACCTGATTCCAGGACTCGGGCACCGGGGAAGATGTCGGCCATTATCAGGATCGGACCAATATCTTTCGGGTAGATGACCTGAGCACCACGCGGCATTTTCAGAACGAAATCTGTGATCGTGGGCCGAAGCGCTATGAAGGTCATCCCTCTTGTCGACCTGAATAGAGCGCCTTCGTCGGAGCCGATCAGTTCGTCGTGGCTCAATACTCCCGAATGGGAATGGAATTCGCCTCCTGTTACCAAATCGATCAGGTAGCGACGTTTCTTGCGGTCGATGAGCAAGACCGGTTCGCCTGCCTTCAATGGCCCGCGTGCAGTCACAACGCAGTTCGCTTCAGTTAGGTTCGACGTGACGAATGACGAGTGATTCGCCTAGCGCCAATCGTTCGGAGAATTTCACGGGCATCTCTGTTCGCTTGAAGACTTTGGCCAACCAACGGAATACAAAGCGAGCGACGAAGACCGCTAGCCAGACGCGGGACCCGCCCAAAAGACCTTTGCGGAAACTGTTTACGCGCACGGTCTCAAACAGAGAGGTCAAAGCGAAGCGCCGCACGAGTGCTAGATCCTCCGAATCTCGACAACGGTTGATCTGGTGGCGCCAACTCTGCGTCCCAAGAAGTAGGCGACCAGCAGCATCGCAACCCCGGCACCGATAGCTACGGGCAGCAAGCGCCGAGCGCCTGTCGTGGCCTGCTGCTCGACTTCTCCAACCACGGATCGCAGAGTGGAGTCAAGATCTTCACGGGTGATCCTGTCTGGGTCGTCTGCCTCGTTTGCCATCACAGGGTCCTCTTTCGGATTTGTTGAGCCAAGAGTCCAAGGACGACGATGGCACCGAGCAAAGTGATTGCATGAGGTGCCCAACTAAGGTTGCCCGTGAAGGTACTTCCGGTCTCTTCTTGTAGAACCCGCAAGGTCGCGACTGTTAGTGAGATGCCGCTGATCATCAACAGGACGGACCCCAGCACCCCGAAAGCGATCCATCGGGGAATAGGTCGAAGCGGTTCAACGAGTTCTTGGCGCGCGTAATCCTTAACAAGATCGTAGAAGTCGCCCGGTCCCATTCGGTCTGCCATCGCAGTCGTAAGCCTACGAGCCGCAACTATCCGCCGAAACCACCACCTGCTCAACAGACTCCCGCGTACTCAACAGACTCCCTCGTACTCAACAGACTCCCGCGTATCTGCGGCTCCGTCCGCAGCGTAAGCAGAGCGGCTCCGTCCGCAGCGCCAGCAGAGCGGCTCCGTCCGCAGCGTAAGCAGAGCGTTAGCGGAGTTCGACGAGAGCTTCCAGTACGTCGGCCCGTTCTTCAAACAGCTCAACAGCTAGTGCGGCGCGCTGGTGCCAGCCCGGTTCGCGCAGCAAGCGTTGATTGTCAAGGGCACCGAGCTGCGCTGCGACAACCAACTGCCAAGCTCCGTAAGTCGGGTCGTCGGAGTTGAGCGCAGGTTCGTCGATTTGGTGGTTTGGAGCGAGCAGTTGGGCAGCGGTCAAAATCCTTTTGAGTCGAGAAAAGAGTTGATCGAGAGCTTCAGGAGCGATGTCGGTGTCGGAATCGGGCCAGTCGGTGACCAACGCTTTGGGGTATGGATCGTCGTGCGACCAACGCTCGACGCGCATGCGGCGGGTCGCGATAGCGATAATCCCCCAGCGACCATCGGGAAATTCCTCGGCCTGAATGACCCGAGCGACTACCCCCACGTTTGAGCGCAGGTCGTCTCCCCCGACTTCACGTCCTCGTTCAATCATGGTGATGCCGAACTCGGGTTCGTCGAGGGCTACTACAAAGCGAGCGAGCGCGCGATACCGCTCCTCGAAAATATGCAGCGGGACCATGGTACTAGGCAGAACCGCCTGTTCCAGCGGAAACATCGCCAGTTCGCGCACGCTCAACCCTGTGTGTCGGGCGCGGGTATTACCGCGAGGGGGGCTATGGAGTCAGGTGTTGGTCCATACTCATTGGGGTAGCGCGCCACGGCCTCAAGCAGACTTGTCTGAATGCTGTTGCATGGCCCCAACGATTCATCGGTGCGCTCGTTGGTGTCAGCATTGGCTAACAAGACGAAGGTAATGACGGCGCCGTTATCAGCCGTCATTACACCGGCCAACGCGGTGATATGGCCGCGATCCGCGCTGATGACGCGCATGTTGGAAGCGCGAGAGGGTGCACAGGCGGCCAGGGAACTTGTGCGGATTACTCTGAGTGACGAACTGACGATTCCACCGGCGGGACTCTGCTCGATGATCGCCATCAGCAAGTCGCAAGTGACTCGGTCCTTGCTTGACAATCCCGAACCGTCCAAGGGCAGACTTCCCTCAACCGGCAGTCCTTGCTGCAGTAACGTAATCAGCATTCCAAAGGCGGCATCGTTGGATGCGGGCGACACACCGTTGACGCGACCGACTTCTTTGAAGAGCATCTCCGCGGTGGTCCCGTCGATAAGCGCACGCTGGGCTATCTCTTCGATGGGTGGAGACTCGATTGTGGCTAGCAGAACCTGCTCGGCTGAAGCCGGTTGTTCTCCCGTAGTTGGTTCTGCAGTGATTGTGATCCCTCGTTGGATCAGAAGGTCGGTGAGGATTCCAGCCGCCAGTGTGGCGGGGTCCTCCGAGCGAGTGACAGTTTTGGTTTGGCGATCCCAATGGAATCCGTCATTGACCAGTAAGCCCGACAGAGGGCCGACCACATTGTCGGCGTTGTCGGTCTCGGTCCAAACGGTGCCGACATAGTCGGTTTCGCTGGGAGAGAAGCGAAACTCGTCTCCGACCACTCCCCCACTGATTTCTGAAATACCTCTACGCCTGAGTTCGATGGCAAGTTCGGCTGCGAGTTGGTCAAGGCTCGTTGATGCCCTGTCGTCATCGAAGCGGGTTAGATAGTCGTTCGTGGAGAGCACTGGGTCTCCGCCGCCTACAAGCCAAATGTCGCCCTCCAGAACACCCTCGTTGACCAGGCTGGCTTCGTTGCTGACCACCTTTGTCACGAAGACCGTTTCTGTTCCCAAACTCTCGACGGCGGCAACCGTAACAAACCGCTGAAGTTCCGCTGGTACCAGCTCGAGGTCAGGTTGCTCAACGGCTATCTCAATCCCGTTTCGGTGAACCCTGAGGCAATGTGCTGCAGGCACTTCGGGTTGGTTCAAGACGCTTTTCAAGGCCTCTTCGAATTCCTGATTCGAGGTGGGTCGCCGGAGCCACTCAGGGATACGGCGGACGTTGATGATGGGGGTGCCGAGCGAATCGGTAGCGACAGTTGTGTCCGGTTCACCAGCGTCAGCGGCGCGATTGGCGCGATCGGCAAGCACACTGGCGGCGATGACCACGGCCAGTATCAGTAACGGAAGAAACAACCGACGCATGTTGACAGCAGGCTAGGCGGTCCCAACCTTGGTTGTGCCCCCTAAGGCCCGAGCGGCCCGCCCGTGGCCCGAGCGGCCCGCCCGCGGCCCGAGCGGCCCGCCCGTGGCCCGAGCGGCCCGGTGAGCGCAGCGAACAAGAGCGGGAGATGGAGCGCAGCGAACAAGAGCGGGAGATGGAGCGCAGCGAACAAGAGCGGGAGATGGAGCGCAGCGAACAAGAGCGGGAGATGGAGCGGCCCGAGCGGCCGCTCTTATGACGTGGTTGGCTCGAGGGCGGCCCGAAACAGGTCTCTTACGTGTTGTAGGCGAGCCGCTAGTGCATCGTCGTCGAGGGGATCGCGCGTAAGCAAGTCGGCGATAAAGGGCGCGTCGCTGAAATAGGACAAGAGGGCCCCGTAACCGGTGATGAGAAGTTGTTCGGCGTCGTGGCGACGAAACCTGCCAGCTTCCATCTCTCGTTCGAAGTACTCAGTTGCACGGACAAACAGAGGTTTCAGAGCGAGGCCGAGTTCTATATGACCGGTACCTCCTTCGGCCAATGCTTCGCGACGCACAATCCTGACGAAATCGGGGTTGTGCATGAAGAACTCGAATCCGGCTGTGAGCACATAATCGACCAATTCCCAACCGTCGGCCGATGTTTGGGAAATCGCACTTTCCACCCGCTCATGCCACTCCGCTAGCGCCCGTTCGAATACCTCCCGATACATGGCTTCCTTGGACGGGAAGTAGTGGAGCAGACTCTGTCGGCGGACGCCTACCACTGCGGCGATGTCGTTCAGTGAAGTGCCATCAAAGCCACGCTCGGCGAACAGTCGACGAGTCGCTGTTACGATTGCTTCCCTGGTTGGCGTCTCACCCACGACATGGAGCGTAGTGGGGCGACCACCATGCTCCCCGCTAACGTGGATCAGATGGAGATCGTGGCCGCTCTGTTCATCGACGAAATTGATCTCCGCTCGGTCCCGGGTCCGTCGACGAGAATCGATCTCAAGGGCATCCAGTTCAGTGCTGTCGCACCTACGCCGGTTCCTCTGGTTTGGGCCCCGCACCTCGTTGTGATCATCCGCTGTCCACCAGACGGCGGCGGTCAAGGCGTCCTCGAAGTGACCTACCACAGCGGTGATTCTCAAATCGCCCGCAGTGTGCAGCCTTTTGACGTGGAGCCGGGCAAATTCACGTATCGTCTGGTGCGAGCGGAACTGGAATTCGACGACTATGGAACGGTGGAAGCGAGGTGTCGCATCGGCCGTGACGCGCCTGTCACCGTGCCTTATACACTGCTGCCCCCGGTCGATTTGCCGTAGTCCGATACACCTGAGACTTGCCGACGCTAACTCCTCATTAGAAAAGAAACGCGATCGACCGCAGTGCTGAGGTTAATGTCCGAGATATCCGTGACCGGGAGGACTGATGCACGATTTTGACGAACGCGCCGTCGCCATAATCAGGGGTATCGCCATGGACGCACCCCACGAGGCACGCTCGGGTCACCAAGGCACCGCTATGTCGTTGGCACCACTAGCCCATGTGCTGTTCAGCCGCATCATGAATTACGACGCCCAACATCCCCATTGGCCAGATCGGGATCGCTTCGTGCTCTCCGCTGGACATGTTTCGATCCTGCAATACGCGATGCTCTATCTCGCTGGTTTCGGCCTCACGCTCGATGATCTGAGAGATTTCCGTCAGTGGGGTTCGGCTACGCCCGGACACCCAGAGGTCGGCCACACTCCCGGCGTTGAGGTAACCACTGGTCCCTTGGGGCAGGGCGTGGGAAACATGGTCGGAATGGCCATCGTCGAGGCTCAACTGCGCACGATCTATGGACCTGAATTATTCGACCACAACATCTTCGGAATCTGCAGCGACGGAGATCTGAGCGAAGGGCTGAGCCACGAGGTGGCCTCGCTTGCCGGTCACTTGGGGTTGGGGAAGATCGTCCTGTGCTACGACGACAACCACATCACCATTGACGGAGAAACGGAACTGGCTTTGAGCGACGACGCCGCGGCCCGTTTCCGCTCCTATGGCTGGGATGTAAGCGAACTCGGCGAGGTCGGAGAGAACTTTGATGAGTTGGAAGCAGGCATTCGCAAGGCGATGTCGGTTACTGACCGGCCCAGTCTGCTCATTGTCCGGACAATTATCGGTACTCCCGCACCCAAGTCCTCCGACACTCCTGCTGCTCATGGTTATGCCATCTTCGACGACGAGGTCGCCGCGACGAAAGAACTGATTGGACTCCCGCCAGATAAGACCTTCTACACCGAACCAGACGTTGTGGCGCAGTATCGCCAAGCGGGAGTGAGGGGCCGCGTCGTTCGGGAAGCTTGGGAGAAGCGGGTAGCCGCGTTCGATGGAGATCGGGTCTCTCTGGAATCGCAGCTGAGCGGTACCGGGCTGCCAGGCTGGGAGGAATCATTGCCGACATTTGACCCAGGAGACGCGATCGCTACGCGAAAGGCATCCAATATCACCCTCCAGGCTCTGTCTTCTGTCGTTCCTGGACTCTCGGGCGGAGGTGCTGATCTCACCGGTAATACCGGGACGGTGATCAAAGATCATGGGGTCTTCTCGGCTGCCGACCCAGGAGGTCGTCAGATCTATTTCGGAGTTCGAGAACACGGCATGGGTTCGATCGCCAACGGTATGGCGCTACATGGTGGCTCGATTCCTGTCGTTGGAACTTTTCTGGTGTTCGCGGACTACATGCGCGCGGCGGTACGACTGGCAGCCATCTCCGGTGCGCGCGCCATATTTGTCTGGAGTCACGATTCGGTCGGCGTGGGCGAAGATGGCCCGACGCATCAGCCGGTGGAACAGGTGGCGTCCTTGAGAGCTATTCCGGGTCTGAGGGTGATCCGGCCGGCTGATGCCAACGAAGCTGCCGCGGCGTGGGGTGTGGCGATTTCCTCAGGCGGACCTACAGCGTTGATCCTGAGTCGCCAGAACGTACCCGTGCTCGAGGGAACATCTTCTGGAAACGTGGCTGCTGGGGCTTATTTACTCGCCGCGGCCGACGATGCGGTGATTACGCTTGTCGGTACTGGCAGCGAGGTTTCGGTTTGTCTTGCTGCTGCTGCGGAACTTGCTGCCGACGGATTCGCGGCGACGGTAGTTTCCATGCCTTCGTGGGAGCTCTTTGAGCAGATGCCAAGCGAATATCGAGCCTCGGTGATCCGCGAAGACATCCCATCGCTGGCCGTAGAAGCCGGGTCTTCGATGGGTTGGCATCGTTGGGTTGACGATGTGGTGTCCATTGACCGTTTCGGGTCGTCCGCTCCCGGCGATGTTGTTATGTTCGAATATGGGATCAACCCCACCAATGTGGAGGCTCGAGCACGGGAGTTGATCGAAACTTGATCCGCTTGAAACCACTTACGATGCCCATTGACATGGAGGTGTCATGACTCGTCTACAGCAATTGTTCACCACCCAGGGCCAGAGTCCCTGGCTCGACAACCTTCGACGAGGTTGGATCACCAGCGGAGAACTTCAAAACTGGGTCGCGCAAGGTGTGCGCGGGTTGACATCGAACCCATCGATCTTCACCAACGCGATCCTTGGGTCCGAGGACTATGACGACGAGTTTTCCAGCGCTATCGGTGGAGGTTTGGGTATCGAAGCCGCCTATTGGAAGCTCGTCACATCCGATATTCTTGCCGCGCTTGAAATTCTTCGACCCGTGTACGACGAATCGAATGGTATTGACGGGTATGTCTCCGTTGAGGTCGATCCGAAGCTGGCCCGTGACAGTGCCAGAACGTCCGAAGCAGCGCGTCAGTTGCACGCGCAGATCAACGCCCCCAACCTCTATGTCAAGATCCCCGGGACAAGCGAAGGCCTCCTGCCAATCAAGACGATGATCGCCGAGCATCGCAGTATCAATGTGACGTTGATATTTTCGTTGCAGCGCTACGCGGAGGTAATGGAGACGTATATCTCCGGGCTTGAGGCAGCCGAGGGTGACCTCAGCGACATTTCAAGCGTGGCGTCGTTTTTTGTTAGTCGGCTAGACACAGAAGTTGACAGGCGCCTTGATGTCATTGGCACTCCCAGCGCGGAGGCGCTCAAAGGCAAGGCGGCCTTGGCAAGTGGCAAATTGGCTTACGAGATGTTTTTGCAAACATTTTCGGGCCCTCGTTGGGAAGCACTCGCGGCCCGCGGGGCAAGAGTTCAGCGTCCGTTGTGGGCATCGACATCAACGAAGAATCCCGATTATCCAGACACGCTGTATGTAGATGAGCTGATCGGACCCGACACCGTCAACACGTTGCCTGACAGCACCATGGCAGCATTCGAGGACCACGGAACGGTGGCTCGCACCATTGACGTCGGAGTTGACGAAGCCAGAGCAGTGCTAGCCGACTTGGCCCAACTCGGTGTCGACATCGACGATGTCACCCAGCAACTCGAAACAGAGGGTGTTGCTTCGTTTGAGAAGAGTTTCGATGAACTGCTAGACGCCCTACAGGCGAAGGTCGACTTGACCGGGGCTTGAGCGGCCCGCCCGCGGCCCGAGCGGGAGATGGAGCGCAGCGCACCAAGAGCGGAAAACAAGGTCTGAGAGGCCGAGCGAAGGTTGCAGAGCGCTCTGTTGGCCGTAGACTGATTTACGAACCGCAGTTGCCGGCAGGCTTTGCTGCGGGGGCTGTCGCCGCTGACGGAGCGGGCGATGGTCGTTGTGTCAGGTGCCTCTCGTCGGCGAGCGGCAAAGGCATAACGGGCGCCAGATGGCGCCTTTCACGGACGCACGGCACCAGTTGGAGCCCAGGGCGTCGCCAGCCGTAGGAGACCACAGTTACCATTATCGAACGGGCGGTCCTGACGTCGAGCCAACTCGACCGATTGGTCCAATCCCACCTTGACGGTTTGTCAACCGCCGAGGATCTCGCATATTTGAACGAACGCAAAGCCGCTTGGGTGGAGAGCCTGTGGCGGTTGCTTGACGACGCTGAAGCGCGTCTTGCGGCAGCTCGCAGGGAGTTGCGCGGCCCGGAGCGAAATGTTGTGGTAGCTGATCTTGATGCTGAATGCTGGCGTATCGACGCGGGTTTAACCGAACTGGTCGGCCCACCCGACGAAAGTGAATTGACTCCCGCGCCGGACCGAAGTTCAGCCCACGACCCCGCCGCTTCGGTTCCTGGGTCGGTCCAGCTTCACTTGTCGCGTTCTGATGGCAGGATCGTTGCTTGGGCGTCAGGTCATCAGCAACGCCCCGAGAACCACGAAATGGTGTTGCAGCGAATCAAGGCTCTCGGCGGAGTGACTTCGGATTGGGACCAACAAGCCACGGTCAAGATTCCCGGAAGTGGGAGGGCCAGCACAGTCTCCGCTCCGATCGAAAAAGTAATTGGCTGGTTGGCGCCTTTGGGACGCACCGCTAGCGACGAGGACGTCGGAACCAGCGTGACTTGGATGGGTTACGCCACCGCCGTGGCTGTCAAGATGGTTGCCGATGGGCGTTTCGTCCCGCAGTTAGTCCAGTCGAAACGTCGCCGCAAAGATCCCGCGACCGATCATGGCACCTTCCGTATCCGCTGGATGCCAGCCCTTATCGACCCAGAGGTGTTGTCTGGGTTGGTTCGTTCGGTGCCAGGGGCTGCCATGTTGGGCAGCCGCGAACAAGAAAAAGAGAAGTTCACACTAGCCGCGTTGGCTGATCTCACAGATGCCATAGTGGGTTTCGCCGCGGGTCAGCTGGAAACCCCTGCGGCGCCGCCTGAAATCAACACTCGCGCCGATGTTGCCGAGGCAACTGTTGCTCACCTCGGGGGTGCTCCCTTCCTAGCTCCGACCAAGGCTGGAGGAGAACTCGTTCGCCGGCTCAATCAGTGGGCCTTTCCTGTGTTGGGCACCGTTGGGGTTCGCCTTGTTGTGCAACTGGATTCTCCCGACGACGCCGGAGCTTGGCATGTGGCTGTGTTGTGTCCCGACGACGAGGGAAACTTGATACCGGCCGAAGTCGCGATCACGCTTGCATCGAAGTTGAACTCAAAAATTATCGTGGCCCATCTATCGAGACTTGAGCGTCTCTTCCCAGAACTGATGCGTTTGGGGGGTCGCCGCCGGGGTGAAGTGTTCTTGTCTCAGGATGAAGCGTGGAGGTTGATGACGGAATCTGGAGACAGACTCCGCTCGGCCGGGTTCGATGTGAGAGTGCCGGCGTTACGGCGTCAGAAAGCGGTGGCGTCGCTGCGCTTGACTGCTGAGACCGACGAGACTGTGGTGGGAGCTCAACAACTAGCCAACGTCCGTTGGTCAGCTGTGTTCGACGAGGTCGAACTCAGCGCCGCGGAGATCGCTCAATTAGCTGCCAAGGCTCGTCCGTTGGTGCGCTCGCGCGGCCAGTGGGTCGAACTTGACAAAGCAGATTTGGCTGAAGCGGCGGCGGCTCTGGCTGAACGGGCTGACAAGACACGACTCACCGGTGCTGACATGCTTCGTCACGCTCTGGGACTGGAAGGCTCGCCGCTTTCTGGTGGTATCAACATTGTGGGAGAGGGTTGGGCCGCTGATCTTCTGCGTAGCGTCAAGAACTTCCCCGACAATCCAACTACAAAACCCGAAGGTTTCACTGGTGAACTGCGCAACTATCAAGCAGACGCACTTGTCTGGCTGGACTTCTTGGACGACGCAGGTTTGGGAGGCTGTCTGGCTCTCGATATGGGTCTCGGAAAAACACCGACAACGCTGGCCAGCTTGGCGTTGTCTGAGTCTGGTACGGGACTGGTCATTGCTCCCCCAGCGGTCGTTGGCAACTGGGCAAGCGAGGCGCGGAACTTCGTCCCAGGCTTGAAGGTAATGGTTCATCACGGCGCCAACCGAGCAAAGGGTTCTGCATTGAGAACAGCGGTTCGCGCAGCTGATGTTGTGATCACGACCTACGGCACGGCGGTGAGAGACATGGACCAACTCAGCAAGTTCAGCTGGGGCAAGGTGGTCATCGACGAGGCTCAGGCCATCAAGAATCCCTTAGCCGAAACCTCGCAACAGCTTCGTCGCTTGGAGGCCGAAAGCCGACTTGCGCTTACCGGGACGCCGATTGAAAACGGTCTAGGAGATCTTTGGGCCATCATGGACTGGGCGAACCCGAATCTTCTGGGGCCGCGTGCGCAATTCATTGCCCAGCTGACGCCCAACAAGAACGGTAGTGGGCGTTCCAACGGCAGTCGCGCGAAGCATGGCGGCGAGGATGCGCTGAGAGCCCTCAACGGCATTCTCGTGTACCGGCGAACCAAAGCCGAGCCTTCGATCGCCGCAGAGCTTCCAGATCGCATCGACGAACTCGACCATTGTCCGATGACTCCAGAGCAGATTGGCCTGTACCAAGCTGTCATCGACAGTCTGATTCTCAAGACCACAAAAAGGGAACCAGGAACGCCGGAACGGAAGGGTGCGGTGCTTGCGGCTATCACTGCTCTAAAGCAGATATGCAATCATCCGCTCAACTATCAAGACGATGACAAAGGCGTCGAAGGGCGTTCGGGAAAGCTCGCTCGGCTGTACGAGATCCTCTCGCATGTCTTCGCAGCCAATGAAAAGGTGCTGGTGTTCACCCATTTCGCGAGTTGGGGTGAAATATTGGCCGAACATCTCTCGGAATGGAGCGGGCACAAGATCTCCTGTTATCACGGTGGCCTCGCTCGCGGTGCCCGAGATCGTCTCGTAGCCGAATTTCAGGGATCGAAAGGACCAGGCGCAATGGTGTTGTCGCTTAAGGCTGGAGGCACTGGCCTGAACCTCACCGCGGCCAACCATGTGGTCCTCTACGATCGCTGGTGGAATCCTGCGGTAGAAGACCAGGCCCGAGATCGCGTTTGGCGCATAGGGCAGAAAAACACGGTGATCTGCCATCGTCTGGTCTGCCCTGGCACTATCGACGAGCGAGTTGAGGAAGTGGTCGCGGGCAAGCGCCAGATAGCCAGTCTCACGCTGCCCAAGTCAAGTTCGATCGGGGATCTGAACGCCGAACAATTGCAAGCTGTGCTGGGAATAGACAGCGCCGCGCTACTAGATGTCGATTCCGATACCGAGATCGCATTCGCTGAAGCTGCACAGTTCTCGGAAACTTCTGAGCTCGGAGAACTTGCCGAGCCTGATCCAGAGATCGTGAAGCGAAAGGGGCTGATGCCGTGAACGAGGACTCCGTCAACTCAAAACGAAAACGATCTCGTTCGCGAAACCGCAACAAGGGCAATTCGACGAATTCCAATGTTGGTCGGCAGCATCAGCAACCCCGTGGGCGTAAGGCGGCAGCCAAGATCAACCCGATTGAATTTTGGGGAGACCCCGAGTTGCTGCCTGCAGCGGATGAAGTCGTAGCACACTCCGGCGATGCACGAGCCTTGCTCAACTCGTTGGGACGACCACCGGTGCCGGGTCAAGAAACGGCTGCTGAGCGTTGGTTCACGCTCGTTTACGAAAGAGCCGCATTCCTAGCTGGAGCGTTGGCCGCTGCGGGTGAACTCGATCGGAACGAGTAGCGTCTCAGATCATGGCGAACGATGAACTTCTTTGTACACCGCTTGAGGAGTTGATGACGGCGGCGCGGCGGATACGAGACGATGCGCACGGCAAGGTCGTGAGCTATTCGCCCAAGGTTTTTGTTCCTCTCACGATGCTGTGTCGTGACAAATGCGGATACTGCACTTTTGCCCAGCCACCGGCACGTCTGGAGCAGCCGTACCTGAGTCCCGACGAGGTCATCGCAATTGCGAGGCGTGGGGCGTCGGTGGGCTGTCACGAGGCGCTTTTCACGCTGGGCGAACGACCCGAACGGCGCTATCCGGTCGCTCGGGACTGGCTTACGCGTCACGGTTATGAGTCCACTGTCGACTATGTCGTGGCAATGGCGCAGTTGGTTCTCGATTCCACTGGGTTGTTGCCCCATGCCAACACGGGTGCCATGTACACCGATGAACTGGAGAAGCTCCGCACAGTCGCGCCAAGCCAGGGGATGATGCTCGAAACCTTGCGAGAGGATCTTGAGTGTCACCGGGGAGCGCCGGACAAGGCGCCGAAGCGTCGACTGCAATCGCTTGAATGGGCTGGAGAGCTGCGCATCCCCTACACGACTGGAATCCTGGTCGGTATCGGTGAGACCCGAGAGGATCGCGTTGTTGCTCTGGAGGCGATCGCTGAGGCTCACCGTCGTCACGGACATGTCCAGGAAGTAATTGTTCAAAACTTCCTGCCCAAGGAAGGCACCGCAATGCACCGGGCCGAACCGTGCCCGCTTGAAACCCATCTTGAGGCGATCGCGCTAGCTCGCCTGATCCTACCGCCCGACGTGCATGTGCAGGCACCACCGAATCTCTCCGATGACTTCGCTGATCTGCTGTCAGCTGGTGTTAGCGACTGGGGTGGTGTCTCTCCTGTTACCGCTGATCACGTGAATCCCGAACGACCTTGGCCCGACCTTGAGCGGCTCCGGGAGGTCACCGAAGCTGCAGGTCACACACTGGCACCTCGACTTACCGCGCATCCTCGCTATGTCTGCGATCCGGACACCTGGATCGACCACAATCTGCATTTTGCGGTGATGGATCGTAGTGACTCAGCTGGTTTTGGGCGCGACGATCCAGGTTCTGTTTGGCCCGAGCGCACCATGGAGAGAGCCAAAGTTGACGACGGCGCGGAGTTCGAACTCGTAGGAGAGATATCCAGCCAATGGTATGTCGGCGCCGGCGGCGACCCGAGCGTGCTGGTGCCCGCTGTCACCGGTGCCACCGGAGCTGTCGGGGAGGTCATCGAAGGGGTGAGAGCGGGCACCGATGTGGGTTTCGACGAAATTCTCACTTTGTTCAAGGCTCGCGGACCCGAGGTGGGCGAAGTAGCTCACCTGGCGGATGAATTACGCGCCGAAATTGTTGGCGATGAGGTCACTTGGGTTGCCAACCGCAACATCAACTACACCAACGTTTGCACGTTTCGCTGCAAGTTCTGCGGGTTCTCAAAAGGTCCGCTATCGCTGAATCTAAGAGGCAAGCCGTATTTGTTGACACTCGACGACATGGCCGAGCGCACCATTGAGGCAGCCGAGAGGGGCGCCACCGAGGTTTGTCTGCAGGGCGGGATTCATCCCGACTTTGACGGCGATTACTACATTGATGTTGCCCGTGCCGTCCACGAGGCGGTTCCCGACATTCATATCCACGGTTTCACCGCCCTTGAAGTCACCGAGGGCGCCAAGCGCAATCAGGAACCGTTGGCTGACTATCTGGGTCGTCTCCGTGACGCGGGCCAACGTTCGCTGCCTGGTACAGCCGCGGAAATCCTGCACGACGATGTGCGTCGAGTACTTTGCCCAGACAAGATCGACAGCGACGAATGGCTTGAAGCGCATCGCATCGCCCACGCGGTGGGATTGCGCTCCAACGTCACAATCATGTTCGGCTCGATCGAACGGCCGGAGCATTGGGCGCACCACATACTACGTACCCGTGCTCTACAGGAGGAGACAGGGGGATTCACCGAGTTCGTCGGGTTGCCGTTTGTTCACATGGCCTCACCGATTTATCTTCGTCGCGGGTCCCGGCGTGGGCCGACTTGGCGCGAGGTGCTGTTGATGCACGCTGTTGCTCGCATCGCCTATCGGGGTCGAATCGACAACATCCAGGGTTCGTGGGTCAAGCTCGGCTTCGGCTCAATCAGCCAACTCCTTCAGGCCGGCGCCAACGATCTTGGCGGCACGCTGATGGACGAGAACATCTCTCGTGCAGCAGGTGCCTCTCATGGCACCGCCGTGAGCGAGGCTGATTTCCGTAAGGTGGTTGAACCATTGGGACGGACCTTGGTGCAGCGTACGACGCTCTATGGCCGTGTTGATCCGTCTGGTCTGCCGTTGCCCACGACGCGCTCACGCCGCGCCGCGATCCCGGTGGTGGCATCAAGCGGTGTGGCGAGTTAGGACTGGGAGCGGCAGGGTCAAAAAACGGGTTCGTCGCGTTCAGTGAGAAGGTGTATCGCTTTTTCGACCGAGCGTCGGGCTCGTGTCAGGCGCCTCTCGTCAACCGGCAACTCTTGCCCGCCGGCGTCTATCGATTCCCTCAGGCGAATGATCGCGAGATCGGCCAGTTCCTCGGCAATTGTCTCAAGCCGGTTTCTAATATCGTCGAACTCGGAAGCCATGGGTCGTACCGTATCGTTGGTAGCCGCGCGCTAGGTCCGCGACCTGCGCGATCGGCGTTACCGTCGTGGCAATGGAAGCACCGGATCTTCGTGAATGGGCCAGTTTCGACGACGCCGACGGTGCTACGTGGCATTTTGATATCACTTTTCTGACCAGCAATTACGGCTGCATCTATGGACGTGGCTGCCCGGGGGTGTTGACAGAGTTCGCGCCCGAATACGAACACGGATGTTGCACCTACGGCGCACACTTTGTCAGCGAAACAGACCGCAGCACGATTGAGGCTCAGATCGCCAGGCTTTCTGCTGACGAGTGGCAGTTCGCCGAACAGGCAGCGGAAAGAGGCGGCGCGATCTACACCAACGATGACGGTGACACAGTTACCCAGCTGATCGATGATGCGTGCATATTGTTGAATCGTGTTGGATTTTCCAAAGGTGCCGGCTGCGCGCTTCATCAAGCTGCTGACGCGCGTGGTGAACGCCCTATTGACTGGAAGCCCGATGTGTGCTGGCAGGTACCTCTTCGTTACGACGAGCACGCTGAAGACAATGGTCACATCAATCACGTTTTGAGGGAGTGGAAACGTCGTGATTGGGGTGAGGGCGGTGTGGAGTTCGCTTGGTGGTGTACCGATGATCCCCTAGCGTTTCGCGAAGACCGACCTGTGTGGAAGAGTCTGCGAAGCGAAATTGTTGAACTCATCGGCTCCGAGCAGTACGAACGACTGGTCGATTACATAAAGGTCCGTGACCAACCCGATGTTGGAAGTAGAGTGTTCTTGCCTCATCCGCAGGTTCGCCGACGCCGTGAGAGTAACGGCGAAATGAAAGAGAGTTCGTGAAGAAGTACCTGGGTTCTGTGGTTGGGGGGCAGGATGTCCGACTTCTGGGCGCTTCGATTGCGATCGGCGTCATTGTCGCGGTGGTGGTAGCGCTCTTTGAAACGCTCACCGAATCTGTGCTGCTCCATTGGCTGTTTGATCAGTCGCTTGTGGTCTTGGTGACGGCTCCTGTGGTGGGCATCCTCGCCGCCAACGGCTTGCTTCGCTGGGTCGGTCGCGGAACCAGTGGATCAACCTCTGACGAGTACATTCGGACCTTTCACGAGCGACACCCTCGCTTACCGATTGTTCATCTCCCGGGCAAGTTACTGGCCGGTGTGGCCACTATCGGAATGGGTGGTGCGGTTGGCATGGAGGGTCCCTCCATCTACGCAGGGTCTTCAATCGGACTCTGGGTTCATGAAAAAACCGGCTCCTTTTTGCGACGTGACAAGGCCCGTCTGCTTCTTACTGCGGGGGCCGCAGCGGGGATAGCGGCGGTATTCAAGGCACCCGCCACGGGAGTTATTTTCGCTATGGAGGCGCCTTATCGCGAAGATGTCACACCTCAAGCTTTGTTGCCGTCGCTGTTGGCTGCTGCGGCTAGTTATGCCACCTTCGTTTCGTTGGTCGGAACTGAGCCGGTTGTTCCATTCTTGGCTGGAGGCAGCGTCGTTACCGGTGAGGCCGGCCTTTCGGTGCTCGGTGTTGATCTGATCGATTTGGCTGGAGCGCTGCTGTTGGGTATCGCCGCGGGGTTAGGCGGTCGTGGGTTTGCTTGGCTGGTCCGTCGTAGCAAGTCTGGAGCCAAGCGGTACTCACTGTCGAAGAGACTGCTCATTGGTGGCGTTGGCTTGGCGGCGTTGGCTTGGATCGCTGAGGTGGTTTTTGAGTCTCCGCTCACGCTTGGTCCGGGCACTGAGGCGATGGCGTGGGTGGTAGGTGACCGTGGTCTGGGACTCATTGCGTTGTTGTTCGGTCTGCGAATGGCCGCAACGATCACTACTGTTTTTGCTGGTGGTGTGGGTGGCTTGTTTATTCCTCTGGCCGCCCTTGGAGTAGTGCTTGGCGAGTTTGTTGGACAGGCCATCGGTAAGGATGAAACCACCCTCTATCCAATATTGGGGCTAGCGGCGTTCCTGGGTGCCGGCTATCGCGCGCCGATAGCCGCGGTGATGTTTGTGGCGGAGTCGACGGGTGGTGTGGGGAGCTTCGTTGTTCCAGCGCTCGTTGCAGCCGCGGTCAGCCAGGTTGTGGCCGGCCCGTCCTCGGTAGCCGACTATCAACGCTCTGTCCGCCTAGGTCATCTCGAACGACGATTTACGCTTCCGCTCACTTCGATCTTGTCGACTGATGTGATGACGGTTCCTCCCGATGCCACGGTCTCGGAGTTTGTTTATTTCCATGTTTTGGGGCGCCGCGAACGGGTTGTGCCAGTTGTTGAAAGCGGACACTTCTTGGGACTCGCCCGCCTGGAGGACATCTCAGAGCTTGATCGCGGACAATGGGAGGAGACTGCGATCGGCGATCAAATGGCTACAGACCTTCCGGTGGGTCAACCATCGTGGACCCTACGCGACGCGGTCGCGGCCATGGGTGAAGCCGAAATCGATATTCTGGCGGTAACAGACGCCAGTGGTGCGTTCATCGGCGTCGTGACCGAAGACGACATCTTGAAGCTTGATGAGATTCTTGACGAAACCGGTAACTAGGCGAGCGCGCTGCCGAGTCGAGAATCTGTGAGCTATTCGCTCCGCCGCGAAGAGTCGCTGACGCTAGCGTCATCGGCCTCATCTGCGAACTCATCGGCCCAAGCCAAATGCTCGGGTTTCAGCAGTTCGCCGCTGTCGTTGTTGAGATCTTCGAGTAGTCGATCAAAGTCGCCATCGTGTGAGCGTTTCAACTCACGGGCTTCCTCGTAACGCCTGTGTCGCCCCTTTTTCACTTTGCGAGCTCCAATTTGACGGTGCTAACGGTGAGGACGCATTGTAGCCGCTGATCGCACAAATCCGAAGCCACCGAGCACTTTGCTTCAAGTTCGCGGCTCACGTGATGGTCCGCCCTGATCGTTGTTCCAACACAACTACGTCATTGTCGAAGGCCAGCGAGGCATCGCCATCGACAAGGCGACGAATGTGGTCACCGACGAGTTGTGCCCGCCAACCTTGGGCGAGACGAGGGCTGTCATCTCCGCGCAGGAACGCCTCCACATCGGCGCGCGTCGCCAAGAGCGCGGGATCGAGTTCGTTGCCCCTCGCCACTTGGGCTATCCACGCGGTGGCGAGCGTGACCGCTGGACGATAATCCCTGGTATCAGTATTGCGTTTCGGGTTCTTGGGTGGGCGCCAGCCCGACTCGAGTCCTTCCTTCACGATCTGTAGAACCTCAAGGCCTTGCTGCCCCTTGACCATTCCACGGTCAATACCGCGGATCTTGCTCAGAGCTTTCGGGCTGTTGGGCTTCGCCTGGGCGATGGAAGCGACCGCCAAGTCGGATAGCACGAATCGAACCGGCTGATTGATTTCAGCAGCACGACGCTCTCGCCAGGCGGCGATGGCGCGAACCACCGCTAATGGTCGGCCCTTGAGATGGCGGGCCTCTTTGATTCTGTTCCACGCTTCGTCGGGATCACGAGGGGCTCGATTGCGGCACCGCATGACCTCAAACTCTGCTTCGGCCCACGAAATCCGATCGCGAGCCTTCAATTTTGATGCCAGGCGATCGTGTATTTCCAGCAAACGAGCCACGTCGGAGGCCGCATAGTCGAGTTGAGCGGTACCGAGTGGGCGTTCAAGCCAGTCCGTGAAGCGGCTTCCTTTGGCGAGCGGCACACCCAACTCGCGCTCGTGCAAATAGGCCAGCGAGGGTGTCGAGAGACCAAGAAAGCCTGCCGCAATCTGCGTATCGAACAAGCGCGTGGGAATAGCGCCGCAGGCTTGTTCTAGAACTTCGAGGTCTTGTGTGGCAGCGTGGATCACTGCCAGAGCATCGCTGTCCATCAGCGCTTTCAAGGGCTTCAGATCGATCGCCAGTGGATCAATCAGGACAATTTGGTCGTCCCAGGCGATCTGCACCAAAGCCACCGTTGGCCAATAGCTGTGTTCCCGGTGAAACTCGGTGTCAAGTGCGTAGCGATCTATTTGGCACAAGGTGTCGACGGTGGCGCACAGGTCGTCCTCACGGTCGATAATCCGATAATCGGGCATGTGGCATGCTAGCCAACACCCAAGAGATAGAGTCAGACGCCGTGACGGACCAAGGGACCCCTCCCCCGAACTGGTACACCGACCCAACCGACGAGTCGCAGTACCGCTATTGGGACGGCTCGGCTTGGACTGAGCACCGTGCCCCTCGCCTCGTCGAGGAGGAGCGCAAAACGCTGCGCGGTCCGGGTCGACTGCTTGGCGACTCGTTCTCATTGTTGCGCCGCCAGTGGCGCGGCTGTGCGGTCGCCGCGTTGGTGTTGATCGCGGCGCAGTTGCTACTTATCGTGCTGTTTCGCTATAGCGCCGACCAAGTTCTGATGGGAGAGTTCGACGAGACCTGGTCCAGGTTTTCCGATCCCGCCACGACACCTGAAGATGAAGCATATTTTGAGTCCCTGGAGTCTGATTTCTCGGTATCGAACTTTGTCGCAGCAGCTACCGGCCTGTTGGTGTTTTGGGTGGCGGGCAACTTGTTGACGGCGACCGTCACTCGACTGACGCTCCGGGACCTGCGAGGCGACACCATCACCGTGTCGAAGGTGTCGCGCCAAGCATGGCGGCGGATCCCCCGGCTCATCGGGCTGGACCTTCAGGTGCTGGTGTTGACAGTGCTGCTCGTGGCGATCATCGTACTGGTTGCTGTGACCGTGCCACTGCTGCTTATCTTGGTGATCCCAGCGGTTCTGTTTGGGTTGTTCCTGTCGAATCCCATTGTCTCGTTGGCGTATGTCGTTGCTTCGGTAGGCCCGGCCAAATCGTCGCTGAGCTACGCCTTCCGTCTTGTGCGCGGGCATTTGTGGGGGACGCTTGGACGGATACTGCTGGTCACTGTGGTCGTCTTGGGCGTCTTCTTGGTGGTTTCTGGGGTGACATCGCTGTTCGGGTTGTTCTGGGCGGTGCAAGAGTTGATCAATGCGGTGATTTCGGCAGTGTCGGCGCTGCTGATTACCATCGCTTCAGCGATCCTCTACTTCGACTTGGGTGGCGAATCCGACTAGGGGCTGAGATCATCGGAGTCAACCGGAGCGTTCTGGGAGGTCGCGGGGATAATCGGCATCGTGGAACCACCTTGGATCTCCGTCGGCAAACCAGGAGATCTGAAGTTCTTCAACGGCTCGTTTCGGTGCTCTCTCCCCGTTGGCGAATGAGCGTTCGAGTGCGCTGAGGGAATTTCGTCGCCAGACTGCATGCAGCCATTCGGCCTGCCCCTCCAGAAGCGGTATCGACACATCGGCTTCGCCGAGAGCATGGCGCACGGCAGTGATTGCGACCGCTGAGGGTCGCGTCAAATCACACGACAGCACAGCCACGGTTTCAGCCGAAGTGCTGCGCAGCGCCGTAATGATTCCACCCAGCGGACCTTGGGAGGGCCACTCGTCTTCAACGTAGAGCAGGCCCAGGTCATTGACTCTTTGAGCATCACCGCCGACTACGACGACCGAAGCAGCACCGGCGTCATACAGCGCTGCGGTCACTCTCTGCAGCAGCGTCAGGTTGTCGACCTCTACGAACGCCTTGTCTGTGCCCATCCGCCGACTAGCGCCGCCGGCGAGCACGGCGCCCTCAAAGTCGGCAGAGCCCTCGCTTGGAGTCACCTCGGCGGTGGCCACTCGGGGTTGAGTTGTCGCAAAAAAAGAGCACAGCGCTCGTCTTCATCAGTCTCACCAATGAGTGCCGCGCAAGCTTGCAGACCGGCTAAGGAGCGCAGAAAACCACGGTTGGTCTCGTGCCGCCAGAGTACGTAACCGCTCCCCCGCCAGCCATTGGCTCTCAGACGATCCAGACCGCGGTGGTAGCCGGTGCGGTAAGCCGCATATGCCAACGCTGGGTCGTCGAGAGCGTCGCCCAGAGACGCCCAAGCAGCGAGTACTCGTGGCCAGCGAGCGCAAACGCGTGCAATCGCGGCGACCGGATCGTCATCAATCTGTGCGGACGCCAAGGCTTCGAGTGCGTCGGAGGGTTCGGGATCCAAAACCGTCTGGGACGGGCCGGAGGACAGTTGAACATCGCTCATAGCCCAAGCCTACCGATCTGCGGTGAGGTCTAGATTGCTGTCGGCGGTAGCTAGCATGGCGGAATGTCGGCTGCTGCTCTTCCAGGTTGGCTTGACCCTGAGTTGTTGCAGTGGATCCTTGTTGTGGCGCTGGCGGTCGTTGCGTACTTGCTTTTTGTTGTGCTGCGCTTCGTGCGTCGCTTGGTAGCCAAGCTCGTGTTGTTTATTGCTCTTGTTGGTTTGGGCGTGTCGCTTTGGGCCCAGCGCGCAGACTTACAGGACTGTGCTCTCACCTGCGAGTGCAGTCTTTATGGTCAAGAAGTGGTAATTCCCTTCGAGCAACTGCCAGAAGATCTTCGAACTTTCGACGCGAAAGGTGAGGCACTCTGCCAAAGAGGTTCGTCGATGCTTACCTGACGATCGGTCAGGCGCCCTAGGGAACCCGTTCAATACGCAGGACGTTTGTGGAGCGGCTACGGCTGTCTGAGCCGGCCAGCACGCTAACCAACTCACCGGCTCTAATGTGGCCGGCGTCTTTGGCCAGGCGGATCGCTTCTCGAACCATTTCCTCGTTGCTGCCGCCTTTGGTGATACGCATCGGGATCGTGCCCCAACTCAAAGTCAGCTGTTGCACCGTGGATTCGTTGATAGAGAACCCGAGAATCGTAGCTTCGGGCCTGAATCTGGCCATTGAACGGACCGTGAAGCCCGATCCGGAGATACATATGACGCGGTCGATCTCAAGTTCCTGAGTCGCCCGCCAAGCAGCCATGGTCATGGCGTCGGTCACCGACGCCGCTCCCCCAGAGTTATCGGTCATACGCAGTTCCGCGAGTTGTTTAGCCCAACTCTCGTAGTCCATTGCCTCGTCGGCTCGAGTGGCGATCCGGCTCATCGTGCGGATGACGTTGACTGGGTCTGAACCGATCGCGGTTTCGCCTGAGAGCATGACCGCTGATGAACCGTCAAAGACGGCGTTGGCAACATCGCTCGCCTCTGCCCTAGTTGGCGCAGGACTGGTGAGCATCGATTCCAGCATTTGCGTGGCAGTGATCACAGGACGACCACCAGCAATGCAGTCCTTGATGATCTCCTTCTGCAAATGTGGTAGATCCTCAAGGCTGCACTCGTTGCCAAGGTCTCCTCTCGCCACCATTATCGCTCCGGCTGCTTCAATGATCCCTGGCAGGTTGTCGACGGCGGCCCGTGTCTCGATTTTGGCGATCACCAGTGGACCCTGTGGGTGGGGTTCGGTCCCGACTCGTCTGATGTCGTGAGCCGAGCGGACGAAACTGATCGCCACCATGTCGACGCCCAACTCCACGAATGCGTCGAGCGCCACGAAGTCACTCGGTGTGGGGGTTGCCATGCGGAGCCGTTGCGAGGGGAGATGTACGCCCGGTCGGCCCTTCAATTTCCCTCCGTGAATGGCGGTGACAAGGAGCTTTTCGCTCGATATGTCTGTGATCTTGAGTACTGCGCCACCGTCACCGACGGTTAGTTGGTCGCCTACTTCCAAGTCGTGGAGAAGACCCTCGTAGTCGACCTCAATCACCGATTCGTTCGACGCGTCGTGTCCAACCCGAAGTTCCAAGGTGCTACCGGTGGCGATATCGGTGCCGTGTTCACTGAAGCTCGCGGCTCGCACCTTTGGGCCTGGAAGGTCAACCAGGATGCCGACCCGGACTCCTTCGTCTTCGGCTACCGCTCGGATGCGACGATATCGCTCTATCCCTTCGTCAACAGTTCCGTGCGCCAGTCCGACTCGGGCAACGTTCATCCCTGCGCGAATCATTTCTCGCAGAGTTGTTTCGTCCTCAGAGGCCGGACCGATGGTGGCAACGATTTTTGTGCGTCGGTGCATGGCTGAAACGCTACTAGCTACACAGGCCAGAAAGCGGCACCCCGATGTGGGAGCCCTCCCAGTAGTCAAGTACGGCGAGTATTGTGGCGCCGTGCCTGAAGTCCATCCGTTTCTGCAACATCGGGGTCCCATTCCCTTTGCTCATCGTGGCGGCACCAGCGTCTATCCGGAGAACAGCGAGCGCGCCTTTCGCCATGCTGTTGATCTGGGTTACAGCCACATTGAGACCGATGTGCAGGTGACCCGTGACGGTGTCGGAGTGATCTGCCACGATGATCGACTCGACCGGACCACGGATCGCACCGGTGATATTGCCGAGTTGTCCTGGGCCGAGGTCAGCAAAGCCAAAATAGGAGGCACCGAGCCGATCCTGCGGGTCAACGAATTGCTTGAAGCGTTCCCGAATACGCGGATCAACTTCGACCCGAAACGCGATGGAGCTGTGGAACCGTTGGCCCGGGCGATCTCGGCGGCCGATGCCTTGGATCGGGTGCTGGTGGGTGCTTTCAGTGATCGTCGGGTAGATCATGCGAGGCGGTTGTTGGGCGATGGATTGGCGATTGCTGCAGGTAGCCGCAGGGTGATGGCACTGTTGCTGCGTGCCAACCACATTCCAGTCCCGCTTGAGAGGGTGGATGCGGCGCAGGTGCCGGTTCGTATGGGTCGCATTGAGATTGTCACTCAGCGATTCATCGAGCATGCACACACCGTCGGGATCCATGTTCATGTGTGGGGGGTCGATGATCCCGGCGAAATGCATCGACTGCTCGACCTCGGTGTAGACGGTTTGATGACCGATGAACCCGAAGTGTTGAAGTCTGTCTTCTGCGATCGGGGTATCTGGGAGGGGTAGAGGTTGGCGGCGCGCCTAGTCGTCTTTGAGCGCGACGGCGTTGGGGGTTACGTTCACCTTGGGTTCGTATTCGACGGCCGTTAGGTCTTGGGCGTCGCGGCGGAGGGTCGCCTTGAGTTGCTCGCGGCAAGATCCGCACGGGCCGTAGTACTCGACTTCGCACTCTGTTGCGCAGCGCGGACAGGTGATCTGCAGAAGTTCCATGACTGCAGTGTGGCGCGTTCGCGGCACGGCTCGGGTGACCCAATCTGAGAATGTCGCGATTTCGGATATGATCCCGCTTCGCGTAGGAGAGGGCAGCCATATGGGTAGTGACCAAAGCCCCGTTCCAGAGCCGCAAATCGTGGTGATCGGTGCGGGCCCGGCTGGACTGACCGCTGCCTACCAACTCGGCAAGTACGGTCGCACAGCCTTCATCGTTGAGGCCGACGATGTCGTAGGTGGAATCTCCCGCACCGCTGAACGCGATGGTTGGCGCTTTGATATCGGCGGCCATCGCTTCTTTACCAAGGTCGCACCGGTGTCCGATCTCTGGCACGAGATTCTCCCCGCCGAAGATTTCCTTTTACGGCCCCGCATGAGCCGAATTTTCTATAAGGGGAAGTTCTACGACTACCCCCTCAAAGCGTTCAACGCACTCAGGAACTTGGGTGTCCTGGAAGCGGTTCGCTGTGTCATGTCGTACCTCTGGGTCAAGATACGACCACCTACCGACCAGACGAAGTTCGAGGGGTACGTTGCTGCCAAGTTCGGGTGGCGGCTGTACAAGACCTTCTTCAAGACCTACACCGAAAAAGTTTGGGGAGTGCCGGCCGACGAACTCGAAGCTGACTGGGCCGCGCAACGAATCAAGAACCTGAACCTCTTCAATGCGATCGTCAACGCGCTCATTCCAAAGCGCAACTCAACTGGCATTACGAGCCTCATTGAGGAGTTCGAGTATCCACGCCACGGTCCCGGGATGATGTGGGAACGTTGCTGTGAGTTGGTGCAAGCGCAGGGCAGCAATGTCGAATTCAACTCAACAGTCACCAAGATCCGTCACGCCGATGGGGTTGCCACTGAGGTCATCACGACGGATGCAGGTGGCCGACAGGTGCACGAATGCAGTGCAGTCATCTCTTCGATGCCGATCCCACGGCTTGTCCAAGCGATGGATCCCCCGGCACCTGCAGAGGTTCTTAGCGCCGCTTCCGGACTGAAGTTCCGCGATTTTTTGACCGTGGCACTAGTCGTTCCACTTGAAGATGGCTTCCCCGACAACTGGATATACATCCACTCCCCCGAAGTGGCTGTCGGCCGTGTGCAGAACTTTGGTTCTTGGTCACCGCAAATGATTCCCGAACCTGGCAAAACATGTCTGGGCCTTGAGTTCTTCGTGAACGAAGGCGATGAACTCTGGGTCTCCAGCGACGACGACCTCATAGCCTTGGGAACCAGAGAAATGGCGACTCTCGGTCTGCTCGACCCCACCCGCGTTGAGAAGGGTTACGTAGTACGGATGCCCAAGGCGTACCCGATGTACGACGCCTTCTACAAAGAAAATGTCGACACGCTGCGCGGCTGGCTTGCTGAGTGCACTCGCAATGTTCACCCCGTTGGCCGTAACGGAATGCACCGCTACAACAATCAGGACCATTCCATGTACACGGCAATGCTTACCGTCGAAAACCTCGTCAACGGTACGAGTCACGACGTCTGGGAGGTAAATGTCGAGGCGGACTACCACGAGGAACTCAAGGCTGGTGGAGCCTGATGGCGAAACCTGTCAGCAAGTCGATCCGATGATTGAGTCGGGCCTACCGCGGACCATTGTCGTCATCCCGGCATACAACGAGGAAGAAGCTCTGCCTGCAGTTCTTCGTCAGCTTGCGGACACTGTCTCTGAACTCGACGTCATCGTAGTTGACGATGGTTCGACCGACGCGACGGCTTCGGTGGCTCGCGATGCTGGTGTGCAGGTTGTGGTTCTGCCGTTCAACCTTGGAATCGGCGGAGCCTTGCGGGCCGGCTATCGCTACGCGGTAGACAACGGCTATTCGCGGGCTGTGCAGTTCGATGGCGATGGCCAGCATCGAGCCGATCAGATCGGACTACTGACAGCGGCTCTTGACGCAGGTGCGGACATGGCTGTGGGCTCCAGATTTCTTGAGGGTGACTACGGAGTCGGGCGGAGCAGAGCCCTGGCGATGTGGGTGCTGCGGGTTGGCGTTCGGGTGATTACCGGGCAGTCCTTCAGTGACACATCTTCGGGATTCAGAGCCATCGGCGGACAACTGCTGGAAGTCTTTGCTCATCAGTATCCGGTTGACTACATGGACTCGGTGGAGACGCTTGTAGAAGCCTGTCGCCGGGGATACACGGTTGTCGAAGTCCCCGCGTTGATGAACCAGAGGGCCGGTGGTGTGCCGTCGCAGCGCCCATTGAGATTGGCGTATCACTACGCTCGGCTGATGGTGGCGCTCCTCGGCGCTTCACGACGCACGCCGCGGTCCAAGCGGCGCTGAGCGCCTCGAACAAGAGCGTCAGGCCGCCCGGGTTCTTCCGTGTGGATGCTCTTTGGAGCTGATCGATGGCGGTGGTGGTCCGTAGCGGCCCCGCAAGTGATCCCGGATTGCGAACAGGCGTCCTCGCACGGACCAGTGCAATCCGCGTGCTGGTGCGTAAACCAGACCCATCGGGATTTGTGCCAGAGCAACCACTATTCGAAAGAGCGAGTTTCTAACTCCGTAGTGTTCGCGAAGCATTAGCAGCGTGTTGCGTAATTGCAGATAAGCGACCCGTTCAACCGAAGAACTCATACCCGGATTTCGAACTTCAGCACCCCGGATCACGCCGCACAGCCAGCCTGATTTGGCCGCGCGAACACCCAGCTCAGCTTCTTCGCAGTAGGCGAAATAGCGCTCGTCGAACAAGCCAACCTCAGATAGAAAACTTCGACGACACATCATCAGCGTTCCATGCGGATAGTCGGATCGGTCGAATCCTTCCGACACTGTCGGCTCAGCGTCGATCGAGCCGAGATATGGCTGGATGATTGGACGTGCCTGGTCACCCACATCTGCGCTCATCAAACCGACCAGCGGTTTGTCGGATACCGCTGACAGCATCTTTTCGATGGTGTCGGGTTGGGGCATCGCATCGTGGGGTGCAAGCGCCACCCATTCACCAACTCCGCCTCGCAGGAAGCGTCTCATGCCAATATTGGCTCCTGGACCGAAGCCTAGATTTTCACCGGTGACAATCAGTTCGGCGTCACCCACCAGTCCGCTGAGTGCATTGACCGTAGATGCCTCGCTGCCGTTGTCGACAACCATCACCTGAGTGGGAACGGTCTGTGCTCTGAAAGCCTCAACTGTGAGACCCACCTGTTCGGCACGGTTGCGGTGAATTATTACAACCGTTACAGGCTCTGCGAAGCGCGAGACAGTCATTGTTGTGCAGCTTGCTCCCCACCGTGAGATGTCAGCAACACGGCCGGTAACATGCGTCGGTGCCGCGGGTGCCTGAACCACCGGAATTTGCTTCGTCGGCCAATGTTGTGCCGACGGTAGGAAAAATCGGCGATCTTGCCGCCGAAGCAGGTATCAGACGTATCCACATGCTGGCTTGGCGTGATCTTGCCGATGTTGAAGCGGGGGGATCCGAGATCCACGCCTCAACGGTGGCATCGTTATGGGCACAGGCTGGGATCGAAGTCACCATGCGCACCTCGTACGCGCAGGGATCGCGACCCTTTGCGACGCGTGACGGCTACCAGGTGATCCGCAAGGCTGGGAGATATCTGGTGTTTCCCCGCGCTGCTGCCGCTGAGGCGACAGGTCGTCATGGGCCGCGAGATGCATTAGTCGAGATATGGAACGGGGTGCCCTTCTTCTCTCCAATCTGGGCTCGCGGTCCGCGCGTGACCTGGCTCCACCATGTGCACACGGAGATGTGGCCGCTGGTACTGCCGCCCGGTCTAGCTCGCGTCGGCCAGTTCCTCGAAAGTCGCTTGGCTCCGCCGTTCTATCGCCGAACATCGGTAGTGACGCTGTCTGAATCCAGCAGGGTGTTGCTACTGGAACGGCTTGGGTTTCGGCCCGAGAATGTGCATGTCGTGCCGCCCGGGATTTCGCCGATGTTCTCGATGGGCGGAGAAAAGTCCGAGGTTCCCAGCGTGCTCGCTGTTGGTCGCCTGATGCCTCCCAAGGCATTCGACGAGCTGATTGAGGCGATGGTGCGGGTTCGTGAAGTGGTACCGGCAACGCTGACGATTGTCGGTGAAGGCTATGCACGAGATGCGCTTGAGAATCAGATCTCGCGCCTCGGGGCTGAACAATGGTGTCAGCTACTGGGCCGCGTTGACGACGACACCTTGATCCAGCGTTACCAATCCGCGTGGGTTGTTGCTGCCAGCTCGAAGAGCGAAGGATGGGGAATGACTCTGACCGAAGCCGCTGCGGTTGGCACGCCTGCGGTTGCAACGAGGATTCCAGGTCATGTTGATGCCGTGACTCACGGTGTGACGGGCCTGTTGGTTGACTCTTCGATCGAGCTCGTTGAGGCATTGGTAAGTGTGTTGAGCGACCAGGATCTGCGCGAGCGTATGGGTGTCGAAGCCCGCCAACAAGCGCTTGCATTCACGTGGGAGCGCACTGCGTACGACACGATGGCGGTGCTTGCTGCTAGCGCGCGGCGCACTCGCTATGGATAGTAGGTGGCTCCGCCGCTCGAGCGTCCGTGCCCAGCTGAAGAGTCTCCGTGGTGCGGTGCCCTTGGGAGTCGCCGCGGTCGTTGCATATCTGCCAGTTGTCTTTTCGAGTCCTGGCAAGGTCGGCGCCGATACCAAGACCTACCTGTATCTCGACCCTTCACGCTTGCTCGCCGAAGCGTCGTCGTTGTGGGACAGCGATGTGGCTTTGGGCACCGTAACCCACCAAACCATTGGCTACCTGTGGCCGATGGGGCCTTTCTATTGGTTGGCAGAGACACTGCAGAGCCCAGATTGGCTGGCTCAACGCCTTTGGCTTGGTTCAATTTTGTTTGGCGCTGCGGTAGGAGTCCGGTATCTGCTCAAGACGCTCGATTGGAGAGGCGGGGGTCTGCTTGTGGCGATGCTGGCCTACGAACTCAGTCCTTACGTCCTGCACTATTCAGCTCGCATCTCGGTTGTCTTACTCCCGTGGGCTGGGTTGCCATGGATGATCGCGCTCACCATCCGTGCGGCGCGTCGTGGCGGTTGGCGCTATCCGGCTCTATTCGCCTTGGTAGTGGTCACGGTTGGTTCGGTGAACGCCACAGCGTTGGTGTTGGTGGGGTTGGCCCCTGTGTTATGGCTGCTTCACGCCGCCGGCATTGAACGATCTATTTCGGCAACTCGAGCGCTAGGGGCCGCGTTGAGGATCGCGGTCACCACCATCGGGGTTTCGCTCTGGTGGATCGCGGGTCTGGCGCTGCAAGGTGGATACAGCCTCCCGGTGACGCGTTACACCGAGACGTACCAAGTGGTCGCAGATGCCTCAACAGGTCCCGAAGTGTTTCGGGGTCTCGGCTATTGGTTTTTCTACGGCAACGACAAGTTCGGTCAGTGGATCGAACCGAGCATCGAGTACACCCAGGGAGTCTGGCTCCATTTCTTGAGTTTCGGGCTGGTTGTGTTCGCTCTGGGCGGAGCAGCTCTGATCCGCTGGCGACACCGCTCGTATTTCGTGTTGTTGATCGTGGTGGGTGGGCTTTTTGCCATTGCGTCTCATCCGTTTGATCATCCCAGCGCTTTGGGTTCGGTCTTCAAGTCATTTACCCAAACCGATGTTGGTTTGGCTCTGCGCTCGACGCCTCGGGCGTTGCCCATGTTGGTTCTTGCGGTGGCAGTTTTTCTCGGGATGATCGCCAATGCCATGCAGCGTCGTTGGCCGGATCAGGGGCGCGTTCTAGCGGTTCTCATTTGCGTCGCGGTCGTGCTCAATAATCCTGCGATGTGGCGGATTCGCATGATCGAGGAACACCTGCATCGTGATGAGAACATCCCCGAGTATTGGATTGATGCAATCTCAGCGCTCGACAACTCTGGGCGTGGGGGCCGGGTGATGGAAGTTCCGGGGACGGATTTTGCTTCCTATCGTTGGGGCAACACCGTCGACCCGATTACGCCTGGCCTTCTTGATCGCGGTTACATCGCTCGTGAACTGGTTCCGTTCGGTTCTGCGGAGTCAGCGGCCCTGCTTGCAGCTTTCGATCGCCGCTTCCAGGAAAATAGTCTTGACCTGGACTCGGTCGTGCCTGTCGCCGAGTTGATGTCGGTCGACGACGTGGTGCATCGCGGTGATCTCACTTTCGAACGCTTCCGCACTCCTCGACCGGTAGCGCTAGCCGACCAGTTGGCCCGGGTGCCGGACTTGGGGCCCGGTGTCGGCTTCGGGGAACCGAAACCGAACGTGGCCGGCCCCTCCCAGACGATGCTTGACGAAGTGCATCTGGGTATTGACCCGGGGTTGCCTGATCCGGCTCCTGTGACGGTTTACCAGGTTAAAAATGCTCTCGACATCGTAAGGCTTCGTCCGCTCACAGGTGGAACGGTGATCGTCGGTGACGCCGAAGGTATCGTTGATATCGCAGGCGCCGGTTTGTTGGACCTGAGTGGGAGTCTCTGGTTTGCTTCGGACCTGGTTGCCGACGACGACCTTCGTTCGACCGTTCTGGCCGAACCGAGCCACATCGTCATCACCGACACCAACGCCAAGCGAGCTCGGCGTTGGGGAACATTGAGGGAGAATCTCGGCGTGGTTGAACGAGCGGGCCAAACGCCGCTGGTCGACGACCCGACCGACAATCGTTTGCCGCTGTTCTTTGAACTCGATCAACGCCAAGACTCAGATGCCGACGGCAGTCGTACCGTGGCCGTACAGGACGGCGACTTCACTGTTCAAGCCAGCGCGTATGGCAACCCGGTCACCTACACCAACGATGATCGCGCCTTCTATGCCGTGGACGGTGATCCCACCACCGCCTGGGTCGTAGCCGCTTTTTCCGAGGCTCGCGGTGAATATCTCGAGTTCAACTTCAACTCCCCGACGCAGGTCTCGGAGATCACTTTTGTGCAGCCTCTCGGCGAAGCCAACCGTCATATCACCGAGGTGGAGATTCGAGCTGACGGGCCTTCATTAGACGACTCAGTGTTGGGTCGGTTCGCGCTGGGCGCGCAGAGCCAGAGTGTGGGCGGCCAGACGGTTGAGTTCGCCGAGACCATGGTTTCGCAGATACAAGTCGAAATCACCGATCTTGATTTCGGAGTGTATGCGACCTACCCCGGTGTGTCGCCGGTCGGTTTCGCCGAAGTGCTGCTCGGGCCGTCTCCAGAGCCGTTGCGCGAAACGATTCGAACTCCGGTTGCGTTGCTGGAGGCACTCGGCAGTCGACTTGATGTTCATGATTTGTCTGTGGTCTTGACCCGTGAACGATCCGACCCGGCCGAACCAGTGCGCCAAGATGCCGAACCGGAGATGCATCGTTGGGTGCCCATGACTGCTGGGCGTAGCTTTACAGTTTCAGGCGCTGCCAGGCTTTCGGCTGCCGCCCCCGAGTCCCAAATCGACGGACTTCTTGGGCGTACTGGGACGCCTGCTGGGTTGGCTATGACGGCGCATTCCAGCGGTCGTCTCCCCGGTGATCTCCACAGCGCGGCCTCGTTCGCGTTCGATGACGACCCAGACACCGCGTGGACTGGAGTTTTTGGCCCCCAAGCAGGTCAATGGCTCGAACTCACTACTGCTGAACCAGTTCACGTTGAGCGTCTCGTGATTGATGTCGTAGCTGATGACCTGCATTCGTTGCCGAGCCGAATGTTGGTGATGGTCGACGGCACCCAAGCGGGCGAGCTTGTACTTGACGGTGGGCTTCGCCCCGGACCGAGGGGGCAGACGGTTCGTTTGGAGCAGAGACTCGACCGCGCCTTCTCGACTCTGGTCCTGGTGGCAGCCGATGTCGATGAGCGCATCACTCGAGACTGGTATTCCAATGCGGGGGTGGCCATGCCGATAGCTGTCGCCGAGGTTGATCTTGGCGAGGGAATTCACTTCAGCGAGGCGACTGAGTTCGATACGGGCTGCAGTGAATTGCTGGTGATCAACGACGTTGCCGTCAGGGCGCGGGTAACAGGGTCAGCCGAAGACGCCTTGGCCCGCCGCGAACTGCTCCTCGTTGGCTGCGATGAGACAGTTTCTGTTGATGACGGTCTCAGGATCGAATCGCGGTCGCGGTCGGCAGGTCTTGACATCGATCAGCTTGTGTTGCGCAGTCCCCGTCCCACGGATCCTCCAGCGCGAATGGCTCCGGTCGAAGTGCTCAGCAACGACGACACCTCCTTCACGTTGATGGTGCGGGGGTCGCCCGATGACCGGTGGCTTGTGCTTGGCCAAAGCCACAACGACGGCTGGTCGGCGACGGTCGACGGTGTGGACCTGGGAGCCCCGGTGTTGCTTGACGGGTTCGCCAACGGTTGGCGGCTCCCGGCCGGTGATGATCGTTTAGTTGAGTTGCGATGGACTCCTCAGCGCTTGGTCAACTGGGCATTGTGGCTGAGCCTGCTGGCTGTATTGGTGGTTGGCTTTCTGGCGGTCCGTTCGGTGACCGGGCCTGACGTGTCACTGGCGCGGCGCCGTGACGGGCCAGAACTCCCTCTGATCGATCCCGCTATCAGCGCTTCGGCGAACTATCGGGTCTTACCTGCACGAGCTGGCACCCATGTTGGAGTCGGTTTTGTTGTGGCGTTTGTTTTTGCCGTGAGCAACCTTCCCGAATGGCACCTAGCCGCCGTAGCGGTTGGCGCGATCGCGGCGCTCGGTATCTGGTGCCCGCGCTGGTGGAATCGTGGGGGGTTGTATGCGGCTTTGTTGTTGGGCTTGGCAGCACTGTCGATCATGGTTGAGCAGCGAAGGTTTCGTCATCCGCCCGACTTTGTGTGGCCACAGCAATTCGAGGGTGTCCATATCCTTGCGGTGACAGCTCTGTTGCTGCTCTTCGCCGACTACTTGCGCTCGGCCCAACGCCCCGACAGCTAGCGGCTAGCGCAGGGGTGCTGCGGTTGGGGTTACTGGGCTTGGGAGCAGGGTGTGGCCGGTGAGCCAACGGTCTACCGAAGCCGCGGCTGAACGACCCTCCGCAATTGCCCAAACGATCAGACTTTGGCCGCGACCCATGTCCCCGCAGACGAAGACCCCTTCGACGTTGGTCGCCCAGTCGCCATCGCGGGCCACGTTGCCCCGGGCGTCAAGTTCCACCCCGAATTGCTCGAGCAGTGGCCCGGGTTCGGCTCCGGTGAAGCCCATGGCCAACAGCACCAAGTCCGCTGGAAAGTCTCGTTCCGAGCCGGCTACCGGCTCAAAACTCATTCGCCCATCGGTGAAGCTCTGTTCGACTCTCACTGAGTTGAGTCCGCTGACTCGCCCGTCGGTACCTGTGAACTCGACTGTATTGATGGCGTATTCCCGCTCGCCGCCTTCTTCATGGGCGGAGCTGACGCGGTAGATCATCGGCCAGGTGGGCCAGGGATTCGACTCAGGCCGTTCGTCGGGTGGACGGGGCATGATCTCAAACTGGTTTATCGACTTGGCGCGTTGTCGCAACGCAGTCCCCAGACAGTCAGCGCCGGTATCGCCACCACCGATAATGATCACGTGTTTGCCTTCGGCGGTTATCGAAGGCTCAGCGATATCGCCTTGTTGAACATGGTTGGAGATGGGCAGGTACTCCATGGCCTGGTGGATGCCATCGAGTTCCCGGCCTGGGATTGGCAGGTCACGGGCTTGCGTTGCCCCACATGCCAGCACCAGAGCATCGAAGGTTTCCTGCAGTTCGTCAGCGCTGATGTCGATGCCGACGGCCGTGTTGCACACGAAGGTCGTGCCCTCGGCTCTCATTTGGTCCAGTCGTCGGTCAAGATGGCGTTTTTCCATCTTGAACTCGGGAATTCCGTAGCGCAGGAGCCCTCCCGGTCGGTCATCGCGCTCGTAGACGACTACTTCGTGCCCGGCTCGAGTGAGCTGTTGGGCTGCCGCGAGACCAGCTGGGCCCGAACCCACGACGGCCACTCGTTTCGAGGTGACCACTGTTGGGCTGACAGCAGCGATATTGCCCTGCGCCCAAGCCCTGTCAACGATCTCGACTTCGATCTGCTTGATGGTGACCGGCGGTTGGTTGATTCCCAGAACGCATGCAGTTTCGCAGGGTGCAGGGCAGAGACGCCCGGTGAACTCTGGAAAGTTGTTGGTCGCGTGGAGACGTTCGATGGCGTCCTTCCATTGGCCGTTGTGAGTCAGGTCGTTCCAGTCGGGAATCAAGTTGCCGAGCGGGCAGCCGTTGTTGCAGAACGGGATGCCGCAGTCCATGCAGCGACTTGCTTGCCGGCGTAGTTCTGAGGTTGGAAAGTCTTCGTAGACCTCTTTCCAATCCAACAATCGGACAGGGACCGGTCGCCTTGTGGGAAGCTGTCGCTGGTGCTTTATGAAGCCGCGGGGGTCAGCCATCGTCTGCGGTCCCCTCTGTCCTAGCCTCGTGAGGCGGCCATGATCGCCTCTACTTCGTTGGCGCCCTGCTCTCGGGCTCGTGCTGCGGCTTCCATAACCCGCCGATAGTCCGTTGGGGTTACTTTGACGAAGTCGCCTGAGCTAGTCCCCCAAGCAGCCAGAATCCGAGCTGCGATTTCACTTCCCGTCTCGTGACGATGTTTCACGATTCTGTCGCGAAGCCATTCGAGGTCTTCGTCGTCGAGTTCTTCCAATACGACCATTTCAAGGTTGGTCCGCGGTGGCAATCGTTTGGCCGGGTCGTACACGAAGGCGATTCCGCCGCTCATTCCAGCGGCGAAGTTGCGTCCGGTCGAGCCGAGCACAACCGCTCGACCTCCGGTCATGTATTCGCAACCGTGATCGCCTATTCCTTCCACCACGGCGATGGCACCGGAGTTTCGGACACAGAAGCGTTCCCCTACTCGACCTCGCAGGAACGCCTCTCCGCCAGTGGCACCGTAGAGAATCACATTCCCTGCAATAACGTTCTCCTCGGCAACGAACTGAGCGCTCTCTGGTGGGCGCACCACCAGACGGCCGCCAGAGAGTCCTTTGCCGACGTAGTCGTTGGCATCTCCTTCGAGTCTCAAGGTGATGCCCCGGGGAACGAACGCGCCAAAGCTGTTTCCGGCCGAGCCCGTGAAGTTGACGATGATCGTGTCGGTTGGCAGTCCCTCCCCTCCGAATCGCTTTGTCACCTCAAAGCCCAAGAGAGTCCCAACCGTGCGATTGACGTTGCGAATCGGGATATCGATGGTGACGGGACGCCCGTCGCCAAGCGCACCTTCAGCAAGGGAGACAAGTGTTTGGTCGAGTGCACGTTCAAGGCCGTGGTCTTGCTCTTTCCATTGATGGCGGCGCGACTCGCGTGCGATTTCGGGCAAATGCAAAATGGGCGAGAGGTCAAGGCCGTCAGTTTTCCAATGGTTGACCGCGTCGCTGACATCGAGAACTTCGACCTGCCCGATTACTTCGTCGAGGGTGCGAAATCCGAGTTCTGCCATCAGTTCTCGGACCTCTTGCGCGATGAACTCAACAAAGTTCACGACGAATTCAGGTTGCCCCGAGAAGTTCTCGCGTAGTTTCTCGTTCTGGGTAGCGACACCGACCGGGCAGGTGTCGAGATGACATACGCGCATCATGATGCAACCCATGACGACAAGTGGAGCGGTGGCGAATCCGAATTCTTCAGCCCCGAGCAACGCCGCGATCATTACGTCGCGGCCAGTCTTCAATTGGCCGTCGCACTGCACGACGATACGGTCGCGCAGGTCGTTGAGCAGCAGTGTCTGTTGGGTTTCGGCCAGCCCGAGCTCCCATGGAACGCCTGCGTGTTTGATCGATGTTTGGGGCGAGGCTCCGGTCCCGCCGTCGTGCCCGGAGATGAGGACTACGTCGGCGTGAGCCTTGGATACTCCCGCGGCAACGGTCCCTACTCCAACCTCAGCCACAAGCTTGACGTGAACTCGAGCTTGAGGGTTGGCATTCTTGAGGTCGTGGATCAACTGAGCGAGATCTTCAATCGAGTAGATGTCGTGGTGCGGTGGCGGTGAGATCAAACCAACGCCGGGTGTTGAATGACGGGTCTTGGCGATCCAGGGGTACACCTTGTTGCCGGGAAGCTGTCCGCCTTCGCCAGGTTTTGCTCCCTGAGCCATCTTGATCTGTAGATCATCGGCGTTGACCAAATACTCGCTGGTGACACCGAAACGTCCGCTGGCCACCTGCTTTATAGCACTGCGGCGGAGGTCTCCGTTGTCGTCGGGCACGAATCGGTCGGCGTCTTCGCCTCCTTCGCCCGTGTTGGATTTGGCGCCTATGCGGTTCATGGCAATGGCAAGCGTCTCGTGAGCTTCGGGTGAGATCGAGCCGTAACTCATTGCTCCGGTCGAAAAACGCTTGACGATGGAGGGAATCGACTCCACTTGTTCGATCGGCACCGGAGGACGAGCAGAATTGAAGCGAAACAAACCCCGAAGCGTTCCCAGACGCTTGGATTGATCGTTCACCAATTCGGTGTACTCCTTGAAGATGTCAAAACGTTTCTCGCGCGTCGAATGTTGAAGCTTGAACACGGTTTCTGGGTTGAACAGGTGGTACTCGCCCTCGCGGCGCCACTGGTACTCCCCGCCGACTTCTAGAGACCGGTGGGACCGCTGGGTTGGTACCTTCGGATACGCCAGACGATGGCGAGCAGCGACCTCGTTGGCCAACACGTCCAACCCCACACCATCGAGACGGCTGACGGTGCCGGTGAAGTACTCGTCAGTGACTTCGCGTGACAACCCGATCGCCTCGAAAATTTGAGCTCCGGTATACGACGCCACGGTGGAGATGCCCATCTTCGACATCACCTTCAGGACTCCCTTGCCCGCGGCATCAACGAAGTTGCGGTGAGCTGTCGACAGCGGCATTGACCGCTCAAGTCCGTGCTCACCCCGCTTCACCATGTCGCTGATCGTTTCTAAGGCTAGATATGGGTTGATGGCGTTGGCGCCGTAGCCCAGGAGCAGGCAGAGGTGATGGCACTCGCGGACATCGCCGGCCTCCACCACTATCCCCGCTCTGGTACGGCTCTTTTCACGGACAAGATGGTGGTGAACTGCGCTAGTTGCCAGCAGCGAGGGAATCGCCGCTAAAGACTCGTTGGTACCACGGTCACTGAGCACCAGCACCGTGGCTCCATCTTCGATGGCGGCGCTGGCAGCGTCGCGCAGGGTGCGTAGCGCGCTCTTCATACCCTGAGCGTTGGCCATCCCCTCGGCGTTCGCGGCCACCGGGTACAGGGCGGGGAGAATTGCGGCACGAAATCCGGCTGGTCCTTCGGTCCCGTCCAGCGCGGCGAGGCGTCCGAGTTGATCATCGGTGATGATCGGGCTGTCGAGGTGAATTGTCCGACACGAACTCGGTTGCGGGTCGAATAGATTGCCCTCCGGACCCACACGCGCAAATAGCGATGTGATGATCTGCTCGCGGATCGCGTCGAGCGGTGGATTGGTGACTTGGGCAAAAAGTTGCTGGAAGTAGTCGCTCAACTGTCGTGAGCGACTGCTCAACACCGCGATGGGCGTGTCCGTGCCCATAGAACCGATGGCTTCCTTGGCGTGGATCGCCATCGGAGCCAGCAGCAGCTTTTTCTCCTCATGGGTATATCCAAAAGTCTGCTGACGTTGGGTGAGTGTTCCTTCATCGCTTTCTCGGGGCGCCGCTTCGGGGAGATCAGCAAGGGTGGTGAGGTTCTGGTCGATCCAGGTGCGGTAGGGACGAGCTGCTCCGAGGCGTGCTTTGATCTCGTCGTCGCGAATGATGCGCTTCTCATTGGTATCGATCAAAAACATCCGGCCGGGCTGGAGGCGACCTTTCTCAACCACCTGGTCCGCTGGAACTTCGACCACTCCGACTTCGCTGGCCATTATCACCAGCCCGTCGTCGGTAACCCAATATCGCGAAGGCCGCAGACCATTGCGGTCAAGTACCGCACCGATCACTTCTCCGTCGGTGAATGCGATTGAGGCAGGACCGTCCCATGGCTCCATACGCGTCGAATTGAATTGGTAGAAGGCACGTTGGGCCGAGTCCATGTGTTGGTGGTGTTCCCACGGTTCGGGGATCATCATCAACACGGCTTCATCAACGGAGTAACCGCCTAGCACCAACAATTCAAGAGCCTCGTCGAACCCAGCGGTGTCGCTGGCGCCTTCAGTGCATATTGGAAATGCTCGTTCAAGACCAGGCAGATGCGGCGACTCCAGCAGCGCCTCGCGGGCGCGCATCCAGTTGCGATTCCCTTGGATCGTGTTGATCTCTCCGTTGTGGGCAATCATCCGGTAGGGATGGGCGAGGGGCCATGAAGGGAAGGTGTTGGTGGAGAACCGGGAATGGACCAGCGCTAGCGCGCTCTCAACTCGCTCGTCGCTGAGGTCCTGGTAGAACTCTGCGAGCTGAGGAGGGGTCAGCATTCCCTTGTAGACGACGGTTCTGGAGCTGAGCGATGGAAAATAGACACGTTCGTGCGGCTTCGATGCCCCTGCCATGACCTTGGTAGCAGCGTCCTGGTCGTCAAAGCCCTGGTCGGCTGGGGCGAGAATCTGAATCTCATGTTCGATGCGTTTGCGAGCAATGAACGCCCGCCGGTCAAGATCCAGGCCGCTCAAACCCTCTGCGCTAATGAAAATCTGTCGGAATGTCGGCATCGTCATCAGCGCGGCCGATCCGATCACCGATTCTTCGACGGGCACATCGCGCCAACCCAACGTGACCATGTCTTGTTCGGCGACTATTCGCTCAACCTCGCGCTGGGCGATGCCTGCGTGCTTGTCAGCTTGAGGGATGAAGGCGATACCGGTGGCGTATTCACCCTCACCGGGAAGGTCGAAGGGCACAACGTCGCGGTAAAAACGGTCTGGTGTCTGGATCAGAACTCCCGCCCCGTCACCGGTGTTTATGTCGGCCCCCTGAGCGCCGCGGTGCTCCAAATTGCACAACGCCGCGAACCCGGTGAGCAGGACGTCATGGCTGCGACGACCACCGATGTCGCACACGAAGCTGACTCCACAGGCGTCGTGCTCGTTTCGAGGGTCGTAGAGGCCCTGGCGCGGGGGCTGTGCGCGAAGCATCTGCATCTCCTGAGGTGGTTCCAATATTGGGGCGTGAAGCCCAAAACGTGAGCGGGGACGACGCTGGCCCGGCTCAAACGCAATTCAATGATACCGAACTTGTCCCCAGACACGCCATTTTGGGCTCCAGGGCGACAGTATGGGGCTATGAAAACCCCGGATCTTTCGGTTGCTCGAAGGGTGGCGTCGTTGATTGACGCATCACCAACCCCGTTCCATGCGGTAGAAACGGCATGCCAAGAACTGCAGGCAGCAGGGTTTGTTGAACTCGGGTCGCAACAAGCGCCGACAGTTACCGGACGCCAATATGTACGTCAGGGCGGAGCTTTGGTCGCCTGGGTGATCGGAGAGCATCACCGCGCGGCAACTGGGTTTCGGGTGATCGCCGCCCACAGCGACAGCCCGAACCTGCGCATTAAACCTCAACCTGACACTCACAGTGGTTCCTGGCGACAACTGGGCGTTGAGGTTTACGGCAGCGCTTTGGTGAATTCCTGGCTCGACCGAGACTTGGGCTTGGCCGGCCAAGTAGTGATACGAGACGGCGACCGAACGGTCACCCGTCTGGTGCACGACAACCGACCACTATTACGCATCCCTCAGCTTGCTATTCATCTTGATCCAGACATCCGAAAAAGCGGTCTTGTGCTCAATGCACAACAGCACTTGGTTCCAATCTGGGGCGTGGGCCCAGACGTTTTGGAGTTCCGTTCCTACTTGGGGGAACTCGTGTCCGCAGACACGAACGATGTGTTGAGTTGGGACATGATGGCCCATATCCCAACTCCAGCGGCACTCACCGGAATCGATCAGTGCTTTTTGACATCGTCACGTCTTGACAATCTGTTGTCGTGTTTCTTGGGACTGGAGGCGATGCTCGCGTTGGCGACGAATCCTGGTCCCCACATCCCAGTTCTCTGCTTCTTCGACCATGAAGAGGTCGGCAGTGTCAGCAGCACCGGCGCGGCCTCGCCGATACTCGGCACCATCTTGGACCGCATCAACTCGACGCTCGGTGGCGGCCTCGAACACGTACATCAGTCCCGGCGCGACAGCTTGGTGCTGTCTGTCGACGGTGCTCACGCAACACATCCGAACTATCCCGGTCGTCATGAACCCGACCATCAGATCGAACTCAATGCCGGTCCGGTACTGAAGTTCAATGCCAATCAGCGTTATGCGACCGATGCGCAAGGCGCCGCGGCGTTTACTTTGGCCTGCGAACGCGCCGGCGTTGGGATGCAGAAGTTTGTGAACCGAACCGACCTCGCCTGCGGGTCGACCATCGGCCCGCAGACAGCAGCTCAATTACAGATTTCAGTGATCGATGCGGGCTGCGCGCAATTGGCCATGCATTCCGCTTCAGAGACCGCGGGGAGCCATGATCCCGCTTTGTTTCTGGCCGCATTGACCGAACTGCTAGCCAGCTGAGCACTCTTGTGCCGGTCAACGATGGAGGGCATCGCGAACGGCCCGGTATGGTGCTGCGAACATCAACAGCATCGGAAAGATCTCCAAACGCCCAACCAACATGAACGCGGCGAGCAGCAAACGGGCCGGCTGGCTGAAGGCTTCGGCGTAGGACGAGGTCGGCCCTGCGTCACCGAGTGCGGGCCCCATGTTCCCCAACACCGAGATGATCGTTCCGATAGAGGTGTTGAGATCGCCGCCGAGCATGGTCAGAGCGACGGCGCCGAAACAGATGAGCAGGACGTAGAACAGGAAGAAACCGGCCACGCGGGATACCAAGTCTTCAGACACTGCCACTCCCCCGTGCTTCACCGCGAAGACGGCGCGAGGCTGTTGAGTGTGCTTTATAGAGCGCATCATGTGACCGGCGAGCACTCTCACCCGCATGACCTTTATGCCCCCGGAGGTGGAGCCTGCCGAGGCGCCCACGACGAACAGCAACAGGATCACCATCTGAGCCGCCGGCGCCCATTGAGCAAAGTCGCCCGCAGACTCGGCACCCATGGCATTGCCGTAGCCCGTGCTGGTGCCCAGCGAGATCACGTTGAACACGCCTGCTCTCAGCGCCTCGCCTCCCCCGAGAGGCTCGCTGAGCCACAGCACCGCGACCACGACGGCCGCCGCCCCCACGATCAGCGACACGAAGGTTCGCAACTCCGAGTCGCGGGCGTAGGCACCCAAGTCGCCGTGGGCAGCACGCCAATGGAGCGCGAAATTGACGGCCCCGAAGAGCATCCCGGCGATTATCACCAATTCGACCAGAAGGCTGTCGAAGTGCCCGATCGAATTCCTATAGGGTGAGAAGCCGCCGGTTGCCGCGGTCGTGAGACCGTGGGCGACGCTGTCGTAGAGACCGGGGCCAGGAACAACGAACAGCGCGACCGTGACTCCCACCGTGGACAACGCATATATAGACCAGAGCTGCCTGGCGGTCTCAGACACTCGTGGCGCCAGCCGGTCCGAGGAGGGACCGGGTGCCTCTGCGGCGATCAGGTCCAGACCTCCGACCCCCAGATAGGGCAGCACCGTCACGGCCAGAACGACTATTCCCATGCCCCCGTACCACTGGCTCAGTTGGCGGTACATCATCAGGCCGCGGCCCGGACTCTCAAAATCGACCAGGACCGTCGAACCAGTGCTCGAGTACCCCGAGGCGGACTCGAAGATCGAGTTGACCAGTTGCTCGACGAAATCGACCCCGGGAGTCGCGAAGGTGCCCGCAAGCACGTATGGCACCGCGCCGAACAAGGTCATGGCAGCCCAGGTCCAGCCGACCGCCGCGAAGACATCTCGCGTCCGCGTTGAACCGACGCGGGTGCGCCACCACAACAGACCCCCGACACCACCGGAAATCACCGATCCAAGTGCAAGCGCCCCGCTGTCTTGGTTCGTTGACGCCAATTCGATCAGAGCGCAAATCGCCATGCCCGCGGCAACGAATATCAGAGCCAGTCCCATCACATGCAGAGCGGTGCTGGGGCGGCCGACTGGTGTGCCGTGCAGCATGGTTGCTCGGCGTGCCTGGCCTGCACGGGTCCGCCAGAAACCTCTCATCGTTGCCTCCCCGCGGACGCGCCGAGCGCCGTGAAGCGGAAGCGCGACATGGGAAAGCGCCGGCGCAGCGAGTGACCGATCTTCTTGCGGGCATGCACGCCCCAGACGATGGCGATCATCAACGGAACCAGGGAGAGACGTCCAGCCAACATGAACGGCACCAGCGAAATCCGCGCCCAACCATTGAAATTGCTGAGTTCGCCGTAAGGACCTGTGCCGATCCCTGGACCGTGTGTCGCAAGCACCGATATGCCGGTGTAGATGGCGCCGATGAGGTCGACGCCGGCGAGTGCCAGCAGTCCAGCCGCGGCAGCGCAGGCAGCAAGATGAGCGGTCTGATGGCCGGTCATACGTTCGATGGCACGATTGTCGACCGCTCGCCCACTGCTCTTGACCACGACCACAGCACCAGGATCGAGTTGGCGACGCAACTCTCGTCGGGCGAAAGCGACAAGGATTCGAGCCCTGCCGATGCTCAGGCCCCCGCCGGCAGAGCCGGTCATCGAACCTGTGGCGATGATCACCAATAGCAGCGCCACGATGCCGTGGTCGAGAGCGGTCCAGTCAGTGACTGCGAAACCGGTCGTGCTCGCTGACGATGCGATCGTGAACAGCGAGTCATGCCAAGAGAGTTCATCGGCACGCCACCAGACCAACAGTGTTCCCACTAACAGGACTGCGCCGTAGGTACGAAGCTCCGGACTGCGAACCAGCGCCTTGGCTCGACCTCTGATCGCCCACCAGATAACGGCGTAGCTTGCACCGGCGATGATCATCCCGATCGTGGCCACAGCCGCAGTTGCTGCTCCGAAACTTGCGAACGAGTCTGGCGCCGATGAGAACCCACCGGTCGAGATTGTGGTGAGCGCATGCACGGCGCTGTGTTTGGTTCCCATTCCTGTGGCGGCGAACGCAACCCCGATGAGCGCGGTGAGGGAGAGATAGATCACCACGATCTGACGTCGACGGGTGCGTTTGTTCCGCGCGAAGTCGTCGTTGGCGATCCACTCCGTCGGGGCGAGGCGTTTCTGTTGCAGTGCCGTGGGCAACGCCACCACCCCGGCGACGATCCCCACCAGTCCGCCGAGCCACTGGGTGGATGCCCGCCACAATATCATGGGCACTGACAATTCGGTCGGGTTGAGGGTCGTCACCGCAGTGGTGCTGAAACCGGCAGCGGACTCGACCAAGGCGTCATCGACGCGCTCGATGGTCCCAGTGATCAGATAGACCGCCGCTCCGACAACGACCAGCACAAGCCATGTGGCTGCCAAGCCCGAAAGGACTGCTGAAGTGGTGGGTCTTGGGCGTCGGACCAGCTTGGCCCGTGAGAGCATGCCGATTCCGGCGAACAACACTGCGCCCACAGCCAGCGCCACGCTGTCACCGAGATCATCGGCCAGACCCGAGATCGCACAACCGCCGCTGACAATCCCCAAGCCCAATAGCGCGTCGCTGACCGCCAGCAGGATGTGTGAGTCTCGAAGCGTTCTGTGGGCATCGAATGCCCGGGCTCGGGCTCGTGAAGATCTGCGAAGAGGCTTCACCCGAACACTCGTCGTACCTCATCAACGGCGATGGGTACAGCGAAGGCGACAATATGGTCGCGGCCCCGCAGGCGCGAACGGCCCCGCGCTATCTGGGCCTTGCCATCACGTACGAAAGCTCCGATAAGGACGTCTTTGGGAAGACCCAGGTCCTTGACCAGCGCACCGTCGGCTGGACTGTCGACCGCGACCTCCAGTTCGAGCACTTCGGTGTTGCCGTGCAGGAAGGTCTCCACTGCAGCCACGTCTCCACGCACGAAGCGCAGGACGCCGTTGGCTGTGGCAGTCCGCGGCGAGAGCGCAACATCAATTCCCACATCTCCCACTAGTTTGAGCAGAGCAAGGCGGTGCACCACGGCCACGGTCTCTCCAGCACCACTCGATTTGGCGTACAGGCAGGCCAAGATGTTGGCATCATCCTCGCCGGTGAGAGCAACGACCATGTCGAAGCGCCCGACGTCAGCCTCCTCCAACAGATCTGCGTCTGTGATGTCGCCTTCGAGGATCACTGCTTCATCGAGCTTTTCGGCCAGAGTCCGTGCCCGCTGCGGTGATCGTTCGACGATCACGACATCTATCCCTCGTGCGGTCAGTCGTTGAGCCAGGATCTCGGCGGTGCGTCCGCCTCCGAGCAGCATCACTCGGTGCAAGGTGAAACGTTCGAGGCCGAGCAGTTCAAAAACCAGCCCCCGTGCACGCCGTTTCAGTGCCAAGCGCAGGTGGTCGCCAGCTTCCAGAAAGTGGTTGCGGCGCGGGATGATGGTCTCCTCGGCACGCCCGATGGAACCGACCACGAAATCCCACTCCGGCTCGAACTCCGCGCCGATGTCCTTGAGCGAACGCCCCACCAGCGGCGAATGCGGCGCTAAACGGGCACCGATGACCAACACCTCTCCCCCAGCCATCTTGGCGACTTCGTCGGCGCCCGGATAGTCAATCAACTCCAGAACGTCTTCGGCAGCTTCGGAATCGGGATCGATGACCAGGTCCACGCCAGATTCTTGACGCAGTTCCGCGGCGTCTCTGTTGCGGAGCTCCGAGGCTTCGATGCGGACGACGGTGCGCTTGACGCCCAGCAACTTCGACAGGTGCGAACACACCAGATTGACCGCATCGTCCTTGGTGACGGCCACCACCAACTCGGCGTCTTCGACCCCGGCCCGGCGCAGCGTCCCGGGATGAGTGCCGCTGCCTTCGACGATCAGCACATCGAGGTCTTCGTCGAGTTGACGAAGACGTTCTCGGTTGAGGTCGATGATGGCAACATCATGTCCCTCTCGGCTGAGACGATCAGCGACATAAGAGCCGACCTCGCCGGCTCCAACCACGATGACATGCACGACGCTTGTCTACTCCTATGGGGGACGGTTCGCTGAGATGCTCCGCTACAAGGCTCCGGGGCGGAACACTGTCACTTTAGTGTCTGTCACCACTGCGTCTAGGGGGATGTCCCATGGTTCGCTGGGAATCTGTTCAACTTCTTGAAACGTGTAGGCGATTCCTATGATGAGTGGCCCTTCGTCGCCGAGACCAGCGAGTGAACGATCGTAGAATCCTCTGCCCTGACCAAGTCGTTGACCGGTGTGGTCGAAAGCGACCAACGGAGCGAGTACCACGTCGTGAACAGTCAGATCCAAAACTTGAGCCCCGACAGGTTCGGGGATACCGAACGCACCGGGTTTGCTGCGTTGGTCCGGTAGCCATTCGGCGAACTCCAAATCGTCGTTCACTACCCTTGGCACGGTCACTGTGCATCCTCTGTCGATGAGTTGTAACAACACCTCGTCGATGCTGACCTCGCCTCGAACTGCCCGGTAACCGGCCACGGTCTCTGCTGTTTGCAGGAGTTCAATAGCGGTTAGATTCGCCATCACCGCGGCCGCGGCTGAGGCTTGGCGCTCGGCGTCAAGAGCGGCGCGCTGTTCTCGCAGTTGAAGCCGGATGGTTTGGCGTCGCGCTGCTGTGCTCATCGTGGATGCCATCGAGCGGTGGTGCTAGACGAAGGCGCTGGCGAACACCAGCGAGACGATAGTCATAACTTTCAACAAGATGTTCATGGCGGGGCCGGAGGTGTCTTTGAACGGGTCGCCGATGGTGTCGCCAACCACAGCTGCTTTGTGAGGGTCTCCTCCCTTGCCGCCGTGGGCGCCTGCTTCGATGTACTTCTTGGCGTTGTCCCATGCGCCACCCGCGTTGGCCATGAAAATTGCGAGAGCGAAGCCGGTCACGAGAGCGCCGGCGAGCAGACCGCCAAGGGTGTCGACATCGATGAAACCGGCAATAAGGGGAACGACTACTGCCAGCGCGCCCGGAACGACCATCTGCTTCAGTGAGGCGTCGGTGGAAATCTGCACGCACCGCGCCGAGTCGGGTGACACTCCCTCGCGCCCCTCGCGTAGACCTGGGATCTCGCGAAACTGTCGGCGTACCTCTTCGATCATGGTGGTAGCCGCTCGGCCCACCGCGTCGATGGTGAGGGCTGCGAACAAGAACGGCAATCCCGCTCCAAGGAACAGACCGATGAAGACATCGACCTCGCCCACGTTGAGACTCAGCGCGCCGCCTTCTTGCATGACTGCGAACTCGAAGCTCTTGAAGAGCGCCAGCGCCGTGAGAGCAGCTGATCCGACCGCGAAACCCTTGGCGATGGCCGCGGTGGTGTTGCCCAGCGAATCGAGAGCATCGGTGACCTCGCGTACGGAAGGGTCAAGTTCAGCCATCTCTGCGATTCCACCAGCATTGTCGGCGATCGGTCCGTAGGCGTCGACCGAGACGACTACACCGGTTGTGGCCAGCATGCCGATGGCGGCCACGGCGATGCCGTAGATGCCGCCCCCGTCGCCGAGTGTCTGTTCACCACCCCAGTAGGCCACGGCCACGCCGACGAGTACCAGAATTACTGATGAGGCAACCGACACCATGCCAGCGCTGATTCCAGCAAGGACTGTGGTCGCGGGCCCTGTTTCGGATTGAGCAGCGATCTTCTTCACGGGGTTGTAGTGATCGGAGGTGTAGTACTCAGCGGTCTTACCCAAAGCCCAGCCAACCAGCAGACCGCCAATCACCGAAATCGCCAGCCCATACGGCGCCTCGTAGCGGTCGTCGCCGAACATCCAGTAGGCAACACCGACCGTCGCAATGATGGTCAGGCCCATAGCGACATTGGTTCCACGGTGGAGAGCCCGGCTCAGCGCCTTGCTGTCGGTGCTGTCTCCGCCCTTTACCAGGAATGAGCCGATAATTGATGCAACCATGCCGACGAAAGCGATAGCCATCGGGAACATCAGCCGTGAGATGTGCTCGTCAAGACCAGCGTCTGCCGCAGCGAGTCCGCCCGCCACCGAGAAAGCCGTCAGTGCCACAGGGGCGATGATCGAACCGACGTAGGACTCGAACAGGTCGGCGCCCATCCCGGCAACATCGCCGACATTGTCACCGACGCTGTCTGCAATGCTCGCGGGATTGCGTGGGTCGTCTTCGGGAATGCCGGCCTCAACCTTGCCGACCAGGTCGGCGCCAACGTCGGCGGCTTTGGTGAAGATGCCTCCACCAACGCGAGAGAACAGGGCAATGGAGGAGGCACCGAGACCATAAGCGGTGACCACTTCGAAGGCTTTGTCGATCTCAAGCCATTCGACGAACAGAAGATAGGTGAACATGAGTCCGAGCAGAGCCAAACCAGCGACTGCGAAGCCCATGACCGCGCCACCGCGAAAGGCTATGGGAAGCGCCGCGGCTGGGCCTTTCTTGGCTGCTTCGGTGGTACGGGCGTTGGCCATCGTTGCCACTGTCATGCCTGCATAACCGGCGGTTGCGGAGAGCACTGCACCGAGCACGTAACTAACCGAGGCAAACGGGTCGATAACGATGGCCAACAAGATGACCATCGCCAAGACGAAGACAGAAACCCAGGTGTATTCCTGTTTCAGGAAGGTACGAGCGCCTTTTTGGATCTCTTTCATCAAGAACACCATCCGCTCGTCACCTGGAGGAGCCGCTTGGACGGACTTGTAGTAATAACCTGCGACAAGCAGACCTGCGACGGCCGAGATCATGGCCAGATAAGGAACGGCGCTCACGAATTCTCCTGTTCGTTGCTGAGAAGTGACCCGAAGGCTACGGGGCTTCGAGGTGACCGAGACACGCTACCGAGATGTCCGCCGAGCCAACACGGGCTAGTTGGCGATGTCCAACACGGTGCGGATGCCGTCGGTGGCGTGAAGCTTGGCGATCCCGTCGTTGACGGCGTTCAAGGGCAGGCGATGGCTGATCATCCGTTCCAGATCAAGTCGGCCAGTGCGCCAAAGGTCGAGCATCAATGGAATGTCGCGAGTGGGCCAGCAAGCTCCCAGCAGGCAGCCCAGCAGTCGCTTCTGCAAGGTCATGAACAGCACCGCGGCATTTATGGTCAGGTTCTCTTCAATTGGCGAGGCGCCCACCATCACGGTGGTGCCCCCGACGCGGGTGCTGTTGATGCCCTGCTCAACCAACGCTGCGCTACCGACTGCGTCGAAGGCGTAGTCGGCTCCCTGACCGCCGGTCAGATCCATGACCGTGCTTACGAGGTCGGCCGATGTCGGATCTATGAGGTCGGTCGCGCCGAAGTTTGAAGCCATCTCGCGGCGCCCCTCGGCTGGGTCCGAGACAACTATTCGGCTCGCTCCGGCTATAACCGCACCGCTGACGATGGCTTGGCCGATACCGCCGAGGCCCATGACCACCACAGTTGCGCCCCTTTCGACCTGGGCGGTGTTGAACACTGCGCCCATGCCGGTCTGCATCGCGCAACCGATTACGCAGGCCACATCAAGTGGAATATCAGGATCAATCCGTACTGCTCCAGACGCGGGCAATACCGTGAACTCGGCGAAAGCTCCAACCCCCAGCCCTCTCCACACGGGCGCTCCGTTGCGGCTGAACGGGGTGGTGCCGTCGGGGCGAGCATTGCTCGCAAACGACAGTGCTTCAGGGCATTCGGTGGCTTGATGACGAGCACAGGCGGCACAATGCCCACAGGGCGCCAAGGGAGTCAGCACCACATGATCGCCCACGGCCAGGTGGGTGACTCCCGATCCCAGCATCTCCACCACACCACCGGCCTCATGTCCAAGAATCGTCGGGACCGAGTGCCCGCTGTCCTGCACCGTCGTGTCACTGTGGCAGATACCACAATTGGAGACCTTGATCAGTACTTCGTTGGCCCGAGGTTCTTCTATATCGATGTCCTCGACTATTTCAAGAGGAGATCGTCCAGCAGTCAACAATGCAGCTCGCATCGCCGCGACACTAGTGGTGCCCAGTCGCTTGTACGACATTGCGGCGTGTGGCGGTCACCGAGGCCAGAACATCGCGCATGGCGTTGAGGGAGTGTCCGCTGAGAAAGTCGTCTACGTGAGGCAACGCCGCTTCGATGCCTCCGACGAGAGGTTCGTAGTCGTCTTGTGCGGATCGCGGGTTGATCCAAATGATGCGATGCGCCAAACGCCTGAGGTGCTGCATGCGACGGGCAAGTTCGACAGGGGCGTCGACATCCCAGCCATCTGAGGCAATCAGCACAACCGATCCTCGAACTGTGTTCGACCATACGGGGCTGGACAGCAACTGTTTGAGACTTCCCGCTATTCGAGTACCGCTGAAACGATCTTGAACCTCGTCGGTCATGCGGTCAATAGCCACAGCGGGGTCTTTGTCACGCAGCGCAACAGTCACTCGTCGCAGCGACGTGGCAAAGGTGAACACTTCTGCATTACCGCCAATCACGAGACTCCTCATTAGATGCAGATAGATCCGGGTAAACGATTCCATCGAACCGCTCACGTCTGCCACTACCACGAGGCCGCGAGGTTTCAGCCGAGGTTCCCGGCGATACAGACGCATTGGCTCACCCGCCGTGGCTCGAGCCGCGAGCAGAGTTGCACGAAGATCGACCCGGCGTCCTTTAGCGGATGCTTGCAAGCGGCGACTGAGCCGCTGCGGATAGTCAACTAGCACCTGTTCGAGCCAGGTTCCCAGAATTGTTAAATCCTCGACGTTCAGTTGGTCGAACGGCGTGTCTGCCATTTTGGCGATAGCAGACGGCAACAACTCGGGTAACACCGAATCTGCTGAGTCTTCAACGACCGACTGGTTGTCGAGGATCTCCGGCTCCTGCACCGAAACGTTGCGTCCGCCGGCGAGGCTGAGCCCGTTGTCCGGCGCCGAGCGCATGGCGACGGTTCCCGAAGAATGCACTGTCGCAAGCTGCGGGCTGTTGAGTCCCCGTGAAACGGCCAGACTCTGGTCGTCGAACACCTCGGCGAACACTGAGTCGAAAGCAGCCAGATCCCTGCGATCATGCACCAAGCAGGTCTTGGCAACCCAGTAGAGCGAAGATTTGTCGGTTGGTTGGCACCGAAAAAAGGCTTCGCTGAATCTCTCTGTTGAGGCCATGCCTACACCGACGCCGTTGACGCGCAGCCGGTTGGCCAAAGATGTCGCGAAGACAGCGATATCAACGGATCGAAATAGGATCGGATCGTTCAACAGCTCTCACTCCCCAGCTCTCACTCCCCGATCGCCAAAGACCCACCAAGGATCGCCTCGTTGACTCTTTGCATGTCATCGGGAGTTTTGACAATCGCTCCCATGGTGCTGCGAGCGTTTGTGATATCGAGACTAGTGACGCCCAGGGCGTAGAGGGCACCCACCCAGTCGATCGCCTCTGCTACTCCTGGGCGTTTATCGAGATCCAGTTCACGGGTCTGTATCACGAAGGCGGTAGCCGCGCTCACGAGAGGCTCAGCCGCCTCGACAACGTTGCGGCGCACGATCTCAGCAGCACGCTCGCCAGAGGGAAAGTCGATCCAGTGGTAAAGGCAGCGGCGTTTGAGCGCGTCATGAAGTTCACGACTGCGATTAGAAGTCAGAATCACTATCGGATCGATGTTTGCGGAGAATGTGCCAAGTTCGGGTATAGAGATCGACCGCTCCCCTAGAAACTCAAACAGTAGAGCCTCAAACTCATCGTCAGCCCTATCGATTTCGTCTATCAGCAGCACCGCGGGTGCCGATCCCGAATGTCGCAACGAGGCGAGCAGCGGGCGATCAAGCAGGAAATCGTCGGTGAACAGATCGGTGGCGGAGATACTGGCGTTCGACGCTTCGGCCAGCCGAATCTCCAGCAACTGTCGAGAGTAGTTCCACTCGTACAGTGCCTCGGTTGCGGTGATCCCCTCGTAGCACTGCAAACGGATGAGGGGTCCACCAACAGCTGTCGCCATCGCTTTGGCAGCTGTAGTTTTGCCCACCCCCGGTTCGCCTTCCAATATCAGCGGTTGGCGTATTGACTGTGCCAGAAACAGGGCGATTGACAGCCCTTCGTCTACCAGATAGTCAGCGCTGTCGAGAGCAGCGACAAACGAATCGCGGCCTTCAATGATCGTCATGTCAGCGCGATGAAAGTCATATCAGCGACTCGGTAGCAAGCAGTTGCTGATAGTCGTCCCAGGTATCGACATCTCTGGGGATCGGTTCATCAAATGAAACCTCCAGTACTTGGTGACGACCCGATTCGAGCAGTTTCCAGACTGCCTTGTCACCTTGCAACCCGCTCAGTTCGCCAAAGAGCGCACGGGAAAACCAAAAGGGATGACCGCGACCGTCGGTGTAGCGACACACCGCCAGCGGGGCATCGGCGCTTCTGGCGACAAGACAGTCAATTATTTTGGGAGTTACCCCTGGTTGGTCGCCCAGACACAACACTATCCCGCAGGCCCGCTCGTCGACCGAGTCGAGAGCCGCCACAATCGAGGAGGAACAGCCAGTCGTGAAAGCAACATTTTCTACGACCGTGCAGTGGTTGAAATCGACGGCGCCGCGCACTTCTGGAGCGGCACCACCGATAGCCACCACCACCTGTTGACAAGACGATTCAACCGCTGCGTCGACTGCCGCTTGCAACAGTGGCCGACCGCGGTATTCAAGGAGTTGTTTCGGTTGCCCCAGGCGTCGAGAAGAACCAGCGCCGAGAACCAACCCGGTGACAAATGGATCGTCGCTGTCGGTGGATGATCTCACGAACCAACCAGGGCCTCTTCACAGAAGCGGCTACGACAACCAGGATTACAGAACCAATAGTCGACTCCGTCCAGGGCAACATGAGCTGTATCTGCTCCTACCATCACAGTCATTCCACAGACGGGATCAACAGCGGACTCCGGAGCCTTGGGGGACTCGACCGGGGGCGGCGCCAAGCCATCGATTCGTACCGAGCGCACCAGATCAGCCAGGACCGACAGGGCGATCTCTTCGGCGGTCCTCGCCCCGATGTCCAACCCGACCGGAGTTCTGATCGCCGCTTGATCTTCTTTGGAGAGATCAAGTTCAGAGAGCACAGCTTTACCTCGGGTGGAGCTGGCGACCAAGCCAATAAAACCCACTTCAGCTTCGAGAGCAGCTTGGATGGCTTCAACCTCGTTTCGCCCGTGGCTGGAGATCAGAACAGCAATGTGTCCTTTGACATTGGGCACTTCGGCACTGCGCTGAACTCCGAATCCAAGGCTTTCTGCAAACAACTCAATAGCATGGGCGATAGGGCTGTTCCCCACAATGGCGAGGCCTGGTGCGGGAAGTCTCGGTTCGAGAAATATCTCGAGCGCTCCACCTGAGAGGCAGGGGTTGACCACAGTCAAGGAGCCGTCACTCTCGGGAAAGTCATCAGCTCCCTCCGGCAGGATGCGCAGCAGCAGTGAAGCACCTGACTCAAGTAGGGGCACGGCGGCGAGCCGGACCGATCCTTCGGCACATTGCCCACCTACGAACCCCTCGATTGAACCGTCGGCGAAGACGATTGCCGAGTCGCCGGGCCTGGCCGAAGTCGGACATTGCGCTCGTACCACGGTTGCGGAAACAAATGGCGTGCCCGCGTTGATCAACTCCGCAGAGCGAGTCGCGCGGCTAGCAGGCGTGCGCATTGGAGATCAGATCGGGGGCGTATGGTTGCCCTGCATGGCCTCCCACACCCGTGAGGGTGTCAGCGGCATGTCCGCGTGGCGAATGCCGTACGGCTTCAAAGCGTCAACAATCGCGTTCACTATCGCGGGCGGTGAACCGACCGTGGCGGATTCGCCGATGCCTTTGGCACCGATGGGATGATGCGGCGATGGAGTCACCGTGTGTCCGGTTTCCCAGTCGGGCGTCTCCAGAGCGGTGGGGATGAGGTAGTCCATCAGAGAACTCGACGTGCAGTTGCCGTCTTCGTCGAAGGCGATGATCTCCATCATGGCCATCCCAACACCGTCAGCCAGACCTCCGTGCACTTGACCCTCAATAATCATCGGGTTGATCTGGGTGCCGCAGTCATCGACCGCGATGAAGCGACGGACCTTCACCACCGCAGTACCGGGGTCAACATCTACTACACAGATATACGCGCCGAAGGGGTAGGTCAGGTTCTCGGGGTTGTAACAGATCTGCGCTTCGAGTCCACCCTCGATGCCGTCTGGTAGGTCGCCCGCTCCATGAGCTCTCATCGCTATTTCTTGGATGGTCACAGACTTGGACGGGTCACCCTTCACCGAGAAGGAGCCCTTGTTCCATTCCAGATCAGCGACGGAAACCTCAAGCATTCCCGAGGCGATGATCTGGGCCTTGTCGCGCACCTTGCGGGTGACCATCGCTGCGGCTGCGCCCGATACCGGAGTAGAGCGGCTCCCGTACGTGCCGAGTCCAAAGGGGGTGTTGTCGGTGTCTCCGTGGACGACTTCGATGTCTTCGGGGGGGATACCGATCTCCTCGGCCACGATCTGGGCGAAGGTGGTCTCGTGGCCTTGTCCCTGAGTCTTGACCGATAGACGAACGACGGCTTTGCCGGTTGGATGAATTCGGAGTTCGCAGCCGTCAGCCATGCCGAGACCCAAAATATCCATGTCCTTGCGGGGGCCGGCACCGACGGCTTCGGTGAAGAACGCCACGCCGATCCCCATCAACTCACCTTTAGCGCGTCGCTCAGCTTGTTCGCGACGGAGTTCGGCGTATCCGGCCATGTCCATGGCTTTGCGCATGGCCGGCTCGTAGTTGCCAGAGTCGTATACCCACCCGGTCTTTGTTTCGTATGGGAACTGTTCGGGTTTGATGAAGTTCTTAAGGCGCAGTTCGGCCGGGTCCATATCGAGTTCGTAGGCCAGACAGTCCACGATTCGCTCGACGAGGTAAACCGCTTCAGTGATACGGAACGAACAGGCATAGGCGACACCGCCTGGTGCCTTGTTGGTGTATACGGCGGTCATCTTGGCGTGCGCCGCTTCAAGGTCGTAGCTGCCTGTGAAGACCCCGAAGAAACCCGCAGGATATTTGACCGGTGCGGCTACACCGTTGAAAGCGCCGTGGTCGGCTAGCACGTTGGTGCGTATCGCCAGGATCCGGCCTTCCTTGGTGGCCGCGATATCGGCCTTCATTACATAGTCGCGAGCGAAACCTGTGCTGACCAGATTTTCGGTGCGGTCCTCCATCCACTTCACGGGCTTGCCGATGACCAGCGAGGCGACGATGGCGCACACGTAGCCGGGGTAAATCGGCACCTTGTTGCCGAAACCGCCACCAATGTCTGGAGCGATGACGCGAATCTTGTGTTCGGGAAGGCCTGCGACAAGCGCGTAGACGGTGCGATGAGCGTGAGGGGCCTGAGTTGTACACCACAACGTGACCTGGCCCGACACACGTTCTACATCCGCTACGCAGCCACAAGTCTCCATGGGTGCCGGGTGAACTCGCGGATAGACGATCTCTTCGCTCACCACCACATCAGCGCGCTCGAACACTTCGTTTGTTGCCGCTTCGTCGCCGGTTTCCCAGTCGAAGATGTGATTGTCGGTCTTGTTCTCGAGGTCGTCACGGATGATCGGCGCGTCCTCGTCGAGTGCGGTGCGCACGTCGACCAATGGTTCAAGCCAGTCATAATCCACTTCGATCAACTCGAGCGCGTCGCGGGCGGAGTAGCGGTCCGTTGCCACTACGAACGCCACTTCTTGGTGCTGGAACCGAACCTTGTCGGTTGCCAGCACTGCCTGAACATCGTTTGACAGGGTAGGCATCCAGGCAAGGCCCTGGGCAGCCAGGTCTTCACCGGTGATGACGGCAACGACATTGGGGTGGGCCTCCGCCGCCGACTTGTCGATGCTGACGATACGGGCGTGCGCCACGGGCGATCTAAGGATTGCCATGTGCAGCATGCCGGGCAGGGAAATGTCATCGACGAATTGGCCCATGCCTCTGATCAGCCTCGGGTCTTCTTTGCGAAGTAGCCGTCCGAATCCAATCGGTCGTTCCTCTTGCGCTTCTTCTTGTTCGGGTTCTGTTTCGGTGGTTGTCATGATGCACTCCCGAGCGAAACGCTGGTTTCGTGGTTGGCGGCCCACTGGATGGAGCGGACGATGGTTGAATATCCAGTGCATCGACATATCTGCCCAGAGATCGCCTCTCGGATTACGTCTTCACTGGGGTTGGGGTTGGCGTTGAGCAGAGCACGGGCTGTCAGCATCATGCCAGGGGTGCAGAATCCGCATTGCAGGCCATGGCACTGCATGAATCCTTCTTGTACCGGATCAAGCACACCGTCGACTTCCAATCCTTCGACGGTAGTGACATCGTGCCCTCCGGCCATCGCCGCGAGCTGGGTACACGACTTCACCGGTTCACCGTCGATCAGAACGACGCAAATACCGCAGTTGCTGGTGTCGCATCCCCAGTGGGTACCGGTGAGGCCCAGTTGGTCTCGGATGAAGTGTACGAGCAGGTGGCGGGGCTCTATTTCCTCGCTCACCTCTGCGCCGTTGACCGTCATGTTCACTTGCATTTCAGGTCTCCTGTCCTTGGGCTCGGGCTACCGCGGTTCGCAGTGCCCGTCGGGTAAGTTCTGCGACTAGATGGGTCTTATAGGCAGAGGTTCCACGCCCGTCGGTTTCGGGAGAGCAGTTGCTAGCGGCGATCTCGCCAACACGCTGGTACAACTCTTCGTTCGGCGCGGCACCCTGAAGGGCCTCGGCCACCGGTTGAATTGAAGTGGTGTTGGGTCCGACAGCAGCGAGCCCGACTCGCCCGTCAATAATAATGCCAGAGTCCATCCAGACGGCCGCGCCTGCCGACACCACCGCCCAGTCCCCTGCCCGACGCTCCACTTTCTGATAAGCGCTACCCCCTCCGGGGCGCAGTGGAATGCGAATCTCTGTGAGCATTTCGTTATTGGCCACAGCCGTTTCGTACGGACCGACATGAAAGGCGTGCATTGGAACCACTCTTTGGCCGTCGCTTGAGGTGATCACGCAGCTCGCGTCGAGTGCTGTGCACACCGCCGACAAGTCTTCGGAGGGATCTGCCTGACACAGTGATCCTCCGAGTGTGCCGCGGTTCCTCACAGCCGGATCGGCGATCACCCGTTCCGCATCGCGAAAGATTGGGAAGTGTCTGGCTAGGAGTTCGGAGTCGAGAAGATCACGATGCCGAGACATCGCGCCGATGCGGACCTCTGAATCAGCTTCACGGATATAGAAGAGTTCATTGAGATCGTTGATGTCGATCAGGTATTTTGGGTTGGCAAACCGCAACTTCATCATGGGCAGCAGGCTGTGACCTCCAGCGATAAAACGCGCCTCGTCTCCTAGCTGTGAGCGAAGCGCAATGGCATGCTCCACGCTGGTCGCTCGCTCGTACTCAATCGGTGCTGGTACTTGCATATGTCCCCCGGGATAGCGGCTACCGACGATCTTAGAAGGAACAGCGGATTTGGGTCAACCGCCTCGCGTCATCTTAATCGGGCCTCGTGGTGGGGCCCAATTGTGCCAACACGCGGGCGGCAGTGCGATGGCCGGCATGGGTTGCCGAAACTTGATCTGCGCCGGCGCGGATACTGGCCAAATAGCCAGCGATGAAACCGTCACCGACTCCGGTGCGGTCCCTGATTTGAGTAACCGGCGGTACTTCTACGGTTTCTGCGCTGCCGTTGGCTCGTAATACGAGTGTGGGATGAGAATGATCCGTGACAATGGTCATCTTCGCGCCGGCGATGCACTGTTGGTCTTTGAGCCCCAACTCTTGGTGCTCGCCGCGGTTCAGGATCACCGCAGCAGGGCTGGCAACCGAAACCAGTTCCAGGAATGCGTCGGTGCCGAAGTCTTGGCGGTCTGCTTCGTTGGGTCCACCGATAAAGAGATCGAGCCGTTTCGCCCTGGCGTCGCCCAACAACCGGTCAACCGCGGTTGCCATGGGATCGGCAACGAACGCACTTGCTGCCAAATAGATCTGTGATGCGTTGTCCAGGACCAACGGTTCAATCGCAAAGAGGTGCCGAGCTGTTCCTCTGTCTGTCAACAGTGTGCGGCCTGTCCGTCCGATCATCGTGAGGATTACGCCCGTAGCTCCTTCGCTATGCACGATGAGTTCCACTCCACGGCGTCCAAGGTCCTCGGCGAGGGTTCTGCCCAGGGTGTCATCACCGATTTGCCCCACGAAACGCGGTGTTCCCCCCTTTTCGGCATCCAAAGCTGCCACATTGGCCGCGCTACCACCCCGTACCCTCGCGGACCGCACCCTGTTGTCGAACCCCCCGCTGGGCACGCTGGGCAGCACAACGAGGATGTTCTCCAGGAGATCTCCAACGCAAACAAGCACATCGCCAACTTAGTTCACGCGTGACGATCAGCGACGCACTGCGATCAGCTCGTGTGAGTTAGATGGCGGTTACTCCGTTCAAGAGCAACAGCGTGCCACAGACCACTCCGGCGCTTCCGAACGTGGCCGTGCGCAAGTACGTTCCTCGAACGTTCCCAATAACGATCACGGCGACCAACAAGATCGCCGCGCCGATCACCCCGACTGCTGTCGCAGCGCCTCGCTCTGAGCCGGCCGATATCGCCAGAATGGCAAGTGCCGGGGTGAAAATAACGGGAAAGGCCATCGGGACAATTCCGGCTCGCCACCCCTTGAGACCGGGTTCTGGCGAGGGAGGCTGGATGAAGAGATCACGAATGCCGACTAGCAATACAGCGGCGCCTGCGGCGATTCGAGATGAAGATCCACTTACGTTGAGCCACTCCAATATCACTTCGCTCAGCACGCCAAGCAGGCCCACCGCGACCAGACTGAGCGCGGTCGCAACCGCGACAGCCTGGCGTCGAATATCGGCTTTTGGCGGAGCGCAAGCCGCGACTCGGAAAGGATTGGTGGCGCAGACTGCGGCCAGCGCTATCAGAGTTGAGCTCATTCGGGCATCCAATCTTCAAGGAGCAACAGTGCCGAGAGGGCGTGTTGCTGATCGTCCATCTGGGTGATGTCGTTTCGGAACCAAGCACCTTGCAAACGCAGCGGTTCACGGTGTTGCTGGGCCTGCGCAGAAATGACCTGGCGTTTCATCAACAGGTGGGCGACGCAGCGTGCTCGATCATTCAGCGCATCGATGTCAACGCCGGTTACTGCAAATCGATTCAAGAATCGCAGATAGTTGCCTATGCCTTCGCCGAGCGTGCCGACACCGGCCGGAACCGCAACGGTTCCTCTGGTCAGCCGCGTCAAACCACCCTGGCGTTGTGACTCATAACGAACCTGCAGACCGAACAGGTTGAGTTGTCGATTCAGCCACCGGCTTGTCGCCGCGCCATCCAGCTCAAGGTCAGGTTCAGAACTCAGGTTGTCGGCATTCGGCCAGCGACTCATCGTCTCGAGTGCGTATGCACCCCAGTGGTCAGAGACCGGCGGCCATGGCGACTCAACACGGTCGCGGTCCTCGATGAGGTATCGATAGACACGCAACGCGGATTCGTCGAAGTTCTCGTCGGGGAAGGTCAAGTGGAGTCTCGCCAGAGCCCAGAGAACCTCCCCGGTGAAGAACGGGGATCGACCGCTGGTTGACCCGGTTGTGGTGTCGATCGAGGCGCCCACTGAACCATCGGCGTTGACGACTCCGGTCAGGGTTCTCCCCAGCGCCAAGAGCAGAGGATCGCGATCATCTGCGAGGGTGGCCCGGCGTCTCTCGTCCAGTGCCGCCACCAGCAATCCGACGGAACCACTCCTGGTGCTTGCGCCTCGTCCGAACACCAGACCAATGGGAGTGTTCAACAGGCGCGCATCAACATAGGCCAAGCCGTGATCGGCAATTTCTGCTGCTCCTCCGATCCCCGCAGACTCAGCCTGGTACAGCGACAACAAGACACCCGCATGGCGGACGTCGTTGTAACCACCGAGTGTTCGGCTCTCGGCGCGGTCGTAGCGGTAGACGAAAGTTCCGTCGTCGTTGCTGTTGGCACCGAACCACGCCACGGCCTCCACCGCCGCTTCGTTCAGTTCTGCAGATGTCGGTTGTCCGCAGCCCTCAGGGTGTACGACGAGCGCGACCACGCCAAGTACGAGGATCCAGGCCACGACCCCGCGAACGACTCTGGTGCTGACCGACGACACGCTGGCACGTTAGTAAGTCTTAGCGCTACGCGGACAGGGGCGGCTGGCTCCCCAATGCGTAGTAGACGGCTGCACCGCTTAGCGCTACGCGGACAGGGGCGGCTGGAGGTTGCGTCCGACCCTACGATTGGATGATGCGACGATGGACGATTCGACTCCTCCCAGTCTTCGCCGCTGTGCTGGTGCTGTCGCCGCTGATTCGTGATCCCACCAGCGACACATATCCGCTCTCGACTTACCCGATGTTCGCCACGGACCGCGGCCACATCCACAGCATCGCCACCGCAGTGGAACGAACCGACGACGGCTTTGCGCGGCTTTCACCCAAGTTGATCGCAGGAACCGACGAAGCGGTGCTCGCTTCGGTGATCGTCAAGCAAGCGGTACGGCTTGGCGAGGCAGAGATTCTCTGTGAGGAGATACTTGAGCGCCTTGGCGCCGACCGACAAGTTGAGGTGCGCACCGAGACGCTCGATGTTGTCGCGCTCAGCGTGGACGGTTCAACCGACTCCACAGTCACCGTGCACGCAACTTGCGGAGGTGGATCGTGACGCAGCGATTGGCCATGTTACGTATTCTCGTCTTCGCGTACGTAGCAGTGTGGACGACAGTGCGGGCGCCCCATTTGCTGGACACCATCGACTTGTCGTCGCGCCGCTTCGAAGCGATCGGCCCACTGTGGTGGCTCAACGAGCCCGTACCAGCACTGGCGATAGTCACAGCCGTCGTGGTCACACCCATCGCCTGTGGCGCCGCGGCGATGGGATGGAGATATCGCCCGTCTTCGCTGGTCGCGGTGGCGGGTTTCCTGTTCCTCACCACCTACCGGAACTCTTGGGGTCAGATCTTCCACACCGAGAATCTGGTGGTGTTACATCTCTGTGTCCTAGCCATCTTCCCGGTAGCTTGCGCATATTGGTCGATGGAAAAGGCCGTGGTGCCAGCCGACCAAGAAGAACTCGCGGGTTCGATCGTCAAGGCGTTATCGGTGCTTACGGTCGGCACCTATTTCCTGGCGGGCATCGCCAAGCTGAGAATAAGCGGTCTCGGCTGGATCGATGGCGACGTGTTGCGTCATCAGATTGCTTTCGACAACGCCCGAAAAGAACTCCTCGGCGATCCGACCGCACCATTCGGGGCGCTGATGTTGCGCAATTCGTGGACGCTTGCACCAGCGGCAATAGTTGCCATCGCGGTCGAATTGGCAGCGCCGGTGGCCCTTGTTGGCCGCAGAGCCGCGTGGGTGTGGGCCGGTTTGGCTGTGGCGTTTCATTTGGTGATCCTCGCCGTGATGGCGATCGTCTTCCCGTACCACCTCATCGGCATAGCTCTGGCACCGTTGCTGCCGGTTGAGCGGCTTGGTACTACCGTTGCTGCGTGGCATTGCCGATTCCGGAGACGCTCGACGCGATTACGGGCGACTGGCTGACTCTGGCTTTGCGCCAGCGCCAAGCCATCTCTGAAAAGACCACGGTGCTCAGCCGCACAATCGAAGTTCTCGGTGTCGGCGAAGGTTTCGCCAGCGAACTGGCGAGGATTCAGCTCTCATACGGAGGCGGCTCGGGGCCTGCGACTGTTATTGCCAAGATCCCCACTTCGGTTACCGACAACCGCAACGGATCGGAGATGCTCGGCGTGTACGAGCGGGAACTGCGGGTCTACGAACAGATCCTTCCCGAGATCGACGTGTCGGCCCCGCGCCTCTACTACGGCGACATCGAATCCAATCCGGACGCGGCGCGACAGCTTGAGCGGGTTCGCGGGATGGAGCGCCTTCCGGTCACGGTGCTGCGCGTGATCATGTGGTTCCTGATCCGTTTCGGGAGGCCGAAGACCTTTCCTAGCATCCTGATTATCGAGGACCTGGCACCGGCAGTGATCGGCGATCAGGTTCAGGGTTGCGACCTTGACCGCGCTGGCGAGGCGCTTGAGGCTGTGGCTCGTCTACACGCCGCGACTTGGCAGGATCGTTGTCCTCCAGAGCGTCATTGGTTGGTCTCCTCGGCGATTGCGCCTCGTCTGTTTCATGCGGGATCCTTGAGTGCTAGACGAGGTTTCCTCAAGAACTACGGGAAATACCTGAGCGCCCGCACCCGTGAGCTGTACGAGTCGACTCTCAGCGACAACATCGAGCGAACGATCCGGCTGCACCGAGACGTTCCCCAGTGCATGATTCACGGCGATTTTCGGCTCGACAACATGTTCTTCGCTCCCGACGGAGGATTCCGCGCCCTGATCGACTGGCAGTTGTCGAGCTTTGGTCCGGCGGTGTCCGATATTGCTTACTTCATCTGTGGCTCGATTGACCCGGAGGTGAGCGAAGCTGAAATTGACGATCTCTTGGCCCGGTACCACGCCGCGTTGCTGTCGGCCGGTGTGACCGATTACCCGCTCGAGAACCTGAAAGCTCACTACGAGGACACTCTGCTGCTTCTGCTGGCGAGGATGGCTTCAGTTGATTTGCTTGATCTTGGAGAACAGGACGGACGGGGCGCAGACTTGGTGACAATATGGATTCAGCGACTCGATGCCCGCATGGCACGGGTGAGTTCGGGAAGGTAGCGATGGCAGCAGACAATCAAGAGTCAGGTGCAGCATCCCGCGGTGCAGGGGTATCGGAGATCTTTGACTCCGAAGCGTGGAGTCCGGTGGTGGGCTTTGAGACTCTGACCGATCTCACCTATCACCGTGCCAAGACACAAGGCACGGTAAGGATCGCTTTCAACCGCCCTGAAGTACGCAACGCCTTTCGGCCGCACACCGTTGATGAGCTGTATCGCTGTTTGGATCACGCCCGCATGTCGACTGACGTCGGCTGTGTTCTTCTCACAGGCAACGGCCCATCACCCAAAGACGGTGGTTGGGCCTTCTGTTCGGGAGGTGATCAGCGCATTCGCGGCAAGTCTGGCTATCAGTACGCCGAAGGCGAAACGGCCGAAACCGTTGATGCAAATCGCGCTGGACGGTTACACATTCTTGAGGTCCAACGACTAATCCGGACCATGCCGAAGATTGTGATCGCGGTTGTCTGCGGATGGGCCGTCGGCGGAGGCCATAGCTTGCATGTCACCGCGGATCTCACCCTCGCCAGCGAAGAATTCGCCATCTTCAAACAGACCGACACCGATGTGGCCAGCTTCGACGGAGGCTTCGGTTCGGCGTATCTGGCTCGTCAGGTCGGCCAGAAACGAGCTCGTGAGATTTTCTTTCTGGGACGCGACTATTCGGCTCAGCAAGCTTTTGAGATGGGGATGGTCAATGCGGTTGTTCCCCACGAGCACCTAGAAACCGTGGCGCTGGAGTGGGGGGCGGAGATCAACACCAAGAGCCCGACGGCCCAACGAATGGCCAAGTTCGCTATGAACCTGATCGACGATGGACTTGTCGGTCAGCAAGTGTTCGCCGGCGAGGCGACGCGGCTCGCCTATATGACCGACGAGGCCGTCGAAGGGCGAGACGCTTTCCTTGAGAAACGAGACCCCGACTGGTCGAGCTTTCCCTGGTATTTCTGACTCACAGGTTTGGAATACGCCAGTCAACCGGTTCACGGCCCGCTTCGATGAGCGCTGAGTTGGCTCTGCTGAACGGTCTTGTTCCAAAGAATCCGTTGTGCGCGGAGAGGGGCGAGGGATGGACCGACTCGACGATGACGTGCTTGCCAGTATCAATCAATGACCGCTTTTTTCGGGCGGCGGCTCCCCAGAGGATGAATACGACTCTTTGCTCCTTGGCATCCACACAGCGAATCACCTCGTCGGTGAATGTTTCCCAACCGTGGCGTTGGTGGCTGGCGGCTCGACGAGCTCGCACGGTGAGGGTGGTGTTGAGCAGCAGCACTCCGTTACGGGCCCACGTCTCAAGGTTTCCGTGGTTCGGGGGCTTGAACCCGAGGTCTTGCTCCAGCTCAGCGAAAATATTGACTAGAGACGGGGGTACCTGCACGCCATGACTCACCGAAAAGCAGAGCCCATGGGCTTGGCGCGGACCGTGGTAGGGATCCTGGCCGAGAATCAGAACTTTCACTTGAGCCAAGGGAGTCAAGTGAAGTGCCGCGAACACCTCTTCATGGGGTGGATAGACCTCACCAGTCATGCGCTCTTGGCGCACGTAGGCCATGAGTTCGCGCCAGTAGGGCTTGTCAAACTCTTTACGGAGTACCGGATTCCAATCCGTGGTAGGTGCCATGCCCCAACGTCGCTAGACGCTTCGCCTCAGAAGGGCCGGGTGCCGATCACAGAAGCGCGCTCCATCACCCGAATGTCGGGGTAATAATCACTCGACGCGTAATGCTGCACCGCGGCATTGTCCCAAAACACAACCGTGTCAGGTTCCCAGCTCAAGCGGAATTGGTATTCCACTGTCTTGGCTTGGTCTGAAAGGTGTTTGATTAACTTCACGCTCTCAACCTCTTCAAAACCTTCAATGTGTGAGGTGAAATAGGTGTTGACGTAAATCAGCTTGCGTCCCGTTACCGGGTGGGTTCGCACGACTGGATGACGTACCAATGGATAACGCTCGCGCATTTCTTCCTGTTGGCCCTCTGGCACCTGGCTCGCGAAGGCGAGCATGTAGTCATGGATCGCGTAGAGGTCGTCGATCCGTTCCTTGGTCTCGTCATCCAACCCGTCGTAGGCCGCGGCCATGTCGGCAAAGAGGGTGTCGCCACCAGTGGCGGGGACTTCGATGGCGTGCAGAATCGCTCCCATCGAAGGAATCTGACGCCAAGTCACATCATGATGCCAACCGTTTTCAAACCCCCCGGTGTCAGCACCTTTCTCGAAGCGCACTAGTTCCGGGTGTTGCTCGTTACCAGTGATGAAGGGATGGATCTCCAATTCTCCGAAACGTCGGGCGAACGCCACATGTTGCGCGGAAGTGAGTGGCTGGTCGCGAAAGAAAATGACCTTGTAGTCGGCCAACGCCTGGGCCACTTCAGCGATTGTCGAATCTGGCAACTCAGATGAAATATCGATGCCGCGAATCTCCGCGCCGAGCGTCACACCGCAGGGTATGGCCTCAATATCGTTGAACTGTGGGCTGGCGAGACGTTGACGTTCCGGTGCGAGGTGCAGGAACGGTCCGAGCGTCACATCGAACCGGTCGATGCGAACCCGGCCCGGGGTGATGTTGCCGGCAGGATCACTGGTTCCAGCTTCGGTTTCGACTTCGGTAACGGCCATATAAACCTCGCTGCCCTTTGTTGATTGTGAATCTAGGGTCGATTGTGAATCTACGGGTTCTCTAAGCAAGGTTCAACAACGCACACGCTGAGGTCGAGCCGGAGTCCAACCGCTGTAGCGTCGGGGGGTGGGCAACAAGGCGCGTGATGTGGTCGTGATCGGAGCTGGACCTGCCGGGGCGGCAGCGGCGATCCAGGCTGCAAGAGGTGGGGCCTCGGTAACGGTTTTTGAGAAAGCACCACCAGGCCGCGACAAGGTGTGTGGCGATGGCCTGACCCCACGAGCCGTACACGTGCTCAACGAACTCAACATCAACATGAGCGATGCCCATCGCATTGATGGTCTGCGGATGATCGCCAACAAAACCCGCCGTGAACTGCCGTGGCCCGCCAATGGGTCGTTCGCTCCCAACGGCGCGGTGTGGCCTCGTCGGCTTCTTGACGCCCACCTGATGGCCGCAGCAGCAGATGCGGGGGCCGAGATCATCTGGAAGACCGAGGCCACGCCGATTCTTCAAGATGATGGCCGCGTCATCGGGGTAACGGCGGGACCAGACAAGTGGCACGCTGCTCTCACGGTCGTGGCGACCGGCGCACCCGGCAATGTCGCGCGGATGCTAGGGGCGGGGAGGGTAGAGAACGAACCACATGGGTTGGCCATCCGAAGTTACGCGGCCTCACCCCGCCATGCCGAAAGGCACCTCGAAGCTTGCCTGACCCTGCGCGATCCCGACGGCATGCCGATCCCGGGTTACGGATGGATGTTCCCGGCGGGAGACGGCACTGTCAATATCGGTGTGGGTGCTTTGTCGACGATGAAGGGCTACAAGAAGCTCAACTTGAATCGTCTGATTGACTCCTACCGTGACCTGATCCGCGATGAATGGGAACTCGGTGAATACCTTGAGCGGCCGAGGGCGTGGAGGTTGCCGATGAGCGCGCAACGCCGTCACGGCGACGGCTGGGTGGCGATCGGCGATGCCGCAGGCCTGATCAATCCGATGAATGGCGAAGGCATCGACTATGGGCTTGAGTCGGGGGTTCTGGCCGCGGATTTGTTTCTCGCCGATCCCTCTAGTGCCCCGGCGAATTACGACCGGCTCGTCGGGGAACGCTTTGATGCTTTCTTGCGAACCGGTCGACGCTTCAGTTTCTTGATTGGGCACCCCTTTATATTGCGCTCGGGCCTGCGCTTGGCCGTAGGAACCCAAACCATCGCCAACATCACCTTGCAGGTAATGGGGAATCTGCTTGATGCCGATGCTCCGGGGGCGGCCGGCAGAGTTCTGCGCATTGCCGATCGCGGCCTGGCCCTGGCCGACCCCCTACTCCGTAAAACCCGCGCTCCCGCCTGACCGAAGCTCCGACTACGGCCGGCACAACCTCGGCTCCGGCTATGCCCGGCGCAAGCAGAGTCGCGGCTCCGGCTATGCCCGGCGCAAGCAGAGTCCGCGGCTCCGGCTATGCCCGGCGCAAACAGAGTCGAGGCTCCGGCTATGCCCGGCGCAAGCAGAGTCGAGGCTCCGGCTATGCCCGGCGCAAACAGAGTCGAGGCTCCGGCTATGCCCGGCGTATGCTGAACAGATGAGTGATGTCACGCCTGCTGAAGAAGACCTACCTCTCATCATCTCTGTCGACGATCACGTGATGGAGCCGAAGGATCTGTGGCAGCAGCAGCTTCCTGCAAGCGTGCGAGATCGTGGCCCGAGGGTGGTGCAAGAGCGGATTCGACTCAAGTTCGAAGGAGGCCACTACGGCTTCGAGCGTCATGACCCAGACGGGCAGATGTGTGACGTGTGGCTATATGAAGACAGTGTCACACCTACTGGTTTTCTGCATGGACCTGCCGGTGTCCCCCGCGAAGAACAGCGCAACGTGGCTGCGGTATACGAAGACTTGCGCCCGGGGACGTATCGGCAAATCGATCGGCTGTCAGACATGGACCTCAATCATGTGGAGGCGGCAATCAACTATCCCAATATCTTCCCCCGCTTCTGTGGGCAGGGATTTCTTGAGCGTGACGACAAGCAACTCGCTCTTGAATGCCTCAAGATCTATAACGACTGGATGATCGATGATTGGGGCGGTGGCGCTGGCAAAGGCCGCCTGATCCCCTTGACATTGGTTCCTTTATGGGATCCGCAAATGTCTGCCGACGAAGTCCGGCGCTGTGCGGCCAAAGGCAGCTATGCCATTGCCTTTTCGGAGAACCCGTCAAAATTGGGTTGTGTGACCATGTACAGCGGTGATTGGGATGTCTTGTGGCAGGCATGTGAGGAGACAGAAACCACCGTCTCGATGCACATCGGGTCATCTTCATCGATGCCTTCAACCTCGCCGGACGCGCCGTTGGCGACATCAATGTCTTTGTATGCCCAGAACGCCGAAGGCTCGATGGTCGACTGGGTATTTTCGGGAACGCTTGAGCGTTTCAAGAAAATCAAGATCGCCTATGCCGAGAGTCAGGTGGGATGGATGCCGTTTCAGATGGAACGGATGGACTCGGTGTTCCGAGAAGGTCGTGGCGGTGTGGGCGGTGATGGGCCGCTGCCAAGTGAAATCGTCAGGGGCCGAGTGTTCGGTTGTATTTTTGATGATCTGGTGGGCCTCAAACAGCGTGACGATGTTGGCATCGACCAGATTCTGTTTGAAACCGACTATCCGCATTCCGACGGTACTTTTCCGCACTCCCGCAAAGTGGCCCACAGCATGTTTGCAGCTACCAAGATGAACGCCGAGGAGTGTTACAAGGTGCTGCGCGGCAACGCCATCAAGGCCTACGGGTTGGAACGTTTCGGAATCACCGAGTAGACGCCAGCGAAGCTGACCCAAGAGCAGCGCGCGGACTCGTGTACTCAAGCCCCTGAGCTTCGGCGACATGTTGCTCAGTCAACAATCCTCTATGGGTGTTCAAGCCGTTGAGAAGATGTTCGTCGTCGAGCAGAGCGCACTCAAGTCCCTTCTCAGCTAGCGCCAGGGTGAAAGGAAGGGTTGCGTTGTTGAGTGCGTAGGTGGATGTTTGGGGTACCGCCCCAGGCATGTTGGCGACGCAGTAGTGGACGACATCATCGATGATGTAGGTCGGTTCGGTATGAGTGGTGGGCCTCGATGTCGCGAAGCAACCCCCTTGGTCGATTGCCACGTCAACTAACACCGAACCGGGTTTCATGCGCTTGACTAGTTCGGGCCCTACCAGTTTGGGGGCGGTGGCACCCTTGATCAGTACAGCACCAATTACCAGATCGGCGGCTAGCACCTGTTCTTCGAGGGAGGCGCCCGTTGAGTAAAGGGTCACCAAACCGTTCCCGAAGCGGCGAGAAAGCCGGTTGAGGACTTCGAGGTTGCGGTCGAGAACTGTGACTTGTGAGCCCATGCCAATGGCCATTTCGATGGCGTTCTCCCCCACGACTCCCCCGCCGAGAACGAGTGTTCGCGCGGGAGCGACCCCGGGTACCCCGCCGAGCAACCGTCCTGAACCCCCATTGGCGGCTTCGAGACAATGGGCACCAGCTTGGATCGACATGCGCCCCGCGACTTGAGACATGGGTGCCAAAAGGGGCAGTCCTCCGTCGTTGTCGGTGACAGTTTCATAGGCGATACAGGTTGCGCCGCTGGCGAGGAGTTCTTCGGTTTGTGCTGTGTCTGGGGCGAGATGGAGGTACGTGAACAGGACATGATCGGGACCCAACACGGCTCGTTCGGCAGCCTGGGGTTCTTTGACTTTTACGATCAACTCTGCGTTGGCGAACACCGCCTCCGCGTCGGAAACCACGCGGGCTCCCGCAGCCGAATAGTCGGCGTCAGAGGCACCGATGCCATTCCCCGCGCCTGTTTGAACCAGAACCCTGTGACCGCGCATAGTGAGTTCTCGCACGCTTGTGGGGGTTAGACCCACCCGACGCTCGGCAATCTTGATCTCTGTGGGAACCCCGACACGCATTTTGGCCACCTCTAGACGTCTCTGTGAACAGAATACGCTCGGCTCTGGAGAATGTGTAAGCGTATTTACCGTCTAAAGGCGATATATGCGCAATATACTGTCGTATATCTTAAATTCGGCAGGAGATTATTGTTCTTAGGAGACTAATTGTGTTAGATGAACTTGACTTCACCGATCGGGAAATCCTGGAGGTGCTACAGACCGACGCCCGTATCACCAATGCAGCCTTAGCCGAACGAGTTCATTTGTCTCCTTCGGCTTGCTTGCGGCGAGTGCGTCGCCTCGAAGAGATCGGAGTGGTGACCGGTTATGTAGCGGTCCTCGACCGCAAGCTCATTGGGCGTGGCACTTCCGTTTTTGTTGAGATCGCCCTGACTAGTCAGCAAGAAGACCATCTTGACGCCTTTGAGGAAGCGGTGGTCGATGTCGCGGAGATACTCAGTTGTCATTTAATGGCGGGCAACAGCGACTATCTCCTGCATGTCGCGGCGACCGATGTTGCCGATTACGAACGTATCCACAAGGCCTACTTGGCAAGACTCCCCCACGTCGGACAACTGCGTTCCAGCTTCGCGCTGCGCACCGTCTGCGATCGCAAAGCTCACCGCTTCAGCGGTTGAATCCCGCTGAGGCACCAACTCGCCGCGCAAGCCGATCCAGGTAGCGGGTTCAGGAACCACCAAGGTGGTACATCTCAGCGGCGGGTTTGAGGGGCCGGGCGTACCACAGCGGGCGGCGCAGACCTCCCGGGCCTGGGGCTGGGCGAGTCATTGAGAGCCACTCCCGGTAGGCCTCGCGGCTCTTGGCCGTGTCGACCACCACATCGCCGTACTGGTCGCCTGCTTCGGCGGGGGTGACCCGGACTCGCTGGTGCCAACACTGCATCCCGGAGATCGGATCTGGTTGCACCGAGAAAGTCAGGTTCTGGTGCACGCCGGTGTCCTTCCACCAGATGCGCTGGCTGTCGGGATCCTCGGAATCGAAACGGCGGATCCCGTCGGTACGGGTCAGTTTCCAGGACTGGCCACCGTCGCTGTTGTCGATACGGTCGATCTCTGCTTTGCCCGTTCCCCACGAACGAGCCTTGTCCTCTTCGATACGCCAGCGACCCATGTGATGCGACGCTGCAACCACACCCGGCCGGATTCCTTCAGTGCGCCAGGCTTGAATGACGAAATGCCCGATACGGGTGGAAATGCGCACCAATGCGTTCTCTTCGATTCCGAGTTTCTCGGCATCGCTCGGGTGAATCCACAAAGGATGTCGATGGCTGATCTCATTGAGCCATTTGGAGTTCGATGATCGGGTATGAATCAATGTCGGTATCCGAAAGGTCGGCAGAAGAATCCGCTCGTTGCCTTCGATGTCGAGGTCCTGATGGTGGACATGGGACTTGATCCACCTGGGAGCTGCGTATTCGCGCCAACCCCAATCTGCCAGCGTCGTCGAGAAGAGTTCGAGCTTCTTTGACGGCGTGGGAAAGCCTTCTTTGACTTCGCCATCTACTTCGACAGCCGGTGATCCCTCGCCTAGGTCTGCCAGAGTGATCTCGCTGAGATGGGTGGGGGTGCCGTCCCAGGTGCCTATGGTCCCGGGCTTGCGAAACACCTGGTCATCGCCCTTGATGCAATCCGCGATGCCCTCTGCGCTGACGATCCGCTCATAGGGCGTCACCATGTCACCCGGCACCGCGAAAGCACCGACGTCTCGCATGTATTCGAGCGGCGACTTGCCGGCCTCAGAAGCAGCTTCGGCTAGTCCGGGCACCGACTCGCCGAACATGGTTCCGTAGTACTCGTCGACCGATATCGGCGTGCCGGGGTTGGTGTCGGACTCGAACCACTGCCGGATTCCCCGGGTTCCGTCAGGGTCGATGTGCCAGGAGAGGTCGATCCAGAACTCATTCTCCTCTGACACTTCACCGGGGTTGAACTCGTGGGTGCGAACCTTCGGCCCCAACGACTCACCGCGGATCTCCGCATAACGACGCATGACCGGTTGACGAAAGCCGATCCAGCGGCCGTTGTGGGTCTCGAAACTGGCCACATCGTGCCGTTCGGTGCCCACACCCATGGGCAGCACATAGTCGGCATACCAAGCGGTTTCGGACCATGTAGGGGTGAGCGCCACATGGCAGCGCACCTTGGACTCATCGGTCAGGGCCTCAAGCCAACTGAACCCGTCCGGATTGGTCCAGATGGGGTTGTAGACACGGCTGAAGTAGACGTCGAGGGTTCCGCGACCCTCGTTGAGGAAGTGAGGCAGCAGGATCGACATCTCGTGATGCGACAACGGGTATTCCCGGGGCCACGTCAATTCGTTCCACTGGTACAGCGGCGGCGCGCCCTTGGGCTGTTTTGGTTTGAACTTGTTCCAACCGTTGCCGCTCGTTCCTCCGACCGTGGCCACTGAACCGGTCAAGACGTTGAGGAAGAACAGGCAACGTGCAGTTTGCCAACCGCCGAGGTTGCCTGCGGCTGCGGCCCGCCAGTTGTGCGAGGCGAGCTTGGTCGGGTGCGCACCGATGATTTGCGCGATCTCACGCAGTTGCTCTGCGTCAACACCACAGATCTCTTCTGCTGCTTGTGGGGTGTATTCGCGATATGCGTCCAGCAAGGCGACTTCGAGCGAATCGAACTCCAGTTGCAGATCCGGGCGGGTCTCGCGCAGGTAGGTCTCCCAGTTGACCCAACGACGCACGAACTCACGCTCCCAGGTGCCGTTCTCGATCAACAGACGGGCGATCGTCAACAACAAGAAGGGTTCCGTGCCAGGCCAGGCAGCCAGCCAGTAGTCGGCTTTGGCACCGGTGTTCGAGAGCCTCGGGTCGACACAGATTACAGTCGCGCCCTTTGTCTGAGCCTCGATAATCCGTTGGGCATGAGGGTTGAAATAGTGACCGGATTCGAGGTGCGACGAGATCAAGAAGATCACTTCCGCGTTGGCGAAGTCTGATGAGGGACGGTCGTGGCCCATCCATGACTGGTATCCGATACGAGCATTTGAAGAACAGATGTTGGTATGGCTGTTGCGCCCGTCTACACCCCATGCTTTGAGAACACGATCTGCATATCCGTCCTCACCGGGACGCCCCACGTGATACATCACGTTGTTGTGGCGGTTCTCGTCGAGCGCGGTAGCGATGCGTGCTCCTATGTCGCTGAGTGCTTCATCCCAGGACACCCGCTCCCATTGCCCTGACCCCCGCGCTCCAACCCGACGCATCGGGTGCAGAATCCGTTCGGTGTCGTTGACCTGATTGAGAGTTGCGGGGCCTTTGGCACAATTGCGACCCCGACTGGCCGGATGGAGAGGATTACCCTCGATCTTGTCTATCTGGTTGGTCTCGTGGTTGACATGGGCGAGCAGACCACAGGCCGCTTCACAATTGAAACAAGTCGTGGGTATGAGGCTGTGGTGGCGTTCTACGCGTTTCGGCCAAGCTTTGGCGTCCAATGAGGTGTAATCGTGCCACTCGTCGTGGGGTGGGTATTGCTTTAGGTCGGTCATGGCACAGTGGGTTCTTCTTGGCGGATTCTTCTAGGAGAGCGGCACAGACTGGCCGGCGCGGACAAAGGAGTCTTCATAGGCCCACATCCCGGCGATGGCGGCGACACCTGCGGCGGCCACCAGCGATGAACCGGAGCCGGTGGCCAAAGCGAGAATCAACACACATCCAGGCACGAAGAGGCCCACCAACACTCCGAACCAGAAGCGGTCACGGTAGGTGCCCTTGACCATCTGGTGAACAGCGGCCTCGACATGGGGAGTCCCCTTGGAGGTCGCCTCCAGTGTGATCAGAGCCGCAGTGACACATACTCCGGCGAGGAAAGCCCAGCGAATCGCATCGATTTCGGGGACCTCGACGAACAGGTCGACGATCGAATAACCAGCACCCCCCGCGGTCACCGCTTGTGCCAACAGGGTCGGCAACAACAGTGGCGTCTGCCAGAGATCCCGTCCTTCGCACTGACCGAACAACAAAGCGGTGTAGCCGGCAGTAGCCGCGGCGCAGAGCACGACCGGGACCGAAAGCACTTTGAGGATGTCGGGGGCCTCGGCAATTCCGGCAATCCACCAAGCCGCAGTCACCGCAGCGAAGGCAGCCAGCACATAGGCGCCTTTCACCAGCCAGGAATCCCAGCTTCCTTTGGTGATCAGGTAATAGAAGCGGCCTGGTTGTTTGAGGTCCGCGATGAGCAGCACCCCGGTGACAGCCAGAAAGAATCCCGCAATCATTGGCGGTACGACACCCACCGCCGCGGTTTCGGCGCTATGCCCCAGCAGCACCAACAACGTGGCCAGCGCCATCACACCAGCGGCTATCGCCTTGGTGACCAAGTAAGCCGAAACTTTGGTGGTCCAGGTCATTTGGTGCGATGTGGTGTAGGTGGTCCGGGCCACAACGCCGCTGCTGTCGGCCGGAACGCTCGGGTGGTTCGGGGTGGTGTCGGCCCAGATCATCCCGTCGTTGGCAATCGCGGTGCTCAGAGGATTGAGGGAGGCCTGATCCGCTCCTAGGTAATAGACCTTGGGGTTGGTGCCCTGCTCTGGGGCGCGCACTGCCACGTCTTGGCGAGCGATGATCTTGGTTGTTTGGTCCAAAGGATCGTCTAAGTCAGCGACTTTGATGGCATGGGTTGGACAGACGACCACGCAGGACGGTTCGAGTCCCTCTTCGATGCGGTGGTTGCAGAAGTTGCATTTGTGTGCGGTGTTGGTGGCGGGGTTGATGTAGAGGGCGTCGTAAGGGCAGGCGTTCATGCATCCCTTGCAACCGATGCAGTTGTCGTCGTTGAAGTCGACGACTCCGTTGTCGGCACGAAACAGTGCATTGGTGGGACAGATCGAGATGCAAGGCGCATCATCGCATTGGTTGCAACGCATCACCGAGAAATGACGGCTGGTGTTCGGGAAGGAACCGGTCTCTATGTATTTCACCCAGGTGCGGTTGACGCCGAGGGGAACATCGTGCTCACTCTTGCAGGCCACGGTGCAGGCGTGGCAGCCGATACAAGAGTCGCTGTCTAAGAGGAATCCGATCCTGGTCACATGCTTCTTTCAAGGGGTCCGAAGATGAACGTTAGACACTCTAACTGTACACGAAGGCTAGCTTTGCGTTAGGTCGGAAAGTTCACATCAACGGTGACCGATTCCCATTGGTCGATTGAGGCGTTCATATCTCGTAGTTTTTCGCGGGTTGCTTGCAAGACGTCCTGCCCAAGTAGCAGACGAAGCGGCGGGTCGCTGAGTGCTGCCACCATCACCACGGCCTCAGCGACCTTGCGGGGATCACCCGGAAGATGGTCTGCAAAGGCTTTGATCAGTTCCTTGCGCGCCCCGACATTGTCGGCGTAGTCCTCGATGGGCGTCGCCGTTTCCCGCATGGAGCGTGAACCCCAGTCAGTGCGGAACGCTCCGGGTTCGATGGCGGTCACCCTGATTCCGAGGGGGTTGACTTCCTTCGCTAGGGCTTCGCTGAGGGCCTCAAGGGCGAACTTGGTTGAGCTGTAGTAGGCGTTCGGAGGGTTGGCGACGAGGCCCGTCATCGAGGAGATGTTGATGACATGCCCACTGCGCTGTTCACGCATGATTGGAAGCACTGCTTTCAAGGTGTCGACGACTCCGAAGTAGTTGGTGTCGAAGAGCCGCCTGACCTCGTGATCCTCCCCTTCTTCAACAGCGGACATGTAGCCGTAACCGGCGTTGTTCACCAACACGTCGATCCCCCCGTAAGCGTCGGTGGTCATCTTTACCGCGGCGGCGATCTGTTGCTGGTCCGTGACGTCAAGAGTCAATGCGATAGCCCGTTCGTTTGCGGCTGCAATGTCGGCAATCGTCTCCGGTCGGCGAGCCGTGGCAGCGACTTGGTGTCCTGCGGCCAACGCGGCAAGTGCTATCTCCCGGCCGATGCCGGTTGAACAACCGGTAATGAGCCATCGAAACATCGTTACGGCGCTACTTCGGGCAGGCGGCGCAGGTAACCCGCCCGTCGTGTTGCCAATTGGGCGGCTCGCGTATCAGCATCGACGAAGGTCGTTCCCTCCGGTAGTGCCGAATCGATCTGGTCTAGCTTCACTACCTCTCCCGACGCGGCGAGATCTTCGCGGGGACCGCCCTCGGGGAACTCTGCCATGCGCAGGGTGAGTATGCCTTCGTCGAGACCGCAGGTGTTGACCCAGTTATGGACACTTGGGTCGGTTTCGCTCAAGACGTAGGTGTAGGTACCGTCTGGATTGGCCACGGATTGGGCTTTGTTGAGGCTCGCCGTTCGGTCGACGATGTCCATGGTGGTGCCCCAGATGTTCGACAGTGGCACGGTGAAGTACTCCGCTCCCCCGTCGCTCACGGTCACCACGAACGCTTCGTCGTCGGCCAACTCGAAACGTCCTCCTACATACACCTGGTTGCGCAAGGCTCCTGTGTGTTCGGCTGACCAGGCAAGCGCGAAGTGATTGGCCGGCATGCGGTAAGTGCCTCGGCTCATTCGACGGGTGAAGTTGGCGTAGTGGGCCATGAAGTCCGCGGTCAACTGGGCTTGCTCGTCAATTGTCCGCGCCGGTGACGCCGCTTGGCTGCCAAGCCTCTCAATTCCCAGATGGTTGGGGTCGTCGAGAGCCCAGTCTGCCATTACGTCGCGTATGTAGAACTCATGAGCCTCTGGAGAGGATTGCACATGGTTCGGGCGGCCGTTGGCAGCAGACGAGTCAACGGTGATCGTGAAGGAACCGTCAGAGTCGACATCCATTGTGCGGCCGTTGAGCACGTCAACGGTCCCCATCTTGTCGTCCCAAAGCGTGAAGTAGTTCTCGGTCATCCGGTTGCGACCGACACGCCCGGTAATCCGGTATTTCTCATCTCCAGAGATCGGTATCACCCGGTAGATCGAGTCGGGATTGTCGATCCCCCAGCGAGAACCAGGGATCTCTTGACCTTCAACGGTGTGGGCCAAACGGGTGATACAGGTGACCTTCGGACGCAGAGGATCTTGGTTGGAGGACCAGATTGCGGCGCTGAACATAACCTCACGAAAGGCCCGATCGAAACACTCGCGCATTACCTCGGAAGGTTCGGCCAGGTCCAGCCACCGAGCCGCCACTCGTCGGTATGCCTCGGTGACTGTTGGATGAGCAATCAACTCCAACGCGGCGAGTTCATGGGCGTGCTGTTGGGCAGTGGCGACGGGATGCTCTGACATAGGCCGAGACGCTAGGCGCTCATGAAACGCTCTACGTAGTCGGTGAATCGCTCGTGAATCTCAGGGGTGGAAAGTCCGAAGTCCGCCGCTGTATAACGATGCGGCGCGAGCTGCTCTTTGTTTCTGCGTTCCAACCAATCACGCATCCGTGTTTCTGTTTCGAGATTGAGAGCAATGCCTAGCTTTTGGTACAAACGGTTGATCTCGCCCAAGGGATCTCGCACGACATCGGCAAACGCGATGTCGGTGAAGCGCTCGCTCTCATTGTCGAGGCTGGCTCGCATCGCCATAGCTCTGTTGTTGGTCCATGCCATGCGTTCAATCCACTGAGCACCAACACGATGAGGGTCGACATCGTCTGCGTGCATCTTCCACAAGGTGGTGTTGAGGCTTGCGCCTGAGGGGACCGTGTCGGCTGGATCGCGATGCATGTGCACCACATGGGCGTCACCGAACAAGGCCAATAGTTCGTTGAGGTAACCGAGATGGGCAGGAGTCTTGAGAATCCAGCGGTTGCGAATCTCGCCTCGTCGCTGTTTCTGCCACTGGAGCAGTTGCAGCATCCGGTGAAGATTTTCATACGCAGGAGTGAAATCGGCGGTGTCGAGCCACTGTCGATAGCTCGGTACATCGGCCGATGCTTCGGGCACATGCGAAAGAAACGCGTCTGCCAGAAACATGATCTCCTCTTCCGCCTCGTGCGCATACATGGGGTGGATGGAGAACAGTTCAGGGGCGAAGGCCCGAGTCTGCTCCTCTCGGGCTTCGGCGTCAGCGATACGGGGGTCAGCGTCGTCTGGTTGCCAGCCGATTCGTGGCGCTGCTTCGCCGATCTCCCAACCGGAGGCCGAGTAGTGGCGCTCATCGGCAGCGAGAAGACGTTGCACCAGGGTTGTGCCAGTCCGCATCATGCCCACCACGACGATTGGTGGAGCAATGCGTTGTTCTGCGATCTCAGGATGAGCGGCGAACCAGTAGTTGGTACGGAGTCGGGTACGCAGGCTGTGTACCACTCCCCCGCGAAGAATCATGTGGCCCAGTTCGTTCAGTGGTGCAGAACCGTAAGCGTCGAGGAGCACACCGAGCGGTTCCCGAAAGGTTGGTGGACCGAAGTCCTCGAGTCCGTCTGCGGTGCCGGCCGCGGCCAGCACCGACTCAAGAGCAAAATCGTCAGAGAGATTCATCGCCTATTTGGATACCACGTCCGAGCGTTCTCTATCGTCTCGGCATGACCGACGATGCCCGAATGATAGAAAATCTTCTGTACCTCTATGCCGAGCGAATTGACGCGGGCGACCTTGGTGGCATAGCCGACCTTTTCAAACATGGCCGCATCTGCGCTGTACCCGATGCGCCCCCGGAAGCCACCTTTGTTGGCACAGAGGGTGTTCGCAAGATGTACGACGCAGCTACTCGGCTCTACGAGGACGGTACGCCCAAGACACATCATGTCACGACCAATGCCATCATCGAAGTCGATGAGAAGGCCGGAACGGCCTCGAGCCGGAGCTATTACACCGTTACTCAAGCGACTCCGGAATTGCCGTTGCAGATCATCATCACTGGGCGCTATCACGACACCTTCCAGCGCATCGACGGACAGTGGTGGTTCGATACAAGGATCATGTTCGTGGACCAGATGGGTGACCTGAGCCATCACCTGTTGTATTCGCTCTCTTGACGGTCAGGCGATTTGGGCGCTGGGTGATCACCGCCGTCTAGCCGAGCGGCACGGCATGCCGGTACGGTTCGGGGATGGCCACGGTCACGGATTTCCCCAAGATCATCAGCGTTGACGACCATGTGGTGGAGCCTGCGAACATCTGGACTGACCGCCTCCCTGCCGAGTACCGGGACATCGGCCCGCACATCATGATTGCGCCACAGGGCGAAATGAGTCTCCAGGACGGCACCTGGGTCGAGCAGCCTGGGACGGGCGACAAGATGGCGGCCTGGTGGCACTACGAGGACCACCGCTACCAGATCAAGCACATGATCGCCTGTGCTGGGACTCCACCCGAAGAGGTGACCATGGCGGGAGTCACCTACGACGATATTCGTCCGGGTTGCTACCGGGCGGCCGATCGGCTGGCGGACATGGACATCAACCATGTCGAAGCGTCGTTGTGTTTCCCCAACTACCCCCGCTTCTGTGGTCAGTTGTTCGCCGAGCGCTCCGACAAGGAGCTCTCGAAACTCTGTGTCGAGGCCTACAACGATTGGATGGTCGACGAATGGTGCGGTGACTCCGGCGGGCGTTTGATCCCGTTGTGCATCGTACCGTTGTGGGATGTCGAACTTGCTGCCGCGGAGATCCGCCGTAACGCCGCTCGGGGTGTTACCGCGACCGCCTGGTCGGAGTTGCCGGCGTGGCTGGGCCTGCCCTCGATCCACTCCGGGTATTGGGACCCGTTCTTCGAGGCTTGCGAGGAGACGGGAACCGTCATCGCGATGCACATCGGGTCCGGTACCCGAACTGTTCGCACATCCGACGACGCACCGACGCTCGTGACCGCCACGATGATCTCTGCCAACAGCGCGGCTTCGATGGTCGATTTCCTGTTCTCCGGCGTGCTGGAGCGCTACCCGACCCTGAAGCTGATGTATGCGGAGAGCCAGATCGGCTGGATCCCGTACTTCTTGGAACGTGCCGACGAGAGCTATGCGACCCATCAGTGGGCTCAGGGGGAGGAGCGGCTACCGGAGAAGCCGTCGTTCTACTACTACCGGCAGGTGTTCAGCTGCTTCTTCAACGACTCAGCCGGGATGAAACTGCTCGACGAGGTGGGTGTGGACAATGTCCTGTTCGAGACCGACTACCCCCATTCCGACGGAACCTTCCCCCATTCCCGGGAAAAAGCTCACTCCCTGTTCGGCCATCTTGACGATAACGCCGTCTACAAGATCGCCCGAGGCAACGCCATCAAACTCCTCCGCCTCCCCTTCGACTAACGGCCTTGCGTGCAGTGGGGTCGCTGCGCGCTCCTGAGAAACATCACCAGTCTATTAGATTGTCTCTGGATGGCTTTGATGATACGGTGTTACCCGTAAGCCACTTCCCCCCTGACTCGTATAACAACGAATTGGATGGGAGACCATAGTGGCCCTGACAGAAAAGCAGCGAGCCGAGATCTACAGCAGTCTTTCCGACACGGTAGGTCAACCGGGAGCGGAGTTCCTCATGGCACAGCAACCACCTGGAGGATGGGAGCAGTTCGCCACCAAACGTGACTTGGCAGACCTCGAGGTCAAGACACAGGCCTCGTTCGTCGAATTACAGGCCTCGATCGTCGCGCTCAATGCCAAGATGGATGTCCAGTTCGCCCAGCTCCGCGAACAGCTCGCCGAACAGTTCGCGGAGATCAAGGAACGGTTCGCTGCGGTTGACACGCGATTCGCGGAGGTTGACACGCGGTTCGCGGCGGTCGACACGCGGTTCGCGGAGATGTCGGACAAACGCAGCAGGGATGTCTGGGCATTCGTTGTGGCGACTGTCTCCATCTGCGGCTCTGTCTTCCTGGCGGCCTGGCAATTCGCACCAGCCTGAGGTTTGGCCTGCCCTCGATCCACTCCGGGTATTGGAGCCCCTTCTTTACGGCTTGCGAAGAAACAGGGACCGTCATTGCGATGCGCACGAGTCTAAGCCCTCCCTCCCCCGCTGCCCAACGCCGGTTACACAACCCCCGTTACGACAAACTGGGCGGATGACCTCATTTGCTACGAGCCACATTGCTCAGCGATCGACAACAGCACCGATGTGCTGGCATTCGAAGATTGGAACACCAACTCGACACAGCTTGGCTCGGTAACCCACACGCCTCCAGCAAAAACCAACCAACGGTCGGAGTCACCGGCACAGGGACCAACTGAGATCCGCTGCACCGGCGAACTGGACGTCGCCGACGACCAACCGACACGGGTTGACTCAGGAGACCCTTCCCCAACGGAGACCTGGAATCTTTGATTCGGGCGCACCAAGAGCGCGATCTTTGAGAATCGGAGCAGCGACTCTGGGGCAGCGTCTGTTCCTTGCCGTCCCTGTTGGTGGACGATCGTCGAGTTGATCGCCGATACTTCCTGCACGACGCGAAACCCTTCGGGTACATCCGAGACGACGTCAATATGCGACGAGCAGTCGAGGGTCGCTTCCAAGAGTCTGTCCCCGCCAGAATCGCCAACGACTGAAGCGATAACGCTCGCTCCGACGACAACCACCACGCCACCGACAGCCACGCTCAGTATTCCCCAAGGTTTCACGACACTGAAGTCGATCCGAACACGAGCGCCGCAGCCGCCTCAAACGCTGGATCCACGACTGCAACTGTCACCGACACCACACCACCGTAGTGGGCCCATCCGCCTCACGCGCCAACAACCTCACGCGAACCGACATCTAGGTCGCTCACGCGCCGTCACTCAACATCTCGTGGCGATTCCATACATGGGCCGGCCGTTCGGCCCGCTAAAAGCAGGCGAGCCCTGTCAGACCCGGTTACTACAGTTGCTTCGAGCGCTCTGTTGCTGATCAGTAAGGGACCAACGATGCGAACAACTCCTGAGGCATTCCCCACCGTCGAAGGTGGGCGCATCGGGCTGGTGGGCGACACGCACGCCAACACCGCCTGGTTCATGCGCGTCATCCAAGAAATGGCCGCCGACAACATTGACGTGATCGTTCAGTTGGGCGATTTCGGTTGGTGGCCCGAGTCCAGATTCGCCTGGAAGGTTTCACGTACCGCTGTTGAAGCCGGGGTTGATGTGCTGTTCATCGACGGTAACCACGAACACCACCCGCACCTGCGAAAAACCGCCTGCGAAGCCGACCCCGATTATGAACACCTCGCCCGGCCGGTGCAGCTGCACCCGAGGTTGTGGTATCTACCCAGGGGCTGCGCATGGGAATGGAACAACGTGCGGTTCAGGGCGTTGGGCGGTGCGGTGAGCATCGACCGGCATTACCGCGTCGAGGGCAAGTCCTGGTTCACCGAAGAGGTCCCGTGTGACGAAGACCTGCAGCGCGCCATCGACGCCGGACCAACCGATGTGCTGTTAACCCACGATTACCCAGCGTTGGGTTACGCACTCACCAGCACAATGAACCCCCCAGAGGACCTGGAACGCATATCCCGCGAGGTCCGGGACCGGCTCGCTGGTGTCGCTAGAGCCATCAACCCTCAGCTCGTTGTGCATGGCCACTGGCATCACCGTTACAGCACCCGCCGCGACGGTATCTCTATCGAAGGGTTGAACTGCGACGGTTGTGCAGACAGCGCTGTCGTGTTGAACCTCGACACGCTCCAAACCGAGGACTGGTCTACGTAGGTGGTACGCCGTCGATAGAGCCTCGCCCTAAACGACGTTGCTTGCGCGGCCACCAAGGGTCAGTGTTGATGTCCAGCGGCGCACCGTCCGCCGCGCAGGTTGATACCGCATGTTGCTTCTGAACCGCCTCGGCTACCCGTGGGCTACCTTGCGCTAGTACTTGTTTTTGCGTTGCTGGTCTTTGAGTTGCACAGCCGTCGCTTAGCCCGCTGTCGGCTTGGGGGTTGCTGCGAACTGTCCGTTGCACAAGTTGTGGTGACGACCCGTGAAACGATGCCATCAGCGATATCGCGAGATCAAGGTCCCGTGGTACATTTCAACTCGCATGAACGCGGAGTCCGAACGTCCGACGATTCTTGATGTTCGTAGTGCCGAGGTCGTCTACAACGATGTGATCTTGGTGCTGAGCGGCGTTAGCTTGCGGGTCGAGGCGGGCGAGATCGTTACTCTGCTCGGCGCCAACGGTGCAGGTAAAACCACATTGTTGCGAGCGATCACCGGACTGTTGGAGGTTCACCGCGGCGAGATGACCAAAGGTTCGATCATTTTTGACGGGGCGTCGGCCGACCACGTTGACCCTTCAAAGCTCGTGCGTGCCGGCGTGGTCCAAGTCATGGAGGGACGGCGGATCTTCGCGGAGTTGACCGTCGAGGAGAACCTACGTACCGGGGCCCACACGGTGCATGACAAACGAGCGATCACCGCGGCCCATGAGCGGGTCATGGATCTTTTCCCGGTGTTGAAACCCCGCCAGCGTGACACCGCCGGTTATCTCTCGGGTGGCGAACAGCAGATGCTTGCCATTGGCAGAGCCCTGATGGCTTCGCCGAAACTCTTGTTGTTGGACGAACCGTCGTTGGGGCTCGCCCCCAAACTCGTCGAACGAATCTCTGAGATCATCAAGACTGTCAACGCGCAGGGAACCAGCGTCCTGCTTGTCGAGCAGAACGCACGCATGGCGTTGTCGATCTCAGATCGGGCATACGTGCTCGAGAATGGACGGATCGTGAAGGAGGGAGCGGCCTCCGAACTGCTTGAAGACGACGACATTCGCGAGTTCTATCTCGGAGTTGGCGAAGCCGGCCGCAAGTCCTTTAGAGATGTCAAGTCCTATCGCCGCAAGAAACGTTGGAGCGCATGAGCACCCCGTTGTTGAGCTTCGATGCGGTGACGCTGCGGTTCGGAGGCGTAACCGCGCTCGATGATGTGTCGTTCACGGTCACCGAGGGCGAGTTGTTCGCGATCATCGGTCCCAACGGCGCGGGCAAAACCTCGATCTTCAACTGCCTCAACGGCGTGTACCGCCCCGAAAGCGGCGAGATCACCTTCATGGGCAACTCACTCATCGGAGCGAAGCCGACTCAAGTCGCCAAATACGGCGTGGCGAGGACGTTCCAGAACCTGGGGCTGTTCTCCAACCTCAACCTTGTCGACAACTTGATGCTTGGCCGCCACCTGTTGATGAAGAGCGGATTCATCGCTGGTGCGATCTGGTTCGGCCGGGCTAAACGTGAAGAGATCCACCATCGCGGGCGAGTCGAGGAGATCATCGACTTCTTGGAGTTGCAGCCCTACCGCTACAGCCCAGTGGGAATGCTCCCCTACGGCATCCAGAAACGCATTGAACTGGGCCGGGCCCTTTCGATGGAACCCAGTCTTTTGTTGCTGGACGAACCGGTCGCTGGAATGAACCTTGAAGAAACCGAGGATATGGCGCGTTTCATAATCGAGATCCGCGACCATCTACACATCGCCATGATCCTCGTTGAACACGACATGCACATGGTGATGGATATCGCCGATCGAGTGATGGTGCTCAATTTCGGGCAATGCCTTGCCACTGGCGTTCCACAAGAAATCCAGTCCGACCCGGAGGTCATCGCCGCTTACCTCGGGGAACCAACGTGACCAATTCACCTGTGAACCTCTCCCCCGCGAACCCCTCCCCAGCAGGCAATTCGCTTCCGCACAAACTTCTCACCAGAGCGGCCACAGATGGCGACTCCGTGGCGCTGCGCCACAAAACGCTGGGAATCTGGCACGAATACACATGGAACGACTACGCGGCCAAGGCGCGCCTTGTCGGCCTCGGTCTGCGCAGCCTCGGCGTCGTTAGAGGCGACAAAGTGGCGGTCCACGCCGAGAACCGCCCCGAATGGGTCTTCGCCGATCTCGGGGCGCAGGGCATAGGTGCGGTAACCGTTGGGATCTATCCGACTAGCCCCGCAACCGAAGTCCGCTATCTCCTAGCGCACTCAGAAACAAAGATCGTCGTGGCCGAGGACGAAGAACAACTCGACAAGACCCTTGAAGTCTGGGACCAACTCGAAGACTTGGCTTACGTCGTGGTCATCGACCCCCGCGGTGTCCGGGTACTCGATGATCCGCGGATTTTGACCTTTGAGGAACTGTTGGAACTTGGTCGGGCTAAATCAGCAGCCGACTTCGATGAATCCGTAGCTGCTCTCGACGCTACGGAGGTGGCCATCATCGTCTACACCTCAGGTACGACCGGGCCACCCAAAGGAGCGATGATCAGCCACGCCAACATGCATGCCGCCTTCACCGATTACGACACGATATTCTCGCTCGGACCAGGCGACGAAGTGCTCTCGTATCTCCCCTTGTGCCATATCGCAGAACGGTTGGTAACGGTCATCAACGGGATCAGCGCCGGTTACACGGCAAACTTCGGAGAGGGCGGAGCGGCTTTTGCCAACGATTTGCGCGAGGTGCAACCAACCTTCTTCTTGGGTGTTCCCCGCGTCTGGGAGAAGATGTTGGCAAGTGTGCAGGTGCGGATGAACGACGCTTCGTGGCTGAAACGACGCAACTACCAGTACTGGACCTCCAAAGGCAGCCGCTTGGCGAAGGCCCGCATGCAAGGGAGGCTCGGAGTCGGCGACCGAGTCGTGGGAGTTCTGGGATGGCTCATGCTGTATCGCGCGCTGAGAGAGCGCCTCGGTATGAGTCGTTGCCAGAACGCCCTGTCGGGTGCTGCTCCCATCGCACCCCAGATCCTCGACTGGTTCTGGTCGATCGGGGTGCCGGTTCGGGAGGGATACGGACAGACCGAGAACTGCGCACAAGCGACAATCAACCCTCTTCGGGGTGTGCGGATCGGCACCGTGGGGCTCCCCGTCGTCGGAGCAGAAGTGCGCATTGCAGAAGATGGCGAAATCCTCACCCGAGGGGAGGGAACGTTCGTTGGTTACTACAAGAACCCGCAAGCAACCGCGGAGACAATCGATGCCGAAGGCTGGTTGCACACCGGTGACATCGGAGTTTTCGATGACGACGGTTACCTCAAGATCACCGACCGCAAGAAGGACATCATCATCACCGCCGGCGGGAAGAACATTTCCCCTTCGGAGATCGAGAATCGCCTGAAGGTGTCGCCGTTCGTGCGCGAAGCGGTGGTGATCGGTGACCGCTGCAAATACCTGACCGCGCTGGTAGGCATCGAGTACCACACCGTCGGCGACTGGGCTACACGCCGTGGTGTCGCCTACACAACCTATGCGGACCTCTCAAACAAACCCGAAGTACGGTCCTTGATCGACGGGATCGTGCAAGAGACCAACCAAGACTTCGCTCAGGTAGAAACCATCAAACGCTTTGAGTTCATGACCATCGAACTCGATCACCAAGACGGACAACTCACCGCCACTCAACAAGTGAAACGCGCGGCCATCACCTCGCAATTCGAAGATCTGATCGAGCAGATGTATTCATGACCACCTTCTTGCAGGCAACCTTCGACGGGATCGCCCTCGGTTCTTTGTACGCACTGATCGTGCTTGGATTCGTGGTCATCTACAGGGCCACCGGCATCATCAACTTTGCGCAGGGTGGTGCCCTGCTACTCGGTGGTTACATCACCTACAACGTCAGCACCTCGTGGGGATGGAACTATTTCCTCGGCATCGTCTTTTCGGTTCTGGTGTGCGCCGGATTCAGCGTGCTGCTGCAGCGAGCCATGTTGCAGCGAGTCTTTCGCGAGGTCATCGGAATCTCTGCTGGTCTGCTGGGGTGGGCGACGCTGTTCTACAACGGAACCACACATCTTGTAGGTCTGGTGGGCGGTGTCGTTATTGGTCTGCTGGCTATGTTCGTAACCGCTCGGATCGAGGCGCGCGTCGGAGACAGGGGTCCGTCGGAGTTGCCGGTGTTCGGGGCGATCATGGTCACCATCGGGGTGCTGTTCATCATCAAACAAGTCGTGGCCTCGATTTGGGGTTTCGCTGAACTCAGCGTCAACGACCCCTGGGAATTGTCGACTTCGGTCGTGGGAGACGTCGTACTCCAACATTCGAAACTCGCGGCTATAGCCATGGCCGCAGTGGCGCTCGGAGTCTTCTTTCTGGTTGACCGCTACAGCCGGATCGGTATCGCCATGCGCGCCACTCATTTTGACCATGAGGCCGCGATCGCGCAGGGCATCTCGACCAAGATCGTGTTCGCGACTGCGTTTGCGATCGCTGGAGGCGTGGCGGCTCTGGCGGGTACAGCGGCGACCGCCGGCCCCGAACTAATTACTCCGAACTTGGATTTTGTGGTCTTCTTCGCTTTTCCAGCAATGATCCTCGGGGGGTTGGACTCACCGGCAGGGGCGGTGGCCGGAGGATTACTTGTTGGCTGGATTCAGAACCTCGTGAAGACCTACGTGGCTACCACCCCCGAGTGGTTTCCGGTCGAGGACCTTGACTGGTTGGGCGCTGGATTCGAGCGGGTGGCGATCTTCGTTGTGATGATCATCGTTTTGATGGTCCGCCCATACGGCCTCCTAGGTACCGAGGAGGTGAGGCGGGTATGAGCCCCGACTCCACGCCCCCTATTCGCTTCGCTTGGATTCGCAGGGCTCCGGCTACGCCCGGCAACAGGGCTCAAAAGATGCACATCCACTATCGCGATGAGCTGCGCTTGTTCCCGAACCGGTTGAGGCGCTGCGCGCTCGGAGTCCTGATTCTCGCTTGGGCGTTCATACCCGTGCTGTGGGATGTCTTCCCTTTCACGCTGTTCAGCGGGAACGGGATTTCGCTGAACACGCTGGCGTACGCAGGAGTCTTTGCGATCGCGGCCATCGGACTCAACCTGCTCACCGGATACACCGGTCAGGTCTCGCTCGGGCACTCGGTTTTCTTGGCCGTCGGCGCCTACAGCACGACATACGTGGGGTCTGTCTGGGGTTGGCCGATGTGGCTCTGGATCTTGTTGGCACCGGCTTTGGGGTGGCTCGTCGGTGCCGCGGTCGGCCCTTTCGCGCTTCGTCTCCGAGGCAACTATCTGGTGATTGTGACTCTCGGCCTGGTGTTCATTGGTGAGCATATTTTCAGAAACTGGAAGAGCGTTACCGGTGGTAACACCGGCACGTCGGCCGCCGGTGTTGAAGTCAAGCTGGGTTTCATCGACTTCGAAAACTTGAGCCTCTTCGGCAAGTCTTTCGGCAAGGACGAGAGCTATTTCTGGCTTATCTGGTTCTTGGTCGGGCTGGTCGCGTGGTTGACGAAGAATGTCGTGCGGACACGTCCGGGCAGGGCGCTACAGGCGGTGCGCGACCGAGACATCGCCGCGGAGATCATCGGGATCGATGTCGGCATCACCGGCTACAAGACCCAAGCGTTCGCCTGGTCCTCCGCCATAGCGGCTTTGGCGGGTGCGTTGTATGCGCCGCTCCAACTCTTCATCAGTCCGGGTGATTTCACACTGCTGGTCTCTATCCAGTTCATTGCGATGATTATCTTGGGAGGGATGGGCACCATCTATGGATCGATCATCGGTGCGCTGGTGATCACCGCTCTGCCACGACTGATCGATGGCATTTCGGCCGACTACGGTGTACCTGGAGTGGCAGCCAAGAGCACAGACTCTGGTCTCGTGTCTGTTGCTTCGCTTAATGTGATCATTTACGGGTTTCTTATTGCCTTGTTCTTATTGGTGGAGCACCGAGGGCTGGCTGGAATCTGGGTTCGTATCCGCAACTATTTCTCAACTTGGCCCTTCTCATACTGAGTTTGGCTCTTCTCATACTGAGTTTCGCCACTGATCCCATGGAGGGGACATGAAAAAGAAACAATTGTCTCGATTGTTGGCGCTGCTGATGTCGGCAGCGCTGTTCGCCGCAGCGTGCGGTGACGACGACGGAGTCTCGACAGGCCCCGGCTTCGACGGGACCACGATCAACGTCGGCGTGATCTCTGATCTATCCGGTCCGGCTGCAATTATCGGCGAGCCACTCACCGCCGGTGGTCAGGTCTACTACGACTACATCAACAGTCAGGGCGGCGTTGCCGGCCAGTACATGATCGAGACGGTTGAAGTTGACCATCAGTACAACCCGGCGACCGCGGTACAGGTCTACAACCAAGTCAAGGACGATGTCGTGATCATCGGCCAACTCTTCGGCACGCCGATCACCAATGCGGTACTCGAGTCGCTCAAAGAGGACGGCTTGGTGGCTGCTCCGGCCTCGCTCGATGCTTTCTGGGTCCGTGAGCAGAACCTGTTGCCAATCGGCGGGCCCTATCAGATCCAGGCAATCAACGGTTCTGATTGGTGGGTGAACGAAGGCGGCGGCAGCGTCGATCAGGTCTATTGCTCGTTCATCCAGGATGATTCCTACGGCGAAGCGGGCCAGGAAGGTATCAACTTCGCCGCGGACAACCTCGGGTTCACTGTCACCGAGGTCGCCCGCTACGTCTCGGGCGACACTGACTTCTCTGCCCAGATCCAGCAGTTGCAGGGGGCCGGATGTGAGGTGGTGTTCCTGGTGTCAACGCCGTCGATCACCGGTGGGGCGCTCGGCACCGCCGCCGCCGGAGGGTACGCACCTCAGTGGATCGGCCTTTCGTCCGCTTGGATAAACGCCTTGGCCGGAAGCCCGCTGGCACCTTACTTGCAGGCCAACTTTGTGATCGTAGCTGAGGGCTCCACATGGGGCGATGAAAGTGTGCCGGGCATGGCCACATTGATTGAGCGGCTCGAAGAGTTCGCTCCAGATCAGGAGCCTGACTACTACTTCACCTTCGGTTACCTTCAGGCCCACGCTGTGGTGCAGGTGCTTGAGGCTGCGGTCGCCGCCGGCGATCTGAGTCGCGAAGGCATTATCGAAGCGATGAACAGTCTCGGCACGGTTTCCTTCGAGGGACTCGGGGGTGACTATTTCTACGGCACGCCTGACGAGAGGATCCCGAGCACCGAGAACACCATTTTCGCTGTCAACCCTGAGGTTCCAAATGGGGTGGAAGCTATCGCCATCGGTTATCGGGCTTCGTTCGCCGGCGACTTTGTGTTCGGCTGAGCACCAGGTCGCGCACGTTAGGTACCTGCACGCTTAGTGCCCTGATCGCTCGCTGTCCCGTCCGTTGTGCCTACAGCGGCCGGGACAGCGGGAGGGCAACCTCAAAGGTAAGTTGATCGCCAAGATATTACCGGATAGCCTCGCAGGCGCATGCTACGCGTACCCTTGGCGTCACCGCTTCGCTCGACGTTGGACACAATCGATCCGCAGTTCGCTCAGAATCAGCGAGACATGCGCGAACAACTCGACGTCATCTCCGAACTGCTTGATGAAGCCGAAGCCGGGGGCGGCCCAGCCCGCATGGCAAGGCTGCGGTCCCGTCAGAAACTCCCAATACGCGAGCGGATAGCCAACGTAATCGATCCCGACAGCCCGTTCCTCGAGATCAGCCCCCTCGCGGCCTACCAATCCGACTACGCCATGGGCGGCGGAATGGTCGTCGGGATCGGGGTCATCGCCGGCACCGAATGCGTGATCATGGGCAACGATCCGACCGTTCTAGCTGGTGCGCTTACCCCCTACGCATCCAAGAAATGGAATCGCGCGCTTGAGATCGCGCGCGAAAACCACATGCCCTATGTGAGCTTCGTGGAATCCGCCGGCGGAGACCTCCGGATCCAACCGGGCGAGGGAGGCAACAGGCGCTTCCTCCAGACCGATCATTTCGCCGAGAGCGGACGCTTCTTCTACGAAATGATCGAACTCTCAAAGATGAGGATCCCCACCGTTTGCGTCGTATTCGGATCGTCGACCGCCGGCGGTGCATACCAACCAGGACTCTCTGACTACACGATCATGGTCAAGGACCAGTCAAAGATGTTTCTTGGTGGTCCCCCGCTTGTCAAGATGGCCACAGGCGAGATCTCCGATGACGAAACACTCGGTGGTGCCGAAATGCACACCTCGGTCTCCGGTGGAGGTGACTACTTCGCACAAGACGAGATGGATGCGCTGCGAATGTGTAGAGAGGTCATCTCGCATCTCAACATTCGCAAGGCCGGACCGAGTCCCAGCTTCCCCCCAGATCCGCCGATCTATGACCAAGATGAGTTGCTGGGCATCGTCAGCCGTGATCTGGTGAAGCCTGTCGATGTTCGCGACATCATCGCCCGGACCGTAGATGGTTCACGTTTCGAAGAATTCAAACCTCGTTGGGGCAGCACCTTGGTGTGCGGCTGGTCTTCTATCCACGGATATCCGATAGGGATCCTCGGCAACAACGGTGTGCTCTACCCCGACTCAGCTCAAAAGGGCGCTCACTTCATACAGTTGTGCAACCAGATCGACGTGCCTCTTTTGTTCCTGCAGAACATCACGGGATACATGGTCGGCAAAGACTTCGAAGCGGACGGGATCATCAAGAAGGGTTCTCAGATGCTCAACGCGGTCACCAACTCAACCGTGCCACACATAACCGTGATTGTCGGGTCGAGCTACGGTGCGGGAACCTACGGCATGTCAGGCCGGGCCTTCGGGAACCGGTTCACCTTCCTGTGGCCGACCGCCAAGATCGCGGTGATGGGCCCCAAGCAGATCGCCGGGGTAATGTCAGAGGTGCGTCGGGGTCAGGCAAAGCGCCTGGGGCAGGAATTCGACGAGGAAGCCGACGCCCAAACCGTCGCCGCGGTTGAAGCCACCCAGGAGCGTGGCTCGCTTGCTCTGCGAGCCACAGGTGCCATCAGCGACGACGGGATCATTGATCCCAGAGACACGCGCCATGTGGTCGGCATGTGCCTTTCCGCGGCGAGCAACCGGGCTGTCGAGGGGGCAGCAGCATACGGAGTGTTCCGGCTATGAACCGTTTCGACACCTTGTTGGTAGCCAACCGGGGCGAAATCGCTTGCCGGGTGATCCGTTCCGCTTCTGCGATGGGTATACGCACGGTGTCGGTTTTTGTTGAGTCTGACGCAGACGCCCTCCATGTCGCCCGAGCCGATGAGGCTGTGCGCATCGGCAGTTACCTGAATAGCGAGCAGATCCTTGCCGCAGCGCGGCTTACCGGCGCAAGCGCAGTTCATCCTGGCTACGGATTCCTGGCCGAAAACGCTTCCTTTGCGAGAGCCGTGCTGGAAGACGGTCTTGTGTGGGTTGGGCCCTCGCCTGAGGTCATCGCTTTGATGGGCGACAAAATCACGGCCAAGAAGCTGGCATTTGAAACCGGAGTACCCGTTCTCAAGTCAAGCGACGAGCCCAGCGAATTCGGCTCGCTGGGCTTTCCTATTCTGATCAAGGCTGCTGCTGGAGGTGGCGGCAAAGGCATGCGGGTGGTCGAGTCCGCTGCCGAACTTGACGAAGCAGCGGCAGCGGCTCGTCGCGAAGCGCTGTCCGGGTTTGGTGATGATCGTGTGTTTGCAGAGCGCTATGTGCGCAGCGCACGTCACATCGAGATTCAAGTCCTGGGCGACAAGCACGGAAACCTGCTGCACATCGGCGAACGCGAGTGCAGCATTCAACGTCGTCATCAAAAGATCATTGAGGAGTCTCCCTCCCCCTTCCTCAGCGAAGAGATGCGTGCGGCCATGGGGAAAGCAGCAGTGGGTTTGGCCCAAGCCTTGGCTTACGAATCGGCAGGCACGGTCGAGTTTCTAGTTGACGATGAATCTGGGGATTTCTTCTTTTTGGAGGTCAACACTCGCTTGCAAGTTGAACATCCTGTTACCGAAGAAGTAACCGGAATCGACTTGGTCAAAGAACAGTTGCGCGTCGCTCAAGGCGAAGCGATCGGTTACTCCAGCAGCGATATTTCGTTTGCTGGCCATGCGATTGAGGCTCGTCTTTACTCCGAAGACCCGAACAACGACTTTCTCCCTGCCACCGGTGTCCTAGAGATCTTCGAACCGGCCTCAGACCCAGCGGTCCGTTACGACACCGGTGTGGCAACAGGCTCGACGATCACCGGTGATTTCGATCCCATGATCGCCAAGGTCATAGCGCACGCCAGAACACGAACCGACGCAGCGGGTCTGTTGGCGTTGGCACTTGAGCGTCTGCAGATTGGTGGGGTTGTCACCAACCGAGATTTTCTGGCTGCCACGCTTCGCTCCGGTGATTTTCTCGCGGGTAACACCACAACCGATTTCATCGAGCGCTTCGCTCCTTCGCGAACGCGCCCGCTCGAAGAGGACGAGAAGCGGCTCCTGGCCACGGCTGCGGCCATGTGGTTACAGCATGACAACCGCACCAAAGCGAGCGTCTTGGCCTCGCTGCCGTCAGGTTTTCGCATTGGACGCTTGGCTCGCGAGCGTGTTGAGCTGCGAATTGCTGAGACGGAGTTGACAGTGCACTACTCCCCCAACCGAAGCGGTGGGTTCGTACTCGGCTCGGCTGGTGACGACGGGGTGGCATGCGTCCAGGGTTGGTCTGATCGCCATATCGACGTCGAGGTTGATTCTCGACGACGCCGCTACGCGATGGCGCGTCATGGTCATAATCTCTACCTGACAGGCGTGGGCGGAGGGGCTCGAATCGAAGTGCTCCCCAGATTCCCAATACCTGAACCTACCGCTGTTGGCGGTGCTGTGGTTGCGCCCATGCCGGGCAAGGTGATCGAACTTCGAGTAAACGTGGGCGACGTAGTGGAGGCTCAACAGGTAGTCGCGGTGATTGAGGCAATGAAGATGGAAAACCATCTGCGAGCTTCCGAGGCGGGTACGGTCACCGAAATCCTGGTTTCGGTAGGCGAGCAAATCGAAAAAGACGTGCTGCTGATGGTGATAGAAGCGGGAGCGGTGGATGGCTGAGCCGATTCGGATTGCGAATTGCAGTGGGTTTTATGGGGACCGGTTGAACGCTGCTGCAGAAATGGTTGAGGGCGGGCCAATCGATGCGCTCACGGGCGACTGGCTAGCCGAGTTGACCATGCTGATTCTGGCGCGCACACAAGCGAAACGCCCCGGAACGGGGTATGCCCGCACCTTCATACGTCAAATGGAACAGGTGATGGGCAACTGCATCGAGTCGGGCGTCAAGGTCGTCTCGAACGCAGGAGGACTCGATCCCTTCCATTGTGCAGAGGCGGTTGCCGAAGTGGCTGACAAGTTGGGCCTCTCCCCCAGCATCGCTTATGTCGAAGGCGACAACCTTCTTCCTCGCCTCGATGAACTGAAGACAGCCGGGGTCGATCTGCTAGATCTCGAGACTGGACAACCAGTAGCGGACATTGACTACATCTCTGCCAACGCCTACCTCGGCTGCTGGGGCATTGTTGAGGCGCTCAACCGTGGTGCCGACATTGTTGTCACCGGACGTACCACCGATGCCGCCATTGTTTGCGGGCCCGCGGCCTGGCATCACAAATGGGCGCGTGACGACCTTGATGCAATGGCTGGAGCGGTCGTCGCAGGTCATGTCATCGAGTGCGGAACTCAGGCAACTGGTGGCAACTACTCCTTCTTTGAAGAAATTGACGGACTCGAATATCCCGGTTTCCCCTTTGCAGAAGTTGCCGCGGATGGATCGTCGGTGATCGGCAAACATCCCAGGACCGGGGGCAACGTCACGATTGGCACCATCACCAGCCAACTGCTCTACGAAATTGGTGACCCGGGCTATCTCGGCCCAGACGTGACCAGCCGCTTCGACACAATTGAACTCGACACTGTTGGACGGGATCGTGTCCGCATCTCAGGAGTACGAGGAGAAAAACCGCCCGAGACCTTGAAGGTCTCGATGAATTCCTGGGGAGGCTTTCGAAGCGACCTGGCAATTGCCTTGACCGGTGTCGACATAGACGCCAAAGCCAGCCTTATAGAACGGGCCTTCTGGCGCAACTGCCGACATCAACCAGAGGACTTTGCGAGCGTCACGACCGCTGTTGTACGGACCGACAAAGACGACCCGGCGACCAACGAAGAAGCTGTGGCCTCCTGGCGCATCAACGTTAAAGACCCGGATCAACGAAAAACCACTGCAATCGGCTCCGCAATGAATGACATGGCACTGGCCAGCATCCCCGGGTTCTTCGGCTTGAAAACGGGAGGCTTGGGCAAACCCTTCGGTGTCCACACCTCGGGACTCGTGCCCCGTGATCTGGTACCGCAACATGTTGTGCTACTAGGCGAGGGGCGCACGGTCATTGACTCTGATGCTCCGTCATCGGGGCCTTCGGTTACCCCGGCCGTCCCGCATATCCCGGCGCCGCCCAACGGCGAAACAATGCGGCTTCCGCTCGGCGCACTCGCAGGGACGCGTTCCGGAGATAAAGGCGGAAACGCCAACGTAGGCATCTTCGTTCGTTCTGCGGAGGCATATGGCTGGTTGGAATACTTCCTTACCATCGACCGACTGCGGGAACTCATGCCGGAGGCTGCCAACGCAAAGATCGAACGCTTCGTCCTGCCGAACATCTTGTCGATCAACTTTGTGATACACGGCATTCTCCAAGCGGGTGTGGCCTCCTCGACCCGTCAAGACGCCCAAGCCAAGGGATTGGGCGAATGGCTCCGGGCTCGGCATGTCGATATCCCTGAGTCGCTGTTGAAAGAGGACAGCGATGGACTTTGATTTCCCGCCCGAAGACGATCCTCGGCGACTCAAGGTTCGAGAATGGCTTGAAGCCAACCACAACCCCTCGCCGCGCCAACTCCTTGAGCGAGGATTGATCGTTCCCCACTGGCCGAAGCCATATGGGCTCAGCGCAGATCCGATGCATCAGATCATCATCGACGAGGAGATGCGACGAGCCCAGGTGAAGCGTCCCGACAACCCCATCGGCATTGGATGGGCGGGACCCACCATTCTCGCTGCCGGTACTGAAGAGCAGAAAGCCCGCTTCCTTCCCGGTTTGTTGACCGGCGAGGACATCTACTGCCAGATGTTCTCCGAACCCGATGCCGGCTCTGATTTGGCCTCCCTTTCCACCACCGCGGTGCGCGACGGAGACGAGTACGTCGTCAACGGTTCCAAAATTTGGACCAGTGGTGGACACTACTCCAAGTACGGGATTCTCGTCGCTCGCACCGACCCTCAGGTCGCCAAGCACAAGGGCATCTCCTATTTCATCTGCCCGACCAATCTCAAGGGACTGACGATGGCACCCATCGTCGACATGACCACAGCCCATGCCTTCAATCAAACCTTCTTTGACGATGTGCGCATCGATGCGGCGAACCGCATCGGCGATGAGAATGATGGCTGGCGACTGGCGAAGGTGACCCTGGCCAACGAACGAGTTTCTCTCAGCTCCGCCGGTTCACTGTGGGGTGCAGGCCCGACCGCGGAAATGTTGATCGATTTGATACAGCGCAACGGCGGGTTAGCAGATCCGGTGATGCGTCAGCGGGCAGCGGCGCTGCACGTTGAGGCGGAGGTACTGCGCTTGAACCGTTTGCGCACGTTGAGTGCCCGGATCAACGCCAAGACTCCGGGTGCAGAAGCCTCAATCCAAAAAATCATGGGCGACGAACATGGTCAACATGTGTTGGAGTTGGCAAAAGATCTCTCAGGACCAGAAGGGCTTTTGGAGGGCTCGGGTCCGATCGGCGAGATACCTTCGAGCATGCGTGGTGGCGCCACCGAGGTGAATTTCGAGCATGAGCAGATCCCGGGGGTGGATCGAATCTGGCATTACGGCTTCCTTTTCTCGCCCGCGTTGACCCTCGGTGGGGGGACGTTCGCCGTGCAGCGCAACATCGTGGCCGAGATGGTCTTGGGCCTTCCCCGCGAACCCAACGTAGAAAACGGGAAAACCTGGGCAGAAACGAGGCGTCAGTGAACCCGGTCGAAACGCCGGTGAACGATTTCGAGGGCAGGATCAGGCTCGTCCGAGGGCCCACGCCAAGGCTTTCGCGCGAACGTAGCGAAGCGCTTACGCCTCGCCAACGCGAGATTCTCGACGAACTCACTGAGTTGGTCCGCGATGGATTCAGCCATCTCACTATGGCTGACCTTGCGACGAAGTTGAATTGTTCTTTGCGAACCCTCTACGGCATGGCTGACAGCCGCGGAGAGTTGGTGTTGATGGCCATTGACCGCAATCTCTGGAACATCGGCCGAGACGCCAAAAACGCTCTCACGCAAGCTTCCTATCGTCGTCCCCTCGAGGCCATTCGTGCCTATCTGTTGGCGGCCAATGTGGCGGTGTCGCGCACCACTCCGGCGTTCGCCCGCGATCTCAATGCGGTTGTTGGCGGACCGGAACTGTTCGCCGCTCACAACAACTACCTGGTCGATGTCACCCGCGAGCTTCTTGACTTGGCCGTCGAACAGGGGGATATTGCCGCCGTGAACACTGCCGTCGTGGCTCGGGCCTTGGCAAGTCTCGGCCGTCAGTTCAGCGAACCAGAAGTGGTGGCCGAACTGTGTGAGTCTCCCAAAGACGCGGCGGATCATGTGCTTGACATATTGCTCAACGGTCTCTCCCGGTTCCCGCCGGCTCACGAACCCGGTGATCGCTCACAAGCGAGAGAGGAGAGTCATGCACGTGTCTGAAGTCCTCACGGATCTGCTGGATGAGCAAGCTGCTCTTGACGAGGTGATCAGTCATCTCACCGATAACCAGTGGTCCATCACCACGGCGAGTCCCCGCTGGGACGTAACGGACCAGGTCGCTCATCTAACGTATTTTGACCGTGCCGCGGCCACCGCAATTCGCGATGAAGCTGACTTCGCGGTGTTGGAGAAAGCGCTGTGGGCTAGTGCCGCCGATGGCGATCTGGGTGTAGATGTTCATACTCTCGACCCGGTACGAAGTCTGCCGGTCAGCCAACGGCTGGCTGCGTGGCGCGCTGGTCGAGATGAGTTGGCCGATGCTGCAGCGGAACTGCGCGACGATGCCCGGGTGCGGTGGTACGGCCCCTCAATGGGCGCGAAGTCCTTTCTGACGGCGCGCCTGATGGAATGTTGGGCGCACGGCCAAGACATTGTCGACGCGGTTGGCGCCGATCGAGTCCCCACCGATCGCCTACGCCATATTGCGCAACTCGGCTTTATTACCCGCGGTTGGACCTATGCGAATCGCAAAATGGAAATGCCCACCGATGAGGTCCGTGTCTCCTTACAGAGCCCCTCAGGTGGGAAATGGACTTGGGGTCCGGTTGATGCGCAGTGCAGTGTCGTTGGAAGCGCCGAAGATTTCTGCGGAGTTGTGACGCAACGTCGCCAGTTACAAGACACCAGCTTGTTGGTTGCCGGTGAAGCGGCACTCGAATGGATGGTGATGGCTCAGGCGTTCGCCGGCCCGCCGACCACAGGCCCGAAGCGTTAGGAGCTACCGATGAGCCTTGTCGAAACCAAAAAAACCCGAGGAGTGATGACGATCACCTTGGCCGACGAAGAGAACCGCAATGCCCTGAGCAGCGACCTTATTGAGCAACTTCTTTCGGCGATTGATGCAGCCGACGCCGACCCGGAAGTACGGGTCATAGTACTTACCAATCGTGGTCGAGTCTTTTGTGCTGGGGCAGACCTCAAGGCTCGCTCAACAAACCGTGAAGGCGTGCCCACGGGTGTCGATCTGTTCGCTCGCTTCGGCAAGTCACCCAAACCATTCGTGGGGCGAATCAACGGTCATTGCGTAGCTGGTGGTCTGGGTATCGCAGCCGCTATGGATATTTCGGTCGCGCTTGACACTGCCAAGATGGGATTTACCGAGGTTCGTATAGGCGTTGCACCAGCAATGATCTCCGTGCTGTGTCTGCCGAAAATGCGTTCGGCGGATGCGTCGGCTGCCTTCCTTCGGGGCAACCGTTTCCTAGCCCCTGAGGCAGCTCGCATGGGGATCATCAACGCCGCGGTTCCGGCCGATCGTATTGACGAAGAAGTAGCTGAGATCGTTTCAGACCTGTTACTTGGCGGACCCGACGCTTTGGCTGCGTGCAAGGCACTCACGCAAGAGGTCCCGAAAATGTCAGTTGAAGATGCCTTCGAATGGACCTCCCAGTTGTCTGCTGATCTCTTTGCTACTGATGAGGCGCGCGAAGGCATGAGGGCCTTCGCCGAAAAACGAACGCCCTCATGGGTTCAAGTCCAAGCGTCGCGGTAGGGCATACTGACGTTGATGACCGCTGACTCTTTGTTGCTGCTTGATCTTGAGCAAGATGACCCTCGTGCGTTGATGCAGTTGTATGACGAGCACGGCTGGGGTGACGGGTTGCCGATGGTGCCGCCGACACCTGAGCGGGTTGATGAAATGCTTGCCGGCGCGGACCCCGACGAGATCATTGCCTCTCTCCCCCCTCGCTTCGGACAAGCCACACGTCGGGTAATCGCAATCAACGCGGTACTTGCTGGTTGTGAGCCGGCACATCTACCGGTTCTTGTTGCCGCGGTACGCGCGCTCGCGTCGCCCGAACTCAACTTGCGGGGCGTGAACGCAACGACACATTGCGTTGCGCCACTGCTCATCGTGCATGGCGACATCGCCGAGACTGCCGGTTATAACTCCGGTCTCGGAGCTTTCGGGCCGGGAAACCGGGCCAATGCCAGCACCGGCCGAGCGGTACGTCTGATCTTGATGCATGTCGGTGGTGCTCGGCCCGGTCCGGGTGATGCCTCAACCCAGGGAGGACCTGCAAAGTACTCCTACTGTGTTGCCGAAAACACCGCTCAGTCTCCCTGGGGTTCCTACGCCGCGAGTGCCGGAGTCTCCACAGCATCGTCGGTCACCGTCCACTGCGGTGAAGCCCCGCACAACGCACACGATATGGAGTCGTCGGACCCCGCAGCGATTCTCGACAAGGTAGCTTCGGCGATGACGTCGTTGGGCCAGAACAATGCTCCGATCAGCAGCGGAGAGTACTTCGTGGCGCTGTGCCCAGAACACGCCGCCGTATGTGCGAACGCTGGTTGGACCCGAGGCCATATTGCCTCTTATCTGTTCAACCGAGCCACGCTTCCCGTGGTGGAGCTGCGCCGTGCATTCGGGTTGCGGGCTTGGGCACCGTGGCAGCAGGCGTTGGCAGACGAGGACCGTGTATCAATGACCGAACATCCCGACAACATCAAAATCGTCGTGGTTGGTGGTGCGGGAAAGCACAGTTCGGTAATCCCTAGTTGGGGTATGACCAAAAGCGTCACCGTCTCGGTGGACGCGTAGTAGGACGGAGAAGACATGAAGGTATATGCACCTGACGGCGCAGTTGGTTCGCCGGCCGCTACCCCCGCACCAGCTGTGCCGGTGTTGACTGGTAAGCGGATCGGCATCCTCGACAACACCAAGCCGAACGCCGGCGTTCTGCTTGAACGGCTGGCGCAGCGCCTCGTCAGTCGTACTGGTGCAGTACTTGCCCTGGTTGAGACCAAGAACGCGGCGCTGGCCGCACCCGACGATGTCATTGCCCGCCTGCAAGCAGAGGTTGATCTGGTTCTAACGGGTTCTGCCGATTGAGGCAGTTGCACGTCGTGGAGTGTCCACGACTCCGTCCAACTCGAAAGCTCCGGAACTCCGACCGTAGTGGTCACCACGACCGAATTCCGAGCATTGACCGAGGAAGTTGCAGCCACTCTCGACCTGCCCGAAGCACGTGTTGTCGAGGTCGCGCACCCGCTCGGAGGCGTTGATATTCAAGCGGTCGAACACCGTGCTGACAGTGTTGTCGAGGAAACGATCCGAGTGCTGACCGCATGAGCATCGCTATCGACCACGAAGGCAAGGTCGCGTTGGTTACTGGTGCCGGTGCTGGAATCGGGAGGGAAGTGGCGCGCTGGTTGGCGAGGGCGGGTGCCACAGTCGCAGTAAACGACGTACGCGCGGATAAGGCTGAAGCAGTGGTTGAAGAGATCACAGCAGCCGGTGGCCGTGCTCATTGCTTCATCGCAGATTGTCGAGACGATCAAGCAATCGACAGCATGGTTGAGGCGGTTGTGAGCCGACTCGGTGGACTCCAGATTGCGGTTAACAACATCGGCATGATGCCGCCGGGGCGAACACTTCGGGCCTTTACTAGTTACCGCGGGGAAGACTGGCGTGACATCCTGAATCAGAATCTGGTGCTCGCGGCGCTGTGCGGGCGTGCCGAAGCAACGGCGATGCTGACTGCGGGCGAGGGTGGCGTGATTCTGTTTGTCACCTCGGGTGAGACGACCCGTCCCTCGCCGCACAACAGCATTTATGCTGCTGGGAAAGCAGCCCTCAATCATTTGGTGACTTCGATGGCTGTGGAGTTGGGGCCGTCGGGGATTCGAGTATTGGCTATTGCTCCGGGCACGACCCTCACTGAAACCGTCGCCACGGCCTTCACTGACGAACACGTGGAGGCAATCGTGGCCTCAACGCCTTTACGCCGCATGGTTGAGCATGACGAACTCGCCCGTTTGACTACCTTCCTTGCCAGCGACCTGGCCCGTTGCATCACCGGCCAGTTCATCCTCGCTGACGCGGGAGCATTCCTGTCACGCACCCGTCCTGCCAACGATGAGGGCCTGACCGCTGAATTGAAGGGCTCCAACGCCGGGTGATCATCCTGTCGGGATTGCAGAGGCGGATACCTCTCAGGGAGTCGCGTAGTCGCTGATTCGTACGCACCGGTTGGTCATAGTTCCGATGTCTTGAATCACCGAGGTGATCACATCTCCGTGTTGTAGCAGCTTCCCTTGTGACACGCCGACGCCGTCGGGTGTGCCGGTAAAGATCAGATCGCCAGTGGTCAGCGTGGTGATGTGGGAGATATACGACACCAGTGCCAGAACGTCGAAGATCAATTGTGAGGTCGTGCCCTCCTGTCGCACTTCGTCGTTCTGATGGCATTGCCCCAGCGCTTGTCGTCTCAATGTCGTAGTAGTTGTCGCCGTCGACGAGCGCTGCTCGCCCAGCAATGTTTGCCATCCGAAATCCCATGAGCGTCCTTGAGTTGCCGAGAAGCGTTCTGAAGATGAAAGCGGCGTTGGCAGTGGCATGTATAGCAGCGTGCAGCAGGTTCAGCGTTGGGCGCGGGCGCGAATTTCTCCGTTCAGCGTGAGGTCTTCGCAGTGGCTGAGTCCTCGTTCCAAAGCGTCGTTGTCCTGCCAGCGCGCCCAGTTGAGCCAAAGCCCGTTGGAGCTAGCGATCAGGTCTTGCACACGGTCCGCAACCACGGTTTCGGAAAGCTCCGGGCGAGCCGCACCCACGAGCTCGCGAAAATGTGAGGAGTAACGCTCGTAGAACTCCGCGTCAACTTCCGCCACACCGTCTTCGGTGAGTGCTAATGCCCACAGTGCGATGCGTAACGCCAGGTAGCTGCCATTGAGGAATTCATCGGTGAACGCGCCGCGCAGGAACGCCCGAAACTTCTCCGCAGGGTCATCGTGATCCGAAGCGGCACTAACACAGGCGTCAAAAAGCCGGTCGGTAGCTCTTTGGAACACTGCCAGAATCAGCGTCTGTTTGTCATCGAAGTGGTAGCTGAGCAGGCCGACGGAGACTTCGGCCTCTTTGGCCACCGTTCGCATGCTGGCCCCTCCGATTCCTTCGCGCAGAATCACCGAACCAACCGCGTCAAGAATCTGCTCCTGTGTCTCAGACCGGTTCAAGCGCTCGTCCATCTTGTCCCTACCACAGGCATATTTTCCCTATCGCCGGAGAATCCAGGGCGAACTCAGCCTACTGGACGAACGTTCAGTTGGTGAAGCGACACAATCGCTGATTAGTTGAGAAATTCGGGTTCTTCGCGTATCAGTTCATCGCGCCAAGGCTGGAATTGAAACCAGCCCGCCAAGTCCGAACCTTGCTGTCGGTATCCCTCGGTGCAGAGGTGCTCTGGAATCTCAATGGGATCACCTGCGGCTTGCGCCAGTAACTGGCTTTGGCAGCAGCGTTCAAGAGCCACAAACCACCACACGGCTGCATCGACGCTACCGCCACAGGTTATGAGGCCGTGGTTCTGATGGATGAGGGCTTTTTTGTCACCAAGTGCCTCAGCCATCAGGCGACCGGTCTCTACATCCAATACCACCGCACCGCTGCCCGCGTCACAAAGCGCCACATCGTTGTAGAACATCGTGGAGTCCTGGCTGATCATTTTGAGAGGCTCACCCAACGCCGAAAAGGTCTTGCCATACATCGAGTGTGAATGCGCAGCGGCGATCACGTCTGGTCGCGCCGCATGGATCTGCGAATGGATTGCGAATGCCGCGGTGTTGACAGGGCGGTCGCCCTCGACAACTCGACCTTCGTCGTTGACCAGAATGAGATCTGAAACCGTCATGTACTTGAAGTTGTGACCGAAGGGATTGACCCAGAAGTGATCGAGATGTTCGGGGTCCCGAACCGTGACGTGACCCGCGACCCCCTCAGCGAGGTGAAGACGCCCCATGATTCTCAGACCCGCGGCGAGGGACTCTTTGCGTTGTTGACGCTCCGTCGCGAAATCGTCGGCTGTCGAAGGCAGATCCAGTGAGAATTCTTCTTGAACCCGAGCCAGATTCTCAAGATCGCGTTCTTCTTGGGTGTCGGTCATGACCTTCGCTCCCGGTCTCAACGTTTAGTGCATCCAGCGTAGGGGGATGTAAGGTGCTTCATGACAAAACGCGGTGGTGCGCTGGTATTTCGGGCGTCGATCTTGTTGCTGACTTTGGGGCTGCTTGCAACAAGTTGTGGTGGTGACGACACCGAAGAATCGGCGCCGAGCGACACGCTTGAGACCACTTCTACAACAACCACGGCGGCTCCCAGCACAACGACCACAGCCGCGTCCACGACTACCTCCACTACAACGACGACTACAACTACAACAACAACGACCACAACGACACTGCCGACGGCGGGGCCGTGGGAACAAATTGCCGGAGGCGATGAATGCATGTGCGCTGATGGCAGCGACTACAGCTTCTGGGTCCGAGAGGCCGATCCCAAACGTGTGGTGTTCTACCTTGAGGGAGGTGGCGCTTGCTTCACTGCCGCTTCCTGTTCGTTCACCGACGGTACCTACTCGGTGACCACCGGCGAAAGCGACGACCCGACCGGAGCGGGAGGCATCTTTGACTTTTCCAATCCCGCCAATCCCCTGTCTGGCAGTTCCTTCGTGGGAGCCCCGTACTGCACCGGCGATGTTCATATCGGCAACAGTGTCCACCAATACAGCGACGATCTGACCGTTTACCACAATGGATTTGTGAACGCTTCTCGAGCATTGGCCGAACTCCATGCGCGTTTCCCCGACGCAACCGAAGTCGTTGTAGCCGGATCTAGCGCTGGTTCTGTTGCTGCCCCCTTCTTCGGCGGGTTGGTATCGGACCTGTATCCAGACGCCAAGGTTTCCGTTGTGGCTGACGCCTCGGGTGCCTATCCGAGCAACCCTGTTATCAACGCCACGATCGGCTCACTGTGGGGTGCATTCTCGGTGGTCCCCGACTGGCCCGTGAACGAGGGAATAACTCCACAGGAATGGGGGGTACCCGAGATGTTCATCCAAGCTGGTCTTCATGATCCCGATATTCGCTTTGCTCGCTTCGACAACGCCTTCGACAGCACGCAGTTGAGTTTTGCAGAATTGGCTGGATTCGACGCGAGCAATATGGATCAGCTGATCAGATCCAACGAAGTCAAGATCGAAGCCGCCGGAGTACCTGTGAGCAGTTATCTGGCTCCGGGCGAGGATCACACGATTCTCGGGAGCGACGAGATGTACTCCCTGGAAGTCGAAGGAGTCGTGTTCGTTGATTGGTTGACCGAGTATCTCGCCGCGGACGCACCCATCGAAGACGTGTCTTGCGTCGATTGCGGTCCCTAGATCCGTTAGTCAGAGGTTCCGTTGGATTCGATTGACTGGATCAGGAAATCGAGCACTTCTGCTCTTTGCTCGGTGGATGGAGGAGCCAGCCCGAACAGATCGATCAGCCACAATCCGTCACAGGCGATTCTGACGAGCAGAGCGAGTCTCGGGTCCAGTTCGTCGTGTTCGATCAGCCGGGTCTGCCATTCCTCAAAGAGTTCCTGCACTTGCTTCAGACGTCCAGGTTCGAGTGCGGCAGCAGCAAACACGCTGGTCGCAGACTCTTCCCAGTAGGCATGCGGCGCTCGAACATACTCCACATAGGCGCGAGCAAACGCTCCCTTCTGGTCTCCGTCGACGAGTTTCTGAAGATCGTTGTCGACATGCTCCATGGCATCGTGAAGAAGGGCCGTAACGAGTTCTTCCTTGGAAGAGAAATGGTAAAGGAGTCCGCCTTTGCTGAGCCCCGCCTCGGTAGCGACGCTCTGCAAGGTGAGGCCTTGGACCCCTTGGGTCCGAACAACCGCTACGGCCGCGTCAACTAGTCGTCGTCTGGTGTTGACACTCTTTTGTTTCGATGTGTTGTTCGTAGTTTGCAGTTTCTGCTCCCTTGTCATAGGGATCCGATTGTCGTAGTCGAAGTTGTGGACCGGATGGCTGATGTTTGCTACCATTACTATACCGTCCAGACGGTTTTCTAGACGGAGACTACTCAATACGACACACCCACGGAGGGAAATCATGAAGAAATTGCTACTGGCGCTGTTGGTACTAACAATTTTTACCGCAGCTTGCGGGAATGACGACGACGAAGCCAAGCCCACTATCTCGTTGGTGGTCAACCCGTGGACGGCGTCAGCGCTGAACGTGGCCGTAGCCGAACAGCTTATTGAAAGTGAACTCGGCTATCCCGTCGAGGCGATCAACATTGACGAGAACGAAGCAATGTTCACTGGTCTGGCTGACGGAACCGCCGATGCAGTACTTGAGATCTGGCCCTCAGGTATTACCGACAGCGAACAGGCCTTCTTTGACGATGGCTCGGTCGAACATCTTGGCGAACTGGGCGCGGTGGGCAGAATCGGCTGGTTCGTTCCTGACTATGTGATCGATGCCAATCCGGAGTTGGCTACTTGGGAGGGCTACTTCAGTGATGAAGCGGCTGCTGTTTTTGCCACTGCAGAAACAGGCGACAATGGCAGGTTCTTAGGCACCGATCCTTCTTATTCGCAGTTTGACGAGCAGATCATCAACAATCTCGGGATGCCTTTTGAGGTGATCTACTCCGGGTCTGAGCCGGCAACAGTTGCCGAACTGGATGCACGGGTGTCTGCGGGGGAGCCGATCTTGATGTACTGGTGGACCCCGACCGCGGCTGTCTCCACATACAGCCTCGTTCAGGTCACCCTCCCGCCATACACCGAGGAATGCGGCGTTAGCGCAGCCAGCGGCGACGGCGGCGTGGATTGCGAATATCCCGAAGACATCATCATCAAGGCCGTATCAGGTAAGTTGGCCGACAAGGCCCCTGATGTATACGACTTCCTCAATGCGTTCACCATCACCAACGACGATCAACTCTCGATGCTTCCGCCAGTGGAGCTCGAAGGTGACGATGTTGCGGACGTAGCAGCCAAATGGATAGAAGACAACGAGGACACTTGGTCCGCTTGGCTCGGGTAACAATTCGAGGAGTCAACTTGTGATCGGTGAGGTCATCTCCAGCCCCTGCCTGTCGGCACGAGGAATCTGGAAGATCTTCGGAAACCGCCCCGGAAGGGCTCTGGAGATGGCCGACACCGGCGCCTCGCGCGCTGAAGTCCGCGAGGCCACAGGCTGCATAATCGGGGCACGTGATGTGTCCTTCGACGCGTACCACGGTGAGACCTTCGTGATCATGGGTCTGTCCGGTTCGGGGAAGTCGACCCTGTTGCGATGCGTGGCTCGCCTCTCGGCTTTGTCGCGGGGTTCGGTAATCCTCGAAGGCGAGGATCTAACGGCAATGAACGAGGCCGAACTACGGGCGGTCCGACGAGCCAAGCTCTCGATGGTGTTTCAGCATTTCGGGCTGTTCTGGCATCGACGAGTGATCGACAATGTTGCCTACGGCCTCGAAGTGCAGGGAATCGACCGGAAGACTCGGCACTCCAAAGCCGACGAAATGCTCAACTTGGTCGGTCTTGAGGGTTACGGCAACAACTATCCGAACCAGCTCTCGGGGGGAATGCAACAACGTGTCGGTTTGGCCCGAGCTCTCGTGGTTGAACCGACCGTGCTCTTTTTTGACGAACCATTCTCGGCTCTAGATCCGCTGATCCGCCGGGACATGCAAGATGAATTGCTGCGTATTCAAGCTGGGATAGGCGGCACGATTATTTTCGTTACCCATGATTTCGACGAAGCGATAAAGCTCGGTGACCGAATCGCCGTAATGAAAGATGGCGAATTCGACCAAGTCGGAACAGCTGCAGAGTTGATAATGAACCCAGCAACGGAATATGTGGAGGAGTTCGTCAAGGGAGTGCCCAGAGTCAAAGTGCTGCGAGTGGGCGATGTGCTCGCAGAACTCGACGGATCGGCTCCCCAACACGGCGTCCCTGCCACCGAGAGCCTCGAAGCGGTTTTACCCCTACTGGTGGCAAATACAGACGATATTGCTGTACTCGATGAGCAGAACTCTGCGATAGGTCGCATTGACCGCTCGGCTGTGACCCGCCTGATCCAACCTCAGCCGTGACTGCGTCTGCGCCGTTGGAGCCGGCATCTCCCTACCCGGCGGTCGACTGGCAGCGACGCGCTCTGTGGGTTGTTGTTCCGCTCGCGCTTGTCGGGTTGCAATTGATCTTCGCTGGGACCCAACTGCCCGAACATCTTGATGAGACGTTTTCTGACCCTCTCGACCGGTTCGCTAGCTGGGCTCAACAGAACCGGAGCAGCAACTGGCTGTTCACGGTCTTCTTCCGCCCGCTCACATCGCTTGTGAGCACTGGCCTCGAAACGATCGAAGGCACTCTGCTCTGGGTTCCGTGGTTCGTGATCCCGATTGCCATCTTCCTGTACATAGCCCGAACGCGAGCGTGGAAATCGGCAATCGCAGCTTCTTTGGCGATCATTTATCCGGGTTTGGTGGGCCTTTGGGAGGTGACGATTGAGACGTTGGCCCTGATGGGCATGGCGATTGTTCTGTCGATCATCATCGGTGTACCCGTGGGAATCCTGGCGGCTTTTCGGAAAGGCTTCGATACTGCGATCAGGCCGGTGCTCGACGCCATGCAAACGATCCCTGCCCCCGTCTATTTCGTGCCGATGGTGATGTTCTTTGGGATCGGTCCAGTGCCCGCGACGCTGGCGACAGTGATATATGCTCTTCCGCCGGTCGTACGGTTGACGACCCTCGGTATCCGCGGCGTCGCTGAGCAATCGGTGGAGGCGTCAACGATGTTCGGCGCCACCCGCTGGCAAACCTTGCGCAAAGTACAGATTCCCATGGCATTGCCGACGATCATGGCGGGAGTCACCCAAACGATCATGATGGCGTTGGGGATCGTCGTTCTGGCGACCCTGCTAGGTGCGGGCGGGCTGGGTCAATCGGTGATGGATACTCTGAGTCAGCGCCGGACCGGTCGAGGTGTCGCCACTGGGCTGGCCGTGGTTGCCATCGCGGCTGTTCTTGATCGTCTCGGTAGGGCTGTTGTCGGCCAAGACAGGGCTACAGCACCCTCACGGCGCACGGTGTTGCTCTGTGTTTCCGGCGTAGTCGGTCTCATCATCGTTGGCCGCACTGCCAACTACGTCTCCTTCCCGGAGATGTGGGAAACACGAGCTTTCGACCCGATCGACGACGGAGTCAAATGGGCTCGCGACAACCTGCGCTGGTTCACCCGCACGTTCAACGACACTGTGGTTTCCTGGTACTACGTGCCGGTACGGGACTACTTGACCGATTCGGTTGCTTGGCCCGTAGTGATCGCTGGGGCAGCTGCGGTGGGCGCATGGTTGAAAGGTTGGAGGCTGGCGTTGCTCAACGTCTGCGCGATGGGTTCGATCTTGTTGATCGGCATGTGGGAATTGTCCATCGACACCTTTGTGCAAGTGGTGGCGGCTGTGGTGCTGTCGATCTTGCTGGCAATACCGGTCGGTATCGCAGCGGGACGCCACCGCCGGGTGGAGGCTGCCCTCAGCCCCGTTCTCGATGCTCTGCAGACGATCCCCTCACTGGTCTACATCATCCCGGCTGTGACGCTGTTCACCATCGGCGTGGTGCCAGGACTAATAGCCTCAATTCTTTACGCCATCGTGCCTGGTGTGCGTCTCGCCGCGCTAGGCATCAAACAGGTGCCCACCGAAAGCGTCGAGGCTTCTCAGATGTTCGGGGCGACGCCTCGTCAGACAATGTTCGGCGTGCGGATTCCCTTGGCCGCCCGAACAATCATGGCGGGAGTCAACCAGGTAATCATGTTGGTCTTGGCCATGGTCATTATCTCAGGTCTTGTAGGTGGTGGAGGACTTGGTTTCGAGACTATTTCAGCTGTCAAGAACAGCGAAGTCGGCCTTGGGTTTGAGGTTGGGTTCGCTATCGTGATGATGGCTATCGTCTTGGATCGCTCAAGCCAGGCAATCGCCGATCGGGTCGGCGCTCCCGAAGTTGCGACTCATTGATCTGAGCGCTTCGCTGAGTTGAGCCGTTTAGTCGAGTGCCGGTCCGTTGGTGTCTCGACCGGAGCGCAATATTGTGCCTGGCCGAGCCGCCGTGAACTGGCCTTCGCGTACGATCTCGGTTCCGTTGCACAACACATGCTTGATGCCAGTGGCCTCTGCATACAGCCGGGATGCGCCAGCGGGAAGATCGGTTCGCACAGTCAGCGGCTGCGAGTTCACTTGGGTTTCATCGAGCACGACCACATCGGCGAATGCGCCTTTTTTGAGCACTCCTCGGTCAACGAGGCCGTAGAGGTTTGCTGGCACTTCGGTGAGGAGGTGGACCGCTTCTTCGAGATTGAGCATTTGCCTCTTCGTTACAGCTTCACCCAGCATGTGAGTGGCGTAGTTGGAACTCAGGAACAAATCGAGATGAGCTCCGGCGTCTGAGGCTCCGATCACTGCACGTTGGTCCCGCCAGATCTCAACCCTGGCTTCCCAATCCTCGTCGGGGTCGTCTCCAGCCGGATTGCCGAAAGAGGTTTCGAGGTCATCGGCGAGGGCGATGTCGCAGAGGGTGTCCCAGGCATCTTGACCGCGTTCTTGGGCGATCTCGCCGACGCTGCGTCCGACGCAGCCTTCGTTCTCCGGCGCGAGAGTGTGGAGAATCGTCTTGGTTTCCCAGTGGGCCAGACCGCGCAGTGGACCGTCGGCCTGAGCGAGTTCGTTGAGTTTCCTTCTTTGGGTCGGATCGCTGAGGACTTCATGTTTTTCTTCTTTGGGCAAGAGCATCACCTGCTCCCAACCTGGGAGAGCGTCAAGCACGAATCCGCTGTTGAAGTTGAGGTGCAGCGCCAACGTCATGGGCACGGTGAGCGCCACTACCTTGCCCCCCTTGGCTCTTGCCGCATCGCCGGCGCGTAGCTTGATCAGATTTTCGGGCAAAGACCGAGCGGTCACGTTCATCACGTTCCAGTTGAGGGGGCTGCGAGCTGCCACTGACATGTCGGCCATCAACTCAATGGCCCAGTCCTCGAACGGCCCCAGATTGGGAATGAACTCCAACGATGTGCCGTCAAAATCTGCCAGTACCGAACAGAGTCCGACCAGTTCGTCACGCGTGCCGTGACGGCTTGGGACCATGTTGCCCATCGGGTCGTTGTGAGTGCGCGACCACGATGACGAAAAGCCCAGCGCGCCGGCTTGCAGACCGGCTCTTAGCAACACGGCCATTTTCTCTTGCTCATCTTCAGTACTGGATCGCCGTACGCTGTCGTCGCCCATCACCACGCGCCGCAGCGCCGAGTGGCCGACTTTGAAGCCGGCGTTGATCGAGAGGGTCCCGTCGATGGCGTCGAGATATTCGGCGGTCGAACGCCAATCCCAAGGCACTCCCTGCTGCAAGGTGGTCAGTGGGATGCCCTCGACCCGGGCCAACATGCGCATGAGGTAGTCGCCATCCGCGGGATCATCTGTAAGCGGAGCGATGGTGAAGCCGCAGTTGCCCCCAATCACCGAGGTCACACCGTGGAGCGGCGAGGGCGATAGGGTTTGATCCCAGAAAACCTGGGCATCGAGATGAGTGTGGACATCAACGAATCCAGGGGTCACGACCAGGCCGGTGGCGTCGATCACAGTTTTGGCTTCGGCTCCGTTGCCGTCGAGCATCTCGATGGCTTCGATGCGGTCGCTGACTATGCCGACGTCTGCGCGTCGCCGTGGCCCGCCGGTCCCATCAACTACATCTCCCCCGCGAATCAATAAATCAAACATGCTCGGAGCGTAATACGCAGGTACCACGCGGTGTTAGCCTGTCGGCGACACTGTCGAGCGGGTCGCCTCGTTTTGCAGGATCGTGGCGAGTAGTTCGAGCAACGACCAGCCAGACTGTACCCATGACGCACCGCACGATCGAAGAACTCGAAGCAGGCTTGACACAGATCCGAGATGCACCCAGCGAGCAGGGAACGCTGCGGCTCATCGTGGCGCGCACCGAGGTGAATGAGCGCCAGATCGTCGAGCAGGGCGAACTAACTTTGGAAGGCGGTCTCGAGGGTGACAACTGGCTCGCCCGAGGAAACCTTCATACCGAAGATGGCAGCGCGGATACTCTCCGGCAGATCACCATCATGAACTCTCGTGTGCTTGAGTTGATCGCGGGACCGACCAAGAAGTGGCCAGCGGCGGGAGATCAGCTGTATGCGGATTTCGACATCAGCGAAACGAATGCCCCGTCAGGGACTCATCTCAGGATCGGCAACGCCACTCTTGAGGTGACTGAAGCACCGCACCTGGGATGCCACAAATTCAGAGCTCGCTACGGCCGAGATGCGCTGCACTGGGTCAATTCAAAGGCTGGCATGGTGCTCAAGCTGAGAGGCATCCACGCCCGAGTAATCCAACCCGGCACCATCCAAACAGGCGACCAAATCAAAAAACTCTGACGGACTTCTCAGCTCGGGGTGTACCTGCTGTCGATGAAGTTGAGTGGGTCAACCTCCAGAATTGCCCACGCACGATGGTCACCTTGTTTGTCGGCGGCTAGGCCCTCCACATGGGTGGAGGCCCAGTCCAATTCGTCGTCGCTGTTGGTCGGCCAACTCAATTCGCTGCTGGTTCGGCGGTGCCAATGGCCGTGAAGCACCAGTTTGGGTCGTGTCGCCTTTACGGCTCGCAGGATCCGTTCGCGTACTTGCAAGCACAGCAATTCATCGCCTGGTCGAAGCTCGAAGTTCCGAATCGGTGCACCTTCGGGTGCGTCATGGCACACGAGCACGTCGAGCGACTCTTCACCGAGATGCGTTACATCGGCGTCAGTGAGTATCTCGTTGGGCCACCAACTCACGCCTTCAACTCGATATTGATGATCCATCGAGAAGGCACCACCTAGGGCCCCGAAGTCAACTTGACCCCAACGCCAGCGATGACCGCGCGGCGCGTAACGACAGTGTTTTCCGATGGTCACGAAGCCATCTTCGTCGGCTTCAAGTTCTGCGAGCATGTCGTGGTTCTCGTGGTTGCCGTCGATCCAGTAGAGGCAACTGATGCCGTAGCGTTCTGCATGCCAATCAACCTGGTCCAAGAAGTGCAGGCCATTATCAGTGTGGGCCCAATATCCGAAATCCCCGAGTTGCAGGATCGCGTCGCATTCGTGCTGTTTTGCCAGTTTGCACAGCGTGCCTACCCACTGACCGTTCCCGTGGGTATCTCCCGCTAGCAGAACACGCCGCGGCTCGACTTGATTCATGTTTCCACCGTAGCGAGCGCCTTGAAGCACGCGACCATCAATCAGGCGAATCCGGTTTGAGCGGTTGACTGAATCTCGCGAGGTTACGGCGGGTTCTGGAGCATAATTGGGCGAGTGATTGCAATCCGATGTGCCTAACCTTGCGGGTTGTAAGGCACTGCTCCGCTGGTTCGGTGAATTTTTAGAAAGGTCCGTTCGCGTGCGTGACTTCTCATGGCGATGCTTAACGTTCGCCACTGCGTTGGCTGTCTTTGCCGCGGCCTGCGGCGATGACTCCGGAACCACATCGCCAGATACCCCCGCGCCAAGCGGCACCGCGCCAAGTCACACCGAAGGCGCTCACGAGGAGCATTCCGACACGACAACCACGGTTACAAGCGATGGCTCCGAGACAGACGGGCATCAACACACTCACGGCGACGCCACGACAGCAGCGGTAGAACCGTACCCATCGGTGTCGGTACGCATCCTCGAAGACCCCTCCGGCGGCTCAGAGGAATCCATCTCGTCCGTGGAGTCATCTTCAATGGCCGAGATGGAGCCCGCTCAGGCCATCGCCGTTGAGATTGTCGGTGGCGAGCCGATAGGCGGCCATCAGCGAGTTGAGGTTGAACTCAACTCCGAAGTAGCAATCATGGTCACCTCTGATACCGCCGAAGAGATTCACGTTCACGGCTACGACATTCTGCACTCTGTGGCTGTTGGCCAACCGCTGCATTTCAGTTTTACTGCTGAGATTCCGGGTGTGTTCGAAGTCGAACTAGAGGGTTCGGGCCGACTTCTACTGCAGCTCACCGTTTCCTGACCTAATCAAGAAACAGCGCGGAGAATCCCGCGCGTCCGGGTTGATCGCGCGTAGGATGCGCCTGTTCGTCAGAGCGAAGCCGGTTTGAATCCGGCACTGTCCCGCAACGGTGAAGTCGACTCACCCAGGTGAGAAGAACAAGTCCGGACGCCTCGAAGCGAACCAACGAACCGACCCTCGAGGAAGGGACGGCTCGTGCGACCGGATCCTCTTGTCGCTCGTGCCACAACCTCGAGCCAAAAGGAGGACCCGAATGAAACGAATAGCAGCCGTATTGCTAGCGCTGCTCTTGTTCAGCACTGCCTGTGGAGACGACACCGACAGCGTCAGCGAAGGTGCGCCAAGCGAACAAGCTGACGAACCCAACACCGAAAGCAGCGCCGAGGTTGCACCTGAAGGTGACGACGACACCGTCCTTGAAGGTGAACAAGACACTTCAACAACAACGACCACCACTGCGAGCCAGGCCGACGACACAGCTGCTGACGCTGGCACCGAAGAGATCGTCGAAGAGCCGCTGCGGATAGTTTCGATATCACCCACAGCTACAGAGATGCTGTTCGCTGTCGGCGCCGGAGATCTAGTCGTTGCTGTCGATCAGTACTCGTATTTTCCCGAAGAGGCCCCGGTCACCGATCTCGACGGCTTCAGCCCGAACGTGGAGGCCATCGTGGCCTTTGAGCCCGACATCGTTTTGATGCAGTCGAGCGGCGACCTGCAGGCAGCCCTGGAGACACTCGGCATCCGGGTGATAGTTCAGAACGCGGCGGTTTCGATTGACGATACGTACGCACAGATTCTCCAAATCGGCGATGTGACTGGCCACCAGGACGATGCCAGTGCCCTCGTCAACCAAATGCAGACAGAGATTGAGTCGCTCATTGCCAGTGCTCCAGACGCAAGTGGCCTCAGCTACTTCCATGAACTCGACCCCACTCTGTACTCGGTCACAAGCTCCACGTTTGTTGGCGCGGTTTATAGCTTGTTCGGTTTAGAAAACGCGGCCGATCCCGCCGATGCGGACGGTTCTTCCTTCGGCTACCCCCAACTCAGCGACGAATATTTGGTAGACGTCGATCCCGATCTGATCTTCCTGGCTGACACGCTCTGCTGCGGACAAAACGTAGCCACCGTCGCCGAACGAGCGGGTTGGGACCAGATGAGTGCCGTACAAAACGGCAATGTCATTGAGTTGAGCGACGACATCGCCAGCCGCTGGGGGCCGCGAATTGTGCAGTTCATAGCCGCGATTTCCGAAGCGCTCAGGAATTTGTAAATGTTGAAACCGGACCAGTCGCCGTCGCCTTTTGGCCAAGAGGAGATCCTCACGGGATCGCACCTCACAGTCAAGGCGACTGTGACCGGGTTCGCTGCCATCATTTTGGCTGTCACTTTGGGGCTGACCATCGGACCCGTTGACCTGCGGTTTGATCGCGTCCTGATGGAGCTGCTCGACGGTATTCCCGGCGTGAATATCGACTCTGGACTTTCTGAGACGCATCAGGCGATCGTCGACAAGATCCGGCTGCCTCGCGTGGTGCTGGGTCTGCTCGTAGGAGCGACGCTTTCGCTTAGCGGAGCGGCCTATCAGGGTGCTTTTCGAAACCCGTTGGCTGATCCGTACCTGCTCGGTATCGCCGCCGGCGCCGGGCTGGGCGCAACTATCGCCATCACGCGAGGACTAGGCGATGGTGCCGGGCTTACTGACCCAGTCCCTCTAGCTGCTTTTGCTGGGGCTCTAGTGGCGGTAGGAGTGTCATTTCTCGCAGGGCACCTAGGAGGGCACTCGACGGTGTCGCTGGTGCTTGCAGGCGTTGCGGTGGCCAGTTTCCTGACCGCTTGCCAGACCTACGTACTGCAGTCCAACACCGACGTGATCAGGGAAGTCTACTCGTGGATTTTGGGCCGAATCGCAACTTCAGGCTGGTCAGAGCCGGCCCTGATGACGCCCTATTTCGTGCTGACCGCAGCGGTAGTGCTGCGCTATCGTCGAGCGCTTGACGTGCTCTCAGTTGGTGATGAAGAGGCTGCGTCGCTGGGTCTCAACCCGCGCAGGATTCGCAGCATCGTGGTGATCGTCTCCTCGCTCGGCGCGGCGGCAGCAGTGTCTGTCACAGGGCTGATCGGATTTGTCGGAATCATCGTGCCACACACTGTTCGTTTGGTCTTCGGTGCAAGCCATCGAGTGTTGCTTCCGCTTTCAATTCTGTTCGGAGGAGCGTTCATGGTTCTAGCCGATCTCACCGCCCGTACCATTCTGCAACCGGCGGAACTTCCGATCGGCGTTGTGACCGCGTTTATCGGGGCGCCGTTCTTTGCGATCGTGTTGCGCACGAGTCGACGAGAGGTCTGGTGATTCAACGTAATGCTGACCTTCCTCACCGGTGGTGCTCGCAGCGGTTGGCTCTGTTGACGCTGATCACACCATCATCGTTGACTGCCTTGCGGAACAACTCGGAGAATTGGCGGTGTTGATCGTCTTCTCCCAATTATCCGACGCACCCGCCTGATTCTAGCTCTGAGTCGCTAGCAAGATACCGTAAACAAAGGACTTGGAACTTTATGCGTATCGCTGTGCTCGTCAAGCAAGTACCTGCCATTGGAGAGTTGGCGTTGGGTTCAGATGGACGCCTGATTCGCAGCGGCACTGAATTGGAGATGAGCGCTTATTGTCGCAGGGCCGTGTCCAAAGCAGTCGAGCTTGCCTCGCAGAGATCCGACTGTTCGGTCACCGTGTTGACGTTGGGCCCACCGAGCGCCGAGGACGTACTTCGCGAGGCACTCGCCTGGGGACTTGACCGCGATGTGGAGATAGACGCCGTGCTGATCACCGATCCTGCCTTCGCCGGATCGGACACTCTGGCAACCGCTCAAGCTGTGGCCGCGGCACTCAACAATGACGGTCCTTTCGACTTGGTGATGTGCGGCAAGAACTCCGTTGATGCCGACACTGGTCAAGTGCCTCCACAGATCGCCGAGTTGCTCGACTTGCCTTTTGCCACCGCTGTGAAGGCTCTCACCCTCAACGATGATCGCCTGATCCTGGGTTGTGAACTCGACGACCAGTGGGTTGATTGCGAGATCACACTTCCGGCGGTGCTGTCTTGCGCTGAGCGGCTTTGCGAGCCCAGCAAGGTCCCTCCACCCAACAGGGCTCTGGTGCCCGCGGAGCGGATTCGTTTCGTAGACGCCGAGACGTTGGGCCCCGGACCTTGGGGCCAAGCCGGGAGCCCTACCTGGGTCGGCAAAACCAGACTGTTGGCAGTGGACCGAAAGCGCTACGTCGAAGGAGGCCTCGCTCTCGCGGATCAGGTCCGCAGCGCCGTCCGCATCATCGCCCAAAAGGGTGGTTTCGACACGTCCAAGAAGCCCACCGAGCCGAAGCTTGTCCGCTCTCCTGGGGGTCCTGGCGGAGTGGTGGCGGTGCTCGCTGAACCCGGACGCCACAAACTAATGCGAGAGTTGCTCGGTGCCGCGGGCCTGTTAGCAGGCGAGATCAACGGTTCAACCGTCGTAGTGCTCCCAGACAGTATGGGCAACTCATCCACAGGTCCCGCCATCGACGCAGAGTTCTTGGCGACCTACGGAGCCGACCACATCGTCCGCCTCGCCGGAGCAGCAATCGAAGAAGACATCGCAGCTGGGTTGGCAACTTGGGCCGGTGACCGGTTGCCTTGGGCGATATTGGCGTCTGGCACCTCCGCTGGTCGAGAGATCGCTTCACGGGTGGCCGCCCACCTCCACGCCGGACTCGTCGGTGACGCTGTGGAGTTCGATGTAGCCAATGGGCGCCTCGTGGCCTGGAAATCAGCTTTCGGTGGGCAACTCATTGTTGCGGTTCACACGCGTACCGTGGTGCAGTTGGTGACGGTGCGCGCCGGGGTGCTACCCGTGCCCGAAGGCCTTGACCCCGGCGAGATGAGAGTGCCCTCTGAAGAACATATCGAGGTCATCCCGAAAGGCCGGGTCCAGGTGACCGACCGCCGCCACGACGACGACATTGACATCCTGGCCGACGCCGCTTCGGTCATCGCAGTGGGCCAAGGAGTTGACCCGGCGGACTATCCGAAGCTCGATCCTCTAGCCAGACTCCTCAATGCTGAACTGGGCTGCACCCGCAAAGTCACCGACAACGGTTGGATGCCGCACGCTCGCCAGATCGGGATAACGGGACGCAGTATTGCGCCGCGGCTGTTCGTCATGATCGGCGCTAGCGGCAAGTTCAATCACACAGTGGGTATCCGAGGCGCCTTCTCAGTGTTGGCCATCACCAACGATCCAGCAGCGCCCGCTTGGGAACACGCGGATGCCGGCATCGTCGGCGACTGGCAAGAAGTACTTCCCCTATTGGTTGCCGAAATCAAACGCGTAGCTTGCTAGTCAACCGACAAGGTCGAGGGATACCGGTTCGGTGCGTGTGGTGTCGTCGGCGATGAGCATGGCGTCGCTCGAGGCAGTGAATACCACACCGCCGTTTCCCCCTAGGCTGTCGTTGGTGAACCGCGACCTGGCCTTGCAAACATTGGGGCTGGATCGCGACGCGCAAGGAGAAGACATCTCTCGGGCCTACCGCAGACTGATCCGTAGAGCTCATCCTGATGTCGGCGGCGACACCGCCGCGGCCGCGCGCATCACCGAGGCATACGCATGGCTGCAACAGGCACCGTTGGTTGCGCCCCCCTCCCCCGGCCCTCCAAAACCGAGCCCGAGCGATGAGAAGCTGGTATTGCTGCTGCCACCCGGGGATGTCTTTGCTCGACTGTGCGAGTTGGGGAATCGACTCGGCGAACTCAGTTACCTCGATCCTGAAGCAGGGATCATGCAAGTGACGTTCACCGCCCTCAACTCGGTGCCCTGCCAACTCATGGCCACCGTGATCCCCAGCGCCAACCCCAAAGAATCCCAAGTCGAATTCACGCTCGAACCACTCGCCAACGGCCAACCCCCGCCTATAGCTACTGTGGTAGCCCACATGTTCGGTACCCGGTGACCTTCAGGAGGCCCAGTGAAGATTCTTATTGACCGCGAACGCTGCACTGGGCACGGCCGCTGTTACACGCTCGCCCCCGATGTCTACGAACCAGACGACGACGGCTACTGCCTGGAGCAAGTCGATCCGATTTCACTAGCACTCAAAGACCGAGCACTGTTGGGTGCCGCCAACTGTCCCGAAGACGCCATTACCGTCATCGACGACGACTAAGTACGCTGGGGTATGGGCAACATGCGGTTCAATCACATGGAACTGACGCTTCCTCCCGGCACTCTGAACGATGAGTTCAGGGCCGAGGCGCGGGAGTTCTACGGTGATGTGTTCGGGTGGACAGCAACCGACACCCAGATTCTCAAACAAACCGGGTTGCTGCTGTCAACCGATTCTGTAACCAGCCAATTCATCTTGCTGCTTGAGCATCGCCAGCCTATGACTCCACCGCCGTTCGATCATCTCGGGGTGCTCTGCGACACGCGTACAGAGGTAGACGCCGTGCTGGCCAAGTGCGAAGCCTGGCAGGAGAAAGACCCCCGGGTGGAGATCAAGCGCTACCAGGATCTAGTCACGCCCACAATCACCATCCATGCCTTCTATGTACGTCACCTGCTCCCCATCCATTTGGATGTGCAATGTATGGAACGACCCGACGGCGTCAGCGCTCCTTCCGGACGTTGGGTCTGGGTTGAAGACTAGGCCGCATCTATAGGAGGTTTCCGTAGCGGTGAGCAGTCTCACTGATTGCTTGTTCGCGCAGATAGTGGAGCAGCTCAATCCGGCCTTCGGCTGTTACAGGATCGGACGCGACATGTATCCCCAAGTTGTTGGCGCCATCTCGGATCGCCGGATGGACCGTTCCCAGCAGGCGCACGCGTTCCACGTTCAGCTCGGCTAAGCGGTCCGCGAATGCCTCAGCTGACTCAAGCGAACCGTCAGACACCACAACATCAACCCCGCAACGCTCAGCCGCTCTGAGCACACGATCTCGCTCCAGCTGACGGGCTTCTGCTTCGACCCTCACCGCCACCCTGTCCAGCGGCCGATATCGGAGGCGGTTGGACTCGCAGAAAAGCCCACTCGGGTCGTGCTCGGTCGAGAACTCGGTGCGCCATGCATCGTCATCGCTTCTGACTGCTCTCTCCAACCAGTCGGCATCGTTGAGGTTCAACTCAAGGGGTTTCCAAGACCCCAATTGCTGTATGTAGTTCGGACCCCCGGTTTTTGCTCCAGGCCCGATCGAGGATCGTTTCCAACCGCCAAAAGGTTGACGCCGCACGATCGCTCCGGTGATAGCACGATTGATGTAAGCGTTTCCGACCTGAACGTGCTCAAGCCAATAGGCGATTTCGGATTCATCGAGGGAGAAAATCCCTCCTGTCAGACCAAACGGAGTGGCGTTCTGCAAACGTACGGCCTCGCCAAGAGTCTCTGCTTTCATGAGACCGAGGACGGGTCCGAAGCATTCCGTTTGGTGGAACCATGAGCCTTCTTGCACGCCAGTGCGAATCCCGGGGGTCCAAGTTGCGGGTCCCAACCGATGCGGTTCGAGCAGCCAACTTTCGTTGCCATCAAGCTGTGTCAGTCCACGCAAGAGCTTCCGGTCCGGCTCGCGGATCAGAGGTCCCATCGTTGTCGCCAAGTCCTTTGACGGACCGACTCGCAAACTCGAAGCTGCGTCAACCAGCTGACGCCGAAGACGCTGCGAGTCGTAGACATCACCAACGCATATCGCCAGGCTCGCCGCCGAACACTTCTGACCGCTGTGCCCGAACGCAGATGCGACCAACTCCGCAACAGCTGAATCAACATCGGCGTTTGAGGTGATCACCAGGGAATTCTTGCCTGAGGTCTCGCCCAGAATTCGCTGGTCGGGTTTCCAACTTCTGAACAGCTCGGCTGTCTCATAGGCCCCCGTCAAAATCACCGCATCGAGTCCGTTGTGAGCTATGAGGTGCCGGCCAACCTCATCTTCTGGAACGCGCACGAATTGCAGCACGTCTGGAGGAATCCCCGCGCTCCAACAACACTCCGCCACGATCTCAGCACAACGCACAGATTCCGGGGCGGGCTTGAACACAACGGCGTTGCCCGCGGCCAGAGCCGCGGTTACCCCACCCGTGGGGATCGCAACCGGAAAATTCCATGGTGGTACCACGCAAACAACGCCGAGCGGAGTGAAAGAAGCGGACGTAGGGGTCTGAAGGTCCAAACCTCGGTCCGCGTAGTAGCGGGCAAAATCGATTGCCTCCGATACTTCTGGGTCGGCCTGGCCGAAGGTCTTGCGCGCTTCGTGGACCATCGCCGCTACAAGATCACCTCGACGTTCAGCTAGTTCATTGGCCACCTCATGAAGCTTCTGTCGTCTGTCGCTGGCGCTGCGGCGCTGCCAATGATCGTGGCCCGCCTTAGCCCGTCCGACGATTCGATCGATCTCCGCGCTACTCGTCGCAATCGGTGCGTTGATCGAAACTGCTGCTTGAGCCACTACCGATTGGGCCCAAAGGCGGTTTGCCCTCAAAGCAGGGTCGGTGTCGGCAGTGTTGTGGAAAGCCTCCCCCACCTCTTCGTGCACTTCGACGAGTCGGTTCTGGGTGCGCTGAGGAGTCGAGCCAACCAAGTTCCGGTCCCGCACCGAAACCCTGAATCGCTCGGCTTCGTTGCTTATCGATCCACCGTTGGAACTCATCGAGAGGAGTTGATGGAGGAAGTTCTCGTCCGCAGCATTCTCTTCAAGACGCCTGAACAGATAGCTGATAGCAACATCGAAGTCTTCAGCGGAGACGACCGGAGTGTAAAGAAGCAGCCCTGATTGCTGTCGGCGAACCAACCGCGCGTGCGTTGGCGCCATGCCTTCGAGCATCTCGAACTCAACCCGATCTACGACGCCACGGGTTTCGGCTAGAAGCTTGGCGAACGCAATGTCGAACAGATTGTGAGTCGCGACACCGACCTTGACCCCACGAAGCCGGTCGGGTTGAAACAACCAGTCAAGGCAGCGTTTGAAGTTGGCATCGGTTTCCGCTTTGCTGCGATACGGAGCCTGCTCCCACCCATGAATCACGGCGTCGACTCGTTCCATCGCCAAGTTGGCGCCTTTCACCAACCTCACCTTCACCGTGCCACCCGTTTGTCCATCGACTATTCGCTGATGGCGCTGAGTGGCCCATGCCTCGAGCTTGGTGAGAGCATCGAGCGAATCTGGCAGGTAGGCCTGTATCGCGACACCTGCATCGAGGGTGTGAAGCTCGGGCTCGTCGAGGAGCATTGTGAACACAGCCAGCGTGAGTTCTAGATCGTGATACTCCTCCATGTCGAGATTCACGAATGTCGCCGGCCTGGTCTTTTTAGCTTTCACGAATATGGGCTGAAGTCGCTCCGTTACCCGGTTGATACACCCCTGGAAGTCCCAGTAGTTGAGTTGAGCAACGATCGAGGACAGTTTCACCGAGACATAGTCGATATCGGCCTGTTCAAGGAGCCTCAGCGCGTCAGCCTGGCGCGTCTGCGCCTCAGCATCCCCTAATACAGCCTCTCCAAGGAGGTTGACATTCAAGCGGAAACCTTGATTCTTTCGATGCCCGAAGTGTTCTGACATGGCATCGGGTTCGGCGTCTACGACAAGATGCCCGATCAAGTTGCGCATGCGCTGGTTGGCCAGAGGCATGACGACCCCGGGAAACCGAGGCGCGAGTCTTGCTCCAACTTTGAGAAGTCCCCGATCAAACGGCGACAAGAAGTCTGGTAGGCGGTCTTGTGCCACCAGCGCGGCGAGTTGCTGAGCAGCGACGCGATGATTCTCAGGTCTCACAACCCGGTCGACGAATCGCATGGTGAACTTCATGCCCACCGGGTCGGCGACTACGCCGGCCATTTGTCGAACGGAATTGCGTTCCTGGCGGGTTGTTAGGGCGTCCGCTTCCTCAAGCCAATCGCCGACGAGTGTGACTGCTTCCTCGGCCAGGTCCACTAGCGGGTCATGCATCATCCTCCCGTTGAGGATGACCTTACTAGACCCAGGGACAGTTGGAGTTACGGTCTCCGAAGGCGTTGCCGGTGCGGTAGCGCTCGAGCGTGAAGGGCTTCAACTCGTCTGGTTTTTTGCCGTACACGAGCATCTGGGCGGTTAATTTGCCCACACCGATCATCTTGAACCCGTGGTTGGAATCGGCGATCACCCAAGCATTGTCGGCCACGTAGTCGAACACCGGCACGTTGTCGGGGGTGAATGCTCCGATCCCGCCGTTGCGACGCTCCTTGAAGTAGGGCCGCAGGTTCTCAAGCCTCTTGAATAGCATCCCGAGAGTTGCGCAGTAGTAGTCGGCAAACCACTGTTCGGCCTGGTACACGTCGTTGAGGTGGCCGTATGGTTCAACGGCTGCTTTGGGACCGATCTTCACGGGAATCGTCCCGCCCTGAAGGCCCGGAGCACCCACTCGTTCGGCCGCGTAACGTACGTAGGAGTAAAAGTGGTCTTTGAGCAGGGTGTTGTCTTCGCCGTATACGGGAGTGTTCATGAGTTCAACGTGCAGAACGGGTGAATCCTGGTACTGCGCTGTGCGGAAATCGACACCCTCAGGCAACAGCACCTCACCCTCCAGCAGGCGCCAGTAGGTCCACATGTCCATCTGCTTCTCGACGTGACCGTCGGGGTATCCGACATCGATATGCGATGGGCCACCCAGCCATTCCCAATGCTCGGGTGTCCATGCTCCCGCGCCCACCACCACTTGCTCACAGGCAACTGAGCCTTGGTCGGTCTCGACTGCGGTGACCGAACCCGACGCGTCAAGGGTGTAGCCGGTGACGCTGGTGCCATAAACGCGCTGCACGCCCCATTGCCGACACTTCTGATCGAGTCCCCATACCGCCATATGGGTGCCGGCGTAGCCCGAGCGGAGTTCGTGTAGCACCACATCGCAGTTCTCGGTTTTGAAATCGGGCCATAGACCGGTCAGGAACGCGTGAGCTTCTGAGCCGGTGTAAAGGTTCGAGGGATACCCACTCGCCGCTTGCGACGCCTGGAGCTTGATGTAGTCGGCTTCCTGATTAGCCTCCCCCACCGAGACGTAGCCGACTTGCTGGAAACCGAAGTTGACGGGATCGGACTCCCAGACTTCCACACTGGCCCTCAAGATCGCATGCAAAGGCCCGGTCATGTAGAGGTTTCGGATGCAACCGCAGGCCAGGCCCGTAGCTCCAGCACCTGGACCTTGTTTGTCTATCAGCACTACGTCGCTGCCTTTGCCCTTGCCGGAGCGTTCCAAGTACATGGCTAGGTGGTAAGCACTCGACAGCCCGTGGACTCCGGCACCGACCACCACAAACCGCGCGCTCGGTGGAAGCGGAACCGCGTCGAACACTGGGATCACAGCCGGGTTGGCCACTCTCCCGTCTACCTCGGGGGGTAGTGGACGGTTAGCGAAGGGATACCACTGGTTGTGCCCTGTGGTGTTGGGGACTGTGGGGTTGGGGACATTTATCGTCATGATTTCTCCTGTTCAGTTCAATCGTTGTGTTGGTCGTTAGTGGACGGGATTCGGTAGTCGGAGCCGAGCGTTCGCCATATCAGCGGGACGCCCGGTCGGTAGGCGAGGTGGTGTCGGCTCGGAGCGTCCAGAATCGTCAGGTGCGCTGGAGCGCCCTCAATGATCCGCCCAAGGTCGTTGCGGCGCAGCGCCGCCGCGCCGCCTGTGGTCACCGCGGCAAGAGCCTCGTCGATGGTCATGTGCATGTCGCGCACCGCCAAGGCAATGCAGAACGACAACGATGTGGTGTAGCTGGATCCTGGGTTGCAGTTCGAGGCAATGGCGACCTTCACGCCGGCGTCGATGGCGCGTCGAGCGTTCGGATAGGGCTGGCGGGTCGAGAAATCCGTCGCCGGCAAGAAGGTGGCGACGGTGTCGCTAGCGGCCAATGCCTCAATGTCGTCGTCGGACAGGTACGTGCAATGGTCAACAGAAGCACAGCCCAACTCCACACCGAGTTGGACTCCGGGTCCGTAACCCAGTTGGTTGGCATGGAGACGTAGACCCAGACCGGCCTCTCTACCGGCTTCGAGCACGGCGCGTGATTGGTCTGCGTCGAAAGCCCCTGTCTCGCAGAACGCGTCGATCCAGCGGACATGGTCTCGTACGGCGTCAAGCATCGGTCCGCACACCACCTCGACGTAGTCGTCTGCTCGGTCTTGATATTCGCTGGGCACCAAATGTGCTCCGAGGAATGTGCTTTCTGAGGTCACCTCGGCGGCCAGCGAGGTCAACTCGGCCTCAGAGGCAACCGACAGACCGTAACCAGACTTGATTTCCACGGTGGTCGTGCCGGCCCGGTGCACCTCGATGAGCCGACGTTCAAGAGAAGCCCGCAATGCGGCGCGTCCCGCGGCCCGAGTGCCCTCAGTTGTCACTCGGATCCCTCCGCCGTCGTAGGGTTCACCGGCCATGCGTCTGGTGAACTCCTCGGCACGGTCGCCTGCGAACACGAGATGGGTGTGGGAGTCCACGAAACCAGGCAGCACGCAACGGCCGCCTACGTCCAGTCGTTCGTCGGCCTGTGCTCCTGCGCGGCCCACCGCCAGCACCACATCACCGTCAACAACAACCGACGCATCCTTGATGACCCCGAGCGGGCCGGCTCCCAGGTCTGGGACGTTGGTTATCAGTTCGGAGATGTTGTCGATCACGAGCGTCATTGTGCTGTTACCTCTGATATGGCTGCGGCGAGTTCGGCGCCAACATCGATGGATTTGTGGAGTCCGTCCACGACTACCGGTTCGCCCGCGACTACGAGATGGCTAACGTCGGCGCTGGTAGCTGCGTAGATCACCGAGGCGAGAGCGTTGTCGGTGTCAGTGCCCGCCAGTCGCACCGAATCAAGGTTGACCGTCGCAAAATCAGCCAGTGATCCTGGCTCCAAGGTTCCTCCCTCGCCCCAACCAAGCGCTCGGTATCCGCCGGCGGTGGCCATTGTCGCCAGCGTGTCGGTTCTTAGCACACCTCGCTCGAGTGTGGTTGTGCGCTGGTCGAGTTCAACCGCCCGAGTCTCCTCGAAGATGTCGACGACTGCGTTGGAGTCTGAGCCCACGCATAGCGAAGACCCGGCAGCAAAAAGCGCCGCGGCCGGGCCTATACCGTCAGCCAGGTCGCGCTCGGTGGTGGGGCACAAGCAGCAATTCGCCCCTGCTTCGCCGATCAAGGAGATGTCGTGATCTGAGGTGTGGGTTGCGTGGACCAACGTCACATTGGGACCGAGCCCCGCGGCTTCAGCAAACAACTCGGTGGGAGTGCATTCGTGAACTGCGAGACACTGCTGGTTCTCCGCGGGCTGCTCGGAGGCATGAACATGCAGTGGCGCATTGTTCTGCCGGGCCCAGGCCGCTGCCGTCTCGATAGATGCTGGATCAACAGCGCGAACCGAATGCACTGCCGCTCCCACCTTGCGTGTGGGGTTCGACACCGTCCCAGCCAGGTCGTCGACCCGGCCAGCCCACCTTGTGGCATCGCGATCGTTGAAGCGAGCCTGTTCGGTACGAATCGGCGCGTATCCGCCGGCTGTTGTGGGGTCGAGTCCGCCGCGAAGGTAAAGGGTGTCGAGCAGGGTCAACCTGATCCCAACATCGGCCGCAGCAGCCGCCACCGCGATCCCCATTGCATTGGGATCGTCGTAGGGGCGTCCGCATTGCTGGTGGTGCAGGTAGTGGAACTCGCCGACCACCCCGACTCCGGCGAGTGCCATTTCCGCGAAGGCCGCACGGGCCAGCCGGTAGTAGTTGTCGGGGTCAAGGTTCCCAGCAACCCGATACATCAGGTCGCGCCAAGTCCAGAAGGTGCCCCGCTCCTGGTGGGTGCGGCCCCGCAACGCTCGATGAAAGGCATGGCTGTGTGCATTGGCGAGCGCCGGGATCGTTACGCCACTGAGTTGAGTGGCATTGCTGGACGGCGAGGCCACTTCGAGTGAAATATCTGTGATCCGGTCGTCTTCGATGTCCAAAAGGACGCCCGCGGTGACCTTGTCGCCACCAAGCCAAGCCGACTCGCACCAGTAGCGCTTGCTCACGAGCCTGTCTCCGCCACGAAGCGGCTGATGCGCTCGATGAACGCATCACGGTGGTGTCGCTCGAACTCGTCCCAGGTGCTCAGCGTGGTTGGGTCGGCACGGTCAACAACAAGGATGCCGTCGAGATGATCGCATTCGTGCTGCCAAGTACCAGCGGTTAGGCCGCGTACCTCCTCACAGTGCTCGGTCCCGTGCCGATCGAAGTAGCGGACACGAACATTGACGAAGCGCTCCACATCACCGCGCAGCGGCAGCGACAAGCACCCTTCGTTGATGATGACCCTCTCGGTGTCCAACACTTCCAATTCAGGATTGATGGCCACCGTCAAGGGGATAGGCGGTTTATAGGGATAGCGGGGATTGTCATTCACTTCGAGAACCACGATCCGACAGGTCTCGCCTATCTGATTGGCTGCAAGTCCGGCGCCGTTTGCGTCGCGCATCGTGTCAACAAGGTCGTCGACAATGCCCTGTACTCGCTCGCAGGCGATCTCGTCTGGGGCGACATCAAGCGCCGGAGTTCGCAGGAGCGGATGTCCGATAGAGAGTATTTCTCGTACCGTCATCGCAAGTGCTTCCTCAACCTAGCGGCGACGATTGCCGCGATTTGTCGGACATGGGTATCTGGACGCCACACTCGGTAGCCACGCAGCGAGCCTCTTCGTAGCCGGCATCTGCGTGCCGCATCACTCCGGTTGCGGGGTCGTTGAGCAGGACCCTCTCGAGCTTTTGTGCGGCTAGGTCAGTCCCATCGGCGACGCTCACTTGTCCTGCGTGGATCGAGCGGCCGATTCCGACACCACCGCCATGGTGGATGCTCACCCAAGATGCCCCAGAGGAGGTGTTGACCAAGGCATTCAGCAGGGGCCAGTCGGCGATGGCATCGCTGCCGTCGAGCATGTCCTCGGTCTCACGGTAGGGCGAGGCGACCGATCCTGAGTCGAGATGATCTCTCCCGATCACGATGGGCGCAGAGAGTTCGCCGGAGCGGACCATCTCGTTGAAACGCAACCCCAAGCGATGACGCTCTCCATAGCCCAGCCAGCAGATTCGGGCGGGCAGACCCTGGAAGGCGACTCTGTCGGCCGCCAGCTTGATCCATCGAGCCAAGCCTTCATCTTCGGGGAATTCAGCAAGCACGGCACGGTCGGTGGCTGCAATGTCTGCTGGATCGCCGGACAGCGCCACCCAGCGGAACGGGCCTTTGCCTTCGCAGAAGAGCGGTCGGATATATGCAGGGAGGAATCCGGGGTAATCGAAGGCACGGTCGTAGCCTGCAAGCGCGGCTTCGGCACGAAGGCTGTTGCCGTAGTCGAACACCTCTGCCCCTGCGTCGAGAAAGCCGACCATGGCTTCGACATGAGTGGCCATGGCGTTTCGGGATCGGCGTATGAACTCTTCGGGTTGATTACTGCGCATCTCCTCGACTGCTTGCGGGGCTAGATCGTTGGGGATATATGACAACGGGTCGTGCGCGGAGGTCTGGTCGGTGACGATGTCGGCGGCCACTCCGTCGGCCAGAAGTCTGGGCAGGATGTCAGCCGCGTTTCCTACCAACCCAACCGACAGCGGCAGCCGGTCCGCTACCGCCTGCTCGCAGATTCGCAGCGCTACTGCATAGTCGTCGGTGACGGCGTCAAGGTAGCGGGTCTGTACGCGGCGGGCGGCACGCTCGGGGTCGACTTCGATACAAAGCGCTACGCCGTCGTTCATGGTGATTGCCAGCGGTTGGGCGCCGCCCATTCCGCCCAGACCTGCCGTTACGGTGAGGGTGCCCGCCAGCGAGCCGCCGAAGCGTTTGCGGGCGATGGCGGCGAAGCATTCGTAAGTACCCTGCAGGATCCCCTGTGTTCCGATGTAGATCCAAGAGCCGGCGGTCATCTGTCCGTACATCGTCAAGCCGAGGTGTTCGAGGCGTCGAAACTCGTCCCATGTGCCCCATTCGGGGACAAGGTTCGAGTTGGCAATCAACACTCTGGGCGCCCATTCGTGGGTACGGAGGATTCCCACAGGCTTGCCTGATTGGACGAGCATTGTTTCGTCGTCGGCGAGTGTCGTGAGCGAATCGATCATGGCGTGGTAGGCGTCCCAAGAGCGTGCGGCCCGGCCGGTGCCCCCATATACGACGAGGTCGTCGGGACGTTCGGCTACGTCAGGGTCCAAGTTGTTCTGGAGCATCCGGAAGGCAGCTTCTTGAGGCCAGTTGCGGCAAGTCAACGCAGAACCTGTCGGGGCCGCCACACCTCCTTGCGGTGCTCTTGAACTCTGTCTTGGGGTGGTGCTCATGCGATAGCGGCTCCCTGTGTCATCGGCCTGCAGCGGAGACGGTTGCATCGTAGCAACAACTTGCCTATGATGCCAAGCAATAACATCAAGTTTCAGGTAATGAAATACTTATGATCTCAACTCCTGACCCATCTGACCAAAGCTCTTCTTCAACACTGCACAGCTCGCGCTCTGCTGAACGGGTGCTGAACCTCCTCGATACTGTGGCGAGCAGCGGCGCAATCAGCCTCACGGCTGCTGCCGCCCAAGCCGACCTACCCACAAGCACGGCGTTACGCCACTTACGCCTGTTGACGAATCAGGGCTTTCTGATCAAAGACGACCAAGGTTGGTACTCAGTAGGACCAACCTTTGTGCGCATGGCGCTGGCCTCGCATCAGCGGGGCCCCTACGCCCGACTGACTACAGCAGCGCAACCGGGGCTTGAGAGACTCGTTGAGGACACCGAAGAATCTGCATATCTGGCTGTACGAGACGGTGACGAGGCGGTCTACATAGCCACCGCCGAGAGTCGACGAGCTATTCGCCACGTCGGCTGGGTCGGCAGATCGGTTCCACTAGACGGAACCGCGGTTGGAGAAGCTCTCCTCGCGTCCCCCGAGACACCTGGATCACGACCTGATTTGCATTTCAATACCGGAGCCATCGAACCCGACGTAACAGCTGTAGTGGCACCTATCCACGGCTCATCGCAGGTTGTGGGTGCCCTGTCGTTGCTGGGCCCCGCTGATCGCCTTGCTTCCGAACGATTGGATGTCGCAGCTGAGGCAATTACGGATGTCGCGGTAGATATATCACTCGCTCTCTTTGCACCCGAGAGACCTTCACGATGACCGTGGAACTCGACGGGGCTGGAGTCACGATCAATCAAGTCGTGGCCGTCGCCCGCCGCGGCGAACCCGTCCAACTGAGCGAAACGGCGGTCCAGCGGATGGCGGTGTCGCGTGGCATCGTTGAACGTCTCGCCGACGGGGACCCCGCATACGGGGTGTCTACGGGTTTCGGTGCCCTGGCCAACACCGCGATCCCACCCCATCGACGCGCGGATCTGCAACGCGCTCTGATTCGCTCCCACGCAGCCGGCATGGGTCCCGGAGTCGAAGCCGAGGTCGTGCGGGCAATGATGTTTCTACGAACTCGGACCCTAGCGCTCGGAGCTTCAGGCACTCGGCCTTTGGTCGCTCAGACACTGGTAGAACTAATCAACGCTGGTATCGTTCCGCTCGTTCCCGAACACGGCTCGCTCGGCGCCAGCGGCGACCTCGCCCCATTGGCCCACGCCGCGCTGGTACTCATGGGTGAAGGCACCGTACTCACCGACGATGGCACAATCAGCGGCGCAACGGCATTGAGCCACGCCGGGATTGAACCCTTGGAGTTGGCAGAGAAGGAGGGACTGGCGCTCACCAACGGTACCGACGGCATCTTGGCGATGCTGTGTCTCGCGGTTCACGATGCCGCGCACCTGCTCACCGTGGCAGACATCGTCGCAGCCTGCAGCGTCGAAGCCCTCTTGGCTACTGATCGAGCCTTCGCGGCGGACATTTTGGCGCTGCGACCCCACCGGGGTCAGCAAGCGAGTGCTTCCAACCTCCGAGCCGTGTTGTCGAGGTCACCGATCGTCGCCAGCCATCGGAGCGACGACGACCGTGTGCAAGACGCCTATTCCGTGCGTTGCACTCCGCAGGTGCACGGTGCGGCGCGTGACACGCTCGGATTCGTCAACGAAGTCACTGAGTCAGAACTCGCTTCAGCTATCGACAATCCGATGGTGTTGCCCGACGGGCGGATCGAGTCCTGCGGCAACTTTCACGGTGCTCCTGTTGCCATGGCGGCGGACTTCTTGGCGATTGCCTTGGCTGAAACGGGCGCCATAGCCGAACGCCGGCTTGACCGGCTGCTGGACCCAGCGCGTTCCCACGGACTCCCACCATTTTTGGCTGACGATCCTGGTGTCGACAGCGGTCTGATGATCGGCCAATACACTGCTGCCGCTATGTGCGCCGAGAACCGTCGTCTGGCCTCCCCCGCCTCGGTCGACTCTCTACCGACCTCAGCAATGCAGGAGGACCATGTATCAATGGGTTGGGGCGCCGCTCGCAAGCTCCGTCGCGTTGTCGAAAACCTCCGGCGGATACTCGCAGTCGAATGGGTTGCCGCCGCCAGGGCCACCGAACTGCGCTCCCCTTTGCAGCCTGCCGATTCCACTGCCGCGGCTTTGCAACTACTGCGGACCCGAGTTCACGGCCCCGGTGCTGATCGCTGGCTGTCTCCCGAACTTCATGCAGCCGAACAGCTTCTTGTTGAGGAGGCCCTGGTTGGCGCCGTGGAGTCAGTGGCCGGCCCTCTCGCCTGAGATTCGCTTGATTCTCAACTGGCCTCCCAACGTCGGGCTGCTGTCGAGGTGGCCGATTCAGGCGTATGGTCCGACCGTCCTGAACCACTACAAGACTCAACAGGATCACACATCTCGGCGCACGGTCGTTTTAGGTGAACCGGCGCTAGTAAGCTCCGATGTTTCGCTACAGACAAGAGGATTCGCCGTTGTTGCCGGAAGAACTCAAAGGTGCCTACTCGGTTATCGCTAAGAACTATGCTTGGACCTGGTCTAATCAAGCGGCGCTGGTGCTTGACCGACTTCCGGGGGACCAGACTGGTGACCATCCCCTGACTGCGGTTGAGCGGATGACGCCGGCTGATTGGGCCGAACTCGCCGGAGAGGCCGAAACGGTTGCCTCGGTATCGCAGGTGAGTAGAGAGATCGCCGCACTCGAAGCTGATCCGACATCGACTCCTGACGTGGCCTATTTCTCCCCCGAGTTCGGTATCTCCGATGTCCTGCCTCAGTATTCCGGTGGCCTCGGCGTTCTGGCTGGTGACCATCTCAAGGCGGCCAGCGACATCGACCTCTCGCTGTGCGGCGTGGGATTGTTCTACCGGGAGGGGTTTTTTCGACAGGAGATCACCCACCAGTCACAGCGCGAACGCTACGAGCGGCAGGATCCAGAGAGTCTCGGCGCCACCGACACCGGAATCGTGGTCACCGTGCCTCTCTTTGGGCGCGACGTTGCAGCTTGCGTATGGCGTATCAACGTCGGTCGGATTCCGCTGATACTCCTCGATACCGACATCGACGCCAACAGCGAATCCGACCGCAATATCGGTGATCGGCTCTACAGCGGTGATCGACGGCACCGTCTGCTCCAGGAGATCGTGCTCGGGGTGGGCGGAATGCGAGCACTGGCCGCGCTCGGATGGAACGTAGGTGTGTTCCACCTGAACGAGGGGCATGCAGGTTTTCTGATTCTCGAAATGCTCGACCGGGAGATTCGGACAGGCGCGACTCTGGACGAAGCAACCAAAGCCATCAAGCCACGGTTGGTTTTTACAACGCACACGCCTGTACCTGCCGGTATCGACCGATTCAAGAAACCGCTCATCTCTCCCCTACTCAAGTTCTGGGCCGACCGTTGGAACGTGCCGGTGGAAACGGTATTGGCGTTCGGCCACGACCCTGACGATGAACGTGATCAGTTCAACATGGCGGCACTGTGTCTGCGCTTCGCCGGCCGCACCAACGGTGTATCCAAACTCCACGGAAAGATCAGCCGAGAGCTGTTTGCCTCCATCCCAGGCGGCAAGGAGATCGGATCTATCACCAACGGCGTGCATGCCCGCACCTGGGTCATGCCCGCGACCCAGGACACCTTTGACAAGGTCTTGGGCCCAGGCTGGGAGAATGGCGACAAGGCCGCATGGGCGCGGATCGAAGACCTCGCCGATCACGCGGTCCGTGCTCTGCGTAACACAGGTGTGGGGCTGTTGGATGCGCAAACTCGCCGTCGTGTCGACGTTTCTCTTGATCCCGACGCACTCACGGTCGGTTTCGCACGCCGCTTCGCGACCTACAAACGGGCCACCCTGTTGCTGCGCGAACTCGATCGATTGTGTGCTCTGATCGCCAACGACGAACGGCCTGTCCAGTTCGTGTTCGCAGGCAAGGCCCACCCCGCGGACACTGAAGGTAAGCAGCTTCTGCGCGAGATCGTCAGCTTCAGCCAATCGTCGGCTTCACAGCAGCGGTTCGTATTCATCCCCGGCTATGACATTGCCGTTGCCCAGGCGATGTACGCAGGTTGTGATGTCTGGCTCAACAACCCGATCCGTCCCCACGAAGCCTGCGGAACAAGCGGCGAGAAATCAGCGCTGAACGGAGGTCTCAACTTTTCGATCAGTGACGGTTGGTGGGATGAGATGGCCGACGCGCGCAACGGCTGGACAATCGAGTCAAGCGACAGCCCCGATCCAGAGGTGCGCGACAATGCCGAAGCAGCCGCGATCCTTGGTCTTCTCGAAGATCAGATCGTCCCGGAGTTCTTTGACGACGGGCAACCTTGCTCGCAACTCTGGATCGCACGGATGCGCCATGCTTGGCGCAGGCTCGGCACCCAGATAACTGCCGGACGAATGGTCTCGGAATACGAACGAAGGTTGTACCGGCCGGCGCGCGACGAGGCCCGGCGACTGTGAGGGTGTGGCCTGGCCGTCTCTATCCGCTCGGCACGACCTTTACGGGTCAAGGAACCAACTTCGCTGTCTATTCAGAGGTGGCAGACCACATCGAGGTCTGCCTTTTCTCGCCCGACGGACATGAGCGGCGCTTGCGGCTGCTCGAAGTCACGGCTTTCGTCCACCGCGGTTACGTCCCGGGGGTTGAACCGGGCCAACGCTACGGTTTCAGGGTATTCGGCCCTTGGGATCCGAGCCGAGGGTTGTGGTGCAATCCGGCAAAGCTGCTGATCGATCCCTATGCCAAGGCGATCACCGGTGACATCGGTTGGGGTCGGGAGGTCTATGGTTTCGACCAAGCCGACCACACAGTACCCGACTACACAGTACCCGACTACACAGTGCCCGACCACCTCGACAGCGCGGCGTTCATGCCCAAAGCGGTGGTCATCGACCCGACGTTCGACTGGCAGGACGATTCGCCTCCAGACACTCCGCTTCATCGCACGGTCGTCTACGAAACCCACGTACGCGGCATCTCGATCACCCATCCCGATGTACCCGAAGAGTTACGGGGCACTTACTCGGGGATGGTCTCAGAGCCGGTGCTTGAACATCTGCTCTCGCTGGGCGTCACCGCTGTTGAACTGTTGCCGGTCCACCACTTCGTGTCAGAGCACACGCTTGTCAAGCAGGGACTCACCAACTATTGGGGTTACAACACGCTGGGATATTTCGCGCCCCACGGGCCTTACTCGTCAACCGGTGACACCGGTGAGCAGGTCGTCGAGTTCAAGACGATGGTCAAAGCGCTGCACCGAGTCGGAATCGAAGTGATCCTCGATGTGGTCTACAACCACAGCGCCGAAGGCAACCATCTCGGCCCGCTGTTGTCGTTCAAGGGCTTCGACAACCGGTCCTACTACCATCTCAACCCTGCAAATAGCGCTCGCTACGTCGATTTCACCGGCACCGGCAACACCTTGAACATGGGCAATGCCCAGTCGCTCCAGTTGATGATGGACAGCCTTCGGTACTGGGTTCTCGACATGCACGTCGACGGCTTCCGGTTCGACCTGGCGCCTGCGTTGGCCCGCAGCCTCTATCAGGTGGATCGTCTGTCCTCGTTTTTTGATCTCATCCACCATGACCCGGTCATCAATCAGGTCAAGCTGATCGCAGAACCATGGGATGTTGGACCGGGCGGTTACCAAGTCGGTGCTTTCCCCCCGAATTGGTCGGAGTGGAACGCAAAATATCGCGACGATGTCCGCGAATACTGGCGCAGCAAACACGAGAGCTTGCCTGATCTCGCCACTCGCCTCACCGGTAGCTCCGACCTGTACGCCGCTTCTGGGAGACGCCCTTCTGCAAGTATCAACTTCATCACCGCCCATGACGGCTTCACGTTGGCCGACCTTGTGGCCTACGACCACAAACACAACGAGGCCAACGGTGAGGGTAACCGCGACGGGGAGTCCCACAATAGATCTTGGAACTCTGGGGTTGAGGGCCTGACACTGGACCGCTCGGTATTGGCGGTTCGCAATGCGCGAAGACGATCCATGCTGGCAACCTTGTTGTTGTCCCAGGGAGTTCCGATGCTTCTGGGCGGTGATGAACTGGGACGGACCCAAAGTGGCAACAACAACGCCTACGCCCAGGACAACGAGGTGTCATGGTACGACTGGGACAATGTCGATGACGAATTCCTTGCCTTCACCAAGCAACTGATCGCTTTGCGAGCCGCCCATCCGGTGTTCCGGCGCAGGCACTGGTTCAAGGGTGAGCCGGTCGGCGGCCACGAAACCGACGACATGATCTGGTTCGCTCCGCAGGGTTCTGAGATGACGCATCATGACTGGGAGACCGGTCACGCCCGCTCGGTGGCGGTGTTCTTGAACGGCGAGGCGATCACCGCGGTCGGGTCGCGCGGCGAGCGGGTGGTTGACGACAGTTTCTTGATGTTGTTCAACGCACGTCCCGAACCGGTGAACTTCAAGCTGCCTGTTTGTCTCGGCGACTTCCAGTGGCATGTCGAGATCGACACCGCTGAGAACGCCCTTACTGGATCAGCCCGTTCGGCCTCTAGGATCAAGGTCGGCGCGTGGGCGCTGATGGTGCTCCGCAAGGAGGAGCCGACATGAAAGTGCTGCTAGCCGCCGCGGAGATGGCGCCGGTCGCCCGAGTGGGTGGACTGGCCGAAGCTGTTGGTGGCCTTGTACGGGCTCTACGAGACCGGGGCGTTGAGGTTGAGGTCGTGTTGCCCGATTACGGGGACGTGAGCCTGCAGCGCCAGTCTGAAATGGAGCTTGAGTCTCCCTGGTGGACCGGCCCTACCCGGGTCCGCAGCGGGCGCCACCAAACGGCCGGGAATCTCTGGTTGGTCGACGTGACCGGCATGGCCCGTCCCCATCCCTATATCGACGAACATGGTCAGGGCTGGCCCGACAACGATCACCGCTTCATGGCTTATGCCGCGGCTGTCGCCACCTTCGCCAAACGCCAGAACCCCGATGTCTTGCACCTCAACGACTGGCACAGCGCAGCCGCGTTGGGGATGCTCCCAGATCCACCGCCGACGGTTCTCACCATCCATACCTTGGGTTACCAGGGCCACGCCCCGCGTGCTTGGCTTGACCACCTGCCGATCGGGACCCATCACTTTTCCTGGTATGAGGGATGCAATCCGTTGGCAGGTGCGATCGCTCTGGCTGATCGGGTCATCGCGGTCAGCCCAAATTATGCGCGTGAAATCGTTACTCCCGAAGGCGGTATGGGTCTAGATGAGCGACTCAAAGCGATTGGAGACCGCCTGGTGGGGATCCGCAACGGGATCGACACCGGAACTTGGAGTCCTGGATCAGACACCCTGATCGCAGCCCCCTTTGAGGCGAGTGATCTGTCTGGGCGTGAAGCGTGTCGTGACCAGCTGATCGAGCTTGCCGGCTGGTCGGCACCGAAACCGCCGATTGTGGCCGCTGTCACCCGCCTGGTTGACCAGAAGGGGATCGATCTTCTAATTGAGGCGGCCCGGTATCTCGAAGGAATCCCGGCTCGGCTCGCCATCCTCGGCGCCGGGGACGCTTCTTTGGCTGCCTCGCTGCACGAACTGGCGAGCGATCATCCTGATCGTGTCTTCTTCACCGAGGGTTACGACGAAGCGCTGGGCCACGCCCTGTTCGCGGGATCAGACCTGTTCGTGATGCCCAGTCGATTCGAGCCATGCGGTCTGGCACAGATGCAGGCGATGAGCTACGGGTCGTTGCCAGTGGTCACCGATGTTGGCGGGTTGCACGACACTGTTTCTGATGCCGACAAGCACACTGACGGAACCGGTTTCGTCACCGACGTGAGTGTCAGCGGGATCGTCGATGGACTCCATCGAAGTGTACGTTCACTGCGTCACGCGAATCGTCGGCGTGCCATTCAGACCCGAGGAATGTCGATCGACTGGTCATGGGACGCACCCGCACAGCAACACATTGAGCTTTACCAAGAGTTGCTCGCAGGACGCGCCTGACCTCTCGTTCAACCCACGACCGGCTGCGCTTTAGCCAAGACCACTACGCCGCCCTCAGAGACCGTGTAGTGCTCACGGTCGTGTTCAAGGTCATGACCGAGCGTGACTCCGCGGGGTACCACCACGTTCTTGTCGATGACCACTCCGCGCACCTGCGCACCTTCGCCGATCTTCACTCCGTCGAGCAGCACTGAACGCTCGACCACTGCCCCCGCGCCGATAGCAACATCGGGTGAGAGCACGGAGTCGGCGACCTCGGCCCCTACCACGATTGCTCCGTTGCTGATGATCGAACGTCGTAGGTCGGAAGGGCCGTGGTTGCCGTGGTCGTCAATTTTGGCGGGCGGGAGGGTGCGACCCGAGGTGTAGATGGGCCACTCGCTGTTGTACAGGTCGAAGGCCGGGTCATGGCCGACTAGGTCCATGTGCGCCTCGTAGTAGCTGTCGATCGTGCCGACATCGCGCCAATAGTGAGGGCGGCCTATCTGGCCTGGAACTCGGTTTTGCGTGAAGTCATAAACCGAGGCTTCGCCCTTGGCGACCATCATCGGGATCAGATCTCCCCCTACGTCGTGGCCGGTCGCTTCGGCATTCTCGTTTTCGTGCAGCAACTCGACCAGTGTGTCGGTAGTGAAGACATAGTTGCCCATTGAAGCCAGGATGCTGTCGGGGTCGTCTTGGAGTCCCTGGGTCTCGTCGAGCGGTGGCTTTTCGAGGAACTCAGCGATGTGGGATCCTTGCCCCAGCTTGATGACTCCGAACTGGTCGGACTGGTCACGGGGAACCCTTATCCCTGCGACCGTGACTCCGGCCTCGGAATCACGGTGATGGTCGAGCATCTGTACGGGATCGATCCGGTAGATGTGGTCGGCCCCCAACACAAAGACATAGTCGGGTTGTTCGTCGTCGATCAGGTTCAAGTTCTGGAACAGGGCGTCGGCTGAGCCCAGGAACCAGTGCGGGCCTCGACGCATCTGTGCTGGTACCGAGGTGACGTAGTTGCCTAGCACGGCACTCAAACGCCAGGTGAGCGAGAGGTGGACATCAAGGCTGTGGCTCTTGTATTGGGTCAACACGACGATCTTGCGGTAGCCGCCGTTGGCCAGGTTCGAGAGCGGGAAGTCGATCAACCGATAGTGCCCACCGAAAGGCACCGCCGGTTTGGCACGGTCATGGGTGAGAGGTGCCAGTCGATTGCCTTCACCACCCGCCAAGATGATGCTGAGTACCTTGGGGCGACGATCTTGGGAGGGCACGGGTCTACTCCTGGGTTTGGTGGCCTGTGTGGTTGAAGACCAGGACGCTGATGGCGAGCGGGCCGAGGGTGAGCTCAACCGACTGGTTCTGACCATGGCTCGGGACTGCTTCGGTGAAACGGTCGTTGTTGGTCACACCACTACCGCCATACTCGACAGCGTCAGAATCAAGCACAGAGGTCCAAGAACCGGCAAGTGGTACACCGACGCGGTAGTTGTGTTGGGGAACGTGTGTGAAGTTGGCGACCACGAGGGCCGGCTGAGCGTCCGGGGCGCTGCGCAAGAAGGCGTACACGCTGTTGGAATCGTCGTCGCCGATGATCCAGGCGAATCCATCATCTCGGCAATCACCGCGGTACAGGGCCGGTTGCAAGCAGTAGAGCCGGTTCAGAGCCGCGACATAGTCTTTCAGTTGCGCTTTGTCGGGGTCAACGAGGCTGGCCCAATCCAGTTCTGACTCGTGGTTCCACTCCCCCGCCACTCCGAACTCGGATCCCATGAACAGCAGTTTCTTTCCTGGAACCGTCCACTGATAACCCAGCAGCAGCCTGAGGTTCGCACGCTTCTGCCAATCGTCGCCCGGCATCTTTTGCAGCAATGATCCTTTGCCGTGCACGACTTCGTCGTGGGAGAGCGGCACCAAGAAGTTCTCCGAGAATTGGTACACCGTTCGGAAGGTCAGTTCATCGTGGTGATATCGACGGTGGATCGGCTCGCGGCTGAAGTACTGGAGAGTGTCGTGCATCCAACCCATGTCCCACTTGTAACCGAAACCGAGCCCGCCCGCTTCGATGGGGGCGGTGACCCCACCCCATGCGGTGGACTCTTCGGCAATGACCTGAATGCCCGGATGCTCTTTGTCCAGCGAACGGTTGAGTTCTTGCAGAAAGCTCACCGCTCCGAGGTTCTCATTTCCTCCATGCACATTGGGGATCCATTCCCCCTCTGCGCGTGAATAGTCGCGGTACAGCATGGAGGCGACGGCATCGACCCGGATTGCGTCGATGTGATATTTCTTCACCCAGAAGTGGGCACTTGAGAGCAGGAAGCTGCGGACTTCGTTGCGGTCGTAGTTGAAGATGTAGCTGCTCCAGTCCGGGTGGAAACCCATACGGGGGTCTGCGTGTTCGTACAGATGCGTCCCGTCGAAGGTGGCCAGGCCGTGGGCGTCGGTCGGAAAATGCGACGGCACCCAATCAAGGATCACCCCGATTCCGGCTTGGTGGAGCAGATCGATCATGGCCATGAAATCGGCTGGGTTGCCGTAGCGGGCTGTGGGCGCGAAATATCCCGTTGTCTGGTATCCCCACGATCCATAGAACGGGTGCTCGGTTACTGGCAGCAGTTCAACATGGGTGAAGCCCGTCTCGCCGACGTAGTCGACCAACTGTTTGGCGATGGCGCGGTAGCCGCCCGGTTCGTAGCGCCAGGAACCGAGATGCAGCTCGTAGATCGAAACCGGCGCGTCAAGGCCTATACGGGATCCGCGGCCGGCCATCCAGTCGTTGTCTCCCCAGTCGTAGTCGAGGTCGGTGATGATTGATGCAGTTCGCGGAGGTTCTTCGAACGCGAAGCCGAACGGGTCGGCCTTGTCGAACGCGTCGCCCTGCGGTGGCTGTATCCGGTACTTGTAGCGCTGACCCGCCTGCACTTCGAACTTCGCGCGCCACACACCGGAAGGATCAGGGTCGAGTGCGAAGTCCTTCTCGGATCGCCAATCATTGAAATCACCTATGACGTGCACGGACTGGGCGCCTGGGGCCCAGACGCGGAACGAGACTGCTTCGTCGGCACGATGAGCGCCGAGTACTTCGTAGGCGGCGATATGGGTTCCCCCGTTGAACAACCAGGCATCATCGGATGTGAAGTCTCGACAGAGTTCGCTCATAAGCCCGGATCCGAAAACCAACTCGAAGTTGTTGTTTTGAGATCCGACATGGATCTGTCGGTAAGAGACATCACAGGCGAAGATAACATGCCGCGGTTGTCGTCTACGCTCCGGCTTGGAGGGAATTCAAATGAAAGTTGCAGTGCTAACGGGTGGAGGTGATGTCCCCGGGCTGAACCCTTGCCTCAAGGCTGCTGTCAACCGGATCTGTGACGCTGGATCAGAGGTGATCGGGATACGCCGTGGTTGGGGTGGCTTGGTCAACGCTGATCCCAACGATGCAGATTCCCTTGCTGCCAACACCGTGACCTTGACGCCAGGCGTGGTCCGCAAGATCGACCGTACCGGCGGCACTTTCCTGCACACCTCACGCAGCAACCCGGGACATGTTCCGAACGCAGACGTTCCATCGTTCCTGCGCTCCGAATACGGCAGCGAGGGACCCCACGATCTGACCCCGAATGTGGTGGCGGTGTTGGAAGCGCTCGGGGTTGACGCGTTGATCGCGATCGGGGGTGACGACACTTTGTCGTATGCCTTGAGGATGCACAACGAAGGTGTACCAGTCATCGCAATTCCCAAGACAATGGACAACGATGTGCATGGAACCGACTACTGCATCGGTTTCTCCACTGCGATCAGCCGTGGTGTCGAGTTCATCCACAATCTGCGAACCAGCACCGGTTCTCACGAACGTATCGCCGTGGTCGAACTGTTCGGTCGCTACTCAGGAGAGACTTCTCTGATCACCGCCTATCTCGCCGGTGTTGACCGTGCGCTGATCTCGGAAGTTCCCTTCGACATCGACAAGCTGGCCGAGTTTGTGATGCAGGACAAAGCGGCCAACCCTTCGAACTACGCAATGATCACGGTCTCTGAAGGCGCATCTATCGAAGGCGGTGAGGTCCACTTGTCGGGCGAAGCCGATGCTTATGGGCATCGTAAACTCGGAGGAATCGGCGCAACGACAGGCGCTTTGTTGACCGAACGTACTGGTCAGGGCATCATTTTGCAGGAGGTGGCATATCTGATGCGTTCGGGACGCCCCGATAGCCTTGACCTCATGGTCGCATCCAACTACGCGGTGATGGCCTCGAACTTAGCCCTTGAGGGTGTCTCGGGCCGGATGGTTGCTTTGCGCAACGGCGTCTACACCAACGTTGATGTGTCGGTCACCGGCGAAGGTGCCAAGCGTGTGGATGTCGACGAACTCTACGACAGCGAGCAGTATCGCCCGTTGCTTCGCCATGTGGCCGGCAAACCCATGTTCCTGTACTGACAACTGATATAGCGAGTTAGCAAGTATCAGCCAAAGCCGGCGTTGACAAAAAACCCGCGCCAAAGGTCGGTTCGGTCATCTGTTGTTGCAGGGGGCAGCGGAACCTCGAGGTCGCTGTCAGCCTCATAAACAGTGCGGGTTTCTAGGATGTGCACGGCTCCTGCGACCTCGTCCAGCGCCTCTCGGCGTTCGCTTTCTGTGATTTCTGGAATCAAACCTTCGGTTTCGAACATGGCACCGTACAGATTCGACAAGTCTGCGCGGGTTGACAAAACATGCAGCAGACCGCGCTCGTCTAGTTCGATAGTCACCTCGACTTCGGTGGAGTCATAGAAATCGACGTAGAACTGGGTCAGCGCGTCGACGCTCATTGAGGAATTCAGAGCAACCCCCGCCGCGGCACTGCGAGATATCACTTCGATGTCTTGACCTTCCGCCTCGGTCAGATCAGTGAATGTGATCGTGCCCATAAAGGTCGGCGGGTCTAAAGAGGTCTGCTCGACGCTGATCAGTGCTGCGGGCAGCTTCTCGGCAAGCTCCCTCAAGTCTGGGAGGGAAGAACCACCGAACGCGGCCAGAATTTCGGGGCCCTCTGCCTCAAGGTCAGTTAGGTCGACAAAGGAGATTCCGGGCTCGAACGGCCCGAGTTGGGCATCGGGATTCCCATCCAGCAATTGCTGGTAGCTCCGTGTGTCGATGACGATCCGCTCATCGTCGATCCACATCTCCAACTGGAGGTCTAGTTCTTCACCGGCAATGGGTCCCAGCAGCGCTCCCAGGTCCATCACAAAGTGTTGGCGAGCACCGCTGACCTCGCCAACCATCGTTGGTGCTTGTTCGTCGATCTCAGCTGTTGTCTCAACAGCGCCGAAAGGAAGCCTGATTGTTTGAGCAGTCGACAGCGATACTCGATATGTCGTCACTTCCGCGGTCTCAGCGAGCGCAGCCCCCAACTCTCCGACCGTGGTGACACTGCTTTCAGAGTCTCCTTTGCCACATCCCGCCGCCAACAACACAGCAGCGAACAGCACTACCAAACGCTTCCTTAGCACCGTAGCCCTAGGCGCACCGCTGTTCATGCGCTGAGGGTATCGCCTGAAGGCAGTGGTTGATGCTGAGAATGCCTCACCGTCGAAGTTGTTGTGTCAAACTCGCTAGTCCCAACAAGGAGACAGCGATGAGCGCAGAATCACCGGCTACCGAGGTGTTGACCGTAAGCGAAGACGGGCCGGTGCGAATCGTTCGCTTGAACCGCCCTGCGGCTCTCAACGCGATCGATGAAGCGCTCCATACTGCTCTCACCGACATTTGGCAACAACTTGATAGCGACCGCGAAGCTCGCGCCGTCGTGATCACCGGCGAAGGCCGCGCATTCACCGCGGGAGGAGACATGGGTCTGTTGCAGTTGATGTCTGAGGATCTTGAAACGCGTGATCGGGTTCTAGGTGAGAGTGAGCGCATCATGCACGACATGATCGCTTTCCGCCTTCCTCTAGTCGCTGCTGTCAACGGACCGGCTGTGGGTCTCGGTTGCAGCCTGGCCATGCTCAGCGACACCGTGTTCATGGAGGAGAGCGCCTATCTCGCCGACCCCCACGTTCCGGTCGGTCTGGTCGCAGGGGACGGCGGTGCTATCACCTGGCCCCTCGCCATGAGCTTGCTATCAGCCAAGGAATACATCCTCACCGGTGATCGCATCCCCGCATCAGAAGCTCATCGGCTTGGTTTAGCCAATCATGTCGTTCCCGATGGTGAGGGACTCTCGCAAGCGCTGGCCTTCGCCCAGCGCTTGGCGAAGCTGCCTCCACAGGCCGTTCAGGACACCAAGAAAGCGCTCAATGTCCATCTGCAGCGGGCTGCGGTTGGTCTCATCGAGCTGTGTGCGAGTGCTGAGCATCGCTCCTTCGACACCCCCGAGTTGAAAGCCAACGTTGCCCGCTTCATGAAGAAGTAGGTTTAACCACACAAGTTGCCGGTCCGCGAACCGTGTTGGTTTGCACATAGGTGACCTCGTCGGGATCGACCTCGAAGTCCGGGAAGCGAACGAGCATTTCTTGAAGACCGACCTTGCCCTCAAGTCGCGCAAGCGCTGCGCCCAAGCAGTAATGCGCCCCGTAGCCGAGACTCAGGTGACGGTCGATTTTTCGGGCGCAGTCGAACTCGTGCGCCTGCTCGTAATGCCGCTCGTCGCGCCCCGCCGCACCAGTCAACAAGAGCATCTTCGAACCCGCGGGAACTATTTCGCCATGTAGCTCGACATCATGGGCCACATAGCGGCCCTGCGTCGGTGAGGGCGCTTCGAATCGCAGCAATTCCTCAACTGCACCTACGCAGAGTGACGGGTCTTCAACAAGTTTGCGACGTTGATCGGGCCACTGCGAAAGTACCAGAGCGGCCGAGGCAAGCAATCGGGCGACGGTTTCGTTGCCGGCCACGTTGATCAACATCATCATCGCCATCAACTCGATGTCGCCCAGTTTGCGGACCGTACCGTCAACATCGGTGAGGTCGGCTTTGATCAACTGCGACACCATGTCGTCGCGAGGGTCTTGTCGACGAGCTTGGATCACGTTCCAGTAATACTCCTGGAGCCGTCTGCTGTCCTGAAGTGCCTCAGCAGTGCGGGTCTCCTCGCCTTCGTCTCGATGCACCTGAGCGTCGCTCCAGATACGCAGATTGTCGTGGTCCTCTTCGGGGAAGCCCAGCAGTGATGAGATGACCATCACGGGCAAGCGTGCTGTGAAGGCATCGACGATGTCGAACTCTGACTGCTCCACGAGTGGGTCGAGATAGCCGGCGCAGAGCTTCCTGATCCGGTCCTCCAGCTGGCCCATTGCTCTAGGCGTGAACCAGCGGGCTACCACGGATCGCAAGACATCGTGCTGCGGTGAGTCCATTTCGATCATCGAAGCGAACTCGGGTTCCTGGCCGATCGAGTCGAGCGTGATGCCTTTGGCGGAACTGAAATTCTCGACATCGAGTGACACCGCCATAACATCGTCGAATCGGCTCACCGCGTAGAAGTCGTAGCGATCGTTGCGGTACAGAGGCGCCTCGTCTCGCAGCCGTCGCCAGGCCTCGTATGGAGACCTGCGCAGATTGCTGTCGTACGGATCCCAATACGGTGCGATGTTTGAGGTTGTCACAATCTGACTCCATCACTCGGTCGGTGAACCAAAGCTGAGACGACACCGCCCATCAGCATCTCACTTTTGACATTGGACGAGAAAATCCCGACCAACAGATCGCTTTTGGATACGATCGCGCCATAGACAGCGAATAGAGTTGGCGATGGCACGACAGGACCAGGCTCATGAGGACAACGTTGATGGTCCGTGGTTTGTTGACACTCGCTGCATCGGGTGTGACGTTGCTCGTCATTGGGCACCAGAGATGATCAAGATGGATTCTGAAGGTCGATCTGTAGTCGTGCGCCAACCTCAGTCACCAGCCGAAACCGCGGCGCTCTGGCGGGCGTCGGTAGCTTGCCCGACGAAGTCGATCGGCAACCGAGACATACGTCGCCCGCCGACCGAGGTTTTTCCTTTCGAACTCACGCCTGGGGTCTGTGCACTGGGCCACAACTCACCAAGTTCATTTGGCGCGCACTCCTACTTAGTCGTACGCCCAGCTGGCAACCTCATGATTGATTCGCCGCGCTACACACGTGTCCTCACCGACGCGCTCGACACTCTCGGAGGGATCAAACACGTCTTGTTGACGCATCGAGACGATGTGGTCGACGCCGACAAATGGGCAGAACGTTACGGTTCGAGAGTATGGATCCACCGCGACGACGCAGACGCCGCGCCCTATGCCACTGACATCACCACCGGGGACCAGGAAGTCGACGATGGAGTCATTTCCATTCACATTCCTGGACACACAAAAGGCCATTTGGCTTTTCACGTCGACGACAAATGGCTCTTCACAGGCGACTCGCTGTTCTGGAATCATCGTCGAGGAGCACTTGACGTTTTCCCGAACCAAACCTGGTACTCGTGGGCAGCTCTCGCCGACAGCATGGACTCCATCGCTGGTCTGAATGTCGACTGGGTCTTCGCGGGCCACGGCAAATGGAGCCACACCGGCACAGACCTGTACGCATCTCAGATGGCTGCTCTCGGCACCGAAATGCGTGAACTCGGCCAACAAGGCTGGAGCCAACGTCCGCACACAGTTTTTGACTGGGCCTAGCTGGCCCGCTAACCGACGTCGGATGTGACAGCGGTCAGGCCGTCTTGAGTCGCGGCGTTGAGCAACTCCGCCTCGGCCTCTTCGATACCGAGCAGATAGCGATCCCAGAACGCCACCGTGGACGCGTAGATCAGCTCGTCGTGGCCGGGGATCTTCGACTCAAACCCATCAAGTTCATCCTCGTATGGACCGGCATGACCGCCGCCAAGCAGGACTATCAGGTATCGCGGGGCACTCAGCGCGCGATACGCAATCTGGGCCTGCTCAACGCGGATCAGCGGATCGCTATCGCCATGGATTATCAGGAGCGGAAAGTCGTCGGCGGGATCGAACAGCTCCGCGTTTCGGTTGAGCGAAGCCGACATGACCACCGCGGCAACAAAGCGTGGATCGCGCCACTCGGCATCAACTGCGACCTCGTAGGTCGTGAAACCACCTGCCGACAAACCCGAAGCTCCGAGACGGTTGGGATCAAAGCGCCCAGCAAACTCCGAGGACGCGTCAGCCGAGAGTGCCAACAACTCATCAAGCACGAACGAAACATCACCGGGTTGGTTGGGCACGTCGTGAATATTGCCCCATGAACCCTCAACGCCATCGTTGCTCAACGGGAACACCGGCGCAGCTACCGCGTAACCGGCTTCTGCCCAGACCCTGTGCAGATCTTCGAACTTGCGGGCGTGGCCGGACATGCCGTGGGAAAAGACGACTAGTGGAGCAGCCTCGTCCGTTTCGGGCAACGTCAGCCACACTTCAACTGTCCGTTCCGCAGTGCCGGCCAGATCACCGGCGGCTGGGGTCGGGCGCGTTGTGTCGACGAGTGTGATCTGACTGGTCGACCCCCCGTAGGGACGTCCAGCACGAGGGTCGGGCGCAACGGTGGAGGTTGTTGTTGTAGAAGTCATCGTTGTGCTCGTTGTCGAAGATCCGGTTGTTGTCGGCGAAACGCTGGTTGTGGACGCAGCGGTAGTTGCAACAGCAACGGTTGACGGCGGCGCCTCTACAGAGGAGTCAGCACTGCATGAAACTGCAACGCCAACCAGGGCAATCGCCAGGCCCGCAGTCAAGTGTCGATGCCACTTCAGCATCTACCTGACGCTACGAGTGCGAGGTTTGTCCGTCAATGCGTCCATTGAGTTCTACGCTGTACCCCGCTACCAGGAGGTGCCGCTCAGATGAGCTTTGATCCGAACCGACCGAACATTCTGTGGGTTTCCTTTGAGGACACCAACCCCTTTTATGGCTGTTACGGCGATCCCGTGGCCCGCACACCGGTGGTAGATCAACTAGCCGCCGAAGGCACCCGCTACCCGTTGGCATTCTCGACAGCGGGAGTCTGCGCTCCAGCACGTTCGGCAGTAATCACCGGTATGTATCCCATCTCAATCGGGACCCATCACATGCGGACCACCCACACGAACCCGGCGGTTCCAGAACTCCCAACCCCGTACTCTGCGCTGTTGCTGCCTCACGTCAAATGTTTCACCGAATATCTGCGTGCCGAGGGCTGGTATTGCACCAATAACTGGAAAACCGACTACCAGTTCGCCGAACCCCGCAGCGCCTGGGATGAGTGCTCCGAAACAGCTCATTGGCGTAACCGTCCAGACGCGGAACAGCCGTTCTTTGCGGTCTTCAATCCGCACAACACCCACGAGAGTGGAATGTGGACGGGAATGATCGACGAGATCACCTTCGAACCCGCAGCCGTAATCGTGCCACCCACATTCCCCGACACGCCCAAGGTCCGAGAGGCACTCGCGCAGATGTATACCCAGATTGAGATCGCCGACAGCTGTCTAGGAGATTTGCTTGAACAACTCACCGATGATGGACTGGCTGACAACACGATTGTGGTGCACTGGTCCGATCACGGACCGCTCCCCCGCGGCAAGCGCTGGCCTTACGACTCCACTATCGCCGTTTAGTGATGGTGCGAGTGAACCTCAATGTCGCACCGTCTACAGGTCGCGATCCAGCCGCGGGGACGAACGCTCACACGTAGTCTGCGACCACATTCACGGCAGTATCGAGGGGCTTCTAGATCAGCGAGACAACCGACGCATTCGCGGGTGCCGCAGCCTCCACAGAACACCTTTCGTCCAGAACCGCTGAGTTCGGGAGTGTCGGCTGGCAACTCCATTGCATACACGCCGGTTCTAGAGCACGCCGCTGAGGGCTCCGACCGGCATCTTCAAATCTTCAAGCATCTGTAGGTCCTCGTCTGGGTTGCGCCCGAGTGTAGTGAGGTAGTTCCCGACGATGAGAGCGTTGATACCGGCGGTCATTCCCATCGCCTGAAGTTCCCCAAGCGTGATTTCCCGGCCCCCTGCGAATCGCAGGATTACCTCGGGCAACGCAAGCCGGAACAGCGCTATCCAGCGCAGAGCTTCAAGGGGCTTCATTGGTTTGCGGATCTGTAGCGGTGTTCCGGGCCGCGGGTTCAAGAAGTTGAGTGGCACTTCAGTTGGCGCCAAGGATCGTAGTTGGGTGAGCAACTCGATTCGCTGGGCCGCGGTTTCTCCCATTCCCAGTAGAGCTCCGCAACACAACTCCATTCCGTTGCGCTTCACGAGTTCGCAAGTCTCGTAGCGTTCCGCCCAACTGTGGGTTGTGACGATATTGGGAAAGAACGATTCTGAGGTCTCAAGATTGTGGTTGTAGCGATGCACTCCGCCCGCTGCAAAACGTTGCGCTTGGTCGTCGCTGAGAATGCCTGCGCTGACGGCAACGTTGAGCTTTGTTTCAGCCTCAATAGCCGGGACGAGTTCAAGGATGCGCTTCATCGTGCGTTCGTCGGGACCTCGTACGGCCAGGACAATACAAAATTCGGTCGCTCCGGTTTCTGCGGTCTCTTTGGCCGCCGCTATCACCTCTTCGGTATCAAGAAACGGCGTTGCCGGCATGGTTTCTTCGAACTGTGCCGACTGGGAGCAGAAGTGGCAGTCTTCGGGACAACCTCCTGTTTTGGCAGACAAGATCCCCTCGATCTCGACGGTTGGGCCGCAGCGATCAAGTCGCACCTGGTGAGCCAAAGCAGCGAGTGTTGGCACCTGATCGTCAGGCAGCGCTGCCAGCGCGGCTAGTTCGGCTTCAACAAGGAGTCGTCGTTCGTCGAGCAGCGCGGTCTCGGCCCCGCGCAGCAATTCGCGGGCTGAAGCCGGCAGGGGTGGTGTCAAGGTCATGATGTGAGCACTCTATACGACGACGTTGCGAACCTTGAGATCGATGATCGTGTCCCAGTCGAAGCCGAGCGATTCTAGGATCGCGTCGCCGTGCTCGTTGAATTCCGGAGCTCTGGAGGTCCCAGCGGCTTCTCCGTCGTATTGCACCGGTACCGCGACTAGGCGAAATGTTAACCCGGCGGCTGTCTGCGCGCTCTGGATGTAGCCGTTTGCGAGCGCCTGGGGATCTTCAGCCGCTTCCAAGGTGTTTTGCACCACCGCCCACTGTCCGCTGTAACTCTCAAGTCTCTCGAGCCAGGTAGCCAGCGTCGCTTCCGCAAATGCCTCTTCGAGCGTGGCGATCGCGTCAGCGCTGTTCGATATCAACATCTCAGCCTCAGCGAAACGGGGGTCATTCCCAAATTCTGGGCGACCGACAACCTCGCACGTTTCGGCCCAATACTTGCCCGCCTGCAGACAAGTGAGAGCGATCCAATGACCATCGCTTGTCACGTAGTTATTGACTAGCGGGTTACGGCCGACACGGCTCGCGGGTGGCGCAAGCCACGGGGTATCAAGCGCCAAAGACAATGCCATAGCGGCTCCCATCGACCACAGGCCAGTGCCGAACAACGACACATCCACTTCAGTCGCCTCACCGGTACGTTCACGATGAAACAGAGCGCCCATGATTCCGCCGGCTATCGTCATTGCGCCAATTGAGTCCCCGAAGGCTGGTGCCGGCGGCGAAGGCACAAACTCAGACCCTGGTAGTTTTGCCCCCATCGCTACGCCGGCACGAGCCCAATACGCGAGCGAATCGTATGAACCCTTGTCGGCGTCGGGACCTCGTTCGCCTTGACCCGACCCGCGAACATAGATGATGTCTGGATTGTGGGCTCTAATGTCGTCGACGTCCATCTGCAACTTTCGGCGCACCCTCGGCAATTTGTTGGTGAGGAACACATCGCAAGTCTCAGCGAGTTTGTAGAGAATCTTGAGTCCGTCGGGTTTCCCAAGGTCCAAGCCGATGCTCTGCTTGCCGCGGTTGGAATGCTCAAGCAGGGCATGGACCTCGTCTGGAATATCAGCAACCCCGCTCATAACAAGTCCGCGCATGGCGTCGCCTCGTTCGAAGTGTTCGATTTTGATCACCTCGGCACCCAAATCCGCCAGCGCCGCGGAAGCCGCTGGTACGAAAGTGTGCTCAGCTACCTCCAGGATCCTTACGCCCTCCAAGATCTTCGTCATCAGGACAGGTTTCCTTTCCTTGAGGTTCAGGCGGGTTCGGCCAGCAGTTTGGTCTGCAGGAACTCTTCTAGGCCGGCGACACCGTTCTCGCGTCCAATCCCTGATTGTTTGTAGCCACCGAACGGAGCATCCGCGGCGTGCCACATTCCGCCATTGACGCTGAGAGTCCCGGTTCGGATTCGCCGGGCTACCCCTAGCGCTCGCTCTCGGTCGGCCGCGAGTATGCCGCCGGAGAGGCCGTATTTTGAGTTGTTGGCAATGCGCACCGCGTCGTCATCCCCGTCATGGGGCAGCACCACCAGAACCGGCCCAAAAACTTCGTCCTGAGCGATTTCGCTATTCTCGTCAGCACCCACGATCACCGTCGGTTCAAAGAAAAACCCCTTGTCGTGTTGTGTTGCACCACCACCGGTCACCACGGTGGCACCGGCTTGGACCGCGCGATCGACCATGCCTTGCACCTTGTCACGCTGTTTGGCGTTGATCAACGGCCCTACATAGTTGGCCGTATCGAATGGGTCGCCGACGCCGAGACTCTCGAAAATCTCAGTGGCCATCTTGACCGCTCGGTCCATGTGTGCTCGGGGCACAAGCAGACGCGAGGTGATCGCGCATCCCTGCCCGGCGTGAGAATTGGCAGCCATCGAACAACCGAAGGCTCCCCCGTCGACGTTGTCCTCATCGAGCACCACCATCGCGGACTTGCCTCCCAACTCAAGAAAGACTTTCTTCAACGTTGTGCTGGCAGCAGCCATGATCGATTTCCCCACCGCTGTTGAGCCGGTGAAAGTGACCATGTCGACATTCGGATCGGTGGTCATAACGACACCGGTTTCAATCTCGCTGGAGGCAAGCACATTCACCACACCGCCCGGAATGTCGGTGTGTTCCGCGATGAGGCGACCTAGAGCCAGAGTAATGAGCGGGGTGTCTGGAGCTCCCTTGAGTACCACGGTGCAACCCGCCGCCAACGCGGGGCCGAGTTTGGCCAGGTTCAATTGCGTCGGATAGTTGTAGGCCGAGATCGCGCTGACAACCCCATAGGGTTCACGCTCAACCCAGCGATGGTGCATCCCTCCGTAGGCCTCTGCTACGCCAAGATCAACCGTCCCGTCGTACGACTCGGCAAGATCGGCGTAGTAGTCGAGGATCCCAATGGGACCTTCCAGTGCCGGGCCGGCTGTCATCGCAATCGGCACGCCCACCTCCGAGACGGTCAACGTGCGCAGATCCTCAAGATTGTCGCGCAGAGCCTGCGCTAGTTGACGCATGCACTGGGCACGAAAACTCGCGTCGGTCGACCAGTTGGTCTCATCGAAGGCACGGCGAGATGCTCGGATCGCTCGCACGACATCGGTGACAGTGGCATCGGCGGCCTCTCCAATGACCTCCTCGGTAGCCGGATTGCGTGACGTGAATGTGCGGTCGCCCGTGGCGGCGACGAGTTCGCCGTCAATGAGCAGTTGATTCTCTTGGTTCCAGAACGCCATGGTTGTGTTTGCCTTTCAGATGCCCCTAGGCAGCGAACATACGCCTAGTATCGGCCGGTCAGGAAGTTGGCGATGTCTTTCGCCGCTGGGTAGGACTCAGTTATTCCGCTGCTGAAGTAGCCCTGATCACTGGTGATCGTGATGCCGGTGATCGCCCTGGCAGCGTCGCTGCAGAGGAAGACCAATGGGTAGGCCTGTTCTACCGGTGACGACGCTTCGATACCAAGATCGGTGCGGTAGTCACTGCCGAAACCGAGCCAGGTTTCCTTGTTGGCTTGTGCCAACGGCGTGTCGGTGGGGCCGGGCATGATCGCGTTGATGCGAACGCCACTTTTGAGCAACTCGAAGGCTGACTTGGCGACGTACATGCAGACCGTCAGCTTGCTGCTGAAATAGTCGGCCTTGCCGTGCTCAATGGCCCATGCCGACGCCTGGTCCATGTCTTCGATAGCGAGGTAGTCGTTGATCCATGCCATGTTGTCGTCGCGCTCCCACCCGGCACCAGCGGCTGAGGAAATGAAGCCGATCGCACTGCCGTGGCCGAGCATTCCGCTCTTGAGCATCAAGTTGATCATGTGGCGGTGACCCAGAAAATTGATCTTCTCGATACCAGGCGTGCCATCGGCAACGCCTGCACACGACAAAAGGGCGTCGACTCGACCAGCACAAGCAGCTACCGCGGTTTCAATCGAGGATTTATCGGCCATGTTCACCTTCACGGTGGCGGCAACCCCGGGGATGTCCATGTCTGCGAAGTCCAGAGCGACAACCTCGGCGCCAGCATCGACGAGCAGGCGAGCCGCGGCGTTACCCATGCCGGAGGCTGCTCCGACGACCAGGGCGCGCTTGTTGTCGAAACGAAACAAATTGAACAATGACATGGTGGACTCCTTTGCTGAAGATATGTGGGGTTCGGTCAATTGACGACAAGTATCAGCTTGTCCCAACCGCGAACCGTCGAGGTGTGCGAGCGTTCTGAGGTTGCCTCATCGACGGTCCATTCAGGAAATCGTTTGAGTATCTCGTCGAGCGCGACACGGCCTTCAAGGCGAGCAAGTGCCGCGCCGAGGCAAAAATGCACGCCATAACCGAACGACAAGTGGTGGCCGATCTTGCGATGAATATCGAAATCGTCCGCAGTCTCACCCCACTGCCGCTGATCGTGGTTTGCCGAACCGTTGACGAGAAGCATCGCGCTGCCTGCGGGCACCCTCTGGCCGTGGTACTCAAGGTCTTCGGCAACATAGCGGGCCTGTACCGGGGACGGCGCTTCAAAACGCAGCGACTCTTCGATAGCTTGCGGGATCAGTTCGGGATCGGCGACGATTTCGGCCCGTTGTTCTGGATACAGAGCCAGCGTCCGCAGAGTATGACCGATCAGCTTGGTCGTGGTCTCGTTACCGGCCCCGGCCAACAAACTGATGTAACCGAGCACTTCGTCACGGCTCAGACTGCGGGTCTCACCGGTGTGATCCTCGAAGGTGGCTTGCAGCAACTGGGTCATGATGTCATCGGCGGGATTGTCAAGGCGCCAGTCGAGGTATTCACCGAAATTTCCTTCGGCGGCCGCATTGCCGATATCAGCGAAGGCTTCGGCTTCCGGCTCACCGCTTTCTGACAGGCGTAGACCCTCATCGGTTTTCTCCCGCAGTGCTTGCTGGTCGGCTTCGGGGATGCCTAACAGCATGCCGATGACCCTCATTGGCATTTGGGCCGCCAACGTCTCGACCACATCGAACCGATCAGCGCCGGCCAACGCATCAAGCGCGTCGGTGCAATAGCGGCGCACCTGGGGTTCGATCGCGTTCATCTGCCGAGGAGTGAACACCCGCGACAGCAGACCCCGATAGACCGTGTGGCTGGGAGGATCATCGAAGATCACCATGCCTGCCGGCATCTCGATGTCTGCGGTGATCAACTCAAGTACCGTGCCCCGACTTGAGATGAGCCGAGTGTGGTCTTTCAACCCTGCCTCAACATCGTCCCAGCGGCTGAGAGCATAGAAGTCGTGTTTATCGTTGTAATAGAGCGGACTCTCATCGCGCATCCGCTTCCAGACGGGATACGGATCAGCATCGATCTCAAAGTCGTAGGGGTCGTAGTAAACATCAGACACGCGCTCAGACATAAGAATTCCTTCATCTGTAGTTCAGTGCACAACCAGGCCCATCACAAAATCTCAGGAGCCAGGTCAGCGAGAAAGTCTCGGGTACGGCGGCTCGATGCCAGTAGTTCGTCTCGTCCGTTGCCGATCGGAACCACCCGGATCGACACGTCGGTCGCTCCGGCGTTCGCGAAAGATTGCAAGCGGCTGAGCACAGCGGCTTCATCACCAGCGGCCAAAATGTCGGCGACCGAAGTCGCATTGCCGCGATCGAGGAGGCGCTGGTAGTTGGGAGAGATTTCAGCTTCGGACAGGATCCGGTTGGTCCGCTCCTTCGCCGCATCAACCTCGCTGTTGGCACATAGACACACTGGAACGCCGGCTACGACACGGGGCGCCTCGCGTCCCGCGGTCTGCGCCGCGGCGACGATGCGAGGGGCAATGTACTCGCCGATCGATTTCTCGTCGGCCAGCCACAGAATCGTGCCATCGGTCCGCTCCCCGGCCAGTCGCAGCATCGCGGGCCCCAACGCCGCAAGCAACACCGGAGTCGCGGTCTTGTCTGTTACCTCAAGCGGGTTGTGAATCGTGTAGTGCTCGTTGTCCACATCAACCATGCCCGGCCCCCCAAATCCAGCGTCGAGAACATCGAGAAGAGACCTGAGCTTGGCGACTGGGCGTTCATAGCTGAGGCCGAGCATGTCGGAAATGATCCAGTGGTGGGAAGGACCCAGACCCAGGGTAAAGCGCCCTTCGCAGACCAATTGTGTCGAAAGTGCCTGTTGCAGAAGTGCGATCGGGTGTCGAGGTTGAGTGGGGACCACGGCGGTGCCCAACTCGATCCTGTTCGTTTCGTGTCCCATTAACGCCACCGCGGTCATTGCATCGAATTCGTCAGGGATCTGCGGTATCCAAGCTGTAGCGAACCCTGCGCCGTCAGCCCAGCAGGCGTCGTCAATTAGGCGCTGCACCTTGGCGTCGTAACGACGTCGCTCGGGTCCAATCATGAGGCCCATTCGCATCGCCTGACACTAGGTCATTCATGCCGGGAACAACATTGTCAAAGGTGGAGAGGCTACTTTCCCCGCTAACCCCAACGGGACTACGGTGACAACCGTGAGTGATTCCCCAGAAGGCCCTCATATTTCACCCTTGCCTGTGCAGGAATGGCGAGATGATCTCGTTGAAGCGTTTTCCATCATGAAACCGCCTCCGGGTTCCATCTACGCAACACGACGAGCTAACCGAGAGTCGGGTGGGAAACGGGTTGCCGGAGCGTTCGCGGTGTTAGCCCATCATCCTGACCTCACACGAGCGTTCCTTTCCTTCAACCGCCATGTGCTTTATGAAAACACCCTCGGCGAGCACCTGCTCGAACTGGTCGTGCTGCGGGTGGCCTTGCTGCGAGGTTCTGAGTATGAATGGGCCGAACACGTTGCCGTAGCTCGAGAACTCGGATTTTCAGACGAACAGATTCACGCGGTAGCGGTTGGTCCCGGCGCAGAAGGACTCTCAACAAACGAATCGTTGCTGCTACGAGCTGTTGACGAACTCCGCCATGACTCGATCTTGAGTCCTGATACGTGGGCCGGGTTGACCGAACACTTCGATACCCGCCAGATCATTGACCTGTTATTCACAGTCGGCGCTTACGACACGCTAGCCATCGCATTCAACTGTTTCGGACTCGAAGTTGACCCAGAGTTGCGGGACTCGGCTTTGCCCACTGTGCAACTTGAGAACTCTGTGCAACCCGAGAACTAGATCTGCACATAAAGAGAATGCGATTTCCGAACGCGGCTATGTTGAGCAGTATCAATTCATGAGGTGAGAGATGGCACATTTCCCGAAGCCGGTTGAGGGCAGCTGGACTGAACATTTCCCCCAACTCGGCACCGCACCGGTGAATTACGAGGATTCGATATCGCCGGAGTACTACGAACTGGAAAAAGAGGCGATCTTCAAGCAGACCTGGCTCAACGTCGGGCGAGTCGAACAGATACCTCGGGTCGGAAGCTACTTCACCAAAGAACTCGATTGCGTTGACACCTCGATCATCGTGGTGCGGGACCGCGGCACGGTACGAGCCTTCCATAACATGTGCCGCCACCGCGGCAACAAGCTTGTCTGGCAGGACTACCCGAGCGAAGAGGTCAAAGGCACCTGTCGACAATTCACCTGCAAGTACCACGGCTGGCGCTACGGCCTCGACGGTGAACTCAACTTCGTTCAACAAGAGAGTGAGTTCTTCGACCTGGACAAAGCCGACTATCCGCTCGTCTCGGTGCACTGCGAGATCTGGGAGGGCTTCATCTTCGTCAACTTCGCGGCCGAACCCACCGAAACGCTTCTTGAGTTTCTCGGCGAGGTCGCAACAGGCCTCAGCGGTTATCCGTTTGGCGAGATGACCCAGACCTTCGGCTACAAAGCAGTCGTGGGCGCCAACTGGAAACTCTTCAACGACGCCTTCTCGGAGTTCTACCACGCCCCGGTCCTGCACCAGAACCAGTCGGTGGCGTCGGAATCGGTAAAGCTCCAACAGTACGGCTTCGAGGCGCTGCACTACGACCTGTTCGGCGACAGCGGCCACGGCATCGTCTCCACATGGGGCGGCATGTCGCCGCCAAAGGACTTGGAGATGGTGAAACCCATCGAACGAATTCTCCGCAGTGGTCTGTTCGGACCCTGGGAACAACCGTTGGGCGTCGATCTCAGCGAGCTACCCCCGGGCCTCAACCCGGCTCGTCACCGAGCCTGGGGAGCAGACACCTTCCAAGTCTTTCCCAATTATGTGATCCTCGTGTGGGAACGCGGTTGGTACCTGACCTATCACTACTGGCCGCTCGCCTACGACAGGCACCTCTTTGAGGGGCGCCTCTACTTCGCGCCGCCACGCAACGCCACGGATCGCATGCGTCAGGAACTGGCCGCGGTGACCTTCAAGGAATACGCGCTCCAAGACGGCAACACCCTGGAGGCAACCCAGCGAAGCCTGAAGTCGCGTGCCGCCACTGAGTTCCCACTCTGTGATCAGGAGATTCTGCCCCGCAACCTCCACAAGACCGTCGCTGATCGAGTGCGGGCACACCAAACTGCAACCGAGGCCGCTGTCTCGGTCGCTCGGTAGGAGCAGGTGAGAGGAACTGTGTCTTCCCAGATGCTGCCCGACGAGTTCGCTGATCTCGAAGGATTCGCGACGCGCTGGAGCCTTGCCACCGAACGTCGGCGATACACCGCGCGACTTGCCAGTTCCATGTCTGAGTTGCAGGAACTGTACGACGTTGCACTGCCGCGCATGGCCGATGCCCTCGACTACCTCGACCAGTTCGATATCGGAGACCTTCCTGAAGATGCCCGCAATCTGATGAGACTGTTCTTCTCGGTGATCAACGCTTCGTTCCCTGTCGAATCCTGGAAACAACCCCGGGTTCCGGACTCGGGGGCGGCCTACCTGGACCTCGTCGACGAGCCCGTTATCTAACCACCACTACACTCGACCGCTGTGACCAACGCCGACGCCTCCACTCCAGAACCCGGCCCCCAGGCCCTATGGCGCGAGCGTGCCGTGGCTCGCTCTTTGGATGGCGCGCGATCCCGTGCCGAGGAGCGGGTACAGCGGTTTCTCGACGCGACCGTCGAGCTGATCCGTGAGAACGGCGGCCTTGACTTCACCGTGCAGGATGTCGTGGGACGCTCCAACCAATCGTTGCGGAGTTTTTATCAATTCTTCGATGGCAAACAACACCTGCTCCTTGCCGTTTACGAGGCTTCGATGCAGGCCGCGTCGAACACCCTCGCGGAGACTCTCGCTTTGGAAGAGGACCCACTGGAAAGACTCCGCCTCTTTGTCATCACCCTTTACAAGTGGAGTGTGGCCGATCCCATCGAGGTGCCACCAGCACCACACCTCGCGGTACGGTCCATGGCTGACTTCCTCCTGGGTTTGCTCGCCACCGATCGAGAACAGGCAAAGAACGCGAGCGCACCTTTGTTCGAGTTGCTCCTTGACCTGCTCGAAGAGGCCAACCGATCCGGTGCACTCACACTGGCGAACCCCCGCCGGAGTGCCGCGATCATCTTGCAGACCACGATGTTCAACGCTTACAGCATGATCGTTGGTGGCGACCCTGAGGCTCACGAGGCCAGTGCTGAGGAGATGTGGGAGTTCATCCTCGGTGGTATCGGAGCCAGAAGCTAGCCCCGTACCGGATCGTGAGTATTACCTCGGTCATAGCCGCCGCTGCGTCGTAGGAAAGTTGTCGAACGGTTCGCGAAGCGCCAACCGTCGGTGGTGCGCCGATACTGATCGCTGTACCAAGCCAGCCGAACGTCATGGGTTCTTTGGTCGGTGAAGGTGTAGTGCTGTTCACCGCTTGCTTCGTCGCCATCAAAGGTGATCACCACAGGGTTGACGATGAGTTGTCCTCGTGGTGCGCTTGAGGCCAGTTTCGGAAACAGATCCATTCCGTAGACCTCGCCGAAGGCGGTGTAGGTGCCATCGGGCAGAAACAACTCGACAAGTTCGTCGATCTCGTAACGACTCAGATGCATGGCGTATCGAGCACAAAGATCGCTGATTTCGAGCCGATCGGAGACAGTGGAGGGATCAACGGCGGGCATTAGGTCCTCCGTAAGGTCATGGGGAGTTTCGTTGTGAGAGAATGCCATTCTCACACACTATTCAGGAATTCGCATGCCCGGTTTTGCGCCGCTTGAGTACCCCATAGGACAGAGCATCCAGTCAAGAATCTCCGCAGCGTCTGACCGCGATCCGAGCGCACCGGCTATCCGTTTTCTCGACAAGACACTCTCCTATGGTGAAGTTGAATCCCTGAGCAACGCATATGCCGGCACGCTGACGCGATTGGGAGTAGGCCTTGGCGATCGCGTAGCAATGATGGCCTCCAACCGGCCCGAGTTCTTCACTGCGCTGTATGGCATTCTCAAGGTTGGCGCATCGGTTGTGATGATCAGTCCTGCTTGGAAAGAAACCGAGATCGCTCACGCCACCGACGTCACCACACCGGCTTTGCTGATTTGCGACGGCGACACCCATGAGCGTTTGGGGCAGCGCTTCACGGGTCGAATCTTGCATCTCGACAACGACGATCCACCTGCCGCCGAGGCCCGACCGGTCTTGGAAGCGGACTGGGACAACACCGAGGCCGTTTTGGTGTTCAGTTCCGGCACTACCGGGCTTCCCAAAGCGGTTCGACACACCCATGCGTCTCTTGGAGCGGCAACAGCCCATTGGGTCTCTGCGCTGGGGTTGTCTGCAAGCGACCGGTTCCAGATCGCAACGCCGGCGTTTCACATCCTCGGTTTGCTCAACATGTTCGCATCGGTAGCGGCTGGGGCGTCGGTCCGGCTGCATCCCCGTTTCAACCTTGACGAGTTGTTGCGTTGTATTGAGGCCGACGGCATCACCCTTGAAATGGCGGTTGCGCCAATAGCTCTGGCTATGGCGAACCACCCCGACCTGGAATCGTTCGACCTCTCATCGCTGCGCTACATCATGTGGGGCGCTACCCCGGTGACCGAGAGCGTCGCGCAGCGAGTCACGGAACGGTCTGGGGTGAACTTTTTGGCGGCTTACGGGGCCAGCGAAGTACCTGTCATCACCAGCAACCCGGTTGATTCGCCCGACAGTTGGCGTCTCGATTCTGCCGGTCTGCCAATTCACGACTTGGAAATGCGAATAGTGGACCTTGAGACAGGTGCAACCTTGGAGTCCGGCAGTACTGGGGAGATCCAACTTCGATCCCCGTCAATGATGACCGGTTATCTGCCTGCCGAGGCCAACGACGAAGCCTTCGCTGATGGCTGGTACCGCACAGGCGATGTTGGCTGGCTTGAGCCCGAAGGCTGGCTTCACATCACCGACCGCGTCAAAGAGATGATCAAAGTCAAGGGCTTTCAAGTTGCCCCAGCGGAGATCGAAGCTGTGTTGCACGGTCACGGCGAGGTCACAGATTGCGCGGTCTTCGGGGTCCCCGACGAGGCTGCTGGAGAGGCCGTGATTGCCGCTGTGCAGCTAACCGACGGGGCGTCGGTATCGGTTGAGGATCTCAAGGCGTTGGTGGCTGACACTCTGGCGACCTACAAGCGGCTTGCGGAGCTCTGGGTGGTCGATTCCATCCCTCGCCTACCGTCAGGAAAGGTGCTTCGCCGCGAACTCAAGGCTGCTTACGAAGATCCTCTTTCATGACCTTTCCGGTGGCGTTCAACGGAAGTTCGTCGAGGAACCGAATGGATCTTGGCGCTTTGTAGTTAGCCATGTTTTCGCGGCACCAAGCGATGATCTCCGATTCGTCTGTGTCGCTGCCCGAAACGGGCACAACAAACGCCCTGGCAACCTCACCAAGGCGCTCGTCTTCTACCCCAATCACCGCGACCTGCGCGATTGCCGGGTGGCCAACCATGATGTTCTCGATCTCGGCGGGGTAGGCGTTGAAACCGCCCACGATCAGCATGTCTTTGAGCCGCCCGACGATCTTGAGATAATCACGATTATCCATCGTCCCGAGGTCGCCGGTATGAAGCCAGCCATCGGCGTCCACAGTCTCGGCGGTGGCAACCGGGTCATCGAGATAACCCTGCATCACGTTATTGCCGCGCACCACGGTCTCGCCCACTTCACCCCGTGGCAACTCAGTACCGTCCGGGTCCACAATGCGGATCTCCACGCCAACGGCCGGCTGCCCCGATGTAGTGGCAATCGTCTCAAAATCGTCGCCAGGTTGGGTGCCGCTGCAAGTACACGCCTCGGTCAGGCCGTAACCGGTCATGATCGTCTCGAATGGAAGCTCGGTGTGCATCCGCCGAATCAGTTCAACGGGAATATCGGCGGCACCTGTCACGGCGACCCGCAAAGACGATAGATCGGCTGATGCTGTGGCCTCATGGTCGAGGATCATCTGGTAGAGCGTCGGCGCGCCCGGGAACATCGTGATCCTCTCTTGTTCAATCAACCTCAGTGCCTCTTCGACATCGAAGACTGCTAGCGGAACCATGGTTGCGCCTCGCAACAAGCACGCCAGCCAGCCTGCTTTGTAGCCGAACATATGGAAGAACGGATTTGCGATGAGATAGCGATCACCCTCGCGAAGTTCGGCGAAGTCACACCAGGCGTCGAATTGTTCGAGGGTTTGGCCGTGGTTCATCATCACGCCCTTGGCGATGCCGGTGGTTCCCGACGTGAACATGATGTCGGACAAGTCCTCAGGACCAACCGCGGCACGCCGAGCCTCTATGGTGGCTGTGGCAACGCTGCTCCCCCGCTCGAGAAACTCGGCCCATGACACGGTGTCGTTGGGCACGGTGTCATCAAGCACAGTGTCATCAAGCACAGTGCCGTCGATGATGATTATGTCGGTCAGATCAGATAGATCGGTGTCGCTCGCTGCCAACATCTGAACTGGGTCAATGTCCAAAAACCCGGTGACGGTGAAGAGGGTTGTTGCTTTTGTGCGAGCCAGAATTGGTGCCGCTTCTGTTGCTTTGTAGCGGGTGTTGATCGGCACAAGAGTTGCACCGACACTTTGCAGCCCAACTGCAGCAGCGACCCAGTCGATGCTGTTCGGCGCCCAGATCGCAACTCGATCAGCGTGGGAAACGCCACTGGCTATCAACGCTGCGGCTATCGCTTGAATCCGCTCCCCGAGTTGGCTGAAAGTAACCCTTTCGTTGCGATCCACGGCCGCTTCGGCGTCGCCGAGTCGGTCGATAGTCGCGAACACTGTCGCCGGGATACTCACCCAACTCATAGCGGGCGTTTCACGAGTCACTCAGGCACGTCACCGCGCAGCGTGATTCGGTGCATCACGCGACGGTAACCGTGGTAGTCGTTGATCGGGTTGTGCATTGCGCAACGATTGTCCCACAGCGCAATCGAACCCACTTCCCAGCGGAATCGGCAGGTGAACTCCGCTCGCGTCTGATGCGCGAACAAGTATTCGAGGAGCGGCCGGCTCTCTTTTTCGGTCATGCCCTCGAATTTCACCGTGTGCGCGACGTTGACATAGAGCGCTTTGCGACCCGTCTCTGGATGTGTGCGTACGACTGGGTGCACAGACTCGAAAACCTGGCTGGCCATATCGTCGTCACCGGCTTCAACGAGACGATCTTCGCGGGTCTTCGATACATCCGCGAGGGCCGAGCTGTGCACCGCGTTGAGCGAACCGAGGAACGCCTTCAGATTGTCCGACAGGGCCTCATAGGCGGCGTACATACTGGCCCACTCTGTGTCACCACCGAATGGCGGCACCTCCCGCGCCAGCAGCATCGATGCCATGGGCGGTTCATCGAGATATACCGTGTCGCTGTGCCAGATCCCGCCGAAGTTTGTGGTTTCCGACTCAAGCTTCTTGACTTCGATGATCTCGGGAAAGTTCTCAAGGCTCGGAAGGAAGGGATAAAGGCCTGGTTCACCGATCGCTTTGGCAAATGCGAGGAAACCGGCCTTGCTCAGCGGTTGCTCACGGAAGAACACCACCAAGTGCTGAAGCCACGCGGCGCGAATCTCGGCGATTAGTTCGTCGCTTAGTCTCGACAAGTCGACTCCGGAGATCTCAGCGCCGATCACACCAGCGATCGGTCTTATGGTGATCGTCATGGCAACACGGTTTCGCCGAGATCGTGGTTGCGGTGCGAGAATGCAATTGGCAGATTTTGCACATCGGAATTATCACATGTTCACAGCCTGGATGCCCAGGTACAGCTTCAGGCAAACTGGGACTATAAACATGGTTTCAAGGATCCGAAGAATCGCCATGACGTTGCCCGAAGCAACCGAAGAAATAACCTGGGACGACATCAATTTCCGGGTTCGAAAGAAGATCTTCTGCTTTCCGGGTGAAACCGCCATGACAGTCAAGGCTGACCCTGAAGAACTCGACGCCCTGCTCCACGACCCCCGCTTTGAACGTGCCCACTACGTCGGTCGTTTCGGCTGGGTGTCTATGACCTTTGGTGACTCAGCAGATCTTGAGGAGTTACACGAACTGATCCTCACCAGCTATCTGCTGATCGCCCCGAAGACGTTAGGACGTCAAGCTCTGGCCGAGCACCAAGGCAAGGTATAAAAAAGAACCCGGTCCCGCACCAACTGGAACGGCTGGTACGCGTTTCAACAGCAGCTTCGTCCGACAGCCCTCAGAATTCTGTTTCTGAGGTAGTGCCCGGAGCCGTACTGCGCAAACGCGCGACTGAGTTGGCAACAGCAATCGCAGAACACGAACCGACCCAGCTACAGGCAGCCAAACGAACGTACTGGAACGCTCTGGAGGTGGCGTGAACGACCGCACCTATATCCACGAACTCATCGATATCCGGGGAGCTCACCGGGCCAACTACATGCAGCGTCACGACGGACTGGGAGCGGATCCTGCTTGTCGCAGCGCCACTGTGCCCGTTCCGCACCGGCCGCCAACCCAACCGCCAAGACCAAATCGACTGGACCGACTAGTTCGTCACCGGTGATCAAGAACTACGACACCCGGCTTGCATCATGTGGCAGGTGTTGGGGGCTCGGGTAATGTCGCTCTGTGAGCGATCACGAACAGCCCGCCGGTATTGGCGAGGCCACGGAGACTGTCACGATCATTCTCGATCGAAGGCGAACCGAGATCGCCCACAGCGCAGGTGACACGATCCTCGAAACGGCCCGGGCGGGTGGACTGGATCCGCCGTTCTCATGCGAGGCCGGCAATTGCGCCACCTGCATGGCAATGCTCCACGAGGGCTCCGTCGCAATGCGCGCCAACGAGGCCCTGACCCCCGAGGATGTCGACGAAGGGTGGATCCTGACTTGTCAATCCCTCCCCCACGGGCGCAAGGTAACCGTAGAGTACGAGTCCTTCTGAGGGGGGTCACCGCTCGGTGCGGAGACGTCGGCTCAACCTATGACCCGTCCGCCGTTGACACCGAGTACTTGGCCGGTGACGAAGCTGGCGTCGTCGCGGCACAGGTAGGCAACCGCAGCAGCAATGTCTTCTGGTTGACCCACACGCCTGATCGGCATGCTTTGCAACAACACCTCGACACCGGAACCTAAGAAGCCACTTTGCTCGGCTTGCTGGAGGCTTGGTGTATCAATAAACGAAGGAGGCACGGCATTGACGGTGATGCCTTTCGAGCCGAGTTCACGGGCGAGGGAACGGGTGAAAGCGATTACTGCTCCCTTACTGGCCGAATAATGCGCCTGTAAGACGCTGCCGGTCTGCGCGCTTGAGGACGCGATGTTGACGATCCGTCCCCAGCCGGCGGTCACCATGTCGCCAAGAACCGCCTGACAGCAATCGAAAGTGCCGTAAACGTTCACCGCGAACACCTGCTCAAGGTCCTCGCGAGTAATCGCGCGGAACTTCTTGAACGGTGAGATCCCAGCGTTGTTCACCAAGATCGTGGCTGGACCCAGTTCTTCGCGCGTGGCCGCAACCGCAGCATCGATAGCTTGCCGATCCGCGACGTCGACTTCATAGGCGACAACCCGCCCACCTTCGCTTGCGATCTCCTCAGCGGCTGCCGCGGCAAGGTTCTTGTCGCGTTCGAAGATCGCAACCGACGCGCCTTCTAGACAAAGGCGTCGACTGACGGCGAGTCCGATCCCGCGACCGCCTCCGGTGACTATGGCGGTTCTGGGACCCGACCATGCGGGAACTCCGTTCACAACGCCACCCTCGACCAGACCCGGCTCATGGACCACTCCTTGCCTCCCGGACGGGGACTCCCCCGCGGCTGCTGAGCGACCGTACAGCGTCCGCTTCGCCGCCGACAAGTTCCGGAGACCCTCGTTTCGGGCAGGGCGTGCTAGTACTAGTGCGTCCTGGGACTGGTTTGACCATGCGTATCCTGCCACAGCTCAACCCTGAAAACGAGTGGTTCTGGACCTCTGGCGCCGACGGGCTCCTACGGATCCAAGGCTGTCGCGACTGTGCCACCCTGGTGCACCCTCCTGCACCCATCTGCCCAGCTTGTGATAGCAGCGATTGGCATCCCACCGAGGTGTCCGGGCGGGCCACAGTGGCCGGTTACACCGTGAACTCTCACCAGTGGATTCCGGGTTTCGACCCACCCTACGTCATTGCAGTCGTCGCCCTTGAGGAGTCAACTGAAGTGCGGCTCACCACGAACATCGTCGGCTGTGATCCTGGCGATGTCCATATCGGCCAAGAGGTAAAGGTGTGTTTCGAGCAGCAGGACGGCGTCTTCGTTCCGCTTTTTTCCCCGACTGGTGTGACCCGCGAGAACCCCGTGCCCGAACCGCGGCTTCCCGTTCCCCGTACGGCGCCCAGCAGCGAGCGCTTCGAGCATCGGGTAGTGCTGTCCGGTATCGGCAGGTCCCAGATAGGTCGGCGCCTGATGCGAGATCCACTGTCACTCACCACCGATGCCTGCCTCGCTGCCATAGCTGACGCAGGGCTCTGCAAAGACGACATCGACGGCCTCTCTACATACCCGGGTCCCGCCGGTATGGGCTTCAGCGAAGGTGGCGTGACCGCCGTGGAGGAGGCACTGCGACTGCATCCCAGCTGGATCAACGGCGGTGGCGACATCCCTGGTCCGGGCGGAGCTCTCATTGCTGCCATGCTCGCGGTGTCGGCGGGACTCTGCCGCCATGTGTTGTGCTTCCGGACGGTGTGGGAAACCACTTTCGCCGCTCGCGGCGGCATGGGTGCTTCAAGTGGGGCCGGTGGTTCCGACTGGATGCAGTGGCGCATGCCCTTCGGTGCAACCTCGGCCGCGAACTGGATCGCCATGAACGCCAACCAGTACCTGCACCGGTACGGCGCCACTCGCGATCTGTTCGGCCGAATCGCGGTCAATGCCCGCAGCAACGCCGGGAGAAACCCATTGGCGATCTACCGCGACCCGATGAGCCTCGACGACTACTACGCAGCGCGTCCGATCACCAGCCCCTTCGGGCTCTACGACTGCGACGTGCCTTGCGACGCATCGATCGCGGTCGTCGTGTCGGCCACCGATACGGCGAAAGACCTCCCGAATCCTCCCGTTCGCGTGGAGGCCGTGGGTACCCAGATCCTTGAACGCGTCTCCTGGGACCAGGGCACGCTGACCCACGAACCCCAAGTGCTCGGTCAGGCGGCGCACCTGTGGACCCGAACCGAACTGCAGCCCGACGATGTAGATGTGGCGCTGCTCTACGACGGGTTCACCTTCAACTGTGTGAGTTGGCTTGAGGGATTGCGGTTCTGCGGCTTTGGAGAAGCTGAGGATTTTGTTGGTGATGGCAGCCGTATCGCGCTCGACGGTGAACTCCCTCTGAACCCTCATGGCGGACAACTCTCCGAAGGTCGCACGCACGGCTTCGGCTTCATCCATGAGGCTGTGCTGCAACTTCGTCAAGCGGCCGGCGAGCGGCAGGTAGCCAACGCCCGAACCGCTGTTGTTGCTACAGGTGGCGGAACTCCGTCAGGTGTGATGTTGCTGCGCGGTGACGGCTGATCGTACGGTGAACTCACCGAGAAAGGACTCAAAATGCCCGAACCGACCGTGACTGTTCTACACGCACGGGGCGTGCTCGATATCGACAGCGGCGCGGTCATCGACTCCGGTTATGTCCGCATCGAGGCCAACCGCATCACCGAGGTAGGTACCGATTCCAGCACCGCAAGCGACGCCGACGAGTTGATCAGACTGCCTGAACTGACGCTTATCCCGGGACTCATGGACATGGAGGTCGATCTCATGTTGGGCGGCCCCGGAGCTGGTCTCAACGATCCCGTTCGCCTCGACCCCGTCAAGATGACCCTGCGGGCCGTCAACAACGGAATGCGGACGTTACGCGCCGGCTTCACCACCGTTCGCAACCTCGGACTGTTCGTAAAGACCGGTGGCTACGTGCTCGACGTGGCCCTGCGCGACGCGATCAAAGCCGGTTGGGTCGATGGTCCGCGGATTTACGCGGCCGGCCACGCCATTGTTCCCACCGGTGGCCATCTCGATCCCAGCGCCCAGAGTTCGCTTGCTCCCCACATCATGCCGCTGACGCTGGAAGAGGGCATCGCTGATGGGGTCGACGAGGTGCGCAAGGCTGTGCGCTACCAGATCAAACACGGAGTCGATCTCATCAAGTGTTGCGCTTCGGGTGGGGTGATGACGGATTCCGGGCCGGCCGGCGCTCAGCAGTACTCGGCTGACGAATTGTCCGCTATTTCAGACGAGGCCCATCGCCGCGGTTTGAAGGTGGCCACCCACTGCCACGGCGACGTTGCCGTCAACGCCGCGCTCGACGCGGGGATCGACTGCATCGAGCATGGTTTCATGATCACCGGCGACACGATCCAGCGGCTGGTTGACACCGACACCTTTTTAGTTTCCACCAACGCGCTGACTGAGAACTGGGATGTCTCGGCTCATCCTCGGTCGATTCAAGCACGCGCAGCCGAGGTGTTCCCGAAGTCGAAAGAGTCACTGTCCAACGCCATTGAAGCGGGCGTCAAGATCGCCTCTGGTAGCGACGCTCCGGCAATCTGGCACGGTCGCAATGCCGAGGAACTGGCCGTACTCGTGAAACGGGGTATGACGCCTCTCCAAGCCATCCGCGCAGCCACGATTGTGAGCGCCGAACTGGTTGATGCCCCCGACCTAGGACGGATTGCCCCTGAGATGCTCGCCGACATCGTCGGGGTCCCCGGCGACCCGCTAAGCGACATCACCGTCGCCCAGCGCGTTGGGTTCGTGATGAAGGACGGCAAGGTCTACAAGCGTTAAAGAATGCCGCTTGTTTCGGCCGCGAGTTGCCGCCTGAACAACTGTCCGTACTCCTCAACTTCGTCGTTCACCCCTGCTAGGCGGAGCAGATGCCAGAACAAAGCGATGTTGCTTGAGACGACGGGAACGCCGACCTCGTCTTCGATCTCAGCCACGGTCTCAAGGACACGCAGACTCGTGCACGACACGAACACTGCATCGCTGTCAGCACTCGCGATAGCACGGACTCCGTCAGAGATTGACGCCTCAGAGATGCGACCAACAACGAGATCGCTCGGTTCCAGGAAGGACCCGAGAGCTGTGACTGTTATCCCCGCATCCGCGAAGTGCTCGGCAATCGGGGCCGTGACATCAGCGGTGTAAGGGGTAAGCACGGCGATTCGCCTGGCCTCCAGCGCATAAAAGGCTGCGACGGTAGCGGTAATCGGGTTGGTACAAGCCACGCCGGGGTGAGAGGCTTGGATGCATGCGGTGACCCCGGCCTCACCGATGAGCGCAGCGGCCGAGGTGCAGCCATAGCCGATGGCATCGAAGTCGAAATCCGTCGGAAGTAACCCCGCAGCGACGGGCAGGCGCTGTTCCATGTCGGTCAGCGTCCTGCGCGTCACCTCGACATCGTTGGGAATGCGCGAGTGATAGAACTCGACGCCCTCAAAGTTGAGCATCCGAGCTTCGGCTTCGATGGTCTGGTCGGTTTGCAACACGATCAGACCGAGGCGTGCCCGCGATCCGTAGCCCTCGTCGGTCTCGAACGACAACGGCAGCAGATCGGGCACGGTCACGGCGCAGTTCCAGAGGCCTTGGCTTGCTGGGAGAAGAACGACGCTCCGGTGGGCACTTCGGGGTATTCCATCTCATAGGAGGAGCAACGGACGCGGTTGGTGCGAACACCACGTACGATTTCGCCTTCGTAGAGGCTTGGCAGGTGGTTGACCTGCAAGGGTTTGGAGTCTTCGGCCCGGTACTCGCAGATAAAGAGCGTTCGGGGCTCGTCTGAGTTGTTGGGGGCCGAACCGTGCAGCAAACGGGTATGCATCAGACACGCCGAGCCTGCGGGCCCATAGACAGGAACGGCTTCGGCAGCGTGCGCGGCCTCAACCTCCGCGCTCACGGTGCCGGTGTAGACGCCGTCATGCCAATGGTCGAACAAATCACCTCGGTGGGTGCCGGGTACGACCTTCAGAGGCCCGTTCTCCAAGGTGACATCGTCAAGGAAGTACAGCACGGCGATGAGGTCGTCGTTGGTGTGGGGCTGGAACATGAAATCCTGGTGGTACTTCACTTCAGTGGCGGAACCAGGGTGTTTGGCGTTGATTTTCGAGTTGTTGTATTCGACGTTGGGACCGATGAGTTGAGCGACGGCATCAAGCGCCCGGTTGTCGCGCATCACCTCGAGGTAGGCGTCGGAAACGTCGACGGGCGATGCGACCCTGCGCAAAGCGGGGCGTTGTGCAGTGTGGTCCACCTCCAGGTCGAAGCGTGCCCGATTGGCTGGCGTGTCGCCGTATGGTTCGGAGTGCTTGCGGCTTTCTTCTACCCAGGATGCGAAATCACTCACAATCGCCGCGAGCTGCTCCGGCGCTAGTGCATTCTCGACGAAGGCGTAGCCGTTGGCCCAGTAGGCCTCGATTTCGTCGGGGGAAAGAGCTTCGTTGGGCATCAGATGATGGGTAGTTCGGGCGCCGTGCGGCGGCTGAGCAGTTCAGGGCCGTTTGAGCGCACGACCAGGTTCTCTTCGTGGACCATTGCCTTGCCGGGTTCCCAGATCAAGGCGGGTTCCAGTGTCAGCACCATGTTCTCTTCGATGACTGTGTTGTCGTCGGCGGTGTGCGACGGCCATTCGGTCACCTGCGTGCCCAAGCCGTGCCCCATGCGGCCGATGTCGTTGCCCAACGAGCCGTTGGCTTTCAACACCTCGTTCATCGCCGTGAATACGTCAGAGGTGGTGGCACCGGGCCGAACCGCCTCAAGACCGGCCTCAGTGGCCTCCCAGACGGCTCGGTAGGCATCTCGGGCACCGCTACTGGCGCTGGTGAACGCGAAGTTGCGGTCGAAGTCGCTGAAGTAGCCGTCGAAGGTCGAACCTGTGTCGAAAATCAGCATGTCACCGTCGTCGATCCCACGATCAGATGGTTGTCGGATGATGTCGTTGATGCCGTCGGGGCCGGTGGCGCCGACCAGGTAGGGGACATCGTCTGCGCCTTGACGGAAGATCTCTGCACGGAACGCGGCGAACGCCTGACGTTCGGTCATACCCGTAGACAGTAGTTTTGGCAGTTCGTCGAACGCGTCGGATACCACACCACAGATGTGGCGGTGCTTGTCGATCTCGCGCTCGCTCTTGACCATGCGCAAGCCGCGAATGATGTCGGTCACGTCGACGAAATCGCTCAACATTGAGCGCAGGAGGTCGAGGTCGCGCAACGGCATCCGCACATGGGTTTCGGGTCCCATCGGCAGACCTATGCTGCCATCACCGGCGACCTCGCGGATGCACTCGACCAGCAATGTCACACCATCGTCGTCTGGACATGGTGACGACCAGGTGCGCACATCGTCGATCCAGGTCGCCGACATTGTGGCTTCGCCGATGCTGGGGATGACCGCGATCGGCTTGCCTGTGGCAGGGATGACCGTGAACCAGGGCCTTGTCGGGCTTTGCCAGAAAGGAGTGTGGAATCCGGTGAAGTAGCGAACTTCGGGTTCGGTGCATACCAGGATCGCGGCGATTTCGCGTTCGGCCATCTGTGCTTGACAGCGTCGGGTTCGCTCAGAGAATTCGTCGGCTGGAAAGCCTCGCTCAGGACTCAAGACATACCTCTTGTGGCTCGCCAACGCGACTGTAGCCTGAGCCGGTGAATTCGCGGTTGCCGCTCGACCAGATCCGCAAGGACACCCCCGGAGTTACCCGTGTCCTGCACTTCAACAATGCGGGCGCCGCACTGCCACCCCAAGTGGTAGTCACGACTGTTGTCGAGCATCTCAGGCGGGAGGCCATCATCGGTGGTTACGAGGCTGCTGGGGAAGCGAGCGACCGTCTCGAAGCGGTCTACGCCTCGCTGGCAAGGTTGGTCGGGGCTGAACCCCACCAGATAGCGGTGGTGGAGAACGCAACTCGGGCATGGGACATGGCGGTCTACGGCTATCCCTTCGCCAATGGCGACCGGGTGCTCATGAGTCGAGGTGAATATGTCAGCAACGTCATCGCCCTGCTGCAACTGCAGAAACGCCACGGTATCGAACCGGTGCTCATCGAGGACGACGAGTACGGCCAGATCGATCTCCAACATCTGGAAGCTGAACTGGCCCGAGGCGCGGCCATGGTGGCCCTGACCCATGCGCCGACCAATAGCGGTCTCATCAATCCGGTCGAAGCAGTGGGTGCCTTGTGCAAGCAGTACGAGGTGTTCTATGTGCTCGATGCTTGTCAGTCCGCCGGCCAGGTGCTGCTCGATGTGGACCGCATCGGTTGTGATGTGCTGTCGGGTACTGGGCGCAAATACCTTCGGGGGCCGCGCGGCACCGGTTTCCTCTATGCGGGACCACGAGCGCTGGAACGGATAGAACCCCCATTCCTTGATCTTCACGCCGCGAACTGGACGGGAGACTCCACTTACGAGATCCGCCCTGGCGCCCGTCGGTTCGAGAATTGGGAGGCGAACTACGCAGCCAAGTTGGGTCTGGGCGGCGCTGTCGACTACGCCCTCGAACTAGGTGTCGAAGCCACATCTGAGCGTCTTTTCGAGTTGGGCAACAGCTTGCGGGAGTCGCTTAACGCGCTCGACGGTGTTTCGGTGCACGACAAGGGTGTGGTGCGCGGTGGCATCGTCACGTTCACGGTTGAGGGTGTTGACTCTGTCGAGGTGCAGGCACAGCTATCGGCCCAGCGCATCAACACAACCACATCTCCAGCCGGCCACGCCCGTCTCGACCTTGAACACCGAGGTCTCCCCACGCTGGTGCGAGCGTCAGTGCACTACTACAACACCTCAGACGAAGTCACCCGCTTCGTCACCGCCATAGATCGCCTGCGCCGCTCCAACCGCCGGACGGTGCGATGACCTCCACGGACTATGAAAATCCCTATCGCCCTGTTCCGGTGAGGATTTTCAACCGGCTCGGCACCGCAGGCGAGCGTTTTGGGTTCTCGGGGCACTTGGAGGTCAACGCATTGCTTGACGCGGCTCGGCGCAAAACGGGTTTGTCGAACTTCGGTGAGGGTGGTTTTCTGCGAGCATTGGAAGTGCTCGTCGAGTCGATCAACGACGAAGCCTGCCTGACAGCAACCGGCAGGCTCATACAGAAATCAAGGCTCATCGGGGCGCTGGTCTACCGGTTACGGATCGAAGAGGTGATCCGCCAACATCCTGAGATCAACTCGGTCGACCTGCCCACGGTCGTCATGGTCACAGGACTACAACGCACTGGCACCACCCTGCTGCAGCGCTTATTGAATTCGCTTCCGGGGGTTCGGGGTATCTCAGGTAGCGAGGGGCTAGCCCCCGTCCCGGCGACTAATAAGTCAAAACCCGCCGAGCGGGTACGTAGACGGCGCGCGGTTCTCGCCGAGAAGACCATTTCCTATCTGGCGCCTGACTTCATGACGATCCATCAGATCGACCCCAGCGAGCCCGAAGAGGATGTCCTGCTGCTCGACCTGGACTTCATGAGCCAGTCAGGCGAAGCCACCATGGCTGTGCCGACTTATTCCCGCTGGTTGGAAGATCAAGACCACACGTCAACCTATGAGTACTTCCGTCGGGTTCTGAAAGTGCTCTGCTGGCAGCGGCCTGCTGGTGCCTTAGTGCTCAAGACCCCGCAGCATCTCGAGTATCTTCACGTGTTTCTCAAGGTGTTTCCCGACGCGACGATCGCGCAGACCCATCGCGATCCCCGGATCGCTGTGGCTTCCTTCTGCAGCATGGTCGCCCACAGCTACGGCATCTTCTCAGATGACGTCGACCCAACCGAGATCGGCAACCACTGGTGCCGCAAGACGCAGAGGATGGTCGATTCAGCCATGCAAACCCGAGCCGAAACGGAGACCGGTCGATTCGCCGACATCTCCTATTACGACCTCCTTAGAGATCCGATCGCCGAAGTCCGTCGGATTTGCGAACTGGCAGGCATCGGATTCGATAGCCAAGCCGAACGCGCGGCCACGCGCTATCTCGAAGCGAATCCGCAGAACCGCTTCGGAACACACAACTACCGACTCGCCGATTTCGGCCTGAACGAGCAAGTCATGGACGATGCTTTCGCTGCCTATCGACAAGCACACGCGATCCCGTTCGAGTAGGAACACAACTGGCATCTGGGACTCAGAACATCTGGGGCTTCGCGTGATCCGAGTCAGGAGTCGTCGGCGAAGCTGAGAGGGATGCGGATAGTGGCTTCGGGTTCAAGAATTCCAGAGTCGTTGACTGCGATTACGCAATCGTCCACGGTGGCGTCGCAGACTCCATCGCCGATCGGGCCAGCGATGATCACCATCCCAACCGATCCCTCACCGCTGGGGTTGGGATGCAAGATCTTGGCGTGGGTGAAGTCGCAAGCGTCGGAACTCCGAATTCCACCTTGTGAACACTGGACAACGTTCACGGTTTGGCCCGGGAGGTACCCTTTCCAACTCACTACTACTGTCTGGCCATTTACCAGGCCGCTAGAGGGCTCGACAGAGGCACTGCGATTGGCTTCGGCCATCTCGACTTCGACTGTCAGGCCGGAATTCGGCACGGCGGCGAAGGCCAAGTGGGCTCTGGGCGAGGAGCGGGGTCGTGCGAGCCGGTCCGCTGCGTCCTCGTCGTTGTCGAGGACCATCGCCAGAAAGTCGAGAACAGTGGTTGAGACATCTTCGAAGAACTCGTGGCCTAGGCTCCGCCATGTGAAGTGATCTCCACCTTCGAGGGTGAGCAGGCCCTTGGCTGCAGATATCTCGTTGAACACGATTGCCGAGGCCTCGTACACAATGGCGCTGTCTTCGGTGCCGTGAATGAGCAGCATCGGCGGGGTAACCGTGAAGTCGTACTCGCCGTCGAACGGCGCCGCTGGTCCGGCCATCGCCACAACTACATCGATCCGCCCATCGCGACAACAACTGTTGGCACTGAGTCCCAGTACGGTGATCGCTCCATTGGAATGTCCTGTCGCGGCGATCCGGTTGGTGTCCACCAAGCCAGAGAGGGGCCACAGAGGGTCAGTGTCCAGTTCGGCAATCGTGTCGATCAAAAAACTCAGATCGCCGGGCTGAGAACGGGTATCTCGCGGGTCGGGGCCATTGGGACTGTGCGCAGAGGTGCGAGGGAATTCCGGAGCCACGACAACATAGCCATCGGCGGCGATAACCGAAAGAAGATCGAAATACCTGTCAGGAAGGCTGCCAAACCCGTGCGCGAACAACACCAGCGGGTAGGAACCTGCTACGAGGGGCGGAGCATTCTCAACTGCGACGGGGGCTTCAGCTTCGATTGCGGCCGGGTAGAACACCAAGGTTCGAAGTGTCCGACTGTCGCCTCCTGAACCGGCCCCATTCGGCACCGTCGATCTGTCGTGATCAACATAGATTTCCTCGAAATACCCAACACCGGTGGCGATCGAGTCGGACTCCTCGGGTTCGCTGGTTGGGCTGGACGTTGAACTCGCACTAGTCGTTGGAGTCAACTCGACTTGCTCATCGAGTTCACTGGTTGTGCTGGGAGCCAACGTCGTTGCTGAGGGAGTAGACCCGTCAGCCGCCTCAGGCTCTTGGCTGACCGGTGGTGTCTCGGCAAGCTGATCAGCAGACGCCCCACAAGACAGCAGCAGCGGCCCACTCAGCACCAAAGCGCAAACCGCCACCACACCGCTCCAATTGGATACGAGTGTCTCTGGTTTGACTGCCCCCGATTTCACCCGCTCATCGTATGACTAAAGGTCACTGGTTCGCCGAAGAGCCGGCGAGAGCGTGCGTGGACCTCGCTACAGTTGGCGTCGGCTAGAAATTGCTGCTCGACCGACGAGAGAGATCCCGCGATGGTGAAGAAAATTCCAAGCGATGACCGGCGAGCGATGTACAAGTCCAGCGACCGGCGTGTTTCGCGCGACGAGTTGGCCCAGTTCGTTGAAGGCAAGAACCGCGTTAAAGGCAAGAACCGCTGGGTGATGTCCACCACGCGATCTGATGGGCGCCCTCAGATGAGTTTGGTGACCGGCGGGATGACCGCGGCCGGCCAGTTGGCTGTCTCGAGCTATCCCGAGCGAGCCAAAGTGCGCAACGCCAAAGCAAACCCGTTGGTCTCGGTCCTGGTCATGGGCGAAGATTTCAACCACGAGTGGGTCCAGATCGACGGTATAGCCACGGTGCACGACATGCCCGAGGCAACCGACGGCCTCGTCGAGTACTACCGCTGCATCTCCGGTGAGCATCCCGACTGGGACGAATACCGCCAAGCCATGGCCGATCAGGGCAAGTCGGTCATCATGATCGAGCCAACCCGCTGGGGGCCGATCAGCAAGGGAGGCTTCCCACCGTCGCTCTTCGAGTGAGCGGTATTCCGAAGCAACCTGCCCTTCTCGGCTACGACCTCATTGGGTTGACCAGACAGTACGATCTGCCGATGGGCGAGATTGAGTCTGCTTGGGATCGCTTCCCCGGCTATGCCATCGACTTGGTGCCATGGTCGGGTCGGGGCAGGGCACAATTCGGCGGTGTGGTGGTGGCCGAGAGCGACGCCTGCTTGGTCGTCAAGGAATCCGACCACTCAGACCAGCTCTACTTCCCGATCAGCGATGTCACCTGGGAGCATTTCACCGAAACCGACTTGCATACGGTGTGTCCTTTCAAGGGGGAGGCCGACTATTGGTCGCTGTCTGTCGACGACACCATCGAGGAGAACGTGGCGTGGACCTACCGACGGCCCCTGGACGAGGTGACGGGACTGGAAGGCTACGTGGGCTTCTACACCGCTCGAGTTCAACTCGAACTCCTTGCGACAGTCGTAAATGACGGTGGTGCTGAGGTGGCCTACCGATTCCCCGTTTGGGGAACGGCCGCTGATCTTGTCGACCTCATCGACGTGAAGCCCGACGGCGAGGGCCGCTTCGCCAGCCCGTCATTTCCCGACCCGCCCCTGGGCACCTTCTTCGACATCCCAGATCGCCATCGACCCCGCCAGGTGGTCGAGGGCGGACACTTGCTGGGCCAGGCGATTGTGGCGGCCTCCAAGACCGTTCCCGATCAGCGGGTGGTTTCGGCCTCCATGGTCTTCACTCGGCCGGCTCGCTTCGATGCCCAGTTGGCCGTAGATGTCGAAGTGCTGCGCCGGGGTTGCACCTACTCGACGGTCCAAACCCGTACCGTGCAGAACGACAAACTGTGTAGCGTCGGCCTGGTTCTGCTGGACAGCGGGGCCGAAGACACCTACCGGGGAACAGCCGAGATGCCCGACGTAGCTGGGCCTCTTGAGTGCCCGTTACGGGATTTCGGGGTGATCGGGCGCGACATCCGAGTTGTGGGCGGTGCCTACAACAACAATCCCGACGAAGTCGGACCGGCTGAATTGCATGTATGGATGCGCTACCGGGATCGGCCCGAAAGCCCGGCAATGCAGTCCGCCCTATTGGCCCAAGCCTCGACGCACTACACCATTGGAGCATCGATGCGACCCCACCAAGGTATTACCGAGGCGCAGGCTCATGTCACCTTGTCGACCGGCCCTATGGCCGTCGACATCGCCTTCCACGACGACGCAGATACCGCCGACTGGCATCTCTACGAGAACCTCGCTATCTACGCCGGCCGCGGTCAGGTGCAGGGGCAGGGCCGCATCTTCTCCCAAGACGGACGGCTCGTTGCGTCATACACGGTCCACGCAATGGTCCGCTCATTCGACACCGACCCCACCGAAATCGGCGGCTACACCTCCGCCATGTAGGGCTGTTGACTCTGGTTCTGGTGCCTCATGATCTGGCGGACTGAGCTGATCTGGCGGACTGAGCGGAGAAGCTGGCACCTGGGAGTTCGCGCAGATCTACTCCGAGAGGAACCTTTCTGGTGCGAACCAGCCGGGAACCCAACTCCCGGGCCAGTGCTGGCGATCTACCCAGGACTGCGTCGATTGTCAACACGCGGTGGAACCAGCCGTGGTGCGGATGCTCTTGGGTGAAACCGATGGCGCCGAGCACCTGGAGGGTCTCAGCGCTTACCCGGCGTCCGATCCGGCCGGCCAGCAGTTTGGTCATCATGGCTGCGTCGCCGCTCAAAGTTCGACCGGTGGCCGTGCATGCCTCCCGTAACGCGGTGCGGGCAATGTGGGACTCGGCCAGCATGAACTGCACTGCTTGAAAGCTGTTCAGCGTGGCACCGAATTGCTCTCGCTCAGCGGCGTGATTGGCGGCGACATCGAACATCGCGTCAACCGCGCCCAGGACTTCGCAGGCAAGCGCCCAGCGTCCTACTGCTTCGGCCTTCTCGGCAACCGCTGCATCGAAACAAAGGGCATCAGCGATGTCGACGACTCCGACAATCATGTTTCCCGGCGCGAGGAACTGGGTTTCATCGTTCCAGGTGACATCGCTGCTCAGCACAGACACCCAGCGGCTCGGCGTCGCTAGAACGATGCGGGAAGCAGACGTTTCGTTTGCATCAACTACAAGGCGGACAGAGGTATCAGTCAGCCGCTCAGTTGCGATTGCCAACGTTGTCCCAGCGCCGAGCAGAGACTCCAGCAATCGCGCCAGAGCCGTCGTGGACCGTGCGGTTCGACCGGCTGCTTCAAAGACCGCGGCGATCGCCCGGCGGTTATCGGAGTCATCGATGTCGGCCACCACATCATCGAACCCCAGCGCTTCCAGACCGGCCTCTGCACCGGCTGAATCGAGCATGGCCGCCATTGCCGCCTCGACATACTCGTCGGTGTCGGTTCGGGTGTGGCCTGCCACGAGTTGGCGATAGACGGTTATGTTCTGGATCTGCCGAGTGCCCCCATATATCGAGGTGGCATGCGAAAATAGCAGTTCTTCTTGAAGCACTTCCTCGCGTAGAGTCTGTGCCCACATGAAGCCACCCGGATGAATACGATCCGCAGTTTGGAACAGGTATTGCTCAGCATCACCCAATAGAGCTTTGTTGACTGCAGATTGAGGTCCCGGTGATCCGTCGGCAGCCAGTTCGAGCATTGTTGACCATGATCGCACCCGCATCGCGAAGACATCGGCGACGCTGTTGCCGAGTCGTTCGATGTCGGTCGGGTCGGTCGCGATCTCTGCCAACTCGGAGAGGCGCTGGGCCAAGAATGTGTTGCGCTGCCAGGCGAATGATCCCCGCTCGCAAGACAGCAGGTACATGGCAACAGTCCATCCGCCGTCGATCTCGCCTACCAAAGCGTCCGACTCCACAGTGACATCGTCAAAAAACACCTCGGCCAGTTCAGGGGATCCATTCGACTGATTGATGGGCGCGACGGCGACCCCGGGTGCTTGCAGATCAACGACGAACACTGAGAGCCCGCGGTGACGCGACTCGATGGTCCCAGTGCGGGCCACCACCAAACATCGCCTCGCCCATTTCGACCAACTCGTCCAGATCTTGTGACCGTTGATGATCCAGTTGTCGCCGTCCTGGGTTGCGCGGGTGCGCACAGAGGCAAAATCGCTTCCGGCGCCCGGTTCAGAGAATCCCTGGCTCCATGTTTCCTCCCCCCTCAGTAGCCGCGGCAACAACTCAGCCATGAGCGATGGGTCTCCAAAACGAACCAGCGACGGCAGCAAGACCTCCAGGTGCTCGAACACGAAGCGAGGTGGATAGCCGGCATTGGCCAACTCCTCATAGATCACGGCGCGGTGCAGGATGTTTCCGCCCCTGCCGCTGATCTCGGGAGGCCAGCCGAGTCGAGCCCATCCCGCGTCGTAGAGCCGTGCTTGCAGTTCCTTGAGAACCCGTACTCGCTCGTCCGCGTCAACGTGGAGCACCCGTAAATGGGCGAACTCGTCGTGATGCTCTGCCAGCCACTGCCGAAAGGTCTCAGCCTCCTCGGTCGGGCTGGCAACCTCGGACTCTGCGCCTTCGGCGGTGGAGGGCATCAGGGCAGATCGAAACGGTCCAGGTTCATGACCTTGGCCCAGGCAGCTGCGAAGTCGTTTACGAACTTCTGCTCGCCGTCGTCGCAGGCGTAGACCTCGGCGATGGCACGGAGTTGAGAGTTCGAGCCGAACACGAGATCGGCTGCCGTGGCGGTCCAACGCAGTTCGCCGCTGTCCCGGTCGCGCCCCTCGTACACACCCGCCTCCTCGGTCGAGACCGTCCACTCCGTATCCATGCTCAAGAGGTTGGTGAAAAAGTCGTTGGTGAGGGTGCCCGACCTGTGGGTGAACACACCGTGTTGGGCATGGCCGGCGTTGGCATCGAGTGCCCGCATGCCGCCGACTATCACTGTCATTTCAGGTGCGGTGAGGTTGAGCAGGAAAGCCTTTTCCACGAGCAATTCTTCGGCAGGCCGCTTGTGGAAGTCGGCCAGGTAGTTACGAAAGCCATCCGCGGTGTGTTCGAGCACTGCGAAGCTCTCGATGTCGGTCTGCTCTTGGGAGGCGTCGGTGCGTCCCGGCGAGAACGAAACGGCCACGTCGTGCCCGGCGTCGCTTGCCGCTTTCTCGACCGCGGCGCATCCACCCAGGACGATCAAGTCCGCTAGCGAGACCTGCTTGCCACCTTGGGCGTTGAAGTCTGCTTGGATCTGCTCAAGCGCTGACAGCACGTCAGGCACTCCCGCCTGAAGATTTGCGTCCCAGCTGTTCTGCGGTGCCAGCCGGATGCGCGCGCCGTTGGCCCCGCCACGCATGTCGGTGCCTCGAAACGTCGATGCCGAAGCCCATGCCACCGATACCAGTTGGGTTACCGACAGCCCGGATTCGAGGATCCGGGCCTTCAAGCTGGTGATGTCGTCATCGCTGATCAACTCACCTTCGACCGCGGGAACCGGGTCTTGCCAGATCAGCTCCTCGGCGGGAACCTCGGCGCCGAGGTAGCGGGACACCGGACCCATGTCGCGGTGGGTGAGCTTGAACCAGGCGCGGGCGAAGGCATCAGCCAACTCTTCGGGGTTCTCATGGAAGCGACGCGAAATAGGCTCGTAAATAGGGTCGAAACGCAGTGACAGATCGGTAGTCAGCATTATCGGCGCGTGGCGCTTGTTGGGATCGTGGGCATCGGGCACTGTGTTGTCGGCAGCCCGATCGGTCGGGCGCCACTGTTGGGCACCGGCTGGACTCTCGGTCAACTCCCATTCGTAGCCGAACAAGTTGTCGAAGAAGCCGTTGTCCCAACTCGCGGGATCGTCGGTCCAGGCACCTTCAAGACCGCTGGTGATGGCATCACCGCCGACACCGGAACCGAAGGTGTTCCGCCAACCGAAGCCCTGTTCTTCGAGGCTGGCACCCTCGGGATCAGCTCCGACATGGCTATCGGGCGCTGCTCCATGCGTCTTGCCGAAGGTGTGTCCACCGGCGATCAGAGCGACGGTCTCGGTGTCGTCCATGGCCATGCGGCCGAACGTCTCGCGGATGTCGATACCGGCAGCGATCGGATCGGGATTACCGTTGGGGCCCTCGGGGTTGACGTAGATGAGTCCCATCTGCACCGCGCCCAACGGGGTCTCGAGCTCGCGATCTCCCGTGTAGCGCGCATCACCCAGCCACTCGTCCTCTGAACCCCAGTAGGTGTCTTCTTCGGGTGCCCAGATATCAACGCGACCACCGCCGAAGCCGAAGGTCTCCAAGCCCATCGATTCCAAGGCCACATTGCCGACAAGAATCAAAAGATCGGCCCACGAGAGTCCGCGGCCGTATTTCTGCTTGACCGGCCACAACAACCGACGGGCCTTGTCGAGGCTGGCGTTGTCGGGCCAACTATTGAGCGGCGCGAACCGCTGATTGCCGGTTCCGCCGCCACCGCGGCCATCGCCGATCCGGTAGGTCCCGGCGGCATGCCAAGTGAGGCGTATCATCAACGGTCCGTAGTGGCCGTAATCGGCGGGCCACCAATCCTTCGAGTCGGTCAGGACGTCGGCTATGTCTTGCTTCACCGCGACCAAGTCGAGGGACTCGAATTCGGCGGCGTAGTCGAAGTTGCTGCCCATCGGGTCAGCGTCAGGCGAGTGCTGATGCAGGATCTTCAGGTTCAGCTGCTCAGGCCACCACTGTTCGGTGGCCGATGTGCTCTTGACGGTGTTGGCACCGGAGAATGGGCACCGGCTCGCACTTTCAGACATGAAGTTCTCCTTTGGAGTATTGGGTTGATTGTGGGTTGTTTGGTAGTTGGTTCATTGGGCAACGGGCTCTGACGCTGTTGCGCTGCACTCGGGGCAACGGCCCCAGTAGATGACCTCGGCCTCGTCAATTTCGTAACCGGAGTCGTCGCTGGCGGTGAGGCAGGGGGTGTACCCCACCGCGCAGTCGACATCGACCATGCGATTGCATGTTCGACAGATCAAGTGGTGGTGGTTGTCGCCGACACGGTCTTCGTAGCGGGCCGGCGATCCCGCCGGTTGAATGCGCCGGATCAGGTTCATGTCGGCCAGCATCGCAAGCGAGTCGTAGACAGCCTGCCGGGAGATGGCGCCTATATCGCGGTGGACCACCTCGGCCACATCATCGGCCGTTCCATGTGGACAGGCCGCCACGGCGCGTATGACTGCCAAACGCTGCGCGGTGACCTGAACGCCGCGTTTTCGCAACATCTCAGCGATTGCAGTGGCGTCGCCGGAGGACATGGAAGCATTGTAACAGAAAGATTAGATCATTTCTAATCTTAGATAAATTCTAATCTAGATATTTCCTTGTCGCATCGTCCTCGTTGGATTCCGGCAGTGCGGCAGCGACCCGCCTGAGGATCCGATCCCGCTTCTGATCGAAACCCATCGCGCATCAACTTGGGGCGATGGGTTCGATTCCGTTGGCCGATGCGCCCTCGGCGAGGCGCTTGTCATAGGTGACCAGTCCCTCTAGGTCATCGCCTAGATCGAGTGCGGCCGCGAGGTGAATTGCGTCTAATGAGCGCATGTCAGCAGGGTGGAGCCGTCCGCAGGATCTTTAGTTGACGTCACTCAAGGATCTGGCGAGATCGTTGATGGAGGCGCGGATGCCGAGTGCGTACGTATCGGCGATGGAGGTGTCTCGGTGCTCGGAGTGAGCCTCACTCCGGTCGGGGTCGAGTGCGACGGCTCGAGAAGGTGTTGAACCGGACCTGATGCCAGGTTCGACCGTCACCGATGATGGTGCCTTCGACAGAGAACCATGCATCGATCCGGACTCCGTTCGGGACGGCCACTGAGCCGGCGACCTCCTGGTAGGACTTCATGTGATCGGGCGTCACGGTTGCGCCGGCTGCATCGTGGAAACGGATCACGTGGAGTATCGTGTGGGGCCCGTCATCTTCGCTGGGAGGATGCGGCACGTCGGCCCACTCCACCCGCTGCTTGGCCACAGGAAAGCGCAGTGGCTGGCCTCCGATGACGATGGTCTGGTCCATCCCCGCTTCCTTGTGCTCGTGAGCTTTCTGGAAGTCGTCGCGTTCCTGCATTGCTATGAACGACGCCCGGGTGGGGTACCGCACGACTCCGATCCGATCCCAGGTGGGTTCATCGCCGATGAACTGATCCTCTACGTCCGCGACGAAGACAATCTCGGCTCCCACTGCCGTCAACGGCCCGATTGGCATGTACTCGTCATCAGCCTCGCGGCCGGTGAGTGTTGTCTCCCGACCGTCCGCGTATTCGGCTCGTTCCTTGTATCGCATCAGGTTGACCATCCACACCGGCCCATCGTCCTCGGGTGCAGTGGTGGCGAGTCTGATTCCGTAGTCCCGATATATCTGTCCGTAACCTGGCATTTTTGTTCCTCCTCAGTGTCCACTACCCCACCATTATATATTGCCACTATTTCTGGCAATTTATGGCGTCGGAGCCGACCAGCCACACCAATGCCCTTCGGCTATGGCGACACTCAATCACGTTATATTTCCTGCTGAAGCCTGAACGCGTTGTATTAGAAACCAAGATGACACGTCCCGGCTTAAGCCAGCGTCAGGTTGTCGAACAACTCACCATCGACAAGGCGCAGTACCAAGGTCATCCCGACTGTAAGACACTCATCTGCCTTGTCTATGATCCAGATCATCTGCTTAGCAGTCGCAGCGAAGCAACGGCGAGTTCGGAGAGCTCTGGCGCCTCGGTGAGAGCAACGATCATTCGCCGCTCGCTGCTTGTCAGGTCAGCACCTTCGCGGTCGGCCATACCAAGAAGTCTGGCCAGTGAATCGAAGTCCTGCAGGTGTTTTGCCCGATTCGCCGCTGATTGCGAGGAGATCTTCGCGACTGCGGCGGCCTTGCCGAGCAGTGCTCCAACGATGTCTGGTCGGCGAATCTTCGCAGTCACGCCGTTGACCTCCACCGCGACCACTCCGCTACGGCCGAAGGCTTGGGTCGTTCCCGGCGCCTTGATCGTCCGGCCTGTCCCGAGACGGAGCCGAGCCCTTCTGCCGATGTTGTCAGGGGCAAGCACGTCGATCACCGCTGCCTGCCGGCGATAGCGATGAGCCGTGCCCTCTGGCCCGGGGAATCCTGGCCGAACCCGGCGTTGATGAGCGTTGAGTGAATCCTGTCTAGAGCTACCGGGTCAGCCCGCAGGTCGACGACTACGTCGACGTCATTGGTCGGCCGGACGTCGGTAGCGTTGCGTTCCACCTCGTGCAGGAACACCATCTGGCCACCAACCAGCAACCAGTTTGCGCCGAACGCAGGAGCAAGTTCGACCAGAGCCGACCACGACTCCGCTTGTCCGCCAAGCAACGGCGGCAGGACGACCACAGAAGACTCAGCCACGAGATTCGATCAGGTTCTTCGCCGCGACCCAATGGCGAGGGTCACCGGAGTCCATCAAGTCCAACGCCACTGCAGCACGGGGCGCTAGACGCTCCCCCGCCTCACCCTGCTCGACTGCGACACTCTCGGCGAAAGACCACACGTCATCAGGCACCACCCGAAGGATCACACTGCCGAGCTGATCTGGAACCACAGCGACCAGCGCACCGAACTCATTGTGCAGCGACGCGGAAACGTAGAGGTTGGCCTCTGCGACGTCAGCCCGCAGCAGCTCGCCGTAGCCGTTCGCAGCGACCGCGCCACTGGCCATGGCCCCGTCCTGTCCGGATACGAATTCGAGGTCAGCGCCACTCATCTCGTAGCGATGAATCACTCCCCGGTTGCGGTACCTACTGACATTCGACAAATCCACCTCGACCGCGGCGATCGCCTCCCACACACGCAGCGCACTCAGCGGTCGCCCACGACGGTTCGACAGCTGTCGGCGCGAATCGATCGACCCTCGCGAAACCGCCCAAGCGTTTCCGAACCTCACGCCCGGAAGGTCACCTGCCACCACGAGCTGGCGAACGCGCTCAGACGAGACACCGAGCAGCGCAGACGCGTCTGCGAGCGAGAGCAGGTCCGAAGCCATGTCTATATAATATTGGATTTCTCCAATATTTACAAGAAATAAGTCACCTAGCGAACGATCCTCGCACGGGCCGCGTCTCGAGACCCGTCGGATCCGTCTCCAAAACACTCTCCTGGAGACCAGCAATCTCGCGGCCAGGCCAGGCCGCGTTGGTAGCGCACAAGGGACGAGCCGAACGTGATCCCTAGCAACCCGCATGTATCGTCGTCCACCCTCCCGGAGACACAGTGCCCTTGACTTCAAGTGGACTTGAACAAGTACGGTCGTGGGTGTGAGCGAGATCGAGACCCACCACGACGAGGGCGACCACGACGGCACTGTGCACGACCACGAGCACCGCGCCCACCACGGCGGTGAGCACGGGGGTCATGGACACGCCCATGCGAACGACCAAGGGCTGGCGGCCATGTTGCGGTACATCCGCTTGGCCCCCCAGATGTGGCGATCGGATATCAACGATGCGGTGATCAAACTCGTGAATCCCCAACCCGGGGAGCGGGTGGTCGATATCGGGGCTGGAATGGGGGCGAGCACCGTCCAAGCCGCTCGCCTCGGCGCAGACATCGTGGCTGTCGAGCCCACCCCGTTCATACGTGGCATCCTCGGCGTGCGGCGCCTGTTCCAACGCAGGCGCAACCAAATCACCGTTACGGCGGGCGCAGCCGAAGCACTACCAGTGGACACCCACTCAGTTGATGCCATCTGGGCCGTCAACACGATGCACCATTGGATCGACATCAACCGAGCGACGACGGAGATCAGACGTGCGCTGCGAAGCGGAGGTCGCATCGTGCTGATTGATGAGAACTTCGAAGACCCCCAGCATCCCGACTATAAGCGGTGGACTGCAAACCACTCCGATGACGACGCCCATCACGGCTTCTCCATGATCGATACCGCCCACATCGCCGCCCTGCTCGTCGAGGTCGGACTCGACGACGTCGTGACGTCCGAGCGCCTTCTCGCTAACAGGCCCGTGCTCGCAGTGACGGCTCGAGCGCCGGCTACCTAGAGGCCCTCTCCTTCGGGGCCGCCGGCTCCGAATGCAACTGGCCGGAGCCCGCTTGAGCGGATCGTCTGGCGGCGCCAGCGGACGACCCTTGATCTGGGTTGATTCAAGCGAAATCCCCGTTACTTCGTCGGTACGCGACGAAAGCGCCGTAGGCGTCACGCAGTGCTGGAAGGTCGAGCCCGCTGAGCCCATAGTCGATCTCGGCGAGTTCCGATTCGGCCGTCTTTGCGGCCTTGATGCCATCCGGGAGAATCCGCGCGAGAGTTACGCGTCCGTCGTTTGGATGGGGAACGCGTTCAACCAGACTGTCATCTTCGAGCCTCGTGATGGTGTTCGTCACGCTGGCTGCGTGGACTTGTAGGCGATCACCGAGCTTGTTCGACAACCAACGAATCCTGCACGGTCGGTCGGAGTACGACCACGGTAGGCGTCACCTCCAGGGCTGCTACGCCGACAAGGACGCCGTGCGCTCACGAATTCGAGTGCTGGAAGACGCTTGAGGGGCGTCGCCAGTGAGCTCGCAGAGTTGATGGCCGATCGGGGCCGTCAGAGGTATGGCGAGCTGGTCACGATCGCCGAACACTGTCTACTGACGGCCGCAGCGGCCGAGCAGAGCGGCGAGCCCGACACCCTCGTCGCTGCTTGTCTCCTGCACGATGTTGGGCATTTCCTCGACGAGCCCGACGACGCGTTCGGAGTGCACTCCCACGGCGACTCAGGGGGCGACTGGGTGGCGGCGCGATTTGGCTTGGTGGTCTCCGAAACGGTTCGGATGCATGTCGAGGCAAAGCGCTACCTGTGTGCCATCGAGCCTGACTACTACGGCGGTTTGTCGGCAGCGTCGCAGTACACGTTGACCAAACAGGGCGGACCGATGACCGACGACGAGTCCACCCAGTTCGCGAAGCGTCCCTATGCCGATGACGCTGTGCTGCTCCGCCGCTACGACGACGGCGCTGGCAAGCGCTCGGGGGCCGATGTCGCCGACCTGTCTCATTTCCGCTCGATGCTCGAAGACCTGCATGCCCGGAACGTGCGGCTGTGAGCCCGGCGCGGATTCCCATCTACCTGAAGATCGTCGATACGCTGATCGAACGGATCGAGCGGGGCGATCCGGGTCCAGGGGATCGGTTGGCCACAGAGCGGGCGCTGGCCGAGAGCTTCGGAGTGAATCGCAGAACCGTGCGGTAGGCTCTCGACGTGCTTGAGCGACGCGGCCTGGTTGAGCGGGTCCATGGCTCAGGAACCTTCGTGTCTGAGCCGCGCCTCGAACGGGGTGCGGCCGAGTTCTTCCACTTCACCGAACGGGTCCGCGAGAGGGGCGCGGCGGCGGGTTCCCGGCTGCTGAGTCTCGAGCGGGTGGTGCCGTCGCCGCTCGCTGCCCAGGAACTGGAACTCTCGGCTGGCGCCGAGATCTACCGGTGTCATCGTCTACGAACGGTCAACGGGCAGCCGTTGCTGATCGAGACGTTCGCGCTTCCGGCTGACTTGTTACCTGATTTCGAATCGTTCGACTTCGGAGCGCGGTCGGTCTATGAGATCATGCGGACCGAGTACGGCGTCACCGTCGCATACGCGCGGCAGAGCCTCAAAGCAGTTGGCTTGAGCGAGATCGAGGCCCGGTGGCTGGGAGCAACACTGGGTGCCCCTGCCATGCTCGAGCGCCGCTTGGCGTTCGACGACCGGGGCCGACCGGTCGACTTCGGCACCGATCTCTACCGCGGCGACCGCGTTCGCTTCGTTACCGACGCCGCTACTGTCGCCGTTCCCATCGGCGAAGAAGTCGCCAGCGAGCCGACCAGGCGATGACCGGAACGAGTGGCATGGACGGCGAAGAGCTCGTGTTTCCTGCCGGGCTTCGCCTGCTTGCCGGTTGGCAGGCAGGTAGCCACCCGGATAGAGATCGTCTGAGGAACGTGTTTGATGCCGCGCTCGCCGGGTCATTCGACGACGCCTTCAAGATCCCGGCTCCCGAAAATGCGGTGCATGTTTCGGGTTCGATCGACCTCCTCACCCTGGGAGTCATGTTCGACCTGTACGGGGTGACCGCGGCCGAGCTCTACAAAGCAGACCCTGAACGTTACGTCCGCTCCGTGCTCACGTCGCTGAAGCTGCTGGGGATGCAGAAGATGTATCTGAGTTGGCCTGTCTATGCGTTCACGGCAGAAGCTCTCGGGCAGCCCATGATCTACTCGGACAGGTTCTCTCCGGGTACCAACCCCGACAACATGTTGGTCAAGGCGGGAGATCCGCAGGATTGGCCGCAGCTCGATTTGACCAGCGCCATCCCGACCGTCGTCGACGAAATCCTGTTGTGTTACCGCAGGCTGAGTGGCTTCAAACCCGTGCTGCACCTCTCGGCGCCATACAGCCTGGCCGCCGACATATTTGGCCAGGAGCACCTGATCAACGCGCTCACCCATGACCCTGATTTTGTGAAGCGATTCCTCGATCATCTGACGGACGCAGTTCACAAACCCTGGATCGATCACTTCTTCGACAACCACCCGGACGGTTGGGTAGAGTTCTCCGATGCCTCAGGATCGCCGTTCTTCATCGGCCCAGAGAACTGCAGGGACGTGGCGATCGGGTCGACGCAACGCCTCATCGCGCAGAGCCGGTGGCGGGGGAGGGTCTACGACGCGAACTACCGAGGCGACTGGGTGACCCAGGTGAAAAAGAGAAGCGGATCATCGTCGCGGCGCCGGGGTCCGAAAAAGGCCGATGGCAACACTCTGAGCCTCACCGAGTTGTTCGAAGCGAAGAACAGCGTCTGTCGGGACTATGTGATCCGTCTGGCCGATGATCGAGTGCCCGGTTCGTTCTACGTCGACAAGGCAATAGAACATTGCATTCCGCTGTTCATGGGCATCGGTGCTACTCAGATCGACCGGCACAGCATCGTCGATCTGGAAGCTGCACGCGACGACATCAGGGCTGTCGCAACCGAGCATGTGGATGCGATCCGGACAGTCGCCAGGTCCATCGCCGAGGACGGATACGAGTCAAGGTTGCCTCCCTGGCCTGGCACCGTGTACTTCGAGGATGTCAGCGCCGAATCGAGCTTCGCGTTGATCGAAGTTATTGTTGAAACCGCTCTGAGCGACGGTGCCCTCTAGCCCCGTCAGCGTCTGTGGCGGTGGGTCGCTCCGGCCGGCGTCCGCACCGGCATCACAGAACCACGAAGGGGGGACGTTGTGATCGACGAGATCGATCTGGTCGCGCGTCTTGGAGTGGCTCTCGCTTGTGGGCTGGCTCTGGGGGCGGAGCGAGAAGCGCGATCGAAGGTAGCCGGGGTTCGAACCCACGCCCTGGTCGCGGTCGGTGCCGCTCTGTTCACGATCTCGGGCGCGTACGGCATCGATGGCATCTCCGACCCGACGCGCGTTGCTGCGCAGGTCGCGAGCGGGATCGGCTTCATCGGGGCCGGTGCAATCATGAGAAGCGGGTTCAACATCACCGGGGTCACAACTGCGTCGACCGTGTCTCACCTTCCCAACTCACGGTCCTACGTCGACAGATCGACCGGCCAGCCCTCAACGACGCCGACCCGACCCTGCTCGGCGCGTCGCCGCCGCACTCCCCCGCCCACAACGAGCCGGCTGGATCGTCACCCCCGACACGCTCCTGCGATGGCATGACAACCCGTCTCCCTCCACTGGACACAAACCACCCGACGCCCCGGCCGACCAGCCACCGCCCCGGAAATACGGCAGCTCATTCTCCGGTTGGCATCGGAGAATACATCGACCACTACAAGACCCACCGGCCCCACCACTCGCTCGACCAGCGACCGCCATTGAAGAAGTCTGTGACCGTTTGTCGCATTCATCGCGGCCAGCGCCTTCCATATGCATGAGCAGCACACACGAAACCACCACGGTCGGCACTCAGGTGCTCCCCGATCCTGCGCTCCGGGCAACGATCACAGTCGATGTGGCAGCCTCTCTACTAGGCGTATGCAGAGCCTCGATGTATCAGGCTGTCGAGGAAGGCGCGTGCTCGCAGTGACAGCTCGAGCGCCGGTTACCTAGAGGCCCTCTCCTTCGGGGCCGCCGGCTCCGAATGCAACTGGCCGGAGCCCGCTTGAGCGGATCGTCTGGCGGCGCCAGCGGACGACCCTTGATCTGGGTTGATTCAAGCGAAATCCCCGTTTCTTCGTCGGTACGCGACGAAAGCGCCGTAGGCGTCACGCAGTGCTGGAAGGTCGAGCCCGCTGAGCCCATAGTCGATCTCGGCGAGTTCCGATTCGGCCGTCTTTGCGGCCTTGATGCCATCCGGGAGAATCCGCGCGAGAGTTACGCGTCCGTCGTTTGGATGGGGAACGCGTTCAACCAGACTGTCATCTTCGAGCCTCGTGATGGTGTTCGTCACGCTGGCTGCGTGGACTTGTAGGCGATCACCGAGCTTTCCCATCGGGAGCTCTCCGTTACGGCTGAAGACGAGTAGCGCTAGTACCTCGAATCGGCTGAAGTTCAGACCGAGTGGCGCCAAGGCCGCATCGATTCTTGCGTGCATGATCTGTTGCACGCGTGTGATTGAGGTCGCCGCGAGCATCGCGTCGACCGATCCCCATTCGAATGCTCGCCAGTTCTTTCCCGCCTCTTCAATTGGGTCGAAATTGAGTCCCATTGCCTGTAGGCTACCAAACAAGATATTTTGATGTCCAACTAAATTTCGGCAAGGACCGCCCTGATGGATTCGACCTACGCCCCCAGTGATCCTGAAGCCCATGCTGGGTGGCTTGCCGCGTACGAACAGACGAACCTCCGGGATATTCCGTTCGAAACTATGTCTGGCGTGCCAGTTGACGCTGTGTACGGCGACGCTCCATATCCAGGCCAGTACCCATTCACCCGCGGCGTGCATGCGTCGATGTACCGGTCCCGCTTGTGGACGATGCGAATGTTTGCAGGGTTCGGCACGGCGGTGGACACCAACGCCAGGTTCAAGGACCTGCTGCGCGCAGGAGGCACCGGACTGTCAACAGCGTTCGACATGCCGACGTTGATGGGGCGCGACTCTGACAGCCCGTGGGCTCTGGGCGAAGTTGGCCGGGCAGGTGTTGCGGTGGACACGCTTGCCGACATGGAGGATCTGTTCGCCGACATCTCGCTGGCTGATGTCTCGACTTCGATGACGATCAACGGTCCCGCGGCCACGCTACTGGCAATGTACGTGGCGGTTGCGGAGCAGAATGGAGTCGATCGATCACGGTTGGCCGGCACGATTCAGAACGACATTCTGAAGGAATATCAGGCGCAGAAGGAGTACATCTACCCGCCGCGCCCATCGATGCGCATTGTGACCGACATGATCAAGTTCACAACTGCTGAGATGCCCAAGTGGAATCCGATCTCAATATCCGGGTACCACATTCGCGAGGCAGGATCGACTGCGGCCGAGGAGCTTGCGTTCACTCTCGCCAACGGGTTCGCCTACGTCGAGGCGGCGCTCGCCGCGGGCGAAGACATCAATCACTTCGGCAAACGCCTGTCATTCTTCTTCAACAGCCACATCGACTTCTTCGAAGAGATCGGCAAGTTTCGAGCGGCACGCCGGATTTGGGCTCGTTGGATGAAGGAGCGGTATGGCGCTACTGATGAGCGGGCGATGTTGTGCCGCTTCCATTCCCAAACCGCAGGCGTTTCACTCACGGCCCAGCAGCCCGAGATCAACATCACCCGTGTGGCGACCCAAGCGCTTGCCGCCGCGCTCGGGGGGACGCAGAGCCTTCACACCGACAGCTTCGACGAGGCGCTCGCTCTACCGAGCGACAAAGCCGCCCGCATTGCGCTTCGCACCCAACAAATCGTGGCTCATGAGACCGGCGTGACCAACGTGGCGGACCCGCTCGGCGGAGCGCCTTTCGTCGAGTGGATGACCGACGAGATGGAACGTCAGGCTGAAGTGATCTTTGCTCACCTCGACGAACTCGGGGGTGGCTCAATTCTTGAGGGTGTGTATGCCGGTATCGACAATGGCTACTTCGTCGGTGAAATCGCTGATTCGGCATACCGGTTCGAACGCGAGGTCAACGCTGGGCGTCGCATCGTCGTCGGGGTGAACGCCTTTAACGAGGGCGACGACGACTCAGAGCAGAATCTGTTGCGGATCGATCAAGCGACCGAGGAGGATCAACTCAAGCGCCTAGACGCCGTCAAGAGGAGTCGAAATCAGGAGGCGGTCGATGCGGCGCTGAGCCAGATCCGAGCGGACGCGGCGGACCCGACGGTCAACTTGATGCCCGCAATCATCGCTGCTGTGCGTACGTATGCGACCGAGGAGGAGATCGCTATGGCGCTGGAGTCGGTGTTTGGGACCTACGTCGAGAAAGCAATCGTCTGATGAGCTCATCGGAAACGCCAATTCGAGTAGTCCTCGCCAAACTCGGGCTCGATGGCCATGACCGCGGCGTCAAAGTCGTTGCGAGAATTCTGCGCGACGCCGGCATGGAAGTCATCTACCTCGGTCTTCGCCAGACCACCGAGAGCATCGTGGCTGCCGCTGAGCAAGAAGACGCTGACGCAATTGGTTTGTCCATGCACAATGCCGGGCACTTGACCCTCGGTGGGGCCATGCTCGCGGCCATGAGCGACTCCTCGCTTGAGATTCCGCTCATCATCGGGGGCATCATCCCAAATGAGGACATCGATCAATTGATAAGTGCCGGGGTGGCGGCGGTTCTCGGGCCAGGCGCTTCTTCGGACGAGGTCGTGCGTAAGGTCAGAGCAGCGGTCAACCTCGCATGAGCATAAGAGGCCTTTCGCATACAGAGCTTGTTCGACTAGCGATCGGCGGCAACCGAGCCGCGGTCGGTCGTCTGCTCACCCTTGTCGAGAGCGCGGGCGAACCCGCGGACGCGTTAGCCGAACTCACACAGCCACTGTCTTCAGGTGCTCACATTCTCGGAATCACTGGTCCACCCGGTTCTGGCAAGTCGACCCTGGTCAGCCGACTAGTCGCCGCCGCGGTTCATCGCGGCGACAAACCGGCGGTCTTGGCAGTTGATCCTTCTTCGCCCCTCACCGGGGGTGCGATCCTGGGTGACCGAGTGCGGATGGCCGATATTGATGATGTTGCATTCATCCGCTCTCTGGCGACTCGTGGCCATGCCGGCGGACTTGTTCTCGCTATTCCAGGAGCGATTCGGGTGCTTGATTCAGTCGGCTATTCGCTGATCGTCATCGAGACCGTAGGGGTTGGCCAAGTCGAGGTCGATGTTGCTACAGCCGCTGACACGACCGTTGTGGTTGTCACGCCCGGGATGGGAGATGCGGTGCAAGCGAACAAAGCCGGCCTCCTCGAGGTGGCGGACATCTTCGTAGTCAACAAGGCCGACCAGCCTGGCGCGAAGGGCGCTCGTCGCGACCTGGAACTCATGCTCGATCTGAGTCACATGACGGGACAGCAGAAGCCTTCATACCGGCCGCCGATCTTGGAAACGAACTCCTTGAGCGGGGAGGGAGTCAGTGCGGTCCTGGCTGCGATTGCTGCGCATGTCGCATACCTCGACGACAGCGGCGAGCGCCTCGTGCGGGCCGAAGATCGCATCCGCTTCGAGATGGAGACCCGTTTGTCCATCCACTTTCGCCGGGCGCTGGAATCGCGCATGGCGCACAACGGGACCGACGACCTTGTCTTGTCGGTAGCCGCAGGCGATTTGTCAATCGTCGAAGCCGTGAACCAGCTAAGCACTTCGCTGCTCAACGGCACCGCCCAAACGTAAAGTTGCCAACCCCGAGGTCCCCACGAGCTGGAGTGCGACATCGGCGGCCGCGAGTATCGCCAGGCCCCGTTCCCGCAACTGACGTAGCGTTGTACGGGGTGATCGACGCTGGGAATGAGCGGTGAGGTCTGATCTGCCAGCGACGCGTGTCGACACACTGCAAGAATGAGTGTAACCTGAAAGTAGTTAACGGTTTAGGTGTGACGCCGAGATCGCTCAGACTGGGGGGCCACCTAAGCGCCACAGCCTTGGCCAAGACGACTTGTCTTGGCACCATCGAGATTGATCCACACCGGAGAAGGGCTGCCACATCAATGACCGAGCGTGACGTAATGACCGAGCGTGACGTAGGCGGCCCAGAATCCCCGCCCCTAGCAGCCGGTCCTAGGGACGACATGTCGTCGAAGCGGCCAGCCAGCGGCGACCCCAAGTCGCTACGCAAGGCCTCCATACGAGTAGCTCGTGACCTTGCCAACGACATCTGTGACCGCCGACTCCCCGAAGGCACACGCCTTCCATCGGAGCAGGCGATGCAGGGCATCTTCGGTGTCGGTCGCACGACATTGCGTGAGGCCCTGCGCATCCTGGAGCTGCGCGGCATCATCGTGATTCGGCCCGGGCGCGGCGGTGGACCGGTCGTGCGCCAGCCGAAGACGACCGACCTGAGCGAGGCTCTCGCACTAATCCTGCAGTTCCGGTCGGCGACGCTCGCTGACGTGATCGGGGCACGGATCCTGCTGGAGCCGGCGATCGCCGCCGCCGCAGCCGAGCAGATCTCCCAGGCCGATCTTGGCATCCTGCGCGAGACCCTGGTGCTCATGCTCGAGGACGTGACCGACGAAGTGACATTCTCCCAGCAGTACAACCGCTTCCACTCAGTGCTGGCCGACGCGGTGGAAAACTCGGTCGCCGCCGTCCTTGTCGACTCGTTGCATTTCGTCCACGAGGGACGCGCCGACGGCTTGGTCTTTACACCACAAACCGTCGCGCGCGTGGCCCGAGCGCATCTGGAGATCATCGAGGCGCTGGAGACGCGCGAAGCAGACCTCGCGGCGGCAGCCATGCGGCGCCACCTGGAGGAGGCAAAGACCTACTGGGCCCGCCACTTTCCGGAGGCCTACAACACCCCACTGCGCTGGCTCTCGGGCGAGTAGACCCGTCGCATCAGGTTGCGAGCACCCGCCCGACAACCTCCCTACGGCGCCAGCGGACCTAACCAGATACGCATGCTTTTCCCCAAATGGCAGTGTGCTATGAGGGGGCAACGACTCCGGGGCCACGAGGTGACCAAACCGAAGAGACCGTCGTCGAGGTGTCAATACTGTCACTCACGGGCATGCGGCCGTCTTCGCGCCGCGCGCCGAGCTCCACAGTAATCGCTGCCAGGTCGCCTTCACATTCGTAGATGGCGAGGTAGCGATGCGCGCTGGGCTCGCTCAGCGGACTCTCCACCGGTTCGTAGCGTCGAGCCGACCGGATACCTTCCACCGCAACGACATCGGCGAGATGCTGATTGTCGTACCAGTCGTTGTATTCGTCCTCACGACCAGCCACTGGATCACTGAAGACCAGCAAGTACTTTATGTTCTCGTCCACGTTCGGCTCCTAGTCGATGTATACCTGAACATGTTTCCCACTATTGCCGGGTCTGTCAAATGTTCGGTGTAGTTGGTTCTTGTTGATGTACTTCCTGCCGGCGGACAGACATCGCCTGGGACGGCACCGATGGTCCAAGACCGGCTGCGCACGTCGACCGATGTCGTGTGTAGGGCGTTCCTTGACCGCGACGGATCGCCCGTCTATTGTAAAGATGTACATGGATAACGGGCAGAGCCCACCCATGCTTGCTCTCATGCTTGCTCTTCGTCGGAGGCCCGGGATGACAGAGGACTCTATCGGTGACGTGTTCAACGCCAAGCCCCGCGTCGCTGATCCGACCTGGCTTCCGGAGCCGGAGCCGCGGGAGCGCACGCACCTGCTGATCTCCGTCGACGACCACGTTGTGGAGGCCCCGGACATGTTCGAGGGGCGCATGCCGGCACACCTGGCCGACCGCGCGCCCAAAGTCATCGAGACTGACAGTGGAGAGCAGTACTGGGAGTTCAACGGCAACCGCTTTCCGAACATCGGCCTGAACGCGGTGGCGGGCCGGCCGCCGGCGGAGTTCACGGCTGAACCGGAGCGGTTCGACCACATGAGGCGTGGGTGCTGGGATGTTGAGGCTCGGTTTCACGACATGGACCTCAACGGGGTATACGCCTCGCTGAACTTCCCCTCGATGCTCGCCGGGTTCGCCGGTCAGCGGTTCTCGCAGATCGATGATGCTGAGCTGGGCCTGGCGACGCTCCGGGCCTGGAACGACTGGATCATCGAAGAGTGGTCGGATCCCCACCCCGGACGCATCATCCCGGCGCAGCTCGCCGTCCTCAACGACCCTGTCCAGGCGGCTCAGGAGATCCGCCTCAACGCCGAGCGCGGGTTCAAGGCAGTCACCTTTTCGGAGAACCCCGCCAAGCTGGGACTCCCCTCAGTACACAACCGGGGCTGGGACCCGTTCTGGCAGGCGTGCGAGGAGACCGAGACGGTCATCTGCCTGCACGTCGGGTCGTCCTCGTCGACGCTCACCACTGCACCTGACGCCCCGCCCGACGTCGCCACGATGCTGTTCCCCCTCAGTGCATGGTCCGCCGGGGCCGACTGGGTGTTCTCGAAAGTGCCCGTCCGGTACCCTAACCTCAAGATCGCCCTGTCCGAGGGTGGCATCTCCTGGGTGCCCGCCCTCATCGACCGTATGGACCACTCCATGAAGTACGCCACCGACTTCTACGGCACCTGGGAGGGTGAGGAGCTGAAGCCGAGCGAGGTGTTCCGCCGCAACTTCTGGTTCTGCACCATCGACGACCCGAGCGGTTTTCGCATGCGCGACATCATTGGCATCGACCACATCATGTTCGAGGTGGACTATCCCCACGCTGACGGCACCTGGCCGGACTCCCTGGCGGTCGTCGATGCAATGGTGACCCAGGCCGACATGTCCCCAGAGGAGATCGCCAAGGTCACCTCGCTCAACGCTGCTCGGCTCTTTCGCCACCCTCTGCCGGCTGAGGTCGGTCTGGAGAAGGAGTGGCCGAACCACGACCTTGCGGGCGTCTGAGAGTTGCGGGCCTTGCCCGGACTGCTCCACGTGCTTCGCTTGGACTTCGGCGAGGCGACGACCGGTGACTGGGAGGACGCAGAGGCGCGACTGCGTAGCCTGACAGGCGTGCCGACCGTTCAACGGGTTTCCGTTGCCAGAGACCGGTTTGCCGATCGCGTGCTGGTGGTGTTCGTCCACCTCGAAGGTGACCGGCTCGACGACTACCTGCACCACCCGACGCACGCGAAGGTGGCGGACTGGCTACGTGCTGCCCGCGTCACCGCGTCGAAGTTCGACGTACCCGCCGAAGTTCTGGCAGATATCTCCCTGACTGAGGAATGGTGACCTCGACGGACCAGCAGCCGGTCCGGCTGGTGACCTATGGTCACCAAGGGTCTGAACGGATGTCCGTGGGTGTCCTGTTCGACGATGAGCTCATCGTCGACATACCCACGCTGTCACGGGCCCATGGGGTTGAGATGCCCGACAACATGGTCGACTTGCTGCAGCGCGACGACGCTGTTCCGTTCCTGCGTCGCGCGATCGGTGATCGTGGCAGCATCCCTGACGAGGCGGCGCAGCCCCGCGCGCGTTGCCGACTCATGGCCCCGGTGCCGGTCCCCGGCTCGATCCGTGACGTCCCGATATTCTTGGCGCACGTGCAAGCCGGCATGGCCGCGATTGGTATGAAGCCGAGCGCGGCAATCGGGACGATCCCGGCGTACTACAAGGGCAACCCTCGCACCGTGATAGGCACGGACGACGAGGTCGTCGCTCCTAGCTATGCGGACACCGTTGACTTCGAGATGGAGATCGGGATCTACATCAAGCGGGAGGGAAAGAACATCCCGATCGACGAGGCTGCGACCTACATCGGTGGGTACACGATCTTCAACGATGCGTCGGCGCGCGCCCGACAGAGTGAGGAGATGGCTATCGGTCTCGGCCCAGCCAAGGGCAAGGACTTCGACACAGGCAACGTGATGGGGCCCTGTCTCGTACCCGACCTCGACCTCGACGCGGTCCGCTACGCCGTGCGCGTCAACGGAGAGGAGTGGGCGTCCGGAACGCTCAGCGAGCGGAACTGGTCGGTCGAGGAGGTCATCTCCTACATCTCAACCTCCGAGACCCTCTACGCGGGGGACTTCATGGGCCTAGGCACGGTCCCCGGCGGGTGCGGGCTCGAACTGGGCAGGTATCCGAAGCTCGGCGACATCGTTGAGTTCGAGCTCGACCCCATTGGCGTCCTTCGTTGCGCGTATGCGCGCCAACGCGATCCGGGAGTGGCCGGTGGTGCGGCCGTGCGCGAGGGAGTGGGGCGATGACCGCGGATACGGACGTCGCGACTGCGGAAGGGCTCTACCGGTCGCTCTATCGGGGTCGGAAGTTCGACGAGATCATCATCGCCCTCCAGCGGCAGGGCACCGTCTCTGGCTATGCGCAGGCACTGGGACAGGAGGCCGCACAAATCGGTGCGGTCTCAATTCTCGAGCCTACCGACATGGTCTTCCCCTCCTATCGCCAACCGGCAGCCGCAATGCACCGCGGCGTGACGCCGACCGAGATCTTCCGGTACCACTCCCGGCAAAGTGCCTGTCCTTGGGACTGGCGAGGGCTTCGCTTCGGTCCGTATACGATTCCGGTCGGGTCTCAGCTCGCACATGCGACTGGGTGGGCCCTTGCGGAGAAGCGACGTGAGGCGAGCTCGGTGACCCTGGTGTTCTTCGGCGACGGGGCGTCCTCCCAGGGCGAGGTCCACGAAGCTATGAACCTGGCGGGCGTATTCCAGGCACCGATCGTCTTCCTCTGCGAGAACAACGGCTGGGCCATCTCGATGCCTTTTGCCCGGCAGACTTCAGCGTCAGCGCTCTATGTGCGTGCCCTCGGCTACGGGATTCGCGGGGAGCAGGTCGACGGCAACGACCTGTTGGCCGTCAGAGAGTCTGTCGCCCGAGCAGCAATGACGGCCCGCGCCGGACTCGGCCCCACGCTGATCGAGGCTGTGACCTACCGAATAGGCGGACACACCACCAACGACGACCCCACCTTGTACCGAAACGAGGCGGAGCTCCAGCGCAAGGTTCTCGACGACCCTGTTGCGCGTTTCGAGTGGTACTGCCGGACAAAGGACCTCTTGGCCCAGGACGCGATTCAGGCGATCCGTGACGATGTCGATCGGAGCTTGCGATCGGATGCGGAGCGGTTCGCCCAGGAGTCCAGGATGGGAGACGAATGACGACTAGGAGTCGAGCCTCTTCGCGAGGCTTCAACCTCGGCGAAGCGATCACCCGAGGGCTTGAGCAGGCCCTCGAGGAAGACGAGCGCGTGCTGCTGTTCGGCGAAGACGTCGGTCAGCTAGGTGGCGTCTTCCGCATCACCCGAGGCCTGCAGGACAAGTTCGGCAGCGACCGAGTCTTCGACACGCCGCTGTCGGAAGCCGGGATCGTCGGCATGTCGGTGGGACTGGCCCTGAACGGCTTCCAGCCGATCGTCGAAATCCAGTTCGACGGTTTCGTCTTTCCGGCGATGAACCAGATCTGTGCCCATGTTGCTCGATACGCGGAGCGCATGGGAGAGGCCGACGCGCTTCCCATTGTGATTCGCCTGCCGGTCGGTGGACGGTTCGGGGGCATCGAGCTGCACTCCGAGAACCCCGAGGCCTACTTTTGCCACACCCCAAACCTGCGGGTCGTCGCCGCTTCCCAGGCTGAGACCGCCCAAGCGCTCATGGTCGCGGCTACGCGAGTCGCTGAGCCGGTGATGTTCCTAGAGCCGAAGCGACTGTACCGCCGTGGTCGTGTGCACGACGATGCGCGAATCACGGAGGTGGCGGTCGACGAGGCACGCACTGTCTGGGAGGGCAAGGATGTCCTGATTGTCACCTACGGACCTTCAGTCCCGTTTGCTCTCGACGCCGCGCAGACGGTTGCTGAGGAAGGTCTGAGCGTGGCGGTGCTCGATCTCGTAAGCCTCGCTCCAATCGATGAGGAGGCCGTTCTCAAGGCAGCTGCCGCAGCCCGTCGCGTGCTTGTCCTGTCCGAGTCGATCCGTCGGTGCTCCGTTGCGTCAGAGATCGCCGCTCTGATCTCCACGGAGCTGTTCTCGGAGCTCGAGCGGCCGGTGAAGGTGATGACCTCGCCCAACGCGCCGACGCCCTTGGCAGTCCACGAACACAACTACTACCCACAACCGCACGAGATCGTCGCTGCTGTGAAGGATCTGGCCCAATGAGCAACGCACATGTCGAGACTTACTACCTGCCGGACCTGGGCGAGGGCCTCACCGAGGCGTTCCTGCAGGAGATCCTGGTGAAGGCTGGCGACGTCATCGAAATATTCGCTCCCGTAGCGGTCATCGAGACGGAGAAGTCGGAGATCGAGATCAACAGCCCCTTCGCCGGGACGGTCACGCGAGTCGCAGCGACTCCGAATGAGTACATCAACGTCGGTGACCCAGTCTTCGAGGTGGAGGTCACCGGTGAGTGACTCACTCGTGGATGAGTCAGGCTGGGAGCCGATGCGCCCGGTCGAACGGGCGATGGCCCGCCGGATGGCGACCGCGGCCCAAGTACCACTGGCGGCCCAGTGGACCGACGTGAGGCTCGACGCGGCGCTGGAGTTGGTTCGAGAGCTGAAGGACAGTGGCCTGCCAGCGACGTTGACCGCGGTGATCCTTCACGCTGTGGCGCCGTCACTGCTCGAACAGCCGTCGCTGTACGCGTCGGTGGACCTGGAGAAGTTCCGACGCCGGTTACCGGCCACGGTGAACGTCGGTGTTGCCGTGGCTGCACCTCGCGGCCTCGTGGTCCCCGTGGTGCGCGATGTCGCGTCGCTCCCGCTCGAGCAGGTATGCCACGAGCTCAACGCGGTGGTCGAAGCAGTTCGGTCCGGGGACGCCCGCCAGGAGCTCTTCAGCGGTGGCTCGTTCACCATTACCAACATCGGGGCGATGGGGCTGACCGGCGGGTTGCCTCTCCCCAATCCTCCACAGGTAGCCATCCTCGGTGTGTCATCCACTCGTCGGGCTCCGATCGTCGTCGAAGAGACGATCCGGATCGGGACCATCGCGACCCTTACCCTGGCCCTCGACCACCGGGCCGTGGAGGGTATGGCCAGCGCTCGGTTCCTCGCCGCCACCCGTGAGCGGTTGGAGACTGTGGGCGCTGCTGGCGAATCTTCGGCCTAGCGACGGAGATGTCTCAGAGGTGCCGAGCATGCGGCAGATGTTCTGAAGACAGTCGACCTCGCACACCTTGAGGCGACTTCGTACGTCGTGGACAGTGCGCAAAGAGGAAAGGAGTCCGTCGCCCAAGGCGTATCCGGACCAACCGCTCGACACGATTCCATGTACATGATTAACTCTCGGAGTCGACGAACTGGTCGGCCGCGTGCCGTTCGTTCGACGAGGAGAACTCTGATGGAGGATCTGGCTGGACGAACGGCCGTCGTCACCGGTGGCGGCAGCGGAGTCGGTCGCGGGATCTCGCTTGGCCTGGCCGCCGAAGGCATGAAGGTCGCAGTGCTCGACCTTGACGGCGCCGCCGCCGAACGGGTCGCGGAAGAGATCGCTGCGAGCGGCGCAGAGTCCCTCGGCATTTCCGTTGACGTCACCTCGCCGGAGCAGCTCGCCGCGGCAGCCGAGGAGGTGGGCGCACGCTTTGGCAACGTCAACCTGCTGTGCGCGAATGCGGGCGTCATACTGCCGCTCGGCCCGCTCAGCGAGAAGAGCGACAGCGACTGGGAGTACGTCTTCTCGGTCAACCTGCACGGCGTCGTGAAGACCGTGAACGCCTTCCTGCCTGGTCTGCGCGCGGCCGACGAAGCACACATCGTGAACACGGCCTCGCTCGGCGGAGTGCTCACGGTGCCGCAGATCCCACTGGGCATCTACACCTCGTCGAAGTACGCGTGTGTCGGCTACTCGGAGTGTCTGCGTGGGGAACTGGCCGGCGAGGGAATCGGCGTCTCCGTGCTGTGCCCCGGGCTCGTTGAGTCTGACCTCTACGCGACGTCTGCCGCGCTGCGCCCCGACCGCTTGGGAGGGCCGTACACGGCCGTCGCGCCATCGATCGATTCATCGGTGAGCAGTGCGGTGGCGCCGATCGCCATGCCGGCTGAAGACGTCGGGCCGATCGTCGTGCGCGGCGTTCGCGAGAACCGGCTGCACATCTTCACCCACCCCGAGGCGCTGCCCGTCGTCGAGGCGCGCTTCGCGGGGATGCGCGCGGACTTCGAAGCCGCGGACCGCGCGCAGCGGAAGTAGGCCGCCGCGCTCGTGGAAGGCGACGAGGCGGTATACGAGAGCTGCGCCTAGTTGGCCTCCAAGCGCGTCGACCGGGACCATACCTGGGAGTTCAGAGGCCGAGGTGATCTGCAGCCGACCGACGACCTCGAGGACCCGTCGTTCCTCGACCACCCGAGTCCAGTTAGGCTAGTATGGCGACCTTGGATCGGTGTTTCAGTTCGATTCAGATCCATCGACGGGGGCTATTTTGCGATTGGTGACCTTTCAGCCGGCCCTCGCGAAGCCGCGTCTCGGGGTTCTCGACGGCGATGCTGTCGTGGAGCCAGGGCCGGTGCTTCGTGCCGACGAACAGTTGCGCAACGGCGCGGCAGCCGTTGAGCGGGCACCCGCGGTTGCCGATGAGATGGTCGCGTTCTTCGAGAGTGGCGAAGCCGGGCAGGGCAACGCTCAGCGTGCGCTCGATGTCTCTCGAACTCATCGGGAGAGGGGTAACCGATTGGTTGACGGCGACGGGAACCCGGTTGTCCATGAAATCGGTGACGTTCGACTGCTCGCGCCGGTGCCGCGCCCGCGTCGAGTGCGTGACTATTTCACCTACCCCGCGCACGCGACCGGCGCCGGGTGGGAGGTTCCGCCGGCATTCGAGGCGATGCCGATCTGCTACAAGTGCAATATTGAGACGATCATCGGGCCCGGCGAACCGCTGCTGTGGCCGTCGTACACCGATCAAGTGGACTTCGAAATGGAACTCGGGTTCTTCACGTCCGCTGGCGGTCGTAACTTGACCCCCGGCGAGGCGCAGGGACGTATCGCGGGTGTCACGATCTTCAACGACGTCAGTGCCCGCGACATTCAGGTGTTCGAGATGAGTTTTTCGCTCGGGCCGTCCAAGGGGAAGGACTTCTGCAACGCGATGGGCCCGTGTGTGCTGACGATGGATGAGGTCGACGAGTGGTCAGTCGAGATGAGCGCTCGGGTCAACGACGAGTTATGGGCATCGGGCAGCACCGCGCAGCGTCAGTTCTCTTTCGCCGAGGTGCTGGCATGGGCTTCGCTGGACGAAGATGTCTACCCGGGTGAGTTCTTTGCGGTGGGGACCGTCGGCGGCGGCTGCGGCTTCGAACTCGACCGGTGGATCCAGCCTGGTGACGTCGTTGAACTCGAGGCATCCGGCATAGGGGTGCTGCGCAACCCGGTGGGTGCCAAGCAGGTCCACCGGGACGGCGCGGGCGTAGCCAGTTACCAGGGCTCGCCCGAGGTGCACCTCAAGTTCGGACCCCCGAGTTACACGTCCGAACTCGATTCCACTACCTGACTGCGCGTCGATACACGTCGATACTTCTGTACGGCTCGGCGGCGCGTAAGGGGTCGGGCCCGGTCATGGGGCTCTTCGGGTTGAAGTAGGGAGCGGGGTGTCGCGCAGGGTCCACCACGCGGGGCAGGGGCCCCGCCATCGTGGTGCTGCTTGGGGTCAGCGCCACGGCGTGAAGGATCCCGCGCGGAGAATCACGTCGGGGCGGGGTCCGTGAACCCATCGGTAGTACCGGTACGATAGTAGCCACCGGTCGTTTTCGAATCGGAACCGCTGGAGGCAGTCGATTATCGGAAGCGGTTCAACTGGCTGCAGGGTATCTGGAGAATCTGAGGTGACCTGAGCTCTGTTGTCGAAGTAGACCATCCAGTGAAGACACTCGACTTCTGTGTCGGACAGCATCTTCCACTGCTGGTTCGAGAGGATGTGTGTACGCCAGAAGCGGTCATCGGTGGGTAACGTGGGCACCTCTCGTTCCGATTGGGCGCGCATCGCTTCTTTTCCCTCGACCCGTATCACCGTGGGGGGGTTGGCGACATCATCGACGATCTCGCGAACAAAATCATCGGTCACATAGTCGAGCTCATCTATCACTCGGCGATACTCGCCTTGCCGGTACAGCCCGCTCAGCAAGTTCGAGCAGGCCATAAACGCGCGTAGCTCGCGTTCCGTCGGCTCCTTGCCCATCTCTGGGTGTGGCAACCCAAAATAGTCGCGCATATCTGTCATGAACGTACCCTTCTCTCTGTCATGAACGTACTCTTCTCAGACTATCCACCGCGCCACGTATCAATCAGCCGGGCCCGAGGATGCTCCTAGCACCCTGCTAGACCAATGTCTTCGCTCCCAACTCGAGGAAGTCATCGCCCAAGTTGAAACACCGCATCGCGTTCCGGAACAATACCTTTTCCTTGTCTTTTGGGCTCAGTGATGTCATACGGTTGTTAATCGCGTCTTCTATTTCGTCTCCGAACAAGCACGTCGGGTGCGGATAATCAGTTTCAAACATCAGGTTGTCTACAGGCAGCGTCTTTTCCGACTGATTCTGAAGCCGTTCATACCACGTGTTCACGAACATCTGGCGGCGGAACAGATCACTCGGCAACTCATCAGACTTCATCTCCGGCCGTTGCAACCACGGCTCGAAACGCTTGTAGTGCTCGTCCAGACACTCCAGTACGAACGGCACCCACCCGACACCCGACTCCACGATCGCAAAATTCAGCCTCGGAAACCGCTGAAGCGCACCCGATAGCAAGAGTTCGATCGCGGTTATCGCGTTTCCCATAAACGCCTCAACAGTCGAAGCGATCTGCATAATCTGGGAACCCATGATTCGGGTGTGGTACTCGCCCCGGTCGAACTCTCCGCCCCCCGCATGAAAACTGATCGACAACTGCGCGTCCTGCGCCGCCGCCCACATCGGATCCCACGCTGTGTCAGACAACGATGGGCACCCATGTATCTCCGGTACCCCACTCATCACCAGCCCCATCATGCCGATCTCAGCACACCGGACCACTTCCTTCACGGCCATGTCTATATCCCAGTATGGAATGTTCCCCAGCGGAATAAACCGCCCAGGCTGCTCAGTAGCCCACGACAAAACCCAATCGTTGTACGCAGTAACCACTGCCGTTTGATATTCCACATCGTTGTGACCCCCGGCTCGATAGATCTCAGGATTCACCAGTCCCAAATTCGGGTAGGTCGCCGCCGCCCGAATACCGAAGTCGTCCATTACTTTCGCTCGCTCGCTCGGATCGTACGACGACGGATGCTGTTCCTCGAACCGCGACGGGAACAACGCCCACGCTGAATCCTCTCCTTCAACCTTCTGACGCCGCTCGTACGAGCCATCGGCACCGTTATACACAACGCTCGATGTGATCATATACACGTTCTGGTCACCTACGAACCAATAATCCGCTCCGTCCTCGGGCACATATTTCACATGAGGGATCAGGTCACCGTATTTCGACGGCATTCGACTCGTAAAGATGTCCTTAGGCTCGCAAATGTGACAATCAGCATCGATAATAATCATCGCAATCCCTTTCCTACTCCTAGGCGAACCCGAACCGCAGACATCCGCACGCGAACCGAGACCACAACGTTTGGTCGTCGACAATGGCTACACTAGTTAGCCCCGCCGCGCACAACAAGCGCGCCGCGAGATTGTCCGGCCATGGGAACGCCGAACGACGTGAGGAAGTCCTTGGCGCGGTCCTCGCTCCACGAGCCCGCAGGCCCTACCTGTGAGATCAGGCGATCGGGCCCGAGCGAGTTCCAAGGCGCCCAGGAACTCATTCGGTCCGACGCTCCGACGCACCGACGAGTGCGATCGACGTCGGGTTGAACATCTCTTGCAGCCGTTGCGGAAGCCAGCGCCCATCGACGGATTGGCCCGCTCGCTCAGCCGGGTTTCGGTCTGCCGCTGGTGTGTGCCGTGCCACCAATGCGTCCTCTCAGTCGAGGGTCGACTCGATCCTGAACGCGTGGTATCTTTGTCCTCGGTTAGATCCGAGGACCTATGAGTAGCGGAGGGCAGATCAACCCGCAATGAGGAGAGGAGTTGTCAAGACCTGTGGTACCACCGACGCCGCAGCCAGGCCGCCCTCGGCCGATTGACCGCCATCGAATACGAGACAACCATGACCCGCCAGCCCGACTGGCTGCCCAACCAACCTGTCACTCGATCGTGCGGCAGACCCGATGGTATAACAAACGGATGCAAGTTGACCGGGAGTCCGCTGCTGCCGACCCGGCTCACGTCGCGCCAGTCGTCGTTTGGCTCTCGCACGAGTCGTGCACGATGAATGGTGAGGTCCTCGCGGTCGGCGCTGGTCGCGTAGCGCAGGTGGCGCTTATCGAGACGCTCGGAGCGCGAGCCGGTCGCATCGCCCAACCTGAGGATTTCGGGGCGAGTCTTGCTGAGATAGCTGACACCAAGGGTATGTCGGTTGTGCGTTCGATCGCAGATGAGATCAGACTCTTTGGCGCGCCGATCGCCCCGGAGCTCGATGTGAGCGCGGCATACGAATTGCGCACATGAAGGAGTCCGGTACTCTGGCGAGTCGAGCTCGGCCCAAGACCGTTGGCTTCCTCGGACTTGGCCGCATGGGGATGCCTATGGCGCGGAACCTGCTCAGCCACGGCTTTGAGGTTGCGGCGTGGAACCGAACGCGCTCACGGGTTGACGAGCTCAAGGAGTTTGGAGCGGTTCCGGTCGAATGCCCGGCGGAGGTCGCCCGCTCTGCTCGGATCGTTGTGGCGATGCTCACAGACTTGCCCGACGTCTATGAGCTGCTACCCGGGCCGTCAGGCTTGGAAGCTGGCTTCACTGACGGTTCAGTGATGGTGCTGATGGGAACCCACTCGCCGACGGGCGTCCGACAGCTGGGCGAAAGACTCGCGAAGCAGAATGTGGCGCTCATCGATGCGCCTGTATCCGGCGGTGACGTGGGAGCGCAGACCGCCACGTTGTCCATCATGGTCGGAGGCGCCGATGATGCCGTTGCGGCCGCTCGGCCGGTCCTTGAAGTCTTGGGTTCAACGGTGCACCACTGCGGCTCGCTTGGGGCGGGACAAATGGCAAAAGCGGCCAATCAGATTGTAGTCGCTGCTGTGCTTGTGGGCCTGGGTGAGGCACTGGTGTTTGCTGAAGCCGCTGGATTAGAGATGGAGCTGATTCTCGATATTCTGTCGGGTGGGCTCGCCGGAAGTAAGGCGTTGGAGGTGAAGCGAGAGAAGCTATTGTCCGGAAGGTTTGAGCCCGGGGGAGCCGCATCCGCTCAGTTGAAGGATCTCCGCTTCGCCCTCGATGAAGCACGTCTTCTTGAGGTATCGCTGAACCTCACACCAGTCTGTGAAGGTCTTTACGCGATTCTCTGCAGGATGGGTGGGAGCGAACTGGATCATGCGGCAGTTGTCGACGTCATAAGGATGCTCTCCTCTCGCGTGGAACCGAGCGGCAACCACGCGCAATGATCCGGCTTACAGCGAGTCTCTCGTTCTTGTTCCGGGGCGGAAGGCGAGGCCGCTCGAGCGGCTGTGACCATGAACCTGCCCATCCCGATTGCTTCGGGGACGGCGGCTGGCGACAGGTGCTGCGCTCCTAGTACTCGAGTCAGGTCCGCTGGCCTTCTTCGAGATCGCGTTCACTCGCACTCCCTCTGTCCGTTCGGCGCCTGATCCGATTCGTCCCGTACTCCCGACGCGAGGTAGTTGGCTTCGATCTCATTGATGCGTCCGCTCATCTCGGCGGCGGTTCCCTCCAGTACGACCCGGCCCTGGCGCAGGACATACACCCGGTCCGCGTACTTCAGGGCTTGCTGCACGTGCTGCTCCACCAGCAGGACCCCTGTGCCGTGGTCGTTGGCGGCCGCGCGCACCGCCTCGAGGAGCCGTTTGACGATGAGGGGCGCGAGTCCGAGCGAGAGCTCGTCGGCCAGCAGGACGCGTGGGTCGCGGCAGAGGGCACGGGCGACGCTGAGCATCTGCTGTTCTCCGCCCGAGAGCTGCCCTCCCTTGAGGTCGATCCGCTTCTCGAGCTCCGGGAAGAGGTCCAGTGCGGTCCCGACCTCCACCCCGGCGACCTTGAGGTTCTGGCTCGTGGTGAGGGTCATGAAGACCGACTTCTCCTCGGTCACGTAGGCCATTCCGGCGCGGGCCCGCCGATGCAGGGATCCCCTGGTGGGCGCGCCGTGCAGCAGAACTTCGCCCGCCATCGGCGGCAGCTCGCCGGCGAGCGTGAGCAGCGTCGTGGTCTTCCCTGCGCCGTTGGCGCCGAGGAGGGCGACGACCTCGCCGGGATCGACGTGCAGCGTGATGTCGTGGATGACAGCCTGTGATCCGTAGCCGGCGGTGATGTCGCGGGCCGCGAGCACAGGGCCGGGACCGGTCGCCGCGCCCGGCTCACCATGGGAGTTCTCCGTGACGATCATTGGCCCGTCACCTTCGGTGCTGCCAGGTCGTCGACCATCGCATCCTCGTCGGGCTCGCCGAGATAGGCGGCGATCACCGCGGGGTTCCGTTGGATCTCTTCAGGTGAGCCATCGGCGATTGTCTTTCCGAAGTCCAGGACGTGGATGTGGTCACACACACCCATGACGAAGCTCATGTCGTGTTCGACGAGGAGGATCCCGATGCCCCAGTCGTCGACGAGTCGTCGAAGCAGATGGGAGAACTCCGCTGTCTGGTATTCGCCGAGACCGGCGGTCGGCTCGTCGAGGAGCAGGATGCTGGGACTGGTCGCGACGGCCCTCGCGACCGCGAGGAGCCGGCGCCGGCCGAATGAGAGGTCCTCAACGTGGCGGTGGAGGTCGTCGGCGAGCTCGAACTCCTCGATGGCAGCTACCACCTGGCCAGGCAACAGAGGATCGACCGGATAGAAGAGGTCGCGGACATAGGAGCGGGCGTCGCGTGGGTCCGAGGCCGCGCGGAGGTTGTCGAGGACTGTCACGTCCTCGAAGAGCTCGAGCGACTGGAACGAGCGGGACAGACCGAGGCGTGAGCGCTTTGCCGGGTTGATGCGCGTGAGGTCGGCATCGCCGAGACGGGCCGTTCCGGTCGCGGCACGGGTGAAGCCCGTGACCGCGTCGATGGCGGAGGTCTTTCCGGCGCCGTTGGGGCCGATTAGGCCGACGATCCGACCGGGTTCGACGGTGAGCGACACCTCGTCGACGGCGACCACCGCGCCGTAACGCACGGTGAGGTTCTCCACAACCAGGGTCTTCGGTTGAACCGGCTCACGGGCGATATCGGGTAGCTCGACCGTCGGGGACTCAGATTCGGGACTACGCCACAAGAGACCGCGGATCCTCGCCGCAACCGCCCGGAACTGTTCGCCGAGGTCGCTGGCCATTCCGTTTTGATGGAAGAGGACCAGAAGGACAACGAGGACACCGCCGAGCAGCTGGACGTACCGGGACACCGACGAGAGCAGTGCATCCGATATCCGGATGCCGATTCCTCCAGACGTCAGGGTCGAACCGAGGACCGGCCCGAGCAGGAACCCGATGCCGCCGACGAATGCCCATCCGACGTAGACGATCGAGCTGATGTTGGTGAACTCGGTGCTGAAGGTGATCGTGTCTTTGCGGAACGCGAGCAGGATCCCCCCGACCGCGGCGATGCCCGCAGAGAGGCTGAAGGCGTAAAGCTTGGCGCCGACAACGTTGATTCCGAGCGCGGCGGCGGCCCGCTCGTTCGTCCGCACCGCGATGAGTCGACGACCAGAACGGCCGCGCCGCATGTTCGCCACGGCGACCGCGAGGACGACGAACAGCCCGAGACAGACCAGTGCGTACCGGCCCGGGTGGGTCGTCGAGGTGATGTCCCAGCCGAAGAACGAGGGCCTGCCGACGATGGTCCCGGGGAAGCCCCCCGTGTAGTTCGAGTTCTTGAACAGCATCAGCTCGAGGGCTGAGCCCAGGCCGAGCGTCAGTACTGCGAGATTGATGCCACGGGCTCGCACCGCCGGTAGCGCGAAGAGCGCGCCGAGTGGAACGGCGGCGATGGCTCCCACGAGGAGGGCGGCGGTGAACGGCCACCCCTGCGTGGCGACGAGACGTCCCGCGACCCACGCGCCGAACCCGGCGATGGCGAACTGGCCGAGCGAAAGCTGGCCCGCGTAGCCGGTGACGACCACGATCGACAACAGGACGATCGCCGTGCCGAACGTGACCACGAGTGAGTCCTGCCAGACGAGCGGTACCGACAGCGTCAGCAGCACAGCTCCGGCGACGCCGATAATCAGGCCGATGGGGCTGAGACGTCCGTTGCCGACTCGCGGAAGCCTCTGGAGGAAGTGGCCTCGCACGGGGAGCGCGCGGCCCCGGACGAGAAGTATGAGCACGATCACTGCGAACGGGAGCGACTTCGAAACGCCCGGCTGATGGACGTAGCGAGTCAGCTCGCTCTCGCCGATCCCGATGACCATGCCCGCCGCAAGCGCGATGGGGAACGAGCGAAACTCGGCCACCAGCGCCGCTGCCAGCGCGGCGAGCACGACGTTGGTCATCCCCTGCACGGACAGGGTGATGATCGGCGAGACCAGGATGGCCGCCAGTCCGGCGAGTGCTGAGCCGAGAGCCCAGTTGACCGTCGCCACCGTGTCGGACGACAGGCCGATCGACGCCGCCGCCCGCTGGTTCTCCGCGACCGCCGAGGTGGCCAGACCGAACGTCGTGTAGCGGTAGAGGATCCACAGGCCGATCGTCAGCACGACGGCGATGCCCACGAGGATGAACCGGTCCACCGTGATCGTGATGTCCCAGAACGACACGGGGTACTGCGGCAGCTCGACCGGCGGGAAAATGAGCCTGGACGAGTACCGGATGACGGCGGCCGCCTGGAGGATGATGAGGATTCCGAGGGTCGCGACCACCCTTGCAAGCGGTGCGGCCCGCCGGAGCTGTCGCATGACCAGCAGGTGGGAGAGAGCGCCCAACAGAGCTGACACGCCGACGCCGATGAACAACGCAAGCAGGAACGGATGCTCGCCAGGGAACGGCGACCATGTCAGGCGGTTCTCGGCGCGGACCTCCCACGCCACGTAGGCGCCGACCATCCCGAGCGCGCCGTGCGCGAAGTTCAACACGCCCGAGCCCCGGTAGATGACTATGAGACCCTGGGACGCGAGCGAGTAGAGCGAGCCGATTGCGAGTCCGAGAAGGGCGAACTGAACGACGTCGCTCATGGGAGTGCCGTCGCAGTCTCGCGCATCATCGAGCTGCTGTCCGGGAACTGATCACTTCGGGGGTGAACACCGCGGCTTGCCGGGCACGTTGGCCCCCACGTACCACGAGTCGGTATCGAGAGCCTCTCGGTGTTTTCGAAGATGGTCATGTCAATCGAACAACACCGGCTGCATCGACTACGTGCGCAAGGGCCGACGCCGTGGGCATCGAGGCCACACCCGAGGCGCAGAAGGGTTGGGTCGACCATGTGACCGAACTCGACGCACCAACAACGACGGCGTCCCCCACAGCGGCTCCTCCCGACATGAATCGGAGAAACCATATACATGGATTGGAGGGAAATCAAGAGGTGCCAGGGACGGCGTCGACGCCACCGCGTCACCGCGTCCGGATGCGATGTTGCGATCGAGAGCCTCGAACGCGATGTTGAGACCGCCGTCGGACAGCCCGCGCAGAGACGCTCGCGCGTCGCCCCAGCTGAACTCAGGAGGTTCGGTGCCGGGGCACCCGATTCGACTCTTATTGAGGCATTCCTCGCTCCGGTGGCCCGTCCAGGTCATGGCCCTCTGTCTTCTCTCGCTTCTCGCCGTTGCTTACTGTCGCGGAGCTCGCGAACGGCACGTTGTTCCCTCAGACCGATTCGTGGTACATGGGGGCCAACGTTCCGGGCAAAGCCCGTGTGTTCACGCCCTACCTCGGTGGTGTGGGGGTCTACCGCGAGACGTGTGAGAATATCGCCGAGAACGGCTACGAGGGCTTCGAGTTGATCTCCTGAGCCCGGTGCTCACGACGATCGAAACGCCGGACCGGGGAGCGACGCTGATGCAGGAGTTCGTGGGCGGCGACCAGCGTGTCTACGCCGCGCAGGGCAATCACCGACGTGGTACAGTGCTGAACCGCCCGTCCCCTAGGCGTGAAACCACGAATCCGACATTTCACCCATCCGACCGAAAGGATCATAGCGATGCCGCTTGACCAAGGGACGACTGAGTTCCTGACAGAGATGGCCGAGGCCGGAGGTCCGGCCGTGCATGAGATGACGCCCGAGGAGGCTCGGGGAATGGTTGCAGGGTTCACCGAGATGATGGGGCCCGGCCCCGATGTGGCCCGTTCAAAGGAGCACACGCTCAGGTCAGGCGATGGGTCGACGTTCGGCGCGATCGTAGTTGTCCCTGAGGGGATCCCGCGTGGGGTTCTGGTCTACTACCACGGCGGCGGCTGGGCCCTTGGTCGCGCAGCCGACTCCGACCACCTGTGTCGGATCATGGCCAATCGCACCGGTTGCGCAGTCGTGAACGTCGACTACCGCCTCGCGCCCGAGCACCTCTACCCGGTAGCGGCCGACGACTGTTATGCCGCTTTGGAGTGGACGGCGGCGAACCTCGGCGGGATCGCGGGCGGCGAGGTGCCCATCATCATCGCCGGTGACAGCGCCGGGGGAAACCTTGCTGCGGTGGTCGCCCAGCGGGCCAGGGATCGCGGCGGCCCTGAGATCGCTCTTCAGGCTCTGATCTACCCGGTCACCGACGCAGACCTCGACAACGCGAGTTACAGCGACCCCGAGAACCAGCTGATGTTGGACCGCGACGGGATGGTCTGGTTATGGGGGCTCTACGCGCCCGACGCGTCACGCCGGACCGAGCAGGATGCATCGCCGCTCCGGGCGGCCGACTTCTCGAACCTCGCGCCGGCACTGGTCCTGACCGCCGAGTACGACGTGCTGCGCGATGAGGGTGAGGCCTATGCCGCGAAGATGTCCGATGCCGGCGTCGATGTCGAGTTGACGCGACACCCCGGCCAGATGCACGGCTTCTTCACGCTTTTGATGCTGCCGGGCAGTGGGCCGGCGATGGACCAGTTCGTGGCAGCCGTGGACCGGGCGCTGTCCTGACCGCGGTGGTGAGCGGTAGATCCGGTGGCCCGATGCTGGAGATCGCGCTAGTGTGGCCTTGATGTCAGACACAGGCGCTGTGCAGGGGGCAATTGTCGTAGTGGGCGCAGCAGGGGGCTTGGGCGGGGCGATCCTTCGCCGGCTCGCCGAGGATCGACCTGGTGCCCCCGTCTGGATCACCTACCGCGACAACGCGGCGCTCGCGGAGGCGCTCGCGGCATCCGTGCCCGGAACCCGCACGGCCCGCTGCGATCTCCACAAGCCCGAGGACCTAGTCCGACTCGCCGAGGAAGTGCGCCGCGAGGCGGGTCAGGTGGCGACGCTGGTTCACGCGGCAGTCGAGACCGAGTACGGTCCGACGCTCGAGATCGGTTACGAGAAGGTCTCAGCTGTCGTGGAGTCGAGCGGGCTCGCGCTCCTCGGTATCACAGCAGCCTTCGACGACATGCTCGGCGACGGCTCGACGATCCTCTACGTCACGAGCATCGGGTCGGACCGGGTGATCCCGACCTACGCCGCGATTGGCACCGCCAAGGCCTGCGGAGAGGCGCTCGTCCGCTACCTCGCCGTCGAACTGGCGACCCGCGGGGTCCGCGTCAACGCGATCTCGCCGGGACCGTTCGCCTCCGCGGCGGCCGCCGCCTCCGGCCTCGATGTTGACGCGCTGATGGCAGCCGCCGACGCCGCCACACCGCGCGGCCACCGAGTCGAATTGCACGAGATGGCCGATGTGGCCGCCTACCTCACCGAGCCCCGAAGCTCGGGGATCACCGGCCAGGTGATCACCGTTGACGGCGGCATCTTCACCACCTGGCACCTCTGACGCGCCGCAAACTCCACGACTGGAACTCAGCACTCAGCGTCTACACTGAACTCTGTCGCAACGACCGATAGAGCTTGCCGACGCTTATAGCACGGTGCTTGCCATCTCGGAGGGCGCAACACTCCCGAGGCAATAAGGAGGAATTATGGAATTTGGTGTTGTGCTTCCCCACATCGGCGCGTTTGCGCGTGAGCAGGTTGTCGAGCGGATTCAAACCGTCGCCCAACACGCTGATACACTTGGCTTTCACTCGGTCTGGGTTGGGGATCATGTGGTGTTTCCTGCCCAGCTGGAGTCAAAGTATCCGTATCATCCAGAAGGTAAATTCCCTTTTGATACTAACGATAATTTCTTGGACCCACTGACTGTCCTTGCCTATGTCGCGGCGTGTACCAAGACCGTCCGGCTGGCCACAGGCGTGCTGATCGTCCCGTACCGAAATCCGATTGTGACTGCCAAAATGGTGGCGACGATAGATGTCTTATCGCATGGCCGGGTGATCTTAGGCGGCGGTTCAGGTTGGCTCAAAGAAGAATTTGAGGTACTCCATGCGCCGTATCACGAACGGGGTAACCAGACGGATGAATATTTGCAGGTCATGAAAGCGCTATGGACCCAAGACGAGGCGCAGTTTGATGGCCGTTACGAGAAATTTTCGGGTATTAAATGTGAGCCCAAACCGGTCCAAAAGCCGCACCCGCCAATTTGGATTGGGGGACACAGTAAGCGAGCATTGCGCCGAACGGCAACACTTGGTGACGGCTGGTATGGAACGTCGGGGTCGACTGCGCCGTTCTGGCGCGACCCAGATGGCTTTGCCAAAGATATCGTTTCGATTAAGGAGCTGGCAGAACAAGGCGGCCGCGATCCAAACTCGCTGACCTATGCTGCACTGTTGAACGAGCGTACTTTTGAAAACGCGCTGCGGACTCTACCACGTTATGAGCAGGCTGGTCTGAATCACGTTGTCCTGGCATTCTTTGCCTGGACCGATCAGTTTGAGGAAGTGCTCACACTGATGGAGCGATTCGCTAAGGAAGTTGGGCTCCAGCACGGATAGGAAAAAGTGGACAATACGGTCGTGGCCAGGCACAGGGTGGCCTCGGTCTGACCGACCCTTGCCGTCCGCCACCACGCCAGAACTTGGGATCCTCCGAGGCCCCATCTGGCTTGGCGACTTCGTCGGGGTTTGATCGACGGAGTTCGCGGATCGCACGAAGTCGGTGCTCTCCGCGACCCGCCAGGGAGTCCTGTGCCACCTCGTTCGCTACATGGGGCGGGCAGTCTGCCCGCCCCATGTCGCGGTCCGAGGGTGGAGGGTTCCCCCCGACCGTAAGGTGATCAGCCGCCCGATACTGCGTCGGCGAAGTCGACGAACTCACCGGTGGGTATCATCTCGCCATCGGGGCCGATCCGATCGAAGGTGAGCACGAAGTTCAGCACGCGTGGGAATCCCGGTTGAGGACCGTCTTTCGAGAGATCCATCGTGGGGCCCCACATCGACTGGAGGGCGTCTTGCTCCAGGGTCGTCTCTAGGAACGACGCTGCGGTGATGTCACCGTCGATCAGCTCCACGATGTCCTTGAACATGACGTACGCGCCCCAGGTGCCGAGACTGGCGAGACCGGAGTACTCGGAACTGGGTGGCGCGTCGTACTCGATGAGCGCCGCCCGGTACTCATCCCAGACCGTATCCTGCCAGTTGGGATAGGAGTTGAGCACTATTCCACCCTCGGTGAGCTCGGTGTACGCAGCTGCTACGTCCTCGTTCAGGAGGCCCTGCGCGCCGTAGACGCGCATGTCGGAGCCCACGGTCCGCATGCCGGCTAAGAACGCCGCCGCGTTCGCGGAAGCCAACGAGAGCCAGACGCAGTCGTGGCCTTCGGCCAGAGCCGCCTGGGCGCTGTAGTCGCCGGCCTCAGCAGGCAGAGCAATGGTCTTCGCGGTGTCGCCGAACACCCCGAAGTGGTCCCACCCCTGTTGGGCGAGTGCGGTCAAGTAGTCGACGTAGATGTCGATGTAGGCAAAGGCCGGGGCCTCACATCCGTCCTCGTTCATGATGTACGTCACCGCGTGCTGCATGGCGTTGTCGGCGCCGAGTAGGAAGCTGATCGGGCTCGAGAACTCGGGGCCGGTCACCCCCGAGTGGTGGATAAACGCGATTCCGGCCTCTTCGAAGATCGGCACGGCGAGGGACAAGTCGTATTCGAAGCCGCCGATCACGGCCACCACGCCCTCGTCGACGGCTTGACGGGCACACGCTTGGGACACGTTCGGATCACTCATCCCGTCACAGGTGATCACCTCGATGGGATGACCGGCGACGCCGCCACGGTCGTTGATGTACTGCCCGTAGACCTTTGCAACCTCGATCGCTTCCTTGAAAGGACTGAGGTTGGTTTCGACGGCAGAGATCGTCATCACCTTGAGCGGCTCCTTTGGTTCCTCCGCCGGCTCCGCGGCCGGTTCCTCCGCCGGCTCCGCGGCCGGTTCCTCCGCCGGCTCCGCGGCCGGTTCCTCCGCCGGCTCCGCGGCCGGCTCTTCAGCCGGTGGTTCCTGCGTCGTGTCGTCATCGTCATCGCCGCATGCTGCCGCCACGAGCGACAGAGCAGCGAGGATCGCGATGAGCATCATCCATGCTCGTTTGGTCTTCCTTGTGTCCTTCATTTGGTGTTCCATTGTCCTTTTCCTCCGGGTTTCGGTGTATGTATTCCTCATTCGTCCACAGCGCCTACGCGCCATGAAGTTCGGTGTAGGTGACGGTCGGCTTGGCTGAGACCATCTCGCCCAACTGGCCGACGATCCGTCTTCAGCAGGAGTGGCCAGATACGCCTCACGGCTTACCCGTTCGTCGCAACGTTCGATCAGCAAGATCCGCGCGCTGTCGTCCGACGCGGGGCTCGGTGTTGAATACGTCACCGATAGAGTTCTCTGTCATCCCGGGCCTCCGAGGAAGAGCAAGCATGGAAGAGCAAGCATGGGTGGACTCTGCCCGTTATCCATGTACATCTTTACAATAGACGGGCGATCCGTCGCGGTCAAGGAACGCCCTACACACGACATCGGTCGACGTGCGCCGTGCCTCGCTGCCCGTTCCTAGTGGTGTGTCGTGGGTTTGGTTGCGCGGTCTAGGGCGGTTTGGGCTCGTTTGATTTTGTCGATGACGGGTTGGGCTTGTTTGGTCCAGCGCAGGGGTTTGGGGTCGTGGTTCCAGTGCGCTGCCCAGTGCTCGATGACGTCTTTGAGGTCGGCGACTGAAGTGAACGCGCGGTTCTTGAGGGCTTTGCGGGTCAGGATCGAGAACCAGCCTTCGACGAGGTTCGCCCAACTCGAGCTGGTGGGGGTGAAGTGCAGGTGCCATCGCTGACGTTCAGGGTTTGCTTCAAGTACAAGCCGATCACGTCGTGGAGTTTGGCCTCGAAGTCGGGAGCAGTGGACAGCTTGAACACATCAGCACGCCACGGGCGCAGACCCCGCTCGCGCCATACCCGCGCCACGATGTCTTTTCCCACAACCCTGCCAACCCCGCAACCAAACCAACGACATACCACTAGCGGCGGACGTAGAAGCCGAGGCGATGTCATCGGCGTCTGGCGGCCGCGTTGACCGTGGAACCGCCAACGCCGTGAAGAGCGCCAGCTCGGTGATCACCCACGTCCGTCAAGAACCAACCATAAACATCTTCATGTTAGACTGCCGGCCAAGCGACGACGAACAGTCCCTGGTCAGCGCGTGGGAGCGTCAAGTGGAGAACCGATTCGTCAACCTGGAGGACGTGCGCCGGGTTGCGCGCAGACGTCTCCCAAGGCCGCTCTTCGACCTCGTCGAGGGGTCAGCCGACGACGAGGTCACGGCACGGCGAAACCGCGCTGCCTGGGAGCGCTACGCGCTCGTGCCTTTCGTCCTTCGGGACGTGGCGGAGCGTTCTCAGGAAGTCGAGTTGTTCGGGCTGCGACTAGCGACGCCGGTCGTCCTCGCTCCGACCGGCCTACTTCAAATGTTCTCCCGCGACGGAGATCGTGCCGCCGCACGCGCCGCCGCCTCGCGCGAAGTCGCCTTCACCATGAGCACCGTCTCGATGACAGCACTAGAGGACGTCGCCGCCGTGGGCGGGAAGCGCCTGTGGTTCCAGCTCTACGTGCTGCGAGACCGCGCCGCGACGACCTCCATTGTGCGCCGGGCCGCGGACACAGGCGTGGAGACCCTGTTCGTGACGGTCGACGTGCCTGTCGGGGGTAACCGTGAGCGCGATGTGCGCAACGGGTTCTCCATGCCCTTCCGAGTGACTAGGAGGACGGTCGCGGGTATCGCTCGCCGACCGCGGTGGGCCTGGCAGTACCTCACCGGACCGTCGCTGGAGCTGGCGAACATGGCGACACCGGTCCCCGCCTCCAAGCACAACCCTGCGGTGGTGACCGAAGCGGTGACGTCACTGTTCAACCCTGCGCTCACCTGGTCCGACATTGCGTGGCTGAGGTCCATCTGGCCGGGCACGCTGGTCATCAAGGGGATCATGAGAGCGGAAGACGCAGCGCAGGCCCGCGAGGCAGGAGCCGACGGCGTGGTCGTCTCCAACCATGGAGGCCGACAGCTCGGCAGCGCACCCGCGACCGCAGACGTGCTTCCCGAGGTGCTTGCAGCCGTGGGCCCGGATCTGCCTGTCCTGGTAGACGGGGGAATCCGCCGAGGCACCGACATCCTCAAGGCACTCGCTCTCGGAGCACGCGCCGTCCTGGTCGGCCGGCCCTACCTCTACGGGCTCGCTGCAGCCGGTCAGTCGGGCGTTGAGGCCGTCGTCGACATCCTGCACCGAGAACTGGACAGTGCCCTCGCACTCTCGGGGCAACGATCTGTCGCCGACCTCGACTCGGGCCTATTGCGGGAGGCTCGCCTCCCATGAGGGCGTCCGCCCCGATGAGCTGAGCGGAGAACGACCAGCGACGTCCGAGACCGGGTAGTGCGAGGGGAGGTGTCGGGTCCATTGTGCTGACCCGGCTCAACCGCTTGACTCGATTCCATGTACATGATTAAATCTCTGGGTCGACGACCGGTCGGCCAGATAGGAAGCTCAGATAGATGAGGTTTGGAATTTTTAGCCCTTTCCGTCGTACGGGTCTTATGACTGGTGGGGAGACGGAGTCGCAACTGATAGATGGCGCCATAGCCGAGATCAAGTATGCCGAGGCGTTAGGTCTCGATGATGTGTTCTTGACCGAGGGTTATCTCACCGGCCCGGTGCACAACGGTGCCAGTACCCTGCAGCAGGCGGCGTTCGTGGCTGGGATCACGAATCGAGTGCGGGTCGTTACGGCGGTCACCTCGATGCCGATGCACAATCCGTTGCTTGTAGCGATTGAGGCAGCAAATCTCGATCATTTCACGAATGGCCGGTTTGAGCTCGGCTTCGGCCGATCGTTCTCGACGATCCTCTGCCCCACTGACCCACCGTGGTCGGATGGGTTTCTCGGCCTTGGAGACACCAAGCGGATGCCGAATCCGCTGCCCGAGGATGGGGGCAGAGCCAAGTATCTGGAGTCGATTGCCTGTGTGAAGGGCCTGCTTGAGAACGACGTGTTCTCGTTCAAGGGTGACCACTACGAGCTGGACGGGGTGGAGCTGTACCCCCGACCGTATCAACAGCCGAGTCTGCCGCTTTGGGGCGTGGCGCAATCGCATGCATCGTATGAGGGGATGGGCCGTGCCGGGGTGAATCTGATGATTCCGTGGCCGGGTTATCATGGGAACTTCTCGACCTGGGAAGGAACGATCGAGGCGTTGGCGCAGTACCGGGCGGCTTGGCGGGAGGCTGGGCATCCTGGTTCGCCGCTATTGAGCGTTCGGGTCCTGATTTCTGTGGCTGAGACCGAGCAGGATGCTTGGGACTATGCCGCCCAGTGTTTCGAGGCCATGGCCGGCATCCAAGTGGTATTGGCCGAGAGCGCAATGGCGCACACTACCGGTCTGTCGCCGGAGCAACTGATCACCGGCATCGTCGGCGGCCCCAAAAGCGCCCTCCTGAACGCGATGCAGAACGCCACCATCGAGGAAACCATCGAGTCGGTCACGGTCAGCGGCACGCCGGAGTTTGCGACGGAGCAGTTCCAGCGCATCAAGGAAGAGTTCCAAGCCGACAGCGTGCAGCTCGATCCAATCGGGGGTCCCTGGGGTGTACGGGAAGTGTATAAGCAGAGCCTGAAGCTGATAGCCGACCAGGTGATGCCCCACTTCAAATGAGTTCCCAGAAACCGTAGGTATGTGTTTGAGTCCAGTATGATGCCTTGGTGTGGTGGAGCTGCGGTCCGGTCCACTATGGGGTGAATCATCAGTGTGTAGTAGAGGTGACCGGTTTCGTTTGAGGCCAGGAAGCTCGGCGGCGATCAGACCCGAGACGGGGATCGACCACCGGCGGGACTCGTCACGGGCCGCTCTGGTGCTCTTCCTGTCAGAGTCCGGCCGTCGCTCCGAGGTCGATCGGCAATGAGACCCCGGTCACGTACCGGGCTTCGTCCGAGGCGAGGAACAGCACGGCGTTGGATACGTCGATCGACTCGACCCACGGCACGGGGATGGCGTTGAGCGACGTGAGGGGCTCGATGGCGTCGTCAAGTGTGGGGTTCTCCAGGTCGGGCCGCATCGCGCGGTAGGTGGCCTCGTTGTCGACCATCCGCGTCAGCACGCTGGTCGGGTTGACGCTGTTCACCCGGATCCACTCCGGCGCGAGCTCGAGGGCCAGTGACTTCATCAGACCGACGAGGGCGTGTTTGGCCGTCACGTAGTGCGACGTACCCGGTACGCCGCGGAGGCCCAAAACCGAACTGGTGATGATGATCGAGCCGCCCTGACCCTGCTCCCGCAGGATGGGGGTCACCGCCGAGGTGGTGTTCCACACCCCGTTGACGTTGATGTCCATCATCTCCGACCACTGCGCAGGCGTGATCTCGTCAGCCACGCCGAAGCCGGCGATCCCCGCGTTGGCCGAGACGATGTCGAGCCGTCCGAGCCCTTGCGCGCCATCAGCGACCGCCTTGGAGAGCCCGTCACGGTCCCGCACGTCGACAACGTGGGACACCATCCGACGACCCAGCTCGGTCACCAGCCGTTCGGTCTCCTCGAGGTCCGCGACAGTCGGCCCGGCATAGGAGTTGGTCGCAATGTCCGCGCAGACATCGACGCCGATGATGTCGGCTCCCTCCTGCGCGAGCCGTACGGCGTGTGAGCGCCCCTGACCAATCGCCGCCCCCGTGATCAATGCGACCTTGCCCTCGACGCGCCCCACAGCGGAACCTCCTCGTCCCGTGCGGCACCTCCCCGACCGTTGCCAAGGCCTCGACACCGCATCAGACTTCTAGCATACCTCGGGGACCGTCGCCTGAGGTCACGCAGTCGCCGGATACGCGATCTCGCTGCGCGTAGGATCGGGGCGTCAGCTCAGGGCCCAGCCCAGGGGTCCGGCGGTCATCCCGCCGTCGGCGAGGAAGTCCGATCCGGTTGAATAACTCGCTTCGTCGGAAGCGAGGAACAGCGCGAGTCGCGCGATCTCGATTGGTTGGCTGATCCGCTGGAGCGGGAGCTGCGCAAACGGATCGACAGGCTCCGCGTCAGTCGGGGTGACGCCCGATTCGGCGGCTGCTTCCGTGAGCATCTCGGTGTCAACGCCCCCGGGCACGATGCAGTTGACCCGTATCCCGAGCGGGCCGAACTCTATCGCCGCGCCCTTCGTCATGCCGCGGATCGCCCACTTCGAGCTCGTGTAGGCCACCATATTCGGAAAGCCGACGAGACCGTTGACTGACGAGATGTTTATGATTGACCCTCCGCCCGCATTCACCATCGACGGCACGACGGTCTTCATTCCGAGGAACGTCCCGACCTGGTTCACGTCGATGACCTCGCGGAACTGCTCGAGCGTGGTGTCCACGTGTGGGGGATCACCGCCGAAGATGCCGGCGTTGTTCACCAGCACACTCACCGACCCGAACGCGTCCTCGGCGAGCTCTATCGCCGCGGCCCAGTCGCGCTCATCGCGCACGTCGAGATGTAGGTAGCGGGCGCGGGCGCCAATATCGGATGCCACCGCCGCGCCCCGCTCGTCGCGTACGTCGCCGAGCACCACGCAGGCGCCCTCCTCAGCAAACAACCGTGCCTCGGCCTCGCCTTGGCCTCGCGCCGCGCCCGAGATCACTGCGACCTTGCCATCAAGTCTTCCCATGCCGGGACCCTATCACATGGGGTGGCTCACGATCCTGGATCTATCGGAATCCGATATAGCAGTTGGCATGCCGAAATGTAGCCGTTCGACCGTTGGGCCGACCACGCCAAAGTCGTGTAGTGAGGCGTTACCGGGGGCGTGCGCAGCCGGGTTCCGGGGTCGGCGGGGGACACCGATTGTGGGGTTCCCAGGTGCTTACGTTCTGGCCCTGCGCGATTCTGTGGGGTTTTTATCGGGTGGGTCGACGGAGCGGCGCGTCAGAGGTGCCAGGTGGTGAAGATGCCGCCGTCAACGGTGATCACCTGGCCGGTGATCCCCGAGCTTCGGGGCTCGGTGAGGTAGGCGGCCACATCGGCCATCTCGTGCAATTCGACGCGGTGGCCGCGCGGTGTGGCGGCGTCGGCGGCTGCCATCAGCGCGTCAACATCGAGGCCGGAGGCGGCGGCCGCCGCGGAGGCGAACGGTCCCGGCGAGATCGCGTTGACACGGACCCCGCGGGTCGCCAGTTCGACGGCGAGGTAGCGGACGAGCGCCTCTCCGCAGGCCTTGGCGGTGCCAATCGCGGCGTAGGTCGGGATCACCCGGTCCGACCCGATGCTCGTGACGTAGAGGATCGTCGAGCCGTCGCCGAGCATGTCGTCGAAGGCTGCTGTGATACCGAGGAGCGCGAGCCCGCTCGACTCCACGACAGCTGAGACCTTCTCGTAACCGATCTCGAGCGTCGGACCGTACTCGGTCTCGACTGCCGCGTGAACCAGCGTCGCCACCTGACCCGCCTCGCGGCGCACTTCCTCGGCGAGTCGGACTAGGTCCTCGGGCTTGTGGAGATCGCAGCGGGCCGTGCGGGTTCCGGGCACGGATGCCGCGAGCGCCTCCGCGAGCGCCGCGTTGTCGCGGTAGGTGATCCAGACGGGGGCACCAGGTCGATCCTCGGCGAGCCGGCGAAGGATCGCCCCGCCCAAGCCCCCTGCTGCGCCCACTACGACAATTGCCCCCTGCACAGCGCCTGTGTCTGACATCAAGGCCACACTAGCGCGATCTCCAGCATCGGGCCACCGGATCTACCGCTCACCACCGCGGTCAGGACAGCGCCCGGTCCACGGCTGCCACGAACTGGTCCATCGCCGGCCCACTGCCCGGCAGCATCAAAAGCGTGAAGAAGCCGTGCATCTGGCCGGGGTGTCGCGTCAACTCGACATCGACGCCGGCATCGGACATCTTCGCGGCATAGGCCTCACCCTCATCGCGCAGCACGTCGTACTCGGCGGTCAGGACCAGTGCCGGCGCGAGGTTCGAGAAGTCGGCCGCCCGGAGCGGCGATGCATCCTGCTCGGTCCGGCGTGACGCGTCGGGCGCGTAGAGCCCCCATAACCAGACCATCCCGTCGCGGTCCAACATCAGCTGGTTCTCGGGGTCGCTGTAACTCGCGTTGTCGAGGTCTGCGTCGGTGACCGGGTAGATCAGAGCCTGAAGAGCGATCTCAGGGCCGCCGCGATCCCTGGCCCGCTGGGCGACCACCGCAGCAAGGTTTCCCCCGGCGCTGTCACCGGCGATGATGATGGGCACCTCGCCGCCCGCGATCCCGCCGAGGTTCGCCGCCGTCCACTCCAAAGCGGCATAACAGTCGTCGGCCGCTACCGGGTAGAGGTGCTCGGGCGCGAGGCGGTAGTCGACGTTCACGACTGCGCAACCGGTGCGATTGGCCATGATCCGACACAGGTGGTCGGAGTCGGCTGCGCGACCAAGGGCCCAGCCGCCGCCGTGGTAGTAGACCAGAACCCCACGCGGGATCCCCTCAGGGACAACTACGATCGCGCCGAACGTCGACCCATCGCCTGACCTGAGCGTGTGCTCCTTTGAACGGGCCACATCGGGGCCGGGCCCCATCATCTCGGTGAACCCTGCAACCATTCCCCGAGCCTCCTCGGGCGTCATCTCATGCACGGCCGGACCTCCGGCCTCGGCCATCTCTGTCAGGAACTCAGTCGTCCCTTGGTCAAGCGGCATCGCTATGATCCTTTCGGTCGGATGGGTGAAATGTCGAAGTCGTAAGTTTCACGCCTAGGGGACGGGCTCAGGAGATCAACTCGAAGCCCTCGTAGCCGTTCTCGGCGATATTCTCACACGTCTCGCGGTAGACCCCCACACCACCGAGGTAGGGCGTGAACACACGGGCTTTGCCCGGAACGTTGGCCCCCATGTACCACGAATCGGTCTGAGGGAACAACGTGCCGTTCGCGAGCTCCGCGACATGCTCAACCCAGCCCTGCTGAGCCTCAGGGGTCGCCTCGATCTCCTTCACGTCATGGTCACCCATGAATGTGATGCAATCACCGATCCAATCGACGTGCTGCTCGATCGACACCAGCATGTTCGACAACACCGAAGGACTCTGAGGCCCAGTGATCGTGAACATGTTCGGGAACCCCGCCATACCGATACCCAGATAGGTGCGCGGACCGTCCTTCCACTCCTCACGCAACACCACCCCACCCCTGCCACGGATATCGATCGCGTTGAACGCACCCACCATCGCGTCGAACCCCGTCGCGAACACGATCACATCGAACTCGAAATCTGCCCCCGTCGTACGAATACCCGACGCCGTGATCGTCTCGATCGGCGTCTCACGCAGGTCGACCAGGTCCACATCGTCACGATTGAACGTTTCGAAATAATCCGTGTCCATCAACGGACGCTTCGTGCCGAACGCGTAATCCATCGGCATCATCTTGTCCGCCACCATCGGATCCTTCACGATCATCGCGATCTTGTCCCGAACGAACTGCGCCGCCGTCTCGTTGGCCTCCTTATCGACCAACAAATCCTCATACCGGCCCATGATCGCCGGCATCAACCCATCATCCCACCCCTCCTGATAATCCGCGAGCCGCTCCTCCTCAGACACCGCCAACGCGGAGGGTTTCGGCGGCGGAATCGGCACACCGAACAACGAGATCTTCTGCTCATAACGGTAATTACGGTAATCCGCCTTGAACTCGGCGACCTCCTCGTCACTCAACACACGATTATGCGCCGGGATCGAATAATTCGGGGTCCGTTGGAACACCGTCAAATGCCCAGCCTCCTCCGCGATCACTGGGATCGCCTGAGTCCCCGACGAACCCGTCCCGATCACCGCGACACGCTTCCCCGACAGATCCACCGGCTCCTTCGGCCAACTCGCCGTGACATACGTCTCACCCGCGAAACTGTCAACCCCTGCGATATCGATCTGCTTCGGATGCGACAAACACCCCACCGCAGTAATAAAGAACCGCGCCGTCAACACCCGGCCCGTATCAGTTGCCACGGTCCACGTGCTCGTGTCCTCGTCAAAAACCGCCGACACCACCTTCGTCTCAAAATCGATATCACGACGCAGATCGAAACGATCCGCCACATGATTCACATACTTCTCAATCTCAGGCTGACTCGGATACCGCTCCGACCACTCCCACTCCTGCTCCAACTCCGCATCGAACGAATACGAATACACCAAACTCTCCACATCACAACGCGCCCCCGGATACCGATTCCAGAACCACGTCCCCCCCACACCATCACCAGCCTCGAACGCCTGCGCCGACAAACCCAACTCACGCAACTTGTACAACATGTACAAACCACCTAAACCAGCCCCCACCACCACCACATCCACATCGACGCCCGTACCACTCGCAACCTCTGACATCAACAAACCTCCAGCTCGGATCGGCTCGAACCTTTCGTAGTCATTCCCCCCGAGATTTAACCATGTGCATGAAATCGCGTCAAGAAGCAACCATGAACACCGTTCTGCTAGACTGCTGGCCCAGCGAGCGAGGAACAGTCCCTGAAGAGCTCACGAGGAACAGTCCCTGAAGAGCTCACGGGAGCCAGGTCAGGAAAGAGGAGCCATGGCAGAACTGACGCTTCCAGTCGTAATTGACGACCGGCACGCGGAGGTGCTCGACGAGGCTCGCGCTCTGGCCCGTGCCGTCGAGCCAATGGCGATGGAAGCCGACGAGTGCAGCATACTTCATCGGCCCACGGCAGTTGCTCTCGCCGAGAGCGGCCTCTGCTCCCTGATGGTCCCCGCGAAATATGGCGGCCGCTTCGAGACCGTCGATCCGCTGGCCGCGTGTCTGGTGCGCGAGGCGCTTATGAAGACGTCGTCCCACCTCGACTCGCTGTTCGCGCTGCAGGGGATCGGCAGCTACGCCATCTCGCTGGCCGGCTCTGAGGAGCAACGTGAGGAGTGGCTCCCCGCGGTCGCGTCTTGCGATGCCCGCGCCGCCCTGGCCCTCACCGAGCCGGTTGCGGGATCCGACCTCAAGGGCGTGACCACCAAGGCCGTTGAGCTCGGCGGCGAACTGATCGTAGACGGATCGAAATCCTTCATCTCGAACGCGGGCGAAGCCGACTTCTACACAACGCTGGTTCGAGAGGGCGAGGGCCACTCGCTGGTGCTCATACCCGCCGTCACGGAGGGCGTGACCGTCACCCCGACGCCGGAGATCATCGCGCCTCACGTACTCGGTGAGGTGCAGTTCGACAACGTAGTACTGCCCGCGTCGGCTCGACTCGGCGAGCCTGGCACTGCGTTTCGCCACGTGCTTGAAACTCTTGCCGTCTTTCGCGTCTCCGTGGCCGGTGCGGCCGTGGGACTGATGGAAGGTGCACTCGAGGAGGCTGTTCGTCACGCCCGGGACCGGGAGCAATTCGGCAGACCGTTGGCCAAACTCGGGCCGGTCGCGGCGCTGCTCGCCGACTCGTCGTCGGATCTCGAGGCCGCGCGCCTGCTCACGTACCAGACAGCGTCGATGGCCGCGAGCAATCCGCTCGCCAATCTCGACCGCTCGTCGCTGGCCAAACTGAATGCCACTGAGGCGGCGACGCGGGTTGTCGACCGGTGCGTCCAGGTTATGGGGCGGTGGGGATTGATTCGGGGTTCGAAGATCGAGAAGTACTATCGCCAGGCACGACCGATGCGCATCTACGAGGGTGCATCCGAGGTTCTCAAGCTTGGAATCGCGGCTCGGCTCATCAACGACATCGACTGATGCCCTCCCTCAAGTCCTGGCCGCTCAGATCCGAAGAAGACGGATTCTCGCGAAGAGAACCTGCCCATCTTGATCGCCACATCGACCGTTCTTCTTCGCCCGAGCCCATATTCTCCCTCGGCGTAGCGGCTCGGTTGCTCTCGAACTGTCTCCCGAACCACGAAGCGTCCGGGGGGCCGAGCCGCCCTCTGCCCCCGGTATTCGGGAGGAGATGAAATGGATCTCGGCCTGGACGGACACGTAGCAATCGTGACGGGAGCTAGCCGCGGCCTGGGACGCAGCATCGCCGAGGCCTTCGTCGCTGAGGGGATGCACGTCCTCGCCACCGCGCGCTCCGCAGACGAGCTCCAGTCTCTCGCCAGCCACAGTCCCTCTGGTGCAGTAGTCCCAGTCGTGTGCGATATGACAGATCGCGACGCAGTCGAATCGCTCAGCGTGCGCGCCATCAAGTCGTTCGGCCGCCTTGACGTCATCGTGAACAACGCGGGCATCGCCCAAGCCGCTCGTTTCGAAGACGAGCCGCTGGACCGCTGGGATGAGGCTCTCGCGGTGAACCTCCTCGCGCCGGTCGCGCTGGCGAAGGCAGCCGGCACCGTGTTTCTCGAGCAAGGCCACGGCAAGGTGATCAACATCGCCTCGACGTCCGGGCTGCGCGGCAAGCCAACCCTGGCGGCCTATTCGGCTTCCAAGGGAGCCCTGCTCCGGTTCACCGAGGCGCTGGCCAGCGAATGGGCATCTCACAGCGTGCAGGTGAACGCAATTGCCCCGGGTGCGTTCGAAACCGACGCCCAGAGAGTCGTCCTCGAGTCGCCCGAGATCCTGGCCAGGCGCCTCCGGAAGATCCCTGCCGGTCGGATGGGCGAAGCGAAAGAAATCGGTCCGCTCGCCTGCTACCTCTCATCACCGATCTCGGATTTCGTCACCGGCTCGGTATATGTAATCGACGGCGGCGAGTCTTCGCGGCTATGAGGGCTTACGTTGCGTCGTTCCTGCGCCGTTCGGTTCGAATGGCGCCTTCGGGCGTGGCCGTCGGTAGCCCCCACAGGGAGCAGACGCACCCCAGCGCAGGGGTGAGACCGGGGCCGGTTCTCGTGCACGTACCGCCGGTCGGCTGATGTCTCGATACGAGCGGCGCGAAGGAGCCGACCCAGAACCGGCTGTCGATCCGCGGCGCAGAATCGTCGATCCTCACCATCATCTCTGGGATCGGCGCGGGAGCATTTATCTCGCCGAGCAACTTCTGGCTGATACCGGCGCCACGCACAACGTCACGCACACGGTGTTCGTCGATTGCATGGCGGAGTATGACCAAGCCGGTCCGGAGCACCTTCGCCCGGTTGGCGAAACGCGGTTTGTCGCGGCGCAAGCCGCGCGAACACGGGCCGAGGGGGGAACGGCAATCGCGGGCATCGTGAGTTTCGCCGATCTGAACCTTGGAGCCGCAGTCGAGGAAGTGCTCGCCGCCCACGAGATGGTCGGCACCGGACTGTTCCGTGGTGTCCGCTACGCCACCGCGTGGAGCGATCATCCCGAAGTCCGCGTCGGCCACACCAACCCGCCGGAACGACTTATGGAAGACGCGAAGTTTCGCGAGGGCATCGCCACACTCGGGGCGATGGGCTACAGCTTCGACGCGTGGCTCTACTTCGACCAGCTCCACGAATTGACAGCGTTGGCTCGCGACCTCCCCGATGTCTCGATCATCCTCAACCATCTGGGGGCTCCGCTCGGCATCGGCCCGCACCGCGATCGGCGGGCGGAGGTGACTGCTCTCTGGAAGGCCGCGATGGTCGACGTGGCGAGCTGCCCGAACATCAGCCTCAAGGTCGGTGGAGTCGGTATGGACGACCTTTTCGCCACTGGCTGGGGGACGCTCGACCCGCCGCCGGACTCCGATTTGGTCGTTGCTCGGTGGGACGATCAGGTGCGTTGGTGTATTGACACGTTCGGACCAGGCCACTGCATGTTCGAGTCCAATTTTCCCGTTGATCGCCAGGCCCTGACGTACTCGGTGATCTGGAACGCATTTCAGAAGATCGCCGCCGCGTACGACGACGCCGAGCAGGACCTGATGTTCTCCGGTACGGCGACCCGGGTGTATCGGCTGGACACCTGACGATGAGTCTCGACTTCGCGATGCCCCCGGACTGGCTCGAGCTCCGCGGGCGCGCTCGCGAAGTCGCCCGCGACGGTGTCGCCCGGTTCGGAAGCCACAACGACTCATGGATCAACGGCTATTCCAAGGGCTTCTCGAAGGTTCTCGCCGCTGAGGGCTGGATCGGCATGACGTGGCCCACCGAGCACGGAGGCGGCGGACGTCCCCCGATCGAGCGGATCGTCGTTGCCGACGAACTGATCAGCGCCGGTGCGCCGGTTGCGGCCGGCTGGGTTGCCGACCGTCAGATGGGCCCGTCGATTTGCGCCTACGGGACGCAGGATCAGCGTGCGCAGTTCTTGCCCGGCATCTTGTCGGGCGAGGCCACCTGGTGCATCGGAATGAGCGAACCCGATTCGGGATCGGACCTCGCGTCGCTCCAGACGTCGGCGGTGCGAGACGGCCGCGACTTCGTCGTCAACGGTCAGAAAATCTGGACGAGCCTCGCCGCGATCGCCGACTTTTGCTACTTGATCGTGCGCACTGGCTACGGCGGGCCGCCACACCGAGGAGTAAGCGAGCTGATAGTGCCGATGGATCTCCCCGGGATCGAGGTCCGAACGATCGTCGACATGGTCGGGAAAGACCACTTCTGTGAAGTCTTCTTCACCGATGTCCGGGTGCCGGCGGAAAATCTCGTCGGTGTCGAGGGCGAAGCATTCGCGCAGACGATGACTCAGCTCGAGAACGAGCGGGGCGGCATAGATCGCCTCGTCTCGAACCGGCCGCTGTACGATGCCGCGCTCGAGCGAGCCGACACCTCCGATCCGCTCGTCCGTCAGGAGATTGCCGCCATCGAAACCGGCTACCGACTCGGACGGCTCCTCGTCTACCGAGGAGCGCTTGGTCAGTCCCCCAAAGGATTCAGCGCGGCAACGAAGTCCTTCTGCACAGATCACGAGCAACGCGTCGCCCGGTTCGCGGCCCGGGTCCTCGGCGCGGCGGCAATCGCTGATCGGCAGCTCGCCGACGCGATCTGTTACGCCCCGGCGTACACAATCCAGGGAGGCACATCGAACATCATGCGCAACATATTGGGCGAACGAGTGCTGCGGTTGCCCCGCGAGCCGAGGGGCGTGATCGTGTGAGCGAAGGCAACCGCTGGCTCGAGGGCATCGTCGTTCTCGACCTGACCCGGTATCTCGCCGGTCCCGCATGCACTCGCCTGCTCTGCGAGCTCGGGGCCGACGTCATCAAGATCGAGCAACCACCATACGGCGATCCGAACCGCTCCAACCGCCCGCGGTTCAACCGTCGGGCCGGAGCTCACATCCAGCAGAACCGCGGAAAGCGCAGCGTCTGCATCGATATCACCAGTGACGAAGGGGCTGAGGTCGTACGCGAGCTCGTTCCCCACGTCGACGTGGTGGTCGAGAACTCGAGCCCTGGCGTCCTCCAGCGCCGCGGACTCGAGTATCGGCGTCTCCGTGAGATCAAGCCGGATCTGATCATGGCGTCGGTCTCCGGATTCGGGCAGACAGGGCCGCTCTCGCAACGCCCATGTTTCGACCTCATCGCGCAGGCCTACGCCGGTCTGATGCACATGACGGGTGAAACCGAGGGTCCACCGACGTTTGTCGGCATTGGCGTCGCCGACACGAACGCGGGGGTACACGCCTTCGCCGCCATCGGTCACGCACTCTTCCACCGAGAGCGAACCGGCACCGGCACTCACCTCGACATCGCCATGGTCGATTCACTGTTCCACATGCACGAGCAGTCGATTCATGGCGCATCGATGGACCCGGAGAACTTCGTCCCGATCCGTCAGGGCCGGAACTACCCGAACCTCGCGCCGGCTGGCTCATTTCGCGGCCCACAAGGCTGGATCGTGCTCCTGTGCACCGAATGGCAGATGCCAAATTTGTGGAGCGCGATCGGCCGTCCCGACCTTGCCGAGGACGCTCGATTCGACACGAACCCGAACCGGCTCACGAACCGTCAAGCGTTGACCGACATCATCGAGTCGTGGATGGCGACGTTCGAGACCGACGCCGAAGTCATGTCGGCACTTGAAGACGCGCGGGTCCCCTACGGGCCGAGCCTCTCCCCCACCGATGCCCTGACCCACCCCCACTTTGTCGAGCGCGGCCTCGTACGGACGGTGTCCGATCCGCTCGCCGGCAACGTGCAGATCCCCGGATTCCCATTCAAGAGCACGGTCCCACTTCCGCCCGACGACCATGTCGCGCCCGCTCTCGGCGAACACAACCGAGACGTGCTGATTGGCATGGCGGGCCTGAGCGAAGCTCGAGTCACCGAACTGGAAACCAAGGGTGTGCTGGCGTCCAAACCGCACTGACGCTTGAGATGTCACAACGAACAGTCGAGGCCTGTGGGGGCCGAGACGCGCAGACCGATCGTTGAGAACCATCGGGCACAACTCTTGGTTGCCCCGAGGGTAACTCAAATGCGAGGGGGCGGTCGTTACGAAAGACCTAGTACTGCCCGGAGACCGTCGTCGATGTCATTCAGCAGAACCTGAGGCACCCGACCCGACTGCTCGGCGAGCAGTGAACGATCAATCAGTTCGAGACCAAGAGCTCCTTCCGCTCCTATCCATCGGGCCACCGTTGGAACGCGAGTCCTTCGAATGCGCCTTCGGCGCGCCAGTCCTGGACAATCGCGTAGAACTCTTGCGCTGTGCCGCCATAGAACACGTTCGCGGGGGGCAAGTCGTCGAGCTTGCCCTCGTTGTTGTAGTAGCCAGGGGTGCACGCGCTCAGGAGCTCCCGGCTCTGACGAGAGGTGGGCGTGTTGCGCGGTGAGCGGTCGAGGATCGTCTCTACCCACCTCGCTTCGGCTTCAGGCGAGACATCGAAGGACAGCCCTTCCTTCAGGGAGTGCGAATAGATGTGCGACGAGTGGATCGCGAACTCCCACAACGCGTGGCAGAAGTTGATCACGAGCGTTGCGTACTGGCTGTTGAGCCCGGGAGTGAACATGAGGTTCGGAAACTGGGACGACATCATTCCGTGGAGGGTTCGCAGGCCCCCTGCCCACTTATCGGAGAGGGTGATGCCGCCTCGGCCGACGACCTCGTAGCCCGACCGGCGCGTGCGCGGCGAGTTGTACTCGAAGCCGGTCGCGAAGATCAGGCAGTCGACCTCGTACTCGAGTCCGTCGACTAGCGGCCCCTTTGGCCCGATGCTCGTGACGCCAAGTCCGTCGGTGTCAACGAGCGTGACGTTCTCGCCGTTGAAGGCCTCCAGGTACTCGTCGTGAAAGCACGGACGCTTACACATGTACTTGTACCACGGCTTCAATGCCTCTCGCGTCCGGGGATCCCGGATCGTCGCTTCCACTCTCGCTCGTAGCTCCTCGCCCAGCGCGTAGTCGGCGACTTCGCTCAGCGCGGCGGCTTCCTGCACGCTCGTGGCAGCGACAGCTGGATCGACGAAAAGCTTCGCGAATGCGTACGTCCAGCTGTCGTCGACTAAGTCGACCGGCTGGCGGAAGCCGGACAGGAGAGCCATGTAGTTGGCCATCCGCTCCCGCTGCCAGCCGGGTCGTAGCTCCGCGGCCCATACGGGATCGGTGGGCTTGTTGCCCCGCGGTGCCACGGTCGAGGGCGTTCGCTGGAACACGTAGAGGTGCTGCGCGGACCACGCGATATGCGGCACAATCTGCACAGCCGACGCTCCCGTGCCTATGATGCCCACGACCTTGTCACGCAGGCCGCTCAGGTTTCCGGCATTGTCACCCTTCGTGTATGCGTAATCCCACCGACTGGTGTGGAACCAGTGGCCTTCATACCGCGCCATGCCAGGGATGGAAGGAAGGCGAGGTTTGTCCATCGGCCCGTTGGCCATGCAGACGTAGCGCGCCCGAATCCGATCGTTCCGATCTGTGCTTATCGTCCAGCGGTGGTCCTGTTCGTTCCAACGCAAGCCCGTGACCTGGGTCTGGAAGCAGGTGTCGCGATACAAGTCGTAGTGCCGCGCCAGCCTCTTGGCGTACTCGAAAATCTCGGGCTGGCGGGCGTACTTCTCGGTCGGGACGAACCCGGTCTCCTCGAGAAGAGGTAGGTAGATGTATGCCTCGACGTCGCACTGCGCGCCCGGGTAGCGGTTCCAGTACCAGGTCCCACCGAAGTCGCCGGCTCGATCGATGATCCGTATCGACTCGACACCTTCCTTGCGGAGATGCGCACCGAGCAGGAGGCCCGCGAAACCGGCGCCAATTACCGCGACGTCGACCTCGTCGGTGAGCGGGTCACGCGAAATCGGCGGTAAGTAAGGATCGCGCTGGTCAATGTCACTCTCGTGCACCGCAGTCGCCGGCCCAGAGCGATCCGCTCTCAAGCGCTTGTCGCGTTCGAGCGCGTAGCGGGCCCGCAACTCCTCGATGTCGAAGTTCAAAGAACTCGGATCAGGCGACATGGTCATCTTTCGTCGGTCGCAGAGGTTCACAGGGTCCTTGCGTTTCAGGTCCAGCCGCCGGTCGTGGCGCGGCTCGGCTTACTGGGGACCCGTCATTGTGCCCGGCCTGCAGGTGCGTTAGCCTCGCTTGAGTTAGAATCCCAAATTAGTGTACGAGTGTACGAACTCGATATCAAGGCTCCCAGTATATTTCACGACTGACAGCTTCGAGCCCGAATCGGACAGTGACATGGCACCGCGCCGTAAGGCATCCCCAGAAGGCAACCCGGGCAACGACCGGAAGAGTGCCGCCAGCGCGGCCGGCACATCTGCGGGATCTGCACGCGACGGGGGTGACGGATGAAACTCGTGACGATCGACGACGGCCACCAGAGTAGGGCGGCGGTGGTCGCAGACGACGGGTATCTCGAACTGGATGCGGAGGACGTTGGCGAGGTCCTCCGACGAGGAGTCGGTCCGTTGGAGCTCGCGACCGGCAAGGCACACGACATTGGCGATGTGCAGCTCCTTGCTCCCGTGCTCCAACCAGGAAAGATCCTCGGCGTTGGCACGAACTACAGGAGCCATGCAGCAGAGCTCGGGCGTGACCTGCCCGAGTACCCTACGCTCTTCGCGAAGTTCGCGTGCTCTCTCGTTGGGCCCGAGGATGACATCATCCTGCCCGCTGTCTCGAACGCCATGGATTGGGAGGTGGAACTCGCCGTGGTAATCGGACGAAGGATCCACCATGCCAGCGAGGTCGAGGCGCTCGCCGCGATCGCGGGCTTCACGATTCTCAACGACGTGAGTGCACGCGACTGGCAGCGTCGGACCTCCGAAGCGATGCAGGGCAAAACATTCTACCGGACGAGTCCGTGCGGACCATGCGTGGTCACCAAGGACGAGATCGACCCGCTTGATCTTACGCTGACATGCCTCGTCGATGATCAGGAGATGCAGCGCGGGCGAACCGACGACATGATCTTCTCGCCCGCGTGGCTCGTCTCCTATATCTCTGACATCATGCCGCTCGATGCAGGAGACATCGTGACGACCGGTACACCCGGAGGAGTCGGCTTTAGACGACGACCGCCAGTGTACCTGCAGGCGAATCAGGAACTGACCAGCCAGATTAGTGGAATCGGGAGGATGACAAACATGTGTCGTCGCGAAGGGGGGACCACAGTGACGCCGTAGCCCGCGCGGCTGGCTGGGCGTCACCCTCGCTTCAGCGAGCACGGAACGTTGTCGTCGCGACCGGCGACCCGGCTGCCCCAGGACACCGATGCGACGGCGGAGATGAGATGGTCGACCGAGGCGGCAGCAGGCAGACGCACAGTGGAAAGGTACACAGTAGAAAGGTACATCGTATGGCGTGGAGTGTGAGCAAGCGAGAGACCATCCCCTCTTCACTAGCGCATTGGGCCGACGTGTCGGCCGACAAGGTGTGCACGTGGTTCGAGGACCAACCCGTCACCTACGCGGAGATGGAGCAGCGCAGTACGGCGGTCGCCAACTCGCTCGCGGAGTCCGGGGTACGAGCCGGGGACACGGTGGGCCTTCTGCTGTCCAACTGCGCGGAGTTCGCCTACATCTGGTTTGGCGCGGCGAAGTTGGGCGCGGTGATCGTGCCGATCAATCTGCACTACAAGGGCGCCTACCTCGCGCATCAGCTTGGTACGGCTCGGACCCGCATCGTGGTAGCCGAGGCCAGTCTGGCGGGCCGCGTGGTGGATGTCGCGACGCAGCTGCCTGATATGACGCACCTATTCGTGCGGGTCGACGCAGACACTGCGACCTTGCTGCAGATCGCCGACGTGCACGTCGCGATGGTCGACGAACTCCTCGCCGGTGACCCCAATCGGCTCAACGTTCCGCGTTTGGCGTCCTGGGACGACCCGAGCGCCATCCTCTTCACGTCGGGTACGACTGGGCCGTCCAAGGGTGGAGTGGCTACGCAGAACTACCTCATAGAGGCGTCGCGCAACCTGTATCTCCAGATGGGTGGTACGGAGCACGACGTGTCATGGAGCCCGCTGCCGCTCTTCCATGCCAACGCCATGTGCAAGACCGTTCTCGGACCCCTCCTGTTCGGTGCGACCGGTGCCCTCGACAAGAAGTTCTCGGTGAGCCGCTTCTGGGAGAGCGTGCACAAGTTCGACGCCACCATGGTGAGTATCCTCGGCTCGCTTCTGCAGATGATGTGGAACCAGCCCGAGAGCGACCTGGAGCGCAACAACCCGATCCGGGCCTTGCACAGCGTCCCGATCCCAAAGGAGATCCACCGCGGCGTCGAGACCCGGTGGAACGTCACACTCTTCTCGTCGTACGGGCTCGGTGAGGCGTTTCCGGTGATTAACACCTCGATCGACGATCCCGCGCCTCCGGGGTACGCTGGTAAGCCGCTCGATTCGTTCGAAGTGCGACTGTTCGACGATGACGATCATGAGGTAGCGGTTGGTGAAGTGGGCGAGTTTGTCGTTCGCCCGACACGTCCGCACGTCATGTTCGAGGGCTACTTCAATAACCCCGAGGCAACCGTGCAAGCGTGGCGTAATCTGTGGTTTCACACAGGAGACTTCGGTCGCAAGGACGACAATGGCTTCTTCGCGTTCGTCGACCGTAAGAAGGATGCCCTTCGGTACCGAGGCGAGAACATCTCATCGTTCGAGGTGGAGAACGCGATCAATACGCACCCTGCGGTCGCCGAGTCCGCCGTTTACGCGGTTCCGAGCGAATTCTCTGAAGATGAAGTGATGGTCACGCTCAGCCTGAAGCCCGGCAAGACACTGGACATGATCGAGTTCATGGGTCACTGCGAGCGCAACCTCCCTTATTTTTCCGTGCCGCGCTTCGTCGCCATCGTCGAGGACTTCGACCGCAATCCCTCCGGCAAGATTCTGAAGAACGAGCTACGGGAGACGGGCATCACGGATGGTTGTTGGGACCGGGAGGTGGCGGGATACAAGGTCAGGCGTTGACCCGAGCGCCTATCGGACGCGAGAGTCCCCAAGATCAGTCCGCGCGGAACCACGTCGCTTCATGCTTCCGAGTCCCTCTTACCCGTGTCCGCCACCGCCTCCGATCAGAAAATTCCCGGAATCAACAAATTCTCAGCGAAACAACGTGACACGACACTAGGAAACTCTTGTCGTTCTCGCCGGGCTGCCCGTAAGGTTGTCGCGTGATCCGACACGTCGTCGTATTCAGGTTCAACGACAACTTGAGCAGCCAGGAGCGCACGGCGCTGTTGGCGGAGCTCGCCGATCTCCCGCGCCGCTTCCCGGAGATGCGCAACTTCGCGATCGGCGAGAACAAGAGCGACCGCGACCGCCGTTTCACTCATGGATTCTCTGCAGAATTCAGCGACCTCGCCACCCTTTCTGCGTACCTCACGAGCGACGAGCACGAGGAATTCGCAGCCCAGCGGTTCCGGCCGTCAATCGCGGAGCGCGCGATCGTCTCGTTCGACACCAGGCCAGCCTGAAAAGGGACCGAATCTCGCCACCTGCAGCCCTCAGGCAAGCACGCACACACCAACTACGCTCAAGTCGCCTGAGCATGATCGGGATCACCACCGAACTTCCACACGAAACGGGACATCCTCTTCAGGCCACCCGCAACCCGACTACCAGTATGTTCGCGCGCCGAAGGGTCCTCATGTGCCCATCAACTGAGGAACCCGGGTAGCGTCAGCACAAAGAATCATGTACAGCAATCTGAAACTGGAGTATGCTCGTCTAGGCACTGTTGCATGCGGTCCGTCCAGCTCGGAGGAGGAATCAAGAGGGATGGGTTTGTACGACACCGTCATCGCGAATGGCATCGTCATCGACGGCCAGAACTTGCCTCGCCGCCGCGCTGACGTGGGCATAAAGGACGGGCGCATCGCGAAGGTGGGGCGAATCTCTAAGAGCGAGGCCACCGAGGTCATCGACGCGACAGACCTCATCGTCGCGCCGGGATTCGTCGACCTGCACACTCACTACGACGCCCAGCTCTTCTGGGATCCATACTGCACGATCTCCGGCTGGCATGGCGTGACCTCGGTCGCCATCGGCAACTGCGGCTTCGGGTTCGCGCCTGCCAAGCCACAGGACCGCGAGTACCTAATGAAGTCGCTGAGCCGTGTCGAGGCGATCCCGGCGGCATGCATCGAGGCATCGCTGCCGTGGACCTGGGAGACCTTCCCCGAGTGGATGGGGGTCCTGGACGCGTTACCGAAGGGCCTCAACGTCCTAAGTTACGTGCCCGTCAGTCCGCTGCTCGTCCATGTGCTCGGGCTGGAGGCAGCGAAGACACGGGACGCCTCAGATGAGGAGCTCGGGTGGTTGTGCGATCTGCTGCGCGACGCCTTGCGAGCTGGAGCGTGCGGCTGGTCGGCACAGGTGACGGCGCCTGGGGGGGGCCTCGACGTTCAGCGTGACTACGACGGGTCGCCCTTCGCCAGCGACTTGATGTCGAAACGGACGGCCAGCGCGCTCGCCAAAGTCATGGCGGACTTCGAAAACACCATCATTCAGATCACGCTCCAGACCCCGGCCGGGATGGAAGCCGATCGAAAGCAGATGGAGCAGCTCGCCATCGACTCAGACGGCGTCGTCCTCTACAACGCGATCGGGAGCTCCCCAGGCCGGCCCGATGCCCATCAGGGCGCGATCGACTGGATCCGGAGTTGCCGGGAGCGCGGCATCGAAGTCTACGGGCAGATGCTTACGACTGGAGAGGAGTTCACGTTCACGGTCGAAGAGTGGAACCTGTGGGACGAGGTCGAAGCGTGGCGTGAGGCCACGCTCGGCACGCCGGCGGAGCGGCTCTCGAAGCTCGCAGATCCGGAAAGGCGCGCTGCGCTGCGCGACAACCCCCCCACGATCTTCAGGCTCGACAACGTCACCATCCTGCGCACTTTCACCGACAAGTTCCTTCCCGCCAAGGGCACCCGCCTGCCGGACGCTTGCAAGATCCTGGGTTACGACCGTATGGTCGACCTCCTGCTCGACATGGTCGTGGCCGACGAGTTGAAGACACTCTTCCAGGTACCGCAAGTGAACAGCGATCCTGCGATCGAGAACCAGCTCGCATTGGAGCCTTACGGGCTCTGGGGTGTGTCGGACGGCGGCGCCCACACGAAGTTCGTCACGATGGGTTCCTATCCAACCGAGAACATCATCAGGTACGTTCGAGAGCGCCAGGTTGTCGAACTCGAGCAGGCGCACTGGAGGCTCTCGAACTTCCATGCGAAGACAGCAGGATTTCGCGACCGCGGCACGCTGACGGAGGGCGCGGCCGCAGACGTCCTCGTCTACGACTTCGAGGGACTGAAGCTCCTCGACGAGGAGGTCGTCGAGGACCTCCCGAAGGGCGAATGGCGTCGGATCCGCAAGGCGGACGGCTACAAGCACGTGCTTGTGAACGGCGAGAAGACGTTCGTGGATGGGGAACCCACGGGCAAGCTGCCGGGCCGTCTGCTGCGCCACGGTTTAGGCTGACGCATCGGACTCACGGTCACAGATGGGAGATCAGGTGTCTTGGAACAGGAACGTTTCATCATGGGGGCCTAGCGAAAGTGCGCTTCACACGCGATTCCAAGTCCATACCTCCGATGCCGTCCTGCACGGTGGACGAAGGGAGGCGCGACGTGGCTGACGCCATCACACCAGCTCATGAAGCTGCCACGGTGACGAGCCGGGTGAACTTGCTCGACGTCGACTCGGCCCCGCCGGACTCCGTCGCCGTCCTCCGAGCAGTGGAGGAACAGGTCGGACGCCTTCCGTACATCTACCGCGCGCTCGCGAGCGCCCCGGATCTTCTCAATGGATGGGTCACACTGGTGCGAAGTCTGTTGGAGGTGAGCCCTGGCGGACGGCAAGCCACCGAGCTGGGTATCCTGCGGGTTGCACAGAAATGTGGCTCCAGTTATGTCTGGCGGAGTCATCTCCAGATCGCCGATCGGGCCGGGGTTCCGGAGTCAAAGATCGCCGGCCTTGACTTCTGGTATGACCAGACCGGGTTGTACACGGAGGATGAACTTGTGCTGCTGCGTCTCGCTGATGCAGTGCTTGCGGCGGGTCCAGTCCCGACAGCTGTCTGGCACGCGGTTGAGGACAGGTTTGGAAAGGACGGTGCACTGGAGCTGGTTGTGCTACTTGCCTGGTACGGCTGCGTCGGGCGCGTAGCTGCCAGTCTGCAGCTTCCGGACGAATGATCGAGCCCGCAGCGCCGGGATCTGCACGGAGTTCTATCGTGGACGGCGGGGATCATGTGGTCCGGAGGACGAAACCCGTCGCATTGAACAGGAATCCTCCAACCGTCAAGGCAACGGCGGCGATATCCTCGACTTGCCGCCCTGTCGCCGACCGGCTCAGTTGCGCCACAGCTTCCCGGAAATGCCCCGCACCTTGAGTGCCGCCTTCGGCCAGACTTCCGCCATGGGTGTTCACGGGAACTCGACCATTTATTAGTATCGAGTCCGATTCAGGGTCCCAGTTCTCAATGAGAAAGTCGCCGACATCGGCCAAGTCGCAATAGCCGAGAGCTGCGATCCACATCAATCCAATAATCGAGAACCCGTCGTATGGAAGCACTAAGTCAATGTCCTCCAATTGAAGGTCACTCTTTCCCCACAATTGGCGCGCAACTATCTCGTTGCCTGTATCCTGTAGATCCGTGGTTTGATCGGGTTCAGGATGGGCCGTGCGCCCATGCGTCGCTGCATGAATCAGCACCGGATGCTCAACCAGGTCTCTCGCCCGCTCAGCCGTGGTGATCACAAACGCATCCCCACCGTCCACCGGTGCATCCATATCGTAAACCGTGAGGGGAGTGCGGACCATTCGCCCGGCACGATACTCCTCCATCGAGAGACGTGAGCGGTACACCGCATGCGAGTTTCTCGAGGCATGATAACGCGAATTGAGCACGATATAGCCTAGGTCTTCACGCCCGCGACCGTAAGTCGATAGATACCGTGCTGCCCAGGCAGCATACCCCAAGGGCCCCGTTGGTGTCTCCGGCGCGAGGTTCGGATGCCCACTACTCAGGGCACCTCCAACACGAGATCGAAAGGGATCGCTCGAAGCTGCCCGTGACAATCCTGCGTGTTGATAAGTTGAATGGTAGACTAGAACGGTTCTACACGCGCCGGCGTAGACCGCGTTGATCGCTTCTATGACTTGAAAAGAGAACGGAAGAGTGGTGTCACACCACCAAGCGACCTCAGGCAGTCCCAGGGCCGACTGCATATAGTCTGAAGGCACGCTGGAAGCACATATGCCATCAATTTGGGACCGATCGAGGCCAGCGGCCCGAATTGCTCCGATCGACGCCTCGATAGCAGAAGAAGCCAGCGTGCGGGCCCCTAGATCGCGAGCGTACGGGGTCGTTGCACAGCTGATGAACGCCACATTGTCCTTGATGGGGTTTCTTACATCGCTCACCGTCAGCCGCGCCAGACGGGAGTGAAGGCGATCATCGGCATCCCGTCGCGCTCGATTGGTGCGGCCATCATACGCATGCCAATGTCCACATTGCTGGGATCACACCCGATGATTGTAGTCGTGATCCGCAGTCCCGGCTGCTCGTCCAACTCGATCGTGGCGACCGGATGGGGTCGTGAATAGTCGACGCCATCAGCGGGCGGCCCCTGATGTAGGAGTGTGAAAAGGTAGACTTCTCCTTCGCCAGACACTTCGGTCGCTACGACCGTGTCGGACCAGCAGTTGGGACAGACGAATCGTGGCGGGTGGTGCCAGGTCCCACAGTCGCTGCACCGATTTACAAGTAAACGGCCCTGGATCAGGCCGCGATAGAAGGCCTTATTGTCATGGGTTATCGGCGCGCCGGGGAAACGCTCGAGGATAGAGAGATCGGAAATCTCGCGTGTATTGCTAGTGAAATCGCTCGTTCGAGCAGGCATCGTGACTCCTGGTGTGTGACATCTTGCTACGCGCCCCGGTTCTTCAACGATCTGCGACCGAACCCAGCCACGCACCCTGTACGTTCGCGCCGAGTGCTACGGCGCACGGGAGGGGATCTCTCGATTCGTCTCATGCGCCAAGTGGCACGCGACTGCGGCCCCATTGGTGATCCGCAGCACAGGGCGCTCGGTCTTGCACTGCTCTACGACCAGTGGACATCGCTTGGCGAATGGACATCCTTCAACGCGACTGCGGGACTTAACCGGGACCTCCGGATCAGGTGCCGGGGTCTCGATGCGCGCTGCACCCAAGATGGACCGCTCTGACGGGTCCAGCTTGGGAACCGACCGCAGCAACATCTGGGTGTAGGGATGCCTCGGCTCGCTCAGGATCTGATGAACGGAACCGAACTCGACTATCGTTCCCTCAAACATCACTGCGACTTTGTCAGCTGATGCGCCAAGAACTGACAAGTCGTGCGTGATGAAGACATAGGCCAAGCCGTGTTCATCCTGCAGTTGGTTGAGCAGGTTCATGATATGGGCCCGGCTCGACATGTCCAGGGCAGCTACTGGCTCGTCGCAAACCAGCAGGCGTGGTGTAGTCGCCAAGGCACGCGCAATGCCGACGCGCTGAAGCTGGCCGCCTGACAATTCACGAGGAAGGTGGTTAATGTGAGCGGCTTCGAGCCCAACTCGTTCGAACAGCTCGAGAGCGCGTTGCCGCCTGCGAGACTTGTCGGTGACGAGCCGATGCACCAAGAGCGGCTCGGAAACCTGATCGCCAACTCTCAGTCTCGGATCGAGTGCGCTGAACGGGTTTTGAAAGATCATCTGCATTTCGCGGCGCAACAGGCGGAGATCGCGTGACGACAGACTGCTCAATTCCGTTCCATCAAATGAGATCTGTCCTCGATCTGGGGTGATTAACCTCAAGAGCAGTCGACCTAACGTTGTCTTGCCCGAGCCGGTCTCGCCGACAATGGCGAGTGTCTCGCCAGCGGAGACACTGAGGCTCACACCTCGCACCGCCTGGATGGGCTCGGAGTCCGTACGCCACGTTGTCCGCCTGCCGGGGAAGCTCTTCCAGAGATCGTCGGCGCGGAGAAGGGGCATCACCTCTCGCCCCCGAGAGTCAGCTCCTCGGCGCGGACACACCGCGCTGAGCATTCCGCTCCCAATGAGACGACAGGTGGTGGCGCTGCCGCACACCGCGGTTCCCTGAAGTCGCAGCGCGCGTCGAAGTGGCATCCCGTTGGCCAGCGCCCTGGCGGGGGCACCACGCCCGGTATCACGGGCAGAGCCGCGCCTCGTCGATTGGTGGGTAGCGGAGTCGTCTGCAGGAGTGCAGCGGAGTAGGGGTGGCGAGGGCGATCGAAGGTGCCGGCGGTAGGGCCATTTTCGACCGTCTGGCCGGCGTACATCACCGTCACCCGATCGCATACCTCCGCGACGATCCCGAGGTCGTGTGTAATCAGGAGGACGGACAGTCCCATGTCTGCTTGCAGGTCACCGATCAATCGGAGGATCTCGGCCTGCACGGTGACATCTAGTGCGGTGGTGGGTTCGTCAGCGATCAGAACCTTCGGAGAGCACGCAAGTGCAACGGCCAGCATCACCCGCTGGCACATGCCGCCGCTCAGCTGATGCGGGTAATCATGCGCCCTTTGATGCGCCCGGGGGATGCGAACCCGCTCGAGCATCTCCACCGCCCGATTCCACGCCTCACGCCTGCTTACAGGGAGATGAACTCGAATGCCTTCGGCGATCTGATGCCCGACCGCGAAACTCGGGTCGAGGCTGCGGCTCGGCTCCTGGAAGATCATCGCAATGCCGGCACCTCGAACTTTCCGAAGCGAGGCGACCGGCATTCTGGTGAGGTCCTCTCCATCGAAGACGACACGTCCGGCGACCATGCGAACTCCCTGGGGGAGGAGTCGCAGGATGGCCAATCCCGTCAGGGTCTTGCCTGATCCTGACTCACCGACGAGACCGACCGTTTCTCCGGGGCGCAACGCAAGATCGACGCCATCCACCACCCGCGTCGAGTCATTGCCGCTGAGGAGATCGACCGTCAGTCCGGTCACCGTTAGGACGTCCTTGGTTGCCGACCGGGCGGCAACCATAGCCTCGCTCATCCACCCTCCTTGACCTGGCGACCGAGTGCATCCCGAAGGGCATCACCCAGTGTGAACAGACTGAAGACGGTGATGACGAGAATCACGGCCGGCGGCACGACCCCGAAAGATGAGATATGCACGTATTCGAAGGCGCTGTTCAGCATACGTCCCCAACTACTCTGAGGGGGCTGAGCGCCGAGACCGAGAAAGCTGAGAGACGCCTCCGCGCTGATGACGAATCCGACGGTAAACGACGCTTGGACGAGTAATGGCCCACTGGCGTTAGGCAGCAGATGGTAAAGCGCCAGCCGAGTCTTCGAACATCCGATACTCCTGCCAGCCTCAATGTAGGGTTCCGTCCGCACAGCCGCCGCCGAGTTCCTGGCGATGCGGAAGAATTGCGGTGCCAAGCTGACCCCGACGGCGATCATCGCATTACTTAGTCCGGGCCCGGCAACGCCGATGACGGCGAGTGCCAGAATAAGCGGTGGTACTGCAAGCAGCGTCTCTGCCAAGAGCGAGAAGACCGCATCGATTGATTTCCCATTATAGCCAGCCAGCAATCCTGGTGGCAGGCCTACGAGCACTGCGACTAGGGAGCCTTGCATGGCCGCAATCATGGTAACCCTCGCACCAGAGATCAACCGGCTGAGCGTGTCACGACCGAGTTCGTCTGTCCCGAGCCAGTGTTGTGAGCTCGGCCCTTGTAGGCGATCACGAATCGACTGGTCTACTGGATCGTATGGTGTGATCCAGGGTCCCAGGACGGCGACGAGTACGATCGCAGCGAGAATGAGCACTACGCACCAGATCTTCGTGCTGCTTCCCAGCGCGCGCGAGCGCAGCGAGGTCTCACCGCTCAGATAAGGGGCCGCGCCGGACGTATCGTCACCCGGGTCGACGAGAGGCAATCGCGGGCCGATGCTCACGCCGTTCTCTCCTTGGGGTTCAGCAGACCGGTGAGGACGTCAACGGAGAGATTCGACATCAGTACCACTACGGCTCCAACAAGCACAACACCCTGGACGACAGGAAAGTCGTGTCCAACAACTGCATCGAACGAAAGCCCACCGAAGCCAGGGATTGCGAACGCCTTCTCGATGACGACCGCTGCACCTAGCATCCGGCCGACTTGGAGTCCAAGGACGGTTAGACACGGACCCGCCGCATTTCGAATTCCGTGACGCGCCACGACAGCAACCTCGGAGATCCCCTTCGCCCGCAGACTACGTATATAGTCCTGGCTCATGACGTCGATGAGAGAACCGCGCATCTGGCGCATCACCTCGGAGGCGGGCATCAATGCCAGCGCGAAGCCAGGCAGGGCAAGGTGCCGCAGCCACTGGCCAACACCCTGCGATAACGGCGCGTAACCGGTTGCCGGAAGCAAGGAATGATCTATGGCAAGTGGGACGACGAGCACAAGACCAAACACGAAGGGCGGAATAGCTAGAGCGGCAGCGGCGAAGCTGCTCAGAAGGCGATCCAACCAGCTTCCATGCCACAAGGCGGCAATTACTCCAGCGGCAACACCGATACCAGTTCCGAGGGCCATGGCAACCAGCAGCAGCGAGGTGGTCGCAGGTATAGTGAGCGCGATTCGCTCGAACACTGGTGTTGACGTCGCTAATGAAGTCCCAGCGTCCAAGTGTAGCAGCCCTCCGAGGTAATCGAAATAGCGAGTAAGGAGCGACTCATCCAGACCTAGTCGAACTCGCGTAAGTTCGACCTGTTCTGGTGTTGCTCCCTCGCCGGCGAATATCCGCGCCGGGTCCCCGGGAGCCAGATCGAGGAGTAGCTGTACGCCGAGTACGACAAGGAGGAACATCGGAATGATGATCTTCAGTCGCCAAAGGAGGAGCCGAGTCATGTCGGGAACTTCCGGACGCCAGGCCAGGTTTCCGGGGTGCCGGGGTGCCCGCCGGAAACCTCAGCCGAGCCGACATCGGAGCCGTCTCGCGCCGGATGAACGGCCCGCATGTCGTGCCCAAGCCCTGACTCGATGAACCAGGCTCGAACCAAACCCAAACATGCCTCCTGACCAGCCATAGCACGACTCACCCCAAGCTGCCCAGCTTACGTGTCCCTGAGCGAACCCGCGAATGACCCCGCCACGATCGATCTACATCGGCGTGCCTATTTGGCGATCGCGTGGTAGCGGAGGTCACCGCTGAACGTGATCCGCCCATAGGCCGTTTCAGTGAGGTTTCGGGTGTTCGGCCCACCGATCAGGGCCAAGAGCCCGTTGCAGACCGGAACGTGGATAGGCTTCTCGACAAGAACCCGGTTGATCTCCTCATAGGCTGTGACTCGATCGGGACCTGGCGCAATCCGCGAGGCGGCCTCGACCATCTCTATCAGGTAATCAGGAGTGCCACCCACTCCTTCGCGGGTTACGACGTTGTGCTCGACGATCACGCCCGGGTCCACTGACGTCTCCGTGGTTGAGGCCTGCGCAGGCGCAACGGTGCCGCCCTGGAAGAGGGGCCTCGAATCGATTCCCGGGGTCGGAATGAGGTTCACCGTAATGCCAACGTCGGCGAAATAGCCCTGGAGTCCAACAGCCAGAGCCTCGGGCTGGGCCTGTTCAGGTACCGAGATCATATCAAAGGTGAGGTCGGGGACCCCCGCCTCCTCCAGGAGTTCTCGTGCCCGCTCCGGGTTGAATTCGATTGATGCGTCAAGCTCCGGGATGTGGCCCGGGATTCCCTGTCCGAAGATCTGCACGGTTGGCCGACCCGCGCCTTCGAAAATCTGGCACAGCTCCTCACGATCGACCGCGAGGTTCAATGCCTGACGAACCCGAACGTCCTCAAGAGCGGGGTCACCGATGTTAAGCTGCATCGACCAAATAAACGGATTTTCAAAGAATCGAGCGACTTGGAAGCCGTCCGCCTCAGCTTCATCGAGGCGCGCGGGTTGATCGCTGTAAACTGCCAAATCGACCTGGCCCGATAGCACCGCATTGAGACGGGTTTCTCCGTTGGGGATGTTGACCAGCTCCATGCGCTTCACGAGGCCTGCATCCGGATCCCAGTACTCGGGAAAGCGTTCATAGATCACGGTGTCGGCCGTGGATTCCACCCAGACGTACGGCCCGGATCCTGCAGACTCCTGAGAAAGGTTTACCCCTTCTTGAATCGCCTTTGGACTGATGATTGCGCTCCAACAGACGTCCAGCGCAATCTGCGTCAGCATCGAGTTGTCCTGGTTCTCAAGCTGAAATACAACATGCGTCGGGTCAACGACCTCGACGCCAATGATGTTTGTCAACTGCTGCGAAACAGTCGACTCCGGCAACGTCTTGGCGCGCTCGACGCTGAGCTTGACAGCCTCTGCGTCGAACTTCGTCCCGTCATGGAAGGTGACGTCGTCACGCAGCGTGAAGGAGATCTCGCGGCCATCCTCTGAGAAATCCCAGCTTGTGGCCAGCATCGGGGCGATGCTGAAGTCGGGCCTCATCATCACGAGGCGGTCGTAGACGTGAGACAGACGTGTATAGGCGGTCTGCGCGAGCGTGCACCGCATTGGATCCATCTCATCGGGCCCACCGACCGTGGAGAACCGCAGAGTTGCCTCACGGTCCAGCTCATCGGCGGCCGGATCATCGACGGCCGGATCATCGACGGCCGGATCATCGACGGCCGGATCATCGACGGCCGGCTCGGCGCTGTCATCATCGCCGCAGGCGGCCGCGATCATGGCCAGAATCAAGAGAGTCCAGATGACTCGTTGCAATCTCATTCGGTTCATGTCTTCATACCCTTCTCCAGACACCTCGCAAAGCGTGGTGGTGTGCCCCGTTACTGTACCCCAGTACAGTACGACACATCAAGCAAACATGCACAGATTATTCTCTTCTCGGGTCTCGTTGAGCTGACTGGCTCCCATCGTCTCGGGGTCGGTGATTTGCTGTCTCGGGAGATCGCCGGAGCCAACACCATCGCTGATCACGTCGAGGTTCTGGACCAGGCCATCGCCGGGCTGCCTGCACAGGTCGCTGCCGGTCACCGGCCCGGCGACGACCCGAGCCTCGTTGAGCGGCAGCTACTCCTTCAGGAGTGACAGACCTTCTTGACCTGAATGCTGTATGACCATATAGTGACCGTGCCGGTGCAGCGGGGGGATCGGGCATCGCAAAGTGGTGGCCGCCCTCGATTCGCCGCAGCCGAATGGTTCGAACGCACACGCGTAGGAGATTTCTAGATGTCCGAGGGTAGGAACGGTGGCTCGACGGAGGCGCCCGCCACGTGTCGCATGTGCGCCGTGAGCCACCTGATTAGCTCGTTCGCCGACGCGATGGATCGACGCGACCTTGAGGCGCTCGCCATGCACTTCACCGAGGACGCGGTGTTCGTCATGCCGAACGGTGACGAATGGAGAGGACGTGAGGAGGTCAAGGCAGGCTTGGCGGGCCAGCTTCAGGGGTCCGGAACCCACATGCTGGTGAACCACCTCATCGATGTCGACGGCGATCGGGCCACGTCATCAACGGACATCCTCGTCACCGATGTTCCGGGCGGCGTTCCCACGATCATGGCGCTCGCGCGTTATGAGGACGAGCTGCGTTGGGAGGACGCGCAATGGCGATTCGCCCGCAAGCGGGTCAGCGTGAAGGGGCAAGCGGCTCTCTCCGACGCGGGCTGACCCTGCCCCCCGGGGATCCGTGGATTCAATGATATGGCTCTCGGATCGGATTCAATGATATGGTCAATGATATGGCTCTCGGATCACCCTTCGCCAGGTCAACGGCGAGCCTGGCTGCGTTGACAGACGCCGTGGCCGATTGCAGGTACATCACCGCCGCACGCCGCTCCGCCGGCGGTGACAGTTGGCCTAACACGCGTGGCAGCGTAAGGGGCGGTGAGCCTCGGGTGGGTGAGTCTAGGAATGCTGGCGTCTCGAGCCGGGCGTCGTCTCCTGCCACAGCCAGCCGAGTCGAGCGCGCCGTGCTGGAGAACTGGAGGAGACGATGCTAGACGACCGGCGCGACCCGCGCTTCGACGACGTTGTCGGCGACGAGCCATTGGAAAAGGTGGCCGGAGGATTCGGCTTCCTCGAGGGACCGGTGTGGCATGCTGCCCGGCGGACGCTCGTCTTCAGCGACATCCCCGTTTCGAAGGTGTTCCGTTGGACGGGGAGTCGCGTCGAGATCCACCGCGAAGCGAGCAACTACGCGGTCGGGAACGCCTACGACGGTTCGGGCCGACTCGTCACCTGTGAGCACGGAACGAGCCGCGTCGTGCGAGAACTCGAGACTGGCGAACTCGAGGTGCTGGCCGACTCTTACGGCGGTCAAGGCCTCAATAGTCCCAATGACGTTATCGTCTCCTCTTGGGGTGGGGTCTACTTTACGGACCCGCCGTTCGGGCGGACCATGGAGGGGTACGGCGTAGTGCGCGATCTGGAGCTTGACTTCTGTGGTGTGTATGCGCTCGAGCCCGGCCACGTCGACCTCACGGTGATCTCGGCCGACCTGAGCCTGCCCAACGGACTGTGCTTTTCGCTCGATGAGACGTCGCTGTTCGTCAATGACACCGCGTCGGCTGAGATCCGCCGGTTCGTACGGGATGGTGCGCGGTTCGAGGACGCCGGGGTCTGGGCGACGACCCTCGGAGAGGGCGAAGGCCATCCGGATGGGATGAAACTGGACTCGGCAGCAAACCTCTACTGTACGGGGCCAGGGGGTATTCACGTTTTCGACCCGAGCGCCCGCTGCCTCGGCGTCATCGGCTTTCCCGAGCAGGTGGCGAATTTCGCGTTCGGTGACGATGACATGCGGACGCTGTACGTCTGCGCCAGCACGACCCTCTACCGGCGACGAGTTCGAATTTCCGGGCCCGCGCTCCTCTGACGGTTTCCTCCTGTCTCAAGGCACGCCAATACCGTTCAGTTAGGTGCGGATGATGGTGGTGATGGGTGGTCCGGTGGGTTGGGGGCCTGAGCCTCCCCCGGTGGGACGGACGTGTTGATCATCCCCTGGTTTGGTGGAGTCGGTTGGTTGGAATGGTGATGCCTTGATCTGAGGAGAGGTCACGTCACGGCGATGAGGGAGGCCGCGAGTTGCCGGCCGCGCAACGTCGCGTTTGTCGTGGTTGAACGATCTACCTCTACATGGAGGTGCGGTTTGATCGGCTTGGCAGCGAACTGGTGGCCGCGGCGGAGCGCTGCTGGGCGAGTATTCAGAGTCCAGCACCCGGAGTTGCCGGACGCTGTTGTCCTCCTTGGTTCTGGCGTCGAGCAAATCCATTTGCAAACGACACCCTGAGAGGTTTCGCACCCACTCTGACCAGGTGTTTTTATGGTGTCGGAGGGGCGACACAAACCCCAAGTACATGGAACCCGTGGACCGGCGCCTACGAGGCTGCCTGAGGCAAAGCCCCTGGTCACGAGCACAGCCCTTAACCCACGCCACCGGAGCCGATGGCTCACGCTGGCGGCACCGGCGTGACTCCCTGGTCGTCAGCAGTCCGCAAGCGCACGTAGTGCTCGGCAGATCTCGTCGACTTCCTCGATCTGGAGTTCGCCGGCCCGCTGCGTGAGAAACGAACGCCGTATCGGCTGCAGGTTGTCAAACGACGCCACACACTCCTCAGGGAGCCCGTGACTCGCGCTGAGTCGGACCTCCGTCGGAATCTGGCGAATGGTACGAGTCACTGGCGCGACGATGACCCACGTCAGCACTGGCACCGCATCGCTGCGTGTCACGATCAACACCGGTCGCCGTTTGTCCTCGGCTTCGGCCCACCAGACCTCGCCCTGCGTCGGCGTCACGCTCACCAAGGTTCCTCGGCGATCATCCGCACAGAAGACTCATCCGCCCACGCGACCTCGGCGTCGCCTTGCGGACGCTCTCGATATCCGCGGGCGATTCGCGCCCCGATCTCATCGCGACGGCAGCGGTCGACAAGCTGTTCGAGACCAAGCCGCACCGCCTCGGAACGACTCGCAACGACTCCAGCCTCTACGAGCTGATCGACCGCAGCCGCAAGGTCGTCCTCTACCCGGGTCACCAGTTGCGCCATGCAAATAGCATAGATAATTGCAATGCGTTTCGCAATGCACGCCAGCCACGACACAATATTCGGCCCCAACACGCATCGCGACACCCTCGCCGCCGCCCACCCTTCCGCCAACGCAACAGAGCCTGCGGCTTCACCTGCCCGGCGCTGAGAGCATCGCGTGTGCCTGCTCGATGAGGTGCGGCACATGTTCGCCGAGGCTGCCGAGTCGCTCGTCTCCGCTGTGACCATCAGCGAACCGTTGGTACAGCTGCTGGAGCACGACGGCGAGCTTCCACGTGGCGAACGCCTCATACCAGTCGACGTGATCGACGCCGTGGCCCGCGGCTGCATACCGATTCACGAGGGCCGCTCGGGACGGGAAGCCTGACATGTCGAGGGCGATGGTTGGGGCCCGGTTGATCTCGTCGTCGGGATCTTGCCAGTAGCTCAGGAGGGTCCCGAGGTCGACCAGAGGGTCACCGAGCGTGGCCATGTCCCAGTCAAAGATCGACGTCACCCGATCGGGTTCACCTGACGCGAACATGCAGTTGTCGAACTTGAAGTCATTGTGAACCAGCGAAACTCGCGAGTCTCGGGGTCGGGCGGCGACGAGCCGGGTGTGCACCTCATCGAACAGCGGAATCGGCCCTGCGTTCAGCCGTCGCCAACGTTCGTGCCAACCGGCGACCTGACGCTCGAGAAAACCATCCGGTCGACCCAATGTTTCCAACCCGGCGCTGGCGGGTTCAACCGAGTGGAACTCCGCGAGCGCGTCAATGAGCGCGTCTGACACCCGACGCTTCACGTTGGGCAGTCCAGCGAGCGACTCGGGGAGGCTGTCTCGGACCACTTCGCCGCGACGGCGTTCGATCACGACAAACGGAGCACCGATTACAGAGAGGTCGTCGCAAAAAGCGAGCGCCCGGGGAGCACGATCGAATACCGGTGCGAGCCCGTTCAGCACTCGGTACTCCCGCGCCATGTCGTGTGCCCCAGGGGCGATCGTTCCGAAGGGCGGGCGGCGAAGGACAAGCTCCTGCCGGCCGAACGATACGCAGTAGGTAAGGTTCGCGTGCCCGCCGGTGAACTGCTTCGCCTCCATCTCGGAATCGAGACCCGGGAGGTAGCTGCGAAGCCACGCCTCGAGGCCCGCCCAGTCAAGGGGGTCGACCACTGGGGCCGTGTCGGTTGGGGAATCCATTGTCAGACGCAGGCTCCTACATCAGTGTGATTCCGCCGTCGACAAGCAGCATCTGGCCGGTGATGTACGACGCCATGGGTGACGCGAGGAACAGCGCCGCGTCCCCCATCTCCTCGGGCAGTCCCCATCGCCGCAGCGGGATCCGGCGGATGGTCGCGTCGTAGACGTCTGGGTCGTCGTGACTTCGGCGAGTGAGCTTCGTGTTCACGAAGCCCGGTGCGACACCGTTGACCCGGATCCCGTCGCCGGCCCATGCATGGGCAAGGGATTTGGTCAACGTGACGAGCGCTCCCTTACTCGCCGAGTAGGCGGGCTGCCCGGGCGTGGCGACATAGCTCGACGTGGAACCGATCATCACCACGCTCGCCCCCTCGGTACTCGCGATCTTCGGGCGGAAAGCGGTGCACAGCGCCATCACACCGTTGAGGTTGACCTCTATGACCTTGCGAAACGTGTTGATGTCGAATTCGGCACCGCCATAAGCGACCGTTCCAACACTGGGAACCAGGACATCGATCTCACCGATCTCCATAGCGAGCGGCTCTGCCCCTCCGGGATCGGTAACGTCGAGATGATGAAAGAGCAAGCCCTCCAGGTCGCTGTCCGAGTAATCGGCCGCGCGGGATCGGGTGCCGGTGATGTGGACCCTGGCGCCGGCGGTTTCGAACCGTCGGGCAATGCCGAGGCCGATTCCGCTGCTTCCGCCGGCAACGAGGACGGTCCGGCCTGTGAAGTCGATCAGCACGGCGAGAGGAAGTCAGTCGTCGAGGAAATCGTCAGGAGCTCTCTAATCGGCTGATGACCTCAGCGACGACCTTGGCTCGCTCGCTGCTAGTTCCCGGCGCGTACGTCCGGTCGCTGATGATCACCCCGTCGGCATACTCGAGGACCGAGCACATGTTGATCCGGGTAACAGAGGAATCGGCGTCGTCGCCGCTGTACGTGCCACTCCAGACGCTCTCCACAACGACTGTGCTCCCGGAGACGATCCGCCGGGTCGCGGTGATCTGACCATCTGGATATGCCTCGAGCATCGCCGCCTCGATCTGCTTCACCCGTGCTCGGCCCTCGATCGTGTCCGAGTTGGCCATCGAGGTGACGACACAGTTCTCGGCGTAGCACTCGTCACACATACGCTGGGGATCCTCGTTGAACAGGCGCTCCCAGCGGAGGGTGGCGTCGTGGAGCGTGATCTCGTCCGGTGTCATTTCGTGTCGCGCCATGTTCCCATCTCCGCGGGCTATTCGCTCGGCTCCGCGGCAACACCGCGGAGCAGGGAGGCCACGACCATCGTCACGTGCGAAACATCGGCCACGCCCCGCTGGCAACGACGGTACATCGAGAAGGCGCCGGCGTAGAGGAAGTCGACCGTTAGCACAGGATCGACCACGCGGAGCGAACCGTCCTCCATGCCATCGCGGACGATCGTCAGGAGCCGGGCGCGCTGACGTTGGTCCTTCACCGTGATCTCAGCCCGGCGCTCCTCGCCCAGCGCGTACATCATCCGCAACGGGAGCGGCGGTCCGCCGGGTGCCTCGGCCAGCATCTGGCTGATGAAGGCTTGCAGGCGCTGCAGGCCGCTGCCGCGGCGCTCCTCCGCCATGTCGAGGTAGGCGTCGATCCGATCGAGTGCACGGTCTGAGCAGACGAACGCCAGCTCTTCCTTGCTTCTGAAGTAGTGGTAAAGCGCATTGTTGGTGATGCCGATCTCCCGGGCGATGTCGGCCAACGACACTCCAGCAAACCCGCGCGTTTCGAACAGCGCCGACGCCACTGTGATGACGGCGTCGCGACGAGCGTTGAACTGTTGCGATCGCGCACCCTCCCAAGCCGTCCGGCCCTGAACGACGAGGGCTGGGACCCCGGTCTCGTCGCCCTCGAGGCCGGGGTCCTCTGCCGCGTGCGCTCGGGAGCTCCCGCCACTAGTCATGTTCGGGTCTCTTGCTCTATTCCGCCTCTATTCCGCATCGGCGAGTCACCGGTCGGTCCCAGTATGGCTGCTACCGGCGTTTGGGGCGGGCAGTCCGTCACCTTCATCGAGCGAATCACCGCGCCTGGTCTCGGAGCACTCGCTTGAGGATCTTGCCCGTAGCGTTCCGAGGCAGCTCATCGATGAATACCACTGACTTAGGCACCTTGTACCGAGCGAGGTTGGCACGGCAGTGATCGACGACGGCCTGCTCGCTGAGTTGATGGCCGGGCTTGAGCATGACAAAGGCTCGCCCGACCTCCACCCATCGCTCGTCGGGGACGCCCACGACCGCGACCTCGGCGATTGCATCGATTTCGTAGAGCACGTTCTCCACCTCCGACGGATACACATTCTCGCCACCGCTGATGTACATGTCCTTCCAACGGTCGACGATGTAGTAGAAGCCATCCTCGTCACACCGTGCGGCGTCCCCGGTGTGCAGCCAGCCGTCGGTGATGGCCTCGCTCGTCGCCTCGGGGTTGTTCCAGTACCCAGGCGTCACGTTGAGGCCCCGGACCCACAGCTCGCCGGTCTCGCCGGGCGCGACGTCCTTTGCGTCGTCTCCGACGATACGTACCTCGTTGTGCACCGCCTCCTGTCCGGCCGAACCAATCCGGGTAGCGGCGTCGGCACGAGCGAGCGCCATCACTGTGGGGCTGGTCTCGGTCATGCCGTACACCTGCTGCAGCGCCACGCCCTTGTCCAACCATGTGTCGATGATGGTCGTTGGCGTAGGTGACCCGCCGACACTGACACACTCGAGCGTCGGGAAGGTCGCGTCGGCGAAGTCCGGCTCGCCGCTCATCATCAGGAAGTTTGCCGGGACGCCGACCGTGTGTGTGATCCCGCTTTCGTGTGACCGAAGCACCGAGAGCGCCTCGGCCGGGTCGAAGGCAGGCATCACGACGTTGCACCCGCCGAAGTAGACGGCTGGATTCGCGAACAGGTTGAGCCCGGCGATGTGGAAGAGCGGGAGAAAGACGAGGTTGACCATCCCGGGGCGAAGCCCGAAGAACTCGAGCTGGTTCGCTACGTTCCAGAAGACCATCCCATGGGTGATCATCGCCCCCTTCGGATTCCCGGTGGTCCCCGAGGTGTACATGATCAGCAGCGCATCGTCGTGGTCGACTTGCGTGGGAGCCGGCAGAGGCGACGCTGCGGCGAGCGCTCCTTCATAGGAGAGCACCGGACCCTGGTCCGATCCGCCCCAACGGAGCCTCGGTGATGACCCGTGACGAATCGAGAGCTCCGCGGCCACGTCGTCTAGCTCGCTCCCATGGACGATCACGCTCGGCTTGCAATCGGACCAGATGTAGTCGAGCTCTCGCAGGGTCAACCGGCAGTTGGCGGGCACCATGATGGCGCCGATAGCCGCGCACGCGAACTGCACCTCGAGGCAGTTCGTGGTGTTGTGGGCGAGCACCGCTACACGGTCGCCACGACCAACGCCGAACTCGTCGGCGAGGACTGCGGCGAGCCGCGCCGCTCGTTCCCCGACTTGCGCCCAGGTGAACCTGCGTCCCGATCCGAGGTCGACCAGCGCCACCTGGTCGCCCCGGTTCCGCGCATGATGCGCCACCCAATCGTTCACTCGTAGCGACATCAGCGCTCGACCGTATTCATCAGACCGACCTTACGCCGGGCCAACCCGACTCGCGTCGACACCGGACGTCTCTCGTTCTCCGACCTCGTTACGGAGCACGCCGATGCCCTCGATTTCGGCGACGAGGACGTCGCCGGGCTCGAGGTAGCCGTCGCCGCGCTCATAGGCAGTGCCCGCCGGCGTCCCAGTGAACAGGATGTCACCGGCGCGCAACCGGTTCCTTTCGTCCATGTAGGCGAGCAGCTCGTCGATGTCGAAGAGCACGTTCTTCGTGTTGTCTGTCTGGCGGAGCTCACCGTTGCGCGACAGCGTTATCTCCAGGGCCGGCTGACCTGGGCCGCCGAGCTCGTCCGGGGTCACGATCCACGGGCCGATCGGCGAGATCCCATCAGCCGCCTTCATCACGTACAAGTCGAAACCGCCGAGGGGTCCTGGAGCATCGCGGACGCTCATGTCGTTGCCGACCGTGTAGCCGAGCAGCGCAGCCGACGGAGCTTCGCCCGCCCGCAGAGGCCGACCGATCACGCCCACCAACTCCACCTCGTAGTCGAGCTGCTCGGTGTAGCTGGGATAGCGGATAGCCACCTCGGGACCGATGATGCTGGAGTCGACCTTCAGATAGGCGACGGGCGCTTTCGGTGGATCATCGAGGAATCCGGCGTCCCGCAGGTGTTCGATGTAGTTGCCGCCACAGGCAAAAACTCGGCCCGGCAGATCGAAAGGTGCGAGCACGGTGAGAACCTCGAGAGGTAGCGACTCCTCCGCCGTCGTCACCGCGTCGATCCCCTCGTCGACCACTAGGGGCGCCCACGCCGGTAGCGGGCCGGCGATGGCCTGTATGGAGCCGTCTGGACCCACGACACCCCAGAACGGTGTCTCGTGCCCTCCTCCGACGAACCGCCCGATCTTCACCCGTCGCTCTCGTGCTCGTCGGCTCCGCCTGACGGATGCCTCGAGGGCGTCTGAACGTTGAACTTCGCTACGGCTACGACCTGGTCGTCGGCGTCGATCGCCTCCGCCGATACAACGACCCAACTCTTGCCATCGTGGCGCGGATGCAGCTCCCACACCGAAGCCTCGTACCGAACGGTCTGGCCGACCGGAACAGGTTTGGTGAACTTCGATTCCATGCTCGTGATTGCCGCGCCGGACTCACTCCAAGCTCGCGTGATGACGGACGCCATCTGCGACAGGGTGAACATGCCATGGATCACGGTGAGGGGAGTGCCCAGCACCTGTGCCCGTGATGCCCACTCTGGCTTCGTGTGCAGAGGGTTGAAGTCGAAGTGAGCCAGAGCCGTCTTATCGATGATTTCTTGCGTGATGGTCGTCTCGAATGCCAGCAGCTTGTCACCGATCTTCAGGTCCTCGAAATGCAGATCTGACATGTGTTCTTGCCCCTTACAGCGCTAGGAACCCGAGTATCTCGTCGCGGGACCTAGGCACCAGCAAGCGCAGGTGCCAAGTCGCCTTGAGAGTGCCGTGTTCGTTGTAGAAATCCCACTGGTCCTCGAGGTAGTACCGCCTACGACGAATCCACTTGTCCTTGTGGGTGATCCTGGCAGAGATCTCCTCCCCGACCTTGAACTGCTCGAAGAGCTCGATCCGCTGCCCGGGATTCGACGCCCCAGGCGTGCGGATCCAGCTGCCCATGCCGGTCTCAATGCAGTAGAAAGCGATTGGCACCACGAAGAGAGGGTGGGGAACGACGCCACCGTTCTGGCGTGCGTGATCGGCGTCGACCATCGCTGGGTCGGTTTCAAGCGAGGCGATGTTGAAGCTGAGGACGTCCTCCTCCTCGATCCGGAACGTCTGAGCGCCCTCGCCGGTCGCTCCGATTTCGATCTCGTCCCAGACCTCGTAGTCCTCGGCACCCTTGGCGAAGTCCCACTCGAACCGCCGCTGCTTTGCCGTCGAGGGGTACTGCTTCAACCGGTCGAGCTCGTTCATGTACTCCTCGTTTCAGCACATGTGCCTTGCGCCCGGCTGTGGACTGTCCGGTCGCCTTGGCTATAGGTCAAGCTGCGCTTGTTGGTACCTAGGTCGAAGTTGGGTCGCTTGATAGACCGATTGTATCGTCACGTAGTAGCCAAGCAAGTGGCGTCGCTTGTGGCGATGGTGACATCCACCTACGTTTGTTCGTGTGATCCGTCACATTGTGGTGTTCAGGTTCGAAAAGCACGTGACGGCAGAAGCGCAAACTCAGCTGCTCGGTGAGCTCGCTGAATTGCCAGATCGGTTTCCGAACATGTTGCGGTTCGCTATTGGTCAGAACCGAAGCGTGCGTGACGATCGTTTCACTCACGCGCTCTCTACGGAGTTCCATGACTTGGACACGTTGAACGCATACTTGAGCAGTGCCGAACATGACGCATTTGTCCGGGATCGTTTCACTCCATTGATCGCGGAGCGAGCCATCGTGTCGTTCAGCGACGACCGGGGCTGATCCCGACATCCATCCCGCAACCGGATGATCAATCGCTGGCTGGCAGAGGCGTGGCGCCCTTGGCGTGGAGGACTTCGCCATCGACTGCAGGGAGGCCTTCGCCCGCGGAGATGCACAGCAGCTCCACCGTGCCCGCCGTGTTGACGTAGCGCTTGCCGAGCAAGGAGCCACCGCCGTGCCCATCGACGATGTCGTTCCCGGAGGGTGCGCCCGTCTCTTCGGCCGTTGGCGGGGCACCGCCAATCATGGCGTCGATCGGTTCGGCGGGCGTCTTCACCGCGATCATGATGGTCGAACAGACCGTGCTGCACAACCGCCCACCGACTTCGATCACGGTCGGCATGCGATTCCTCCTTCGCTGGCGCAACTCACCGTCGCGATGGCGACAGCGCAACGGTTCGGCATCACGCCACCACGTTCTTGAGCTTCAGGTCGAGGATCTCCTCGATTTCGAGCCCGAGCTCACCGAGGATATCGTCGCCGTGAGCATTGAACGTCGGCGCCGGCCGCACCTTGGCCGGCTGCTCGTCGAACTGCACGGGCGGAGCGACGAGTAGCACTTCATCATCGCCGTCGCTGGACGCCACCGATACGAGGTAGCCGTTCTCGAGCGCCTGGCGATCGGTCGTCACGTCCAAGGTGTCCTGGACCCGCGTCCAGCGGATGCGAGATCGGCTGAGCTTGTCGCGCCAGTGCTCGTAGGGCTGTCGGCCGAACGCGTCGACGAGGATCCTGGCGACGGCGGGCCGGCCCTCGGCCAGGTTCTCCGACAGGTACCACTCGTAGTCAGCGAGGTCAGGCCGATCGATCACCGCGCACACGTCCGGCCAGAAGTCCTGGGCCTGCAGACATGCGAGACAGAGCCAGGTCCCATCGCTCGTCTGGTACTGGTTGACCAGCGGGTTCACTGCAGAGCCAGCCGGCTCCTGCTGAGACGGCACCTCGTAGATCGCGGATTGCGTGATCCCCCCGCTGATGGTCCACATGCCGGCGGCCAGCAGCGATGCGCTCACCGTCAGCGCTTCACCCGTGCGCTCGCGGTGGAACAGCGCTGAGGCGATCCCGCCCACTGTGTACATGGCGCCCGTGAAATCCCCGTAGCCGCTGCTCGGCATGAACGGCAGGAAGTCGGCCTCGACGGCCTTGGTGCCCAGGGCGATGCCGCTGCGGTTCCAGAAGTCGAGAATGTCGAACCCGCCGGTGCCGCCTTCGGGTCCTCGTTCGCCGTGCCCGCTGCCCTTCACGTAGATGAGGTCCGGGTTCGCGCGCCGGAGGTCTTCCACAGAGAACCCGAGCTTGCGGCGTGTCGCCTCGAGCTTGCTGGTGATGAAGACGTCGGATCCCTCGACCAACTGGTACAAGATGTCTCGCCCCTCCTGAGTAGCCAGGTTGAGGCCGATGCTCCGCTTGCCGCGGTTGGCAGCCTCGAGAACCGCGTTGGCCTTCGGCACCACGTCGGCAGAGCCGAAGAAGGCGCTCACTCCCCGAAGTGGATCGCCGGTCTCGTGGTGCTCGATCTTGATCACATCAGCGCCCCAGTCGGCGAGCACGCCTCCTGTCGCCGGGATGAACACGTAGTCGGCGATCTCGACCACCCTGATGCCGTCCATTGTCCCCATGAGACTCTCCTCTACTGTGACCCGCGACCAGGTCGTTTCCGAGCGACGCTAGTCGACCGATGAATCAATTGCGGGTGCGGATTTCCGGCGCCGGGTCCGCAGCCCGGCATCTGTTGCGCATCTTGCCAATGCCGGAGATCGTGCTGGTCAGAACCTGACCGGCCCGCAGATAGACAGGCGGGTCGCGGCGGAACCCGACGCCTCCTGGCGTGCCGGTGGTCACGATGTCACCGGGCTCCAGCGGAACGATCTCCGAGATGTAAGACACGAGCCAAGCCGGTGTGAAAATCATGTCATCCGTCCGAGCGTGCTGCATCACCACATCATCGACCGCGCAGGACAGCGTGACCGTCATGGGATCGAGCTCATCGCTCGTCACCACCTCCGGACCAAGGGGGCTCGTCCGATCGAACGTCTTGCCCTGCAGGACCTCGGGAGTACGGCGCTGCCAGTCCCGGGCGCTCACGTCGTTGAGGATCGTGTAGCCGCCGATCGCGGTGCGTGCTTCGACCTCGCTAGCTCGATGGACATGGCGGCCGATCACCACGGCCAGCTCCACCTCCCAGTCGACGGCCTCGGAGACCGCGGGAAGGACGATGTCGTCCTCAGGCCCGACCAGCGAGCAGGCGAACTTAGCGAAGAGCGTAGGAAACTCGGGCAGCGGCCGTCCTAACTCCGCCGCGTGACTCCGGTAGTTGGTGCCGACACCGATGATCTTGCCTGGCTGGAGTACCGGCGCCAGCAACCGAACGCTCGCGAAGGCGTACCGTCTGCCGGTCTGCAGATGGGACGGGTCCGTGCCCTGTCCGAAGACGTCCCCGACGTCGGCTGCCGCCAGCTCGACGTACTCGCCGGCATCGACCAGCGCGGCTCGGCTCCCACGGCCGTCGTCGATCGTGACGAGCCTCATCGCACTATCAAGAGGTCGGTACCGCCCCGATCGACCCGGCACGCGCTCATGTGTCCTCCCTTGCGCTGAAGAGGATCGCCACCCCTTCGTTTATCGGCGTGGCGAACGTCGACAATCCGGTCTCCGCGCCGGGGATCTGCCGCCCCTCTGCTCGTCCCGAGAGCTGGAGGTAGCACTCGAGGATCTGCTGCACGCCGTGAATCCGGCCCCAGCCCTGACTTCCGCCCCCGGACAGGAGTGGAAACGGGCCGTCGGCTGCGATCCGACCGTCCTGGATGAACTGCCATGCCTCGCCGACACCGCAGAAGCCCATGACCTCGAGCCACAGGTAGACGAGCGGGGTGAAACCGTCGTAGAGCTGCACGACGTCGATGTCGTCGGGGCGCCACCCACTGCGATCCCACAGCCGGCGCTGGATATCGAATCCGGCCTCGTAGTGGTAGTCGAGCGGACCGAATGTCATCGGAGGGACAGACCTGGAGCCCAACGTCTCGGCCCACGCTGTGACGTAGACCGCGCTATGCCGCAGATCGGCCGCACGTTCCGCGCTCGTGATGACCAAAGACACCGATGCGTTGACCGGGATGTCGGCGTCAAAGAGGCACATCGGCTCGCTGATCATCCTGCATGCCATGTAGTCCGCGAACGTGAGCGACTGACCGTTCCAGTACGTCTGAGGAACCGCCTGCGCGTTCTCGCGGAGTTGGAGGGCGAGAGTGGCCATGTGCTCGCGGCGAGCGCCAAAGCGCTGCTGGTACTCCATGTAGGTCATGGCGATGGCGTTGACAGGGGCAATAGACCCGTAGGGCGCAGTCCATTGGTTGACGCCCGACGCCACCGGCTCGTCGAAGGCATAGTACCGACCGCGCGGCTGGTGGACCGTCCGGTTCACCAGAGCGTACGTCGAGGCTCCGGAGGCCACCGAGTGCACCGCCGCGAGCAGCGCCGGGGCAAACGACTCATGGTCGAACGACCACTCCACATCCAGCGGGAGGTGGGTAGCCAGGAACTGACTGGTCACGAGATCCACGCCGTCGCGGTCCCCGTGGTCGACCCCGTAAACAGGCAGGCCGGCGCCACACGCAACACCATCCAACTGGGCAATGAGCACGCCTGCATCCTCCAAAGCCGCGCGCGACGCGTCGATCGCCAGCGCCGCCACGGGGACCCCGGTGTTGCGGCTCGCGTTGGTGAAGCCGGCTCCGACGATCGCCACTCGGTTCCGAAGCTGCGCACTGTCCACGGCTCGTCACGCCCCTTCGCTGTGGCTGGACCAAGACTGATCGACATTTGGCCATGGAGAGAACTCGAGCCCGGCGAAGCCACCGTCCGCGCGCCAGCCAGCCAGAATCTCGTAGAACTCGGGCGCGGTGCCGCCGTAGAAGACGTTCTGCGGCGGCAAGTCGTCCAGGTGGCCCTCGTTGTTCAAGTACCCGGGCGTGCATTGGTTCAGAAACTCGCTCCCCTGGCGCGACGAAGCAGACTTGCGTTGAGAACGGTCGAGAATGGTCTCGACCCAACTCGCCTCGGCCTGCACCGACACCTCGAAGGAGCACTGCTTCTCGAGGCAACTGGCCTGGATGTGCGCCGCGTGAATCGCGAACTCCCACAGAGCGTGCACGAAGTTGATCACGAACGTCGCGAACTGGCCGTTCAGAGCAGGAGTGAACATCAGATTCGGGAAGCCGTTGGACATCATTCCGTGAAGCGTCCAGAGCCCGTCCGCCCACTTGTCGGACAACGTGACGCCGTCTCGGCCAACGACGTCGTAGCCGGCGCGCCGTGTTCGCGGGGAGTTGTACTCGAACCCGGTGGCGAAGATAAAGCAGTCGACCTCGCGCTCGACGCCGTCGACGATCGGACCACGACGGCCGATCGCTGTCACGCCGAGTCCGTCGGTGTCGACAAGCGTGACGTTCGCCTGGTTGAACGATTCAAGGTACTCGTCGTGGAAACACGGGCGCTTGCAGAAGTAGTTGTACCAAGGCTTCAGGGCGTCCCGCGTGTTGGGATCGGCAACGATCTGCTCCACCCGAGCTCGAAGTTCCTCGCCGTGTCGGAAGTCGGCCAGCTCCGCGAGCGCCGCCACCTCATCCCCGTTCGAGGCCGCCAGAAGTGGCTCGACCACGAGTTTCTTGAAGGCGTAGGTCCATCCGTCGTCCACCAGGTCGACCGGCTCGGGAGATCCCAAGAGCACTGCCATGTAGTTGTCCATACGCTCTCGTTGCCAGCCCGGCTCGAGCCGCGCCGCCCAATTCGGATCGGTCAGCTTGTTATTGCGCGGTGCGACCGTGGACGGCGTGCGCTGGAAGACGTACAGGTGCTTGGCCGACCGGGCGACGTGTGGTACGACCTGCACCGCGCTGGCGCCCGTGCCGACAATCCCGACGACTTTGTCGCTCAGCCCATCAAGATTCCCCATGCTCCCGCCGCCCGTATATGCGTAGTCCCACCGACTGGTGTGGAACCAATGGCCTTCGTAGCGCTCCACTCCAGCGATCGAGGGGAGTCGGGGCTTGTCCATGGGCCCGTTGGCCATGCAGACGAAGCGAGCCCGGATGTGATCGCCACGGTCGGTGTCGATGGTCCACCGCTCCTGCTCGTCCCACGTCAAACCTGTCACCTGCGTCTGGAAGCAGGCGTTTCGGTACAGGCCGTACTGCCGCCCCAGCGACTTGGCATACTCGAAGATCTCTGGCTGCCGCGCATACTTCTCACTCGGCATGAACCCCGACTCTTCGAGCATCGGCAGGTAGATGTACGACTCGACGTCGCACTGGGCACCCGGGTACCGATTCCAGTACCAGGTTCCGCCGAAGTCGCCGGCCTGGTCGATCATCCGGATCGACTCCACGCCTCGCACGCGCAGCTGCGCACCAAGGAGGATCCCGGCGAATCCCGCCCCGATGATCGCGACGTCGACCTCGTCGGTCAGCGGTTCGCGGATGATGGGCGATGAGTACTCATCTTGTTGGTCGAGCTCACTGGTCTCGGCGAGAACCGCAGGCGACCGATCCACGCGCAGGCGTTTGTCCCGCTCGGCGTCGTACCGTCGGCGGAACTCGCCGGCGTCGAAGTCCGATCGGTTCGGGAGCGAAGGCATCTCATCCACTCGTCAGGAGGCGGGTCTCATCCCACGCGGTTGGGTTCGTAACGTCGTCGGCGAGATCGAACTCGCGTTGAGCGGGCAGACGGATCCGGCCCTGGGAGGCGAACTAGTTCTTGCCCCACAGTTCGGTGTAGTGCTCGATCAGGCCCTCGGTTGTCGGCACGTACGCCGTGGCGTTCGGTAGCGTCTCGGAGGTAATGAGCCAGTGCGGAGTCGCAAGCGCCGGGAGGACCTCCTGGCCCGCAAACTCTCGGGCGAACGCATCGACGGCACCGAATGTTGTCTCGTAGAAGGGGAACAGCATGGTGCCGGCCTGCGCGCTCTGATCGATGAGGCTGAGGTTCAGCAGACCCGGCGAGTTGCCGAACATGGTGATCTCGAGCCCGGCCGCCTCGGCCGCCGAAGGGATGCCCTGGCCGAGGGAGTCGGCCGACATCACCACGTACCCGATATCCGGGTTGGCCCGGAGGGCTGACACGACCATGTCGGGGATCATCGGGATGTCAGCGATGCCGATCCCGAGGTTCACGTTGGTGCAGCCGGGGCACAGCCGATCGAAGGTCTCGGCAAACCGCTCGGCCATCGGGGTGACGATCGGGATCTCCGGCAGGTCGACGTAGACCACTCCCGGAGTCGCATTGCCTTTGCTGGCTGCGTCGTCGATCACCCAGGCCGCCATCCCCTCACCCATTGGCAGCATGTCGTCGGGGCCGAAGCTCGTCCAGAGGACCTCGTCGGACTGCGGTTCCCACATCGAGATGTTGGCAATCAGCGTGCCGTTAGCGCTCAGCTCCTCGAGATACTGGCCGACCTGCGAGTAGGGGACGGACGAGTACGCGATAGCGTCCGGGGGGTCGCGCAGCAGAGTTTCGAACACCGCGTTGACGCTGCCGGGCGAGCCGTCAGTGGGTATGACCGTCGTCTCCCAGCCCAGGATATCGCCGGCCTCCGCCATCAGGTTGCCCAGCTGCTCGCACGCCTCGGGCCCACACGAGATGTAACTGACCGTCTTGCCCGTCGGGATCTCACCCTCGATGGGCACCTCGATCAGTTGCACCGCTTCCGGGCGCGTGGAGTATCGCTCGACGATCTCTCTGGCCTCAGCCGCACCAGCCGGAGCCGCTTCTTCTGGAGCCGGAGCCTCAGCTTCCGAAGCCGGAGCCTCGGTGCTCGTGTCGTCGTCGTCCCCGCACGCGGCGAAGATGAGGCTTCCGACCGCGAGTACTCCGAAACATGTTCGTGTCAGCCTGCGCATCGTCTTGTCTCCTATGGAGGTGTGCCCGGCACTTTACCAGGTTTATGGTTATCAGGTTTATGTTATCAGGTTTATGGAGGTGAGTCCGTCGCGTTATCAGCCTCGGCCTCAGGTGTCATGGCCCGGCCCGTTGCGGTGCGGCTCCCCGCTCTTCGGACCTCGAGCCCGGTCAGCGCCAACGCCGAGATCAGGACCAACCCGGTAATCATGCGCTGGACCCAAAGGTCGACCTGCTTGAGGCCCAGGCCGGTCGTCAGGGTGCCCAGTAGCAGGATCGAGACCATCGTTCCCCAGACGTTGATCCGCCCGCTCTTGAACTGCGTGGCACCAAGGAACACCGCTGCGAACGCGGGAAGGAGGAAGGGCGCGCTCGAGCTCGGCGATCCCGCGCCGATGTTCGACGCCAGCACGATCCCCGCGAAGCCGGCGATCGTCGACGAGATCAGCAACGTGCCGAAGCGAAGGACGTCGGTCCGCACTCCGGCGAGACGGGCGGCGTCCAGGTTGAAGCCGGTGGCATAGATCTTCCGTCCGATGGCTCGGTGCTCGAGCAAGTACCAAAGGACGAGGGCGACGAACAACGTGTAGAACACGGGCCGGGTCAAACCCCACAAGGGCCGGTCGATTGCCAGGTCCTGGAAGGCACCGATGAGCTCCGGGCTCGTCACCGTCCGGTTGTCCGAGCGCCACTGAACCACGGCTGTGATAACAAACCCTCCGGCCAAGGTGCCGATCAGCGAGTCGATCTTGAGGAACACGACGATGATGCCGTTGAACACGCCCACTGCGACGCTGGTGAGCACGGCGAGCAGCACCGCCAGCCAGATCGGCAAGCCGGAGTGGACGATGAGGCTCGCAGCCATGACCCCCGACAGCGCCATGGTGAAAGACATCGAGATGTCGAACACGCCCGCGGACAGTGGGACGACGAGGCTCAACGCGGCGAGGGCGGCGATGGCGGTGCCGTTGAGGATCTGCCGAACGGTGGCTGCGTTGGGGAAGATGTCCGGCATCATCAGCGAGAAGATGACAATCAGCCCGATCAGGACGTAGATCACGCCGATGCGGGCCGGCGACAAGGCATGCCTCAGCCGCCGAACCATCGGCTTCGTGACGCGGCGGCTTTGGGGGACGACGTCGGGGGCGCCTTCGGCTGCGGGCGTCATGACCTAGCCACCGCACCAAGCGGATTCACGAGACCGTTCATCTCGACATCGCCCAGCCCTTCCGCGGCCCTGACCATGTTGTGCTCCGTGATCTCCGAGCCGACCAGCTCCGTGACGATCGACCCGCTCTTGAACACCAACACCCTCGAGCACAGCGCGACGAGGTCGTCGAGCTCGGCGGACACCACGATGGCGCCGAGTCCGGTGGTTGCCTTATCGAGCACGAACCGGCGGATCGCGGCCCGGGCGCCGACGTCCACACCCGCGGTCGGCTCGCACAGCACGAGGACGTCGGGATTCGTCACCAGCACGCGACCGATGAGCACCTTCTGCTGGTTGCCGCCGCTCAGTGTGGCCACGGGCAACGTGGGATCGCTGGTCTGGATCTCGAACTCGTCGACGGCGCTGTCGACGAACCGTGCCTCGAGCTTGCGGCTCACCCCGAGCGCGGTCGTCAATGGGCCCAGTGTCGACAACGTCAGATTCTCGGCGATGCTCATGGGCGCGATGACACCCTCCGACGCCCTGTCCGGGGGTACGAGCGTGATCTTCGTACCTCGGTAGCGGGCGATGTCGCATGGGGCAGCATCGTTCAGGTGGACCGTCCCTCCGGTCGCCTCGTGTCGACGATCCGTCAGAAGCCGTGTGACTTCGTCATGACCGGAGCCCGGCAGCCCGGCGAACCCGAGCACCTCGCCTCGGTGGAGCGTGAAGTCGACGTTCGACGCGTCCGCGCCCGACAGCCCCCGGACAGTCAGCAGCGGCTCATCGTTGACGGCGCGCTCATCGGGTGCGATGGCATCCTCGAGGCCGGCGCCGAGCATTTGATGCACGAGATCGGCCTTCGTGAGCCCGGCGATCTCGGTCGTGATCACCTTCCGGCCGTCGCGCAGCACCGAAACACGGTCGGATAACTCGAGTACCTCGTCGAGGCGGTGCGAGATGTAGACCACGCCGGCGCCGTCGGCGCGTACGTTTCGCAGGATCTCGTGGAGCAGGTGAACCTCGTGGGCAGGCAGGACCGCCGTGGGCTCGTCGAGCACCAGCACGCCGCCAGCGCTGGACCAACCCTGCAAGGCAGCAGCGACCGCGATGATGGTCCGATCGAGTGGGGCCAACTTCCCGACCGGGGCCCGGAGATCGAAGTCGACCCCGAAGGGGGCGAGCCGCCGTTCAGTGAGGCGCTCTTGCTCTCGCCAACGGACCCGACCCCAGCGGCTCCGGATGAAGCCGCTCGACAACGCCAGGTTCTCCACTGCGCTCATTTCGGCGACCAAACCGAGGTCCTGGTGAACGAAGCTCAAGTGGTCATGGCGACCCCGCAGAGCGGCGAACTTCACGGACTCGCCCTTGAACGAGCACGCGGCACCAGGATCGGGATGGTGGAAGCCGGCCAGGATCTTCGTCAGCGTCGACTTCCCCGAGCCGTTGTGGCCGATGAGGGCGTGAATCTCGCCCGCCTGCACGTCGAAGTCGACATCGTCGAGAGCCAAGCAGCCGGGAAACGTCTTGGAGACGTTCGACACACGCAACAGCTCACTCCGCACCACAAGGGAGTCGCCATCAGCGGCAGTCCGATCGCCTGCGTCCAGCGAGCTGTCGTCGTGTTGCATCGGCCCCGTCAGAACGCCGCGGGACCCGGGACGCGGACGCGGCACCGGTAAAGTGTCGTGCTGGCGCAGATGTACAGCGTCCGCATATCGTCGTCTCCGAACGCGAAATTCGCCACGGGCTCTGGCACCCCCAGCACGCCGAGGCAGATCGCGTCCGGGTCGAACACGTGGATCCCGCCTGGACCGGTGCAATAGAGGTTTCCGGCCTGATCGAGCTTCATCCCATCTGGATGACCGTCGCCCTCGCCGACGGTGGTCGCCCAGACGCCAGCGTCGTCGAACCGGTCGCCGTCGCGGACGAACCGGCGGATGTGATCCTTCGCCGTGTCGTTCACGTAAAGCGCCGTCTCGTCCAGCGAGAAGCACAGGCCGTTGGGCAGGTCCAGATCAGCTGACACCAAGGCCGGTTCGTCATCTCCCGGCTGGAGCCCATAGACCCCACAGAAGTCCAACTCGAGCTCCCGGACCACCCCGAACCCTTCCACAGTGCGACCGAATGGCGGATCTGTGAAGTACACGCCACCCCAGGACGACACGACCACGTCGTTGGGACTGTTCAGGCCCTTACCGCCGAATGACTCCGCCAAAACCTCGATCGCACCGTCGTCGTTCTCCCGCACCACTCGGCTCGTCCCATGCTCGCAGGTAACGAGACGGCCCGACCGGTCGTAGGCGCTACCGTTCGCGTGGTTGCTTGGCTCCCGATAGACGGCCGCCTGCCCGTTGGACCATGAGTGCATCGTGGAGCCAGGGATGTCGCTGAAGACGAGGTCACGGCGGGCCGGATGCCACACCGGTCCCTCGAGGAACCCGAATCCGCCGGCCAGTGCCTCGAGCGACTCGTCGCCGACCACGTCGTCGAAGCGAGCGTCGCGCCTCTCGTTCAACGCTGCGTTATCCATTTCGATCCACCCCTCTGACTACGGTCGAGGTGGTCGACCTGCTCCAACCTGAACTGCGGGAGGCCGACCTGGGCGTTGACGTCCCTGAACTCAACCTCAACCGTCGCCCCGACGGCGAGCGGGGCGTCCGGGCCGTCCACCAACGTGGCCGCGTACAGCAACCCCTCCTGGTCTTCCAGTTCCACCAGCGCATGAACCCAGGGCTCAGGGCCAAACCCTCGAACCATCGCGTCGTGAACTACGGTCCAGTTCACGAGCCGTCCGCGACCGGTGACCTCCTCGTAGGCGAACGCCGGCTCGTCGACGCGATGACATGTGCCGCAGAAGTCAACCGCCGGATGGGCGAACGTGCCGCAATGGCAGCACCGCTGGAAGGTGAGTCGATGCTGAGCGGCAGCTGCCCAGAAGGGTGCGCTCATTTCGTCGGGCTGCGGCACGGGGGGGTCGGCCCGTCCAACGGGCTCGGGAACCGGGCTATCGGACATGCCACGTACCTCGCCTTCGAGGGTCAGCCGGTGCCGTGTCGGAGTAGCCGGCCGGGGAGGTTCCCCGTGGGTTCTCCGTCCACGAAGGTGGTCTGACCGTTCACGAGCACGTGCTTGTAGCCGTCGGCTTTGCGGATGAGGCGCCACTCGCCCTCAGGGAGGTCGTAGGCGACTTCTTCATCGAGGAGCTTGAGCCCCTCGAAGTCGTACACTATTACGTCGGCCCAGGCGCCCTCGGTCAGGGTGCCACGGTCATGGAACCCGGCGGTCTGGGCGTGCAAGTTCGACAACCGCCAGTGCGCCTCCTCGAGCTCCACGACGCCGCGCTCACGCACGAACTTGATGATGCCCTCGGTCGGATATGAGCCCATGGTGATGAACTTCGTGTGAGCCCCGCCATCTGACACACCCCACAGCCCGTACGGCATCGTGGCCAGCTCGTTCTCGACCACCGGGTCGCTGTTCGTGTGCGGCACCTGAAACAACGTCTTGAGCTCGTCGGCCACAACCATGTCCAACAGCAGGTCGACCATGTGGTCGTACCCCAGGATTCGGCACGCATCAGGCAACCTCGTGCCCTTGACCGGCAAGAACTTGTCCGTAAACGTCCGCAGGATCGTCACATTGTCCAACACGAAGATCGTCGGCACGTTGTCGCGCAACCCCGAACGCCTTGCTGGATCACCCAACTTCGCAAGCCGCTCAGCAGTAGAACCCAGGGTCGCCTCACGCCACTCCTCGACCTCGTCCCACATGTTCCACTCTTCGAACGTGAAGGTGAACTCCTCACCAGTGGTGATCATCTGGGGAGACACCTGAATGCCACGTTCCCGGCAGCTACGGATCCAGTCCATCGCGTCGTGATGCAGGTCCGAACGACCCGGGAAACTCCCGATTGCGTTGTGCAACACGATCCCACCCGACTTGATCGCCAGCTGCTCCAGATGGTGGCGATCGGACTCCACCCCATCGGGGGTGCTCATCGCGATCTGAATGAACGTGTGATCGAACTCTGCCAACACCCGAGCGAACGCCAACGCCGTGCGGTTCGACATCAGATCACTTGCGAATGGCGACCCGTCGTAATCCCGCTGCACATCCAAACCACCACCCGGCGCAGTGACCTGCGCCGACCAGCCGCATGCACCGGCACGCATCCCCTCACGCAACAGATCACACAGACGCGCGAGCTCCTCATCAGTCGTGTCCCGAGACTTGGCCGCCTCCAACCCCATGACGTGCACGAGCAAGGGGTTCACCGGCACATACGTCAACATATTCAGACCCTTGGGCCTGGCATCCAATACGTCCATCCACTCCGGGAACGTCTCCCACGTCCACGGCAAAGCCGCCTCGATACACACCGCCGGGATCGCCTCCACCCGGCTCAACGACTTCATCAAATACTCACGATCCTCGGGCTTTGCTGGCGCAAAACCGAACCCGCAATTCCCGATCGCGACCGACGTCACCCCGTGCCAACCCGAGATCGTGCAATACGGATCCCAGAACAACTGCGCGTCATAATGCGTGTGCAAATCCACAAAACCAGGCGCAACGATGAGATCCGACGCATCGATTACCTCATCTGCCTCACCCCGCGACACTCGCCCCACCTTCGCGACCCGACCATCCTTGATCGCCACATCCGCACGGCGACGCGGCAGATTCTGACCGTCAACGACGATCCCATTCGCAATCACCGTGTCGTAAGATGCCATGCTTTGATCCTCGTGCTTTTGAGGTGTATCACTATGCAGCTGCCGCCGCTCCGCGTACAGTGAGGAGACTATACCGGAGATGTCAGCACCTGTACATAGGGATCCGTTGGCGTCCCGCGGCTAGACGCCGAGCCGAGATCGATGCCGTAGCCGTGAGGGTCAGCCCAGCGAAGAGCGCAAGGCCGCTGGTCGAGTCGCGCCGTCGGACCTGGGTGCTGGGACCGAAAACGAGGTCCTCAAAAGGTCCGCCGCGTTCTTGGCTCCGGAGAACTTGCGCGTCGCTGCGCCGGCTGATCGGTCGCCCGGGTGAGCCACGAGATTCGACACGCCGACGGTGTCTCCCGCGATCGCTGGAAATCTGGGCCCACAAGAGCCCCCAAAAACGAAGCCAGCGCGGGTCAGGCCCGGCCCTTCACACTGACTTGCTTCCGGATGAACTGCCAGCGGGTGCCATCCCACCGCAGTTCATCGTCGTAGTGGGCGAGCGCCAAAATCTTCGGCGCATCGTCCACCACGTCGGTGAAGAGAATGTCCGCCGAGGAGGTGCCCGTATTGCCGTCGACCTTGATCAGGTGGTTGACCAGCACGTGCGTGCCGGAACCCTGCAGCTCCTGGGCAAGCCCGGCCACGATGGCCTCCCTCCCTCGCCACTGGTCACCTGTCGGCATGACGAAGACGGCATCCTCAGCGAAGTGAGCGCCGATCGCGTCGAGATCACTTCGGTCCATTGCATCGGCAAAGGAGCTGATGAGCTGACTCGCCGCACACGTCCGGCACGCGTCTGGCGCCGGTGGCTTGCCATCGCTGACTCCGTTTGACATCTGCTGTCCTCTCGTCCTCTTGAAATCGCTCTCGCACGGTGCGATGAGGAGGCATTGTTAAAGGACCTGACAACGAAGTCAAGGAATTGACTTGGTACCAGTCCCTTGGCGTGGTGGGGTTTCGGTCCGGGTCCACCGTGGGGTGAGTCACCGGCGTGAGGCTCGGTGTGTAACTACCAAATTGCACACCAAGGAGACCACGTCGATGACTCTGTCTGCGTCTGCCATCAACGAATTACTTGCCGTTCTCGATCAGGGCGGCGGTGCCGATCTGGTTCGTCAGCTCGCCCAGTTCGGGATCCAGGAACTGATCGAGGCCGAAGCAACCGAGGCGATCGGCGCGGCGGTGTGGGAACGGGCGCCGGATCGGGTGACGCATCGCAACGGCCACCGCCCCCGAACCTGTGCGGGCCCGAAACTCGGTCGTGTCCATTGACCAGGCACAACGCGGGCCGATCAGAGAAGCTCCATGTTTCGTATCTTGTGCCGTTCTCTCGCGTCGGTGGCACGTTTGGCTGTTCGTTCGGGCCGCTCCAAGGATCTCGAGATCATCGTCTTGCGTCACCAACTCGGCTTGCTGAACCGACAGTTGGACCGACCTCAACTCGCCGACGACGACCGGACCCTGCGCGGCGCGATCGGTCAGGCCCTGCCCCGCTGCCTGCGTACGGGTTCGCTGGTGAGTCCTGACACGTTCCTGCCTTGGCATCGTCGTCGAGTCGCCCGTCGATTGGGGTGGGTCAAATGGCGAACCCTGTTCCGGCGGTGCGATAGGCCTCTCGCGGGGGTGCGAAGATGTCGAGGATCTTCGCACCGGTTGGGCCGGCGATGAAGCCGTGTTCGACGTCGCCCGGCGTGCACCAGAAGTCGCCCTTTTCGACCGGGACCTCCACACCGTTTTGCATGCGGACGCCGCTGCCTTCCAGCAGTACCCCCCATTGTTCCTCTGCATGACCGTGGACTGTGCCTGCGCTGTGCGGGGCGAGGGTCACGACAGAAAGCATGGCGCGCTGGCCGACGAAGACTCGGGTGGCGATGCCGGGGGCCAGGGTGCGGGCGATACCTTCGCTCAGATCGTCGAGGTTGAAGAAGTTGTCGGGTCGGGCCATGTTGGTGTGTCCTCCTGTGGTGCCGAGTCGAGGCGCGCTCAGCAGCGTTGAGCGGCACCGAGTAGCAATTTCGTGTCGGACGGGCGAGTCTAACCCAAAGTACACGCGCCCCCTGGAGAATCGAGCTGGCCGCTGCATGAGCGTTTTGCCTGGTCAGAGGCTCACGGCCGCACGCGTGGGGGCCCGGGCTATGACCGCATGAGCCCAACCACAGAAAATCTGACAGACCCGCTGGAGGCGGCGGCCTGAGGCCCAGCTCACGACGCCGCCAGATCCGAGACTCGCCGATGTAGCACAGACGTGCTACAGTCCAAGTCATGAGCACCACGACCGTCCGACTCGACGACGAGGACGAAGCCCTCCTCGACATGCTCGCGCCTGAATACGGAGGGCGCTCCAGTGCGATCCGCCAAGCCCTCCGCACCCTCGCAGCCGATCGGAAACGCCGGAACGCCCTCAACGCGTTCCTCGCCGAATGGGACACCGAAGAAGGTCCGATCGATGAGGAAGCCGTCGCCGCGATGGCCGAACGATACGCCTGTGATTCTTGACGCCGCGTTCCTCATCTCGATCGATCGAAGCGAGCGCACCGCCCACGCGTTCCTGACTGCTGCCAGCAGATCCGAAACGGATCTTCACACCACCGACCCCGTCGTAGCGCAGGTGTGGCGGAACGGATCCCGACAAGCCCGGCTCGCGGCATTCCTCAAGACCATCTCGATCCACCCACTTGATGACGGTCGCCCAGTCGGACAGCTTCTCGCTCAGACCCAAACAGCAGACGTCGTTGACGCCCCACCTGGTGATCACCGCCCTTCGCCTCGGCGACGACATCCTCACCGGCGACCCCGACGACCTCGCGACCCTCAGCGCAGTGCTCGGCCCAGCAACGCCCGCCGTCCACGCGTGGCCGTGAACCCCAGTTCCCGAGGGTTCACCGTTCGGTCCTCGCTCTAGGCCCAGCTGGCGGTCGAGATCCTCGACGACCCGGCGCGGGATCCGCTCACGAGTTCGCACCGACAGTTCTGAACAAACCTCCCCCACCCCGCATCCAGCGTTGCCCATCGACTGTTCACACTCACGCAGGATCCGGCTCAGGCACGATGATCTCCTGGAAGTTCCAGTAGCCACGGACCGAGAAGACGCTCGCGACCCCACCCGGTGTGAACCGCATGCTCGGGCACCTCGATGCCGATGAGCTGGCGGCCGCCGGCAAGAAATACCAAGAGGTTCTCGACGCAACCCGACGGTACGAGTCCGAGTCCGGATTCGATCCTGCACTGCCGGACCGGACGATCGTCTCCCAGACGGTTCCTTCGGCCGTGAGGGGTCGCGCTACGCAGTGACTCGTCGCGCACTTCTCGCCTTGACGTCTGTACGCCCCCACCTGACACAAACGAGTTGGTCCGGCCGTGGACGTTCCCCTGTCATCTGCATTGCGCGCAGATCGAAAACCTGTTCGTGTCGGAGGGGGGACTTGAACCCCCACGCCCATAACGGGCACTAGCCCCTCAAGCTAGCGCGTCTGCCAATTCCGCCACTCCGACGTGGCCATCCAAGGTATGGATGCGAAGCACGATCCTAGCGCCGCGCCCAGAACACCACACTCGGATTCACAACGGTGAAACTGAGTGTTCAGAAGATCAGCGCGTAGGCGACTGAAGAGAACCCGAAGACCACCGCGGCGACCACGGTAATCCGGTCGAGGTTGCGCTCAACCACCGTCGAACCCGCAGCCGCGGCACCAGCACCGCCGCCGAACATGTCCGAGAGTCCCCCACCCTTGCCGCTGTGCAGCAACACCAACAGAATCAACGTCGACGCCGAGACGAGCCAGAGGGGAGCAACGATCCAAACCATGACATCAGCCTAACCGGTTCGCCGCCAGAACGGATTACCAGGAGATGTCCGCTTTTGGGCTAGTAGTCAGCCGGTTCGTAGAGGACCGTCTCGACCCCGCCCGGTAGAACCATGACGATCACAACACCCCAACCCATGTCGCGCGGTTCGCCCCGGAATTCGACTCCCTTGGCCCGCAATTCCTCGATCGTCGCTTCGAGGTCGTCACACATGAACGACACCTCGTGCGTGGCGTGATCGCCGGGGTGAATGTCCAGCTCCGGTGGACCGGCGTGAGGCTCCATCGTCGTTTCGGGAAGACCGAAGATCATGAAGCCACCATCTTCGGCCACGATCGGGAGTTTCAACGCGTCGCGCATCACCGCACGGAAGGCGTCGATCTCGGACGTGTAGAACAGGGTGTGGGCTCCGGTAATGGCCATAATCAGCTCGCATTTCTCGCGATGTCCAGCGGTAGTAGGGGTCATTCGTAGTGGCAAATTACTGTATAAATCTCAGCCGTAACACCTCGTTCAGCCGAGCACCTCGAGCGTGTACCGCACGACGGCTGCGACCTCGCTTTCGCTGAGCTTTCCAGAGAACGATGGCATGGCACCTTTGCCGTCGAGGATCAGCTGTCCCATATCGGCTGGATCCGAGAACGCTTCGGTCACCTTGCCGTCGCTCAGCTTCGGTCCGCTGTCGCCGCCGCCATCGTTGCCATGGCAACGGGAGCAGCTTTGCGACCATACATCGCGACCAATTACGAGCTCAGGGTCAGGCTCTCCGTCGGGGCCGAGAGGCACGTCCACGGCGTCGGCGGCACATCCGACGAACAAAGCCGTCGCTGCGATCAGAATCCACAGAAAACGACTCATCGGCACTCCGCTAGGCGCGGCCCTTGAGGCCCAGCAAGCTGCGAGCCTCGTCCGGCGTGGCAATCTCGTGATGCAGGAGTTCAGCCAGTGCCCGGATGCGTCGTACCTGATCAGCATTCGACTCGGCGAGCGTGCCGGGTCCGTCCCAGAGGGAGTCCTCAAGACCCACCCGAACGTGTGATCCAAGGGTGAGTCCCATGGTCGTGAGTCTTATCTGATGAGCGCCCGCGCCGAGCACCGACCATGCCCAGTCGGAACCGAAGAGGCGCTGAGCGGTTCGCCGCATGTGCATCAGGTCTTCGGGATCGGGTCCGATTCCTCCGAGGATCCCCATCACGGTCTGTACGAACAGCGGAGGTTCAACAAGACCCCGTTCCAGGAAGTGGGCCAGATTGTAGAGGTGTGACACGTCGTAGCATTCGAATTCGAAACGCGTCCCCATGTCCCTGCAGGTTGAGAGAATTCGTTCGATGTCGGCATATGTGTTCTTGAACACGAGGTCACGACTGTTCTCAAGATGCTCGCGCTCCCACGGATGTTTGAACTCGGGGTACCTGTCCAGCATGGGAAAGAGCCCGAAGTTCATCGATCCCATATTCAGCGACGCGATCTCGGGCGCGAACTTCATCACCGGTTGCAGTCTCTCGTCGAGCGACATGTGGGGGCTCCCGCCCGTCGTGATGTTCACCACCACGTCACTGGCCGCGGAGATGACAGGCAGAAATTCGGCGAACACTGCCGGGTCCTGAGTCGGCTTTCCGGTTGTGGCGTCGCGCGCATGAAGATGAACGATCGCCGCTCCCGCTGCAACCGCCTGGATCGCGGCTTCTGCTATCTCTTCGGGGGTCACCGGTAGATGGGGCGACATCGACGGAGTGTGGATCGAACCGGTCGGGGCACAAGTGATGATCACGTTGGTCATGTCGAGGTCTCATTCAGACGAAGTTCAGGCAGCACATCACCGGCGAGCCGGCCCAGTTGCTCCTCGATCTCCTGGTAGCTGTCACCAGGCATACCCGGGAACAGCAGCAGGTTCTCGAGGCCGATCTGCTCGTCGTAGGAGGCGATCTGTTCTGCCACGTCCTCGGCTGTTCCGACCGCGAAGATCTTCTGATCAAGTGTCTCCTCAAGGGTGGGCACCAGCCCCATGGGCGCCGGTTTGCCGTCGGCACCCATGTAGCCCTTGCTCCATCCATAGGGTCCGAGGAACTTCCAGAACTCGTCGTGACCGGGGCGGATCGCCTCGATCGCCTTCTCCCGGGTGTCCTCAACCCGGGTGCACAAAACCAGCATGCGGTTCTCACCACGCGCCAAGGTACGACCGTGGGTCTCCTCGTAGATCTCCCGATAGCGCTCCCAAAACATCTTGAGGAAGCTGGGGTTCAGGTTCCACCAGACGCCACCCCAGCCCCACTTGGGAACCAGTTCGAGTGTCGGCGGTGAAGTGATCGCCTGCCAGGTCTCGTACGGATAAAGCGGTCGTGGCACCAGCGTGAGTTCCTCGACCTCACCACCCCGGTCGGGGATCCCCGGCGGCGGGAAGTCGTAGTGCTTGCCGTGGAACGAGAAGGTCTCCTGCTCAAGCGCCATATTGATGACCTGCATCGCCTCCTCGAACTGTTCGCGGTTCAGCTGATCGGCCGTGGCCTTGTCAGGGTTGTCGAAGCTGCCGATCCTGGAGCCCAGCGGTTCGGATTCACGCGGAACGGTGCCTCGTCCCACTCCGAGGATCGCCCGACCCCCCGAGATGTTGTGGAGGGTGGCGAAGTCCTCAGCCAGCCTCAGTGGATGCCACTGTGGGACGACGTTGAACGCCATTCCGATCTTGATCCGTTCGGTTCTCTCGGCGAGGATCGCCCCGATCAGGATTCCGTTGGGGATCACCTCGTATCCCTCGTACTGGAAGTGATGCTCGGCAAGCCAGTAGGAGTCGAAGCCGAGTTGTTCGCACACGACTCCCATGTCGATGACCCGTTCTGTGGTCTCCCAGATCTTTTGGCTGTCGTAGCGACGATCAGTCGGTGCCGGCGGGCCGGATCCGGCGTCATCCATCTCGACGCCCCCGAAAAGAAAGATACCCGTTCGCATACTTAAACCTTACAACTTTCACTATACCTATACAAGACGCTTGACCCCACGCCTCTCCCCTACCGAGTTCTTCAGGTCGTGTAATGAACGACTGTCCGCTGATCGGCCGAGGCCACAAGCACTCCGCGGTGGTAGACGCGACGAGACATCGGTTCGTCGGCGATGGCCGCTCGTGGCGACTCGCTGTCAATGACCAGCAGGTCGGCCAAAGACCCGATCTCAACGTTCAGCCGAGGCAAGCCGATCCCTTCCCGCGCGGCGTTGCTGACCATCCCGTAAGCGTCGTCGGGGGTCTGATGACCCGCCATCACCAACAGCGCCGCCGTCTCAAGTGGATCGCTGCGGCCGACGGGATTGAACGGATCCTGCACGTTGTCCGCACCAGCGGCGACGAGTACTCCCGCTTGTTGGAGCGCGTGCACCGCGGTGAGGCCCCGAGGTGTGGCACACAAATGTTCCCGGCCCTGGAGGAACAGATTCGTCTGGGGAAGGCAGAACACGCTCACGCCGGCCTCGGCGACCTCCTTGGCGACCTCAGCCTGGACCTCGGGGGTCTGCATTCCGAGGCTCACGCAGTGGCTGGCTGCGACCGGGTGCTCGAATCCGCGGTCCTGCACTTGACGGGCAAGGTCACGCAGCGTGAGAACTGCGGGGTCGAGCGTCTCGTCGACGTGCAAGTCGATCCCGAGGCCCGCCTCAGTCGCCACATCGATGGCATTCTCGATGAGGCCGGACCCATCGGGATCGAGGTGTGGGCATCCCCCGACCAGGTCCACGCCGGCCTCAAGGGCCGCCACCAACGCGGCTCGATTACTGGCACCCTCGGTCCCGGTCATCGGCGAGATCGTGAGCGCCACGAGTTGGATGTCGATCAGCCCCTCGAAGTGCGACTTGGCTTCCTGCAGTGCCACCACCCGGTCAACGCCAAAGTTGCCACCGACGGCCACGTGGCTCCGGACGGCCGTGACACCGTGGACCAGCAGCAACTCGATCGCCTGGACAGCTCGCGCAACAATGCCGTCGTGGGTGATCTTGCCGGCCGCTGCGGCCGCGTCGCCCGCCTCGAACGCCCCCTGCAGATCGCCCCGGAGGTTCGGCACCGTCTCGGCGATCAAGGCATTGTCGAGATGGGCGTGAGGCTCGGCCAACGCAGGCAGCACGAGCCAGCCGCCCAAGTGGTCGACTGGCACGTCACCTGGCACGTCGCCTGGCACGTCGTCTGGTGCCGTACCCGTGTCGTGCACTCCGCTGATCAACCCGTCGGTTATCTCGATATCGACCCGCCGACCGTCTACAAGACGTCCGTCACGCAACACTCGCGACATCGCTGTGATCACCGTCCACTGAGTTCGACCCCGAGCTTTTCGACCTCTGTCGTTGAGGGTGGGCCTTGCATGTTAAAGATAACTTGATCGACGCCTGCCTCGCCAAACGCTGCAGCTTCGTCGGCGAGTCGTGAAGGGTCGTCCCCAGGTTCCCAATCGACGTGCACGGTGCAAAAGATCTCCGAAGGGTCGCGTCCGAGCGCCTCACAATGCCCGACGAGAGCCTCGTTGGTGTCCTGCCACTCGGCTACCGACCGGAATCCGCCGTCCCACTTCTGAGCCCACTTCGCGACGATCCCGAGGGTGCGGGTTCTTCCTCCTCCTCCGATCAACACCGGTGGATGAGGACGCTGGATCCCCTTGGGTTCGCAGCGGGCATCAGTGATTCTGTAGTACTGCCCGTCGAAATCGGTGACCTCCTGCGACAGCAGCCGGACGATCACCTCGACGCCCTCCTCGAAGCGATCGAGGCGTCCAGTCACCGTGCCGAGCTCGATGCCATAGGCAGCGGATTCCTCGACGTGCCAGCCGGCACCCAGGCCGAGATCGAGACGGCCCTCGGAGATGATGTCGAGCGTTGCGGCCATCTTCGCGGTGACGCCAGGGTGCCGGTGGTGCATCGCGTTCACCATGCACCCGATGCGGATCCGGGACGTCGCCTGGGCAAGCGCGGCAAGCATCGTCCAACTCTCCAAGCAGGGACCGTACAAGTCACCGCTCCCCGGGTACATCGCGCCACCCAGCGAGTAGAAATGATCGAAGTTCCAGGCCTGGGCATACGCCTCACACTCGTCTACGACTCGCCAAACATCGAGAAATTCCTGCCATGTGGCGTGGTGGGGTGGAGTCTTGATTGCGTACTCGACCATATTGTGATCCCCTCAACTCCCCTCATCGGTGAGGTCGTCAGACCGCGGGATAGTTTGTTGGTTGAAAACTTTGATTGTTATCAAGTAGCGTACTTAGATGCCACACGGACCTGCAAGGGGTGGTCCCAAAGAGGACGAAGATTGGTTGCCGATCGACTTGGCAGGATCCCGATCTTCGGGCGGAACGCTCCTCAAGGACCTATGGACCGGAACTGCTCCCTACGCTTTCTTCCCCGGCTTTCTCGACGAATCGGAGTGCTCCGCAGTAGTCGAAGCCCTGGAGCGAGCACCGATGACCACCTTCAAGTCCGGCGACGCATACGTTTCAACGCTCGGCGTGTACCTGCCGGACTCCGTGGACGATCCAGATGCATACTTCGCCAATGCCGCCGAACTCGAGCCGGCCATCGCTTCCGTGCTCAAGCTCGATGGGGGCGATGTGCGCGACAGGATCCGTCTCATGTTCGAGTCACGCCTGAACCGCCCCGTCGTTGCCGCGACCAACCCAGACGGCCGAGAGTACGGACAGGGAAGCCTCCGCATACACGGAACCGGCGCAGGATCCTCGGTTCACCGCGATGTCGCAGCGGTGGATGCAGCCGGATGGAACGTGGCCTCCTTGGATGCGCAGTTCTCCGCGGTACTGATGCTTCAACCCCCGCAAGCCGGGGGAGAACTGGTTGTGTACCGACAGAGATGGCAACCGAGCGACGATGCAGAGTTCAAGAACAAGGGAGCCAAGGGCTGGGACCCGCGAGTAGTGGCAGGGGCTCAGTTTGCGTCCTACTCAGCCGCGGCCGGAGACCTCTATGTGTTCAATCCAACGCAATATCACGAAGTGCCTGCGACATCAGGAGATTCCGGTCGTGTCAGCATGCAGTTCTTCATGGCCTTCGACCTCGACGGCAACGGTCCAGTCGTTACGCTCTCTTGAGGATGGATCGACTCCTACGCAACGGGCGACTACCAGACGGCAACCTGGTCGATATCGAGATAAGCGACGGCATGATCAACGCGGTGCGGGACTCGTCGGCACCATCTGAAGGCGCCGTTGTCGACGACTTGAGGGGTTGGCTGGTGCTACCGGCGTTGGCTGAACCTCACGCCCATCTCGACAAGGCACTGACCGCTGAGCTGGTCCCGAACCCCCGTGGTGATCTCGACAGTGGCTACGAGGCCTGGACCACCGCACTTCAAGCCGGGAAGTTCACCCACCAAGGCATGGTCGCGAGAGCGATCCAAGCCATCGAGTTGCTGCTGGTCCACGGCGTCACCGCGATACGCAGTCACGTGAACGTCGGCGGCGACTTCGGTATCGACAATGTGCTGGCGATGCAGGAAGCCAGAGCGCACTTCGCGGGCCTCGTCGATATTCAACTCGTCGCGCTCACCCTCACCCCCACCACCGGTACCGACGGTGCCGCCAACCGGGCTGCGCTGGCCGACGCCATCGAGGTGGGCGCCGACCTCGTCGGCGGCTCTCCCAACTTCGATCCGGACCCCGCCGGCTTCATCAGCAACGCGCTGGACGCGGCTACCGACGCCGGGGTCGGGGTCGATCTCCACATCGACGAAACGCTCGACCCCTCATCGCTCGACGTTCGCGAACTCGCTCGCCAGGTGACGGAGCGCTGCTTCGAACACGGCGTAGCGGCCAGCCATTGCGTGAGCCTCGGAATGCAGACCCCGCAGACCCAGGCTGAAGTGGCCAGAGAAATCGCCGAAGCTGGGATCACGGTGTTCCCGCTGCCCCAAACCAACCTTTATCTTCAGGGCCGCAATCACCCGTCGGGCACCCCCCGCGGCCTGACTGCGCTTCGCGCCCTACGCGACGCCGGGGTGGCGGTCGCGGCCGGCGCTGACAACGTGCAGGACATCTACAATCAGGTTGGCCGAAGCGATCCCTTGGAAACCGCCGCTCTGTTGGTGATGGCCGGCCATCAGTTCCCCGATGACGCCTACCGGATGGTCAGCAACGACGCTCGCCAGGGCATCGGCCTGCCGAGAATCGACATCGCCTCGGGCGCGCCCGCCGATCTGCTGGTTATCGACGCCGCGTCGCGCCGCGAGGCCATTGCCGACGCACCGATGTCACGACGCGTCTACCACCGCGGTGAACTCGTGGCCTCGGCCGATCAGAGGACGCAGATCCTTCGACCCGACTGACCGACCGGCTACCCAACCAGTTCAAGGAGGGACGGCAATTCAGTGAGGGATGTCGAGATCAACGTCGCTGGAGTACATCGCCACGATCTTCTGATCAGTCTCCCAGGCACCCGCAGCCCCCGCCCGGTTCCCATTGAGGCGAACGAGGAGATCCTGGGCTAGCGCATCGGCATTGTCCTGCTTGACCGTGTCGACTTCGCCAGCTTGTATGGCGGCGAGGGCCGATTCGACGCCGAGCCGGCAAGCATGGCATGCGGACAGCAGATCGGGCTCGGTGGTACCCCCGAGTACAAATCCGCAAAACGCCGCGTAGACGTACAAAGGCTCCACCAACTTGAGCAGCGCGATGCGGTCCCCGTCGACAACATCAGCGCTGGTCACCGGGGTTTCCTCGAAGCTGGCCCGGCCCTGACTCAGATCGGCCAGAAAGTCTCGCTGTTTCGGTTCGATGGTCAGGCCGGGTCGATCACGATCCATGACGAAGTACGTTGCCTCTGGTCCGGTTCCGACTCTGACCACAAGTTGGCCCACGCTTCTTGCCGCGGCAATCCAAGCTTTGTTCCCCGAGAGCGTTCCGGCCGAAGGTAGCCCAGTGAGGCTGACGCCGGGCAGCGGCGGGTCGTTCTCACGGTCCTCGGTCGCCGCGTAGGAGACCCATGACCGCAGTGTCGCTGTGTGGAACACATGTCGGCATGCGGCCTGATATCCGGCGACGAACACCCAGGCCAACCGGTCCGCGATCAAACCGCCGCTGAAAGCCATGGCAAACAGATCAGGCTCCCGGGGAAGCGCGTGTTCAATCCATGCGTCGTGGTAGGCGGCTTCCGACGCCGCTTCGACTCGCGCCAACCCGCCATCGACTGGGGACTCGTAGACCTCGCTCTGGGTCATATGTTTCGGATCCCTTCGGGTTTGCTCATCGCAGAATGATCGTTTCGCTAGCGGTTGCGTAGCCGCGACTGTCGTCGCCTCATCGAACTGATCCGCTGACCGACCGGACCTTTCAGGTCGCGCTCCACAACATCGGCTGTATTGCGTCCCGGGGCTCCCACAATTCCCGATCCCGGGAAGGTGGCAGCGCCCGAAAGATACAGACCGGGGATCGGCGTACGGTAGCGGGTCGTCTCACGCGGTCTCCCCAGAAAAGTCGCCAGTGGCGAACCGTCGTAGGAGGGTGTCTTGCCACGATGCAACGAGAACTCGGCCTCGTACCGATCCGGCGTCATCGCTCGCCAAGACTCCACCAGGTCCAGCGCGCCTGGTTCCATGAGTCCGGCCCACAGTTCAAGCCAACGCTCCGGTTCCTTCGAGTCGGACCAGCCTCCGGGTACGGAGTAGGGAGTAAAAAATATCTCGAGGCTCAGGACGTGGCGGCCGTCCCCCGGACTCATCTCGGCATCGAGCACGGACGGATAGTTCATCACCAGCGTCGGTCGATCAGACGCCAACCCCTCCTCGCGAAGACGATTGGCAGTCTCCAACTCGTCGGGCCGCAGAGACACGATCATGGCTGGGTTGAAGATGTCCAACCCAGGGAGGCGAGCCTCCAACCGATCCGCTCCCTTGAACCGTGGCAGTCCGGTCAGGACCGCGTCGAGCTTCGATGCGCAGCCTTCGTCGATGTACCGGTTTCGCCAGCGCTGCACCGTCCGGCGCGCAGCCGGTGGGGGCTCGTCGATCCAGTCCACGAACACGCGGTGCGGGTCACAGGAGGCCACAATCACATCGGAGACGAGCTCCGTCCCGTCTGAGAGCCTCACACCCTCGATCCCGCCACCGCGGACAATCAGCTGCTCAACGCGACTGTCACAGCGGACACGACCACCCGCGGCTTCAAAACTAGCCCGAGTCGCGTTGCCCAGCGCCCCGCTACCGCCGCGGGGCCGACCTTGGTGCATGAGATGGTAGGAGGCGAAGTTGAGAGCCGCGAGCCCGGTGCCTTTCATCTCGGGTCCAAGACCCCAAGCGGTCGGTGCGTGGGAGATCGACGGCATCGTCACTCGCCAGTCGTCGAAGTAGTCGGCCATGACGTCATTGACGCTGCGTTTGGACCAGTTCATGAACCGAGCCGTGGCCCGTCCCCGCTTGGCAAGTACGGCGGAGATCCCCCGAGCTGACGGACGGGTCCGGGCGATCTCAAGCGCCAACTCAGCGACGGGCATGGCGTCAGCCAGGTAGCGCCGATAGCCATCGACCTGGGTCGGGTAAGTTGCGGCGAGGTCGTCGATGGTCTGATCGGGGTCGTGGTAGTGGACCCATGGCTCGGAGTCGTCGTGGAACACGTTGACAGAATTTGCCTCGGCCTCGAGGTAGTGGAGACCGTGGGCGACGAGGCCGAGCTCGTCGATCACGTCCATCGAGCGGATCACAGAGTGTTCACAGCCACAGATGTTGAAGCGAGCACCCAGGTCTGACACGGTGGAAGAGCAGCCGCCCACTGTTGGACGTGACTCCAGCAACAGTGTGTCGAACCCGGCTCGAGCCAGATAGCACGCGCAAATCAAGCCGTTGTGGCCAGCGCCAACGACGATGACATCTGCGTCAGCCATTCGGCTCCTGTTCGTTTCTCGCGTCCAAGTTCGTCATGCTTCCTCGTAACCGAACAAACTACTGTACCAAGCAAAGTTTGCAACTAGCAAACATCGCTAGCCCGTGCTATAGTCACGAAGTGCGCCAACTCCGGGTCGTTTTCCAGACCGACCGCTACGACGACAGCGTGGCCTTCTATTCCGATGTCCTCGGGCTCGAGATAGCCGAATCCTGGGGCGGACCCACGGCGCGAGGATGTCTGTTCGCCTGGGAGGGAACACTCGTCGAGTTCTTCGAAGGGGACTGGGTCGAATCCGGTACACAACTCGCCATAGAGGTCGCCGACGCCGACGCCGAGTACGCCCGACTTGTGGCCGCGGGAGCCGATCCTCAAGAACCTGCTGACATGCCCTGGGATCACCGAAGCGTATTTATTGCCGACCCCCACGGAAACCAACTCAACTTCTTCCAAGTCAACCCACAACCGTCCGAATCGTGAGCCGCCGCTACGAAGATCTGACCGGCCCGGAAGTCGCCGACGAGGTCTCGGCTTCCTCCATTCTCCTGCTGCCTGTCGGCGCTGTCGAACAGCACGGCCCCCATCTTCCCCTCTCTGTTGACCATGTGATCGCCCACGAGACCGCCACCGCGATCGTCGACGAATGCGGCGACGAACTCGACATCTGGCAGCTTCCCACCATCTCGATCTCCAAATCGAACGAGCACGCCTGGTCGGCGGGCACGCTCTTCCTCTCCCCCGACACCCTGCTGGCGATGCTGCGAGACATCGGCCGCTCGATCAGCTCAACGGACGCCGAGCGGCTGGTGCTGCTCAACGGACACGGGGGCAACACCAGCCATCTTGAGACAGCTCTTCGGGAGCTCCGCTTCGAGTTCGGCTTGAAAACGTTTCTGATGCATCCCGCGCTCCCTCCCGCCTACGGAGGACCGTCAACCGAGAACGAACTGGGGATGGGCATTCACGGCGGACTCGACGAAACATCGGTCTTCATGCACCTCAGACCAGACCAGGTCCGACTCGACAAGGCAACACGGCGGGTGCCCGAGGCCCTCGCCGAGAATACCCATGTGAAGTTCGGCGGCTCAGTCTCATTCGGTTGGCTGTCGAACGACTTCAACCCCGACGGATACATCGGAGACCCGACCGGTGCCACCGCCGAGCGAGGCAAGCAACTCTTCGAGCATTCCGTCGCCGTGCTGAGCGAAGCCATGCGGGAGGTCAAGACCTTCGACTTCGGCCGATGACAACCGACGAAACGCGCCGAGATCCGATGCGCAACCGCCATACTCAGGTGGATTACAGTGAGCGAATACTGCTGACACCTAGCAAGCAACAAGGGAGACTTCAAGCATGAGTGTAGGGGCCGCACTGCGCCGACGGCGCAACGAACTCGGCATGACACTGCGAGAACTCGCCGAAGAGGCCGAGTTGACAAGCGGGTTTTTGTCACAGGTGGAGAACGACCATGTGTCGCCTTCGTTGAAGTCTCTCGGACGCATCGCTGAGGTTCTGCGCTTTCCACTGTTCCAACTCTTGAGCACCCATGCCAGCAATCCCGTCGTGCGCGCCGACGAGCGGATTGCGGTTCCGTGGATGGATACCGGCGTCGAGGCCGTGTTGCTGACGCCTTATCGGGACTGGCAGATGCTGCCGTTCCACCGCACGATGAGCCCCGGTGAGCGGGTCCCAGCGGTGCGCCTCGAGCGGGCCCGCGAGGAGTGGTACTACGTACTCGAAGGGGCCATTGAGATCACCCTCACCAATGACGAGTGCTTCGTGTTACAAGAGGGCGACGCGATCCACTTCGAGAGCAGCCGGCTCCACGAGGTCGCCAACCCGACGGACCAGACGGCTACGTTCATCTGCATGATGACGCCACCCCAGTTGTAAGGGCCTTCGGACAACCGTAAAAGGGGTGTCGAGTCAGACGGTTGGCCGCCGGGTCCGCCGGACGAGGGACCTTCCGACCAGCAGGCATCCCACCGCGATCGCCCCGGTGACGGCGTAGACCCACGTGACACCGTAGCGGATCGCGTCGTTGGTCTTGGCGCCGAGAGCGACATCTTGACCGGCGATGACCTCGCGCACCGCCTCCACGTCGCCGACCTGGAGGTCAACGACCAGAAGAAGGACGGCACCCGCGAGGGCTACGCCGTACATGATGCCAAGTTGTCGGACGAACTCATGGGCGGCAGACAAACGGCCCATCTCCGCTTGTTCACCATTGGCTTGGAGAAGCGTGAGCCCTGCTGTGCTCACCAAACCGAGGGACACACCGATGAACGTCAGGGCCCCGAACAACACCGGCAAGGGCCAACTGACGAGGGCGACGGTAGTACCGGCCAGGACAAGGGACGGGATGAGGAGCCGACAGCCGAGCCGAATCACCTCGGATTCGCGCCAATCGTTGAGCAGTCGACTGTAGGCGAGCGATCCCGCGGTCCAACCCACAGCCAAGAACACGAGCGTAAAGGCCGCGAACTCCACCGATCGACCACGGGCGGTTTGGACGTAGAGGGGCAGAAAATTGTCTGAAGCGACCGCAATGAAGATCGCCAGGCCGGAAATTGCATGTATCCACATCAGCGGGAACCGGGTCAGGTGTTCACGGGCCAGCACCGGTTCATCGACACGGCCACTGTGGCGCCAGTACGTCCTCGCCACCACTGCGGTCGCGGCCATCGCCGCAGCAACAGCCCACCAGCGCACCCCGACCTGAGATACGGCCGTCAACGAGCAGACGATAAGGAGGACTAGCAGCCCGGTTCCCCTCCAGTCGGTCTGGATCCGGGCCGGGCGGTCACGGGTCGTGGGCAATGTCACCCAACCTGATGCCAGCGCCATCATTATCAGCGGCAGTTGGACAACGAAGACGACCCTCCACCCACCGAGGGCCAGCATGATGCCGGCCAACGCCGGGCCTCCGAGTCCCATCGCCCCGAACATCACCGACTGCGCTGCGAAGGCGCGGGGGCGAAGCTTGTGGGGATAGGCCAGACCGATTGTCGCGGTCGAGACCGCGAAGACGAGTCCTTCGCCAAACCCCTGGAGCGTGCGCGCCAGAACAAGCATCGGCATCGACGGTGCCGCCGCGGCCGCGGCTGTGAACAGCAGAAGCCAGATGCCAGTGAAGCGGAAGGTTCGACGCACCCCGACGGCATCGATGACGGGGCCGGCGACCACGACTGCGATAGCTGATGTCGCGAAGTAGCCAGTGAACACCCAGGGCAACAAGGCCACTCGACCGAGATCCTCGGCGATTGTCGACAGGGCGGCGACCAGGGAGAGTCCGCCGAATCCGACGACTGCCGCAATGGTCAGGTTGGCGACGGTGATCCGCAGGTACACCCTCGACCAGATGCCGGCGCCTCTGCTGGTGTCGGGTCCACCGTCGAGGTCGTTCCTCATGACTGGGCCAGGAGCGTCGGTGCGAGCATGACTGACCGCAGTGTAGTCGGGTACTTAAGTCTGATCGAACAGAAATTGGCATATGTGATCGTCGGTGTGATCCAATGACTCCACCTTCGAAGAACCAGGTACCGAAGGTGATCACAGAAGGAGTGTCAACATGAATCGCGCGGTGTCCCCCTCGGAGATCGCTCCGCCGGCCGCGAACTACGTTCACGCGGTCTTGAGTGACCACCCGTCGAGACTGCTCCACACCTCTGGCGTAGTTCCCGTCCGTGCCGACGGAAGCGTGCCCGACGACATCGAAGAACAAGCCGCGGTGGTGTGGGACAATCTCCACGCAATCTTGTCCGACGCCAAAATGTTCGTCGATGACATCGTCTCGGTGACGACCTACGTCGTCGCCGGGGAAGAACTGGGGCCAATCATGGCCGCTCGCGACACTGCCCTCGGAGATCACCGTGCCGCCTCCACGCTCGTGACCGTGCCGGAACTAGCTCAACCTGCATGGCTCTTGGAGGTCGCAATCATCGCCGCGCAATGACGCACGACACGTGATTGTGCATCAACTCCTAACTTTATTTAGGCTTCGTACACTCCACTTGCTGTATGTTAACTTTCTGTATATGGAGAGCGTGCGGTCCGAGAGGGTTTTGGCCGACATGGATGGATCAGCGCTGGAGTTCGACCGAGTGTCGATGGTGTTCCCCGACGGCACCGAGGCGCTGAACAACGTCTCGTTCTCCGTCGAACCGGGCGAGTTCGTCACGATCGTCGGCCCGTCCGGTTGCGGTAAGTCGACATTATTGAGAATCGCCTCGGGGCTACTCGATCCCTCCAGCGGATCGGTCGAAGTGGACCAGGAACGGATCGGCTATGTGTTCCAGGACGCGACCCTCATGCCATGGCGGACCGTACAGGGCAACGTCGAGTTGCTACCCGAACTCCACGGTTACAAGAAGGCCGAACGACAAGCGCTGGCGACGGCCGTCATCGATCTGGTCGGGCTCAACGGCTTCGAGAAGCACTACCCGAAATCGCTGTCGGGCGGTATGAAGATGCGCGTTTCGCTGGCCCGGACCCTGACTCTCAGACCACCCCTCTTCCTCTTCGACGAGCCCTTCGGCGCGGTTGACGAGATCACCCGGGAGCGCCTGAACGAAGAGACCCAAGAGCTTTTCAAGAACGAAGGGTTCGCCGGCCTGTTCATCACCCACTCGATCCCTGAGGCGGTGTTCATGTCGACGCGGGTGCTTGTTATGTCGGCCCGGCCCGGCCGGCTGGTTGCCGAATTCGACGTTCCCTTCAGCTTTCCTCGGATGCCCAGCCTCCGTTTCGACCCTCAGTTCGCCGAATTGAGTGGCAAGGTGTCGAGGGCCCTCCGAGGAGCGTACACGTGAGCGAGACCCCGGTCCCCGACAGCGCCATGGAGGAGACGGTCGGTGACGTGGCAGAAGGGGCCTCGGTCGCGACCCCCGCCGGGCGACGACGGATCACTCTGATCGATGTGGCGGGCCCGACACTCATCTTTGCCGCGTCCCTCGGTTGCTGGTACTGGCTGAGCTATTTCGGGATGTCAGAGAACCGGCGGTTCCTTGTGCCGCCGCTCCACGAGGTGATCCAGGACGGCTTCCTCAACTGGACGAACTTCTCCATAATGCTCAACGCCTTGTGGCTTACGACCCAGGTCGCGCTCTGGGGACTCGGCATCGCCATCGTGTTGGGGATGACGCTTGCGATCCTGATGAGCCAGGCTCGATGGATCGAACGCTCCGCCTGGCCGTACGCGGTCGCGCTCCAGAGCTTCCCGATCCTCGCTCTGGTACCCCTCATCGGTATCGTGTTCGACTACAACTTCAACGCTCGGGTGCTCGTGTGCATCATCATCGCGATCTTCCCGATCATCAACAACACGCTGTTCGGGATCCAGTCGGTGGAATCGGGGCACCACGACCTGTTCACGCTTCACCAAACGTCGCGGTTGACACGGCTGTGGAAGCTACAACTCCCTGCCGCCTCACCAGCCATATTTGCAGGGTTTCGCATCTCGGCCGGACTCTCAGTGGTCGGTGCGATCGTCGGTGACTTCTTCTTCCGTAAGGGCGACAAGGGTATTGGCATCCTCATCGACCAATACGCCGCGCGGACCACGACGCTCCCCCGTCTCTACGCCGCCACCATCCTCGCTGGAGCTCTTGGCTATGTTGTGTTCTCGGGGTTCGGGTTTCTCACCAAGGTGGTTACCGGCAAGTGGCACGAATCGGCTGATATTCCGGGTTAGCCGCGCATCGATGTCCTTACAGGTCCAGCTAATCGCTGGGTTCGTACACGACCATTTCGACCCCGCCCGGTAGCACCATCACAATCACCTTGCCCCAGCCCTCGTCTTTCGGTTCGCCCCGGAACTCGATCCCCTTCTTCCTCAATTCCGCAACCGTCGCGTCGATGTCGTTACACACGAACCCCACCTCGTGGGTAATCCGATCACCTTTGTGGACATCAAAGTCGGGGGGACCGGGGTGTGGCTCCATCGTCGCCGGAGGACAATCGAAGAGCATGAAGCCATTATCGAACTCCACGTGCGGGAACTCGAACACGTCGCGCATCACCGCGCGGAAGGCATCGACCTCAGAGGAATAGAGCAGGGTGTGCAGCCCAGTGATGGCCATAGTCAGCTCGCCTTTCCAGCGACAATCCAGCGCTAGTACGGGTCAGTCGCAGTTGTTAGTTTGGTTTAGATATTGTACACACAGCTTTCTATGTATTAACTTAGGACATGGAGGCCGCTTGGTCCAATGAGGGGGAGGAACATCACCAATGTTCATCAAAAATAGGAATTACTACCAAACATCTATCCCAAGAATGCAAAGTCAGCGAATGTACCGCTCCAGGGGAATACTCAGACTCTTGGCGGTGCTGTTGACGCTGCTTCTTGTCGCGGCCGCCTGCGGCGACGATACAGGCGACGATGCTGCTGAAACTGGCGACGACACTGGCGACGACGCCGCTGACGATGCTGCTGAAACTGGCGACGATACAGGCGACGATATGGGCGAGGACGATGCTGCTGAAACCGGCGACGATACAGGCGACGATATGGGCGAGGAGGATTCCATGGAAGGCGTGCTCGTCGGCGTGTGTCCCGACCCACTCATCGTCCAGACCGACTGGCACGCACAGGCCGAACATGGCCCAACCTACGAGCTGCTCGGCTTGGATTACGAGGCTTCCAACGGCACCGTCAGAGGCACGCTTGTCGCCAGCGGCGAGGTCGACACCGGTATCGACATCGAGATCCGCGAGGGTGGCCCAGCGATCGGTTGGCAGCAGGTCTCATCGCAGATGTACCAAGATCCCGACATCTTCTTCGGATACTCCAGCACCGACGGTTCCGTGGGGAGTTCGGTGGACCAGCCGGTCGTCTCGCTCGTCAGTCTGCTTGAGGTGAACCCGCAGATGATCATGTGGAACCCCGAGCAATTCCCGGGTGTCGAGAGCGTCGCGGACCTCGGTGACGACACCAGCATCGTGGCGTTCTTCGGGGCGCACTACCTGTACTGGCTCATCGACGCGGGGATTGTCGACGCAGGCCAGATCGATGGCTCCTACGACGGGGGTGTGACCCGATTCGTCGCTGAGGACGGTGCTTTCGGTCAACAGGGCTACGCCTCGGCCGAGCCCTACATCTACGAGTCCGAGACGCCGGAGTACAGCAAGGAGGTCCAGTACGAACTCCTGCACGACATGGGTTTCAAGACGTACTCGCAGAACCTCGGGGTGCGGCCCGAACGCATCGAAGAGGACAGAGCGTGCCTCGAACTCCTCGTCCCGATCAGCCAGCAGGCTGCTGTCGACTACGTGAATGACGGTGCTGAGACCAATCAGGTGATCATCGATGTCAACGCCATATACGACGACGGTTGGGTTTACAGCATCGGTCTTGCCGATTTCGCCAACCGGGAGTTCGGCCGACTCGGCCTGATCGGCAACGGTCCTGACGACACGGTTGGCAACTTCGACATGGACCGCGTCCAGACGCTCGTCGAACAGATGATTCCGGTGTTCGCCAACCCCGAGATCAACATAGAGATCGTCGAGGGGATCACCGCCGAGGACATCGTCTCGAACGAGTTCATCGACGAGAGCATCGGCTTTTAGCCAGCTCTCCAGCAGATCCACTCCGAGTCGGCGCGCCCTCCGATGCGTGACACCCTCTTGAGCATCCACATCCTGGCCGCCGGCGCGTGGTTCGGCACCAACGTGATGGGGTTCTTGGTAAACCCCCGGATCAACCCCTCAGCACGCGCCATCGCTACCGACAACTGGCACCACACCGTCGTCAGCATCAAGCAGCGATACATCTATACGCCGGCCCAACTGATTGTACTGATCACGGGTGTGCTGCTTCTGACCGAAGTCGACGACTCGCCCTTCGCGATGTCCGACACGTTCGTGTTGATCGGGTTCCTCGCCCTCGGCGTAGCGGTACTGAGCGGGATCTATTTCGCGCGCCAGGGCGCCAGGGTGGGCGCGGCCTACGATGCCGGCGACACGGAGGCTGCAGAGTCGATCGAACAGAGGATCGCAATGTGGTCGCTCGTCGACATGGCTGTCCTTGTGGTGACAATCGTTGCGATGGTCGGCACGTGGGGGGTGTGACCGACCCGATACAGAAAGGAAGGCTCATTATGGCGATCACTGGATTGCACACCATCCTCTACTCCTCGGAAGTCGACGCTTTCCGTGCAATGCTTCGCGACGCGTTCGAGTTCCCGCACCAGGATGATGGGGACGGTTGGATGATGTTCCATTGTCCCCCGGCGACAATGGAGCCCCACCCCGGTCCGCCGGAGATCGATGTTCCGGCCGCTGGTCTGCCAGCCCACGCGGTGAGCTTCGTGTGCGAGGACATGGACGCGACGATCGAGGAATTGAAGGCCAAGGGTGTCGGGTTCCGGGGCGAGAAGATGGACATGGGCTGGGGCACCGCCATCGTGATGGTGCTACCAGGCGGGGTCGAGATGGTCCTGGAAGAAGCTCACACCTCAGACGACGCCTGAACCCGACCACGACATCCCACATGACGTGTGAATCTGCTCAACGAACGCTCTGCCACGACCGATCCCGGGCACCATAGTTGGCTTTTGGGTTGCTTTTCGGAACTTTGCTTATTGCAAACTTTGGTTGGTGAGTGCTAGTTTTCGGGTAAATGCTAGTTTCCGAGGCAATGGCGAACGAGGGGGTTCGTAACGCTGCCCCAGTGGCAGGTTTGTCCACGAACCGCGCTGCTCTGGAGTTTGACAATGTGTCGAAGGTGTTTCCTGACGGCACCGAAGCTCTCGATGAGGCGTCCTTCACGATCGAGCCAGGTGAGTTCGTGGCGATTGTCGGGCCGAGCGGATGTGGCAAGTCGACCATTCTGCGAATCGCGTCGGGGTTGTTGCCGATCACGAGCGGTAGTTACTCCCTAGCCGACGAGAACGTCGGCTACGTCTTTCAGGACCCGACCCTGCTGCCGTGGCGCACGGTCCAAAAGAATGTCGAGCTCTTCGCTGAACTCCACGACATCCCCCCACAAGAGCGCGCCTCGCTGGCCCACGATGCGATCGAGCTCGTAGGCCTCACCGGGTTTGAGGGCCACCACCCCCGTCGACTGTCCGGTGGAATGAAGATGCGGGCCTCGTTGGCCCGCTCGTTGACGCTGAGCCCGGAGCTGTTCTTGTTCGACGAGCCGTTCGCCGCGCTCGACGAGATGACGCGCGAACACATGGCCGATGAAGTGTTGAGCCTGTTCAACAGTGAGAGTTTTGGTGCTCTGTTCATCACCCACAACTTGTATGAGGCGGTGTATCTGTCGACCCGGGTGCTGGTGATGTCGCCGCGACCGGGTCGTATCGTCGCCGACTTCGACGTGCCGTTCGGTTATCCCCGCAGCCAAGAGTTGCGGTTCGACCCAGAGTTCGCGACTTTGACTGGAGAGGTGTCGGCGGCACTGAGAGGTGACATCGTTGACACAGATCGCGCGGTCGGCACGGACATCCGCGAGCATCGACAACAAGCAGCCAGCGGAGATGGTGGTCGACCGATCACCGATCGCACCGTGGAAGCGCTCGACTTTCTCGAGGACCTTTCACAAACCGAGTTCAGTCGATTGGAACGCGTGATCGCCGAAGATCGAAGAGTCACGCCTCACTCCTCGAGCCCGTCACCGCCAGGAGGCGAACGTCAATCCACGGCCGGGACCGCTCGACAAGAACTCGAGCGCGCTATGGCGTTCGATTCGACTGATGCCGAGCCGCAGGTCGATGCAACAACAGCTCCGGCTCCCCGCGAGAGCCGCGTCGTCCGCATCATGAAGACGGTGGTGCCTCCGCTGATCGTGTTCTCGTTCTTCTTGGGTGGTTGGTATTTCTTCACCTACGTGATGCTCTCTGAGCGGCGTCGCTTCTTGATGCCGCCGCCCCATGACGTGCTGCAGGAGGGCTTTCTGGTCTGGGAGAATCACAGCGAGATCTTGATGGGTCTGTGGGCGACGACGCAGGTCACTCTGTGGGGGTTCGCGATTGCAATCGTGCTCGGCATGGTTTTCGCGACGTTGATGAGTCAGGCCCGATGGATCGAGAACTCGTTTTATCCCTACGCGGTCATCCTGCAGACGATCCCGATCATTGCGTTGGTGCCGCTGATCGGGCTGTGGTTCGACTACAGCTTCCGTGCGAGGGTCATCGTCTGCGTCATCATTGCCTTGTTCCCGATCATCACCAACACGTTGTTCGGCCTCAAATCGACTGACGCCGCTCACCACGACCTGTTCACATTGCATGGGGCCAACCCTCGGAGACGCCTACGAAAGCTCCAGTTCCCTGCGGCTCAGCCGGCCGTCTTCGCCGGTCTTCGTATCTCGGCAGGTCTGTCGGTAATCGGGGCGATCGTCGGCGATTTCTTCTTCCGTAGGGGTGAGCCCGGTATTGGACGGCTGCTTGACATCTACCGTACGAACCTCCAGACGGAGATGCTCTTCGCAGCTGTCGTATGGTCCTCGCTTCTGGGCATCGTGATGTTCTGGAGCTTCGGTCTATTGGGCGACCTCTTACTTCGCAAATGGCATGACTCAGCGATCACCCAGGAGATTTGAACGGTTTGAGAGCTGTCCAAGTTGTGCGAATGCCCCGATCCATTAAATGAGGAGGAATCACATGTACCTAGCAACCAGGGAAGGAACCACCCGAAGCCACCTATTGAGACCCGCGGCAAAGCTGCTGGCTGTTCTGATGGCGCTGTTCCTAGTCGCTGCCGCGTGCGGAGACGACGACAGCACGACTGCCACTCCCGAACCGGATCCTGTCGACGAACCCGTTGACGAACCGGTAGACGAACCCGCCGACGAACCCGCCGACGAACCCGCCGACGAACCCGTGGCGCACAACTGCCCGGAGAAGATCGTCATCCAACTGGACTGGTTCCCGCAGGCCGATCCCGGTGGTGTCTACAACCTGATCGGTCCCGACGGCGACCAGGACGCCTCCAACGGCAAGTACACCGGCCCCCTCCAAGCGAAGTACGCCGGGCCCTACGGCGACAATGTACCGATCATCGAAATCCGGGACGGGGGATCCCTCGCCAACAATCCCGCCGCCGAGATGTACATCGACGACAGCATCACCTTCATCCAGTTTCAGACGGATCTTGCGGTCCAGTTCTCGAAGCAGTTCCCGACCCTGTCCGTCGTGACGACTCTGGACGGGCATCCAGCGGTCTTCATGTGGGATCCCCTCGAGTACCCCGGGGCCACCACGATCGCCGAGGTCTCAGACGCCGGGGCGACCTTTCTCGTCTTCGACGGCCAGTCCGCCTGGTTGAGATACCTGGCGGCAACCGATCAAATCGAAGCCGATCAGATCGACCCGTCCTATTTCGGTGGACCAGATCGGTTCATTGCCGAGGACGGCGTAGCCCAGGTGGGGTTTGTGACCGACGAGATCTACAAATACGAGCACGAGTTCGAGGAGTACGGACGCGATATTGCCTACCAGCTCATCGGCGACACCGGCTTTGAGTGGTACCCAGGGTCAGGGCAGCTGCAGATTCGTCCCGAAGACCAGTCAGAGCTCGACAGCTGCCTGAAGTTGTTCGTGCCGACCGTGCAGCAGTCAGCCATCGACTACATGACCACCGACTTCGGGCCGGTCAACACCTCGCTGATCAAGCTCGTCGAGGACATGGCCAGCTTCTGGACGATGAGCGAGGCAGGCAGCCAAGACGCCATCCAGCAGTATCTTGAGCTCGGTCTGTTCAGCAACGGTTCCGATGGCGACGACACGTTCGGGAACTGGGATATGGCACGGGTCCAGCGTGTCATCGACATCCTGCTGCCGATCCTCACAGACGACGGGCTCGACACCTTCGATCCCGACCTCACGGCCGGCGATCTGGTGACCAACGAGTACATCGATCCGAACATCAGCTTCCAAGGCTGACGTCGCTCGGTGATGTGTTGAGGGGTTCGGGCCCGGCCCGGACCCCTCAGTCCACCAGTGGGCTTCCTGTCTCGAGCAGCGTCTTGAGCCCCGAGATGATGAAGGGGATGTGGTCGATGGTGTCGGCCAGCTTCTTGCTGCCTGGAGCGGCGTCGTAGAGCTCGACAGTGATCTTGGTGAGCCCCATCTTCTCGTCCTCGAGCCGGTACACCTCACGAACCGGACCCTCTGCCTCGAGTTCGGGGTCCCAATGAGCGTGAAATGTCACTTCCAGTCGGTTCGGTTCGTCAATGGCAATCACCTTGCCGTCGGCGACAACCTCGCCGTCACGGGTGACGTGCTCGACCGACGCACCCGGTGTCCAATCAGATCGCACACCGGTGCCGAACTCAGCCATACCGAGATCGGGATGGCAGGGTCCGCGGTACTGAGAAGTCAACTCACCATCGGTGATGCCGCGCCAGACCTCGTCGAGACCGGCGCCGATATAGGCCTTGTACACATGAACAGGTGCTGACATGGAGAGTTCCTTTCGTCGTGCTCAACTGCCGGTCTAGTCGCCGGGTTCGTAGACGACCATTTCGACCCCGCCCGGTAGCACCATCACGATCACCTTGCCCCAGCCCTCGTCCTTCGGTTCGCCCCGGAACTCAATGCCCTTAGCCCGCAATTCCTCGACCGTCGCCTCCATGTCGTCACACACCAACGACACGGCGTGAGTGGGCTCACCGGCGGCGGGGACACCGAAATCCGGCGGACCGGTATGAAGCTCCATCCTCGCCGGAGGACAATCGAAGTGAATAAAGTCACGATCGTCTTTCTCGGGCGGGAGGTCGAACACGTCGCGCATCGCCGTATGGAGTGCGTCGACCTCCTTGGAGAAGAGCAGGGTATTCAGTCCGATGATGGCGATGACAAATAATATTTCAGTAATACTAATACGTCAACTGGGATACAACCGGTCAGACGCCCCAGGTGCTGACCATAGCCACCACGGCAACCACGATCACGACCATGTCGACGAGCGACCAGAACGCGATCTTCTGCTCGATCGACTTCACCGCCGCCATGTCGTCGGCATCGTAGGCCGCTCCCGCCTTCCCTCCTTGGCGCGGGAAGTAGATCGTGCCCAGCACCGATCCGAAGATGACTGCGAACAACCCGACCAATACGAACGTGTCGGACAACTCGTAGGGCGAATCGTCAACCGCGGTGATGAGCAGAACCCCGGTGACAAGGATGGTCAGGAATGCCGGTATGTAGAGGTAGTACTTGAACCCCACCACGGTGCGGTGCCAGTGGTCTGAAGCGATCGCCGATGCTCGAGGGTTGATCCGCGGGTTGACCACGAACCCCATCACGTTGGTGCCGATCCATACACCAGAGGCCAAGATGTGGATGGTCAACAGGGTGTCACGCATCGGAAAATACCCTTTCGTGGTTCAACGGATTGGTGTCGGCTCGGATCGGACAAGGTCTGGCTTCTCAATCCACCAGTGGAGCGCCAGTCTCCAGCAGAGTCTTGAGCCCCGAGATGATGAAGGGGAAGTGGTCGATGGTGTCAACCAAGGTCTTGCTGCCGGGAGCGGCGTCGTACAGTTCGACAGTGATCTTGGTGAGCCCCATCTTCTCGTCTTCGAGTCGATACACCTCGCGCACCGGACCCTCGGCCTCCAGTTCGGGGTCCCAGTGGGCATGGAACGTCACCTCCAGGCGATGCGGTTGGTCAATCGCAATCACCTCGCCGTCGGCGACGACACTCCCGTCACGAGTGATGTGCTCGACCGAGGCACCCGGTGTCCAATCGGACTTGACCCCAGTGCCGTACTCAACCATGCCCAGGTCGGGATGGCAGGGCCCTCGGTATTTGGCGGTGAGGTCACCGTCGGTGATGCCTTGCCAGACCTCGTCTAGACCGGCCTTGATATAGGCCTTGTACACATGGACGGGTGCGGTCATTGAGACTCCTCCTTGCAGTCGAGCCTTACTAACGGCAAACTCGTCGAAGATCGACTCGCTTTATTCGCTGACCAACAATATGTTAGTAATACTGACAGGTCAAGCAGTGTTGGGCTTCACCGGATTGCTGCCTTATTAAGGGCTACTACCTGTCCTGGTCAACATCACCGAGGATCGTTGCAAGATCCTGGGCGTACGCGAGGAGACGGACGATGTCGACGTGGTCGCCTCGTTCGAAGTAGAACCAGCCGCAAGGAAACCCTGCGAGCCGGTGGGATCGCAGACCGGGAACGCCGCACAACTCACCTATCCGTGGGGAGCCCGTGCCAGGCATCCGTTCAATCGCTCGCAACGACTCGATCGCCGTGTCGAAGAACCGTCCGCCAAGCTCGTCGCCGCCCTCGTATCGGTAATACCGGACCCGCTCTACTAGGTCAACTTCGGCGAGTGGACGTAGCCGAACTTCGATCACACAACGGTGCCGAGCGCGCGATCACGCAACTCATCAATGACATCGTCAGTCAAGCGACGACCCTCTCCAGACTCGAGTCCCTCAGCGATCAACAAGCGAAAACGACGGGCAGCCTCGTCATGCTGATCACGCCGGATCAGTTCGCGAAGGTACTCGCTGGTATTGCCGTAATCCCCAGTTCGAACACGTTGGTCGATGTAGTCCCGTAAAGACTCTGGGAGCGCGAAGCTCATCGTGTTGCGACTCACGCCATTATTGTGCCTTTGTTATCAACTGTTGTCAACGATGTGCAGGCGGAATTCCACCGCGAAGAGCGACTCACTCAGGTCTGGTACAAGCGGAAGTTGACGATGCGGGCGAATTCGTCGGCGTCAAGGCTGGCACCTCCAACTAAGGCACCGTCGATATCGGGTTGCGCCATCAACTCCGGGGCGTTGCCTCCTTTGACCGAACCGCCATATTGGATGCGTACAGCGTCGGCTGCCGAGTTGCCCCATCGGTTGCGCACCAAAGAGCGGATATGGGCGCACATCAGTTGAGCGTCGTACGCTGTCGCCGTCACGCCAGTACCGATCGCCCAGATCGGTTCGTAAGCAATCACCAGTCCGGCCACAACGTCGCCCGACAAACCAGCCAAGCTGCCCGAAATCTGTTGAGCGACGGTGGACTCCGCCTCCCCTGCCTGACGCTGCTCGAGGGTCTCACCGACACAGACAATGGGAGTCATGTCCGCTGCCAATACGGACTTGGCCTTCTCGTTGACGATTTCATCGGTCTCACCGAACAATTCTCGCCGTTCGCTGTGACCCACAATCACATACTCAACGTTGAGTTTCGCCAACATGGGCGGCGCGATCTCACCGGTGAACGCACCGTGGCTCGCCATGTGGACATTCTGCGCACCCAACGAGACGGGCACATCGTCGGCTTGCAGGACCGTCTGCACCGAACGCAAGTCTGTGAAGGGCGGATGAACCGACACGTCCACATGGTCGTAATCGCGCGGGTTCAACGCATAGGCAAGCTTCTGAATCGTCTGGATCGCCTCGAAGTGATTGTGGTTCATCTTCCAGTTACCGCTGATCAGCGGCCTGCGTTGACTAGACACTGGTTCATTAGACACAGGGAGCTCCTCTCAAGGCCTTGAGGCCAACCAGATCGCCCTGCTCAATAAGAGCGAGCGATGCCCCACCACCGGTGGAGACGTGGTCCATTTCATGTTCAGCATCAAACAGTTTCGCCGCGGCGGCACTGTCACCGCCACCGACAACGGTGAACGCCTTCGTGTCGGCCATTGCTTGGGCGACCGCACCCGTACCGCCACCGAAACGAGGATCCTCAAACACCCCCATCGGCCCGTTCCACAGCACTGTCCCGGCCTCGTGGATCACATCACCGAACGCCGCCGCGCTGCCAGGACCGATGTCAACACCCATCCAACCATCGGGCAAGTCAGTACCCATCTGACGCACATCTCCTCCAGCCTCAGGCATCATCAGTTTGCCGCCCGGACCCAAAGCCGTGATGTCGTAGGGCAGATGAATGGGTTTGGGGCCGGCCAGCAACCGCGCGCAGGTGTCGATCATGTCGTCTTCGCACAGCGAAGCGCCCACCGAGTGGCCCTTGGCCGCCAAGAAGGTGAAACACATGCCGCCACCAACAATCAACGAATCGACCGACTCCAGCAGCGCCTCAATAACGGCGAGTTTGTCGCTCACCTTCGAACCACCCATGACCGCCACGAAAGGTTTCCGAGGGTTGATACGCAGCCCGCTGAGAACCTCAACCTCGCGGTGCAGTAGCCGACCCGCTGCCGACGGCAGATGGCGAGGCGGGCCGACAATCGAGGCGTGAGCCCGATGCGAAGCACCGAACGCATCATTGACATAGGCGTCGTGACCCTCGACCAACTCCTCCACGAACGACGGGTCGTTGGCCGTTTCTCTGGGATCGAAACGCAGGTTGTCGAGTAACTCAACACCCGGCACAAGTTCGCTCAGACGATCACGTACCGGATCAACCGAGAAGGCCGGGACCGCCTGGCCTTCGGGTCGTCCCAGATGAGTACACGCAGTGACCGAAGCGCCTTGGCTGATAAGCCAGCGCATAGTCGGCAACGCCGCGCGAATACGCAGGTCATCAGTGATCTTCCCGTCAGCTACCGGAACGTTGAAGTCGGCCCGCAGAAGGACCGACTTCCCGGCGAGGTCACCCAAGTCTTCAAGTCGAGGAACGGAACTCACTTCTAAAGTTACGACTGGTTGCCGACGACCAAGGTGAGATCAACCAAACGGTTCGAGTAGCCCATTTCGTTGTCGTACCAGCCGAAGATCTTCACCAACGAACCCTGCGCCATGGTCAGTCCGGCATCGAATGTGCAAGAGGCAGGCGAACCAATGATGTCCGACGACACCAACGGCGCCTCCGAATAGACCAGCACCCCGCTTAGCGGGCCAGACGTGGCTGCTGCTTTGAAAGCCTCGTTGATCTCGGCGACAGTCACATCGTCACGGTCCAAAACCCCGGTGAAGTCAGTGATCGAACCGTCGGGAATGGGCACCCTCATTGAAGTGCCGTCGAGCTTTCCCTGCATTTCGCTCATGACCAAACCGGTGGCGCGCGCGGCTCCTGTCGAGGTGGGCACGATGTTGACAGCAGCAGCTCGAGCGCGGCGCAAATCAGAATGCGGACCGTCGACCAGGGCCTGGTCACCCGTGTAAGCGTGCACTGTGGTCATCAGCCCCTGCACGACGCCGAACGCATCGTCGAGCACCTTCACCATCGGTACGAAGCAGTTGGTGGTACACGAAGCGTTGGAGACCACATGATGATTCTCGGGGTCGTAGGTGTCGTCGTTTACGCCGACCACAAAGGTTGCGTCGCTGTCACCTGACGGTGCTGAGATGATCACTTTGGGAGCACCTGCGCTGCGGTGCATGGCGGCACCGCTGCGCTTGGTGAAGATGCCCGTGGACTCGACGACCACGTCAACCCCAAGGTCGCCCCAGGGCAGATCCTCGGGGTTGCGTTCAGAAAGCACCCTGAGCACATCGCCGTCAACGCTGATTCCGTCATCGGTCACCGCGATCTCAGCGGACAAACGTCCATGGACCGAATCGTGGGCAAGCAGATGCGCCATGGTGTCGCGCGAGCCAAGGTCGTTGACTGCGACGAAGTCGATATCAGCGCCTTGGGCCTTGGCAGCCCGAAAGAAGTTGCGGCCGATGCGGCCAAAACCGTTAATTCCGACGCGTACGGTCATTTAGGGTTCTCCCTGTTGGTGGTTGTGTGATTCGTTGCTCAGAGCAGGTAAGCACATATCGCCGTCAGATGTTGACGTCGCGGTGGACAACGGAGGGCGTGACTCCCAATTCTTTGAGAACTACGGCCATTCGCTCAGCAATGGCGACCGAACGATGTCTACCACCGGTGCAACCGAAAGCGACGGTGAGATACGACTTGCCTTCCTGCTCGTACAACGGAAGGATCAATTCTAAGAGGCTTTCAAGGCGTTCGAGAAAGCCGTCGGTGACCGTTTGCGAAAGCACATAGTCAGAAACGGGCTGGTCAATACCTGTCAACGGGCGCAGTTCATCAATCCAATGCGGGTTGGGCAGGAAACGACAATCGATCACTAAGTCAACATCTAGGGGAAGACCATGTTTGTAGCCGAACGAAGAGACCGTCGTTTGCATGGTGTGCCCGCAGTTTCCGTCGCCGAAGGCTTCCGTCATACGTTCCCGCAACTGGTGTACGTTCAACTCTGAGGTGTCAATCACCAGATCGGCCAGAGCTCTCAGCGGTTCCAGAGCGACTCGTTCGGCATTGATGATCTCGCCGAGCGTGCCGCCGTCGGAATCACCGAAGGGATGTCGGCGCCGACTCGACTCGTAACGGCGCACCAGCACTTCGGTAGAGGCATCAAGGAACACCAGCTGCACTCGGGTGAACTTTGAGCGCAGCGCGCTTACCAACGTGGCGATCTTGTCCTGGTAATGGCCGGAGCCGACGACCAGAGCCATCCGGTCACCGGCACTTGATGAGCCGTCGGCCAGTTCAGCAACCTTGGATATCAGTGCAGGAGGAAGGTTGTCCATCACGAACCAGCCCATGTCCTCGAGATTGTCGGCCGCTACCGTGCGGCCGGCCCCGGACAGGCCCGCGATGACCACCAGATCGCTCATGGGTCGATGCTAGCTAGTGGACGGCCTGCGTTCGCCGATAAGGGCCAGGAGCCTCGGAGTGTTGACCACAACGTCGGTTTCATGCTCGGGTGCCTTGGCCAGGAATCCGGGTGGCGGGGCGGGTTCAAGCATTGCGACCAGATCGATTCCCGCCGCGATCATCTCATTGAGGTACCGGCTCAGAGGGCGATGAACGAAGCGCACATGGACGCCTTTGTTGATTTCTTCGACCGTCGCCGTCTCATGAAGGTAGGCGCCTACGCGCCAGTAGGTCTCGGGGGGATCGATCATGTGGTCGACGATCAGACCGCTGTCGGGCGTCTGCAGTAGTGGGTGGTTGAGGATCAGCACGAAGCGGCCACCCGGGCGCAGCACTCGGGCGACCTCGGCCAGTGACTCTTCGAGCGCATCTATGTGTTCATAGACCAGACAGACGACCGCCCCGCCGAATGAACCGCTGCGTACCGGCAGGCGGTCGCTGCGCGCCAACGCATAGACCGGTCCGGCGGCCCGCTCATGTGCCGTGCGAATCTGCGCCATCGTCGGATCGAGCCCGACGACTTCGACTCCTGACTGGGCCAACGCTCGGGCGATCTGGCCTTCGCCGCTGCCGATGTCGAGCACTCGTTCGCGCCCAGCGAGATATTGCATCACGATCGGGATGATCTGCTCGGTGTACTCGGGATCAGCGCCGTCGGCGAACTCCCGCTGCCACCACTGCGCATGCCCATCCCACTCTGTTGTTTGCGCTGCGGACGGAACCGCAGTCCAGCGGTCAGGTTCTGTGGACATGGGTGTAGACATTCTCGGCTACTTCGTCGGGGAGCCAAGTCAGGGCCTTGAGATCGTTGAGAGCGGCGCGTTTCACGGCGTTCACGCCTCCGAGTTCCTTGGTGAGGCGTTTCTTTCGGGCCGGACCGAGTCCCGCGATGCCATCGAGCGCTGAGCGGGTCATCCGTTTATCGCGCAACTGACGGTGATATGCGATGGCGAAGCGATGGCTCTCATCACGGATCCGCTGCAGCAGATACAACGCCTCGGACTGACGGGGAAGCAGAATCGACTCGTTTCGTCCCGGCACGAACACCTCCTCGAACTGCTTCGCCAGAGCCACAACGGGAATCTCTTCGGTCAGACCAAGTTCAGCGAGAACCCGCTCAGCCACACCGAGCTGCCCCTTGCCGCCGTCAACGACCAACAATTGCGGCGGGTACGAGAACCTCCCCTCGCGTTCTTCAACAGGAAGCTGACGCTCCTTCAGGTAGGCCGACAACCGCCGAGTGAGCACCTCCTGCATCGCCGCGAAATCGTCGTTGCCGGGCACTGACTGGATTTTGAACCGTCGATAGTCGGACTTCTTGGGCAGACCGTCCTCAACCACCACCATCGACCCCACGTAATCGGTTCCCTGGATGTGGCTCATGTCGTAACACTCGATCCGCAGAGGCACCAGCGGCAGATCAAGGTGCTGCTGCAGTTCGTTGAGTGCTCTGGCACGGCTGTTGTGATCGTTGGTGCGTTTTAATCGGTGACGATTGAACGTCTCCTCGGCGTTCTTGGTCACGGTCTCGTGAAGGCTGCGCTTGTCGCCCCGTTGCGGTACCCGAATCTCAACTTTGGTGCCCCGCGCCTCGCTGATCCACTCCTCGTACAGATGCGGATCATGAGGCAGACACCGAAGCAGTACCTCTTTGGGCCAACCGATCGGGTTGTCGTCAAAGTAGAGCCGTTCGAGCACCCGGCTCATCAGTTCCGGCTCGTCGAGTTCCTCGGCCTTGTCGACAACGAAGCCTCTGCGACCCATAACCCTTCCCTTGCGCACAAAGAACACCTGTACCGCCGCTTCCAGTTGGTCATCGAACACGCCGATCACGTCAACATCGGTACTGCGAGCGAACACCATCTGCTGTTTCTCGACCGCCTTGCGGACCGACGCGAGCCGGTCCCTGAAGTACCCCGCCTGCTCGTAGGCCAACGAGTCGCTTGCATCGTGCATCTGCGCGGTGAGCTTGGCGATCACCTCATCGGTATCGCCCGCAAGGAAGCTGATGAGTTCGCTGACCATTCCGTCGTAGGTGTATTTGTCAACCTCACCGACGCACGGGCCCGCGCATTTCTCGATGTGGTACAGCAGACACGGCTTGCCCAGTTTCTCGTGTCGCCGGAATTTGTTGTCTGAACAGGTGCGAATAGGGAACGTCCGCAGCAGCAAGTCGAGCGTCTCGCGGATGGCGTAGGCGTGACCGTACGGTCCGAAGTAGCGGTTGCCCTTCTTGCGTCTGCCTCGTATGACCATCGCCCGGGGCCACTCGTCCACCATCGTCAGACACAGGAACGGATACGACTTGTCATCGGTGAAACGCACGTTGAAGCGCGGTTTGTGGCGCTGGATCAGCGAGAACTCGAGCATCAACGCTTCGACTTCGTTGGCCACCTGGATCCACTCGACCGACTCGGCGGTCTCAACCATCTGGCGGGTGCGGGTGGGTAGCTTGCGCGGGTTCTGGAAGTAGTTGGAGAGGCGCGAACGAAGGTTCTTGGCCTTCCCGACATAGATCACACGACCGTGTTGGTCCTTGAACTGGTATGAACCGGGCGTGTCGGGAATTGAGCCGGTGGGAGGTCGTGAGATCATGGCTCTAGCCGGACAGCATCGGCACCAGGAACGCTCCCGTATGGCTCTCGGGCACTGCAGCCACATCCTCGGGAGTACCGACCGCCACCACGGTCCCTCCTCCCGATCCACCTTCAGGACCTAGATCAATCAACCAGTCCGCGGTCTTGATGACGTCAAGGTTGTGTTCGATCACGACCACCGTGTTGCCTTGGTCCACCAGACGGCTGAGTACACCCAGCAGCTTGCGAATGTCTTCGAAATGAAGCCCCGTGGTGGGTTCGTCGAGCAGGTAGATGGTGTGGCCCGTGGAGCGTTTGGCCAGCTCACTGGCGAGTTTGACGCGTTGAGCCTCACCACCCGAAAGTGTTGGAGCGGGTTGACCCAACCTCACGTAGCCGAGTCCGACGTCAACGAGGGTCTGCATGTGGCGGGCGATCGCCGGCTGGTTGGCAAAGAACTCGAGTGCGGTCTCGCACGGCATATCCAGAATCTCGGAGATGTTGCGGCCCTTGAACTGGATCTCGAGGGTGTCGCGGTTGTAACGCACGCCCTTGCACACTTCGCACGGCACGTAGACATCGGGCAGGAAGTGCATCTCTATCTTGATCGTGCCGTCACCACGACAGGCTTCACAGCGCCCGCCCTTCACGTTGAACGAGAATCGGCCCGGTAGATAGCCCCGAACCTTTGCTTCGTTGGTTTGTGAGAAGAGCTTGCGGATGTGATCGAAGACACTGGTGTAGGTGGCAGGATTGGAACGAGGGGTGCGCCCGATCGGCGACTGATCGATGGCGATCACCTTGTCGAGATTCTCGATTCCCTCAATGCGTGTGTGCAGCCCCGGTGGAAGCCTTGAGGTGTAGATCCGCTGCATCAAGGCACGGTGGAGGATCTCCTCGACCAACGAAGACTTCCCTGAACCCGACACTCCCGTGACACATATGAATTTGCCGAGCGGAAAGTCGACATCAATGTTCTTCAGGTTGTTGTGTCGAGCCCCGCGAACTGTCAGGTGCGTACCATCGCCGATACGGCGCATGGCGGGAACCTCGATCTGTCGTCGACGCGACAGGTACTGACCAGTGATCGACTCCTGGTTGGCCAACAGGTCTTGGAAAGTTCCGGAATGGACGATGCGGCCGCCGTGCTCACCGGCGCCTGGGCCGATATCGACCACATGGTCGGCGACTTTGATCGTGTCTTCGTCGTGCTCCACGACAAGTACCGTGTTGCCCAAGTCCCGCATTCGCAACAGCGTCTCGATCAGGCGGTGGTTGTCCCGCTGATGCAAGCCGATCGAAGGCTCATCAAGCACATACAACACGCCTACAAGTCCGGACCCGACCTGCGAAGCCAAGCGGATTCGTTGAGCTTCACCACCCGCCAACGATGCTGCTCCGCGGGCCAGGGTCAGGTAATCGAGGCCTACGTCGAGCAGGAACCCGAGCCGGGCTTTGATCTCCTTCAACACCTGCTCAGCGATGATCGAGTCCCGCTCGGACAACTCCAACTCGCCGAGGCATTTAGCGGCCTCAGCGATCGAAAAGGCACACAGATCATGAATCGTCAGGTCGTTGATGGTCACCGCCAACGACAGTGGATTGAGCCGCGATCCATCACATTCGCGGCATGGAACCTGCCGCATATACCCCTCTATCGTGTTGCGGGCCGCGTCGCTTTCGGACTCGCTGTGCCGACGCATGAGGTACGGAACGACACCCTCGAACTTCGCTTGATAGACGCGGGTACGGCCGTACCGGTTCTTGTAGCGGACCTGAACACGGTCCTTCACACCTTTGGCGAGCAGCAGTATTTCCCGCTGCTTGTCGGTCAGTTCATGCCAAGGTTGATCCAACGGTATGTCGAAGGCATTGCACACCGATTCCACCATTCTTGAGTAATAGCGAGTGCGCCCAGCAGCCCAAGGCGTTATTGCACCTTCCGCGAGAGTCGCTTCTGGATCTGGCACCACTAGTTGGGCATCTACCTCGAAAACTGTGCCGAGGCCGTCGCAATGTGTGCAGGCTCCGTAAGGAGAGTTGAACGAGAAGTTGCGAGGAGCCAACTCCTCGAAGGACTTGCCGTCGGAAGGACGAGACAGGTGCTGGCTGAAAACGATGGTCTCAGCAGGACCTTCACCTTCTCTGGGCACGATCTGGATCTCCGCTATCCCGCCGGTGAGGGAGAGGGCCGTTTCGATCGAGTCGGTGAGGCGCCGCTCAATCCCTTCCCGCAACACCAGTCGGTCTACTACGACTTGAATGTTGTGGGTTTCGTAGCGAGCCAGATCAAGCTCGTTCTGCTCGCTGAGTTCGAGCAGTCCTCCGTCTACAATCGCCCGCGCGAAGCCCTGCTGAGCAAGGTCTGAAAGAAGTGTCTCGTAGGTGCCTTTGCGACCGCGGACAATCGGTGCCAGCACCTGGAAGCGGGTCTCCGGCGGCAACTTCAAAACCTTGTCGACGATCTGCTGGGGGGTCTGGCGAACCAACTCTTCGCCGGTCTCCGGGTCGTGAGGTATGCCGATTCGGGCGTAGAGCAACCGCAGATAGTCGTAGACCTCGGTGACGGTGCCCACTGTGGAACGCGGATTGCGCGAAGCGCTCTTCTGATCGATCGAAATCGCTGGGGACAATCCCTCGATGAAGTCGACGTCGGGTTTGTCCATCTGACCCAGGAACTGCCGGGCGTACGCCGAAAGTGATTCGACATACCGACGCTGACCCTCGGCATAGATCGTGTCGAACGCCAGCGAGGACTTGCCAGAACCGGATATTCCGGAGAAGACGATCAGCTTGTCTCGCGGAAGTTCAAGATCGATATCGCAAAGGTTGTGCTCGCGCGCCCCCGAGATGAATAACCGATCAGCCACGCCCGCACTCTAGCGCCCCGCTTCCGCCAAAACCCGAACACAAGTTCGGAAATCTGATTGCGGGCGACATAGTGTGAAATCAGCGGCGCATGTCGCGGAGTTCGCGGCGTAGTTCCTTGACCTCGTCGCGTAGGCGGGCGGCGTATTCGAATCGCAAATCGATTGCTGCGTCGTGCATCTCCTGTTCGAGTGTGCCGATGAGACGCTCCAGTTCGTCTTCGGGAAGATCGCTGAGTTCATCGGTTGCCCGTCGCTTGCGACCCAACTCAGACAATGCTTCCGGAACCGGAGTCAGCTGTTCTTGGGGACGGATCATCGACAAGATGTCGGTGATCTCCTTGCGCACCGACTGCGGGTCTATCCCGTGCTCTTCGTTGTACGCCTGCTGCAGTTGACGCCTGCGCATAGTTTCGCTGATAGCCCGTTGCATCGAGTTGGTGACCCGGTCGGCATACATCACCACCTCACCGGCCACATTCCTGGCTGCCCGCCCGATCATCTGAATGAGCGACGTGTCGCTGCGCAAGAACCCTTCCTTGTCGGCATCGAGAATCGCCACTAGTGACACTTCCGGAAGATCGAGGCCCTCCCGCAGCAGATTGATGCCGACCAACACATCGAACTCCCCCAAACGAAGATCGCGCAGGATCTCGATTCGCTGAATCGTGTCTACCTCGCTGTGCAGGTAACGAACCCGAACACCAAGTTCCAGCAGATAATCCGTAAGGTCTTCAGCCATTTTCTTGGTGAGCGTCGTGACCAACACCCGCTCACCACGCCCCACCCGGCCAGATATCAATTCTTGAAGGTCATCAATCTGCCCTTTGGTGGGTTTCACGATCACCGCCGGGTCGATAAGGCCGGTTGGCCTCACGATCTGCTCAACAACCTGCGACGACACCTCCAATTCGTACGCTCCGGGAGTAGCCGACAAGAACACTGCCTGGTTGATGCGTCCCATCACCTCGTCGAAGCGCAAGGGACGGTTGTCGGCCGCCGAGGGAAGACGGAATCCGTGATCGATGAGCGTCGCTTTGCGGCTCCGGTCTCCCTCGTATTGGCCGTGTAGTTGCGGCACGGCCACATGTGACTCGTCGATCACCATCAAGAAGTCCTCGGGGAAGTAATCCAGCAACGTGTACGGCGCTTCACCAGGGCCACGACCGTCGATAGGACCTGAATAGTTCTCGATGCCGTTGCAGTAGCCAACCTCCTGCATCATCTCAAGGTCGTATTCGGTGCGCATTCGCAACCGCTGCGCTTCGAGCAATTTCCCCTCTTTCTCGAACCGCGCCAACCGCTCCCGAAGCTCTATTTCGATCCTCTCCATCGCCGCAAGCATGGTCGCTTGGCTGGTGGCATAGTGAGTGGCCGGGAACACAACCAGTTCCTCCAACGACTGAAGCCTCTCCCCCGTCAACGGATCCACCACCGTGATCTGCTCGACGTCATCTCCGAACAACTCAACTCGCACAGCGGTTTCGTCATAAGCCGGATGGATTTCGATGGTGTCACCGCGAACCCTGAACTTGCCCCTGACCAGATTCATGTCGTTGCGCTCGTACTGGAGGTCAACCAACCGGCGAAGTATCGAGCGCTGATCGTGCTCATCTCCTGTGCGCAACACCAACAGTTGGTTCTCGTACTCCTCTGGCGACCCCAATCCGTAGATCGCGGAGACCGACGCAACCACAATCGTGTCGCGTCTTGTCAGCAGCGCTGATGTAGCCGAGTGACGCAAGCGGTCGATCTCGTCGTTGACCGACGAGTCCTTCTCGATGTAGGTGTCGCTCGACGGCATGTACGCCTCGGGCTGGTAGTAGTCGTAATAGCTGACGAAGTACTCGACCCGGTTGTCTGGGAAGAACTCTTTGAGTTCGTTGGCCAACTGTGCGGCGAGGGATTTGTTGGGGGCCAACACCAGCGTTGGACGCTGGACTTTCTCGATACTCCAGGCAATCGTCGCGCTTTTACCCGAGCCGGTGATGCCCAGCAATGTCTGGAAGCGGTCACCCCGTTCGATGCCCTCGGCGAGCGCCTCGATGGCCGTTGGTTGATCCCCACTCGGTTGAAAATCCGAAACGACCTTCAAAGAAGTGCGGGCACTGGGAACCGTCGCAGGAGGCACGCTCTCAACCTACCCGCGCGGTGCATTCGCCGGGCACGGTGCTCTCGCCGGGCGCAACCGGAGCCAACGGTACAACGCTGTACTCAGGCGAGACGCAACCGGAGTTGGCTTCTAGCCGAGGGCGTCCAGTAGATCCGAAGTGAGGATTGAGGTTTGGAGCGCAACGGTCTCGGGCTCACCGACTCCTTCCTCGGTACGTCCCGCCATCATCGAACCGAGAGCGGTCGGACCCGCAGCGAAGTCCTCTCGGAGGAAATCAACTGCCTCCGTGGTCGTCTCCCCCGCAAGATCGTCAACCAGCAGGCGAGCGATGTCTCTGACCAGAGTTTCGGTAGGAGTCGCGACAAGGAGGCGATAGATGTCGTGTGCATCCTTGTCGACAAGCCTTCCCGGCGAGTCCTTTGCCCGCTCGTGGATCTTGTGCGTTTTTGCGACCAAGAGAGCTGCCGAACTAGCGACCCTTACCTCAAACGAGCGCTCGTCGGCCGGATCGAGCGCAGCCACAATCATCCAATCGTTGTCAACGACGGTCGCTTCCAGTCCTCGTGCCCGCCTTGCTGCGTGCTTGTCGTGGGGCGGGATCCTCGCACCTCGAGCTGAATTACCTCCTGCGCCTGCCAGACGCTCGGGGACCATGAGGTCTACGGGGATGCCGGCCGTGTTCAACCACGCGCCGGGTTGGTTTTTCGCCGGGTCCCGAATGAACCCTCCACTCTCCATCGCTTCTTGGATCAACGGACTGTCGCCGAGAGAGCGGGGATCGACAGCGAGGTCACTGTCTTTGGTGGCCTCTGCGACAGCAACCTGCACGTTCTGTGCACGCAGGTAGACCGCCTGTGCCCCGATGACAATGACGGAATCGCGGTGCTGGGCGAGGGTTTCGAAGGCGTCGAGCAGGGCCGAGCGCGCTCGAACTAGGAGATCGTCAGGTTCGCCAGGACTGCTCATTGCGTTTCATCCATTCGAGCAACTCCTCTGCTTCGCTCGGGTTTCGGCCCGGACCCGTCATCAGATCCACAACAACTTGGGAGGGTGCGGCGACACTCACTCCGTCAGCGTTGGGGACTGACCGTTCGAAAACGACCTCGTACTCTGGTTGAGCGAGCATAACGTTGGCACCAACGTCGGCAGGGCGTAGATCCCATTCGGTAGCGAGTTTTTGTGGGTCGGTGACATAGATCATCGCGAGCCGCGCAGGCGCGTAGGGCGCCCACTCCGCCGCCGCTAGTGAACCCGACACCGCGTAGCGTTCGGATTCCTCTGAAGAAGCGATTCGTTCCATCAAAGCCGGGATTCCTCGTGGCGCAATCCAGCGGGTCACTTGGTTAGTACGCATGAAACCGTAGTCATGACTCCAACGGCGAAGTACCTGCATCCAGTCAGGGACGCTGATCCGGCCGCGGTCGCCACGCGTAGCCAAGCCCTCGCGTTCGAGGAACTCCACAACGCGATATGTCGCGCCTGTTGATGCCTTCGACGCGCCCACCAACTCCCGGACCGTCCAAGTGCCGGTGAAATCGGAGAGAGCACGCACGATCTTGGCCGCTGGCTCGCCCTTCAATGTCCCACGAGGGCGACCCCGCCCCCGCCAAGGGTCGCGATCTGCACCACGATCGGAGATGAACAAACGCGGATTGTCGACCTCAACGCGCATGTTCCCGGTCGCGTCAACGTACGAGAGTCCGGCCTCGGTGAGTTTCTCCCGAACCGGTGGCGATAGGTAGCGGGCTACGACCAAGCCCTGTCCCCTCGGGAACCGCTGTGCGAGCACATCAAATTTCTCACGAAGACGGCTGACATCCTGCCCTTGGATAACACGCTTTGCCTCAATGATCAGCGTGCTAGGGCTCCCGCTAGCGTCGCTTATCTCAAGGAGGGCGTCGATCTGCTTGTCGGGTCTAGCTATCAGGCGTACGAGCCACCAAGATGGCAAACGATCTTCAAGCAGCGCCACCCCGCGATGCATGACTTCGGCTTCAGTTTTTGGCGCTTCCGGTTCTGCCATGACCCTCCTTCGCTGCAGTGTTCGGAAAAATAGTATATTCCGTACACCACCGGAATCCACCAATTTCCCGAACAAAGGAGAACGACACGGCCTTCTTGGCCTCAAAATCCAACTGTCGATCGACAGAGGAACGGTTACCGCAAGCGATGAAACATCCCCGGTGCGACAAACCCGCTTGCAAAACGAGACCAGGCGCTGTTCGGGCCCAATCCAACTGTAATGGAGAAACGTTCCATGATCGCCAGGATTTCTCCTGGCACAGTTCAGTTCGTTACCCGGGGCTGATCTTCGCCGTCACCCGCCGGGGTGCAGGTATCTACGAAGGCTACGCGTGTGGGAGGGTGGTGATCCACTTCCATGCTTGGTCGATATTGTGATTTAGGGCTGCCAGGTCGCCGGAATTGTCGATAACCCAGTCGGCCACTGCTTTACGGGATTCACGGCTCGCTTGATTAGCGATCCGAGCCCGAGCATCGGCTTCATCGAAACCCCGACTCGCCACAAGGCGGTCAACCGTTGTCTCCAGGTCTGCGTCGACCACGACGATCCCGGCGAGTACGCCGAACTGATCTGCAATCGAAGTGCCATCGGCCCCTACCAGCAACGGAAGATCAAGCACCACCACAGCGTCACTGCCTGCGAGCAGGCTACGGCGTCGCTCGATCTCGTTATAGAGCGCCGGATGAACAATCTCGCCCAGGGCCTTCAATTCGTCAGCGTCGTTGAAGGCGATCTCCGCTACGGCACCCCGATTCAGAGTGCCGTCCGCTGCCACAACTGCCACACCCCAACGCTGAACCATTGCCTCGAAAACAGACTGGCCCGGTTCCTGCAGCTCACGCACGATCCGGTCAGCGTCGATCAACTCCGCCCCCCGATCCACGAAGGCATCGGCAACAGTCGATTTACCTGAGCCCATCCCGCCGGTGAGCGCGATCTCTATCACTAGTCGGCCTTGACGTACTCGTCTTCCACGACGTCGTCCTGGGCAGCCTCGTCTTCGCCAGCCGTAGCCTCTTCGGTCACCTCAACTTCTTCGGTGACTTCGACTTCTTCGGTCACCTCAACTTCTTCGGTGACTTCGACGTACTCATACTCGGTGCCATCCTCATCGGTCTCGATCAGGCCCGGGACCGGAGCGTCTTCGCCGGCTTCAGCGTAGTACTCCTCCCAAGCCTGCTGACCCTCGGAATTCTCATCGCCACCGATGTAGTTGCCCTCTTCATCGTAAGCATGATCGCCGAAGTGCTCCTGGTATTCGGCTGCAACCTGGCCACCTTCAGCGGCCTGCTTGATCGAGAGGCTGATGCGCCGGCGCTGAAGATCGAGATCAATAATCTTGACCCACAGCTCTTCACCTGGAGTGACCACTTGCTCTGGCAGATCAACGTGATGCGCAGACATTTCAGAAATGTGAACCAGTCCCTCAATGCCGTCACCCACCTGAACGAACGAACCGAATGGAACGAGCTTGGTAACCCGACCGTAAACCAGTTCGCCAACACGATGGCTGGAGGCGAACTCCTGCCACGGATCCTGCTGAGTGGCCTTCAAGGAGAGGCTGATGCGCTCGCGACTGAGATCAACTTCAAGGACCTGCACCTCGATCTCATCTCCGACCGTAACCACAGAGTTCGGGTGGTCGACATGCTTCCAGGAAAGCTCAGACACATGGACGAGTCCGTCCATACCGCCGAGATCAACGAAGGCACCGAAATTGACCACCGACGACACCACACCGGTGCGCTTCTCGCCGGGCTTGAGATTGTCGAGGAACGCCTCTCGCTGCTCTTTTTGGGCTTCTTCCAACCAGGCTCGGCGGGACAGCACCACGTTGTTGCGGTTCTTGTCGAGTTCGATGATCTTGGCTTCGAAATGCTGCCCCACATAGGGCTGCAGATCCCGTACCCGACGCAGCTCCACCAGGGAGGCGGGCAGGAATCCGCGCAGACCGATGTCCATGATCAAACCGCCCTTGACGACTTCGATCACCAGACCCTTGACCATGCCCCCGGCCTCTTTGATGCCTTCGATCTCGCCCCAGGCCCGTTCATACTGGGCGCGTTTCTTGGACAGGAGCAGACGTCCGTCTTTGTCTTCTTTGGTGAGGACGAGGGCTTCGATCGTTTCGCCCATCGACACGATCTCATTGGGATCGACATCGTTGCGGATCGACAGCTCACGGCTGGGAATCACGCCTTCAGACTTGTAGCCGATGTCGAGAAGAACTTCGTCCTGGTCGACCCGTACGACCGTACCTTCAACGAGTTGGCCGTCTTCAACAACAACCATGGCGGAGGTGTATGCGTCCTCGATATCCACCCCCCCGAGGTCTGCGTCAATGATTTGGCGGGGGGTGTAATTACCATCGGAATCGAACGTTCCGAATCGAGACTCAGTCTCGACAGTTGTGTTGTCTTGCATTCTTCTTTTCGTCGGATAGAGCTAGCGCCGCGGTATCGGACCGTGGAGCCCTGTCGGTTGGACAGCCCCAAAACGCTACCAAGACGAAACCCCTACCAGACTTTCTGCTACCCGGTTACTCATCAACCTGTGCTCATCATCCCTTTGCGCCGGCCCAGGTTGAAGCCACCTGTAGATCGATCTCAAGGGGAACCCGGAGTTCGAAGGCATCTCGCATGATCGAAGTGGTCATCTCTTTGGCTTGTTCGACTTCGGGATCGGGTGACTCGACGATGATCTCGTCGTGAACCTGAAGCACGATCCGACTATCGATACCTGCGGTTTCGATCGCTTCGTCGAGCCGAACCAAGGCAACCTTGAAAATATCGGCGGCCAACCCTTGGATCCCGGCGTTCATTGCTTGACGCTCCCCCGCCTGGCGAACCTGGCGGTTCGAAGCCGACAGTTCAGGTATCTGCCGACGACGCCCGAACAACGTCTCGGTGTAGCCGCGCTCGCGAGCCAACTTGACGGTGTCGTCCATGTATTGCTTCACCGCAGGGAAGGCCGCAAAGTACGCATCAAGGATTTCAGTGGCTTCAGGGACTCCGATATTGAGCCGCTGCGCCAACCCGTATGACTCCATGCCGTACGCAAGCCCGTAAGAAACCATCTTCGCTTTTGAGCGCTGCTCGATACCCACTTCGCCCGCAGCGATGTGAAATATCTTCGAAGCGGTAGCTGCGTGAATGTCGTCGCCAGCTTCGAAGGCTTCGATCAAGCCCGGATCCTCCGCTAGGTGAGCTATACAGCGCAGTTCAATCTGGTCGTAGTCCGCTACCAGCAGTTTGTGCCCGGTCGGGGCGACAAACGCGGTTCTGAACACCCGGCCTCTGTCGGAGCGCACCGGAATGTTGTGCAGGTTCGGGGCGTCGGAACTGAGCCGCCCAGTACGAGCCACAGTTTGGTTGAAAGTAGCCCTGATCCGGTCCCCCGGCCCGGTCTCAGCTACAAGCCCTTCGCCGTAGGTGGAGCGCAGTTTCTCCACCTCGCGGAAACGAAGGAGGTTCTCCACGATCTGATGTTGGTCGCGGATCTTCTCAAGTGTTTGGGCGTCGGTGCTGTATCCCGTCTTGGTCTTTTTCAACGGCGTCAATTCGAGTTCCTCGAACAGCACTTCGCGTAGTTGTTTGGTGCTGTTGACGTTGAAATCATGGCCTGCGTCGTCGATGACCGCGGCTCGGAACTGTTCGGTTTCGGCGGTGAGTTCATCACGGATGCGCACCAACGCCTCACGGTCGACCGCGATCCCGCACTGTTCCATCCGGGCCAACACCCGAACGAGGGGAACTTCGAGTTCATCGTTGAGTTCGGCGAGCCCTTGGGCGCTCAAAGCCTTGCTCATCGGGTCGATAAGTCGATCGACGGCCAATGCATGGCGCGCCGGTTCGGCCATCAAGTCTTCGTCTGTTCCGTCAAGGTCCAGTTGCCCCAGCGAGGCTGCGGACTCCGGCATTTCCATTTCTGTGTGGCGTTTGAGCAGTTTGTCCAGGTCATAGGCCGTTTCGGCCGGGTTGAGCAGGTAGGCCGCCAACCGGGTGTCGAAAGCGAGATGTCGCAGATCTACTCCGAGGTCGAGCAAGCGACGCGCAGTTGCCTTGGCACCGTGCATGGCCACTTCACGTCCATCAACACCAAGCAGCAGACTCAGTGCTTCCAGGACTTCTTCATGTCTCAGCACAGCACCTGGCACAAACCCCACTTCAGCGCTGGTGCTGTCGATCACGAAGGCAAGGCCGTCGTCGATTCCATGTTCGGGCACCGCTAGGGCAAGCACACCCGTGCCACTCCGAGCAGTGCTCAAAGCGCCAACGGCTTCCGTTGGTGTTTCGTAGACGGTGACCTCAGCTTCGAGAACCTCAACTCCGCGGCCCGCCGGCGCAGCAACTGCACCGCCGAGAACCTCGCTCAGGCGTTCCTGCAGGGTGCGAAACTCAAGAAACTCAAAGAGCTTGGTCAGTTCGTCTCGGTCGATCTCTCCTTGGACGAGACTGTCGATCTCTGGGGGCAATTCCAGATCGCGCACCAACTCCATCATTTCAACGTTGTTGCGGACATTGGATTCGTGCGCGCTGAGGTTCTCCCGCAACTTTGGCGTGAAGTCGTCGAGCGAGGCATAAATGCCATCTATGCCGCCGCGTTCGTTGATGAGCTTCGCGGCTGTCTTTTCACCAACACCCGGAACCCCCGGGAGGTTGTCGGAATTGTCACCGCGCAGTGCCGCGTACTGCACATAGTCACGCGGTGCCACGCCAGTGCGCTGCTTGATACCGGCCTCGTCGTAGAAGGCGTAATCTGACACACCCCGTTTGTTGTAGAGAACCTTGACGTAGGGGTCCTCGACAAGCTGGTAGCTGTCACGATCACCGGTCACGATCACGACGTCATCGCCACGGTCTCGGCCTCGGGTAGCCAGAGTGGCAATTATGTCGTCGGCCTCGAAGCCGGCTTTGTCGAGCACAGGAATTGTCAGCACTTCGAGCACCTCGCGCACTAGCCCCATTTGTTGGCGGAGGATGTCGGGGGCTGACTCTCGTTGCGCCTTGTAAGTCGGCGTCAACTCGTGACGAAACGTGGGTTCAGGCCGATCAAAGGCGACAACAATCCGATCAGGTTGCTGATCCTTGAGGAGGTAGATCAGCATCGAGGTGAAACCGTAGACAGCGTTGGTCACCTGTCCCGAGGCCGTCGCCATGTCGGTCGGTAACGCGAAGAATGCACGGTAGACGAGCGAGTTCCCGTCGATGAGCATCAGCTTGGCCATCGCTGTGGACCCTACTCGGCTCGTTCGCTCATTGATGGGTCGGTCAGGGCTGGGAGCCCGAGAGTATGTCGTTGGCGATGTCGGCCATGCTTCTACGAGTCGACATGGCCTGCTGTTGCAGAAACCGGAATGCGTCGTTCTCGCTCATGTTGTGCTCGTCGATGAGTCGGCCTTTCGCCCGGTCGATCAATTTGCGAACCTCGAGCCGTTCGGAAAGGTCGCTCACCTGGTCTTCGAGCAGCGAATGTTCACGGAAACGAGCCAGTGCGGTTTCGATGGCTGCTACCAGGTCACCCCGCTGATACGGCTTGACCAGATATGTCATCGCCCCTGCTTCGACGGCTCGTTCGACCAATTCGCGCTGGCTGAAAGCCGTGAGAATAACGACTGCGGTTCTGGTTTCTTTGCTGATTGTTTGAGCAGCCGATATGCCATCGAGACCCGGCATCTTGATATCGAGCAGGACAAGGTCGGGGGTGTGGGCTTTGACCAGCGCCACCACTTCGTCGCCCCGGCCCGTGTCGGCTGCTACCTCGTATCCCTCCGTGCGCAGGGTTTCCACCAGGTCAAGTCGGATTATCGGCTCGTCCTCGGCGACAACGATACTGATAGCAGCGTCGCTCACGAGGCGCTGAGACGATCGAGAAGCATGTCCTGGGTAGCGTCGAGCTCGGCGACCCTCCCCACGACCCGATCACGATGACGGCTCAGACGCTCAACATGTCGAGAGACCCGGCGATGCTCTCGCTCTGCCAGAGGAGTTTCTGATACCAGCGCACGCACCCGCGCATCGTATGCCTCATCGCGGAGCTGGTTGAGTTGCTCCTCCGTGACCTGGAGGTCAGCGCGAAGCAGACGGAGCTGTTGACCGACACGCCGCAGTCGACGCTCAATCTGTGGATTCGATTCAGCCATCAGCGATCAATTGTAGCCCGAAGCCCAGCGAACCTTGATCAGCGCTTCTCGCGCTCCATATTCGATCTGCGGGTCTTTACATACTTGTCGAAGGCCTCCGCAGCAACGCGTCGGCCGATTGCCTCTGGGTCCTCAGGTGCAGCCGACCGATGGCGAGCCCTCTCCGCGCTCGCCTTCGACAACTCCTGACGCAGTGCTTCCTCAGTGCTTTGTGTCATGATCTAGCTCCATAGTACCAGAATCTCAAGTTGCCCGATCGCGTCCAAAGTACCGAGGGTTCAACTCCGGCACGAAGTAGTGTTTCCGCTTGATCCACACTAGGCCGTCTCCCTTTGATATCACTGCCACGTCAATCGGCCCCCCGACCGTCTCTTGCTCTGGAGTGACCCGTCGCTTGAACGACGTGAGGTTCACGAGAGTCTCGGCCATCTCTGCCAGTTCTTCCTTCGGGAGCGATCCCACGATTGACATGATCGGGTCCGAGTTCTGATCCTTGAGATGGTTATCCAACCTATTTTGGAAATCGTTGACAACAATGGCTCGGGCTTCACCCATTTCGACCAACAGCTCAGCGTGTTCATCCGCAGATAGTGAGCTTCGCACCTGCCCGGAGAAGAATCGGGTGAAAGTTTCGATGGTCGAGTCCACGAATTCTTGGAGTGCCGAACGGTATTCAGGACTGGCGCCATCCATGAAAGTAGCCACCATGTCCTTTTGCGCGAAGGGATAGATTCCTGCGGACTGGTCCTTGCCGATACGTACATCATTGACCTTCCACGACCGAACACGGTTTCCGACAACACCGTCGACAATGTATTGAGATAGCGCAGGAAAGAGTTGGTCTGTACCAAACCCCACCACAACGACCCCACTACCCCATGGTGACTGACGTGCGACCCTCAGTGATGTTCGGACCAGAACCCGCGCTCGACGCCTGATTTCAGAGTCCGTTGGAAGATCATCTAGGGCTTCATCCACAAACCCGGACCACTCCTTGATTGCGGCGCTGATCTCTTTTCCGACCACCGAAGCACTTAGACCGTCAATGACGTCGTGCTGCCGCAATTGTTGAATTCGAGTGTTGAACCTATCTAGGATTATTGCCCGGATTTGTTGATCCGTAAGGGGATTGCCTTTCACTGAAGCATCCGCGACGGCGTCCTCAACCGAACGTCGTGCCATGTCGAGTTCCCACCACGCGATCATCTCCACTCGCTCCTGTTGCTCTTCTCTAGTCACGTGTGTCACCAAGGACGACAGGTATGTGATCAGCGAAGTTGCGTACTCCTCAACCGAGCCAAAAGCAGTCTCGGCAAGTTGGCGTCGATGTTCCTTGATTACTGTTTCCCAAGGGATCGAGCAGAAAGATCCTGCTCCGTACACCATCGCTGCGACAGGCTCAACGATCGAGAGAGGAAAGAGTTTGTTCGCGGTGTTGTAGATCTTGCGTCCAGGTGCGCCAAGGGTGACGGCGCTGTCCGCCGCAATTGCAACGGCACCTCGATTAAGAATCACCACTTCAGCAGTCATGACACTTCCTCCCGAATTCGAATGATCTCACAGAGGTGTGACAGCCCAAGCTACTCACGTCTCTCGATTCCAGATCAGAGCCAATGCTCAACGCTGGAATCGCGAATACACCAACCTTCTGCCAAGTGCCCCGTCTCACAGACTTCAGACTCGCGAACTGCGTTTTTGCCCCGCCGACAACACCCATGCGCCGAAGCTACCAATCACCGATTGGATTCCGACACTGTTCGACGTCGTTCGAAGCGCGCCTGGGCGGTGACCGTTCAGAACTCAGCGTTGCGGCTATACACCTGGTTGCTGGATGAACCGCGATCCGACCGCGCTCCCGACATCAACCTCTCGGTTCGCTGAGTTCCGCCGATTTCGCTACAAGTCCTCCGGCTTGATACCAACCGCGTTAACGCAACCCCTCTAGGACAGGCTCGAGATCGTGATCAGCGGACCACATCTTCTGGTGGAATGAGCGAGTCTTCCGGGAGGGTTGCCCCTTGGTCGCGATGCCCTCAACCAGTGCCCGCCGAATGTCGTAGTGAGCGAATTCCAGAGCCAGATCCTCGGCCCGACGCCGACGGTACGCGTGCGATTGCGCCCAGGCGTGTGCAGCAAAAGCGCGCAGCGGTGCTCGCTGGGTTGAACCGCCTGATGATGCAGTGACGATTTCTTCGAGGCACCGCCCGTTCGCCTCACCCAACCTGACACGCGAGGCGACATTACACACCTGCAATTGAGCCGCCAAGCCAGCATCGCCAAGTTCAGCCATCGCCTGCTCAACCAACCAGTCCTGGTCAACCTCGTGGCGGGTTGGCTCATTGTCGCACAATTCGCTCAGGTATCGACCGGTCTGTGTCGGCAGGTCCAACAGCACCGCCGGATTCTCGTAGATCCGCGGCAGAGCGCACGGGCTGCGTCGGTAACGGAGACTGCCGACGCAGAACGACACGACTCGCAAGTTGGGCTGTTCCCTTAGCAATTCCGCATCGAGAGCGGCTAAGAGATGCCGCTCGTCGTCCACAAAGACGCGGTAATACTGCAACGCCGAGACTGTCGGATCCTGCACAGCTGACCACGCGCTGCCGTCACCAACCGGATGTTCCTCAAATTTGTCTAAGTTCGGTTTCAAGCCGACCTTGTCAAGTGCTTGAGAGTAAACCTCATACGCTTGGGCCGTAGCCGTGCCGTTGGGGACGAAAATGAAACTGTCGTCGGAGTAGCGCAGGTGTGCCATTCCGGCTTCGGCTACTGCCCGATCTACGACACCTAGCACGAGACCTGCGATCACCGCGGACGCTTCGGGCCCGATTGGAAGCCCTTTCGGAGAGCCGACACGCAACAGTCCGCGCAACATCTCAACGAGCGGGTCAACCCGCTTGACATCAAGTCCTTGTCCCGACAATGCCCTTTCGATGACATCGGCGGTGATGCTCGGGTAGCAGCGTCGAACGTCACATTTGACAAGCGTCTCGTAGCGGCCGGAAGCGATCAACTCCGATGCAGCCTCCCGAAGGTGCTCCCATGCACGGTTGCTGGGTTCAATCTGCCAGCCGGGCGGGCCGCTCTCCAGTCGCGCCCCGAATGCGTGGGGATGAACATGAACCGACACCTCGTTGAGCATCCGGTCAACCAACAAGCGCATCTGTAAGTCGTCCAATGGATGCAAGTGAGCCAGTCCCCGCATTTCACACTTGCCGGGTTTCGGAAGAGGGAAGGAACTCACAGCACCGGGTACCCGGCCCTCAGACACGCGCCGACTCAGGGCGTTGAATGTTGCACCCGGGTGATCGGCTAAATCCTTCCAACCCAGCACATCTGGAAGATCGCGCCGACACGCCCACTTCCGACCTGCCTGTACATTCGCCTCCACCGATCTCGGCGATAGTCCGTCGTTGTTCGACGATCTGTTCGTTTGCATGGCCATTCCGCCTTTGGTTCAGAAATTACATAGCTGTGATTGTACCCAGCTCCGGTAGAACTCACCACCGACACATCTCCTTTACAGATATTCGCCGACAGCTCCGCGAGTGTTGTCCGAAAACGGCATTCACTGCGCGGAGGCGGGATGGATCTCAAGCTTGGTGTGCCGGGCGAGTGCGTTGAAGTCCCGGTCGCTGTGCAACAGTTGCAAGTCACTCTTGATCGCAATGGATGCGATCAGACAGTCGATGAGTTTGCGGACCGTTTCACCACGACGACGACATGTCCGGTAAAGCACCGCCGCCAAATCGTAGTCCGCTGGTTCAATCGGTATCACCGTTGCGCGAGCCAACAAACCACGCAACGATACTTCTTGGGCATCGTCGCGCGCTCCCGCCAACACCTCCATGCTGATCACATCGCAGATCGCCGCTTCGCCGTCGAGCGCCACCTCAACCGCGCTCGCTGTCGTGCTTGGTGCGTCCCGGAGGAAGTCAATCCAAGCGGAGGAGTCGATCAAGATCATCGGACACGGTCAGTTCGCATGTCCTCCAGATCGCCATCCCAACCACTGCCTCGGAGTGAACGCGCCTCCTCCAAATCAAGTGGGACCGCGGCAAGTCTTCGCAGCGCAAGGTTGACTGCCTCGCGTTTGGTATCAAGCCTGAATCGCGCCATCACGGCTGCACACGCTTCGTCGTCAATATCAATATTTGTGCGTCCTATACACCAACTATACACCAACCGCTGCCGATTGGCGAATCAGTTGTCTGGTAATGGAAGGAGATTGCTCAGGTCTGGGTATAGCTGGATTGTTCGGCGATACCCGGAACGGAGACGTGGAGTTGCTGACCTCGGTACTGTCAGTGACCGAAGTCGCATACATCGCCACCGATCACATGTCCTCCAAATCGCCCTCGTGGTGCTCCGACTGCGCTCAAGTCCTTATTTCTGCCGCGAATTCTGCGAGTCGAAGGACGACGACAAGATCGGACGGTCAAGGACCGTGCCGCCTAGGGCGGGCTCTAGCTTGTATCCGCCTAACTTGATACCTGCATCAGCAAGCTGGTTCACCGCGCGATCAGAGCGCTCGATGGCCGTTCCGTCCACGTTCGGATTGGCGTGTTCGATTTCCTCGATCAAATTGCGTTCCATTGTTCTGATCCCTTTCGTCGTCCTGAGCATCAAACGAAGTTGACAGCATGCACCAATGAGCCGCTGCCATTCCCAGCCATGTTGAGAAATTCTACCCGGACTCTCCGTCCCCTACCGGGCATACGGTTGTGTGCCTGGCACGCGCTTTTGACATGGCCACAAGTCCTGCCTGATCACGTGACGGCGGTGTCGTGGAAGTGCTTGACGATTTGGAAGAACTCGTTGACATCGTCCGGCGGGATGGCTTCGGGTCCCTCCGGTGCCACGCTGGTAAATGGCGACTCGTAGATGCGGCCTGGGTCAACGGTTCCGTGGTCGGTGAGGTAGTTGACCACTATCTCAACAAAACGAATCTGGTTGGCGCTGTAACGCTTGTCGTCGAGGAACTTGGCGAATGCTTGCTTGTCGGCGGCGCGGTCAATGCCTGTAGGAGGCCGGGTTGGCTGCCTCACGTGTGGTCTCAGGCATCAGAGGCTCCATCACTGCCACAGGAGTTTGATCCGTCTATGTCACAACGATGCAGCCCATACACCAAGCATGCGCGTTGCAAGACAACCGAACTGTTGTATTCTGCGCCCAAGAGCGCAAGACTGAACGCGTGAGCACCTCCAACATTGAGCCAGGACCCGAGCCTAAAGAGCGTGAAATCGGGCCTTTCGCGGTTGAGCCCCTGACCACGGACAAGTGGCTCGGCGATGCCTTCTACCGCGAGCGCACTGGTGGTTCGGGAGAACCGCAGGGCACTATCCCGCGAGACTAGGGCCAAGCTATTCGCCCAGTGCAGGCTCGAACGTGGTCCGGTCACAGATAAAGGCAGTTCGAGCGTCCACCACTTCAAGCCTCCACACTGGGAGACCAGATTCTCGTCGGTTGACGATATCTGGGTCGCTTCACATTCTGAACCCGGCCCCGGCACAGCCAACAAGCACCCCAAGCGCCACCAACCCAGCCCAACCCCCGACCTCACACGCCCCCCAACGCCACGGCCCGCTCCACACACCAGCCCGGCACCAACCAACCCAACACCGGCCCCCTTCCAAGCCCGCCGGTGGATCCAGACTAAAGGGAGGGGCGTACGTCTGATTTTTCGAACCAGGAAGGACCGAGGCCACCCAACCGCATGAGAACCTCGGCCAAGTTCGTGCTACTGATAGCGCTAAGCACAACTAGGTGAGTGCGAGCCAGGTGACTAGGTGGACGTCGCTTTGGGTGATTTCGGGGAGCGGGTCTGGGGGGACATAAGGCTCTAGGCCCAACGTGCCGATTACTCCGAGGATTTTCTCGGCTTGTTCGGCGGGGTTGCTGGCGCTCTGTATGGCGGCTTGGAAGGTGCGGATGGTGCGCTCAGGGTAGGGAGCGTTGATCGTGTCGATGGCGCGATCAATCTCATCCTGGGCCAACTCGGGCGGTGGGTTTTCGCGAAGGATGTCGGCGGCGCGGCGGAGTCGCGGAGCGATCTTCGGTTCAAGGTTGGCCTTGTCGGCCATGAAGTTCCAGCTGACCACAATGTGGTCTCGGGCGATTTCCCATGCAGCAAATGCTCCTTGGATGGCACCGTCATCCAGCCTGCGTTCTGTGTTGAAACCGGCAAGAGGGTGGGCCATATCGAGGCAAGCCAGAGTTTCGTCAACCACTTCGGCCTCGCCTCCGCTTTCGACGAATCGGAATAGCGGACGGGAGTGGTCGCCGATTCGAACGCAGAACACATACCCGGGTCGCCCGTCGCGAGCGACAGTCATGCCCGAACCCGAACCCCAAGGGAGGGACTTGATCTGTTGCGCTAGGTCAGTGTCTTCGAGCGCCTGACGGAGTTCTTGGCGGAACTCTTCACCCGATAGTGCGCCTCGGCTAGTTCCTCCGCGTTCGAAGATTGCTGCATCCTCGTTACGAAGACGCTCTATTTCCTCTCGGGTTTCGGTGAAGTTGATCTCAACTTGACGGGCTTGATCCGGAAGCACCTCGCCGACACCGATGCTGGCGGCGGCTTGCGCGAGTTTGGTGTGCAACCGTTCTTCAAGGCCGAGCAGGTCGTCAAGACGATCATCGGGGAAGACGCAGCGCAGGAACACCTCTTTGTGGTGAGAACCGATGCGGTCGATTCGCCCGTGGCGTTGAACCAAACGCATTGGGTTCCAGGGCAAGTCGTAGTTGATGATGTGGCGGGCTTGTTGGAGGTTGACTCCTTCCGCGAGCACGTCGGTTGTCACGACAATGTCGAAACGGTCGTCGTTGAACCCTTCAGGAGCGTCGGTGGTTCGAGGGGCGAATCCCCATAGCACTGACTCTTTGTTGTCGGTGCCGGAACTGCCCGACAATGAAGCGATGCGATTCCTGTATGGAGCTAGGCGTTCGTCGGTCTGCGTGGCGGTAACCAGATGGCCGTAGACCCAGTCGACCGTGTCGGCGAAGTAGCTGAAGATGAGCACCTTGCGGCGGTTTCGCTCATCTGCAGAACCGATGCCTTCAGAAGCAGCTTCCGCAGCGATGGCCGCAAGCTCCTCAACCAGAACTGCCAGGTTGGGGTCCTCAGATTGGGTGACAGTTAGGGCTTCGGTTGAAAATGACCTAAGCAGATCTCGATCACGTTCAGAGTGCTCACGGAGGCGATTGATGTCATAGGAGGCAGCGTCATCGGTAACACCGACGATGCCGTCAAGGTAGGAGTCCAGCTGCGCTTCGTCCATCTCGTCAGAATCGGTCGCAATCCAGTCGGCTAGGGCATCGCCGGTAGCCACCCGCCCGTTGTCAACCAGCGACAAGAAGGCATCGTGGCTCCTGGCCATCCGTTCGCACGTCAGGGCAAAGGCATGCGGCGACGATTCGAAACGCTTCAACAACCCTGACCGCAGCAAGCCGGCGAGCTGTATCTCATAAGCCTCGACTTCGTTGTCAAGGCGATATTGAGACGGTGAGTATCGAGCCAAGCTGAGCGCGTTGGGATCATCGGCGCCGCCTTCCGGATCGAGCGCGCGGGCGAACCGGTCGAAGAATCCGGGCAGCACGTCGTCGAGCTTGTAATCCATCTTGTGCACGCGGGGAGTCGGAAAGACGATGGCTTGGTCCTGACCGCCGACTCTGATGGTGTCATTGGGGTAGAAGCGCTTGACGAACGACCGTGTGCGGCGTACCGCCACCGCGTCTAGCACGTCGAAGAGATGCTCAGGGGTGAGGTCGTCTGGATTGAGGGCCATTGCATTGGCGAAATGATCACGGAGCGATCGAATGCCGGTGTCAGCGAACACGGCGTCGTTGCGCAGGAAATAGCCCAGCAGGTGGTAGAGATCCCACAAGCTGTTGTTCACCGGAGTCGCGGTGAGCATCACTAGCTTCTTCGGAGGCGACCCCTTCAACAGTTCACGCAGCGCACTCGCCCGCTGCGTACTGGGATTCCGCAGATTGTGGGCCTCGTCGATCACCACCATCGCGTAATCGTTGATGTCGGCCTCAAGTTTGCGTGCCGTTGTGTGCTCTGGGTTCAAACGAGCGTCGCCCATCATCTCCTCGTATGACACAAGCTCCATCGGCAAGTTGTGCTCGGACTTGAACGCTCGCCAAGGTCCATCTCGCAGTGTTGCCGGAGTGATGACCAACACCCGCTGGCGGCGATCCAATGCCGCTTCCCGAATCAGCTCTCCTGCCAAAAACGTCTTCCCCAGACCGACCTCATCGGCGATCAACACGCCGTTGTGCTCACCCAAAATGAGGCGAGCACGGAACAGGCCGTCAGACTGAAACGCGGTGAGATGGATTTGCGGAGCCCCCTCGGCGGCAACCTCTTCCTGCAATTCGAAGCCGTAGAGTTCCCACAGCATTCGTAAGTACACGAGTTGGGGAGAATGAGGTTCGTAACGCGCCTCGAACAGCGCTCCCAAGTCATAGTCGACCGCTTCGGCCCACAACCCGTCGAACCAATCCCGAACCTGGCCGACGACATGAGGGGAATAGTTTCCCAAGTTCAACTCCAGGTTGGTGACCAACCCGGCATACGTGAAGTTGGACGACCCGGCCACCACCCCATGGGAATGGTCGCTCACCAAGAAGGCCTTGCCGTGGATGAAGCGACCCTCAAGACGGCGTACCTGCACTTTGTCGGAGCGGAGCCATTCCACCAAACGGCGAGTTGCGGCATCGACTTCCTGGGTGAAACCGAGGTGATCTCGCTCAATGACGAGATTCTGCTCATGGCTGTCGAGAGCCCGACGCAAACGGCTGTGCGCGGCCCGTTGAGGATGGACCGACTCAGACCGCAAAGCCCTACGAGGGTTCTCCGGTGGGGATGGTTCCGCGCCCAAGAGCAACCGCACTCCGGTGACCTGATCTAGCGAATCGGCTAGCAGCGCGTAACCACCGACGTTGAAGTAGGCGGTGACAACATCGAGCGATGCACCGCCCACAAAGCCAGTGGCCGCATGGGAAATGAACCCAGAGAGAGCCGCAGACACTGTTTGGTCATCGCGATTGACGGCGAACTCCGGCTTCTCAAACCGAATCATGCAGATTCCTGAAATGGACCAGAACAGCGGCGTAGTGGTCGGAATAGTCGACCGTTCCACTGAAGGTCTCATAGATCACGGCCAGGTCGTCTTCGTCTAACCCGTAGAGGTAGGCGACACAAGCGTCGAGTTCGCAGATGAGGTCCTGCTTGACGGTTTCGTCGTTTGCAGACCCGACCGCCACTCCCACCTCGGCAGCCCACGCCGCGAACCTCTCATCAACCGCCGCGAGCCGACCCGCAATCTTAACGACCCGGTCTCTAACCGAGTGACCTTCACCAGGATCGGGAATCGACAATTGGTTAATTTGCTCAAACGTCATGTGAAGTTCTACTGTCCGACGGGCCTGCCAGTCATATGGCATCGAACACAAGACACCAAGCGCATACGCCTCGTCCATCGAAGTACCCCCCGTACGCAACAGGTACGGGGCCTGGTTCACAATGACCCGGTCTCCTGGGATAAGCGCCGAAACAAGGGTGCGTGTGTCAGTTGACCTAGCGACGTCACGGAATGCGATACGTGCGCGCCGACACGGAAGTGTCGCCGGATCATCCGTTATTGTTTCATTCTGTTCAGCGAAGGCCGAAGACCGCGTACGCCGCTGCGACAACCGCTTCTCCTGGAGCGTCACGATCATGGCTTCGGCCTCGGCGCTGTCGTAATACACACCGGTGTCCGGCGTCCAAATGTTGAACGAGCTGCCCTTGTAGACAGGCCAAATCTTGTTTGATTCAGGTACGCGTTCGTCACTCCCAAAGCTCCCCGATTCGACGGAAGCAAACGAGGACGGCGTCGCGTCGCTCATCCCACTGTCCTGGTCGACCGAATGTGTCGTACACCACTGCGATGTCGTCTTCGTCCAACCTGTAGAGGGAGGCGACACATGCGTCCAGTTCGGCTAGCAGCCACGCCCCCCCCCCCCCCCCCCGTGTCTACGCTGCCAACTGGCACGCCCACTTCCGCAGACCATTCGCTGAAACGGCCGTCTTGAGCGGCAAATCGAGCTGCGATCTCAGCCACTCGGTCTCGAACGGGATGTCCTTTTCCGGGATCGGGAATGGACAATTGGCCGATCTGTTCGAATGTCATGTGTAGCTCAACAGTCCGACGAGCCTGCCAGTCACATGGCATTGAGCACAGAACACCAAGAACAAACGCCTCGTCAACTGCGGTACCCGCGGTACGTAACAGATAAGGGGCTTGGTGAACAATGACCCGGTCACCCGGAATTAGCGCAGCGATGCTAGTACGGGTATTGGTGGGATTCGTGACGTCACGGAATGCGATGCGAGCATGCCGGCACGGAAGTGATGCAGGATCCCTAGCAACCTCGTCGTCTTGCTCGGCAAATGCTGAAGACTTGGCTCGACGTTGGGACAGCCGCTTCTCCTGAAGCGTGGCGATCATGGTTTCTGCCTCGGCGCTGTCGTAGTACACCCCGGTGTCCGGTGCCCAAATGTCGAACGAAGTGCCCTTGTAGACGGGCCAGACGGTGCTCATTTCGACTCGTTTCGGGTCGGTTGGGCCGCGGTGCCGTCATCGTTCATGAACCGAAACCGGTCGTGGGTGGCATCGAACTCGCGGACTGGGCGGAAGCGCCATCGTCGTTCACGAATCTTTGTCGGTCGTGTGTCGCGTGGAACTCCGCGACTGGGCGGAAGCGCCATCGTCGTTGATGAAGCGATGTCTGTCGGTGGTCGAGTTGAAGTCGCCTTGAACTGGGCGGAAGCGCCACCGTGGGGGGGGGGGGGGGGGGGGGTGAATCTGTCCCGTCGAAACGGGGATGCCCCTTGATCTTGCGCCATACTCGAAAGGCAGGACGGGTAGGGATCTGAGGGAACGCGGCGGTATTCGACCAACGCGTGAACTCTGAGACTGGGATCAGTTCGGGTTTGCCATCTACCAACTCGTGATATTGAGTAAGTGATTTCGCTGGTCCGGGATAGATGGCGACATGTGGTTCGTCGGGATCGCCGTCAAAGCCACCCCCTTGGTTCAGTTCTGCGGTTGAGTTTGCGAACCGCGACCAGCGCGACTGTGTATCGGCCGTCGACACCGTCGAACGCCCACTGTTTGGTGTTGAGACATGTGACGACCGAGAGGATCGGGTGACCGCGACCAGCGCCACCGTGTAAGAGTTGTGGACCCCCTCGAACACCCAACCCTTGTGGTTGATGACGGTCGCGACCGATATCCGCGTCGAAGACCCCCCCCCCCCCCCCATTTTTGCGCTACCGTCCGGAGCCTCGACGATCTCCTTACGCCAGTTGGCCATACCAGCGTCGGAAACCGCCGAACGGGGAAGCACGATACCGAGCCTTCCGCCATCGCGGCATAGTGCGTAGTTAGCCCAAGAGAATGCCTTGTAGAGATCTGTCTGACCTGAACCGAGGTTCGGAAACGTATCTCGCAGCACCTTCTTCAACGCATCAGCACGTTCTCGCTCATCTTCAAACTCGACCGCCAGATCTGTCCGGCTGGCTTCCAGTGCATCAATTCGGTTTCGTCGCTTCGCTACCGGCAGCGCTCGGACACCAGGCAAGTGCATTCCCCACCAGACTTCCCGGTCCACCACTACCTTCTCCCATGGTGGATTACCGAGTAGACAGTCGAAACCGCTTCGCTCAGACCGTGCGAACACTTCTGGCCACACCGTCGGATAGTGGACGGGGGTAAGGCGCCGGATCGCTTCCTGAACCGCCTCCTCCTTCGCCAATTGAGCGATGCTCTCTGGAGTGAAATCGAAGTCGCTGTGTATCTTGATAGCTCCGGCTCGAACAGCAGTTGCCACATCGAACACAGCCCTCACAGGCGACACCGCTTCGCGAGATTCCAACTGGGCGGCGCGTGCCTCTTCAATTTCGGACTTGTCGGCGTCGTTGAGACGCCCGAGCCTCGCCAACGGTTCCAAACATCCAGCCAGCATGGTGTCCAACAGATACACAAACAGCGACGACTCGGCTTTGCTTCCTTTTGGTTTTACCGCAGCGGCTGCATCATCCACAGAAGCCACACCCGTCAAGCTGTCGCCTTCAACGAGGTTGTGATCAAGAAACGACAACGGCAACCCAACAACAAACGTATGCACCCAAATCGCAAGCCGTGCCAGTTCAACCGCGACACTGTTCTTGTCGACTCCATAGATGCAATGACGGGCTACTTGACGACGCAGAAGGGAACTCTGTTCGATTTCGGTGGCATCGCCTAGATCACCCAGCGCCTTAAGCGCTGTAGTACGCAAACGGTTCAGTTCCGCAGTTACCGCCGGCACAGGCTGCAAGGTAAGCCAAGCGGAGAGGCGAGTCTCGATGCGGTCAACCGCGGCCACCAGAAAATGGGCAGAACCCATAGCGATGTCGGCACATCGGAAATCGAAGAACGCCTCCGCCAACGCAGCGTCGTCACCGGATTCACGCAGCGCATCCAAACGCGTCATGTGATCGTCAAGTGCCGGCTCTAGGGCGCTGTCGAGCAGATGCTCAACAGCGAACGGCTTCGTGAAGTAAGAACCGGTGGCTTTACGAACACCAGAACGGTTATGGAAATACACGTCACCGGCACGTACTTCCACCGCATCGTCATCAGAGGCGGGCACATAATTGTCTTTGCCTTTGATGGACTTAATAGCCATGTCGTCTTGGGCAACCGTCAGTTTAGATTCCAACAATCCTTCATAGATTGTGCCGAACTCCCGGACCGATAGCGAGCGGAAGTCCACAGGGCCAACACCTTCGGGGCCCTCATCCACCAACATCGCAGACAAGGCGGGGCCAAACTCGGCGTTGCTGAGCTTGATATCGGCGATAGCTGCCCCCGACAGACTCACCTGAGGATCAGAAGAAAACAGGCCGCCGTTGTATGTAGGCACACCCCAGTCGCCGTTGCCAAGATTGACCGCATCCCACAGTTGGTTCACGTCGTCCCATAGATCGGTGGCTCCCGTGTCGTAACGGTCCAGTCCCTTGTGTCGATCCTCCGCTAGCAAACGGGCTTTATGTGACAGAGAGTGATCGGCGTATCGACCGTTGGTGCGATACGGCAACAAATCCTTGTCCTCGGCATAAGCGACAAACAGCAACCGGAACAGAATCACCATCACCTGCTCATACGCTCCAGCCAAGTCGGCTTCGCTTAACCCATCACCGCCAGATTCAGACGAGAGCCGCGCGGAAACTGCTTTGGCCAAGGTTGGCACGGTTTCGTGATACACCCGCTCACGCAGCCGAACGGCTAACTCAGCAACATAATCAGCCGACCTCTCAAGAATCTGCTCAAGAGAGCCGGTGTCGCCAAGGGCCTCGGCCGAAAACAACAAATGGAGATAACCCGCGAACTCGTCAGGCACCAACGACAGATTCAATTCCACGAAGGTCTCAGCCCTGCCCTTCCGACCCACACCGGTATCGCGACGAGCGGCATACAAACGAATCTCCGATGACCGGGTGAGGATCACCCAATCAACCCGTTCCTGATCCGCTAGAGCCAACGCCCGAGAAACCGGCGACGTGTTATCGAACCGACTCGATGGCGCCTCAAACGGCTCGTCGTCATCACAGAACACAGCCACAGCGTGCTTACGGTTATTGATCGTGAGCATCTGAGCGTTGGTGGACAACGTCTCAATTCGGAATCCCAAACCCTCCACCAACCGACGCCCCCTTTTGCCCAGCAGCGCTGTCGCCTTACGGGTAGCCGAAACCCAGTCAGACCGTTCGGGAACACCAACTCTGAGTTCCTGGGTAGCCAACAAACCAACATTTCGCAGACCCGGAAACGGGGAATCCAACTCGGAAATAGCGGCCAACAGGAAGCGAGTAGCCGCATGGTGGTTAGGTTCACTCAACGCGCCTTCAGCCAACCTCTCAACCTGCGACACCTCAAGGTCGTGATGCACCGTCGGTGAGTCCCCCACCGGACCACACAACGACACCCGCTCACCTTCAATAGTGGGATACAACGCAACTAGCAGCACGGGACTAGCGCGACCAGCCCGACGTTTCGACCAACCATCACGCATATCCTGAGCGGTCGGTTGACGCAACGAGTGAACCAGCGTCACTTCTAACCCGCTCGGTGCATCCTGGACGAACACCCCAGCAGGAACAAGCAAAGACGGAAAACGATCTGGCGCTACCCAAGTTGTGGGATCACGTTTCAGGAGGAAGTTACTCACGAATCGCTAACTTTAACCACACTTCAACTTCCACGCTCTAGTCGGGGCCATCCGCCAAGGTTCCCGACTGGCTGACCGGTCGATCACGAAACAACTGTGAGTGTGGCAAGGTGGTGCATGGCACGTACCACGGTCATTCCTGACAACGACTGCGACGGAAAATTCGCCGAGTTGTACCCCCGGTCGTGGACCCCACCTGGGACCTAACGCCGAGATCTAGGCGAGGTGAACGTGATGGCACACGATGGACTTGAGGGCTTGATCGGCGGTCCTCGGCCAGCCCAGCCTCCTGAGCGAGTCGGACGCTAGACGTTGGCCGGGTTGTTCACCTACGTGCTTCGCTGGGATTACGGCTTCGCTCCGAACCCGTACTTTGGAATCTGCACACTGGCGACTTGCAAGCCGAAAATCCGAAAGTTCGCGAAGCCAGGCGACTGGGTGGCGGGAATCGGATCAAAGCAGAATGAGTTGCAGGGCTGTCTTGCGTACGCCATGCGGGTTGAGGAGAAGCTGTCGTTCGACGAGTACTGGACCGATCCGAGATTTGCAGAGAAGAGACCAAACCTTGAGGGCAGCCGGGAACAGCGTTGCGGCGACAACATCTACCACCAGACACCTGACGGTGAATGGGTCCAAGAGGAGGGCCTCCACAGCTGTGAGGACTGCAGCCCGAATCACGACCACATGAAACGAGACACGAGCGTCCCGAGCGTCCTAGCTTCAAAGTCGTTCGCATACTACGGCACCGATGCGATGAAGATCCCGGATGAATTTCGTGACTGGGAAGGGGAGGACTACTTCGGCAGTGTCCGCGGCTACCGCCGTCATTTCCCCGATGAGCTACGCATAGCATTCACGTCCTGGCTCGACTCGCTGGCACATGTTCAGAAAGCGGGCGAACCCTTTCGCTGCCCCCTAACTCACACGCAACAGGCACGCTCAAGGGATCAGTCTTGCTGACCCGAGCCAGATGCATCATCGTTGGCGAGTAATTTGGTGGAATGATACCAAGGTTGTTTACTATAACAATACCGCAGTGTTAGTGTAGCGCCGAAGGGAAGCACAGGGAGGAACCAATGCCGGACACACACAAAGCAATGACGCTAAGGCTCACAGCTGAGCAGGCTGACGCCTTGGAGATGGTCGCCGAGGTTGACGGCGTAAGCATGTCCGAGGCGGTGCGGGACGCCATTGAGAGCCATATCGACAGCCGTCGAGCCGACGACGGTTTCCAGGAGCGCCTCGCAGCGTCGATGGAACGCCATCGTCGAATTCTCGACCGACTGGCCGGTTAAGAGGGAGTTGCATCAGGCAGCCAGTGAACGCTCGAATTCCACTGCGTCCCTGAATGCCTCCACGCTGAATCCCGGGTAGAGCTTGGCAACAGCGGCCAAGTCACCCAAGTTCCGATACAACGCCGCAGCGGACAGCGTGGTGATACGCGACCTGGCGAGATGAGGCTCACCAGACACACGTCCAGGAACGATGCGCAGATTGGGGCGAGGGCGGCGGAGATCAGGCCCATTGCGATCCGCAAGGTCGAAGGGCCCCAACAGGTCAAGCGATCCCGGCAACGCGGCTTGGCCCTCGTAAACAGGGACGCCGTCCACATCCAACCAGATCTTGCCTGAGACATCGACACGAAGCGGCGAACTCAAGTCGCCGCTGCTGTCGTCCCAGATGTCCAAGTCACGCTCGTCCAACTCCGCAAGGGCGCTTCGTACCCGGGTCATCGGACTGGCAGGCACCTCTCCCTCGCTCTTGGATTTCGGATGGCGCAGCCAGTAGACGATGCGCAGAGCCATGAGGTCCGCGTACGACCAGAGCTTCACCCGGGTCGGCGATACGGACGGCGAGACCAGCCCGTTACGAGCCCACAGATACACCGTCGACTGCGGTACTCCAGACAACGCAGAAGCGCGAGCGGCCTCGTAGCACCCTTCGAAAGCGGCGTTCAGACGTGCCGAGAGCGGCCTGTCGGCAGTCATTGGCGAACCCTACCGGAGTTGCCGAGCGTGCATCGCGCTTAGGGGCGCACGCACCTGAAGGTACAGACCATGCGGTTACTCGTGGAGTCCTGGTTCGTCGAACTCGTGCGGGCTGGTGCCCTGAAGACCTGCGTTGAAATCCGGCTGTCGCCGCTATCTTGCAGACATCACTTCCCCGCCCGCCGGACGGATCACCTTGACTCCGTCCCCGGGCGGGTGTTTTTGTTATGCGCATTTCAGGTAGTGACGCCCTCCGCCAGTGCCAATAGGAGGTCGACAACCCGGCGATATTCTCCTTCTGTAATGAGATCAAGCGGCTTTTCATAGCCGAGGTCACGGTTGGGTGAGCGCAGCCAGAATCTCGCTGCATCATCGTTCATCACGGTACGGGCCAGATCAACGACGGCCCGTAACTCCAGCAAACGCTCCTCAGCCTTCCGCCTAGGGGTCGTCTCCTCAGACCGCCATCTAGAGACGCTCCGAGGGTTGGTTTTACTCACTCGAGCCAGATCGACGGTATCAACCACATCTCCCTCGTAAAGGTGATCCAACAAAGTTGAAACCGTGGTCATCTGAAATCGTCGTCCTTTTGTATAGCCTTACATCGCTCTTATGACATGCTATACGTCGGTAGTGTGTCAAGACAGGTGTAATCACTTCACCCGGTGTTCGCGGGTTCGCCGCGGCCTTTAGAGAAACACCACGCTGAATCGGTCTGCAACGCCACACTCCATCGATTGAACGGCCGCGCCGCGGGTATACGATCTGCGGCATGCGCGAAGACGAGATCCGGTTGCGAATCGGAGGCGAGGTCACAGTTGACCTGCTGTCTGCTGTCTTGGCGCAGTTCACCCGGGCGCTCGAGGCTGCTGAAGCCAGCCACGGCGCAAGTATCCGCTGGGTGGTAACAGGACTTGACCACGGCAGTGCGACCGCCATGGCACGCGCTATCCCGACTGACGGTCGTTCCGAAACTCTTGCGCCGCAGGTGTGCTTGAGCTTGGTCGAGACCGGGCGAGCAGTGATGGAGGGCAAAGCCGACGACGCATTACCGAAGACCCGCTACTTGACGAAGCTGCAGGACCTTGCGAGCCACGACCAACCGGTCGTAATCGACTGCGTCGGAGCCGCCGTCGAATTCGCCCCAGCGGAGACCGCCGAGCTATCGAGCGCTGATAAAAACCACCACGCCACGTTGGGCACGATCCGGGGCCGAATTGAGATGCTCTCACAGCGCCGAGGTCTGCACTTCAGCCTCTATGACTCGGTCTATGACCTGGCCGTGGCCTGTTTCCCCGCAAAGGACATGGAGTCCACGATGCGGGATGCTTGGGGACGTGTTGCTGACGTAACGGGCACGGTGAAACGCGACCCGGCGACAGACAGACCGCGTTCAGTTCGTGACATCACCAGTGTCGAACTCGTTGACGAGGGAGATGCTTTGGGGTATCGGGCGGTTCGTGGTGTTCTCCAGACGCGAGAACCAGCTGAAGTCCTTGTTCGCCGGATGCGCGATGCCGAATAGCGTCCAGCGTCTCTATCTCGATGCAAATCGCCTATCTGGCCAATGAACCGACACGTGCGGCCGCTATAGCTGGATTGTTCGACGATGCTCGGAACGGAGACCTGGAGTTGCTGACGTCCGTACTGTCAGTGACCGAAGTCGCATACATCGTCACCGATCACATGTCGCTTGGCTCGAATGCCGACGAGGACGAGATCAGTACGCTATGGACTCCCACGTCTCCAATCAGGCTGACAGACGTTTCGTTTCGCATAGCGGAGCAAGCCCGTTCCATCATCCGAACTGCGCGGTCAAGTGGCAAGCGAGGGGTCAAGCCAGCAGATGCGATTCATCTCGCATCGGCCGAAGTGAACGAATGCGATTACTTCTTTACGTACGAACGCGATTCAACCCGATCCCAATGGGACGAATTGATCGAGCCTTCGGTTGCCGAACCATTCGCCAACAACCCTAAACTCGACCTCGGCTAGTAGCCTGCCCGTTCAGCCTTTCGGCACATGGGTCCCGCTCCCGCGAATCGACGAGGGTCCTGGTGTGGCAAGGTGGGGCATGGCACGAATCACGGTCATTCCTGACGACGACTGGGACGGCGAACTCGCTGAGCTGCACTCCCGGGTAGTGGACCGCACTTGGGGCCGGGTCGACAACATCCTGGCCGTCCACTCGCTGAACCCCCGCGGCATGGCAGCACATCAGGGCCTCTACGAATCGGCCATGAGCGGCACCGCCACGCTGCGCAAGGTCGAACGGGAACTCATCGCCCTGGTCGTCAGCCTCACCAACGACTGCCACTACTGAATAGTCCACCACCGGCGCGGTCTGCGCCGACTAATCAAAGACGACGAACTTGTAGCGGCCATCGAGCACGACTGGACCGCCGCCCCGCTGTCCCCCAAGCGCACCGCCATGCTGAGTTTCGCCGTGAAACTCACCGAAACCCCAGCCGCAACCAACGACCCCGACATCGACACCCTGCGCGAAGCCGGCTTCAGCGACCGTGACATCCTCGACATCGTCGAAGTCGTCGCCTACTACGCTTATGCCAACCGCATCGCCGACGGGCTCGGCCTCCAAACCGAAGACTGGATCCCCGACTGACCGGTCCTGACTTTGAACAGTTTTTGTTCGGACTCCAACCCTTGCGTCTGATGCCGAAAGTCTGTAAGATGCAATCAAGTACTCCCCGCCTGGCCTGCGCAACGCAGGGCATGGCGGGGCTATTTTTTGGCGGAACGCGGGATGTCAGAATCGAGAGTCGTCGTGTACGTCGACTACCAGAACGTTCAATACTGCGCCCGAGATATGTTTTGGAGAACCACTCCGCTACCAAGGACAGCGGGGCACATCGATCCGCTCAGATTTGGGAATCTGTTGTGTGACCTCGGAAAACCCGGGAACCCAAACCGAGTTCTGGCCGGGGTCCGCGTGTATCGCGGTCAACCCGTCCCTGGACTCAGCAGAACCAAGGCTTGCCGGTTTTTTGATCGGCAGGTGGCTGGCTGGAGGCAGACTCCCGACGTGGAGGTGTTTACGCGGCCTCTGAGCTACCACCGCGCTACGAATCCCGATGGCTCGGAATACTGGGCGGCTCGCGAGAAAGGTGTCGATGTGTTGATGGCGCTCGACATCTCGATCGGTGCTCGAAGTGATTTCTATGACGTGGGCATCGTCGCCTCAGCCGACACTGACTTGTTACCCGCGTTGGAGGATGCCCTAGAGGTTTCCAAGCGGATTGAGACCGCAGCGTGGGGTTCTCCAGGCAACTCAGCGGGGCCCCTGCGGGTCAAGGGGCGAAACCTGTGGAACCACTACCTGGGGAAGGCCCATTTCGATCTCGTCCGCGACAACACCAACTACCTCACAACCCATTAGCTAGAGAAACACCACGATGAATCGGTCTGCAACGCCACACTCCATCGATTGAACGGCCGAGCCGCCATCACCCTGGAACAGGGACAGAACGGCGTTCTGGTCTTCGCGGATTTCAGTGGCCTGACGCTCAGAACCCATGGGTTCCACATCCACATTGAGCAGAATTGGTAGTCAATTGTGTGAAAAACTTGTACTAGAGGTCGTGCAGAATTGGTAGTCAGGCGAGAACATCGGACAGCCGGCGGACCCACCGGACCTGCGCGGCTACGTGGAGTTGGCACTCAAGGGCGGTTTTCCCGAAGCAGTCCTGGAGCGCGAGACCGCACGCCGCGACACCTGGCTCGACGGCTACCTCAGCCACATGTTGAACCGCGACCCGTCAACGTTGGGTGTGTCACCCGATAGCACCCGTCTCGGTCGCTTCTTCGATGCGTACGCGCTCAACACAGCAGGTCTGGCGACGGATACCACACTCAACAACGCTGCGGCGATCAACCATCGGACTGGAACCGCCTACACGCAATTGCTCAGCGATCTCGGCATTATCGCGGAGCTGCCGCCGTGGCACAGCAACCGGCTCGCGCGACTCGTCAAAGGACGCAAACGCCTCGTGGCAGACACCGGCCTGTGGGCGGCGGCGGTCGGCGTCGACGTCGCAACTGTGATGTCCAGCGGTGATCTGCTCGGGAGACTCCTGGAGACCTTTGTCATCAACCAGTTGCGGGCCGAAACGGCTCTGATGACCCGCGGTCCACAGTTGAGTCACCTGCGATTGGCAGATGGTCGCCGCGAGGTCGACTTGATTGCCGACTATGGCGCCCGCGGCATCGTCGCCATCGAGATCAAGGCGACCAACGCGCCCAACGCCCGCGATGCCCGCCATCTCGAGTGGCTCCGCGACGAACTGGGTCCCCGTTTCGCAGCAGGCGCCCTCCTGCATGTCGGCCGACGCAAATACCGCCTCTCAGATCAGATCGAAGCCATCCCCATCTGCGCCCTCTGGGCCTGAGGTACTTTTTTTGGTGCCCGGGGCGGGACTTGAACCCGCACGCTCTTGAAAAGCAACGGATTTTGAGTCCGCCGTGTCTGCCAATTCCACCACCCGGGCAGGATGGTTGCGCCTAACTGTAGGAGGGCTGGCCGGAGCCTGCAGGCACAGCGTAGCCTCTACGAGATGTCGTCCGGCACCCGTTTCCGTCTCCTGCGGTGGCGTCCTCTTTGGGTGCTTGTTGGACTGGCCGTAGTCGGAATACTGCGAGAAGCTTCTATCCGTCGACACCTTCAGGATCTGTCCGACTGGCCCCGCAGCCCCCAACCAAGCTGATTCGACAGTCTCAAGTGACACAGTTCACGATCACCAAAGCGCAAGTATTGAAACCCTGCGGTGCGCCCGCGAGTCAGACACCCCACAGCACGTATAACGTATATCCCTCTCAGACACAGAAATTCACGCGCCCTGTTAGCCGGCCACCGCGGGAGCCTCGAGCCAAATGATCGTATTCACCTACCCGGGACAAGGTTCCCAACGCCCGCAGATGGGTGCGCCATGGGCTGAGCATCCTTCATGGGAACTGGTGGAGGAGGCCTCTGAAGCCGTCGATCGCGATGTCGCCGCGTTGTTGCTCGATGCCGATGCCGAAGAGTTGACAATGACCCGCAATGCTCAGCTCGCTACCTTCGTCATGTCGATGGTGGTGCTCGACGCAGTCAGCCGCCTCGGGGCCGAGGCAGTCGCTCATGCCGGACACAGCCTCGGGGAATACTCAGCACTCACCGCCTCAGGCGCTCTCGATTTCGGCGACGCCGTGCGTTTGGTCAACGAACGCGGCGATGCCATGCAAGCCGCTGCAGATGAGCAGACCGGCACCATGGCCGCCCTGCTCGGCCTCGAAGACGACCAAGCCGATATCGCCTGTCGGCGTACCGCCGGCGACGTTTGGATCGCCAACTACAACGCACCCGGCCAAGTGGTCATCGCAGGCGTTCCAGAAGATATCGACGAGGCTTGCAAGATCGCCAAGGAAGCCGGAGCCAAACGGGCCATGCGACTACCCGTTGGAGGGGCCTTCCACACTCCGCTCATGGCACCGGCACGACGCCGTCTGCACAAGGCCATCGACCAAGTCGAGTTCCGGCCACCAGAACAACCCGTGTACGCCAACGTCGACGCGACACCTCACGACGATCCCGCCGACTGGCCCGAACTGCTTGGTGCCCAACTCTGCTCCCCGGTCCGCTGGCGGCAGACTCTGCGAACTCTCTCCGAAGACGGTTTCAACACTTTCGTGGAACTCGGACCGGGCAATGTTCTAACGGGTCTCGTGAAGCGAACCCTCAAGAGCGCTAATCGGGCCAACGTCGCCACACCAGCGGACCTTGACGGCCTTTTGGAATCGCTGGCCGTTCAACTGAGTAGCGAAACCCCCGCTCTTGAAGGAGAGCATCTCTTTGCCACAGAACGACTCGTGGTATCGCCTGGTGCCGGTATCTTCAGTTTGGCCCCAGGTTGCGAACCGGGTCGTCGTGTGTCCGTGGGCGAGGTGTTGGGTACGGTTGGGGATCAGGAAGTCCTCAGCTCCTTCGCGGGAGAAATAGTCGGGGTACTTGCTCTCAAGGGAGAACGCGTGACTTCACGGCAACCGATCGCTTGGCTACGGGTCAACTGATGGCAATACGAATCGCCGGGATAGGTACAGCACTCCCCTCGAAGGTCCTCACCAACCACGACCTCGCGGAAATGATGGACACCAACGACGAGTGGATCCGCGACCGTGCCGGGATCACCACCCGCCACGTTGGCGGCCTCACCTCCGAGATGGGTGTCGAAGCGGGCAACAACGCTTTGAAAGCCGCTGACCTGACGCCCGACGACATCGATCTGCTGGTCCTCAGCACCAGTTCCCCTGATCAGAGGTTCCCGGGCACGTCGGCACAGATTCATGCTGGTATCGGGCTGAATTGTGGTGCTTTCGACGTCAATGCCGCTTGCGCAGGTTTCGCCTACGGTTACGTGGCCGCATACGGAATGATGATGCTGCCCAGTGGACCGGATCGGGTTCTCAACGTGGGCAGCGACGCACTGTCGACCTTGGTCGACTGGGAGGATCGGGAAACCGCGATCCTGTTCGGCGACGGTGCCGGAGCGTGCGTTATGGAACGTCATGACCAGGGTGAGTTGCTGGCATTTGATCTCGGTGCCGACGGCAACCTCGCGCCGATCCTCTACTGCGAGCATGGCGACACGATCAAAATGGCGGGACGCGAAGTCTTCAAGCGTGCCGTGCGCGCGGTTACGGCTTCGATCAAGTCGGCTCTGAAACAAGCCGGCCTGACCCCCGACGACATCGACGTAGTCCTGCTGCACCAGGCGAACATCAGAATCATCGAGGCCGTCTGTGCCCGAACATCGCTACCGATGTCGAAGACTCACAACGTGATCGAAACCACAGGCAACACTTCGACTGCCACCATCCCGTTGGCCATGGAACAAGCCGCGTCCCAAGGAGTGCTGGAGCCCGGCAAGATCGTGCTGATGTCCGGTTTTGGCGCGGGCATGACCTGGGCAACTTTGGTGGTGCGCTGGTGAGTCGGGTTGTCCTCGTTACCGGAGGCAACCGAGGAATCGGGCTCGCCACCGCCAAGCGCTTTCAAGCCGCCGGACATCAAGTCGCCGTAACTGCCCGTTCGGGCACCGGCGATGACCTTGAAGGCCTGTTTGTCGTGAAATGCGATGTAACCGACAAGGACTCTGTTGATGCCGCGGTCACAGAGATAGAAGAGTCCTTGGGCCCGGTTGAAATTCTTGTGAGCAATGCCGGAATCACCCGCGACGGTCTCGTGCTTCGCATGAGCGACGACGATTTCAGCGAAGTCCTCAACGCCAACCTGACAGGCGGTTTTCGCGTAGCCCGCCGAGTCGTTAAACAGATGATGAGAGCGCGTTGGGGACGAATTGTTTTTGTCTCCTCGGTCGTCGGACTCGGAGGACAAGCAGGCCAGGCGAACTATGCAGCCTCCAAAGCGGGAATCACCGGCTTGGCCCGTTCGCTCGCCAAGGAGTTCGCCGGGCGCAACATCACGGTGAATGTCGTAGCCCCCGGCCCGACAGACACCGACATGCTCGCGGCGCTGAGCGATGCCCAACGAACCGCAATGCTCAATATGGTGCCTCTCGGTCGTCTCGGGTTGCCACAAGAGATCGCCGCGGTGATCGAATATCTCGCCTCGGAGGACGCCGGGTTCGTCACCGGTACGGTGCTTCCTATCGATGGCGGCCTTTCCATGGGCTAACCCGCTCCGGCTGGATAGCCTACTAAATCCCCACAAAGCAATGGAGAAAGCAAGTGAGTGACAACTTCGAACGATTCACAGATTGTGCAGTTGAAGTACTGTCGGTTGACGCCGATCAAGTCGTTTTGGACGCAACTTTCGAGTCTCTCGACGCCGACAGTCTCGACCTAGTCGAACTGGTAATGGCGCTTGAGGAGGAATTCGACGTCGATGTCGAAGAAGAAGAACTTGACGGGATCGTGACGATTCAAGGTGCATACGACCTGATTGTCTCCAAGATCTGATGCAGGGTCGCCGCGTTGCAGTCACAGGTTTAGGCGTCGTTGCTCCCTGTGGAGTCGGCGTTGACGCCTTCTGGGAAGGTCTCTGCTCGCCTGCGCCGGTCGGCCCGCGGGTGCTCGAAGACTGGGACGCTTCTCCCTATTTCGAGAATGCCAAAGAGGTCAGGCGCAGCGACCGCTTCACCCAGTTTGCAGTAGCGGCAGCAGACGAAGCGCTGGCGCAAGCCGGTGAGCTGGGCGCGGACCCGGCCCGCCTCGGCACCTTCATCGGAACCGGTGTCGGCGGTATTGAAACCCTTGAGACACAGATCGAGATTCGCCTCACCAAGGGCGAACGCAGAGTATCGCCCTTCCTGGTGCCCATGATGATGACAAACGCGGCCGCGGCCACATTGTCGATGCGTCACGGCTGGCAAGGCCCCTGCGAGAATACCGTTACTGCATGCGCCGCGGGAACCCACGCCATCGGCAACGCGGCAAGACTTGTCAGCAACGGATACTGCGACGCAGTACTCGCCGGAGGCAGCGAAGCACCCTTCACCCCCACCGCGATCGCAGGTTTTTCCAACATGACCGCGCTCTCCAGCAGCGGTGTGAGCCGACCCTTCGACCCACGCCGCGATGGATTCGTCATGGCCGAGGGTTCAGCCGTGCTGGTGCTTGAGGAGTGGTCCCGCGCCGAAGCCCGCGGCGCAACAATTTTAGGAGAGATTCTGGGTTCGGCCTCTACCGCCGATGCCCACCACATCACAGCACCCGCTCCAGGGGGAACAGGCGCAATCACCTGCATGCGCCTCGCCATTGACGACGCTGGTATCACTGCCGATGATGTAGTCCACATCAATGCCCATGGCACTTCCACAGACAAGAACGATGCCGCCGAGGCGGCCGCTATCACCAAAATTTTCGGTACCCCGGGTCCAGTGATTACCTCCACAAAGGGCGTCACCGGCCACGCGCTGGGCGGTGCCGGAGCGCTCGAAGCAGCCGCGGTTCTGCTTTCCATGAACCGCCGACTCATTCCGCCGACCGCAGGTCATGAAAGCTTGGATCCTGAGATGCCGGACATCGACCTTGTGGTCGGAGAACCCCGTCGGTGGGTTCCGGGCCCGTCACTGTCCAACAGCTTCGGGTTCGGCGGACACAACGGGACCCTGGTCATCGGCCCGAGCTGAGTCAAGGCCAGGCGCCTTCAGCCGCCGTGAACGGTCAGGCACCGTCGACGCTCAGTCGCCGTCGACAATGACGAACATCAACTCGCAACTAGCGGCGAGCTCACCTTCGACGGTGGCGCGTCCCTCACCCTTGCCGGCCCGCGCCGACAACCGTGTCATCTCCACTTCGATCCTCAGCGTGTCGCCGGGGACGACCTGACGTCTGAAGCGGGCCTTGTCGAGCCCCCCGAACAGTGGGAGTTTGCCCTCGTATCGTTCATCGGCCAGCACCGCCAACGCTCCCACCTGTGCAATCGCCTCACAGATGAGCACTCCGGGGAGCGTTGGACGGTCTGGAAAATGACCTGCAAAGAAAGCTTCATCACCAGTGAGTCTCCAAATTCCGACGGCAGACTCGCCGGGGACAATGGCCCGTATCTCGTCTACAAACAGAAACGGAGAACGGTGAGGCAGTACCTCAACCGGCTTCGGCAGGTTCATTGCGATCTAGGCGCAACGGCTCGTTGGCAGCCGTTCAGCTCTTCCCCGCGCTCTTCAACTTCGAGCCAACGGACACTTTGCAGCGGGTGCCTGCAGGAACGTTGATCGTTTCGCCGGTCTGGGGGTTGCGACCAACCCGGGCACTTGTGTTTGCACGCTCGAATTTGAGGTAACCGGTGATGGCGACTTCGCCGCCGCCGCTGATTTCCGACTCGATCGTACTCATCATGGCGTCGAGGCAGTTCCCCGCGTCCTTTTGGCTAACGCCCGCCTTATCGGCCATGGCTGCAATGAGTTCGCCCTTGTTCATGATTGCTCCGTTTGTTGTTGTCTGTTGTCCGCGACTCTCGCGGTCAAACGAATAACACGCGAGCCGATATTCTCAACAAAGTCAAGCATTGTCGTCTCGCGCGCCTTCGATCATCGTTGAAACTACAGGGATCTTTGCTCGGTGCCCACCTCATCAGTGAAATTACACGACCCCTGATCTTGTCGCTGGGAGCCGGGCCAACGAGGCCTTCATACGCACCAAACAGTCGAGATCAGACAAGCAGCGCCGACAGTGTCCAAGGTGCTCCAACACCACGCCGCTCTCTCTTTGGTCGAGCTCGTTGTCGACCAAGCTGCCAATCAACGGTGCCCAGCGAACACGATGCAATCCTCCCACTGCACTCTAAACCCACGCCAGAACCAAAGCATTCCGCGCACGCGCTAGATTCCATCACTAATGGCCGAACTGTTAGCCGATACGAGCTCTCACGATGCCGCTTTCAACCGCTACGTGGTCCCCGAGATAGAAGTGCTCTATCGGGTGGCCCGATCAATCACTCGCAACCCCACCGACGCAGAGGATTTAGTGCAGGACACCATGCTGCGGGCCTACCGAGCCGTAGACCGATTCGACGGGCGCCATCCACGAGCCTGGTTGCTCACCATCATGCGCAACGCTCAGATCAACCGGGTGCGACGCAAGCGACCTGAACTTTTGCACGACCCCGACACGGCCATCGAACGACTCGAGGATCAGAGCAGCCGCCAACTCGGACCAGAAAACACGGTCGTTGAAGCCGTGTTCGACGCGGCCATCGAAAATGCACTCGAAGCTCTACCTGACAAGTTCCGCACCGTGGTCGAACTGATCGACATTCAGGGACTCTCATATCAGGAAGCGGCCGACGTTCTGGGCGTGCCGACTGGCACGGTAATGAGCCGACTTCATCGAGCCCGCACCCGAATCCGCAAGCATCTTGAGTCGAGCGGTGCCTTCGTGAATGGACGTCGGACATGATCCGCCGACGTTGGTACCGCCAGAAGAGCCGTAGCGTCAACTGCCGTGAACTCGGCAAGGTGCTGCAGAGTTACTTGGACGGCGATCTCGAGCCGGACTTCGCGGACAAGATCAGCACCCATCTCGAGAATTGCCGAAAGTGTGGACTCGATTTGGACACTTACCAACGGATCAAAGACTCGCTCGCCGCGAAACTGCCCGAGGTTGATCCCGAAGCCGTCTCCCGCTTGCGTCAGTTCGGCAACGAACTCAGCTCAAGTTGAGCCACCAGCAGGTTTACTGGGTCGCTCGCCTCTCAGGAAAGCGTCGCGGGCTTCGTCTCCCAAACCGTGCAGATTGAGTTCAAACGTGAACCCCTGCTCCAAGCGATAACCGCGGCTGGGATCGTCGTCGATGCCGATCAGAGAGGCTTTGGCTGCCCGTATCACCGTCGGATGCTTTGAGGCGATCACCCCGGCGATTTCCCGGGCTGTGTCCATCAGCTGCGCCGGAGGGACGACTCGAAGGACTGTCCCCCATTCTTCGAGTTGCTCAGCGGACACGGGCTCGCAGCTGTACAGCATCCAGCGAAGGTGTTTTTCGGGAACCAAACGACCCAGGTAACTAGCTGCCCCAAGAGCGCCGTTGTCGATCTCGGGAAGTCCGAAGCGCACACCCTGCGCCGCGACCACAATGTCGGCGCTCCCGGCCAGTCCAATACCAGTGCCGAAGCAGAAGTCGTTGACCGCGCAAATCACCGGCACAGCGCATCCATAGACCGCGCGAAAGGCGCTGAGGCAGGCTCGGTTGACTTCGATGATGCCCGAATTGCCCGGCATCTTCTGCATCTCTTTGATGTCGACACCGGCCGAAAAACCCCGTCCGGTTGCTGTGAGAATGACTGCTGCAACCTCACTTCTCTGCTCGACTCCGTTAAGAATTTCAGCGAGTCGGTCGGTGTCGGCGATCGGCAAGGCGTTGACTTTCGGATTGTCCATCACCAACTCGAGGACACCGTTGGCGCTGAGGGATTCGTGAATCGTCATCGGCGCACCAGTACCGAAGAACCATGGCCGAAGAGGCCTTGATTGGCAGTTATTCCGATCTTGGCCCCCTCGACTTGACGAGCCTCAGCATGACCGCGTAGCTGCCACGTCAACTCGCAGACCTGCGCGATTGCCTGGGCTGGGACTGCCTCTCCAAAGGCGCCGAGTCCACCACTCGGATTCACCGGAAGACGGCCCCCGATTGTGGTGACACCATCTCGAAGGAGTTTCTCCGCTTCGCCAACGGGACAGAAACCAAGTTGCTCGTACCAGTCAAGCTCCAGAGCGGATGACAGGTCGTACACCTCGGCCACATCGACATCTTCGGGACCAATCCCAGCTTCGGCATAGACACGATCGCCGATCGACGTCTTGAACCCTCGATCCGGGGGCGCAGTCTCCCCAGCAGAATCTGTTGCCAGATAAGGCAAGTCGATGACGGTGTCTGGAAAGGTCGGCGTGACCGTCGAGATGCCGGCGACCCGCACCGGGTCGGTCACACCGTGGGCTTTTGCGTAAGCCATCGACGACACCACCATCGCCGCGCCACCGTCGGAGGTCGCACAGATGTCGAGCAGGCGCAGAGGATCGGACACTACGGGAGAGTTTGCCACATCGGAGATGTCGTATTCCTTGGTGAAACGGGCTCTGGGATTGTGGACCGAATGGCGAGAGTTCTTGACTTTGACTCTGGCAAAGTCTTCGGAGGTGGCGCCATAGAGATCCATTCGGCGACGGGCATGCAGGCCGAAATACACCGGGTTGGTGGCACCGACAAGTTTGAAGCGCAGCCAGTCCATGTCGTCGGGGCGGTCGCCCTCGTTGGGTGCGAGAAAGCCCTTGGGGGTCGTGTCGGCACCCACGACCAGAGCTACATCGGCCGCTCCTGAGAGAATCTGCCCTCGTGCAACCGACAGCGCCGTCGCCCCTGAAGCGCAAGCTGCGTACGAAGACGCCACCTGTGCGCCGTTGAAACCCAAAGCACGGGCGAATGTCGACCCGGCAACGTAACCGGGGTAGCCGCAGCGAACGGTGATCGCCCCTGAGACGAAACCGACGTCGTTCCAATCAACACCGGCATCGTCGAGGGCTTCGTTGGCCGCGGCCGTGCCGTAGTCGACGAAGTTCCGCCCCCACTTTCCCCACGGGTGCATTCCCACTCCGAGGATGGCTATCTCTTCCATCAGACCGCGCCTTCCATCAGTGCAGGCCTTCCATCAGTAAGCCCATCACGCTTGCATCATCTCTACCGGCTTCCATTTCCACACCATGTATTCGTGCTCATCATCTTCGTAGAGAGTGTCGATGACCAACTCAACTTCCGTGCCGATCACTAGATCATCAGGGGTGACTCCCGCGACGCACTGACCCAGAATCACCATCTTCTCCTTTTCGAGTTCGACCGCGGCGATGGTGATCGGTTCGTAGGGATCGGTCGCAGCCACGAAAGGTGGAGGGGGTGTGTAGTTGCTTGACGTGTAGGACCAGACCTTGCCGCGCCGCGACAGCAAGACCTCTTCGAGTTCCACCCCGCCACTAACCGCCGGATCACCCCCGGCAACGTGTTTGGGGAAGAAGTAGGTCTCTCGCCCAGGGACCTTTCCTCCAATGAGATGTGGTTCCCCCTCCATGGTGTGCAAGCCCTCAACAACCGGCACTCGGGTCTTGACTGAGTCACCCGGGGAATTGTTTTGGCTCATTGAGGTCTCCTGATCTGACGCACTGCCAGAGTACCGGTTACCTTGCCGGAGTATGAACGCAGAGAACCCCAACACCCAACGGTCGATCTCGGCTGCCGATGACTTTCCTTTGCATCAGGCTTCGGAATACATCCGCCACGCGGCAACAACGGACCGAAACGTACAGCGTCCCATGAGCAGCGTCTGATGAGTTCAATGGCACCGTGACTTCGTCGCTGCCACCACCGCCCGGCTCGCGCTTTGCTGCGGCTTCTTCGTTGCCGCCCCCTCCTCCCCCACCCGTCAAGCGCGGGCGGTTCTCGGGACGGACCCCGCCGAGATATCCCGAATGGTTGAGGTGGGGCCTCGGAGACTTCTGGATCGCCAGCGGGATCTTCCTCCTGGTCAACATCGTCTTGGGGGTGGTTCTCTTCCTCGACGATCGCAATAGTTTTACTTCCAGCGGTGTTTTCATTATCAGCGACGCTTGGCTTGTCGCTCTGATCGTCATACCCCCGTTGGTACAAGTCAGCTATGTGGTCTTGGCTGTTCGACACAAGGGCCGAGGTCTCGCAGCAGACCTCGGCTGGCGCTTCAAGTCCGTCGACTTGGCTATCGGCATAGTGCTCTTCTTCGTCGGTATCGCGCTCGCTGCCTTGGTGGCATTGGCGATGGAATCGCTCTTCGGGATCTCTCCATCTGCTGCTCTGGCCGACATGATCCAAGACGGCGACGGCACCACTACGGGCATAACCGGCTGGATCGTCCTACTGGCCGTACTCGCCGCGCTCCTCATACCCGTCATGGAGGAGATCGTCTATCGCGGACTGCTTTGGAGCGCGCTCGAGAAACGAGGCATGCGCGAGGGAGCAATACTGGTCGTCACCAGCCTGATCTTTGCCGCAGCGCATCTGGAACCGGCCCGCTTTCCGATTCTGTTCGTACTCGGCCTCGCGCTCGGTTATGGACGAATCCAGACGGGCAGGATCGGTTCGTGCATCACAACCCACATCTATCTCAATTCCACTGCAATGCTTGCCTTGCTCGCCACCTTGTGAGGCCGCTCGGTGATAGCCTCAACCTTCGTTTGCCCACAATCCCCTGTCTAAAGTTGTCGCCATGACCGCACACGACCATTGGACGCCGCTCGTAGACCTTGAGGGCAAGAGAGCCTTCGTGGGTCGCCATATCGGGCCCCCGGAAGCCGAAAAAGCCCAGATGCTGGCTGCGCTCGGCGTCAGTTCGATGGAGGAACTGATCAACGCCACAGTGCCCGAAGACATCAGAATGTCTGAACCGTTGGATCTCCCCTCCGGTGTCGGCCAAACCACCGCCCAAAATCTTCTTCGAGCCATCGCCGAGTCCAACCAGATCCGCACATCGCTGATCGGGATGGGTTACCACGAGACCATCACTCCCCCAGTAATCCGCCGCAACATCCTGGAAAACCCCGGTTGGTACACCGCCTACACGCCGTATCAGCCGGAAATCTCGCAAGGACGCCTCGAAGCTCTTCTCAATTTCCAAACTATGGTGGCCGAACTCACCGGCATGGACTTGGCCAACGCTTCGTTGCTCGACGAACCCACAGCCGTTGCTGAAGCCATGACCATGCTGCATCGGGTCAGTCGCAAAAAGACAGGTGACTGCTTCTTGATTGATGCCGAGTGCCATCCCCAAACGATCGCGGTGGTGGAGACGAGAGCAGAACCGATCGGCCTCTCAACCGTTGTCGGCGACCCGGCAAGCGCTGACCTCAGCGGCGTTTATGCAGTGGTGGTGCAATACCCGGGAACCACCGGAGTGATCCCAGACCTTGAGGCGATCATCGAACGGGCGCACGCCAACGACACCCTCGTGGCTGTGGCCGCTGATCCGCTGGCTTTGGTCGTGCTGGCGCCGCCCGGAGATTTCGGTGCCGATGTGGTTGTTGGAAGCACTCAGCGCTTCGGGATACAGATGGGTTTTGGCGGCCCCCACGCCGCATACTTCGCGGTGCGTGAGCAACACCAACGCTCGTTACCCGGCCGGCTCGTGGGAGTCTCTCGCGACACCGCGAATCGGCGGGCTCTCCGTCTGGCGTTGCAGACTCGCGAACAGCACATTCGCAGAGAGAAGGCCACATCCAACATCTGCACCTCACAGGTGTTGTTGGCGGTGATGGCCTCAATGTTCGCCATTCATCACGGCCCGACTGGTTTGCGTCGGATCGCCATGCGGGTCAACCGCTTGGCAGCCGTGCTGGCGGACGGACTACGTCGCGGCGGGCTGGACGTAGTGCATGAGGAGTTCTTCGACACGGTATGTGTACGTGTACCTGGTCGCGCCGACAAGGTGCTGACCATCGCTCTGTCACTGGGGGTGAACCTGCGTCGTGTTGACGCCGACACTGTCTCAATCACGCTCCACGAAACCACAACACGGAACGTTATTGAGATCGTCTGGTCGGCTTTCGGGATTGACGGCGATGTCGGTTACCTCGATGTCCATGTCCGAGACCCACGACCGGTCCAATACCGGCGTGACACTCCCGCGCTGCAACACCCGATTTTCACCGCATACCACAGCGAAACCGACCTGGTGCGCTACATGCGCCGCCTCGTCAACCGCGATATCGCCTTGGATCGATCGATGATTCCGTTGGGTAGTTGCACCATGAAACTCAATGCGGCCACCGAGATGGAACCGGTGAGCTGGCCCGAACTTGCGCGCATTCATCCCTTCGCGCCAGTGGGTCAGACCGTCGGTTATCAACGGATGATCGACGAACTCGAACGTTGGCTGACCGAGATCACCGGATACGCGGCGGTCTCGCTTCAACCGAATTCCGGAGCCCAGGGAGAACTGGCGGGGCTCTTGGCGATTCGTGCCTATCACCGGAGTCGTGGCGAGGCCCAACGTGATGTCTGTCTGATTCCTTCATCGGCCCACGGCACCAACGCGGCCAGCGCGGTGATGGCGGGAATGCGCGTCTCGGTGGTCAACTGCGACAACGAGGGCAACGTGGAGATCGCTCATCTCGACAAGCTCGTCAGCAAGCATCGGAATGAACTCGCCGCCTTGATGATCACCTATCCCTCCACCCACGGAGTCTTCGAAGTCGAGGTGCGTCGGATTTGCGAAATGATCCACGACGCGGGCGGGCAGGTGTACCTCGACGGCGCCAACCTCAACGCCATGGTGGGTCTGGCTCAGCCCGGCAAGTTCGGTGCCGACGTGTCGCACCTCAACCTGCACAAGACCTTCTGTATTCCGCATGGGGGTGGCGGTCCCGGAATCGGGCCGATCGGCGTCGGCGAACACCTGGTTCCGTTCCTTCCGAACCATCCGTTGACGCCGGTGGCGGGCCCGCCCACGAGCCCTGGGCCGGTGGCAGCCGCGCCGTGGGGGTCGGCCGGAATCTTGGCGATTCCCTGGATGTACATACGCATGATGGGCGCGAGAGGTTTGCGTCAGGCCACCGAAACCGCCATCCTCAACGCCAACTACATCGCCAAACGCCTCGAGGACTACTATCCAGTGCTCTACCGCGGCGCCAACGGCTGGGTGGCACACGAGTGCATCCTCGACACCAGGGTCATCTGCGCCGAAGCTGGACTACGCGTCGACGACATAGCGAAACGCCTCATCGACTTCGGGTTCCACGCCCCGACCATGTCTTTCCCGGTGCCCGAAACGTTGATGGTCGAACCCACGGAATCGGAGAGCCTCGAGGAACTCGATCGATTCTGTGATGCCATGATCGCCATCCACGCCGAAGCCAAGCGCATCGCATCCGCTGATTGGCCCGCAGACGACAACCCGCTCGTCAATGCCCCCCACACAGCAAGCGACGTGACTGCCGATCTGTGGACCCATGCCTACTCACGCAAGGAAGCTGCTTTCCCCGAAGGCTGGGAGCGGGCGGACAAGTATTGGCCTCCAGTGAGCCGAATAGACGGCGTCTACGGCGACCGCAACCTGATGTGCTCCTGCCCTCCGATGGATCTGCTCAGCGAGTAGCGACCAATCAAGGCCGTGGCGAGTTCGATTCTCATGGCGATGCCGGATTAGGTTCCGGGGATGGCAAATCCACAACACGATCTCCTCGTTGAGCGGGAGAGCCACGCGATGGTCCTCACCATGAACCGTCCCGAGCGTTTCAATGCGATCACCGGGGCGATGTTGATCCGCATGTATGACGCCTACCAAGAGGCCTCCAACGACCCTGAGGTCCGCTGCATCGTGATAACCGGCGCTGGTGGCAACTTCTGTTCGGGCGCCGATCTCCGAGCCATGGCAGGTGACAGCCGCGAGGGTGACCCGATGGACACTCGAGCCCGCATGGCCGAAGACCCGGACATCGTCTACAAGGCTCTGTTCCGCCACTACCGCCCAACCAAGCCGATCATCGCCGCGGTGGAGGGAGTGGCAATAGCCGGAGGCACAGAAATACTCCAGGCGATGGAGATCCGTGTGGCCGGCGAGAGCGCTCGCTTCGGTGTCAGCGAGGCTCGCTGGTCGCTGTACCCGATGGGAGGTTCCGCGGTGAGACTCCCCCGTCAGATCCCCTACACGCACGCCGCGGAGATTCTGCTCACTGCCAAACACATCAGCGCCGCTGATGCCAAAGAGATCGGCCTCGTCGGCCACGTCGTTCCCGACGGCACCGCTCTAGGCAAAGCGATGGAAATTGCTGAAGTGGTTGCGGCCAACGGCCCGCTTGCAACCGCGGCGATCACTCGTACGCTGCACGAGTGCGACGGGATGGAGCTCGACGAGGCCTTACGTCATGAGTGGGAGTACGGCCAGGCCGTCTTTGCGTCCAACGACGCCTCCGAAGGCCCCAAAGCCTTCGCCGAGAAGCGTAAACCCAACTTCACCGGCACCTGACCTTGCACGCTTGTTTATCGTCCCCTAGATTTCAATTTTAGAACTTGTTCTAGTTACAACTTCAGGAGAAAACACAATGGAGTTTGGCCTCTTTTTCAACGGGTACCTGCCCGGTCCGGCCGCACACGACACCGAAGCGGAGCATCTCATGCTCATGCGCGAAGCCGAATACGCCATCCACGCCGACAAATACAACTGGAAATATGCCTGGTGCGGCGAACACCACTGCCTCACCGAATACAGCCACATGTCCGCCCCCTATCCCTTCATGGGGTACGTGGCCGCCAAAACCGACCAAATCCACCTCGGCTCCGCTATCACCTCGTTCCCCACCACCAAAGAACACCCGGCCCGTTTCGCCGAGCGAGCCGCCATGATGGACCACCTGACCGAAGGCCGCTTCGAGTTCGGTACCGGCCGTGGCGCCGGCAGCCACGAAGTCGCCACCTTCAACGGCACGATGCTCTCTGAGACCAAAGCAATGTGGGACGAGGTCGCCCACGAGATACCCCGCATGTGGGAACAGAAGGACTACAGCCACGACGGCGAACACTTCTCGGTACCAACACCGCACAACATCCTGCCCAAGCCCTACGGCAAGGGTCACCCGCCCATCTGGGTCGCCTGCGGGAACCCGGCGACCTTCGCCAAAGCAGGCGCTCACGGTATTGGTGCCATCGCCTTCAACTTCGAACCGATCCACAACCTGAAGGGACGAGTTGAGGCCTACAAGGAGGCCTCCGAAAACGTCGTCGACCAGATCGGTCAGTTCCAAAACAACAACGTGATGATGACCAACGCCGTTATCTGCCTCGAAGACCGCGAAGAAGCCCGAACCATGGCCAAGCGCAACGTTCGCGGCTATCGCGTCACCATGGTCAACATGTACCACGACTCAATGCCCAAGAGTCCCGACGCGGTCGTCTGGCCAAACGTTCGAGAAAGCTACGTATTCGACGACGAAATGCTCGACATGGCCATCAAAGGTGGTTTCATGCTCTGCGGGAACCCCGAAGAAGTATGCGAACAGGTCGTGGCCTACCAAGACGTTGGATGCGATCAAGTGTGCTTCGGTACCCCCGACGAGGGCTACACCCACGACCAGACCATGGAGATGATCGAAGTATTCGGCAAGCACGTCATCCCCGAGTTCGACAAGGATCCCGTCCATTCGACCACCCGCTACCGCGAGACAGCCCAACCCCAATTCCCCGTTTTCAACGGCGACATCGACCCAATCGTCAACAAAGCCGCGCCTCCCCCTTTCACGATCTCAGTCTGAAAGCGGAGATTCCCGTTGTCGCTGCTAGAACGATCCGATGACACAAGCCGAAGCGAAGCTAAAGGTCGGAATTCAGATTCAGCCGCAGGGTGTGAGCGTTGCAGAAATGCGCACCGCCGCCAAGGCTGCCGACGACATGGGAGTCGACTCGATTTGGATCTGGGACCACTTCTATCCCCTGTTCGGAGATCCTGATGCCACCCACTTCGAGGCCTGGACCTTGCTTGCGACAATGGCCACCGACACCAGCAGAGCACAACTCGGCACACTCGTCACCGGCAACAGCTACCGCAATCCAGAGTTGCTTGCCGACATGGCACGCACCCTCGACCATGTCAGCGGCGGGCGCATGTATCTCGCAGTGGGGGCCGGTTGGTTCGAACGCGACTACACCGAATACGGCTACGACTTCGGAACCGTTGGCAGTCGTCTGCGCCAACTTCAAGCCGACCTGCCCCGTATGAAGAACCGGCTCGCCAAACTCAATCCCCCGCCGGTGGGCGACATGCCGATCATGATCGGGGGTAGCGGCGAGAAGGTAACCCTGCGACTCGTCGCCCAGCACGCCGACTCATGGAACACCTTCGGTCCACCCGAGAACTTCGCACGACTCTCAGGCATCCTCGATGACTGGTGCGCCAAGGTTGGCCGCAACCCCAGCGAGATCGAGCGAACGGTCGCCATCCAACCAGACGACGTGAACGACATCGAGCGTTACACCGACGTCGGCGCCGACCATGTCATCTTGATGAGCGGAGGTCCCTTCGACCTAGCCCCGCTGCAGACCCTCATCGACCAACGCGACTCTCTGGGCTGACTGAAGCTCAACCCTCGCTGCAACGCCCGAAACGGGGATCGTCTTCGACGTCTGGACCATAGTCGATCCCCTGTTCTGCCAGCATCTCGAAAGCTGCCCCAATCTCTTCGGGATACTCCGGGGCAACAAGGTCTGCGATGCGAACTGGTGCCGGCCTGGTGGATCTTGGTTGGTTCATCTGATCAGCGTTGCACTCACGCCTCAATAATGCGAAATGCTCAGCAGTCAGTTCTCAGGGAAGTCGAACTCGCCGACGAGGACCGAAGCACTACCCAAAGGGGTGCCGCGACCGGACATGAAGTGCTCGTAGTAACGCGTGAAAAGACCTTGGAGATTTCGGTCGATCTGGGATTGGGAATAGTCGAGCGTGTAGAAGGTTGACACACCCAGTTCTTCTCCAGCGGACTTCGAAGCATCAGCGTCGTCTACAGCCCAAACCACGCCGACGATGCCTTCGCCGCGTTCGTCGAGAATCTTCTCGATATAGCTGCCCTTGCCTTCAATGGGCGCAACGAGTTCGATACCGCCGTTCCAAGAAAAGAGTATCTTGACGCCAAAAGCGGCGGCTTCTTCGTCGTTGCCGGGATGAAACTCGCAGCCCAGCAACTTTTCGTAGAACTCTCGTCCGGCCTCGATGTCCCGTACAGCCATAACGACCCGGTTGACTCCGCGCTGCCTGGCGCTCTGGTTCCCGACGCTCTGCTGCCTGGCGCTCTGGTTCCCGACGCTCTGCTGCCTGGCGCTCTGGTTCCCGACGCTCTGCTGCCTGGCGCTCTGGTTCCCGACGCTCTGCTGCCTGGCGCTCTGGTTCCCGACGCTCTGCTGCCTCACGATTGACGGTCCTTTCTGGGAAACAACTGTTTGGATTCGGACTCAACGCGTATGCGGCGCAGATACATCGAGGCGATCCGCCAATGGCCGTCTTCGCCGCGGCGGTAGGTCTCCTCATACCATCCACACCCCCACATGTGACCGAGACCGTACTGCGGCGGCCACCAGAGGTGATCCTCCATCGACCAGACCCCGGACGCTTCGTCGCCGTCGACGGAGATCTCGCCCATGTGGCCGTGATGCACCGTTGTCACCTCGCCGATCATCGACACCAACATGTCGACGAATGCGTCATTGCCGATGATGGGCGTTTCATCGCCGGTGTCGTCGGGAGTGCGAACCTCCACGTCAGCGGTGAAGACGTCACGCAGTTCATTCCAGCGTTTCTGATCCATGAGCCTGAAATAGCGAGCTTTCAGATGTCGGATGGCCTCGATATCCGCCAGTTGTTCCGCGGTCACTGTCATCCTCTGAACCTAACCCGCTAGGGCGATCGACTCACAAATGCGGGTCGTGGGCGAACTCCGCGAAGCGCTGATACTCGACAAACCAATCTACGATTCCACCAGCGCGCGGTTGCGCATGTGAACGAACGGAACGTCAACCAATGCCGACCCCCAACGAGTTAGTCCCCATCCTTGCGCTCTGGGCCGTGCCTCGCTCAACGTCCACGGCGTTCGAGTGGATGATGCGAATGCGCGGCGACATGACCTGCTTCCATGAGCCCTTCGGAGAAGTGTGGTACCAGGGCGAGTCGCCCGACTGGCCACGACTGCAACCCGACAGCGTGAGAACCCCCGGACTGACTTACGAATCCGCATGGGCGGAATTACAGGGCTCGGCACGCCAAGGTCAGGTATTCATAAAGGACTTCCCGCACTACCTCGACGCCTTGTGGAACGATTCTGTGTTCGACTGTTTCACCCACAGTTTCTTGATTCGCGACCCCGCTAAAGCCATTACCTCGATGTACAAGCACTGGCCCGACTTTCACATGAAGGAGACAGGGTTCGCCGAGCAGCGGGCGTTGTTCGATTACTTGACCGCCAAGCACAACCGACCACCACCGGTGATCGACAGCGACGACTTGTTGGAGGACCCGCCCGCTGTTGTGGAGGCCTGGTGCGAGGCTGTCGGCATCGATTTCATTCCCGAAGCGTTGCGCTGGACACCCGGTGAGCGCCAAGAGGTCAGCTGGTGGGACGGTGGATCGTTCCATGAGAACCTGCGCAACTCTTGCGGGTTCCAGCCTCAGCTCCGGACATCGATTGACCTGGCCGAAGCACCGCGCCGCGTTCGCGAGGTCTCAGAATTACTGCGCCCCCACTACGACCACCTGTACGCTCATCGGATCGGTTTGTCATGACCACGGTCGGAACCTGGGATGTCGAAACCCGCTGCAAGTTCTGCCCCGACGCGTTGGGTGAAGCATCCGATGTCGCGGTGGCCGACGTCTGGCCGGGCGGAGCGCCAACCGGCGAGGACGAGGGCTTCAGCGGCATCATCGTGCGTAGCGACTACGGCGAGACTCTCATTGAACGTGCCCATGGCGATGGCTACCTGGTACTCGGCGAGGCGATCAGCCCACGCAACTTCGACGGTTTGCAACCTCACCAAGTCCGCAAGAAGGTTGCTCTGGCGGCCCGCTATGAGGGCATGGCCGACGCTGGTGTTGCCCCCATAGCCACCCACGGGCTGCGAGTCAACGAAATCGGCAACCGCTTGACCTCAGCCGAATCTACGGCGCAACGTAACGGTGCCGCAGCACGCACAGCAAAGGCGCGCACATGAAGATCACCGCCGTCTATAGTCCCAGCTAAGCTGCGAACCACTGGCACAACGGCTCGCTTCGGAACGGACACGGTGAGGCTAGCCGCTTTGCTCGAGGTGGTTGTTTGGCGTGGCTTTCAATTCACACAGACTTGCGGAAAGCAAGCTGACTAGGGTGTTGTGTGCGGGGAAACCGTGACTGGAATGCGTGAAGATGTCTACAGCAGACACATACCTTCTAACTGATCGCTACACGCGAGACGAGGGAACCGTGTTCATGACCGGTATCCAAGCCCTCGCTCGACTCCCGATCGAGCAACTTCGTGTTGATAGAGCCAACGGGCTGCGCACCGCCGCATTCGCCGCCGGATATCCCGGCTCTCCATTGGCGGGGATCGACGGGGCGCTGTCGCATGCCGTCGCACAGACCCCCGAACTGCCGATCCACCTGCGGCCCTCGGTCAACGAGGAATACGCAGCCACCGCGGTCATGGGCAGTCAACTCGCAACCACGCGAGATGATGCACGCTACGACGGAGTCGTTGGCATTTGGTATGGCAAGGGCCCAGGAGTTGATCGGGCGTCTGACGCGCTGCGCCATGCCACCTTCGCCGGCACCGACCCACTCGGCGGTGTTGTGGCTCTAGCCGGCGACGACCCCGCCGCCAAGTCCTCAACAATTCCGTCATCCTCGGCTGGAATTCTTGCCGACCTCAACATGCCCGTGCTGTTCCCCGCTGATCCCGCTGAAGCACTTGATCTCGGGCGTCACGCCATCGCTCTGAGCCGGGCAACTGGTCTGTGGGTGGGATTGAAGGTCGTGGTCGACGTGGCAGACGGATCCGGCACAGTCGATCTGGATCCCTCTCGGATCACCCCGGTGCTGCCCACTATCGACGGTGGCTCATATTTTCACCGCCCGGACGGCAACCTCTTAACGCCTCACACGCTCGATATCGAACGCGAGATCCTCGAAATCCGAAAGCCCCTCGCACTCGAATATGCGGCCCTCAACCGCCTCAACCATGTAACCGTGGACCCAGCGGACCCATGGATCGGGATTGTCTCAGCGGGTAACACCTATCGTGAGCTTCGAGAAGCTCTGCGAGCGCTTGGCCTTGAAACGGACAGCGATATTGCCTCGGCAGGGATCCGCTTGTTGAAGCTCAACATGCCCATCCCCTTCAATACCTCGACTGTGCGCTCGTTCGCTGCGGGGCTTGAGCAAATCCTCGTCGTAGAGGAGAAAAACCCAACAGTAGAGTTGCAGGTAAAGGATGCGCTGTATAACGCCAGTCATCATCCGGCAGTAGTCGGGCGCAACGACGAAGCCGGGAATCCCCTGGTCCCGAGCGGAGGAGCGCTGGTTTCAGACGACATCGTGGCTGCACTGCGGGTGCGCTTGGGACCCCGGATTGGCGGGCGTTTGCGTCCCATGACTCCACCGCGTGAACGGCTTGCCCTGAGTGTGGCTCGCACCCCGTATTTCTGCTCGGGTTGTCCACACAATCGCAGCACCGTCGTTGACGAAGGCACCCTCGTGGGCGCCGGCATCGGCTGCCACGCCATGGTGATGATGGGTGGCGAACCCCGCTACGGCGATATCTCCGGTATCACCTGCATGGGCACCGAAGGCACCCAATGGATCGGCATGTCACCGTTCGTCGAAACCGATCATGTGATCCAAAACCTCGGTGACGGAACTTTCTTCCATTCGGGCCAGTTGGCTGTCACCGCAGCCATAGCCAGCGGCGCCAACATCACCTACAAACTCTTGTGGAACCGAGCCGTAGCCATGACCGGCGGACAGGACCCGACCGGACAGATCGAACTTGACCGCGTATGCCATCAACTCCTCGCCCAGGGCGTGCAGCGTGTGATCATCACTTCCGAAGACCCTGGGCGGGCTCGTTCGCTTGCGCTGCCGGTCGAGGTCGAAGTGTGGAACCGAGACCGCCTTGGTGAGGCCCAGCGCATCCTCAGCGCAATTGAAGGGGTGACTGTGCTGATCCACGATCAGCGCTGCGCCGCTGAGTTACGTCGCGACCGCAAGCGGGGAAGGGTCAAGAGTCCACCGACACGGGTCGTGATCAACCATCGCATCTGCGAGGGCTGTGGAGACTGTGCCACGGTTTCCAACTGCTTGTCGGTTCAGCCAATCGACACTCCCTTCGGCCGCAAGACATCCATCGACCAGCACAGCTGCAACCTCGATTTTTCTTGCATGAAGGGAGACTGCCCGGCTTTCATCAGTATCACCAAAAAGCCAGATCGACCGTGGCGTCGAAGCGCGCGATCGCTGGGCACAAAGTATCCAGCGGTCCCCGATGGGATAGCTGACCCATCCCCACCCACGACCACAGATCTCAACGTTCACATCACCGGTATCGGCGGGACCGGGGTCGTGACGGTGTCTCAGATAATCGGCACCGCGGCCATGTTGGAGGGTTCGGAGGTCGCCGGTCTCGACCAGACTGGCCTGTCGCAAAAGGCCGGCCCGGTCGTGAGCGACATTCGCATCTCCTCTCATGAACGAGCAGGCAGCAACCGTGTGGCCCTCGGTCAGGCCGATCTGCTTCTGGCCTTCGATCTTTTGGTTGCCTCGTCGTGGACCGGTCTCGGAGCTACAGATCCCGGTCGCACCTCGGTGGTGGGTTCCCTTGAGCTGACGCCTCCCGGCATCAAGACAGCACATCCCGAAATCGACATGCCGACCCAAGAGGAGTTGCTGAAACGAATCAGCGACATGGCTCGCGCTGATTCTTGTCATTGGGCCGCTTCCGCTGCCACTACCGCGGCTCTGGTCGGTGACGCGGTAGGTGCCAACATTTTCGTCGTCGGTATGGCCGTTCAATCTGGTCTTCTTCCCATCTCGCCCCAAGCGTTGGAGCAAGCCATCGAGCTCAACGGCGTGGCGGTTGATCTCAACCTTGCAGCCTTTGGCTGGGGACGCTGGCAAATCGCGGATCCTGACTTGGTGACCGCTGCGATGGACGCCCAAAATCCCCCAGCGAGCGCTCCCAAACTCACGGCTGCGCTGCAGCAACGGATTGGGTTGCTTGCCAACAGCGATGCTCAACTGGCTGAGGATCTAAGTCGCTTCAGCGCCGAACTCATAGCTTTCCAGAACCAAAAGACTGCGCTTTGGTATCTCGATCAACTTGACAAAATCGCTGCTAGAGCCGAACTTGTCGACCCTGAGCAACGAGGCAACACCATCGCCGCCGTGGGGAGCGGTCTGTTCAAGCTCATGGCCTACAAAGACGAGTACGAAGTAGCTCGTCTAATGCTTGATGCCGACGGGCACCAGGTGGTAGGCGAAGTGGCCCGACCCGGCGACAAAGTTGCCTGGAGGCTGCACCCTCCTTCGCTGCGAGCCTTGGGCCGCTCGGAGAAACTCTCCTTTTCGACTCGTTGGCGTCCCATGTTTCGCTTGCTAGCAGCCGGTAGACGCCTCCGCGGAACGCCTTTGGATTTCTTCGGGTGGGCCAAAGTGCGTCGAGTTGAACGAGAGTTGCCCCACGAATACCTGGCTGCTCTCTCCGCTTCGCTCGACGCCAAAGATTTGGCACATACCCAACAGGTTGCCGAGACTGCCGAGTTAGTACGCGGCTTTGAATCCATCAAGCTCCACAACGTGGGTCGCTTCCGCAAGCGACTCGCCGAACTAACGGCCACCAACTAAACCGAATAGAGACCACACCAGCGACGCTAACCTGCGCCGATGCGCTCGTTTGATCTGATCATCGTCGGAACCGGATCGGGAAATTCGATTGTCAGCCCTGAATACGACAATTGGGATGTCGCCATCGTCGAACGTGGCCTGTTCGGCGGAACCTGCCTCAACGTTGGCTGCATACCGTCCAAGATGCTGGTCTACACCGCCGAGTTGGCCGAACTGGCTCAACACGGCTGGCGTTACGGCATTGACACGCGCTTCAAGGGGGCCGACTGGCCCGCAATCCGTGATCGAGTATTCAACCGCATAGACCCGATTGCGGCGAGCGGCAAGGAATATCGCGAGAACCTCGGTAATGTCACCGTCCACGGGGTGGACGCCAGATTCGTCGGATTCAAACAGCTTCAAGTCGGTGAAGAGGTCATTACCGCCGACAAGATTGTATTGGCCGCGGGAGCGAGGGCTTTTGCTCCCGACATCGCCGGTCTTGCCGAATCGGGCTATCACACCTCCGACACCATCATGCGCATCGACTCTGTTCCGAAGCGGCTAACGGTGATCGGCGGCGGCTACATCGCCGCGGAATTAGGAAACGTGTTCGGCTCATTGGGCAGCGAGGTGACCTTTCTCTTGCGCGGCGACACCATGCTTCGCTCCCAGGACACGGAAATCAAACAACGTTTCACCAAGATCTATGCCGAGAAATTCAACGTTCACAAAGGAGTCAGCATCGACGAGATCCGTCGCGAAGGCGATGAGATCGTGCTGCAAACCAACCAAGGCGAACATTGCTGCGATGAACTGCTGGTCGCCACCGGCAGGGTTCCCAACGGCGACCAACTCCGGGTCGCAGCCACCGGAGTGGTAACCGATGACGACGGCTACGTCATCACCGACGCTCAACTGCGTACCAACGTCGAAGGAATCTGGGCGCTGGGAGACATAACCAATCCAGCTCAACTCAAACATGTTGCCAATCACGAAGCGAGAGTTGTCTCGCACAACCTGCTTTATCCCGATGATCCTGTAGAAGTCGATCATCGTTTCGTTCCAGCGGCAGTTTTTGGCCATCCGCAAGTAGCGAGCGTGGGCCTCACCGAGGAGCAGTGCTCACAAACCGGACTCCCCTATCGTGTCGCTGTCAACCAATACGGGTCCGCGGCCTACGGCTGGGCCATGGAAGATACCGAGAGTTTCTGCAAACTCATCGTGAATACAGAGACACGCAAGCTGTTGGGCGCTCACATCCTCGGACCTCAAGCCTCGACGCTCATCCAACAGCTGATCCAGGCGATGGTGTTCGACCTGAGCGTCGACGACATCGCCACAAAGCAGTACTACATCCATCCCGCCTTGCCCGAAGTAGTCGAACAGGCCTTGCTTGAGCTCTGATCAGCGGTTTGGTCAGCGGTCGACCAACGACTCTGCGGTTGCTTTGGCCCACTGGTAGTCGGACTTTCCGTTGGGGCTTCGCACAAACTCCTCAACACGAAAAATCCGCTTCGGAGCCTTGTAACCGGCAATGCGAGTACGACAATGAGCAATTAATTCATCATCAGAGACGGTTACGCCATCTTCGATTGACACCACGGCGTTGACCGATTGTCCCCATCGCGGATCGGGTAGCCCCACCGCATTGCAGTCGAGAACTGCGCGGTGGCTCTTGAGTGCTTCTTCGACTTCTTCGGGGAAGATCTTCTCGCCACCAGAGTTGATGCAGACCGAACCTCGGCCCAACAGCGTGACCGTGCCATCTGCTTCGACGGTTGCATAGTCGCCCGGAATCGACCATCGGACGCCGTCGATCAACGGGAAAGTCTCTGCTGTGCGGGCATCGTCTTTGTAGTAACCAATCGGGTTGGCGCCACGGTTGGCAAGACGACCCACCTCACCGCTACCCGCGGCGAGCAAGCGCCCGTCGTCGCTGATCACCGCTGTTGTCGGACCCAACGAGAAGCGTCCCGTAGCTACCTGCTCGCTTTCGTCGCGCCGAGTTGTCTGCAAACCCTGGCCGATCGATTCGCTGGCGCCGAGGCTGTCGATCAGGGTCATCGACTTGTGCTCAAGAAACGCTTTCTTGGACTCCGCAGACCACATCACACCCGAAGAGAAGAGCTGGTAAACGCTCGACAAATCGTGAGGATTGCCCGCCGCTTCAGCATTGTCCAGCGCTTCGAGCATCGGACGAGCAAACGCGTCACCGACGATCACCAACATCGTGAGACGATGTTTGGCCACCACGCTCCAGAGTTCATCGGCGTCAAAACTGCGCTCAACCAGTGTCGCCACCATGCCACCCATTGTGAGCACATGAAGAGAGTTGATCCCGGACGTTCCATGCATCAACGGGGCAGAAGCCAGCAGCCGGGTGGTGCGCTTGCGTTTGTGCATTTCTATTGCTGCATCAATCGCCGTGGCCGCGCTGTCTGGAATCTCGCGTTTCAGTATCTGGTAATGCCCACCCATGTTTGCGATCATCTGATCGTGTGGCCACATCACCGCCTTGGGGTTGCCTGTAGTGCCGCCGGTATAGAGAAACCACAGGTCGCTACCGCTCCGCTCAATACGGGGCGCTGGTTCACAGGAGGTGATCAGATCTTCATAGGCCACCGCACCGTCGATCAGATCACCGCCGCCAACCTGAACCAGCAATCGCAGATGCTCACAGCGGTGCTTGACCTCGGCCACACGATCAGCGAGCGAACTATCGAAGAAGATCGCCTTGGCGTCGGCATTGTTGAGCAGAAACGCCAACTCCTCGGCGATATAGCGGTAGTTGACATTGCAAGGAACGGCTCGCTGCTTGAAGGCCGCGAATTGGGCCTCTTGATATTCGAAACCGTTGTACAGATAGAACGCCACCTTGTCGTTGCCGGCGATGCCAGCCGCACCCAACGCAGCTGCAAGACGCGCTGCACGGTTCTCGAAGGTCGCCCAATCGCAGGATTCGGGACCGTGAGCAATCGCCGGAGCTTCCGGAACGACTTCGGCAATGCCCTCCCAGATCGTTGCAAAATTGAGCGCGTCGGCCGAAGGCGGAGTCATATCCACAGCAGCGTACGCTGGCAACATGGAGGCGTACACATCGACGATCCGGACCTGTTCCGCGTCCGTCCCGGGATCGCTCAGCCCACAACGGCGAGAGCACGACATCGAACGCCTCGCCAACGAACAACTCGACATTCTGGTGATCGGCGGGGGTGTAACCGGCGTCGGCTGCGCCCTCGACGCAGCCACGCGCGGGCTCAGAGTCGGACTTGTCGAACAGCGGGATCTGGCCAGCGGCACATCGAGTCGCTCCTCGAAACTGCTCCATGGTGGCCTGCGCTACCTCGAGAGTCGCGACTTCGCGTTGGTGCGCGAAGCACTGCATGAACGCGGCTTGTTGGCCAAGACCGTTTCGCCGCATCTGGTTCGCACGGTTTCCTTCATGATCCCGCTGACCCGCCGGTTCTGGCAGCGGATCTACTTCGGCGCGGGAGTCCTGCTGTATGACTTGCTAGCTCGCACCGGGAAGCACCCGCTCGCCTTTCACCGCCACCTGGGCCGCAAAGCAACCCTCAAACTCGCACCGGCGCTGAAGCAATCGTCGATAAGGGGTGCGATCATCTACCAAGACGCTCAGATCGATGACGCGCGACACACCCTGGCTATTGCTCGAACGGCTTCCCACCACGGTGCCTCAATCGTTACCAGTGCACGCGTCACAGGCTTGCTCATCGAACAGCACGACGGTTCTGAAACGGTGGTCGGTGCCAAGTTCCGCGACCTCGAAACCAACACCGACTACGAATGCCGGGCCGCCAAAGTCGTCAACGCCACCGGTGTTTGGCTAGATGACATCCACGACATGGTCGCGCCCTCCAGTCTTGCCGTACGCGCGGCCAAGGGCGTTCATCTAGTGGTGCGTCGCGACTGCATCGACAGCGATTGCGGGATTGTGTTGCGCACAACTCGCAGCGTCCTCTTCTTGATCCCGTGGGGTGAGCACTGGTTGCTCGGCACTACCGACACCGAATGGGAGTTCGATCGAGCTCACCCCGCCGCGTCGAGTGCTGATATCGACTACATCTTGGATCATGCCAACGAGGCTCTCGAAAGACCCCTGACCAGAGCCGACATTCTGGGTGTGTACGTGGGACTTCGCCCACTCCTCGACGCTTCCGCTGACGACACTGCGACGGTCAGCCGCGAGCACGCTGTGGCCGAGCCGATCTCTGGACTTGTGTCGATCGCCGGTGGCAAGTACACCACGTATCGCGTTATGGCCGCTGATGCCATCAACGCCGCGGTAGACGGTTTGCCCGGCAATGTTCCCCCATCTTGCACCCAAGATGTGGTGCTACTCGGTAGCGACGAGTGGCAACACTGGTCGCAGCAAGCTGATGCACTCGCCAAGGTCAGCGCCTTGGACCGTGACATCGTTGAGCGTCTTCTGTGGCGTCATGGCAACCGCATAGTTGACGTCCTGGAGATTGCCGAGTTCGACCCCTCACTTGCAGCGCAGGTACCCGGGGGCACCTATATCGCCGCGGAGGTCGTGCACGCGGCACGTCACGAAGGGGCTCTGCATCTAGACGACGTGCTGGCGCGTCGTCTACGTATCTCGATTGAGGGTGAGGAGCGGGGCAATCTCGCAGCCGAGAGCGTCGCTTCATTGATGGCCCGTGAGCTCGGCTGGAGCGATCAGCGAAGGTCTACAGAAGTGCAACGTTGGTACGAGCGGGTAGAAGCTGAACGAGCCGCCAACGCTGCACCCGATGACAGCACCGCTGACAGTATCCGCCGCCGTGCTGCAGATCCCCGCGGAATCATCGAAGCCTGACCGCTGCTGATTGCCGGTGCGGTCCATCCGCTTCTTCTAAACATCCTGCGAGCGGAGTACCGCGGCCCGTACACTCGCCTGTGATGTCCAGTTCATTCGGCACCCTCTTTCGAGTCACCACATTCGGCGAATCCCACGGCCCCGGCGTGGGAGTCGTGATCGACGGCTGCCCGCCACGTCTGGCACTCGACGTCGCTGACCTGCAGCGTGACCTCGACCGTCGTCGTCCGGGCCAAAGCCGTCTCGTGACTCAACGCGACGAAGCTGACCAAGCAGAGATTCTCTCGGGTGTGTTCGCCGGCTACACCACCGGCACGCCGCTCGCGGTGCTGGTCCGCAATGCCGACCACAACCCCGGTGCCTACGAACACCTGCGGGCCGTCTACCGGCCGTCCCATGCCGACTTCACCTACGACGCCAAATACGGATTTCGGGATTGGCAGGGAGGAGGCCGGGCCTCGGCACGCGAGACCATCGGTCGGGTAGCCGCAGGCGCCGTCGCACGCCGACTCCTCGAGGTCGCCGCTGGAATCGAAGTGCTCGGTTGGGTGCAGAGCATCACCGACATCGAAGCCGACGTTGACGACGCCACCGTCAGCCTCGACGAAGTCGAGAACCATCCAACCCGCTGCCCGGACCCGACCGCAGCAGCAGCAATGAGCGAGGCCATCGAGGGCGCCCGACACAACGGCGACTCTTTGGGCGGAACCGTTATGTGCATCGCCCGAGGTGTCGCCGCGGGTCTAGGTGAACCGGTGTTCGACAAACTCGACGCAGACCTCGCAGGCGCTTTAATGTCGCTTCCCGCCGCCAAAGGCGTGGAGATCGGCAGCGGTTTCGCCGGAACGCTGATGACCGGACTCAGCCACAACGATCCCTTCACGGCCGCCGCTGGGATCCGCACTGCCAGCAACCGGTCCGGAGGCATCCAGGGCGGAATCTCCAACGGCGAGAGCATCGTGACTCGCGTGGCGTTCAAGCCCACCGCCACGATCGCCAGTGAGCAAAAGACCGTGACCAGAGACGGTGAAGCGGCAACTCTCGCGGCCAAGGGGCGCCACGACCCCTGTGTGCTGCCCCGTGCTGTGCCCATGGTCGAAGCAATGGTGCTGCTGACCCTCGCCGACCATTTCCTGCGCCAGCACGCAATCAACGTCCTGCCAATGCTCGACGAGCGTCCGTAAGCTGACTTTCGTCCGGTTATGGACTTTCAACTGTTCTTGCCACAGATGCGGATGTCGTTGCCGACGATGACGGAACGGTCCAACGTTGCCGTCGATTCGGGATTCGGTGGGGTCGCGTTGATGGACCATCTAGCCCCGCCGCTGGCCGAAAGCCAGCCCATGTGGGATGCCATGATCACCGCCGCATGGCTCGGAGCGAATACCACCGGCACCGTCGGTCACCTCGTATTGTGTGACTCCTTTCGCCACCCCGCAGTGCTGGCCCGACAGGCCGTCACCCTTGACCACGCCACTTCGGGCCGTTTCGAGTTGGGTATTGGTTGGGGTAGCGTCCCAACCGAGTTTGAGACTTTTGGCGTGGGTGACACCGCTCCTCGCGCCCGCGTCGAGCGCCTAACCGAGACTCTTGAGGTTGTGACGGCTCTTTGGTCTGGTGAACAAGTCTCCTATTCGGGCCGGCACCACACACTGAGCGAAGCGCAGCAAGTGCCGACACCGATGGGTCGCATCCCTATTGTCATTGGTGGGAGCGGTCCCCGGACACTCGCGCTCGTGGCCCGCTTCGCCGATTGGTGGAACTGCCCGATACATCGTCTTGATCGCTATGCGGAGATGAGAGAACGGATCGGCGATGCCCGAAGTTCAATTCAGGAGCGGGTTACGTTCATCCCCCACCGAGGCGACCGGGTCGCGATCACAGAGACGGCCCTTCGGCGTTTCAGCGATGTCGGTCATGTCATAGGCGACGCCGAAGAACTGACCGAACACTACGCCGCGCGAGCAGCCTCAGGAATCGAGCGAATCTACGTCTGGATGAGCGATTTCGCAGTCCCCGACACCTTGAGCGAATTCGGAGAGACAGTCATCAAGCCGATGCGTCTCGGGCAATAGCTGGAAGCTGGTTCGCAGCCGCGGACTCACACGAAGGGTGGGGAGGTGACCACCGCGGCTACTTCGGTACCGCGGACATCGATTGTCACCTCGTCGCCAGCCGCGATATCGGGGCGCAGAAAGGCCAGGGCTATCCCTCGCTGAAGGATCGGTGAGAAGTTGCCACTGGAAATAAACCCGATTTCTGCTCCGTTGCGCCAGACGGTCTGCCCCTCACGGGGAGGGCGGCGACCATCTACCAGCAACCCCTGTAAAAGTCTGCGCGGGCCGTCTTGCTGTTCAGCCAATAGGGCTTCGCGTCCTCGGAAGTCTCCTTTGTCGAAGCGCACGACCCAGCCAAGGCCCGCTTGCAGAGGAGAGATACCGGCGCCCAACTCGTGCCCGTGGAGAGGTAAACCGGCCTCAAGGCGCAATGTGTCGCGAGCACCGAGACCCGCCGGGGTGATCCCCGCGGCAACGATCAGGTCCCAAATGCTGGTTGCTGCCTCGGCTTCGACAGCGATTTCAAAGCCGTCCTCCCCTGTGTAACCGGTGCCGGCGACGAGTACTTCGCAGCCGGCAATTTCAACTTGGGCGACACGGAAACGTCCAACGGCGGCCGCTTCGGGAGAAACAGTTGCGAGCCTGGAGCGAGCCTCTGGGCCCTGCACAGCGACTACGGCACGGGTGCTGGTCACATCTTCGATTTGGGGCAGTGTGGGGGCTTCGCTCAGCGCCTTGTCAACTCGGCTGGTATTCGAGGCGTTGGGCATGACATCGAAACGGTCGTCTGAGACCCACCACACGATGATGTCGTCGAGGACTGAAGCGTCTGTTGCGTCAAGAAGATGGGTGTACTGCGCTCGACCCGGCCCTATGCGATTCAGATCGTTGGAGAAAGCCCATTGCAGGGCATCGAACGCTCCTGAGCCGCTGACTCGTACCGTGCCCAGGTGTGACACATCGAAAACGACGCTTTCGGAACGGCAAGCCAAGTGCTCAGCCAGAGTGCCGCCGGGGTAGGACAAAGGCATCTCCCAACCGCTGAAGGGCACCATTTTGGCCCCAAGCGCCACATGGACATCGCACAGCGGCGAGCGCCGACTACCGGTCATGGTTGCTCCAGCTTCGGTCATAGCCAACCTGAGACAGGTTGTGGCCTCTATCAGTTGGTGGCTGCGGCGTCGGAGTCGCCGATCTCGTCGATCTCGGGGAAGAGATCGACGATGCGCTCATCAACGGTATCTTTGACGCCTCCCAAGGGGAGGACGTTGAGCACACCCTGGCCGTTTTGGAGGATCTCGATGAGTTCCTCCCCGGTGTTGACCACTACCGAACTCGTACCGCTGATGACCAGATTGGCTGAGGTGACATCTTCGCCCAGTTGGTCACGCATATAGTCAAGACCCTTGCGAACCTGTTGGAGCTTGATACCGGAGTCAATCAGAGTCTTGATCACTCTGAGTTCAAGCAGATCTCGGTAGCTGTAGAGGCGGCGGCTACCGGAACCGCTCGCTCTGGTCAGCGAGGGGCGGACAATATCCTCGCGAGCCCAGTAGTCAAGCTGTCGATAGGTGATCCCGGCGATCTCTGCGGTGCGTTTTGAACTAAATCCTTGCTGATTCATCAATCTCTCCCGTCGTGATGACACCAACGAAATTACGTCTTTGTCAGTGTGGATTACTCTACGGGAGCGCGAAGCAGAGGTCAACGCCTCGATATTCTGCGCCTCGATATTCTCAGCCTTGGTCCTCGAAGTCTTCGGGTGAGATGTTGTCGAGGAACTCTTTGAACTCTTCTACGACTTCTTCGGATTGTTCAGCCTCTTGGGGATCCGATTCACGAAATCCCACTTCTTCGACAACGGCCTCTTCGGCGAAAATCGGTGTATTGGTGCGTACCGCCAGCGCGATCGCGTCGGAGGGTCGGCTAGACACCACATGAGTCTTGCCTTCAACGCTGAGATGCAACTCGGCGAAGAAGGTCTTTTCGTGGAGGCCGGTGATGACCACGCGGACCATATCGACGGACAACTCCTCAAGCAGGTCACGCATCAAGTCGTGAGTCATCGGGCGTGGCGTGTCGACGCCATCAAGCGCCAGAGCGATCGCGGTGGCTTCCTGTGCGCCGATATAGATCGGGATGATCCGTTCCTCCCCGGCACGTTCGCGCAGCAAAACCATCGGTGCGTTGGTCGGCATTTCGACGCGAACACCGATGAGATCCATTTCCTGCATGCTTCTACCCTAGACCGTCCACTTTGAGGGTCCGATGTTGGCAGCAATCCGAGTCTTTAGATTCGATACAAGGCAGCGATGTATGCATCGGGGTTCTCCCTCAGAACGGCAGGGTCAGCGGTGGCCAACATCCGCAGATTCCGGTATCGGCCCTCATAGTCGAGGCCGTAACCAACCACGAACTCCTCGGGAATCTCAGTACCGACGTAATCGATTTTGACCGGGGCCACGCGACGCGCCGGCCGATCCACAAAAGTGCAGACTGACAGACTGCGAGGATTTCGACGGCTCAACTCTGCAGTTAGAAACTCGCTGGTAAGACCGGTGTCGACAATGTCCTCCACGATCACGACATCGTGCTCTGTGATATCGATGTCTAGATCCTTGAGCAGACGGACCCGGCCGGTACCGGGCGAATACGGAGTGATCGCCAGAAAATCGATCCTGACACGAATCGTCATCGCCCGAACCAGATCAGCAAGAAACGGCACACTGCCCCGTAACACCCCAGCAAGCACGACCCCATCGGTGTGGTCGGCGCTTATGTCGGCGGCGACGCGCTCGACAGTGGCCTCAATACCTCTCGAATCGAGAAGAATCTGGAGGTCCGAGTCCTGGAGGTCAGTCAAGACTCTCGCCGAAACTCCTGCGCAGGATCGAGCGTTGAAGCACTTCGCCTAGTCGCACAAGCTCGTTTAGTTCATCACGTGCCCGCTGCATCGATTTGCCGCCCTTGGCCAAGCGCGGCGAGAAAATCTGTTCAAAAACACCAGCTTGGCGCTCTGCCGAAACCTTGAACATACGCATGTGGCGGGGTTCAAGCCCGTATTCTCCAAAGATCGCTGCAGCTTCGGCCATGACCAACGCGTCTGGGTCATAGACGGCGCTACCGGAGCGTCCAATCGACTCTATAAGGCCTAAACGATCAAGCTCGCGAACGATTCCCACCTCGATTTTGGCAGCTTCGGCTAGCTCAGTTGCCGAAAGACCATCAATTGGCTCCAAGTACTCGTCTTCTGCTTCTTCGGCCTCAACCTCAGATGCAGCTTCAACTTCATCTGCACCCGAACTCGCAGGCGCTTTGTCGCGTTTACTGAACAACGTCGGTTCTGCAGCTGGAGGTTCCTCAGTCAGAGGCTCAACCTCAAGTGTAAATCCAGGTTCTTCGAGACGTTTCTTGATTACTTTCAGGGGTAGAAAATGGTCGCGTTGTTGGGCCAGGATCCAACGCAACCGAGCAATGTCGCTTGCATAAAACTTTCGATAGCCCGAGGGGGTTCGCTCGGGAGCAATCAGTCCCTGGCTTTCCAGAAAACGAATCTTCGAGATCGTGACGTCGCTGTATTCGGCTTGGAGCAAACTCAATACCTCACCGATTGTGTGATGCGGTTGCGCAGCCATGCCCCTCCCTTCAGTTAGTCCCGGTGCCATGTACAAACACCAACTTGAATCTGCCGATCTGTAACTCTTCGCCGTCCGCCAACTCATGCTCATCGACACGTTGACGCTCGATATACGTGCCGTTCAGCGAACCGACATCACGCACCATATAGCGCGACCCGACGCGCCGAACTTCCGCGTGTCGGCGGGAGACCGAGATATCGTCCAGGAAGATGACGCTGTTGGGGTGTCTCCCCACTGTCACGACATCGGAGTCGAGCGCATAACGGGCTCCCGCTTTCGGTCCATGCAGCACGACAAAAAGTCCTTCGTGAATCCCGAATGCCGAACGATCAATGCTCACACCGCTGCTATCCAAATCGACCGCAACATGATCTGTCGTCACCTCATCTCGAGAAAGTGAGTCTCCACACGACGAGCAGAAGCGAGCGCCATCAGAATTGCGATGTCCACATTTGGTACAGGCTCGGTCAGTCACGCTGTTTACTCAACTCTAATGCTCAACTCTCGATAAGAGCACCATAGGCCACGGCATCTAAAAGAGCATCTCTCTCGGTCGCCGAAGACATCGAGACCACGACTATCCAGCCTTCGCCGTAGGGGTCTTCGTTTATGCGTTCTGGGGCGTCAGCCAAGTCGTCGTTGACGGCGGAGATTGTTCCCGAGACCGGCGCGTAGAGTTCCGAAACTGATTTGGTCGACTCAACTTCAGAAAAAGAAGAGCCGGCTTCGACCTGGTCACCGACCCGTGGAAGGTCAACGTAGACCACGTCACCAAGCGCGTCCTGTGCATAGTCGGTGATTCCGACCCTCGCAGCGTCGCCTTCGATTGAGACCCATTCATGGTCTCTTGAATAAAGAAGATCGTTAGGGATATCCATAGTGAAAACCTATCCGAAACCCATCGCCTCGTGGGTCTCAGTGGCTCTTATCAGCGCGACCGTCGCGAAGGGCCTCGAGTCCCAAAGGAATGTACTGCGCCGCCGAAAGGTAGCTGTAGAGCAACGAAGGTGCTGCGCAGATCCATCCCGCCCACCAAAACCAGTTGGCCACGCCAGCATCTGAAGCACCTGCCAACAAGAACGGAAACGAGAAGTAGAGACCGAACGTCGCGCACTTTCCCCACCAGGTGACATCAATTCGCCGAGCGCCCAACGCCTGAAGCACAAGTCCAGCCACAGCCACGATCACCTCCCGCGCAAGCGTCAGAACGACCAACCACCACGGCACCGCTCCATCAATACCCACCGCAGCGATTCCCACGATCAGGACTGCACGGTCGGTCACCGGGTCGAGGACTTTGCCGAGTTCGCTGACCGCATCGAACCTTCGGGCCCACCAGCCGTCCACCCAATCAGTTGCACCAACCGCACCCCAGAGCCAGGCGGCTGCCCAGCGATCATCAGCGGAGAACAGCAACCACAAAAACACTGGAATGGCCACCAGCCTGAGCAGTGATATCAAGTTCGGAACTGTGAATATCCGGTCTTCGAAGACTCCGAGGGGCGGCTCGCGAGGTCCCGTCTGGTCAGCGTCATCCATATCTGTTCCATTGCCAGCCTACGATCTGGACATGCCCACCATATTCACTCGAATCATCGACGGCGAGATCCCTGCCCGATTTGTATACCAAGACAGCGTTTGTGTTGCTTTTCTTGATGTTCGTCCTCTTGCTCGCGGCCACTGCCTAGTGGTGCCCCGCAGCGAGATTGATCAGTGGACCGATCTCTCCTCAGGCGAAGCCGCTCACCTCACCGAGGTAGCCCATGCCATCGGCAATGTACAGAAGCGGCTCCTGAACCCGACCCGAATCGGTCTCATGATCGCAGGATTCGAGGTCCCGCATGTGCATGTCCATGTGGTGCCGATCAACTCAATGGCCAACCTGGATTTCGCGCTGGCCGACACCTCGCCGGACTCTGAAGATCTTGACCAACTGCGAACGCGGATCGCTGAGGGGTTGGTCGCCGCCGGCCATCAGGGTGCAGCGACTTAGCAGCGGTGGTCACTATTGCGGTAGATCTCCGGTGACCGTGCAGATACCGACCTGATCGCTAGCAAAGTTGAAGATCAGTTCATCGCCGGGTGCCGCGCCGAAGCGAGGGACAACAACCTCATCTTCAGCCCCCACCTCAATTGTTGCCCGGATCGAGAGCGCCTCATAACGCTCATCGTGACCCACAAGTTGAACCCGCACCGCCTCGGCGAATCCGCTCCCTCCTTCTGGCAATTCGACAGCTCCGGCGGGCACCTTCAAATCTACGAGCACCGCCGTCGGTCCCAAGCAACCAATCGTGGCTGCACGCCCAACTGGGTCTACGCATGGTCCGGTAGTTACGACGTCCAGGGGTCGAAGGTCTTCGGTGACAACGCTGGCTCGCAAGCAACTGTTATTCACGAAACCACTTGGACCCACGAACAGCACATGTCCACTGCCCGCGTATTGGAAGATGGTGGCCCTCAGCGAACCTGCTGGATACGGGAAACTACCTGCGGGTGCGGTCGTGACTCGCTCAGAAAGTGGAGCGTCACCTGCCAACACTGCCACAATCGTGGAGAGAGTCGCCGTGAGTGCGGTCTCAACCACGGGTGGACCACCGACAAGCGCTGCTTCATTCGAAGCCTCGTTGAGTAGACCAAAGTTGAGGCTTCCGCTGGAACGAGCATCCTCGGTGACCAATTCGTTCCAAAGAGCGACGCCGACCATCACCAGCGCCACAACTACGACAGTCGACACCAACGCCGAGATGATCCGGCGGTTACGACCAGCTTGGAGGTGCGCCCCGATCTGACGCTCATCTACCCGTTCTTGCAGCGTCAGAGGGCCGAAGACCTCCGAGCTGACACCGCCGGAAATAAGTTCGCGCCAAGCTTCGGCGCGAGGCCGGGGCATCCGCACCAAGAAGGTCTCGAAGGCTTCGGTGGTTTCCTCGTTGAACAAAAGCATGAGGGAGTTGACACGAGCGTGCTCAACTGGGTCTTCGACGTACTCGTAGATGTCTCGTTTACCCGCCACCGCGGCCAAGAACTCGTGAGCTCGGACATCGGATTCTTCATAACTCCAAATGGGACCAGCATCTACGGTAGGCAGAGAGCGCTGTGCTGTACCCGCGCGCATGAATCCTGCGGTAGCCACGAATGTGGGGGATTTCTTGGTTGATTCGGATCCCGTAGCTGTCGTCTCAGCCGGGTCGGAGTCTGGTTTCTCAGCGATCCCCGAAGGGTAGGCGCTAGAAGCGGGTGTCTGGTGTCATCTCTCGCTGGCAGAATGTGACAATGGATCAAATGCGTTTGGTGTTGGCTTCGGCGTCACCGCGTCGCCGAGAATTGTTGCGAGGGCTTGACCTCGTTTTCTCCGTCTCTCCTGCCGACATCGACGAAACGCCTCAGTCCAAAGAGATGCCTGCGCACTATGTGGAACGTCTAGCCCAGCAGAAAGCGCAAGCGCTCGCCGCTGTGGGCACAACCGTCATCGCAGCGGACACCGTTGTGGTCATCCACGGTGAAATATTGGGTAAACCCAAGGACCGTGCACACGCCGTGGAGATACTCTCACGACTCGCGAATCGTACCCACGAGGTGGCGACCGGAGTCGCGGTGATTGCAACTTCAACCAACGGCGAGCGGCGCGAAGTCTCAAGCGTGGAAACCACCAAGGTCACCTTCGGTGACTTAACCCGCTGCCGAATCGACTCTTTTCTTGACGTTGGCGAGTACGCCGACAAAGCGGGAAGTTACGCGCTGCTGGGTGCTAGTTCGATATTCGCCGATCATGTCGAAGGATCAGTGAGCAACGTGGTCGGCCTACCACTCCCCCTGCTTGATCGCCTCTGTGCGCAGATAGACATTGATCTGTTCTCGTTTCGAGAACCGCTCGTTTAGACAAGGCCGTCAGCAACCATGACCGACACGTCGCCATCTCCTACGGAACCTCCCGCCGCGCCCGGGGAATTCGCGCCGGTGTTGATAGGTGATCTCAAAGTCTGGCCTCCCGTTGTGCTGGCACCAATGGCCGGCGTCACAAACGCTCCGTTTCGCACACTTTGTCGCAGCTATGGAGCAGGACTCTACGTAAACCAGATGATCACAGCCCGAGCAATTATTGAAGAGAACCCCAAGACCCTGAAAATGGCTTCGTTTGCTCCAGGCGAGTGGCCTCGCAGCATCCAACTGTACGGAACCGACGCCTACTCGATCAGAGAAGCCACCCGCCGCCTAGTCGAGGACCAAGGCGTTGAACACATCGATATCAACTTCGGCTGCCCGATGAAGAAAGTGACACGACACGGAGGCGGCGCAGCCCTTCCCTGGAAACGTTCGCTTTGCCGCTCGATCGTTCGTGCCGCGGTATCCGCTGCCGGAGATGTGCCCGTAACGCTGAAGTTCCGGGTGGGCATCGACGACTCAACCACCACGTTCTATGACACTGCTCGCATCGCGCAAGAAGAGGGGTGTCGGGCTGTGGCTCTTCACGCCCGAACCGCAAGTCAGCTGTACAGCGGAGCGGCTGACTGGCAACGAATCGCGGAACTCAAATCAGTGGTGACCGAGATTCCGGTGTTCGGAAACGGCGACATTTGGGAGGCTGACGACGCGCTCAAGATGATGCGTACCACCGGCGCGGATGGCGTTGTCATCGGACGCGGCTGTCTTGGCCGGCCCTGGATTTTCGAAGACTTGGCGCGTGTCTTTGACGGTCAACCGCTCCCGGTTCGCCCCAATCTCGGCAAGGTTGTCGACGGCATGGCAGACCACGCAGAACTTCTTTGCGACTGGCTGGGTGAGGCATCAGGCATCCGCGACTTTCGCAAACACACCGGCTGGTATCTCAAGGGGTTCGCGATCGGCAACGAGGTTCGCCGCAAACTCAACAAAGTAGGATCGCTCGACGAGTTGAGGGCTCTGCTGGGCGGTCTGGATCGTACCCTGCCCTTCCCGCAAGGGGGTATGCGGATGGTTCGAGGTCACCACGGCCCAGCGCGTAACGTGCAGTTGCCCCAAGGCTGGCTTGATGATCGAGACGACGAGGTTGTGGTGTCTCGGGGTGCTGAACAACTCGTCAGCGGGGGCTGATCAATCAGAAATCGATGCCTTTTTTGGCCAAGACGCCTGAGTCATATGCATGTTTGGTCTTCACCATCTCTGTTGCGGTGTCGGCCAGTTCAATCATCCAATCAGGCGCGTCACGCCCGGTAAGCACCAACGAAACCCTCTCCGGTCGATTCTTGAAGGTAGCGGCAACCTCTTGAGCGTCTATCCAACCCCAGTTGAGCGGATAGGTGATCTCATCAAAGACCACAAGCCGGTATTGGCCGGACTCCACGATCTGCTTGCCGTGCCGCCATGCTTCTTTCGCTTCAGCTTCGTCTTTGCTCAAGTCGTCACTGTCCCAGGTGAAACCCTCCCCCAGCGACCACATGTCGATATCCAACGACTCGGCCATCAGCTGTTCCCCGGTCACCCAGTCCTCCGACTTGAGAAACTGCACAACCGCTACTGGCCAATTGCGAGCTCGAGCTCGTAGTGCAACTCCGAACGCCGCCGACGACTTGCCCTTACCTTCACCAGTGTTGAGCACTACCAGGCTCTTTGCGACGCGGAGCCCGTCTGGACGGGGATCATCGGTAGGTGGCACCGCAGTCATGGCGTCTCCCGGTGGGATCGGTTCGCGACCGGAACGATGACCGGACCGGCGGGGTCGTCAATTATACGAACGTTGGCGCGAAAATGCTTCGCGATCAAGGGCACGGTCAAGACTTCCGCCGGTTGACCGGTAATGGCAACCTCGCCGTCGGCCAGTACTGCGATCCGCTCTCCGTAGCGGGCCGCGAGAGTCAGATCATGCAGGGTGGCCAGGACTGTCAACCCCCTCTCGTGGCGCAGTTCGTCGATCAGGTCCAGCACGTCCTGTTGATGTCCGAGGTCAAGGGCAGTCGTTGGTTCGTCCAACAACAGAATCGGAGTTTCCTGGGCCAAAGCCCGCGCCATCACCACTCGCTGGCGTTCTCCTCCCGACAGCGTGTTGACTTCGCGACCGGAGAACCCGTGAAGGTCAAGGCGATCAAGCACCGTTGCGGCCACCGACAGGTCCTGCTCGCTGTCTGCGGCGAAAGCTCCCCTGTGTGGAGTGCGACCAAGCAACACATAGTCGATCACGGCCATTCCGGGCGGAATCACAGGGACTTGAGGCACGTATGCGATCATGCGAGCTCGATTCAACGCGCCATCCTCGCTCAGGCCGGCGATGTCTAATTTTCCCTCGTAGTCAACCGAACCGAGAATGCAACGCAGCAGGGTTGTCTTGCCAGCCCCGTTCGCACCAATAACGTTGAGCCACTCTCCCCGCTCAAGCTCAAGGTCAACAGCGGTCAATACATCTTTGTTGCCCAAGCGAACCGAGAGTCCCTCAATCGAGATCGCTTTCACCAGACAACTCTGCGACTCATGCACAAGCATCAAGCCGCTCTAGTGCTTCGGACACAATCCGCGAGATCAGATCTTCGCAGCTTGGTAGATCGTCGACAACTCCGACGCATTGCCCAGTGGGGAGAATTCCCACTTCAAGGCGCCCCTCGACCATCGTCGCCCGCGTCAACATCGCCGCGTTGGCCGCCATAGCAACCTGCGACCAGGTGAGGTCCTGGTTCTTCTTCATAGACAAGCCCTCTTTGAGCAAGTCACGAAGCGAGGTGTCGGTGAGCTTGCGAAAACGCAGGGCATTGAGTCCGGCACGAGGCAGTTTGAGTATCCCTGTGCGTTCCAGTGTGTTGATCACCTCGGTGCGAATCACTCTCTGCGGAGCTCCGTCGATAGCGGTCGACACCACCGTGCCTGTCACCGCGGTGTTGAGATACACAGCCTTCACCTCGTCTGGCACTCGACTGTCGGCTGTGAGCAGAAACCGGGTGCCCATGGCGATGCCCTCGGCGCCCCATGCCAACGCCGCAGCCAGACCACGACCATCATGGAATCCGCCGGCAGCGACCACCACAATGTCGACCGCGTCCAACACCTGTGGGAGTAGCAATGAAGTGGGCACGGTCCCAGTGTGACCACCGCCTTCGCTTCCCTGACACAGGACTGCGTCCACTCCCCATTCGGCCACCTTTTCGGCGTGGCGCCGAGCCCCGACTGTCGGCATCACGACCAGACCGTTGTCCTTGAGTTTCTTGACCATGTCTGGCCGGGGGGCCTGAGCGAAACTGGCGACCCTCACGTTTTCGGCGATCAGATGATCGACTCTCTGCTCGACATCTGCGGCATCGGTTCGCAGATTCACTCCGAACGGCCGATCGGTGCGCGACTTCACTTCAGCTATGGCGGTTTTCATCTCCTCAAGGGTCATTGTGGCCGCCGCCAGGATGCCCAGGCCACCAGCATTGGCTGTGCCAGTCACCAACGACGGCCCCGCAACCCATCCCATCCCCGTTTGCACTATCGGATAATCCACCCCGAACAACTCCGTCGCCCGAGTCTGGAGACGAGGATCAACACCAGACGACATCTCCACATTCATTCGGCCACCCTAGGGCCTGAGCGGCCTAAGGTACGCACACGAATGTTTCGCCCGGAAAGGAGACCGCAGATGACTCGGAGACTCACTGAGTTCAGTCATGGAGCCGGTTGAGGCTGCAAGCTCGCTCCAGGCGAACTGGCGCAGGTCGTGCGTCAGCTATCTGATATCGAGAGTCCCGATCTGTTGGTCGGGGCGCTGAGCGGCGACGATGCCGCCGTCTGGCGCTTGACCGACGAGCGCGCCCTCGTTGTCACCGCGGATTTCATCACCCCTGTCGTGGACGACCCGTTCAACTGGGGCCAAGTTGCTGCCTCCAACTCGGTGTCGGACGTCTATGCGATGGGTGGTCGACCGCTTTTGGCTCTCAACCTGGTGTGTTGGAACACCGATGAGCTGCCCCGCGAACAGCTTCAAGAGGTGCTCGCTGGAGGACACGACATCGCCAGACGCTGCGGCTTTGTCGTCGCAGGAGGACACACTGTTGACGACCCCGAGCCCAAATATGGAATGGCAGTAGTCGGCGAGGTACACCCGGACAGGATGCTGACCAATTCGGGGTTTCGGGTCGGCCAGACTCTGATCCTCACGAAACCGCTGGGGATCGGCGTAATCACCACCGGTCTCAAATGGGGGCGCGCCAGCGCCGACTGTGTCGCGGAAGCGATCGCGTCGATGACTGCCACCAACGCCATAGCAGCGGAGATTGCGGTTGTTTCTGGGGCTACCGGTGCTACCGATGTCACGGGATTCGGGCTACTCGGTCACGGCGGGCGTGCCGCGCAAGAGTCCGGCATCGACCTTGAGATCATCGTCGACGATGTACCGATCATCGACGGCGCTAGAGAACTGGCATCGTCGGGTGTCGTGCCCTCGGGTACGGGCCGTAATCTAGGTTGGATCAACGACCGGGTCGACCGCGGCAAAGGTGTCAGCGAATTGGATGTGACTCTCCTCGCCGATGCGCAGACCTCTGGTGGGTTGGTGTTCGGCGTTGACCGCGCAGAAGCACAGAACGCGCTCGACGCCCTGTTGTCATCCGGTCACACCGCTGCAGTCATCGGCACTGTGCACGAAGGCACAGGCCGGTTACAGCTCAGTTCTCGGGCTGGTTGAAGCTCAGTTTCGCTCGAAAATGTTGGACAGCCCGCCGACCACCGATCCTTCGTCATCGGAGCGGCCCGGTTGGAGGTTGGCCAGCACTCGATCGGCAAGCCGGTTGAACGGCAAAGACTGAAGCCAGACATCGCCTACGCCAGTGAGGGTGGCCAAGAACATTCCTTCACCGCCGAACACCATTGACTTCAGATTGCCGGCCCGCTCAATCGAGTACTGGATCTGAGGTTGGAAGGCAACAAGGCAGCCGGTGTCAACCCGCAACGTTTCTCCCTGCAGGCGCTTGCGCACGATGGTCCCGCCCGCGTGCAGAAACGCCAGACCATCACCGGAGATGTCTTGGAGAATAAACCCTTCACCGCCGAACAAACCCGTGCCCAACTTCTTGTTGAACGCAATATTGAGTTTGGTTCCAGAGGCCGCGCACAGAAAAGCGTCTTTCTGGGCCAGGATCTGACCGCCGACGGCGTTGAGGTCAACCGGCAGGACCTTGCCTGGATACGGCGCCGCCATCGCCACTTTCTGGCGGCCGGAGGGGGCGCTGTTGGTGAAATGCGTGAGAAAAATGGATTCTCCGGTGACCGATCTCTTGGCTGCCGACTTGAGTTTCGACCATTTGCCTTCATCAGGGTCAGAGCCGTCTCCCATCTTGGACTCGAAAGTGATCCCCTGCTCGATGTACATCATGGCCCCCGCTTCGGCTATCACCACCTCACCGGGGTCCAGTTCGATCTCCACAAACTGAAGGTCGTCTCCGTGAATCTGGTAGTCGATTTCGTGGCTCTGCATCAGCGGTCTCCTGTCATTGAACTGTCTGAACGCGCAAACATCATCGCACAACCAACAACCCCCAAGCGGCTATTCAGGCCGCGGATGTCTGCTGGGAGCGCGACGCCGTGCGGTCCAAGATCAGTGACGCAGCCAACAGGGCCAACATCGCCACCGCCGCGGTCGTGTACAGGACCTTTGGGCCATTGTGTTCGTAGAGCACACCGGCGACATAAGCAACTGCCCCTGAAACCAGAGTTCCAATCCCCGAAAACAAGCCTTGACCAGCGGCTAGTTGTTCTGGAGGACTGGCCGTGGCGATAGCAACCTGGTTGGCGGGCAGCGTGAAGGCGTCCGCCACTGCGTGAACCAAAGAGATCAGCAGCACCAAGACCGAGCCATAGCCCATGATCAGCACCGCCGTAACCACGTAATACGGGATATTCGGATCGTCGCGAACTGAAGTGGTCGATACAGGCAAGGACCGCAAGTCCATACCAAGAGTTCAGCCGCGGTCCAATCGGCTCCTAGTATCCTATGCCCAGAGTCCAAACCTAGAGAGATGAGCGAACCATGCAATCAGACACCTCCCCCGAGAACAGCGACCATTACGTTCTGGACTCGCCCTACGAAGTTGCCCGTTGGCGGCCACTCGTCAACTGGCTCCTGGTGATCCCCCACTTGGTGATTTCCACCGTTTTGGGCTATCTGGCCACGGTGGTCATCTTTTTCTATTGGTGGGCGCTGCTGTTCACCGGAAGACTCAATCCGGGAATGTACGGACTTCTCGCAATGCTCGAACGGTACAACGTTCGTTTAGAGGCATTCTTGCTGGGGTTCTCTCAGAGCTACCCGCCGTTCGCCTTCAATACAGGTGCTGATGACGACAACAGCTACCCCGCCGTGACACTCAACGTGCCGGCGCCACCGGCCAGCACCCCGCGGCGTAACCTGTTCAACTGGTTCTTGGCGATCCCGCACTACATCGTTTTGTGGATACTCAGCATCGGCGCATTCGTGGTGTTGATCCTCGGCTGGTTCGCGGTGCTGATTCTGGGCAGGTGGCCACGCGGCATGCGTGACTTCCTGGTTCGCTTAACCAACTACAACTACCGGGTATGGGTCTATATCGTCATGGTCGAGACCAGCTACCCGAAGTTCGGCCTCAAACCCTGAACCCCCTCAGGCCCTGAACCCTCGAGGGCGCTCGCCTACCGCGCGCGCCTTCAGTTCTTGGGGAGGTCCTTGAAGGGGGTGTCCTTTGGGGGGCCGGGTTCTCGGGGAAGACCCAAGACACGCTCACCGATGATGTTGCGCTGGATCTGATCGGTGCCACCGTAAATCGACGGGCCGGGCGAGAAGAGCGCGATCTCGCCGAGAAGCCCGCCGCTGCCCCTGTCGTCTTGGCCGCTCAACATTCCGTCCGCTCCGAGAACCGCCATGCCGACCTCGCGGAAGGACCTGAACATCTCGCTGACATGGAGTTTCCCGATGTTGGGCTCAGCACCTGTTCGCTGGCTGGGGTCTCTGGCGCGCAGAGCCCCCAGGCGATTGATCTCTATCAACGACCAGAGCTTCACGAGTTCCTGACGGAAGTTCGGATCCTCGTTCCTGCCCGACTTGGCGGCCAACTCCGCCACGAACTGCCACAATCCTGGACCAATCGCCGGCACGCCCCCTTCACTCGTCGCCTGAGTGGCGAAGTCGGAGACCGGGCGGTCAAGAGATTTGCCCAGGACTCCGGGGGTTGCTGTTCGAGGTTTGCGACCAGAGGAACCCAACGATTCGCGTTCAAACCGCAGCGTGGAGTTCGCAACCGCCCAACCGTTGTTGAGCCCACCGATGATGTTGGCATCGAGCACCCGAGCCTCATCGATGAACACTTCGTTGAACATCGCCCGACCGGTCATTTCCTTCAAGGGACGGACGGTGACTCCAGGCTGGTCCATTTCAAGAGCAAACCAAGTAATGCCCCTATGTTTGGGCGCGCCGGGATCGGTCCGGGCGATGAGCATTCCCCAATCGGAAACCTGCCCACCCGAAGTCCAGACCTTTTGTCCGCTGACGATCCACTCATCGCCGTCGCGCTGAGCCTTGCAGGCCAACCCGGCCAGATCCGATCCCGCCCCGGGTTCTGAGAAGAGTTGGCACCAGCCGACCGATCCGTCAAGGATCGGCGGGATGAGTCGCTCGATCTGTTCGGGCGTGCCGTGCTTAGCGATAGTCGGCGCCGCCAGCATCCATCCCAACCCACCGATCGGCGGACCCATCACGCCTCTTTCGGCCATCACCGAGTTGACCACCGCGGCCAAGTCACGGCCCCAACCCCTCCCGCCGGCGTGCACAGCGAGCGTGGGATGTGCGTAACCGGTGGGGGCGATTCGCTTCCACCACTCGTGCACGATCAGGTTCTCGTCCCAGTTCTCGTCGAGCCAGGTCTCAAGTTCGAGCCGCACTTCCTCGGCGCTAGGTGTGCTCATGGTTTGCCCCGATCAAGCGGGTAGAGGTGTGTTGAGGTAGCTGACGTTGTCCAGGAGAATCTTTTTTCGTTCCGCCGGGTCGAAACCCTTGAGTTCAACTACATAGTCAAGCGGGTGGGGCAGACCTTCAATGTGGGGCCAGTCCGAACCGAAGATGACATGGTCTGGACCCATAAGCTCGGAAATCTCGGTGACGTCGTCCTCCCAGAACGGGTTCATCCACACCTTCTCCTTGAAAGTTTCGATGGGGTGGTCTTTGAACCAGCTGAAGCTCTTCTTGGCCGTCTGTTCGAACTTGCGAAACATCGGCGCCAAGAAATCCGAGCCGTTTTCTACGCTGGCCACGCGCAGACGAGGGAAACGGTCATACAGCTTCTCGAATACCGATTGAATCAACCAGTCCTGCGCGGCCCGCTCAATCGCGAAGCTCGCCAGACTCGGCCCCATGTATCCGCCGGTACGGCTGAGTCCACCCGCAGAGAATCTGGTGTCAGCCACGTAACCCATCGACGAATAGCCGCTGGCTGCCGCATGTACGACCACGGTGATGCCGGCTTCGTTGATGGCTGACCAGACAGGGTCGAACGTCTTCGAGAAAGGAGAGACCTTTCCTGTTGAGATCGTGACTGGCGCCGGACGCATAACGACCACACGAGCGCCGAGTCCCACAACTTTTTCAACTTCAGCGGCTGCGGCCGCGGGATCGCCGAGGCAGAGATACGGCGCAGCGAAGATCTTGTCTTGGTAGGCATAGCCCCAGTCTTCGGCGAGCCAGCGGTTGAAGGCCTGCATCATCACCGTGCAAGCCTCTGTATCGGTTCGGATCAGTTCTTCATACAGCACGCCGAGGGTCGGGAAGAGCCAAATCCCAGACAATCCCTGCTCGTCAATAACCTTTACGCGGGCTTGGTTATGCATGTAATAGTCGGGCAGCGGCTCGCGCTCCTTGAGCATCTCCATGGGGTTCTTACCCTCGGGGTTGCCTTTGAAGAAGGCGTTGAGCGCACCCGGCATCGCCACTGGGTCCCACGTCGGGTTGACCACAGCGTGTGAGATTGTCCCACCTACGAGGTTGTACTTTCGTCCGTTCATCTCAACCCACTGCACGACCCGGGGTTGCATTTCCTCTGGGACATAACGAGTGAAAGCATCAAGTGCTTCGTAGTAGTGGTTGTCGGCGTCGAAGGGCTTGTAACCGAGGTTTTCTGGAGTCATTGCCGCTCCCCGCGGTGTTCTTTGCGGTGTTGTGCGCTATGTTGCGCGCTATTGGAGATGGTAGCGCTAGGAAACTCGAGAGCACAGTTTGGCTCGCGTCACTCGCGAACGCCGCGCGCAGCGCTACCTTGTGTACTCGTGTCCAGTACCGCGCAACTTCAGGCGAAACCCTTCGTTCGAGGCACCAAGGTCAGACTCGTCGATGACATACCCGGCTACCCGGCCGGCAGCACCGGGAAAATCGCGGTGGCCAACGGATTTGCCTGGACCCGCTACTGGGTTCGCTTCGAAGATGGCAACGCCGTCGGGTACGTAGACCACCATTCTCTCGTGAAACGACGCGACTACGACGAGTTCCTGTCAGCTCGCGAGCGCGAAGAACTCGAAGCCATTGAGGCCGCAGAACAAGCCGCAACCGCAGCGACCGAAGCACCCGATCCCGCAGAAGCTCCCGCTGTCGGCGCAGGCAGTGCAGGCGGCGCGGTGCAGGTCAACGGAGTGACCATCCCCCAACGGCTCCTCGATATGAGCGCCGCGGCACGAACACGCCTCGGCGCCTGACCCGCGCAGCCCGAGTCAACGAACCCGCGAAACAACGGATCAGCGGATCTGGGGTTTGATCCGCTTTGAGCCGGAGAACGAGTCGACACCTGCTGACATGGCCGCTTTGTCGAATCCGCTGGTGAGGATGGCAGGGGCGACGGAGATGGCGTTGAGGCGGCCCATGTCGTTGGCCGCCCAGATGGCACGCAGTGTTGCTTGTACCGCCCAAGCCGGTTGTGAAGCGATCGCGCCGGCGATCCAACTTGCTCTGGAATGGAGTTCTTCGCTCGCGCACACTTCGCTGACCAGGCCGATCCGCATCGCCGTGGCCGCGCTCATCCTCTCGTGGTTGCCCAACAATGAGATCCTCAGAATCTCGCCGAGAGGCATCCTCTGCAGCATCTTCATCGGCTCATATACGGCAGCCATCCCGTAGGTCACATGCGGGTCGAAATACGTCGCGTGTTCGGCGGAGATGATCACGTCCGACTCAGCCAGCATGTAGAACGCTCCGCCGGCGGCCATACCGTTGACCGCGCACACTACGGGTTTCCAGAGATCACACGACTTTGGGCCTAGATTGTCGCCTGGATCGTCGTACATGAAGTTGTTGGATGTGCCATACAGTCCCGGGGAGTCATCAAGTGCAGTGAATTCGCCCTCCTCGCGGTCAATGCCGACGCAGAACGCCTTCTCCCCCGCCGCGGTCAGAACAATCGCGCGAACGTCATCGTCACGACGGAAGGCCTTCCAAGTGTCGCTCATCTCTCGTTCCATTGTCGGGCTGAAGGCGTTGTAGGCATCGGGGCGGTTCAGGGTGACCCAGCCGACATGATCGTGAATCTCAACGATGATGGTCTCGTAGGAGTCGTAGTTGGTCGTCATGGCTTCGGGGCCTCCGTCAGTTCAGCGTGTATTCCGTTTTTCAAGCCAGTTCAGGACTGCGGCCGCTACAGCCTCAGGCTGTTCGGGCAGCAGTGCGTGTCCCGCGTCGGCGATGGTCACCATTGATGCTCGGTTCCCAAGCTCTGCACAGAGTCGCACGGCATTCTCAGGTACCGCCATCACGTCATCTTCTGGTTGGATCACGAAAATATCTTTGTCGCCCGCTCTCCACCAGTACTCGACAGGTTGCGCCACGGTCGCCGCTCCCTGCACGGCTGCGACCATCCCGTGCCAACCATCGAACCAGACTGAGGCATCGTTCCCCGGAGCAAAGAAAGCTTGGCTCACGGCTTGGAGATGTTCTTCGTCCGATAGCTCTATGTCGAAAACTCGTTGCAATGCAAGAGCGTGCTCGGGAGCCGGAGGAATCAAGCCGCCGCAACACAGCAACACGACGCTGTCGATCAGGTGGGGGTAGTTTGTTGCCGTCATTCGCGACACGCGGTTCCCGAATGCGTGGCCGACGATAGTGACCGGTTCAGAAACCAGGGCATGGATCACTGCGGCGACGTCGCCGGCTGAATCGCTCATGGTAAGACCTTCGAGTTCACCCGTTGAGTTGCCTATACCCCGAGGCTCAGGCGCTATTGCGTGATAACCGGCCTCAGCCAACTGACTCGACAACAGATCGAAGTCGCTCGCGCCGCGGCCGAGCGACGGGACCAACACCACCGGCGGGACCAACACCACCGGCGGACCCTGGCCGTTCTCTTTCACCTCGATTGGGCCTGCGGGGCCATCGACCATTGTCATCTTTGCTCCGTTGGCTGAGCTACCGGCATATTGACCGATTCTGGCATGTCTTTCGATTCTGGCACGGAATGAACCAGGGTACGGTGTGCAGTCGTGGGAATCATCGTCGGGATCTGCGGCGGCTCGGGAGCAGGAAAGACGACTCTCGTCAACGAGTTGGTCCGCTGCTGTGGCCAGGACCGGCTCTCGTCTGTGGCCTTCGATTCCTACTACCGCGACTTGTCGCACATCTCTATGCAGGAGCGGATGCAGGTCAACTACGACCACCCCGATTCGCTCGACCATGAGTTGTTCATCGAGCACCTACAGGATCTTCGCCGCGGCCGCCCTGTCGAGATCCCCGAGTACGACTTTGCGACCCACACACGCACCGGCCAAGTGACTGTGACACCCAAAGCGGTGGTCATCCTCGACGGCATCCTGTTGTTGAACTTCAAAGCGATGAGAGCTCTCATCGATCTGGCAGTATTCATCGACATCCCCGAAGCCGTGCGGCTTGACCGGCGAGCGCAACGCGATGTGCGTGAACGCGGCCGAGATGTAGATGACGTACACCGCCAGTTCTGGGCAACTGTCGCGCCCATGCACGACAAATTCGTGCAGCCATCAGCGAAACACGCCGATCGGGTGGTCACAGTCGATGAAGGTCTAGAAACCGTGGCCCGTGAACTGGCAGCAGAAATTACTGCCCTGCAAACCCACGCTGGATAGGCTCGCAACGGCCCGTGCAGTTTTCCCTTATGCCCTCACTTTCACCTTCGGTGCGCAAGAGCATCACGCTCATCTACCACTTTGCCGAACGCGAGTCGAAGTCCCGTTACAAGCGCAGCGTGCTCGGCTGGTTCTGGTCTTTCCTCAATCCGTTGGTAACCGTGGGGATCTATTGGTTCGTGTTCGGTGTGGTCTATAGAGCGGTGCCTCCCGAGACCAGCAACGGCAACGCCGAAAATTTCGGCCTCTACCTCTTCACGGGCCTCGTCATCTGGACCTTGTTCACAGGTCTGGTCGACGGTTCGATGGAATGGCTGAGTTCGGTCAGCGACCTGCGCAAGAAGATCTATTTCCCGACTGAGACAGCTCTGTTGGGCGGTGCCGCCTCAAACCTTGTGCAGAGCACCCTGGAAGTCGTGGTGTTGCTGGTCATCATGGCAGCGCTCTCCAATATCGGTTGGACGCTCGTGTTCCTGCCGGTTGCCATGGCGCTGGCGTTGGGATTCGGTTTGGGTCTCGGATTCATCGTCTCGGTGCTCAACGCCCGTTACCGCGACATCAAGTATCTGGTTGGTATTTTGCTCAACGTCGCGTTTTTTGCTGTACCGATCGTTTACACACCCGAACTCCTCGAAAGCGAAAAAATCCCGGAGATCGCTCGACTCTTCGTAGAATGGAATCCTGCGGCTTTGTTCATCGAGATTTCCCGTGATGCCACCTATTTCCTGCAGGTTCCACTCTGGAATCGTTTCCTGGCGGCGTTGGTCTGGTCGGTCGTAACCTTCTCGATCGGCTGGGTCTACTTTCGCAGGCAGAGCATGTCGATCAGCGAGGAACCGTGACCATCGGCGCTATCAATGTCGACGCTGTTTCCAAGCGCTTCCGCCTTGAACGCAACCGTCCGAGTTCGCTCAAAGAAGCGATCCTGCGCATCGGCCGAACCCGTGATGCCGACGAGTTCTGGGTTCTGCAGAACATCAACCTCAATATCGCGCCGGGCTCATTCTTCGGCCTCATCGGCCACAACGGCAGCGGCAAATCAACCTTGCTCCGTCTCATGGCCGGGATCCACCGACCGACGCACGGCTCAGTTGAAGCAACGGGCCGCCTATCGGCCCTGCTTGAGCTCGGGTCGGGATTTCATCCTGATCTGACAGGTCGTGAGAACGTCTATCTCAACGGCGCCATGCTGGGGATCACCCGCAAACAGATGACCGCGTCCATGGACGACATCATCGAGTTCAGCGGGATCGGAGACTTCGTTGATGAACCCGTCAAGATCTATTCGAGCGGCATGTATGTACGGCTCGGGTTCGCGGTGGCGGTGAACGTTGAACCCGACATCTTGTTGGTCGACGAGGTCATGGCGGTCGGCGACGAAGAGTTCCAACGAAGGTGCTTGAAGCACATGGACATGCTTCGCGACAAGGGCACGACCATCGTGTTGGTCTCACACAGCACCGACCTGATGGCCGAGTGTCACCAAGTTGGCTGGCTCGACCACGGCAGACTGGTCAAGGTTGGCGATCCAGACGATGTCGTCTCGGCTTATATGGCAAAGGTCGACTCGACCGACAACACACTGCACACCCGCAACAACTAGAAGCGATCCATCGCCCAGCAACTAATCGGCGAGGTTGCGCTCCACCAGTTGTCGTAGCACATCGTGGTGCAACCCGAGTCCTTCGGGAACCACTGGAAGGCCCGGTTCTGCTATCTCGCAGTCTGACAATGCCGACCAATCGTCGATCTTGGTTACGAGCGGACTGGCCAATTGAGCTACGAGCGAAACGAGCTTGGACTCAGTTGAACACACGATGGTGGGAGTGCCGCTGCGTGCCGCAACCACTACCGGGTGGTAACGGCTGCTGATCAACAGGCGAGCAGAACGAATTCGATCCACCTGAGTAGTGATATCGGGTGCAAGGACCTCTGTGTCTTGCCGACTACGGGAGGCGAGAAGTTGCGCGTAGTCGAGATCCCGCCTGCCGCGGAAAGCCGCCAGGGCAACCGAAGCGCCGAGTCGCTTGGCGAGCGCGCCGACCGCGGCAGCGATCAACGAAGGATCATCGGCGCTCAGACGACGACTGGCGGGACGCAACCGTCCGGGAGCAACGCCAGGCCCGAGCGCCACGACAATTTCTGTTCGTCGCGCCAACGGTCCAAGGTCGAGACCAAAAACCAAGTCACAACCAACCGTCGCCTCAACGCCGGCAGCAGCCAGCGACGCTGCCGAATCAGCATCGCGTGCCACCACCGCAACGTCTTTCAGCACTGCGCGAAGCAAGCGTCGAGACGAGGCACGCCTCAATGGCTCGGCACCCAAACCCACGCCAACCACCGGCTTGCCCATGCGCCGTAGCCACCTCGGAGTGGCCAGGTGGCCAGGCAAACTCCAAATACTGCTCGAATCCTGAATGATTCCACCTGGGCCGACACACACGCCATCCACCCGTGCCCCCCATTTGTCGCCCTTGCGCCGGTGGGCCAATGTACGACGCCACCCTCGCGGTCCCCAAGCGACGGCCTCCACTTCGTGCAGAACCGACGTAGTTTCTGGGTCACGGGAGACGACAACTGGGATAGCTCCACTGGCCCTGAGAGCCTCGACGACAACCGATGTCAACAACTCGTCGCCTATGTTGCCCGCGCCTGACCAGCCACACACCAGAATACGGGGTACACCACGAACGGCAGGGTCGCGCGCGCTCTGGTTCATGTGGCGGACGCTAGCGCCACTGCTAGCGTTATTCGCCCATGGACGAAACCCTTGGACCTCGACTTTGCGTCGTGATGCCCTGTTACAACGAGGCCGCGACGGTTGCGGAAATGGTGAAGAGAGTGCTCGCCAGCCCTCACACCGCCGAGTTGGTCATCGTCGACGATGGCTCAACCGATGGCACCCGCGAGCTTCTGGACGGCTTCGACGATTCCCGAGTCCAGATAATTCTGCAGCCCTTCAACCGTGGTAAAGGGGCGGCGATTCGACGCGGTTTCGAAGTCGCTTCGGCGGAGTTCGTGATCGTCCAGGACGCTGATCTCGAATACGACCCGAACGACTACGACATCGTTCTCGAACCACTGCTGAGCGGCTCAGCCGACGTCGTATACGGCAGCCGATTTCAGTCGGGCCGCCCTCGTCGCGTGTTGTACTTCTGGCACTCTGTCGGCAACCGGTTTCTGACCCTGCTGTCCAACATGTTCACCGATTTGAACCTCACCGACATGGAGACCTGTTACAAGGCTTTCCGCACTGAAGTTGTTCAAAGCCTCGACCTGCGCGAGAACCGATTCGGCATTGAACCTGAGATAACGGCCAAAGTTGCGGCCGGTGGTTGGCGAATTTGGGAAGTCGGAATCTCCTACTCGGGACGCACCTACGCTGAGGGAAAGAAAATCAACTGGCGTGACGGTGTGGCAGCTCTCGGGTGCATTGTGAAGTACGGGTTCTTGACACGTCGTCGCCAACGCCGGTTGGAGCGGTGACTCTAGAGACCAGCCACAACGCGGTAGAATTACGTTGCCTTCTATAGGCGCGCGCTGAGTCAAGCCACGACACATGAGAGCAACCATTGAGATTCTCACGAACAATGCTGTGTTGTTTGCTCGCTTCTTCGTTGGCGGTTTCACCGGTTCTTGCCCATGACGACAGCGCCGACAACACTGAGCAGAACCTCGTTGTGCTGAATGGGGGCGGATTTGGACACGGTGTGGGGCTGAGCCAATTCGGTGCTTATGGACGCGCCCTCGACGGCCATACGTACGACGAGATTCTCAGTTTCTACTACGACAGCACAACCCTTGAACCGATCACCGATTTCAAGGAGTTCGACCCAGATCACGTTCCCGAGACCATCGACGTTGACGTCGGTGTTCGGGAGCTTATTGCCATTTCCACACCTCTCGATGAACTCGGACCAGGTGAGTGGGAACTTTCTGTTGAGGTGGGCGGTGAGGTGATCGGTGTCAGTCATTTGCCACTGACGACCCACTACGACGGAACCCGCTGGCATGCCGAATACACCGACAAATCAATCGGGGTCACCACAGATCTTTGCGACGACGACTCACGCTGCGAACACACCGTGCTCGAGGTGGCCCACACGATCGGTACGAGGGCTGTGGTCGAGGAATTCGAAGACGGCCCGAATCTCGGCTCCTATTTTGGCGGGCGATACTTCCTGTGGCCGTCGAGCGTGGCTATTGATGGCACCACACCTGATGACTGTGGCACCGGAGTGCAATTTTGCGTGACTCATTCACGTCTCAGGCCCTTTGAGGCGGGCAGTCTCAATGTGTTGATAGGCGTGCGCGAGTTGATTGCCATAGCCACTCCATTGGATGAGCTCGGACCAGGTGAGTGGGAACTCACTGTCGAGGCGGGTGGTCAGTTGATCGGCGTAAGCACGTTGCCGCTCACCACCCACTACGACGGAACCCGCTGGCATGCCGAATACACCGACAAATCAATCGGGGTCACCACAGATCTTTGCGACAACGACTCACGCTGCCAGAACACAGCTCTCGAGGTAGTTCAGACGATCGGCACCAGGGCTACTGTCGAAGAATACGAAGACGGGGACAACCTCGGCACGTACGCAGGCGCGCGCTACTTGCTCCACCCCGCTGCGGTCTCGCTTGCCGGCAGCACGCCTGACCGCTGTGGTACAGGTCTCAAGTTTTGCGTAGTCGTCGCGCAACTCGATGTTGAAAAGTATCTCTACGGACTCCAGGAAGTGCCTTTCGACTGGCCGATGGAAGCCATGAAGGCACAGGCTGTGGCAGCGCGCAGCTACGCCGCCGCCACAATCGTGAACCGAGCGGCAACCAGTGACTGGGTCGACGAGCCGTTCAACCTCTACGACACAACGGCTGATCAAGTGTTCACTGGTTGGGCGCGAGAATCGGGATGTGAGTGGCACGCATGGTGCGACGCGGTAGACGCCACTGCGGGTGAAGTTGTTGTCTACCAGGTCGAAATAGAGCTGGACACCGAAGCAGAAAACGGCGAGGGCAACGCAGAAACCGACTCCGCCGCCGAGTCCGTCGACGGCACGGACCAAACCGATGAGGAAACAGAAGACGGTGAAGATGCCACTCTGTACGCACCCCGAATCGCTCAAGCCTTCTACTCGTCAAGCAACGGTGGGCATAGTGCCAAACCGTCCGACGTTTGGACGGGCGGCGTCGATCTGCCGTTCCTGGTGCCGAAGCCTGATCCTTACGACGTGGCTTTCGATCCCCGGACAGGCCGCGAAAGAAACCCCAACGCCACTTGGACACGTTCCTACTCGCTCCCCGATCTCACCCGCTGGTTGAACAATTACACGGTCCGCGGTGAAGCACCGCTGAACATCAGTTCCTTGAGGGGGATCGACATTACCGAAGCGCCGATGTCGGGGTACACCAGCTTCGCCACGATCACTGTTCATGATGTAGACAGGTCGGTGACGCTCACCCGCGACGGGGAGCCTTACGGTGCTTGGCTGTTTTTTGCGATCCTCAACGGTTGCAAGACCGCTCAGGGGTGTCACCCCCCTATCGGTACCAAGTTTGTCATTGATTTCCCCGACCTCCCTGTGACCGACGAACCCGAAACCGACGAACCCGAAACCGACGAGCCAGACACCGACACACCAGGAACAGACGAACCAGACACCGAAGAACCAGACACCGAAGAACCAGACACCGACGAACCCGGAACCGACGAACCAGCATTCTCCGTCATAGAGTTCAGTGATCTATCTCCTGACGACTATTTCTACGAGCCAGTTCTGTGGTCGGTCAGCGAGAAGCTGACCGATGGCGCGACCCCGGAACTGTTCGGGCCCCACGATGAGATCAACCGAGCCGAATTCGTCGAGATCCTCTGGCGCTTCGAGGGAGGTCCGCTCCCGAACACTCGCGCTGACTTCGAAGATGTCGCCGAGGACGCGTCTTTTCGCGATGCGGTGGACTTGCTCGCAGAATACGGCGTAACTACTGGCACCTCTTCCACGACCTTCTCTCCGAACATGACCTTGTCGAGAGCGCAAGCGTCCACCTTCCTGTGGCGCTTTGCGGGCACACCTGCCCCGAACCTCGACCAAACTTTCGACGATGTTGAAGAAGGCTCCTACTACAGCGAAGCGGTCCGTTGGATGTTGGAGCACGGAATAACGACCGGCACCTCGCCAACCACTTTTTCTCCAAACGCATCGTTGACACGGGCAGAGGTTGTCACCTTCATCTGGCGCCTCGCCGGTCTCCCCGAGGCGTTCGCACCTTGGGTTCAGCCCGTTCTTCCGCCAAAAATGCGAATACTGCCAAATCCCTGACGGTTCGCTAGTTCATAGGTCCAGGTAGTGAGATCGTCCACTGGGTCGTCACACCATTCGAGCATCTGTCGTCGGCGCTGCGCGTGGGCCGCGTGCTCGCTATCGAGATCCTCGAGCACACGGTCCAGTTCATTGAAAAACGCCGTTTCTTCACTTAGGGCGAAGGCCTTGGTCAGCCCCCAACGCTCCTGCAACTCCACCTGATACGGGTGTCGTCCAGCCCAAGTGTTGTAGCGCAGCGACGGTGTGCCGATCACACCAGCCTCCGAACAGACCGTTTGACTATCGCCGACAACGAGGTCGGCCGCGGCCAGAACATGATGGAATCTCTCCGGGGGCGTCGAAACCCCCATGGCGGCCAAATCTCCGGGCAACGATTGTTCAGAGGAGACAACCACCTTTCCGAGATCCCCCAATCGACTCAGAATCCGGTCGATCTGTTCGCGGGCCATTCCTCGCTCGGAGACATCGTGGCTTGCGGTGAACGCGGTGAGACGCAGCACGAATAATCTCTCGCCGTCGTTGAGTCCGAGTTCCGCACGGATTGTTGGGTCCGCAGTGAAACGAGACGGGTGAAGGTAGAAGAGTTCTTTGTATCCCCGATACTTACGATGCTTGGAGCCGTAGCTCTTGGTGGTAGCCGTCGGGCTGGCAATGAGGTTGGCGAACGGGCCCGCTACGTAGTACAGCAATCCAGCGACATGGCCGTCGTCGGTGTCATACAGCACCGGGGTACGAGTCAACCTGCCCGCGTGAACCCCCGCCGGCGAGCGAGTCAAAATCACATCGGGCCCGAACCGTCGTACCGTGCGAAAGGTCAACCAGTCCCTCGACACCAACTCACGGGCCAGCGACATCATGTTGGTTCCTGCACGAGGACCGGCAATGTGGGGCCTGCCGCGTGCTTCAATGAGTTCGACGACAGAATCCTTGCCCGGGCGCGAGATCCACAGAGTCTCTTCACCGGCTGCCAAGAGGCGATCCTCAACGGCACCCAATGTCCATACATCCGCGGGATGTACTGCGTCAATCAACACCTTCATTGATGCCGACGGTAGCGTCGAGCGATGCCGTCTGTGCACCGCGGACCCCGTGCTTCGGGCCTCCCTGAGGGCCTCACTGCGGCGTTTCGCCGCCTTCTGGATCAGCGCGCTCAACCGTTGAACAAGAGACTGCAAACCGCGATCGGCGTTGTAGCAGCAGTCGGGGTGAGCGGAGCGACCGTCTGGGCTTGGCGCGCCAGCGGACTGACCTTGGCTGAGTTGTCCTGGTGGCCGCTAGCCGTGGCGCTGCTGGCCACTGCCCCCGCGAGCCTCGCTTTGAAATCGGCCGAGTATCAACTCGCCGCACGAATCGCCTCGCAGAAACCCTCAACAACCAGGAGTTTAAGGGTTGCGGTCGTGTCTTCGGCCGCCAATCTACTGCCACTGCCAGGTTCTTTGATAGTCACCGTCCGATCTCTATCAGAAGACGGCAGCACTTACGGCTCGGCGATCTCTGCTGGTGCAGTGCCCGGTCTTTGTTGGCTCTCGATCACGGGCATCGTTGGCGGATCAGCCATTGCTGTTGAGGGACCACCTTCGCTGGGAGTCATAACGGTCGTTGGTGGCTTGATGGCAGGGGTCGCAGCGCTCAAGCTTTTCCGAGAAACTGCACCCGACGGAGGCTCGATTCGACTGGCCCTCGCGGTCCTCGGAGTTGAAGCCGCTTGGCTTGTCATCAGCGCACTGCGACTCGGCTTGGCAGTAACCGCTCTCGGTGTCGACATTTCGCCGACTCAAGCGGTCGCCCTCTCGGTCGCCGGCGCGCTGACGGTTGCCATTGGCTTCTTCCCTTCCGGACTCGGACTCAGAGAAGCGCTGATCGCCGGCCTCAGTCCGCTCATTGGTCTCGAGTTTGATATCGGCGTGCTGATCGGCTCTGTTGATCGCCTGATCTGGCTCACCTTTTTGGCCTTGGCGAGTGCCGCGCTCATGTTGCGCGGTTCGGACTCCAGCGAGTCGCCAATCAGCGAAGCCGACAGATGAGTTCAGCCAAGGGTTCCCGGAAGTCTCGAGTCTGGGCGAATCCAGCCAGTCGCAACGCAGCATTGTCGAGTACGGAGTTGGCTGGTCGTGGAGCGGGTCGAACAGGCCGCAGATCGGCAGTCGCGCACGGAGTCACTCGCAGAGGATCCGCGCCCGCCGCGGTTGCAACCGCGCGGGCAAACTCAAACCAAGTCACAGCACCCTGATTCGTTACATGGAAGATGCCGGGACGACGCTGCACCGCCAGCTCACATACCACGGGTGCGAGATCCGCGGTAAACGTCGGGTGTCCGATTTGGTCGTCAACGAAACGCAAAGGGGCGTCTTCGGTGAGCAAGCCCAAAATAGTCTTGACCATGTTGCTGCCGAACTCTCCGCAGAGCCAGGAGGTGCGCACGATCGTGGCAGCACTGCCCGCCTGGCTTTCACCCGCTGCCTTGGATCGTCCGTAGACAGAAATAGGCGCCAGTTGATCCTGTTCGTTGTAGGGACCGATCTTGGCGCCGTCAAACACATGATCTGTAGAAATCGTGGTTAGATGCGCGCCGATGAGGCGACAACCCTCAGCGAGATGCCCTACCGCCCGCGAGTTGACGGCAAAAGCACGATCAGCCTGTGTTTCGCAGTCATCGACTCTGGTCATAGCCGCGCAGTTGATGACGATGTCGGGCTTTGTCTCGTGCACGGCTCCGAGAACCGAGGCGTGGTCGGTGATGTCTAGTTTGGTTCGGTCCGGTGCTACTACTTCGTGAGGGTCGAGCAACGGCACCAGATCCATTCCGAGTTGTCCGCTAGCGCCGGTGACCAAGATCCTCATGGCCGCTCCACCACCCCGTTCTTGAGTGCTTCCCACCAGTTGCGGTTCAGGCGATACCACTCGACCGTCTTTTTCAGCCCTGCCGAGAATTTCTGTTGAGGGACCCAGCCAAGGGTCCGCAGCTTGGTGCAGTCGAGCGAATAGCGACGGTCATGCCCCAGCCGGTCCGGCACGTACTCAATGGCTGAGGAATCACGTCCGCACAACTCGATGAGCCGTTCGGTCAAATCACGGTTGGTGATCTCGTTTCCAGCCCCGACGTTGTAGATCTCACCATTGCTTCCTTTTCTCAAGATCGTGTCGATCGCAACACAGTGGTCATCCACATGGAGCCAGTCACGAACGTTGAGTCCATCACCATAGAGCGGCACCGAAGCTCCATCGAGAAGGTTCGTTGCGAACAGCGGGATTACTTTTTCTGGAAACTGGAACGGGCCGTAGTTGTTGGATGCACGGGTGATGATGACCGGCAGGCCGTAGGTGCTGAAGTAACTGAGGGCGATGAGATCTGATCCTGCTTTGGAAGCTGCATACGGAGAACGAGGCTCAACCGCATCTGTCTCCAACGATGAGCCAACCTCGACCGAACCATAAACCTCGTCCGTCGAGACGTGAACAAAGCGTTCGACACCGACTTGACGAGCGACATCACACAGCACGTTGGTACCAAAACAGTTGGTGTGCACAAATGCGTCGGGTCCCGAAATTGAGCGATCAACGTGTGATTCGGCCGCAAAGTGCACCACCTGATCGCAGTCCGTCATAGCAGACTGAACTGCGGCACGATCGGTGATGTCTCCATGGACGAAAGCTGCCCGACCGCCAAGCACTTCCTTGATCGAGTTGAGGTTCCCGGCGTAGGTCAGAGCGTCGAAAGCCACCACAGTGTGGTCGCTCGTGGCGAGGACATGACGCAAATAGTTGCTACCGATGAACCCGGCCGCCCCGGTGATGAACAGTCTCATAGCGGACGAGTTTCCCTATGTGGCGCGTAGCCGGAAATGGGGACGGCGGTTCGTCGGTACCTCGCAGCGCAGCGGGTTGCTGCTGTCCCGCTTTGACAAGATCGGATCGTCGAGAATCCAGTCAGCCCCAATCTGGGGGTCGTCCCAACGCACGCCGAGTTCGTCAGCAGGGTTGTAGTAGGCATCAACGAGGTAGCTGAGGGTGCAGTCAGTCAAAGCAGCAAAACCATGCGCTACTCCGGGCGGAATGTAGATCCCGTCGTGGCAGTGAGCGCCATCGGCCCAGGTACCCAGGTCGTATTCAAGGGTGGCCCCGTCTGTCGGGCTCCCCTCTCTGAGATCATGCAGCACCACACGAACTTGTCCATACGGCACGTACCAATAGTCGCTTTGGTGAAGGTGGTAGTGAAGCCCCACCACCGTGCCGGCTCGGCGGTCGGAGCGATTGGCTTGGATCATCTCTCGTTGCCCGACAAACCATGAGCGCCGATACGTCTCAATGAATGTGCCGCGGTCATCACCGAGAATCTCGGGACACACCACGAATACACCCTCAATATCGTCCGACGGCGTGATTGATGCCATAAGAATCTCCAATCACCTCAGCGGCATTGCCACTATTCGATCTCGACTCGGCAATGGTCACCGACCATCACCCGAACGGCGGTCGGGCCAGTGTCGTCACGCCCGAACCTCTCCTTGGCGTCTGTCTCGTTGGAACGAATGGATCTCGACAGCACCGTGTCACGACCAACCAACGAGTCGGTGAGCCGTGCGATATCGGTGACCGTACTGCGACGCAACACCACCGAGTTGTCTATCTCGCTGCCACTGATCCGACAGTCGACCGCGATCGATACGTAGGGACCGATCTCGCTGTTCTCGACCGTGGTTCCACTACCGATGATCGCCGGTCCTCGCACTGTGGAGTTGATGACCTTTGCGCCCGCTTCAAGAACTGTCTGCCCTTCGATGGTCGACACCTCGTCGACGTCACCGTCGATGCTGCGGGTGAAGGTGTCCAGAACCAGCCGATTGCACTCCAACAATGGGTCCTTCTTCCCGGTATCGATCCACCAGCCGGTCAACACTTCGTGATCGACCCGGTATCCCTGGCTGATGATCCAGTCGATGGCATCGGTTATTTCGAGTTCCCCTCGTGCCGATGGCTCAATCTTCGTCACCGCCTCATGAATCGTTTGATCGAACAGGTACACGCCGACCAAGGCGAGATCTGATGGAGGGTGTTCAGGTTTTTCAACGAGTTGGACCACCTGACCATCCGCGCCGATCTCAGCGACACCGAAGGAGCCAGGGTCCGATACGTGCGCTAGGAGAATCTGAGCCGTGGGTCGTGTGCTGTGGTGGCTGGAGCCAGACTTGGAGCGTGCCGAGGCGAATCTGTCGACGAAGGCAGACAGGCCCGCTTCAAGCATGTTGTCGCCGAGGTACATCACGAAGTCGTCATCAGCGAGAAAGTCGCGCGCTACAAGCACGCAGTGAGCCAGACCGAGTGGTTCTTGTTGGGAGATCCAGGTGATACGCACGCCGAAATTCGAACCGTCACCGACAGCTTGTTTGATCTCCTCGCCGGTTGTCGGCGCGATAACGATGCCGATGTCGGTGATCCCGGCCGACGCCATCTCTTCTATGCCGTAGAACAGGATGGGTTTGTTGGCTATGGGAACCAACTGTTTGGCGCTCGTGTGGGTGATCGGGCGCAGGCGTTTTCCAGCGCCGCCACTGAGAATCAAGCCCTTCATGCGCTGCTTGCCTGGAGAAAGCCCACATGGGCATGGTACCCGTAGCCTCGACAAGCCCGCTCAGAGGATGCTTGACGGCGACGAAGGCCCTGGGTCGGTTTTGGGGAGTCGACCGGCACGGGCGTGTAGGGCGTACTCGTAGCGCAGTAGTCCTGCGGTGACGATTGCTCCGGCGCTGACCGCTGCGACGAGCGCCGACTCGACTTGCAAGAACGGTTCGCCGGCAAATGTCAGTGCGACCGGAAAGGTGGCTACCCCGACCACGAAACCGACAACCGCCAGCCGAGTGTGATCGAGTGCAACGAGCCCCAACGACAGCGAGAGCAGAATCATCAGGCCGGCTCCACTCGCGGCGAGCAGAGCCATGTCGACCGAGCCAATCTGGTCGCCGAACAGAAACTCGACCAGCCAAGGACCAATGAATGCCATCACCGCCACCCAGACCGCGGCCACACCCATCACTGCGGCAACAAGTCGAAGCTGTAAGTCTCGGAAGCCGTTGAGGTCGTCGTCGCCTGCGAGGCTGGCCAGGTTCGGAAGTAGCGCCGCCCTGACAGCTTGGAAGAAGAAGAGCGGAACCCGCGAGATGATCAGTCCGTTGAGAAACACTCCTGGAACCTCTTCACCGAGATCATCGCCAACAATTTCTAGAGCTACTGGACCAACGTTGAGCAGGAAAGCTTCGGACAGCGAGGTGACGAGCAGCCAGCCCAATGCCGGTGTCAACTCACCTAGTGGTGCCGGCGGTCCAGGCTTGACGAAGGGTCGCAATGCGCCAACGGCCACCACTGTGGCCACCGCGAAAGCAAACGCAATGGCGGTCGCGTAGGCACCGACGGCTTCGATTCCGACAATCGCGAGCACGGCTGCCATCAACAGTCTGGCGGCGCCCTCGGCCGCGAAGTAAGTCCGGTAGCGATTGAACTCGTGTCGCCCAGACAACACACCGCGAACGCATTCGGCTCCCATGAAGAAAGCCAGAGAGAGTAGTAAGGCAACCAGCAAAGAAATCTCGTGGTCCAATAGTCCGTCGAGGCCCAACGGCCATGCCAGGATCACCGCGGCCTCAACCAGAATTAGCTGGGCAAGGCCGATACGTGTCGCCTGGCGAAGCACTGGCGCGCTTCCTTGTTTCCGGCTCGCACGATTTGCGGTGGCCCGCGCAATTTCTTGCTCCAACGGCTGAAACAGTCCTGGTCCAAGGATGTAGACGAGCCCCCAGAGCACAGCGAGACCACCGTACGCCTCGTCGCCGAGCGCGCGTCGGGCCACCACCAGAAAGGCGTAGGTGGCGATTCCATTGATCACCAAGCCGACACCGATGGCGGTTGCACCCTCAGGGAGTGGGCTGCGGTCCCGAAGGCTCACAAAATACTGACGGATGGAAGGCTCCTGAACTCGATCACACGGCGCAACGGCGCTCAGAAGCGTATCTGCGCGTCTAGCTGAGGTTGCACATCGGTTCGATTAGCCTGATCAAGCGCTGGTGTTCTCCGTGAACGTGGGCATGCAAAGCCCGTCGAGTTCGGTGATCTCAATCCGATCTCGGTTTTCCCAGGTGACTTCGTTGTCTGGATCGACACGTAGTTTGAACTCGCGAAAGCTCATCTCCAGGGCATCAAAGGCCACCAGGCGACCGCGCAACGGCTCGCCTACTCCCAGTAACAGTTTGAGCGCTTCAAGGGCTTGAATGCTCCCAACTATTCCCGGCAGAACGCCTAACACGCCTGCTTCTGCACAGGACGGCGCCATTTCCGCTGGGGGCGCCTCTGGCAACATGTCCCGATACGTCGGTCCGCATCGAGGATCAAAGACGGTGATTTGACCTTCAAAGCGAAAGATCGAACCGTGGACGACTGGGATTCCCAGTTTCACGCTGGCGTCGTTGAGCAGGTAGCGACTCGGGAAGTTGTCGGCCCCGTCGACCACGAGGTCGTAACCCGCCAGAATCTCCATGATGTTGTCAGCACCGAGGCGGACGTCGTAGGTGACCACATCGACATCGGGGTTGAGACCGGTGAGCGTCTTCTTGGCGGAGTCGACCTTGCGCTCGCCTATCCGATCGGTGTTGTGGAGGATCTGTCGCTGGAGATTCGACTCGTCAACCACATCCATGTCGATGATGCCAAGCGTTCCAACGCCCGCCGCGGCCAAGTACATCGCCGCTGGGGAACCAAGACCTCCAGCTCCGAGCAGCAACACTTTCGAGTTGAGCAGCTTCAGCTGGCCTTCTTCACCGACCTCGGGTACGAGCAGATGCCGCTGGTAGCGGCTGCGTTGTTCGGGTGTGAGGGTCCGGGGCCTCGTCCATGGGCGACCTTCGTCTTTCCACTTGTTGAAGCCTCCGTCCATTGAGACGGCGTTTCGGTAACCGAGCTGCTCGAGGGTCTGCACGGCAAAGGCGGAACGTACACCGCCTGCGCAAGTGACCACCAGCTTCGCCTGGTGGTCGGGCACACGGTTCTCGATGTTCGATTCGAGATGTCCACGGGGAATGTGAATGGAGTCCGGAATCGCTCCTTGTTCATATTCGTCGGACTCGCGCACATCCAACAGCAGGTATCCCTGGTCGAGAAGTTCCTGCCCACCGGCAGTGTCGACCTCTGTGATCGACGCTTTTGCTTGCTGGAGAAGCTGACGGAAACTGGTCATGGCCTAAACCCTACAAACTCAGTCAGGATTTCCCATCATTCTGACGATGATCGGGAGCACTTCGCTGATCGATTCCTGGAGCACGACGTCAGCGACGCTGTCATACGGGGTCGCTTCAGCGTTCAGGATCACGATCCGCGCGCCGTTGTTCTTGGCGATCGCCACGGTTTGGTTGATGGGGTGCACGCTGAGCGAAGAACCCACCGCCAGAAACAGCTCCGCTTCGGTGGCTGCCTCTTCCGAGCGGTAGAGATCAACCGGGTCCAGGGCCTGTCCGAACGAAACTGTCGCAGACTTCAAGATCCCTCCGCATTCTGGGCAGGGAGGGTCTTCTTCTCCGGCCCTCACTCGGTCAAGAACGACTTCCATCTCCGCACGCCAGCCACATGACAAACATGCAGCTTTGCGTGTGGTGCCATGGATCTCGACCACCTTGGCCGGGTCGCTGCCCGCCCGCTGATGCAACTCGTCGATGTTTTGAGTGATCAGTGTGTGGAGTTTCTGACGCTTCTCGAGGTGTACCAGCGCCCGATGTCCGATGTTGGGTTCGACATCGGCCCACAGTTGGCCTGATGCACGGCGTGCCCAGTTCGTCCTGCGAACTTCCGGGTCGCTGACGTAGTAGCGGATGTTGGAGGCTTTCTCGGCCTCCGGGTTCTTGGTCCAGAGCCCCTGCGGCCCCCGGAAGTCGGGTATTCCGGAGTCTGTGGAGATGCCGGCTCCAGTCAGCACCGCGATCGACTCTGCGTCGTCAATCAGCTCGCGAGCACGATTGACCCGGTCTTCAGATGCAGTCTCAGCCATCGTTCAAGACTAGGGCACCCGGCCGCGCGACTCCGTGAATCCAATGAACAATATTACTTGACATGTATTCAAATATAGTTATACTGCCGCTGGCGTTGATAACTGGCGGGAGTATTTCATGGAACCACCAACACTATTGTTGGCACCAGCATTGGATCAGCTTCGTGTCACCCCTTGGGGGGACCCGATCATTGATCGGCTCGGACACGATCCCAGGTCGCTCTACGTTGAGAAGTTCTGGCTCGGTGTGCTTGGTCCGACCACGATCCTCTTGTTGAGGCACTGTGCTCAGTCCTTGGAGGAATCCCCGGAGGGGTTCGACCTCAACTTCAAGGCCACGGCCTCAGCACTCGGACTGGGGCGAAGAGTAGGGCGAGCCGGCCCCTTGACTAGGAGCTTTGAGAGAGCGTGTCGGTTCAGCGCAGTTCGCTCGCTCTCACCTACAGAGATTGAAGTACGACGAAGACTTCCCCCGCTCAACCGCAAGCAGGTGAGCCGTCTGTCGCCGCGCCGTCAGCACGAGCACGCCATGTTTCTTGAAGGCGAACTCCGTTTGAACAACGAGGCCATTCGTCGCCGAGCGCGCCGCTTGGCTCTCGGCTTGGTCGAGTGTGGCGATGCTGTTGACGATGCCGAATTGCAACTCGGGCGTTGGCGATTCCATCCTTCAATAGCCGCTGACGCGGTTCGCTGGGCTTGGGAGCAGCATTACGGCCCGCTCGACGGGCTAGCCAACAGTTCCAACTGATTTTGAAATCAACCAGTGGAGGGCACGAAGTTCTTTGCCAACTCGATCAGGAGCCGCACACCAAATCCTGTGCCCCCCTTGGTGATTTCGGCATCGTCTGAGTCGCTCCAAGCCGGACCGGCAATGTCGAGATGAACCCAGGGGATCCCGTCTGCCACGAACTCTTGCAAGATCAATCCGGCGGTGAGCGCGCCACCGTGGGGTGTGCCGATGTTTTTCATGTCTGCGACTGACGACTCGAATTGTTTGGAATAGTCAGCCGGCAACGGAAGATGCCAGACCCGTTCACCCGAAACGTCAGAAGCTTGCTTGACCGCAGCTATCCACTCCTCGTCGTTGCCCATGAGTCCTGCAATCTTGGGACCGAGCGCCACCACGCAGGCACCGGTGAGCGTCGCCAAGTCAACGATTGCATCAGGTTTCGCTTCGCTTGCCAGCGAAAGAGCGTCGGCCAGGACCAGGCGACCCTCGGCGTCTGTGTTGAGCACCTCGATGGTCTTGCCGTTGCGGATTTTCAGCACGTCGCCAGGACGCGTGGCATCCCCCCCGAGCATGTTGTCGGTCATTGGAACGAAAGCTCGGATCTGAGCGGCAGGCGCCACTAGCGGCATGGCCGACATGGCACCGATCACCGCGGCTCCACCACCCATGTCGCACTTCATAGTCATCATGCCCTGACCGGTTTTGATCGACAGACCGCCCGCATCGAATACGATCCCTTTGCCGACCAGAGCCAACGTGCCTTGTTTGGGTCCGGCCGGGTCGTAGGTCAGTTCCAACAAGCGCGGAGGGAGTGTTGAGCCGCGGTTGACACCGAGGAGTCCTCCGAGACCTCCCTCGGTGATTGCGTCGGTGTCCCATACTTTGACCGACAGGCCGCAGTCGCGCCCCACCGTGGCGGCACGATCTGCGAACTCTGGTGCCGTGAGGGTTCCCCCCGGCTCATTGACCAGGTCTCGGGCCAGCATCTGTGCGGTGGCCACAGCCTTGCCCAGATCGAGCGCTCCCTGGTTTGTCGCACCGACTCCGCCCGCTACATCGACTCGTGTCAACTTCGCCGGCTCACCTTTGGACTTGTACGTCAGGAACTTGTAGCTCCCAAGCGAGATCCCTTCGACCAGGGCTTGGCGGCAGATTGCACCGTCGAGATCAACTTCTGGCAGAGCCGCGCCGATCCAAGTGTGTTTGCCCAACTTCCGTCCGATTGCCGCTCCGGCACGGCGAAGGCGGTCTGCGTCCACATCGGCACGGGGGCCGATCCCGACCAGCGCGGCTACCCGACCACTAACGGGCCAGGTGTAGGTCTGCCCGACCTTGCCGCTGAAGTCAGCATTGCCGAGGTCGCTGCTGTCGATCTGGTCGAGGCCGGCGGCAACGGCTTCTGAGGTGACGATCCATACGTGCGCCTTTGCCCTTTGGGGCAGGACGCGAACTGCGCGATAGCTGATTGGCATGCGAGCACAATACGGGATCGCGCGCCGTTCGGGGCCGAAAAGTCATCTTGAGGGGACCGGTGAACGCCGTTATCGGCTTGGTGCGGGTTCTCTAGTCCGGTCTCATGCGACCCTGCGGCAGCACCTTGATGTCGAACTCGGGAACTTCACCGGCGAACATTGGGAACTTGGGTTCGGCTCGTTGGCGGAACCGTGTTGAGCGGCCGACCCTAGGCCGCACACTGCTGCAAGGCGAAACCCGCTGACCGACGATGCGCCAATACGGGGCGACCCAGCGATCAGGGGCGCTTCTTGAAGCGGCGTAGACGCAGGCTGTTGGTGACCACGAAGAGCGACGAGAGGCCCATGGCTCCGGCTGCGATCATGGGGTTCAGCACACCAGACGCCGCCAACGGTATTGCCCCCAGATTGTAGGCAAAAGCCCAGAACAGGTTGCCCTTGATCGTGCCGAAGGTTCGCCGAGCCAAAGCAACGGCATCGGCGACAGCGAGGAGATCACCCCGTATCACTGTCAGATCAGATGCTTCCATAGCAATGTCGGTTCCGGTCCCGACCGCGATTCCCACATCGGCTTGGGCCAGAGCCGGAGCGTCGTTGATGCCATCGCCGACCATGGCGACTCGGTGCCCTTCGCCTTGCAGACGAGCGATTTCGGCGGCTTTGGCGTCGGGGAACATGGCCGCGCTCACTCGCTTTATTCCCACGGCAGCGGCAACGCTTTGCGCGGTCCGTTCGTTGTCGCCTGTCAGCAGTACGACATCAAGGTCTTGTCGGCGTAGCGCGGCAACAGCTTCAGCCGATGATGGCTTGACCTGATCTGCGACCACCAGAGCGGCTTGCGCTACGGGTCCGCGTCCCACAAAGACCACCGTGTGGCCTTTCGCTTCGGCTTCGCCTGCGAGCCTCTCGATTTCAGCGGGGATTTCCGAGAAGAGTTCTCGACGACCGACTCGCGTTCGAACGAAATCGACCGACCCGACAACACCGAACCCCGGACGATTCTCGAAATCGGTCACCGACCGCGGAGATTCGACGGAGTCGGCTATGGCTTGGGCGATGGGATGTTCGGATCGTGCTTCCAGCACCGCTGCAAGACTCAGCAACTCGTCGCCGCCGCCGCCCGGTGAGATCACTTCGACGAGGTCCATCCGCCCCTCAGTAACTGTGCCGGTCTTGTCGAGCACGACCGTGTCGAGGCGTCTGCTGTCTTCGAGAACTTCGGCGCCCTTGATGATGATCCCCAACTGTGCGCCTCGTCCGGTACCGACCATGATGGCGAGCGGTGTTGCAAGCCCCAAGGCACAGGGGCAGGCGATAATCAGCACGGCAACCGAAGCCGTGAACGCGTCAGAGGCGGAGTCGCCGATGATCAGCCAACTCGCCAAGGTGACGCCGGCTATGGCGATGGCGATGGGTACGAAGACGCCGGCAATCCGATCAGCGAGTCGCTGGATGGGCGCGCGACTCCCCTGCGCTTCGTCAACCAGGCGAATTATCTGGGCCAAGGCTGTGTCGGCGCCAACCCGCGTTGCCTCTACCACCACCGAACCGTTGGCGTTGACCGTTGCACCGATGACCTCATCGCCTGCTTGTATTTCGACGGGTACCGGTTCGCCGGTGACCATCGACACGTCCACCGCGGAATGCCCTTCTACCACGATTCCGTCGGTGGCGATTTTTTCTCCCGGTCGCACCCGGAATCTCATTCCGACCGCTAAGTCGTTTATGGCGATCTCTGTGCCATCTTCAAGCAACGCGGTGCGGGCACCGAGATCAGCAAGCGAACGGATCGCCTCCCCAGAGCGACGAGTGGCTCGAATCTCCAGCCATTTTCCGAGCAGGATCAAGGTGATGATCACTGCGCTCGTCTCGAAGTAGACGTCGGCTTCGAGACCGCCGAGCAGCACCACTGTCGACCACGTCCACGCGGCCAGCGTGCCGACCGAGACCAGGGTGTCCATGGTGACCAAACGATGCCGCAGGTTGGCAACCGCGACCCGGTGGAATCTCCAACCCGACCAGAAAACGATTGGAGTGGCCAATATCAGGGCAAACCATTCCCATCCGTCGAAGCGGAGAGGTCGAATCATTGAAACCGCTGAGACGAGAACTGTGAGCACCGCGGCGAGACGAAATCTCAGCCATAGATCGGCTTGGCGTGCTGCCTCGGATGCGTCTCGGTCCATGTGAATCGGTGCGCCGTATCCAAGTGACTCGATCGTGCTCCGAAAGTCATCGACCGTCACGGCGTCACTGTGAAAGACGGTGGCCTTGCTGGTCGTGAAGTTCACTTGAGCCGAGGCGACCCCTTCGAGACGGGTCAGACCTTGTTCAATCGAAGCCGCGCAGGCCGAACAGGTCATGCCATCAACCGCAAGTTCCGAACGAACCTCGGTTTCCATACGCCCAGCCTATCTTTTGATATCTGCGCGACTTCATTAATCGACCGGCCTGTATTGATCGACGGGCCTGTATTAATCGACGGGCCGGTGCAATCGGGCGGTTTGGTGAAGATGGCTGACCTAGGCTGAACACTGATGACAGTCATGGAGCTTGCCGAACTGAGGTGGGACAACTCGTTCACCCGCGAACTTCCCGCGGATGCGAACACGCTCAACGGTGTTCGCCAAGTCCATGGCGCTGCTTACTCACGGGTCATGCCGACTCCCACAGAGGCGCCAACGCTGATCGCTGTCGCCGCGGAGATGCTGGAGATGCTGGGGCTTGACCACAACATCGACGACGACGAGGCGTTTGTGCGGGCGATGACCGGAAATGCCGTCATTGCGGGCACCGACCCGCACGCTATGTGTTACGGCGGTCACCAGTTTGGGAATTGGGCCGGTCAACTCGGTGACGGCCGGGCAATCACTTTGGGCGAGGTGCTCACTGCGGCCGATGGACGTCAAACGCTGCAACTCAAAGGAGCGGGGCCCACGCCCTACTCTCGCACTGCAGATGGTTTGGCGGTGCTGCGCTCGTCGATACGAGAGTTCCTGTGCAGCGAAGCGATGCACCATCTTGGTGTGCCCACCACGCGAGCCCTGAGCGTGGCTCTCACCGGTGACAAAGTGATGCGCGACATGTTCTATGACGGCCGACCGGCTCTTGAACAGGGGGCTGTGGTTTGCCGCGTTGCGCCGTCGTTCATCCGTTTCGGGAACTTTGAGATCTTTGCGGCCAGAGGTGAAATCGAAAATCTTCGCCGCCTCGCCGATTACACGATCACCACCTACTTCGGTGAGTTGCTTGAATCACACGGTGTTGATTCAACGACTGGTGTTGATTCACACAGTGTTGATTCAACGAGTGGTGTTGATTCAACGAGTGGTCCTTTACCGAAGGACGTTTATGTCGATTGGTTCGCCGAGGTGGCGCGACGCACCGTGGACATGATCGTGCATTGGCAGCGGGTCGGTTACGTACATGGGGTGATGAACACCGACAACATGTCGATTCACGGACTCACCATCGACTATGGGCCTTATGGCTGGCTTGAGGATTACGACCCGGGTTGGACACCCAACACGACTGATGCCTCGATGAAGCGCTACCGCTTCGGTGCACAGCCTCATATCGCCAGTTGGAACCTCGAACGTTTGGCGAATGCCATTTATCCGCTGGTCGAAGAAGTCGAACCTCTCGAGAATGCGCTCAATTCCTACGTGAGCCGTTTCAACGAGACGTGGCCACAGATGATGGCTGAGAAGCTCGGCCTCGTCGGTTTCGACCCCGAACTTGACCAGTCGTTGATCGAGGGTCTGCTTGATCTTCTGCCGCGAGCCGAGACGGACATGACCTTGTTCTTCAGGGGACTCGCCGATATCGACACAGCTTCTTCGCTGATTGATGACGACGAGTTGCTCGCTCCGCTGCTGGGGGCCTATTACCTGCCCGATCAGCTCAGCGGCGACCACCGCGGGGCCACGATCGCCTGGCTGCGCCGCTACCGCGAACGGATCGCGGCCAGCGGCCGACCCGATGCTGTGCGTCGCCTGGAAATGAACTCGGTGAACCCCAAATACGTGCTGCGCAACTATCTGGCTCAACTTGCTATTGACGACGCTGAGCAAGCTGACTTCGCGCTGACCAACGAATTGCTCGACGTGCTGCGCAAGCCCTACGACGAACAACCCGAGCACGAACGCTTCGCCGCAAAACGGCCCGACTGGGCCCGTACCCGCCCCGGCTGTTCCATGCTCAGCTGCTCAAGCTGAGCGCACTTGCTCGGGTGAGGTCACATCGCACTCGACGAAGGTGACGGCTTCACCGACGTCATCTACGAGCGCTGCTCCGCGCTCGGTGTCTCGGTCTACCGCAATGACCTTCGCTCCTTCTGCGACGTAGCGCTTCGTCGTCGCCCAACCGATTCCGCCTGCCGCACCTGTTATTACTGCAGCCCGTCCAGCCAATCGCCCCTTGTCTTGGTGGCGGCGCATTCGGGTTTGTTTGTTTTGGGGCGTTTCGCTGATGCTTTGGGGTTTGGGGAGGCGTTGTCGGCGGCGGTGCCGCAGGCCGGTGAGCGGGCGCCGTTACATGATCGGGGCAAGGTGTTGGTGCATTTGTTGTTGATGCTCGCCGGTGGCGGGGAGGCGTGCAGCGATATTGAGCATCTGCGGGCCCAGCGGGTGTTGTTCGGGGAGGTGGCGTCGGACTCGACGCTGTATCGCACCCTTCGGGGTCTGGGCCCTGATGGTGTGGCGGCGCTGCTGGAGGCGGCTGGGGGGTGTGGGCAGCGTTGTGTGGGAGCGCCGAGGCGATATGGAGTCGTGTGTTGCGGTGGTGCTCGACATCGACTCGACGCTGGTGGAGGTGCACTCTGAGAACAAGGCCGGCGCGGCGGCGGAGCCTGTCAGATTGTCTGTGTAAGGGGGTGGTTGGTTGTTTGTCAGCACCGATTCTGGGGGATCCCTCGCGTTCAGCCGCGGACCCTCACCCCGCTGACTCCGACCTCAAACGCGGAGAGCCGCTTAAGCTTGACTTGTCTAAAACAACTATTGTACTCTACACCTCAGTAGATCATTGGGTTGGGCATCTGCCCCGTTAGTTAAGTAAGCCATATTTAGGGATGAGTGAACTAGAAAATCAGAGAACTTTTATATCCGCTCCGGAGGGTCTTACCCCCTTGAGGATTGCTGTTGGGGTGGGTAGCCTCGCTACTTCTTTAGCTGTTGTAGAACTGGCCACAATGAAGCTGGCCAGCGCTCAGGACGGTCAAACAGACGGTGATTTACCTACTTGTGCTAAGGATGGGGAGCAGCTGGTTTGGATTGATGATTTGAATGGAGATGGGCAGCCTAACATTGGTGATGGCTTTATGTGTGTATTACCCCCCGGTTGTTGGTATCATCCGTCGATATTCTCTGTTGATGTCAACTCCATGACCACTCCGGAACAGCAAGATTTCTTGGCGGCCCAAGTCGTGGTTTGTGAAGACACCACCCCTCCAACTACCTTGGAGCCTCAAGAGACTGAGGACGGTGACAACCAACCAGAAACCCAACAAGTAGAAGAAGAGACAGAAGAGTCACCCTCGTCATCAACCGTCCCCGATACCGACGAGAGCTCAACTACTACATCATCTTCTACAACCCCTCCAACTACCTCGGAGCCTCAAGAGACTGAGGACGGTGACAACCAACCAGAAACCCAACAAGTAGAAGAAGAGACAGAAGAGTCACCCTCGTCATCAACCCTCCCCGATACCGACGAGAGTTCAACTACTACATCATCTTCTACAACCCCTCCAACTACCTCGGAGCCTCAAGAGACTGAGGACGGTGACAACCAACCAGAAACCCAACAAGTAGAAGAGACAGAAGAGTCATCCTCGTCATCAACCAGCACTACGGCAACAGAGTCTACAGCGTTGGTCGTAGAGGCCGAACAAACCGACTATCTCTCACCGACCATTATAGTGATTGGTGGTGTGGGTGCTTTGGCTGTAGCTGCGGCCGGCACATGGCTAAAGAAACGTAGCCACAAACGCTAGTTTCCGGGTTATTTATAAAGAAGAAAGTAGTTACTGGTGTTGTCTACTTGGTGGTCAGTGATGTATCATGACCAGGTAGGTCTTGTTGATGACGTTTCACGGTTTTGGCGAACCGGTCAAAGTTCTCAGTGCGGGCCGCTTCGACCACACAGTCTCGTCGACTGGCCCTTCACCAGAAGCACGCGCGATCAACCGGGCATGCCCAGCAGGGATCTCACCATGACACCCGCGAGCGGCAGGTGCGCGACTTGGAGGTGTCGGGTCGGCCAACGACGTTGGTGTGGATGCGGCGCCGGTTCGGTTGCTGTAACTGCGGTGAGCGGTTCTTGGAGGACCACAGCGAGTTCGACGGGCGGCTGACGCGGCGCCTTGGCGCATCGGCTGGTCGCCGACGCGCAACAGATGCCGATTAGGGCGGTGGTGCGCCGTCACGGTGTGAGCTGGGGTGTCATCAACACGCTGGTGCGCGCCTGGTCGGGGCTGATCGCTGCGCATCGCCGCCAACAACGCTGCAAAGTGTTGTTGGTTGATGAGACCTCGATGCGTAAACGCCGCCGGTATGTGACGGTGATCGTCAACGGCGACACCGGCCACAACCCTGGCCCTAGTCGAACACCGCTCCAGCGCAGCATTGACACAGTTTTTGAGGTCACAACCCCATAAGTGGCGTAGAGGGGTCAAAGTCGTCGTCACCGACGGATCCGCCGCCTGCAAGGCCTCGATCACCGCCTGTCTGCCCCACGCCCGCCATGTGCTTGACCGGTTCCACGTCATCAGATGGTTCAACGCCGGGTTGACCGCGGTGCGCCGCGACGTCCAACGCCGACCCGACGGCACCAAACCCGTCTTCGAGCCCCAAGTGTTCAGAGCCCGGTTCTTGCTGGCGCGTCGAGGAGACACCCTCACCGACACTGACCAGGCCCGCCTCGACACGCTCTTTGACGCCCACCCGAGGCTCAAAGCCGGCTGGCAGGCACTCCAACAACTCCACGGCCTCAACACAGCCGACGACCACCAAGGCGCCCTCGAAGCACTCGACAGGTTCTGTGACCTATACCAAACCGGTGAACTGCCCGAGTTCCACAACATCGTCGACACCATCATCGCATGGTCAAACGAGATCTTGGCCTGGCACCACACCAACCATCCCAGCAACGGCAGAATCGAAGGAACCAACAACCTCCTCCAAACCCTGAGACGAACCGCCCACGGCTTCACCAACCCCACCAACCTCGCAACCCGAGGACTCCTGACAACATGACCCCACCGACTACCAGCAACCCCAAATCCCACGTTTACGCGCAGGGCCCTCTAGTTTCATGACTGCTCCCGTCGGCGGGCGCGGTAGCGGCGGTGCCGTTCGGCGTTCCACGCTCGACACTCCGGGCACTTGCACCGGGCGACGGTGTAGCCGTATCGCGTGCCGTGCCTGTACGAGTCAGTCATGTCCGCTCGACTCGCAGCGCTCCGGGGCATGGGTGCGCCGGGCAGTAGTCGCCCGGCGTGTAGGTCGGCAGAATCCGCCCGTCGGGGAGCGGCGGCCAGTCACGGACAGCGTCGCGGTAGTAGTTGCCGCACTCATCGCAGATCAGCCAGCCGGTCAGGGTCCCCTCGGTCATGTCTGCTCCAGGGTGGTCAGTAGGGTACCGGTCGCCGCGCAGGTGATCTCGTGGCGCATCGTGGTCGATCCCGACGACGTGGCCACGGTCACCGGCGATCCGCAAGCACAGCGCCAGTCGCCCCAGTCCGGGATCGGGTCGCCGGTGCGCCAGGGGAGCGCGCACAGACGGCGACCGGTACCATCGGTCGGGCCGTGAGCGATGGTCGCGGTGCATCCAGAGCAGAGCCCGGTGCGCCCGTCAATCCCCATCGTGTCGGGCACGGTCTGGCCGCATCTCCGGCAACGGTCAACGTCGCCGGTTACATCGGTCGAACCGGTTGATGACGCCACGCCCTACCTGCAACGCTAGATCAGACCAGAGAAGGTCCCCGCCGCCAGCGCCTTGCTGTTCGATTCGCCTGTACTCCGAAAACTGCCCGTAAAGGGTCCCGCGATCCCCAGCGATCAGACCGGAATCGTACACGTCGGAGACCTTCACCCCGTCGTACTGGTGGGTGCGTTGATGCCACTTCCACTGATACTGCCAAGACTCCAACAGCGCGTTATACAGTTCGCAGCACATCCGCAGAACTGTCCCGATCCGTTCGTGCTTCGCTCGACCCTCAGCAGTCCAACACGGACCCTAAACGTAACTGTCTATGAGCAAGCCGCTTGTATCAATGCTGATGCCCGGCGGCACATCGTCCGCCGCGTCCAGGATGCGGATGTTTGCAGCGTCCGCGTTTCGTTGTGTTAGACACACCGCATCTGCCTAGCATCTCGGGCGCTTGGGTCCGCGAGTTATCTGGTTTAGCTGACCTTGGATATGGGTGCTTTAGACGAAGCGCAATGTTCAAACCGGCGGCTCGTCGAATGGCGATGGTCTTGCTCATGTCAGCGACAACTGAAGAAGCTCTAGCGCGGCCCGGCAGTGTGTCGATAGCTTCCGTGAACGCCGCGTCGAGTCCGTCTGCGAGAACACCAATCCGTTCAGATACGTCCGCATGAGATACATCTAACTGATCGGCTACACGCACCCAAGCCGAGGCTCGGTCGGTTTTTCTGAGCGTGTAATCTTTGCCCATCTTCATCGCCATTTTCAGTTTCGGAAGATCGGGATGCTCGCCGTCTACGATCTTGTACGGGATGAACGAGCACAGGTCGTACAACGGAGCGAACCTAACGTCGTCCTCGTCGAGCAGCAAACCGTAGTTCTTGGCGTGTGCGTCGGTGTTCACGATCAGCCAGCTATAAATCAGCGCGTCAAGGAAACGACGAACATCCTGTTTCGGCTTCGATGAGTGCTCGCGGAGCAACGACGCTATGTCGTGAGGCGTTGGTCCGCCGTTGTTCTGATATTTCAAGTGCGGCGGAACGCCCAACGCTTGACACATGTCCTCTTGATGGACACGCACCCAATCGCCGTTCGATAGTTGCTCCCGGTCGTATCGTTTTATGACCAAAGCTCTTTCATCGTCGAAATAGACGCATTCAGCTTCGGCCGTTTGCAAACTGAGCTTGAGGGCAGCCTGTTGGCAGAGGTGCTCCACGATGTCTAAGTCGGGGAACCTCGCAGCGGCAGGTTTCAGAATATGGGTTGTGCAAGCGGACCCTGCGGGAAGCGACCACCCTGCTCCATCGAACAGCAACGCTGTTTTGGTCTGAGCGCCACCAAGACTGAAGGCCGTGTGTGAACGGTTGCGATTCCAACCTGCTGGGTCTGTGCGGAGATCAGAAATTATTTGAGCCACATCAGACTCGGTAAGCGCCTGCAAGGTACCGCCTCTACCCAATAGTTCGCTGGTCAACTCAGGTCTGCATATCTGCACAGCCCCTGCACAATCTCGACCGACCGGCGTTGCTAGCAGATCCACCGGTTTCGTGGACTTCGCCCTATAATCCGCGGCCCATCGTCGTCGTACATCGTCGTTGTCTGCGAGCAGTCCATCTAGCCACGCTTCAACATCCTTCGCTCCGCCGTCAAGAGGCATACTCACAGAGAGCGGTGTAGGAGCAGGCGAATTGAGATAATCGTCGTTGTAGACGAACTCCACACGCCCGTTGTTTCGTTCGGTGACAGACCCTACGACCTCTCCGTGCAGCAAAACATCAAGGCGTTGCACTGCTCGTAGTCCTGCTCAAGAGATTGTCGAGCCTGCTGCCTGTTTCGTCTAACGGATGGATTGCCAGTTCGCAGTCCAGTGCTCGTAGCAGCTCGAACAGAGTCGTTGTTCTAGGGCTGCACTTCGCTGACTCGATATCCGAGATCTGTGGTCGCGAAACCCCTGATTTCTTTGACAGCGCGTCTTGGGACCATCCCAGTTCCTTGCGGGCTTGCCTGATAGCTCGTCCGAGCCTGTGCGGTGATGTAATCGTCTTCTTGGGTCGTCGCCTCATTGGAGCCTCCCCCACATCAACGTTTGTTGTAGCGTTCACGCTACAATCATACAAGATTCGGGATTTGTCGTCAATACGCTACAAGAACCGTTCGCCAGCGGTTAGAAGTCACGCACTTACCGTACCGCGAAGAGGCCGGTGTTGATCGCGGCGCAGGCTTCGCGACCGCTATTCGGTTCGCTGGTCATGTGCAGACGATGCCGAGGCTGCTCAACGGCGCGAACCCAGACGAAACCTCAACCGGGTCGAAGGTGTAGTGTCCAGTCGCTTCGCAGTAGTGGCCTCGGTGGACTTGCCCGCCTGTGGAGAACTCGTGCAGTCTGAACATGTCGCCTCGGATTTCGATTGCGGTGTGCTCATCGAACGCCAGCCCGAGTATGTCAGCGCCAGCCCTGCCAACGAAGGTGTGATCCGGGCAGTAGCCGCGCCACGGGCAGTCAGCCTCGATCACTGCCGCAGGTTCGAAGCAGAGCCAACAGGCGAGCATCACGATGCCGCCTCTGCTTGATGCGCCGCCAACGAAGGCAACGCGGCCTCCTCGGTCTGATCGACCGGGCCGCTCCACTGATGCTCGTCGCAAATCGCCTGCCAGCGCGCAATCTCTGGCAGGCGTCTGGTAGATGGCCGTATCTCGTTGCGGCCAACGAAGCCGCACACTGCGATGCTCATGATGCCGCCTCCGTTAGTCCGGCCTGGGCTTCCTCGATCATCACTCGGCCGCGTCGGTCAACTCGGCGAGACAACGGTCGCAGTAAGCCGACGGCGAGAATGGAGTGAGGATCATCGCGTCTCCCGTAGTTCGCTCCCCGCTGGAGTTTCTGGCGTTTCGATGTCGGTGGTTAGCTCCAGGACAAAATCGGTTGAGCCGGGCGCGGTAGGCACCAGACTAAACGTCCGGGGCCTCGGCTCAGGCTCTTCGATGTTCTCGATCAGTTCTGCGTACAGGTCCGAGCCACTGTCACTGTCGACGAGTGTGCATGTCCGTACGGCACTGCTGGCGGCAGCGATCTCGACCTCGCGCCAGCCGCCAGACGGCTCAACGACGATCCGGGTCATGTCCAGGTGATAGTCGTCGTCAGCAGTACCGTCATCGACAAGCACGCAGCCTCCCCACGTCTCGACGATCCGACGTACGTCGTGCCAGGTGTCCGCCATCTCCACGCCGAGAACTTCATCCGCGACGTCGCGGCCTTGAGCGTTGAGCCACTCGACGGCGTAGCTTCGCGGCGACAAGGTCGTGTCGAGCGGCTCGACCAGGTTGGAGACTGGCGACAGGACCGTCAAACCGGCTTGCGGGCTAGTAGCGGTGATCGAGGGCCCGTTCACGACTGACGCTCCAAGCGTTCGGCTTTGCGTTCCAACCGGTCGGCCCTCTCGCTCAGGTGCGTTGCCTTAGCCCTCAGGCGGTCGGCTTCGATCAACAGGCGGGCGGCCTCTTCCCTCAGGTCGGATGGTCGCTCCTCGGCTTTGGGTTGGTTGCGGTGCAGGTGGTCAACGCGGCGGTTATGCGCCCTCCCTTTCCGGGTGAACATTCGCAGGAACCGGTAGTAGCCGTACGGGGGATTGGGGAGTTTCGGCATCAGCGCCTCTGTTCTGGTCGTGTGTTCATCGTTGCCCGACCTGTCGTTCGAGGATCGCAGCAGCAGCGAGAATGTTGTTCAGAGCGTCCCGACCGACCTCTAATGCTGGTACGCCGCCAACGTCTTCGGTGATGTCCCGGTCCGACAGTGGATCGACGCCGTTTTGCCGCGCCCATTCTGTGTGCAGGGTCCGCTCAGCCGCAGCGCATTGTCGGCACCGGCGATGTGTCCCGTCCTCGGTTTCGGGGTTCATCGGAAGCCAGCAAGAAACGCAGCGGCGGACAACTTCGTAATGGCAGGTTGGGCATAGCCGCTGCGTTCGCGGTGACACGACCGTCCCGCAACCAGGTGTCGGGCAAGTCCAGGCACGAGAGGTAGCTGCGTAGACCTGTTCGGGGGTAGCTGACAGATCGAGGCTAGCGGCACAGTACTGCCACAGCTAGTACAGGCCCAAGAGGCGGCCTGCCATGACCACAACTGCTACTACCAGGACCGGGCGCACGACCTTCTCGCCGCCTGAGACGGTGATGTGGGCGCCCACAAAGGATCCCACGCCTACGCCTGCAGCGAGCACGATCGCCGGCAGCCAGTAGACGTCGCCATTCGCTATGAACACCGGCAACGCAAACAAGGTATAGACGAACGTCACGATCACCTTGATGTGGTTCGAGGTCACGATGTCGACACCTGCTCTGGTAAGGGCGACGATCAATATCAGTCCGACACCTGCCTGGATTGCACCCCCGTAAATCCCGACCGCGAAGAACACGACCGCGCTGCCCCATGGGGACCATTGAGGACGCTCCTGCAGCTTTTCGGGGTCGGGGCTGCGCAACGACAAAACCAGGATCGGGATCATCACCAAACCGAACACACGCTCAAAGTCGTTGTCGGTCAGTCGTGATATGAGGATCGAACCGACCAGTGAGCCGGCCACCGCCGGCACAAGAATACGGCCGATACCAGCCCACCCCGCCACCCCCAAACGGCGGAAAGTGCTCATCGCACTCAGCGAACCAGCAAGCACTCCAACCCGGTTGGAGCCGTTGGCAGCGTTTCCGGGCACATCGGCGAACACCAGCAGGGGAACCGTCAGCAGCGAACCCCCACCAGCCATCGTGTTGATGATTCCTGCCAGGAAACCACCACCGAGGAGAAGCGCGACATGGATGGCCTCCATGCGCCTTACGTTACGCCCTGGTCACCACGCCGTGCTCACCGACCGAGTTAAGTTCCGGAGGGTGCCGTTCGGCGGTCACGGTTCGGAGGTCGTAGTTCGACGGTCGCAGTTCGGCGGTCGGGCAACGGCTTTCTAGGGATCGGGATTGAAGGGGCCCCGGTTCATCTGTTCGCGGATCGGGACCACGGTCGGATTTGTCATGAAGCGGCGCTGCCAGTTGGCGCCGTCGACAACGAGCGTGTGACCGGAGATGAAGCGAGCGTAGGGGCTGGCCAGAAAGGTCGCCGCCCAGCCGAACTCTCGACGGGTGCCCACCCGCATGGCTGGTTGGAGCAGGTCCTTCTCGGGATCGGCTCGTTGGAGGTTGGCGGTGATGTCGGCGGTCATGTCCTCATGCGGGATCAGACCGGGGACCAGACCGTTGACCTGGATGCCGTAGGGCCCCCATTCCACGGCGAGGCTCTCGACCATGTTCTTCACGCCCGCCTTGGCGGCTGCGGAATGGGCGAAACCGGGACCGCCGGTCCAGGCGTAGCTCGCCCCGATGTTGATGATGCTCGCAGGTGTGTTGGCCGCGAGGTGTCGGCGGGCGAACTCCCGAGCTACGAAGAAGGTCCCGTTGAGCGTGATGTCGACCACGGTGCGCCAGGCGTTGGGCGACATGTCCTCGGCCGGCACCGGGAAGTTCGCTGCCGCATTGTTGACGCACACCTGAGGGAGTCCGAAGGCTTCGGAGGCCGCATCGACCATGGCGGCGATCGAGTCGGGGTCACGGATGTCGCAGACGACCGTTTCGACCGGCGCCCCGAGTTCTTCGATCGCGGCTCGGCCCGCGTCGAGGTTCTCCTGTCTGCGACTGGCGATCACGATGCTGGCCCCGAGACGGGCGAATTCCTGGGCGATCCCCTTGCCCAGACCGGTGCCGGCGCCGGTAATGAGCACGGCGGTCCCGTCGAAGGTGCCCGCCGGCAGAGCTGACGCCCCCAATGGCGGCGGCGCAGGTAAGCCTTGTGGTTCGTCGTCGTTGCTCATCACGATCCTCGGTAATTCGGCTCGCGCCCCTCGGCGCGGGCAGCTTTGAATTCGGCGAAGTCCTCGGATTTGTTGAGGAACGTCTGGTAGACCAGTTCATCTTCCATCGAGGAGCGGACCGGAGGCCGTGACAGGTGGCTGATCACACGGCGGGCGAGTTTCACTGTCACCGCGGGTGACGCGGCGATCTTTTCGGCCATCTCTCTGGCGGTGCTGTCAAGTTCTTCGGGCTCCACGACGCGGCTCACGATGCCGTGGGCGAGCGCTTCTCGGGCGTCGAGGACCCGCCCTGTCAGGACCATGTCGCTCACCAGACCGTGCCCGCACATTTCATAGAGCACGCCCATCCCTCCGGTGTCGGGGATCACTCCGTAGTTCGCTTCGGGCAACATGAAACGAGCCCCCTCGGCGGCGATGCGGATGTCACACATCAAGGCCCGCTGGAACGAGCCACCGATGGCCCAACCGCCGATCGCCACGATGATCGGTGCCTCCAGTTCCCAGATCTTCTGAATCCCCTTGTGTCCCCGGGTCATCAACTCGTGGTGGGTCATCTCGGTGACGTTGGTGCCGATGGCGGCGACATCGCGGCCCGAGGACCAGTTCTTGCCCTCAGCACGCCAGATCACTGCTCGCACTGAGGGGGTGGCGATGAGTTCGTCGAATATCGCGAACAGGTGGGCGTCCATGTCATCGTCGAACGCGTTGTGCTTGGCGGTGTTGTTGTTGGTGATGGTCGCCACCGGGCCATCGATTTCCAGGATCAGCTTTTCGGTCACGTCTTGATTCTGTCTGATTGCGGGCCTTGGGGCACATTGGTCCACCGATAGGTGTGACACCGCGCGGCGTGGTTGCCGGGCGCAGTGGCTGCGGGGCGCAGTGGTCGCCGGTCTTGGAGCACGTTGGCCCGCCGATGGGTGTGGCACCGCGCAGTGTGGTTGCCGGACGGTGTGGTTGCCGGGCGCTGTGGTTGCCGGGCGCTGTGGTTGCCGGGCGCTGTGGTTGCCGGGCGCTGTGGTTTCCGGGCGCTGTGGGTGCCGGGCGCCGTGATCGCCGATTGGATAAGGGCCGCTGAATTGAGGAAACTCCTTTGATGAAGATCGACTCACTCGGTAATTGTCCATCCACGCTGCTGCCCGATCCGATGCGGGTCGATGCCGACTCGTTCAGGGGATATATCAACGCCACCGCCGAAGCAGGGTTCGATGCGGTGAGTCTGTGGGCTTTCCATCTCATGTTCGCAGGCCCGCACGCAGCCAACGTGGTACTCGAGTCGGGACTGTCGGTGAAGGCCGTCGAGGCCGCCATCAGCTGGACCACCGGGCCGACCGACGCGGCGCGTGCAGAGGTCGCCGGACTGGTCGAGACGGGTTCGCAGTTCGGCGCCCACATTGTCGGGGCTGCCTGTCTGGGGCCTATCGACGATCAGGGCGCGGCAGCCGAGGGTTTGGCGATGCTGGCGGACGTGGCGGGCAGCGCTGACATGGTCATTGCCCTGGAGTTCCTGCCGTGGACCGGAGTGCCGAGTTTTTCTGCCGCCAACGATCTGGTGGTCGCCAGCGGTGCCGACAACGCCACGATTCTGCTCGACACCTGGCATTGGGTTCGTCAGCCGGGTGGCCCCGACCTCGACGCTCTCCGCTCGGTTCCCGGAGACCGGGTGGCGTACGTGCAGATGTGTGATCCCGGGCCGACGCAAGGCGACGACCTGGAAGCCGAAGCAATGACCGACCGCCGCCTCCCCGGTTCCGGAACGGTCGACTATGCCTCGATCTGGTCGGCGCTCGACGACATCGGTTCTTCTCCGTTCGTGGCCGCGGAGGTTTTCAACCCTGAGATGACGGCCAGGGGATCCGTGCCGATGGCGGCCGCCATTCACGACGCCTGCTGGCTGCAGTTGCCCTAGCCATGACTGATCATCGTCTGGTTCTCGCCGGTGGGTACGAGTCGCCCTACTCCCTCAAGATGCGCGCCGTGCTGCGCTACCGGCACATTCCGTTCCGCTGGGTGCTGCGCGATTCCAAGTGGGACGACCTTCCCGAGGTGCCGGTGCGGATCGTCCCGGTGATCGTGTTCCCCGACGCCGACGGCCGCTGCGATGAGGGCCGGGGCGAGGCCATGGTCGACTCGTCGCCCCAGATCATGCGCCTCGAACGCGAGTACGAGGGCCGCAGTGTCGTGCCCGGTGATCCGGCGCTGGCGTTCATCGACGCCCTGATCGAGGACTTCGCCGACGAGTGGCTCACCAAGGCCATGTACCACTACCACTGGGCCTATGAGTCCGACATCCACAAGGCCGGGAAGTTGCTGTCGCTGACACAGGATCTGCAAATGAGCGCTGAGCAGGCCGCAGCCTCCTACGAGTTCATAACGACCCGCCAGATCGGCCGACGGGCCCTGGTCGGCTCGACCGACACCAACCAGCCCATCATCGAGGACTCCTATAAGCGGGTGCTCGACATGCTCCGAGGGGTGTTCGACGAACGCGACTTCCTCCTGGGGGATCGGCCCGGGCGCGGTGACTTCGCGCTCTTCGGTCAGCTCACCCCGATGGTGAGGACGGACCCGACACCCACGGCCGTCGCGGTGGATCGAGCGCCCAAGGTCATCCTCTGGGTCGACCGGGTCGACGACCTGTCGTGGCTGCCGGTGCCCGAAAGCGGCCACGAAGGCTGGCTTCAGGCTGACGGGCTGGGTCCTTGCGTTGAGTTGCTGCACGAGGTCGGACGGACCTACGCCCCGTTCATGCTCGCCAACGCCGCCGCGCTGAGCAGCGGAGCCGACGAGGTCGTGTGCGAGATAGACGGGCACGAGTACCGCCAGGGCCCCTTCAAGTACCAGGGAAAGTGCCTCGCCTGGATCCGCGACGACTACAACGCACTCACCCCCACCGACCGCGCCCGCGTCGACAAAATCCTCGCCGGCACCGGCTGCGAAACCCTGTTCGTGTGAGCACCCTTCAACATGGCCGCGGGGACATCCCGTGGTGTTCTCAAGACAGATCTGACAGATCCAATACGTAGGCGCGGTACGTGGAGGCAGTGACCGCTACCGTCGCGTGGACGAGAGTCCCGGAACTCGATATTGACAGCTACCACAGATGGGCGGCTGGAAATCTGGTCGACAATCGGAACCGTGGGGTATTCGCAGAATGGCTCGCAGGGCAGGCTCTGGGCGCGATCGATAACGACGCTCACCGCATCGAGTGGGATGCGTGGGACCTCAACTATCGATGCAAGGGGATCGAAGTCAAAGCCTCTGGACTCAGCCAGAGTTGGAATCCCCATGTGCCGTCCAAACGTCAGGGTTTCAATATTGCGCCACCGAAACGGATCTGGCATGCAGGCACCGACTCATGGGAGACCAACGACGACGGAACGAGACCGGCGGACGTTTACGTGTTCTGTCTCCACGAGTCGGTGCCTGCCAACAACGAGAACGTTGCTGACCCGAATAGATGGCGGTTCTGGGTGATCTCGGCCCGCACCCTCGACGAGCAGATTGGTGGGCAACAAACCATCGGGATCGCAACCCTGAACCGCCTTGCCAAACCGATCCTCTGGACCGATATCAAACCCAGCGTTTACGCCCTCATCCCCGATAGAACCTGACGGAGGCTTGGATGGCGGTGTCGACCCGCGACGCTGGTGGTGTCGATCCTCCACACGTACCGTGACGCGGTTCGCCTCGATCCCTGAGGAGCGCGATCGGCTAACCGAAAATCCTCTTGGGCCTAGTCCCACCAGTCCGAGGAGATCTCCGACACGGGTAGGGCCGCGCCCGCGCGTCAAGGCCACGACCACTGCGAAAAGACCCGAAATCGACGAAGCACTCGCCACGGCTCGCACCCGCATCACAATGTTCGGTGGTGCCTGTATCGTCCAAGAGGATTCCGAAACGGGAGAAGCCGACGATGGAATTGTCCAATACTGAGCGCGTCACCAAGGCGCTCGAACTACTGCGCAACGGACTCAGGCCATTGTGTGAATCGACTTGGCAGGGCTACTACGGCGACGGGTGGCTCAAGCGAGTCAACTCCAAGCTCCACGATCCCGCGGGTAATGGAAGCACCGATGACGTGGCCTTCCTGCTGAAGGGAATCAAGGTAACTTGGAACGATGTTTTTGGTCATGGGTTCGACCGCTCAGTGTTGTCTCTAGTGTTTGAATTGTCTAAAGCACGGAATCACTGGGCTCATCAACAGGTATTTTCCGACGATGACACTTGGCGCGCGCTTCATTCTATGGAATGCTTGCTTGACGCGTTTAATATCGAGGAACAACGCGATAAGACACGCGCCCTTAGACGAGAATTGTTTCGCAGAATGAAACTCGAATCAGACAATAGCCTCTCGGCTGCTAAATCTACAACAAGCCCTATAGATCGATACCCGTTGGAGGAGACTGCGGAAGTCTGTGGAGCAACTCCCGATCAAATTAGGAAGTGGATATATGATTCGACATTCTTGGTACCGCAATCTGAGATCGAAGATCTTCCGTACTTGAGGTTCGATTTCCAAAACTTGATAGAGATACGAGTTATACAACAACTTCTTGGTTTTGGTTTTCTTGTTGAACAGTTGCTAGATATGCCTTGGGGAGACCTTCTGGGCTGGATGTGCGATAATTTCTTATTTGTTGGCAGTGATCGTCACTTCAAAGGAGACGGTTTTCTAGGTTGGGGAGATGAAATTGTCAATACAGATGTTAACATCAATCCAGGAGACATAGTACCACCAAGGCGCAGAGAACTACTCACTCTAAACGAGGAATTAGATCCACAGAACGTTCACAACTATATTGATCTTGAGTCAGATGATTGGTATATTGTAATCAACCTCCACAAGATCCGTAAAGATCTACTCGCGAACCTGACTGAACTTCGCCTAGCTGTCCCAAACATAGATGTGGGTGACCCGTCCTAACCCAACCGTTCACGCAGAACGGCACAGTGTGGGCACCATTCACAGCATCGACGCGGACACGACCGTTGCCAAATGGCTAGGTCGGCCAGTGTTGCATGCAACACGTCGATCAAGAACTTCGCTACCAGCGCGTCAACGCCATGAGCTAGCGCGGAACGAACCGAATTCGAGGTGGCGGTCGCCTCGGCCCAACTGGCAGTCAAATTCGGAGAGAAGGTCCGAGTATCCCGAGAGGCAACCGGAATCAGCCAACGCGAGTTGGCTCTACGAATGCCCAACAGCCAAGCGACGGCGGCCCGCGTTGAGGCTGGCGGCACCAGCGCAACACTCACGTCCCTTGAAAGAGTCGCTACCGCGTTGGGCCTCGAACTGACCATCACCTCGCGGTTGATGGCCATAGCGAGCAGGTGCGTATCAAGTGTTGCGTATATTGCGCATGTCTATTATTGTGGCCACATGACCAAACCGACCAATGTGCTGCTTGATCCGGCCTTGAGAGCCGCAGCCAAGCGTCGGGCCTACGAGCAAGGTCTCAGCCTTTCGGCCTACATTCACGAACTGATACGGAACGATGACGCTGCCGCTGCGGCCCGCGCTGGTGACATCACGCCACTAATCGGCTTTCTTGGCGCTGGCGCTGAACCCAGCGATATCGCAACCAACAAACACGAGATGATCCAACAGGCGTTCAGCGAGGCACTGGATCACAAGTTGTCAACCGCGACCGGCCCCGAGTGAGCCGAGTCTTCGTCGACACGAGCGCCTGGTACGCGCTCGCCGCGGCCGATGACCGTTCTCATGAACATGCTGTGCGCCTGCTCAGCGAGCACCAAGGACGGCTTACCACCACCGATCATGTGCTCGTGGAGACGTGGGTGGTGGCCCGCAGTCGGCGACACCGCAGCGCCGCCGACGAGCTCATCGCCTCAATCCTCGAAGACAATGTTGCGGAGGTTCTGACCGCTACACCCAATGACATCGTGAGCGCCTTGCGCATCGGCGAGATCTTCGCCGATCAGGACTTCTCGATTATCGATCGCACCAGTTGGGCTGTCATGGAGCGATGCGGTATCAGCGAGGCTGTGGCCTTCGACATTGACTTCTCCGTATACCGATTCGGCACGAACCTCAGCCAAGCTTTCACGATTCACCTCTGATCGTGGGTACAGGTTCGGATTCGGGCATCCTGCCAGCCTGACTCCGAGGAACCGCGATCGTGACGGCGACTTCGCTGGCGGTGTCGAATCGCCACGCCTAACTTGACGGGGTCCGCGACGATGCCGGAGGAGTGCCATTGGCTGATCGAAAATCCTTTTGGGCGTGGTGCCTTGAGTCTGAGGAGCCCACCGACGCGGATCGGGCGGCGCTGGCGGCCAAGTTGTCGAAACGGTACGGCACGGAGATCACGGCCAAGCCGGTGCCCTCGCTGGGCGACGCCGAATTGCGGGCCCCGCGCATCGCTGTGCCGGACTCGGTGGCCGACTGGTGCTCCACCACTACCTACGACCGGGCCCGCTATGCCTACGGCGCCCACTTCACCGAGCGGGTGAGGGCCTTCCACCTCGATTTCCCCAACCCGCCCGACGTGGTGGCCCACCCCCGCGACGAGACCGAGGTGGAGGCCACTCTCGACTGGTGCGACGCCAACGGCTATGTGACGGTCCCCTACGGCGGCGGATCGTCGGTGGTGTGGGGCGTCACCCCGCATGACGATCTGGGTCCGACGGTGGTGATATCGCTCGACCGGCTCGACCGCGTGCTCGAGATCGACGAGGTGTCGCGGGCCGCCCGCATCCAGGCCGGAGTGTTCGGACCCCACCTCGAGGACCAGCTGCGGCCCAGCGGCCACACCCTGCGGCACTTCCCGCAGTCCTTCAGGTTCTCCACCCTCGGCGGTTGGATCGCCACCCGCTCGGGCGGCCACTACGCCACCAACCACACCCACATCGACGACTTCGTGGAGTCGGTGCGGATGATCACCCCGGCCGGCTGGTGGGAGTCGCGCCGCCTGCCCGGCTCCGGCGCCGGTCCCAGCCCTGACCGGATGGTTGTCGGCTCCGAAGGGATCTACGGGATCATCACCGAGGCCTGGATGAGAGTCCAGCGCCGGCCGGTGTTCAGGGCCACTGCCGGGGTCACGTTCGGGTCGTGGGACCAGGGCTGCGAGGCGGTCCGCCACCTTGTTCAGGCCAAGCTGTGGCCGGCCAACCTGCGCATCCTGGATTCCGCGGAGGCCCGCCGTGCCGCCGGACTCGACGGCGAGCAGGCTCTGGTGATCGTGTCGTTCGAGTCGGCGGAACTCACTCAGCGCCACAACATCGCGGCCGCTGTCGAGATCGTCCGCGACTGCGGCGGCAGCATCGCCAACGACGACGTCCGCGTCGATGACGGGACGGGCGCACCGACGGGCCGGGGCGGAGCGGTGGGCGCTTGGCGCAACGCCTTCATCGGGGTCGGCAACGGCGTGGAGACGTCGCTGGGCCTGGTCAACGACACGTTCGAGACGGCCGTCACCTGGGATCGCTGGCCCGAGTTCGACGCTGAGATCCGCAACCGGGTGGGCGCCGTGCTCAACGACACGTTCGGGCCGCACCATTCGCTGTCGTGCAGGTTCACCCACGTCTACCCCGACGGTCCGGCCCCCTACTACACCTGGTCGGGCATGGGCGCTCAAGGTAGCGAGATCACTCAGTGGCAGGCCGTCAAGGACGAGGCCAACCGAGCCGTGGTCGACGCCGGCGGCACCGTCACCCACCACCACGCAGTGGGGCGTATGCACCGGCCAGGCGGCTACGACGACCAGCGGCCCGAGCTGTTCGCCCAGTCCGTCCGCGCCGTCAAGAAGCGCCTCGACCCCAACGGCATCCTCAACCCCGGCGTTCTTATCGACCCCTGACCCGAATCAGGCCGCGTGGTCAGGTTGTTAAAGGTGATGGCATCGTCGGCAACGGTTCCTCGGTCGCCAATTATTGCGGTCTTTTTTGGAACTGTGATAGGCCGTCCATTATGAGCGTGGCGCGGCCCCCGGTTGACTCATAGAAATTCTCGCTCCAGTATTCGCTGGACTCAAGTACGCCGGGATGGCTGAACCAAGTGACAGCAGAACTCACACGATCTAACAACTCCGTGTCCACCGTCGGGTGAGCCTCATCTATCAGGAGTATCGCCGCTGCTCGAAACTGGCGCTGCGACTCAGAGGCTTCTGGGATCCGTCTTCCATGGGCAGCGATGACATCATCAATCGTATATCTCTTGATCTCGCTCGCAGCAAATACCACCCTTCTTGGCTGGCGCGGATCTGTGTACACATCCCACGGGGCTACGACCCACTCTCCGTCAGCAGCGACCCAGAACTCTGGCACATCCTCTGGCGGGATAAAACCCGCCAAGTACAGTTCGAGGGGCGAATATCCACGACGGATCAGAAACTCAGCGGAGTATTGACCGTCGCCAAGGTCAACAATCTCCTCAAATGGAGTCGTGAAGAAGCCGCCATCCATGATTCCGCCCATGTTTCCGAAGGTCAGCCAGTGCACGCCATCCGATACCTTTGACGGCAGGATAAAGGCAGCCCACCGGTGCATAATCTCATGCGACGCGATGTTGGAGATTTCAATAATCTCCTTTAAAGTGATCGTGCCCTGGAGCTTTGCTGCCGATCCGAAGCTACCGCTGTGGGGGGATACGGTCGCTATGTTAATTCCCTGCACATCGTTTCTTACAAGCTGGAACCAACCGGCCGCCTCGGTGTCGAAGAAGGTTGGATCTGCGGGCACGAACATTAGAAAGTCGAACTCGTCCTCAAAATGTTGATAAAAGGCATCAGGGTCGGGTACCCCTTTCTCCACGAGCATCACGAATAGATTGTCGTTGTATATTCGTGGCCCATCTACGAATATGGAATCCTCAACCGAGTCAGCGTCGGCCACCTCCTCAACAGCATCAATGTCAGCAGGGTCACAGATTGGGGTTGAGGTGTCGACGGTTACCTCTGGTTCACCTTTGTAGCGGTACAGGAAAGTAACGAGTTGTGCTCGTGTCAAGGTGCCCTCGGGAGCGAAGGTGGTGGGTGAGGTGCCGGTGGTGATACCGGTGTGGGCCATCCATGACACACTGTCTTGTTGCCAACCCGCAACAACATCGCTGAAATTGTGTGGCGGTGCAGAAGGCTCACCAACCAGACGATGCAGAAACGTTGCCACTTGGGCACGCCTGAGCGTTTCATCGGGCGCGAACGTGGTTGGCGACGTACCAGTGGTGATACCAGTGTTGGCCATCCACGAAATCGCATCATCTTGAGACGCGTCGGTCACATCGCTGAACGAATGACGAACCCCGACATCAGGGCGGCTCTCCATGTTGTAGATCCACACCGCGGTCTCACCACGCGACACTGGATTGTCGGGCCCGAAACAGGACCCCCCGATACCGGTGATCGCGTTGTCGACTGACCATTGCACCGCATCGGTGTACCACCTGCCCTCAGACACGTCTCCGTATCCCGCGACGGCCCCAACAGGCGACGGCGACCCCATCAACAACGCTGCCGTCAATGCGAAAACCAACCCGACAGACAACCAAACCCGACCCACCCAACGACCCAACCATAAGATTAATCGAGACATCACGCACGAGATTAGTTCATTTTCTGAACATAGAGGCTGGTAGCTCTGGATCGCCGAAGGACACACAGCTGAGAGGACGACTAATGGGACGCAGAACTATCGAAGAACTTCGCAACCAGCGCGTCAACGCCATGACCAGCGCTGAGCGAGCCGAATTCGAGGCGGCGCTCGCCTCGGCCCACCTTGCCATCAAGGTCGGCGAGAAGGTCCGCGAAGCCCGCGAGACAGCCGGAGTCAGCCAACGCGAGTTGGCTATACGAATGTCCACCAGCCAAGCAGCGGTGACCCGCCTCGAAGCCGGCGGCACCAGCGCCACACTCACGACCCTGCAGAAGGCCGCTACCGCGCTGGGCCTCGAACTGACCATCGACCTCGCGCGCTGATGGCCGTGGCAAGCTGATGCGTATTGAGTGTTGCGCATATTGCGTTTATCTACCACTGTGACTACATGACCAAACCGACCAACGTGCTGCTTGACCCAGCCTTGAGAGCCGTGGCCAAGCGTCGGGCGGACGAGCGAGGTCTTAACGTCTCCGCCTACATCCGCGAACTGATACGGAACGACGACGCGGCAGCCACGCCCGCGGGGGTGACATCGCACCATTGATCGGTATTCTCGGCACTGTCGAGGAACCCAGCAATATCGCGCGCAACAAACAGGAGATGGTCCAACAGGCCTTCAACTCGACCCTGGATCGCAAACGGCCAACCCCGGCCGATCCACGGTGAGCCGGGTCTTCGTCGAGTGATGCTATGATATCACCTATGCGAACCGTAGTAACCGTGCCTGACCACCTACACAAACTGGCCAAGCAGCGCGCCTCAGAACTCGGAATCAGCTTCGCGGAGTTCACGCGGCGTCTTCTCGAGCAGGAACTCGTCGGCACCGATCCGCAAGGAGACATTGACTCGATTCGCGGGATAGTGACGGGCCCTGCGTACGACATGGCCGTTGACGGCGAGCGGCTCATTGGTGAAGCCACCGATGGCCTGCTAACCCACAGGCGCGGCTGAAGCGTGGACTACTCCTATGTCGACACCTCGGCTTGGGTGTCACTGGCCAACAGTACCGAGGCATCACACGAGCGTGTCGTCGCTGCGTTGGGCGACCGTCAGGGGCGTCTGGTCACCAGCGATCATGTGTTGCACGAAACATGGACCGTCATGCGCTTTCGCCACGGCTTCGAGCCGGGCGAGCGACTGATCAACGGCATCCGTGGAGGCATAGCGAAAGTCGAAGTATCGGGCCTGGCCGACCTGGAGGTCGCCGCAGCCATAGACTCGGCCTTCCCTGACCAGCGATTCTCACTGTCGGACCGAACCAGTTGGGCTGTCATGCAACGGCTGGGTATCCACGATGCGATCACGCTCGACAAAGACTTCCGCATCTACAGATTCGGCTCGGACCGACGCCGCTCCTTCACCGTCTCGCCCTAATCGGAACCCATGCCTGGCTCCGGGCCTGGGTGCCACGCAACTGATTGACCGGCGTTGTATGCAATCCTGCATCAATGTGTATGATAAAGGTATGCATAAACAGCGGATCACGGTCACCGTGGACGAAGAGTTGCTTGAAACGGCCAACCGCGCGGTGAGCGAGGGGCATGCCCGATCCGTCAGCGAGTGGGTAAGCGAGGCGATGGCCCAACGGCGCGATAGAGACGCGCGGCTTGCCGTGATACGGCGGCTCGTCGAGGAGTACGAAGCGGAGCACGGTTTCATCAGCGACGAGGAGATCGCCGAGCAAGCCCAACAAGATCGCGACGCGGCCGGGTCATATCGAGCCGATGTCCAGCAAGCAGGATGACCGATATTCTCGACTCTGGTGCGCTCATCGCACTGGAGGGCGACGACCGCCGGATGTGGCGACGGTTCAAGGGAGCCCTTCAAGCCGAGAGCCCACCGAAAACGCACGGGGGCGTAGTTGCACAGGTGTGGCGCGGCGGAACCGGTCGCCAGGCGCGCCTCGCGGTTGCGTTGCAAGCCGTCGAGGTTGTGCCGCTCGATGCCGTGCTTGGACGAAACGCTGGACTCTTGATCGCCGGCAGTGGCCATGCCGACGCAATTGATGCCGCCTTAGTCGCACTAGCTGACCACGGCGACCAGATCATCACTTCGGACCCCGGCGGCCTGGCCATCCTCGCGGCCGCCAGCAATCGCCGGATCGACGTAGTCCCCGTCTAGCTTCACTAATCTGGCAAGGCTGCCGCTGCCGAACACGCCGGAGATGAGAGCGCCATGAGCAACAGGGCGAACCGGGACATCTGGAAGACTGAGCCGCTCACCGACCCGCAGCCGATCCCTGCGTGACGCTTTGAGCGTCCCGCAAGACTGATAATGCGCATTAAGTATTGCGCATATTGCGCATAACTACTACTGTGGCTACATGACCAAACCGACCAATGTGCTGCTTGATCCAACTTTGAGAGCCGTAGCCAAGCGTCGGGCGTACGAGCGAGGTCTCAGCGTCTCCGCCTACATCCGCGAACTGATACGGAACGACGACGCTGCCGCTGCCGCCCGCGGAGGTGACATCGCACCATTGATCGGTATTCTCGGCACCGGCGCGGAACCCAGCGACATCGCACGCAACAAACACGAGATGGTCCAACAGGCCTTCAGCGCAAACCTGGAGCGCAAACGGCCGGCCCCGGCCGGGCCACGGTGAGCCGGGTCTTCGTCGACACCAGCGCCTGGTACGCACTCGCCGCGGCCGATGACCGTTCTCATGAGCGCGCCGTGCGTCTGCTCAGCGAACACCAAGGACGGCTCACCACCACCGATCACGTACTCGTGGAGACCTGGGTGGTGGCCCGCAGCAGGCGGCACCGCAGCGCCGCCGACGAACTCGTCGCCACAATCCTCGACGGCAATCTTGCGGAGGTCCTGACCGCCACAGCTGAAGACATCGTGAGCGCCTTGCGAATCGGCGAGACCTTCGCCGACCAGGACTTCTCGATGATCGACCGCACAAGCTGGGCCGTCATGGAGCGCTGCGGCATCAGCGAGGCCGTGGCCTTCGACATCGACTTCTCCGTATACCGATACGGCCCCAACCTCACTCAAGCCTTCACGATCCACCTCTAGTCGTGTCGCTCTGGACGGAGCCACCCCGACCACACGAAAGACTTCCACGTCTAGAGACGTAGTCCCCCGTCTAAACCCAACCCGCATACCCGCGCACGACTTCCCTCCAACTCGCCTAGTAGCGCTCGTGGCGGGGGCGGGCGTTGTAACGGTCGATCCACTCCTGCACCATCGTCTCGTCGCTCAAGTCGACCCCTTCATCGAGCATCTCGGTGACAATGTTGGTCGTTGGCGAGCGCATCGCCGGATCCGCGGAGTTGGTCCTCATGTCGGCGAAGGACTCCCGGGCGGCCTCAAGGTTCAGTTCAAGCAGCTCAGCGGCGAGACCCCGGCGTTCCGCGGCGAAACGCAGCCACAGGGGGAACACCCACTCGACCATGTCGTGCCACTCGTCGTCGCAAACTGACTTCGCCGGGATCCACACGCTGAGAAAACGCTGCACTCTGTTCGGGCTCCAGCACAGCGGGTCGCCGTCGCACCACGCATAAGCGAACCGGCACACGGTGTCGGCCACGGTCTCAGCCTCATCTGGCACCGCCTCGTCGGCCACGGCGACGAACTCTTCGCAGAGGACGTCGATCTCCTCATCGACCGGGGATCTCGGTACTTGAGCACCACCAGCGGGCAGCAGGGCGACGCGCTGTTGGACGAGAGCAAGCAACCTTTGGTCGTGACCGTCATCGCCTTCGTAGTCGAGTTCGATGTGGTCTCTCCGCTCCAACGCGGACTCGACCATCACCCGGGCTTCGGCCAAGCCGAGCGACCGCATCACCGCCTGGACCTGTTCCGCGAACTGGCCCTCGATCGCCTCGACTGGAGAGCCGTACACGAAGTCACGCGCATAAGCACCATGGGAACCGCTTACGCTCACGCCGAGACCGCGCAGTTCGCCATCGGCGCGCTCGAAGTCGATCCACACCCACCGCTCGTCACCCCAGGAGTCGGTCAGCAGCACGGCCCGGCGCGGCTCCACATCGCCGAGCGCGCAGATCCAGCCCGGCAGATGTTCCCCGCTCTCGGCCAGCTTCTCCAGCAACCGTGCCGCCCGGCGTCGGTCTCGGGACGGGCCGTAGGTGTTGATCGCCGCGGCTACCACAGCTGCGGCGGCGCGGTCCGGGCAAGCCTCTGCCGCTGCCAGCGCTATCGGGGCGGGCAGCGCCGTGGGACCAGCATGACCAAGCGGACTGAACAGGACCTGCGTGGAGGACGCCCAGACCTCTGCTTCATCGATCTCAGAGCACCCGACCGCAACATCGGCGGCGTCGTCGAGGAGCAACTGCTCGAACGGCGGATCCTCCGCCAGAGTTCCCGCCGGTCTCCGCTCACGACAGGGTTCGCCGGGTCTGGTGCCCTTCGGGGTGACGCGTCCGCCCCGGGAACGGCGGTGTGGGCGTGGCATGTGGACTCTCTCCGTCTCTCAGTAATGACTCGGCAAGCGCACAACGCCTGGAAACCGGCCGACGACTGTTTCTAGCCGACCACAACCCGACGACGCAACCACTTCCTCTTGAGGATCCAGTCGGCGTGCGAGGCCGCCGCGAGCCAAGTGACCACTCTCGCGGTGGATCGCCCGACGATTTTCTTGGGCTAGTTGCCATACAAATCTTAGGTTAGGAAGTATACAAATCTAGGGTTATGTCCCAGTTCTCAGCCGGCGGAGAGCCGCTGCACCTCCACCATTACCGCGACAGCGCCGGTCGCGAAGTCGACCTCGTGATCGAGCGCGCCGACGGCGCCGTCGTAGCAGTGGAAATCAAAAGCACCGCCTCGCCCGGCACCGACCACCTCAAGCACCTCGCCTGGATCCGCGACCACCTCGACGTTGTGTCTCCAGACACCTTCCGCACGGGCGTACTGCTGCACACCGGACCTCGAAGCCTCAAAGTAGGAGACCGTCTGTACTCCGCGCCCATCGACACGCTCTGGAGCCCAACGGCAGGTCGCCGGTAGCCGGAGCCACGTACCCCCGTAGGGCTGGCTCTTCACTTCGCGGGATCGAATAGGTGCGCGCTGCATCGTGCGCGAAACTGGCACCTGATGGAGATGAGGGCACCATGAGCAACAGGGCGAGCCGGGACATCTGGAAGACTGAGCCGCTCATAGACCCGCAGCCGATCCCTGCGCCCGACCGGGTCTGGACCGATGAGGAGATGGGTTCGATCCGGCGCGGCTACGTCCCGCAGATGATGGAGGAGAAGTGGTTCATGTTCATGGAAGCGAACCGACTGTTCGCGCATCGCAGCTGGACCGGATTCGGAATCTACGAGGCGACGTTCGCTTCCACAGCGGGTGGACACGTCATTGAATCCGTGGTGGTCACCGGCGACGACACAAAGCACCTGCGCTCCTCGGACGAGGCGGAGTCGGCGACTCTTGAGATGCTCATCGACAGCCACCTTCTGCAGCAGCCGCTGTCTGAGGAACAACAAGACGGCAACGACCCCCACACCAATTGGGAGTTCACCGTGCCGACGTTGCCCAAAGAGTCGTTCTATCCGAGCGTCATCAAGAACCCCGGATCGAGCTAACCGCCAGTTGTCTGCAGGTGTCTCTGGCGGTGGCTAAGCGGGTGCCATATCTGGACAATATCGGTCCGAGAACTTCCGAAGTCGACGTTTTTTCGACATAGTCGCAGCAACCGGCGAACACATCGTCTAGTTCCAGATAGATCACTCAGCCGTCTGTGAGCATGCTCAGTAGTTCCTCGTGGCGCTGAAGGTTGCGCTTCAGCATCGCTTGAAACTCCGGGTCACTGCGTCGACGTTCCACATGCTCAGCCAAAGCATCTCTAATGACGTCGCTCACGGTCGCTTCCTCAACCTCAGCGATTGTCCGCACCCTCTCCGCGAGTGTCTCATCGATACGCAATGTCATGCTCTTGGTGTCTCCCTGTGGTGCCACCTTCTCCTCCTCTGGCCATGTCCTGAGTTGAAGGATACTCCTTGATAGCAAGAATGCAAGATACCTAGATATCTAGCTGCGTCGCAACTGCTCGTAATCGGCCACTTAGTCGCCCGCCGCGCGTGGCGCGAGGATGTACCCGTTCAGATCGCCGATCATCTCCCAGGCATCGGGAGTTCTCCAAGCAAGCCACGCGGCCAGTGCGCAGGTGAGACCGTCGAGTGCGTCTTCTAGCCGCTTCAGCGCCTTTCCCCGAGCCTTCTCGGTCGTCTCCGACGCGAGAGCATCCTGCAACCTGGTGTTGTAGAGGATGCCGGGCGCCTCACGTGCGGCGATCTCGCGAAGGTGATTCTGATACAACTGCATTGCCTGTCTGCGATCGGCAACTCTGCCCTTCTTGTAGGGCAGCCGCTCGTCCAACTCGAATAGCCTCACATGAATTGTGTGCGGGTAGACCTCCAACGCAACGCGGCGATGGCCGCCACCCCTGCGCATCTCTGGATCTAGTGCGAAGCCGCGAGCCTGAAGCGCACGGCCGAGGTCAATCCCGGCCACCCATCCGTTGGCGACAGCCGCGCTGGCCGGGTAGGCAGACACCTTGTACTGCCAAAACCGCCGACCGATCTCTGGATCCACCCATCGGGGCTGCGGGCGGAGCGCTGAGGAGTCGTGCGCGGCCTCGCCATCGGGCTGTGCCGCAGACAGCGGGTGATCCGTGTGTGGCGAGCAGAGCACCGGAGCATCGATCGTTACGATGACAGTCCCGTCAACCGAGGCAATCTCATCCGCGAGGTCTTCGATCGGCTGCACAGCGGCTTCAATCCGCGTGCAACGTAACGTCTCGGGCGAATCGCCTTCAAGCCAGCAGATCCCGCTCTCATTGGTCGCCTTCCACGCTAGGTCAAGACCGATGAACGTAGCCACGACACATGTTCTAGCAGCCTGTTCGCGCCGACGGCTGTCGGAACGCCATCTGGACCCGCGCGGTCGCGTCAGGGCCTCGATCGGCGATCTTCTGCCCGGTGTTCGGTCTCCGTTGATTGCTGCCTACGCCACGCCGAGTGAGACGCTCAAACCAGCCGTCAAGCTGTCAATCGCCGATTCAAGATGAACGATCGCGGCACCATCCATGTCGCTACCTCCGGTGTCGACCAGCGACGAGCTTTGATCTAGCAGAACAGCTATACGCGAAATGGCAGGCGGAAACCCACCGAGGGCGGACTGTAGGTCGTCCACGGCAGCGTCGGATACTAAGGTCGGAGAAATGCCCCGAGACCGAACAGGACTGAACCAATCCACCGGCGGACGCATATGAGGATCACACTGGCCAACGTCATCGTCGACGACCAAGCCAAGGCCCTCGCCGTCTCCACCGAGGTCCTCGGATTCCAGAAACATCATGACATGCCCGTCGGGGACTACTCCTGGCTCACCGTGGTCTCTCCAGAGCAACCTGATGGACCAGAACTGCTCCTTGAACCCGCCGCACACCCAGCCACCAAGACATTCCGCGATGCCCTCACCGCCGACGGGATCCCAGCAGCGCAGTTCACCGTCGATGACGTCCATGCCGAATACGCGCGGCTTCGCACCGCCGGGATCGAGTTCACCCAGCCCCCCACCGACGACGGAACCGGCGTCTCGGCCATCTTTGATGACACCTGCGGGAACCTGATCGCGATCGTGACCCCAGAGCCCCCACCCGAAGACCTCCAGAGCTGACCGCGCGACCGAGACCGGACCCGCCGATCTGCTACGCCACGAGGCGCTCACACACTGCTGAGGGGGACGAGTTGTGGTCGCTGCTGATGCTGTCTATCTCGCCAACACGAGAGCCTTATAGGCGTCGATTCCATAGCGCTCGGTGATACAGGTCTCGTGAGCCTCCCAACTAGACTCGAACGTCTCGTAAGTCACAGCCGTTAATTCCATCCAGCCTGCGCTGCCGAACTCGTAGCCGAGCACCCTAGCTGTCTCCCAGGCATCAAGGTCGGTGTCCTGCGCTTCAAGCACTGCTGCATACTCGGCGGCGCAGTCGGCGAAGGTCAGGCATCCGGGGTGGGCGGCGTTGGTGCGTAGGCGGCAGTCAATTCGTCCAAACTGTTCGTACTCGGCCTGCTGGCGGTCCAGTACGAGTTCAACGACCACATCGACCGGGCACGGTTCCCGCTCGAGCAGTTCACAACCAAAGGCGTATTCGACTCCGTGCTCGTGCAGGCCTTCAACCGTCACATCTGTCGGCATCTGTCGCTCAATACTCTCCTGGATGACGAGATTGAGGAAGCTCCACAGCCCCTCGCGGTCAACCTTCAGTTGCTCAGCCACCCTCACGATGTCCCGAGACGGATTGGCGTCCGTGGTGGAGGCATTCTGCTCGATGACGGCCAGCAAGAGGGCCGCCGGTAGGTCTTCAAGGACATCGCCGCCGAGGTAGCTCAAGGTTGCGGCGAAATCAACGGCCTCCTTGTGCGGAACCCCCTCCCCCATCAGCGCTTGTGCCAGGTTGGAGGCATCTTCGCCCGCTTCGCTCCCAGTGTGCAGACGGTGGTCGCGCTCAAGCTGCTGGGCGTCTTCGTTGCGCTGTGCCCAGTCAGCCAACCGAACCGCCGCGAGAACCGCTAGCACGACCAGTACCGACAGCAGCAAACGGCCGTACCTTCTCACTGATTCTTCCTCCTCAGGACAGGTCGGCGTCGTCCCATCGCCGGGCACCCAGCCCGACGGTCCCGTCTACCCATTGGTCATCTCCTCTCAGCAAGCATTCTCGGCGAAACCGGGAATGCGGGGAGAAGCGACGAAACTCTAGCGACCCGAGAATCAAATCACATCATGGTGTGTGAGGTTCCCCCTGGGCTTCCCCGGTGTCTACCTGAATTGGAGTGGCGGTGGCGTGAGGATGAAGGCGCGTGTAGCTGCAGCCCGTGTGGCGGAGGCAGTTCGCCTAGGGCAGTTCGAGCCGTTTTCCGGCTATCTCGGCGTCGGTCGAGTCGAGCAGCGCGTTGGTTGCGATGAGTTGGCCTTCGGTGGCGACGGGATCGTTCCAGGGCATCGCTGCGGTCCATCGCCATGCGTGGGTCATGACTCGGACGTAGGCAGTCAGGTCTCCATCATTCACCGAAGCGCTCCGCAACCCCGTGAGGTACTCGTTGCGATACACGCTGGGTATCACAATGCGAGCAGCGCCGATGGCTGACAACTCGGCGTTCATCATCACACGAGCGACCCGGCCGTTTCCGTCTCCGAACGGGTGAACCTCGGTTACGACGATCATTACGTAGAGGGCACGGGCGAAACCCTCCGGCAGTTGCGAGATGCGCTCGAGCCCCTTGATGAGCGTGCCTTCGACCAGGTCCGGCGCGACGAACTCGTAGAGACCGACGCGGTTGCTCTCAGTCTTCCAGGCTCCTGGGCGCTGGTCGGGACGTCCGCTCATGATCTCTTGGTGGCGAGCGATCATGCGATCGATCAGTTCGGCGGGATCAGCGGATGTGGCTGCCCGGCCGATCGGATCGACGACGCAGCGGTACGTGCCGAGGACATCGTGACCGTCGGCCGGGCGTTCGACCGGCGGAGTGTTTGTTTCGACGATCCGGCGCGCTTCGTCAACGGTGAAGGTCGTGCCCTCGATGTAGTTCGAGAAGTAACTCTCGTAGAAGGGAAGCTCGCCGGGGGGGTCGATTTCGGGGAGCCATTCAGGAACTCCTGGAGGCGTCATCTGTTGGAGGGTCTCGATTGCGGTGTCGAACATCCGCAGGCGTTGCTCATCCCACGCTTCCCCGACGGTGACAGCCCTGAAGAGCTGACCGGCACTGGGTCTCAGCGGCTCTACGCCTGCGAGTTGCTCGAACAGAGAGTCGATCGCGGTGATGTGCCCGGAGCGCCCAGTCGTTTCGGCCAAATCGCGAGCCTCGGCTCGGAAACGGTCGGTGCGCTCAGGACCCCAAGCGATGTACTTGCTTGCTATCCAGTCCTCGAGCTCGGTCAGCGAGAGGGTTCGCGAGGGCCGCCCGCTTCGGCTTCGGCTGGGCTCGAGGTTGTCGAGGAGTGTGCGTGCTGGGCTGGACATGTAGAGCCCATTACTCCAAGGCAGGTCGGACTCGTAGGGAGTTCCTTGTCGGATTCTGATTTCGAGACCTGGCAGCTTGATCGACGTGCGAGTTGTGTGGGCCGCGACCGTGAGTGTCCCGTCTCGAATCACTCCAGGCGTCGCCGCGGACCTGTCGACGATGACAGCTCCCGGGACGTAGTGGTTGCAGAGCTCGGACCAGTTCGCCCCAACGATCTCGGACAGCTCCGATCTGAGGTCAGCGGTGTAGATGCGTGGAGCGATCCGCCGGATGCGACCGTCGCCGACAGCCTTGGACAGCGTGGTGCGTGAAGCGATGTTGTCGAAGAAGATCGTGCGCGGCCCGGTAGGCCAACGCACCGAAGCCGGTGCCATATCTGAACAATATCGCCCCGAGAACGTTCATAGTTGACGTTTTTCCGATTTAGTGGCACCTTCCGGTGGTCAACGGAGGCGAATTTGACAATATTTGGTCAATATTTGGTCAATATTCGCTCATACGGTTCGGGACCCAGATTCTCATCGAGACTGACTTCCGCTCGCAACTTGCGCCCCTCACAAACGGCAGGCGCTAGCGTCAAAGCGATGTCACAAGACCGAGAGCACCGTCACCACCCTCAACACCGCCGGTCTGGTTTCAGGAGATGTGCGAAATGGCTCTTGCTGAGATAGCAGTGGTCGGCTCCCTAGGCTCCACCTCAGAGCCAGCATTGCTAGCTGCGGTGCACAAAGCACTGGTCACCGGACTCAGTGTGCCAGAAGACGACCCGACCGTCCTTCTCTCTGACGCGTCGACCAAGAACGCATTATTACCAGGGAAACTCGAAAGGATGGTTCTTGTCAGGGTAACGATGTTTGCAGGTCGCAGCCCGGCGACGCTTTCCAAGTTGCACGCAATTATCGCTACCGAACTGAACGCTGCTGGCATCGAATCAGACGAGATCAGAACGGTCTTCATCGAAACCGCAGTGTCCAACTGGGGGATAGCTGGACGGCCGCAGAACGTTGCGAGCGTGGGCTTTCAGATTCACAGATGAGGAGGTGCCCCGATGGACTCGACACCAGCGCTGACTCATGGACCCGACCGGCCCGACCCTTTTGTCGCGTCCCAGGGCGCTCCAAACGCTGGCACTCTCGGAACGACCGTTGGAGGGATGTGATGCCCCTCGCTCCCGCGCCCTGACGCGCCACCGACATCTCTGTGGGGATGTGCACTAGCCTGGGTTGGGGCTAGACGCTCCGAGAAGATCAATCGCATGACAATTGTGCCTGCTACCGACGCCGACAAAGATCCGATTACGGAACCTGTGACACTCGCGGAGCTGGACGCTGCCGTCGGCGCCGGGCCCGATGTGCCCGAGCATGAGGTCGCAGTGCGGTACTACACAGACCAGGCGTTCCTGACTGCGATCCGGTTGCGTCGCAACGGCCGACGCACCGACTAGCGACGTACACCGCGGTGAGTTCGCGAGTTGGGTCGACCTTCTCGCCGAGTTGCTTTAGCATCAAGGCCAGCTTCTGCGGTTCCACATGCCCGAATGTGTAGGGATCGCGTCGCCGGTCACCAAAGACCTCCCGTGCCCCGAAGCGGCTGTTCTCGTAGTCGATGAACACGGCCACTCTTGTCACCGGGTTGCCTCCAAAAATAGATATCCCCCGCCATTCCCGGCAAAAACCGGGAAGGCGGGGAGAAGTACCCAAACTCTAGCAAACGCGACAACAAAGTCAACCATGTGTTCGCGATTCCTCGCGCGTCAGTGACACCTGATGGAACACGCCACTCGATCGTGCCAGCGCGTTGCGCGAATGGCGCATTGTCCACCGATCGCCAAGCCAACCGGTCGTCGCCGCCGAGCCACGCTCGCTCTGAAGCCGAAACGACAGGGAGACCACCGTCGCATCTCTACCAGTGCTCTCCGTGGTCGAATCTTGGGCTAGGCGGCCATTCGTATGAGTTGGTTCCCGGTCTTGGTATCAACGTAGGCGAAGCTCTGCGGCGGTCGGAAGTTCCTCGGCTTCGCTCGGAGGTCTTGGAGAGGGATCGGCCGGCTGAGTGTTTGTGGATCGGAGAGCGTTAGAGCGGTGCCTTTGGCCACGCCCTCGAAGTACTGCTGGAACTCTTGGAAGGACAACTCTGATCGTGAGCCGTACGCGTGCCAAAGGGCTGCGAGATCAGCGGACCGGACGCTAGTTATGACGCATGTGCCCAGTAGCGCTCGCACTGGTGACGAGGCGTACAGGAGCGCCCGCGTCGGAATCACGATCTTCGGCACGGTGCGACGCAACTCCACAGTCTTGACGCCAGCGAGGATGGCCTCCGCGAATCTGGGTTTGAGCGACAGCACGATCATCCGGTCCTGGTCGAGCCCCTGCGAATCGTTGCTCATTGCGGCCCCATCCCTTCCTCGTAGAGTTCACGGATAGTATTCTCATCAATTCTGCGTGTTGTTATGAAGTATGAACCGTGTTGCATGCTGTCACAAATCTCTCCTGACCGGGCAATCGAGACTGGTTCCGTGAACATCTCCGTTTGACTGAAGACCAGTGCGGTAGCCAGCAGACGACCGCTCTGTGTGGACCGCCTAGCGATTCCGGTTACCTGGCTTTCGTCAAGCACTCCGAAGTTGCGATAGCGGCGGTGCAGCCGACGTGGGTCTCCCGTCTCGACTTCGTCCAGCCAGGACACGGCTCTCATACCCCCGAGGGACCCTCCACCGGAAACCCACCAGATGATCCTCGCGGGCGCCTCAACGAAGCGACTAGGCGACATGAAATAGACGCTCTAACGAGCGACGGCACCGCGCTTGAGTCCTCAGTTGTTGAGCGTCCGCTTGATGTCTTTCATGAGTAGAACTAGATGAAGATCACCGGTCGGCGATGCCTCAAATGCGGATACGGCTCTCGTGTAGAACTCGCAAGCGTCTTTGCTCTCCGCGTGCACCAACAACCCGCGGCATCCAATCTCTGACGCGATGTTGGCGGTCCGCCTTAGAACGTCTTGCAGCAGCGCGGTACCCAGTCCTCGCCGCTCATGCTGCCTGGAGGTAGCGAGCCTGGCAAGCAGGACGACCGGCTGATCGTACTTGCCTGCTCCCTTTCGCCATCGCTGCAACAGCTTGTCCTTCGGGATGCTGGACATGCACCACGCGTAGTAGGCCACGACCTCGTCGCTGCTCTCTGGCGTGATTACCTGCACTTGTGCTGTACCAGAGGTGCTTGCCAAGCGCGCATGGTCACGGATCCAGTCCGTCTGCTCGCGCGATCGACACTCAAACTGGCTAATGGCATCACTCTTCGCCATGGGTCTCGGCTGTTGATACATGACAGTCATAGCGAAGCCACCCAGGCCCCAGGTGCCGCGCGTTGAGTCAGCGGGGATCTGCTTGGGTGCGGGATTCGTCGTAGTTGATGTATGGAGAGCGTCGTTGCATGAACTCTCGCAAGTCCGGCAAGTCCCGCGCAGGTTGCCGGTTCATTTCTTCCCACTCGCGGCGAGCCTTGACGTCAAGGGGAAACACTGTCCGACCTGCGAGTTCTCGACGCTGCTCAAGCGATAGGTCCGCAACGGACGGCAGCAGCCTCTCCTCTGTTGTGTCTATATCAAGCGCTCCGGCAAGCGCTGAAGCAACCGGGGATGATGCTGGCACCTCCTTGGGTCGAGGCGCCGTACGATTCCCTTTCGCCGGAAGATTACGATCCCTTCGCCACTGAGCGATTGTGCCCTTCTTCCAGCCCGATTCCCGCGCGACGACTTCATCGCCCCGGACTGATGCCTGCTTCGCGAGCCTGCTCTTCTCTTCTTTTGATGTTGTTTTTCGGCTCACATCTATCTCCTCAGCCTGATGCTACTCCAGGAGCGGCATCAGAAACACCCGTAACCGGGACTGTCAGACGCTCCCTTGTCACCGGATTGCCTCCCACTGCCGGCCGTCTCAGTTCATCAAGGACGTCAGCCAGCGCTTTCAATAGCGCTCCCCCGGTGAAGAGCACCACCGCCGCGAGCCATCCGACCGCGCGAGAGATCGTAGCCAGCTGAGCCACCATCTCCGTATACGCGTCTCCACCAAACTTCGGTGTCCCGCTCGCGTCAAAGAGCCCTCCCAAGATTGCTAGGACACCGAAGATGAAGCATGTGGTGGCTGCTCCACGGATACGCTTCGGCGCGTTGTGGCGCTTGTAATCCGCTTTGGCTTCGTGCTTCGCGACCCGCTGCGTGTGACGCGTTCTTTGCCTCCGTTCCCTACGGTCGGACATGTGGCTTCTCTCCTTCACGATTGAGAAAACCGAATCCAGATTTCATAGTGTTTAAGCATACGCCATTAGTTTTCGCTTGCCTCTCCTCTCGCGAGCACTTGTCACATGGTGCGCTTAAGGTGCTCCTCCATGAAATGGCATTCATGTAGTTCGAGCGGTGAGGGGTGGTTCCGGTCACCTGGTACCACCAACCCACGTTGATGGAGGATGCCAGGGTGATGCCGACTTGGACCGTCGATCCGGACGGAGCACATGGTGAGGTGTTCACGCGCCGCTGGGTGGTCGATCTGATTCTGGACCTGGCCGGCTACCGGGCAGTCGAAGATCTCGGGGCTTCGGTGATCGTCGAGCCCGCATGCGGCACTGGAGCCTTTCTGGTGCCAATCGTTGAACGGTTGGCGGAGTCCTGTACCCGACATGGCCGGTCGCTCGCCGATTCGGGCCAGGCAATCAGGGCGTTCGATGTGCTTGCCCGGAATGTCGACACAGCTCGGGAGTCCGTAGCCACCCTGCTTGTCGAACTCGGCCATCCGGCCGACATCGCAGAAAGCCTCAGTTCGCAGTGGATCTCCCAGGGGGATTTCCTGCTCGGCAACGGCTCTGACGGCTCATTGCAAGCCGACTTCGTGGTCGGGAACCCGCCATATGTCAGGCTCGAGGACGTTCCTGTCGAGGTCAGCGCTGCTTATCGATCCGAGTGCTCCACGATGCGGGGCAGGGCCGACATCTATGTCGGCTTCTTCGAGAAGGGCCTGTCGATGCTCGGCCCCGAAGGAAGGCTTGCGTTCATCTGCGCAGACCGCTGGATGCACAACCAGTACGGCGAGCGGCTTCGCGCTCTGGTCGGTTCCGAATACGCGGTGGACACCGTCGTGGCGATGCACGACGTGAACGCGTTCGAGGACACGGTGTCGGCCTACCCGGCGATCACCGTGCTGCGAAATGGGCGCCAGGGTCCCGCCCATGTCGTGGAGGCCCTGGACGGATTCGACGCGGCGGACGGTCGCACCGTCACCCAATGGCTCGCCGATGCGCACGAGGTAGCTCCCGACGAAGGTTGCTTCAACGCGACGAGACTTGACCGGTGGTTCGCGGGCAGCGGACTCTGGCCATCTGGATCGCCCAATTCGCTGGAGTTGATAGCGGATCTGGAGGAGCGCTTCGATCCGCTTGAGGACTGGCGCACCGGCACTCGCGTCGGGATCGGCGTCGCGACCGGTTGTGACGACGTGTTCCTCGTCGAGGACGCGCCCGACGTCGAGCGCTGTCGCCTGCTGCCATTGCTGACCGCGCAAGACATCGCTTCGGGCAAGCCGCGGTGGAGCGGACGGTTCCTCGTGAACCCATGGGAAGACGCTCGCCTCGTCGATCTCGAGGAGTACCCCGGCCTTGCTTCATACCTGGAACGCCACGGCACCCGGGTCAGAGCTAGGCATGTCGCCCGCAAGCGACCAGCCTCCTGGTATCGCACGATCGACCGAGTCGATCCTGAATTGCAAGCGCGGCCGAAGCTGCTACTCCCCGACCTCAAGGCGGCGGCTCACCCCGTGCTGGACACGGGCGGGTTGTACCCCCACCACAACTTGTACTACGTCGTATCCGACAAGTGGGATCTGGAAGTGTTGGGAGGGTTGCTGTTGTCGGATATCGCGAATCTGTTCGTTGGTGCCTACTGCGTGAAGATGCGCGGTGGCACGTACCGGTTCCAGGCCCAGTACCTCAGGAAGATCCGAGTGCCCACACCCGACGCCATCGACGCCCCAACCGCGGCTGTCCTTGCCCACGCGTTCAGACATCGAGACCGCTGCGCTGCTACCGACGCAGCCGCGGCGCTATACGGAATCAACAGCTCTGACCTTCTCGGCGTTGCAGCGTAGCCCGCACCGGCAAACGGATAATCCCTCAATACGGATCGTCCGTTAGACCTGCCATCAAACGATTCGGTCGGTGGGCAACGCTCCTGAACCAGCCGGTGCCGTCTGCCCAGAGCTACCGCAGCGGCTTGATTCGATCTCTGATCCAGTCCGTGAGGTCATCCACCGAGAGGTTCCCCGAGGCGACCTTGACGATCGTCTTGTACGCCTCCTCGACTGGCAATAGGTCCAGGTCGCAGCCGTTCGTGTTCAAGAACTGAAGCGTGGCCAGCACAGCGACTCGCTTGTTGCCGTCAATGAACGCATGGTTGCGCGCTAGACCGAAGAGCAGGGAAGCCGCCTTGGCCTCCACCGTTGGGTGGAACTCCTCACCAGCGAAACCGGCACGCGGCCTTGCGACGGCTGAGTCTGCAAGCCCGAGATCCGTCACATGCACGAGCGCACCTACTTCAAGCCCGAGAACCTCGCACGCGATGGCAAGCACATCGTCTAGTTCGAGATAGATCACTCAGCCGTCTGCGAGCATGCTCAGCAGTTCCTCGTGGCGCTGAAGGTTGCGCTTCAGCATTGCTTGAAACTCCGGGTCACTGCGTCGACGTTCCACATGCTCAGCCAAAGCATCTCTAATGACGTCGCTCACGGTCGTTTCCTCAACCTCAGCGATTGTCCGCACCCTCTCCGCGAGCGTCTCATCGATACGCAATGTCATGCTCTTAGTGTCTCCCTGCGGTGCCATCTTCTCCTCCCCTGGCAATGTCCTGAGTTGAAGGATACTCCTTGATAGCAAGAATGCAAGATACCTAGATATCCAACCCAGACCGCGACCGCCCGTAATCGGCCGCTTAGTCGCCCGCCGCGCGTGGCGAAAGGATGTACCCGTTAAGATCGCCGATCATCTCCCAGGCATCGGGAGTTCTCCAAGCGAGCCACGCGGCCAGTGCGCAGGTGAGCCCGTCGAGTGTGTCTTCAAGCCGCTTCAGCGCCTTTCCCCGAGCCATCTCGGTCGTCTCCGACGCGAGAGCATCCTGCAGGCTGGCGTTGTGGAGGATGCCGGGCGCCTCACGTGCGGCGAATTCGCGAAGGTGATTCTGATACAACTGCATTGCCTGTCTGCGATCGGCAACTCTGCCCTTCTTGTAAGGCATCCGCTCGTCCAACTCGAATAGCCTCACATGGATTGTGTGCGGGTAGACCTCCAACGCAACGCGGCGATGGCCGCCACCCCTGCGCTTCTCTGGATCTAATGCGAAGCCGCGAGCCTGAAGCGCACGGCCGAGGTCAATCCCAGCCATCCATCCGCTGGGCGACAGCCGCGCTGGCCGGGTAGGCAGACACCTTGTACTGCCAAAACCGACGACCGATCTCCGGATCAACCCATCGGGGCCCCGTACGGAGCACTGAGGAGTTGAGCGCGGCCTCGCCATCGGGCTGTGCCGCAGACTGCGGGCGATCCGTGTGTGGCGAGCAGAGCACCGGAGCATCGATCGCTACGATGACAGTCCCGTCAACCGACGCAATCTCATCCGCGAGGTCTTCGATCGGCTGCACAGCGGCTTCAATCCGCGTGCATCGCAACGTTTCGGGCGACTCGCCTTCAAGCCAGCAGATCCCGCTCTCATTGGTCGCCTTCCACGCTAGGTCAAGACCGATAAACGTAGCCACGACACATGTTCTAGCAGCCTGTTCGCGCCGTCGGCTGTCGGGACGGCGTCTGGACCCGATGGAATCCGAGGATCTCGGTGTAGACGGCGAGGGCCTTTGGATGAGTTAGGCGGCTGTTCGTATGAGTTGGTTACCAATTCTGGCATCAACATACGCATAGCTCTGAGGGGGACGGAAACCTTTCGGCTTGGCTCGGAGGTCTTGGAGAGGGATCGGCTGACTGAGTGCTTGCGGCTCGGAGAGAATTAGAGCGGTGCCTACATCCACGCCCTCGAAATACTGCTGGAACTCGTGGAAGGGCAACTCCGATCGTGAGCCATACTCGTGCCATAGGACCGCGAGATCAGCGGACCGGACACTAGTGATGACGCATGTTCCAAGGAGCGCTCGCACTGGCGACGCGGCATACAAGAGAGCCCGCGTCGGAATCACGATCTTCGGTACGGTGCGACGCAACTCCACAGTCTTGACGCCAGCGAGGATGGCCTCCGCGAATCTGGGTTTTAGCGACAGCACGACCATCCGCTCTTGGTCGAGTCCGTGGAAATCGTTGCTCATTGCGGCCCCATCCCTTCCTCGTAGAAAGCACGGACAGTATTCTCATCAATTCTGCGTGTTGTTATGAAGTATGAATTCTGATTCATGCTGTCACAGATCTCTCGTGACCGGGCAATCGAGACTGGTTCCGTGAACATCTCCGTTTGACTGAAGACCAGTGCGGTGGCCTGCAAACGACCGTTCTGCTTGGAGCGTTTGGCGGTTCCGATCACCTGGTGTTTGTCAAGCACTCCGAAGTGGCGATAGCGGCGGTATAGCCGACGCGGGTCTCCTGTCTCGGCTTCGTCCAACCAGGATGCGGCTCTCATGCCCCCGAGAGACCCTCCGCCGGAAACCCACCAGATGATCCTCGCGGATTGGGCACGTACCGCAGCGGCCGTACCATTCGTTGGTGTCGCGTGTATTGTTGCAGGAGCATTCCGATAGTAGAGACGCTGACCATGGCAATGTCCAACACCGATCGTGTCGACAAGGCGCTGAAGTTACTGCGTGGCGGACTCGGTCCCGTGTGTGAATCGACTTGGCAGGGTTTCTATGGCGAAGGATGGCTCCAGCAGGTCAACTCTAAATTCCGCGATCCCAGAAGTAATGGAAGCACCGATGATGTTGCATTCCTGCTCACCGGAATCAAGGTCACTTGGAACGAGGTCTTTAGTCACGGGTTCGACCCCTCCGTGCGATCAATGGTATTTGCAATCGCCAAGATACGCAATGTATGGGCTCATCAACAGGATTTTTCTGATGATGACACTTTGTATGCTCTCGATTCGATGGAACGCCTGCTTAAGGAGTTCAAAGCGGATAAACAACGCGATCAAATCCGAACAATCAGACGGGACTTGATGCGTAAGATTAAACTTGAATCGATCAATAGTAACTCAGTTAGCAAACCGAAACCATCAAGGTTAAGGTGCCCACTCGAAGAAACCTCAGAAATTTGTGGAGCCCTTCCAAAACAAATTGAACGTTGGATAGACGAACCAACATTTTTGATACCACAATCGGAAATTGACCAAATCCCATACTTAAGATTTGATTTCCTCAACTTGATAGAGATAAAAGTAATACAAGAACTACTAAGCTTCGGTTTTCTTGCTGAACAACTACTTGACATGCCATCCACAGACACTTTAGGTTGGCAGATCGATAATTTCCTATTTGTTGACAGTAATCGCTGCTTCAGGGGAGACGGTGTTCGGGAACCTCATCGTGAAGAACCGAAAGAAGGTTTGGACCGCGATCTCGATCCGGAAATTGATCCACAAAACGTTCCTCCGCCATCCAAACCACCTCGGGTTAATTCGGAAATTGATCCACAGAACGTTCATAACTATATCAATCTCGAGTCAGATGATTGGTATATTGTAATTAATCTGTACAAGATCCGTAAAGATCTGCTCGCGAACCTGGCTGAACTTCGCATACCTATCCCAACCTACCTTGATATGGATGATACCTCCTAACCGAACCAAACAAACAACGCAGCATTGTGTGGACACCAGTCACAGCGTTGACGCGGACGCGACCGTAGCGTGCTCCACAAGATCGTATCGGCTATGGGCCGATGAGTTCGTAAGATGCGACAACGGCCCGGCGGCCAGATCATCACCTCGGACCCCGGCGACCCCTTTCCACCTCGCAGCCGCCAGCAATCGACGCATCGACGTAGTCCCGTCTAACGCCAGTAATCTGGCAAAGCTGCCGCGGTCGGGCATGCCGGAGATGAGAGCACCATGAGCAACAGGGCGGGCCGGGACAGCTGGAAGACTGAGCCGCTCTCCGACCCGCAGCCGATCCCTGCGCCCGACCGGGTCTGGACCGATGAGGAGATGGGTTCGATACGGCGCGGTTATGTCCCTCACATGATGGAGGAGAAGTGGTTCATGTTCATGGAGGGGAGCCGCCTGTTCGCGCATCGCAGTTGGAGCGGATTCGGAATCTACGAGGCGAAGTTCGCCTCCACTGAGGGGGACACGTCATTGAGTCGGCGGTCGTCTCCGGCGACGACTCAAAGCACCTGCGCTCTTCGGACGAGGCGGAGTCGGCGTCTCTTGAAACACTCATCGCCAGCCACCTCCTCCAGCAGCCGCTGACTGAGGAACAACGAGACGGCAACGACCCCACACCAACTGGGAGCTCACCGTCCCGACAGTGCCCAAAGAGTCGTTCTTCCCGAGGGTCGTCGAGAACCCAGACTCGAGCTAACTGCCAGCTGTCCACATGTGAGGCAGATCAGGAACGCGATCTGGCCTTGAGTGGTTCGAGCCGTTTCTAACCGGATCGCCCCAAAACTGATATCCCCCGCCATTCCCGGCGAAACCGGGAAGACGGGGAGCAGTGCATCAACCCAAGCAGATCAACAAAGCTACGCTAACGCGATGATGGGAATCTGGACAAAGGACGACGACAACTGGAAGCTGAGCCCGCCCGAAGGGTTCGAGGATGAGGCAACCCTCCATGGCCTGATAGAGAAAAAACCGGAGATGTTGCAGTTGTCGGGCAAGCCGACGCTGTTCATTCTTGGTCGAGAAGTGTCGCTTGGTTCGGGATATGCAGATCTCCTGGCAGTGGAGACATCGGGCCGACCGGTCATAGTCGAAGTAAAGCTTGCAAAAAACAACGAAGCTCGTCGCGCTGTCGTTGCACAGATATTGGCCTACGCAGCAAATCTTCACGGGATGACCCACAAACAGCTTGCAGACGTGTTGCCCAAGGATGGACTGGAAGCGGTTCGGGAGGATGCGCTGGATGCTCAGGAATTCACTGACTCCCTAGATGAGCATCTTCGAGAAGGCCGATTCAGGCTGGTGTTCGTTCTTGACGAAGTACCACAAGAATTGATGACGCTGGTGGCCTACTTGGAGCATGTCACGGACAAACTCTTGATCGACCTGGTTGAGGTCAATTCTTTCGAAATCGGCGGAACCTCGATCGTGCTACCTCAGCGGGTCACTCCAGAGCGCCACGAGGTGACCGTGGAGAACACACGCAACCAAGGCTCCACCTCCTCCTACCATGACGGTAGCGGCATATTCAAAGACTCAATCAGCCGAGCACCAGAGAACACTCGTGCGGATCTACACCGTCTGCTCGAATGGGCGGATAACCTCGAACAGCGGGGTTTGGTCAGACTCCGAACGGCTGTCGGCAAAAACTACAAGCGGTTCACCCTTCGTCCCGAGTTGGTAGACGAGGGAGTTGGTCTGGTCACACTTTGGAACGAAAACGGAGCAGCACTTCAGTTCAACCGCAGCGTTTTCGAAAGGAACGCCCCGCACTTCATTGAACGGATCGAGGAGTTCACGGAGACTACGATGGCTCAAGGAAACACCGTCGGAGAGTTCAGCAACGAACTACTTGTTGCTCTGACCGAGGCATACGAACACGCCATCAACGCCCAGTAGAGACGATAACTGACCTGCTATAACCGCGGGAACTGCACTCTTGTGGGGAAGATCTCGTCCGCGGGAGCGTAAGGTCATCACTCTTCGACAGACGGGTTACTGCGTTTTAGCCACCCGCTACACGGTTGACCGAAACCAGAGATGCTGTCGACCGGGAGCCGAGCAGGAGCGTGGACTCGCCGACTGTCACACGGTGTGCGTAGGGTACCCCTCCATGAAATGGCATTCATGTAGTTTGAGCGGTACGGGGTGGTGCCGATGACCCGGTACCACCAACCCACGTTGATGGAGGATGCCAAGACAATGCCGACTTGGACCGTCGATCCAGACGGAACACACGGTGAGGTGTTCACGCGCCGCTGGGTGGTCGATCTGATTCTCGACCTGGCCGGCTACCGGGCAGTCGAAGACCTCGGGGCTTCGCTGATCGTCGAGCCTGCATGCGGCACTGGAGCCTTTCTGGTGCCAATCGTTGAACGGTTGGCGGAGTCCTGTACCCGACATGGCCGGTCGCTCGCCGATTCGGGCCAGGCAATCAGGGCGTTCGATGTGCTTGCCCGGAATGTCGACACAGCTCGGGAGTCCGTGGCCACCCTGCTTGTCGAACTCGGCCAACCGGCCGACATCGCAGAAAGCCTCAGTTCGCAGTGGATCTCCCAGGGAGATTTCCTGCTCGGCACCGGGTCCGACGGCTCATTGCAAACCGACTTCGTGGTCGGGAACCCGCCATATGTCAGGCTCGAAGACGTTCCTGCCGAGGTCAGCGCTGCTTATCGATCCGAGTGCTCCACGATGCGGGGCAGGGCCGACCTCTATGTCGGCTTCTTCGAGAAGGGCCTGTCAATGCTCGGCCCCGAAGGAAGGCTTGCGTTCATCTGCGCAGACCGCTGGATGCACAACCAATACGGCGAACGGCTTCGCGCTCTGGTCGGTTCCGAATACGCGGTGGACACCGTCATGGCGATGCACGACGTAAACGCGTTCGAGGACACGGTGTCGGCCTATCCAGCGATCACCGTGCTGCGCAACGGCCGCCAGGGTCCCGCCCATGTCGTGGAGGCCATTGACGGATTCGACGCGGCGGACGGTCGCACCGTTGCCCAATGGCTCGCCGATGGGCACGAGGTAGCTCCCGGCGAAGGTTGCTTCAACGCCGCGAGACTTGATCGATGGTTCGTCGGCAGCGGCCTCTGGCCATCTGGGTCGCCCATATTGCTGGAGTTGCTAGCGGATCTGGAGGAGCGCTTCGATCCGCTTGAGGACTGGCGCACAGGCACCCGTGTCGGGATCGGCGTGGCGACCGGCTGTGACGATGTCTTCATCGTCGAGGACGCGCCCGGCGTCGAGCGCTGCCGCCTGCTGCCATTGCTGACCGCGCACGACATCGCGGCGGGCAAACCGCAGTGGAGCGGACGGTTTCTCGTGAACCCGTGGGAAGACGGTCACCTCGTCGATCTCGAGGAGTACCCCGGCCTTGCTTCATACCTGGAACGCCACGGCACCCGGGTCAGAGCTAGGCATGTCGCCCGCAAGCGACCAGCCTCCTGGTATCGCACGATCGACCGAGTCGATCCTGAACTGCAAGCGCGGCCGAAGCTGCTACTCCCCGACCTCAAGGCGGCGGCTCACCCCGTGCTGGACACGGGCGGGTTTTACCCCCACCACAACTTGTACTACGTCGTATCCGACAAGTGGGACCTAGAAGTGTTGGGAGGGCTCCTGTTGTCGGATATCGCGAACCTGTTCGTTGGTGCCTACTGCGTGAAGATGCGCGGTGGCACGTACCGGTTCCAGGCCCAGTACCTCAGGAAGATCCGAGTGCCCACACCCGACGCCATCGACGCCCCAACCGCGGCTGTCCTTGCCCACGCGTTCAGACATCGAGACCGCTGCGCTGCTACCGACGCAGCCGCGGCGCTATACGGAATCAACAGCTCTGACCTTCTCGGCGTTGCAGCGTAGCCCGCGCCGACGAATGAACCCCGCAGCTGCCGTTATCCGCGGCCCGACCAGTCGATGTCAGGGTTGGTCGTTATGAACTGGAGGCACCTTCCATGGATTGCCGCCGCGAACGTCTGAAAGCTCACCGAGTTCGACGGAAAACGGACCGTAGCGGCATCCTTGTCAGCGAGGACCACGCACGCTGCGTCCAACAGCCGCTCGCGGACCATTCGTTCGAAGAAGATCACATACCGGTCCGCGTAGCTGGCGCCGTCGAACGCTGGATCGGGTTCCCAAACCGTCCTGCGTGGCTTGACCGCAGTCGTGAAGGCCGAGTTGTCCTCCAGCAGCATGAAGTAGCCAAGCCACGGCCGCTGCGGTCCCACTATGTCGCGCTCCACCGCTTTCCAGACATCGACGGCTTGACCCAAGGCTTCGTCGGTGCGGTTGTTGTAGTTCTGGCCCGGGCTGTCACCCGCCATCGACTTCAACTCGATGATGCCCACCACCCTGTCAGCCACCATCACCACGACATCCCAGCTCTTGTCGCGGCGGAAGTACCCGGCGATCGGACGCCGTTTGACGTCGATGAGCCCAGCCGGTATCCCCGCGTCCACGAACACGCTCACCACCAACTCCTGAAGAGCATGCAGATGGCGACCTCCAGTCACCTCGGCACGAATACCGGTGTTGAACACGCCCCTGCCCTCTGACTCGTCCGCCTGCGAACGCCGCACATCCCAGTAGTCAGCAACGGCAGTTCGGACCGAGTCGCTGTAGTCAGGAAGCTGTGAAGGCACACGACTCCTTGGGTAGGCCACAGTATTTCAGGGGCTCACCTCGGACGGGCTGATCTGATGCAGTACCGATGTCTGAACCGCTCAAGCAAAGCGACGGATGGTCGATGGCAACTCTGTCTTTGAGCCGCGAGTCACAAGCGGTTGCTCGTTGCCCAACAGCCCTTGTTGGACTCGTCGGATGCCGTCCGCGCGTATCGTCTCTCGAGGCAATCAGCAAACCGAACATTAACTATAGCCTTCGATCTACTCTCTGATGCCCGATCAATTTCAGTCCTTCAACACAATTGCAAATTCTCGACACTTCTCGCCAAGCTTACGTAAAACTTGTTCGTTTTTGAAGTCCACTTTGAAATCGTCGACATCATCTTTTTGTTGCTTCTGATCGCGCCGATACTCGAGCACCTTGCGAGCGGCAGCAAGCGAAATCATAATATCAGACTGGTACTGAGCGGTATTTTGTGCATAGTCTGCTGCCACGGCAATTAGATCTTGAGTTTCTCGGATTGCGCGCAGAGCTTCAGCAGAAAGGTAAGTCGCCACAATAGCTGTCAGTGCCCAAGAGCGCCGGTACGTAACAGGGTATCTTAGCTTGTCTTCATCAACCAGATGTCTCAGCTTAATCGAGAGCAATACTTGTTCTGCGTGGATCTCGTCATTAAAGATATCGGTATAGTGTGGCTCATCGAATAATGATAGACTTTTTACCGCGAACCAAGGACGACGGTTCATGACAGCACACAGGCACTTCGCGGCCAGATGATTGTGAATGGCCGAGTCTGACTGCGTAAGGTTCGCATCCGGACGCGTCTCATAATTGATCTTTGGGAAGCGCGATTCAAACTCCTTTTTCAGGCGCAATTGTGGACCGTCAAGCGCTCGTAGATTACGGCTGTTTACAGCGCTCTGTGTGTTGCTACGAATCGCTATGTCACGCGCAAAGGGGCCAGCAGGATCTAATTCACAAATCTTGACGAATACTCTCAAGGTTTCAGTCAAGGTCGCTTCATTCTCGAAGAAGGCAATGACGGACTGGGCTCCATTCACAACAGAAGGATCATGCATGACGATCTTGTGATCTGACACTTCAAGCCTCCTACAGATTACGGTTAGCCCATTGTGCGACGCTAGGAAACGATCATGCTGCTCACGTTGAGCCGCTGCCCGGTCAAGCGCGCTTCGAACCTTGTTCGTAGCGAGTTGCCGTCTCACGTTCAAGTTAAATAGTGTGCGGTCCGCAATGCCGGGCCACTGGACGATATCGGTTGCCCGCACGGCCGCGACTACCGCGCGATAGTCCTCTGCCTCTACAACTAGCACGTCATGGCGCGGAACCGGTACAGCAACTATAGCGCTAGCGGGAGTCGGCGAATTGTACGCCTCGATGGCTGGACGCAGGGTATCAATGTCCCAGATCTTGATATAGCCAGGGTTCTTGTGGTTCTTCGCCGCTACGATCTTTTGGGCCTCAGGACCAACGAATCCAGCTGTCACAATATTCAACCTAAAGGTGATGGTGCCAGCATTGATCTTCTCCTCAAGTCCGAAACGTTCAACGAGGCGACGAAGTTCGGCCCTTTTTGGAGGTTGAATGAGTTCCTTCAGATGCGGCACATGCTGGAGACGGTCGCCCCTGCCAATGAAGCCCGCTACTTCGTTTTCTCCGATCATTGATGGCCTCTCAGGGTACTTAGACTGGAACGCCGTAACGACGTAGCGAGTATCCGTATCAGTCTCGTGCGTCTCCAACAGCAGCCCATCGAACCCGCCGTCGCCGTCGCCATCACAAACGAATTCGAGCGCATCGGCCTCGTCATATCCCTTTACGACGCTAAAGAACCACACCAAAAGGCCTGCCCGCGGCTTGCTCAATTCGCCCGCAACGGCGACATCGACCTGCTTAGACAATTCCTGGTGGAGCGCTTGCCGTCTTATGTACTTCGCTGTCGCCATCTCTGCTCACGCTCCTTTGGTCCCGGACTGACGCTCCGTCTCAAGAATCTCACCACGCACGAAACCCCATTTGGGGGGTGCGGGGTTAGCGTAGCGGTGCTCAGGCACAGTGGCCCGGTAACCGGAGATGGTTAGCCGCGCTCCGTTTCGGTAAGGATTAACACCTCGTTGGACGCAGCCGGAGGGGACGGCTCCGCAATCACCTGCTCGTTGGACGGAGGCGGAGGAGAGTTTCTTTCCACGGGTTCGTTGGAAGGAGGCGGCGGGGGCGGTGCTGGGGGAGGCTGAGGGGTCTTGTCATCGGACGACATCAAGCACCACCATACCAGCTCCGACGAGAACGACCGGTGAGAGCCCAACCGCGCACTTATAGAGGAGGCTGCGAGTCTTGAGCTCGTTTTTCATCTTGTCGTAGGCTTCCTCCAAGTCCCGCGCGAGATTCTTGTGGACCCATGTCGTCCTGCGCCCCTCATCCTTAGGAGTGATGTAGTTTTCGACAATCACCGAGGGTCGAAGGGCGGCCTCGGTTTCGATGGGCCACGCCACTGCAGCGGCAGAAGCCGTAACCAACAACGCGCCGATAGCAAAAACGGCTAACCCGAAATTGCCCAAGGGGTCAAGGTTCTCGCGAACTTCACCCCCCACGAATGCCGACAGGGCAATTCCTGCCGATGCCAGTGTCACCGACAGAAGGGTGAAGGCTCGCGTGCGTTGCGCATCCAGTGTCCTAAGGGAATCGTTGCACAACTGCCACCCACACTCGTAGGCCAATCTGCAAGCCAGCTCGTCCGATTCGCGGGCCATTTCCTCGGGAGACTGGCTGCGCTCACCACTGTTGGAGAGAAGCTCATCCACGGCATCAGAGTCCGCTTTGTTGGTCATCAGGTCATCCTTCGATGGGTCTTGGGCCAGTGTCTCACCGCTCTCTACCGCCATTGTGCGCCCCTCCGTACGTTCGGCTTCACCAACGAGAGACCTCCCACACGTGTTCTTCTGCGGTGTCCATAGCGTCTGTTTCCGTGCGGGATGTGTCCTGCTTCACGCTTCCGCCCGGAACAACCTCGGGCGGACGAACAGTGTCTACCGGCCCCCTTGATTCCGTCGTTAGTGGACGCACAAGCCACTTGACACGCCTCGGCGACAACGCGTCAACCCACAGTTCCCAGCCGTGGACCGGTTCGCGGCTGAGATAGATGGTGTACGGGTACCTGTCCATGTGATACGCCCAGAACTTGTGGTTCTGTATCGGTGGAGTTTCCCAGAGGCCCGGCATCGGGCTCTGCTTCCTCATGATTCGTCACCTCCTTGAGGGCCAGTACCGGCGAAATCCAACCTACCAACGGGTTACGACACGGCCGGGGATAGGGCAGCAAGCAGACGCTATGGGTCGGTGAGCGACTTGGCGGCTAGGTGATGCTGGGACACAATGGAGCGGCTACGGGAAGGAACCGGCGTGGCGACGGATCTTGGTGAACTGCAGAGCAAGCTGTGGGAGGCGGCGGATCAGCTTCGCGCCAACTCTGGTCTGAAGGCGTCGGAGTACGCCGCGCCCGTGCTGGGCCTGATCTTCTTGAGGTATGCCGACGAGCGGTTCGACAAGGCCTCCGAGACGGTCGGGCCTGGGTCTGCTCGCAGGCCCACCAGGCCCGAGGACTACCAAGCCACTGGGGCGCTGTACCTGCCTGAGGAGTCGCGGTTTGAAGGGCTGCTCAACCTGTCCGAGGACGCCGATACCGGCAAGGCCGTCAACTCGGCCATGGGTGGCATCGAGGTCTACAACCCCGACCTCCGAGGCGTGCTGCCGAGGGACTACTCCCAAATACCCGACAACATTCTGTCGGAGCTCCTGCGGCTCCTACGGACGCTGCCGGGAGCGATTGAGGGGGACGGGTTCGGGCTGATCTACGAGTACTTCCTGGGCAACTTCGCCTTCGCGGAGGGCCAGAAGGGCGGGGAGTTCTTCACCCCCGCCTCGATCGTGCGGCTCATTGTCGAGATTCTCGAACCCTTCCACGGCAAGATCTACGATCCCGCCTGCGGCTCAGGCGGCATGTTCGTGCAGTCAGCCCACTTCGTTGAGCGTCACCGACGCGATCCCGGCCAGGAGCTCTCCATCTACGGTCAGGAGAAGACCGGCGATACTGTCAAGCTTGCCAAGATGAACCTCGCCGTCCACGGACTCGACGGCGACATCAAAGAAGGCAACACCTACTACGAAGACCTCCACGACTCTGTCGGCAAGTTCGACTTCGTCTTGGCCAATCCCCCGTTCAACGTCAACAAGGTCGACAAGGCCAAGCTAGAGGACGACCCCCGGTTCCCGTTCGGCCTGCCCAGGCCTGACAACGCCAACTATTTGTGGATCCAGACCTTCTATTCCGCGCTCAACGACACGGGGCGGGCAGGGTTCGTGATGGCCAACTCCGCGTCGGATGCGCGGGGCAGTGAACTTGAGATCCGCCGCAAGCTGATCGAGGACCACAGCGTCGACGTGATCATCTCGGTGGGTACGAACATGTTTTATACCGTCACGCTGCCCGTGACCTTGTGGTTCCTCGACCGCGGCAAGCGGAGCACCGAGCGAGCTGATCAGGTGCTGTTCATCGACGCCCGCGAGATCTACAACCAGATCGACCGAGCCCACCGTGACTGGACACCCGAGCAAGTCGAGTTCCTCGCCAACATCGTCCGCCTCTGGCGTGGAGAGAAACCTGAGTTGGATGCAGGAAGCGAAGATCTTGTTAGCGAAAGGTTCCCCGAAGGCACTTACGCCGATTTCGCCGGCCTCTGTGCTTTCGCGACGCTGGAGCAGATCGAGGAACAGGGATGGAGCCTGAATCCAGGTCGATACGTAGGCAGATCCAAACAACCGTTCGACAGTCAATCGTTCGCTACATCGGTCAATCATCTCTCCCAAGAGTTCAACAGGCTCACAGAGGAGGCGAGAACAATAGGAGAACTAGTGGGTTCGACCCTTAGAACCGTCTCACGTGGAGCTGCGCAATGAGTGAATGGGATGAGGTTCAAGTGGGAGACCTCTGCCACATCAAGCACGGTTATGCGTTCAAAGGCGAGCATTTTGAAGACGAGGGGCACTCTCTTCTCCTTACCCCAGGGAATTTCCTTGCAGGGGGTGGCCTACAGATTCGAGATGGCAAGGAGACCTTCTACAGCGGGGAGTTTCCAGATGAGTACCTGCTTGAGGAAGGTGACCTAGTCGTTGCGATGACAGACCTCAAGCAAAACGCTCCCATTCTTGGAAGCACACTGCGGATTCCCGAGTCTGGCCGCTTTCTGCATAACCAACGGCTTGGACTCGTCCAAGATGTGGCGAATTCAACTGACCGAGATTTCCTCTACTACTTGCTCAATGATCAATCAGTCCGCTGGTGGCTGCGAGCGACTGCGACTGGATCGACTGTAAGGCACACGGCCCCAGAGCGGATCTACCAGGCAAAGGTTCGACTACCGCCTAAATCGATCCAACAGACTATCGGGGTATCCCTTCGGGCCTTTGACGATCTGATTGAGAACAATCGGCGGCGGATTGAGATATTGGAGGAGATGGCTCGGTTGTTGTATCGGGAGTGGTTCGTGCACTTCCGGTTTACGGGGCATGAGGATGTCGAGCTGGTCGACTCCGACCTCGGCCCGATCCCCGAGGGATGGGAGTGGAAAAACCTCTTTGAATTGGCAGAGGTGGGATTTGGGTTCTCCTTCAAATCGAAGCGTTTCGCTGAATCTGGGGCGATTCGGGTTGTCCGCATTAGAGATGTGCCGAGGAACACCACCAGCACCTACACCGACGAGGATCCCGGCGATCGATATGAAATCCACGATGGCGACGTTCTCATCGGGATGGACGGTGACTTCCATATGTGTCGGTGGGCTGATGGTTTGGCCCATCTCAACCAGCGGGTAGCGCGGCTTCGCTCTAAGAGTCAGGTCAGCCAACTCCACCTTCATCTCGCGCTCGAGCCGCCAATTCATAGATTCAATCAAACAATTATTGGCACGACTGTTGCGCATCTCGGCAAACGCCACCTTGAGGAGATCTTTATCGCTGAACCCTCGCCACCTGTCTTTGCAGCAGTGACTGAACGCCTGCAGGCCATGCACGAACTGGACTTGAATCTTCGAAAGCAAAACCGGCTGCTGCGCGAGGCTCGAGACTTGCTCCTGCCTCGCCTTGTATCGGGTGAGTTGGATGTGTCGGAGCTTGATTTGGGTCTGGAGCGTGTAGGGGCGTGAGTCCGGGTCGGCTGACTGAGGATTTGCTGGTGGAGCAGCCTGCGCTGCGTTTGTTAAGGGCGTTGGGTTGGGAGGTGGTGTCGGGATTTGACGAGGTTCTGGGCCCGGCGGGCACACTCGGGCGGGATTCTCAGTCTGAGCCGATACTTGGCCATCGTCTCCGTGATGCACTACGCATTCTGAATCCTGGGTTGCCGCAGTCAGCGTTGGATGGGGCCGCTGAGCAGTTGCTCCAGGACCGGTCGGCAATGGATCGGGTTCGGGCCAATCGCGAGGTCTATGACCTGCTCCGGGACGGCGCCCGGGTCGAAACGACTGTCAGCGGCGGCGAGCGTCGAACGGTCACGGTTCGGTTCGTCGACTGGAACCATACCGACGCGAACGATTGGCTGGCGGTTTCGCAGTTTTGGATCACGGGCGACATGTACAAGCGGCGGGCCGATGTGGTGCTGTTCGTCAACGGCATCCCGCTGGTGTTCATCGAGTTGAAGGTCTCGCACAAGAACGTCCGCAACGCATACGACGCAAACTTGCGGGATTACCGCGACGCGGTCCCGCATCTGTTCTGGTTCAACGCGTTCACAATCCTGTCCAACGGAGCCGACACCCTCGTCGGTTCGACGTTCGCTCCTTGGGGTCACTTCGCCGAGTGGAAGAAGATCAACTCCGAGGGCGAGCAAGGAGTGGTGTCGCTGGAGACGGCACTGCGGGGCACCTGCGAGCGACACCGACTGCTCGACCTCGTCGAGAACTTCGTCGCCTACACCGAGCGACCCGGCGGCTTGGTGAAGGCGTTCGCCAAGAACCATCAGTTTCTCGGTGTCAACAATTCGCTGGAGGCGCTGCAGGAGTTGCAGCAGCGCCAGGGACGGCTCGGGGTGTTCTGGCACACCCAGGGGTCGGGCAAATCGCTGTCGATGCTGTGGTTCACCCAGAAGGTGCTGCGCAAACAGCCCGGAAACTGGACCTTCGTGCTGGTCACCGACCGCAAAGAGCTCGACGACCAGCTATACGAGACATTCACCGACTCGGGAGTGATCACCTCCGGTCGGCGGGTCCACGCCGACACATCGGCCCATCTACGGGAGTTGCTGGGCCAGGACCATCGCTACGTGTTCACGCTGATCCACAAGTTCATCCCCCCAGAGCGGGGCCAGGCGATGCCAGTGCTGTCGGAGCGCGACGACATCGTCGTCATCACCGACGAGGCCCACCGCTCCCAGTACGACACGCTTGCCGCCAACATGCGCCTGGCGTTGCCCAACGCGTCGTTCCTGGGTTTCACCGGCACACCGCTGATCGCCGGCGAGGAGCAGACCCGGCAGGTCTTCGGCGACTATGTGTCGATCTACAACTTCCGGGACTCCATCGCGGATGGCGCCACCGTCCCGCTCTACTACGAGAACCGCATCCCCGAACTCCAGCTCACGAACGACGACTTCGACGACGAGCTCGACGAACTCTTGGAGGCCGCCGCGCTGGACGACGCCCAGGAGAAGGCCGTGGCTCGGCGCTTCTCCCAGCAATACCAGCTGATCACCCGGACCCAGCGCCTTGAAGAGATCGCCTCCGATTTGGTCCGCCACTTCGTCAACCGGGGATTCCGAGGCAAGGCCATGTACGTGGCCATCGACAAGGCCACCGCCGTGCGCATGTACGACCTGGTAGAGACCGAATGGGCCCGCTACCTAACCGAACTCGAAGACCGATTGGCAACCACACCCGAACTGGAGCGTCCACATCTCGAATCGCTGATCGAGTTCATGGACAGCACCGACATGGCCGTGGTCGTGTCGCAAGCCCAAAACGAGATCGCCGACATGGCCAAAGCCGGGCTCGACATCGCCAAACACCGCAAGCGCATAGTCAACGAGGACCTCGACTCGAAGTTCAAAGATCCCGACGACCCGTTCCGACTGGTGTTCGTGTGCGCCATGTGGCTCACCGGGTTCGACTCGCCGTCGACCTCCACGGTGTACCTCGACAAGCCGATGCGCAACCACGCGCTGATGCAGACCATCGCCCGTGCCAACCGGGTGTTCCCCGACAAGGACAACGGTCTCATCGTCGACTACGTGGGCGTGTTCAGGAACCTGGAGAGGGCCCTCGCCATCTACGGCGCCGACCGCACCGCTGCCGGAATCGACTCCCCCATCCGTCCCAAGGACGACCTGATCGCCGAATTGGATGCCGCGCTGGCCGAGGTAACCGACTTCTGCGACGCCAACGACATCGACCTCTCCGACATGGAAGCCGCGCAAGGGTTCGAGTTCATCGCTCTGCAGAAGGCCGCTGTCGAAGCATTGCTCATCGACGAGCAGACCCGGCGCCGGTATGTGTCGCTGGCCCGACAAGTCCGCAAGACCTTCAAGGCGTTGTTGCCCGATCCGGAAGCGATAGCGGTCACCCATCGGGTGGCAGTGATCCGTTCGATCGCGTCGAAGATCGAATCCTCGTCCGAGGCGCCCGACATCAGCAGAGTGATGGACTCGGTGTCGGACCTGCTCGACCGATCGGTCGGAGCGAAGGAGTACATCATCCGCTCCTCCGACGGAGCCGACCCGCTTATCGATCTCAACCAACTTGACTTCGAAGAACTCGTCATGCGCTTCGCCGCCAACAAGCGCACCGCCGCCAAGGCAGCCGAAAAGAACCTCGAGGATCGGCTCGATGACGCCGTCCGTAGGAACCCGACCCTGCTGGAACTGGCCGAACGGTTCCGGCGCCTGATCGATGAGTACAACGCAGGCACCCACAACCTCGACGAGTTTCTGCGCCGGCTCAAGGCCATCAACGACGAGTTGACCGACGAAGAGCAGCGCGCCGTCCGCGAAGACGCCACAGAAGCAGAACTGGCCATCTTCGACCTCCTCACCAAGCCTGAGCCCGAGCTGACCAAGGCCGAAGCGATCACCGTGAGGGGCGCCGCCAAGAAGTTGCTTGAGCGCGTCGAGGACAAGCTCGTTCTCGATTGGAAGCGCCGCCAGCAGACCCGCTCCGCCGTGCGGGTGGCAATCGGCACCGTCCTGGACGCCGAACTGCCCGACGTCTACGGCCCCGAGTTGTTCGACCGCAAGGTCGACGTGATCTTCGACCACATCTACGCCAGCTTCTTCGACAACGGCGAGAGCGTGTACGACCTCCCTGAAGCGGGTGTTGGCTCGCTGCCGACCGTAGCGACACTGCCGAGCACCGCGGAGAGAGTCAACGATGATCTGCTCGCTGCGGTCCGGTCGGATCCAGCGATGTTCTCCCGCCTCATGGAGACCGTCTTCGGCGCGAACGCCACCTGGGCCTGCTCCACGGAGCAACTCTTGATCCGCGAGGAGTCGCGGGTCGTCGAATACAAGCAGACGGCCCGATGGAACGTTCGGGAACAGCGCAGGGACAAGACGATGGAGCAGGTAGTCGTCAAGACCGTCGCCGGCATGCTCAACGATCGGGGCGGCACGCTGCTGATCGGAGTGACCGACGACGGGGATCCCGTCGGCCTGGATGACGACTACGCCCAGGTCAACCCTCCAAACGCCGACGCCTACGTGAATTGGCTCGACACGCTGTTCGACAACAGCCTCGGCCACTCCGGCGCGCACCGCCTCACCATCCGAATCGACCAGATCGACCATCGAGACATCTGCCGAATCGACGTTCCAGCCAGCTCCCGCCCCATCTGGGTCAACACCAAGGACGGATCCCGCATCCTCTACCAACGCCGCAACAACTCCACCCGCCAAGTGCCACCCAACGAAGTCGAAACGTTCATCACCGAGCGCTTCGACAACCAGGACCGGTCCACGAGCCCAGCTTCGCCCTCAGCAAGATAACGATGCCACCACTTCGCGACCGTGGCCCGCGACAGCTCCATCTGAGCCGCCACATGAGTCTAGGCATCCCAGCCTCAACCCGACGAACCATCAACAACCGCCCAACGTCAACCTTGCATTAGCGTGCGACATACGAGCCTCACCACGGAGCTACCAACCTCTATGTCCACTATAGCTAGAACCTTGGAGACTAGCTTGCGAATGTCCATCATGTAGTTACACTGATGGCATGCGCACAATGTCGCGGCAGACCAGCTCTCGTTTCCCCGACCACGAGGCTGCCCGCGGCACCCTGACCACTAATCTGCTTCCCATAACCTTCCACTTCAACTCGTTCCGCGTGCGGAAGCGCGAGGTGCTGGAAGGAGAAGACCTGCGGTCCCTGCGCGCGTCGTATCGCGGCGACTGGTACGTCTACTGGGCCAAGGGCCAACTCTACATGGTCGGGCTCTCCGCCGAAGCGCTTGCGCCTCCCGGCACGCGTGAAGCCATGCTGCGAACCGATGAGTCGCTTCAACTCTTAGCGCGCTTGGTTACGGATGCTCTCGCCAGACGCTTCCCGAACTACGACCCCATCCAAGAGCATCCCTTCAGATTCCTATCCCGCAAAGTGGAGTTGATGAGTGAGCTGAGTTCTTCACTGGGACTCACTCATCCGCTTCTGGACGGGTTCGAGATTCGCCCGAAGTTTACGTTCGATCCAAGAATTATCGAAATCCAGCATGATTCGGCCCACATCGCGATCGCCGTCGGTCTCGCTACTCATTGGGCGATAGCGGCCGACCTTGATGCCTTGGTCCAAGCCGGAGTCGACCTCACAGGCCTCTACGTTGTACGGCGTGATCCCCTCCCCCATCAGAGGCGACTGGTGGGTCGAGTGGTGTCAGTTGGCGCTAGCCGGGTCAACTTGAGCGAGAGCATGGACGGATGCGACAGTATCGACAGCTCAGAGGTCATGCTTGAAGGACGCAAGGAAGCCTTTGCTCGTTGCTTAAAGCACTTGCTTTGCGATAGCGACTACTGGCGGTACGACACTGCTCGAGAGCATCGGACAGGTGACCTTCTCGGTGGCCGTGCGGTCCTCGACGAGGTTCGACGCGTGTCCGCCGTCCTCGCCGAACCCTCACTCAAGTTGGGTTCCGGCCTCTCCTGTACGGTGGGAAATCCGCTATCCATACAAGCCTCCGACCACAGCATGAGGACGGCCAAACAACTAGAATACTGTTTCGATTCGTCTCGGAGTAAGCGCCACAAGTACGCATGGCCTGGCCTAACTGCGCACGGGCCATTCAGTCAGGAGACGTTCTCTCGGCCATCACCGCGCATCCTTGTCGTGTGTCCCGTTGCTGCAATGGAGGCGTCAGGAACGTTCGTTCGCCAACTCAGCGACGGTCTTCCGAATGCCCGCGCGTTCATCAAGGGAATGAGGCAGACATTCGGCTTAGCCGATATACGCTTTGAGTACGCTGCTGTCGAAAAAACATCTGATGGAAGTGTGTCAGACAGCTATAGACAAGCGATTCATGAGTCGCTCTGTCGTGGCGACACACCTGATGCCGCGATCGTTATCATACGAGACGAGGATAGCGATCTGCCAGACAGCTCAAATCCTTATCTCCAAAGTAAGGCCCTTCTGCTAATGGCAGGAGTTGCCTCCCAGGAGGCAAGACTAAGCACCATCACACGCAATCCAGCTGGACTCCAATACGTCTTGCAGAATGTAGCCCTCGCTCTGTATGCCAAGATGGGTGGTGTCCCATGGACGATTGATCACAATATCGCAGTTGCAGATGAGCTGGTAATCGGAGTCGGTACAGCCGAACTATCTGCATCGCGGGTGGAAAAGCGTCAGAGGTATATCGGAATTACGACCGTGTACCGAAGCGACGGTAGCTATCTAGTGGGTCAACTGTCTCACGAAGCGTCCTATTCTGAGTATCCTGCAGTTCTTCGGAGTACTGTCCGCGACACTCTTAACACGATCAAGAAGCGCAATGGATGGCAGATCGGGGACAGAATACGGCTAGTCTTTCATGCCTCTCGTCCTCCTAAGTGTATTGACCTTGCAAGGCTGATGACCGAAGTAGTCGAAGCTATTGGGAAGGATCAGCAGATTGATGTAGCCTTCCTTACGGTATCCCAAGACCATCCCTTCACATTGTTCGATGAATCTCAACCTGGTAAGCAAACTGGTAAAGGTCCGAAAGGTGAGTTCGCGCCCGATCGAGGGCTGATAATCAAGACTGGGCGGTATTCTAGGTTGATAACCACAAGTGGTGTCACACTGGTCAAGCGCGCTGGACTGCCACTTCCGCGTCCACTTCATGTCCATCTACGCCGCGGATCAACCTTTGGTGATCTGGACTACCTTGCGGAGCAAGTTCTAAAGTTCACCCAACTTTCGTGGCGATCAACTCAACCCGCCGCAATTCCCGTGACTATCTACTACTCGGAGTTGATCGCACGACTCCTCGGAAGAATGAAGGCAATTCCAGACTGGTCGCCCGCGCTAATCGATACGCAACTGCGGACGAGCAAGTGGTTCATATAGACCACGAGCCGTTGGCGCATAGCTTCGGCGCCCAGCTTGACGACCTACGAAGGTCGATCGGGGTCGCGTTGCATCCGGCAAGCCCAGAATCTGGATTCATAGCGTGGGCTATTGCTCGGTCAGGCTCTTCCATCGAGTTGCCGGTACCTCCGTTGGGCCTAGACACGCTTGTCGATGCACGCTGGGCTGAGGCACCCGTCCTAGCAGCCATCGGCTACCGGCTAAAGACTGACCTGAGCGCTGCAGCAGCAACGGATCGTTGGCTTGATGGAATTGGTCGGGTAATGGCTCGCGACCCTGTGCCAGTTGATCGGAACTCCTTCTTCTTCCGCCCGCTGGAACTCCTAGGTCTAGCCGTAGGGTCGCAAACGGTAGAGCCTGTGAACTCGTCGCCGCTGGACTGGCTGCGGGAGACGATCAACGGGCATGCAGACCGGCTCCCCGTCACAAGCCTCTGGTCTTGTGGAATAGCCTCTCTCGCCGCTCAACACGTTGGCGCAAACGATTCGTCAACCGCCCTTGTCAAACCGACAAGTCCTCTTGACACAGCTCTACTGCTTTGGCTGCAACTGCCGGAGCGGCAGGATGCCCAGGCCTCCTTGCCCGACACATCGGCTTGTCGCCAAGAGCTTCTCAAGGTGGCAGCAGTCTCCCAGCCACAGTTGCTCGGCGAGGCTGAGCGAGCGATCTTCGCCATCGCGCTTCACGATGCTGTGCTATCAACCGTCGGAGGCATCGAACTTCATCCATCGAGAGGTACACAGTTCATCCTTGGCCTATGTCGACGATTCCCGGCGTTCATACGGGAACTCGGCAGACGCCACAACAAGCGCGATCCCTTCGAAGTCAAAGACGAGTACGACCTTCAAGACCTTCTCCGAGCCGTCCTGCGCGTGCATTTCTCCGACGTACGCCCAGAAGAATGGAATCCCAGCTACGGCGATACTCAATCACGCTCTGACTTCTTGCTGAAGCCTGAACGCGTTGTAATTGAGACCAAGATGACACGCCCCGGTTTAGGTCAGCGTCAAGTCGTCGAACAGCTCGCGATCGACAAGGCGAAGTACCAAGGGCATCCTGACTGCGAGACGCTCATCTGCTTCGTCTATGACCCAGGTCTTCTGCTGAGGAACCCTGTCGCAATCGAAAGCGATCTATCCGGCCGCGCTGGGGGACTGCGCACTCTAGTTGTAGTAAGTCCTCAGGGATCGTGAACTAACTGTCACGAACTATCCCCATGGCCGTCTCAGTCCGTACCGAAGAATGCTAAAATATCCCTCTGACATGGGGTTTTGAAAGATCGTCGTACCAAGCTATACCTGGTGATCACCTCCCCTAACGGATAGTCAGTTAGAACCTCGTAAGAAGATTCGGCCTGTGGATAGCCCAAGAAACTACTGCGCGTGAGCGGGCCGAGCACGCTCGATCTACACACCAGCGCTCTGTGTGCCAACGCCTCGACTGCTCCTTCTCGCATCGCCCCTTCAGAGAGTACGGGAGTACATCGCAAAGGCACCCCGTCCGCAGCTGTCGCTCAAGCCGCCCCATGGAAAGAGCAGTCCGCGACATGCGCTCCCACACAGATAGCAGGCGCTATCATCGAAGCGATGCCACCAGACCGAGAGGCAGGATCGCCGATGATCAGGCCGAACTCCCCGGCACCGAAGGCCAGCGTTGAGTTCGCGCTCCGCCCGATCCACGACCTTGGTGCCGCAGCTAGACCCACCAGCAGCACCGTCGCCACCCTCAACGCCCTCTCCAACAACAACACCATGCGGAACACCGTCGCCACCCTCAACGCCGCAACCAACGCCCTCATCAACAACAACTCCACGCGCAACACCGTCGCCACCCTCAACGCCCTCTCCAACAACACCGCCATACGCAACACCGTCGCCAACCTCAACGCCCTCTCCAACAACACCGCCATACGCAACACCGTCGCCAACCTCAACGCCCTCTCCAACAACACCGCCATACGCAACACCGTCGCCAACCTCAACGCCCTCTCCAACAACACCGCCATACGCAACACCGTCGCCAACCTCAACGCCCTCTCCAACAACACCGCCATACGCAACACCGTCGCCAACCTCAACGCCCTCTCCAACAACACCGCCATACGCAACACCGTCGCCAACCTCAACGCCCTCTCCAACAACACCGCCATACGCAACACCGTCGCCAACCTCAACGCCCTCTCCAACAACACCGCCATACGCAACACCGTCGCCAACCTCAACGCCGCAACCAACGCATGGGCAGCGCTCAACTCTTCCAAACCGGCGCTGCCCAGATCGACACCGGCCACGAATGCGGCATTCAACTACGGGGAAACATCGTTACGCCATGAGGTCCCGGTTGCGGAAACCACGCCGAGGGTCTACGGAGCAGACGATCTGCCCGCGCAACGGTGGGCCTGTCAGGAATTTTGTGTATCGGGTGTGATCTGAGGGTCCGCGGCTTGGTGTTGTGGACCGGAAAGGATCATGTCTATGACTGATCATAATATGTCGGTGATGCCGGCGAACGGGGCTGCTGGGGAGGCGGCGATGAAAGACTGGGCTGAGCTGCTGGTGGCTCGGGCACGCAGCGAGGGCGTGGAGCTCACCGGTGCGGACGGCTTGTTGACGGGCCTGGTCCGCCAGGTGTTGCAGACGGGTTTGGAGGTCGAGATGGCTGAGCATCTCGGTTATGAGCGTCACGCTTTTGAGGGCCGCGGGACGCCGAACTCGCGCAACGGTTCGTCGCCCAAGCGACTCAAGACCGAGATCGGCGAGGTTGATCTGCGGGTGCCCCGTGACCGGGCGGGCACGTTCGAGCCGGTGACGGTGCCCAAACATCAGCGCCGCCTCGACGGCCTGTCAGGCAATGTGATCTCGCTGTATGCCAAAGGGCTCACCACCGGTGAGATCCAGACGCACCTGGCGGAGATCTATGACACCGAGGTGAGCCGCGAGACGATCTCGAAGATCACCGACGAGATCGTCGCGGACATGGCGGTGTGGCAGAACCGGCCGCTGGACGCGGTGTATCCGGTGCTGTTGATCGACGCGATCGTCATCAAGGTCCGCGACTCCCAGGTCGCCAACCGGCCCGTCTATGTGGCTATCGGCGTGAACTTGGCCGGCGAGCGAGATGTGCTGGGCCTGTGGCTCGGACCCGCAGGCGGCGAGGGCGCCAAGCAGTGGGCGACGATGCTGACCGAGCTCCGCAACCGGGGGCTGGCCGACGCGTTGATCGTGTGCTGTGACGGTCTGAGGGGCCTGCCGGAGTCGATACGGGCCACCTGGCCCGACGCCACGGTGCAGACCTGCGTCGTGCACATGGTACGCAACAGCTTGCGTTACGCCTCCAAAAAGCACTGGGGCCAGATCACCAAAGCCATGCGCAAGATCTACACCGCCCCCACCATCGAGGCCGCCGAAGCCTCCTTTGAGGCCTTCCGCGACGACTGGGAAGCCACCTACCCGGCCATGATCCGCAGCTGGCAAAACAGCTGGAACGAGTTCGTGCCGTTCCTGGAGTTCCCCGCCGAGCTGCGCCGGATCGTCTACACCACCAACGCCGTCGAGAGCCTCAACGCCCGGTTCCGAAGAGCCGTGAGACACCGAGGGCATTTCCCCAACGAGCAAGCCGCCATGAAAATCCTCTACCTTGTCGCCACCACCAAACACAAGAACCGAGAGAACCTCACCGGCAAGACCAACGGCTGGAAAACCATCTTGAACACACTGACAATCCACTACGGCGACCGGATCGCCGACCACATCAAATGAAAACCATCACAGCCGCTTACACAAAAAATCTGACAGTCCCGCAACGGTTGGATGGTGCTTCAGTACTTCCGCCCTTGTTAATGGTGTTACTCGCGGGATCGCCCGCACTTGCGGACGTTTTGTCCGAAGGTGTACTGCCCATTCTTGAGGTGCTGCTGCTCTACCTGCGGCTTCTTGGTTCCATCGCAAGCCTTGACCCGGCGGTTCCTGGCGCGCTCTTGCTCATGACTGTCGTAGGAATGATCTTGACACTGCTCCCGAAGGCTGATCGCCAATAGATCTGAGCGTTGCGCCTTCGCGATGAGGGCCGCTGTTGATGGGGCCTGCTAGGTGTAGCGGACATAGAGGTTCGTACCTCTGTGATGGGGTGAGCCTCGCCAATGCAAGGTTGACGCCCGCTGGGCGTTTGTTGATGGCCCAGCGGATCGAGGCACCGATGCCCTAGGCCCATGTGGCCGCTCAGATGGGGCTGGCGCGGGGCACGGTGGCGAAGTGGTGGCATCGTTTTGTTACTGAGGGTGAGGCTGGGTTGATGGACCGGTCCTCGCGGCCTCACCGGTCGCCGATGTGCACCGCTGCGCGGGTTCAGGAGCAGATCTGTCGGCTGAGACGCAGCACCCGGCGCGGGCCAATGTATTTGGGGGCGCGTACGGCGGTGCCGGCGTCGACGGTGTGGCGGATCTTGCGCCGTAACGGGTTGAACCGGCTCTCGTGGATCAATCGGCCCACAGGTCAGGTGATCCGCCGTTATGAACACTCAACTCCTGGGGAGTCAGTGCACCTCGACATCAAGAAGCTAGGGAAAATACCCTCAGACGGCGACCGGCGTGTCCATGGCCGCAACAGACCCCAAGCGAAGCGCAAACGTAAACCGGTGGGCTACACCTATCTGCACGTCACGATCGACGACCACTCCCGCGTCGCCTATATCGAAGCCCACGATGACGAGGCCGCCAAAACCCTCGTCGGGTTCTGGCGGCGGGCACAAGACAGATTCTGGGCCAACGACATGGCCGTCGATCAGGTCCTCATCGACAACGGCGCGAACTTCGTCTCCAACGCCTTCGTCGAGGTGCTGCCCGAACGGCTGATCGTGCACCGACGAACCCGACCGTATCGGCCCCAGACCAACGGCAAAGCAGAACGGTTCAACCGCGCCCTCCGACAAGTTCCTATACAACTACAAGTTCAGATCCGACTCCGAACGACGTATCCGCCTCAAACGCCGGATCCACGACTACAACTGTCACGGACTCCACCGCCATAGACGGCCCACACGCATCACGCGCCAACAACCTCACGAGAACCCACAGCTAGTTTGTCGGTGTATTTACCCAACTACGTCAATCCACGCCAACGAAACCCGTTCGCGCCCGCAATCTTGCGGTAGATTATGTCTTATGTCCATACAGAACCACAAAATGCGAAATCCGACTCCAGCATTACAGCGGCTTGTGATAGGACGGCACTATCAAGGAGGAGAATCATATGATCGCTCCTGAAGACAGCGACATCGAGAGCCAAGACGAGATAGAACATGAAGAATCTATCGCTAAAGAGAAGGATGATGCGGTAGCGCCTGTTCGCTATGGCATCACCAGTTATGGAGTGGATTTCGATGTAGACGGTCTTTACCGCCGGATTTCGCGAGGCGAAATCGTAGTGCCGTCCTTTCAGCGAAGTTATGTATGGAGCCTACGGCAGGCTTCTCGTTTCATCGAATCTCTGCTTCTAGGATTGCCAGTTCCAGAAATATTCTTGTCTCGCGATTTCGATTCGGACAAGTACATTGTCATAGACGGACAACAACGACTCCGAAGCATACAATTCTTCTACGATGGTTTGTTTGACCCACCTACTGAAAGAGATACATCAATTGCATTTAAGTTGAAAGACGTTCAGAGCGAGTTCGAAGGACTAACTTATGACAAGTTAGAACGGACTGACCAGTTTCAAATCGCTAATTCAACAATTCATGCAACCGTTGTAAAACAAGACCAGCCAGCGACAGACAATACGAGTATTTACCATATATTTGACAGAATCAACAGCAGCGGTACACGCCTAACCCCTCAAGAAATGCGTAGTGCCATCTATCGCGGTAGGCTCATTGATGAATTGGGTACCCTCAATACTGATCCAATCTGGAGGGCCATCTTCGGTAGACTGAATCGGCGCCAAAGAGACCAAGAGTTCATACTTCGGTTCTTTGCATTCTATTATGACGCGGATAGATACAAGCCTCCTATGACGGAGTTTCTCACCAAATTCTTGGGCAGGAATCGTAATCCTGACGATGAGTTCTTGAGAGTATCACGAGACATCTTTCTAAAGACAATGTTAGCTTTCAATAAAGCGCTGGGGAGGGATGCCTTTCGGCCTGATCGTGCATTGAATGCAGCAGTGTTCGACTCAATGTCAGTCGCATTGGCTCGCAGAATCACTTCAAAGAAGGATCCCCCTACGGTTAACGACATCAAGGCTGCGCGTCGCGAACTCTTAACGGATGCCGATTACCTGGACGCGGTATCCCGAAGAACAGCAAATGAACAATCAGTTAGGACACGCATGGAAGTAGCTGCGCGCCGCTTCAAGCAGATCTAGAATGCGCCACCGTGAACTTCAGGCCCAGGTGGATCGCCTTGATCCACTTCTCAAACGCACAGGAGCGGCAACGGGAGAAAATATCGAACTGATGGGCCACTGGGGAAGATATCTTTGCGTGCTGGTAGCAGGATTCTTGGAGAATGCTCTTAGGGAACTTTATTCCAGCTATGTTCGGCGTGTCGCGAGTCCATCTGTTGCGAACTATAGTGCCAAAACTCTCGAGCACATCTTGAACCCTAAGGCATCTAAGTTCGTAGAAATAGCTCGAGGATTCAACGAAGACTGGGCGGAAGAACTTGAATCCTTTCTCGACGGAGAAGGCGAGCGAAGGAGAAATGCTATAAATTCTATCATGAATAACCGGCATCAAATTGCGCATGGAAAGATGCCAGGTATTTCGGTCGCACGTGTCAAAGAATACTTGTCTGGCAGTGTTGAAGTGATAGAGTTTATTGAGGATCAGTTGTATTAGATTACAGGCTTTTCGGACATTAGCGGGGAGTGATGGTGTTGAGGAGCGCCCAGTTGCTGGTCGTGAACCTACGCGCAGAGCTGTCCTCCCGAGGCCTCGACGCCGGCCCGCACACCGTCTGCTGGCACCTCCAACAGCGCCACCAGATCACCGTGTCGCCATCGACGATCCGCCGCCGCTTCGTCGATCTGGGTCTCGTGGAGCCCAACGCGAAGAAACGCCCGAAGTCGTCCTATGTCCGCTTCGCCGCTGATCTGCCCAACGAGATGTGGCAGTCGGACTTCACCCACTGGCGCCTCGCCACAGGTGCCGACACCGAGATCATCACCTGGCTTGATGACCATTCCCGCTACGCACTGTCGGTCACCGTGCATCGGCGCATAACCGGACCGATCGTTGTCGACACCTTCAACCAAACCTGTGCTGACCACGGGGTTGCTGCGTCCACGCTCACCGACAACGCCATGGTCTACACCACCCGCTTCTCCGGCGGGAAAGGAGGCCGCAACGCCTTCGAAGCCCGCCTCGTAGCCCTAGACATCGAACAGAAGAACTCCACACCCAACCACCCCACCACCTGCGGAAAAGTCGAACGTTTCCAACAAACCCTCAAAAAATGGCTCACCGCCCAACCCCGCGCCCACAGCCTCGACCAGCTCCAAGGCCTAATCGACGAATTCACCCGCCATTACAACCACAACCGGCCCCACCGCAGCCTCGGCCGCACCACCCCAGCCGTCGCCTACCAGCGTCTCCCCAAAGCAACCCCCGAACACAACAGCGCCAACATCCACTTCAGAGTCCGCCACGACCGCATCGACAAAACAGGCTCCGTCACCATCCGCCACAACAGCCGACTCCACCACATCGGCATCGGCAGAGCCCACAAACACACCCCCGTAACCCTGCTCGTCGCCGACCTCGACATCAAAGTCATCGCAACCCAAACCGGCGAACTCCTCCGACACCTAACCCTCAACCCGACCCGCGACTACCAACCCCAAAACCAACCCTGAAAAACCCCGCCCCGCGTGGGTTCACAAGGTTCCTATGTCTTGACACATCACATTGTCGGGCTGAGAGGATTTGAACCTCCGACCTTCGGTCCCCCAGACCGACGCGCTAACCAAGCTGCGCCACAGCCCGCGACCCAGTGACAATACCGGGCCGCGCCGGACCTCACACCCGCTCAGTAGATACCGGGGATGATCCTGTACTTGACCCGTGCCTTGTACTCCGCCCACTTCTCAGCGCCGTACTTCTCCTCGCAATGCTCCTCGTCATCAAGTTGACGGTAAGTGAACAGCGAGACGATGGTCACGAAGTAGGTCCAAGCCCAGAGATTGGTGAAATGGCCGAAAACCAGCGCGACCGACAGGCAGAAGAATCCCTCGCCCATGTAGTTGAAGTGGCGAGCGGCACCCCACAGGCCACTGCAGAGGATCTTGCGGTCACCGGCCTCAATGTACTGAGGCTCCATGAACCCCAGGAACTTGCGCTCCGGCCAGCGCTTGAACGTGTACTTCTGCATGTTGGCACCACGCGAGATGCACCATCCGAAGAAGAACATCGCCGGCGTACCGATCAGCCAGACCCACCGCCCGAAGCCCGAGAATCCCGGGTCCGGGTGAACAGCCAAACCCCACAACGGCAGGATGTAGAGCCAGCCGTAAACAATCAGACCGCCCCAGAACAGCTTGAAACCGACATTCTCATGGATCAGGTCGTAGGTGTAGAGTTGCACACGCTCGAAGACGAAGTAGTCGAGCACATAGAAGGTGAAGAACCCGGCATACAGGTAGACACCCGGATTGGCGTCGTCACCGAACTCGCGATAGTGCCACACCGCGCCGGACAGGCAGTTCAGCGAGAGCATCGTCCCGCCCACGACATAGAAGTACATCTTCACGTCGAAACGCCCGTTGAAGAACTGAATCTCCTGGGCCCGCCCGAACCACCAGGCCAGGAAACGGTTCTTCACCTTGCCCTCCGGCTGGGTGAAGACCGCGATCGAGGTCATGATGATGGTCAGGACCGTGCCACCCGCGACCGCATACACCGAGGACCGGTAGAACCAGTCACGCGGCAACCCCCCGATCTCGAAAGCCCAGACGATCATCGCCACGGCGAAAACCAGGATGCCGTTCAGCCGATACGAACGCGGTTCACCGGTCTCAGAATCGACGACATAGCCCGGAACCCGCCTACCAGGCAGGATGAGTTGCACCACGAAGAAAGCAATGAACACGAAGAGCGGGGTGAGGAACCCCCAGATCGCTTCCGATGCTGACAACTCAAACAGATGCTCGATTCCAAGCCACTCGTCCATGAGCAAGTACCCCTTCGGTGGTCGATGCCGTCATTATTGCACAACCGCCACAAGCGGCCCGCAACCCTGGATCTGACCGACGACCGCGTAACAGGCTGGCGCAACGACGGAACCGGCTGACAATCAACGGGTCCAAGAATCACTTGACTAAGGCGAACACAACACAGACACTCCCAAAATGGAATCCGTAGCGATCATCATCGGTCTGGTGGTGCTGATTGTCGGAGTCGCCATCTCGATGCGCCGCAACCGCCATCCGCAGTAGCCCAATCAGTGCAATTCCTCGACATGGCTCCGGTGCTTGCTGACCGTCGGCAGGTCTTGAGGGTTCGGCGTCACCTTCGAGCTGATTCCAGTCTGATCCCCACACACGCGTCACCAATCCCCCGACGGGTAGACCTTAGTGCTATCAGATTTGATAGCATCAGATGATGGCAACTATACGCACCACGTTCACTCTTGACGAAGAGCTCGCTGAACAGGCCCGGAAGCTGCAGATCAATATTTCCGCCGCCGCTCGAGCGGGTCTTGCAGCCGCGGTCAGCCACGCGCTGGCCGAAGCCGACCGAACGGCCTATCTGCGACATCCCGAGGGACCCGACGACTTCTGGGATCAGGCTCAGGCCCAGGCTTGGGGTGATTGGGACGAGGATGAGACGGGGGATGACCAGTGAACCGAAGCGAAGTGTGGTGGGCTGAACTGGGCCGCAAGCGTCGGCCAGTCGTGATCCTTACCCGGACGGAAGTCATAGACGTGCGGGAACTGCTGACTGTGGCCGAGTTGACCACTTCGATCCGCGGTCTTGCTGTTGAAGTACCCGTCGACAAAGACGAAGCCGGTGTGTCCGAAGCATCGGTCGTGAACTGCGACAGCATCTACACCGTGCGACGCTCAATGCTGTCCAACCGTGTCGGAAAGCTCAGCGACCGAACCATGCTCAGCGTCTGCCGATCGCTGACTTACGCCCTCGGCTGTTAGAAAATACCGCCCGACCGGTCCGTATACCGCACGGTCAGAAGAGCAGCAGCAGGCCGTCGATGGCTCGCCAGCCGAGGTAGATGATCGCCGCGGCCAGGCCGAGCCAGAAATGCCAGGGCGGGCGGTAAACCTGGGGGGCATGGTCAACACCCGGGGTTGGTTCGACAACCTCGCCACAATCAGGGCAGGTACCGGCCGACGTCAACGAAGTAGGTGTCCAATTCTTCTCACACGGCGCGCACCACGGCATCAGAATCGAGACTAGGCCAGCTTGTCGATCTCAGTCGCGGCGAATAGCCATGACCGCCGTGTCGTCGTCGATAATCCCGCCTGCGTGATCCTTGGCCGCGTCGAGCAAAGCCTTGCACAACACATCAGTCGGTGCGTTCAGTTCCCGTTCCGCGGTCTTGATTATGCGCTCCTCACCAAACAGCGAACCCCCCGCGCGGGCCTCTGCCAAACCGTCTGTGTACATGACGATCATGTCGCCGCTCTCCATCGGAATCTCCCGAGAGAAATAGGTTGCGGTGGGGTCGAGCATCAACAACGCGCCAGTGGACCGCAACGGCTTCACACCATCTTCTTGGAATAAGAACACCGCCGGGTGCCCCGCAGACGCACAACGCAAGGTGCCGGCCTCCGTGTCGAACACAACCACCGCAGCCGAAATGAACTCCTCGTGCCGGTCACCAGAAGCAAGCTGCTTGTTGAGTTCCTCAAAGGCCTGTGCAGGATCACGGAACTGCCGCAAGAACACCCTCAACAAATACTTCGCCTGAAAAGCAGTGATCGAAGACTCGATGCCATGACCAGCCACATCACCAATGACTGCCGCAACCCGAGTGGGTCCCACTCTGTGCACATCGAAGAAGTCCCCCGCCATGAGCCCCGAACCAGCCTGATAGACACGACCGATCTCAAAGCCCGAGAAATCCGGCACCTGCTCCGGGGCAAGACGAGCCGCCCAAGCTTTGGGCGCCAACTGCTCCTGCTCGAGCGCCTCGCTCGCACGACGCTCAAGGTCGTAGCGGTTGCGGGCCATGCGAGCCTCTCGAGCCAACGTGCGCGACCACCACAAAGAAGCACCAGCAGGCAAGACCAGCAAACCGAAAACCGCGGAGGTCGCGTTCGCTCCGTCGAACAGCGCCACAACCGCGGCGGCCGGTGCGATCAGGGCATAGACAATCGACGTGTGGGCTTCCTTGCGAAACGCCGCAAAAGCCAACGAATGCCCTTCCCGATCGTCGGTGTTGTCAGTCTCGATCAAACGCGCGAGCCGCAACCGGCGACGAGCCGAGCGAGCGTATACGATCGACGTCGCCAAGCTGAGAACTGCGAGAGTCGCGAGAATGATAGTTGTCATCGTGGCTCCCGTTGCGTTGAGCCGGTTCCCCTCCAGGAACTCGCCCTAGCGGCCGAGCAGGTTTCGCCCAGCACAACTATACCCGACCAGTACACCCCTTTACGACGGTTAATCGCTGCGTTTGCGGACCCGCAGCTTGATCGGAGTCGAACCCAATCCGAACTCCTCGCGCAGCCGACGCTCGATATAGCGCATGTAAGTTCTCGGTAGTTCTCTGTTGACGAACAAGACGAATGTCGGCGGGTCGGTAGCCCCTTGCGTGGCATAGAGCACCCGAGCCCCACGCGGAGCGGGCTGCGCAGCTTGTGCTGAACGGATGACTTTATTGACGTCACGAGTCGGGATCCTCGTGCGGTACTCAACGACCGAAGTCTGGATCGCCGGCCATAAGCGATTGACCCCCTTGCCGGACAAGGCACTGATCCGAAGAACCGGCGGGTCGCCAAGAAAGCCCAGTTTGCGCTCCACATCCACAGCGATCTTGGTTCGCTTGGGAGTATCGAGCAGTTCCCATTTGTTGAGCAGAATCACAATCGGGCAGCCAGCTCCGTCGACCCGCTCAGCGAGACGCTGGTCTTGGTGTGTGACCCCGACGGTGGCGTCGATGATCAGCAGCGCAACATCAGAACTGTCGACCGCTTTGAGGGCTCGAACCAAAGAGTAGTACTCGGTGTCCTCGGCTATCCGCGCTTTGCGACGCATCCCGGCCGTGTCGATGAAACGGATCGGACCGTTGTCGGTTTCCACGATCGTGTCGATGGCGTCGCGGGTAGTGCCGGGCCTGTCGTGGACGATGGCACGTTCCTCCCCGATCAACCGATTGAACAGTGTTGACTTGCCCACGTTCGGGCGCCCGACCAGCGCCACCGCGAACATGTTGGGATCGTGGTCTGCGGGATCTCCGGGTGTGTCGCTCGGGTCGCCCGGCAGCAGGCGAACCACTTCGTCAAGAAGATCGCCGGTACCTCGACCGTGCAGAGCACTGACCGGGAAAGGATCACCCAAGCCCAGCCCGAGCAACTCCCAAATCGAGTGCTCGTGGCTGGCATCATCGACCTTGTTGGCTACTAGCAGCACGGGTACCTTGGAACGTCGCAAATACTTGACCACCTGCTGATCATCGGGAGTAACTCCGACGGTCGAGTCAATCACCAGGAGCACGACGTCGCTCTGAGCCATCGCCAACTCAGACTGCTTTGAGACCTTGTCCTCGAGCACATCTCCGTCGGCGAGCCAACCGCCGGTATCAAGCAGACGGAAATGATGACCAACCCATTCCGCTTCGACCGTCTTTCGATCCCGGGTGACCCCCGGACGCGGCTCGACGATCGCCTCACGGCGTCCGATAATGCGGTTGACCAGGGTCGACTTGCCGACGTTGGGACGCCCCACCACAGCAACAACAGGAAGCTTCATGCTCCTACCGCCACTGCCTGACCGCCGAGGGTCAAGGCCTGGCGCAAGGCCGCGCCGTCAGTCGGGACAACTTCAACGGTGCGAGGCAAATCCTGCGGCGAAGTGCCGTCGAGGAACACTCCCCGACTCAGGCAGACGTCGGGCAGAAGATAGCGATGGCCTTCGGGTTCGGCCGCCAGCACCGTCGCCAAATCCTCGCCCACCATCAGTCCGGTCACCCCGATGTTGCCCCCGAAGTAATGGTTGGGCACCGGAATGACCCGCACGTCTCTGCGGTTCAGCGAGTTCGTCAACGACTCAACCACTGGCGCCGACATCGTCCCTGTGAGCACCCCGACGGGAGCACGTCTCGCCGCACCAAGCGACACCCTCGTCGCCGATGACACCGAAGCTTCGCTCAACGCGCCGGAGTGAAAATCTTCAGGAGCGCCAACCGAGTTGGCCGGAGAACCCAACCGGGGCGATCTGTAGCCGTCAGCGGGGGCGCCGTCGACCCAAGCAAAAAACCCGGATCTAGGGCGTGTTGGCACCGTGGTGGGACTCTGAAACTCCGACTCAAGGGTGCGAGCCATGCCGATACCGTCCTCATGCATCGGGAATCCCTCGTAGCTGTCGGCCTCGGGAAACGGCCTGTCGGCCATCAGGTAGTACTCGTCAGCCGCGAACACCAACCTTCTGCCAACCGCGCCGAGAAAGATCTCCTGCCAATCGCTGACAATATCGACGACCCGCTGCGCCTCGGTGAGTGTGTGGGGCCTCATCCTCTTCTGCTTGTTGAATCGCGACACTCCCAGCGGCACCACGCAGATCGTCGCCAACTCCGAGAAACGTTCAAGCACGCCGGTAAGGGTGTCTTCGAGCACATCGCCATCGTTGACACCCGGACACACGACCACTTGGCCGTGCACCTCAATCCCATGGTCCAACAACGCCCGAAGCCACCGCAACGACACCGCCCCTCGACGATTACCCAGAATATCGGCGCGGATCTGCGGATCCGTGGCGTGAATCGAGACGTTGAGCGGCGATAGACGCTCGGTGATGACACGTTCCATATCGAGTTCAGAAAAACGGGTCAGGGTGGTGAAGTTCCCGTAAAGGAAGGAAAGCCTGTAGTCGTCGTCCTTCAAATACAGCGAACGTCGCATGCCGCGAGGCAGTTGATGTATGAAACAGAACTCGCAGTGGTTGTCGCACGTCTGCACCTTGTCGAATACCGCAGCGTGGACCTCGGCGCCAAGTGGCTGACCGTGGCGTTTCGACACAACCACCTCAAGACGCTGCGCTTCTCGCTGCACCCTCAAAGGCACGACGGCGTCATCGGTCAAGATCTGCCAGCGGATGACGTCGCGCGGGACTTCGCCGTCAATCATCAGGATCTCATCACCCACCATGAGTCCAGCCTGTTCGGCCGGTGACCCCGGCTCTAGAGCGACTACGCGCGGAGACGACATCACAACAAGGCTACCGGCCCAGCCTCTCCCCAAGCTCATACGATTTATAGTTGCAGTCAATGATTTTTCATGTAATATCAATACTCATGACAGGCATCACAGTCACCCGAAGAAACGGGAACCTGTTGGCTTGCAAAACCGCACAACCAGAAGACTCAGAGCGGATTCGACACGAGGCACAACTGCTCAAACGCTTGGAGCACCCCGGAATCGTGCAGTTCGTCGACTTCATCGAAGAATCCTCCGTTGAGTTGTACCTGGCGTTCGTGGGTCCTGACTCCTGGGCAACCCAGCCTCCCAGCACTCCCTCCGAGTCGCTGGAAGCCTTGGCCTCAGCTGCGTCAACGGTCGCTGATCTCCACGGCCTCGGAACCGTGCACGGGGCACTGTGTCCAGAACATGTGCTCGTGGCGCCCGACAAGCGACCAGTCTTGTGCGGACTAGCCGACGCCACGGCGTTGACCGAAACAGGCTGCGCACACGACCTTGCGGGGCTCGCAGGGCTTATCGATCATCTTGGGGCGGCCTGCGACGAAAAAGAGCGCCGCCAACTTGATGCCTTGGCGCGACGTGCAGAGCGAGGTTCGGTGACGGCCAGCGACCTCACCGCCGAACTCGACCGTCTGCACGGCGGCCCCCACAAGTTCACCGGCCGATCCAAGCGAACAGCAATCCCGACGCCAAGCAGACGGGCCTCAGCCATAGCCACTGCTCTGATTGCACTAGCCGTGCTGGGTTGGTTGGTGCTCAAACCCGAAGGCTCAGCCAACACCGTGCTAGCCGACACCGTGCCAGAACTCAGCACCGTGCCAGCCGGCCAGGTGCCAACCAACCCTGTGCCAACCAACCCCGTGTCAGCCGGCCAGGTGTCAACCAACCCCGTGTCAGCCGGCCAGGTGTCAGCCGGCCAGGTGTCAGCCGGCCAGGTGTCAGCCGGCCAGGTGTCAGCCGGCCAGGTGTCAGCCGGCCAGGTGTCAGCCGGCCAGGTGTCAACCAACACCGTGCCGGCCGGCGAAGGTAGTGGGGCTCCTAGCGGACCGGTTGCGGTGCCTGCGACAACCAATGCAAGCGCCGTCGGTTCGGTCGACACAACCGAACTGGCTGGGAGTCAAAGCGAGATCGACCACGAGGATCGCTTGATCATCACTCATCAAGGCCGCCGCTACGGAGTCGGTCGGCTGGGTGATGTTGCGATACTCGGCGATTGGACATGCGACGGAGACATCACGCTGGCACTGCTTCAGCCAGGCACCGGAGTCATCGCGGTGTTCGCAGACTGGCCTGCGCCATCACAGCGTCTCGAAGCCGATTTCGTGACCGTGGTTGAGGGGGCTACCGACCTTCGCAACGACCCATCCGGCGGTTGCGATCAACTTCGAGTCACTCACGCCGGTGGATCAACACTCATAGATACGGAGTTTTCATGAACACCAACCGTCCTGACCCCCTGCGCTGTGCCGCGCTGGTATTGCTATCGCTTTGTTGCGCGGCTTTCCTGATCGAACTCAACAGTTCAACGCCTTGGCCTCCCACAGACCCGAGCGCTTTTCTTGACTGGTGGGAACGACACGGCACAGCCGCCGCGGCGATCACCCTGCTTCGCATCGTCGGCACCACCCTTGCCGGCTGGGGGATATTCATCGGCACCGCTGGATTGTTGGCGTCCATCCGTCCAAGCGGCCTGTTGCACGGCGTCTGGCGTCGCATAACGCCGAGCTCGTTCAGGCAGATCCTCGCCGCCAGCGCTATCACGGTCACGCTTGCCGCGCCCACGGTCGCCAGCGCCAGCACTCAAGGCGTCCAAGCACGCATCGTGTTGGAGGATCTTGGGCCGCTGGAGGACTCAAGGCAAAACATCGAGGCAGCAAGGTTCACACCTGTGCTGACGGACCTCGGACCTCTCACAGTAGAAATGTCAAGCGAACCCACCGCAGAGACCATGCTCCCCTACTCCGATACGACAGCCTCCAGACTCGCCGACTCCGGGGATGCCTCCCCAGCCGACTCCGGGGATGCCTCCAGACTCGCCGACTCCGGGGATGCCTCCCCAGCCGACTCCGGGGATGCCTCCAGACTCGCCGACTCCGGGGATGCCTCCCCAGCAAGCGACTCCCGCGACACCTCAGATGCACAGCATTGGACCGTTACCGAGGGGGACCACCTTTGGAAAATCGCTATGAAAACCCTACGCGGTCAGGGCTACGAGACTGAACCCGCCGCGGTAGTGGACTACTGGCGCCACCTCATCGACACAAACAGCGAAATCCTCAACGGGAACCCGGATTTGATTCATCCGGGGACGGTCCTGACTCTGCCTCCAGTGCAGCCGCAATCGTAGACAGGAACCTTTTGAGGGTCTGAGCTTCAGAATCAGACAAACCCAGTTTCTCGACCAGGTTGCCGAACACCGGATCGGCGGTGTCTGATCCGCGATCGGAAGCGCGCGCCGGTTCATCAACCGGAAGAAGTTGTGCGATCTCTACACCGTAAAAGCGAGCCAGTCTCCACAGACGCGGAACTGAGACAGCGCGTTCGCCGCGCTCATAGGCCCCCAGAACCGAAGCCTTGAACTCCTGGTTCGACAATCCCTCAACTTCGGTTAGCGACATCTTTTTTTGGCGTCGAGTGGCTCGCAGCGTCTCACCCACTCGCTTGTTGTAGTCACCGATCGCCTTCGACCCTGGCACTGGTCTTCACCCACCGGTCCGCTCAAAGATCATGTGAAAGCCGATTTGATTCGTGAAAACAAGCCCTGGCCAGGTTCCGCGACCTCCTCGCCGCGAGCCTCGGCCAACTGGCGCAGCAAGCTTTCCTGCTCCTCGTCCAGTTCGTCAGGAACATCAACGACGATTTCAACCCGCAAATCACCACGTCCCCTCCCCTGAACATGAGGCACGCCACGATTGCGGAACCGAAACACCGTGCCGCTCTCAGTGCCACGAGGAATCAGCAGAGTCTCCACACCATCGAGAGTCTCATACTCGAACTCGGCTCCCAACGCCACCTGAGTGAAGGGCACATACAACCCATGAACAAGATCGTCGCCGTCTCTGTGAAATATCGGATGCGGACGCACCCGGACGTGGACATAGAGGTCACCTTGGGCGCCACCGCGCATCCCCACAGCACCACGACCCCCGAGACGCAAAGTCGTCCCATCGTCTACGCCCACCGGAACCTCGACTTTGTAGATTCGTTGCTCGATGGTTCGGCCGAGACCACCGCATTCATCACACGGTGTTTCGATCCTCTCGCCCGCGCCACCACAAGTCCTACAGGCTGACGCCGTCACCATCTGGCCCAGCACGGACTGGCGAACTCGACGAACCTGTCCAGATCCGCCGCATTCATCGCAGACGACCGGTCGAGTATCAGGCGCAGCGCCACTCCCATCGCAAGGTTCGCAACGAACCGCAGTGCGCACCTGTATGTCGCGTTCCCCGCCGAACACAACGTCTTCAAGATCAAGGTCGACATGCGCTTCAATGTCTTCGCCGCGGGGACGGCTCGACCGCCCCTGTCCCTGGCCACCGAATCCCGTTCCGCTACCGAAAAAGGCCTCGAAGATGTCGCCTAGGCCGCCGCCGAAGGAGTCACCAGCGCCTGGGGTATCGGTGCCGAAGCGGTCATAGCGGGCTCGTCGGTCACGATCAGCGAGCACTTCGTGGGCGGCTGCGACCTCCTTGAAACGCGTCTCGGCGGATGAATCTCCCGGGTTCAAATCGGGGTGGTACTGACGAGCAAGTTTCTTGTAGGCGCGCTTGATCTCCTCGTCGGTCGCGTCCGGTTCAACTCCCAGAGTCTGATAGTGGTCAGCCATCTCAGCTCTCGCTCAGCACACGGCCGAGACGGCGACTCACCACAGCTACCGCCGAGAGCGCCTGCTCGTAGTCCATGCGTGTCGGACCCAACACACCAATCATTCCGGTTGTCTCTCCCTCGACTGAGTACGGCGCCACGACCAGGGAACAGTCTGCCAAAGGCTCGACACCGGTCTCCTGACCGATTGCGACTCGCATGCCACGATCAAGCACGTCACGGATCAGTGACACAACCACAATCTGCTGTTCAAGGATGGCAAGCACATCGCGGACCTGTTCGACCGCGTCGAATGCAGCGGCAACCCGCGACGCCCCACCAACAACGATCTCCGCGGTATGACTAGCAGCACGCAGGGCCTCAACAGCGGCGTTCAGGAGCGGATCGTCGTCGAGCGTTTCGGGCTGGATCTCCACCAAAGACTTACCGACAACCGCTTCAGCCAGCCTTCGACTGGCGTCTCGAACAATCTGCGGTGTGAGTTCGGTGGCTACCTCAACGGTGCGCTTCTCGATCACCCCGTTGGACATGACCGCGACGACCATCACCACATGCGCAGAAAGGTCGACCAACTGAGTGGAACGCACGCGGGCAATGTCAACATTGGGACCAACCACCACAGCTGCGCAGTCCGTCAACGAAATCAGCAGATCAGAGGTACGCGAAAGAACCGATTCGAGTTCTCCGTGAGCATCGGCAAAAAACTGGCGCACCATTCCGCGGTCGGCCGCAACCAACGACGGTTCACGTTTGCGCAAGGCGTCAACAAAGAAACGGTAGCCCTTGTCGGTCGGGATCCGCCCGGCGCTGGTATGCGGCTGGGTGAGATAACCCTGCTCTTCAAGCACCGCCATGTCGTGACGCACAGTTGCCGACGACACGGCCACACCGGGCGCGTTCGACACACGGCCCGAGCCCACCGGTTGCGCGGTTTCGATGTACTGCTGAACAACGGCTGAAAGGATCGCTGCCTTGCGGTTGTCGAACAACATGCGTCGATCATCGATCATGGACAGAATTGTACCCCCCTGCCTTCGTCTCAGTCGTGGAGTTGTGTCTCAGTCGTGGAGTTGCAGTGCAGAGATGAACGCTTCTTGGGGGATATCGACCCGGCCGATCGACTTCATCCGCTTCTTACCGCGCTTCTGCTTCTGTAGCAGTTTGTTCTTGCGGGTGACGTCACCGCCATAAAGCTTGGCGGTCACATCCTTGCGATAGGCGCGCACCGTGCAGCGGGCAATGATCTTTCCGCCGATCGCAGCCTGGATCGGCACCTCGAATTGCTGACGAGGAATCAACTCCTTGAGTTTTTCCGCCATTTTCTTGCCGTACCCGTAGGCGTCGTCCTTGTGGACGATGGTGCTGAAAGCATCGACAGTTTCGCCATGAAGCAACACATCAACTCGCACAAGGCTGTTGACTGCGTAACCGTCGGGTTCGTAGTCGAGGCTGGCATAACCCTGCGTGCGACTCTTGAGTTGATCGAAGAAGTCGATCACCACCTCAGCAAGAGGCAACCGATAGATGATCTCGACACGCTCAGGTGACAGGTACTCCATTTCAACCATCTCGCCGCGACGACCTTGGCACAGGTCCATGACAGTTCCCGTGTACTGCGACGGTGACAGCACACTGACCTTCAGGTAGGGCTCCGCGATAGAGCTGATCTCGCCTGCCGGTGGGAGATCAGACGGGTTTGACACAACGGCGGTGCTCTGGTCGCTGCGGGTGACGCGGTACTCCACTGACGGCGCCGTCGAGATCAGCGACAGCCCGAATTCCCGCTCAAGCCGCTCGCGGACAATCTCCATATGAAGCAGGCCCAAGAACCCGCAGCGAAACCCGAAACCCAGAGCACCGGATGTCTCTGGTTCATAGGTGAAACTCGAGTCGTTGAGGCGCAATTTCTCCAGAGCTTCTCGAAGATCGGTGAACTCGTCTCCCTCAATCGGATACAACCCTGAGAACACCATTGGTTTTGGTTCCGCGTAGCCGTCAAGTGGTTCAGCAGCGGGGTTCTTGTCGGTTGTGACTGTCTCACCCGAACGAGCTTCTCCCACGTCTTTGATACCGGCGATGAGATACCCGGTCTCTCCTGGGCCAAGTTCATCAACAGGTTGATCTTCTGGTGTGCGCACACCGATCTCGTCGGGATCGTGCGTAGTCCCCGCATGCATGAACCGCAGCTTGGACCGAGACGACATGACACCGTTGACCACCCGCACCGAGGACACCACACCGCGGTACTGATCGAAGTGTGAATCAAATATCAACGCTTGAAGCGGATCGGCAGCGTTGCCTTGCGGGCAGGGAGTGGTCTCCAACACGGCGTCGAGAAGCTCTGCAACCCCCTCGCCGGTCTTGGCGGAGATGTGCAAGATGTCTTCGGCGGGAATGCCGAGTACCTGCTCTATCTCTGCGGCGTACTTGTCGGGCTCAGCCGCGGGAAGGTCGATCTTGTTGAGACAAGCGACTATTTCCATGTCGTTCTCCATCGCCAGATAACAGTTCGCCAAAGTCTGAGCTTCTATTCCCTGCGCCGCGTCAACCACCAGAATCACGCTTTCGCAAGCCGCCAGCGAACGACTCACCTCGTAACCAAAATCGACATGGCCTGGGGTGTCGATGAGGTTGATGACATGGTCGCCCCACTCCAGACGGACCGATTGCAGCTTGATGGTTATCCCCCGCTCCCGTTCCAGATCCATGGAGTCGAGGTACTGATCTCGCATGTCTCTAATGTCGACCGCGCCTGTGAGTTCCAACAAACGATCGGCGAGGGTGGACTTGCCATGATCAATGTGGGCGATGATCGACGTGTTACGTATGCGCTCAAGGTCCATCTGCCACCGACGATATCTGCGAGCGGGTGCGATCCAGTGCTTGCACCCGATACGCTGGCCCGTCGTCCAATCGTGATCACCAGCAGGCAACCGTGGCAAATATCAAGTCGCAGATTAAGCGCAACCGACAGAACCTGAAGCGCCATCAGCGCAACCGAGGCGTTCGGTCCGAGATCAACACCCGTACCCGCACAGCGCTCGACGCCATCAACGATGATGCTGAGGATTCCGAAGAGGCGGTCCGGCTCGCCATCCAACGCATCGACAAGGCTGCCCAAAAAGGTGTGCTCCACAAGAACACTGCGGCCCGCAACAAGAGCCGCTTGGTTCGCAAGCTCAACGGTTTGAGCGATGGCTGAGGTTGCTCAGCCGAGCCACTAGTACTTCCATCACCAACTCAGGAGGCCAGTCAACGGTGCCCCGGAGTTGCAGGTCGGCGGTTGCCAGCAAGTCAATGGCACGGGCCAGTTTGACAGTCCCGAGCCTGCGGCTCTGCTGCATCGCTTTCTTGGCGGGAAACGTCGACCCCTTCATTCCCAACAGCGTCGCTGCTTCGGCTTCGTTGAAGACACCCGCGCCGTCGAGGCGAAGCATGTTGGAGTAGCGCTTGTGAAGAATGCCCACTAGGCGAAATGCCGCACCGTTACGTTCGCTCGGAGTTCCCTCATAGGGAATGAGCCGAGGCAGCAGCTTCAGTGCGGCAGCAATATCGGCGTTGTCGATGGCGTCGTCGAGAGCCCACGGCACCGCCGAGCCAACTTTGTCTCCCCCATATACAGCCACATCGTCGCTGGTGACAGTTGCGCCAGGGCCCAAAGCGCCTTCAAGTGTTCGCAGAAGCCCAACGACACGGCCCCGGTCCTCTCCAATGAGGGCTTCGATGGCGGCAACTGCGGCCCGATCAAACTCAAGTACCGAGGTGCCCAGGTGCTCACGCAACCAAGCCGACCCACCCTTACCCCTAGGGACCGAAGTCTGTTGGATCGTGCCTCCCGCAACCTCCACAGCCACCTTCAACGCCTTGGGAAGCGAAGGCATCCTGTCTACTTTGGGATCAACACCGCGCTCCCAGACGATTACCAGGTCGGTGGAATCGAGCGGCTCAGCGAGTAGAGCGGTGATCGCGCCGAGATGCTCTGGTCGTGCCCACCGGCTCGCGTGACGGCCGACCACAACCCGCTTGTCGGTCAAGAACGGTGGAGTTCGGGCAGCGTCGATCAGGCGCGCAGGCTCGAAAGTACCTTCCTCAGTGCGATATTCAGCTTCAGTGAGCGTCTCGAGCATCAAAGAACGATCACCGTCGCCTATCAACTCGTCGACGGCCCTGCTCACCGCCTCTCCGACCAGAACCGGATCGTCACCGAGTATGAGCCGAAGAGCCATTTGCGCTCTATCTCCCGCTCTCGTTCAGTTCGTGAACAGGGCCACGGGACCGCCGATTCTGCAGCATGGCGCTCATCATGTCTGCCACTCGACGGCTACCAATCACGTCGTGGGCTCGGAGCACGCGACAGCCGAGCGCGATCCCCAAGGCGTGCGCACCCAGCGTCGCATAAGTCCGATCATCAACCAGAGTGCCGGTCAACTCACCAAGGAAACCCTTGTTGGATGCCGACAAGAAAACTACGAACCCCAACTGAACCAGATCGTCGCTGTGTCGCATCAACTCGATTGACATCGCCGGGGTCTTCCCCAAGTCGAGTCCCGCGTCGATCATGATTCTCTGACGATCGATACCAGCCGACACAGCGGCCTCCGCCCGCACCCGTAAGAACTCAGCGACCTCAGCTCGGGGATTGCCGTAGCAGGGTTGCGGGTCAGCAATACGAGGGCCTATGCGCACATGTGTGGCGACCACCGAAGCGCCGTGTTCAGCCGCAACTCTGAGGTAGTCGGGATCCGCGAAACCGCTGATGTCATTGCCGACCACAGCCCCCGCTTCAAGAGATTCTTCAAGCACCGAAGCACGGAAGGTGTCAACCGAAACGGGAAGATCAAAACGGGCTCGGAGGGCCTCGATGGCAGGGACGACACGTTCGATCTCCTCTTGCGGAGTTACTTCTGGTCCGGGACCTGCTTTGACTCCACCGACATCCAAGAAGTCCGCTCCCTGGTCGACCAGCAGTTCCGCTTGGCACAAAAACTCATCGAAATCCCAATATCTTCCGCTGTCGAAAAAAGAGTCTGGAGTTCGATTGAGGATGCCCATCACGAGCGCACGAGTGGTCACATCAAAGCGCGTATCGCCCAACTCAACGAACATCGACCGGACCCTACACGCAGACTGCGACAACAAGCACTCAGTTCGGCTCCTGGGAGGGTCCACGCTGCACACTCAACTCCAGTCGAGGCTCAACTCGTTCGAAACGCACCGTCAAATCGTCCAACTCAACGGTCTGCCCCACTTGCACCGTGCGACCTCCCGGCACGCGGTGCAGCGGCGGAGCCGCCACCGGAAACGCACCGAACCGCTCGGTGAGCGCCAGCACAGCCTCCGCGTCGGAGCGGTCACCATCAAGGGCCACGGCCAGATCAGGTTTCTTGCCACCAATGAGTCTCAACGACTCGATCAATCCCCGTGTCGGCGGATTATCGAGCACCAACACCAGATCACCACCCCCGGACACGATCACCCGCGACTCCCCAACCAAGGAGTGCTCACCCGGTCCCAAACTCGGAGCCGTTATCAACGCAACCAGACCAACCAGCGATGCCAACCCCGCGGCCACGACCATCGACAACCGCAACCTCGACACCGCCAGCAATGCAGCCGCCCCCAACAACAAGATCGACGCCGCCCCAAGCGTTGCCTGAGGGCCACGCGCAGCCCACGAAGCCACACCCCCTATCCACCAGAGCATCCCCTTGCTGGGAATATGCACAAGCTCCGCGACGAATCCACCGAAGAAGCCTGCAAACATTCCACCAGTGCAGCCCCAAACCATCACCGCGCCCGACACCGGACCCGCCAACAGATTGGCCGGAAGCGACGCCAAGGGCAGCGGTCCGAACAGCCCCAGCAACACCGGCGACACCGCCAACTGAGCAGCCGCCGTGGTCGCCATCGGCACCCGCAACCAAGCCGGACCCACAAGCCGCTCCGCCAGAGGAGTCGACCACCAGACGATGCCCGCAGTCGCGGCCACCGACAGCTGAAAAGCCACAAGGTGAACCAGAAACGGATCGATCAACAGCAACGCCGCCACCGCCCAGGACAATGCCCGTTTCCCATCAATCGGAGCCCCCATGACCGAAGTACCGATCCCTGCCCCGGCCATCGCAACCGCACGCAGCACGGAGGGCTCAAATCTGGTGATCACCGCGAACAACAACAAGGTGGCAAAGAGCCACAACGCCCGAAACGCCGGACGGTAACGCCCGGCGAACGGGGCGACCACAGCAAGCACAAACGCCACGTTCTGCCCCGAAACGACCAACAAGTGACCCAACCCCGCAGCTCGAAAGTCATCTGCAACCACCGCTGTCTGGCCTCGATCATCGCCGATCACCATCCCCAGAAAGATCGCTTGGTCGCCGCGGCTCAACGATCCCGCCCCGCTCACCAGGGTTCTGCGCACCGTGTTGGCGAATCTAAAGACCGGCGATCCCGGTTCGTGACCATCAACAGAACGAACCGTGAGCCTGCCGACCACATGACGCCAGCGGGCAAACCCGTCTTGTGCGCTCGCTGGTGCGATACGCCCGCTCAACAAAACCCGCTCACCTGCCAACGCATCATCAAGCCGCGCTGCGGGTGCACCATGCGCCACAGCGGTAAGCCGTTTGCGATCGTGGCGCACTGTCGCAACCACACCAACCGGACCCACAGGACGGGGGTCGTCGAGCAGCGTCACCCAGCCAGAAAATGAGTCAGCTTCCGGGGGATCGAGTGCGTCTACTGCCGCGGCTCCACGGGTGCCGACAGCAACAAAGGTGAGCAACACCACCAGAGCTACATGTCTTCGCCAACTCGTCAACAAGACCAGCACAACCAGAACAGGCACAGAAACCGCAAACATCCACCACGCCCCCAACGCCGCGGCCAAAGCCACCGCGTGCGCCGTCACACCGATACCAACGGCACGAGTTGCTCCAGCTTGGCCTCCCCGATTCCCGGAACCTCGAGCAGGCCCTCCACGCGGCTGAACGCACCGTGCTGCTCCCGATGGCGAATGATCGCGGCAGCGATACTCGGCCCGACACCTGGAAGTGTCTCCAGGGCCGCAGGATCAGCAGTATTGAGGTTCACCAGAGAGCCGGACAAACCGCTGCCGTTGCCGCCGCCAGGATTCGTAGGACCGACCACCGAGGGCTCTGGCTCTCCGATCACAGGTACCCAGACCCGCTGACCGTCAGCCAACGGCGCCGCCAAGTTGAGCCGTGAACGATCCGCGTCCACGGTCAACCCGTTGGCGGCGTCTATGGCATCGTGCACCCGGGATCCCTCGGCGAGGTCGTGCACCCCTGGGAACACGACGGCTCCCTCAACGTGCACAACAATCCGCGCGCTCGAACCCTGCAAGGATTCAGTTGCGGCCGGAGCGCCCGGCGCGGTCGCAACTCTCGGCAACACCTCTTCGACCGGGGTCACCTCCGGCGACGCCAACGCCCACCAGCCCCCCGCTGCCGCGGCAACAATCGCCGCCACACCCGCGACAAAACCCCAGATCGTCACCCCGAGACGGTCCGCAACCGAATCGGCCCACCGTTGAATCGCCTCGGCCCTGCCCACCGCACGCCGTCCTTTGTGAGGTCTTCTGCGGGGGAAGCGCCACGCCGGGGCGTTGTCGAACCCTACCTACTCCCACACCGACAATGACAGCGCCAAGGCGGTTTGAACAGAAGCCGCTTTCGGCAGCGCCCGTTCGCTTTCGGTCAGGTAGTGTTGACCCGAACAAACAAACAGGGGTATCGATGGCCACAGTCACATTCGATCAAGCCACGAGGGTGTATCGCGACGGAGACCGCCCCGCTGTTGAACGTCTGGACCTGGAGATCGAAGACGGGGAGTTCCTTGTGCTCGTCGGCCCGTCGGGATGCGGAAAATCGACAACGCTGAGGATGCTCGCCGGACTCGAACCAGTCGACTACGGCGAAATCTACATCGGTGACCGAGATGTCACGACGGTGCCGCCCAAGGACCGCGACATCGCCATGGTCTTCCAGAACTACGCGTTGTATCCACACATGACCGCCGCGGAAAATATCGGGTTCCACCTCAAGATCGCCAAATTCGACCGCAACGAGCGCGCCAAACGAGTAGCTGAAGCAGCAGAGATGCTCGACCTGACCGAATACCTCGATCGCAAACCAGCAAAACTCTCCGGTGGTCAACGCCAGCGGGTCGCAATGGGCCGAGCCATCGTGCGACAGCCCCAAGCGTTCCTGATGGACGAGCCACTCTCAAACCTTGATGCCAAACTGCGGGTTCAGACGCGCACACAGATCGCCGCGTTGCAGAGGCGTCTCTCGGTCACCACCGTGTACGTCACCCACGACCAGGTGGAGGCCATGACCATGGCGGACCGCGTCGCGGTGCTCAAGGACGGGTTGCTGATGCAGTGCGCGACCCCGCGTGAATTGTTCACGCATCCCGACAACCTGTTCGTTGCCGGCTTCATCGGCTCACCCGCGATGAACCTGCTCGAAGGCACCGTCAACGACGGCATCGCCAGCGCCGGTTCTTTGGAGGTTCCGCTCACCCCCGAGCAATCGCAAATGCTCACCTCCGCTGTGGTCACGATCGGTGTGCGGCCCGAAAACTTGATCACAGCGAGCGAAGGAGGGCTCGACGCCGGTGTCAATCTGGTCGAGGAACTCGGTTCGGAGTCGTATCTGTACTGCACTGCCGACGGCATCGACGACCAAGAGGTCGTGGTGCGAACCGAAGGTCTCAGCTCCTCCCAACGGGGCGAAAAAGTGAGCTTGGTTCCTCAACCCGACACGGTCCACCTCTTCGATACAGCCACGGGTCTGCGGCTCGTGGACGCCTGAGATCTGACGGCCGCGCTGAGTTCAGCCCTTGCTGGCACCAAGGGTGAGACCGGAGATGAACTGCTTCTGTAGGGCCAGGTAGACGATCAGGGTAGGCAGCGCGATCAAAGTCGAGGCTGCGGCCACGAGGTTGAAGTCGCTCCCATACTGGCCGTTCAGCACCGCGATCGACGACGTGATCGGACGTTCGTCACCCTGGTTGAGCAGTACCGATCCCCAAAAGAAATCGTTGTAGAGCCAAGTGAACTCCAATGTGCCGAGCGCCGCCAGTGCGGGACGGGTCAGCGGCAGGATCACCTGAAAGAAGCCTCGCCAAACTCCAGCACCATCCACCGCGGCGGCTTCGCTGATCTCCTTGGGGATCGTCTTCATGAAATTAGAGAGCACGAAGGTACAGAAGCCGATCTGGAACGCCACATGGATCAAGATCACCGCGATCTTTGTGCCCAAGAGGTTGCCGGTATCGGTGTCGGACAGAAAATCCGGCCAGGGCATGTACTTGAAGAACTGGAACAGCGGCTGAAACAGCACCTGCTGAGGCATCAGGTTGCCAGCCGTGAAAAGCACCAGGAAGACGATGTTGAACTTCCAGCTGTAACGAGTGCACACGTAGGCCACGATGGCCGCGAGCAGTAGGGTGAGAAACAATGCTGGGATGACGATAAAGGCAGTGTTGCCGAACGTCTTGGCCATCTCTCCGACGTTCCAAGCAGCACGGTAGTTGTCGAGCGTGAGCGTCTCGGGCAGCGCGAAGGGGCCGTTGGGCTGGGTGTCGGTCTGGTAATCGCGAAACGAGTTGTAGATCGCGGTGCCGATCGGCACGAGCCAACCAATGGCCATCACAACCAAGAAACTGTGGAGCAACATACGCATCGGCTTGACCCTCGAGCCCCGCCGTTTAGCACGACGAACGCGGAGTTCGTCAAACAACTCGTCGTCGGGACTCGTCGCTTCTGAACTCAAATTGCTGTCGAGAGTCGCGGCGCTCATATTTCCGACTCTCGATAGTGGTTCGTGACATACCAGATGATGAATCCCAAACACAACAGCAGCAGCACCACGCCGTAGGCAGATCCGAACCCGACACGCCCGCCGCCCTCTCCGAGCAGGCTCTTGGTAACGAGCGTGCCCATCACGTCGGTGCCGCGTGGTTCGTTGAGCGCAGCGATGATGTCGTAGGCGCGGAGGGCCTCGATGACCGTGATAACCACGACGATCACGTTGATCGGCCTCAAGGATGGGAACACGACCCGCCTGAAGGACTGCCATTCGTTGCAACCATCAATTTGGGCTGCTTCACGCAAGCTGGCATCGACCGCCTTCAAACCCGCCAAATACATGACCATGATGTAACCGATGTGGCGCCACGCCATAGCGATCAGCAGCGCCGCGAAATTCTTCGACAACCCCAGCGCCGGATCCAGAAATGGCAGGTCGAACGAGAACAGCTTGGAACCGTCACCCACGAAATCAACCGGGCCCCCTGGCCAGACTTCGTTGAGCAGACCACGGTCACGTGAGAACATCGTTGACTTCCAGATGAATCCGACAACCGCAAGCGACAGAACGACCGGGAAGTAATAGATGCTCTGGTAGATGCTGCCGCCGCGTATGTTCTTGTCGAGCAGGTAGGCGAACAACATTCCGATGGCGGAGCAGACCGTGAGCCACACGACCAGCATCAAGTTGTTGAACAGCGCCGCAAAAAGATCGCCTTCGAAAATCGTGAAGATGATCCAGTAGTTCCGGAACCCGGTGGCACTGATTTCGCTCAACGGGGCCAGGTTGTCCCACTCGCTGAACGACAGAACAATGGTCAGGGTCGCGGGAACCCAGACCAACGCTATGTGAAGAAACGCTGGGATTCCCACCATCAGCCACAGCCAGATCCGGTCCCTACCGGTGAGCGTGGACACGCGACGACGGCGCGCCTTCAGGCCGGACCTGAAAGGGGACGCCGCCGTCGCTTTCATGGAGGGAACCCTAACCGCTGCTATTGATTACTCGAAGGTGTAGGTCTGCTTCTTGGCTTCGATGTCGGCCAGAATGGCATCGATGTCGCCAGGTGAGGCCAAGAAGTCGGCGATGCCTACTCCGGCCACGTTGGCTGCGAAGTCCGGATCCGTGTCGCGGTCGAGGAACTGCGCGATGTACTTCGCTGAGCCCACAGCTTCGGCCGAGCGCTGCTGCAGCGCGTTGTAACCGCTGGTGTCGGCGTTGCTGTTGGCGGCCACGACTGAGGGGTCAACCGCAATGTAGGCATCGATGGCGGGCACCGATCCCATGCCGCTGAGCAGTGCTTTGGCGCCGGTTTCGTTATCCGGGCTCGCGGCCATCATGAACCCGTCGATGGGTGCCTCGATCGCATCTTGACCGTGTTCCGGGTTGATCTCGGGGAACAAGAAGAAGTCGATGTCGTCAAAGACTTCGGAGTCGGGGTCGTACTGCGAGGTCAGGAAGGTACCGAGCAGGAACATGCCCGATGACTTCTCGCTCAGGCCGACAGCGGCGTCTTCCCAAGTGCGCCCGTTTGCGTCGGGTTGGTAGTAGGGGAGGATCTCCGACCAGGTCGAGAAGATGTTCTTGACCTCTGGGCTCTCCCAACTCTCGTTGCCGCCCATCAGGCTGACGTGATAGTCGTAACCGTTGACACGCAGGTTGATCATGTCGAACATGCCCATCTGAGGCCAGCGTCCGTCGTTGGCCGCGCTCAGCGGTATGAGGCCGTCGCCCTCCATGGTTTCGCAGAGTGCCTTGAACTCGTCCCAGGTCGTGGGGATCGAGTAGCCGTTGTCGGCGAACAGGCTCTTGCGGTAGTGGACCGCCCACGGGTAGAAGTAGAACGGCACGAAGTACTGCTTGCCGTCGAGGCCAGACGAGGCACTCCTGAAGCCGTCGGACATACCGTTCAGACCGCTCCAGACATCGGAGATATCGCCCAGAACGCCTTTGCCGGCAAAGGCCCGCATGCGGTACCCAGCGAACCAGGAGACGACATCGTCCGGTTGTTGGATGTAGGTGTTGAAGTTCTCCTGGTAGGTGTTGTGGTCGATGGTGTTGATCATGGTGTCGACACCGGTTGCGAGGACCGCGGCAGCGAGGGCTTCCTTATTCTTTTCGCCGGAATAGTTGGAGCCGAGCGTGGTGCTACCGGGACCCGTGTCGGGCGCTGCGGTTGTCGGAGCGGCAGTGGTGGTCGTGGCTGTTGTGCCGCCGTCGTCATCGCCGCACGCGGCGAGCAGCGCTGCGCCTCCTAAGGCAGCCCCACCTCCGATCATGAAGTCTCGACGGTTCAGTCCGGTGCCGCGACGCCTTGATGAACGCTCAGTTGGTTTGGTCATATCCCCTCCTAGGGTTTTCTGGTGTTTCCAGGTTTTGTTGGGTTCTTGGGAGATCCGAGCATGGTCAGGTCGGTTCTCCATGGCGTTTTCGCAAGGGTTCCGGGATGAATTCGCCGTGACCTTCGATCAGTGCATCTACCAGCGACCAGATTTGTTCGAGATCCAATTCGGCGGCGGTGTGCGGATCGAGCATCGCCGCGTGGTAGATGTGGTCTCGGTGGCCGGTCTTAAGCGCTTCAACGGTGAGTTGTTGGGGGGCAATGTTGGTTTCCATCAGCGCTGCTAATTGCGGTGGCAGTTTGCCGATCACCGAGGGAGTAATGGTTTTGCCATCGACGGTGGCGGGAACTTCGACTATGCAGCCGGTGGGCAGGTTGTCGATCAAGCCATGGTTGGGCACGTTCACGTACACTTCGCGTTCTTTGCCCGTTTCCAAGCTGTGGATAATCTGGGGGGCGAACTCGTCGCTATCGGGAAATTCCATCAGATCGGCACCCGCTTCAAGTCGGGCCCGCAACTCGTCCCATTCGGCAATCTGGTTTTCGCAACGGCGCACGTATTCGCGCACAGGGACTTCGAAGCGTTCAATCAAATCGGGGCGGCCTCGCTTGAGAAAATACGGCGTGTACTCGGCGAAGTGCTCGCTTGATTCGGTGACGAAATAGTCCAACCGGCGCAACATTTCGTAGCGGACTGCGTCAGGGAGTTGCCATTCGCTCCGCTTCGGCGCACTGGCTGGATCAATGTGGAGTTTCTTGAGTTCGGGGTACAGGTCTCGGCCTTGATGTTCCAACCGCAAGAAGAAAGCCATGTGGTTGATTCCGGCCACGAGGTAGTCGAGTTCCTCGACCGGCAAACCAAGGTCGGACGCCAAATGTTGGGCTGTGATGGGAACGCTGTGGCAAAGCCCGTATGCGTCAACTTCGCAGAGTGCGGCTAGACCCCACATATTGATCGCCATCGGGTTGGCGTAGTTGAGCAACACTGCGTCTGCGCACAGTTCGCTCATGGTTCGGCCGACTTCGACCAGGACCGGAACAGTGCGTAGACCTCGCATGATGCCACCGATACCGATCGTGTCGGCGATGGTCTGCTCCAGCCCGAATTGTTCGGGCAGGTCGAAGTCCAACACGGTCGCTGGTTCGAAGCCGCCGACCTGGAACATCGTGATCACATAGTCCGCACCGTCGAGGACGGTTCGCAGGTCGGTGCTGGCACTGACCTGCGCCGCCGCACCGTAACCATCCACCAGTTTCCGCGCGACGATCTCCGACGTGGCGAGCCGCTGCAAGTCGATGTCATGGAGCCGAAACTCGAGGCAGTCCCGAAGGTCCTCGTAACCCAGTAGGTCATTGAGGAGATTCCGGGCAAATACCGTGCTGCCCGCTCCGATGAATGCGACTTTGGCCAACTTCGCTCCCGTGATGGTTGCTCACCATAGAACAAATTTTGATTTACGTCAACGTTGACGCCATCGTTGACGTAGCGTTCATCCCAATCAGTGTTGTCTGCTGGCCGTTGAGTCCACACCCGGAAGAAATTCGCAAGCTAGACAGATAGCATCGTCGTCCACCGAAAGACTCAAGCGACATGCCAAGAGGAACAACCCTACGAGACGTGGCCAACAAGGTCGGAGTGTCGCCTCGTACGGTGTCGAGAGTTGTCAACGACGAGGGAGGCTTTTCGGAGGCAACTCGCGTCAAAGTGCTCGAAGCGGTAGAAGACCTCGGATATCAGCCAAACATGTTGGCCCGCGGCTTGATCACCCGCCGCAGCGGCACCGTCGGACTCGTGGGCGTAGACATGACCGACCCATTCTTCCCTGCGATGGCCGAGGGCATCCAGAACGAGGCCCGTGAAACCGGTCGAACAATGTTCTTCGCATCTAACGACGGTGACCCCCAACGCCAAGCAGAAGTGTTCAGATCACTGTTGTCCCACGCGGTTGACGGAGTAATCGTGTTCCCAGCACCCGGGTCGATCGAACAGTTGACCGCTTACGCCCGACGCGGAATGCCGCTCGTAATCGTCGACGACATCGTCGAGTTCCCCAACCTGGCCTCCGTCTCCTTCGACTTGGAGGATGGCGCCACCAAGGCCGCTCAACATCTTCTCGCCACCGGGAGACGCAAAATCGGAATGATCGGGTCAGAGATCACGGTTCCCAGAACGCGGCGCCGTGAGCGGGGCTTCTACCAAGCATTCGAAAACGCGCCAGAAGGATCTCAGCTCCCAGAACTAGTCCGCGTGCAGCCAACGGTCAGTGGCGGAGCAAACGGCTTGCAACAACTGCTTGAGCGTCAACCCGGCCTCGACGGCATATTCGCTTACAACGACTTGATGGCCGTCGGTGCCATGCGCGCAGCACAATCAGTCGGCTACCAAGTACCCGACGACATTGCCATAGTCGGCTGCAACGACATCGAAATGAGTGCCCTCGTAAACCCTGGACTGACCACCATCAGACTGGACCGCCCCCGGCTGAGCGCGGAGGCGATCCGAGTCCTCCATGATCTGATCGAAGCTCCGGGAAGCAACCCCGCTCCGTTGGTCCTACCTGTGGAGTTGGTAGTTCGAGAGTCGACATGATCAAGCCGACTGCGCTGGACCGAGCTGCCCAGCGCCATCAGCGGCGCTGGGGTCCGCCGGAGATCTTCAGCCGCGCACCCGGACGAGTGAACCTGATCGGTGAGCACACCGACTACAACGACGGATTTGTGCTGCCGATGGCTCTGCCTTTCGACACTGCCATCGCCGCCAGCCGAGCACCCGACGGGTCCAAGACCGAGATCTTCTCAGAGGGTTTCGGACACGCCGTGCTCGCGCCGGCGCCAGCAGAGATCGAACCCCGCCACTGGGCCGTGTACCTACATGGCGTGCACGACCTGCTGAAAGCCGAAGGTATCGATCCCGGACCCTGGAAAGCCACCATCGCCACCGACATACCAGCCGGCGCCGGCCTGTCGTCGTCGGCAGCTCTCGAGGTAGCAGTTGCCTCGACAATCTTGTGCTTGGCCGAAACCGAACGGTCACCGGCCGAGACCGCCCGACTATGCCAACGCGTCGACAATGAGATTGTGGGCATACCCAGCGGACTCATGGACCAGATGATCTCTGCATCAGCCGTTGCAGGACACGCTTCGCTAATCGATTGCCGCTCACTGCAAACCCACCAGTGCCCACTACCAGACAATTCTGTAGTGGCGATTATGGACACCAAGACCCGTCGTCAGATCGTCGACTCTGCCTACTCGGACCGCAGAGCAGCCTGTGTCAGAGCAGCCGCGGCAATCGGCATCGAATCTCTGCGCGACGCCCAACTGGACGACCTGGATCGGCTACCGACCAGGCTCGGAACCGAACGGCGCAGAGCTCACCACGTAATCACCGAAAACCGACGCACTCTCGATGCCGCGAAGGCAATGTCGAACGGCGATGCCGAAACTCTCGGTGCCCTCATGAACTCCAGCCACGAGAGCTTGCGTGATGACTACGAAGTATCAGGATCCGCCTTGGACCAGATTGTGGAGATTGCCCGAGAAAGCCCCGGTTGTTTCGGTGCTCGCCTGACGGGAGGCGGTTTCGCAGGTTGCGCGGTGGCGTTGGTGCAGGCCGACCAGGCAGTCGAGTTTCGGGCCCGCGTCGAAGAACGCTACCGACACGAGAGAGGCATGGATGCCGAAATCTGGCTGTGCGAACCCGCGGCCGGCGCGTCGGTCACATCCGCCACAGCAGGCGCCACCAATCCCTAGAACCCGCCAACGCCTAGAACCAATCCCTAGAACCCGCCAACGCCTAGAACAGGGCGGTGCTCAGCTTTCGACGCCACAGAGCGCTGCGGGGGTCTTCGGGGCCGATCACCTCAAGCAAGTCAATGAACTTCCGCCGTGCCTCGTCATCGGTCTTCACAGTGATCAACAGTTCGGCCAGGGTCGCCTCAATGTCGTCGCCGATCCCGCCGGTGCGAGCCATCGCGGTGATCCGGCGCGTCTCGGCCGATTCCGGGATCCGTTCCAGCAGCTTCAACCCAGTATCAACCTCACCCTGGGACACCAATAGTTCTGCCAGAGCAGCAACCGCAGCTGGATTGTCGGGTTCGATCTTCAATGCCGCCACCAAAGACTCCTCGTCTCCAATCGCAACGAGCGTGTCCACCTCGCTTTCGGCTGGTGCGGGCGCCAAGCGCTGCACGAACTCACGTACCTGAGCTTCTCCTTGGGCACCCATGAAGCCATCGGCAACCTGTCCGTCGGCCATCGCATAGACAGCGGGAATCGATTCCACTTTGAAAGCTTGTGCGACCCCGGGGTTGGCGTCGATATCGACCTTGGCCAATTCGACCGCTCCGTTGGTCTCGGCGATGACCTTCTCCAGTAGCGGAGTGAGCTGCTTGCACGGCTCGCACCATTGTGCCCAAAGATCGACAACGACCGGTATCGTCTTGGAGCGCTGCACCACATCGCGGTCGAAAGTCGAGTCCGTTACGTTGGTCATAGTGACGTGCAACGTAGCGCAACAGCGATCGATTCCCTTCCCCGGCAAGTTTCAGGCCATCATGTGGGGTCACGAACAACTCCACGAACGCTCCCATCGACACGGAGGCAAGCAACACCCATGAGTTCTGCTATCGACCCTGAGCGGCTGTATCGAGTGCTTCGCACACCCGATGTTGTCGATCCTGTTCTGCTAGTGCATTTTGATGGCTGGGTCGACGCGGGGCGCGGCGCCAGAACCGCTGTCCGCCATATCAGCAACGTCACCGGAGCCGAGAAATTGGCAGAGTTCGACACCGAATATCTTCTCGACTATCGGGCACATCGACCAACGCTGCACATCGTCAACGGCATCAACGCCGACATCGACTGGCCAGTAATCGAACTCAGTGCAGGAAGCGACAGCGACGACCGTGACCTGCTCATCTTGAGCGGAGCTGAACCGGACCACAATTGGCGTGCGTTCGTTGAGGCGGTACTTGGACTTGCCAAGCGCTTCGGAGTGCGTCGGCTCGTGAGTCTAGGGGCCTACCCGGCTGCAGTTCCACACACTCGCGACACCCGCCTGACCATCACCTCGCCCACTCCCGAACTTGTCCGCGCCAACCAGTCGGGAGCCACACTTGATGTACCAGCGGGTATGGCCGCAGCAATCGAGGCGGCCTTCACCGCCGCAGGTATTGCCTCTCTCAGTCTTTGGGCTCAAGTCCCCCACTACATCGCTGCAGCCCCCTACCCCTCCGCGGCACTGTCGCTCATCGAAGGACTCGTCGACGCCGCGGGGATCAGAATCGACAGCGGGGCCCTCTCAGAACACGCTCTGACGATCCGCAACCAACTCGATGATCTCATTGCTGAAGACGCAGGTCATACCGACACAATCCTCGAACTTGAACGTCATCACGACGAGGTCAACTCAGGCGGGATCAGCACCGAAGGCTCGCTTGCCATCTCTGAAGAACTCGGTGCCCAATTCGAACGGTTCCTGCGGGCCCAGGACGACGCTGCGTCAGAAGACACCAGCGAGGGAGACAGCGTCGAAGGTGACCCAGAATGAAACTCGATGCTGGGCCCACTCGGCAGCGTCGCACAAACAGCTGCTCAATCGTCCTACCGCGGCAACGCCCAGAGTTTTCCTTGTCCCACATCTGTGACCAGCGCGGCACCGGCGGGTGCCGTTGCGTCGGCCCGCAAAAGCAAATGAGACGTGTCCGAGCTGATCTCGTCTGGGCTGATCCCGATTGAAGTGTTGTCAAATCCAACTTCCCAGGCGACCGCACCAGTCAGGTTGGGAGACAATCCTTCGGTATCGACAGCGATCCGGCTTATCTGAACATCGCCCAGAGCTTCTTGAACGGTGCTCAAGGTAGCTGTCTCAAACAGCTGATCGAGAGCTTCGAGGTCCGAAGCGGTTCCGAGCGTTATTACCACCAACGCCAAGCCCAATCCCAGCCACGGTTGTGGTCGCCGGAATGCCATGAGCAGCACAGCAGCGACCGCGAGAGCTACGAGGGCCGCCGCTCCCGGTTCGAACACATCATTGCCGAACGGTGCACCGCCCGCTTCGGTTCCGAGCATCATGATCGGAGAACGGGCCTCATTCCAGTTGTCGCCGGGGCCGGCCCAGGCTCCCCACACTCCCGAAATCACAATAGCGACGGCCATCGCGACACCCGCCCAAACAGCACGCATTCTCGCTAGACCAATGATCCCCGCCGCAACCAGCATGGGAGCCATCACTTCTATGTAGCGTCCGTGAAGGTATGCGTCGGCACGTTGAACACCGGTCAGGAACCAACCCGCAACAACAACCACGGCAAGGGTTTGGAGAAACACCCACGGCCCGACTGGCGGCGAGCGAAGCAGAACAACCACCCCGACAATGGCCAACCCCGCGGTGGCGAGCACCAGGTAGCCGACGGTGCCGGCACCTCGCACAACCATCTCGGGCACTTCGTCCCAACTACGCCGCTCAGCCAGATCAACAATGTCGTAGGTGCCGCTGCTCGCAAACGCGGCACCAGCCACAACCCAGCGCACTCCCTCCACCGCTGCCAGCCCCAAGAGACCGACTCCTCCAACAACCAGCGTGCCGCGCCAGCCGAACCGTCTGCCGCCGCCCGCAGTCCCGGCGCCTGCTGCTGTGGCGAAGATGGGGCCGGTCTGTCTGCGTCTGACCAGCCGCTCAAATCGGGCGATACAGGGAATTGCCAGAACTGTCACCAGGGCGCAGGCACCCATCCGCGGGTGGCTGGAAAATAGAGCCGCGGCGACGCCTGCCACCGCGATTGCTCTGCCGTTCGACGGACGGTCCACGAACCGGATCAAACACAAGACACTCGTCGCCACCAGCAGAGGCAGCAGTCGCTCAGTCCACACGATTGAAGCGGTTGACATGTGGGCCGGAAGCGATGCGCCGACTACAGCTGCGACCAACGACCAGCGATGGGTCGCCCCGGTGAGCCGTCGAACAACTGAGTAGAGAACCGGCACCAGGGCAGCTCCGAGCAGCCCGTTGAGAATCCGAGCCCAAATCAGCATCGACGATTCATCCAGTCCAAGCGCCCAGCCAGGTGCCAGCAGCGCCGAATAAAGCACACCGTAAGGGGGTTGATCCGCCAGCGGCGCAGCTCCCTGGCCTGCCAATGTCCTGGCCATGCCGAAATAGGCGAGATCATCGGAAACAAGCAGCGGACCGGGCGTCAACATCGCAACCCAACTTCCGACGACAGCATGCAACGCTGTCACCGCTGCCAGAGTTCTGCGTTCGTTTCCAATGGACACAGTGGGCACCACCACGACGTTACGCGCCCCGCGCTGTCTGTAGTGGGAGGGGCCTACTCGACTGCTACGATCCACGTCTGGAGAACGCGGGGCTATAGCTCAGTTGGTAGAGCGCTTCCATGGCATGGAAGAGGTCAGGGGTTCAATTCCCCTTAGCTCCACGTCTGTGATGTCGCGAGACATAGGAAACTTGTGAACCCTCGCGGTGGGGGTTTTGAGGTTCCCACAGCAGGCTGAGGGAACGGAAAGGGACCAGAGCCACAGTTCAGGTGAGAAAGTGGATCCGTCAGTCGAGACGAGCAATTGGCGACCGGTCCAATTCGGCGATGTGGACAAGGTTTGGATCTGACCGAGACTAAAATGACGGCCGATGAGCACACGCAAGAACAAGTTCGTGGGGTCTGCCGGGATGTCACAGCCCCCGAGTACGGTTATCGCATGGTCATTGGTGAGACCGCCTGCGCGGACCCAGAACTGGATTCACGGCATATACGTACTCAACACTACGCTCTCAGAGGTTGACCATGACTTCTCTTGGCACTGGGGGCGACCTCCTCGAGAGTGCATACCGAGAACTCGAGCTAGGCCAAGGTCTGCTGCTTCAGGCCTCTGATCAACCGGCCTCTGACACCGATGACTGGGAATCCGTTGGCGAGTGGCTCATGCTGGCCTACAGAATGGAAGCCGAGCGTGTGTTTTTTGTGGGAGATGACCCAGTCATCATATTCACTCGACTCCCGTCTCCAGCCGGAGACGCCGAGATACTCACTGCATATCGACGCGCGTGGTCTTTGGCCCGACCGCAGTGTCTCTTTCTAGCGACTGAACACGAACTGCGTGTCTATGCCTTGACAGCTCCACCAGCACGTTCAGTAGGCGAGCCACAGGCGCCGGAGCCTATCAAAATAGTAAGGAGTGCAGCTCAAGTAGCCCAGGTTCTCGGCCAGTACCACCGGGAGAAGATCGAGTCAGGCGCGTTGTTTGATGAGAAGGCATATGCGTCTCGCGATGGAAAGGCAGACGCGCAGCTACTCCACGATGTTCGCGCAGCAAACGACGCACTTGTCGAAGCAGGATTGCGACCTGCTGTCGCTCACTCGCTGATTGAACGGGTAATCCTGATTCGCTACTTGGAAGACCGGTCGATAGTCACGCGCAAGTACTTCGAAGAAGTGGCGGGCAGTGACGAATACTGGCTTGACGTGCTGAACACAGTGCCTGAGACCCCTCAGCTTGGGGCTCAAAGCACTTTCGTATCCTGTCTTGCTGATCGACACTTCACATATGCAGTTTTTGACCGCCTACAAGCCGACTTCAATGGTGACCTCTTTCGGGTCGAAAGTGACGAACAGAATCAGGTCCAGCAGAAGCACCTCAATCTAGTTAGTCGTCTCCTTACGGGGTCAGGTCTAGGTTCCCAGGACCCACTGTTTTTGTGGGCATATGACTTTGGCGTAGTACCAACGAGCTTGATCAGCTCTATGTACGAGCAGTTCTACCGAACGGGTACCGACGACGAAGCAAGCACTCACTACACACCGCCTGAGCTTGTAGAATTTGCGCTGGCTCGTGTACTCACTAGCGAGATTCTCGAGACGAACCCACGGATCTGTGATCCTGCGTGCGGGTCGGGTATCTTCTTGGTTGAAGCCTTCCGGCGCCTAGTGCGTCATGCACGCTCAACCAAGGAAGGCGGACTCGATCCTGAAGAAGTCAAAGAACTGCTGCTGAGCCGAGTTGCAGGAGTCGATGTGAATCCCGAGGCAATTCGCCTCGCGGCGTTCAGTCTCTATCTGGCATACCTCAACTACCTGGAACCGAGAGATATCCGCGATGCCGGCCCGCTCCCGCATCTGATTCACAACCCTGGAGCGGAGGCCACAAGTGCTGTGCTCGTCAACGCAAATGCGTTTGCGCCGACGAGCGATGAGTCGCTCTCAAAGGGAACCGAAAATTTACCCTGGGATGCCGGATCTTTTGATGTTGTGTTGGGCAACCCCCCCTGGGACGAGCCCCGCGCGTCCCATCCTCAGCTAGGAGAAAAATGGGTCCGCGAAAGAGGGCTTCCCGTCGGAGACCGCAGCCCTTCACAGCAATTCCTCTGGCGCTCCCTTTCCTTACTCAAACAGAGAGGAGTCGGAGCGTTGCTTGTCAACGCGACTGCATTTCACAACTCACGTAGCACCTCTCAACAATTTCGTTCATCTTGGCTTCAAAAGACCGAACTGCAAGAAATTGTCGACTTCACCAGCTCTCGCCATCTGTTCTTCGACGGTGGCATCGCTCCCTTCATGCTGGTCGTCTTCCGACCTCAGCAGAATGAGCCTTCCCCTTCAACGACGGAGATGCTCTCGTACAGCACCGTCAGGCCGTCGAGATCACTTAAGGCCACCAGGACACTCGCGCATGCTCATCTCGAACGACGATGGATATATCAGCGCGCACTGGCCAACCGCGAATATCTCTGGAAGATGTACGCATGGGGAAATCACCACGACGAGGCCTTGATGGCTCGCCTTGATGCCGAAAAGAGACTTACGGACTTCCTACCCGACGACCCGACTCCAGGCTGGGGGTACCAGCGAGGCGGGGCGACTGAGCCGAGCGAACGGTTGAGTTCGTTGCCTTCACTCAAGAGGTTCAACTCCTGGGGTCCGCTTGAGTTCAGCACGTTTGAAGATCCACCAGTCAAAGTCAAGCGGCAGCCTGACGAGCGGCGCTACGACGGCCAGCGAATCGTCATTGCTCAAGGCGTCAGGAGCGGATTCGGCCCGGCGGCTCGCCTCGAAACCATTCCATTCTCCTTCCGGGCCATTATCTATTGCCTCCCATTGCATTCCGTTCCCACTTGGAAGGCGAAAACCATGCTCGGCACTCTGTTGTCAGCTCTCGGCCGTTACCGACTCTTCATGGCGAGCGGATCATGGGGCGTTTGGCACGACACACTACTGGCCAAAGACATACTCCGACTGCCGGTACGCATGGCAGAAGATGAGGCGAGCGTCACAAAACGGATTTCGCGTGCCGTTGACGCGCTGGTAGAGGTAACAGATATCAGTCCGCCCGACCACCTGTTGGACTCAAAGGACGACATCCGAGCGCAAAAACTCCAAGAAGTGCTGTTCGAACTCGACGAGGCAGTGTTCGACTTGTTTGACGCCACTGAAGCTGAAAGGGACCTTGTACGTGACTTCATCAATCACTCACTCCCTCTTGTCGGGCGCAAAACCCCCTGGTTCAAGCAACCGTCGGTCGCGATAGGCACAAGTCACCGGGGTACGGCCAATGATCTTGTAGATTCTTCGAGCAGTTCCGGGCTCGACAGATACCTGTCGGTGTTCTTGCAACGATGGAACCGCGAGTTGCCACCTGATGGCGAGTTCTCATGGTTCACTGTCGCGTCACCGCGCGCCCCCATGGTCGCTGTCGTGTTCAAGACCCAGAAACTTGGTGCTCCTGTAGTCGAAGGCAGCAAGACCAACGATGAAAACTGGCGGTCGGTGCTGGACCAGCTCGGACAAGCACTGGAACATCCGATGACGGCGTCCAGCTGCATACGAGCAGCAGGAACGCTGCGGAGCGTGAGCGACCGCAGCATCGTGATCGCCAAAAGGAACGAAGCCCGCCTCTGGACAGCGTCGGCGGCTCGCGAGGACGCTGACGCTACGATTCTTCAGGCAATCAACTTGCAATCCGCCTCGTGAGCGGTCCCCTAATCACCGACCTGCCGCTTTGGGAGCGACATGTGCAACGGGTACTCGACGTCCTACGTTCCGCACTCCTTCGCCTGCGAGCGGACAACCCTGGGGCAAACGAACTCACGCTCAACCGTGAACTCTACTTGTGCATGCTCGACGTGAATGCACAGAACCAGAAGTCGGGTGGTTCGTATTCTGATCACGGTCCTGTACCAGAAGGTCAGAACCCACCGACCCCCGAAACCGAAGATTCACCAAGCGAACGGAAAGTCCCTGATCTGAGGTGGGAATACATCGACCACCAAGCAGCGGATGGACGCAGCGGAGTATGAAGCTTCACCATCGAGTGCAAGCGTCTCGGGTCTCCGTCTAATTCAGGATGGGCATTCAACCTCCACTATGTCAAAGATGGTGTTCGCCGCTATGTCGACCCCGACTGGCGGTATGGAAGCGGCGCTGCTACAGGCGCAATGGTTGGGTATGTGGAGTCACTTACACCGCCACAGATTGTCACAGAAGTCAACCAGACCCTTAAATCGCTTAGTTTGCCAAAGCTCTCCCAACTGCAAAGTACAAGCAATTCGCTGACTGAAATGGAACACTCGCTCAATCGGCCATTCGAAGTCAGCCCGTTTCGACTGGTTCACCTCTGGATCGACCTTCGCCCAACTGGAGGCCGAACCAAGCCCGAAACGACCATTTGAAGCCCGACGACGCTGCCACGCCTGGGATTTACGCGGAACTTGACACTTGACCACGTTGGTCTCACTCTGGAAGTGCGGGTACCTCGCGGTCCACCTTCGGCGACTCGTTGTCGCTTCGTTCGGTTGTGGGGTGCCGTCAGGCGACCCCCAGCTCTTGACTCAGCACGAGAACGCTCGCGCCCAGAAGGACCATGTCGGCACCGAGACTCGACGGCCGCAGAGTGACTGAACGGCCCAAGCGGGCCAGGGTGCGCGCTCGCAGCGTCACCAAGGCGGCCCGGCACAGCTCATCGGGGAGGGGCAGCCCGTAGGCGGACACGACGATGTCATGGATGTCGAGCACGCTCACCGCTCCGGCCAACGCCAAGCCCAGCCGCCGCCCTGCCGCCGCCGCGACCTCGTGGGGGTCCTCGCCGGCCGCGATGGCATCGCTCAGCAACGGAGCCGACACAAAGGTCTCCAGACAGCCGAGGTTGCCGCACGAGCACCGGGGCCCGTCGTCGGCGACGACCACGTGGCCGATCTCGCCTGCCGCGAAGCTCTCGCCGTAGTACCGCTGGCCGTTGAGCACTATCCCGGCGCCCACACCGCTACCGATGCGGATGACCATCAAGTTGTGGCTGACCGACCCGTGGGAGTACTCAGCCAGCGCGGCCGCGTTGGCGTCGTTGGAAACCCCCACAGGCACACTGAAGCGGTCACCGAGCCGCTGAGCCAGGTCCAGGCCGGTCCAGCCGAAGCGGCTGGCCTCGACCACGATGCCCTCGGGCGCCACCACCCCGGGCGTTCCCACCCCGACACCCAACAGCGGCGCCGACGCCGCCGAGACCGCCTCCGCGACCGCATCGCAGGTCAGCGCGACCGCCGCCTCGCCTGCGACCCCTGAGAACGGGTGCTCGAACCGATGGATGATCTCACCGGACAGATCGATCACCGCGGCCCGCAGCACCGAACTGTCGCTCAAGTCGACGCAGATGATGTTCCGTGAGTTGGCGTTCAACCCCAGCAGTTGCGAAGGCTTGCCCACCTTGGCCGGGCCCCGCCCCAACTCCTCGACAAGGCCCTCCTCGAACAAGTCAGCCACCAGCGCCGACACTGTCGCCGGCGTTAGGCCGGTCAGGCGGGCCAGATCGGCGCGGCTGCGACCGCTTGAGCGAACCAGCGCCTGCAACACCAACCGCCGGTTCGTGCGCCGGGTGTCCCCATGCCCCACCTTCGCCGGAACCCGTAACAGCACTGCACTACCCCCTTGAAGCCGGTTATGATTGATCAGCTAACAAACATATACCTGTCAAGAGCATACTCGGGGTCATGCCATGCAGCGGCCGCGGGGACGCGCGCCAGCTGGCGGTCGCCCCACAGCGCCTGCACCGACATCACGGTTGCGCGCCGATGCGGGCGATCCGGGGGTTATCTGTTGGGGACGATCGTGAAGACGGGTGAGATGGCGTAGAGCGGCCGGTGCTCGTCGTTGTTGCCGGTGAGTTGCCCCACGCTGACATCGACCGCGCCGATGGGGGCGTTGTTGGCGGACGGGTCATTGGGCGAGCCCACAGCGACCTGGCCCATGCTGTTGGGACCCATGGGGACCAGCGGGTCGGCGGCCCCTGTGGAGTCGCACCCGGTCCAGACCATGTAGTTGTCGGCGAAGCGGACGGAGTTCCCGGTGGCGTGGGCGCCCCACTCGTCGTTTTGCCACTCGGGGCCGAAGAACTCGGAGTAGGTGCTGGCGACCAGGGTGGGGCTGTCCTGCCAGCCGCCGTCCAGCCAGCGGATCGGCACGCCCAGGGTGTCTGTCATCGCGGTGTTGGCCCGCGCGTCGACCTCAGCGGTGCAGACCACCGCCTTGAACTGCGAAGCGACGCTGCGTATCACCGGATCGGTGAACGGCCCCAATGTCTCATCGCGCTTGGTGCGGCCAGAGGCTTCGAACCGGACAAGCTCGTTGTATTCCTCGATGTCCCCGGACACGGCGTCCGTGGCGTGGAGTGTGACGAACACCACCCTGAACTGGTCCCCCACACGGGCGTCGTGCGGTGTGTGCAGCCAGTCCGGGGTCACCTGGTAACCGCCGCTCGCGAAGCGGGCGCTGCCCACGAAACTGCCCTCGACGGCTTCGCCGTAGACGGCGATCTTGAGTACGTGGCTGGGGTTGGCGGACACCGTCAGGCTGGAAAGGGAGCCGCCGCGGTAGAACGCGTTCGCCAAAGAGAAGCCTTCGAGTCTCCTCGGGTCGTCGTCCTGCTCGTCCTCGCTGGACCGGTCGAGCCGGTGGTCCTCGCCGCTGAGCTTGGTCCACACCATCACATAGGACGTGTCCGGGGCCAGATACGTTTCGGGCGGCGCCTCGAAGAAGGCGACCTGGCCGGCTGCGTATTGGTCGGGGCTGACCAAGTCGAACAGCTTGTCGCCGGGCTGCCCGTTCGAGTCGGCGTGTACGGCCACTGACACCGACGACGGCCCGTCGGGTATCTGCGGGTCGCTGTTGGAGTCGTCGGAGCCCTCGACGTCGACGCCGATGCCCTGGAACCGGTACCCGTACGCGCTGGGCCCGGTCGAAAAGCCCTGCGAAATCACACTATTGGTGGACGTGACAGTGGCGTAGCTGTCGTTGTCCTGTCTCAGGTTCGACACCATCGCGACGAGCGGCTCCCCGTCCACGGCCATCGCCGGGGTGTCGCATGTGACGTCGCCATGGTCTGAGAGGGTCACGCCCAGCGCCTTGGGAGCGTCGGTGTAGTTGGCTGTGGCGGTGCAAAGAACGCGGCTCAGCACGACGCCTCCCCGCGATGAGCCCTGGGCGTCGCCGGCAATGCTGTCGACGGTCATGTCGAAGACGTAGGTTGCGTTGCCGGCCACGGTCGCGCCTTGCGGGAACGACCATTCAGATATGCCAGGCGGGCCGCCCAGGCGGGCCGGGCCCGTTGTCAGGTCTCCTCGGGCAGAAGCAACGGGCAGGGTGAACAGCGTGGTGCCAGACGTGGTCTGAAAGTTGAACGGGATGCCGAAGAACCCGCTGTCTTTACCAGTGTGGATACCGCCTAGAGCAATGAGGTCCGGATCAGTAGTGGTGAAACCGGTACTTGAGGAGTCCGCTGCCACAGAGACACCGCGAATGAGATAGCGGTCCGCTGACCCGACAGTCATCTCGAAACAGCAGTCATCGCCATCTGAGATGATCTCCAGATCATCGAACACGGCTGCTGCCAAGGACGAGGCCAGGATGCCGCGGTCGCGCCGCGAGCCCTCGACAACCATCCGCAGCGCCCCGCTGCGCAGCGAGGAACTGTCCCACTGCCCGGTCGAACCCGGATCACGGACCCTCGCGCCGTTCAACAGGACCGCGCCCGGCTCGCCGCCGGGATCCTCATCATCTGATGCCGTCTCCATCACCGACAGCGACGACCCGAAACCCGACAGCACCACGAAATAGCTGACATTCGGATACGCGAACGCCCCCTCAGGAGCCGCGAAGGTGTTCAGCCCGACCCTGAACGACGCCGGATTGTCGAACTCGAACAGCTCACGCTGCGGAGCCCCGCGGCCATCAAGACCCTCAGCACCGCCGACCCACAACGACACCGACAGACCAGACGGCACAGCCGCCAACTCGACCGACACACCCGAGATCGCATAACCCTGACCATGGCCACCCAGCCGAAACCCCATCCCATACTGCTGAGTGATACTTGCGGTGGCCGAGGACGACTGCCCGACATTGCTCACCAACCGCGGCCCGTCGGGGACCTCGATGTCGCTCTCCAGCTGCGGCGGGGCCAAGAACGCAGCGTCGACCGCTTCGCCGTAGACGGCGATCTTGAGTACGTGGCTGGGGTTGGCGGACACCGTCAGGCTGGAAAGGGAGCCGCCGCGGTAGAACGCGTTCGCCAAAGAGAAGCCTTCGAGTCTCCTCGGGTCGTCGTCCTGCTCGTCCTCGCTGGACCGGTCGAGCCGGTGGTCCTCGCCGCTGAGCTTGGTCCACACCATCACATAGGACGTGTCCGGGGCCAGATACGTTTCGGGCGGCGCCTCGAAGAAGGCGACCTGGCCGGCTGCATATTGGTCGGGGCTGACCAAGTCGAACAGCTTGTCGCCGGGCTGCCCGTTCGAGTCGGCGTGTACGGCCACTGACACCGACGACGGCCCGTCGGGTATCTGCGGGTCGCTGTTGGAGTCGTCGGAGCCCTCGACGTCGACGCCGATGCCCTGGAACCGGTACCCGTACGCGCTGGGCCCGGTCGAAAAGCCCTGCGAAATCACACTATTGGTGGACGTGACAGTGGCGTAGCTGTCGTTGTCCTGTCTCAGGTTCGACACCATCGCGACGAGCGGCTCCCCGTCCACGGCCATCGCCGGGGTGTCGCATGTGACGTCGCCATGGTCTGAGAGGGTCACGCCCAGCGCCTTGGGAGCGTCGGTGTAGTTGGCTGTGGCGGTGCAAAGAACGCGGCTCAGCACGACGCCTCCCCGCGATGAGCCCTGGGCGTCGCCGGCAATGCTGTCGACGGTCATGTCGAAGACGTAGGTTGCGTTGCCGGCCACGGTCGCGCCTTGCGGGAACGACCATTCAGATATGCCAGGCGGGCCGCCCAGGCGGGCCGGGCCCGTTGTCAGGTCTCCTCGGGCAGAAGCAACGGGCAGGGTGAACAGCGTGGTGCCAGACGTGGTCTGAAAGTTGAACGGGATGCCGAAGAACCCGCTGTCTTTACCAGTGTGGATACCGCCTAGAGCAATGAGGTCCGGATCAGTAGTGGTGAAACCGGTACTTGAGGAGTCCGCTGCCACAGAGACACCGCGAATGAGATAGCGGTCCGCTGACCCGACAGTCATCTCGAAACAGCAGTCATCGCCATCTGAGATGATCTCCAGATCATCGAACACGGCTGCTGCCAAGGACGAGGCCAGGATGCCGCGGTCGCGCCGCGAGCCCTCGACAACCATCCGCAGCGCCCCGCTGCGCAGCGAGGAACTGTCCCACTGCCCGGTCGAACCCGGATCACGGACCCTCGCGCCGTTCAACAGGACCGCGCCCGGCTCGCCGCCGGGATCCTCATCATCTGATGCCGTCTCCATCACCGACAGCGACGACCCGAAACCCGACAGCACCACGAAATAGCTGACATTCGGATACGCGAACGCCCCCTCAGGAGCCGCGAAGGTGTTCAGCCCGACCCTGAACGACGCCGGATTGTCGAACTCGAACAGCTCACGCTGCGGAGCCCCGCGGCCATCAAGACCCTCAGCACCGCCGACCCACAACGACACCGACAGACCAGACGGCACAGCCGCCAACTCGACCGACACACCCGAGATCGCATAACCCTGACCATGGCCACCCAGCCGAAACCCCATCCCATACTGCTGAGCAACACTCGCCTGCGACGCCGACGACTGGCCGACATTGCTGACCAGCCGTGTGGTGGGTGCGGACAGCAGCACCAGCACTGTGGCGGTGTTGGACGGGTGACTCCTCACCCCAGCCCTGATCGCCCTTACCCGGTAGTTGTAGCGCACTCCGGGTTCGGTGGCGGTGGTGTCGAAGTAGGCGGTGTCGGTGGTGGCGGTGTCGGACACCAGCGTCGTGAGCGTCTGTTCGCCCCGGTTGGGCCGTCTGCGCAGGATCTCATAGCCGTCCACGGATTCGTCATTCTGGGCGGGCCGGTCCCAGCTGAGCTCCACCCCGCCCCGCACCAAGCGGGCCACGAGGTTGGTGGGTGGCGTGCGCTCGTTCTGGGCCTGGGCCGTCACTCCCGGACCGATCACGGCTACGGTCGCGGCCGCCAGCGCCAAGAAGGTCGCGGCCGCCAGCGCCCAAAAGGGCCGCCGTCGGATCAAAGCGCCGAACCGGGAGGGGCGAGGAGCCCTCATCAGGACAACAGGGCGGCGATGACCCCCCCCCCCCCCTGATTACGGCATCGCGACGACGACGTCGCAGCCCCCACCACCGAAACCCGCTGAACATCACCCGAAACCCGCTGAACATCATTGAACAGACACTACTAGCTCATGCATGACACATGCGACCTCCGCCGACAAGCGCCTAAAGCCCGCCGACGGGAGTCGGCAAGTCGTAGGCGTAGACGAGGTCGTCTTCGTTGTCGAGCACCCACATGATCTTGCCGTTCGACCAGATGTCGGTTGGATCGTTGTTGCCCTCATCGGACAATTCGTCGATGTCCAAGTCGGACCGACAGGTGCCGGCGGAGATGTTGTAGGCGTAGATCTTGTCGTCCACGGGGTCGTCGGGCCGGTGGTCACAGCCAAATCTGCGCGATTAACCACACTATATGTAGTAGAACGCGCAGATTTCGGCTCAGCCCACCCCGGTGGATCCCGGCACGGCACCACCTCCCTAAGGCATGTCGTAGGCGTAGAGGCGGTCGTCGTCGTTGTCGGCCACCCACATGACGGTGCCGTTCGACCAGATGCCCTTGGGGCTGGAGTTGCCCTGGGCCGACAATGCGCCGATGTCCAGGTTGGCCTGGCGGGCGCCGGTGGCGAGGTTGTAGGCGTAGATCTTGCCGTCTTGGTCGTCGCTCACCCACATGGTGGTGCCGTCAGACCACAGCGCGGCCGCACGGCCGTTGCCGGCGTTGCCAAGCCCGTTGATGTCTGAGCCGGACCGGCGGGCGCCGGTGGCGAGATCGTAGGCGTAGACCTTGTCGTCTTGGTGGTCGGCCACCCACATGGTGGTGCCGTCAGACCACAAGCCCTTGGCATGGTCATTGCCGGCGGCGCCCAACGTGGTGATGTCGCTGCCGGCTATGCGGTCGCCGGTGGCAAGGTCGTAGGCGTAGACCTTGTCGTCGGCGTCGTCGGAAACCCACATCGTGGCGCCGTCAGACCACATGCCGTTGGCGTTGCGGTTGCCCGCTTCATTTATCGTGGTGATGTCCTTGGCCGCGTTGCGGGTCATGTCGGCCAGGTTGTAGGCGTAGATCCGGTCGCCCAGGTTCATCACCCACATGGTGGCTCCGTCAGACCAGATCGCCCGCGCCCACTTGTTGCCCGAAGCCAGCGTCTTCGAAGCGGGAAGCGTGTCCCAGTTCGGACCGGCCGCCGACGCGCGGTTCACGACCACCCGATACGTCCGCCGACCGGTGCCGCCGGGTGCCACCACGGTCACCGTGATGACGTTGGCGCCGGGGTCGAGGCTGATCTGTCGGCCTTCGGTGTTGGGATCGGCGTCGGTGGCCGGGGAGACGACCACCGACGCCGCCGTGTCCGAGGGCGTCGCCGTGATCGTGGTGGATTCCACCGCGGCGGCCACGCTGCCCGAGTAGTCGGTGGTGTCGCGGTTGAAGGTGCCCAAGTCCACACCGCTGAGCGACAGCCCGGACAGCGACACATCGACCACCACCGCCGGCGACCCGGTCGATGAGGGCTCATAGACCACCACCGTCTGCGACCCGGTCGATGAGGGCTCATCGACCACCACCGTCTGCGACCCGGTCGATGAGGGCTCATCGGAAACCACCGTCTGCGACCCGGTCGATCCGGGCAGGTTGTAGGCGTAGAGGCGGTCGTCGTCGTTGTCGGCCACCCACATGACGGTGCCGTCCGACCAGATGCCCTTGGGGCTGGTATTGCCTTCGACCAGCAATGCGTCGATTTCCAACTGCGGGGCACGGGTGCCGGTGTAGAGGTTGTAGGCGTAGATCTTGCCGTCGGCGTCGTCGCTCACCCACATCGTGGTGCCGTCGGACCACAGCGCGGCGGCACGGCCGTTGCCCGCGGTGATCGGCGAGGTGATGTCCGAGCCGGACCGGCGGGCACCGCCGTTCAGGCTGTAGGCGTAGAGGCGGTCGTCTTGGTGGTCGGCCACCCACATCGTGGCGCCGTCCGACCACAAGCCCTTGGGATGGTCATTGTCATTGTCCAGCGAGTTGATCTCTTTGCTGGTGACGCGGGCGCCGGTGGCGAGGTCGTAGGCGTAGATCTTGCCGTCTTGGTCGTCGCTCACCCACAGCGTGGTGCCGTCTCCCCACATGCCGTTGGCGTTGTGGTTGCCCGCTCGCCAGATCGCGGTGATGTCCTTGCTCGAGTCGCGGCTCATGTCGGCCAGGGTGTAGGCGTAGATCCGGTCGCCCAGGTTCATCACCCACATGGTCGTCCCGTCAGACCAGATCGCCCGGGCCGACCGGTTGGCAGAATCAAGCGCCCTGAAAGCAGGCAGCGGGCCCCATGCCGTCGTCGTCTCAGCGCTGGAGGCCGTGACGGTATAGGTCGTGGTCCTGGTGCCCTTGGTGACCGTCACCTTGATGGTGCCGGCGCCCGTGCTCAAGTCGACCTGGTGGCCGTCGGTGTTCGGGTCGGCGTCGGTCGACGGGGTGATTGCCAACGTCGAGCCGGCGAACTTGACCGAAGCGGCAACGGTCGTCGTCGCAACCGTGGCGGGCACCTCCACGCGGTAGTGGGTGCGCCCGGCGTTGAAGGCGCCGAGGTCGATGCCCTCGAGGGCCAGCGATCCCAGCAGCGGGGCCTGCGGCAGGTTGTAGGCGAAGATCTTCCTCTTCCAGTGGTCATAGACCCACATGGTCTCCCCGTCGGACCACAATCCGCTCGGCGCACGGTTTCCCGCCGCTTTCAAGGTGTTGAAGTCGAGCCCGCTGCGGCGGGTGCCGGCCTTGAGGTCGTAGGCGTAGAGCTTCGCGTCCGCGATGTCGGCGATCCACATGGTGGTCCCGTCGGACCACAGACCCGATGCGCCCCAGGTCTCGCCCCCTGCGAGGTCTCTGATGTCTTTGGCGGAGTCGTATTCGCCGGTGGCGAGGTCGTAGGCGTAGACCCTCCAGTCCGCGATGTCGGCGACCCACATGGTGGCCCCGTCAGACCAGATGGCGCCCGCGAAGTCGTTGCCGGCCGCGTCGAGGGTGCCGATGTCCAGCCACGATCGGCGGTCGCCGGTGGCGAGGTCGTAGGCGTAGACCTTGTTGTCATCGTGGTCGGCGACCCACATGGTGTGGCCGTCAGACCAGATGCCCATGGGATCGCGGTTGCCGGCCGCGTTCAGCGTGGTGATGTCGCTGCCGGGCCTGCGTTGGCGGGTGTTGAGGTTGTAGGCGTCGAGGGTGTCGTGCTGATGGTCGACGACCCATACGGTCGACCCGTCAGACCACAGATGGGTGGGCCTCGGGCGGGTCGGTGCGGGCAGCTCCGCTCCCGGCACGGGGTCGAAGTCGTTGACGCTGTCCCACCCGAAGTCGGCGGTCGAGGCCCGGTTGACCTGCACCTGGTAGCGGCGGCGGTGTCTGCCGTCGGCGGAGACAACGGTGACGGTCACCGGGTTGGCGCCGGTGGTGAGTCTGACCTGGTGGCCGTCGGCGCCCGTGTCCGCGTCGGCGGGGCTGATGTCGGTGACCGCTGCGGTATCGGAGCGCACCGCAGTGACCGTCGTTGTGGTCACATTCGAGGCGACGCCGGCGACGTAGCGATAGGTGGCATCGTCGAAGGCGCCCATGTTGCCCGCGCTGAGGGTCAAGGAGTCCAGCCCGGCATCGGCGCCGAGCACCGCCGCATCCACCTTGGTGACCGTGACGGTGTAGGTGCGGGTGTCGTCGCCGTTGACGGCGGTGACCGTGACGGTGTTGGCGCCCAATCCGAGGTTGACCTGGTGGCCGTCGGCATCTGAGTCCGCATCGGCGGGGCTGACGGTCACCGTGGTCGAGTCGGCGAAGGCGGCGACGGCATCGACCGTGGTGGTCGCCACGGTATTGGGCACCCGGGCGGTGTACGCGGTGCGTCCCGTGGCGAACAGGCCGAAGTCCACGTCGCTGAGCTCGAGCGACTTCACCAGGGGGCTCCGGGGCATCGGGTAGCGGAACAGGGCGTTGTCCTCGTTGTCGGCCACCCACATGGTGGCCCCGTCAGACCAGACTCCCTTGGGACTGTCGTTGTCCACATCCGTCAGAGTCTCGAAGTCCAGGTCGGCAACGCGGTCGCCGGTAGCGAGGTCGTAGGCGTACAGCCTGTAGTCCTGGTCGTCGGCCACCCATATCGTCGCGCCGTCAGACCACACACCGGTAGAACGATGGTTGTCCTGCGTGGCGAGTTGTTCGTCGATGTCGGGATCATCGTCGGAGCTGACCGACAGCAGCAGGCTGCTCTCGGTCTGGGGAATCACGTAGATCTGGAGGTCGATGGTTCTGGCGGGCATGGGCGCGCCGGTGTGCAGGTTGTACGCGAAGAGCTTGTCTTCAAGCTGGTCGGCCACCCACAAGACCTCGCCGTCGGACCACAGGCCCTTGGGTTGGATGCTCCCCACTTCGTGGAGCGTGGCAATGTCTTGATGGGGCCGGCGTTCGCCCGTGCCCAGGTCGTAGGCGTACACCTTGTAGTCGGCGTCGTCGCTCACCCACATCGTGTCGCCGTTGGACCACATGCCGTTGCCGTTGTGATTGCCGGCGGCTCTCAGCGTGGTGATGTCGCGGTCGGCGTCGCGGGTCATGTCGGCCAGGTTGTAGGCGTAGATGCGGTCGCCCAGGTTCATCACCCACATCGTGGTGCCGTTGGACCAGATGGCCCGGGCCGAGCGGTTGGCCGGATCGAGCGCGTCGAAGGCCTGGTCGGCGGAGTCGTCGGCTTCCTCAGCACTACCCCGGGTGACGACCACGGTGTAGGTCCGGGTGTCGGTGCCCCTGGTGGCTGTCGCGGTGATGGTGTTCTCGCCGGCGCTCAGCGCGATCTGCCGGCCGTCGGTGTCGGGGTCGGCGTCGGCGGACGGGTCGATGGCCACGGTGGTGTCCGCATCGGCGGGGGTGGCGGTGATGGTCACGGAGGTGACCGTTTCGTCGACGCGGGCCGCGTAGCGGAGGATCGACGGGTGGAACACGCCGAGGTCGGCGTCGCTGAGCTCAATGGAGTTCAATGCCGCGGTGGCGGGCATGTTGTAGCCGTACAGGCGGTTGTCAACCCAGTCGACCACCCACATGACGCTGCCGTCGGACCAGATTTCCCTGGGATGGGTATTGCCCGCGCCCTTCAAAGAGTCGAATTCCAAATTGGCGTCACGGGCGCCGGTGGCGAGGTTGTAGGCGTAGATCTTGCCGTCTTGGTCGTCGGAGGCCCACATGGTGGTGCCGTCAGACCACAGCCCGCCAACCCGTCCGTTGCCCGCGTCGAGCAGGTTGGAGCTGGAGATGTCCTTGCCGGAGCGGCGGGTGCCGGTGGCGAGATCGTAGGCATAGACCTTGTTGTCGATGTAGTCGCCCACCCACAGCGTGGTGCCGTCAGACCACAAGCCCCTCGGCTGATCGTTGCGCGGCCCCACCTCCCAGGTCTTGATGTCTTTTCCGGGAAGGTGGGTATCGCCGGCGAGGTCGTAGGCGAAGACCCTGCCGACTTGGCCGTCGGCGATCCACATGGTGGTGCCGTCGGACCACATGCCGCTGGGGTCTCGGTTCCCGGCCGCCTTGATCGCGGTGATGTCCTTGTCGGAGTCGCGGGCCATCGTGGCCGAGTCGTAGGCATAGATGCGGTTGCCCTGGTTCGACACCCACAGTGTCTCCCCGTCAGACCAGAGAGCCCGCGCCGTGTTGTTGTCCGCCGCGAGCCGCTTGACTCCGGGCAGCACAATCCACTCGTAGGCCTCGGTGGTGGCCCGGTTCACGACGACGCTGTAGCTCTGGCGGGCGGAGGCGTCGGACGACTCCAGCGTCACCGTGATGGTGTTCCTGCCGGCGCTCAGCGCGATCTGCCAGCCCTCGGTGTCGGGGTCGGCGTCGCTGGCGGGGTCGACGGTCACGGTGGCCGCCGGGTCGGCGGGCGTGGCGGTGAGCGTGGCCGTCGCCACCGTGGTGGACACCGCGCCGGAGTACGAGGTGGTGTCGCTGTCGAAGCTGCCGAGATCGACGCCGCTGAGCGACAGTGCCGACAGCGACGCGTCGTCGGTGAGCACCGCGGCATCCACCTGGATGATGGTGATGGTGTAGGTCGTGGTGGTCGAGCCGTGGGTCACCGCGACGGTGATGGTGTTGTCGCCGAGGCTCAGGTTGACCTGGTGCCCCTCGGTGCCGGCATCGGCGTCGACCGACGGGCTGATGGCGACCGTTGCGGAGTCGTCGACCAGCCCGGGGGTCACGGTGACCGACGTGACCGTGTTGGGCACGCGGGCCGTGTACTCGGTGCGATCGTGGTGGATCTCGCCGATGTCGGCCGGGTCGAGCCCGAGCGATTCCAGCCGGGTGTCGCCGGGCATGGCGTAGGCGTAGATGCGGTCGTCTTCGCTGTCGGACACCCACATGATGGAGCCGTTCGACCAGATGCCCCTGGGACTGCTGTTGCCCTCTGCGAGCAGCTCGTCGATGTCCAGAGCGGAGGCCCGGGCCCCGGTGGCGAGGTCGTAGGCGTAGATCTTGCCGTCAGTGCTGTCGCTCACCCACATCGTGGTTCCGTCCGACCACAGCCCCGCGGCATCATGGTTGCCGAAGTCGTCCAGCTCCTCGATCTCCTGGTCGGGCCGGCGGGTGCCGGTGGCGAGGTCGTAGGCGTAGAGCATGTCGTCGTCCCAGTCGGCCACCCATATCGTGGTCCCGTCCGACCACAGACCCCTGCTATGGCCGTTGAAGGTCGGAGGGACCCTATAACCGTCGTACAAGCTGGTGATGTCTCTGCCGGACCGGCGGGTGCCGGTGGCGAGGTCGTAGCCGTAGAGCTTCTCGTCCTCGTAGTCGCTGGCATACATGGTGACGCCGTCGGACCAAATGCCGTGGCCGTGGCTGTTGCCCCCTATTCGTATACAACGGTTGAGGGCAGCGATGAACTGGGCACACCAGGTTGTTTTGATGTCCTTGTCGGCATCGCGGGTCAAATCCGCCAGGTTGTAGGCATAGATCTTGTGGCCCGCGTTCATCACATACAGCGTGCTGCCGTCAGACCAGATCCCCCTCGCCGCTCTGTTGGCCGGATCAAGCGACTTGGATGCAGGCAGCGTGGTCCACTCGAACTCTCCCGTCGAGGCGCGGTTCACGACCACCTGGTAGGTCCGCCGAGCTGTGCCGTCGGTGGATTCCACGGTAACCCTGATGCCGTTGCTGCCGGTGTCGAGGTTTATCTGCTGGCCGGCGGTGTCGGGGTCGTCGTCGCCGGCCGGGTCGATGGTGACCGCGGCCGCCGCCTCGGTGGGGGTGGCGGTGATGGTGGTGGAAGCCACCGTGGAGGCCACGCCGGCGTTGTAGCTGGTGGTGTCGGCGTCGAAGTCGCCGAAGTCGACGTCGCTCAGCGACAGGGCCGACAGCGACGCGTCATCGTTGAGCACCGCGGCATCGATCTGCTTGACGATGATGGTGTAGGTCTTGGTCTGGTTGCCCTTGGCGACGGTTGCGGTGATGGTGTTGTCGCCGGGGCTCAGCGTGATCTGCTGCCCCTCGGTGGTGGTGTCGGCGTCGGTGGCGGGGCTGATGGTCACGGTGGTGTCGGCATCCGCAGGGGTGGCCGTGATGGTCGTTGTGGTGACCGTGTTGGGGACCCGGGTCGAGTAGCTGAGGACCGCGGGGCGGAATGTGCCGAAGTCCACGCCCGAGAGCTCCAGCGACTTCAGCGAGACGGGCGTCGCCATGGCGTAGGCGTACAGGAGGTGGTCTTCGTTGTCGGACACATACATGGTGGTGCCGTCAGACCAGATGCCCTTGGGGCTGGCGTTGCCCACCCCCAGCAAGGTGTCGAATTCCAGATTGGACACCCGGGCGCCGGTGTCGAGGTCGTAGGCGTAGATCTTGCCGTCTTCGTCATCGCTCACCCACATGGTGCGCCCGTCGGACCACAGCGCAGTAGCACGGCCGTTGCCCGCGTGGCGCAGCGTTGTTCTGATGTCGGAGCCGGATCGGCGGGTGCCGGTGTCGAGATCGTAGGCGTAGAGGCGGTCGTCTTGATGGTCGGCCACCCAGATGGTGGTGCCGTCGGACCACAAGCCCTTGGGATGGTCATTGCGGGAGTCCAGCGGATTGATGTCTGAGCCCGGTCGGCGGCCGCCGGTGGCGAGGTCGTAGGCGTAGATCTTGCCGTCTCTGTCGTCGCTCACCCACATGGTGGTGCCGTCGGACCACATGCCGTTGGCGTTGTCGTTGCCGGCGGCGCTCAGCGCGTCGATGTCCTTGGAGGAGTCGCGGGTCATGTCTGCGAGGTCGTAGGCGTAGATGTGACCGCCGAGGTTCACCACCCACATCGTGGTGCCGTCGGACCAGATCGCCCGCGGCGCGCTGTTGGCTGCATCCAGGGCCTGCGAGGCCGGGTTCAACGGCGTGGTGGCGTCCGATGGCGAGATGGGCGGGACGACCGCCACGACAGCAGCAGCCAACACGCAGGCTGCCAGAGCCGCCGCGGCGCGCCGGCGCCACATTCCCACACGACCCAGCAGGGTCGATGACGATTGGTCCAAACGATCCATTACAGCGATCCTCCTGTTATTTGTGGAAACGAGCAGCAATTGAGGGGCCATCCGCGTATAACAGACGCACTCTGATGAAATCCCGTCAGACTCATGAGAGCGACACTATAGCGCTACATCAAACACATGTCATAGACACATGCCTTGAACATCTTGAGGACTCGCATCTCTGCCGCGTCGGCGAGAGACAGTCTCAAATGAAGCGGCAACCGCGGATTCGTGAAGCGACCGCGGGCCATGGCGGCAGGGGCCCGTAGACGAACGCTTGGAGCGACGGGTAGGCCTGCTGTAGATGCTGGTACTCGACGGTGCCGGGCTGCCAAGCCCGCAGGGTGCGGTAGCCGTCGGCGGGGGGCGGCTCGATTGGACGGTTCACGTTACGGCGTTTGCGTACTTCGGGGAGGTGTCAGTTGGTCTGTGTAAGGCGGGGTGGTGGTCATGTTAGGCGATGCGGCCACCAATATGTAATCGGGAACGGTCCGTCGTGGCCATGAATCGCTCTCGACACCGCGAGCTTCGCCGCCACACGACCGCGGTACAACTCCTCCTGAGGAGTCCGGTAGGACGATTCTGGTTTCCCATCAGCAAACTCTGCCCCTTCGAGCCACACCGCCGCGTCGCCGTCATCGCATCGGCTCATCAAGCACCTGTACCCATCCAGACGGTCCCGCCACTGCCCTTCTTGCACCGCGACCGCGACCCACCGCTCACCATCGGACCCCGTAGGCACACTCGCCGCTTGAAGGTATTCGATCTCCGCTCCAACAGCGGCACGCACGACCTCAACATCGCCAAGCGTTCCAGAGTTCAGCACGATTATGGAGGTCAGATACTACCCGACAGGCCACATATCGGCACAGATTGACACAACACCAAGCTTTGTCCACGCCCCAACACCGCTCGGTCCTCCAACCCAGCACCCCCGTACAGCAAACCCGCCAGCGCCCGACGTCGCTCCGGTGCGAGCTATCACCCCCGCAGAATCGCTTGTCGTTAGAATTCGATATCGAAGTCTGGTTCTTCCCGTACTGGCCGAAGCAGAGCTACTTCGTTTCGCCATCGTTCGATGGTCGCAGGGTCCACGGCAAACCTGGCGTCGGACTCGATGCCTCTTAGCGCTAGGTCAAGGTTCCTCGGCCGGAACATCGGATCCTTCTCCACAGCCAGGCGGCACAGCTTCTCGAGCCCGTGACGCGCTTCGAGGGCGATGAGATCGTCAAGGTCTCTGGGCATGCGACGAGCTACAAAGGCGTTGAGCTTGCCGCCGGCGACATCGAGTTGGTCCAGGACCAGGCCGTCGGGTGTGGCCACTGGCGGGAACGAGCGGTAGTCGACTCCGATGTCGATCATCAGCTCCTCCCCCTCGAACTCGACACGCATCCTGACGAGCTGGGGATACTCAGTCACTCGCTCGGTGCCGAAAGACAACGATCTCAGATGGCGCTCGACCTGCTCAACGAAACCCTCGACCGTCACGCCACTGGGCCCGAAGAAGTCGAGGTCACGGGTGGGGCGGTCGATGACCCCGTAGGCGATCAGAGCGGCTCCGCCGGCCAACGCGAAGCCCTGGTGTTCGCCTAGCCGGCCGATGATCCGCCGAACCTCGGCCTGCAGAGGCGTCAGCACTACGGACTAATCCCGCGCCGGTCGAACCAGCGCTGCCACGCCTCCGCGACGTGCGGCGACAGCCACATCCGTGGCCACATGTCAAGCAGTTCGCCGAGCTTCACGTAGAACCGTACGTCGTCAGCACGCCCCTCGGTCAGCACCTGCTCATAAAGCCAGCGGCGCTGCGGCTCCTCGTCGAGGTCGTACAGGCCTTGCCCGCTCCAAGCGAGGTGGAGCGGTAATTCCACAACACCCTCAGCTTTCACAAGCGACGGATCGTCGATGTCGTCGGGTGTGGCCACCGGGCGATCCGCGATCCCCGGAGGCGACTTCAGCCCAGCATTGAGAACCATGACGACAATCCTACACCAACACGCTCGGTTCAGCCCCGCCGGTCACCGGCACGACCCTGCGGCCATCCTCTGCCTTTGTCGATCATCCATTCGGTCGAACGTAAGGCACATGGACCGTTCCTGCTGTTCTTCGCGCCGCCTTGTCGCCGCGATGGTCATACAACGCCGTCGTACTTGCCGATGCATACCCAGCTAGTCGTTGCACAGCGGTTATGTCACCACCATCGAGGGCCGCCGAAAGGAACGTCCTTCGAAGATCGTGAGGCGAGCATTTTGCGATCCCGGCTTGGTTCGACCGGCGATTCAACCGTTTCAGTACAGCATTGGCCAACATCGACGACCCGACCTGCACCCGGCCGCCCTTCTGTACTGGGCACAACAGAGGCCCTACAGCATCCCCTCTAACCGCGAGCCACGCCGTCAGAGCTTCAAATGCCCCACCGAAAGCGTAGACATGTCTTTGCTTGTTGCCCTTCCCCACCACGGTGATCGTCGCCATCGCGCTCTCAACCATCAAGTCCGCCAACGTCACCGAGACGGCTTCCGAACGGCGCAGAGCACAGCCAAAGAGCAAAGCCAATGCTGCCGCCTATCTCGGCCGCGCGTGGTCACTCACCGAGGTAGTCCCCTCTGTGAGGGGCCGGCTGTTGCCTGTCGTGGGGCTATGGGTTGGTGGTGAAGGTGACTCGGCCGACGAGGTGTGCGGGTGACCAGATGCCGCCGGGGTAGAAGCCTCCGTCCCAGGTGGGGATGAAGTTGCTGGCTTTGACGCCGGCGCCTTGGCCGCCGATGTATTGCTCCTCGGAGATGAGCCGGATACGAAAGACCAACGGCGATGGTCCCGGCTGGCTGTCTATGGCGTTGACGGTCGGAGTTGACCGCCTGCGGGGCAGGCCCAGAGGGTTTGAGGCGGCGAGCATGTTGTCGGCGGGTTTGGTCCTTTGATGGTGAAGCTCAGCGTGTTGGACAGTTTTTTGCCGTCGGGGGTGCAGATGGCGCCGGTGGTGTTGCAGTTGGTGGTGGCGGGGAGTTGGATCGTGATGTCGGCGGTGGTGTCGGGTTTGACGGTGATGCGCCAGGAGATGTTGGTGGGTTTGTCGGTGCGTTGCGCCCGCTTTATCTCGCCGCCGGTGACGTTGAAGGCGTGGGACTTGAGGGTTCTGTAGCTGAGGGGGAGTTCCTCGCTGAAGTCGAGGTTGAAGCTGAACTCGGTGGAGCCGTCGTGGGTTGTGGGGGGGTCGGCGGTGACGGTGACGGTGAGGGGAACCGCGGCGACGGCTTGGGTGGTTTCGCTGGTGAGGGTCTCGGTGTTGTCGGCGTCGTCGGTGAAGGTGACTCGCACGGCGATGGTTTTGCCGACGTCGCCGGCGGTGGGGGTGTAGGTGGCGGCGGCGGCTTCGTCTATGTCGGCGCCGCTGGCGGTCCACTGGTATTCGTATGAGACGTTGTCGAGGCCGTCGGCGTCGTCGATCGCCGACGTGTCGGCGGTGAGGGTCTCGCCGGCCTGGGGCGTGCCCGAGATGGTCGGCGCTCCGGTGGGCGCGGTGTTCTCGGGCTCGGTGTCGTGCTCTGAGACTGTTCCGGTGACTTTGATCTTGAAGCTGGCGGTTTCTTGGTAGGCGGTCCAAGTCCGAACCTCAGAGCTGGTGGTGAGGTAGTGGGAGCTGTCGGCTATGGACCAGCCCTCGGCGCTGCCGGGGTCTTCTTCGGTGGCGGCGGCGTCGTCGGTGGGGTAGGTCTGGGGTATGTGGGCGAAGTCGTCGGTCCCGGTGGGGTCGAGCCACTCGATGACGGCGAAGTAGGCGGTGTCGGCGGCCAGTTGCGGGCAGGGGTCTGCGCCGGTGGGGGCTTGGAAGGCGATCGCGGCGGGTGCGGCGAGGCTCGAGGGGTTGTCCAGGGTGCAGAGCGCGTCGCCGGGCCCGCCGTCGCCGGCGGCGGCGTTGACGGTGACTTGGAGGTGGTCGCCCGCGGCCGACGGGTCGAAGAGGCTCGAGACCCAGATGGCGACGGCGCCCAGGGTGTAGCCGCCGGTGTCGGCACCGGTGGTGAAGGCCTGGGCGAACCCCGGGCGGGCGGCGCTGAGCGGGCGCATTATCCCCACGGTGGGGTTCACGCCCAAATTGGCGACCAGCAGCTGCGGCGTCTGCCCACTCTGGTCAGCGCCGTCGGCCGGCTGGGGCGTGGCGGTGGTGGTGGGGACGGGGTCGGGGACGGGGTTGGGTGGTTGGGCGCCGCTCTGGGCGGTGTGGACGATGCGGACGTGGATCACCTGGCCGTCCTGCCAGTCGACGTCCACGCCGGTCCATTTGAAGGTGCTGGCGCCGGAACTGCCGGCGGGGAACTCCAGAGTGAGGGCGCCGACCTGCAAGGTGTAGTCCGCGGCGTCGGCAACGTCGGCCTCGAACGCCAAGCGCAGATCACGGCCCGGTTTGTGGGACCACAGCCATCTGACCTTCAGGTCCCCGCTCCCGGCTGTGTTGGAGAACAAATCGGCGCTGGCCGCGCCCACCGACACGCTGCTGTACTCGACCACCGTCATGTCGGCCGACCACAACGGCTCCGCAGACTCCTGACTGCCCGCCGCCGTCGACCACAGGGCCGCAGCAGCCAACACCAGCGCCAGCGAGACCGTCTTGACGCGTCTTGTTTTGACGGGTTTCGCTTTGACGCGTTTCGCTTTGATGCGTTTCGTTGGTCTCATCTCATCATCCCCCGACTAGCCCACGACCGTGAAGACAGGCGAGATGGCATAGACCGGCAGCACCTTCTCCTCGTCGATTTCTCTGTACACCATCCCGGCAGCGGGATCGACGGGGCCGACGGGAGCGGCGTTGGCCGCCGGGTCCCTCGGCGAGCCCACCGCGACAATCCCCATGGTGCTGCCCATGGGGTAGTCCGGGTGCGCGGCCCCCGAGGAGTCGCACCCCGTCCACACCATCGCATGCTCCTCGAACTCAGCCGAGTTCCCAGTCGCATACGCGCCGTATTCGGTGTTCACCCACTCGTCTCCGTAGAACCCGGCGTAGTTCTCCGCGATCAGGGTGGGCTCATCGTCCCAGCCGCCGTCCAGCCAGCGCACGGGCACCCCGATGGCGCCCTCCATCTCGGTGTTCGCCACCGCGTCGACCCCCGCGGTGCACACCACCGCTTTGAACCGCCCGGCGACCCTGTGGATGACCGGATCGGTGTACGGCACATCGACCTCTTCGCCCCGCACCAGAGTCCCCTCCGCTTCTTTTTGGACGAACGCGTTGTAGACCGCAATGTCGCCCGAGTCGGGCACCAAACCCCGATTGGAGACGAACACCAGCCTGAACTGGTCCCCCACCTCGACGCCGTCGGGAATGTGCAGCCAGCTCTGGGGCACCCTCACACCGCCGGGAACGAACGGGGCATCTTCGTTGACCTCGGTGTACACCGCGAGCGACAGCGAATTGCCGCCGCCTTGCACCGACAGGCTGGAAAGGTCGGCACCCCGATACAAGGCGTCCGCGATGCCGGCGCCCGACACCGCGCCGGTGTCCTCGCTGTTACTGGTGGTCCGCTCCAACCGGTGCGCGGTGCCGCCGATATGGTTCCACACCATCACATAGGAGGTGTCCGGCGCCAGATGCGTGTTCGGCGGCGCCTCGAAGAAGCTGTGACCCGCCCCGAGGTCGGCGGGGCTGAACAGGTCGAACAGCTTGGCGCCCGGCTTGCCGTCCGCATCGGCGTCGTGCACCGCCACCGCCACCGACCTCGGGCTGTCGGGAAACTCGCTGTTGGAGCCCTCAATCTCAACACCGATGCCCTGCAACCGATAACCGAACCCGTCCGAACCCGTCGTGAAACCCTGCGACAACACAGAATTGGTGGAGTCCGCAGACGCATAACTGTTGTTGGTCTGGCCCAAATTCTGCACCATCGCATCCAACGCCTCGCCGAACACGGCCATGTACGGCGCATCGATCTTGATGTCGATAGTGTTCGCCCCAGCGCTGTCGATGGTCACCCCGGCCGCCTTCGGCTCGTCCGCCTCAGTGGACTCGGTGCCGAAAAGGCGGGTCAGCACGGTGCCCCCCATTCGGTCCGGCGGGTCGCTGATGTCCCAGAAGAGGTTGTATGTGTCGCTTCCTCCCACGGTTGCGCCTTGGGGAGCGGTCCATTCATTGATGCCGGTCATCTGGCGGGTGTTGACCAGCCTGAACAGCGTGGTGGATCCGTCGCGCAGTCGCCACGGGTTGGTAAAGCCCCCCCCATGAGAGGTGTTGTCCCCGGAGAAGGTCACGCCGCGGATGAGGTAGCGGTCCGCGGCCCCCACAGTGATCCCGAATTTGCCCTCATCGCCGAGCGACACGATTTCCTGAAGGAGGTCGTCCATGGACTCGCCGGGGTCGGGGTTGGGGTTGGGGATTTGTGCGTAGGTCGAGTACAGGATGCCGCTTTGCCGCTTCGAGCCCTCGATGGCCAGGCGCAGCACGTTGGTGACCTCGCTCACGCTGTTGTCCAGCGTCGCTGCGGTCTCGCCGCCATCGTCCTCATCGTCGGAGCTCGTCGCCTTGATCTTCAGCGACGCCCCGAAGTCCGACAGCACGATGAAGTAGCGGACGCTCTTCCCTTGGTACGCGAACGCGCCCGGCGGGGCCGCGAACTTGTTCAGGCCGGCCTTGAGCGAGGACGGGTTCTCAAAATCGAACAGCTTGGTCTCCACCCCGACCCTGGTCGACCCAATAGTGCGGTCCATCCACAGCGACACGGTGAGGCTCGACGGCGCCTCGGCCAGATCGATCGACACGCCCGAGAGCTCATAGCCCTGCCCGTGAGTGCCCAGCTCGAAGCCCATCTTGTAGTCCCCGGTGATCGTCACGGTGGTCGAGCCCGCCTGGCCGGTGTTGGACACCAGCGTCGAGGTCAGCCGCGGCACCGGCGCGGGAACCGGGCCGAACGGCAGGCTGGTCACCGTCTCCGAGTTGCCCAATTTGTCGGTGAACGACACCTCCACCTTCAACAGCTTGCCGATATCGGCGTCGACGCGCCGGTAGCGGCCCGACTCGATCATTAGGTCCGCAGAAAGTGGCGTAACGTCATCATCAGTTCCCAGCATCATGTCGGGGCCGGGCAGATTCAGTAGGCCGTGGAACTGCCGGAAGTGGGTCGAGGCGTGGTGGGGCGAGTCGAGGCCCACCGTGGTCTCGGTGCTGCCGTCGACGCGGATCCACCGGTACGAGAAGGCGTGATTGTCGCCTATCGAATCCTTGGAACCCACATTGACGAACCCGTCGGCGTCGGAGATCCCCGAGACGTCCACCGCGAACACGCCGGGGCTCTCCGCGGAGACCAGCACCACCGGCCGGCCGGTGGCAGCATTATTGACGGTCTGGGCGTGGGCGGGTATGGGGGAGCCGGGTAGGTTCGCCAAAGCGGCGACCACCGCCAACACAGCCGCCGCGCCCCGCAACCGCCACAGGCGAGAGGTTCTCAACCCCCCCCCCCCCCCCGGATTACGGCATCGCAACGTCCACGTCGCAGCCCCCACCATCGAAACCCACTGAACATCATCGGAGGGACACTACTAGCTCATAGACAACATATGTCAACTTCATATACAACAAATGTCAACAAGGCTGAGCGAAAGACCAACGGCGATGGTCCCGGCTGGCTGTCTATGGCGTTGACGGTCGGAGTTGACCGCCTGCGGGGCAGGCCCAGGGGGTTTGAGGCGGCGAGCATGTTGTCGGCGGGTTTGGTCCTTTGATGGTGAAGCTCAGCGTGTTGGACAGTTTTTTGCCGTCGGGGGTGCAGATGGCGCCGGTGGTGTTGCAGTTGGTGGTGGCGGGGAGTTGGATCGTGATGTCGGCGGTGGTGTCGGGTTTGACGGTGATGCGCCAGGAGATGTTGGTGGGTTTGTCGGTGCGTTGCGCCCGCTTTATCTCGCCGCCGGTGACGTTGAAGGCGTGGGACTTGAGGGTTCTGTAGCTGAGGGGGAGTTCCTCGCTGAAGTCGAGGTTGAAGCTGAACTCGGTGGAGCCGTCGTGGGTTGTGGGGGGGTCGGCGGTGACGGTGACGGTGAGGGGAACCGCGGCGACGGCTTGGGTGGTTTCGCTGGTGAGGGTCTCGGTGTTGTCGGCGTCGTCGGTGAAGGTGACTCGCACGGCGATGGTTTTGCCGACGTCGCCGGCGGTGGGGGTGTAGGTGGCGGCGGCGGCTTCGTCTATGTCGGCGCCGCTGGCGGTCCACTGGTATTCGTATGAGACGTTGTCGAGGCCGTCGGCGTCGTCGATCGCCGACGTGTCGGCGGTGAGGGTCTCGCCGGCCTGGGGCGTGCCCGAGATGGTCGGCGCTCCGGTGGGCGCGGTGTTCTCGGGCTCGGTGTCGTGCTCTGAGACTGTTCCGGTGACTTTGATCTTGAAGCTGGCGGTTTCTTGGTAGGCGGTCCAAGTCCGAACCTCAGAGCTGGTGGTGAGGTAGTGGGAGCTGTCGGCTATGGACCAGCCCTCGGCGCTGCCGGGGTCTTCTTCGGTGGCGGCGGCGTCGTCGGTGGGGTAGGTCTGGGGTATGTGGGCGAAGTCGTCGGTCCCGGTGGGGTCGAGCCACTCGATGACGGCGAAGTAGGCGGTGTCGGCGGCCAGTTGCGGGCAGGGGTCTGCGCCGGTGGGGGCTTGGAAGGCGATCGCGGCGGGTGCGGCGAGGCTCGAGGGGTTGTCCAGGGTGCAGAGCGCGTCGCCGGGCCCGCCGTCGCCGGCGGCGGCGTTGACGGTGACTTGGAGGTGGTCGCCCGCGGCCGACGGGTCGAAGAGGCTCGAGACCCAGATGGCGACGGCGCCCAGGGTGTAGCCGCCGGTGTCGGCACCGGTGGTGAAGGCCTGGGCGAACCCCGGGCGGGCGGCGCTGAGCGGGCGCATTATCCCCACGGTGGGGTTCACGCCCAAATTGGCGACCAGCAGCTGCGGCGTCTGCCCACTCTGGTCAGCGCCGTCGGCCGGCTGGGGCGTGGCGGTGGTGGTGGGGACGGGGTCGGGGACGGGGTTGGGTGGTTGGGCGCCGCTCTGGGCGGTGTGGACGATGCGGACGTGGATCACCTGGCCGTCCTGCCAGTCGACGTCCACGCCGGTCCATTTGAAGGTGCTGGCGCCGGAACTGCCGGCGGGGAACTCCAGAGTGAGGGCGCCGACCTGCAAGGTGTAGTCCGCGGCGTCGGCAACGTCGGCCTCGAACGCCAAGCGCAGATCACGGCCCGGTTTGTGCGACCACAGCCATCTGACCTTCAGGTCCCCGCTCCCGGCTGTGTTGGAGAACAAATCGGCGCTGGCCGCGCCCACCGACACGCTGCTGTACTCGACCACCGTCATGTCGGCCGACCACAACGGCTCCGCAGACTCCTGACTGCCCGCCGCCGTCGACCACAGGGCCGCAGCAGCCAACACCAGCGCCAGCGAGACCGTCTTGACGCGTCTTGTTTTGACGGGTTTCGCTTTGACGCGTTTCGCTTTGATGCGTTTCGTTGGTCTCATCTCATCATCCCCCGACTAGCCCACGACCGTGAAGACAGGCGAGATGGCATAGACCGGCAGCACCTTCTCCTCGTCGATTTCTCTGTACACCATCCCGTCAGCGGGATCGACGGGGCCGACGGGAGCGGCGTTGGCCGCCGGGTCCCTCGGCGAGCCCACCGCGACAATCCCCATGGTGCTGCCCATGTGGTAGTCCGGGTGCGCGGCCCCCGAAGCGTCGCACCCGGTCCACACCATCGCATGCGTCTCGAAATAAGCCGAGTTCCCCGTCGCATAGGCGCCGTAGTCGGTGTTCTCCCACTCGTCGCCGTAGAAGTCGGCGTAGTTCTCCGCGATCAGGGTGGGCTCATCGTCCCAGCCGCCGTCCAGCCAGCGGATGGGCACCCCGATGGAGCCCTCCATCTCGGTGTTCGCCACCGCGTCGACCCCCGCGGTGCACACCACCGCTTTGAACCGCCCGGCGACCCTGTGGATGACCGGATCGGTGTAGGGCACGTCCACCTCTTCGCCCCGCACCAGAGTCCCCTCCGCTTCTTTTTGGACGAACGCGTTGTAGACCGCAATGTCGCCCGAGTCGGGCACCAAACCCCGGTTGGTGACGAACACCAGCCTGAACTGGTCCCCCACCTCGACGCCGTCGGGTATGTGCAGCCAGCTCGCAGTCACCGGGACACCCCCGGGAACGAACGGGGCATCTTCGTTGACCTCGACATACACCGCGAGCGACAGCGAATTGCCGCCGCCCTGCACCGACAGGCTGGAAAGGTCGGCACCCCGATACAAGGCGTCCGCGATGCCGGCGCCCGACACCGCGCCGGTGTCCTCGCTGTTGCTGGTGGTCCGCTCCAACCGGTGCGCGGTGCCGCTGATATGGTTCCACACCATCACATAGGAAGTGTCCGGCGCCAGATGCGTGTTCGGCGGCGCCTCGAAGAAGCTGTGACCCGCCCCGAGGTCGGCGGGGCTGACGAGGTCGAACAACTTCTCGCCCGGCTTGCCGCCCGAATCGGCATGCACCGACACCGACACCGACACCGGGCTGTCGGGAAACTCGCTGTTGGAGCCCTCGATGTCAACACCGATGCCCTGCAACCGGTACCCGAACCCGTCGTCCGAACCCGTCGTGAAACCCTGCGACAGCACAGAGTTGGTACTGTCAGCAGAGGCATAACTGTTGTTGGTCTGGCCCACGTTCTGCACCATCGCGTCCAGCGCCTCGCCGAACAGGGCCATGTACGGTCCGTTGAGAGCTATATCATTATCATTGTCTCCCACCGTAGGATTGATGTCGATGGTCACCCCGAGCGCCTTCGGCTCGTCCTCAGCAGTGGACGTGGTGCCGAAAAAACGGGAGAGGGTGACGCCCCCCACCCGGTTCCCCGTCACCGAGTCCGTTGTGTCCCAGTACAAGTTGTATATGTCGGTTCCTGTCACGGTTGCGCCTTGGGGGGCGGTCCATTCGTTGATGCCGCTCATCTGACGGGTGTTGACCAGGCTGAACAGCCCGGTGGTTTCGTCGCGCAGTTCCCACGGGGTGGTAAAGGCCCCCCCAGTTGAGGTGTTGTCCGCGGAGAAGGTCACGCCGCGGATGAGGTAGCGGTCCGCGGCCCCCACAGTGAAAATGAAACCGCCCGTATCGCCGACCGACACGATTTCCTGCTCGGCGTCGTCCTCGGACTCGCCCGGGTCGGGGTTGGGGTTGGGGATTTGTGCGTAGGTCGAGGCCAGGATGCCGCTGTCGCGCTGGGCGCCCTCGATGGCCAGGCGCAGCACGTTGGTGGCCCCGGCCACGCTGTTGTCCAGCGTCGCTCCCGTCTCGCCGCCCTCATCCTCATCGTCAGAATCCGTCCTTTTGATCTTCAGCGACGACCCGAAGCCCGACAAAACGATGAAGTAACCGACGCGCTGCTGGTACGCGAACGCGCCCGGCGGGGCCGTGAACCTGTTCACACCGGCCTTGAACGAGGACGGGTTCTCGAAGTCGAACAGCTTGGTGCTCTTACCTGTGCTGCCCGACCCTAAAGCGCGGGCCATCCACAGCGACACGGTGAGGCTCGACGGCGCCTCGGCCAGCTCGATCGACACGCCCGAGATCTCATAGCCCTGCCCGTGAGTGCCCAGCTTGAAGCCCATTTCGTAGTCCCCGGTGATCGTCGCCGTGGTCGAGTTCGCCTGGCCGGTGTTGGACACCAGCGTCGAGGTCAGCCGCGGCGCCGGTGCGGGAACCGGGCCGAACGGCAGGCTGGTCACGGTCTCTGGGTTGCCCTCGCTGTCGGTGAACGACACCTCCACCTTCAACAGCTTGCCGATATCGGCGTCGACGCGCCGGTAGCGGCCCGACTCGATCATTAAATCCGAAGAATCCGGGTCAGTATCATCCGTAGTTCCAAACATCATGTCGGGGCCGGGCAGGTCCAATTGGCCGTGGAACTGCCGGAAGTGGGTCGAGGCGTGGTGGGGCGAGTCGAGGCCCACCTCGGTCTCGGTGTTGCCGTCGATGCGGATCCACCGGAACGAGAAGTCGTACAAGTCGCCCGTCGCCGCCGCGGAGCCCACATTGGGGATCCCGTCGGCGTCGCCGATGCCCGAGACGTCCACCGCGAACACGCCGGGGTCCTCAGCCGAGACCAGCACCACCGGCACGCCGGTGGCGGCATTATTGACGGTCTGGGCGTGGGCGGGAATGGGGTTGAGGGAGCCGGAGAGGTTCGCCGAAGCGGCGACGACCGCCAGCACAACCGCCGCGGCCCGCAACCGCCGCAGGCGAGAGGTTCTCAACTCCCCCCCCCCCCCCCCGGATTACGGCATCGCAACGTCCACGTCGCAGCCCCCACCATCGAAACCCGTTGAATATCATCGGAGGGACACTACTAGCTCATAGACAACATATGTCAACCTCATATACAAAATAATTCAACAAGGCGGAGCGAAAGACCAGCACCGACGCTCACCGCCGACGTGGTGCCGCCGATCCGCGCGCACCCATCGACGATCCGGGCCCCGGCCGGTTGCGCGCCGATGCCGACGTTCCGGGGTTATCTCTTGGGGACGATCGTGAAGACGGGTGAGATGGCGTAGAGGGGCCGGTGCTCGTCGTGGTTGCCGGTGAGTTGCCCCACGCTGACATCGACCGCGCCGATGGGGGCGTTGTTGGCGGACGGGTCATTGGGCGAGCCCACAGCGACCTGGCCCATGCTGTTGGGACCCATGGGGACCAGCGGGTCGGCGGCCCCTGAGGAGTCGCACCCGGTCCAGACCATGTAGTTGTCGGCGAAGCGGACGGAGTTCCCGGTGGCGTGGGCGCCCCACTCGTCGTTTTGCCACTTGGGGCCGAAGAACTCGGAGTAGGTGCTGGCGACCAGCGTGGGGCTGTCCTGCCAGCCGCCGTCCAGCCAGCGGATCGGCACGCCCAGAGCCTCTGTCATCTCGGTGTTGGCCCGCGCGTCGACCGCAGCGGTGCAGACCACCGCCTTGAACTGCGAAGCGACGCTGCGTATCACCGGATCGGTGAACGGCCCCAATGTCTCATCGCGCTTGGTGCGGCCAGAGGCTTCGAACCGGACAAGCTCGTTGTATTCCTCGATGTCCCCGGACATGGCGCCCGTGGCGTGGTGTGTGACGAACACCACCCTGAACTGGTCCCCCACACGGGCGTCGTGCGGTGTGTGCAACCAGTCCGGCGTCACCTGGTAACCGCCGCTCGCGAAACGGGCACTGCCCACGAAACTGCCCTCAACCGCTTCGCCGTAGACGGCGATCTTGAGTACGTGGCTGTTTGCGGATTCTGTGAGGCTGGTCAGGGAGCTGCCGCGGTAGAACGCGTCGGCCAAAGAGAAGCCTTTGAGCCCCAGAGATTCCTCGTCGTCGCTTGCGGTGCGGTCGAGCCGGTGGTCCTCGCCGTTGAGCTTGGTCCACACCATCACATAGGAGGTGTCCGGGTCCAGGTACGTTTCGGGCGGCGCCTCGAAGAAGGCGAGCTCGCCCGCCGCGTAATGGTCGGGGCTGACCAAGTCGAACAGCTTGGCGCCGGGCTTGCCGCCGGAGTCGGTGTGCACGGCCACTGACACCGACGACGGCCCGTCGGGTATCTGCGGGTCGCTGTTGGAGTCGTCGGAGCCCTCGACATCGACGCCGATGCCCTGGAACCGGTACCCATACGCGCTGGGCCCGGTCGAAAAGCCCTGCGAAATCACACTATTGGTGGAGTTGGCGGTGGCGTAGCTGTCGTTGTCCTGTCTCAGGTTCGACACCATCGCGACGAGCGGCTCCCCGTCCACAGCCATCGACGGGGTGTCGCATGCGAGGTCGCCATGAGCTGAGAAGGTCACGCCCGGCGCCGACGGACTGTCGGTGTAGTTGGCCACAGCGAAGGCGCAGTGCATGCGGCTCGTGACGATCCCTCCCCGCGTCGACCCCTCGGTGTCCCCCGCAATGCTGTCGACGGTCATGTGCAAGACGTATGTTGCGTTGCCGGCCACGGTCGCGCCCTGCGGGGCCGACCATTCAGATATGCCAGGCGGGCCGGTCAGGCGAGCCGGGCCGCTTGTCAAGTCTCCTCGGGCAGTAGCAACAGGCAGAGTGAACAGCGTGGTGCCAGACGTGGTCTGAAAATCGAACGGGATGCCGAAGAACCCGCTGCGGATGTCGATCCTGACACCCATATCATCGGTTTCAGCGGTGTGACCGGTGGTACCTACGGAATCCCCTGCCACAGAGACGCGGCGGATGAGATAGCGGTCCGCTGACCCGACCGTCATCTCGAAACAGCAGTCATCGGCGACCGAGATGATCTCCTGGTCGCCCGTCTGGGCCACCGTGAGGGACGAGGCCAGGATGCCGCGGTCGCGCCTCGAGCCCTCCACAACCATCCGCAGCGCCCCGCCGCGCGACGAGGAGCTGTCCCACTGCCCGGTCGAACCCAGCGCTCGGACCAGCGCGCCGTTGAACAGGACCGCGTCCGGCTCACCGCCGGGATCCTCATCATCTGATGCCGTCTCCATCACCGACAGCGACGAACCGAAACCCGACAGCACCACAAAATAGTTGACATAGGGGTATGCGAACGCCCCCTCAGGAGCCGCGAACCTGTTCAGACCGACCCCCAAAGACGCCGGATTGTCGAACTCGAACAGCTCACGCATCGGAGCCCTGCTGCCATCGAGATGCCCCTCAGCGCCACCGACCCACAACGACACCGACAAACCAGACGGCACAGCCGCCAACTCGACCGACACACCCGAGATCTCATAACCCTGACCATGGCTGCCCAGCCGAAACCCCATCGCGTACTGCTGAGTGACACTCGCGGTGCCCGCCTGAGACTGCCCGACATTGCTCACCAGCCGCGGCCCGTCGGGGACCTCGACGTCGCTGACCAGCCGCGGCGCGGCCAAGAACGAAGCGTCGACGGCTTCGCCGTAGACGGCGATTTTGAGTGCGTGGCTGCTGGCGGACGCTGTCAGGCTGGAAAGGGAGCCGCCGCGGTGGAACGCGTTGGCCAAGGAGAAGCCTTCGAGCCCCAGAGATTCCTCGTCGTCGCTCGAGGTCCGGTCGAGCCGGTGGTCCTCGCCGTTGAGCTTGGTCCAGACCATCACATAGGAGGTGTCCGGGTCCAGGTACGTTTCGGGCGGCGCTTCGAAGAAGGCGAGCTCGCCGGCTGCGTATTGGTCGGGGCTGACCAGGTTGAACAGCTTGTCGCCGGGCTTGCCGCCGGAGTCGGTGTGCACGGCGACTGACACCGACGACGGTCCGTCGGGTATCTGCGGGTCGCTGTTGGAGTCGTCGGAGCCCTCGACATCGACGCCGATGCCCTGGAACCGGTACCCATACGCGCTGGGCCCGGTCGAAAAGCCCTGCGAAATCACACTATTGGTGGAGTTGGCGGTGGCGTAGCTGTCGTTGTCCCGTCTCAGGTTCGACACCATCGCGACGAGCGGCTCCCCGTCCACAGCCATCGACGGGGTGTCGCATGCGAGGTCGCCATGAGCTGAGAAGGTCACGCCCGGCGCCGACGGAGCGTCGGTGTAGTTGGCCACAGCGAAGGCGCAGTGCATGCGGCTCGTGACGATCCCTCCCCGCGTCGACCCCTCGGTGTCCCCCGCAATGCTGTCGACGGTCATGTGCAAGACGTATGTTGCGTTGCCGGCCACGGTCGCGCCCTGCGGGGCCGACCATTCAGATATGCCAGGCGGGCCGGTCAGGCGAGCCGGGCCGCTTGTCAAGTCTCCTCGGGCAGTAGCAACAGGCAGAGTGAACAGCGTGGTGCCAGACGTGGTCTGCAAATCGAACGGGATGCCGAAGAACCCGCTGCGGATGTCGATCCTGACACCCATACCATCGGTTTCAGCGGTGTGACCGGTGGTACCTACGGAGTCCCCTGCCACAGAGACGCGGCGGATGAGATAGCGGTCCGCTGACCCGACCGTCATCTCAAAACAGCAGTCATCGCTGACCGAGATGATCTCCTGGTCGCCCGTCTGGGCCACCGTGAGGGACGAGGCCAGGATGCCGCGGTCGCGCCTCGAGCCCTCGACAACCATCCGCAGCGCCCCGCCGCGCGACGAGGAGCTGTCCCACTGCCCGGTCGAACCCAGCGCTCGGACCAGCGCGCCGTCGAACAGGACCGCGTCCGGCTCACCGCCGGGATCCTCATCATCTGATGCCGTCTCCATCACCGACAGCGACGACCCGAAACCCGACAGCACCACAAAATAGTTGACACCCGGATACGCGAACGCCCCCTCAGGAGCCGCGAACCTGTTCAGCCCGACCCCCAACGACGCCGGATTGTCGAACTCGAACAGCTCACGCATCGGAGCCCTGCTGCCATCGAGATGCCCATCAGCGCCACCGACCCACAACGACACCGACAAACCAGACGGCACAGCCGCCAACTCGACCGACACACCCGAGATCGCATAACCCTGACCATGGCCACCCAGCCGAAACCCCATCCCATACTGCTGAGTGATACTCGCGGTGGCCGAGCGCGACTGGCCGACATTGCTCACCAGCCGTGTGGTTGGTGCGGACAGCAGCACCAGCACTGTGGCGGTGTTGGAGGGGCGGCTGGTCACGCCGTCTCGGATCGCCTTCACCTGGTAGTTGTAGCGCACTCCGGGTTCGGTGGCGGTGGTGTCGAAGTAGGCGGTGTCGGTCGTGGCAGTGTCGGACACCAGCGTCGTGAGCGTCTGTTCGCCCCGGTTGGGCCGGCGGCGCAGGATCTCATAGCCGTCCACGGATTCGCCATTTTGGGCGGGCCGGTCCCAGCTGAGCTCCACCCCGCCTTGCACCAAGCGGGCCACAAGGTCGGTGGGTGGCGTGCGCTCGTTCTGGGCCTGGGCCGTCACTCCCGGGCCGACCACAGCGACGGTCGCGGCCGCCAGCGCCAAAAAGGTCGCGGCCGCCAGCGCCCAAAAGGGCCGCCGTCGGATCAAAGCGCCGAACCGGACGGGCTGAGGAGCCCTCATCAAGACCTCCGATGGCCGCTTGACCGTCACAGACGAACCTCTCTGCAACTCGCTTTCGACTGTGCCTCGCGTCCGTCGTGACAACAGGGCGGCAATCACCCCCCCCCCCCCTAAGCTTGTCCCGTATCAGGGCGCCGCGACGTCCACGTCGCAGCCCCCACCACCGAAACCCGCTGAACATCACCCGAAACCCGCTGAACATCACTGGACAGACACTACTAGGTCATAGACAACATACGTCAACCTCATAGACAACATAAGTCAACAAGACGCATAATGGGTAGATGAGAGTACGACATTGCTTCAAGCAGTTACGCATCATGGGTAGCAGGAGCACCGCGCTGCGTTCATTCCTGATCGTGATCGTCGTGGGCTTGCCGTTCTACCTGTTGGTCAATCCAGCCTCGTCCCTGTCTCGGGACGCAGGCAGCGATGTGTCACTTGCGGCCGCCAACGACTACCCGACCGGTATCTGGTCGGACGGGACCACCATGTGGGTCGCGGACTTCGAAGACCGCAGGCTGTACGCGTACAACGTGTCGGACGGCAGCCGGGCCGCCGAGGACGACTTCCGGCTCGTCGCCGACAACAACCTTCCTGTGGGCATCTGGTCGGACGGGGTCACCATGTGGGTGTCGGACTTTCAGGACGGCAAGCTGTACGCCTACAACATGTCGACCACAGCCAGGGACCCCGGCAAGGAGTTCGACACGCTGCGCGCTGCCGGCAACTACTTCCCCGAGGGCATCTGGTCGGACGGGGTCACCATGTGGGTGGTCGACGTCGGTGCCGACAAGGCGTTCGCCTACAGCCTCTCGGACACGACACCCGACGCCGGCAAGAGCTTCGAGCTGGGTGCGGGCCACACCTCTCCCATGGGCATCTGGTCGGACGGGATCACCATGTGGGTGTCGGACTGGCGTGACGCCAAGGCATACGCCTACAGCGCGGCGACCAAAGCCCGCGACGCCGGCAAGGACTTCACGCTGGACGCCGACAACAGCCATCCCGAGGGCATCTGGTCGGACGGGACCACCATGTGGATCGCCGACCGCGAAGACGACAAGGTGGAGGGCGACAAGCTGTACGCCTACGCGCTGCCGCCGGGCGTGGTCGTCTTTCCGACATCGCTGGCGTTGGCCGAGGGCGGTTCGGGCGCCTACACGCTGGCGCTGAACGCGGCGCCCACGGCGGAGGTGACCGTCGGGATCACCTCCGGCGGCGACGTCAGCGTCAGCCCGTCCAGCGTCACGTTCAACTCGTCGAACTGGAGCACGGCGCAGACCGTGACGGTGAGCGCGGCCCAAGACGACGACGCTGCGAACGACGCAGTCACGCTGCAGCACAGCGTCAGCACCTCCGACAGCAGCTTCTCGGGCACCACCGTCGCCGACGTGGCGATCAACGTGACCGACGACGAGCATGCGGGGGTGACCGTCTCGGTGCCCGCACTGACGCTCACCGAGGGCGGATCGGGCGACTACACGCTGGTGCTCGACGCCGCGCCCACGGCGGAGGTTACCATCGAGGTCGCTGCGGGCGGCGACGTCAGCGTCAGCCCGTCCAGCGTCACGTTCGGCTCGTCGAACTGGAGCACGGCGCAGACCGTGACGGTGAGCGCGGCCCAAGACGACGACGAAATCCACGACTTCGAGATCGTCAGCCACAGCATCGCCGGCGGGAGCGCCCCCGAATTTGCCGCCCTCACCGATCTGGCGAGCGTGGAGGTCTCGGTCGACGACGACACGCGCGAGACGAGCCTCGAGCTGGCCGCCGAGAACAGGAACCCGGCCGGCATCTGGTCGGACGGGACCACCATGTGGGTGACCGACGACATCGACCGCAAGCTCTACGGCTACAGCATGGCGACGATGGCGAGGGACGCGGGCAAGGACTTCACCTCGCTCGACGCCCGGAACGTTCTTGCCTCCAGCATCTGGTCCGACGGGACCACGATGTGGGTGGCGGAGCGCAGTGTCGCCAAGCTGTACGCGTACAGGATGTCAGACGGCGGGCGCGACGCCGCCAAGGACTTCGACACGCTCCGGGCCGCCGGCAACAGCTCTCCGCGGGGCATCTGGTCGGACGGGACCACCATGTGGGTGTCCGACTCGTCCGACGAGAAGCTGTACGCCTACAACATGTCGACCACAGCGAGAGACACCGCCAAGGACTTCGACACCCTCGACCCCGCCAACAACTCCCCACAGGGCATCTGGTCCGACGGGAGGACCACCATGTGGGTGTCAGACCCGCACAGCGACAAGCTGTACGCCTACAGCATGGTGACCAGAGCCAGAGACACCGACTACGACTTCGACACCCTCGACGCCGGCAACAGCTCTCCGCGGGGCATCTGGTCCGACGGGACCACCATGTGGGTGGCCGACCCGTCCAGCGACAAGCTGTACTTCTACGAGATGCCCGCCAGCGTGTCTGCGGCGTTGCGCACACCGTCGAGGCTGGTGGCCAACACCGACCAGACGTCCGGCCGCATGGTGGGCATTCATTCGTCCAATCCCAAGATCGGGCAGGGTTTCACGACCGGCGGGTGGGCCAACGGGTACGCCCTGACATCGGTCGCGGTCCGCTTCGACGCCATCGGTGCTGATGCAGCCCTGACGACCGAGATGTCCGCGACCATCAACGAAGGTGACGAGACCGACGAATCCAAGCCCGGCGCCGCGCTGTGCACCCTGGTCGGTCCGCCGAGCTACGCGCACGGGAGATTGAACACCTACACGGCGTCGGCGAGCGGGTGCCGGCTCAGCGCGAACACCGCCTATTTCGTCGTGCTGGAACGCGAGTACGACGATGTGGAGGGCGCCGCGAGCATGGTGGGCTTGGGCAGCACTGTCGCCGCTGCCGAGTCCTCCGGCAGCGCCGCGGGCTGGTCCATCGCCGACTACCACAACTACTGGACCCACGACATGTGGCGAACCGAGGCGGAGCGCATAGTGAGGATCAAGCTCGCCGGCCACCTGGTCCCCAACACTGCGTCCGCCGACGAGGCCACCGCGTCCGCCGACGAGGACACCGTGCCCACGGAGGAGCCGGCCGACGCCGAGCCGGTCTGGACAACGACGCTGACCGTGGGTACCAGGGGCGGCTACAGCGGCTATTCGGTGTTCGGCAATTCCGGGCTCGGCGCTTTGTCCGATACCAAGTTCGAGGTGGACGGCACCTATTTCGATGTGGGCTATGTCGCGGTGTTGGACGGGGACCTGATCTTCGGTCTGGCCGAGGTGCTCCATTCGGGTTTTGTGCTGCGGGTCGGCGATCAGGAGTTCGCCTCCGGGGATGCGGTGCTGAGCCGTGTGGGAGCGGCGTACCGGTTCCATTGGGAGGACGCGGGCCTGGTGTGGTCCGATGACGACGAGGTGCCGGTGAGCCTGTTCGTGGGAGGGTCCGATCCCGCCTCGGTGCCGAACCCGCTGAGCGGGTTCACCGTGGTGAACGCCGAGAACCAAAAGGACGTGGCCTCAGTGGTCGACGGGGCCACCTTGACCCTGGCCGGCCCCGATGACAGCAGCTACAGCATCCGGGTGGACACCAATGCCTGGTCGGCGTTCATCCGCAGCGTCCGCCTTGAGCTGTCCGGGGCGAAGTCGGCCCGGCGGACGGCGAATTCGGGCCCCTATTCGCTCTATGGCGGCGGGAGAGCGTTGATCGGCGAGGGGCTGCCGGTGGGCAGCTACACGCTGCGGGCCACTGCGTACTCCCAGCAGGACCTCGGCGGCGAGGTGCTGGGGACGCTGGAGACTTCTTTCGCTGTGGAGGCCAGTGAGCCGCTGACCGTCAGTGTGGAGAATGCCGCGACGACGCACGACGGCTCGGCTGCATTCACCTTCGAGCTGCGGTTCAGCGAGAATTTCCCCCTGAGCTATGTCACTTTGCGGGACCGTGCATTCGCAGTGACCGACGGTGACGTCTTGAGGGCGCAACGGATTGACAAGCCGAGCAACATCGGCTGGCGAATCACGGTGCGGCCGGACGGAAACGGCGATGTGTCCGTTGTCCTTCCTGTCACGACTGACTGTGGCACGCGTGGGGCCATCTGCACCCAGGCCGGCACGAAGCTCTCCAACCGGCTCGAATTGACGGTTCGCGGTCCCGGCTGACTCATCGAAGTTCCACCGGCACGGGGTTGGACACGGTTGCGGCAGGTGCTGGTTCGTTCAGCGTCGCCGGCGCTCCACGGCTGGTATTGTGACAGACATGGAGTCGACCGACGCGGTCACGCACGCAACGGATGCCACAGCCGAGACCATGAGCCGCTCCGCCGCGCCCGGTGTTGATGCTGCGCCTCTCGGGGACGCGCCGTCGTGGCACGTTCCGCGGTGCTGGACGCGTAACGGACTCACGGTCACGTCGCTCCAACGAGAGTTCAACGACCTCAGGTGGAAGCCGAGAGGGCAGTTCCGGGCGCTCAAGCAGTTCATTATGAACTGGAACAACTGGCCGTCTCGCGAGGACCGGGCGGCAATGCTCGACGGTCCGCCTCCAGACGACATGCCGACGGAGCAGCAGGCTCGGATAGCGGCGGTTGTTCACTGTCTCTGCGAACGTGACGGGCACCCGATCCCAGACTGGGTACACGACAAGAGAGCCCCCCGCCGCGGCGGGGTGCTCCTCATTTCTGACAGGCACTATCGCAACAAGTACGGCTACGTCGACGGATTCACGCGTCTCGTCAAACGAGCCACCCCCAGAACCGCCCGCTCTTACCGCGTCTTTTTCGAGGCGGAGATGCTGGGTTGTCGCTGATGGCAGGCTGGAGCGATCCCAGTCACAGACTCGATGCTCAACGACTTGCAGAGTTGTTCAGGGACGTGGATTGGCAACTGGCGCCGCTTCGAGCACCGGGAACCCCGCCGCTAACGAGCTGTTCGACGGAAAGCTCAGCGGCGCACCCATCGACGAGAGGGTGTGCCCCAAAACGGTCGGGCACAACGCCGAGCCGTGTATTCTCAGAATCGGCCAGGTCGCTTCAACCGGTCGACTGTCGTCTCCGCCGACTGGTTCAGTGCTGCGTCTGTAGCGGTTCGGTCTTTCTGTCGTTGCTGGTCGTGTTCGCCTCCAACCCCATTTTCAGGTTCGATGACAGGTCAGGACAACGAACGGCGAACCGACAGCGACCCAACAAGCCGCTTACCGCTCCAGCCGCCGGGTGTTGAACCGCCGCTGGAACATCGCGCCCAAACGGCGAGGTCCACCTCACCGCACCCCGGAACCGGTCATCAGATCAGGTGGCTGTTGTTGTGGATGATCGCCAACGCGTCGTCGAAGGTGACCCAGTCGTCGTCGGTGTAGACGTACTGTCGGATAGCGGGATAGTTGGTTTTCAACGCCTCATAGCCGGGTTGACCTGGTTGAAAAGCCGGCGACGCTGCGAAACCGGCGTCGGGTCGGACGTTGGTACGGTCCGCGAGCCCTGTCGGGAGAGAAGCAACAACCGTTTCGTGCATTTCGGCTACTCGGTCGCTGCTCAACGCGGCACGCACCGGGTCGTGGCGTAGCAGGCACGCCAGGTCGTAAATGTCACGGGCCCGCAGCCCGGCGTCTTCGGGGGTGTCGGAGAGGCTGCGCCAGTGGAGCGCGTCGAGTTTGTCGACAACCGCGATGATTGGGTCGGCTGTGAGAACCTCGAACGGTTCCAGCAGCGGATGTTCCTGCAGCAGCGCAGGGTCTATCTCCGCGGCGGCTTCACCGACTAGAGATGTCACCGTCGCGGTGCTGGTGGTGTCGGCTGGTTGGTCGCGTATGTTCATCTCGACGAGCACGTCACCGAAGGTCGGTCCACCAGCAATAACCATGGAGTTGCCGGTTAGTGGCGGGTAGGTGATCGTTGTGGACGCGAAGCGGTCTCCGAAGCGTCTGTGCTCCATTGGTAGCGGGATCCCGGTGTTGAGGCGTGCTTGCAGCTCACGGCGGACTCGTTTGCGGCGTCCACTTCCGAAGGTCCCCTCTGTTGGCGGGATGATGTTCACGTCTATGTCTTCGGAGAAACGGTTGATGATCTTGTGCGCCTTGACTAGTGACGTGCCGCCTTTGAACACCACCAGCGCCTGCGGGCACGCCTCAGACGGCACTACCGAGCATCGCAGCGCCTCTGTCACGTAAAGGTCCTTGTACGCCATTTCGTCTGTGTCATGCAAGTGCTTGAACCGTGGACTCAACACGTCGATTATCGTTTCCCATAGGTCTGTGTCGGCGACGAGTGAGTTGATGTCTCGCACGCAACCTGTCGCGGATGCCGCTGGTGGTAGTTGGGGGGTCAAAGACAGTGTCGGACCAGATGAATCAGCAGCCAGATCTGGTTTGCTGGCAGCGGTCGCTGCCGGCATTGGTGCGGTGTGTTGGTGACAGTAGATCGAGTTTTCTTGCGCTGAGAGTTTGCAGTCGCGTTCACCGTCGGGCGTGGGGACTTTCCCTGCGCATTGCTTGCCCATCACATCGCACCAACGAGGGACTCGACACGAGGCATGAAGTCAGGCCCCAGCCCGCGTTCGGCTTTTGCTGTGTCGATGATCATGTCGCCGCGGATTTCGTTGCCGTAGTAGCCGCGCCGGTAGTAGGCGTTGAACTTCGCTGAAGCGTCGTCGAAGGACAGTTCAGCCCAGTCGTTGAAGCATCGGACGGCTTCAAGGATCGAGACTTCCCAACGGTTCAGCTCTACCCGTTGAGTGTTGAAGCGTCTCTGGAATATTGCGCCGAGGTCGGTGCGTCGCGGGGGTCGTCCGAGCATGGCCACCCAGAGACGGGGTGAGACCTGGGTGCTCCAGCCGAACATGTTGATGGCGTAGGGGCCTGTGACACCTGCGCCTATTCCAGCGATCCGCCAAGGCAATTCTCGTATTGCTTTGATTGGTAGCCGGGCGGGATACCGTGCCTGGACGCGTCGTCTGGTGTAAATGCCTCGACAGACTCGACCGATGAGGGGGTCGTCGCCAGCGCAGAGCCGGCTGACAGCCATTTTGGTCGTGTCGCGTGAGATGTCAGGGAGGGCGCGTTGAACGTCGTCGAGGTCGAACAGTTCACCGACCGGCAACTGGTCTGCCCATTCACGGATTTCGTTAGACATCCTCCCTCCCTCTCTCTCTCTCTCTCGTTGTTACTAAACGGTATCACACAATCCGGGTGTTGACACGAGAACGGCAACCGTATCTGCAACACGTACTCGCCGGGTGTCGCAGACGGCGACACACGGATCGTGTCGTTCCCGCCCGGTTTGCCGGTTTCGCCGTTCCCGACGATGAAGCGTCGTGCTGCGTCCCATTGTTCACGCCACCGCCCCTCAGTCAGGCCGGCGGCTTGGAGGTTGCGGCGCGACTTGAGCAGCCTTTTCGATCCGACGCACACTTTCGGCAACGCCAGCCCGATGCGTTCAACGGTGTCCGCGTCTCGGGTTTGGAGGCCCACCGGCACCCCTTCGGGGAAAGATCTCTCACAGACTTCCCAACCTCAGCGGCGCGCCGATGTCGGCGATCCGGGGTTATCTGTTGGGGACGATCGTGAAGACGGGTGAGATGGCGTAGAGCGGCCGGTGCTCGTCGCGGTTGCCGGTGACGCGCCCGACGGTGATATCGACGGCGCCAATGGGGGCGTTGTTGGGGGACGGGTCTTTGGGCGTGCCCGCGGCGACGAGGCCTATGTTGTTGGAGCCCATGGGGTACAGCGGGTCGGCGGCCCCCGCAGAGTCGCACCCGGTCCAGACCATGTAGTGGTCGCCGAAGCGGACCGAGTTCCCGGTGACGTAGGCGCCATAGTCGCGGTTGACCCAGTCGGCGCTGAAGAAGTCGGCGTAGGTGCTGGCGACCAGCGTGGGGCGATCCTCCCAGCCGCCGTCCAGCCAGCGGATCGGCACGCCCAGGGCCTCTGTCATCGCGGTGTTGGTCCGCGCGTCGACCTCAGCGGTGCAGACCACCGCTGTGAACTGCGCAGCGACGCTGCGTATCACCGGATCGGTGAACGGCCCCAATGTCTCATCGCGCCTGGTACGGCCAGAGGCCTCGAACCGGACAAGCTCGTTGTACTCCTCGATGTCTCCCGACACAGCGCCCGTGGCATGGTGTGTCACGAACACCACCCTGAACTGGTCCCCCACACGGGCGTCGGGCGGCGTGTGCAACCAGTCCGGCGTCACCTGGAAACCGCCACCCGCGAAACGGGCACTGCCCACGAAACTGCCCTCGACCGCCTCGCCGTACACGGCGATCTTGAGTACGTGGCTGTCTGTGGACACCGACAGGTCGGTCAGGGAGCCGCCGCGGTGGAACGCGTTGGCCAAAGAGAAGCCTTCGAGTCTTCTGGGGTCGTTCTGCTCCTCGTCGTCGCTGAGGGTCCGGTCGAGCCGGTGGTCCTCGCCGTTGAGCTTGGTCCAGACCATCACATAGGAGGTGTCCGGGTCCAGCCTCGTTCCCGGTGGCGCCTCGAAGAAGGCGAGCCGGCCCGCTGCGTAGTTGTCGGGGCTGACGAGGTCGAACAGCTTGGCGTCGGGCTTGCCGTCCGATTTGGCGGCGTGCACGGCGACTGACACCGACGAGGGCCCGTCGGGTATCTGGGGGTCGCTGTTGGAGTCGTCGGAGCCCTCGACGTCGACGCCGATGCCCTGGAACCGGTACCCGTACGCGCTTGGGCCGGTCGTGAAGCCCTGCGAAATCACGTCGTTGGTGGACGTGGCGGTGGCATAGCTGTCGTTGTCCTGGTCGAGGTTCGACACCATCGCGACGAGCGGCTCCCCGTCCACAGCCATCGACGGCGTGGGGCAGGCGAGGTCGCCATGAGCTGCGAGGGTCACGCCCGGCGCCGACGGAATGTCCGTGTAGTTGGCTAAATCGGAGCAATATACGCGGCCCACAGTGATGCCTCCCCTCGTGTGAGCCACGGTGTCCCCAGTAATGCTCCGGATGTTCATGTGGAAGGTGTATGACGTGCTGCCGGCCACGGTCGCGCCTTGGGGCGCCGTCCAATCATTGAGCCCCGGCGGGGCAGTCAGGTGCAATGGGGCCTCTGCCAAGGCTCCTTGGGCAGAGGCATAGGGCAGGGTGAACAGCGTGGTGCCCGAGCTGCTCTGCAGGTCGAACGGGAGGCCGAAGAAGCCGCCTAGAGGGGTTGTGTCGTCCGCCGCCACAGTAACACCGCGGATGAGGTAGCGGTCCGCTGATCCGACCGCGACATCGAAGCAGCAGTCATCGCCCACCGAGACCTGTTCAAAGGAGGAGCCCGTGGCGCCCGTGAAGTTCGCAGCCAGGATGCCGCGGTCCCGCCTCGAGCCCTCGAGGGCCAGGCGCAGCACACGGCCACCCCCGCGTGTCGAGGGACTGTCCCAGAGTCCGGTCGAACCCAGCGCTCGGACCACCGCATCGTTCAAGAGGACGGCTTCGGGCTCGCCGCCCGGATCCTCGTCGTCTGATGCGGTCTCTGTGATCGACAGCGAGGAGCCGAAGCCCGACAGCACGATGAAGTAGTTGACATTCGGGTACGCGAACGCCCCTGCGGGCGCCGTGAACCTGTTCAGGCCGACCTCGAAGGAGCCCGGGTTGTCGAACTCGAACAGCTTGCGTTGCGCCCTCGAAGCGTTGATAGTCGTCCCAGGAGGGCCGCCGCTCCACAACGACACCGTCAGACCAGACGACGGCACGGCCGCCAAATCGATCGAGACACCGGAGATCTCATAGCCCTGACCGTGGCTGCCCAGCCGGAACCCCAAGGCGTACTGCTGAGTGATGCTTGCGGTGGCCGAGCGCGACTGGCCGACATTGCTCACCAGCAGCGGCCCGTCGGGGACCTCGATGTCGCTGACCGGCCGCGGCTGGGCCAAGAACGCAGCGTCGATGGCTTCGCCGTAGACGGCGATTTCCAGTGCGTGGTCGTCTGAGGATTTGGTCAGGTTGTTCAGATCGGCGCCGTGATAGAAGGCGTCCGCCAAGGTGAAGCCGCTGAGCGTCCCGAGTCGGTCCTCGCCGTCGCCCAGGGTCCGCTGGAGCCGGTGCTCCTCGCCGTTGCGGTAGGTCCAGACCATCACGTAAGAGGTGTCCGGCGCCAGCCTTGTTCCCGGGGGTGCTTCGAAGAAGCTGATGTCGCCCGCCGCGTATCCGTCGGGGCTGACGAGGTCGAACAGCTTGTCGCCGGGCCGCCCGTTCGAGTCGGCGTGCACGGCCACCGACACCGACGAGGGTCCGTCGGGTATCTGCGGGTTGTTGCTCGTGTCGTCGGAGCCTTCGACGTTGACGCCGATGCCCTGCAACCGGTAGCCGTACGCTCCGGGTCCGGTGTCAAAGCCCTGCGACACCACCACGTCACCGGTGGCTTTGGCGGTGACGTAGCCGTCGTCGGTCTCCTTCAGGTTCGCCACCATCGCGTGGAGCGGCTCCCCGGCGACGGCCATCTGCGGCGTGGGGCAGGCGATGTCGCCATGCTCTGAGAGGGTCACGCCCGGCGCCGAGGGAGTGTCCGTGTAGTTGGTTATATCGGAGCAACCGATGCGGGACAGGACGACACCTCCCCTCGTACTAGCCGGGGTGTCCCCCGTGATGCTCCGGATGTTCATGTCGATGACGTATGTCCGGTTGCCGGCCACGGTCGCGCCTCGGGGCGCCGTCCAGTCAGACATGCCAGCCGGGGAAGTCAGCTGCAGCGGGCCATCCACCAGGTCTCCTTGGGCAGATGCATAGGGCAGGATGAACAGCGTGTCGCCCGAGCTGTTCTGCAGGGTGAACTCGATGCCGAAGAAGCCGCCCTTAATGGTTGTGTCGTCCCCCGGCACAGAGACACTGCGAATGAGGTAGCGGTCCGCTGACCCGACCGTCATCTTGAAGCAGCAGTCGTCGCCGACCGAGATGATTTCTTGGTCGCCTGTGGCTCCCGTGAAGTTCGCAGCCAGGACGCCGCGGTCGCGCCTCGAGCCCTCGAGGGTCAGGCGCAGCACGCCGTCGCGCTCATCGGGTGCATCCCAGCGTCCGGTCGAACCCAGCGCTCGGACCTTCGCATTGTCGAACAGGACGGCCTCGGGCTCGCCGCCGGGATCCTCATCGTCTGATGCCGTCTCCATGATCGACAGCGACGACCCGAAACCCGACAGCACGATGAAGTAGTTGACATTCTGGTACGCGAAAGCCCCCTCGGGCGCGGTGAACGTGTTCAGCCCGACCTTGAACGAGGCCGGGTTGTCGAACTCGAACAGCTCGCGTTGCACATTCGAAGTGCCAGCAACGACCGAATTCCCATCAGGGCCGCCGACCCACAGCGACACCGACAGGCTGGAGGGCGCCGCGGCCAACTCGATCGACACGCTCGAGATCTCATAGCCTTGGCCGTGACTGCCCAGCCGAAACCCCATCCCATACTGCTGGGTGATACTCGCGGTGGCCGCCGGCGACTGGCCGACATTGCTCACCAGCCGTGTGGTGGGTGCGGACAGCAGCACCAGCACCGTGGCGGTGTTGGAGGGGCGGCTGGTCACGCCGCCCCGGATCGCCCTTACCTGGTAGTTGTAGCGCACTCCGGGTTCGGTGGCGGTGGTGTCGAAGTAGGCGGTGTCAGTTGTGGCGGTGTCGGACACCAGCGTCGTGAGCGTCTGTTCGCCCCGGTTGGGGCGTCTGCGCAGGATCTCATAGCCGTCCACGGATTCGCTGTTCCGGGCGGGCCGGTCCCAGGAGAGCTCCACCCCGCCCTGCACCAAGCGGGCCGCAAGGTTGGCGGGTGGCGTGCGCTCGTTCTGGGCCTGGGCCGTCACTCCCGGGCCGACCACCGCGACGGTCGCGGCCGCCAGCGCCAAGAAGGTCACGGCCGCCAGCGCCCAAAAGGGCCGCCGTCGGATCAAAGCGGCGAACCGGACGGGCTGAGGAGCCCTCATCAGGACAACAGGGCGGCGATGACCCCCCCCCCTGATTACGGCGCCGCGACGACCACGTCGCAGCCCCCACCACCGAAACCCGCTGAACATCACCCGAAACCCGCTGAACATCATTGAACAGACACTACTAGCTCATGCATGACACATACCAATACCAGCGTGGTTGTTGCGCTGGCTGTCTATGGCGTTGACGGTCGGAGTTGACCGCCTGCGGGGCAGGCCCAGAGGGTTTGAGGCGGCGAGCATGTTGTCGGCGGGTTTGCTCCTTTGATGGTCAAGCTCAGCGTGTTGGACAGTTTTTTGCCGTCGGGGGTGCAGATGGCGCCGGTGGTGTTGCAGTTGGTGGTGGCGGGGAGTTGGATCGTGATGTCGGCGGTGGTGTCGGGTTTGACGGTGATGCGCCAGGAGATGTTGGTGGGTTTGTCGGTGCGTTGCGCCCGCTTCATCTCGCCGCCGGTGACGTTGAAGGCGTGGAACTTGAGGGTTCTGTAGCTGAGGGGGAGTTCCTCGCTGAAGTCGAGGTTGAAGCTGAACTCGGTGGAGCCGTCGTGGGTTGTGGGGGGGTCGGCGGTGACGGTGACGGTGAGGGGAACCGCGGCCACTTCCTCGGTGGCTTCGCTGGTGAGGGACTCGGCGTTGTCGGCGTCGTCGGTGAAGGTCACCCGCACGGCGATGGTTTCGCCCTCCTCGCTCTCGGTCAGCTCATAGGCCGAGTCGGTGGCCCCGTCGATATCGGTGCCGCCGGCGATCCACTGGTATTCGTATTCGACGTTGTCGAGGCCGTCGGCGTCGTCGATGGCCGAGGTGTCGGCGGTCAGCGTCTCGCCGACCTGGGGCGTGCCGGTGACGTCGGGCAGGCCGGTCGGCGCGGTGTTGGGCTCAGCCGCGCCTTGGTTCACCTTGATCTTGAAGCTGGCCGTCTCCTCGTAGGCGGTCCAAGCACGGTCATCGGAGCTGACCGACAGGTAGTAGGAGTGGTCGGCGATCGACCAGCCGTCCGCGCCGCCGGGATCCTCTGCGGTAGCTGCGGACTCATCGGTGGGATAGGTCTGGGGAATGAGCGCGAACGAGCCGGTCCCGCTGGGATCGGTCCACTCGACAGCGACGAAATAGGTCGTCTCGGCCGCCAACCGCAAACAGGCGCCCTCGCCGGTCGGCGCGTCGAAGGCGACCACGGCCGGCGCCGACAAGCTCGACGGGTTGACCAGGGTGCAGAGCACATCGCCCGGCCCGCTGTCGCCGGCGGCGCCGTTGATCGTCACCCCGAGGTCGTCCGCCGCGGTCGAGGCGTCGAAGAAGTGCGTCAACTGGATGCTGACCGAGCCCAGTGGATAGCCGCCGGTCCTCGGACCCGTCGTGAATGCCTGGGCGAACCCCGACCGGGCGGCGTTGAGGGTGCGCTGTATGCCGCTGGCGCCGGTGACGCCCGCTTCCAGGTTGCTGACCAAGAACTGCGGCCTCTCACGCACCTCCTGCGTCGCGGCGCTGGTCAGCGTCTCGCTGTTGCCGTTGTCGTCGATGAACGACACCTTCAGCTTGATCGCCTCGCCCTCGTCGTCGTCGCCGAGCGTGTAGGCAGACTCTGTCGCACCGGCGATACCGGCATCAGCGCGCATCCACTGGTAGCGGTAGGAGACACTGTCCAGCCCGTCGGCGTCCTCAATAGCCGAAATGACCGCGGTCAGCGTCTCACCCACCCGCGCCGTGCCGCTGATAGCGGGCTCACCCGTGGCCGCAGAGTTGACCACCACAGAGACGGCCTCCCCAACAGCAACATCGGCCGTCAGCACGATCCGCACCCGGATCAGCTGCCCGTCCTCCCAGTCGACGTCCACGCCCGACCACTTGAAGCTGCCGGCACCAGAACTGCCGGCGGGAAACTCCAAAAAGAGGTCGCCGACCTGCAAGGTGTAGTCCGCGGCGTCAGAAACGCCGTCCTGGAACGCCAAGCGAAGATCGCGGTCCGGCTTGTGGGACCACAGCGACTTGATCTGAAGGTCCCCGCTGCCGCCAACATTGGAGAACAGGTCCGCGGTGGCCGCGCCGATAGAAACGCTGGTGTACTCCACCACCGTCATGTCCGCCGACCACAACGGCTCCGCAGACTCCTGACTGCCCGCCGCCGCAGCCCACAAAGCCACACCCGCCAACACCACCGCCCCGGCCGCGCCGGCAAACAAACCCCGACCAGACAGACCAGACAGAGCCCCCCCTCGGGGGACAGAACCTTTCATCTCAGTGCGTCTCATCGATACCAACTCCAATCAATCCGAAAGCTCTATGAGCCTGATCTCAACGGTCTCGCCATCGGCCCAGCTCAGGCCGTGGTCTTGCCAGGAGTAGACCTTCGTGCCCCGGGTCGCATCTGCCAGGGCGAACCGTTTGCCGTCGAGTTCGAGCGCGAGGTACGAGTCGAGCTCAGCCGGCGGCAGCGATCCCAGTTCCAGTTGCAAGTTGTCTACTGTGACGGCGCCTGACAAGGTCTGCTTCTGGGTGAGGACCCAGGTCACGGAGTAGTCTGCTCCCTCGTAGGTGAACTGAGTCGACCCGATAATCTCGCCGTACCCGGGGCCGGTTCCGGCGAACACATCGGTGACTAATCCCGCAGTGTCAGTGAATGTTCCCACGGTCATGGTCGACGACAAGATGGTGCGGGGGGAGCCGTCGTCGTAGACGGTGAATACGGGCGAGATGGCGTAGAGCGGCCGGTGCTCGTCGTGGTTGCCGGTCAAACGCCCCTTATCGAGATCGACGGCGCCGACAGGAGCAAGGTTGGAGTTCTTCTCTACCTTTAACTCGTTGTCCGCATCCCTAATCAGCTCGCTGCTCCTCGGCGTGCCCGCGGCGACCATCCCCATGGTGCTGCCCATGGGGAACAGCGGGTCCGCGTCCCCAAGAGCGTCGCACCCGGTCCAGACCATGTCGTGCTCCTCGAAATGGGCGGAGTTCCCGGTGACGTAGGCGCCGTATTCGGTGTTGGCCCAGTCGGCGCTGAAGAACTCGGTGTACGTGTTGGCGACCAGCGTGGGGCGATGCTGCCAGCCACCGTCCAGCCAGTGGACCGCCACGCCGGCGCCTGGCATGTCGGCGTTTCTTCGGGCGCCTCTGCCGCTGGTGCAGACCACCGCTTTGAACCGCTCAGCCGCCCTCCGAATGAACTGATTGGTGTATCGCCCGTCTGCTTCTGGATACCGTTTGGACCGGCCAGAGGCTTCGAACTGGGCGAGGGCGTGGTAGTCGCCTGCGTCGGGGGACGTGGCCTGCGTGGCGTGGTGGGTGACGTACAGCAGCCTGAACTGGTCCCTCGCGTCGACGCCGTCGGGTATGTGTGTCCAGCTCAGGGGCACGCGGATGCCGCCGGCCACGGGCGGCCCCTTGGTGAGGACATCGGTGTACACGGCGATCTCCAGCGCCTTGTTCTGCTCTCTGACGGAGCCCCTCCGGAATTCGTCCGCGATGCTGGCGCCGGTCAGCGCGCCCGAGTCCTCGCTTGCGGTGTTGGTCAGCTGCAGCCGGTGCGGGGTGCCGCCGGTGTGGCGCCAGACCAGCTGGTAGGAGGTGTCCGGGTTCAGGTACGCCCGCGGCGGCGCCTCGAAGAACCTGTCGCCCGGCCCCAGTTCGGCGGGGCTGATCAGGTCGAACAGCTTCGCGCCGGGCTGCCCGCCCGCATCGGCGTGCACCGACACCGCCACCGACACCGGGCTGTCGGGCACCTGGGGATCGCCGTTTGTGGGGGCGGAGCCGTTGATGTTCACGGCGATGCCCTTCAGCCGGTACCCGAACTCGTTGGAGCCGGCCGTGAAGCCCTGCGATGCCGTCGTGGGGTTGCCCCCGCCGATGGTGCGCCAGTCCCCGTCGGTCTGGCCCAGGTTCTGCACCATCGCGTTGAGCGGCTCGCCGAAGATGGCCATAAAGACGCGGACGTGGTCTCCGTTGTTATCGGTGATATCAAAATCGCCTGTGCTGTTGCCGAGGCTCACCCCGGCCGCCTTCGGCGCGTCCTCATCGGTGGAATCCGTGGCGTGGTAGCGGGACAGGATGACGCCTCCCTGCCGCAGGGGAATGTCTTTGTGCTTGTGGATGTTGTATTCCTCGCAGGTCACCACCATCGTCACCGCGTCGGTGGTGCAGCCTCCCTCAACGGTCATGCCCAGCGGAGCGGAGAACTCGTTGACGCCGTTTATCTGACGTGTGCTGAACAGCTTGAACAGCACGTCAGTCCCGTCGCGCAGCAGCCACGGGCTGGTGAACCCCCCGCCGTTCGCGGTGTTGTCCACGGAGAAGGTCGCACCGCGGATGAGGTAGCGGTCGGCTGCCCCCACCGTGAACTTGATGCCGATATTGTCGCCTTGCGACACGATCTCCTGATGAATTGTTGTCGGGTTCTGCCCGTAGGTCGAGACCAGGATGCCGTGGTCCCGCCGGTGGCCCTTCACCGCCAGGCGCAGCACGCCGCTGTCCTCGACGTCCGCGATCGTCGCTCCCGGCTCGCCGCCCGCGTCCTCGTCGTCCGAGGCGGTCTCTTTGATCGACAGCGAGTCGCCGAAGTCCGACAGCTCGATGAAGTAGTCGAGGTTCTGGTAGACGAACGCCGCTGGGGGGGCCTTGAACTCGTTCAGGCCGACCCTGAACGACTCCGGGTTCTCGAACTCGAACAGCTTGGTGTGCCGCAGACCCGCGCCGCTTGACCCGGGGGCGCGGCCCGCCCACAGCGACACCCGCAGCCTGTCCGGCACCGCGGCCAGGTCGATCGACACGCCCGAGATGTCATAGCCCTGGCCGTGGACGCCCAGCTTGAACCCCACCCCGTAGCGCTTGTTTTCGTCCTCCGCGTTCTCGATCGTCGCCGTGGCCGACGGCGATTGGCGCGTGTTGCTGACCAGCGTCGCCGCGGGCAGCGCCCGCGGCGGCTCGCGAACCGGGCGGAACGGCAGGCTGGCCACAGCCTCGGCGGCGCCATTGTTGTCGAAGAACGACACCTCCACCCGCAGCAGCTTGCCGAAGTCCTCCTCGGTGAGCCGGTAACGGCCCGACTCGACGGGCCCCAAACCAGAGGTGATCTGCCGGTAGTCGACCTGGTCGGCGCCGACCACAACCTCGGTGGCGCCGTCGACCCGGATCCACCGGTACCTGAAGTTGTGCAGGACGCCCGTCGAGTCCACGGAGCCCACATTGGGGATCCGTTCGGGGTCAGAAATAGGCGAGGTGTCCACAGCCAGCACGCCGCGGTCCTCCGCGGTGGGCAGGATCACCGGCCGGCCGGTGGCGTTGGGAGGCCCCTGCCCCGTGTACACCGTGATCTCCAGCGCATTGCCGCCGCTGTCGGAGGTCAGGCTGCCCACATCGGCGCCCAGACGGAACGCGTCCGCGATGCCGGCTCCTGGTTGTCCCCCCGAGTCCTCGCCGTTGCCGGTGGTCTTCACCAACCGGTGGTCGGCGCCGCTGTTGTGGCGCCAGACCAAAACGTAGGAGGTGCCGGCCTCGAGGCGCGCCCCCCTCGGCGCCTCGAAGAAGCTGAGGCCCGCCGCGTACTCGGTGGGGCTGAGGAGGTCGAACAGCTTCGCGCCCGGCGCCCCGCTCGAGTCGGCGTGCACCGACACCGACACGGCCGACGCGTCGGCGGGAACCTGGGAAGTGCCCGACACCTTGGACCCCTCGATGTTGACGCCGACGCCCTGAAACGCGTAGCCGCCTACTCTGGAGCCGGTCGTGAAGCCCTGCGACACCACATCGTTGCTGCCGCCGACCGAGACGAAGCCGTTGTCGGTCTGCCCCAGGTTCTGAACCACCGTGTACAGCGGCACGCCGTACACGACCATGTACGGCGTGGGGCCAGCCGCGTCGTTGCCTGACAGGCCGCCGCCTTTGCCGAGGGTCGAGCCCGCCCCCGTTGGCACATCGGACCTGCCGTCGGCAGCGCTGTCGACCTGATGTGTCCGCGACAAGACGGCTCCGATCCTCTCTATCGTGTCGCCGTCATTTACGAAACCGAGCTTTGAGCCGATTCCCTTTTGGAGGGCGTAGGTGCCGTCACCTGACACGGTGGCGCCCTGCGGGGCCGTAAATGTCGGCAGGCCGTTGACGTTGCGCGTCAGGAACATGCGGAAATGTATGGCGCCGTCGAAGTCGTCGGAGCGGAAGTGCCACGGGTTGTCCATGCCCCCGTCTTCCGATGTGGTGTTGTCCATGGAGAACGCCACGCCGCGGACCAAGAAGCGGTCCGCTGATCCGAGGTCGATCGTCCAGCCGACCTTGTCGCCGACCGAGATGATCTCCTGGTTGTTGCCGCCGGGTTGCGCGAGGTTCGCTGCGAGGATGCCTTGAGTCCGCCTCGAGCCGTTGACGGCCAGGCGCAGCACCTTGGTGTTCCCGCCCGCATCGTTGTCGATCGCCGCTCCCGACTCGGAGCTCTCGTTCTGGTCCGAGGTGATCTCTTTGATCGACAGCGACGAGCCGAAGCCCGACAGCACGATCCAGTATTTGCGGGCCTGGAGCGCGTACACGCCCGCGGGAGCCGTGAACTCGTTCAGGCCGACGGCGAACGAGTCCGGGTTCTCGAACTCGAACAGCTTCGCCCGACGCGTGTCCGACCCGCTGGATCCGGGAGGCCCCGAGGTCCACAAAGAGACGCTCAGGCTCGACGGGACCGCGGCCAGATCGATCGACACGCCCGAAATCTCGTAGCCCTGGCCGTGGTCCCCCAGGTTGAATCCGATGGCGTAGTCACTGGTGATCATCGTCGTGGCCAACCCCAATGCGAAGCCCGTGTTGGAGACCAGGCTCGGCGGCGACAGCAGGGTCGGTCTGGCGATGGGGCCGAAGGCCACGCTGGTCACAGCCTCGGCGTTGGCGGCCCGGTCCGTGAACGAGACCCGCACCTTGAACTTCTTGCCGAAATCGGTGTCGGTGAGCTGGTACCTCTGCGAGTCGGTGCCCACGTTCACCTCGGAGTTGCCGTCGACCCGGATCCACTGATACGAGAAATCGAAAATGAATTGGCCGTCGTCCGGATCCCCGACCGTTTCATAACTCGGAGCCAGGCCATAGGGCAGCCCGTCGGCGTCCCTGATATCCCAAGTGTCGGCCGCCAGAACGCCGGGGCCTTCCGCGGAGACCACGACCCTCGGCAGGCCGGTCGCGGCGTTGTTGGACTGGGCCTGAACCGACGACGTGGAGGTCACCAGGGCGGCGAGGACCGCCAACGCAACAACCGCCGCCGCCGCCCACAACCGCCGGGCCAGGCAAAAGGTTCTCACCCGCCGGGCCAAGCGAAAGGTTCTCAACCCCCCCCCCCCCCGATTACGGCACCGCAACGTCCACGTCGCAGCCCCCACCAACGAAACCCGCTGAATATCACCGGACGGACACTACTAGCTCATAGACAACATACGTCAACCTCATATACAAAATAATTCAACAAGGCGAAGCGAAACGCAGTGCTAGCGGACGACGGTGAAGATCGGCGAGATGGCGTAGATCGGCCTGAACTCAGTGTCGTTGCCGGTCAAACGCCCCTCATCGAGATCGACGGCGCCGACAGGGCCAAAGTTGGGATTCGACTCTCGCTCCCGCTCTTGCTCATTCCCGTCCACGATGAGCGGATGCCTGTTCAGCAGGCTGTCATAGTTCCTCGGCGAGCCCGCGGCCACCATCCCCATGCTGCTGCCCATGGGGAACAGCGGGTCCGCGTCCCCAAGAGCGTCGCATCCGGTCCACACCATCGCGTTCTTCTCGAAATGGGCGGAGTTCCCGGTGGCATACGCGCCGTAGGTGGTGTTTTCCCACCCGTTGCCGTAGAAGTCGGCGTACTGCTCCACGATGAGGGTGGGATGGTCGTCGTCCCAGCCGCCGTCCAGCCAGTGGACCGGCACGCTGATGGCGCCCGCTTCGGCGATCTTGGTGTTGGTCACCGCGTCGACCTCAGCAGTGCACACCACCGCTGTGAACTGCGAAGCGACCCTGTGGATGACCGGATCGGTGTACGGCACGGCGACTGTTTCGCCCCGCACAAGGGTCCCCGCAGCTTCCTCTTGCACAAACGCGTTGTAGTCCTCTATGTCCCCCGACGTGGGCAGTATTCCGCGTTGTGTGAGGAATACCAGCCTGAACTGGTCTCCCACCTCGGCACCGTCGGGGATGTGCAGCCAGCTCGTGGTCACCGGGACACCGCGGGCCACGAAGGGGGCATTGTCGTTGACCACGGTGTACACCGCGATCTTCAGCGCGTCGCCGTCGGCGTCGACGGCCAGGTCGTCGACGTCGGCGCCCCGGTGGAACGCGTCCGCCAAGCCGGCGCCCGACACCGCGCCCGAGTCCTCGCTGTTGCCGGCGGTCTTGGCCAGCCGGTGCGCGGTGCCGCGGTTGTGGCGCCACACCAGCACGTAGGAGGTGTCAGGCGCCAGATGCGTGTCCGGCGGCGCCTCGAAGAAGCTGTGGCCGGCCGCGAACTCGGAGGGGCTGAGCAGGTCGAACAGCTTGGCGCCCGGGAGCCCGGCGGCATCGGCGTGCACCGCCGCCGACACCGACGTCGGGCCGTCGGGGAGCCTGCCGTCAGAGCCCTCGATGTCGACGCCGATCCCCTGAAGCCGGTACCCGTACAACGCGGCATCGGACTCGGAATCATCGGTCTCGCAGCAACCGGTGGTGAAGCCCTGGGAGAGGACTGTGTCGGTGGTGTCGGCGGTGGAATAGCCGTTGTTTGTTTGGGCGAGGTTCTGGGCCATGGCGGCGAGGGGCTCGCCGAACACGGCCATCAGCGGCGGGTCGCATGCGAACACGCCGGTGTTGCCGTCGAAGCTCAACCCCGCGGCCGGCTCGTCCACCGCGGTGGAGGTGGTGCAGACGTGGCGGCTCACCACGACGCCGCCCATCCGCTCCACGGTGTTGATGTCCTGGAAGAAGTCATATGAGCCGCTTCCGGGCACGGTCGCGCCCTGGGGGGCGGTGAACTCGTTGACGCCGAATATCTGGCGTGTGCTGGTCATCCGGAACAGCTCGGCGCCCCCCGAGCGCACCTGCCAGGGGTTGGTGAAGCCACCGTTGCGGGTTGTGGTGTCGTCAAGGCTGAAGGTGACGCCGCGCAGCAGGTAGCGGTCCGCGGTGCCGACACTGAACGCGACGCCTACCTTGTCGCCGACCGACACGACTTCCTGGCCGTCGCCGGGCTGGGTGTAGGTCGCGGCCAGGATGCCGCTCGGGCGCTGCGCGCCTTTGACGGCCATGCGCAGCACACCTGTGTCCGAGCCCTTGTCGGCCAGTGTCGCTGCGGTCTCGCCGCCGGCGTCCTCGTCGTCGGAGGTGGTCTCGTTGATCGACAACGACGCCCCGAAGCCCGACAAAACGACGAAGTAGTCGACGCCCTGGTACGCGAACGCGCCTGCCGGGGCGGTGAACTCGTTGAGACCCACCGCGAACGAGTTCGGGTTGGTGAACTCGAACAGTTTGGTGTGCGCAGCCGCGCTGCGGCCGAACCCGGGCGGAGGCCCCGCCCACAGCGACACCGTCAAATCCGTGGGCGCCGCGGCCAAATCGATCGACACGCCCGAGATCTCATAGCCCTGCCCGTGAGTGCCCAGTTTGAAGCCCATGTCGTACTCGCCGGTGATGTTCTTGGCAGCCGTCGGGGTCTGGGCGGTGTTAGAGACCAGCGTCGACGCCGCCAGCCGCGGCGCCAACCCGGCAAGCGGCCCGAACGGCAGACTCTCCACCGCCTCTGAGATGCCGCCGGAGTCGGTGAACGACACCACCACCTTGATGAGATGGCCGACATCAGCCGCCACACGCCGATAACGCGCCGACCCGTCACCCACATCGGTCTCGACACCGGTCCCCGCGTCGACCCGCACCCACCGATACGAGAAATCAGGCTGAATGCCGGTGGTGTCCACACTGCCGATATTGGGCAGCCCGTCAGGATCACCCACACGCGACGCGTCCACAGCCAAAATGCCCGCATCCTCCGCAGACGCCACCACCCGCGGCACACCGACGGCGTTTCGGGTGTGGCGGCCGTACACCGCGATCTTCAGCGCATCGCCGCCCGAGTCGACCGTCAGGTTGTCCAGGTCGGCGCCGCGGTGGAACGCGTCCGCCAAGCTGAACCCGGCCAGCGCGCCGGCGTCGACGCTGCCGCTGGAGGTCTTCACCAGCCGGTGCGCGGTACCGCCCAAATGGGTCCACACCAGCACATAAGAGGTGCCCGCATCCAGGGTCGTGTCCGGCGGCGCCTCAAAAAAGCTGTGGCCCGCCGCGAACTCCGAGGGGCTGAGCAGGCCGAACAGCTTCACGCCCGGCTTGCCTCCTGCGTCGGCGTGCACCGACACCGACACCGACGACGGCCCGTCAGGAAACCGGTCGCCGGAACCCTCGACGCCGACGCCGATCCCCAAAAGCTCGTAGCCGTCAGTGTCCGCCCCGGTGGTGAAGCCCTGGGTGAGCACCGTGTCGGTGGTGTCGGCGGTGACGTAGCTGTTGTTGGTCTGGGCGAGGTTCTGGACCATGGCGGCGAGGGGCTCGCCGAACACGGCCATCAGCGGCGGGTCGCATGCGAACACGCCGGTGTTGCCGTCGAAGCTCAACCCCGCGGCCGGCTCGTCCACCGCGGTGGAGGTGGTGCAGACGTGGCGGCTCACCACGACGCCGCCCATCCGCTCCACGGTGCTGATGTCCTGGAAGAAGTCATATGAGCCGCCTCCGGGCACGGTCGCGCCCTGGGGGGCGGTGAACTCGTTGACGCCGAATATCTGGCGTGTGCTGGTCATCCGGAACAGTTCGTCGCCCCCCGAGCGCACCTGCCAGGGGTTGGTGAAGCCCCCGTTGCGGGTTGTGGTGTCGTCAAGGCTGAACGTGACGCCGCGCAGCAGGTAGCGGTCCGCGGTGCCGACACTGAACGCGACGCCTACCTTGTCGCCGACCGACACGACTTCCTGGCCGTCGCCGGGCTGGGTGTAGGTCGCGGCCAGGATGCCGCTTTGGCGCTGCGCGCCCGTCACGGCCATGCGCAGCACACCTGTGCCCGAGCCCTTGTCCTGGAGCGTCGCTGCGGTCTCGCCGCCGGTGTCCTCGTTGTCGGAGGTGGTCTCGTTGATCGACAACGACGCCCCGAAGCCCGACAGCACCACGAAGTAGTCGACGCCCTGGTACGCGAACGCCCCGGCGGGCGCGGTGAACTCGTTGAGACCCACAGCGAACGACGCCGGGTCGGCGAACTCGAACAGCTTGGTGTACGCAGCCGCGGAGCGGCCGAACCCGGGCGGAGGCCCCATCCACAGCGACACCGTCAAATCCGTGGGCGCGGCGGCCAAATCGATCGACACGCCCGAGATCTCATAGCCCTGCCCGTGGGTCCCCAGCTCGAACCCCATCGCGTACTCGCCGGTGATGTTCTTGGCGGCCACCGGGGTCTGGGCGGTGTTGGCCACCAGCGCCGATGCCGCCAACCGCGGCGCCAACGCAGCCAGCGGCCCGAACGGCAGGCTCTCCACCGCCTCTGAGGTGCCGCCCAGGTCGGTGAACGACACCACCACCTTGACGAGATGGCCGACATCAGCCGCCACACGCCGGTAACGGCCCGACCCGTCGCCCACATCGGTCTCGACGCCGGTCGCCGAGTCGACGCGCACCCACCGATAAGAGAAGTCGGGTTGGATGCCGGTGGTGTCCACGCTGCCCACATTGGGCAGCCCGTCAGGATCACCGACACGCGACGCGTCCACAGCCAAGATGCCCGGATCCTCCGCGGAGGCCACCACCCTCGGCACACCGACGGCGTTTCGGGTGTGGCGGCCGTACACCGCGATCTTCAGCGCGTCGCCGCCCGAGTCGACCGTCAGGTCGTCGACGTCGGCGCCCCGATGGAACGCGTCCGCCAAGCTGAAGCCGGCCAGCGCGCCGGCGTCCTCGGCGCCGCTGGCGGTCTTGGCCAGCCGGTGCGCGGTGCCGCCCAGGTGGGTCCACACCAGCACATAGGACGTGCCCGCATCCAGCGTCGTGTCCGGCGGCGCCTCAAAAAAGCTGTGGCCCGCCGCGAACTCCGAGGGGCTGAGCAGGCCGAACAGCTTGACGCCCGGCAACCCGCCGGCGTCGGCGTGCACCGACACCGACACCGATGTCGGCCCGTCAGGAAAACGGCCGCCGGAACCCTCGATATCGACGCCGACGCCCAGCAGCTCATAGCCGTCAGTGTCCGCTCCGGTGGTGAAGCCCTGGGTGAGCACCGTGTCGGTGCTGTCGGCGGTGGAATAGCCGTTGTTTGTTTGGGCGAGGTTCTGGGCCATGGCGGCGAGGGGCTCGCCGAAGATGGCCATGATCGGCGGGTCGCATGCGAGCACGCCGGTGTTGCCGTCGAGGGTCACCCCCGCTGCGGCCGGCTCGTCCACTGTGGCGGAGGTGGTGCAGGCGTGGCGGCCCAGGATGACGCCGCCCATCCGCTCCACGGTGTTGATGTCCTGGAACAAGTCATATGAGCCGCCTCCCGCAACGGTGGCGCCTTGGGGGGCGGTGAACTCGTTGACGCCGAATATCTGGCGTGTGCTGGTCATCCGGAACAGCTCGTCGCCTCCCGAGCGCACCTGCCACGGGTTGGTGAACAGCCCGTTGCGGGCTGTGGAGTCGTCGCCGCTGAAGGTGACGCCGCGCAGCAGGTAGCGGTCCGCGGTGCCGACACTGAACGCGACACCGACCTTGTCGCCGACCGACACGATCTCCTGGCCGGCGCCGGGCTGGGTATAGGTCGAGACCAAGATGCCGCTTCGGCGCTGCGCGCCGTTGACGGCCATGCGCAGCACACCTGTGTCCGAGCCCTTGTTCTGGAGCGTGGCTGCGGTCTCGCCGCCGGCGTCCTCGCTGTCCGAGGTGGTCTCGTTGATCGACAAAGACGCCCCGAAGCCCGACAAAACGACGAAATAGTCGACGCCCTGGTACGCGAACGTCCCCTGCGGGGCCGCGAACTCGTTGAGGCCCACAGCGAACGACGCCGGGTTGGTGAACTCGAACAGCTTGGTGTGCGAAGCCGCGGAGCGGCCGAACCCGGGCGGAGGCCCCGCCCACAGCGACACCGTCAGATCCGTGGGCGCCGCGGCCAAATCGATCGACACGCCCGAGATCTCATAGCCCTGCCCGTGGGTCCCCAGCTTGAAGCCCATGTCGTACTGGGCGGTGATGTTCTTGGTGACCGAGCTCGTCTGGGCGGTGTTGGCCACCAGCGTCGACGCCGCCAGCCGCGGCGCCAACGCAGCCAACGGCCCGAACGGCAGACTCTCCACCGCCTCTGAGGTGCCGCCCAGGTCGGTGAACGACACCACCACCTTGATGAGATGGCCGACATCAGCCGCCACACGCCGGTAACGCGCCGACCCGTCACCCACCTCGGTCTCCACACCGGTCCCCGCATCGACCCGCACCCACCGATAAGAGAAATCAGGCTGAATGCCGGTGGTGTCCACACTGCCCACATTGGGCAGCCCGTCAGGATCGCCCACACGCGAGGCGTCCACAGCCAAGATGCCCGGGTCCTCCGCGGAGGCCACCACCCTCGGCGCACCGACGGCGTTTTGGGTGTGGCGGCCGTACACCGCGATCTTCAACGCGTCGCCGCCCGAGTCGACCGTCAGGTTGTCCAGGTCGGCGCCGCGGTGGAACGCGTCCGCCAAGCTGAAGCCGGCCAGCGCGCCGGCGTCCTCGGCGCCGCTGGCGGTCTTGGCCAGCCGGTGCGCGGTACCGCCCAGGTGGGTCCACACCAGCACATAGGACGTGCCCGCATCCAGCGTGGTTCCCGGCGGCGCCTCAAAAAAGCTGTGGCCCGCCGCGAACTCCGAGGGGCTGAGCAGGCCGAACAGCTTCACGCCCGGCAGCCCACTGGCGTCCGCGTGCACCGACACCGACACCGACGACGGCCCGTCAGGAAAACGGCCGCCGGAACCCTCGATATCGACGCCGACGCCCAAAAGCTCATAGCCGTCAGCGTCCGGGCCGGTGCTGAAGCCCTGCGCGAGGACTGTGTCGGTGGTGTCGGCGGTGACGTAGCTGTTGTTTGTTTGTCCGAGGTTCTGGGCCATGGCGGCGAGGGGCTCGCCGAAGATGGCCATGATCGGCGGGTCGCATGCGAGCACGCCGGTGTTGCCGTCGAGGGTCACCCCCGCTGCGGCCGGCTCGTCCACCGCGGTGGAGGTGGTGCAGACGTGGCGGCTCACCACGACGCCGCCCATCCGCTCCACGGTGTTGATGTCCTGGAAGAAGTCATATGAGCCGCTTCCGGGCACGGTGGCGCCCTGGGGGGCGGTGAACTCGTTGACGCCGAATATCTGGCGTGTGCTGGTCATCCGGAACAGCTCGGCGCCCCCCGAGCGCACCTGCCAGGGGTTGGTGAAGCCACCGTTGCGGGTTGTGGTGTCGTCAAGGCTGAAGGTGACGCCGCGCAGCAGGTAGCGGTCCGCGGTGCCGACACTGAACGCGACGCCTACCTTGTCGCCGACCGACACGACTTCCTGGCCGTCGCCGGGCTGGGTGTAGGTCGCGGCCAGGATGCCGCTCGGGCGCTGCGCGCCTTTGACGGCCATGCGCAGCACACCTGTGTCCGAGCCCTTGTCGGCCAGTGTCGCTGCGGTCTCGCCGCCGGCGTCCTCGTCGTCGGAGGTGGTCTCGTTGATCGACAACGACGCCCCGAAGCCCGACAAACGACGAAGTAGTCGACGCCCTGGTACGCGAACGCGCCTGCCGGGGCGGTGAACTCGTTGAGACCCACCGCGAACGAGTTCGGGTTGGTGAACTCGAACAGCTTGGTGTGCGCAGCCGCGCTGCGGCCGAACCCGGGCGGAGGCCCCGCCCACAGCGACACCGTCAAATCCGACGGCGCCGCGGCCAAATCGATCGACACGCCCGAGATCTCATAGCCCTGCCCGTGAGTGCCCAGCTCGAACCCCATCGCGTACTCGCCGGTGATGTTCTTGGCAGCCGTCGGCGTCTGGGCGGTGTTGGCCACCAGCGTCGACGCCGCCAGCCGCGGCGCCAACCCGGCAAGCGGCCCGAACGGCAGACTCTCCACCGCCTCTGAGATGCCGCCGAGGTCGGTGAACGACACCACCACCTTGATGAGCTGGCCGACATCAGCCGCCACGCGCCGGTAACGCGCCGACCCGTCACCCACCTCGATCTCGACGCCGTCGCCCGAGTCCACGCGGACCCACTGATAAGAGAAATCGGGCTGGATGCCGGTGCTGTCCACGCTGCCCACATTGGGCAGCCCGTCAGGATCACCCACACGCGACGCGTCCACAGCCAAAATGCCCGGGTCCTCCGCCGACGCCACCACCCGCGGCGCACCGACGGCGTTTTGGGTGTGGCGGCCGTACACCGCGATCTTCAGCGCGTCGCCGTCGGTGTCCGCGGCTAGGTCGTCAACGTCGGCGCCGCGGTGGAACGCGTCCGCCAAGCTGAACCCGGCCAGCGCGCCGGTGTCGGCGCTGTTGCTGGCGGTCTTCGCCAGCCGGTGCGCGGTGCCGCCCAGGTGGGTCCACACCAGCACATAGGACATGCCCGCATCCAGGGTCGTGTCCGGCGGTGCCTCAAAGAAGCTGTGGCCCGCCGCGAACTCGGAGGGGCTGAGCAGGTCGAACAGCTTCGAGCCCGGCAGCCCACTGGCGTCCGCGTGCACCGCCACCGACACCGATGTCGGCCCGTCGGGAAAAGAACTGCCCGAGCCCTCGATGTCGACGCCGACGCCCAAAAGCTCGTAGCCGTCAGCGTCCGGGCCGGTCTCGAACCCCTGGGAGAGGACCGTGTCGGTGCCGTCGGCGGTGGAATAGCTGTTGTTGGTCTGTGCGAGGTTCTGGGCCATGGCGGCGAGGGGCTCGCCGAAGACGGCCATGATCGGCGGGTCGCATGCGAGGACGCCGGTGTTGCCGTCGAGGGTCAACCCCGCGGCCGGCTCGTCCACCGCGGTGGAGGTGGTGCAGACGTGGCGGCTCACCACGGTGCCGCCCATCCGCTCGAACGAGTTGATGTCCTGGAAGAAGTCATATGAGCCGCTTCCGGGCACGGTGGCGCCCTGGGGGGCGGTGAACTCGTTGACGCCGAATATCTGGCGTGTGCTGGTCATCCGGAACAGCTCGGCGCCCCCCGAGCGCACCTGCCAGGGGTTGGTGAAGCCCCCGTTGCGGGTTGTGGTGTCGTCAAGGCTGAAGGTGACGCCGCGCAGCAGGTAGCGGTCCGCGGTGCCGACACTGAACGCGACGCCTACCTTGTCGCCGACCGACACGATCTCCTGGCCGTCGCCTGATTGGGTGTAGGTCGCGGCCAGGATGCCGCTTTGGCGCTGCGCGCCGTTGACGGCCATGCGCAGCACACCTGTGTCCGACCCCTTGTTCTGGAGCGTCGCGCCGGTCTCGCCGCCCGTGTCCTCGTTGTCGGAGGCGGTCTCGTTGATCGACAACGACGCCCCGAAGCCCGACAAAACGACGAAGTAGTCGACGCCCTGGTACGCGAACGCCCCGGCGGGCGCGGTGAACTCGTTGAGGCCCACAGCGAACGAGTTCGGGTTGGTGAACTCGAACAGCTTGGTGTGCGCGGCCGCGCTGCGGCCGAACCCGGGCGGTGGCCCCATCCACAGCGACACCGTCAAATCCGACGGCGCGGCGGCCAGGTCGATCGACACGCCCGAGATCTCATAGCCCTGCCCGTGGGTGCCCAGCTCGAACCCCATCGCGTACTCGCCGGTGACGTTCTTGGCGGCCACCGGCGTCTGGGCGGTGTTAGAGACCAGCGTCGACGCCGCCAGCCGCGGCGCCAACGCAGCAAGCGGCCCGAACGGCAGACTCTCCACCGCCTCTGAGGTGCCTTCGAGGTCGGTGAACGACACCACCACCTTGATGAGCTGGCCGACATCGGCGTCGACGCGCCGATAACGGGCCGACCCGTCGCCCACGTCGGTCTCGGTACCGTCGCCCGAGTCCACGCGGACCCACTGATAAGAGAAATCGGGCTGGATGCCCGTCGTGTCCACGCTGCCCACATTGGGCAGTCCGTCAGGATCGCCCACACGCGACGCGTCCACAGCCAAAATGCCCGGATCCTCCGCCGACGCCACCACCCGCGGCGCGCCGGTGGGAGACTGGTTCGGCGGAGTCTGGGCTTCGACAGCCCCGGACACGATCGCCAGCGCAATGACGCCCAACCCGATGAGCAGTAGCGGGAGCGTCGCGCGACGCCGGACGGCGATCACGGCCTACCTCCAGCTAGCGAGAACCGAGAGCGGGGTCGCAGCCCCACCACCTAAACCCGCTGAATATCATCGGACAGACACTACTAGCCCATAGACAACATACGTCAACGTCATATACAAAATACTTCAACAGGGCGAAGCGAAAGACCAGCACCGACGCTCACCGCCGACGTGGTGCCACCGATCCGCGCACCGCCACCGCCGACCGGCCGGCCGGTTGCTGCAGCGCCACCGCCGTTTCAATCAGACTCGTTCAATGATGTTGCCAATCGGGTTTGTTGCGGTATCTCTCGCGGTAGTAGTCGGCGTGTTCCAGTTGCCGGCCGGCAGCTTCGTCAATGATGACCGTGGCGTGGGGGTGCAGCTGTAGAGCGGATGCCGGCAGCATCGCAGTAACCGGTCCCTCCACGGCCTTGGCGACAGGCCCGCTCTTGACCTCGCCGGTGGCGACCAACACAACGTGTCGAGCCTCGAGAATGGTGCCGACCCCCTGGGAGATCCCATTTCGGGGCACCTTGTCCGGATCGTCATCGAACGAGCGGGCGTTGGCTTCGCGGGTTGACCGGGTCAGCGTCGTCAAGCGTGTTCTCGACCCCAGCGAGGACGGCGGCTCGTTGAATCCGATGTGGCCGTTGCGGCCGATGCCGAGCAGTTGCAAGTCGATGCCACCCGCTTCGGCGATGCGCCGCTCGTAGGCTTCAGCCGCCGAGGCGAGATCCGCCGAGGCGCTTTCAGGAACGATCAGAGCGCCTTCGGGAGTGTCCACATGGTCGATGAGCTGGCGCCGGATGAAGCTCTGGAACGACTGCGGATGCTTTGGGTCGAGGCCCACGTACTCATCGAGCAGGAACATCCGCGTGCGGGCGAAACTAACCCGCCCGTCGCGGTAACGCTCGATGAGCTCGCGGTAGGTGGGAAGAGGGGTACGGCCCGTCGCCAAGCCGATGACAGGCCGGTCGGCGGTCGACAGCACACTCTCGAAAGCATCGGCCGCCACGACCGCAACCTCTCGGGCCGAACCTGCGATGACGACCTCCATCGCCGCTATGAGACCTTCACGAGCGATTCCGGGAAGCGGTGCTCGGATGCCCTGTCGAGATGGGCCACGAGACCGCCGCAAACCGTTGCCTGGACCCCGTAGTCCTCATCAAGGAGCACCAGGTCGGCGATCGAGCCCGGGTCCAGGCGCCCCCGGCGGGTCTCGCCGATGATCCCCGCCGGTATCGAGGTCGCGGCCGCCAGAGCCTCATGCCGGTCACAGCCCGTGAACTCGGCAAGGTTGGCCGCAGCTCGGTTCAGGGTGACCGCGCTGCCGGCCAGGACACCGTCGGCAGCACGGATGCTCACGCCATCGAAGACGGCGGGAGTGCCGGACAGCCGGTAGGCACCGGGCGGCTGCCCCATTGCCGAGACGGCGTCGGTCACCAGGGCGATTCCGTCGGGACCCTTGGCGTTCCAGGCCGCGGCCACCGCGACCGGGTCCACGTGCACGCCGTCGACGATCATGGAGGCCGTGAGGCGCGTGTCCGCCAGGGCCACGCCGACCAGATTGGGACTTCGATGCCCGAGAGGGGCCATCGCGTCGAAGAGGTGGGTGACGGTGCTTACTCCGACCGTGATGGCTGCCAGCACCTCGTCGGCGGTGGCAGCCGAGTGTCCGGCGGCCACAACGACTCCTCTCCGCTTGAGCTCGCCTATGACATCGAGCGCCCCGGGAAGCTCCGGAGCGATCGTCACCATGGTCACGCCAGTAGCGCGATGCCAATCATCGATCACCTCGTCGCCGGCGCCGGTCAAGTACTCATGCCGGTGCGCGCCCGCGTGCCGGGGGTTGATCATCGGGCCCTCGAAGTGGGCACCCAGGGGCTCGGCGCCGCAGTAGCCGGCGGGACGTGCCCGCAGCGCCTCCAGCATCGCTCGGGTGCGGCCGCAGGGCCCGGAGATGATCGTGGGGAGGAAGGAGGTCACCCCGCTGCGGGGAAGCTCGCGTCCCAGATCCCATACGACCCCGGGGTCGTCCTGGAGGTCGTGGCCGTACCCACCGTTGATCTGCAGGTCGATCAACCCGGGAGACACCACGAGGCCTGACGCGTCGATCACCTCGGTGCCGTCCGGGTTCGTCTGCTGTGCGGGTGCAACAGACTCAGCATGGCTGAGCGCCGCGATCGTGTCACCCTCGAAGGTGAGGGTGAGCGCTTCAAGGCCGGATGTCGTGAGGCACCGGCCCCCGACGACGCTTACCGCGGTCACACCCACCGGCCCCGGCGGGTCAAGGCGGCTGCTCCGATGACACCGACCGGTTCAGGGGGCTTGAGCATGATTCGATCAGGCAGTCTGAGGGCCCGGGTCCAACCAGAGCGGCCCTGGAGGCGACGCAGACCCTCTTCGAGGGCGTCCATGAGCAGCGAGGCACCGGCGTCGGCGACGCCACCGCCGATGACAATCCGGTCGACATCGAAGGTCAGGGCCAGAATGTGGACGGCACAACTGAGATGCTCAACGGCACGCCTCAGGATGAGAGTCGCTTCGTGGTCGCCGCGGCCGACGGCGGCAAAGAGCGCCTCCACCGACGAGTGCCGGCCCGATGCCGGCCATTGGCGGGCGAGGGCTGCTCCCGACGCCACCGCCTCGAGACAGCCTTGCAGTCCGCATGCGCACTGCGGTCCGTCGGGGTCGACGCGAAAGTGGCCGACCTCACCGGCGAAGCCGTTGTGGCCTCGGTAGATGCGGCCGTCGAGAATGACGCCGGCCGCGATGCCCGTGCCGATGCTGAGATAGACGAGGTCGCGGACGCCGCAATGGTCGCGGCTGAGGATCTCGTAGGCGCCCAGCGCGGCCGCATCGACGTCGTTGGCGATCCAGCAGGGAGCACCGATGGTGGCGCTGAGCCGAGCCATGATGTCAAGGGCGTCGGCACCGATCCCGAGGTTGATCGCGTGCCGGACCGACCCGGCTGAACTGTCCACGATTCCGGGAAGGCCGATCCCGACACCGACGAGCTGTTGCCCGTTGGACTGCAGCGCGGCGACCGTGGAGATGATGCCCTCCCCGACTTGTTCCACTCCCCCCGTGAGGGTCGGCACCTTCAGGTCGGTGATGACGTTGAAGTGCCGGTCGAAGGCGGCCGCGTGCGTCTTGGTCCCGCCTACGTCCACGCCGATGACGACGTCGCTGAGCCCCATCGCTCGACTCACCGGTCGTGGTCGAATCGCAGAGCGCGTTCGGTCGCGGCGTCGTGGTCGAATCGCAGAGCGCGTTCGGTCGCGGCGTCGAACAGGTGCAGGCTCGGCGCGTTGATCGCAAGGTCGATCGTGTCGCCGACGACCACCCGACTGTGGGGAGACAGGCGGGCCAGGCACGGGGCGCCGTCGCTGAAGTCCCCAACCGACGCCTCCGCGAGCTCGGGCGTGTCGATCTCAGCCGCGGTCGCCTCGATGGTCGTGTGGGCGACCAGCTCCGATCCGAGCGCTTCGACCAGCTCGACCCGGACCCGAACCGAGGGCCGACCGGCGTTGTCGGGGGTGTGCTCGACGAGCCATTCGGGACGGATGCCCACGATCACCTCCTGCCCGTCGCGGCCCGAGGAGTCGCGGCCGTCCGCCGCCGGGGCCGGCAGCGGGAACGAGTGTGCGCCGAAGACGGCCCGAGCGGTTGTGGCATTTCGTTCTATGCGCCCCTGATAGAGGTTCATCGCGGGCGACCCGATGAAGGCCGCCACGAACACATTGTCGGGACGGTCGTAGAGCACTTGCGGTCGGTCCACCTGCTGGAGGAGGCCGTCGCGCAGGACTGCGACCCGTGAGCCCATGGTCATCGCTTCCACCTGGTCGTGGGTCACATACACGGTCGTGGTCCCCAGATTGCGTTGCAGTCTGATGATCTCGGCCCGCATCTGAACCCTGAGCCGGGCGTCGAGGTTCGACAGCGGCTCGTCCATCAGGAACGCCACCGGCTTCCGGACGATGGCGCGACCCATGGCCACGCGCTGCCGCTGGCCGCCCGACAGAACGCCGGGTTTGCGATCGAGCAGGTCGGTCAGCTCCAGCATGGCGGCAGTGTCGTCCACGCGCCGGGTCGCCTCGTGCTTGGGAACCCTTCCCAGCCGCAGGGCGTAGCCGATGTTCTTTCGCACTGTCATGTGCGGGTACAGGGCGTAGTTCTGGAACACCATGGCGATGTCGCGCTCGCGTGGCGACTCGGTGTTGACGATCCGGCCGTCGATCTCGACAGCACCCTCGGTGATCTCCTCGAGGCCGGCGATCATCCGCAGGAGCGTGGACTTGCCGCAACCCGATGGGCCGACAAGGACTAGAAGCTCGCCGTCGGCGATGTTCAGATTCACATCACTCACAGCACAAAATCCGTTGGGATAAACCTTCGAGACTCCAGCCAATCTCAGCTCAGCCATGGCTGCCCCGAACTGCGGTTGGAATACAACGATGGCCCAGTCACTTGATGGCACCTTCGGTGAGTCCTCTGAGGAACTGCCTGGAGAAGATCACATAGAGGAGCAGAATCGGTACCATCGCAAGTGTCAGAGCGGCCAGCAACGCGTTCCAATTCCTCTCGAACTCACCGAGGAAAGCCGAAGCGCCCAGAGTGACTGTCCTCGTTCCTTCAGACGGTGCCAGGATCAACGGGAACCACAGATCGTTCCAGACCGGCAGCATCGTGAAGACGGCCACTGCCGCCATGCCCGGCCTGACAAGCGGCAGGACCAGGCCGAAGACCCGGTACTCGCCGGCACCGTCGACGCGGGCTGCTGACTTGAGTTCTCTCGGCACTTGCCGCATGAACTGCGACATCAAGAATACGCCTAATGGCACACCCATCGCGGTGTACACCAGGATGAGTGCCCACAGTGTATTGACGAGATTGAGACTGACCATGAGCTTGAGAATGCTGACGGTTCCGAGTCGGATCGGGATCATGATGCCGATGGCGAGATAGAGGGCCAGCAGGGTGTTGCCCTTGAAGTCGTACTCGACGAGCGCGAAGCCGGTCATCGCGGAGAAGAACACCACAAGCAGCACGGAAGCGACCGTCACGATGAAACTGTTGCGGAAGTAGACGTCGAAGCTCGAGCCGCTCAAGACCGTTTCGTATCCCACCAGGTCGAAGTTCTCAGGAGACGGCAGCGAGAACGCGTCGTCGAAGATCGCCTGCCGTGACTTCACAGAATTCATGATGATCAACAGTGTCGGTCCGAGCGCGATCAGGCTGTAGGACAGCAGGACGGCATGGACGCCCCAACGCCCCCAGTGGATGCGTCGCTTCGGGTGCGTCATACCGTTCGGCGGGACAGGAACGGGGACAGGAACGCTGGTTGCAGTTCTCATAGCTCGTAGGTGGTGACGCGCCGCTGCCAAACGAACATGTAGAACAGTACGCCGGCCAGGATTATGAGGAACATCACCGACGCAACGGTGGCGCCAAGAGCCGGGCTGCCGGTGGTCCCGGAAGCACCGAACAAGGTCCGGTAGAAGAAGGTGCCCATGATGTCCGAGGCGAAGTCGGGGCCGGCGACGATGCCCTTGACCTGATATATGAGGTCGAAGGCGTTGAAGTTGCCGATGTAGGTGAGGATCGAGATGATCCCCAACATGGGCAGTATCAGCGGGAAGGTGATGTCCCGGAACACTTGCCAGGAGCCTGCGCCGTCGACTCGGGACGCTTCGATGAGATCTTTGGGGATGGCGATCAGCACCGCATAGAAGAAGATCATGGGTATCCCCACCCATTGCCATACAGATATCAGTGACAATGTTGGAAGCACAGTGTTGGATTCGCCCAGCAGAGGCGTCTCCAAGCCGACCGTCTCAGTGACTCCCCATATCGGACTCAGAATGAGTCTCCAGATGAAGCCGACTATGACTACCGACAGGGTCGTGGGCAAGAAGACCAGCGTCCGGTATATGTTGAGACCTCGAACACTCTGCACTGTCAGCAGCACCGCCAGCAACAGACCGATCGGGTTCTGCAGAACCATGTGGAACGCAAAGAACTGGAAGTTGTGGCCCAGCGCGTTCCAGAATCGGTCTGAGAATGTCGGGTTCGTGAACAGGATTTCGTAGTTTGCCAACCCGGCGTAGTTCCCATCGTCGTCGAAGAAGCTCCGCCGCAACGAATCCAGCAGCGGATAGACCATGAACACCGAATAGACAGCGGTCGCTGGCGTGAGGAATACCAGTATCGGCCCCCATTCTCTCCAACGGCGATTGGAGGACCCCGAGCGGGGGACCCGCCGATTGGCGGGTCCCCCGCCTTCAGGGAGAACCTCGGTGACAGCGGCTTCAACTGCGGTCAACGAGTTCTCCATGTACTGCAAATCGTGTCATCAGCCAGCAGCATATGTCGTGCTCAGCCCGCCGGCGTGTACCAGGAGTCCAGGCCGTCCTGGAGCCTCTGTGCTCCGTCTTCGGGGGTCATGTCCCCGAGGACTACCGCGTTGCTGACTTCCCTCAGCTCTATCGGAAATTCGGGATCACCCGAATCCAGGGCCTCGTAGCCGGTGCGGTTGGCTGACTTGCAGTCCTCGCGCCAGGACACGAACTCCGAAGCAACCGGATGGCTGTACTCGACCGGAGTGTCCTGACTGCTGAAGAAGCCCGAGAGAGCGCTGGTGTAGATGCCGGCGAACTCGGGAGCGGCCACCCACGACAGGAACGTGCGAGCGGCTTCGGCGTTGGGCGATGCTGGATTCAGGCCGATCGCCAGGCCGACGTGGTCGACGATGTAGCACGTGTCCTGACCGTCCGGATGCGGTGTCCGGAAGGCGCTGAACTCGAACCCGGCATTCTCATCGAACCCGGAGATCTCCCAGGATCCGCCGGGATAGATCGCGGCCTGACCGGTCTCGAACAGGATCTTGCCGTCGGGGTAGGTGATGCCGGAGGCTCCCGAATGGAAATAGGGCCCCAGGCGAGCCATCGTGGCCAAGGTGTCGACGTACTCCTGATCGGTGACCTTGTCTTCTCCACGGATCAGAGCCAGCCGTCCTTCCTCGCCCCTCCAATAGTTCGCACCGATGTTCTGGAACAGGATGTGCTCGGCCTCCCACTCAGAGAGGCCTGTTCCGATAGGTGTGTAGGTGCCGTCATCGAGGATCGCCTGAAGCACCTCGAAGAGTTCCGACTCGGTCTCGGGCACGCTCAGTCCGAGCTCGTTGAAGGCCTCCACGTTGTAATAGAACCCCTGGATGACCGACGCAATGGGCACGCAGTACGGTGTCGACCCGTCCGCGGAGAGCCAAGCGTTCTGCGTCGAGGGACCGAAGTTGTCGATCCCGTCCAGATCGTTCAACGGTGCCAGATGACCATCCTCATAGAGTTCCCGCGAACGATCGAAGGCGAAGCAGGTGATCAGATCGCCTGCTACTCCGCCCTCCAACCGGGTCCGCAACGCCGGCGGGTACTCCAACGGCGGCGTGGGTGCGAACTCCACGCTGATGTGCGGGAACTCGGCCTCGAACGCCGGGATGATCTGCTCATCCCAGATCGCCTGATCGTCCGAACGCCAACTCTCGATCGAGATCGACACCTCCTCGGGTTCCGGCTCCGGAGCCTCGGTGGGCTCGGGCTCAACCGCCTCGGACTCAACCGCATCGGGCTCAACCGACGCGGATTCCCCGTCGTCGTCATCCCCGCAACTCGCAGCTACCAGCCCGAGTGCCAGCAGCGCGACAAGTAGTTTCATTAACTTTGCCATGGTCTATGACCTCCTAGGTCCCCCCCTCGAGGGGATCGTGTGTTTGTTGTTGTTGGTGGTGAAGCGACGGTGTGGCGCAGGGTGGCGCAGGCCGTTGTTCGCTTCGTTGCTGTTACGGGCGCCATCAGGCAACCCCCAGCTCTTGGCTCAGCACGAGGACGCTCACACCGAGAAGGACCAGATCGAAATTCGGCGCGGCTTGCGACCGTTCGAACGGAACAGCGCCTGCAACACCAGCCGCCGGTTGGTGCTGCGAGTGTCTTGATGTCCCGCCTTGGACTCGACCCTCAATAGCACTGCCTTCCCCCGGTGGCTCACGTCTCGAAACAATTATTTGTTTACCAAACGAAAATAAGATTGTCAAGCCTGTCATCGTCATCGCGGGCTTGGTTGCGAGTCCACCCTCGTTCTACAGCCCTACCCACCGCGGCGAGCAACCAAGCCCGACATTGCCACACCAGGGCCACTCAACAAGGTGAAGGGGGGTGTAGGGTGCTGGGTCTATGTCATCTATATGTTCTAGTTGTATGGTTAGGTTGAGTCTTTATGTTCTAGTTGTATGGTTAGGTTGAGCCGGGCCTACGCGAGGTTGGCGTGGCTGGTGGTGCCCGTGCTGTTGCTAGGGGTGTCCCAGGCCGTGACATCGAGAGCCCAGAGCCAACAGACCGTTGTCAGCCTCGGTGGATTCGAGCTGAGGTGCCCTTCGAGCGTCAATGAGGGAACCACCGCCTCGTGCACATTGAGCAATCTGGGCGAGGCGGCCGCGCCCTGGCCCGTGGTGGCGATAGTGCATCTGTCCACCGATGCGAATCGTGCGTTCGTTCGCGGCTCGCCCCTCGATGTGCGGACGGGCACGCAATCGCCGTCGGCGGACATGGACGGTGGGGTCGATTGGGTGGGAGACACGCTGGTGGCCTACTCCCGGTTCGACTGGTCGGGCGATGCGCCGGCTGCTGGCGCTGACGGCGATTCCAGGAATGTTCAGATCGTGATTGAGGCCGACGACGACTACGAGGCCGAGGAGTTGTTCTACGTCTCCCTGGCTCCGGACGGGCGCACCGCGCTGGGTCCGCTGCTGGACAACTCGGGCGCAGTCCGCATCGCCAACACCGACACCAAGACCAACGACGCTCGGCTGGCCGATCTCGAGATGTCCGGCGGTGCCAGTGTGGCGTTCTCGTCCGATGTCGCGTCCTATGCGGTCACGGTGCCATACGACGTGACCGAGATGGTGCTCACGCCGACCGCCAACCACAAGCGGGCCGCGGTGACCGTGGCCGGCACAGGGGAGGGTGGAGGACTCGGGACCGGCAAGCAAAGCGTCCTCAGCGGCGAGGGGAGCCACGCCCTGCCGCTCGATGCCGGCGTGACCACGCTTCAGGTGGAGGTCACCGCCGAGGACGGCACCACCAAGACCTACACCATCGAAGTGACCCGGGCCGTCAGGCCCAGTTCGGTGACGGTCGGGTCGGGCTCGTTCCGCTTGGAATGTCCGGCCGCGGCAACCGAGGGTTCTGACTTGACCTGCACGTTGTCGAACGCGTCTTCATTGGCACAGCCTTGGCCCGCCGTCGCGATACTTCACAGTTCCGCCAATCGCAAGCGGGCGCTCATCACCGAGGATCCGCTGCTGCCCGACACCGATCCGACCTACAGCAGGGATCTGCTTCTGGCCGATCCGCAGACTCCGGCCGCGGACAACTACAACTACGGCTACGGCGAGCTGTTCTCCGGTGAGTCGAGACATATCCATACGGTCTACGGCTACGAGAAGTTCGACTGGGACGGCGATGCGGGGCCGAACGAGTCCAGAAGCGTCGTGATCCGACCGGTCGACGATGAGACCGCCGAGGGCAGCGAGGTGTTCTATGTGTCCCTCGCGCCCAGCGGCTACGCGGGCCTGACCGGTCTCACCCGCAACAAGGCGCCGATCATCGTGTGGGACACGGTGTCGGTGGTTGCCGTGGATCGAACGGAAGCGACCGTGACGGTCCAGGTGTCTGATGCGCTGGCCGGCGACCGGGCGAATCTGCGCTATCGGGTGTCTGGCTCCCAGGGCGCTTGGACGGTGGCCGGTCCCGAGCCGGTGACCGCTGGTGTGGCCCGCTTCAGCCTGTCGGGGCTGGATCCGGGCACGGTGTATGTGCTGGAGGCGTCTCTGGACGCCGCGTTCACCACCACCGTCACCGGCCAATTGGCAACGCTCGCCGGGGCGTCGCTGGAGCGGGTGTCGGTGGTTGCCGCGGATCGAATGGAAGCGACCGTGTCGGTCCAGGTGTCTGATGCGCTGGCCGGCGACCGGGCGCATCTGCGCTATCGGGTGTCTGGCTCCCAGGGCGCTTGGACGGTGGACGGTCCCGAGCCGGTGACCGCTGGTGTGGCCCGCTTCGGCCTGTCGGGGCTGGATCCGGGCACGGTGTATGTGCTGGAGGCGTCTCTGGACGCCGCGTTCACCACCACCGTCACCGGCCAATTGATGACGCTGGACGACCTGTCGCCTCAAACGGGCGGTGGTGGTTCCGACGGTGGCGGTTCCGACGGTGGCGGTTCCGACGGTGGTGGTTCCGACGGTGGTGGTTCCGACGGTGGTGGTTCCGACGGTGGTGGTTCCGACGGTGGTGGTTCCGACGGTGGTGGTTCCGGCGGTGGTGGTGGTTCCGGCGGTGGTGGTGGTTCCGGCGGTGGTGGTGGTTCCGGCGGTGGTGGTGGTTCCGACGGTGGTGGTTCCGACGGTGGTGGTTCCGACGGTGGTGGTGGTTCCGGTGGTGGTGGTTCCGGTGGTGGTGGTTCCGGCGGTGGTGGTGGTTCCGGTGGTGGTGGTTCCGGTGGTGGTGGTTCCGGCGGTGGTGGTGGTTCCGACGGTGGCGGTGGTTCCGACGGTGGCGGTGGTTCCGACGGTGGCGGTTCCGACGGTGGCGGTTCCGACGATGGCGGTTCCGACGATGGCGGTTCCGACGATGGCGGTTCCGACGATGGCGGTTCCGACGATGGCGGTTCCGACAGTGGTGAGCCTTTAGAGGAGCGGTCCGACGAGTTGCCGGACGTGACGGCAGTGTTCAGCGACGTTGACGCGGATGCGTGGTATCGGCCGGCGCTGGCGTGGGCGCTCGATCGAGGGGTCACCCGAGGCTGCCGAGACGGCCTCTTCTGCCCGGCGAAGCCGGTGAGCCGTCGCCAGTTCGTGACGCTGCTGTGGCGGGCTGCGGGCGAGCCCGTGCCGAGCCGGCTCGGCACGGAGATCTTCAGCGATGTGACAGAAGGATCCTACGCCGACGCGGCCATCGGCTGGGCGGCTCAAGAGAAGATCACCTTCGGGTGTTCTGGGGGGGGGGGGGGGGGGGGGCGACGAGTCCGAGCGGCGCTTCTGCCCGTCCGCGACTGCGACTCGTGCGCATCTCGTGGTCTTCCTGTACCGCTACTCAGGCGGCGACGGCGCTGATGCTTCCAGCACCTTCGTCGATGTGCCGCTCGACAGCTACTTCGCGCCTGCGGTGGGCTGGGCGGTCCGTCACGGAATCACCACGGGATGCGATGCCGAGCGCTTCTGTCCCGCAGCCCCGGCAACCAGAACGCATGCTGTGGTGTTCCTGCACCGGATGGCAGACCTGCTCGGGAGCTTCGACGGGACGCCGCAGAGCACCGGAGACGCACCATGACCCGCAGTCCCACCGCAGCCCGGCGCGGCCTCGCATGCTGCGCGGTAGCGGTCTCGATGCTGGCGGCAGCGGCATTGCCGGCCGCGAACGCCCCGAGCACCGCCGCGCAGAGCAGGACGACGACCGCGGAGCAGGGATATGTGGTCGGCGGGTCCGTCGTGGCTCGGCAGTCTGCGGGCGAGCCGGAGCTGGGCTTCTCGGCGTGGGAGCATGTCCTGCCGCCTCGTGTGGAGCTGATGACGAGGAGCCGGGCGCTCTATCCTGACCATTTTCGAGCACCTGACGATCGGACACTCTTCAGTCGGGTGACCATGCGCGCCAGAGACGGCGACCCGGGAGACTTGGTGTATCGCGTCGAGGGCGAACCCGATCATGAGCAGTACATGCTGTGCAAGACGAGCACTGACTGCCTGCCGGTGCGATTCGGGATGAAGAACAACGGGTACCTCCATGGCTGGCAGGACATCGACCAGCAGAGTTTCCGGCTCCGTCACGGTTTGCGCGACTATCCGGTGTCTCGGATCGAACTGTCAGCAGAGGACCCAGAGTCGGGGTTGAAGGTATATCGAGATGTGCTGGTCAGACCGACGCCACGGGTTGCGGGCTGCGACGACTTTCCTGACATGGATGCCGACAGGTTCACCTGCTTCTTCCGCCAGGAGCTTCTTCCGGCCGGAGTGCCGGCTGCCTCCAGCGAGATGATCGGTGGTCTGCCCGACTTGGTGCAGCCGGCGGAGAACTACGAGCTGGTCTTCGCCGAGGAGTTCGACTATGACGAGGACGACGTCATGGCCCGGTACGGGGCGTGCCCCGACCCCACGACTGCACTGGACACAGATGTCTGGACCTTTATCGAGTACCCATGCGATCAGATTCCGGCCGACAGCGACGACGTGAGGTGCTCAGCGATCGAGGACGGCTATTGGTACGTAGCAATAGCCTCCGGCTGCAGGGCGTTTCTCTCCACCCACTACGACATCGCTTACAGGTATGGCTACACGGAGGTCAAATTCACAGTCAACCTTCACAAGGTCTCGCGACTGGCTGTCCTGCCGCTCGTTATCGGATCGTGGTTCAGGGAGTCAAGATTCGCTCACAACAGATACGGCATCACGATCGACGACTACGAGAACCTCCTGAAGTACCAGGAGATAGAGATCGACTTCTTCGAATACAGCGCTCAATACCGATCCATCTCCATGCACCAGTACGTGAACTACAATCCCTTCGTCGATCCGGCGCGCCTCAGGCCCCGAGCGTCGAACAAGCACATCAGGCTGTGTCCGCAGAGTACCTCTGCGGGGATTGTGTCCATCTCTGGGTTGGGATGCCAGTCTGATGATGAAGTGACCATGGTAATGGGGCTTGAATGGACGCCGAGCGGTTACCGGACCTTCTACCGAGTCGAAGGGGTGCACGACGACTTGACGGTGCTGCCCAAGGACAAGATCAAAGTGCAGTGGTTCAGCCCCAGCAACACACGTAACACCTACACCGGAGCCGAACGCGATCGATTCTTCGAGTTCCTGGATGAGGACGATCCCGGTTCGGTTCTTGAACAGGTCGGCGTCTCACACTTCCCTCTCGCGTTCTACATGAACTCCTGGGGGTATATGGACAGCAGCAACCGCATTCACGTCAAGTTGAAGGTCGACTACATCCGGGTCTTTCAACCTCGGGACCACTACGCGCATATGGACCCCGTCTACCAATGACGTCCTGATTCACCCGGGGTGGACGAAATGCAGTTGTCCGGTGTTGGTTGCACGCGTGGATCTCCCAGGCCTGGGTTTCAGGAGGGGTTGGACGGGGAGGCGGGAGTCCAGTCGAGGCGGGGACGGTCACCCCATAGACGTTCAAGTTGGTAGAAGTCGCGTTGGTCCGAGCGGAACACATGCACGACGAACGCGCCGTAATCCAACAGCACCCACTCCCGCTCCTCTCTGCCTTCGACACGTACTGGAGAGGGTCCACCCGCAGATCGGATCTCCTCCTCGATCGCATCGATGACAGCATTGACCTGCCGGGAGTTGGCGGCGCTGGTGATCACAAAATGGTCTGTAACCGCAAGCACATCTCCTACATCGATGATCAGAGTGTCGATCGCCTTCTTGTCATCCGCGGCCACCGCGGCCTGCCGCACCCACTTGAGATGATCTTCGCTGCCTTCGCTCACGAGCCGACCCGGTCCAAACCGACGGTAACGGTGAGGTCGACTGGTTGGTCGGAGTCCTCAACAAATCTCGCGGAAGCTCCTATCGCATCAGCCAGAACAATCGCCGCCTGCCGGCGATCAACGATGTGATAGGCCACTGTCGTCTCGGCGACCCCAAAGGCTTGGGCGTTGCCGAAGACGGTGACTTCAGCGCCTGCATCAATAAGAACCTGAAGCATCTCATCGCGCGGAACAGCCGCACCGGTGCCATCAAGCAGACTCACAGTCGGACGAGCCCCCAAATGCGAACCAATCGGAAGCGGCACCATCTCGCGAGCAAGGCTGTCGAGTTGCTGCTTCTGCTGATCGGTCTGAGCATAGAAGGGAGGATTATCGCCTCCGAACGACACTGCAATCAAAGGCAACACCTCTAAACGTCGGGTTCCGGCACCCAGTGAGCGGAGATAACCCGACAGCCCGTCCTCAAATGGCAATGTGGCCGCTAGCAGATCATCGGCACGACCAACCTGTGAAAGCCACGACTCCCATAGTTCGACTTGCCGCTGCGTGCGATTCGAGTCGAATTCACCTTCGTTGAGCCATCCGTAGATGTTGGCGGCAGCCGCACCATTCAACTCACGGGTCGCCGCTGGATACTCAACCTCTAAGAGTCCGGACGCGTCGACAGAAACGAGGTCGTCATTCAGTACCACCGGTAGCGGTTCGACGAGGCGCAACCAGCCGCTCAGTTCTGAGGTTGTCATCTCCAGCGTTTCTCGGAAACCGAAACCAAAGAGATCCCCCACCCCCCGACTCAGTCCGTCCAACCCTTCGGTTGCATAGAGTTCACGCACAAAGACGGCGTCGGCTGGATCGTCGCTGGGTTCAAGAAGCAACTCAGCGCTGATCAACACCGCGGTGCCGCCCTGATCCAACGCTGTTTGAGCCAGAACTGTTATCCCGACTAGTTCACCGGCATCGGTGAGATGGGCGATCAGCATGGTCGGAGTGGGATCGACGAACGCTCGATATCCCGGCGCTGCCGGGTCAGTGATGGTCTCGATCCGCTCACCAGCATTGGAGTCGAGGACCAGTTTGGTTCCGTCTCGCCATACCGCGAATACCAGTGCCGCGGCAGCAACCACTAGGAACGGAAAGACCAGACCCCAGAAAGGGTGAGGACTCGGTGCCGGCCGCTTGCGCCCGCTGCGAACTGCGGGGATCTCATTTCTGTGGTTGTCATCCAGATCGCGGAGTTGCGGTTCCCGGTCCGCTGTCTGAGTAGCAGAACTCACCGAGCACTCCCATAGAGCTCATGTGACCTCACGTATTCGACTACCCGGGGCGGAACCAGTGCTTCGACCGGCCGACCGTTCCTGAAGCGGTTACGAACGTCGGTGGAGGAAATCTCCAAGGCAGGCACCGTGACCACCACATGCTCCCAACCTTTCGGGGGACGGCCACCGGTGTTCCCACCGCGTTCTGCCACAACCGTTGTTGCTGATTCACGGACCTCGTCGGCCCGCTTCCAGGTGTCGAGACTCGCAGCGATATCGGAACCCACGACAACAAACAGTTCAGCACCGTTTGTTTCGGAGGCCAGGGTGGCGAGCGTGTCAGCCGTGTAGGTTTCTCCGCCACGTCGTATCTCGTGATCACTCGCCTCCAAGGCAGCCTCGCCCATCGACTCGTTTGCAGCCGAAACGGCGGCCGCGACCATCTCGAAACGAAATCTTGCGGGCGTAACCGTGTTGAAGACCGTTTTCTGCCACGGATCGTTGGCCACCACCAGCAACATACGGTCAAGCTTCAGTTGATGCCGAACCTCGAATGCAATCGCCAAGTGACCGAAGTGAAGCGGGTCGAACGTTCCGCCAAAAACGCCGATTCGCTGCGGTGTCGCTTGCTCCACGACCCAGAGTCTAGGGTTGCGCGCCCGCGGACAGTAGCCGGGTCACGAATCTGCGCGCTACAGTAGACGTGACAGAAGTCATACCGGTACTTCGTGACATCTCGGCCTGAATGGTGTCTAATAGCGTACGGCTAGGCCGGAACGCGGCGTGGATTTCAAAGTAATCGCGAGCAAACGGTACCTCAGCCCGCCCCCAATACAATCCCAGGCCTTTGGCCTGCACAACCGGGAAAAGCGCGTTCGCCGATCCCATCGAATGAGTTTCATGAGTGATTCTGTAGGACAATATCTAAACGAAATCGGCGCAGTCGGTCTGCTGAACGCGCAAGAAGAGCGCCAGCTCTCCCAGATCATAGAAAAAGGCACCGAAGCACAAACCCGTAAAGACAACGGCGAAGTAGGCGTAGAACTTGACCGGGCCATTCGCAAAGCTGCGGCTGCAAAAGATCGCTTCATCCGAGCAAACCTTCGCCTGGTTGTGAGCGTCGCTCGCCGCTATCCACTGCCTCCCGGCATGGAGTTGCTCGACCTCATCCAAGAAGGCAACCTCGGACTGGAGCACGCGGTCGACAAGTTCGACTGGCGCAAGGGGTTCAAGTTCTCGACTTACGCCACCTTCTGGATCCGTCAGGCGATCGGCCGTGCGCTCGACCAGAAAGCAAGCCTGGTTCGCCTGCCTGGTGACCGCTCTGCCAGCTTGCGTGCCGCCCTGCGTGCGGTTTCCGGCGACGGCGACGAACTTGACGACGAGCATGCCCGTCTACATCGGCTGACCACCCCCACCAGCCTGGATCGCACCATAGGCGACGACGACTCCAATGAACTCGTCGATCTTCTTCCCGACTCGAACCCCGGCCCCGAGGTCGAGGTCATGGCGAAAGCCGAGGAGGAGATGGTCACCGGTCTGCTCGACATTCTCGATGAGCGTGCAAAGTACGCCGTTGAGCAGCGCTTCGGCCTCGGCGACGGGCGCAAACGCTCCTACCGCGAGGTCGGCGAAGACCTCGGTGTAACCGCCGAAGCAGCCCGCCGACTCGTCAAGCGGGCCATCAACTCCGTTCGGGAACACGCCGCGAATAGCGTAGACGCGGTGGGCGTGGCGTAGTATCCTGTTTGAACAACCCAACAACCCACTGGGGCTCTCGCCGATCGGCGGGAGTCCCGGTTTGTTTTTAGGAGTTCTGACGCGTCGTCGTCTTTCTAACGAAATTGGTTGGAACTTTCCGGTCAGCTACAGCAGACTTGTTACGTGAACAACACCTGGAACCCCGGTAGTTGGCGGAACTTCCCCGCCAAGCATCAGCCCTGTTGGCCTGACGACGCCGAACTCGAACAAGTGCAAAAGATCCTGGCAGACCAACCGCCGCTCGTTTTCGCGGGCGAAGCCCGCCAGCTTACGAGCCAACTTGGAAGGGTTGCTGAGGGCAACGCTTTTTTGCTCCAAGCCGGCGATTGCGCCGAGTCATTCGACAGCTCAACGGACTCGATCCGAGACAAGCTTCGCGTCATTCTCCAAATGGCAATCGTGCTTACTTACTCGGGTGGCACTCCCCTCGTGAAAGTCGGTCGGATCGCCGGGCAGTTCGCCAAACCTCGCTCCAACCCAACCGAAACGCAGGGCGAAACCGAACTGCCATCGTTCCTCGGCCAGATTATCAACGATGTCGGATTCACTGTCGACGAACGCCGTCCAGACCCGCAACGTCTCCTCACGGCCTACAACCGGGCCGCTTCCACCCTGAACCTCTTGCGCGCATTCACACGCGGCGGCTACGCAGACCTGCACCAAGTGTCCAGTTGGAATCGAGACTTCGTTGCTTCCTCGCCAGCGGGTGAGCGCTACGCCCAGATGGCCGATGAAATCGATCGCGCGCTGCGCTTCATGGCGGCTTGCGGGCTTGACTCCACGACCGTTCCTGCCCTTCACGAGGTTGATCTCTTCACCAGCCATGAAGCCCTGCTTCTCAACTACGAAGAGGCGTTAACCCGACGCGACTCCCTGACGGGCGACTGGTACGACTGCTCCGCGCACATGCTCTGGGTTGGTGAGCGCACCCGCGAACTAGACGGCGCTCACGTGGAGTTCCTGCGCGGCGTAGGCAATCCGCTGGGATGCAAGATCGGACCCACAGCCACACCCGACGAAGTACTAGGACTCTGCGAAGCTTTCAATCCCGATCGTGTACCCGGCAGGCTCACCCTCATCAACCGCATGGGCGCCGACAAGATCGCCGATGCTCTCCCCGCGTTGCTCGCAGCCGTGCGTGAAGCGGGCCACCCCGTGGTCTGGGCCTGTGACCCGATGCACGGCAACACCTACACGTCTGACGGCGGGCGCAAGACTCGCCATTTCGACGATGTGCTCAGCGAAATTGTCAGCTTTTTTGGTGCTCACGAATCCGAAGGCACCCATCCGGGAGGAGTCCACGTCGAGTTGACCGGCGACCCGGTGACCGAATGTCTGGGAGGATCTGATGATCTCGTTGATGAGGATCTGGACCGCGCCTACGAAACGATGTGCGACCCGCGGCTGAACGCCCGCCAATCTGTTGACCTGGCGTTTCGAGTGGCTGAACTTCTGCGTTCCAACGTGACGCCGACGCTCAGGCACTAAACGAGGTTTTCTACGAAACCTTCGAGTTGCCTAAGGTTTCGAACCTCGAAGGAGCCATCACAATGCTGGGCGTATTCACCGACGATTGAGTCACCAGTATCCCAGTAGCTCCGCGGCTCTGGATTCAACCAATAGACATGGCGGGCCTTGTCCTGCATCTCTTTGACGATCCAGCTTTCCGCAGCGTGGTAATTGTTGCGCGCATCACCGAGAATCATGATCGACGTTCGGGGCCCTATGTCTTTGCCATATTTCTGCCAAAACACACCCAGTGCGTGACCGTAATCAGAATGCCCATCGACCCAGACCACATCGGCTTCGGTGTTGACCCGATGAACCGCTTCGTTGATGTCCTCAACTCCCTCAAAGTATGAGGTCACCTCATCGAGCCCATCGATGAACACAAACGAGCGAACCTTGGAGAACTGGCCAGAAATGGCATACACGAGATGCAGAGTGAAGCGAGCGAAGGCAGCCACCGAACCAGAAATATCGGCGACGACAAAGATCTCGGGCTTGTGTGGATTCGGGTTGCGGAACTTCGGTTCGACGGGAACTCCGCCGTAGCTCAGCGAGGCCCGAACAGTGCGACGAAAATCGAGTGGTCCTCTACGCCCGTGACGGCGCTTGCGCTGTAGTCGAGCTGCGAGCTTGCGCGTCAACGGGTAGATGGCTTTGCGCAGGTTCGCCATTTCTTCGCGCGAAGCGTGCATGAAGTCGACATCTTCGGGCAGCGGCTTGCGGAGGGTCTTGGCCATCGCTTCGACGCCACGGTCAGCCACCAGACGCCTCCGAATCTCCGCTTCGATCTCCTTTTGGAGTTGGTCGATCCGGTGCTGATATTCGTCGCGCCAGAGACGCTGGTCCAACTCCGATGCTTCACCCTGGGTGTCCTGCGCCTGTTTCAAGAGTCGCTCCAACACTCCATCGAGGTCGAGGTTGCGAAGCGTTCGGTAGAGGTAGTACGTGCCCCCGACCGGCCTACCCGGCTCCATCCCGGCAAAGCGGCGCACTGCCTGGCGTGCAACGCCTTTCATCATCTGCGCGTCACCACGCATCAGCGCCTGGAACAGCATCTCAGCAAGTTCTTCGGGGCTCAGGTTCTCTCCTCCGCCACCCGCACCTTGTTGATCTCCAGCTTGGGAGTCATCGAACTCGCCGTCTTCGGGGTCGAGAAGTTCGCCGTCTTCACCAATGGCGTATTCCTTGCCACGCAACGAGAAGTACACCTCGAAAACGGTCTCAAAGGCTTTCCAGTGGTTGTAGTGCTTCACCAGCGTGGCGCCCAAGGCGTATTTGAAGGACTCGCGGTCACCGATGGGAACGTGCTTCACTGCTTCCAGCGCGTCGAGATTCTCGGTGAGGCTGACCGGTATTCCCGCAGCGCGCAACTCGATGATGAATCCGTTGAGCAGTTCCAAGATGGCGTCACCCAACTCCAAAGGAACCGCCTCAGCGCTGTGGCCGTTTCCTTCAGAGGTGCTAGTCGCCGTCATCGCAAAATCAGACGCTCACACCGTCTGCGGTCACTAATTCCTTCGCCGCCTTTTTTATGTCGCTTTGATACTTGAGAAGAATGTTGAGCGTGTCGCTTGCGGTCTGCTCCTCAATCTTCTCGACACCCAGCAACACCAGAGTCCTGGCCCAGTCGATCGTCTCCGACACCGACGGCGCCTTCTTCAATTCGATCTGGCGAATCGAACGCACAACCCGGGCAACCTGATCGGCCAGATTCTCTGTGATCCCGGGAACTTTGGTGAGCACGATCTCCTTTTCCCGTTCAAGGTCGGGATAATCAACGTGAAGGTACAGACAACGTCGTTTGAGTGCCTCGGAAAGCTCGCGGGTGTTGTTGGAGGTGAGAAACACCAGCGGGATCTGTTTGGCTTCGATGGTGCCGAGTTCAGGAATCGAAACCTGGTAGTCAGACAGAATCTCGAGCAACAAGGCCTCGGTTTCGACCTCGAGACGGTCGACCTCATCGATGAGCAGCACCACCGGGTCGGGCGCGCTTATCGCCTCCAGCAAGGGCCGTGTCAGCAAGAACTCGTCGGAGAATATGTCGTCTGAGAGACCCGCCCAGTCGTGCTCTTCGCTGCGGTCGCTCTGAATGCGTAGGAGTTGCTTCTTGTAGTTCCACTCATACAGCGCCTTGGCTTCGTCAAGCCCTTCGTAACACTGCAGACGAATCAGCCGTGTTCCGAGAACTTCCGAGACGCTTTTTGCCAGTTGCGTCTTACCGGTGCCTGCCGGTCCTTCGACCAGAATCGGCTTCTGCAGTCGATCGGCGAGGTAGACGACACCGGCGATGCCCTCGTCAGACAGATAGTCGACCCGCCGCAGGTCGTCTCTCAGAGACGCGGCATCTTCGAAACGAAATGACATAGAGGTTCAAGGTTAGCGGCCGTTAACAGCAGTACCCGATTCGCGATTAAGAGCGTACGTGGCCGTCGCCGCGCACGACAAACTTGCAGGTCGTCAGCTGCTCGAGCCCCATTGGACCGCGGGCATGGAGCTTCTGGGTCGAAATACCGATCTCAGCACCGAAGCCGAACTCCTCACCGTCAACGAAGCGGGTCGATGCGTTGACCAACACCGCCGCGGCGTCAACCTCACGAGTGAATCGATCCGCGGCGCGGACATCGTTGGTAATAATCGCTTCGCTGTGTCCGGTCGAATTCTCAGACACATGGGTGATTGCCTCGTCGAGGTCGTTCACCACCTTGACACTCATCTTCATGTCGAGGAACTCTGTCGCGAAGTCTGTCGGCTCCGCAGCAGCAATTGTTGGGGAGATCCGGCGGGACGCCTCGTCACCCACCAGCTCAACACCGTCAAGGGCCACCACCATCCGAGGCAGGAACTCCGCGGCGACGTCGCGGTGAACCACCAGCGATTCCGCGGCGTTGCAAACCCCGGTTCGCTGAGTCTTGGCGTTGAAGACGATCTCCAGGGCCATGTTGAGATCGGCCGCGGCGTCAACGTAGACGTGGCAGTTGCCGGCCCCATCAATGACATAGGGAACGGTGGCGTTGTCGAGGATCGACTGGATCAAAGAAGGCCCACCACGGGGAATGAGACAGTCGATGTAGTCGTTCTGCTGCATGAATTCGATCGCTGCTTCACGACGCGTATCGTCAACAACCACCAATGCATCAGCCGGAAGTCCCACTTTTTCCAGCGCTTCACGTAGCACAACCGAGATCGCCAAATTGGAATTGATCGCTGACGAAGAGCCCCGCAGGAAAGCCGCGTTCCCAGACTTGAGGCAGAGACCGAAGGCGTCGCTGGTGACATTGGGGCGACTCTCGTAGATGATTGCCACAACCCCCAACGGCACATGCACCCGTTCAATACGAAGGCCGTTGGGCCGCACCCACCCACCGCTGATCCGAGCGACGGGATCATCGAGGGCCGCGACCTTACGAAGCCCGGTGGCCATAGCTTCGATACGGGACTGATCCAGCCGTAGCCGATCAACCAGAGGGGTAGCCATGCCTGCGGCGGTGGCTCGTGCCACATCAACAGCATTGGCTTCCAATACTGTTTCGGCGTTTGCTACGAGCAGATCTGCAGCCGCAAGCAGGGCTGCATCTTTCTCTTCAGTACTAGCGACGGCCACAGCGCGTGATGCGGTTTTGGCGCGCGCCGCGAGTACCGGGATGGGAGTGGTTTGACCGGTCACTTTCTCAGCGTACCGGGCCGGCGCAGTAGTCTTGACAGGAGTCAAAGCAGTTCAATCGGTGAAAGGACCATCTGGAGTGTCGGCACCGAAACGAAACGGGTCTGTGCTAGTTGCTTTGGGGATCGGCGTATCGCGGGCGTCGGGGCTGCTGCGCGAATTCGTCGTGGGACGCGTGTTCGGCCTCGGACTCGCCGCTGACGCTTTTGCTGCCGCTTCGCAGATCCCCAACCTGTTGCAGAATTTGCTTGGCGAAGGCGTGCTCTCCGCATCGTTCGTGCCCGTCTACAGCAAACTCCTCGACGACGAGGACCCCAAAGAGTCCAGCCGTGTCGCAGGAGCGGTCGGGGCGTTGCTGTTGGCGATCACGGGCATCTGCGTGGGCATCTTCGTGCTCGCAGCACGGCCTATCACCTCAGTGTTGGCATTCGGTCTCAGCGGCGAGAAGTTCGAGATCGTCGTTGATCTGGTGCAGATCATGGCCCTGGGCATGGGCTTTCTGGTCATGTCAGCGTGGTGCCTGGGTGTACTGAACAGCCATCGGCGCTTCTTTTTGCCCTATGCCGCGCCGGTTGTCTGGAACGCCTGTCAGATCGTTGCTCTGTACTTGATGTGGGCCCGGGACTGGGATCTTGTTGACGCCGCGCGGGGCCTGGCCCTCGCGGTCACGATCGGTGGCCTGCTGCAACTGCTGATCCAACTGCCGACAGTGTTGCGTCTGGCCCAAGGAATGAGGTTTCGGCCCACCACACAAGATCCGTCAGTGCTTGAGATTCGGCGACGGTTCGTGCCTGCGGTGCTTGGACGCGGTGTCGTGCAGATCTCGGCCTATCTGGATCTGATGCTCGCCACCCTGTTGGCAACCGGCGCAATCGCCGCGTTGATCAAGGCGCAACTCCTCTACACGCTGCCGGTGAGCCTTTTCGCCATGAGCGTGGCAGCGGCGGAACTCCCCGAATTGTCACGACTTGTGACCGATCCTCAGAGTCTGGCCCAGCGCACCCAGCGAGGCCTGAAACAGATTGCTTTTTGGATGCTGCTCGCCTCGTTCGTGTCGATCGCGGCAGGCGATCTGATTGTCCGGGTCCTGTTCGAGGGCGGCAAGTTCGATAGTACCGATGCCGTTCTGGTGTGGTTTGTGCTGGCTGCTTACGCTGTCGGACTGCCCGCCATCGGCGCTAGTCGTCTACTCCAAAATACCTGCTATGCCGTTGGCGACACCCGTGGACCAGCGCGTATTGCCGGCTTTCGAGTGCTCGTTTCGGCCACGGTTGCGCTGGCAATAATGTTCTCGCTGGACCGAGTGATCGTCGGGCCTGACGGTCTGATAACCAACGGGACCTGGATCTCTTCTTCGCCACTGCCAGCGGGCCTTCGCGCTGTCGAAGGCCCAGTGCGCTTGGGAGCAGTTGGTCTGGCCGCCGGTTCTGCGCTCGGTGCTTGGGTCGAACTCATGGCCTTGTCGGCTCTTTGCCGCCGCCACCTACCCCATCTGGCCAGTCCAACCCGGTCGCTCTACAAACCCGCGGTGGCCGCTGCGCTCTCCTTTGTGCTGACTGCTGCAGTCAGACTGTTGCTCGCAGATCTTCCGTTGCTAGTCGCCGCACCTGTGGTAGTCGGAGTCGCTGTGGTCAGCTACGTGGCGATCGGCTCCCGCATAGGCGTGCAAGAAACCCGTCTCCTTCTGGACCCCGTTCGCAAGGTCTTCTCGCGCTCTGACTGACTACGGGCACCCCGAGACACTACGATTGAGCCATGCTGGACTATCTGAAGAAGCGTTGGAATTACTTCATCGCAAAACGAGACAGTGAGTTTGAGGAGTCCGCCGACCCGAAAGTCCAATTGGAGCAGGCCATCAGCGAGGCCAAAGACCAACACAATCGGCTTCGCGGCCAAGCGGCCAACGTCATCGCCAACCAGAAGCAGACGGAACTTCGACTCAATCGTTCGCTCGAAGAACTTGAGCGCATCAACGGCAACGCCCGCCAGGCCGTGAAGATGGCCGACAACGCCACCCGAGCCGGGGATCCTGACCGCGTTGAGCGCTATACCGACGCCGCTGAACAGTTCGCCAACCGGCTCCTCACTCTCGAGGAAGAGATCGAGAGCTTGAAGAGCCTGTACTTTCAAGCATCCGACGCGGCTGATCAAGCCAAAGCTGCGGTAGAGCAGAACGCCGGCGTGCTGCAAAAGAAGCTCGGGCAACGCCAGGCATTGTTGAGCCAACTCGACCAGGCCAAGATGCAGGAGACCGTCAACTCGGCGATGCGCACACTGTCAGAAGCGGTCGGCGAGGATGTTCCAACCTTCGACCAAGTACGCGACAAGATCGAGGCTCGCTACGCCAAGGCCAAGGCCACCGCTGAACTCACCGAAGGCAACATTGAAGCTCAGGTGTATGAAGTTGAGAAAGCGGCTCGCAAGGTTGAAGCACAGTCACGGCTCAACGCGATCCGCGCCAACCTCGGAATCGAAGCGCCCGGCGCACCCGAAGCGATTCCCGAGTCCTCCAGCAACCCTGACAGTCCCTAGGCAGGCACAGTCACAAGGTCATCGGCGTGAATGACCAGATGCAACGCGCCTCCAGGTAGATCGTCACTTCGGCGCCCCGCGACCGCGCGCAGATCATCAGAGCCGTGACGAGTCAAACCTTTGGCAAAGACGACCGCGTCGTCGTCAACTACCTCAACTGGTGAACCAGCAGCAAACGAACCGTCGACTTGGCGGACACCAGCCGACAGAAGCGACTTGCCTCGTTCGAGTGCCTTGCGAGCGCCACCGTCGACTGTGATGGTCCCCTGCGCACCGACAGCGAACGCGATCCACAGCTTTCTCGCTGGGAGGCGGCTCTTGCGGGCGTGAACCATTGTGCCGCTACCGGCCACACCCTCTACCGCGTCACGCAACACGTGATCGCGATGAGCGTCCGCAATCACCGATGAGACACCTGACCAAGCAGCGATTTTCGCCGCGTTGAGTTTCGAAGCCATGCCGCCACTTCCTCGCGCTGAGCCGGCGCCACCCACAAGCGCCTCGGTCTGATGGTCGATCCGAACGATTTCCTCGATCAGTGACGCATCAGCATCGGTGCGGGGATCCGCGGTCAGCACACCAGGAGTGTCTGTCAACAGCACCAAACGGGCGGCATCAACCAAATTGGCAACCAAAGCGGCGATCCGGTCGTTGTCGCCGAAACGGATCTCATCGTCTGCGATGGCATCGTTCTCGTTCACGACCGGGATAACGCCAAGTTCAAGCAGCCGCTCCAGAGTCTGCCGGGCGTGCAGGTACTGAGAGCGCACGATGAAATCGAGAGGGATCAACAGCACCTGGCCGGCGATCAGACCGTGCGAGGCGAACTCTTCGCGGTACACCGCCATCAGTGCACTCTGTCCGACCGTCGCTACGGCTTGCAGCGTCCTGATGTCTCTGGGCCGATTGCCTCCTCCCAATCCCAGTTCCGGCAGACCTGCAGCAATGGCGCCCGAGGTCACCACCACGACCCCATAGCCGGCAGCGCGCAAATCAGCTACTTCGGCGCACAACTTGGCGATACGAGATCGCTGCACGACTCCTTCACTATCGGTGATGGACGACGTTCCGATCTTCACCACAACGGTTTTGTCAGCACTCATAAATCCTCTTCGTACTCAAAGCTGAAGTCGCCGATGCGTACCTCGTCACCGCTTTTTAATCCTGCTCGCGCCAACGCAGTGTTGACCCCAAGCTGCTGTAACCGTTCGGTTGCGTAGACCAACGCCTGTTCGTCGGTCAAGTCACTGAGAGCAACCGCGCGTCGAGCAGCACGACCCATCACTTCCCAGGATCCGTCATCATGACGCCGGAGTTGGATCTCAGCCGAGACAGGCCGATGAATCGTGGTTCTAATCGCTTCTGGTTCTGTGGCCCTGCTCTGGGCAACCAGATCAACAAGTGCACCTGTTAATTCCGAGATCCCCGCACCAGTAACCGAGGAGACAGCGGGTCCGTCATAGCCGTGTCCGGGGGCCATATCAGCGCGGCTTCCGACCACCAGACGCGGACGATCCAGCAGTTCTGGTTGGTAAGAACCCAACTCGTTGAGCAAGACCTGCAGTTGTTGGTCAGGCGCAACTCCATCCCACGGTGCCAAGTCACACAGCACCAGCAACACCTGCGCCCGTTCGACATGGCGCAGAAATTGATGCCCCAGTCCCCTGCCTTCGCTTGCTCCTTCAATCAAGCCGGGGATATCGGCCACGACCATCTCGAAGCCGTCATCTGTGCGGACAACTCCAAGATTCGGTTCAAGAGTGGTGAACGGATAGTCGGCGATCTTGGGTTTGGCCGCTGAGATGCGACTGATCAGCGTCGACTTGCCGACATTTGGAAATCCAATGATCGCAACATCGGCGAGCAGCTTGAGTTCTAGTCGAAGCCAGCGCTGTTCTCCATGCTCACCCTGCTCAGCGAAAGCAGGTGCTCGCCTTCGGTTCGACAAGAAACGGGCATTTCCCCGGCCACGCTCGCCAGCCTGCGCTGCCAGCCAACGGTCACCGTTGTCGACTAGATCGGCGAGCGGTTCACGGGTTTCGTGGTCCAGCACCACTGTGCCCATCGGCACTGCTACGTCGAGGTCTGAGCCTCGGGCCCCGTGACGCTTGGATCCTCCGCCATGGCTGCCGTTGGGTCCCTTGCGATGGGGGTAATCACGAAAAGCCAACAACGAGGCTACGTTACGGTCCGCGACCAACCAGATCGATCCACCATCACCGCCGTCGCCACCGTCAGGTCCACCCTTGGAGACATGGGCTTCACGTCTGAAGGCAACGCAACCCGCGCCACCATCACCGGCCTTTACATGCAGGTTGCATTCGTCGATGAAGTTAGACACGTTGCCAGCCTAGACACTGCCAGCCTAGACACTGCCGGCCTGGACACTGCCGGCCTAGACACTGCCGGCGTGCGGGATGCGCTCGGCCTCTAGGCGGGAATCACATCGACAAGTTTGCGACCGCGGCGTCGGCCGAACTTGACCATGCCGTCGGACGTGGCGAAAAGAGTGTCGTCCCCGCCCCTCATGACGTTGTTGCCGGGGTGAAACTTTGTGCCGCGCTGACGGACGATGATCGCTCCAGCCAGAACCTGGCCACCATCGTAGACTTTTACACCGAGGCGCTGGGCGTTGGAATCGCGGCCGTTACGGGTCGAGCCGCCACCTTTGGTCTTGGACATTGAACATCAACCCTTCGATATCGCGGTGATTTCGATGAGAGCCAAAGTCTGACGATGCCCCCACCGCTTGTGGTTGTTTGACTTGTTCTTGTAGAGGAACCCGTTGATCTTGGGACCTTTGTGTTCCTCAACAACCCGAGCGGTCACCGACGCGGTTTTCAGCTGACCGGGCGTCGCGAGAACAGTGTCGCCGTCGACGAGCATCACTGGGGCGAGCTCTACATCGGAACCGGGATCGCCCAATCGCTCCACCGAAAGGGTCTGGCCCTGCTCGACGCGGTACTGCTTACCGCCGGTCTTCACTACTGCGTACATAGGCGGAGGATTCTAACGGGCTGATCAACCGATCAGACCATCAATCAGGACATGTCCATCGCCGTCACAGGTCCCGCAAAGATCAGAAACAGACTCCAGCAGACCCTCGCCGATCCGCTTCCGGGTCATCTCGACCAGACCAAGACCCGAGATATCGAATACCTGCGTGCGGGTCTTGTCGCGAGCCAACGCAGCCCGGAAGACTCTCATCACCTCTGCTCGGTTCTTGGCTATCTCCATGTCAACAAAATCGATCACGATGATCCCGCCGATGTCGCGCAGGCGCAGTTGATTGGCGACCTCCTCGGCGGCTTCCAAGTTGTTGCGGAAGACTGTTTCTTCGAGGCTTGATCTGCCCACATTCTTGCCTGTGTTGACATCGATCACGGTGAGCGCCTCGGTGGCCTCAATGATCAACGAACCACCAGATGGCAGCCAAACTTTGCGGTCAAGAGCCTTTCGCAATTGCTCGTGTACGCGATGGCGCTCAAAGAGCGGCAGCTTCTCGGCTTTCGGGTTGTAATATTCGACTCGTTCTGCCAACGCCGGCGTGATGCTGGATACGTAAGCCCTGACCTCGTCGTAGAGTTTGCGGTTGTCGATGATGATTCCGCGGAAGTCCTTGGTGAACTCCTCTCGGATGATTCGCACTGCCGCTTCGGGTTCGCGGTACACGAGCGCTGGTGCAGTTGTTTTCTTGGCGAGTGTTTCAATTTCTTTCCACTGGGTGACGAGTCGAGCCACATCGCGCTGAATCTCTTCAGCTGTGACGTTTTCGGCCGCGGTGCGGACAATCACCCCGTGACGTTTCGGCTTTGCCTTGTCGAGAATGCTGCGAAGCCGCGCTCGTTCGCCTTCTGGAAGACGTTTCGAGATGCCGTACGTGGAGGTATTGGGTACCAGCACCACGAATCGACCTGGAAGCGATACTTCCTGAGTGAGCCGGGCACCCTTGTGAGCTATCGGGTTCTTTGTCACTTGGCACAGGATCGTCTGGCGGGCCTTCAGAAGTTCTTCGATGCGGGGCTGTTCGGTTCGTCTGCCTTCTATGTCCTCGGGGTCGTATTGCACATCTCCGCGGTAGAGCACCGCGTTCTTGGGGGTGCCGATATCGATGAAAGCCGCTTCCATGCCCGGTAGCACGTTCTGGACTCTCCCGAGATAGATGTTCCCGTGAATCTGGCTCACGTCGTCGGCGGGACGGGACACCTGATGTTCAACAAGTTTGAGCCCTTCAAGTGTTGCTATCTGTGTCGCCTTCTCACCGACCGATACGCACATCATGTAGCGGCCGACCGCCTGCCCCTTGCGCGTTCTCCCACGACGCTGTTTGAACGTCTTCTCATCGAGTTCAACCGCGTCGTCGACAATCGATTCGACGGGACGGTGCGATTTGTCAGCGCGGTCAGAACCTCGACGAGTCTGGGGAGTTCCGGTCTTTTGGCGATTGCCGCCCGCAGTCTGTTCAGCAGCGGATCCTTTACCTCGACCTCGTCGTCCGCGCCTGCGGCGTCGGCGTTTTGATCCACCCTCGCTTGGAGCAGGGCCTTGGGAGTCCCGTTGGTTCCCGCCCTGGTTTGAAGACCTCGAACTCGCAGAACTGCCACCCTGGCTTTGTTTGGCACCCTGGCTCTGTTTGGCACCCTGGCCCTGTTTGGCACCCTGGCCTTGTTTGCCACCCTGGCTTTGTTTGGCACCCTGGCTCTGTTTCGCACCCTGGCTCTGTTTCGCACCCTGGCTCTGTTTCGCACCCTGGCTCTGTTTCGCACCCTGGCTCTGTTTCGCACCCTGGCTCTGTTTCGCACCCTGGCTCTGTTTCGCACCCTGGCTCTGTTTCGCACCCTGGCTCTGTTTCGTACCCTGGCTCTGTTTGGCACCGGCAGTACCGGGGTTGCCAGACTCAGCTCCGCCGTTGCCCGGCGGGGCTGGTCGTGTGTCGCCTATACGCGGAGCTCGATTCGGCTCCGGCGCAGGACGAGTGTCACCGATTTTTGGTTTTTTCTTGTCTCCGGGGGGAGATTTGGGGGCACGACTCGAGGTGTCGCGGTTGTCGGCCTGTGATTCGGCCATAGTTTCGTTCCTTCGTTGATGGCACTGGGAAGCAAGCGATCATGTCGCCCCCACCAGTGCGGACGCGGCAGCGTCCAGAGGATTGCTGCGCTGCCGTTCGTCGGTTTCGTTCGCTGTCCATTGGTGAAGCCTCAGCACCCGGTGCTCAATCAACTGTGGATCGAGCGCGCCCAAGAGTTCAGAAACTCGTAGCGCACGAGGTTGAGTGGCGAGTTCAGCCAAAAGCCGTACTCGAGAACCCTCTTGCTCTTCAGCTTCGATTAGCCCTTCAACATCGAGACTCAGGACACTGGGGCGCAAGTCGTCTACGACTTTTTTTCCCTTGCGTTCTCTGGTTACGACGAGAGTTTCTGCGGCGAGCGCTCGAGCCACGGCGCCGGCCACGGTATTGGCATCAATGTCGATGACATCGATCTGCCAGGTACAACTAGTGACTGCTTGCTGCAACGACGCAGTCCGTCGATCAATAACCACTGCAGCAGTGACTGCCATTCCTTCTGGAAGTTCGTTTGATAACCGGGCTGGCAGATCGCCCATTTCAAGTCCATCGATTCGTTCGGGATCGAGTTCAATATCAAGATACTCGGCTTGCGACTCATGACCTGTGGATAGGGCAAGACCAAACGCAATTCTCGGACGTGGCGAGAATCCCTGGCTGTAAGCGACGGGGAGCCCAGCACGCCGAAGAACCCGTTGAAAAATCCGAGCCACATCACGATGCGACGTAAAGCGCACCTTGCCATGTTTGGTGTAGCGAATGCGGATCCTCATGACCTCGCTCCAGCCAATTGACGAGCTTTTGGATCGTTGGCTGTCGTCACCGATCCCGGTCGTGCGCCCAGTACCACGGGCACTCCCCCGCCGCTGGTTAGATCGACACCGGTTCCCTGACTCCCTCCGGCTGGAGGCGAGGCCGATGCCACAACATGTTCGATTCCGTAGCCTGTGCAAGCTCCGCAGTCATAACACGGCGTCCAGCGGCAGTCTTCGAGGCCCAACTCGTCTAGTGAGTCCCGCCAGTCCTGCCACAGAAAGTCCTTATGCAGACCCGCGGACAGGTGATCCCAAGGAAGTACCTCGTTTTCGGTGCGATGGCGGTGAACGTACCAATCAACGTCGCAACCGTTGGCTGCCATCGCTTCGAGCCACAGGTCATAGTTGAAGTGCTCGGACCACTCCTGGAAGGTGCCGCCTTTGCGCCATACGTACTCAATCACGGGACCTAGCCGACGATCTCCACGACTGGTGATCCCCTCCACAAGTGTTGCTTCGGGGTCGTGCCATTTGAGCTGCACCCCCTTGCTTCTACGCAGGTCATCGCGCAACAAACCGATCTTGCGCGATAGCTCAACCACCGTGTTCTGACCGAACCACTGGAATGGCGTGAACGGCTTAGGCACGAATCCGCCCACAGAAACCGTCACCGACGGCGAAGAGTGGTGACATCGGCCGAGTGCGACACAGTTTCGGGCGAGTTCGGTAATTCCAAGCGTGTCCTCGTCCGTCTCGGTGGGAAGACCTGTAAGGAAATACAGCTTCATGCGCCGCCAGCCCTGGCTGTAAGCGCTCTCTACCGCTCCGTAAAGATCTTCTTCTCGAATCAGCTTGTTGATGACCTGGCGCATCCGCCAGGAACCGGCCTCGGGGGCAAATGTCAGGCCGGTGCGGCGAGCCCGCTGAATCTCCGCGGCTATGCCGACCGTGAACGCGTCCACCCGTAAACTCGGCAGTGCCACGCTTACCTGATCACAGCCCGCGTCGGTGATCGTGTCGCCGATGACCTGTTGGATACCGCTGAAATCTGCAGTCGAAAGCGAGGTGAGCGCCACTTCGTCGTACCCGGTGCGGGCCAAACCATCGCTGATCATGGCGCGCACCTGCTCGGCTGGACGCTCGCGAACAGGCCGGGTGATCATCCCCGCCTGGCAGAACCTGCAGCCTCGGGTACACCCCCGAAAGACTTCAACTGACAGACGGTCATGCACAACCTCGGTCAACGGCACGAGTTGCTGTTTGGGGTATGGCCAATCCGCGAGATCGGCAACCGTGCGTTTCTCTACCGTGGCCGGCACATCCGGGTAGCGGGGTGTCACCTCCGCGGTGAATGCACCGTCGTATACGACCTTATACATCGAAGGAACATAGACACCGGCGATCTTCGCCATTTCCCTCAACAATGGTCTCCGAGAACCCTTGGAGCGCCCCGCGCATTTCCATTCACGCAGAAGTTCCGTAATCTCACCGACGACCTCCTCACCGTCGCCCAGCGCAACAAAGTCAACGAAATCGGCGATGGGCTCCGGGTTGTAGGTGCAGTGACCACCCACGCCTATCAGCGGATCGGAGTCTGCTCGGGCTGCCGCATGAATCGGGACGCCCGCAAGGTCGATGCAGTTGACGAGGTTCGTGTACGTCAATTCAGCGCTGAGGTTGAAAGCAATGACATCGAAGTCGCCGGCAGGGCGGTGACTGTCGACCGAAAACAGCGGTATCCGTTCTCGTCGCAACAACACTTCAAGGTCAGTCCAAGGCGAATAGGCACGTTCGGCCGCCGCATCGTCACGCTCGTTGAGAATCTCGTAGAGAATCTGTAGACCCTGGTTCGGCAAACCGATTTCGTATGTGTCCGGGTAGGTCAACAACCAACTAACGATGGCAGCACCGTGAGTTGGAGTTTGTGCACCTTGCTCACATCCGATGTAGCGGGCCGGCTTTTGTACCTGCGGGAGCAGGTTCTCAAGACGGGGCCACAGCGAACGAGACACTCATTGAGGCTACCGGCACGCCGCGCCCAACTGTTGTCAACTACGCTCCACCGCCCACGCTCCGCCCAGCTAGCTACGCTCTGTGAAGTCGAATCGACGTCGATAGACGCCCATAACCAGGCCCAAGGCAACCATTGAGGTGAGCATCGACGACCCTCCGTAGGAGACGAGCGGGAGCGGAATACCGGTCACAGGCATCATCCCCATGGTCATCCCGGCACTCTGGAACACCTGGAACAGGAACATCGCCATTACGCCGATTGTCAGCAACCGATCAAACGAGTCAGTTGCTCGCACCGCGATCCGCCAGATCCGAAACAGCATCAGCGCATATAACGCCAACAGCAGGCCCGCACCGCGAAACCCCAACTCTTCACCAGCTACCGAAAAGATAAAGTCAGTCTGCTGCTCCGGAACCAGATTCGAGCGGGTCTGCGTACCTTGAAACAGCCCCTGACCGGAGAGTCCACCGTTGCCGATGGCGATCTGGGACTGTTCGACGTTGAACGCCGCGCGAGCTGCCTCCGGACCCAGCGCAACAAGCTCCTCCTGGTCGAGGACGAAGACCTGGAGCCGGTCCTCCTGAAACTTCGCAAGCACGTCGGACTGGAAGATCACCACCACGACGGCGACCGCGATCACGGCCAGACCGGCAATGACCCGCAGCTCGACCCCGCTCATAGCGATCATCGCCGCCACGATGACGACATAGACGAGGATGGTTCCCACGTCGGGCTGTCGCAGGATCAGAAAGACCGGCAGGCCGGCAAGGCCCAAGCCCACCAGCAGCCGCTTCATCCGCACTTCCTCAACTGACAAGGCCGCGGCGAGAACAACAATGAGTACCACCTTGCCTGGCTCCGAAGGCTGAAAACTGAACCCAGCGAAGCTGTACCAGGCACGTATTCCCCTCACGTTGTCGCCGAACAGCAGCAGACCACCAAGCAACAAAAGCAGACCGAGGTAGGCCGCGGGCAACCATGCCCGTATCAAGCGCACACTGAGATGAGCCACCAACACGGTGACAACCAGGCCCAGAACCGCGAACGCGATCTGACGTTCAAGGAACGAATAGTCGACCGGTTCCAGCGGCGTTGCCGAGCCGCGCGTGGCGGAGAAGACAAGCACCGTTCCCATCGCGGTGATCAACAACACCGTGGTGATGAGCACCGGGTCCAGGACGAACCACCAACGCTGATCGTCGTCCTCGGCAAGAGGTGGAGGACGCGAAGCGAACGTACCGACGGTTGTCACTGCGTCTCTCCGTTCGCGACAACCGTCCCCTGTCGTGCGGCGTCGCGCGCCGCAAGCAGAGCCTCGATACGAGCAACCTGCTCAAGCTCGGATTCGTCGAGCGTCAACGCTCGCGGCATGTTGTTGCGTGCGATGGGTTCAAGTATCGCAGCCGCGACCGGCGCAGCGGCAACACTGCCGAATCCAGACTCCTCCATCACTACCGCAACAGCGATCTCAACAGGTCCGTCCACGTCGACACCAATCTCGGGAAAATCGTTGGGGCCCCATGCCACAAAGAGACTCGTGTCCGCCTTCCCATCCACCTCAGCGGTGCCCGTCTTGCCGGCAACCGGCCATTGATCGACGGGGAACGTCCCGCCTTGGAAGGCACTTGCGGCAGTGCCGCGGACCCCGCCGAATCTGGGAACTCCCAACAACCCCCTGATGATCGGCTCGGTAACTTCGGGTCCGAAATCAAGCTCGTTGAGGACCCGCGGGCCGAACTCGACGATCGGATCGCCCTGCGGATTCACGATCCTCAACGCAACATTGGGTTGATGGAGTGTGCCACCGTTGGCAAACGTGGCGTAAGTGTTGGCGAGTTGGATCGGCGTCACCAAGACGTCACCCTGGCCGATCGACAACAAGATGGTGTCGCCGGCAAACCACTGATCCCCGTCTCGGATGAAGACACCCTGGGAGAACTTGAGATCGAAGTAGTCACGATCCGGAACCACACCAGAACGCTCGTAGGGAAGTTGCACTCCAGTGCTACCACCGAGTCCCATGAGCCTCGCTGTCGTCTGAATCCCCTCGTCGCCTTGCGGACCTCGCTCGCGGGTAAAGAACCCCTCGCCGGCGAGTCGATAGAAATAGACATCGCTCGACACAGTCAGCGCGTCAGTAAGGTCGACGTGGCGCGAGCCCACGAAAGGACTGTCGAATGCGCAGGTGCCTTCCAGTTCTGTTCCGGTTTCGCAGAACGGGTAGATGTAGCTCCCGCGGTCGTTCACGAATTCGTCGGTCCCGCCGTAGAGTTCGTCGATCACCCCGTGTTGGATCGCCGCCACCGAGGTGACCAGCTTCCAGGTTGAACCCGGTGCGTAGGAGCCCTGAATGGACCGGTTCAGAATCGGCCAATAGTTGTCATCGGAAGTCAGCAGATTGAAATCCTCGGTGGAGATTCCAGTGGCGAACTGCGACGGGTCATAAGTCGGAAACGATGCCATCGCCAGCACATCTCCATTCTGAGGATTGATGGCAACCACAGACCCGGCCGGGGCCAACACATCGGGCTCTTCCGACTCAAGACGGGTGTTGATCAATCCCAGCGCAAGTTGCTCTTCGGCGCGAGCCTGCAGGTCGATGTCAATCGTGAGCCACACATCGTTGCCGGGTTTGGGGGTGACACCGGGATGTTCGCGAATGACCTCGCCCACATTGTTGACCTCCAACAGACGAATACCGGGAACACCGCGCAGTTCAGGCTCGAAAATCCTCTCGATGCCGGTCTTTCCGATCTGGCTGTTCAGTTGATAGGTCTTGGCATCCTGCGCGTCGAGATCAAGGTTGGCATTCGCCTGTTCCTGTTCTGCTCGCGTGACCGGACCCACGTAACCTAGAAGATGCGCCGCAAGACTGCCGTAGGGATAGCGGCGGATTGTGCGTTGCTCCACACGGACACCGGGAAACTGGTCCGGGCGCTCTCCCAGGTACACCATGAGCTTGGAATTCACATCCACCGCAATCGGAATCCGATCAAACGGCCCGTAGCGAGGATCCGCGACCTCAGCGGAGATCGTCGACACCTTGGTCGGCCGACCTGAACGACTGATCGCCAGAGCCAGGTTCTTAAAGACCTCGAATGTCTCTTCTTCGTCGAGGGTCTCCAGTTCCCTACGGTCGAGCGTTATTACCTGTACGACCTTGTTATCGACAAGAACTCGACCGTTGCGATCAAGGATGCGCCCCCGCGGCGCCTCTTCGTACACTGGTTCAAGTACGTTCGCGAGAGCTTCGCGTTGCAACACCTCGTACTCAATTCCCTGCAGAAACCACAGACGAGCTACGAGAGCGCCAAAGAGAATCAAAGCTACGAACGCGAAAATTCGTAGACGTAGTTTCGTTTGGTCGTCGTCTATCGCCATCTTTTCAGCCTTTTCAGCCCAGAGAAGTCATCGAACGGCACCCACACCGCCGAATCCCAACTGAGGTCCAACTGCCCAAGCCATCAAGGGTCGGGTCAACGGCGCCGCCAGCGCATTGATGACCCCGGCGATCAGCGCCACGCGCAGCATCTCCAGGTCGACCAGGCCACGTTGCCCCATGACCTCGCCCAGCAACGCATACCCGGCCACCGCTGCGAAGGTCCCGATCCCCGCTATCGCGGCCAACTGCAACTTCGAGTCTCGAAACAGTTCCGCTCCGCCCGTCCCGACCGCGAAGGCCACAATGCCAAAGACGATCGCCGAAAGACCCAGAGGAGTGGGAAGGTAGATGTCCCAGAGCAAGCCGATCACAAACGCCGCGGTCGGGCCGCGCTCTGGCCCGAACCAGTAGCCGAACATCACCGCGAGCAACACCAGCAACTCCGGAGCAACCCCCCAGACCCTGACATCGGCGAACACCGTGACCTGCACGACAAGAGCGAGAAGGATCAGTACGCCCAACCTCAAGGCGATCATTGGTTCACCTCACCATCAGCGTCGGGGGCATCGAGAAGGTCCGGGTCGAGATCGAGCGGCACGCTGGTGCTCGGCACGACATCCACCAGTGGTGGATCTTCGCGTTGTTCAGTAATCAGAACCGACACATACGCCAGATCCTCGACGTCGTTTGCCAACTCCACGAGAACTTCCAAAGCCAATTCATCTGCGGCCGAGCGCACCTCGACAACCCGCCCAATGGGAACATCGGCGGTGTAACGCGAGTCGGCATCGGTCACAACCGCGGAACCGATCTCAGGCAGGAGCGTGGTGTCTGTAATCTGGGGCCAGTTCGGGCCCTGATTGACGGTGAACAACCCGGGTTCACCTGGAACCGCATGGCCCAGGCCTACGTCGTTCGTCGAAACCAGCCGCACGCCAACCAACAGACCAGGATCGCTGAGCAACTGGACCGTCGACGTCACGCCGTCGACTCGCTCCACACGACCAACGAGTCCCGCTCCGGTCACAACCGTCATGCCCTCCGTCAGACCGTGGCGGTGGCCTTTGTTGATCGTCACGACATCGCCGGCGAAATTCCCCACCGGTCCTCGTTCAACGCGCGCGGTGACAGTTTCTATATCCGCTGCGTAGGGCAACTCAAGCGACTCGAGGAGTTGCCGGTATGCGGAGTTGTCGGCTTCGGCTTGTATCGCCGAACCTCTGAGCGCATCCAATTGTTGCTGCAGTTCAGCGTTTTCTGCTTCGAGCTCGTCGTACTGGAACAGTGAATTCCAGATGTCACCAACCGGTGAGAAGATCGATGATGCCAAAGAGTTGACGGGATGAAGGACATCTCGGACATATCCCTGAGCCACTCTCGCGCTCTCGAAGCCGCGCAGATCAACGGTGAGCAAAGTGATGGCGACAAGCGTGAGAAGAATCAGGCGGTGCCGAATCCGCCCTGTCCGCTGAGCCAGCGCCATTGAAGCGACTTGCGGTTTACAGCTCGCCGGAGCTGAAGACTACGTCTCTCAAGGCCTCGAACTCCTCAAGAACTTGACCCGACCCGATGGCAACGGCATAGAGGGGATTTCTAGCGATCCGAACTGGCATCCCGGTTTCGTCGGCCAGCCGTTGATCAATATTGCGCAACAGGACTCCCCCACCCGCGAGGGTGATCCCACGCTCCATAATGTCGGCGGCGAGGTCGGGCGGGGTCTGGTCAAGTGTCGACTTGACCGCATCGCAGATGGCAACAATCGGCTCTTCCAACGCATGGCGAACATCCTGTGTGCTCACGACGATGCTGCGAGGCAAACCAGTCACAAGGTCTCGCCCACGGATCTCCGCACAAAGTTCTCGTCGCAGTGGAGCCGCGGATCCGATCTGAACCTTCACTTCCTCTGCGGTGCGCTCCCCAAGAGCCAGACCATGTTCCTTTTTGACATGTTGGGCGATCGCGTCATCAAGTTCGTCACCGCCGACGCGGACCGATTGACTCGCCACAACACCACCGAGCGAGATGACTGCGACTTCGGTGGTCCCTCCGCCGACGTCTACGATCATGTTCCCGGTCGGTTCTTGAACTGGAAGACCTGCTCCGATAGCGGCGGCCATCGGCTCTTCGATGATGTACGCAGGCTTGCTTGCGCCGGCGTATTCGGCTGCCTCTTGAACGGCCCGCTGCTCGACACCGGTGATTCCCGATGGAACCGCGATAACCATGCGCGGCCGGGCCCATCTGCGCTGATGCACCTCGCGGATGAAATAGCGGAGCATCTTCTCGCATATCTCGAAGTCTGCGATAACACCGTCCTTGAGCGGCCGGATCGCCTGGATATTGGCAGGGGTTCGTCCAATCATCCGTTTCGCTTCGGAACCTACCGCGAGAGGCCTGTTGTCACTGGTATCGATGGCAACAACAGACGGTTCGTCAAGCACGACGCCTTCGCCTCGAACATATACCAGTGTGTTCGCGGTTCCGAGATCGACGGCCATGTCTCGCCCCATAGCAGCCCGCAGTCCACCACCCAACATGTTCATGAATGAGTCGACAGCCATCAGCTCGATGCCTCGTTCCGGTTGGCGAAGTTGGCCGAGGAGTTCGCAGCACGCGTGGCGCTGCTCCCCCATGGCCTAGTGTACGCAGAAATGCCGTCTCGATGCCAAGAATGGATCACAACGGGCGGCGTATGGGCCCAAGAGCAGCGCGGGGATCTTGTCACTGTTGATCAGTCTTGTTCAGATTCGGGAAGAAAATCCCAATTTCACGCACCGCGGACTCAGCAGAGTCGCTCCCGTGAATCAGATTCTCGGTGAACTCGCTACCCAGGTCTCCTCGAACCGTTCCCGGTGAGGCTTGTAGAGGGTCTGTCGCGCCGACCATCTGGCGAACTACTCTCCATGTGTCGGGCACACCCTCGATCACCGCTACTAGGACTGGCCCCCGACTCATGAACTTGACCAGGTCGTCATAGAACGCCTTCCCCTGGTGCTCCTCATAGTGGCGGGCGAGAGTCTCTACACTGAGAACTCTGAGTTCGGCGGCCGCTAGTTTCAATCCTTTGCGCTCAAACCGCCCGATTATCTCGCCCACAAGACCGCGTTCAACCGCGTCCGGTTTGCAAATGATGAGAGTTCGATCCATGCGCTCGAAGGCTACCGTTTCGATTTCGCGTCAACGCTTCCGGCTCAGTCTCTACAGTTCCGCGGCGAATTCCCGGGCTATTTCAAGCACGGTCACCGAACCCGCTACCACAATCAAATCCTCGTCATCAGCCTGGTCGAGTACATAGTCAATAGCGGTAGCGATGTCTGCAACGGCTTCAACTCGGGCCCCCAACGAAACTGCAGTGTCACGGAGTTCGGCCGCCTCTACACCACGAGCCGTCGGCGCGGTGCAGGCAACCACCATGTCGAAAGCAGCCACATCAAGAGCTGTCAGAACTTCCGCTGGATCCCGGCCGTCCTGAATTCCGAAGACCAAGAAACGACGGTTGACCCCGCCAAAGTCCTCGTCGAGTGACCTTGCCAGCGCCTCAGCGCCAGGCGGATTGTGAGCAGCATCGAGCAACATCAGCGGTGAACGATGGACTACCTCAAGTCGACCGGGGGCCTCAACGGTGGCGAACGCTTCGTGGATCACGTCTGAATTGAGCGGCGCGTCGAAGAACTCCTCTACCGCCGCGATCGCGACCGCGGCATTGTGCGCCTGATGCGCGCCATGCAGTCCAAGAAACACTTCAGAATGAGTGGCGCGTGGCGTCTGCAAGCTCAACAGGCGACCCCCTACCGCCACTTCACTGCTCAACAGGTTGGGGGTGAGGATGGAGGCTGGTGACTGTGCGGCGACTATCTCAGCCAACTCTGGGACCGTCTCGCCAATGACAACACTTGCGCCTGGCTTGACAATCCCCGCTTTCTCCTCGGCGATCCGACGCCACCAACCCGGCGCGCCGTCGGTGTGGTCACGCCCGACATTGGTGATCACCGCGATCTGACCATCGACCACATTGGTCGCGTCGAATCTCCCGAGCATGCCGACTTCAACCACCGCCACTTCGACTGCCTCGTTTGCGAAGTGTAGAAAAGCAGCTGCTGTGACGGTCTCAAACCAGCTGAGCGGTCCGAGTTCCGCTACCTCCACAAGGCGCGCTATATCACCGATGGCCTGACCGAACGTTGGTTGGTCGAGTTCTACGGCCGCTACCCGGATTCGTTCACACGGAGAAGAAACATGTGGGCTCGTGTAGAGCCCGACCCGCAGCCCCATCGATGCCAGAAGCGATTCAATCATCCGTGCGGTTGAGCCCTTGCCGTTGGTTCCGGTGATGTGGATCGCCGCACACGCGTGCTGAGGGTCGCCCAGAATCTCCATGACCTGTTGCATCTTGTCCAGCGACAAGCCCTTGATAGCGCCGGCACGCGGTTGGACTTCGTAGTTGATCAACCGATCAAGATGATCCAGGGCTTCCAGATAGTCCAAGATTCAAGTTTCCAGGGCCCACGTAGCCTCAACTGGCGCGCAGGTCCTCTGCACGATCAAGGAGCACCGGAGGGACTTTCTCAAGGACTGTGTCTCCGTCGATGACCACATGGCCGACATCGTCGCGACCGGGGAGGTCGTACATGATGTCGAGAAGCACCTCTTCGAGGATCGCTCGCAATCCACGCGCCCCGGAGGACCGCTTGATCGCTTCTTCGGCAATGGCCAACAAAGCAGACGGAGTGAACTCCAATCCGACGTTCTCGAATTCGAAAATCTTCTGGTACTGCTTGATGAGGGCGTTGCGGGGTTCGGTGAGAATCTCCACCAGCGCTTCTACTTCGAGGTGCCCCACAGAACCCTGCACGGGTAGACGCCCGATGAACTCCGGGATCAAACCGAACTTGGCAAGGTCTTCAGGGAGTACCTCGTCGAAGATGGCTCCGAGGTCTTTCTCTTCAGGGCGCCGGATATCAGCTCCGAAGCCAACACCGCGCGTGCCTACTCGATTCTCAACAATCTTCTCGATACCTGCGAAAGCGCCACCGCAGATGAACAGCACATTGGAAGTGTCAATCTGGATGAACTCTTGATGGGGATGCTTGCGTCCGCCTTGAGGTGGTACCGCGGCGGTGGTTCCTTCGAGAATCTTCAGCAACGCCTGCTGGACTCCTTCGCCCGACACATCGCGGGTGATTGACGGGTTCTCGCTCTTGCGGGCCACCTTGTCGATCTCGTCGATGTAGATGATTCCGGTTTCAGCTTTCTTGATGTCGTAGTCGGCTGCTTGAATCAGCTTCAGCAAGATGTTCTCAACATCCTCCCCGACGTATCCCGCTTCTGTCAGTGCGGTGGCATCAGCGATCGCGAAGGGCACGTTGAGCATACGAGCCAAGGTCTGCGCCATCAGTGTCTTGCCGCACCCTGTCGGGCCGATCAACAAGATGTTGGATTTTGACAGTTCGACTTCGGAATCGAGCTGGGATCCCAACTCCACTCGCTTGTAGTGGTTGTAGACCGCGACCGAGAGAATCCGCTTGGCATTGTCCTGCCCTACGACGTAGTCGTTGAGGAACTGGTAGATCTCACGCGGTGAGGGCAGCACACCCAAGCTATTTTCGGAACCTTCCGCCAGTTCTTCTTTGATGATCTCGTTACAAAGACCAATGCACTCGTCGCAAATATAAACACCAGGGCCTGCAATCAGCTTCATGACCTGCTTCTGCGACTTACCGCAGAAGGAGCATTTCAGAAGCTCTCCACCTTCGCCGAATTTGGCCACTGGTTTCCTTCCCTGCTTGCTGCTGTCAACCGATCACTGCAATCGCACCACTGCTCTCAACAGTATTGCGCGTCTCAATCACCTCATCGATTATGCCGTACTCTTTGGCTTGAAGCGCGGTCATTACGAAGTCTCGGTCTGTGTCGGCCGCGATCTTGTCGACTGTCTGACCGGTGTGATGAGCGAGAACTTGCTCCAGCGAGACCTTCATGCGCTGGACCTCGGCGGCTATCAACTCGATATCGCTGGCTTGCCCGCGCGCCCCTGCGTAGGGCTGATGAATGAGTATCCGAGCATGTGGCAGCGCCAGGCGCTTACCTGGGGCGCCGGCCGCCAGCAAGACCGCAGCAGCCGACGCTGCTTGACCGAAACAGATCGTTGTGATGTCGGGCTTGATGTAGCACATCGTGTCGTAGATGGCGAACAACGAATTGATATCGCCCCCTGGTGAATTGATGTAGAGGTTTATGTCTTTGTCGGGGTTTTCTGACTCAAGGTGCAGAAGCTGGGCACAGATCAGGTTGGCGATGGTGTCGTCGATCGGCGTGCCGATAAAGATGATGTTCTCTTTCAACAGGCGGCTGTACAGATCAAACGCCCGCTCTCCACGGTTGGTTTGCTCAACTACCGTCGGAACCAGGTAGTTGCGAGGGTTGATATCGGTCATTGTGGCTCTCCATCGTCTTTTACTGAGTCGTCTTGGTCGCTGGCGCCGTCTTGGGATGACTCCGGTGTTTTCAGATCAACCGCAACACCGGTTTCGTCAACAAGTTCAACGTTGTCGAGCAGCCACTCCAGGGCCTTGGACTTGGCGAGATCGGCTCGCAACGATGGGAGTTGTCCCAACTCTTTGAGACGGTCCATGTGCGCAGAGCCGTCCGTTCCCATACGTTCTGCCATTTCGTCGATCGTTTCAGCGAGCTGATCATCATCGGGGTTGAGTCCCTCAGCCTCGGCGATGGCACGCAGCGCCAGATCAACCTTGACAGCGTTCTCGGCCGTTCCCGCGAGTTCGGCACGGAGTTGGTCTATGTCCTGACCTGTTTGGGCCAGGTACTCGCTCGGATCAACACCTGATTGTTGTAGATTCCCAAAGACTTCTTGGAGACGGCCATTGACCTCGTCGGTGACCATAACGTCCGGAATCTCTTGAGTCACCAAAGCGGTGAGTGCCTCGGCGATCTTGGCATCCGCGGCCCGGCGTGCCAGCGATAGTTTCATCGAAGCCAGACGTTCGCCGATATCGGCGCGTAATTCGTCAAGCGTCTCGAATTCCGTCGCTTGGGCGACCCAGGTGTCGTCCAGCTCAGGCAGAACCGCTTCTTTCACGTCCAGGACGGTGATTTCAAAGTGAAGGGGTTCTGCTGATTCCGGGTCTGGATGAGCGGCTTGGAAGTTCACCACATCGCCGGCTGTGGCACCTCGAAGGTTCTCGTCGATCTCCGCTACCACGGCGCCCGTGCCCACCTCGTAGTCGTAGTCGTTGGCTGAGAGACCGGGCAGTTCCTCACCGTCATGACTCCCAACAATGTCGATGTTCACCTGATCACCGTCTTGGGCCGGCCGCTCGACTGTTCCGAACTCGGCGTGCTCAGCGCGTAGCCGATCAATCTCTGAGTCGATGTCTTCAGCTGAGGGTTCTGGGCTGGGGACCTCAAGACGAAGGCCGTTGTAGCCGGCCACTTCAATCACCGGTCGAATCTCGACTGTGGCGTCGAAGACCACCGCCCCTTCTTCTTGTCCAGCCAGGATCTCGATATCAGGCGAGTCGATCACGTCTACGTCGTGTTGGACAACGGCCTGCTGGTAGTAGCTGGGAAGCTCTTCGCGGAGCGCTTCGGAGCGACCGTACTGATGACCAAGCTGAACCTCGAGGATTCGACGCGGAACCCGGCCGGGGCGAAAGCCTGGTATTCGAACCTGTTTGGAGATGCGCTTGAAGGCCGCATCAATCGCAGAGTCGAACTCTTTTTCGTCAACCTCAACCGTTAACTTGACCTTGTTGTCGTCAAGGATTTCGATACTGCTGGTAGTGCCGTTGTTGTTCACTCGACAAAGCCTAACGGCCTACGAGATCGACGCAGATGGCCAAAGCTCTACGAGAGCGAGTTCAATCCCAACACGGTTCAATTTCGGCGCGGGCCGCTAGCCTCAAAGCCGCCGCGGGTGTAGTTCAACGGCCAGAACCTCAGCCTTCCAAGCTGATGATGGGAGTTCGATTCTCCTCACCCGCTCGATTCACACTCTCAGGACGGCTATCCGCACTCACTCGATTACACGGTCTCGATTACACGGTCTCGATTACACGGTCTCGATTACACGGTGCGTAGAACTCGTGTATTCCTTGTCTCGAATATTCTGTTAACTAGCCGGCGGTTGACGGATACAGGTGCGCCATCGTGCCGGGTTCCACCCGACAGGTCTCAATGAAGCTGTCCACGTCATCTCGTTTTAGTCGAATCACGCGACCGAACTTGTACGCCGGTATCTGACCCTCATCAATAAACCGGTACAAAGTTCGTGGTGTGATGCCCAGCCGGTCAGCAGCTGCCGGTGTCGACAACCAAACCACATCATCTGCTGGTTGCTCGGGCATTTTACCTCCCTTTCGGAAGAGATTTCTCTTCGTCGTTCCCGCTAATTTACAGGGTTTTTGAGCCGATGACATCGATTGTGGGGTATCAACATCGAAATTAGTGCTGGAAGTCTCATTTTTCTGCTGTTATGGTCTCGCAGCGAGTCGACCACGAGCGGGAATTTGTTGGTCGGCTAGGCACGGCGAGCGTCTCAGAGGCGCACGTCACAAGGCGGAGGAGACCCAACGGCGATGATAGATCCACGGACCGAAGGCCCTGACGCGGCCGGGTCGACGGGGGCCAAACGTTCAATAGTTTCGCGTCGGAGCCTCCCCAACGGGCGAGCCCTCGTCGGCGCGCTGTTGGTGACGGTCGCGGCTGTCGGCGCATTCGTATTCGCCAGCGGAGGCGATAGCGGCCCTGGCACCGAATATCTCGTGCTGCTCCGCGATATCGACGCCGGTGATTCCATCAGCGCCACGGATACGGCCTTTGAACCAATGACGCTCAGCCCCCAACTGGCCGATATCGCCTTTGAGTCGGCGAGCACGGACTCTGCCGGCGCTCCCGATGGTGCAACAGCCTTGCGTTTCTTGCACGCCGGAGGATTACTTCTGGCCCCCGACTTGCGCGGCGCGGCCCAGATCGACGACACGGACACAACTAATTTCCATGAACTGACTCTGCCAGTGCCCCTTGATCGAACTCCTGAACTTCTGACTAGGGGCGATCGGGTCACGATTCTTGCATACGACTCGCGCAATGAAGACACCTGGGTCGCCTTCGAGGACGCCTCGGTCCTGGCATTCAATGCTCTTGGCGACAGCATCGGTGCAAGCTCTGAAGGTCGCCTAACCCTGGGACTAAGCGATTCTGGGCGAGTCCTGCGTGGCACTCATCTGTCTTTTTTTGAACTCACCGTGGTGTTGACGACTCGAGCCACCGATGACTACTTCCCCGAACATTACGACGGGCCGCTTCGCACTGATCGCGTCACCGACGACGGAGAAACCTCCAATGAGTGACGATCGCTGGCTAATTCTTGGGCTTGCCCATCCACGAGTCGAATGGTTCAGCAAACTGTCCCACTGGTCCACCGCAGCGGCCATCCCGGTCGACTTCATCAAGTGTGTTTCGAGAGACGAGGTTGTGGCCCGTCTGAACAGCGGAAGGTCATACTCAGCTTTGCTCGTGGGAGGCGACGTTTCTGGACTCGACCGCGACCTGATCGACAGTGTTCGCATCGCTGGCGCAACAGTCATCGTCGTTGGCTCGGTCGTTGAGCGAGATTGGAACGAACTGGGCGTAGCTGCACTGCTACCCGAAGAATTCGAGCGCTCAGATCTGCTGGGCGCACTCACCGACCACGCCCCGCCTGTCGCACAGATCTCTGCGGTCGTCCGCGACTCGCCGATCCCGCACGAGTCAACTTGGCGCGGTCAACTCATTGCAGTCACCGGACCCGGCGGAGCCGGATCTTCGGTTGTTGCGATGGCAGCAGCGCAATCGTTTGCGAGCGAGCCGAGCAACAACTCGATGGTTCTGCTGGCAGACCTAGCCCTCAACGGCGAACAGGGAATGCTTCATGATGCTCGCGAAGTGATCCCCGGAATACAGGAATTCGTTGACGCTCATCGAGCAGGAAGGGTGCCCACTGAGCAGCTGCGTTCGCTTGTATTCGAGGCCGTTGGCCGCGGCTACCACCTACTGCTCGGCCTTCGACGTCACCGGGACTGGACTGCGATTCGTCCCCGATCCTTCAAGACCTCGCTCGACGGGATGCTCCACTCATATCGATTGGTTGTCGCTGACATCGACCACGACTTCGAAGGAGAGAGAGACACCGGTTCGCGAGATGTTGAGGATCGCAACCACATGGCCAGAACGGTTGCTACCACCGCTGACCTCGTTGTTGTGGTCGGCGTCGCAACTACCAAAGGAATCCATTCGCTGACTCGCACAATCCGCGAACTCGTTGCCGTAGAAGTTGAATCGGAACGAATAGTCGCTGTTTTGAACCGAACTACTCGCAATCCTCGTCGCCAGGCCGACGCTGCGGATGCCTTGGCGGCGTTACTGACACGAGACAGCAGCGTTGGCGACATCGGAAACCCGGTCTTCGTGAGCGAGCGACCCGACATCGAAGATGCCCTGCGTGACGGTGTTCGGCTACCGAATCACGCTGTCAAGGCACTACACCGCCAACTGTCAAATCGACTCGGATCATTCTCAAGTCGCGGCAACTCCAGAGATGCCCTCAACAACACCCTTGAACCTGTGCCGGTAACACCAGGATCACTCGGACACTGGAACGACCAGACACAATGACCATCACCGAGGAGCTGACACCGCTGGCCGAGATCGAGATGAGAGTCAAGGAACGTGCAAAAAATGAAGCGCTCGATCTGAACGCAGTTCAGAGCACTCACGCCCTCTCTGTGCTGGTCGCTGAAGAGATCCGACATTGGAACGACGATCATCGCCGTGGCATCCGTCCCTTTCCGCTCAGCTATCCCGAGATTGTTGCTGAACGTGCTCTTCGCAACCTCACCGGTTACGGCCCTTTAGGTCCATTGCTGCACGACGACGACGTCTGGGAGATCATGATAAACGCACCTGACGCCATCTTCGTGAAGCGTCATCGTGGCACAAGCGGATACCACGACGAGGTGTTCCACAACGACGAGCATGTCATCCGTACCCTCACCAAAGTGCTCGACGATGCTTCCAGCGCGCACCGAAAACTCGACCCCAGCGAGGGTCTTCAAGATGCCCAGCTTGATAGCGGAGCCCGCCTCCACATCGTTCACGGTGATGTGGCCCGCGGTGGTCACATCATGGTCAACGTCCGTAAGTTCACCGGTATTGCTTTTCGCAACCTCGACGAACTCGTAGACCGGGAAATGCTCTCGGCTGCGGTTGCTGAGTTCCTTCGATGTTGCGTCAACGCGAGGCAAACGATGGTCTTTGCGGGCGCTCCCGGGGCGGGAAAGACGACCATGCTCAACTGTTGTGTAGCCGAACTCAACCCTTCGTTGCGAGTGGTAGTGGCCGAGGAGGTGTTCGAGGCCGATATTCCTCTGCCCAACGTTGCCAGCATGCAGACTCGAGCGGCTCGTTCAGATCGCCCCGAGGTCGACCTCCGCAGGCTTGTTGCCGGGTTCTTGCGAATGGCCCCCGATGTGGCGATCGTCGGCGAAGTGCGCGACCGAGAAGCGCTTCCCCTGTTGCTCACACTCTCTTCGGGGGTAAAAGGCTACACCACCATTCATGCCGGGTCTGCGCGCCAGGCGCTCACTCGTCTCCGCTTCATCTGCCAGCTCGCCGATACCAGCAACGAACTGCCGATGAGCGCCCTCAACAGTCTCGTGAGCGAAGCAATTGATCTCGTCGTTCACTGTGTTCGAACCGACAAGGGACCCCGAATCGGTTCCATAGTCGCGGTAGAGGACCTAGCGGGAACCATCGACGGCACCGCGTTCACCGCCACCGACGTTTTTGTTCGTGACAATCTTGACTGTCCCCTTCGCTGGTCGGGAGTTGTACCGTCCCGCCTGGACCAAGCATTCGCCGCAAACGGACTCGACCTTCGTTCCGTTCTCGACCCGACGGGGGCAGCCCTGTGATTTCGCTGCTCTTGGCAATCACTGCAGGTATCGGTGTGTTTTATATTTTTTCGGCTCTTTCGCTGGGTTGGAACGGACTGGGATTCGGGCCCCGGATCCGCTCTTCGGATCGTTCCCGAGCACGGCTCGAGGCTATCGATATAGATGTCTGGCTGCAACAGGCTGGTCTCGACGGGATCGACAAACGAGAGTTCGTCGCAGTGGTGGCAATGTTGTCTGTTGCGGGTTTTCTGCTCTCCTTCGCAGCTTTTGGCGGTCTTTTTCCTGCCTTGGCGATCGGTGCGTTTGCGGCATCGTTGCCGATTGCGTCGTATCGATTGCGCAGAAACAACCGCCGACAACGGGCCCAAGAGGCATGGCCCCGAATGATCGAAGAGATACGTCTCCAAACCGCATCGCTGGGCCGTTCCATACCGCAGGCGCTCTTAGAAGTCGGGCGACGCGGCCCTGAAGAACTGCGGCCTGGATTTGCGGCAGCTCACCGCGAGTGGTTGCTCACCACCGACTTGACTCGCACGATCACCGTTTTGAAGCACCGCTTGGCCGACCCGACTGCTGACATGGCCTGTGAAACTCTCCTGAGTGCCCACGAACTCGGTGGTACCGACCTTGACGGGCGGCTTGAAGCGCTGGCCGAAGACCGCCAGACCGATGTGCAGGACCGCAAGGACGCGTACAGCCGTCAGGCGGGAGCTCGTTTCGCTCGGCTGTTCGTTTTCGCAGTGCCTGCGGGAATGACCCTCGCCGGAATGTCTATCGGCAATGGCCGCGCCGCCTATCGCAGCAGCACAGGCCAACTCATCGTGATGGTCGCCATCGCCATGGTCGTCGGCTGTTGGATTTGGGCCGGCCGAGTGATGCGCCTGCCGGACCAACAACGGGTCTTCAAGGACTGACGTGCGTGCACTTGCTGCTTTGTCTCTGCCGGCGTTCGTCGGAATGGCCCTTCTGTTGTCTGAGCAACGCTGGGTCAACCGGCCGAAATTGACTGATCGGCTAGCTCCGTACACGCCGGGTTTCGCAGCGGCCGGCAGAACAAGCTTGCTCTCGGCCGCCTCCTTTCGCGAGGTCATCGCCCCCCTTTCGCGAGTTGTCGGTGAACGGATCGCCCGCTTTTTCGGCATCAGCGAGGAACTCGGGATCCGACTTCGTCGCATCCATTCTCCTCTGGACGTCACTACCTTTCGGGTGCGTCAAGTCGGTTGGGCGAGCGCGACGTTCATGGTTGGAACGCTGGGCGCGGTTGGGTTCGGGCTGCCCACATTGTTCGCAGTCCTGCTGGTGTTGGGAGCACCGATCCTCACCTTTCTGATTCTTGAACAGCAGGTTGTGGGAGCTTCGCTGGCGTGGCAACGACAACTGTTTCTGGAGTTGCCAGTGGTCGCCGAGCAACTCGGCATGTTGATGTCAGCGGGATGGTCTTTGAGCGCGGCCCTCAATCGGGTCGCTGAACGCGGCAGTGGAAACTGCTCGAAAGACCTGACACGAGTAATTCAACGAATGCGCCAGGGCCTCACAGAGGCTGAGGCTTTGCAAGAATGGACAGATCTAGCCGGTGTGGATGCCTTGGAGCGCCTTGTATCGATTCTGGCTTTGAATCGTGAAACAGCCGATCTTGGACGTCTGATTTCAGAGGAGGCCCGCGCCATTCGCCGGGAGAGCCAGCGTGAGTTGATCGAAGCCATCGAGAAACGCACCCAACAGGTGTGGATCCCGGTTACCGCCGCCACTCTGGTCCCCGGTCTCTTGCTCATGGGTGTCCCCTTCTTGGACGCCCTCAGCCTTTTCTCCGCAACCTGAAACCGCTGCTGTCGGCGTCTTGACCACGCCACAGCGAGCCTTCCCCTCTGGTCAACAGGCCTGATCACAGGTCCAACGAACTGCACTGCAAATAGCAGCTACCACTCAAGGAATCACAACCATGAACATGTACGCCTTTGCCTGGATGCAACTCCAGATGCTCGTCAGCTACGCCAACAAGCGCACCGGTCGCCTGGTCGGCGACCGCGGCGAAGGGGTGATAAGCACCGCCATCGCAGTGTTGATCACCGCCTTCCTGGGTGCCGCCATGTGGGTCGGTTTCAACACCATTTGGACTGGTGCAGAAAAAACGATCACCGACGAAGTCAACAAGATCGGCCAGTAGAGGCTTCGTTGTTGCACCAGTTTCAGACGCACAGCCGACCGACAGATCCACAGCGGGGCGCGGGGTTGGTCGGGACGAGCGCCGGGTTCTTGGTGTTCATGTTGATGATGCTCGCGGCGGTACAGATCCTGTTCAACCTGTATGCCACTTCAATGGTCACCGCAGCCGCACATGACGCCGCACGAGAGGTGGCTGGATTTGACGCGGCCACGGATCGCTGTGGGGCCGTAGCTGCAGCGGAAGCGGCTTTCCTGCATTCGCTCGGTGACTACGGTGCAGCGGGTCATGCGACCCTGCACTGGACCTGCAACAACCCCGATGTGGTGCGAGTCAGGGTCGTTGCCCAACACCCATCAGTGCTTCCGGCGCGATTCACCGGTTTGACCTCGCTGACCACCCTCGACCGGACAATCGAGATCCGCACGGAGACACGCCGATGAGCGCTGCGGTCCGCCAAGAGCCCGCTTCAAGGCGATTTCGCGGCGATGAGGGCCAGGTCGGTGGTATCGAAGTGCTGCCATTCGGCTTCCTGCTCTTTGTCAGCGTCACGTTGTTGTTCGTCAACGTCTGGGGGGTGATCGACGCCAAGCTCGCCGTTACCGCAGCAGCACGCGAAGCAGCGAGGGCCTACAGCGAATCAGACGATGAGAACAGCGCTCGCCTAGCAGCAACCGCTCGCGCCACCGAGACGCTCACCGCCTACGGCCGGGGCGGCGACCGAGCGGTTATCGAACCGCCGGTGTTGTCACGTCTGAAGTTTGAGCGTTGCGCGCGGGTGACAATCACGGTGAGTTACCAAGTACCCGCAATCGCCATCCCCTTTCTCGGCGGTCTCGGAGGATCCCAAACCGTCACGTCATCTTTCACCGAAGTCGTTGATCCCTATCGCGATCGCCTGGTGGGGAATGCTCGATGCTGAACAAGGACCGAACACGAACTAGCGACCGAGGCACGGTGCTGTTGATGTTCCCCGCAGCGTTGATGGTCATGGTGGTCTTGGGGGCCATGGTCATCGACGTCGGCTACACAACGATACGTGGCCGCGAACTCCGAGCCGTCGCGGCCTCCGCGGCCAACGACTCCCTAGCAGCCCTCGATATCGCGGTGTTGCGTGCCACTGGCGATGTGGTGATCGACGAGGGCGCGGCGCGCAGGATTGTCGCTCAGGCCATAGCTCTGGGTCCTCTCCCGGACGCGCAAATAGTAGACATCGAGATCGAAGGATTCGAGATTGCCGTGACCCTGCGACTCGAAATCGACTTGGTGATGGCGCCTGCGCTGGGAGATCTCAACCGAGTGACGCTCATCCGCACCGAACGAGCCGTCGTGCTCACCTGACGGCAAACAAACCACCTGAATCAGAAGTAAATCGTGTGCTTGGCTCTCTCGACCACGTCGTCAAGGTCATCGGTCCAAGCACCCAATGACAGGTACTTCCAGCCGCCATCGGCCGCGATTGTCACGATCGTGCCCTGGTCAATCCGCTCGGCGGTACGAATCGCTCCTGCCATTGCCGCTCCAGTGGAGATCCCGCAGAAAACACCCAGGTCAGCCAATCGACGAGTCCACACGAGAGATTCACGGGGGCGCACAATGCGCTTGCCGTCGAGCAGGTCCAGACCACCCCATCGTTCAAACACCGGCGGGATATAGCCTTCGTCCAGGTTGCGGAGTCCTTCCACGAGTTCGCCGACGGGTGGCTCCACGGCCAGCACTTCAATGTCGGGATTCTGCTCTTTGAGAAAGCGCCCAGCCCCCATGAGCGTGCCACTGGTACCCAGTCCGGCAACAAAGTGGGTCACATCGGGAACCGCGGACCAGATCTCAGGTCCGGTCGTCTCGTAGTGGGCACGAGGGTTGGCCTCGTTCTCGTACTGATACAGAAAGACCCATTCCGGGTGCTGTTGGGCTAACCCTTGAGCACGTTGTACAGCACCGTTGCTGCCTTCGGCGCCGGGCGATTCAATGATCTCAGCACCATAAACCTCAAGCATCTGCCTTCGTTCAACCGAAACGTTGTCCGGCAGGACGATCTTCACCCGATAGCCACGAGTACGGGCGATCATCGCCAAAGCAATCCCCGTATTTCCCGACGACGGCTCGATGATGGTGGCTCCGGTGGTGAGTGTGCCGTCGGCTTCGGCGGCCAACACCATTGATCGAGCTATCCGGTCCTTTATCGATCCTCCAGGATTCTCACCTTCGAGCTTGAGCAGGATCTTTGCCTCGGGGTTGGGACTCAGAGCACTGACATCAACAATCGGCGTGTTGCCGATCATGTCGATCACCGATGGGTAGATCATCACTCGTCGACTCCGCTCCCAATCAGGACCACCGGCTCCTCGGTGATCGTGTCTCCCAAGATCTTGTAGCAGCGCAACGACGGATCCGAATGCTTGAGCGACACGATTATGAACCGCCACACACCGAACGGATCGAATCGAGCAGCGTCAGCCACATCGGTCGGCGACGGATAGTTGGTCGTATGGGTGTGGGAGTGCATAACCCCAACGACCGCCAACCCTTTGTCATCGGCAGCGCGTTCAACGCTCATGATTTCGGCACTGTCGAGTTGATAGATCCGACTTGAACTGGCGGTATTCGACATCGGAAAGAACCGCTCAACACGATCACCGCCGAACTCGCCCGCAAAAAGACCGCAAGCCTCATTCGGCAACCCCGCGATCGCATGGCCAAGCATCTGCGCATGAATCGAAGCGGGGATCTCCAGCACGCGCGCCAAGGGTAGCGCGACCCGCACTTCTCAGCATTAGCGTTGCCGGAATGGCGAAGTCGAACAAGCCACGCGATCTTCCCGCCGAAGCTACAGCGGTGGCCACCAACCGCGTGGCGCGCCGCGACTACACGATACTGGACTCCTTGGAAGTCGGAATCCAGCTCCGCGGCAGCGAGGTCAAGGCCCTTCGCGAAAGCAGAGTACAGCTGGCAGAGAGCTACGCCCTCGTTTACCAGGGGGAGCTTTGGCTCGCCGGTCTCCACATCTCGGCCTACTCACACTCCGCCGCTGCTTTCGCGCACGAACCCGACCGGCGCCGCAAGCTCCTCGCCCATCGCCGCGAGATTGACCGCTGGGCTTCAAGGCTTGAGAGCGAGAGTCTCACCCTGGTGCCCTTGGCGCTGTACTTCGTCAAGGGACGAGCGAAGCTCAAGTTGGCGTTGGCCCGAGGCCGAAGCCAGGCAGACCGTCGCCAAGACATCGCTGAACGCGACGCCAACCGTGAAGCTCAACGAGAGATGAACCGTTCCCGCCGCCACAGATCAGGCACCTGACAAACAGCGCACCCGAGCGCGCTGACGAACAGGCGCAAAGGACCCTAAGGTGAGCGCTGACGAGTCGGACGACGCCCGCTCACGTGTCCGGACGGGTCCGCTTTCCCCCGTGAACTGTGGGCTCACGACACCATTGCTCCCGTAGCGTATCCAACGGACCGAGTATCGACTCGGGAAGTCCAAGCAGATCGCAAAGAACAGCCTGATCGAGTTGTTGGCGTACCTCGTCACGATGCGCCTCGTTCGCGGGGAGGAATTCGTGCAACCGAAAACGCGCGAAAACCTCTGAGGCATCCGTAAGTTGTTCCCCTGATAGCGCACGACAGTCAAGCACCGGTATCTCGGCGATACGACCGACCGAAAGGCGCGACCGACCTTGCTGCTGGCGCGATCCGATCCACCACCGACCCAGCAATCCAAGAGTCGTGTTCATCCACAGCACAATCGGCAATTCGTATACCGGTGCCTCTACAAAAAAGCTAGGCCAAGCCATTCCCCCTATGCACTCCCGGGGCGTTAAACAGGCACCAAGACGCTGACTGTTGAGTCGGAAGTCCAGGTTGATGTGAACTCGTGACGCGCTACGCAACCAAACCTCCCGTCCTTGATCGGCGGTGCAACCCGGGCGCACCTCTCCGTAAGCGTCGGGGGCGACCTCCAGCCTGTTCTCCCGGCCCGAGCGAGAACTGTGCGCCCAGAGCGCCGGATAGGAAGCGGCTTTCCACCGCTCTGTTCCCGATTGCAAGTCGTAGATCCAAAACGGCGCAGCATAGGCACCCGTACCTCTCGCGACAGCATCTGAAGACGTTGGTTTCACGCCGATTCCGGCGTTTCCGAGACCACTACCACCAAGCTCACCCAACCTGGTGACCTGGAGCGGAAGCGGCTCGTGTCTTAGCAGTCTGAGCTTGCTGTCAAGCAACCCGAGACAGGTGTTGGCCAACTCAAGCTCGGAAAGTTGACCATATCCTCCATCCTCCAGCCGACCCGTTCCAACAATCCCGAGGCGCTGATCGCCGATCCTGAGAACTGCTGGCAATTCACCACTTCCGTCGCTACAGAACCTGTGCTTCAGGATCGCAGAAGCCACTTCAAGCGATTGAGCTACGGTCTCGGGACGATCGGCGAGACCCACCCAGAGGACCTTGTCGTCCTGGTCAGTGTTCTGGTCGCGCGCCGCGCCATCGGAACCTTCTTGCCGCCTCACCGCGACGACAAGCACCTCAGCCATCGCCGTATCGTCCGAAAATGCTCTGTCGGTAGAACCGTGTGCCGCGATCGAAACGACAATGATGTTGTCGTAGTACGTCGAGAGCAGTTCCCGCGCTTTGGACCAAGCACTCGATACTGTGAAAGTCGCTGGCAGGACGAACGCCACGACACCTCCGGGTTTCACCTTGGCGTGAGCGAGATCGAGAAAATTCGAGGCTAGGCCGGCGTGTCCGTGGCCAGCGGTGGGACGTTTCCCTTGGTATTTCTCGGCAGGTTGTTTGCGCTTCGCCCGGTATATCTGGGCAAGCCGCTTACTCATCTGCTTCTGTTCCGCCTCCGAGGTCCCGAAACCAGCGAAGGCAGGGCGCGGAATACCGACACGATCGCCCTCCTGCCCCACAGTGCGCGCGAAAGGAGGGTTCATGATGACAATGTCAGACGATCCATGGTCGAGAACCAGAGCATCCTTCGAATTCGCAGAATGGACCGACCGGCCCGATGCTGCAGTTCTGCCAGTTCCAAACAGTGATGCCGCTTCCTTGTCCTCAATCAACTCTAGTGAGCCGATTGCCGTTACCGCGACAGAATGGCCAGTACCAGGGACTTGGCCGTAGGGCATCAGGTGGACATTGGTGTCGCCGAAGGGAATCGAGGGGTGCACAGTTGACAGCAACGAAGCGGTGACGTGCACAGCCGCAGGCATGATGTCTGCTCCGACGAGAATCTGTTCCATGAAAGTCGGGTGCAATTCCTCATCGTTGAGACCCCCTCGGCGCGCTCTCGCGGATAGGCGCCCGTACGCCGCCGAGAGCAAGGCACCCGTGCCGCACGCAAGGTCGGCGACCTTCAGCTTCTTGACCACGGTGTAGTCGTCGAAGTCCACTCCGAGAAGCGCTACGGCCAGTTCAGCTAGCAAGACCGCCGACGCCGGCCGCGTGTAGAACGTAGCCAGGAATTTTCGGTCCGCGATCAACCGCCCGAAGAGTTGACCGGTCATTTCTTGGGTAGTTGTGACACCAATACCGACAAGTCGTTCCGCCACCGATGCCAGTTGGCCAACGACATCGCGAAACACATCAGCCGGAAGCGGGGCAAGCACGCGCCGAGCGATCTCAAATATCGGCCAATAGTTGATTTCAAGAATGGCATCCCACTCGCTCAACAATGCACTCGGAGTCAACTCGCCTGCTGACCTGAGATCTGCAAACGGGGCGATTCCCGGGTGTGTCGAAGCTATGGCGCAATGGAACGTCAGGGCGTTGGCCACGATTGTCATAGCCATGCGCGATGTCTGCTCGCCATCTGCCTGGTGAAGCGCCTCAGAGATGGCATCGAGCACCGATCTCCGGTTTTCCGACAGGAGTTCGCGCAGAGTCCCTGCCGCCTGCGAGACGCCGACTTCGAGCACGCCAGCTGCCTGCGACAACTGGCGTTCTGAGACAGCAATCGCCTCAACCAGGTTCGCCAGCGCATCAATATCACCGTTGATCCAACCGGCCGACGGAAACCTGTTCGGCGATTCGGGGCGAGCCCCGGTGAGCAGGCAGTAGTCAAAGTGCTCTTGAGCGATCGCCTCGGCCAATTCAGCCTGCGGTGCCCGGCTCAGGGATTCAGGAAGCCGCACAGCGACGACTTGCTCGACGGTTTCACCCGTCTGAAGGAGATTCTTGCCAAGGCGACCGGATGCATCTGATTCCACCGTGGCCGCCGGGGAGTACTCGGTCTCGAGGACTACCGACATCCCCCCGGGCATTCGAACGACTATGTCCGGAACCTTGGCAATGTTGTCGGCGAGTACCCTCGTCGACTCGGCCTCGACGGACCAACGCGGATGTTTCGAATTGAGCGCAGTGGCCAAGTAGTCGTTGATCGTGGTCTCACGGGTCCGTGCTTTGCGATCCATCCCAAGCGTCCTCCATACCGGTGCGGCGCTCGCTCCGGCTCCCAACGAAACGTAGCGACTCCGTGTGACAATCTGGTGAATCCCGCCCGCGCCAGGAACGTTCCGCGGCTACTGCGGTACACGTTGGTCGCTACGTGAAGCTCCGTCGTCATCGGTTGAGTCTAGTGGTGGCCCACGAAGGCGGACCTGGCCGGCGACGACCTCAACCGGATACGTCGCCAAGGGCTCACGGGCTGGACGGCGCGTAGCCTCTCCGGTGGTCACGTCAAAGCGACCCTGATGCATCGGGCACTCGATCTCACAACCGATGAGTACGCCTTCAGAAAGGCGCGCCGAGTGGTGCGTGCAAGTGTCGTCGACTGCATAGACCGCACCGTCTGCGGTGCGACAGACTGCGTAGCGCACTCCCCCACGTTCCACACCCAAGACATCGCTCAGGGGGACATCGGTAACGTCACACAGGACAACGTCGGCCGAGTCAACCGCGGTCGAGTCAACGCCGGCCGAGTCAACCGCGGTCGAGTCAACCGCGGCATTGGGGGTCGCCAACGGACGCTCAATGTACTGATCGGTGCCTTCGGGGATGCGATTCGGCAACCGATAATCGGGGTCGACACGCTGTCGGCGCATCGTAGTCACGATCTCTGCCATCCCAGCCCGTACCCCGGCGGTGGGCTCCGGGAGTTGATCCTTGATCTCGGTGTGCAGTGCCGGGAGCGCGTGGAACGGCACCATCGGATACATGTGGTGCTCAATGTGGAAATTCATGTTGCAGTAGAGCCACTGCAGCGGCCTGCTGACATACATGCTGCGCGTGGTGCGGCGATGGTCCGCTGCTTCGGTCTCGAGTCCGCCGTGTTGCAAGGTCCGCAGCACCCCGTGCATTGGCTCACCGACCACCCGTGGAAGCATCAGCATCACCGCGGGTAGCGGAGTCCACAGCACAAGACAGGATCCGATTACCGTCGCATAAAGGAGCAGGAACACCCGGGCATTGCGGGCGGTGAGGGGCAGATCGTCTACTGGGACTGCCCCGCGAATCGTGTCGTTCGGACGCTTTACGGCTAGCTGCACGAGTTCTTTGTTGTAGTTCCAGAAGTGGTTGGTGCCCAGAACCAAGTTGGCGAGGTTGCGTCGCTTGATCGGGTTCGGCAACAGGTACTCAGCGTCAGCGCCGACTATCGAGGTGTAGGTGTGGTGCCGAGCATGAACCCAGCGCACAGTCACAGGCTCCCAGTTCTGCATCCAAGAGTTGGTGTACAGCAAGGCGTTGTTCAACCAGAGCCGCCGAAACGGCGTGTAGTGGCAGGCCTCGTGTCCGGTCGCGTTGGAGAAGGACCACACGAAGCAATAGGCCGCATACGCCTCCAGGAACCACCACGATCCCCATAGCCAAAGCAGCACCGAGACTGCGCCAAGACCGCCCAAGAGCGCGAAATACGCGGTGATGCGCCTCACTGCTTCGCCGTCACTTCTCTGGCTCAGACGCGTAAGGGTCGCTCTGGAAAGCGTCGCCTTGAACCACCGGTCCGAATCGGGAGGCTCAGAGGCAACTGTGTGCGAACTGATCGGGTCAGTCTCAGATTGCTCCGGGTGCGAGACGGACGAATCCATCACACCGGGCCGATTCAATGCCGATGCCGAGGGGTTCGGGAGAAGACCTCGGTAAGTAGCGGTACAAAATCTTCGAGGGGCAGTTCGTCGTAGTCAGGGTCGAAGCAGTTCTGATCATAAGAAGCGCAGAAGTCGACGCAGCGGTCGTAGTACCGCGAGTCAGCATGGCGTTCGCGTGCATCACGATCACCGCCGAGGTGATGGTCGTAGTAGTAACCCTGGAACAGGCCGTGGTGGCGAACCACCCAAGCGGTCTCCTCGCTCACGTACGGGGTGACAATCGCCGCTGCCACCGCGCTGTGATTCTCCGGAGCAAGCACATCACCTATGTCGTGGAGCAGCGCTGCGGCCACGAACTCATCAGGTTCGCCGTTGCGCAGCGCCCGGGTGGCGGACTGGCGGCTATGGCGCGCTCTGTCGATCTGATACCCGAGCGTAGGACCCTCAAGCAGACGGAACGTGGTCAGCAGATGCGGTACGAGCATCTCCACCGTGTGGTCCCGGTACAGCTTGTCAAGCTGCAGGTAGTCCTCGGCGGTACCGTCAGCCATCTCCGTCCAGTCCACGGTGAATGTCTCGGCCATCTGATCCTCTCCTCTCTATGGCTCCAGTCGATCCACTTCGTGTGGCAGCTGATCGCAGCTAAGTGCGGGGCGAACCCGGTGTAAATGAGACTTGCATGATTCTTGGGCCTCGCACTTGACCTCCTGCCCACTTCATGGAGTCGGGATCGCTTACGTGGAACTGGGGAATCCGTTCGAGCCAGACGCGCAAGGCTACGTTCATCTCCAGTCGAGCCAGGTTCGAACCCGCACATCGGTGAATCCCAGATCCGAACGCAACATGGCGGTTTCGTTGACGGTCGATGATGAACTCGTCGGGGTTGTCAAAGTGCTCCGGGTCATGGCAAGCCGCCGGGAAGTTCATCAGCACTTTGTCCCCCTGTTGTATTCGGACACCGCCATAGGAAACATCGACATCGGCGATTCGAGCCATGGTGACCGGGGCGTAGTAACGCAAGAATTCCTCCACCGCTGTGGCCAGCAAATCAGGTTCTGCGTTGAGACGGGCGAGATCGTCGGGGTTGGTCCCAAGGTGCCACAGAGCCGACCCGATGGAACTCCAGGTTGTGTCGATGCCTGCGATCACCAGCAGGTTGGCGATTCCGATGACCACCTCCGGTGTGATCTCGGCGTTCTCGTCGATGGGTTCCATATGGAGCAACTCGGTCAGCAGATCGTCTTTGGGGTTCTCAACCCGCTGCTGGACCTCCACGGCAAGAAAGTCAAGAAGTGCATCACGGGCCGCCATTCGCTTCTCATGATCAAGCAGGCCCTCGCCGAGAAGGTCGTTGACCCAACCCACGAAAGTGTCAGCCATCTCAGGATCGACACCCAACAGATGGGCGATGACCCTGGGCGGGATCTGCTGTGAGTAATCAACAGCAGCATCACACTCGCCATCGGCAATGAAGCCATCAATCAGCGAATGCGCCAACTCCTCGGTGTAATCGGTGTAACGATTCACGGTCTTCGGCGAGAACGCCGGCAGAATCATGCGACGGGTCCAGGTGTGGATCGGGGGGTCAGCGGTGATCGGAGCCGCCGCGATCTGCTGTTCGTAGAGCGACTGCTCAGGGAAGTCTGGAGGAGGTGGCATCACCAACGGCGCTCGCGAGGACAGCTCAGGAACCAACTTCGCCAGTGCACGGATGTCGTCGAAACGGGTCGGGTTCCAGGAGCCCGCAAGTCGTTCGGTGTGGGCGATCGGGCACTTCTCACGCATCTCCCGCCAGATCGGCACGGGATCCTCGATGTATCTGGGATCGCTGATGTCGTAGTCGGTGGTCCAGTCCTTGACTGGTGTGGGCTCGGACATGAGCAAACGGTAACGCATCGGACTCGTTGTTGGGGACCGTTGCGCAGGTCTTTTTCCGCGGCAGATGTCATCGGGGTGGGTTACGCTTGGGAGGCTCCCTCGGGAGGTCCCCTCGGGGAACGCATTTTGACAATCGACAACATGCACAAGGGGCTGATCGGTTTCGACGTTGGGACCAGGATGTGCCGACGTGCGACCGGAGTTGCTCAGACTCCAAAAACGGGGCACCAACAGAGACGCCAATACGGACGATCTCGTTCTCGCCGCCTGATTTATCAGTAGGTAGAGAATCATCGCGACCAGCAATGGCACGCGGGGCCTGACTGCCGCAGCCTGGCACCAGAAGCGGTAGTGGACAGCCGGGAAAGACCGCTGACAGACGGGAAAGACCCCTGACTCCGGAGAAAGATCCGGTGGCAGGCCCTTTTGCGGCCCAGCTCACCCGGGAGCGTGGCAGCCATGAGCCACGAGCACGGGAATGGTCGTAGCGCGGCGGGCAACCACCCGACGGACGAGGGTTCGATTCCCTCCAGCTCCACCATGTGATGTGTCAAGACATAGGAACCTTGTGAACCCACGCGGGGCGGGGTTTTTCAGGGTGGGTTTTGGGGTTGGTAGTCGCGGGTTGGGTTGAGGGTTAGGTGTCGGAGGAGTTCGCCGGTTTGGGTTGCGATGACTCTGATGTCGAGGTCGGCGACGAGCAGGGTTACGGGGGTGTGTTTGTGGGCTCGGCCGATGCCGATGTGGTGGAGCCGGCTGTTGTGGCGGAGTGTGACGGAGCCTGTTTTGTCGATGCGGTCGTGGCGGACTCTGAAGTGGATGTCGGCACCGTTGTGTTCGGGTGTTGCTTTGGGCAACCGGTTGTAGACGGCGGTGGGGGTTGAACGTTTGAGTGCGCGGTGGGGGCGGTTGTGGTTGTAGTGCCGGGTGAATTCGTTGAGGAGGCCTTGGAGTTCGTTGAGGTTGTTGGCGCAGGGTTGGGCGGTGAGCCATTTTTTGAGGGTTTGTTGGAAGCGTTCGACTTTGCCGCAGGTGGTTGGGTGGTTGGGTGTGGAGTTCTTCTGTTCGATGTCTAGGGCCACGAGGCGGGCCTCGAAGGCGTTGCGTCCGCCTTTCCCACCGGAGAAGCGGGTGGTGTAGACCATGGCGTTGTCGGTGAGCGTGGACGCAGCAACCCCGTGGTCAACGCAGATTTGGTCGAAGGTGTCAACCACGATGGGGCCGGTTATGCGCCGATGCACGGTGACCGACAGGGCGTAGCGGGAATGGTCGTCTAGCCAGGTAATGATCTCGACCTCGGTGCCGTCAGCGAGCCGCCAGTGGGTGAAGTCCGACTGCCACATCTGGTTGGGCAGATCGGCCTCGAACCGGACGTAGGACGACTTCGGGCGTTTCTTCGCGTTGGGCTCCACTAGGCCGCGCTCGGCGAGGCGGCGCCGTATCGTGGAGGGCGACACGGTGATCTGGTGACGCTGTTGGAGGTGCCAGCTAATGGTGTGGGGGCCGGCGTCGAGGCCTCGGGAGGACAGCTCTGAGCGTAGGTTCACCACCATCTCGACGGTCTCGTCACAGACCTTGGTTGGTGAGCTACCGGGACGCCGCGACCGGGCTTGGAAAGCCGTGTCGCCCTCAGCACGCCAGCGGGCCACAAGCTTGCAGACCCAACCCTCAGACACCCCATAGAGCCTGGCTGTTTGGGCCTGGGTCCGACCCTCCAACACCACCGACAAGACAACCGATCGACGTTTCGACATGCCCCAACATCAGCCGACCAGACCCTTTCCTATGTCTTGACACATACCTTTCCTATGTCCTGAACCACAACAGGGTCGTCGCGACCACCGGGTCGTCGTGTCGACGAGCACCGTCTCGTTCGCCAGGTAGCCAACAAAGGGCGTGGCCTTGCCTCCTGCTGTTGTGCTCGCAGAACGGTGCCCCGCGCGAGCATCAGGGTCTTTGCATCGCACCAGTTTCCCTTCGTCGTCGACGATCACACCGTCGGTAGCGCACCAGTGGCTTTGGTCGCCTTGTCGACATCGGCCTGCCGGCGGAACTCGTTGGTTCGGTAGTGCGTAGGGAACGCGGTCTGGTCCACCGCAACAGCAGTCGCTTTGTCGAGCCGGGCTTGGGGAATGCTCAAACCCAACAACTCGCTGCTGAACCGGGACCAGAAATCACACTCGACATCGTCAACGCTGCTCCCGCATTGTTGTTCGATGCGGCGGATTTGCTGTTCAACGACGCTGTAGGTGACCGGGGTTCGTTCGTGTCTGTCACACATCGCGTATTCGTGCCAGAGCCGTGAATCAAGCCCGTTGATCCGCTCACAGATTTCGGTGCGCAGATAGTCACCCCTTTTCACTGCTTGGAGCACAACCGCAGTGAACAACACCAACGGATGCAACCTCGACTCAGGGCCTGGATGCGAGCGCAGTCTCGCAGTCAAGGCTTGCAACTCTGTGCTTTGAGCCAAAAACGCGACCAGTTCACGAGTGTCGTCGTAGCTATAGGTTTCGATGTCTTTGGCGATCAGTTCGCGGCGCTTCGGTGACAGTTCTGGTTTCAAGTTCTTCATCGAAGGAAAATCGTCGGGGAGTCGTCGTTGCTCGTTGAGACCGGCAATGTCAGCAACGGTCAGACACCGGCGTTGCTGTTCGCGTTGGTCGCGTCGACGCGCTGGACGAAGGCTCATATATCGAGTCCTTGCAAATACGCATCGTCAGCCACGACCTGGGCTGCTGTTGAACGAACCAACGCGTCGAGCGTGTTCGCAGAAAGCGGCCCAGCGAGCACACGCAACACAGCAAGCGGCGTGCGCGCCGCCAAGTGCGCAGCAAGCCACGTAGACCTTGCACGCCGAAGCGAGAACGCGACACCACCACCAGGCCCAAGACGCTCCACGACTCGATGCACAGCGTTACGTCCCCGCGCGGTCACGAACCGCGACTCGCTGCCGCTGCCTATCAGCGCTGCGCTGCTGGCCGTGTCGATAGCGGCTTTGGCGGTATCGGTCCAGACGCGGCGTATCGGCACGAACCGCTCATGGCGTCCCCTGACCCGAACCGCCAACCGGTCGCCATCAACAACCACGACATCACCGACCCGGCTAGCCGCGATTTCTGAACCCGACAGCCCCGCGCCGCATACCACGACGACTACCACGCCGGGCACCCCGACGACGACGACCACTACTACTTTGCAGGTGTTGTCTGGTTGTTCGTCTGGACGGCATAGTCACACTGGCAACGGTGTGGCCTGTCATGCTCACACCTACCTACCGACGACGTGCGGGGCTTCGTATCGAACGATCAACGGCGCTGACCACGACACACACGTTGTCCAGTCGATACCGCCATGCCCCACAACAACCACTACGACGACCACGACGTTGACTCCTCCTCCGACTTGTAGTTCTACGGCGCATCGTCACGGGCTCACGTCTTTTCATGATGGCAACGACAACTGTCATGGTCATACCGTCCCAACCAATCCGTTGTGCGGGTTGACGTATCTTGAACGCAACGGGAACAGCCACATTCAACGTACGTCTCCAGCTTGCCCGGATGCTTCGGTTGCGGTCACGCCGTCATCACTTGCAGGTGGCACGGCTGGACGGTCGGTGAGGTTCACAGTCAGGTTGGATTCGGCTTCGACAGCGCCGAGCATTGTCACGTTGAGTTTCTCGGGATCAGCGACGGGCACTAACGGCTATTTCGGGACGCAACCGAATCAATCGGTGCGGTTCGAACCGAACGAAACCAGCCACGATGTTACGGTCAACGCGTCAGGGGCAGTGTTAGCAAGTTCAGACTCTGCACAGACGTTGACTGGGTCGGTGGCCCCTGCGGGTGCGGCTCCGTCAGCGTCAGTGACAGTCGATCCGCCGCCTAAACCAGATTTGAGATGGGGAACGGGGTACACAGTCAACGAGGGCGACAGTGTCATGTTGACCGCAACAATTTCTTCTGCGTTGCCGAATGACATTGTGCTCATACCTCTACCGGTCCCTGTGAGCCATACGGGATACGCGGACCTTGCCGATTTCACTGTTTGCGCTAGTTTCTCACTGCTTGCAGGGCAAACAACCAGCGAGCCATGTCAACTAACAGCAACCCTCAACGACGACGACGGTGACAGCGACACCTACGATCCAGGCAACTCCGAAAGATTGGTTATGGGTTTCGAGTCGATCACCGGCGTTACCACTCACTATTGCTCTAACTGCATAGACATCGTTGATGTTCCGCCGCCACCTTCGCAGGTGTCGCTGCGAGACACCTCCCGTACGATCCCTGAAACCGACGGGTCGGGGGTCGCAATCGTAGCTGTGCTCGACTCGCCGACACCAGCCGCGGCATCTGTCGCGGTCACCGCTTCGGGCGCGGCTCGTGGTTACGGGTCGTGTTACGCGGGAGTGGAGTTCTATCTGTCCCCAGCGTCGTTCAATTTCGCTGTCGGCGACGACGAATCCACGATCACCTTGTATCCCTGTGCCGATGTCACCTTCGATGACGAAACCGTCACGGTTTCTAGCAGCAACACAGTCGCCGCGACTGCCGCGCCGAACCCTATGACGTTCACGCCACTCAACTGGAACAACCCTCAGACAGTGACGATCACCGCCGGGTCGGACACCATCGACAACGGCGGCACGTTCGGCACCACAACGATCAATCACGGTGTCTCTGGTGGTGACTACGCCAGTGTGTCTGCTTCGAGTGTGGCTGTCACGGTCAATGACGACGACGTAACGCCGCCGCCGTCGTTCTCCGGTACTGGCACCTGTTCGCCGGAGAACCGTACCTGGACGGGGACCTGGACCAACGGGCCTCCTATGCCCACGGTCGAGGTTCGACGCCAAGTCGGGGCCACCGCGCTGGTCACGTTGAACGACGGCGACATGTACATTGCCGGCCAGCGAGGCGAAACCTACTCGCTGAGCGGGCGCACGTTAACTGTGTCCCTCCCGGCGTGGCATTGGTACAACGAGACCCTCACTGACTACACCGCCGGTTACCATGACGACGCTCCGAAGAGCGTTGTCGTTGGCACAACCGAAATCATCAGCGACCTGTCCGGCCTAATCAAGATCAACTGCCAGATTTGGACGCCTGGATGATCCCATGCGGTTACGAACAACCGCGGCCTTCCTCACTCTCGAAGCATCGGTCGCTCTCGTAGTGCTCGGCCTCGCATCGGTTCTGGCGGTGCAAGTCCACCAAGAAGCGACCGTATGGCCGCTACGTCAAACGGTCGCTGACGAAACCGAAGTGCTGTTCAACGAAATGCGAGCAGCGCCTTCGCGTGTCCCGTGCGGGCTTGCCCACCACGACGCCGTAGCCGGAGTGTGGTACACGCCGGACTCATTGCATTTGGCGGGGTGCTGGTATGTCGACGGGGCACCGGCTAGCGCGCCCATCCCACCGAACAGCGACGGTTGGCGAGTCGTTTACGAACACCCTTCCCGGTCCACGACATCACCACCCTTGCCGACAGCGTGGGGCACCGTTTGGGGCGACTGGTTTGAACGCAACGTTGAGCAACTAGCAGTCGCGGACTTCCTTACCCTCTGGGATGTCGAGACCGGCATCGTCGCCGCTTGCGCGGCTCTCTCCGACATAACACATCTCGAAACCGGCCATGTCGCTCGATCAGTGAGGGTTGTCCGAATCACAGGACTCGCAGACAGCAAGATAAACCACAGAGTCAGTTACGGGGCGTTCATCAAACCCGCCGACTTCGATCTGTTCGAGGTTGAGTTGGTGCTCGACGGTTTCACATTGGCACCACAACCCCTCATTGCCCCCGCTCTCGTTGTCCCCCCCAGGCATGTTGTAGGTGTGACCGACAACCCCAACCTGTTTCCTGTCCAAGCCTGCACACCGAACGTCTTGTGAGACTCGACTAACAAACTTGCATCTGATGTTTGTTAGTCGAGTCTGAACGACCGCACCGCTCAGCTTCGGTGAGGTCCTCGATGGCCTTTGGGTAACCTGCAATAGGCTTGCGCTCTCGGCATCCATGCTCGACAAGGCTGCGGTCGGCGCGGCAACGACGGTTGGGACTCCAAGTTGGGGGTGGTGCCGTGCGTCCCGCCGCTGCTCTTGTACCACTCTGTTTGTGCGGCTGCTTGCAGAGCGCGTTCTTTGAGATATCCCAGGGTTTCGTCAGCGAACTCTGCGAACACCCGATCCGTTGAGAGTGTCCCTGGGGACTCCAGCAACGCCAGGATCCGTTCAGGTGTCCGACTTGTTTGGGTGATTCCGTACCGCTGCGTGTGGAAACGTATACCGTCTTCGATCCTGTACGGCCCCGCTTTGTCGATGGCCGCGATGTCGGTGTAGTCACGCAATTTCGGACGGTACATAATCACGTCAAGTTTCATAGCCAACAAATCAGGCAACGACGCAACCGGCATACCGTCCACAACGAACGGCGCGGCGAGTTGCTGAAAGTTAGCGGGGTTGCTGCTCATTGGGAAGGCGACCACGTCCACTTCAACTCCGTTGATTGTCGCGAACATTGATCCGTCGCCTGTGCTCCGTTCATCGAAGGCAAGCCCCGATGTTTCGCACAGCTTCTGTAGCTTGCGTTGGAGGCGTTGCCCGGAGAAGCCTTTGCTACACAGAATGTCTAAGTCGAAGGACTCGCGGTGGCGAAGGTGCATCGCTAGTGCTGTCCCACCGACAAGACTTCTCTTGAGGTTGGCTGTCGCTTTTGTAACGACCGGCCAAACGTCTCGCATTTCGCGTGGCAGGACATCGCTGTAGTCGTTGATCTCAGCCATCGGACCGGACGCTGATAGCTGCGTCGAGCATGTCGGCCATCGGCCCGTCGTCGTAACCAGTCATGGTCCGTAGTTGCTGCAGGGTTCCAACCGGCAACCGGGTCAACGCCCAGTTGCGTGCTCGAACCGATGGACCGCCGATCATCGTGTCCGCAACATGCAAGGCATCCTCAGGCAACCGCAGTTCAGCAGCAGACATCCCGGACCAGAACACGCTCCAGTGCTCCGGCGGAACGCTGACAGGTTCCTCTACAGGCTGAGTTTCTGGCACCAAAGACGGCAACCGTGCCAGCACAGCGATTGTCTGGGGTGTGATTTTCAAGTCCCAGATACGCACCTTGCGACGACCGTACCCCCAGCGGATATGGGTGTGTCTACGTCGAACGAACCCCGCCGTCTCCAATTGAAGCAGGCACTTGCGGGTATGGGCTGGTGACAGGTTTGTGTTCTTGGCCAGCAACGCGGCGGGAGCACCGTCGAGTCTCACGCGCAACGCAGACAGGATGACTCGATGCGACTCAGGACTCTCCGCGAGCGGATCATCAGCATCGTGGGATGGGGTTTTCGGGGCGGAGAGCAAGGCGGCGACGCGGGCGTCACTGGGGGGTGCGGGCACGCTACGAAGCACACGGCTCACGCGTCGAGCCGTAACCGCTGAGACGCCGAGGAGAGCCAGCAGACCAGACGAACTGTCGTCTGGGGACCGGGCGGCGGTTTCCCACGCAGACAGCGGCAATTTCGATGAGTGAAGGGCGGTGCCGGTCGTGACAGAGAAATCTTTGCCGCACCCACACCGCCACATCCGCAGCCTTCGATGTCGTTGACCTTCAACTACCTCGGCGCTACCACAATTCACGCACCTAACGCCGTTCGGCCAGCGCAAACAAACCAGCCGCTCCTCTGCGTCAGTATCGTCTGTATGGTCGTCCACAATACAAGCCTCACACTCAGGTACTAATCTATCATAAAGCATCGTCTTACTTGCAGATAAGCGCTGCGCATCGTTCTTGAACTTCACCCCGATGCGTCCGCTGGTAGTCGGAGGGCACGACTTCTCCTTGGAAGGCACTCTGACCATAACCACGATGGCAACTATCGGTTCGCTGACTGCGGGGTGCATGCACTAGCCCGCCAAGAACTCGCTGGGAACTGAGCCGGTAGCACTCCCCAGGGGGGCCTGGTGCGGAACGCGGTGTGTAAGTCACCGGTGGTCTAGGTTAGTTGCCGTTGAGGGTGGACGCGACGGCGAGTTGTCGTCGTATCCGTGGTTGGTCGGGTGATTTGGGTGGTTTGGGCCGCGTTGAGACGTGTTGATCCGTGCTTGTTGGGGCACACTCCCGGTCGCCGTGTGCTTGAGCGTGTCCCTACCCAACGAATATGGGGAACCCCCTCGTTGAATATGGGGCAAACACCAACACCCCTACGAACCCGCAGGTCAAAGCAGGTCACAAAACCCCCACCATTGTGATGTGTCAAGACATAGGAACCTTGTGAACCTGCGCGGGGCGGGGTTTTCAGGGTGGGTTTTGGGGTTGGTAGTCGCGGTTGGGGTTGAGGGTGAGGTGTCGTAGGAGTTCGCCTGTTTGGGTTGCGATGACTCTGATGTCGAGGTCGGCGACGAGCAGGGTTACGGGGGTGTGTCCGTGGGCTCCACGAGACCCAGATCGACGAGGCGGCGGCGGATCGTGGAAGGCGACACGGTGATCTGGTGGCGCTGTTGGAGGTGCCAGCTAATGGTGTGGGGGCCGGCGTCGAGGCCCTGGGAGGACAGCTCTGCGCGTAGGTTCACCACCATCTTGACGGTCTCGTCCCAGACCTTGGATGGTGAGCTATCAGGCCGCCGCGACCGGGCTTGGAACGCAGCGTCGCCCTCAGCACGCCAGCGGGCCACAAGCTTGCAGACCCACCCCTCAGACACCCCATAGAGCCTGGCCGTTTGGGCCTGGGTCCGACCCTCCAACACCACCGACAAGATAACCGATCGACGTTTCGACATGCTCGAGGCGCGTTCGGTACACGCCAGACTGGTTCTCTGAGAACGGATCGGTGCTCTTAGAGAACCAGAAACTGGTGTGGCGTAACTCGCGGGATTCGACCGGTAGCGGCTGTTACGATTGTGGTGTTCGCCACACACCTCACCTTCGTCACCATGTATGTTCCCACTGTCTTCGCTTATCAGATACCTCGTTGGATGGCCAAGGACGATGGTCGCGGTCGTGTGGTTGAGCTTCGTGAGATGTGCAAACAGTGGGCGCTCACCGATAACGCTCACCGGGCGGCGATGGTGAACACCGCGCCGCGGCGGTGGCGTTGGTGGCATCGTTTCACGGCTCGGCGTCATGATTTGGCGCGGATCGCTGCGGTGGTGCATGCGTTGTGTGATCGTGATGGTGTCGATGTTCCTGACTGGGTGTGGAAGCATCGCTGCGGTCGACCGATTGGGTTGGTCGCTTCTGTGAACCCTGAGACTCAGTGGATGCGCTCCATAGTTGACCCTCCAGTCGCTTGCGCCTATCACCAGGTATGGTTCGACCCCGCAAGTATCGAGAACATCACTGTGCATGGCTTCCGCGATTGAGCGGGGGCCAACTGTGCGCCGAGAATACCCCGAGTTCAGCGTGTTTGATGGAGCGCGCCTGCGCGTACTGTTAGCGGAACTAGACGACGAACTCACACCTGAGGGTTTCAGCGAACCGTGTCGCATCGTCATTGTGGGCGGCGCAGCCGTTGCGCTTCGTGTGCCTAATCGTGTGACGGTCGATGTGGATGTCGTGTCGGAAGGGATGCCGATGGCGTTACGGTTCGCAGCAGAGCGGGTCGCGGCACGGCACGGCCTTCGGGCAGACTGGGTTAACGACGGGGCTAAGGCGAAGACGGTTGCGGTCCGTGCTGAGCCGGAGGTCGTTTTCGAGGGGGCCAACCTTGTCGTGGAGGCTGCGAGCCCGAGTTATTTGTTGGCGATGAAGCTGACTTCGGCGCGCCGAGTGGACAGGGACGACTGTGTGATGCTCGCGCAGATTCTTGGGATCGACAACGCCGATGATTTGCTTGACCTCATCGAAGAAGCACTCCCGCAGGGGGCGCTCCGGACCGTGACCATGCGGTATTTCGCTGAGGAGGTTGCACGAGAGGCTGTCGCACGAGGTGTCGGTCAGCGACAAGGGTTTTGGCGGGCGCTGCGACGCTGGGTCCGCTCGCTGGTACGTCGGCGCGCTCAGGATCAGACGACCTCCAGCACGGATCAGCGACCGGTGCTCCTAGGAAAGTGCGGGGCGCGGAACACCTCGCAAGGTGGGCGCTGCTCGCATCCCCATCCTGGGCGCGGTGGACGGTGCGCTGCTGGACACAAACACTGAACGCTCGTTGCGGTAATCGTTGCGGCGTTGCCGGCTCGGGTACTGAACCGGTGCCGTGGGTTTTTTGGTGGTCGGCGACCACGACGGCTACAACCCGTTTCAGCAGGGTGCGGTCGAGGTTGCTGAGCGCTTCGGTGTCTGTGTCGAGTTCGTGATCTAGGTGGTGGCTGTGGCATCCGGATCCGCACTCGATGCGGACCGGCACAGCCGCGCTGTTGCCGAGGAGGTGTCGGTAGTACTGCTCGGCGGGCATGAAGTCGTCCATGACGAAATCTTCGGGGTACAGCCAGTCGTTGTCTTCGTCGATCAGGTCGTCGTCAAATAAGTCGTCCTCACATAGGTCGTCGTTGATCTCACAGTCGGTCGCTGCGTTCCATATCGGCGCTGTGATGGCGTCCACACCGGTGTTGCGGGCTCGCGGGGCGTGGTCGCGCAAAGCGTGGCTGAGTAGATGTATCAGCTCCACAGCAGCCCGTTTAACGGTGAGCGACTCCAAGAACGCGGAGTTGGCGTAGATGCGCCACTGTTCGTCGATGCCGACTCGGGTGGGCGCGGCGACAGCGATGACCGGGCATGAGAAGACGGCTTTGGAGTAGTAGGGGCGGTTGGCGGCGATCCACAGCCGTGCCGCTTGCAGGCGCCGCTGCGCGTCGCGGCTCAACTGTTGGGGCCGCGGCTGCGAAGACTGCGACGTGTCTGGTTCACCGTCGGTGTCGAGCCTGTCTGCTTCGTCGTCGGCGTCGCTGGGAACGGGTTCGGAGCCTCGGTTGTGTGTGTCGTTGTTTCTGTCGCCACGATTGAACCCGCCCGGTCTGTGATGGCCGGTCATGTGTCGGAGTCCTCCAATAGGCCGGCGTCGCTGAGAATCTGCGCGAAGACCTCATGTCCCGGTGGCAGCCTCACAGATGTCGGTTTGATCTGAGCTAGGCGCATCGCTGCTGACGCGGCGACGTCGGGGACTCCGCAACTCGCGGCGACGATGCACACCCGGAACGCGTCGCGCCAACGCTCGGGATCCGCGGCGACGGTTGCGACCACCGCGTCGAGCGCCGCGAGTTGCTGGTCGCTGCGTCGAAGTTCGCCGAACTTGGCTGGATAGGTGAGCAGTTCTTTGGGATCAGACAAATCCAGGTTGCGCAGGTACGCCAGATACTGGAGGTAGTTCGACAATCCCATACCTCACATCGATAAATTGGGTTTGGACGAAGACTCATTCGTGGGAGCCGCCGAGGTCCTCCTTGTCGAGTCGCTCGTCGTTTCATCAGACTCCGATTGAACCTGGGGACCGATGGGGATTAGCCCCAAAAACCGTTCTGGATATGGGGTTTGACCGTTCCGTCCCTTCCGAACGCACCCCCTTGCTGACCTGCGGTTGTTCAATAGTCTGCCAACGCCCTAGAGCAATGCGTGCTGGGGTGCATCAAATCGGACGAGGTAGCGATGGGAGCGGTGTAGTTGATTCGGACCTCTAACACACTCGGACAAGTGGTGGTATACTTCCCGCATGAGTTCTGCGACTGTGGCAGTCCTCGAAACGATGCCGGCAGTTTTCACGACCGCGCAATACCGAGTCGCTGCTGATGTAGCCACCAACTCAGCGTCACGCACTCTGCGTGCGCTCTCTGAGCGGAGCCTGGTCTCCAAACTCCGGCGAGGAACATGGCGTAACCACACCGTCGACGCACCCAACGCGGAGGAACTACTAGTAGAACCACGAACTGCACGCGGAATATGGAACCCCGAGTTGGAGATGACACTGCAAACGGTGTTCGGCGAGACACCACGCCGTATTTCCGGCCAAGCCGCGCTTTTGGCCGCAGGCGTACCGTTGATATGCTCCGTTGAGATAACAGTCGGAGATGACACCACCGCAGGCGACGGTTTGCAAGGAATACTCCACCGCGAGAGCTACGACACTCTGCTGAGCCACGCCGAGCAGATCACGACCAACACTTGGATATCGAACCCTCAACGAGCCGTTGCAGAGGTCGCCCAGTCGGGCATGTACCCCCGCTGGGACGAACGTCTCGGCTGGATGATCGTGAACCGGTTCGATGTATGCACCCCCGCCGAGGTTCATGCCGTCGCTGACGACCTCAACTACCGCGCTGGGTTGCGCCGCTTGTCGTCGCTGACGCAGGCACTCACAGAATCTGAGGTTGGAAGGTCACATGACTTCGACCCAGACCCTGGTTGGGTGTCGCTTGCCGAAACAAGCCAACGCGGAGACAAACCGATCAAGCTCACACCGTGGCTGCGTAGCGTCGGTGAGCACCTTTGGACCGACACCGCACGCAAAGTTCTCTGGCACACGACTGCTGACGGTTTAGCCAACGAAATACTGACATGAACCAGAAAGGTGACTGGGAGACGCTCGATCTTGTGCAGCACCAAATCATCTCCGCTGTAGCGACCCAGCAGCAACAGCGACCGAAGGTGTGTTTCAAAGGCGGGACGCTGCTGCGAGCATGCTCGTACTCGACCGGCTGCTGGACAGGTTGCTTAAGGCCGGCGCCCCCGTCCTTCGCGCTGCTTCCGCTTCCGCTCCTGTTGCCCCCTACTGATCCGGCCCGCTGACCGTCACGCTCAGCGAGTTGGACAGTTTCCGTCCGTCGCTGGTGCAGATCGCGCCCGCATCGTTGCAGTCGGTGGTCGCGGGCAGCGTGATGGTGATTGCGCCATTGCCCTTGGGCTCGACGGTTATCGTCCAGGTCTGGTTGCTGCCCTGCACTTTCCGTTGGGCCCTGACGACTGGGCCGTGGTCGTCCTCCGTGAACGCGTGGTCGCGCAGTGTTCTGTAGCTGAGTGGCAGGTTCTCGCTGAAAGCCAGGTCGAAGGTGAACGTTGTGCCGCTGCCGCCGTGGCTCGTGGGGACGTTGGTGAATGTGGCGGTGAGCGAGGTCGGGTCGGCCGCGACGGCGTCGGTGGGCTCGCTGGTCAGGGTCTCGGAGTTGCCCGCGTCGTCGGTGAAGGTCACCCGTACCTGGATCGTTTTCCCCTGCTCGCTGCTGGTGAGCTCGTAGCTGGAGCCGGTGGCTCCCGCGATGTCCGTGCTGTCGGCGACCCACTGGTAGCGGTAGGAAACGTTTTCCAGCCCGTCTTCGTCGTTGATGGCTGAGGTGCTGGCCGTCAACGTCTCGTGCACCTGCGGCGTCCCGCTGACGGTGGGCGCTCCCGTGGCATCGCGGTTCGGCGCGGCAGCAACGGCAACGGTAGCCGCGCTGGTCAGGGTCTCGGCGTTGCCGGCATCGTCGGTGAAGGTCACCCGGACCTGGATGGTCTGTCCCTGCTCGCTGTCGGTGAGGGTATAGCTGGAGCCGGTGGCCCCGCCGATGTCGGACCCTCCTGCGATCCACTGGTATTCGAACGTCGGATTGGTCAGCCCGTCCTCATCTGTGATGGTGGAGGTGTCCGCCGTCAACGTCTCGTGCACCTGCGGCGTTCCGCTGACGGTGGGCGCTCCTGTGGGGGCCGTGTTGGACCCCGCCGCCGCGGGCGCTACCACCACCCTGTAACGGCGCACCGTCCCGTCCGCCGCCGTCACCGTCACCGCGACAAGGGTCTCGCCCTCGGTGGGCGCCGCCATCTGGTGGTCCGCCGGCTCTGCATCGGCTTCCGCCGCCGGGCTGTAGGCCACGGCCGCGCCGGCGTCGTTGGCCTGTGCCGTCACCGTCACCGTCTCCGCGCCCGCGTCTGCGACCGCCCAGTACAGCAACACCCGGGCGTCGAAGGCCGGGCTCAGCGTCGCTCCCTCCATGCCGAGGGAGGCCAGCGTCGCATCGGTGGAGACCGCCGACGTCGACGGTTTCGTGATCCGCGGCTGGAGCGTTTCGCCGTCGGTCCAGGTGAGGTCCACGTCTTCGAGGGTGAAGCTGGCGTTGCCGCCGGTGCCGTCGGGGAAGCTGAGCGACACGTCTCCGATGTGCAAGGTGAGGGCTTCCGCGTCGTAGAGTCCCGCGTCGAAGCCGAGCCTCAGCACCCTCGCGACCGGGTTGTACCACAGGCGTTTGGCGCGCAGGCCGGCCCGGCCCGTCTGGTTCGAGAACAGGTCCGCGGAGCCCGCACCGATCGACTGTGACCAGTACTCCACCACCTCCATGTCGGCAGACCACACCGTCACGTCGGCCGCCGCCGTCTCCGTCACCGGAGCCGCATCGTCGTCGAGGACGGTGACCGACGCATCCGCAGCGCCGGCGGCAAGCAGCCGGCCCGACCCGGACGCGAGCCGCACCGTCACCTCGCTGTCGGCCTCGGGGTCCTCGTCGGCCGTGGTGGGCACCCGCAGCTCTGTCTCGCTTGCGCCCGCGGCGAACGTCACGTCCACAAGCGCCGCCGTGCCCAGCATCGAACCGGTCTCCTCCACCGTCACCGGCACCGTCAACGCCGCCCGCGCGCTTCCCGTCCGGGTCAGCGCGAACACCGCATCGTCGCCCTCCGCCGCATAGTTCGAAGCCGCCGATATCGACACCTCAGAAATGAGCGTCACCGTGACCGTCACCGTGTCGTGGGCATGGAGGCCTGCCGCGTCCGTCACCCGAAGCGTGAACCCGAGCGCCGTCTCCGACTCGAGATCCGAGGGCGACGTGAACGCCGGCTGTCCCGCTGAGGCGTCCGAGAGGGCGACGCGCGGGGCGCCGTCGTCTGCCTGCGTCCACAAGTAGGCCAGCGTGTCGCCCGCATCCGGGTCCGTGCTGGCGCTCGCGTCGAGCGTCACCTCGGCGCCCTGGCGCACTCTGGCCGGGAACGCCGACGCCTGCGCCACGGGTGCTTCGTTCACGTCGGTGAGCGTCACCAGCAAGGCCGCCGTCGCGCTCTGCGCGCCCGCCATGGAGCTTGCCGGCACCGCTGCCGCGACCGTCACCTCATAGGTCCCGTCGCCGTCCGCATCGTCGGGCGCCTCGAAGTCCTTCGCCGCGACCAGCGACAGCACACCCCCCGACGTCACCGCGAACGCCGCGCCGTCAGCGCCGCCCTCCACACCCGCCGGGATCGACCAGACCGCAGTCGCGCCGGTCCCCGTATCGGAGGCCGCGAGCGCCGCGACCGCGGTCTCGCCCTCCGCGACCGTCAACGGGCCCGCCGTCGTCACCGCCAGCGCCGGCTCGTCGACGTCGGTGAGCGTCACCGAGAGCGCCGCCGTCGCGGTCTGCGTCCCCGACGTCACCGACACCGTCACCTCATAGGTCCCGTCGCCGTCCGCATCGTCGGGCGCCTCGAAGTCCTTCGCCGCAACCAGCGACAGCACACCCCCCGACGTCAGCGCGAACGCCGCGCCGTCAGCGCCGCCCTCCGCACCCGCCGGGATCGACCAGTTCGCCGTCTCCCCGGTGCCCGTCTCTGATGCGCCGAGCGCCGCGACCGCGGTCTCGCCCTCCGCGACCGTCAACGGACCCGCCGTCGTCACCCCGAGCGCGCCCGCCGCGACCGTGAACGACACGTCCAGCGAGCCGAGCTCCGCGCCGCGTCCCCCCGAATTCGCATACGCCGTCGCTGCCAGCGTGTACGACCCCGGCGGCAGCGACGCGCCGTTCACACGGCCCGCCCCGTCGCCATAGAGCGACCACGGCGCCGCGTCGTCGGTCGCCGTCACCGTCTTCGCCCCCGTAAGCGCGAGCCGCACGCTCCCCGGCGCCGCGCCCGCGCCCATCTCCGCACGTATCCCGTAGCTCGACGCCAGCAGATCGCCGAGCCGCACCGTCGAGCCGTCGGCCAGCGCCATCAGGACCGCGTTCGTGCCCGCGTCCACCAGCGTGAACCCCGTCAGCGACGCAACCTCCCGCTCGCTGTTCAGGATCGTCGCAACCGCTTGCGTGTCGCCCAGTACCGCCGCCCCGTTGTTCGCATCGCTGCCCGTCGGGTTGGCAAGCACCAGACCGAACGTCTCCCCGCTGTCCTCTTCGCCGTCGTCTGTGATCGGCACCCACACCGTCTTGCGCGTCTGGCCCGGCGCAAACGTGAGCGTCCCGCTCGTCGCCGTGAAGTCCGCCGGCGCCACCGCCGTCGCGTCCGTGGTGGCGTAGTCCACCGTCACCGTCCCCGACGCCGCCGGCTCCAGCGTCACCAGGAACCCGGTCGACCTGTCGGCCTCGTTCACCACCGTGTCGAACACGTTGAGCGTCGGCGCACGGCTGTCCCAGGTCCGCTCGACCCAGCCGCTCACCCCGCTGCCGCTGTAGGCGCGCACCCGCGCCGTGACCGGACCGCGACCCGACGCACCCGGCGGCAGCGTCACGCTCGTCGCCGCCTGCAGGCTCCGGTTCTGGTTCGCGCGGTTGCCGTAGTGCAGTCCGTGGCGCCACTCCACCAGGTAGCCCCACGCGCCGGGCACCGCATCCCAGCTCATGACGCGGTCCGACCCGATCGTCACACCGCCCGGCACCGGCAGAACCGCATCGGCGGGCCGGTCCACCAGGATCCGCACCAGGCCCGAGCCCTCCGAGACCGGCCCCGACCGCGTATCGTGCGAGCCGTAATAGACCTCGTGGTTGTAGACCACCGCGAACGGCGCGCTCAGCAGCGCATCGGGCCGCACGTCCGCCGCGTAGTCCTCCAGCGCACGCGCCGTGACCGTCACCTCGTACCAGTCGTTCGGGCTCCCCCCGTAGATCGGGATGCGGTCGTTCGCCCGGTCCGCGAAGTTGGTCATGTCGTAGACATCGCTCATGGTGAGGTAGTTGCCGTTCTCGTCGGTCCTGTAGCCGATGCCCTCCACCTCGCACCGCAGGTTCGAGAACAGCGTCGGGGTGGTCTCTGCCGGGCTCGCCTGCAGCCGTCCCGCCGGCGACTGGATGCGGCGCGGGATCACGGTGTAGATGCGGGTGCAGGGCTTGAGCCGCACCCGGTACTTGCCCACCTCTCCCATCCGGACGGTCAGCGCCGTGGTCGAGGCATCGCGCCAGGCGCCGCCCTGCCAGACCTCTGCATCCACGAGGTCCCGGGCATAGGGGCTCGTCAGCGGCGTCTCGCCCTCGCGCGCCGTGCCGTACCAGTGCGACTGGCGGCGCGGCGAGTCGAAGTCCGGCGAGAAGTCCAGCTCCACCTTGTACCAGCTGTCCGCAGCCAGGCCGCTCAGCACCAGCTTCACGCCTTGCTTCTTCGTCAGGCGGTGCTCGGTGTGGCCCACCGCGCCCGTGGCGGTGTTCGTGTAGCGCACGTAGAGCGGGTTGCCGTCCGGGTTGCGCACCTTGAAACGCACCCACAGCGTCGAGTCGTCCGGCGTCTGCAGCCAGACGTTCTCCAGCACCGTCGGATCGAGAGTCGCCACGTTCGACCACGGGCCCGCCTTGCCGTTGATGTTGATCGCCCGCACCCGGTAGCGGTTCTCCCGGATCACGCCCGGCGCCAGCACCTGGTGGGTGTATGTGTGCTTGAACTCGCCGGTGTTCGCCACCAGCGCGTACCAGTTCGCATCGTCGCCGCATGTCGTGCGGCACACCTCGATCCGGTAGCCTTGGATCTCCGACATCGTCGAACCCGGGTGCGTAATCACCTCGTCGGTGGCGTTCGCGGGCTGCCACCAGTGCAGCTCCGCCCGGCCGCTGTCGGTCGCCCGCACCCACAGGCCCTGCACCACCTTCGGGATCCCCGTGAGCCGCTCCGTCGGCATCCCCGACACCGACGCCGCGTTCTCAGACCCGTGGGCGTTCACCGCCTGCACCTCGAAGATGTGGGCCGCGCCGTTGGTCAGCCCCTCCACCCGGTAGCTCGTCACCAGCCCCACCGACTGCCAGGCGTTGAACGTCCCGCCGTCGGTCTCCCGCCAGCGCACCTCGTAGCGCAGCACCGGGCTGTCGTTGACAACCGGCTGCCACGACAGCACCGCGAACGCGTTCCCCGTCCGCACCGTCACGTCCGGCGCCTGTGGCGGGCCGTCGTCGTCCAGGATCGTCAGCACGAGGTCCGGGTTCTCGCCCGCCGAGTTCACCCGCACGGGAAGCGTCCCGAAGCCGAGCGTCAGCGTCTCGCTGCCCTCCACCTCGGCGTCGTCCTCGAACTTCAGCGTGAAGCGCTGCTCGGTCTCGCCGGGCCCGAAGGTCACGCTCGACGGCGCCGCCTCGTGCTCGTCCGCCGCCAGGTTCGCGCCCCGCGTCGCCGTGATCGGCGCCACAACCTCGCGCTCGGGCGCCTGGGTCAAGCGCACCGTCACCTCGACTTCGGTGCCTTCTTGCCCCGAGTCCGCCGCCTTGCCGAACGACACCGACACGATCGGCACGTCGTTGTCCGCCACCGTCACCTCAAGCGTCGCATGCGTCCCCGGCACATATCCCTCCGGCAGCGCCCCCAGGCCCAGCGTCAGGAGCCGGTCCGGCTCGTCGTCGGTGTCGTCCACCGTGCTCACCGTGAAGGTCTTGGAGGTATCGCCCGCGTTGAACACAACGCTCGCCGGCACCCCGGAATACTCCGCAGCGCCGAAGCCCGCGCCGGGCGTCGCCGTGATCGGCACCTCCACCGTCGAGCCCGCCGCGGGCACCTCGCCCAAAGTCACCGTCACGATCACCGAGCCGCCCTCGGTGACCGACGCCGACGCCGCGCCGAACGACACCGCCACCCCCTCCCTCGGCGTGACCTGCACCTGGGCAACAGCGCCGTTGTGGTTGGCGTTGCGCCCCCGGACCTCGAAGGTGTACTCGATCTCATTGGTGAGGCCCGTGAACGGGTGGCTCGTGGTCTCGCCGTCGCTGCTGTCGATCGCGGCCCAGCTGGTCCAGGGGCCGGTCCCGGCGCGCCGGCGGTACTGGTAGTCGCTGACCCAGACCTGGTCGTAGGTCGTCGGGTGGTCCCAGCGCAGCGTCGCCCCGGTGTCTCCCGGCCTTGCGGCGATGTTGCGGGGAGCGCCCGGCGCGGCGTCGTCGTCGAGGATCAAAAGCGTCGCCGTCGACGGAGTGCCGATGGTGTAGTAGTCCGGGTTCGACGGGATGGTGAAGGTGACCGTGGCGTGGTCCCCCGCCGCCGAGTTGCCGGTAGGCGTCAGACCGTAGCCGGATTCTGTTGACGAAAATCCGAAGACAGCGTTCGGCTGCCCGTCGATGAGGACGGCCCCGAGCGCGGGGATCCTGGTCGTCGCCCCCATGGCGAAGGCGTGCAGAAAGACGTTGCCCAGGTCGTATCCCCGCGACAGCGTTCCGACCAGGCGCACTGTGCCGCCCTCGACGACTCTGGTTCCGCTCCGTCCTGAAAGGTCCTCCAGGCTGATGGTGAACACCGGCGGGTCCTCGTCGTCAACGTATTTGAGCCCGATGCCGCCGCCGATCCGGGACCCGCCGTGCGTGGCGGTCAGCGTCTCGGTCACCGGCGGGCGATACAGGTCGCCCGGGCGCTGCGGGGCGCTGACGGCGAGCGTGCCGTTCGATTGCCCGGCGGTGATGGTGATGGCCGCGCTCCCGGCGGCGCCCTGGATGAGCGGCCCGGCGGTGATCTCCTGGCCGCCCCACTCCAGAGTTACCGTCTGGTCGGTCTCGAACCGCACGCTGTTGGTGATCCACACCGTCGCCGTCGCCGAGGCGCCGCCCTCCACCAGTTCCGTGACGTCGTTGCTGCCCGAGTCGCGAAGGGTGAACCCCAACAGTGCTGTGTCGTCGTCCACCACCGTGATGGCGATCTCGGAGTTCGTCCCCGCCACATAGCCCTCCGGCAGCGTCCCCAGCTCCAGCGTGAGCTCTTCGTCCGGCTCGTCCAAACTGTCTTGCGCCACCGTCACCGTGAAGCTCTTCGAGGTGTCGCCCGCGGCGAACGTCACGCTCGCGGGCACCCCGGAATACTCGGTCGCGCCGAGACCCGTGCCCCGCGTCGCGGTGATCGGCACCGTCACCGTCGTTCCCGCCGCCGGCGCCGTGGCCAGCGTCAGCGTGACGGTGGCCGAGCCGCCCTCGGTGATCGATGCCGACGCCGAGCCGAACGACACCGCAACGCCGATGATGGGGGTGACCACCACCTGGGCCTCGGCCCCGTCGCCCGCGACGTTCTCGGCTCGCATCTCGTAGGTGTACTCCGTGTCGTTGGTCAGGCCCGTGAACTTGTGGCTGGTGGTGGTGCCGTCGCTGCCCGGAAGGGTCGCCCAGGAGCTGAACGAGCCCGTCCCTGCCTTCACCCGGTACTCGTAGTGCGTTATGGGCTGACCGTGGTCGGGCGTGGCCGTCGGCGTGTCCCAGACCAGGGTGGCCTCGGTGTTGCCCGCCCGGGCGGCCAGGTTGCCCGGCGCCAGCGGCGGCGTGTCGTCGTCGCGCACGATGACCGTCACCGTGTGGGGGGTGCCCAGGGTGTAGGGGATGTCCGTGCTCGTCTCGAGGGTGAAGGTCACTGTGCGGGCGCCGTCGTTCTGGGTGGTGTTCTCGGCCGCGGTCAGCGTGACGGTGGCGTCCAAAGTGCCCGAGACCAGCACTGTGCTGTCGGGCAGCGTCCCGCTGAGGGCGCTGTCGCTGTCGGTGACGGCGAACTTGAGCGCTCCGGGAGCCGGGTAGCGCACGGACAGCTCGATGTCGATGTCGAACGTGTCGCCCTCGTTCACCGACTCCGGGGCGTCGGCGATGCGCGCCACGGGCGGGCTCTCGTCCTCGATGCGGCGGAACTGCTCGATGGTCGCGATGACCGCGCCCGCCCACTTGGCGGTGAGGTCGTGGGTCTCGGGGATATAGACCGGGTTCAGGTCGTTGTCGGGCGCGCTGATGACGAGGCTGCCGCTCGACGCTCCGGCCGCGATGGTGATGGCCGAGGTGTTGCCTGCGCCCCGGATCCGGCTGGTCAGCGGGATGCCGCCCCACTCCAAGGCGATCTCCTGGTCGGCGCCGAACGTGGCCTCGCCGGCGTTGGTGATGGTCACCGTCGCGGTCGCCGGATCGCCGCCCTCGACCAGCCCGGTCACGTCGCTGCCACCAGAGTCGCGCAGCGTGAACAGCCACTCCGGCGCGAGCAGCGTCAGCGTGTCACTGGCCTCACCGCCCCCGCCGATGTCGTTCACGGCGCGGACCTCGAACGTGTACTGCGCGCCCGGAACCAAGCCCTCCAGCGTGTGACCGGCCGCGTTGGCCCCACCCGGCGCGCTGTCGGGGATCGCGTTCCACCCGGAGAGAACGCTGATCCCCAACTGGACCATATCGTCCTCGCTCCAACTCAAGCCGGTGCCGGTCCAGGTGAGGGTGCTAAGCGACTGGGTCGCGTCCGCGAGCGGGAGCGAGCGGCCGCCCACATCGAGCACCAGGTTGGCCAGCGCCGCCGCGCTGAAGACTCTGGAGGTTTGGAGTCTCAGCTGCCCGCCGATGAGGTCTATCGTCTCGATTTGGTAGCCCAATGAGTCATAGGAGAACGTATTGTCGGTCAAAAGATCGGCTGGCAGGCATCCCTTATTGGTTTCCGCGGAGTCGCACCCCAAAAAGTTGGAGCCCAGGTCTTTGACCGTGAGCGTCGCCGACCATATGGGCGTCTGGTCCCCGTAGCGCACCTCGTGGCCGGTTATGGCGCTGCCGTTGTCCCAGGTGCTGCGGCTCCACCTAAGGTCCACCTCGCCGAACGTCGACGTGTCCGAGACGGTCAAAGACCCCACAGCCTCCGGCGCGGTGGCATCGAGGGTGTTGTCGACGAGCTTGATGTCCAGGGCCGCGGCCTCGTTTTCGGCTATGTCGCGGATCGGATCCGTCCCCGGCACGGTGTAGTCGACCGTCAGAATGTCGCCGGGGCGAAAGGCCGGGCTCACCGTCAACACGATGCCCGAGGTCCCGCTGAGCGCTGCCGCGGAAACGGTCCGGGCGGTTCTGCCGGTATTCACCGCCACGGAGAATGCCGACGCCGCCGGAACCGAATCCGGGTCCAGGGGCTCGTCGTAGGTCAGCAGCACCTCCGTGTTGGACGGGGTGGACGTCTCCGACAACGTGGGCGGGGTCTCGTCGACGATGGGGCTGCCCAACAGCTCGGCGTTGCCGTTGCCGACCGCGTCGGTGACCGCGTCGGCCCCCAGCGAAACGGTCATGTCGGTGTCCGAGGCGGTGAGCGCAGTTTCGAGGGTGATCTCGACCTCGGAACCGCTCGTCGAGGCCGACACGTGGTTCAGAGTATCCATGCCCGATGTGAAGGCGATCTCCGTGCGGTCGACGGTGGCGATGGCCTCGCTGAAGGTGAGGGTGATCTTCGTCTTGTCCGCCGACGGCCGAGCCCCCGTCAACACAGGCCGGATGCCGTCGACCTTGTGGTCCGTGCTGGCGTCGATAGCGTCGTGGTCGCGCTTGATCCGCTGCCCGAGTGGGCCGACGATGACTTGCCCCAGTGTGTCTATGCTGTTGCTGGGGAGAGCGACGCCGTCGGTGTCCTCGTCGCCCTCGCCGACGGTGTAGGTGCAGGTCATGACCATCGTCGGCGCCGTGCCGACAGCGCAGCTCGCCTCCTTGGCATCGCCGGTTCCGATGCTGAGGGACACATACGGTGGGCTGGTGCCGAATTCGTCGCTGAATGCGATGTTCTTGTCGAAGGTGACAGCCACCACGATGTCCTCGCCGATCACGTAGGTCTTGTCCGTTCCCGGGTCCGACGTGATCGCGACCGAAGTGATCTTCGGGGGCGCTTCGGGCGTGCCGTCGTCCTCGTTGGAGTCGCCGCTCACGCCGAACTCGTTGACCGTCTGGACCTGTGCGGTGTACTGGGTGCCGTTGTCCAGGCCGCCTATCTCGAACGTGCCGCCGGAGTTGGTCACCGTTCCGGTGACCGACGTCCAGGCGTTGTAGGTGCCGCCCGTGGTCTCCTTGTAGCGGTACTCGATGTCGGTCAGATCCGACGTCCCGAGGTCTGGCACCGTGACTTCGAGGACCAGGGCCTCGTCCTTGGCCGACACGGCAAGCGTCGGGACACCGGGGCGGCCGTGCTCCTTGCCCCGCACCGCCATCTGGAGCGAATCGAAACCACTCGTGGGCCATAACCCACCCACACCGGTTTGCGACTCGTCTGCCCGAGCGTGCGGGAAGTTCTGAATGGACCAGCCGGCTGCCGCGCCGGAGTCCTCGTTGTTGCTGGCCGTCAATTGCAACACGCCGCCGGTGCCCTCGATGATGAAGTAGTAGGTGGTGTTGGCGGCGAGGGTGGTTCCAGACGGGATGCCGAACTTGGCGTTGGTGGACCATGAGGACGGGTTGGTCAGGGTGGCGACGGTGTTGGCGCCGCTTACGAGGTCGTCGGTGATGATGGCCGTCACCGTGTCGCCGCTGCTGGGCGGGGTGGCGAACAGCACCTCGACCTCGGTGAACTCGAAGCTCGCCGCCGTCCCGACCGTGAACCGCTGCGCGTAATCGTCAGTGGCCAGAACGCCGGTGTTCGACGAAGCGGTCTGGCCCACATTCGACACGAACGTCTCGCGGATATTGTTCTCGACGACCTGGCCGGAGATGGATTCGACCTCGTTTCGGTTGGGGTCCTGCAGCCGGTTGCTTACCGGCTTGGTGTAGGTGACCCAGATCGTCTCTCTGGACAGCATGGTGGTGCCGACCGTCAGCAGTATCTGTTCGGCTTCTTCCTGGACCTCGACCGAGTCTGCGCTGAAGAAGCTAGAATCCTCCGGGCCCGTAGACGTCTGGACCGTAAACGCTCTTCCCGTCGGAATTGAATTCGGGTCGAGAGGCTCGTCGAAAGTGAGGAGTATGGTGGTGGCGGTAGTGGCCTCCGCGCTAAGTACCGTGGGCGCGACGGCGTCGACGACCGGGCCGAACTGCGGGCTGGTGCGGGGGTATTCCAGGTTGCCCGCGTCGTCGTTGAAGACCACCCGCACCTTGAGGTGCTTGTCCACGTCGTCGGCGGTCGGCGTGTACGCGGCGCCGGTCTCGCCGTCGATGTCGGCCTCGTCGGTGCCGTCCACCCGGATCCACTGGTAGTCGAAGTGGGCGCTCGCGACACCGTCGGTGGAGTCCGTGATGCCCGACACGTCAGCGGTCGCCGCCACGCCCTGCTTCGGTGTCTCCACGCTCAGAACGACCGGGAATGTGTTGGTCCCCCAGGACAGGCTGGCGGACCACTGGTACTCATAGCGGCCCGTGCCCGGCTCGCTCTCGGCGGCGTCGGCCGAGGAGTAGGACGTGCCGTCCGCGGTGAAGGTGAACCCGCGCGGCAGCTCCCTGTCCAGCTCAAGGACCAGATCACCTTGGAGGCTGAATGTGTTCCCGTCAAGGACGGCGCGAACGGTGTACGTGACTCCGTCCAGGGTGAACTCCGACTCGGAGATGGACCCGGCGGCGCCACCCGTAAGAACACCCGCCACGGCGTATCCGGCCACGTCATCCACTGACACCCGCGCAGGCGTCACTGTTGCCGTGAAGACGTCCTGGGTGAACAACGGGCTGGTGATCTGCGGGGCGCCGTCGGCGGGAGTGTTGTCCGGCTGAGCGCCGGGCAGGTCGTAGGCGTAGATCTTGTCGTCGGTGTTGTCGACCACCCACAGCACCCGGCCGTCGAACCACATGCCCGTGGGATCGTCGTTGTCGCTGGCCAGGGCGAGGTTCTTGGCCGAGTCCTGCGACTCGTCGGAGTGCTTGTAGGCAAAGACGTTGTCGTCGTCGTTGTCCGCCACGAACATGGTGGTGCCGTTGGACCAGATGCCCCACGGCTCCTCGGCGTTCTCAGCGGCGGTGTCGGTCGAGACGTAGAGCTCCTCGAAGTCCTTGGCGGTGTCGTGGGCGCCGTCGGCAATCTTGTAGGCGAAGACCTTGTTGTCCGCGCTGGCGGAGCCGTCGTTGGCCACCCACACGGTCGTCGCGTCGCACCACACGCCCCTGGGATCGGTGTTGGCCGAGTCCAGGGTGATGTCCTTGGCCGAGTCGCGGGTGGTGTCGGACATCTTGTAGGCGAAGAGCTTGTCGTCGTCAGAGTCCGCCACGAACATGGTCGTGCCGTCAGAACAGATGCCGGTGGGAGTCGAGTTGCCGGCACCGCTCAGGCTGTCGAAATCGTTGGCGCTGTCGCGGGATCCGTCGGAGCGGTTGTAGGCGTAGATCTTGTTGCCGAGGGCGGCGCCGTTGTTGACGACCCAGAAGGTGTCTTCGTTGCCCCACATGCCGGTAGGAGCAATATTGCCGGTGTCCAAGTCAAAGCCCGTCACCCGCACCGGCGGGGGCGGCACGAACACGGAGCCCTTGACCTCGATCTTGAGCGATTGCGCGAAGGTTCCCCACGAATTGTCAAGGTGATGGGAGTCATTCCCAATTGACCAGCCCGTCGCGCCGCCGGCGTCTTCGTTGTCCGAGTTGGCTGAGCCCAATAAAACGGTGCCAATGAAGCCCGACCGTTCGACGACAACGAAGTAGGGCGTACTCGCCTCAAGGGTGGGGCACGTCGCCGGCGCAACGAAGGCATGCCCGCCCGAGGCGGAGAAGCTATCGGGGTCGCTCAGCGTACACAGAGCGGCGCCGGGATTGCCACTGCTGTTCTCGTTCAGCGTGACGGTCAGCTGGCCGCCGACGAACCCGGTATGGGTGATGGTGGTAAAATTGATGCCGATGGAGCCCAGCGTGTAGCCCGCTTCGTCGCTGCCGGTGGTGAACTGCTGGGCCAGCGTGTCTCGCGAACTACTCAGACCAAGATTGGCGCCGGCGGACTGCCCCGTGTTCTTGACCAGGGTGGCCGACAAGATAATCGTCTGCGCGTCCGCCGGCGGCGGCGGCACGAGGAGCACGGCGACCAGCGCCAGGACCAGCAGCGGGAGCGTCGCAAGACGCTGGACGGTGGTCATGGCCTACCCCCAAAATTGGGGGGGGGGGGGGGAGACTCGTAAGATGGTCCATCCCGTGGGCGTGGCCAGGGCGTCTTCGTCCCCGCCGGAGGCCTCGGACAGACTGATCTCGTGAGTGTTGTCGTCGGCCCCCGCAACGACGACGGCGTGGGTGGTGCCCGGTTCGAGGTAGGGGCGGAGGTCCCCGAGGTTGGTGCATGGACCTGCCAAGAGTCGGGGGGCGTCCGTTCTGTCGCCGCCGTGATGGGCGAGCCCAGCCCGGGGCGGTCGGCGACGCGATGGCCGCCAAGCGGAGTCGGCCACAGATGATCCGGCCCGACCGACGGGGCCCGCGGACGCCGAATGCGGCGGTCCCAGGTCGTCGCGTGGACAAATTAAGTTATGCATGACATTCCTCACTCGATCCCTTGCCACCAGGGACCCTGGCGGCGGCACATAGTTCTATCATAACTTTATCACTGCTCCATCACCCCCGACCCTCATAAACAACCTCTCCACGATTAGGGGGGAAGCTCAAACAAAAAAACCAGCAACCCTGGCCCTGGCCTCTGGTTCGCGGAAACACACAACACCGACCGGCAGCCTGGTACGGCAGCGCAACAGCAGGACCCGTCCCTGCCGAAAAGTTCCACGCAGACCTCAGCGGCAGCGTCGGAGAAAAGCGTGAACGGCGGGTCCACATCGAGACCTTCATCAAATCGGACCCCGACCACCAAGACCCAGTCGCAGCCGGCTGACTACCGTGTCACGGTGTCAGCGGGACAGCGGACTCAGCTTCGTGAAAGAAACCGCTGACTCGGACGGGCTGTTCGTCGATGATTGGCCTACGAGCGCTCCGTCGGCGCTCACTCGCCCATGTGGGGCTCGTTGTGCACCCACATCGGGTCGATGTGCTTGCCGAGTTGGCGGTGCCGCGTTGGACGGCGGTGACAATCTTCTCAGCGAGTACGAGTTCGACCGAGTAGCCAACGACCGAGATCGGGTCACCGCCGAGGAGCCGGGGGACGGCAACCTTTTGTGGTTTGGGCCAGAGAGGGTCGCCGATGTTGACGTCGATGTGGAATCGGATCTTTGCAGTGGCGAGTGTGGCGCGGATCATGGCGCGGACACAGGGGTAGAGCTCGTCGTCACGGATCGGTTCGACGGCGGTTCTGGGGATGTCGAAGGTGAGCCCGTCGTCTTGTTTGACTGCGAGCACGTCGTTGACCACCTGTCGGATGTGTTCGGCGTCGCCGTCGATGGTGACCGCGGCGAAGTCGATGTCTCGGGTGGGGCGCCGAATATCGAAGGCTGCGAGAAGGACGCCGCCTTTGAGGACGAGGCTCTCGTTGTGTGGTGAGGCCGCGAACCGTCCGAGGAATCCTTCGAGGGCGTACAGCTGAATAAGCTCGTCGGTGGGGCGTCCATCGGCGCGGGCGAGCTTTCGAAGATCCAGGTACGCCGCGCCCGCGGGGTCGTTGCGCGACGGGCTCGGGGTCACAGCAGGGTTTGGAGCGCGTCGCGAATCGCGGGACTGGCCTTTGGGAACCGCCGCGCCATGCCGAGGAGGTCTGATGGCTGGTTGCCGCGCATCTGGAGCCAGCGTTTCAAAGCGTCGAGGGCTTGTTCGGTCCCGTAGAGGTGACGTAGCCGATAGGTATCGACGATCGACCGTGCAGGCGAGTAGAGCCCGATCGAGAGCCCGTCGCTGATCGCCAACGCGGACCGGCCCAGCTCAAAGGTGTCGTTGTTGAAGCGGTGCCAGGTGGCGGGCGCTTCGGTCCGCGGCGGCCGACGTGTTCGCGGCAGCGCGACATGGATGCTCGAGGGGATATCGTCGGTGAGGTCGTGATGGGCCAGAGCAGATGCCAGGCACATAGTTGCATCTGGTGCCCGGACGGCGATCTCGACAAGGTCTGGATCGACTGCCAGTTCTGGTTGGGCGTAGATGCCTCGGGCAAGGCGCTCGATGTCGCCACGGTCCCGCATCGCGTACAGGTCGCGATCTGACCAGCCGGCGCTGCGTGCGTCGGCATGCGTGAAAATTTCGGGGAGGTCAGCAAGACGGCCCGATGGCATGTATGAAAGTATAGCCAGGCAGGCACGCAGTGGCACCATATTCATACGGTCGAGTGCCTCATGCCGCGCCAGCATCGGAGAGGTGCGTGAGCGGCGGACCCACCGGTCCGGCATTCCAGGTGGCACACGAACCTCAAAGGAACCGTCCTCCCGCGTTTCTGGGGACGCGACAAGACCGCTGATGTCCAAGCCGGCGCATCGACGGTGGTCAAGGCACTAGCGCCCGATCATCAGCACCGGAACTGGCAGACACGACCACTGATCGTTGCACGACGTATCTGCCCCGCAGCGTTCGTGAACGAGCCTCTTGTCGCCTTCTGCACACTGTCGGATCTACCAGAAGCAATCCTGGATGCGACTGCCATTACTTCGACCGAGCCCTCTTATGCTCCGCTTGTTGTCGCGACGATCACTTGGTTGAACGCTTCTTATATTTTCATAGTTTTCCATGATTTTTGAATGTCATTGTCACAGGGGGTGGGTAGAGTTGTATTCATGCGATCAGCCCCTGTTCTTGGTGAAGCGAACGCCAGTGCCGAGGGTGTTGGGTGTGGTAGCGCGGTGTGTGTCGGGGTGGTGGATGTGGCGGGCTTGTCTGAACAGGGTCTGCGGGCACAGTTGCAGTTGGTGGGGCGTGGCGAGTCTCGGTTGGCAGCAATGAAGGCTCAGATTCTCGGGGAGTTGGGTCGGCGCACTTCTGCAGTCGATGCTCAACTGATTGCTAGCGACGAGTTGTTGTCGTCCAAGCGTGAAGCCAAACGCGATGTCGAGACAGCAACCCGGCTTCAACAGTTGCCTGACACTTCCAATGCGTTGGCTGACGGTGAGATCCCCGCCGGGCATGCCCGGTTGATCGCGCGTGCATCGGCTGAAGGACCACTCGACGAAACTGAGTTGGTCGAAGCGGCCCGCACTGAGAACTATGACCGGTTCGCCAAGACCGTGAAACGTCATCAACAAGACCGATCAGGTGACGACGGGCAGGCGCTGTTGGAGCGTCAACGGCAACGCCGTTCAGCACGTATATTCGAAAGTCCCGAAACCGGGATGTTCGTGTTGTCAGCCCAGTTCGATCGGATCACCGGCACCCGTATCGCTACAGCATTGACCGCCAAGGAACGCGAGTTGTGGCATCGCGAAGACCCCAACCAACGATGCACACCCCAACAACGTATGGCAGACGCACTGGCTGAGTTGATCTGCGACCCGTCTCACGACCACACCAAGGGCAAGAAGGACAAGAAGGACAAGAAGGGGCCGAAGAGGCAGGGCACGAACTTGTTGGTGTTGGCTGACTTCGATGCGATCAAACAACAGTTGGTCAACGCCCGGCTCGCAGACGGCACACCGATCCCGGTCACCGAACTGCGCGACCTGGCTCTTGACGCCAACATTCTGCCGTCGATCTTTGATGCCGAGACGCAGAACCTGTGGCTCGGTCGTAGCCGACGCACCGCTTCAGAAGCTCAACGGATCGCTTTGACAGCCCGTGATGAGCACTGCATCGGCTGTGAAGCCAACCCGCTTTGGTGCCGAGCCCACCACATCGTCTGGTGGTCTCACGACGGCAAGACCGACTTCAACAACCTGCTACTGGTATGCGACGGGTGCCACCACAAAATCCACGACCAAGGCTGGCAAGTTCACCGACACCCCATCACCAAGAAGTTCTACCTCAAACCCCCAACCAACCCGGACCAATGATCGCCAGCCAAGAGAGCACCCTGCCCGCGCCGGCAAACGGCAGCCAGTGTCGTGGTGGGAGTAGCCCGAACTGCCGAGGCAGAGCAGACCGACCTAGCCGGCTTCGTACCAGCCGGAGCCGATGAGAATGTCGTCCCGCTTGACGATCCAGGTGTGCTTGGTCTCCCAATCACCGCTCTGGTTCGTATAGGTGTAGTCCACCCACTTGCCCGTCTCGGTGGCGGTCATCAATTCGTCGGCGACTACCAGGCCCTCAGGGGTAGTCCCAACAAGCTCGTGGAGAGTCATACCGATGTTCTCTGGGAACGTGGGATGGGACACCATCACACCGTCGAGGTCAGTGACGAACCCGTACCATTGGTCGTCCACACTGGGCGGATCGGTGCTGTCGGGGTTGTTGAAATGCTCGATCAGGGCATCGCGGCCGTTGCTCTCGTAGAACCACACCGCGTCCTCGACAAAAGCCTGTGTGAAAGAACCAGGCTCTGCCTTGGTGGGTGCGGGCGAGGGATAGGAGTCTTCGTACCAGCCCGACGCAAAGATGAGATTGTCCCGTCGAACGGCCCAGGTATGTTTGGTGCCGCCGTCGTCGGTTTGCGGGTTGTAGAAGACGTAGTCAACCCATTGCCCCTCCTCATCGGTCGCCTTCAGCACCGGGCCATAGGCGTATCCCGTGATGTCCACCCGCTGGCCCGAGTTGGTGCCTATCCGCGAGGGAATGGTCGCATGGGCAGCAAGGAGGCCCGAGTCGGCCTCCATGACGAACAAGTACCACTGGTCATCGGAGCCGGCCTCATTGTTGTAGTAGTCGATTGTGGCTTCCCCGCCGGTCTGTTGGTACCGATCCAGTGCCTGCTGTACATACCACTTGGTGTACCCGTCACGCTCGGTCTTGGGCGGTGGGTCGGCTGTCGCTTTGCCATCATCATCGTCGCCGCACGCTGCCGCTCCGAAGAGCACAGCGGCCACCGCTGCCAATGCGGCAACGAACATCCACCATCGGCCTCTACGCATCGGATTCACCACCTTGTTCTATTTCCAAGCGTTCTATTTCCTAGTGAGATTTCAAGCTACCGAGACAACCCGAAAAAGCAGGCGGGAAGGGACTGGCGAACGGGACTGTCCGACGCCGCCAAATGCCTCGGCTGACGGTCAGCGGTCATGAGCACACTGGCCTTCATCGGCTGCGAGCATTATGGTCGGGTACTGCTCGGACATGACGCACGGCTAGCGCCTACCTAGTCGGGCGCATCGGCAATCGCGGAGCAATCGTGATCATCCTCGCAAACGGCAAAACGAACGAAGTCGCCCAGCGGACTGACGACACGGAGGCTCTGTGGGTGCGACTCGGCGAACTCCCCGACGCCACCGGCTGGCAGATGAAACCGCAGGGCGCATGCCTCGGCGAGCTGTGCGTGCCGCTGCCGCCGAACAAGCGTGAAGCATGGATCGCCGACGCCGACGACTGGGTGTGGTTCTGCTACTCGGAGTTCGCGGACATGCTCGGCCAGAAGTACGTGCGCGACGGCGACGTGTGGAGCCTCGGCTCGGTGCCCGAAGTCCGTCGGTCTGGGCTGGAATCCGCAGTTGCCCCCGACTTCGAAGTGACCGAGCGCAACGGCGACACACTGAAGCTCTCAGACTTGCGTGGCCACAAGGTGGTGTTGTTCACCTGGTCATCGTGGTGAGGGTGCCGCATCAGCCTGCCGGTCTGGCAGGAACTGTACGAGTCCATCGGGCCGGACCGGTTCGAGATGATCAGCGTGGCACAGGACTCTGGAGGGTCCAGCGCTGTGGACAAGTGGTTCAACCGAGCCTCGCCGACCTACCGATGCGTTGTCGACCCAACCCACGAGATCAGCTCGCAGTTCGGCTGGGTCAACGTACCGTCGGCCGCGTGGATCGACGAGGACGGGCAGATCGTTCGGAGCAACGAAGGGGTGTACCCGGCTGAGATGACCATCAAGTTCGGCATCGGCAAGGTTCGCATGGGCGACAACGCATTCGCCGAGGCGACTCGCGACTGGATCGAACGGGGAGCTGACAGCGAGCACGTCTGGTCGAGCACGGAACTAGCCGAGCGGCTCAAGCCCGTCGACGATGACGCCCTCGTGGCAGAAGCGACGTTCAAGCTGGCCTTGCACTTCGAAGCCATCGGTGACAGCGAGCGTGCGCTGAGGCACTTCACCGCGGCGCAGCAACTGGCGCCCGACAACTGGAACTACATGCGGCAGGGCTGGACTCACAAGGGGACGGCCTATGCCCACCTGCAGGTGCTGAAGCGGACGAACAACCTGAGCAAGAACTCCGACAACCGCTACTACGACCCCATGGAGTTGCCCGGCGAGAACTATCGCCGGTTCACCGAACCCGAATGGCTGTGGACGCCAGCGGTCCGGCGGGTCAAACAACTGCTGCGCCGCTAGCGGGACGTGCAGAATAGAACGCGACAGAAATAGAAGGGACACTGTCAGCCCTCAGGCGGGCCCAAGGCCCGCTGGCAACGACTCAGGCAACGGTGAATAGAGCTATCTGAGCCATGTGATTGGGGTCGCTGCCGTCGGCTCCCTCATACACCTGGCGCAACTGGACCTCAAGACCGCTGATGACACCCTCTGCCGCGTAGCGTTCGAAACGATCCTTGAAGCCGTCCGACTCGAAAATCGAGGCGTTGACACCGATCACGCAGCAGGCACCGGGGCGGGCTATGCGTATGAGTTCCTCGATGCCGTCAGGTCCGACGTGGCCGTGCGTGAAGGTGCCAGTGCTGATTATGCCGCTATAGGTGTCGCTGGCGATGTCGACGGGGCCGGTGAGATCGACCTCGACGGTCTTGCGGTAGACGGGTCTGCCGTCAGCGGCGGTCTTGGCCCGAGCCTTGGCCAGCATCTCCACCGAAATGTCAATACCGTCGACCACAGTGATACCAAGATCTCGGAGTTGCTCGCCCACAAGCCCCGTGCCGCAGCCAGCATCGAGCACCGGTCCCGAGCCCGAGAAGCCCTCAACCAGCAGTTCGGCTGCAGTGCGGGGGTATATATACCGCCGAGGGACGGTGAACTCGGACTCGTAGGTGTCGGCCCACCTCGCGTACAGGGAGCGATTGTCATCGGGACTCTCAACCGAGTACGCCTCGGTCAAACCGATGGGTTGGCTGGCCTCTGTCTCATGCGTAGCTGGGTCACCCGACATAGCAAACGAACCTACCGCCAACCTTCGGAGTCCGCATCGTGTCGTCGACGACTCGCTGTGAACGTTCAAGTTCCGACTATGGATTCACACCGCCCGCGGCTTCCAATTCGGCGCCTCCGAACAAACTCGACAGGACAATCCCATCTTCAGCGAGAATCTCAGAACCGCCCTCTTCCCGGTCGATCACGCAGATCGCCCCAACTATGAATGCGCCCAGATCTCGCAGATCGGAGGCCGACAGTCGAATCTGGCCTCCAGAGGTCACAACATCCTCAACAATCAACAGTCTCTTGCCCTCGACCGATGGCCCTTCCGCCAGTCGAGCAGTCCCGTAAGTCTTCGCGACCTTCCTGACGAAGACAGCAGGAATGCCCGTCGCCGCAGAGAGCGCCGTAACGACTGGGATTCCGCCCAGCTCTAAACCCGCCAGCAACTCAGTCTCGTCGGGAACAAGCGCCACCATCTCCTCGGCTATCGACCTGAGGAGTTCAGGGTCGCTTTCGAATTGGTACTTGTCGAAGTATCGGCTGGCCGAACGCCCGGACCTCAATGTGAACTCACCAACCAGATAGCAGCGAGAGAACACCTCGCCCGCCAGACCTCCTCGACGCTCAGGGTTCGAGAATTTCATCACTCATCTCCAATCAACTGCAGAACGCTTGCTGTTTGGCGCTCGGCGGACAGCGATCGGCCGATCCCCCCATCGCTTCGACGGGGCTAGAACCCGCCGCTGACGCCCGTCCATCACCATTGACCGATTCCTAACCGCTGACCAATCCTAATGCATCATCTCCATGGCGTACCTCCTAATCGAGGTGTCCAGCTATCAGGGAAGCTCCGTCTCCCGGTGGATCCCCAGAGTGTCCACCGCCGCTGCTCGAAGTTGAAGCAGGTCTTGACGACTTAGACGCCGCGTCGCAAGGAGCACCGCGATGACGTAGCAGTAAGATGAACAATCTTTTCTCCCATCGACGTACGCAAACCAGCGATGAGCGAGACGACCGAAATGATCAAAGCCAAGAATGTCAAAGCCGGGGATCGTGTCTACGTACCCAACCCCAACGTGCCGCTCCCATTCGACTCGTTTGGGATTCAAGAGAGCGAACCATGGGCGTGGGGGCGTGAAGACAGCGAAGCGTATGCGAGAAGCGACGCTAGAAAGCTAAACCGCGGGGTCGTGACCTTCACGTACGTCTTCGTTACTGACCCGACCAAGACCGAGAATACTTGGATCGGCTACGGAAGAACAAAACTCGTTGAACACATCGACTGGTTCACGTGACCGGATGACCGACATGGCCGCACCACGTTGGTTGACGAGCGCCGAGAACTGGCGCTCGATGGTAACCACCTGTCTCGGCTGCCCACCGCAGCTAGTCGAATTCAAGACAGCCCTTGACCATCTAGACACGGTCTTACAAGGAGAACCGCGATGAAGTGGCAACTTGATGGAAGCTCCCCTGTCCGAATCGCGGCCGCGTGGGCAATGTTGTTGGCTATTCCGATCGCGATCGGTTTCATAGTAATGCTGGCCTTCAAATCGCACCTTGTTTCTGATGACTGTCGCCAGATGGTCGCCGACGTTGAGGACGCAGCGCATCGGGTTGACGCGGTCCTAGAATCGTCCACCACCAACTACCAGGTAGCGCGCTCCGCGACATTAGGCCTCGTGAGCCAAATTGATGAGACCCTGCAGCAATGCCGCGATGAACTTTCGGCCACAGTCGTCAAGGACCTACAAGAAGCCCGCATCATTGCAACGCGCGGCCTTGCGGACCTTGACAATATCGGTTGACGGCCAGGGCAATCGTCATTTCTGACCCCGGAGCGCTCCCCGCCCAGATTCTGTCTCTATTCGACGCGGTTTTGTCCGCAAGCCCCGGTGGGCTGAGAGGAGAAGTGCAGTTCCACGTCGGCCTAGCGCCTCGACTAGGAGGTGAGCCCTAACAATCATGGATCGATCAGTCGCAAGTTAGGAATCCGCCATGACAATACACAACGTGTCAAGCAAACATGACGGGGACCCGCTAGTTGGTCTTGTCGCGCGTTAATCTCCCATTTTGGTGGGGGTTTAGTAGTTGACCACGTTCTATCGCTGACGAAGTTCGCGCCCGAGACGACTTCAGGCGAGGGTGTTGTTAGGGGGCCACAGTGGCCGTCGTCGGAGCAAAGACTGGGGATGCCAACGACGGCGCGCTGTCGAGTTGCCAGTCGTCGCACTCAGAGACCAGATCATTCAGCGCCCGAGACTCGACCTCATCGACCGAGAGCTCCCAGCGGGACTTGACGGCAATCCAGGCTTCTGCATACCAGCACCGCACCGAGACTTCAGGTGGTAGCCACTCAGCAGGGTCCGCTGCTCCCTTCGCGCTATTCGATGAAGCCGACACGGCCACCAACGAATGCGCATAGCCCAAATCATTGGCGTAGCGACGGCGGGTGTCGCTGTCCCATCCGTGAGCACCCGAGTCCCAGGCTTCGGCCAGCGGCACCAGATGATCCACATCGAAGTTCGACCCCGTGCCCGTCGCGGTGGCACCGTCATAGCGGCTGTACCACCGCCCGCCCGACAGGGAACAGGAACTCCCGACACGCGGAACCTCAATGGCCTCAGCTATAAGTACCTCCCGGCGTGCATCGCAACCGTCCCCATCGACGTCAACCCAATGGTCGAACAGATCACGGTCATAACCAGACCGCAGCTCCGGCTGAACCGTCAACACTTCAAGGCGGCGCGCCAACACAGCGGCCGCGGATTCTGGCCGATCAGTGACTTGAAGGCTGTCCGACGCTGAACTGCTGCTACCGCCCTCGGGCTGCTCAACGCCACTGGGGTCTGGTTCAACGACCTCAGGTGCCACAACTGCGCGCGTGGTCGTAGTCACAGGCTCAACCGAATCCGGTTCCACAGTCGTCGGTTCCGGTTCGCGGTGATCGGACTCGGGCACCTCAACGCTGCCCCGACTCGGCTGACTCGTTTCCGATACCAGTGTGGTTACCGGAGCGGCACCACTCGCGGTCGTTGACGGTGACACGGATTGTTCGCTGGCAGCACAGCCGCCAGCAATCATCACGAAAAGCGCTATCAGGACGTGGCGGGGACCCACGGCGCTGAGAATACCCCAACCACAGCGTCTGACAGCAACGGTCTCAGCCGAGATGGACCCTCAGATTGATTCCACCAGCCGGTTCGGGCCGACAGAACTCAGGCAGAAGCGGCGACCGTGAGGCGGGCCATTTCGCGGCGTTGGGGATAATGATCGGCGACCGCAAAATGCTGAGTGCAGCGCTCATCCCACACGATCAGGTCGCCCTCGGACCATTCGTAGCGGATCGTGTAGTTCGGTTGGGTGGCGTGGTCATAGAGGAAGTCGAGCAACGCATCGCTCTCGCCCCGGTGAAATCCCATCAGGTGGCTGGTGAAGTTCTTGTTGACGTTCAGGTGACGGCGACCGCTGTCGGGATGAACGGCGACCACCGGTCGCTCAGCCCCCGGAAACTGCGCACGGGTGCGGTCGACCAACTCCGCGCCAGCTTTGGAGATGAACGACTGCCCGGGTCCCATGTCATGCCAAGCGGTCATGCCATCGAGCCGCTCTTGCAAGGACTCCGAAAGGCCGTCGTAAGCCGCATACATACTGGCAAAGATGGTGTCTCCGCCCCGCGTCGGCATCTCAATAGCTCGCAGAGACCCCAAAATCGGAGCATCAGGGTCCCAAGTCACATCGGTATGCCATTTGTCCTGGTAGGGAGGTCGATCTTCATCGTCGATGATTCGCTCAACCTTGGCCTCGGTCACCCCAGAGGTCCGGCCGATCGGGTGAATATATGGGCGCCCCCACGCAACCAACAGGTCCATCTGGTGGGAATCTTCGATTGATTGTCCCGGAAACACCAGCACGAGATGCTCAAGCAGCAGCCCATACAGATCAGCGCGCTCGCTGTCATTCAGCCGGACCCGCAAATCCATTCCTGATACTCGAGCCCCGAGCACACCACCTATCGGCTTCACAATCCATCCGTTCATGGCGCCTCACACTACTGCGACTACGCACCAATGGCCGCTTCGGAACAGGCCGACTGATCGGCACGCACGCCCGCTTTCTGCATTCGGTGGGGCGATCCAGTGGCCCTTATTAGCGAGTTCGGGGGACGTCGCGGAACGGGCGGTTGCGGTCCTCAGAACGCTCGCGGGGCATACCAAGCAGGCGTTCGCTGATGATGTTGCGTTGCATTTCGGTGCTACCACCGCCCAAGCAGTGCGCTTGGCGGAACAGGTAGTCGTTGCCGTACTCGCCTGTTGGGTCATCCGTTCGCCAACTGACCGACGATGTTGTCGCGAGTTCCATGCCGATGGTGGCGCGTCTGGCACCAAGCAACCCAACCGACATTCGCAGCAATGCTCCCGCAGCGACAGGGTAATAACCCGTTTGTATTCCCGTTGAAACCCGTGCTGAAACCTGACGATGGACCATTCTCAAGGTGTGAGCCTCACCGAGCAGATCCAGATGATGCGACTCGATTGGGTCCAACTTCCGGGCCAAGTCGGCAAGATTGTCTTCACCGACATCAACTCGAGCCCCTCCCCCGTCGTGGGCGTACCGAGAGCCCCCACCCGACGCCCGCTCATGGTTCAACAAACCCGACGCCACCGCCCAACCGCCGTTCACCTCACCGATGACGCTGTCAGCATCAAGGCACACATCGGTAAAGAACTCTTGACAGAAATCGCGGACGCCGTTGGACTGTTTGATCCAGTCGACATCGACTCCAGGCTGGTCGATCTTCATCAAAAACATAGTCAGTCCGCCATGTTTGGTGGCGTCCCAGTCAGTGCGAGCCAGACACATCGCATAATCGCAGTAGATAGCGAAAGTGCTCCAAGTCTTGGCCCCGTTGAGCACCCAGGTATCGCCATCGCGCTCGGCTCGTGTAACCGCGCCGGCAAGGTCTGAACCGCCGCCCGGTTCAGAAAGAAACTGCACCCAGAGTTCATCGCCGCGCAAGATACCTGCGATATAGCGTCGCTTCTGATCTTCGGTGCCGAACTCAAGCAGGGTCGGGGCAATGATCGACAGGGTCGGAATGTTGAAAAGTGTCGGCATCTCATAGCCAACGGTCTCTTCATTGAATGCGTACTGATGAGCGGGCGTGAGGCCCTGCCCCCCGTACTTCCTCGGGAAAACCAGCCCGGCGAAGCCGCCGTCGAACAACCGACGCTGCAAGAAGCGAGCCCGATCAACCACTGGCTGATCAAGCTCCGATGACGATACTTGTGGTGCTTGCGAGCTGAGCAGCGGCATATTGTCGGCCAACCAGGCACGGGCTCGCATCCGAAAAGACTCGATGTCTTCGGTGCCGGACGACTCAAGCTCTGGCGTCCACGCACCCGCCGAACTCGCTGTATCGGAAGAGGCGTCATCTTCGGTGCCGGACAACTCAAGCTCTGGCTGCTCGTCAACGTTCATAACGCGTCTGCCTCCTGAGCCGCTCCCTGGGTTGGCTCCTGGCTTGCTGCCTCTTCAACCATCGCTTCTGCCGCTGCTACTAGATCCGCAGCCAACGCAATACGGTGCTCGCGGGGAGTCCCATAGAGATTGCGATTCACGGTCGCCCGACGCAGGTAGAGGTGGAGGTCGTGCTCCCATGTCACTCCCATCCCACCGTGGAGTTGAACACAGTCTTGAATCAGTTCAAGCGCCCGGTCGCCAACATAAGACTTCGCGACTCGGACTAGCTGATGAGCATCGTCGGCTTGCTGCGCGACTGCGATCGCTGCTGCTTGGGTAGTCGCCTGGATCGACTCAGACCAAAGCTTCAGGTCGGCGAAACGATGCTTGAGCGCTTGATAAGAAGCCAAAGGCCTCCCAAACGTGTAGCGATCAAAGGCCCACTCGATCGTGAACTCCAGCACGCGATCAGCGACGCCAGCGGTCTCCGCGCACTGCAGCAGAAGAGCTAGCTGAATCTGCGATTCGATAGCATCGGCGGCCTTGTCGAGGTCGCCAAGAACATGTTGCGGGCCAACCTCGACATCGTGAAACCTAACCTCAGCGAACCGTCGCACCAGGTCCAAGCCATCAAGAGCCACGATCTCCACCCCCGGAGCGCCAACCGGCAGCAGGAACTGGCTCGGTCCCTCAGTCCCCTCGGAGCTCACCAACAACCACTGAGCCTGCGCTGCGGCTTCAACCACGGGACTAGTTCCAGAAAGCACAAAACCACCGTCTCGCTGAGCCACACGGACCGCAGATGCCGCGCCGAACATCGGCGGACACCAAGTCGCCACGAGATCACCCCCGGCAAGGCCGCCGAGAACCGCTGACCGTTGCTCGTCGGAACCCGCCGCGACTAACGCCGAAGCCACAACGTTGCAGGGCAGAAATGGACCAGGCGACACCATCCGGCCCAACTGCTCGGCAAGCGTCGCAAGCTCAACGGCGCCTGCTCCACCAGCAGAGGCACCCCCATACTCGTCAGGAATCAACAAAGAGGTCCAGCCAAGTTGTGCGCCCTGGTGCCACCATTCGGGAGAAAATCCCCCCGGGTCATCGGCCAACGCCCGCACGACAGACAAATCGCAGGTATCAGCCAAAAAGCGCTTAGTGGTGTCACGCAATAGTTCGACATCTTCAGTTGGCGCGAGGTTCAACACCTGTTCAGTCTCGCACGAACGATCACCGCAACTCACATCACCCAAACAACATGGCAAGAACGGCCAACAACGACAACCGCTCAACTGGTCAACACCGCTCAACTGGTCGGCAACCCGTTCAACTGGTCAACACCGCTCAACTGGTCGGCAACCGTTCAACTGGTCAACACCGCTCAACTGGTCGGCAACCGTTCAACTGGTCAACACCGCTCAACTAGTCAACACCGCTCAACTGGTCAACACCGCTCAACTGGTCGGCAACCGTTCAACTGGTCAACACCGCTCAACTGGTCGGCAACCGTTCAACTGGTCAACACCGCTCAACTGGTCGGCAACCGTTCAACTGGTCAACACCGCTCAACTGGTCGGCAACCGTTCAACTGGTCAACACCGCTCAACTAGTCGGCAACCGTTCAACTGATCAACACCGCTCAACTGGTGGTCGGCAACCCGTTCAACTGATCAACACCGTTCAACTGGTCAACAATCGGCCGAATCGCAGCGAAAGCCGATACAGGGATAGCTTTAGCGTCAACCGCTCGCCTAGAGGAGAATTGATGTCTGCGGACACCGTTGCGAAAGATGAACTAGCCGAGTTTGCGGAGCGCTGCCGAGCCTTCCTCGACGAACACGCCGTCGGAGTACACAGCGAAGGCACTCCAGATCCCCGCGGTGTCAAGCGACTCGCCGCCAACAAGAAGTTCCAGCGAGCGCTAGCCGAAGCGGGACTCGCCGGCATCGTTTACCCAACCGAATACGGAGGAGCCGGACTCACGCGAGCACACGATCGAGTTTGGCGCGATACCTACGCCGAATACCCGAATATGAGCTTTGAGTTCACAATCTCGCACGGTATGTGCCTGCCGATGCTGGCCGAATACGGCACCCACGAACAAAAGACCAAATTCTTGGCGGACAACATCAGTGGACGCACCGTCTGGTGCCAGATGTTCTCAGAACCAGGGGCAGGATCCGATGTGGCCAGCCTCCAGACCAGAGCCGAACGCGACGGCGACACCTGGATCATCAACGGCCAGAAGGTATGGACCACCCTCGCTCACGTCAGCGACTACGGCGTGGTAATCGCCCGCACTGATCCAAACGTCGCAAAACACGCCGGCATCTCGATGTTCATTGTGCCGATGGACGTCCCCGGAGTGGAGGTTCGCCCCATTCACCAGATCGACGGCGGTACCCACTTCAACGAAGTGTTCTTCACCGATGTGGAGATCCCCGCAGACTACCTCCTAGGTGATCTCAACAACGGCTGGAACATGGCCACCGCCATGCTGATGTACGAACGCGTCGCCATCGGCACCGGTGCCACTGGAGGCGTCCGACATGATCGAGCCGACCAGCTCATCGCAGAAGCCACCAAACGCGGTCTCATCAGCGACCTGGTGCTGCGCCAGAAGCTCATGCGGATCTACGCCATGGAGACCTGTCAGTCGCTCGTTTCGATGCGCACCCGAGCTGAGATGAAAGCGGGTAAGACCCCCGGACCCGGCGGTTCCATCAGCAAGCTCGCCACCACCACCATCATGGACCAAGTCCGCGACGTCTCCATGGAAATCGTCGGTGCCGGCGGAGTGGCCTGGGAAGACGAGTCCGATGGTCGCTGGCAGCGTGGGGCACTGACGAGCCTGCAAGGTGGAATCGCCGGAGGCACCAACGAGATCCAACGCAACATCATCGGAGACCGGGTATTGGGCCTCCCCCGCGACATCAGCGTCGACAAGGGCATCCCCTTCAAAGACCTGAAGGTCGGCACGCAACAGAGTTCCGCCTGAACCCGAAACGACCCGACACGGCACACCGATGAACTACGAACCGACACCGGAAGTCACACGGATACTCGACGAACTCGACCATCCCGTCATCGACACCGATGGACACGTCATCGAGTTCCTTCCCTGGGTACGTGACCTTGTCGTCGACATAGCAGGTGACGATGTCGCCAAGCGCTTCGACCAAATGGTCAACGGGAACGCCAACATCCGCCAAGTGCCAACTGAGCTTCGACGACAGGCCGGCGTCACCCGCAGCGCTTGGTGGGGACTACCGGCACGCAACACGCTTGACCGGGCCACAGCAATGCTCCCAGAACTGCTCTACCGAAGGGACTCATCAGCCCCGCAGATTTCCGGAGGTTCACTTTTGAAGACCCGGTAAGGCTCTTCACGGCTCAGAACCCTGATTTCTTTGCGTCAACAACAGTCGCCCGAGCGGCCGCAACAGTTATCGCGTCCTAGACCGGAAGGTTGCCTGTAGCAGACTTCGTTGTGCCGTGGTCCTTGTAGGCAGCAATCGTGCGTTGAGCAATCCGCATCTGATGGACCTCATCAGCCCCATCGGCAAAGCGCGCCCACCGGGCATGTTGAAACATGTGAGCCAGAGGAGTGTCGGTTGAGTAGCCCAGAGCTCCGTGCACCTGAATAGCGCGATCAATGATCCGGTTCAACGAATTCGCCACAAAGTGCTTCGCCATCGACACTTCAGACTTGAAATCTTCGTTGGCGTCGATCTTCGAAGCAGCGTGCAACACCATCAACTTGCACTGATACAACTCCATGGCCGAATCGGCGATCATCCACTGAATACCCTGTTTCTCGGCCAGAATCGAACCGTGGCTGTAGCGATAAAGCGAACGGTCCACCATCATGTCGAGCGCTGTTTCGGCTTGAGCGATCCAACGCATGCAGTGAGCTAAACGGGCTGGGCCGAGGCGGTACTGGCCAAGCAAGTGTCCCTGTCCCCTGCCCCCGAGCATCTGACTTTCGTGCAAACGTAAATCTTCGATGAGGATCTCAGAGTGTCCGGTGCCGCCATGCATCGTCTCGATCTGTCGAACTTCTGTCCAGCCGGGCGTAGGAAGGTCAACGATGAAAGCGGTGTTCGCTGCCTGAGGAAGATCCGGGTCGTCTTCGGTCCGAACGATAAGGATGGCGAAGTTGGCACGATGAGCGTTCGAGATAAACCACTTGTGGCCGTTGAGGACCCATTCCTCGCCATCTTGGTAACCGTTGCTGCGGATCAGGGTCGGGTCAGAACCGGCCACCTCGGGTTCAGTCATCGCGAAGCACGACCAGACGGTGCCCTGACACAGCGGTTTCAAGTATTTCTCTTTCTGGGCGGGAGTGGCCCAATGCAGCAACGTGTGCATGTTGCCCTCATCGGGAGCCTGACAATTAAGCACCCACGGGCCGTAATACGACTTGGCTGCCTCGGCTTGCACCATCGCCAACGCCACATGGCCGAGACCCATACCACCCCACTCGACTGGCATGTGCGGAAGCCAAAGACCCTGTTCGTATGCCTGCTTGCGCAAACTGATCAGCCGTTCGACCCGTTGCTTGCCCTCAAGCGCCGGAGCATCGCCATGGCCCTCGATCTCTGACTCTGCCGGCTTCACCACGTCGTTGATGAACTCACGAACCCGACCACGGATCGCTTCGTGCTCTGGACTCAAAGTGAAATCAATGGCCACAACGGTCCTCAGACGTCCAAATAGCGAGTCACAGCCACCGCAGAACCAATGCCCGACACAACTATTGCGATTCCCAGCACAAGCAGGCTGGTGGAGTAGAACTCGCCCTGATCAACCCGAAAGCCCTGCATGAGCTGAAGGCTGTCCGGTTCACTGAGCCCCTTGATGACCGTGTCATCAAGAACCCTCAAACCCACCCAAGCTCCCATAGCCCCCATAACCGCTTGGACCAAACCCTCAAGCATGAACGGCACGCGAATGAACCAGTTGGTAGCGCCAACCACCTTCATGATCTCGATTTCGGCGCCGCGACTACGGATCGCGCTGACGACGTTGGTCAAGATCAGCAATGTGGCCGCAGTCAGCAGAATTACCGAACCCACCAAGAAAACCCTGGTCACCTTGTCGGCAAGCCGCTGAATATCACGGATCGTCTTGTCAGCCGAAACAACCTCTTCCACACCGGGGCGTCCTACGAACTGATCCGACAGTTCGGCCACAACATCGGCATCGGGATTCTCAGGAACCACCCGATACGACGGCGGCAGAACATCTGGAGAAACAACCTCGATCAGCTCTGGCGTGTCGGCAAAAATCTCCCGGAACTCTTCATAAGCCTGATTTTGATCGACATAAATCCATTCCTTGATCGCCGGACTCTCTTCGATGCTGTTGCGAATGTTTGCGTCTTGTTCGGCAGTGGCTTCAGGCTGCATCCAGACTACGAACTCAATCCCGCCCTCCCAGCGAGCAGTAGCATTGTCAACCGCATAGTTGAACAAAAAGAAGCCACCAAAAAGCCACAGCGAAACACCGATCGTGATGATCGCCGCCGCCGAAGACAAGACGTTGCGCCACAGGTTCTGGCCAGTTTCACGCAGAACATATGCCGGACTCAGTGCCATCAGAACCTACTCGTAGACGCCGCGGGCCTGGTCGCGCACAACCACCCCCCGGTCGAGTTCGATGACCCTGCGACGCATCGTGTCGACGATGCTGCGGTCATGAGTGGCCATCACCACAGTCGTGCCCGTGCGGTTGATCCGATCAAGCAACTTCATGATCCCAACCGAGGTTTGAGGGTCGAGGTTGCCTGTCGGCTCGTCCGCCAACAAAATCGGCGGGCGATTGACGAACGCGCGCGCCACCGACACCCGCTGCTGCTCACCCCCCGAGAGTTCCAGGGGAAAGTTGTCCACCTTGTCTGACAGCCCGACGAGTTCAAGGATGGCGGGCACCTGCTTGCGCACCACATGTCGGGGTTTGCCGATCACCTCCAGTGCGAAGGCAACGTTCTCGGCCACGGTCTTCTTGGGGAGCAGCTTGAAATCCTGAAAAATGAAGCCGATGTTGCGGCGCAAGAAAGGCACCTTCCAGGCACCAAGCGTGCCGATATCTTTGCCGGCCACATAGATGGTCCCGTGTTCGGGGAGTTCCTCACGATTCAGCAAGCGGATGAACGTCGACTTGCCCGATCCCGAAGGGCCAACGAGGAACACGAATTCGCCCTTGGCGATATCCACGGTGACATCACGGACCGCAACAACGGTGCCCTTGTAAACCTTGGTCACGTTGTTGAGTTTGATCATCCCGATCCTGTCTTTCTCGCTGCTGCCTGTCAGTGTGACTCGCTGCCGCGAAGCTCACATCAGCCGACCGCGGGACACTACCAGCGGGCAGGGGGCAAACCGAGTCAATCCGTGGAGTTCCGTGCTCTCGTCCAACGAAGCCAAGCTTCCATGAATACTTCGATCTCTCCGTTGAGAACTGCTTCAATCTGCGGAGTCTCGTGGTCGGTGCGTAGATCCTTGACCATCTGGTACGGCTGCATGACGTAGCTACGGATTTGGCTGCCGAAGCCCACGTTGTGCTGTTCGCCAGTAATCCCGGCAATTTCGGCTTCGCGCTTCTTGCGCTCAAGATCCAACAGTTTGGCTGCCATCATCTGTATGGCGCGGTCTTTGTTCTGGTGTTGACTGCGCTCATTTTGACAACTCGTCACCAGGCCCGTGGGGAGATGGGTGATGCGCACAGCCGAATCAGTAACGTTGACATGCTGACCGCCGGCACCAGAAGAACGATAAGTATCGACCCGAAGCTCCTTTTCGTCGATATCGATCTCATTGGCCACCTCTTCAAAAAACGGAGCGACTTGTACTGCTGAAAAAGCAGTTTGACGCTTGCCCTCGTTGTTGAACGGCGAGATCCGTACCAGCCGATGCACACCATGCTCAGCCTGCATGAGCCCGTAAGCGTGGCGCCCCTTCAGGATAAATTCGACACTTGAAAGACCGGCTTCGGTACCTTCCGAAACCGCAGTGATCTCAACTTCGAAACCCCGTCGATCAGCCCAGCGGTTGTACATCCGCATAAGCATCTCAGCCCAGTCTTGAGCGTCTGTTCCACCTTCCCCGGACTTGACTTGACAAACAGCATCGCCCTCGTCGAAATCGCCGGTGAACAATGAGCGCACCTCCAAGTCGTCGAGCCTGGCTTCAAGCACCGCGGAGGCTTGTGCGATCTCATCGCTGAGCAAGTCGTCTCCCTCCTCACGGGCAAGTTCGTGCAGCGTCTCCACATCGTCAAGATCAGCGCATAGACGACTGAACAGTGTCAGGTCTTCGTTCACGGCCGCGAACTCTGAGGTGATTCTGCGGGCCAAGTCTTGGTCATCCCAGAGATCCGCGCGTGAGGCTTCCGCCTCGAGTTGAGGTCGGCGAGCCTCAAGATCGGCGATTCTCAGGTATCGGGACGCTTCTTCGACTCGACTTCGGATCGCATCAAGTTGATCAGTGAAGTCCTGCATCGTTACAAATCCTGCATCGTCAGCGTTACAGAGTAGCCCTTGCCGCTGTTCGGCCATGACACATCTTGAACTTCTTGCCGCTGCCACACGGACAGGGTTCATTGCGGCCGACTTTTTCGAGGTCGCTTTTGACGATCGGCGTCCGCGATGGGGCTTGGTTCGGTTTCACGAGAGGTGCAGCCGCAGAGGGGATCTCAGCCGCGGGTGTTCCCGCGGCAGCGGCCTGCTTCTGTTCAGTCACACCGACAAGTTGTTGCTCGTCAGGTTCTTCGGTTTCTTGGTCATCGGTCTGCTTTGCCACCTGCACATGCATGACGTACTTCACAAAATCAACTGAGATGCTCGTCATCATTTTGGAGAACATCTCGAAACCTTCACGCTGCCACTCCATTGCTGGGTCCTTTTGACCCATGGCACGCAGGTGGATGCCTTCTCGCAACAGATCCATCTCTGAGAGATGCTGTCGCCAACGTTGGTCGATGACCAGAAGCATCACTTGTCTCTCGACTTGGCGAAGAACCTCTTCTGTGAGTTCCGATTCCCGAGCTTCGTATATCTCAATGGCCTCGTCGTAGATCAGTTCGAACAGTTCATTGCTGTCGCGAACGCCGGCAAGGGACAACTTGGTGATCTTGGTGGGCCATAGGGTGGAGACTTCAGTGATCAGCCCTTCGAGATCCCACTCTTCGAAGATGTCGGATTCGCAGTGGGTGTCAACCACGCCTTCGACGGCTAGTTGAATGTACTCGAACGCCTCGGTGCGAAGGTCGGCGCCGTCGAGGATCTGAGAGCGCCGTTTGTAGATCACCTTGCGTTGCTCGTTCATCACCTCGTCGTATTTGAGAACGTTCTTGCGCGTTTCGGCGTTGCGCTGCTCAACGGTGTTCTGGGCACGCTCAATGGCTTTGGTAACCATGTTGGCTTCGATCGGTTGGTCCTCTGGAAGAGCGCGATCCATTACCCAGTTCATTGCGCCCGTCGCGAACAGGCGCATCAGCTCGTCTTCCAGCGACAGATAGAACCTGCTCTGCCCGGGGTCCCCTTGGCGACCGGAGCGACCCCGAAGCTGGTTATCGATCCGACGGCTCTCATGTCTTTCAGTGCCGAGAACGTAGAGGCCCCCCAGGTCGATGACCTCTCGACGCTCACGCTCGGTCTTTTCGGTATGGACTGCGAGACGCTCGGCGTAGAAGGCTTGACCTTCTTCGGTTCGGGGGTCGTGACCCTGGGCCCTCGTATCACGCTCAGCAAGTCCCTCGGGGTTGCCCCCCAACAACACATCGACACCGCGACCAGCCATGTTGGTAGCCACCGTGATCGCGCCGAGCCGCCCTGCCTGAGCAACGATCTCGGCCTCGCGATCATGTTGCTTGGCGTTGAGAACCTCATGGGGTATCCCACGCTGCTCCAGCGCACGGGAGAGTTTCTCAGATTTCTCAACCGAGATCGTGCCAACCAGCACAGGCTGACCCGACTCATAACGAGTGGCCAAATCTTCGACGCAGGCCGAGAACTTGCCGTCTTCGCTCTTGTAGATCAAGTCGGCGTCATCATCTCGAGCGATGGGACGATGGGTGGGAATCGGGACCACCTGCAGCCGGTAGGTGCCGGCGAACTCCGCTGCCTCCGTCTGGGCGGTACCGGTCATTCCCGCGAGGCGCTTATAGAGTCTGTAGTAGTTCTGAAGCGTGATCGTGGCGAGGGTTTGGTTCTCTTCTTTGATCGCAACCCCTTCCTTAGCCTCCACCGCCTGATGCAGGCCGTCGGACCAGCGTCGCCCGTCAAGGATCCGGCCAGTGAACTCGTCGACGATCTTCACCGCGCCCTTCTCGACGATGTACTCCTTGTCTCTCTTGTACAACTCCTTGGCCCGTAGTGCCGCTTGCAGTTGATGCACCAGGTTGGCCGAAACCTGGTCGTAGAGATTGTCGATTCCAAGAGCCCTCTCAACGGCATGAACCCCCTCTTCGAGAGGGGCCACGGTGCGCTTCTCCTCGTCTACCTCGTAGTGGAGATCGCGGCGCAAACCTCGAGCAACCGACGCAAACTTGGTGTAGAGCTTGGCTGCATCAGCCACACGACCCGAGATGATGAGCGGCGTGCGAGCTTCATCGATCAGTATCGAGTCGATCTCATCGACGATGCAATAGTGATGTCCCCGTTGCACCTGGCGTGCACGGCTCGTGGCCATGTTGTCACGCAGATAGTCGAAACCGAATTCGTTGTTGGTCCCGTAGGTGATCTCCGCGGCGTACTGAACTCTTTTGAAATCGGAATCGCGGTTGCCGGGGACGATCAGCCCGACTTCGAGTCCGAGCCAACGGTAAATTCGGCCCATCCATTCCGAGTCGCGGCGGGCCAGATAATCGTTGACGGTGACAATATGAACTCCCTTACCGGTCAATCCGTTGAGATAGATCGGAAGCGTCGAGGTAAGGGTCTTTCCTTCCCCCGTCTTCATTTCCGCAACCCCGCCGAAATGCAAAGCCGCTCCGCCTACGAGTTGCACGTCGTAGTGCCGCTGGCCGAGCACCCGTCGCGCCGCCTCACGCACCACAGCAAAGGCTTCGTACAGCAGATCATTAGGGTTCTCACCATTGTCCAGCCTGCTCCGAAACTCCGGTGTTCTGGCCTTCAGCGCGTCGTCTGACAACACCTCTGTGGAGGGTTCAAGGGCGTTGATGTCTGGTACTAGATCCTGAAGGGACTTGAGTTTGCGGCCCTCGCCGCTGCGAAGAACCCGCTTGAATACGCTCATAGCTACCCAAGACTCTACCGACGTCTAGTCCCAGAATTGGGACAGAACGACGAGACTTGCCGTTGCTATCCGGCTTCGTCGATCAGGCCGACATCGCCGTCATCACGGCGGTACACAACGGCTGAGCGCGCAGTTTCCTTGTTGATGAAGAAAAAGAAGCCGTGGTCCATGTTTTCCATCTTCTCTACTGCTTCATCGGGGGTCAACGGACCGAGATGAAATCGTTTCGTCTTGACGATCTGGGGAATCCGCTCCTCCTCTAAGTCAAATTCGGTTACCTGATCGGCCACGGCGACGTTGCTCAGCTGTGTGTCCACACCTGAGCGGATGGTTGCTCCAGTGCCCTGATGTCGGCGGTGTAGTTTCGTTCGCAGTTTGCGAATCTGCCGCAGCAACTTGTCTTCAGCCAAGTCAATAGCAGTAAACGGGTCAGGGGCACGTACCTTGCACCGCAGGTGGTGACCTCGGCCTTTCAAGACAATCTCACAGAACTCTTTGTCTGTGATCCGAGGATTTCGGGCTTCGTCGAAATGAACGGTCGCATAGTCGAGCGCGTCAAGGTACCTGTCCAGCTGGCCGATTTTCTCGTGGATCACCTCCTCCAGTCGCGGCGTGACATTTACATGCCGGGCGCTGATGGAGACGTCCATGCCCTACCTCCTGATTGTGGTGTAGTCCGATAGTAGATCGACGGACCACCTCTGATGCAAGCCGATGTTAGGAGACCGAGCGAAACCGGGACGGCATACTGGGGAAATAACTCCGGTCCAAGTCGCTCGCAGCGCTCTCACCGTGACGTGGACCGCGTGGCGACCAGGCCATATACCGTGCCCGCTCCCCGAGACCGCAGCACCGAAGCAGCACAGCGCAGTGTCGTGCCCGTTGTCGAAACATCATCAACGACCAGAACGGTGGGCTGGGATCGCAACGCGGGACCACATGATTCGAATTGAGGCCCAGCAACTCGACCAACGCGATCACGACCGGTTTGAGGATCATCATCGGATCGCCGCAACAACCGCCGGACGCGAACGCGCCGACGGCGCGCCAGCGCGCGGGCGAGCAACTCGCCTTGATCAAACCCTCTCTGGCGACGACGCGAAGGGGACGCCGGAACCCAAGTCACAAAATCAACTTCGGGGGCTACGTCCGCCATAGCCTGCGCCAGTTCTGAAACAGCAACCGTGGCCCGACCATATTTCAGCTTGCACACCAACTCCGCGGCACGGCCTTGGTGGGGCCACACCGAAATCACCTCGTGCAGAGAATTGTCGATTGACATAGGCGCACCCTAAGCACGCCCTGTGACAGGCCCATCTAGTCCCGGGCGAGAAACCCTACTTTTTCACCCTGCACGTGACCGGCTTCATACATCCATCGAGCCATGTCGCGAAAGGTCTCCACCAACGGGCGGAACTCCACACCGGTCGCCACGGAGGTCGCAGAATCATCCCCAGGCTTGCAATTGAACAAATAGTCATAGCCATCGCTGGTCATCACGATGTCCTTGCCGAAACGCCTGGTGAGATCACCAATTTGCGCCCATGTCCACATGAACCAACGCGGCGTCGGGAAGGTCTTGATCTTCGCTCCGGTCGCCTCGGTCAGCGCAGCCACATGTGCTCTGGCGTCAACATGGCTACCGAACGCCAGCAACCGCTTCGAACCTCCGCCCGGCTCCAAACAAGCCGAGACAACCGCGGCGACATCGCGGACATCGACATAGTTGCCACTGAGTCCTTTCGCGATCGGGAAACCCTTCTCGAACCACATGACCGCGGATGACAGATTTATCGATTCATTCCAGTCGTCGGGGCCGACAATACTCGACGGATACACCGTCACCACCGGTTTGCCGTCGTCCTGGAGACTTCGTGCGTAACGCTCGCAAGCCGCCTTGCTGCGGCCGTAGGCCTCGTCGTTGCCCATCACCGGATGGTCCGCTGTGACCGGATCGGTCCGAAACGGAAACAGCGCTGCCGCAGACGAGATGTGCACGATCGGATCGCAACCCGCCGCAACCGCAGCCCCCAGCACGTTCTGAGCGCCGGCAAGGTTGGTCTCGTCCATTGCCTGGGACTGCGCCGGGTCGGTCGCCACGATCGCCGCACAGTGAACCACGGCTTCACAACCTTGTACCGCTGCGTTCACAGAACCCTCGTCGGTGATGTCACCCTGAGTCACATCAAGTTCCGAGGGGTCGACAGAGAGCTTCTCCATCAGGGGGGCGACCTTCGCCGGAGTCCTGACAACAACCCGTACTTCGTGACCATCGAGGAGCAGTCGCTTGGTTACCAGGCTTCCGAGATAGCCCGTCGCTCCCGTCACCAGAACTTTCATGACCCTCCTTCGAGCATCATCGACTCCACAAGATGCGTGCGCTTCCTTGGCGTTGCCTTCCGTTCGATGTCGGCGTGGCGCTCTCGAATCATACCGTCTGCCAGGTCATCGCTAAAAAGCCAGAACTGGTTGGACTTGATCGCCAAAACAACTTGCTCTGCGACTTTCGCTGGGTCCATCTGTGCTGCATATAGATCCGCGATCGCAACCGACGCTTCTCCCAACGTCGTACCATCCAAATCGTCGCCCACATCCAGGCTCAGGTCCGGACCGGCCTCGCGGTATCGCTCCTGCCGGCTCCTTTCGCTGTTGATGATGTTGGTGGCGACGAATCCGGGGCACAAACAAGTCACACCGACACCTGTGTTGCCCTCGAGCATTTCCTGTTGCAACGTCTCGCTGAAACCGACTACGGCATGTTTGCTGGTGTTGTAGGCGCCCATGCCCGTCGACGTGAGGTGACCGGCGATCGAGGCGGTGTTGATCACATGGCCTGACCCTCGCTCGATCATCGCTGGAAGGAAGGCTTTCACGCCGTGGATGACGCCCCAGAGATTAACTGCCAGCGTCCACTCCCAAGCCTTGAGATCAACCATGGAGATCGAGCCGCCACCAGCAACCCCAGCATTGTTCATCACCACATCTGCAGGCCCGAAAGCCGTCTCACAGCGTGCTCGCAAGGCATCCACCGATTCCCAGTCGGAAACATCGCAGAGCACACCCAGAGCGACACCACCGGCCGCCTCCATCTCGGCAACGGTGGAATCGAGGGGTGGTTGCTCAATATCGGCAACGACGACCTTCATCGACTCGGCTGCCAGCGCCAGCGCCACTGCCTTGCCTATACCACTGGCTCCGCCTGTGACTACCGCGACCTTTCCGTTCAACTGCTCCATGATTCCGCGCTCGCTTTCAGGTGGACAGCTCAGCTGTTGGAGCGAGCGCAGCCAACACCGCATCGTCAACGGCACCTTGGCCGGAGTCGGGATGAAGAGGATGGATACAGATGTGCGACGCACCCGCCTCAGCATGTTCGGTGAGACGCGCTTCGATGGCGTCAACATCGCCCCAAGCCACCAAGCCGTCAACAAGCTTGCCGCTGAGACCATCGATGTCTTCTTCGGAGAAGCCCATCTTCAACCAGGCGTTGCGGTAACCGGGTGCCCGGGAATAGAACTTCAACACCTTCGCGCCAGTTTCACGGGCTACGGACGGGTCTGTTGTGAGCATCACCTTCTGCTCAACATAGAGGCCCGATTCCGAGCCGATTATTCCACGGGCCCATGCGGTGTGTTCGGGCGTGGTGTTGTAAGGGTGCGCGCCCACACAACGCTGTGCGGCAAGTTCAAGCATCTTCGGGCCGAGCGCAGCAAGCACCCGAGGTACCTCCTGTGGCGGTGCGACAGAGGTGTAAAGAGCGCTGTCCATTGCCTCTAAGTATTCGCGCATGAACGACAACGGCTTGCCGTATTCGATGCCGCGTACCCTGCTGACAATCGCCGGACTCGAAACCCCCAGTCCCAAGATCATGCGGCCGCCGGTTTGTTCGGCCACAGTGTTGGCGCCCTGGAGCATCACACCTGGATGCCGGTTGTAGATGTTGGCGATACCGGAGGCCAATGTCAAAGAGGAAGTCGCTGCGCCAATCGCCGCCAACTGAGCGAACGGGTCACGTCCGAAAGTCTCCCCCACCCAAAGTGTTGAGTAACCGAGTTCTTCGACCCGCCGACCAAAGTCAGTCAGCTGTGAACCTGTCAACCCCTCAGGCGCGAACCAGACACCTCTGTCACATGAAGTCATGCTGTGAATCTAATGGGGCCTGCGCCTGAACGTGGAGTGAAGGTATCAGTAGCGCTGCTAACTCAGCGGGATCCTTCTCGTACTCGCGCTCAGTCGAGGAGGCCTCCCTCGACTGCTCTGCGAATACCCTCCTTGCGATCCGGCACACCAAGCTTTTCCCACAGCCGCGCGAGCGATCGGTACATGGAACGCTCCGAGTAGCCCAGTTCTGCGGCCATGTCTACGATAGCTGTTCCGGCGTTCAGTCGGTTCAACATGTGGCGCTCCGCGTCTTCAAGCGCCGGTAGTGGGACCTCCATGTGATCGCGAACGGCGACTGCTGCACGCTCCAGTCGCCGCGCACCTTCGCTGGTGGTCAACCGAGCCAACAGATCGAATCGGATCACCATCGGCAGGGACTCGCTGACAGTCACCCCTTCCGAAGGCGGAACGTCGGGTTTCAGCATTTGGGACGGCGTAGCCGCATAGTATTCCGACATAGCAGAACTCACCGAGTTCATGTAACTCCGGACAATCATCCAGTCCTCCGCAAGGTGCCCCAGGATCGTCTCGCCCGCCATCACCTCTGAGCTGTAACGGAAGAGTTCTCCGACGCAGAGCTGGTACGAAGGCGGCAGAGAGGCTGCGTAGACGCGTACCGCGTCCCGATGATATTCGGCAGTCCAAGGCAGCTCGTGGTGACCTTCAGCCGTACCCAGTTCGTGCGCCTCGATGATCGCCCTCGCAAATCCCGCGATGCGCCCACAGGACAAGCGCACCAAAGCGCGCGGCCGATGCTCCGACGAATCGAGCGATGTCACCAACATCAAGGGCTTCCCTGACTCAATCTGCCACTACCTGCCACAAAGTCGACAGATGCCTGCCTCCAGTTTGGCAGATCATGGCAGACATAACCCCGCACCGGCCTGATAGTTATGCCTCAGGCACGCCAAGGAAATCGGGGCGACTGAAAGGTCACTTGCAACCAGGCGATCCTTCACAAGAATGGAGTATAAGCAACATGAACAGTGATCAACATACCGTCCGACAGTGGTCCAAGAACGCCGGTCGGCCGAGATGGCGTGTCGTAGTTGGAGTCATGGCCGTACTGGCTCTCTCCCTGTCAGTGGCTGGCTCCGCGCACGCCAGCAACTTCCAGGAGCGTTACGCCGACGACGCTGATCACTATTTTGCGCGCGTAAACCTGACGACAGATGGGATCATTGCCGCGAACTGGGGCGTCACCGAACTCCACTCAAGGACCAATATCGACACCTTCAATGATGGCACCTGTCAAAGCCACACAGACATTTGCTTCTACGATGCAGACTACGAGACATCTCCATGGATCAAGTCTGTGTCATGGTGGGAGACGCATAACGGTCTCGCGCGCTGCGATCGAGGTTCGGGCCTGTTCGGACTCGGTAGCAGCTGCGATCGATGGTACGTGTTGTTCGACATCGCCGACATGAACGACATGACTACGTCGGAAGTGCAGGAACTCGGTTGCCACGAAGTCGGCCATACCGTCGGACTTGAGCACACTGGCACCGATGACTCATGCATGAAGACTTACTCGGCCGGTCGATCAAGCAAGACCCTGAGTCAGCACGACATCTCCCATGTGAACAATAGGTACCAATAGGAGCGATGCGATGAATTTCTCAAGATGTGTCACAAGGATTGCCGCTCTGGTCTTGGTAACTGCCTCTCTCGGGGCCGGTTGCGGCGGCGACAACACTGCGAACCGAAGCACATCCACAGGCTTGGAGCCTGGAGTGGAAACATTCTCAACGGCTCTGGGCGCCGGCTGGTTCGCAGACTCTTCAAGCACGGCCCGCAGCCTTGAGGACTATGTCGAAGCTTCGGACGCGGTGGTCGAAGCCGGGCTCGTCGGCGTGAGCGAGGGTCCAACAATACGGGTCGACGAGCAACCGGACAGCCCGACGGTGTCATTTGTGTATGTCCGGTTCCAGCCGGTACGCACCCTGGCCGGGGAACTGCGGCCCGACGCAACCGGCGAGATCCGCATCGAATACCCGAGGCTCGACGGTGTCACAGCCGCGGTCCTTGAGGAGTTGATACCGGGACAACCCAACTCCATACTGTTCGTTGTGGACCCGAGGGCGACGCTGACTGGCTTCTCGGTGCCGCAGGTGTACCTGGCGACCGGGGATGCCGGAATAGTGCTTGAGAGCGACAGCCAGAACTCACCACTGGTGGTTCTCGCCAACGACGAACCCGTGGATGCGGGCACTGCCTTCGGATACGGGACGCTCTCTGGACTCCGCGGCGCGATCGCCGTCACCAGCGAAGACCACAGCACGCTGCCGCCAGCCAACTCGGTCGGCCCCGGGCCTTCGGACACCACCGGTGGCACCCAGAATGTCTTCGAATAGCGTCCTTAGGCTCCTGCGATGTGCGTTGTGCCTTACATTGGCCCTGACGGCTGTGGGTTGCTCCGAAGACGCAGATAGAGCCGTATGCGGAGGGGATCTCGAGGAACTGGAAATCAACTATTCCGTTCAGTGGCAGAACAGCAACGGCGATTGTGTGGCAGACGTCTCAGGCTCAATCATGTTCGAGTTCCAATGCGAGCCGGGAAACCCTTACTATATTAGGCTCGGACTCACCGAAGACGGGACGCCAGCGCCGTTCAAGCGATCCGATGTAAGAAATCTGTACTACCAGAGAACGGACTCAACCCTCGCAGAATTGCCACCGGACGCCATGCACACGGGACTGTTCAGCAGAGGCCGGGAACTCTTCGTCGCGCAGGACCGAGAGTCGGCTTATGTGCGACACGAACAAGGGATTGAGATTTGGCAGAGACACAACAACCTTTCCTGTTCGTCCCCAAATCCCTGAACCAGCAGACCAAGCGTTCACGGATCCCCGGTAGGTACACCAGCGACGACTTCGCACTCCGCCACGGTGACACCGACAGAATCGACAGTCCGACCAATAGCAGTTCGACGAACAACGCGATTAATAGCGGTAGTGATCGGGCTTGTAGGGACCACCGACCGGTACTCCCAGATAGTCAGCCTGCTCGGGGCTCATCGTGGTCAGCTTCACACCCAGCGCATCAAGATGGAGTCGTGCCACCTCTTCATCGAGTGTCCTGGGCAACACATGCACGCCCATCTCAATAGTGTCGGCGTTGGCGTGCAGTTCCAGCTGCGCCAGCACCTGATTGGTGAACGAGCAACTCATCACGAAGCTCGGATGGCCGGTGGCGTTTCCCAGGTTCAGGAGCCGACCCTCGCTCAACACGATGACCGAATGGCCATCAGGAAACACATACTCGTCAACCTGGGGTTTGATGTTGATTCTGCGCACGTCAGACATTCGCTTGAGTCCGGCCATGTCAAGTTCGTTGTCGAAGTGTCCAATGTTGCCGACGATGGCCTGATGTTTCATTCTGGCCATATGGCCGGCCAAGATAATGTCCTTGTTGCCAGTGGCCGAGATGAAGATGTCGGCTTTGTCAACGACAGCTTCGAGCGTGTTGACTTCGTAGCCGGACATGGCGGCCTGCAGAGCGCAAATGGGATCGACTTCGGTGACGATCACCCGCGCGCCCTGGCCGGCGAGTGACTCCGCACATCCCTTGCCCACATCACCGAAACCGCAGACAACAGCCACCTTGCCGCCAATCATCACGTCCGTAGCTCGGTTGATGCCGTCGATCAAGCTGTGGCGAACGCCGTAAAGATTGTCGAACTTGGATTTTGTGACCGAGTCGTTGACGTTGATCGCCGGAAAGAGCAGTTCGCCGCTTTCCATCATCTGGTAGAGACGGTGAACACCGGTGGTCGTCTCTTCAGAAACACCGCGTATCCGGGGCGCGATTCGGGAGAAGAACCGCGAGTCGCGTGCCGCAATATCACGCAGGCGATCCAAGAACACCTGCCATTCCTCGGGGTCGTCTTCAGATGCATCTGGAATCGCGCCGGCGTTCTCGAACTCCAAACCCTTGTGAACCAGCATGGTGGCATCGCCGCCGTCGTCCAGAATCAGGTTGGGACCCCCACCATCGGGCCACACGAACAGCTGCTCGGTCGCCCACCAGTACTCTTCGAGGGTTTCACCCTTCCAAGCAAAAACAGGAGTACCGCGGCAGGCGTCTACTGTGCCGTCAGGACCCACCGCAACAGCGGCGGCAGCATGATCCTGGGTAGAGAAGATATTGCAGCTCACCCAGCGCAAATCGGCTCCCAGAGCAGTGAGGGTCTCAATGAGCACCGCTGTCTGCACGGTCATATGCAACGAACCAGCGATACGGGCTCCCTCCAGTGGGGCAAGGTCTGCGTACTTGCCCCGCAGCGCCATGAGACCCGGCATCTCGTGCTCAGCCAAGCGGATTTCTTTGCGGCCGAACTCTGCTGAATCCAGATCCGCGACCTTGTAGTCAGGGGTATGGGTCACCGAACAACACTCCTAAGAAAATGACGGGAAGAGGCGGGCACGGGTCGACTGACACCATCTCTGCTGTGCCCGCGCCCCATCCTAAGGCCCGAATTTCTAAGAAGGACCGAGACCCGCGCGGAACACAGTAGCTGCGCCATTCAGCCGTGCGGTTCCATCACAGGCCGGCTTCCAGGCCGCGGCACCTCGCGCCAGTGGGTATTCGGTGGCTTGGCCTTCGAAATGCGCATGACCTGCTGTACACAGCAGGATGGCGGGTCCCTGTTCGATCTGGACTACCCCATTCAGATCAATCCGCTGCAGTGAGAACTCTGGGACGGCGCTTCGGTAGCGGACCACCCCGTCAACTGCTGACGGACGCTGCACATCAACGGTGATCGGGGTGGTTTCAACTATGTCTAGAAGGGTCACTACGTCCACGTGTTTGGTCGTCAAACCGGCGCGCACAACATTGTCGGAATTGGCCATGAGTTCCACCCCCGTGCCCCGTAGGTAGGCGTGAAGGTTGCCCGGCCCAAAGAAAATCGACTCGCCCGGTTGCAGCGTCACAAGATTCAACAGCAATGCGATCACCACTGCCGGGTCTTGGCGATACTGGCGGCCGAGTTCGACCACCATCTCCCGCTCCGCCGCGAACGGCATCGAAGACTCTCTCGAACAAGCCGCTACCACCGACTCCACCAGATGCGCAGTGGTCTCTCTACTTTGCAACAGCAACCATTCCAGAAGGCCACGAACACCGCTAGGTGACGGCTCAGCCGTGAGTTTGGTTCTTACCGGCTCAAGAGCCTCGGTCGGGATCGTGGCGAGCAGCTCAAGCGACTCTTGTGGCTCACGGAATCCGCAAAGAGCGCTGAACTCGGTTAGAGCACAGATCAACTCCGGTTTGTGTCGCCGATCACGAAAACAGCGATTCTCGCCATCGCGGTCAATGCCCTGCGATTCTTCCCGCTCGTATCCGCTGAGAGCCTGCGCGGTCGAGGGGTGCGTTTGCAAAGAGAGTGGGGCCCCAGCAGCCAACACCTTCAACAAAAAGGGAAGCGAACCGAATTCAGCCGCAACCGCGGCGCCTAAAGCGGCCGTGGGATCGACCGCTATGTGTTTGTCGAGCGGAATGTTCGATCCACGCAACACCGCCGGCCCAGAAGGGTGAGCGCCAAACCACAACTCTGCCACCGGCTCACCAGTGACACGCCATCCCAGCAACTCGGGGATCGCCGTGACGGAACCCCAGTCGTAATCCTTTACCGCGCCATCGATCAACACCATGCAAGCGAGCCAATCAACTTCTTAGCCGGCACTACTACGCGCCAACCGGGAGCCGACGGCGGCTGCCAACAAAAGCAGGTCGAGCATTTGTGACAACGGGTCGTTGCCGTTGGCCGAAAAGGTGTGGACCTCGTCAAAGGAGTCGTCAAGCAAAGCAACTCCGCCATCAAGTCCTTGGGGTTCGAAATCATGCCGCAACACGATGACCACCACTCCGTTCTTGCTCTCGTCGGCCAGTCTGAGGCTCGTGGAAACGTCGGCAGGATTCCTTGGGAGAGAACGGCGAACAGCAGGAGTATTGCCTACACGGTCAAGTTCCATGACCCATCGACGCGCCGCGTGTTTACCCACAGCCCCCGCTCCCGTCACGATCGCGATCCTGCCCCGCAGAACCTCCGCGAGCCTTTCGATAGCTTCAGCTTCGTTGTCAAGCGAGTGGTGTCGGTCTTGGAACTGGGCCGCAACGTTCGAGATCACTCGGTTGACGCCTGTTGCCACACCTAGACGTTCAAGAAGCACCAGGACAGGCACAATCAACACGCCCAACCCGACCGCGGGACCCGCTTGAGGATCAACGGGCACAACCGGGACGCCCCGTTCGGCGCAGACCTTGCCTAGTTCACCGCCGGACGTGACGGCGACCACTCGTGCACCAGCTGCCAGCGCATCTTCCAAGGCCGGTACGGTCCCGGCCTCCTCGCCCCAAGGAGACAGGACAATCGCCAGTGTGCCTTCGTCTATCCACGACTGAGTCATAGCTCCAGCGGAAATCACCGGAACAGACGCGTGAAACTCCGAGAGCGCCTCAATCACATCGCCGGCAACCCTGCCCGCACCAACCCCGAAGATCACGACCATGCGGATCCCGCGCCGATCAGGCAGGCCTTCCGTATCAGCCGCCGCAACAGCTACATCACGCACTTGATTCGGTAGACGGCGTACCGCCTCAAGCAATCCCGGAGATGGCATGGCGACGAGTCAGTTCCGTGCGGTCTCCGCGATGCCGTCCGCTTCGGCTTTCGCTAGCAGGCGAGAATGTTCCTCAGTATCCACATCAACTGCTTCCTCTGGCAGCATCACCGGAATATCACCGGTGTGAATGCGATAATGCTTGCGAAGGCGCGGGTTGTAGAGCATTTCTTCATCGGCAAAATAGAGCAGCGGACCGCGGTCAATCGGGCACGCCAGAATCTCAAGGAGGCGGATATCGAGGGTCATGTATCACAGTCAACCAGAAACCGACCGCAGACGGACGCGCCTAAGCGAACAGGGCCAAGACTTCTTGCACCCGAAGATCGACTTCGGCTCGGGTTCTTGCCTCGAGGTTGAGACGAAGAAGCGGCTCAGTGTTGGAGGGACGCAAGTTGAACCACCAGTCACCGAGATCGACGGTAAGACCGTCCATACGATCCTGCTCGGCCGCAGCAAAGGCACCGGCCACTCTGTCGATCACCGCGGCCGTGTCGGGCACTTTCGTGTTGATCTCACCCGAGGCGGCATAGCGATCGAGCGTTGAAACGAGATCAGCAAGACCTGCGGAATGCTCACTCAACGCTTCAAGCACCACTAGTGCGGCAATCAAGCCACTGTCGGCTCCGAAGTTGTTGCGGAAATAGTAGTGCCCGGAATGCTCACCACCGAAGGCGGCCCCAGTCTCGGCCATCACCTGCTTGACAAACGAATGACCGACTCGCGTTCGTACAGCTGTTCCATTGCCCTCGGCGATGACCTCAGGCACCGATTTGGAGCAAATCAAGTTGTGGACAATGACCGCGCCGGGTTCACGAGCCAGGATCGAGCGAGCGACCATGGCGGTGGTCAATGATCCCGACACAGCCCGAGCGTTTTCGTCGATCAGAAACACCCGATCTGCGTCGCCGTCGAACGCCAGACCGATGTCGGCACCGTTCAGCAGCACTCTCTCGGCGAGATCCTTGCAGTTCTCCGGTTGTATGGGGTCAGCAGGATGGTTTGGGAACGTACCGTCAAGTTCGGGATACATGTGGTCAAGTTCAAACGGAAGGCCCGCGAACACCGGCGGGACTACCAAGCCCCCCATGCCGTTGGCTGTATCGGCCACCACTCGCAGAGGTTCGAGAGCATCAAGGTCGACGAAGGAGCGCACATGGGTGACGTATCCGTCAAGAAGGTCGAACTGTCTGCGGCTACCGGATCTGCTTGCAGGATCGGGGCCGGAAATCGCCATCTGCTTTATCTCGGTGAGCCCAGAATCAGCACCAATGGGCGCTGCATAGGCGAGACACATTTTGATTCCGTTATAGCCCGCCGGGTTGTGCGAAGCCGTAAAAACCGCCCCTGGCATGCCCAGGTGACCCGACCCGTAATACAGCATGTCGGTAGCGCACAGCCCCACATCGACCACATCGACTCCGTGGGACATCGCGCCGTCACCAAACGCAGCAGCCATCTCCTCACCGTCAGGCCGCATGTCACGACCCACTAAAATCGACGTATCCCCCAAGGCCCGCACAAAACGGGCGAACGCCCCGCCGACAGCTCTCGCCCCGTGGGCATCGAACTGGTCCGGGACTATGCCGCGAATGTCATATGCCTTGAAGATCGCGTCGAAGTCTGTGCCCACGCAGCGAAATCTAGAGCATGCGCGGGTAAGCAATGGTATTGGGGCACAAGACGTGGAACTCAGTACTTCTCGGGCACAAACGTCTGATCCGAGATCGGCGGCCTCACGTAGCCCACAGCCGACTGTTTCTCTGGCAGTTCAACATCCTCCCACGGGACCGGTTCGTAGGGGATCTGCGACAGAAGGTGAGAAATGCAGTTCAGCCTGGCTCTCTTTTTGGAGTCGGCGTTGACCACGTACCAGGGGGCCTGCTTGATATCGGTGTGGGCGAACAACGTGTCCTTGGCCTTCGAGAAGTCCACCCAGCGCGCTCGGCTCTGCAGATCAACCGGTGACAGTTTCCAGCGCCTCAACGGATCGGAGATGCGACTCTGGAAGCGGGCCTCCTGTTCCGCGTCGCCCACCGAGAACCAGTACTTGATCAAGATGATCCCCGAGCGGACCAGCATCCGCTCGAACTCCGGGCAGGACCGCAGAAACTCGCGGTACTCCTCATCAGTACAGAAGCCCATCACCGGTTCAACCAGACCGCGGTTGTACCAGCTGCGGTCGAACAGCACCATCTCCCCCGCCGCCGGCAACTCAGCCACATAACGCTGGAACCACCACTGGGACTTCTCCCGGTCACTCGGCGTACCGAGCGCCACGACTCGGACGACCCGGGGGTTGAGCCGTTCAGTTATCCGCTTGATCGCTCCACCCTTGCCCGCGGCGTCGCGTCCTTCGAAGACGACAACCACCTTGAGGCCCTTGTGGCGGATCCACCGCTGCAATAGCACCAGTTCCTCTTGAAGAAGGGCCAGCCCGCGGTTGTAGACCTTCGTCTTGATCCTCTTCGGTTTCGAGGGTTCGGGCTCGAAAGACTCCATCTCTATGGGAGTCCGCTGCTCGTCCATATTGCTGGACCTTAGCCGCGCTCAAGGTTCCCGTCCCGGCCCGCAGGTCTAGATGTGGTAGCCGGCCCCAATGCTGTCCGGTGAACTCACCGGCCTGAAGTGAACGGTCAAGTCGGAGTCAGTTCCTCGACCGTCGGTGGTGCAAGGTTGTCCAATTCCGTCGCCTCAAGACTCAACTCGTCGTGCAACTCCGGTACCTCAATACCCTGCGTATCAAAAGACCCCTCCAGCACGGACAGATCTCCAAAGAGCTGAGCAAACAACTCAAGAGCCAACAACTCGGGATCCAACAACTCGGGATCCAACAACTCGGGATCCAACAACTCGGGACCGAGTCCACCGTAGAACCCGCCTAGCTCACTTGGACCGAGCCCTCCGAAGAACCCCTCCACAGTCGGTGCCTCGGACCACCCGGGTGGCCACTCACCACCGAAGCCCCCGCCGGTACCCCAGCCGCCCAGACCGACCCCGGGAAGCACCACGATCACAACGGGACGGTTGTTCGCTCCGAATCCGAAGGGCAGCCGGCAGCCACCATCTTCAGGCCGAAGATCATTCCAAGAATCTGGTTTGTTGAAGTAATCCTTCCGGTGCCAGTCCCAGCGATCGGCATCGGCCGACGGACCCTTGCCGTAGCCGCGCCGGTACTCGTCGTAGTCGTCGTAGTAGTCGTAGTCGCCGTAGTCGTAGTCGTAGTCTCTGAGGGCTGCGGGAGAGACGTATTCGATCCAAGATTCGTCTTCGTCGTCATCACCGATTGCGCTGATCGCCCAGACAGCAGCGACGACAACAACTGCGCACAAAAGCACAGCGCCAACAACGATGCCGGCCATCTTTGCTGCGCGGTAAGGAGTCAGCGGCTCATCGATGTCCACGGGTTCCTCCACGGGTTCCTCCGACATGGCCGGGTTGGCAACATCAGCAGCGCCGTCGCCGTCATCGGCATCAGCGGGAACATCGGGAGTCCCTTCTGGAGCGTCGTCATCTGCCATGTGGTGAGTCTACGTCGGAGGGGGCCGTCCTAGCGACGCTCTGCGACCCGGATGGGTACTTTCCACGCTTGCCAAGACGTCGGATCAAACTGATGTCGCGAGCGACTCTGATTCCGTCGCTCAACGCCCGAACCGTTGAGGAATCGCTGTTCACCACCGTCACCGGAACTTCCGATATTGCAAATCCGTAACGTTCAGCGAGAAACAGCATCTCGAGGTCGAAAGCGAAACCATCGATCTGCCCGGATTTCATCAGAGTCTTGGCCACGTCTGAGCGAAACGCCTTGCAACCGCACTGGGTGTCTCGATAACGAATTGACAACAAGATTCGCGCAAACAAGTTCACTGCCCGGCTCCCCAAACGGCGCAAACCCGAAACCTCACCGCGGGTTACGGAGTGTTCTGCGTACCGATTGCCGATCACCACATCGCAACCAGCCTCCACCGCGTGGAGCATCGGCAACAACTGATTTGGTGAGTAAGCCAGATCCGCGTCGGTGAAAGCCACCGTGCGCCCCCTGCTTGCCAGCACACCCGCGCGTACAGCCGCGCCCTTGCCCCGATTCATCGGCAATTCGATTACGAGGTCAGCACCTCCATCACGAGCGGCGCCGGCTGTTTCATCCGCTGATCCATCGTCGACCACCACGATCTCGAGATCTCCAGTCTCATCTAGAGCAACCAACTGGGTACGGATCTCAGAAATCGTCGATGCGATTCGTTGCGCTTCGCAATACGCAGGTACCACAACCGTCAGGCGCAGATCACTTGTCGGGACTGCTCCAATATCTGACGACATCTCCAACCCATGGGGCGCATCATCGGAGGTCCGCAACGCCGGAGTCCTGGCTTTACGAGGCGTCGTGAGATCCCAAAGTGGAGCCGAGGCATCACCGGGGCGATCCCACCTTCGCCGGGTCACAACCACAAGCAGAACGATTCCGAGCAGAGTCGCGAACCAACCAACCCATTGAACAGGCGAGCGGGTATAGCTCAACGCCACCGACGACTCGGTTGGTACAACAACCATCAGGTTGGGAGCCACCCGGAACGGTCCATCGGCACCAGTCGCCTTCCAGTTGGGGAAATAGCTGGCTCGGACCAGCACAGGCGTCCCAATCCTGTCGACACTGAAACTGATCGAATCGTTGTCGACAGCAAGGTCAACGATTTCTGCTGACTCGGCAGGTTCACGTGGCAGCCAGTCAGGCAGAACCGTAGTCAGCGCGCGCATCTCCGACACTCGTTCGCCGCTTTCTACAGCGGACCCGAAATCAGCGTTTTCACGAGCCAGATCGTCAAGCGACATGCGCGGCCACCCGTCAGGTCCGTCGGCAGCAATCAGTGGGATGTCTGCGGCGGCTTCCCAAGCGGCAACACTAGGCACCAGCCACTCCTCGCCCCCCGCGTCCAACCCTTCGATCACAACCGGCAGTTGCTCAAGACCCACGGCGATTTCCTGATCCTTGACCAGAAACACAACCCAAGGCCCGCTGCCGGCGATCTCCTCGAGTGCTTCGATTTCACGAGCCTGCGCTATCGCCGACTCAGACACAGCCAAGTAGTAACGCACGCCCAACGTCTGGAGCCCAGCCACGCCTTTATCAACGTTGAGTCCCGAATAGGGCAGATCGCGTTGGGCTCGGGAAGGACTCGCAGAAAGTTCTGATTGGAGCAGGAAGTGGTAAGGGGTAGTGGCTGACGCCTCGAAATAGAGTCCCTCCATCGAGCCAATGCATCCATCGGTCCAGTGAGGTAACAGCATCGGTGCCATCGTCGTGCCGTAGGTTCCGAGACGCTCACTGTCGAACTCCCAAAGCGACCGCCCGCACCCGAACTCTTCACCGACCCCCGCCATGGTCGACACCAACTCGTTGTACTCGACGGTCCCCGACTTTTCCTCGTAACCCGTGTAGTTGTATCTCACCCAACCGGGGCCATGGTTGAACTGATCCGTAGCGAAGCCGTTCCACCCGCCCACGGTCTCGATACCAAAAACGCTCGAAAAACCGTAGAGGTTGGTGACCTCACCAGCAGCGTCGACCCGCTGAAAGTTCGTGGCGAACGGTACGGACCTGAGCGGAAACGCCAAGGCAATCAGGATCAGCACTGTGAACAGCCCGGCAGGAACCGCTGCCCATACTGCAGGGTCAGACTTCCCAGACTCCCTGGACTTCCCGGACTCCCCGGACTCCCCAGACTCCCCAGACTCAATGTGGTCGGCACGCTCGGGACGAAGCATCTGAACCCCGAGTCGACTGAACTCGGCGACCGCAATACCGGCCATCAGGTAGATCGACAAGTAATAGAACGGCAAAATTCGCACGTTCCAGAGCCGACTCTCGGGCAGCAGAATAAAAGTAGCCGCGAAGATCACCGCCACGACACTAAAAATAAGCCCGAGACGAACTCGGCGCAGGATGCAGATCACAGCCCCAGCGACCGCGAGAACAACGAACACTTGCAACGGCAAGTCGTTAACCAGAAAACTCTGATTCCCGAGATCGTCGCCACGATGCCAAAGCGCCGCGGCGTAGCGACGCTCCTTCCCCCAACCCATGTCGTTGAGGTAGCGGACGTTCCACACAAAGGGCAACACCCAAAACGCCGACAACAGCCCGGCGAGAGGGCCGACAACCGCCACCCACCAGATATCGCGCCGCCCAACCCGCAACAGCAGCAACGCGAACAACGCGACGAGCGCGAAAAATGCTGCGAACAAATGGAGAAGACCTGTCAAAGCCAGCAACACCGCGGCCACGCCGCGGTCCCGGCCACTGCTCAGTCCCCGCACCGCGAACCCGATGAACAGCAGAGCAGCCGACAAAGCGAGGCTGTAGGCGAACTCACCAGCCATCGTGGACATCAGATTTCCACCGTAGATATTGAACGACCGATCGAAAATGAACGGCAAGGTCATCAGCGACAGCAGTGCCGGTCCCGGGTATGCCAAATTGCTCAAACGACCCGCAAGGTACGCCGCTACCGGAAGAGCCACGATCCCCGCGATCACCACCAACTTCATGGCCACGCCGTACGGAATCGGAACAGCCAGGAACGCGGCCAGAACCGCGGCCGCGGTGACAGCGGCTCGCCAACGCTCAACTGAAGCCACAGCAGACCACACAAGCGTGCCAACCGCGGCCGGAAGCAACAGTGCAACGATCGCCAGATCGACCGATGTGTCATTGAACGTGAACGGTTCGAGCGGCGACCACCCCAACCAGTCCGTGACAAAGACGCGGCCTTCTGCAACCGCCCCGAACAGGGCACTGCCGACGCCGAGTCCAAACGCCACAATCGCCTGCGAACTTCGCTCAGCCCAAAACCTGCCAGAAACTACGAACACCGCAACAGCAACACCGATAGCCGAGAGCAAATCGATCGAGATGTCCAACCCGACGTTGACGATCACTATCAGCAACGAAGGAACCACCATGTAGAACGTGAAGGCCGGAAATCCCGCATACCAATCAGGCGACCAACCCGTCAGCTGGAAATTCGGCAACAGCTCATTACGCAGATAGGCCGGCGACCACACATGGGCCCCCAGGTCTCCACCAGTCGGCGTCGTGTCTGTGAACCACAACCAAGGTGAGACGTTCCAGACGACGAACAGAGTGACCCCACCCACGACCGTGGCGGTGAAGATCGCTCGCACATCAAGTGACCATCTCGAGATCGGCGAACGCGAGATCGGCGAACGCGAGATCGGCGAACGCGAGATCAGCGAACGCCCCAACTCAGACAACCGCGCAAGTGGCGAGGGACGCGCGGACTCATCGTTCATGGCGCTTCATTGTGCCATCTTGTTCGCTCCGTTCGGCCTCTAGGCGACTTGCCGTAGCAAGACAACCACACTGGTCGCGTTGAATCCCACGTGGATCCATACCGCGGTGCCCAGACGACCCGTCAGCTGAAACGCCACCGCGGCAACTATGCCTACCGCCAACAAGCCCGGAAACTGGAGAAGTTGAAAATGCGAAGCTGCAAACACAGTCGAAGACCCAAGAACCGCCAGTGCCGTACCTATTCGGCCACGGTGCGCCAACAACTCCGCTAAACCCCGATGTAACAAACCCCGATACAAGAACTCCTCAGCAATCGGTGCCCCCACCACAGTAAGGACAACCAAAGCCAAGATCCCCAGCGACGAGTCAGCCGAAGCGACCAGATTACGTGCCGGAGCTTCCAGAGCATCGCCGTCGACGTACCGAAGAATCGGCATGTAGATCAACGGTAGAAGCAGAGCTTGCGTGCCAACCCCGACCGCGAGACCCACTCCAACATCACGCCTTGACATGCTCCAGCCGAAATCTCGACGCAAATCGAGTTTCTTGTTACGAGAAGCAAGCCACGGAACTCCCAGCAGACACGCCCACAAAGGCACCGCCAGCAACATTCGAGCCATAAGAGGAACGCGCTTGTGGTCAAGGGGAACCTCGGCTGCCAGTTGCCCCGCGACACGGCCAAAATCGTCGCCCAGACCCGAAGCAACATCGAACTCCCAACCAGAGGCGCTTACAACCGTGCCGCCGATCAAAGCGGACACCACGATCCCTACGAATATCGCAACAAAAGCCAGCAACACCCGACGGCCCGGTGTCGGTGGTGAATCCGCAACCGGCACCGCGGACCCTATCCAGCCCGACGAAGTCGACGCGGTCCGTCGCGCAACGCGGGTGTATCCACTTGCGGTTTCGCCGCCGATTTCCTACTCAACCGTCGGTCGTTCAGATCCCAACCCCGCGGCGGTCTTGTCCGATCAGCGTGGACCGTACACAGATCATGGTTGGCGGGCGAGTCCTCAGCATGAAGATCATCAATCCACACGATTTGTTGCGCGTACAAGAATGAGAGTGTTGTAGCAGCGAGATGACGACAAGCAGGTCGGGCGCAGCGACGATTCACGTTCGGCACCGTACCCCGTAGCAACAAGCAAGACAGGGATATCTCGCAACGGCGTCTACGCTTGACACATGGCGTCCAGCCCCCCTCCACCGCCCCCACCACCGCCAGTGTCGGGCGATCGCGAAAAATCCGACGACAAGAGCGGAACCCGACGCGAAACACCAGGGTGGTCACGCTACATATTGTGGATACTCATCGGCACCCTGCTGACGGTGATGCTGGTCAACTACTTCACGGGGGGTGAGTCCCGAGAGCAGGTCACTTACTCCAATTTCTTGGAGCGGGTCGCGCAGGGCGAAGTGACAGAAGTCAAATACAACAACAACGACGGTGGCATCACCTTCACCAGCGAACTAGGAGAGTTCGAGACCACTGGCCCCACGCCGCTACCCGACGCTGACCACGACCTGATCGGAGAGAACACCAAACTCGAATTCGACACCCCCAAGCCCAACTTCTTCACCTCAATCTTCCCAATACTGCTTCCGGTTCTGCTCCTCATCGGGTTCTTCTTCTGGATGCAGCGCAGAGCGCAGGGACAATTGGGCAACATCATGTCGGTCGGTCGCAGCAAAGCCAAGACCTACTCGACCGAACGCCCCGGGACAACCTTCGATGATGTGGCGGGCTACAGCGGCGTCAAACAAGAGATCACCGAGATCGTCGAATTCCTCAAACACCCCGCTCCTTTCGCCGAGATCGGGGCCCGCGTTCCCAAGGGAGTGCTACTCGTAGGCCCTCCGGGCACCGGCAAGACTCTCATCGCCAAAGCAGTGGCAGGTGAAGCAGGCGTGCCCTTCCTCTCAGTCACGGGCTCAGACTTCATGGAGATGTTTGTGGGCGTCGGCGCCAGCCGGGTGCGAGACCTGTTCGATTCAGCTCGCAAAATGGGTAACGCGATCATCTTCATAGACGAAATCGACTCCATCGGACGCAAGCGAGGCGCCGGCCTTGGCGGCGGGCACGACGAGCGCGAACAAACCCTCAACCAGATGTTGGCCGAAATGGACGGTTTCGAACCAACCGACGGAATCGTGATGATGGCAGCCACCAACCGTCCCGACATTCTCGATCCGGCGCTCTTGCGACCCGGTCGCTTTGATCGACAAGTGCTGGTGCCGCTACCCGAACTCGATGACCGCAAAAAGATTCTTGCAGTCCATCTCAAAGGCAAGCGCACCAGCGATAATGTCGATGTCGATATCATCGCCCGAGGAGCCCCCGGCATGAGCGGCGCCGATCTCGCAAACCTCGTCAACGAGGCGGCACTGTTCGCAGTTCGTCGCGGCCGAGACCAAATCGATGCCAGCGACTTCGATTCTGCTCGTGACCGTGTGATCCTCGGAATAGAGCGATTGTCGGTCGCTCAAAGTCCAGAAAATCTAGAGCGCACTGCTTATCACGAGGCGGGGCACGCATTGTGCGCGGCCGTGCAGCACAACCACGATCCCGTTCACAAGGTCACGATCATTCCCACCGGCATGGCCCTCGGCGTGACCATGACGCTCCCCACCGAAGATCGCCACACACTCGACAAAGCCGAGGCGGAGGCTCGCATGGTCATGGCCATGGGAGGGAGAGTGGCGGAATCGATGGTATTCGACGAGTTCTCCTCTGGAGCTGCCAACGACCTTGCTCAAGCAACCAGCATCGCCCGCCTCATGGTCACCGAATGGGGAATGAGTTCTGCGGTCGGACCCATGTCTTTGTCCGACAGTGGACCGGTCTTTCTTGGTGCCGACATGATGCAATCGAAAAACTACTCCCCCGACACGGCCAGGCTTGTAGACACCGAAGTCCGCCGGATCCTGACGGAGTCCGAGGATCGCTGCCGTCAACTTCTCACCGAATACCGCAAGGGCCTCGACCTCGTAGCCCGTGCCTTGCTTGAACACGAGACCATCTCAGGAGACGAAGTGGAGCGCCTCATCGCGCTGGCGAGTTCAGGACCCCTTATCGAAGCCAACACCAAAGCGGAGACGGAGACGAGCGTCGCCGAGCCGATCCCGGCTGAAGTGGCTGTTTCCGACGACTCCTAGCCACGCTGCGCATGGACCGCCTACTTCTAGTCTTGGGTGGTGTCGCTATTGCTGGGATTGTCGCGGCGCTGTTGAGTCGAGGGCGTAAAGCGACACCCGCAGCCAACACCCACACCATTGTGCGACAACTCGACCGTAGCGACTTCAATGGCGCAACTCGACCATGGCTCGTTGCTGTATTCACCGCGTCAACATGTGAAACATGTGCCGGAGTAATGGAGCGGGCCAGACACTTGGCTAGCAGCCAAGTGTCTGTACAGGAGTTAGAACTGAGCTCCGAGGCAAAGCTGCACGAACGCTATGGAGTCGATTCGGTACCCATGGTTCTCATCGCAGATGAAACCGGTGCCGTGCAGAGGGCGTTTCTGGGACCGACCACCGCCACGGACCTCTGGGCCTCTTTAGCCGAACTTCGCGATCCGGGCACGGTGTCCAAAGAGTGCAACCTGGGAGAAACGGCTTTCAGCGCTGACTGAGGGCAACGGGCTCAGCTGCTACGACTCCCGGGAGCAACTGGTGCTGAGACACACCGCTCAGATCGCGGCTCACCACCACAGGCGACAAAGACACGACTTCGGTGATCGGGCGTTCAGCCCCCAACTCCGAAGCGCTGAGCGAGGCACGGCGCCGCGGAGCGATTTCTATCTGAGTAACTACCCTCCGACCCCGCCCGTCAACGACCGCCAATTCAACTGTGGCGATCGACGCAGGCGAAGGGTTGAAGATAACAACGCGGTGCGAACCACTCCCCAACGGTGCCAGCCATCTCGTAGAACTCACGTCTATACCAGTGGTTGCCGCTACCGAAACGTTCTGTGGCCCGAGGTCGGAGTCAAGCAAACCCTCAGCCTCAGACACACCCTCTGTTTCCACCCCCTCTGTTTCAGTCTCACCCTCGACTGAAACGTGATCGTGGCCCTCTGCGTGCAAGGCCGTGCTTTCGTGCATAGCGGTGCTTTCGTGCATCACCGCTATGGGAAGGCCCGTCAACGACCAAGCAGTAATGCTGTACGAAGCCAATCCAGAGAGCCTGCTCACTTCGCTCAAACGAACCTGACTTGCAGCACCGGGACCAACGGTCAGCTCAATTGGATCTCGTCTCAGTTCTTCGTGGGAAATGATCACAAGATCAACTTCGGCTGTCTGGTCTGGAGATGGGTTCACCACGCTCACCACATCGTCACGATCGGTACTGCTGAGGTTCAACAGATGCCAGACAGGAGCTGTTCTGGAAGTGGCCGGAGTTACAGACAACCCGACGGGCTGACCCTGTTCTGACGGCGGAGCATGTCCTTGGGACTGCACACGCGAAGTGGCAACCCGACCAACGACGACATTGATCACCGCACTGACCCGACTGGCCACCGGTACCGCTTCGGTGACGTCGAAGGCGACCACGCGACGAGCCGGAACCACAACACCATTGAGAATGTCGACCCCAACATCAGAGTTGAAACGAATGTTGAGGACCGCGTCATGAGGAAACGGGTTCAGAAACAACAGAATCATCTCCTCGCCCTGCGCAGCGAACCGGGTAGCGCCCGAGGCGACCACCCACTGATCAGAGGTTCGAGTGTGACACAACGCGCGATCGGTAGTCCCGGCCGCACCCAAATAAGTCTGCTCCACGAGCACGTCGGCTGAGTCAACCTCAACGACGGCTCCCATCCACGGTGAATCAGTTACGAGATCAGCCAACCGCACGCGGGTCCGCCCACCAGCGGAGATCGACACCAACGCATCCGTAGGCTCAGTACCGAGACCGCTTCGAATACCGGACACAATGGCCTGTGCAGGCTCCGCGGAGGCGTTAGTGATCTCCAGCGATACATCAGCGCGTCCCCCCGGAGCGGACCCACCGGGACAGAACCAAGTTCCGTTTTCGCGCCAAGACACTGGGATCGAATAAGTCATCGGAACCACCAACTGTTCGATGTCCCTCTCGAAGGTCTCCGAAACGCCGGCCCCATCAAACAACTCGGACCCGTCAAGCACCAATGCGGCCGCGAGCGCGCCAGCGAGGAGCAAGCCGACGAAGACGCGCAAAAAGCTCACCGTCTATGCCCAATCACCGGGCGAACCACGACCACGCCCATCAACAGCAGAATCGCAGATACCTGCACGATCAACACCCATCGTCTCCACGGTGCCGTCAAGTAGGTCAATTCGCCGGTACCACCATCTTGGGGAAGGAACGTGGTCGCATATCCAACCGAACGACGCTGTGCCACACGGGAACCGTCAACCTCGAGCATCCATGAGGGATCGCTAGTTTGCGCCAGAAACACTTCAGTACCGTCGGGAATCAAACCGGAAATCTTGTCGCCGCGGCCTGACATCACACCCGCCGTCCCCGTTATCGGCATCGTCGACAAGTCGGATATTTCGTTGACTTCGTTGTCGAAACCCGGAGTTGCAGCAGCTCGAACTGAGGTCCAATCCATGTTCGCGTAGACCTCCACGGCGCTGTTGATCCCCTCAAGACGCCGAAAGTCAAGTTGGGAGGCAATGGCGTCTCTAAAACCCGCCGGTATCGCAACCGCATCGTCTGGATCACTGAATGGAGCTGGGGCAAGCCGGTCCAGCAAAACAACATAACGAAAACCGAGACCGCCGAGTTCTCTTCCGAGACGTATCGTGTCGCCATTGATCGCACGCAACAAAGCCTCGTTAACCAGCGACGCAGACCCAGCGTCTACCGTCGGAAGGCGGTCAGACAAGTTCGGAGGCCCGTCGATAGACGCGACCCAGGCGAGATCAGCTACCAGCGGGCGGCCATCACCCAAGATGGTTTCAGGAGCCCCTATCCACAACACTCGATAACTTCCGTGTCTCAACGGATCAGCGAAAGGCAGAACGTCCTCATAATCGCCACGAGGCATCTCCCAGCGGCCGGACTCTGCCAAAGCAAGTCCAGGAATCGAACCGGCCGCTGCGGCGACGACCGCCAACGGCAGCAGTGCCTGTCGCCAGCCGAACCCTGCAGCCGGCAAGTCATGTTCGAACGCCACGATCGCAACACCGCAGGTCATCGCCACGCCCGCTGCGGCGGTCGCCAACAAAACACTGTTGTCGGGCACACCGAACGGCAGCCAACCCAAAGCCGCAACCCAAGTCAAACCCCAACTCACAATCGCCACAGACCAGCCGCGTACCGCCAAAGCAAACCGCCACGATCGTCCGATTGCCATCGGGATGACCATTAGAAAGCCGAAAGCCCATACAAAGACACCCGGTTCGGTTGGCCCGATGTCAAAACTAATGATGTCGACCAGCGAGATCGCCGATGCTGAGCCGTCACGCCCACCAGCGAGCGGCACCCAAGTCGGACCAGCTACGAACAAGTCCACCAGGAACGGCAGGACAAGCGCCGCGACGACCGGTATCGCCACAATCACACAACTGAACAGACGCAGTATCCCCTTGAGGTTGACTGTGAGGACCGCCGCTAGGAACAAACCAGCGATCATCGGAACAGCGATCAGAGCCGCAGACAGATCAAAAAGGGCAGTCACACCAACAGCCGCGCCGATCATCCCTCCAATACGACTTACCGAATGCCGCGAATCATCGGCCCGCTGAGTTGACCATGCTGATTGCGCGCTCAGCAGCGCTGTGAGCAACCACGGCGCAAGCGCATAGGCATAAATCCCGCCAATACTGGCACTAGCAACGGCGGCCCATGGCAGCGGAATCACCGCATAGACGAACAACGAACCAAGCTGAGCACGCCTCGAGCCAGTTGGCCGGAGCATCCGCCAAGCTCCCCCCAGACCCACCACGACAGGCAACAACACCCACAGGGTGCGCACCAAGCCCATAGCACCGCCCGAGAGAATCGACATCAAACCGAGCAAACCCACCGCGCCGGAGGCTGCGCCTGAACTGCCCATGTCGCGCTCGCGCCATCCGCTCCACCAGTCACCGATCATTTCTGAGCCCGAGTCGCCGAACGGGAGGTAGTCGCCGATCGCGGGAATGCCATCGGCAATCAGCGACCGCGAACCGAACAGCACAAACAACCCCACCAACCCGCAAACCAAAGCTGCGATCCGAGCCGTGCCCGTGCGCATCACCGACGCCAACTCCTGTCCCACCGCATGGGCGCCATCTGGACCGATCTGCCCCCGCATCGCGGCATTCACCCGAACGCTCCCCCTCTGTTGGAGGGCTCGGACATCTCTGTGTCGGGTCCTGCTGATGCTCCGCAACGCTTTGCGTCGGCTGTGAATCTCTCCCAATCGAGCGAGATTCCAGAGCCAAGCCCCCCAAATGTCACGGAACTGACCGAACCGCCTCGCGAACAAGGCAGCCATAGACTCCCCGAACGAGAACAAGAAAGCGACGGGAAGCAAGTAACACAGAGACGGATAGCTCGATGTGACCATCACCGTGCGCAATTGGTGACGGGAGCGACGGAGATCGTCGTCGTCGACCCCGGTACGTGTCGAAAGTGCCTGGCGATGCCGCACTCTCGCATCGGGAACCGCCATTACCCGTGCCCCCGCGAGTTGCGCCCGAAAGCAAAGATCAACGTCTTCGCAGTGGTAGGGCATTCCGGGATCAAACCCATCGAGGCTCCGGAACAGATCAGTGCGGATCAAAATGCACGCCGAGGGCACCGCGAAGACATCTACGACAGCGTCATACTGCTCCTGGTCGATCTCTCCCGGTTCGACAACGTCAGCAGCCACTGCCAGACGGTCGACAATGTAAGCGACATGTTGCAATCGGTCGGGGTTGTCCCAATCAACTAGTTTCGGTCCAACAATCCCCGCGTTGGAGCGCAACGACTCAACCACAAGCAACCGAACCGCATCGAGTTCCAAGGCAATGTCGTCGTGGCAGATCATCAAGAACACAGGGTCGACATGCGTGTCGAGAAGCGCATTAGCGGCGGCAGAAAATCCATCAGTGTCAGACGCGTCCAGTACCGAGGCTTCGGGCAGATGACTCTGCACCCGAGCAGCTAGGGAGGGATCGCCGGCAGAGTCCACCACCATGACTTCAAGACGCTGGTAGTCCTGGTTGGCGAAACTCTCCAAGGTCTCGTCGAACCAATCGCCTGGGTTGTGGGCAACGATCACCGCAAGAACCGACGGGGTCGTGTCTCTGGCCCCAGGCGTCAGAATCTCCGAACCAGTCTCGGCTCCTGTAGCCGGGCTTTCAGCACCGCCCGAAGGTTGTTCTATACGGTCAGCCACAATCGCCCGAGGTTACCGCCGTCGGGGCTACCGTGGGTGATCGCCAAGCCGGGGACTTAAGAACTTGCCTCGTGTCGGAGCCTCTTGTTCAAGCTCTGGCGAACGAGGTCCTGAGCGGACCTGGCGCTGAGATCGAGGAAGCCTTCAGGCCAGTCTTCCGACACGCCGCCGAACTCGTTGATCGCCGATTCCCGATAGCTGGTGATTCCGTCGGACTGTTCTGCAAACAAGAGCTTGATGAGATTTGCGGTTTGATTCGTGTCGTCGGCTGCAACCTGAGTTCGCAGTCGATTCACCAAATGTTCGCTGTGGGTCTCAACCAGAATCTGGCGTCCGGATCGGACGAAGATGAGCAGGAAGTCCGCCATCCTTTGCTGTAGCGCTGGATGCAGATGCAGTTCCGGCTGTTCGAGAACGCGGTCACCCGGTGTCAAGCTGGACAGGGTCTTGCCCGTCCAGGAGCGACGCTGTGCAGTCAGCGGCGAGGGTTCTCAGAGCGGACCCTTCTGCGGCCTTGAAGTCCCATCTCTGGTCGAACCGCCCCCTCAACGGTGGACCCGCAACCAGGCTGCGCGACTCGGGGTGTTCCCCGAGAGCCACCGCTCCCACGGCCTCAAATGCCGTTCGGTCCAGAACCCCGATAAGCGGCCCGACCTGTGTCAACCAGACCACCCCTCGCACATCGGTCTCCACGACAACTCGGTATGCGACCCTCGAATGTTCCGAGGGCACCACGAGGTCTGTCCCCGTTGCAAGTTCTGCATATGGATGGACGAACATTATCTCGGCAAATTCTCGCCGGTCATCAACGCCGAGCACTAGGGCCAGACGTTCGACACGTTCGTCTGCCTGAGGGCCTTCAGTCAAACGACGAATCTGACCGCGCGAAACCGGCAGGGGGTTGCCGACCGGCCCGGCGGGATCCCAACCAGACAGCGCTTCTCGAATCGTTTGCGGAACAGTCATCGGCCCTCACCTTGCGCGAGCGAGTCGCTGATCGCGATCAGCAAGGTCTCCATTGCTTCGGTCTGCTGACGACCCTCCAACTCCCGCATCAACTCGTTACCGACGCGATCCAACACAAGTTGTTTCCGTTGGGCAACCCACGGCCTTGACCGACCCAGGCTCCCAGCGATCTCAGCGTCCGGCACGCCCTGGCTCTTCGAGAGCAATATCTGTTGCTCTGCCTCGCTGAGGCTTGCTGCGAATGTTTCGATCACCGATCTCATCTCCGAACTTTCGAGCAACTCGACCGGACCTTCAAGTTCGGACTCACGATCGAGCAACTGCTCATCATCTTGAAGGAACGTTGGAAGCCACGATGTCAACAACAACTCAAGAATCTTGGCTAGATCGCCCTCACTTATCGCCCCGACATCTTCCAACACGTTGCCAAGCAGCGTCTGCAGATCACTCGTCCTGTAGACCATCGACGCCCTTGACGCCCGCTGGTCGGCAACCATCTGCGGTATGTGCCGGACAGAACCAGCCAACCGTGAGACAGCAGAAGGAGCCAAGTCAACAAACTCACCTTCGAAATGACTCTGACCACTGAGCGCTCCGGCAGAGAGAACCAGTCTCCCATTCCATAGGCAAATTCCCCACCCAGTTGAATCCTTATCAAATCCCAATCCCCGTCCACAACCGCCTCCCGCTCACCGCCAGCGCGTGAGCCTACAGGAGATACTTCAGATCACACAGACGTGGGTCTATACGGTCAGCCACAATCGCCCGAGGTTACCGCCGCTAGCCCTGCGGCGGGTGATCGCCAAGACGGGCGTGTTGAGCGCAGGGCCGCTCGGGCGTAGAGTCTACGACGATGCGCGGCCAACCGGTGAACACCAACGGCGGACCGCTTGGCGCAACCACTGTGACTGAGGACGCAGTATGCGTGCGCTAGTGACCGGTGCCAACGGTTTCGTTGGGCTCCATCTCGTGGCTCATCTGAGCGCCTGCGGTGACGAGGTGATCGAGTCGGACACCAACATCTTGGATCGCCAAGCCATCACCGCGACGATCACCTCAGCGAAACCTGACGTCGTGTACCACCTCGCCGCCCAAGCCGATGTGGGTGGCTCGTGGGACTCCCCCGTCAACACGCTGCGAGTCAATGTGGAAGGCACGCTCAACGTCTGTGATGCCTCCCGACTAGCCGGCGCCCAACGCGTGTTGGGAATCACCAGCGCTGACGTATACGGCCACCTCAACCAGACCGGCCCCGCAGGCCAACCGCTCGATGAGACAACACCGTTGCGCCCGCTCAGCCCGTATGCGGCGAGCAAGGCAGCCGCAGAATACATATATCTGCAAGCCGGGCTGGGCCATGGCCTGAACGTCATCCTGGCCCGCAGTTTCAATCATCTCGGCCCGGGACAGTCCGACCGCTTCGTCGCTTCAGCCATCGCCAGCCGGATCGCCGCCAACGAACGCAGCGGAGCCACAACCGTGTCCGTTGGCAATCTCGAAGCTCGCCGCGACTTCACCGATGTACGCGATGTCGTTCGGGCCTATCGACTGCTGATACAACACGGCACTCCCGGCGAGGCATACCACGTTTGCTCAGGTCAAGATCGTTCAATCCGAGAGATCGCCGAACAACTCGTAGGCTTGGCGGCATTTCCCATGACTCTCGAACTGGACCCAGATCTGCTGAGACCCGTCGACCTGAAGGTACTGTGCGGCGACAACACCAAGATTCGTACCCACACCGGTTGGGCACCACAAATCCCGATCGAAACCACCCTTTTCGACCTACTCGAATTCTGGCGCCACAACCCCGACGGCGTCGAGACTCCCCAACCCCGCTGAGACAAGGATCACTGTGGCCAAACGCGCGCTAATCACCGGAATCACCGGCCAGGACGGTTCATATCTGGCCGAACTGCTCCTCGCCAAGGGTTACGATGTCATCGGCATGGTGCGTCGCTCAAGCACCGTCAACTTCGAACGCATAGCCCATATCCAGGACCAACTGCGTTTCGCGCCCGGTGATCTGCTCGACGGGGTATCGATGATCGAAATCCTGAGAACCTACAGGCCGGCTGAGATCTACAATCTCGCGGCCCAGTCGTTCGTGCAGACATCTTTCGGCCAGCCGGTCCTGACCGGTGAGACGACGGCTCTGGGAGTGACCCGCTTGCTCGACGCGGTTCGGCTCGTAGATCCGGAAATCCGGTTTTATCAAGCCAGCTCATCAGAGATGTTCGGCAAGGTTCAAGAGGTCCCGCAGACCGAGGTGACACCCTTCCATCCACGCAGTCCCTACGGAGTGGCCAAGGTGTATGGACACTGGATCACCGTCAACTACCGCGAGAGCTACGGCCTGCATGCCACCTCCGGCATCCTCTTCAACCATGAGAGTCCTCGCCGCGGGATGGAGTTCGTGACCCGCAAAATCAGCCATGCCGTAGCGCGGATCAAACTCGGACAGGCCGACGAACTCCGCCTCGGGAACCTTGATGCTAAACGGGACTGGGGATTCGCGGCCGACTACGTGGACGCCATGTGGCGAATGCTGCAACGAGACGAGCCTGAGGACTATGTGGTCTGCACAGGGGAAACACATTCGGTTCGTGAGTTCTGTCAACTCGCTTTCGGTCATGTCGGTCTACGTTGGGAAGACCATGTCGTAATCGACGAGTCTTTCATGCGACCAGCAGAGGTCGACCTGCTCGTGGGCGATGCCTCAAAGGCCGAAGCTGAACTCAACTGGGCGCCGCAGACCTCGTTCGGTGAGCTTGTGCGACTCATGGTTGACGCCGACCTCGCCCTGCTCCAAGGTCGCCTTCGAGGATTGGCTTGAGACACACCGTTCTCGCCGGTGGGGTCGGAGCGGCACGATATCTGCAGGGTGCCGTTGAGGCGTTCGATCCCGCTGATGTCACCGCTGTGGTCAACGTCGCTGACGATGTAACGCTCCACGGACTACGCGTCTGTCCTGATCTCGACACCTGCACCTACACGCTCGCCGAGGCGATCGACCCAAAAAGAGGCTGGGGCCTCGTCAACGAGAGTTTCAAGGCGATGGCCGCGCTGGGACGCTACGGAGGACTCGACTGGTTCTCGCTCGGCGATCGAGACCTCGGCACACACCTCTACCGCACCCAGCGCCTGACAGAAGGCGCCACTTTGACCGAAGTGACCGCCGAAATCAGCGCAGCTTGGGGAATCAAAGCAACGCTGCTCCCCGTCAGCGACGACCCGATCGAAACCAGAGTCACGCTCTGGTCCGGCGAAGAAATCGGTTTCCAGGAGTATTTCGTCCGTCTGGCTCACAGCGTGGAAATTTCGTCTTTGCGCTTTGTCGGCGCGGAACAGGCAGAACCCTCAGCTGAGGCACTCAAGGCAATCGAGTCGGCTGAAACGCTGGTGATCGCGCCGAGCAACCCGGCCGTGTCGATTCAGCCCGTGCTCGCCGTGCCGGGAATTGAAGCCGCCGTACGCGCCCGTCGCTCACGAAATGTTGCCGTCTCGCCAATAGTCGGCGGCAAGGCGCTGAAGGGTCCCGCCGACCGGATGTTGCGAGAACTAGGCGAACAAGCAACCGTCGTCGGTGTGGCTCGCCGGTACCAGGGCTTGGCCGCAACTCTGGTGATCGACGAGATCGACTCCGAGTTCGTAGGCGAGATCGAGGATCTGGAAATGCGGGTGATTCCGGTACCGACAGTCATGTCAGAACCGGGTGTTGCGCGGGCTTTGGCCGAGACATGTCATCAAGCAGGAGTATCGCGGTGAGCGATCTTGAGATCATCGCCGTGGAAGGAATCCCAGAGGTGCAGCCGGGAGATGACTTGGCCACTTTCATACTTGCTTCTACCGCAGAGCTGAGAGACCGCGATTGCTTGGTGATCACACAGAAAGTTGTCTCCAAGGCAGAGGACCGGCTTGTCGCCGTCGAAGCGGAGGACCCGCTCTCGCACAAGCCCTTGGTGGAGCGCGAATCAGTGCGAGTATTGCGACGGCGAGGCGATCTGATAATCAGCGAAACCAGTCACGGATTCGTTTGTGCCAACGCCGGGATCGACCTGTCAAACGTCGAGCGGGGTCAGGCCGCTCTGCTACCGATAGACAGTGACCGCTCGGCGCGAGGGATTCGCGACGCGCTTTTGGCCCGCGCCGGGGTGGAGGTGGGCGTGGTGATCAGCGACACCTTCGGACGCCCTTGGCGGAGGGGGGTGACCGACGTCGCCATCGGTTGTGCAGGCATCGCGGCCATTGTCGATCTTCGCGGATCAACCGATACTTTCGGCCGTGAACTGATGGTGACCGAAGTCGCCGCAGTAGACGAAATCGCAGCGGCAGCGGATCTCGTCATGGGCAAAGCCAAAGGAATCGCCGTTGCTATTGTGCGAGGGCTCGCCGAGGAGTGGTTCAGACCCAGCAGCGTTGCTGCGGAGATTGTGCGTTCCCCCGCCGAAGACCTGTTCCGCTAACGACGGTAACCATCAGGGTTTTGGGATTGCCAACGCCAGTGGTCCCGCATCATGTCGTCGATGTCTCGGGTTGCCTGCCAACCGAGAAACTCAAGCGCCAGGTCCGTAGCGGCCCAGGTCTCGGCTATATCTCCGGGACGGCGCCCACGAATCTCGTAGGGAATCGGCTTGCCGGTCGCCCGTCTCGCCGCTTCGATCACCTCCAGCACACTGGTTCCCTTACCGGTGCCTACGTTCACCGCAATCACACCATCGTGTCCCGCGATCAACACATCGAGAGCGGCGACATGTGCTTGCGCCAGATCCACGACGTGGATGTAGTCACGAACACCTGAACCGTCGGGAGTGTCGTAGTCGTCGCCGAAGACGGGCAAACTTGCGCGGCGGCCGCTAGCCACCTGCATCACCAGCGGCACAAGATTGTTGGGAATGTCATTGGGGTCTTCGCCGAGGGTTCCAGAAGCGTGCGCCCCCACTGGATTGAAGTAACGCAGCATTATCGATGCCAAAGGCCGCACCGCGCAGACATCGCTGATGATCTGCTCGCTCATCAGCTTGGTCCAACCGTACGGATTCTCCGCCCCTACGGGTGCCGATTCGGTAACCGGCAGGACTTCGGGCTGTCCATACACCGTACAAGAGGAAGAATGGACCAACTTGTCGACGCCGTGGTCAAGCATCGCCCCAAGGACTCCGAGCAACGACCCCAAGTTGTTGCGGTAGTAATCAATGGGTTGGCTAACAGACTCGGCTACGGACTTGTGAGCCGCGAAATGCACCACTTCAGTAATGTCGTGCTTAGCAAAGATTTCCCGCACCGCATCGCTTTCACACAGGTCGGCTTCAATGAAAGCGATATCGGAAGCAGTCAACGCTCGTATGGCATCGACGGCTTTGGGCGAAGAGTTCGCAAAGTTGTCGACGATGACAACGTCACGACCCGCGTCATGAAGCGCTACCACCGTGTGAGAACCGATGTAGCCAGCTCCGCCAGTGACCAGAACAGCCACGTCAGTCGCTCATCGGGATCTTGGCTCCGTCGACGAGTTGGCCCGCCCCAACACTCACCCGGTCACCGACTATCGACATGCCGGTGACCTTGGCGCCTTCTCCGACAACGGCCCGCGGGCCAATGACCGAACCATCGACCAAGGCATCCTTTTGGATCACCGCGCCTTCCATAATGATGCTGTCGCGCGCAACCGCACCGGCTGCCACAGTCGCACCCGCCATGACCACTGATCTCTCGACCTCAGCGTCATCATCCAGGCGAGCCTCAGCGGCTACGGCAACCATCGCGGTGCCGCGAACCCCGTCAATCAGATCCAACTGCGCCTGTACATAGGTCGACGGTGTTCCGATATCAATCCAATACGCCTCAGACTGCACAGCCCACAGTCCGCCTTGTGCGGCAACGGCGGGGAATATCTCGCGCTCAATGGAGACTCGACGACCACTGGCGATACGTCTCAAAATCTCCGGTTCAAGCACATAGATGCCAGCATTGATCCAGTTCGTGGGAGCTTCGTCACGACCGGGTTTCTCGATAAACCCCAACACCTTGCCCCCAGCGTCGGTGGGTACGACACCAAAGCGCGACGGGTCTTCCACCCGGGTGAGCGCGATGGTGGCCTGCGCCCCTATTTCGTGGTGACGGTCCCACAGCGACCGCACGTCAAAATCGGTGAGCACATCACCGTTGACAACCAGGAACGTCTCATCGATGCCCACCGCATCGGCCGCGAAACGAACTGCGCCCGCCGTGTCCAACGGTTCAGGTTCAACGGCATAGCTAAGCGAGACACCGCCACAAACCGCATCAGGATAGGCAGCACGAAACAAGTCTTCCTTGTAACCGAGAGCGAGTGTCACGTCGCTGACGCCGCCGCGTTTCAGGGTGCTGATGACATATTCGATCATCGGTCTGTCTACGACCGACAACATCTGTTTCGGAGTTGTCACCGTAAGGGGTCGCAGCCTCGTTCCAAAGCCACCAACCAATACCACGGCCTTCATGACATCTCCCCTAGCCGTCGCTCCCGTCAGATTCTTCAACGTCAACGTCTTCTGGAACGTCGCCCTCGGTGTTCTCGCTGAGCGGAGCCAGCGTGGTGGTGGTCAGTGGGTCTGGGCCCTCCCACTGAATCTCCGAGCCTACGCCCACGAGGGAGGCAACAACCTCTGGCGTCGGAGGAGGAGGATCGTCACCCACCGCTACCAGCGCGAAGCTGAAGCCCTCGGCATCGCCCAGCAGACGAATGTCATCAAAGTCGTCTTCGTACACTTCAATGATCTCGGGCCCACCAGCCGCTCCGATGTTCCAGCGCGCCACCTTGATCACGCCCGGTTCACCATCGCAACCGTCCTCGGCGAGGATGGGCGCGAACTCCCCATTGTCGGTAAAGATCCCGTCAACATCGACGGACGCGTTCATGGTGTCCAAGAAGACCCCTAGGCGGGCGTCTTCACCGGTTGCTGAGCTATTGCGCGGGTGGATATGAATCAACGAATCACCGTGGCTATGGATACCGTCCGGGTCGATATCGAAGCCGTTCGCGTCGACCTGGCCCTGAAACAGGGGTACCCGTTCGCCACAGTCATAAATCGTGTAGGCCGAGTGCCAATGATCCTTGGTCGTCGGCGAAGTCAAGGGGTCACGCGAACCGCGGGCAACAACCACCAGAACAACGCCGAGCACCACCACTAGGACCACGACCAGCGGAAAACCGAGTTGACGACGCTCCGAGGCACCTCTAGAAGAGGATGCGGCCCTAGCCGCGCGTTGAACCTTTTTGGATGAACTTGCTTTCGCCACGAGCGAATACGCTAGCGCTGAAGCAGCGACGAACGGCGCGCTGAGTGTCCGATTCGCCTGTTGCTTTCAGACCCCACCACCGATTTTGACCTCAGCGGGGCCACCTCAGTTCCTCAAAGAGATCCGCATAGGCCGCGGCCACCCCTTGCGCCGATGCCCATTGCAACACAAAATCCCTGCCTGCCGAACCCATAGCAGCCAAGTCGGAATTGTCAACTAGTTCCAGCACAGCCGCCGTGAAGGCCGCCTGGTCCTGGGGCGCAACCGCAATCCCTGCTCGTTGCGACGACACCACGGTCGCCACCTCAGTCCCGGAATCAAGCGAAGCCAACACGGCGCGGCCCGCCGCAAGGATCGAATAGAGCTTCGACGGCACCGAAGACCTGGCAAGACCACGGCGCAGCGCGATGACGTGCACATCACCTGCGGCAAGAACTTCGGCGAGTCGTTCCACCGGCTGAAAATCAGCAAAAACCACGTTGTCGAGTCCGCCGGCCAGCGACTCGAGTTCTTGGCGTCTCGAGCCATCGCCATTGATAACAAACACCACATCGTCGCGATGAGCAAGTTCCCGGGCTGCTTCGACCATGAGTTCCAGCGGCTGAGAAAACCCCAGATTGCCCGCGTACATGACAACGGTTCGAGTGCCGAGTCCGAACTCGGACCGGTAGGAATTCTCACGGGACTGTGGCCGGATCTGCTCGGTATCGACAAAGTTCGGGATAACACGAACCGTCTCAGCGGCACGATCCGTCGTTTCTGCGCGGACGATCTTCGACTCAACGTTGCTGCGGAGGTCCTCAGAAAGCACCGTTACAGCATCAGCGCGGCGGTACACAAACCGCTCCAACCCTTCCAACAGACGGATCACGCCTTGATTCGAAATCGCCCCGACCTCTACAGCAACATCGGGGAAAACGTCCTGGACGTTGAACACGAAAGGTGCTCGCCGCAACCGCGATGTCAGCCAGGCGGCCAAGCCGAGCGTGAGCGGTGGCGACATCGCCATGACCACTTCGGGGCGACGCCGCTCAAGTAGCGAACAGAGACTGGCCAACGCGGTGAATCCACCGTAACCCAACGCCCGCGCCGAGATGTTGCGCTTGTTGGTCGGGAAAGGATAGACGCGAGTGATCGAACCCCAAGCCGTCGTCTCTTTGCGAATGATCCGACCCTTCCACGCCTCATCCACCGCATGCGCGGCATACCACGGGAGCGAAGTCACCACATCAACTTCGTGCCCCCTTGACACCAAACCACGAACGATCTCGCTGATCACCACCCCGGTCGGAGCTACATCCGGCTCAAAATGGGGACAGACGATCTGAATCCGCATTAGAGGCTCCGCCAAGCATCGATCAGTCGAGCTGCAGCAGACATCGGGGCGTAGTATTCGGCTCGCGCTCGTCCGGCGGCGCTCAAGCGACTCGCCAAAGATCCGTCCGAGACGATCTCGTCGATGGCTTCGGCCCAGGCGCCCGGGTCGTCGGCATGAAGAAGCAGTCCGGCATCGGCCACCACCTCCGGCATGGCACTGTTGTCGCCTGCGATCACTGGAGTACCCGCACGCATAGCTTCGAGCAGTGGCAGACCGAAACCCTCATAACGCGATGGGAAAGCCAGCACATCAGCTCGTTGAATCAATGTTGACAACACTGAAGGGGTGACTCGACCGAGGCGAAGCACCCGGACCCGTGCCCTTGTGACCCTCGATGCAACCAACGCTTCAGCTCTGCCCTCGCCGCCCGTGAGCACCAAGCTGAGACCGGTGTGGCGTTGCGCAAGACGATCGACCGCCTCGAGCAACGTCAAGTGGTTCTTGTGGGGATGAGTGGCGGCCGGATAGAGAACCACAGGGCCATCTCCAAGCTCTTCAATCTCAGCTGGGTTGTCATGAGGAAGCAGTGCCGGATCCCAAGTCGATGAGACCACCCGAATCTTGTCGGGGCTGACGCCGAGTCTTTCGACAACGGACTCCGCCACCCAACTCGAAGGAGTGCAGATCAGCGAAGCGGCGGCTGCCGAGCGTTGCACAGCCGAACGCAAATACCGCCGTTTGGCTCGGCTGAAATTGGCTGGCATGTCAAGCGGTTGCAAATCGTGGATCGTCAAGATGGCACGACGGTTTCGCACAGCCGGCAAGCGCCCGCCGAAATGGTGCACGATGTCTGCGTTGCGAGTGGCTCGATGAACCTGAGTCGATTCAGCCAGTATCCGGTATCCACGGTTACTCAAGGGACCCGCGATCGAAGCAAACGGCAGCGCCGCCATCCACGGATAGCACTGCTGCAGTCGCTCCGAAGCGACGATCTCAAGTGCAATGTCGGGCGGGGCGGTACGAACCACCGAAGCGAGCAGACGGGTCGTGTACTCCTCACTCCCTCCAACACCGCCCGGCACCAACCAGGCAAGATTCACTGCAACCGAGATCACTTGAGCACCCGGTTGTAGACGGCCGCGATCTCTGAAGCGGTACGTTCCCAGGTCATCGTCCTGGCTCGTTCTGCACCGGCGACCGCCAGCTTCTCTCGAAGCTTGTCGTCGGCAACAACCGAATCGATGCCCGCTGCGATCGAATCGACGTTTTTCGGGTCAACCAGCACCCCGGCAGAACCCGCTACCTCTCCGGTGGAGGTGCCCGCACTGGTGACCACCGCCGTGCCCTGAGCCATCGCCTCAAGCACAGGCATGCCGAAACCCTCCATAAGACTCGGGTAGACGAACACCTGGGCCAAGTCATAAAGAACTCTGAGATCGCCGCTCGGAACCGGTCCAAGGTGACGCACGTCAACAGTTGATCCAGTGATCAATTCACCCACATCGACTCCCCAACCGCCGGGTCCGACGAGAAGCAACGGCAAACGCTTCTCAGTTCGCGCCACCGCTGAAATCAGAGACTTCAGGTTCTTGCGAGGCTCGGCAGTACCAACCCACAGCAGAAATTGCGAAGGAAGGCGATAGCGGGTTCGCACCTCCGAACGATCTCGTTCGCTCACCAACTGCGGAGTGACACCCCATGGCACAACACAGAGCCGGTCGCTCCCAAAACCGTGCGAGACACAATCCTGGTGCGTGTGCACCGACGGCACCAAGACCACGTCGGCGTGTCTTTTTGTCAACGCCAAGGCACGGCTCATGAAAGCTGCGCCTCGTTTGTTGAAATGTTCCGGGTGGCGAAGAAACGCAAGATCATGGATGGTTACCACCAACGCCGCATCGCCTGGGGGCGGAATCACACCGCCGGTAGCGTGAACAACATCAAGATGTCCGGTCCGCGACTGGATATTCGGCCTGCGAAACCGATGCCAGGCTTCGTACAGCGCCACGCGGCCCAACCGCATGTGGCATACCTCGACGGGCGGAACTGCGAACTCGCTGGGAGGGCCGCTATGCGAGGCTGCTATTCCTACGACCTCCCAGTCGGAGTGCCGCGCCAAAGCCGCCAAACTACGGACCGTGGAGATAGCGGTGCCACCCGGAACGCGATGCCAGCATTGTTCGACGACGGCACCGACGCGACCACCCACCATTTATGTTGCCGCGGCCGCGTCGACTTCTTGGGAAGGAACCGGGGTTGGTTCTTCTGGTAGCTCCGTGGGCAAGGTGATGAGCATCTCGGTGTACTCGCCTATCTCGGAATCCACGCTGATGGTTCCGCCGTGCTGACGCACTATGTCGCTCGATATAGCAAGACCGAGTCCGGTGCCGCGATCCGTTGGTTTCGTTGTAAAGAACGGGTTGAAGATCTTGTCGGCCACGTCGGGAGGAATGCCGTTGCCGTTGTCTTTGATCCGAATCTCAACGTGCTCCTCGGTGCGTTTGGTGCTGAGCCAAAGCAATGGCGAATATGACTCTCCATATGGTTCGTTCTCTTCAGCCGCACCCCAAATCTGACGACGTTTCTCGTCGGTGGCGTCACAGGCGTTGCCCACCATGTTCAAGAACACCCGGCTCAGGTCTCGGGCGATGACCCTCATCTCACCCACCTCCTCGTCAAGATCGTGTTGCAGATCAAGCTGGAACTCTGAATCGGTGGCGCGCGCTGAGTGATAGGCCAGACGAGCGTGCTCCTCTAAGAGGTTGTTTATGTTGGCCATCTGCCATTCACCAGTGTCGCGGCCCATCGAAAGCATGTCGGTGACGATCCGGTTGGCACGATCTCCGTGGGAGCGAATCCTCTTGAGGTTGCCGCTGAGGTCACCCTGTATCTCTGCGATCCATGACTTCTGATCCTCTGAGATACTGTCGCCGATTTCCTCAAGAATCTCGTTCAGTTCCTCAATCAATTCCTCTGATGCCTCCGAGAAGTTCTTGACGAAATTCAGAGGATTCTTGATTTCATGTGCAACACCCGCCGTGAGCTCACCGAGTGCAGCCAATTTCTCCCGCATAACGATCTGATCTTGCGCCCGTTGCAGGTCGGCAAGCACATCTTCCAACTGAGCGTTCTTCTCCTGTAGTTGCTCCGCCATCTCCTCGACCAGGTTGAGGCGTTGCACCTCCAGCGCGTGTCGGCGAAACACCTCCAATGCCGCGGCCATTTCCGCGACCTCGTCACGTCCCCCGACATCAGCCGTGAGCTCCAAATTGCCTCCCGCCATCCGCCGCATCCAGTCCGACAAGCGAGCCAAGCGGCGCAAGAGCACTCGACCCACTTGCAAGATGATCAACAACCCGCCGCCGATACTGATCGCACTAATCGCCAACAGCAGTGCTCGACCTGTCAATATCGCCTGCTCAGATGCCTGGGTCGCATCTTGAACGCTGGTCTCAGCGGCTCTAACCAGCGAATTCACATGGTCGAGAAGATCTACAGCGACCTCTCGATTCCGTTCCAACAGGTCCTCCTGCAACTGCAACAGCTGTAGTTCCGATTCGCGTAAATCGAATCCTCCCTGTTCTCCTCCCAAAATGAACAGCCTTCCGAACAGCTGATCAAACTCATCAGCCAAGAGCGGATCACTTTCCTTCAGCTGAGAAATATTTCGCTGGATACGGGCGGACGATGCTTCAAACCGTTCACGCAACGGCTCAATGGTTGAGGCATCCGACAATCCAAAGGCGCTCGCTAGCAACTGTGTCGATATGTTGGCGTTGGCTTGTAGCTCTGCGAGGAAACGGTAACTTCTGAGTTCCTGTTCCGAAAGGTGATCGGAGCGAGAACTAGGTGGCTCCTCAATATCTTGAAAGCCCGTCATGAGGTAGAAGAACTGATCGTCCAGAGCGGGGATGAGCGCCGCGTCGATTTCAGCGCGCAATTCGGTGAGCTGTGCTTGGAGGCCAGATTTCAGTTCCGCGAGCCGAAACAACTCGATCCGGTCCATCTTGATTTCTTCGATGTTCGAACGGAGCGTGACCCCGAGACCTCGAACGAGTTGTTCTTGGCCAGGGCTCGTGGCTGCCGATTCCAAAGCAACAACCAATTCCGAATCGAACGCTGAGTACGTCTCGTTGATATCGGCAGAAATAGAGTCCAAATCTTCCAGCGTGGCTGCCGCGATGCGAGGAGCAGCCGCGACCAACTCGCTGTTGTACTGAGCGACACCGAAAGCCACCACCATCGCCGGAACACTGCCCTCGTTGACCCGCTCCTGGACATCGCCCACTCGATTGATCGAAAACCAGCCGACCAAGCTAGCTGCGACGGTGAGCACGACGGCTGAGCCAATCCCCGTATAGAGGCGAGTCGAGATGCGAAAACGGCTCTCGGCAATTCGTTTGAGCCAGTCTCTCATGGAGCCACGTCCTGCCAGATGTTGAGTGGGCGATAGTCACCGTTCTCATCGATCATGGTCCAAAAAACTTGGTCTGAACCCTGATTGTCTCCTTCCCCATAATTCAGTACGAATCCGTCGATATCTATGGGTTCAGAAGAACCGAAACGATCCGAGAAGCAGTCCCTGTCGACGGTTCGCCCGCAGCTTTGTAGACCGGCAATAGCCAAACGACCCGCAAGGTATCCCTCCAAAGAAACGAATCCGGGCACGGCTTCTGAATAATACGCCGACAAGGCATCAAGATAGGAAGACACCACACCGACGCCGGCATCAGACGGGAAAGGCACAACCTGCGTGGTCAACACTCCAGCACCATTGGGACCCAGTTCTTGCGCTAGCGCATTGCTGCCTACAAACGAGATCGTGACAAACACCGCGTCCATGCCTATTTCACGCGCCCAACGAATGAGCCACGCGACTGGCTGGTAGGCACCAATCACGATCACCCCTTCGGGATTACCCTGCTTAAGGTCCAATAGACCGGTCTTGACGGCTGTCGTATTGCGTGGGTACAAGCCCACAGACACCGCTTCCATTCCGCGACGGTCAAGGGCTGCGCGCGCTCCGTTGTATCCAGCCTGTCCGAAGGAATCGTCTTGATACATGACCGCGATCCGTTCAATCCCCAACTCCGAGACGAGCCGTGCCACCATTTCTTCGGTCTCCTGGTTGTAAGACGCCCGGAGATTGATCACGTTGCCCCATTGCGGATCTCGCAGGAACGCGGCACCGGTGAATGGCGCCATGTAAGGAATCTCGGCAGCCGCGGCAACCGGTACCGCAGATCGCGAAGTGGGCGTGCCGACCGCACCAATCAACGCGAAGATGTCTCCGTTGTTGATCAGCCGCTGGGTGTTGTCAATAGCGGCTTCTGGTTCATAGGCGTCGTCGAAAGACACCAGCTCCAGACGTCTCCCATGGACTCCCCCACTTTCATTCACCTCTGCAAAGGCGGCCTCAATGCCCAGACGCATGCCATTGCCAAGGTCCCTAGCCGGGCCACTGAAGGCCGCGGACTGACCGAATACCACACGATCATCAAAGACCCCCGGTGATGCGCCTGAGCCATTCTGGGCTGGGCTGTTGTCGTCTGGGAGGCTCGACGTCGTAACCGTTGACCCCGCAGTGGCAGGTGTGCCATCACTTGAGTCGTTCTCATCAGGCGACGAGGAACAGCCGGAACCGACCAGCGCCAACGACAAAACCAGGACAACGATCTTGCGTGTTGATGAGCGGCAATTCTCCTCCATCACCAGACCACCATCGCAATATCGGTCTAGTTTCTTTGGGTCGTCATAGTCAAAAGATTCCTGCCGCGTTCTCGCCTATAGCTGACATTGTCCATCATCGTGCGCACCAAATGGACGCCCAACCCACCTACGTGACGGTCTTCGACCGAACCCGTCACCTCAGGCTTGGGGGCGTCCGTCAAGGGGTCGAAAGCCACTCCATTGTCCGAGAGCCGTATCGAGACAAGGTCTTCGGAAGAGGTGACGGTCACCTCTATCTCTGCAAGCCCCTCATGGCTCCCGTGAGTCATCACGTTGATGACCAACTCTTCAAGCACAAGGTTGACTCTGAAGACAACCTCAGGGGCCCAACTCTCCCGCTCTGCAAATTCCTCGACGGCGCTTGCGAGCCGCTCCAGTTCCGCAGGATCGTTTCCCAACTGAAGAGAGAGGACGGTGCTAATGGTCTTACCCTTCTGCTCGCAGTGTCATGCAAGTGATGTCGTCGGACTGTGCGGCGTCGCCCGCAAAATCCATGACTGAATCGAAGATGGCATCGTTGACCGCGCGTGCTTCAGATGGTCGAGATTTTGAGAAGAGGTTCTCCAGACGGTCCATCCCGTACTCTTCTTCACTCTCATTCATGGCTTCGGTCACACCGTCCGTGTAGAAAATGATGTGGTCTCCAGGCGAAAGGGTGATCGTCATCTGCTGATACTCCAGGTCGGGCACCAAACCCAGGGCCACGCCCCCAGTCAGGGGCAACCGGGTGGCGTTGCCGTCGGCGTCTATCAAGACAGGTGGGTTGTGACCGCCGTTAGCGAAAGTCAGCTTGCGGTTAGAGGGGTCATACACGGCGTATATGAGGGTCACGAACATGGCTGTCTCGTTGTCTTCACACAGCAGATTGTTGACCTCTGCCAACACCTTACTCGGGCTACCGAGACCTATCGCAGCTCCCTTCAGCAGGGTCCGGCTAGACATCATGAACAGCGCGGCCGGTACGCCCTTGTCCGAAACGTCCGCTACGGCCAAGCCAAGCACTCCTCCTTCAAGACGCATGACATCGAAGAAGTCTCCCCCTACCGAACGCGCCGGCTTCATGCTGGCGTATATGTCGAAATCGGAACCTTGGGGAAAACTCTTCGGAAGGATCGACTGCTGCATCTGAGAGGCGACGTCAAGTTCGTTCTGCAACGCAACAAGCCGATCTCGTGCACCTAGGGCATCGCGCCATTCCAGGAGTTGTTGCAACGTCCGATCGATGGTGAGTTTCAAGTCGTCGAAGTCGACTGGCTTGGTAACGAAATCGAACGCTCCCCGATTCATAGCTGTGCGAATGTTCTTCATGTCGCCATATGCGGAGATGATCACAGACCGGATATTGGGATTGACCTTGGGGATCTGGTCGAGTAACGCCAGTCCGTCCATCTTCGGCATGTTGATATCGGAGAGGACGATGACAATTTCATCGTCCTCCCGTAGGCACTCGAGTGCCTCCACACCATTCTGAGCAAACACGAACTGATACTGACCGGTGCGCACATAGCGGCGCATTCGCTGCTGTACAAGTGGCTGCAGGTCCGGCTCGTCGTCAACGACCAGAATTTTGTAGGGGGGTTGTATGCCACTCATGCTGTTCTGCTCCAACTCTTGAGGTCAACCTTCAACACGCGACACTCCCGAGGAGTGATTCAAGCAGTCGTTAGCTCAGGCAGGGGTCACAGCCCAAGACCGGACATGGCGTCGCCGGTGTCGGCGTATACGGGAACGATCTTGTCGAAGCCGCTGATCTCGAAGACTTCCCGGATCGAGTCCGAAAGTGAGCAAACCGCCAGCTTGGCATTCTGTTGTTGAAGAGTCTTGGCAACAAGCAGAACCACGCGCAGACCAGCGCTGCTGATATACGACAACCCCTCGAAGTCAAGGACCATCGACTCGCCATCAGCGCCGATACTTGCTTCCAGGCCTTCATGGAAGTCACGGGCGTTGGAACCGTCAACTCGGCCAACGGCCTGTACGATCACCGCTCCACCCGTATTTTCGCTTGATAATTCCATTGGGTTTCATTCCCTCATATCGCTGACTGATGATCGGCTTGGATTGCGACTGCCGACGCTCTCATTGCCGAATCGTCGCCAATCGTACACGGGTCTGCCGACGCATGTCATGCTCGAACCAAGAAAGCCTGCCAAGCAATCAGTCCTCCTCGGGCATGAGCAGGAACTCGGGGTAGCTCTCGATTCCCAGTTCTCCCGCATCTTGACCCAGGCGTTCAACTTGAGACGAGATGCGTATGCCCAACAGTGCATCCATCGCTCGCCACAGCACGTAGGAGGTGACAAAAACAAACACCCCGATGGAAACGACGCCAAGCAACTGAATATGGAAACGGCCGCCCGCTGCGATTGAGACTGCCAGCGTTCCCCAGATACCCGACACGAGGTGGGCAGGAATAGCGCCGACAACATCGTCGATCTTCAACCTCTCAAGCAATTTCGTTGCCAACGTGCAAACCAGACCTCCTACCGCGCCGATGATGATCGCCCACCAATGGTCGGTAATTGCGGGGCCCGCGGTAATCGCTACAAGCCCGGCGATGGCGCCGTTCATCCCTGCGAACAGGTCCATTCGGCCCAACAAAGGCCGTGACACCGCCAGCGCCGCCAACACGCCCGCTGAAGCCGACAAGTTGGTGTTGACCAAGACGTTACTCATCGACACTGCATCGGCTGCGGTTCCCAACGCCAACTGCGACCCGCCGTTGAAAGCAAACCACCCGAACCAAAGGATGAACACTCCCAACGTAAAGATCAGGACGTTCGATGGTGGTGTCGGCTTGACACTGCCGTCTTCGCGGTACTTGCCGAGGCGCGGTCCCGCGACTAGGACACCGGCGAGCGCGGCCCATCCGCCAGTTCCGTGAACGATCGTCGAACCCGCAAAATCAATAAACCCTTCTTGATACAGCCAACCTTCTCCCCAAGTCCAAGCACCGACCACCGGGTAGATGAACGCGGTGAGCACGAGCGTGAACAAGAAGAACGGCCACATCTTGATCCGCTCGGCAATGGCACCAGAGACGATCGAGGCCGCGGTTGCCACGAAGACCATCTGGAAGAACCAGTCCGACATGACTGCATAACCATTGTCGACGACAGCAGCCAGAGCAGATTCGTTCCCATCAAGCAGCGATATTTCATCTGCAGACGTGGAGTAGAAGAACTCGAACGTGCCTATGTAGTCGCTGACATCGACATACATCAGGTTGTAACCAACCATGAAGTAGGCAAGACCCGCTATCGAGTAGATGCCAATGTTCTTCAAACAAATCATCGACGCGTTCTTGGTGCGAACCGCGCCGGACTCCAGCATGGTGAAGCCCGCAGCCATCCACATGATCAATGCGCCCCAAACGAGAAACGCAAACGTGTTGAAAATGAACTGTGTTTCGTCGCTGACAGCGGAGTCAGCCGCCGAAGCAAGACTTGGCATGATGGCCAAGAACGTGAGCGTCAGTGCCGCGAGACCTACTGCCTTGGTGGTCCTCCGACGGCAAAAAAGATTCGACACATTTCCTACCTATGGTCGAGATCGAGCAAGCCCACGGAACTTTAGTCTCAATCCCTGACACACATCAGTGAAACGCTGATGACTGTCGCCTCGCAGAGGGCGGCTACGATCACAGAGATGCTCCGTGACTCCAACGTTCAGCCAGAATTCGAGCATCAGCGGGTCTTCCTCACCGGTGGCAGCGGGTTTCTCGGGACGTCGGTTCAAACCGCATTGGCCCGGCGCGGAGTTCTTGACGTGGTCGCCCCCACAAGTTCCGAGGTCGATTTCTTGGACCAGAATGAAGCCCAGGCTGCTATAGCCGATCACGCGCCCGACATCGTGATCCATCTGGCCGCCCGCGTCGGCGGTATCGGCGCCAACATGGTTGCCCCGGCTCAGCTGTACATCGACAATCTGCTGCTCGGCACCAATCTGATCGAGGCATGCCGCATCGCCGAGGTTTCAAAAACCCTGGTCATCGGAACCATCTGCTCATATCCCAAACACACCCCGGTTCCCTTCCACGAGTCCTCGTTGTGGATGGGTTACCCCGAAGAGACCAACGCCCCCTACGGGATCGCCAAGCTGGCTCAGCTTGTTCACCTTCAGGCCAACCGAGCTCAGTACGGGCAGCGCAGCGCCTACCTGATGCCCACAAATCTCTACGGTCCGGGCGACAAGTTCCACCCCGATGTGTCGCACGTAATTCCCGCGTTGATTCGAAAATGCGTAATCGCTCAGGAGGCGGGTGCCGAAGAAATTGACGTGTGGGGATCTGGTGGCGCTAGTCGGGAGTTTCTATATGTTGACGATGCCGCAGAGGGCATAGTTCTAGCTGCGGAGTTCTGGGAAGGACCTGAGCCGGTCAACCTTGGCGCAGATCATGAGATGTTGATCAAGGAACTCGTGGAGACCGTCGTTGAACTGACGGGCTATCAAGGTCATATCCGCTGGGACAACAGTCGACCAGACGGCCAACCGCGACGCGGCGTTGACGCCGGTCGTGCCCGCGAACTCTTCGGCTTCACCGCCAACACCGATTTCAAAGACGGCCTGCAAGCCACAATCGACTGGTATCTGGCCAATCGCGAGCTAGCCGAATCCCGGCGTAGCTAGAGAGCGGAAGTAATCAGCCGTTTCTGCTACACCTTCACGCAGCGCAACGGTTGGGTTCCACCCCAATAGCTCTTGAGCGCGTGTGGTGTCGGGGCGACGACGCCTCGGATCATCGACAGGCAACGGGAGGTACCGAACGGGTGATCCAGAACCGGTGACCTCCAAGACAATCTCAGCCAACTCTGTGACCGTGAACTCGAAGGCGCTGCCAATGTTGACCGGATCGTGTTCGCCGGACTCAAGCAGAGCGACAATCCCGCGGACCTGATCATCAACGAAACAGAAACTGCGTGTCTGTGTGCCATCGCCGTAAACAGTGATGGGTTCGTTGGCAAGCGCTGCCACGATGAAGTTCGATACGACGCGCCCGTCGTCGGGGCGCATACGCGGACCGTAAGTGTTGAAGATCCGCACTATCCGAGTATCAAGGTCGTGATACCGGCAATAGGCCATTGTCATCGCCTCAGCGAAACGCTTCGCCTCGTCGTAGACCCCGCGAGGTCCCACCGGATTGACGTTGCCCCAGTACTGCTCCACTTGCGGGTGGACCAACGGGTCGCCATAGACCTCTGAAGTCGACGCCAACAAGAACGTCGCCCCTTTCGCCTTGGCCAAGCCAAGGGTGTTGTGAGTGCCTGACGAACCAACCTTCAGGGTCTGAATCGGCATCTTTGCATAGTCGATCGGTGACGCCGGGCTAGCGAAGTGCAGCACTGCGTCCACCGCGCCCGCGATATCCACATAACTGGAAACGTCGTGCTCGACAAGCGTGAACCCCTGATGCTCGCGGAGATGAGCGACATTCGACCGAGTCCCGGTCGAGAAGTTGTCGATACAAACGACATCATCCCCGCGGGCAATCAGATGGTCGCACAGATGCGAGCCAAGGAACCCTGCACCGCCGGTAACAACGACCCGCACCGTCTTAATTCCTTCCGATTCCCTGATAGGTGAAGCCCCTGCTCAGCAAAGCCTCGCGGTCCAAAATGTTGCGGGCATCGACCACATGACGCGAAGCCATGGATTCTGAGAGCTTGTCGAGATCAAGCAGCTTGAATTCGTCCCATTCGGTCAGAACAACGAGAGCCTCCGCACCTTCGCAGGCAGCATAGGGATCGTCAGCCACGACGATCCCATCAATGTCAACCGTTGCAACCGCCGGGTCGTAAGCCCGAACCTTGGCTCCTTGGGCTAACAACAGCTCTGCTACCTCCAATGCCGGAGAGTTACGAGTGTCGTCGGTTCCGGCTTTAAAGGCGAGTCCGAGCAGGGCGATAGTGGCTCCGCTCAACGAAACCACAGACGCAACCTTGCTCACCACACGCTTGAACTGTTCGTCGTTGGCCTTGAGCACTCCTCGCATCAAAGAGAAGTCGTAACCGGCATCCTCGGCCATTGAGATGATCGCCCGCGTGTCCTTGGGAAAACACGAACCACCCCAACCGGGGCCTGGACGCAGAAACTCACTACCGATGCGCTTGTCGTAGCCCATTGCTACCAACACGTCACTGACATCGGCGCCGACAGCTTCACATACCGCGGCGATGGTGTTGACGAAGCTGAGTTTCGTGGCAAGGAAGGCATTGGCCGCATATTTGGTGGTCTCGGCCGAAGCCGGGTCGGTGATCATGACCGGGGCACCGATGCTCCCATGCAGGTTCGCCACACGATCGGCTGCGGCTGGGTCGTCCGCACCAATCACCACACGATCGGGGTTGAGAAAATCAGCAATGGCGGTCCCTTCCCGAAGAAACTCCGGGTTGGACACGACCGCGATATCGGGCCTACCCATCGCCTCTTCAACCAGCAGCGTCGAACCCACTGGAACCGTCGATTTGTTGACGACAATCGCCCCATGCCGAATATGTGCGCTGACCTCGGCCGCGGCAGCTCTCAGATGGTTCAGGTCAACCGAACCATCAGCTGATTGAGGTGTAGGTACGCAGAGGTAGACAAAATCGGCATCACCGACAGCGTTGGCGGCGCCCACAACAAACGACAGACGCCGAGATTCAAGTCCCTCGGCAACCAACTCCGAAAGACCGGCTTCATGTATCGGCACGTCACCAGATTGCAGGCGTTGCACCTTGTTGACATCAATATCAGCACACACCACATCGTGGCCCAGGTGTGCAAAACAGGCCCCGGTGGTGAGACCAACGTACCCCGTGCCGATCACCGCGATCTTGCTCATAAAGAAGGCCAAGTGTAGAGGGGTGTTGCTGTCAACGCCGGGCGTAGCCGGAGCCCCCCGCACGTTGCAGTCGCCGGGCGTAGCCGGAGCGCCCGAAAGATCAGCCGCATGACTGGCCTTCGGGGGGGCGACCGACAACGCGCTCAGACCCTGAGGAGATGTCTGTGCTCGTAGCGGAGGCTCCAGTCGTTGCGGGAGCAACTTGATCAACGCTTGACGACCGAACGGCCGCAGACGACAGATCTGGGATATCCACGGTCCCGTGAGCCGCCACTTCCTCATGCATCTTTGAGGGGTCATGCGGGAACAGGAACAAAATCTGCTCATGGTCGGCACCCAACACAACCCGGAGATCACCAGTTGCGCCAGCATCTTCCACAAGCGCTGGAATCGGGATCAAGTAACGCGCAACTGTTTCAGCTTCCGAACGACGATCCGGCGGGTATACGACCACCGAAATCCCCTGGTCGGTCCCATAGAGATACCTGGAGGTAACGTTGAAACCGAGATCGGCGAGAAGGTCACCCTCCTCATTCAGCAGCGTTTCGTCTGTTGCGTAGAGATCCAAAATCACGTCGCGTGGCTGCGTTTGGTCGGCTGCTCCTCTGAAAATATCGAAGATCTCCTCGTGAACGCCGGGTACGAGTTCTTCACCGACATACACACCGGCCTCGTCATGAATTGTGTTCACTTGAAGTTCCAAGCGCGTGAGATTGTCGGGGTTGAAGTCGCTGAACGCCTTACCGAGATCAATCAACTCCGAAGGAGTGAGTTCGCTGTCGAGAACCACACTGTTAGCACCCGATTCGATCAAGCTGGCCAAAGCAGTTGGATTGCGCGCACCGCGGCTGACTGTACGACTCAGCGCAAGAACCAGAAAATCCTGCTGACGTTCAATGCGTCCGAAGTCAGAGTTGCCCACCATCACCCAGCGATCATCGATGAACTGTTCATAGGATCGAGATCGCACGTAGGCGAGAGCCGCAACACCATCAAGGACATGGCAGCCAGGTTCGACGATACCGAGACCGGTGTTGCGGTCACGGGTGGGATGATCGAACCAGACCGGTACACCGTTCAGAACATCAACCAACTGTCTAAATCCTAAGAAATTGATCTCCACGTAGTGATTGATTTCGATGTCGAACTGAGAGGTGATCGTCTCGACCAGGGTCTGCGGACCGCCAATCAACAGCGCCGCGTTGATCCGGTATTTTCCGGCTCCTGGGATGTGGTCTGTCAACAGGTCACGCGGAATTGACAGCACCCAGGCCTGACCAGAGATCGGGTCGACTCGCAAGAGGGTGATGCTGTCGGCGTTGAACGTACCGCGAGAGTCATACTCCCGCCCGATGTGAATCGGGTCGTTGGGGTCGATTCCTAAAGCGCTGTCGTTTCCGATCAATAAGAAGTTGACCGGATCCCCTTTTGCCGTGTCGGTGATCAGAACTTCACCAGAGATCTCAACGCGGCCAAATCCCGACACAGCATCGGAGATGTTCTCAATCAACCACGCGGCGGCGATGGCTGAAACGATCACCACACCGCACAACATCATCACGATGCGTTGCGGCCAAGAACGCCGCAGAACAACTTTTCTCTGAGTAGCTCCAGGCGCTGGGACCTCTGACACATTGCGGAGCGTAGTGGTCTAATAGCCGACCGCGATCACCAGTGGCTACGTTGCCGGTCGCAGGTGGATCACGTCTCCGGCTGTGATCGTCAGACTCGTTGCATCATCGCAGCGAAGGATGAGATGCCCTTTGTCGCTCAGTCCGACCGCCTCTCCCAGAAAAAAACGGTTTCCCGGCAGTTCAACCCTTACGCGGGTCCCCAGGGTCGCTGAGTTGGTCCGCAGTTCCGCCATCACCAACACAGGGTTGGCGAGCCGTGGCGCCAACGCGCTCAGCAGGCCAGACAGCAGCAGATCACGGTCAGCGAGGCTGCCCCGTTGAACCATTCCACACTCAACCATTGAGGTCGCTGCCATTGAGGTGGCTCCTTGGTGACGCTCAATAGCGGTGATATTGATTCCAACTCCCACCACGACGGATTCGTTCGGTTCGGCTACGTATTCGGCTAGCACACCACCGAGTTTTCCGGGAGCAGCGCCATCTTCGACCACTAGGTCGTTCGGCCATTTTGTCAGCACGGTAGCGGTAGTCAACTGATCAGCAGCCAGGCGCGCCGCTGCGCCTACCGCGGCGACGACGCCAGCACCCTCGAGCGATACAGGCACGCGAATGCTGACCAGCAGCGCATTGTTGGGATCGTCGTCCCACTCCCGTCCCAGCCGACCTCTTCCCGCAGTCTGGTGGTCAGCTACCAGCACCGCCGGCCCAAAAGTACCATCACGTGCTTCGGCAACGAGGTCTGAATTGGTTGACCCGGTAACCTCCACGTGGCGCAGGGGTCCAAGTCCCGTAGCGTTGGCCACGCGGCTGCTAGCCGCAAACGGATCTCCCGCTGATGTCGCAACCTCATGGCTCATTCGACTAATCATTACCCTGTGTTTTCCAAAGTACTCATAGCAAACCGTGGTGAGATCGCGGTTCGAATCATTCGTGGATGCCGCGAACTCGGCATCACCACTGTGGCGGTCTACTCCGATCTTGATCGCGATGCGCTCCACGTGCGCCTTGCCGACGAGGCCTACAGCCTGGGCGGAAAGACCAGCGCTGAGTCCTACCTCAACACCGACGCAATCCTCGACATCATTGAACGCAGCGGTGCCGATGCTGTGCACCCTGGCTACGGATTCTTCTCCGAAAACGCCGATTTCGCGCGCGCCATAACCGAACGCGGGGTCACCTTCATCGGGCCGGATCCCGAAGCCATCGAGGTGATGGGCGACAAGATCTCTGCCCGCGAAGCCGCCGAGAGAGTCGGTGTGTTCGGCGTTCCCGGCACCACCGAGATGATCACCGACCCTTCGCAGATTATTGATTTCGGGAATTCCCAGGGGTGGCCGGTGGCGGTGAAGGCGGCATATGGCGGTGGCGGACGCGGCATGAAGGTCGTGAACAGCGCCGAAGAAGCTGCCGAGCAACTCGGGGCAGCGCAGCGCGAAGCTCTCTCGTATTTCGGGCGCGACGAGTGTTACATGGAGCGCTATCTCACCAAGCCACGTCATGTGGAAGTCCAGATTCTGGCGGACAAGCACGGCAATTGTGTCTACCTCGGAACTCGCGATTGTTCCGTTCAACGCCGACACCAGAAGCTGATCGAAGAAGCACCCGCTGCAAACATCGACCCGGACATCATCGCCGCGATGGGCGAAGCGGCCGTCAAGGTCGCTCAAGGCTGCGATTACGTCAATGCAGGAACGGTCGAGTTCCTGTATGAAGACGGCAGTTTCCACTACCTGGAAATGAACACTCGTCTCCAAGTCGAGCATCCAGCAACTGAGATGGTCACCGGCATTGATCTCGTAGAACAACAGATCCGTGTTGCCGCTGGTGAAAAACTGCCGTTCACCCAAGACGACATCGAAATCGACGGGCACGCGATCGAGATTCGGATAAACGCCGAGGATCCCGCCGGAGGAGCGTTTCTGCCTTCGCCAGGAACTATCACGGCACTCAGAACCGCCGATGGTTTCGGTACTCGTTTCGACACCGGCTACCAAGCAGGTGACGAAATCAGCCAGTTCTATGACAACTTGATCGGAAAGCTCATCGTCTGGGGCAAAGATCGTCCGACCGCGATCGCCCGGGCTCTACGAGCACTCAACGAAACCACCATTGAGGGGGTCGCGACCACCACCACGGCCGCGATAACCATTCTGGAACATCCAGACTTCGCTGCCGTCACCCACAGCACCAAGTGGCTGGAAGAGACGGTCGATCTGAGCACCATCAGCGTCGCTTCTGTAGCTGAGGTCGAAGACTCAGACGAACCCAAAATCAAGCGAGACGTCGACGTTGAGGTCAACGGCAAGCGATTCTCCGTCTCAATGTGGGTTCCCGAGAGCGCCGGAACCCCTAGCGGGGCAACTGCCCCACGGGCACGCCGCTCCGGCCGCGGCGCGTCCAGCGGTGGATCTGGCAGCGGCGATGTCACCGTGCCTATGCAGGGGACGATCGTCAGAGTGCTCGTTGCCGTTGGCGACACCGTTGATGTTGGCGACACCATCGTCGTTTTGGAGGCGATGAAAATGGAGAACAACGTCGCCGCGGAGAAGGCAGGAACGATCAAAGAAATTCGAGTCGCTGAAGGTGACTCCGTCGGCGGCGGAGACATCGTCGCGGTAATCGAGTAACGAACCTCGCCCCTGTGCGGACCGGCAACTGGGCGGCTCGGCTATTCGGCGGCTCGGCTATTCGGCGGCTTCGCGAAGCGCTTCAGCGAGAGTCGGATGCACGAGCGCACTCTCGTGAATGTCCGCAACAGTGAGACCATTGCTGACCGCTACCGCCAGCACTGAAATCAGTTCAGCAGCGTGCCGACCGACAATCGACCCACCAAGGACAACCCCAGTGGCGGGATCCGACACGATCTTCACAAAGCCGCGAGGATCATCGTTGATCTGGGCCTTCGCCGAGGAAGCAAAAGGGACTTTAGTTACGCGAACCTTGCGACCTTCAGAAAATGCGTCTGCCTCAGCGAGTCCGACATCGGCGATTTCGGGTTCAGTGAAAATTGCGGACGCGGCTTTGTCGTAGTCGATAACGCGGCGCCGAGACACCGAGAGTGCCCCGAGCGCGTGTTCCGCAATTTTCTGTCCTTGGATGCTCGCCACCGAAGAAAGCGGAAGGCGTCCACTAAGGTCACCGGCTGCATAAATGTGGCTGATATTGGAGCGCAGGTTCATGTCGACCGGCACATACCCGTCTTCTGAGTCCACACCAGCATTGTCCAGACCAAGCATTTCGCTATTGGGAACCGAGCCGATGGCCAAAAGTGCGTGCGATCCCGTCACCACCCGGCCATCGTCGCAACTGACGGTTACTTCCTCGCCTTCTCTGCATATAGCGATGGCGCGCGCCCCTTTGAGCAGATGAACCCTCCGACGTAGGAAATCCTCCTCCAACGCGGCCGCCACTTCAGGGTCTTTGGCTGGGAGCACTTGTTGACGACTGACTATCAGAGTGACTTCAGACCCCATCGACTGAAACATGTGGACGAACTCCACGCCAGTGACGCCCGAGCCGATCACGACTAGGTGCTCGGGCATCGTTGGAGGCGGATAAGCATCTCGAGTGGTAAGCACCCGGACGCCGTCGACTGGTGCCCAATCAGGGAGGCGAGGGCGGCTGCCAGTGGCCAATACGATCACGTCGGCTTCGAAGTCGATCGTTTCGTCCGCGGTAGTCGCCCTCACAGTATGGGCATCAAGCATCGTCCCCGTGCCGTGAGCGAATTGAACGTGCTGGCTGGCGAGCAGGCTACGAATTTGACTCTCCAAGCGGCGTTCGAGAGTCGATAGCCGATCTCGAAGTTGGTCAAGATCAACATCGGTTGCAACCTCAGAAAGCCCCATGCGCATGGAGCGTTGCACGAAGGATCGGGCGTTACCTGCTGCGATCATCGCCTTAGACGGGATGCAATCCCAGAGATGGGCAGCTCCGCCGATCGTGTCCTGCTCCACAAGCACGACCTCTGCGCCCAATCGTGCCGCTGTAGTGGCGCAACTATTGCCCGCGGGACCCCCACCGATAATTACCATGCGAGTCGTCATCAAGCGCAGATGCTAGCTGTCCGTTTGTCGCATTGTCGCTACATCGGCGAGTATGACCGCTCTACATGGGGGCGCTATCGCTACTGACGGCTAGATTCAGCGGCTGTGGCCCTCGCCGCTTCTGAAGCTGACCCCGCTGATGACGCCGTTTGCGACCACGCGCCTGCGCCATTGAATTGGAACCCGATCGCGCTAACGCTCGCAGCGGTCGCCGTCGCCGTTGGAGTTGTCCTGCGCTTCGTTGCTCTGACGCCGTTGTGGCTGGATGAGGCGCTTTCGGTCAACATCGCGCAGCTGGACTTCGACCAGTTGGTTGAAGCGCTGCGACATGACGGCCACCCCGCTCTCTACTACTTGCTACTCGGTTGGTGGATAGATGCCTTTGGCGACAGTGACCTGGCAGTGCGCTCGTTGTCCGCGGTTTTTTCTTTGCTCTCGGTCTGTGTGCTCTACAGAATCGCCCGCCGACACGGCTCCACAACCGCGCAAGTAACGCTGCTGATCGCTACCACCTCCCCGTTTCTGATCCGCTACGGAACCGAAGCTCGGATGTATGCCCTGTTGGCCCTGCTGTGTTGCGTTGGTTGGCTTTGTGCAGAACGGGCAATAGAACGTTCGTCACCTGTTCGGCTCTTGCTCTTGGCGCTCACCGTCGCCGCACTGATACACACTCACTACTGGAGTTTCTGGCTGATCGGCGCGGCGCTGATTATGGCGGCAACCAACATCGCCTTCGGAGACAGCAACACTCGTGCGGTTGCGGTGCGTGTCGGAGGTGCAATCGTTGCGGGCAGCGCTACATTGCTCGTTTGGTTCAGCGTGTTTTCAGAACAGCTTCGAACCACAGGAACGCCGTGGGCCGACCGAGCGCGACCCGCAGAAATCGTTGTTGAGACGATTCAGGCAATCGGTGGAAACAACCGGTTCGAGGGCGAACTCTTGGGGATCGTGCTAGCTGTCCTAGCGATACTGGGCGTGTTGGCCCGCCGCATCGACGGACGCAATTTAGTGCTTCGGTTCGCTGCTGGGAATTTGGATCGTGGGTGCCTGTGCGTGCTGCTGACACTTGGTATTGGCGGAGGCGTTGCCTTGGTGATGGCTGGTGCTTTTGAAGCACGTTACGCAGCTGTCGTGGTGGGTTTTTTGTTGGTCCTCGCTGCTAGGGGAATAGCAATGCTCCCGACGCGGCCAAGGCTTGTGGTGCTGGTGCTTGTCGTAGCCTTCGGACTCGCGGTAAGCGTCGACGAAGCACGACGCGACCGAACCCAGGGTGCCGATGTCGCAGCTCTAATCGACGAAGGCTTCGAAGTTGGCGATGTGGTTGTCTTCTGCCCTGATCAGGTTGGGCCGGCGACCCTCCGTTCGGTTGTTGGGTCGCCCGCTTCGTTCGCTTATCCCCGTGGTGATGGCCGCTTCGTGGACTGGCAGGACTACGCCGAGACGATCACCAACACCGGCGTCGATAGTTTTGTCGCCGAAGTGCTCGCCGAAGCTGGCGACCACAATGTCTGGTTGGTGAGCGGATTCGGATACCAGAGTTTCGGTAACCGTTGCGAAGCCATGATCAACGAGTTGGAACGAACCCACCAAGCACAACAACTGCTGGCACCCAGCGACGTTTTCGAACCGATGTTGCTTACTCGTTACGAGGCCTTGTAGTGACCTTCCCGCTCAACTTGGGGCAGGACTTCAAAGCCGCCTTGGCCGGCTGGATCGAGGCCAGGATCTACGTTGCGGTCGCGTATATCACCACCTTGGCCATCGTTGATCGCCTTGAACCGTCGCCGGCGTTTTCGCCGGTCGACGATGGGCTGATTCCGTGGGACGGAACCTGGTACCGCGACTTGGCGAGCCAGGGCTACGACTCAACCGAACTCGACGGGGGAATTCGCTTCTTTCCGCTGTGGCCGCTGTCAGGTCGACTTCTCGGGGCCCTAGGAGATAGACCCGATATCGCCCTTGTAATCGCAGCCAACCTGCTCGCTCTCGTCGCCGGAATGTTGATGTACCGGGTGGCGATGCAAGAGACCGATGACCCCGAAGTCTCCAGACATGTGGTCCGAATCTTCTCGCTATTCCCGTCGGCCTTCGTCTTGGTGCTCGGCTACAGCGAAGCGCTCTTTTTGACCTTGGCTCTGGGATTCGTTCTGTGTGCCCGTAGCCGCAGCTGGTTGGCGGCGATGGTGTTGGGCTTCTTGGCCGGTTTGACACGACCGGTCGGGCCCCTATTGGCGGTGCCCGCGCTCCTGAGAGCCGTTGCAAGTGATCGGCGCTCTCCGCCGGCGTGGCTAGCCGTGGCTTCGGCACCATTGGGAACGCTCACGTTTCTTGTGTGGGCCGAACGCGCCCAAGGTGGTTGGCGCGTTCCAATCGACGCGCAAGAAGAGCTCCGGGGCTCCGTCCGTGAGCCCATAACCCGGATCATCAAGGCGTTCATTGAGGGCGCCAAGGGTGATCTGGGTGAACTGTTGCATGCTGGCACGGCAGTGATCCTGGTTTTTCTCTTGGTGGTTGCAGTGCGCAAGCTGTCGACCGATTTATGGGTGTACTCCGTCGTCTCAACACTGTTGCTCTTTGCTGCCGAAAACCTGAACTCGATAGAGCGCTATGCCTTGGCCGTCTTCCCGCTCGTGATCGCTGCTGGGATTGTCAGCCATGCAACGTTACTGCGGCGTTGGTTGCCCACAGCTTCGGCTGTTGCCTTGACGGTCTTCACTATCCTGGCGCTCAACGGCATCTATGTCCCCTGACCACGGCGACAAGCCCGCGCGCGTCGGCCGTGACGTCACATCAGCCGCGGCTCCGGCTACGCCCGGCGATAGCAAAGTGCCCGGCGCTGCCGCGGCTCCGGCTACGCCCGGCGATAGCAAAGTGCCCGGCGCTGCCGCGGCTCCGGCTACGCCCGGCGATAGCAAAGTGCCCGGCGACAAGCCAGTACGTGTCGGCATCGATGTCACAGCTCTGGTCGGACCACCCGGCGGAATCCACCAAACAACTAAAGGTCTTGTCGGTGCGCTTGCGAACACGGCTGGGATAGATGCCAGAGGTTGGCTCCTAACCTTTCGCGGAGCGTGGCCGGACACAACCGTTGCGGTGCGCCGGTCCCGTTTTCCCGCTCGAGTCGCCCATCGTCTGTGGCAACACAATCTCACGGCTCTGGACCGATTGATCGTCGGATCCGTTGACGTTGTGCATGGTCCGAACTTCACGGCTCCACCCACGCCCCGCTCGGTCATCACAGTCCAAGATCTTTGTATGGTTCGCTACCCGCAATGGTGTCGGCCTGAAGTTGTTGCCATGGCCAAACCGCTGAAAGCAGCCATAGACGCCGGGGCGAAAATCCACGTTTCGTCAGTGGCCGTCGCTGAGGAGGTCTATGCCCATTTCGATGTGTCACCAGAGCAAGTTGCTCTGGTTCCTCATGGGGTTAGTCCCATCTTGGCCGGTGACGCCGCACAAGGACGGCGTCTCGCTGGTCATGAGAAATACGTGCTCATCCTGGGAACCGTCGAACATCGCAAGAACGTCGCTGCGGTTACCGACTCGTTGAGTTCACTTCCCAACGATGTAGCGTTGGTTGTGGCAGGGCCGGTGGGCAACGCCGAATCGACGCTCGATGATGCCGCCGGCGACCAGAGGTTGGTGAGGCTCACCGAGGTTGACGACCAACAAAAAGCCTCGCTCCTGCGGGGCGCCGCGGTGCTGGCCTTTCCGTCGCGCTACGAGGGGTTCGGACTACCACCGCTCGAAGCCCTCTCGGTCGGTACTCCTGTTGTGGCCACTGCGGTGGGAGCCTTACCGGAGTTGATAGGCGACTTCGTACCGCTGGCTCCCCCCAACAACAACGAAGCATTCATCGAACAGCTTCGCGCGGCAATTTCGGCGCCAGGAACGGTACCAACAGAGCTTCAAGCCCGCATCAATGCGATGACTTGGCAAACCGCGGCCCAACAGATGGCCGACATCTACCGCGGCATTCAGAAGTAAACTAACTCCGTGGCCGCTGAACCGACTCTTGACGTCAGCATCGTCTTGCCCGTTCACAACGAAGCGGGGCACTTGGCAGACGAACTGGCCCGAATCAGCGCCTCCATGGACAAGTCTTCATACTCCTGGGAACTCGTGGTTGTAGACGATGGTTCGACCGACGGATCAGCTGAAATCTGCCAGGGTCTCGGTAAAGTCCGCGTGATAAAGACTCGACGAAACCGCGGCTCCGGGGCGGCGCGGCGTATCGGCACCGAAGCTGCACGAGGTCGTGTCGTGGTGTGGTCCGACGCAGACATGACCTATCCCAACGACCAGATTCCCGAACTGGTCGCGGAACTCGGCAACGGCGATCACATAGTCGGTGCCAGAACCTCTGAACAGGGCACGTTCAAGATCTTTCGAGTTCCCGCGAAATGGGCTATCCGCCGTCTCGCGTCCTACCTGACCCGTTCCAAGATCCCAGACCTCAACTCAGGGTTCCGAGCCTTCCGCCGCGATGTCGGCCTTCAGTTCACCCAACAGTTGCCGACGGGGTTCTCATGCGTCACCACTATCACGATGGCCTTCTTGATGAACGGCTACGAAGTCCGCTACGTGCCCATTTCGTACAAGGTACGTGCCGGTCGTTCGAAGTTTCACTGGTTCCGCGACACCAGCCGCTATGTGCTGCAGGTCATCCGCATGATCCTGACTTATGACCCCTTGCGAGTGGCTTTGCCCATCGCCTCGGTACTCGGTGTCGTCTTCGCCGCCAAACTTGGATACGACATTGTCGACAAGGACTTCCGTCCCGCCGCCAACACTCTGCTTCTCGGCTTCGCGGTACTTCAAGTGCTAGTCGTGGGACTTCTCGCAGATCTGGTGGTGAGGTTGAATCGTCCTACAAGCCTGCTTCCGCCAGGCGACGTGGAGGAGACTCCCTAGGGGCTCACTTGCTAGCTGATCTGGGAGAGCAGCGCTTGATAACGCCGTCGCACGGCGGGCCAACTGAATGAGTTCTTAACGTATGCATGACCGGCTTGAGCCAACTTGGAGCGCAGATCGGCGTCGTCCAAGAGGCGATTGAGTGACACCTCGAATTCTACGAAGTTGCCGTACCAAAGACCGCCGCCGGACTGTTCGCAATGATCCCGGGTCGGGCCACACCAACCGTTGACCAGCACTGGCGTTCCCGCTAACCAGGCTTCAAGCACCACCAACGAGAACGACTCCAAAGGTGACGGGTTGATCAGCACATCCGCAGCAGCGAGCAAACCGAACTTGTGCTCTTCAGATACGGGGCCAACGCAGACAATCCCTTTGCTTTTGGGGATCTGATCAACCACCGGACCCACAATTACTAGCTTCCCGTCACCGCGTCGCTCTCGTGTCGCTTCAAAAAAATCGACCAATTCATGCGTGCCTTTGCTTCGGAGCACCCTTCCCAAAAACACGACAAATGGCTCGTCTTCAAGCCCGAACGCGCGCCGCGCCGCTACCGGGTCGATCTTGAAGTCGGGCGCCTCAACCGGAAGGCCCATCACTACCTGCGGGGTCAGAACCGTAGACGGAAAGCGATCAAGCACCAAACGCTGTTCGAGACGGCTGTAGTGCGCCATAGCGGACACGGAATTGAACAGTTCGTCAAAGACCGGAAGCCGCAACGGCGGTTCTGGATGAGCAGCAGCATGCAACACGGTGGGGACACGGGCTACGGCCACACCCCGCACCGCTGGGTGATACATGTACGGGGTGAACGCGAGCACTCCGCTATCAACCTCAGCGATGGCTTCCAGCAGGTCGTTGCTGGTGGGACCCTGCTCATCAATCCACCGCCAGGCGTCCTGCATACTGGCTTGTTCCGGGTGCACCAGGAGCCGATCACATGAAGCCGCGAAATTGGGGGAACGGGGATAGTCGACACTGAATCGGGAGACTGACACGCCCTCTTCGATCGTGGTGCCCTCGGGATAGTCATCAGCCCAAGTGTCGAACGAGCGCGCTCGTGAGGTGAGAACCGTGATGTCCATACCGTCCGCACTGAGCCGAGTCGCCAGCGCTCGAGCACCCAACTCTGCCCCACCGACAACATCGGTTCCGTAACGAGGCGTGACGAAGGTGATATCACTCATCGCAGGTTCTGCTTTGACTTGAGCAAGTCCGACTTGAGCAAGTCCGCAAAGAACTCTTGCAACTGCGGGCGTACCGCGGCAGCACGCAACTCGGTGGCCCGAGCCAAACCAAGTTGCACCAATCGTTCGCGTAGCGGGTCGTCGCCGACGATTCGCTCCACCGCTGCGGCCACAACCGCAGGGGACTTGTCGTCGAGAACCAAACCCGCGTCGGCCACAGTCTTCGGCACCGCTGCGGCATCGAAGGCAACAACCGGCACACCCCACGCCATCGCCTCCAAAATTGGCACACAAAATCCTTCATGCTCAGACAAACACACAAACACATCTGCCCGGCGGTACCACGACACCAACTCCGAGACCGGAACCGAACCCGCAAAGGATACCGCTTCAGTAATCCCGAGTTCCGCTGCGAACCCTCGCAGTGCTTCTTCGTACCTTTCTGAAGTTGGCGAACCCACCAACACCAACTCTGCGGTCGGTATTCGTTCACGCAGCACCGCCATCGCAGCCAACAAGTCATGCTGACACTTGTTGGGTGCCAACCGACCGACAAACAATACGGTCAACGCCGAGCGGACCCGACATGGGGGTCTTGTCTGCGATCCAACAACGGGCAAGAGGGCATCGTCGGTCAGTACCGGGATTACTTCGACGCGCTTGCACTTCAAGTCGATGAGTTCACGAGCGTTAAAATCCGAATCAGCAACCGCCACAGCCGCTCGGCGACAGAGGCCAACCAACTGGCGCCTCCCAAAGGCAAGTTCCGCTCCCAAAGTCGGCTCCCAGCCAAAAAGGAACTCAGGAGGAGTCATATTGTGATAATTCAGCATCAGTGGCTCTGAGCGGGCCAGAAGGTAATCAACCATCGGAGAGCCGATCGAGGCTTGATAGATGACCAGGTCGGGGTTCGGATCCTTGGCGTGGTGTCGATAGTGACGCACACGATCCTCAGTCTCAGAGTTGATGTGCGCCGTGTAGACGGTGGAGTCCGCACCAAGTTCGCGCAGCATCTCATCAACCGCGAGAGTGTGGAAGCTCACCGCGTCGCGCTTGGTGAGTGAAGGTATGAACTGGTGAACAATCGGTCGTCGGTTCACTGTCGCTGAGCCGTGACCAGAGTCGTCACTCGCGAACCGACCAACTCAGACAACTCGACCGTGCAACCACGTTCAGCCAGCAGATGGGCCCATGTCTCAGGAGACAAACCCATACCGCGCAACAACTCTGCTTCCGGAGCTGAGCGGGCACCAATATCCGCGACCGCGACGACGATTCGGCCTGACACCTTGACACAACGCAGCGCTTCGTCAATCAGCGTTGACAGTTCGACAGGTCCTTGGCGCTCAGCGGAACGCGTCAACACCACAGCAGCAAGTGAACCATCGGGAATTCTGTTCAAGTGCCCCAAAGGCGCTGCTACCCGAAGGTCCAAGCCTTCGTCTACGCCATCGCTGATCGCCTCAGGTGAGTCGTCGACACCGTGTGCGGTGATTCCTACGCTAACCAGCGCCGAAACCATCAGACCGCTGCCACACGACACCACCGCTACCGGTCCATTGCATGGAGAAAGCAGGTTGGCCACGGCCTCGCCCAAGCCCGCATCTGCATCCGGGACGGGATCAACGAATTCCCCCATGATCTCAGCGGCACGGGCATCATATTCGAGTCGAGCAATGCGCTGTTCTGTTGACCGCAACAGATTGACCAAGAAATGGTTGAAGGCGTTGATCTGGTCGGCCAAGTACCGCAAATACCAGCGCGTAAGCCTACGCATGGTGTTCTTGAGTTGCCGCACACCCCGACGGGTGCCTGTCGGAGCATCAACGTTGAGCAACGACAAATCGTTGACGCTGCCGAGGAGATGCTCGGAGTTTGCCTTCAGGTCCGCTGGTGATGCTGTGTCACGACTCACCGCAGCAGCACCTGGAACCGAACGAGTCCACGCTTGGGAGATTTCTCGCTCTTGAATCACCAGCGCTGGGTTGCTCTCCCTGCGCTCGTGAGCCTCTTCTTGAATCTCCGCCTGAATGCGGCTGACATATTCGCGAGCACCCGTTGCGTCATTCTGCACGCGCAGAAGCCTAGCGAGGAACAGAGCCCGAAGGGATTGCCCGACGGTGTTGGCGAAACCCTCCAACAACGAGCAACCCTGCTGCCAGCACAATCCCAAACAATGCGAGAAGCAGGCTGATTCCAAGATGTCGCGGGTGGAATGTCAAGACGACAGTGTGCTCGCCCGCTGGCACGAGGACTCCCATAAACGCCGCGTCCGCGGTAACGATCCCCGCCGCCTTCCCGTCAACGGTTGCGGACCATCCGGGATAGTCAGACACAGAAATGACCACCACCGCGTCCCGGTCGCTGCGCACGACAGTCTCGACGCGGTCGCGACCGAGCGACACGCTTACAACTTCGAGTTCGGCGTTTGCGGATGGTATTTTCGGGAGTCCCAAATCGCTGTCAACCACAACCGATCTCTCACCCACCTCCCTCGACGCCACCGCTTCCGCGGCCAGGTGTGGCTCAGGCTCAACCAGAGTTGCGTCCGCAAGCCGGATGAACGCCGCGCTGGGACGCTCTATCAACAAAACGTCACCCGTACGCGCGAGCCGGAACTCGTCGTCACCCGCCACCATCCCTGCCGCCAATCCCCCAAACTCGTCGACTCCAACTAGCAGCGCACCCTTTGGTGAAGGCGATGTGACCTCAATCGACACTGGCGTTCCGGCGGGTAGTTCTTCGGCGGCAAACGCAAATGACTGTTCACCCGTGTGCTGCGGCGATATGAAACGGCTCTCAGTGCTCAGTTGGCCCTCAGCCGCGATATCAACGTTGAGCAAACCTCCAACACTGGAGGCCACCTCAATCAGAACGGCGCGCAAACCCCCGTTGGGCGACGCCAGTGTGGTCCTGAGCGTCTCGCCCGCTGGATCGGAACCCTCAATTGCTGACGCGGGTTCAATCCGAGTGCCCGGCGGTCGGCTGTCGGGGAACTGCGCCCATACGCCAACCGCCATCGCATCCCAAACCGGCGAAGCGATATCGGCATCAAAGGGGATATAAGGCCAGGTCGCGGTGGCTCGTTGTTGGCCCAGGATGATCGAGTTGGGAACTTCCGCTCGCAACAAAGCGGTGTAACCCCGAGACTTGAACAACTGCCCCCGCGCGTCGTCGATATCGAACAATGCAGTGGTCGAAGGAAAGAACGTCCAGCCTTCTCCACTGAGCCGCTCACCAGGTGCCAGCAACTCGGTGACCTCGGCGTGAGCTGGGGTCGCGGTGATCCGTTCCGATGGCTCAACAATCGTTGGCACGGGCATGGCGAAACTCAAGAGTTCGAATCCGATGATGGCCACAAATGCCCAACCAACTGCAGCGCTCGTCAACCAACCTCGAAGCCGGGCCAGGATCACTACCGCCACCCCGAGCGCGCAAAGCGCCGGGACAACTGAGACCGCCAACACTTCTCGAACCACATCGTGGGATCGGGCCGCGTCCAGCCAATCACCCAGAAACGGCAAGAACGCCAGCAACAACACCGCTCCAGCCACAATCGACACGCCAATCCCCCGGCGAAGCGACCATCTTGAAGGTCCAGTTGTCTCCCGAACGATCTGTTCCACACCAAAAGCTGCGATGAGTGCCACCCCGAGGTTCCATAAGACCTTTCCCCTCGTCATCGCTCCGCTTGCCGTACCAGTCAGTTCCCTCACCGGCACCGACAACGGACCGCCGACATAGGCGATCAGAAGACCTAGAGCGGCGATAACCGCAAACGCAGCCACCGCAGACCGGTGCCGTCGATCACCGTTCGCGAGACCGGTGACAAAGCCGACGACCGCAAGCATCAACACCGAAGCCCCTACATAGGCGTTGTGCTCGGTCCAGTTCACCTCACCAAACCAGCCCGGACCGAACGATCCATGCCCCCAAATAGCCGGTGCGACAGCGGTAAGCAGATACTTGACCCCCGCCGAGGAATCAACGCTCCCCCATGGGCGGTCGCTCGTGTCGATCCAGTCCAGATACTCAACGAAGCCAATCAGATGCGGTGATGCCAGCAAGGCGGCCAGCAGCATTGCCACCAGACCAGTAACTGTGAGCGATTTCAACTTCGTGGCTTGGTTGCCATTGCTCTGCTGCAACTCCGCCGGTAGCCGAAACGCAGCGTAAATCAGGGCTCCTAACAGCACGTAGATCGTGACCTGGGGAAAGTTCGACCAGACCATGGCGGTTAGGACCGCTCCCAACGGAACCGCCCGCCACAGCCTGGGATCACGTATGAGTCGTTCTAGGGCCCACAACAGTCCGGGAGTCAAAGCAGCAATCGAGGACTGCGGCCAGTTCATCCAACCCACCATGAATCCGGAGAACGCAAATGCGATTCCGCTAGCCAAAGCAGATACTCGCAACAGACCCAACGACCTGACGAATCCGTAAGTCAGCCCTATCGCGGTCAAAACACGAATGGCAGCAACCAGCCCCGGCGCAAACCAACCGGGGACCGCAAGGTAACCAAGATTAAAGACCGGCAACCCACCTTTCATGGTCGGTTGCCCGCCAGCGAGGTCGGATGTCCACCAACCGACATCGCCGGAACGAACATCTGCGGCTAACGGGGCCCAATGTGAGTGAATATTGATCGGATCAGTCGAACCCGTCTCCAGCGAGAAATTTTCGGACTGATAGAAGTCGAAGGGTGCGGCGTAGTTGATGACAAAGTCACCAGCAACAAGACTCCCACCGCCCAAAAGCGCTGGCCAGAAAGCAAAAAGAACCATACCGACGGCAACTATGCCAGGCAGTCTTGAAGCCGAGAAAACCTTGGCCATGGCCGCGCACGCTATCGTCGCCGCAACCCATGCGCTTGCTTCATGTCGTCTCCTCGCCTGCCGATGGGTCACCATGTGACCAAAATTGCGAAGGCGCTGCCATCAATCTGAGCAACTCTGGGCGGCTCAGCGAAATCGGCGAAAGCACCATACTTGATGCCTTGGCACGACGCCGCGATGCCGGCGCGGTGTACGGCGACATTGAAATTTCAGGAGAAAGAACGCGCCGACCTGCCTGGTCACCAACGCGCCTGCTTGGCGAACCCGGTGCCTGTCTCCCTCTGGCGGTGCGGTGCACAGCCCTGGCTGATCTCGGGTGTGAGATCACCGATCCGGCACTGCCATTGCGCTTGGCTGAACACAAATCGCTAGTGCTTCATGTGCCCGCAGTGTTGAGTAGGCATCGACAAGCACCTGTCGGCGCCGACATCGCTGACATCAACAGTCACGTCGCCAAGATCGGGATCGCGGCCACCGCTGTCGAAGGCAGCCAAGCGGGTCGATTTCGGCTGGTGCCCGACCCATCTGAGCAACCGCCTATTTCGATAATCATCCCTACTGCGGGCAAGGCTCTCGGTGAGGGTTTCGGAGATGAACTTGCCGTTGAGCGTTGCTTGGAGCGCATCGCTGCCACCCAGCACCCAAACCTCGAAGTGATTCTGCTGGTTGGCGAGGAATACGACGGCGACCCAAAACAGATCGTCAGCGCCGGGTTGCCAATACGACTCGAAGGACGCCCACCCGGAGAGTTCAACTTTTCAGCCGCCTGCAACCAGGGCATTCTCGCGGCCAGAAACGAACTTGTTCTGCTCCTTAACGACGACACCGAGATGGACCCAGGTGCTATCGACGCTATGGCCCTCCATTTCGGCGACCCCTCCATCGGCGGCGTGGGTGCATTGCTGCGCTACCCCAACGGCACAATCCAGCACGCCGGAATGATCATGGACAATGCTCATCCTCTCCATCCGTTTGTGGGCTGGTCAATCGAAGATTCTCAACAGTACGGCGGAACTGTTGCTCGAGACGTGATCTCGGTTACCGGCGCTTGCTTCATGTCGCGCCGATCATTGCTTTTGGCCCTCGGCGCAGTGTCCACCCACTTCCCGCTCTCCTTCAACGACGTCGATTTGTGCCTGAAAATCCGTCGGTCGGGGTTCCGGGTAATTGTCGAACCTGAAGCGACGCTGATTCATCGCGAATCCTTCAGTCGAATCGCGAGCATCTTTGATTGGGAATGGGATCGATGGATTGATCGCTGGGGCGAGGTGACCGACCCGTGGTATCACCCCGACTACAGACGGCCCGACGACCCAACCAATCTCCGCCTCAACGCCGACCATCTAGAGCCAGCCGAACCCCGCGATCACTGCGACCCTCGTGACACGACCATCAAAGCTGGCGTCCATCGCCCACGCATCAGCCATCACGTGACGTAGGGTTTCGTGGTGCCACAACAACGTGTGACTCCTGAAGGGTCGGACCCGATCGACAGCACCGATCCAGCCGAACTTCGCGCTGAGATACTGCGGGTTCGCGATCTCAGCATCGGGCTAACGAGTCATGCCGAGGTACTCAGCGAGCGGGTGGCGGACCTAGAAACCAGAAACGAAGAACTCAACAGCGTCGTCAACGAACTCAACGAGGCAAACCAAGCGCTCCACGTTGAGTTGGGCCGCAGCCCCATAATTCGCATCGCCCGTGCGGTCGCCCGCCGTCTCAAACTGCGCTGAACGCTAAGACTGCGACGCGTCCACAACGCCACGGGCATCACGCGCGGGTCTCGTGTATCGCAGAGCCGCGCTCATCAGCAAGACCCAGTTGTAGGAGAACCAGAGCACTAAACTCAACATCAGGTTCACCATGACGAGAAACAACACAAGCGCGAACAATGTCCACGAGTCTTTGCTCGGGTCACGCCACAAGGCCTGAGCCGACCCCCAAAGCGCGATCACGACGATCACACCAAACGGGACTAGCGCCAATATCCCACCACCCAGCCAAACCTCGAGGAAACTGTTGTGAGCACTGCTGACGCCCGACAATTCATCAGTGTTGATGAACTCGGGGATGTCCCAGACGCTGAACCAGCCATGCCCGACCAGCGGACGCTCCGCGATCCTGTCCCACACAAAACCCCAAATGGCGCGGCGCCCCGCCAGCGTCGAACCGCTCCAGGTTGCCACCACTGCTCCCGCCGCTGCGACTGTCCCGAGCAACGCCACAGCGGCCGCTCCCTTAGTTGCACGAGGACCGAACCGGGTACGAGCAACCGAAGCGAACCACACAAACGAAGTAATAATCACCGCGCCGAACAGGCCAACCCAAGCGGTGAGACTCCCGCTACCCACCAACAACACCAACCCCATGACCCCCAACGATGCTGGCAAGACCCGACCCCTGCCACGAGCCCCCAACAAAGCCGGAAGTCCAACTAGCAACCCCAACGCAGCCAGCGGGGCGAGTTCGTTGGGACTACCGAACAAACCTCGCCAGTCACCGTTGTGGTCCCGACCAATCGCGCCCGACAGCACCACCACCAACAAACTCCCAGCAAGCACCGACGCAAGCATCACCATCAGCGCTCGCCGAAAACGGGCAAAATCCAAATCCGCGATGATCCACGCCAAAGCGGCCAAGCCGATATAGATGACCGACCTCGCTCGCGTCACCGAGGGGTCCAAGCTCCACAGACTTGAAGCGACGATCACGACGGTGAACGTGATCACCGAGACGCTCCCCACAAGCGACGGCACCCCCAGCCGTCGACCAGACACCCGTTGAGAGTCTAAAACAACGGCCAACACACAAGCGCCCGCCATCGCCGCGAAGATCCCTCGCACCGCAGGGTCTTCCCACAGCGCAGCACCGTGGAGGACATGGTGCGCCAGATACATCACCGGGCCATTGGAACACACCAACAGCGCGGCAACGATCAACGCGTCACGAAGCGGACTCGCCCTGTCGGCTACTACCTCGCTCACCGGTTGGTCCTATGCAACAAAAGCGGCGACTGTCTCAACGTGAGACGTGCCCGGGAACATATCGAGCACCGTGTAGCGGTCGAGACTCATGCCTGCGTCTTCAAGCAGCTTTGCGTCGCGAGCGAAAGAACTCGGGTCGCAACTGACCAACACGAAGACATCGGGCTCGGCTCGAAGCAGTGACTGCACGCCGCGAGCACCCAGACCTTCTTGAGCCGGGTCAGCAACAACCACCGCCGCCGGCGACGGACGCCAGTTTTCGACCGGCGCGGTAATGACCAACGCATCGCTGCCGTTCAGATTGACCCGAGCATCCGCTGTGCAATCCTTGGTTCGTTCGATCACATGAACCTTGCGACCCGCTCCCACCGTGCCCGCGAAAATCCCAATTCCGGCATAGGCGTCCACCATGACCCCATCATCGGCCAAGTCGTCAACCATCCCGGTTACCTCATCGACCAGAGCGTCGACACCGGCCGGCCGGTTCTGGAAGAACGACCGCGCCGACACACGCCAGCGACGGCCCGCGGCCTCCTCGTGAATCCAGGCGCGTTTTCCGCCACGCAGTTCAGCGACAGTCACCACCAAGACATCTTCAGGAACCGAGACCCCGAAGTCGCTGCCTTTGACAACAACCATGCGTTCGCCTGTGCGATTGCCGATCCGGATCGTGACCTCGGTGGCTTCCCCAAAACGTCCATCAACAAGCAATTGTTCCGCAGCAGGGTCAACCGCATCGCAAACATCAGGAACGATCACATCGTGTGAGGATCGAACCCGATAACCAGCTCGACCCCTGACAACCGCTGCCCTGACGGTTGTCCGCCCTTCGTCATTGTCGAGCGAACGCAGCGACGGGTTGGGGGTCTCCACTCCCGCTCGCACCAATTGATCGACAACCATGGACTGCTTCATTCGCAGCTGCGCGTCTGGAGCAACATGCAGGAGATCACAACCCCCACAGCCCTCAAGCTGGTGAGAGCAACGCACCGGTACCCGATCCTGCGATGCTTCAATCACCGAAATAATCCTTGCCCTGGACCAGCGACGGTCTATCCGCAAGATCTCAGCGGTAACCGTTTCGCCGGGGAGCGCGCCTTCGACAAAGACGATTCTGCCGTCGTCGGCCCGAGCTACCCCGGCGCCATCCCGCGCGGTGGCGGTCACGCGCAATTTCATAATGGAACGGTATCGGCGCTATCGCGATTAGTGTCGCTGTTGTGCACCGTCCAGTCGAAATTGCCCCGTCCATCCTTCCTGCCGACTTCTCGCGGTTGGGTCAGGAGTGCGTTGATCTCGAGAACGCGGGCGTCGACCGCATCCACTGGGATGTGATGGACGGCGTGTTCGTCCCGAACATCACAATGGGTCCAGATATCGTTGCGAGCCTGCGCAGCCATCTCACGATTCCCTTCGAGGCCCACCTGATGGTCGTCAACGCGGATGAGTTCGCTCCACTATTCATCGAAGCTGGATGTTCAACGGTGATGGTTCATGTCGAAGCATGCACTCATCTTCACCGCTCACTGAACAACATCCGAAACCTCGGTGCCCGAGCCGGCGTAGTCCTCAACCCGCACACACCGGCGAGCACAATCGCCCACGTACTTGAGCAGACCGACCACATCTTGATAATGACCGTAAACCCCGGTTACGGCGGTCAAACCTACATTCGCTTGCTCGACAAGATCTCGGAGATAAAGGAGATGGTCGATTCCAGTGGCTGGGAGATCGACATTGAAGTCGACGGTGGGATCAGCGCTGACAACATCGGAGAGTGCGCTGCGGCGGGCGCTAATGTCTTCGTCAGTGGATCGGCGCTGTTCAAGTATGACGACCGCTCGGCAGGTACGTCCGAACTTCGTTGCCTCGCCGAAGCCGCCCGCAGTTAAGGGGCCTTCGGCCAAGAGCCGCTAGAGCATCTCTCCGCGCTTGACGATCACATGATCGATGATGCCGTACTCCTTGGCTTGTTCGGCAGTGAACCAGCGGTCACGGTCGGAGTCGGCTTCGATTTCTTCATACGTACGGCCCGTGTGTAGAGCGATGCGTTCTTGCAGCAAGCGCTTGGTATATGCCATCTGCTCGGCTTGGATGGCAATATCGGTCGCCTGACCCTCCACACCACCGAGCGGCTGGTGCATCATGATCCGGGCGTGAGGCAGCGCGTAGCGCTTGCCAGGGGCACCAGCGCACAACAGGAACTGACCCATCGAAGCTCCGAGGCCCATGCAGATAGTGCCAACTTCGGGTTCAACGAACTGCATAGTGTCGTAGATGGCCATTCCAGCGGTAACTGATCCGCCAGGAGAGTTGATGTAGAGCCAGATGGGCTTTTCTTTGTCCTGGCCCTCCAAGTAGAGCAACTGGGCGGTGATGTAGTTGGCGATCTCGTCCTTGACGTCCGTACCGAGCACGACGATGCGGTCCTGCAGCAGTCGGTGGAAAATATCGGCCTGCGGGTTGGCGAGTTGGGTGGTGGCCAGGTTCGGGGGCTGAGTCATCGCACGTAGGCTACCGCCACCACAGCTACGCTCAATCATCACAGGTAGGCTCAGTCATCGCAGCTACGCTGTGCCATCCACGCGGACGTGGCGGAACTGGCATACGCGCCAGGTTTAGGTCCTGGTACCCGAAAGGGTGTGGGGGTTCGACTCCCCCCGTCCGCACCCCGTATCGACTGGGAGCCTTCGGCAGCGATGTCAGACCGAATCGCAAGAATCGGTGTTGACCCAACCGATCTCTACAAGTAGCATCATGATATGTTATTATATTTCAGGATAATACGCGCAGCTTACGGGATGCGACCACGCGACAACGCTGGCGAAGGTGCGGCCGTGGAGTTACCGTCATGACCATGGTGAAGAGGAGAGTTTCGGTCACCTTGGACCGCCAGGTCGCCAAGAGGGCGGCTGACGCCGCCAGAAGCCAAGGAGCAAGCCTGTCGGCGTGGCTGAACGCCGCGGCCTGCCGCGCCCTGTTCATCGAGGAAGGTCTGGCCATGGCGCGCGAATGGGAGGAAGAGCACGGCCCCTTGACAGATGAAGACCGCGCGTGGGCTGATGCCATCCTCAACGGTGAACCTGGGGCGGTCCACTGAAATGGCCGGAATCACCTACGACACCGGAGCTCTCATAGCAGCCGAACGAGCCGACAAACATATGTGGAAACTGCACTACCGCTAGCTTGAACAGGGCTTGGTGCCGACCGTGCCTGCAGCGGTTCTGGCACAGGGCTGGCGCGGCGGCCCGCAGCCTCTCATGTCGAGGCTCCTGTCAAAATGCCGGGTGGTCGTTCTCAACGAGGTGCAAGCTCGCGCCGCGGGGGCGGCGTGCGCGGCGGCAGGGACATCGGACATTGTCGACGCCTCAGTCGTCGTCGGTGCCACAGAACGTGGCGACACGGTCGCAACGAGCGACCGGGCCGACCTTGAACGACTCCGCGACGCGCTCCATGTCCCCCTTACGCTTCAATCCGTCTGATCGATGCAGGTGCCGTCATGACTGCGACAAAGAAACAACTTTCGGTCAGCCTGGACAGCGATGTAGCCGATAGAGCTGTCGACTCCGCCAAGGGTGGTGGGGTGAGTCTGTCAGCGTGGTTGAACGCGGCTGCAGAACAAGCCCTGCTGGTTGAAGACCGTCGAGCAGCAACATATGAACGAGCAAAGGCACGGGGCGCGCCGCCTGGCGAACGACTTGCGTTCGCTGAGTCAATCTTCGATTTCCTCCCGAAACGCACGTGTTACTGACCTGCTGAGATTCAACGGTCTCCCAAATCGCGACCTCAGGGCACTTCGACGGTTGTTGTCATTTCGGCCCCGGTGCGCGTGATGATTCGGATCGGTTTGCCGTGCCACCCCAGGCAACCCACCCGAGTAAACAGTCGTGACGGCCAGAATTGGGGCTGATAGGCGGACGATTTTCGATCAAGACATGGAATACCTGGAAGATTTCATCCTCGGTGTCCGGATGAGGACCTGACGCTGCCCCGACGATGAAGCCAATACCGTGTGGGTCACGGCCGTTCACATCGGGCACCCAAAAGCTACCGAGTGAGGGCTTCGGGGACGGTTGGGCTCAGGTTCGGGTGGGCTGAGTGAACAGGTGGCGGCCGGCGAAAGTCTTGGGGGAATGGATGCGGCCCTCGGAGTGCACCAACTCGCCGTGCACCCACACGGCGTCGATTCCTTCAGGATGAACCATCGGCTCGGTGTAGCTGTTGTGCTCGGTCACTCGATCCCAATCGAACAACACCACCGACGCGTCAGCGCCGGGCCGTAGAACCGGGCTGGGCAGGCCCATGAACTCACACGGCAGCACCGTCATCCGATAGACGATCTCAACGAGCGGCACACCCAGCTCTCGGGCCATTCGCAAAGCCTTGGGGAAAGCCCCGAGCAAGCGAGGATGAGGCTTCTGAGATGGTCCGGGCATCAGGCCGTCGGTGCAGATCGCCATATTCGAACGACGGAAAAACCGCTCCACCGTAGCTTCATTGCCGTAATGACTGATGATGGCCACCTCACCTCGGTTGTGAAGGAAAAAATCGCAGACCGCATCGTGGGCCTCGACCGAGTTCAAGTCGGTAACCCCAGCTGCCGACACCACATCCGAAAAGCGCTTCCCCAAGAACTCATCGCCCACGCCTTCGAGCACACCGGCTATCTGAATCCCCTCCAAACCGCCGCAGAACGCCACAAAGTTGTCCCACCCGGAGCCGTCGCCGTAGATCTTCTCGAAGGCAAAGCGGCGCACATCGGAATCGCTCAGCCGGGCCATGAACTCGGCCCTAGTACCCGCCCGCACCTCGGGAGGGAACAAGGCATCAGCTGTGGTGCTACCGGCGGTGTAGGGATACATGTTGCCAATCGTCGGCACGGAACCAGCGGCGTCATCAAGGCGAGCCGCCACTTGCTCATATCGGTCCCAATTACGGCGCCCGGCGATCTTGGTGTGCTCACTGCAGTAACCGCCACCGCCATCGGTCGCCGCGGTGATCACTTCGGTGAACGCATCAAGGATGTCGTCACTCTCCGAACGAAGATGCGGGTACAACGCGCCAGGTTTGACATCGTTGAAGGCTCGAACCAACGCGGTGATCTCGCGCTCATCAGAGTACACCGCCGGGTTGTAGACAAGTCCCGTGGACAGTCCCAGGCTCCAGGGCGCCTCACGACGCACAACTTCGGCCATCTCCCTTATCTGCTGATCATCAGCGACGCGATCAAGGTTGCCCATCACCACACGCCGTACCGCGCTGTGCCCCAGATGCAGACCCATATCGGTGACCGAGCGACCCCTGTGCCAATCCAGGAACTCTTTGGTCGTGGTCCAAGGCCACTGCGCGCCTCCGGCCGGGTCGTCGCTGTCTGTGGCATAGGTATCTCCACAAGGCGAGTCAATCGAGCCGTCGAGGGGAGCAAGCTGCATGGCGTACTCGGCGCGTTGGTCAGCTACCACAGGCGCGGGCGACAATCCGTCCACCCCGCAGATGCGTTTGGTGACACCTCCCCGAAGAGCCATCTCACAACTCAACGGGATGCCATGTGCCCCTATGCGCGTGCCGCCGAGGGCGCCGTGGTTGTGAGTGTCGACAAATCCGGGGGCAAACACCCGTCCGTCGGCGTCGATCCTGCGGTCCGCGTCATCCGCATCGCTCGGCGGCACCCGCCCAAGATGCACGATCCTGTCATCCACGATCAGCACGTCACCGCGGTGGGGTTCAGTCGCCCCGTCGCCGCTGACGATAAGGGCGTCGGTGATGAGCTGCCGCACCCTCTAACCGTACCTGAGAGCGAGCCTCCACGACGCGAGTACCCAACGCGCACCCGATGTCGAAGGCCCAAACGCCCCGCTTTCGGGCACGGCGGTCAACGACTCCGTTCACGGGAAGCGATAGTGCCATAAAGCACGCCCACGACAATGATCACCGCGCCGATGACGGTGCCCGCTGCGGGCACCTCAGAAAAAGCCAACCAAGCCCACAAAGACGCTGCCACGGTTTCCACCGGCGTGAACAACGCCACTTCGGCGGCAGGCGCATACCGGGGTGCGTTGGTGTGCAGCAACCGCCCCAACGGATTCAGCAAACCCATGCCCAAGCAGGCCAGATAGGCGCGTCCATCCAAAGCCAACGGCGACGCGAAGAAAGACGCAACAACCACCGCCAAGACTCCGGCCATAGATAATCCGACAATTCGACTCATTTCGGGCCAGCGTCGCCAGATGTTCACGCCGATCGAGAACGCCAAGACAGCCGCCACCGCCAACAGGTCACCGTCAAGGTTGGGCTTACCGACCGAACCTGCCACGATCACAGTCATGCCCGCGAAGGTGAGAACAATGGCAGTCCAGACCCTCCGAGAAGTCTTTTCACTAAAGAAAACACGGCCAACAAGGGCAACCGTCACCGGCGAAGCACCAACGATGACAACCACGTTGGAGACAGTGGTACGGGTCACCGCGGTGATGTAGGAGATCTGACTGACGGTAGAGAGAACAGCAATCGCCGTTAACGGAATCGGGAAGCGACGCCACGACCGAATCGGGTTCATTGACTCACTTCGCGAGCCCGCCACCAAGTAGACCACCAGGGATATCAACGCGACCCAGAACACCAGGTCCCAGACCTCCGCGCGCGACCAGCGTACGAACAACGAGTCAGTGGAGACGACCAGCATGCCGCATCCTGCGTACAGCCATCCACGGCTCCGGCCTTGCAACCTCAGCCGTTCCGTCACCGTCACGCCCTTCGCGGTTCGCAAGCCAGAGCGTTCAAGGCCTCAGCGAGAGAGCGCAAAGCACGTCCACGGTGGCTGATGACGTGTTTCTCATCGCCCATTTCAGCAAAAGAACGACCGCCACCTTCCACAGGAACAAAGATCGAGTCGTATCCGAAACCGCCGGTTCCTTCGGGTCGCTCCGCGATCCAACCTTCAACGCTGCCCTGCGCCGACAGTTCCGAGCCATCGGGCCACACCACCATTACCACGGTGCGAAACCGCGCCGTGCGCTCTTCAGCGCTGGTAGCGCCGACCCTTTGGAGTTCGGACAGCAACTTGTCGACATTGTCGGCGTAGCTGGCTCCCTTCCCCGCGTAACGGGCCGAACAAACCCCGGGTGCGCCAGCCAGAGCATCAACCTCAAGGCCCGTGTCGTCGCTGACCGCCGCGGCGCCAGCAGCGGCGCACACCGCCACCGCCTTGAGTCGGGCGTTTCCCTCAAGGTCGTCCGCGTCTTCGACAACATCTGCCAGCCCTGAAGGACGCGGCGACAGTTCGACTATCCCGTCGAGAACCAACGCAATCTCGGCAACCTTGTCGGGATTGGCACTTGCGCACACGAGCCGAGGCAAATCTGACATGTGCTCAGGAGCTTGCAGTACGCGGCTCAGGGGGCGTGCGCAGAACAGCTCGTTGAGCTTCGTTGATCTCAGCAATCCCCTTGGTGGCCAGATCAAGCATCTGGGAAAGTTCGTCGCGGCTGAAGGCCTTTCCTTCAGCAGTACCTTGTACCTCGATCAGCGCCCCGTCACCGTTCATCACTACATTGAAGTCGACATCGGCGGTCGAATCTTCTCGATAAGGCAAGTCAAGCAGCACCTGACCATCAACGATCCCCACCGAGATCGCTGCGCATTCCGTCAACAGCGGGTTCGCGGGTATCTCGCCCGCCAAGACGAGACGCTCACAGGCGTCGTGAAGAGCGACATAACCACCGCAGATGGAAGCCGTGCGAGTGCCGCCGTCAGCTGAAAGCACATCACAGTCGACGGTGATGGAACGCTCACCCAGCGCAACCAAGTCGATCACGCAGCGCAGCGACCGTCCGATGAGTCGCTGGATTTCCTGGTCACGACCCGATGTGCGGCGCCGAATCCGCTCGGGCGAAGACCCCGGAAGCATCGAATACTCCGCTGTGACCCAGCCCTTTTTGCTATATCGCATCCACCGTGGCGTGTCAGCCTCAACCGAAGCCGTGCACAGCACTTGTGTTTCACCAAACGAGACGAGCACCGATCCCATCGACATCTTCGTGTAGTCACGAACGAACGACACGGGCCGCAGCTCATCGAACATGCGGCCGTCATTGCGAGAGGTAGTCACGAGCACTCCAGTGGGCTTGAGTCAGCTTTGATGGGGATGTCTTTTGGACAGCAATGTCTATTCACCATGTGTGACATTCAACATGGTTGAGCTCGGGACCAAAGAGGTCTCTTCCAAGTCGGGCGAAGGTCGCCACATCACCGCTGGACACGAAGCGGTGAACTCCTTGGCCTGCTGCATTGCGGCAATCGTCGGAAGCTTCAAGAGCACGCCGCACTTCAAACGCGGTCTCATCAGCAGACGAGACCAAAATCACGTCGCGTCCCATCACCTCAGCAATAGTGCGAGCCAGAAACGGATAGTGGGTGCAACCAAGCAGCAAACCATCGATCTTGGCCTCAAGCAGCGGTGCCAGAAGGCGCTGAGCAAGCACCCGGACCTGATCCGAGCCCGTCTCACCGCGTTCAACAAACTCCACGAAACCCGGGCAGGCTGCACATCTGAAGTCGACTCGTGGCGCAATTTTAGCTGCTAACCGCTGGTAGGCACCGCTAGCGACTGTTCCCACCGTGCCGATCATTCCGACCCGGGAATTGAGCGTTACTTTGAGCAGGGATTCCAGTCCTGGTCTGAGAACCCCAATAACGGGAACATCAACTTGAGCCGCCAAGTGGTCCAAGGCAACCGCCGAGGCTGTGTTGCAAGCCACAACGACCATCTTCGGGTCGTATTGTCCAATCAGAAGGTCAGTGATCTGTCGCGCAAATCTCGCCACTTCGTCGTGACGCCTAGACCCGTAGGGATAGCGCGCGGTATCGCCGAAATATACAACGTTCTCGTTGGGCAGAAGGTCGATCACAGCCCTTGCAACGGTCAGCCCGCCGAACCCCGAATCAAACATGGCGATCGGGCGATCGCGAGAGTCTGAAGCCATCTGATGAGTCTAAGGCCATGCGCGGTTTGAACGGGTCGCTACGCCAATACCTGTTGTTTCCCGCTCTTGTTCGCGGGGCTCCACCCCCGCTCTTGTTCGCTGCACTCCACCCCCGCTCTTGTTCGCTGCACTCCACCCCCGCTCTTGTTCGCTGCACTCACGGGCCGCTAGGCCACGGGCGGGCCGCTAGGCCACGGGCGGGCCGCTAGGCCACGGGCGGGCCGCTAGGCCACGGGCGGGCCGCTCGGGCCACGGCCTCGTTGTTCCACGGCAGTTTTGGGATCAAGCTGCTCGGCCTCTAGGGCCCCTGGCAGCTGGCTGAAGGGATCGATCTTGGGCCGAAGCGATTAGTGCTGGCGCTGATACTCAGCGTTCTTCTTTGAACACAACGTGTTTGCGGACGACTGGATCGTATTTCTTGATCTCAATACGTTCGCGCGTGTTGGTCTTATTTTTTGTGGTCACATACGTGTAACCGGTGCCAGCGGTGGACCGCAACTTGATGATAGGACGTTTGTCGCTTGCCATCTTTGACTCAGACCTTCTTGCCCTCGCGGCGCATGGAGGCCACGACGCTTTCGATGCCGCGCTTATCAATCGTCTTGATGCCTTTGGCGCTGACTTCGAGCTTGATCCAGCGCCGCTCACTCTCCAGGTAGTATCGCTTCGTCTGAACGTTGGGATCCCAACGGCGGCTGGACCGACGGTGCGAGTGCGAGAGTTGCTTGCCGAAGCGAGGTTTGCGACCCGTAACCTGGCAAATCTTGGACATCGTGCACGACTCCTGAGCGAAACTGGACACGAAACTGTACCAGCACCCGGTGCAGCCTCCACCCTACGTTCACCGGGTGTTCGGCCCCGCAACCACCCTAGGTTGCGGCCACATCACAACCGGAGATCAGCTACACACAGGCACTCGGCGCTAGTCTCAGCTTGTGTCGACCGATCATGTCGAGAAAGTCCTGCTTGCAGCGCCCCGAGGATTCTGTGCCGGGGTGGAGATGGCCATCAAGGCGCTTGCCTGGATGGTCAGAGCTTTTGAACCGCCCGTGTACTGCTACCACGAGATCGTCCACAACCAGCTCGTAGTTCAGCGTTTCGAAGCTTCGGGCGTGGTCTTTGTTGATGACATCACCGAAGTGCCCGAAGGCCGCCCGATCATGCTTTCAGCTCACGGCTCGGCCCCCGAAGTCGTGACCGCGGCCATCGGTCGCGGCGGTTACGTGGTCGACGCGGTGTGCCCGCTGGTGACGAAGGTCCATCACGAGGTTAAAACCCGAGTGGGAAAGGGCTACCAAATCGTCTATGTCGGTCACGAAGGGCACGAGGAAGCAGTAGGCACGATGGCGGTGGCACCCGCTGCCATCCACCGTGTCGAGACAGCCGACGACGTAGCGGACCTTCCCGAGTTCGACTCCCCCATCGCGGTCCTGGCCCAAACCACGCTGTCGCACCGCGAATGGGCTGGCGTGCTCGACGCCGCGCGCGAACGATTCCCTCAACTCTGGCAGCCTGAACGCTCCGATCTCTGTTTCGCCACAACCAACCGGCAGTCGGCATTGATGAAGATCGCTCCGCGGGTAGACGCGATGGTCGTAATCGGCTCGTCCAACTCCTCGAACACCAAAGCACTCGTGGCGCTGGCCCGAGAAGCAGGATGTCAGCATGTGTTCCGCATCAACGCAGCCGACGAACTACCCGATGACCTGACGGGCACTGTTGGGGTGACCGCGGGAGCTTCGGCACCCGAGGACCTTGTGCTTTCGGTGATCGACCGCCTCGCGCCGACTGACGGAGTCGAGGAGGTGCGTGTAACCGACGAAGACGAGTACTTCCCGCCGCCGCGCAACCTTCGTCAACTCTTACGTGCCATCGACGCGGCGGCAACAGTCACGCTCGGGCTCTCCGCGGATCGACTTCCACTCGACGACCGCGACATTGACGCAAGTGAGGTACTCGAGTCGCTTCCGGCAACCATCAGCGACGCGTGAGCGCAGCCAGACAGGTTCCGCTCTGGGGACTTGCTGCCGGTGCCGCGGTTGCTGTGGCACTAGGCGTCTACAGCGTGCTGCACCAACCGACTGGCCGAGACTTCGTCCTCTACGGCTTTGAATCCGCTGCTGCTTGGAAGAACGCGCTCACGCTTGTCGTCGCTCTGCTCTTGGTTGCTCAAGCTGCTTTGAGCTTCAAGTTGGCTGGATTGTTCGGCCTTCGCGCAACCACTCGGCCATGGCTGTCGGAGTTAAGGCGCCTGATCGCCACTCTCGCCGTCGGCTTTTCGCTTCCCGTCGCTTTCCATTGCGTTTGGGTTCTCGGCTTTGGCAGCGACAGCCTCGCTATAACGCTGCATTCGATCCTCGGCTGCGTCGCGTACGGTTGTGTCGTCGCGGCCCTCTGGCCAGATCGCGCCGAGCGAATCCACGCCAACGCCCGGCGCGGCCCTTGGGCAAGTGTTGTCGGAGTGACTCAGTACCTCGTTGGCGTGGGGGCGGCTACCGCGGTGGTTTTGTTGTTCACGCTGCAAGGGGCGACACCACAAGCCGACGCCCGGCAAGCCCAACTCGCGGCGTCGATTGACGCTGAGCAGCTTTACGAAGAGCACTGCGCCAACTGCCACGCCAGCGACGGTAGCGGAGGACTCGGAACCCGTCTCGCGGGCCTGGTTGTCGCGCGATACCCCGATCCAGCGGATCAGTCAGCCGTCGTCGCCGGCGGCCGCAACACCATGCCCGCTTTCGCAAAGGTCCTCACCCCAGCCGAAATTGCCGCCATCACCACCTACACCCGCACCGTCTGGCAATAGGAGGCAACAGCACCACGGCTAGTCCGCTGGGGGCGGTTCGTCTCCGGCAGCCACGCGGGCTTCGACAAAAAGGTCATTCAGTTCGCGATACAGGACTTCGGTGAGTTCGCGCACCGCGCGGCGAGGGACCTTGCCGTCCACCTTGGCCGGCGGTGGGATCGGCTCGCCGATGATTGCGACCACCTTGGCGAATCGGGGGATCACCGAGCCCACTGGAAGCGCGCTCGGCGTTCCCCCGAGTCCTACCGGCACAATCGGCACACCGGCACGAGCGGCCACGAAAGCGGGCCCGTCCAGCACCAACTTGCGGTCAAGTCGAGGGCCATGTTGACGAGTGCCTTCGGGGAACATCACCAGCGGTTCACCCAGGGCCAACACGTCTCCCGCAGCCCGAAGCGCAGTGCGATCCGCGGATCCCCGCTCTACTGGAAATCCGCCCATCACCGTCAGAAATGTTCCGAGCAGCTTTGAATCCCAGAGACTTTCCTTACCCATGAACCGCATGCGCTTACCGGTAATGACTCCAACAATCGGAGTGTCAACGAAAGAACGATGAACAGCAGAAAAGACGAACGGGCCGTCGGGCAAGTTCTCTTTGCCTTCGACCCTCAGGCGGAACAGAAGCTTGATCGGAACATAAACAACCACCCAGAAGCAGCGATAGCCGAGGCGACCAGGCCACGACTGGCGACTACGGGCGAAAGTATCGCCGCGTTGGGAACCGTAGGTCGCTGCCCCGCTCATCGCTTGCTTGGTCACCTCTTTGCGTCGCTGTCAGGCAACAATTCCACAATCTGGGTGACGACCTCTTGGACCGTCAGCCTCGTGGTGTCAATAATGATCGCGTCTTGGGCTTCGGTCAAAGGCGCGACATCTCTGGTGGAGTCCACGGTGTCGCGTCTCGTCAGGTCGGCAGCGACCGTCTGGTAGTCGAGATCTGTCACCTCTTTGGCGCGGCGCTGGGCCCTCACTTCCTCGTCAGCAGTGAGGTACACCTTCAATTCGGCATCAGGAAAGACAACCGTGCCGATGTCGCGCCCCTCAAGCACGCCACCACCTCGGCGCTCGATCCATTCGCGCTGCCGAGAAACCATCTCGCGGCGCACCTGTGGATTAGCGGCAACTGCGCTCACCGCGCGAGTGACCTCTGGGCCGCGAATCTGCAAGGTCGCGTCGACTCCGTTCACCACCACCTGACTGTCGCTGAGATCAAGTTCCATCGAACGAGCGGCATTGGCCGCGAACTCAAGATCGTCAGGATCCCCAGCAGCGCGCAAGACCGTGAACGCCACTGATCGGTACATCGCGCCGGTATCGAGATAGGGAAGACCAAGCCGATCAGCAACCGCACGGGCCACAGTGGATTTTCCCGACCCTGCCGGTCCGTCAATGGCGATCACTCTCATAGCAGAACCATAGAAGAAGCATCCCGAGCAATCATCGAAGCTGTTCCAACGCGCCAAAGTAACCGGGAAAGGTCTTTGCCACGCAGCCGGGATCACAAATCGAGACTCCTTGGACAACCAATCCGATCAACGCGAAGGCCATGGCCATCCGATGGTCTTGGTATGTCTCAAATGCAGCTGCTGTGGGAGGGCCCGAAGGCCGCACCACAAACCCGTCGTCGGTCTCTGCTGCGTCGACCCCGCAGCGATTCAGTTCAGTGACTACCCCAGCCACACGATCACTCTCCTTGTGTCGCACAAACCCGATTCCCGACACGTTGGTAATGCCGGATGCGAAGGCGGCGACAACCGCAAGAGTCGGGGCCGTATCGGAGATATGCCGAAGGTCGATATCGACACCCCGCAACTCCCCGCCAAAGACTTCAATGCTGTCGTCGCCAACCTCAACTTCTGCTCCCATCTCCGAGAGAACATTGGCAAAGGCCACATCACCTTGTATTGATGAGCGCCCAAGTCCCTCAATTCGCACATGGCCACCGGTAATGGCAGCCGCAGCCAGAAAGTACGATGCCGTGCTGGCGTCTGGTTCGATTCTGTAGGTACCGGGACTCTCATAATTCCCGCCAACAGTCAACACTCGTCCGTCGGTGGAACTGTCCGGTTCAGCTATGCCCACTTGCGCGCCGAAGGCACGCATGACCGCGATAGTCATCTCCAGGTACGGCCAACTCACCGGGTCAGCCGCGAGCTTGACCGACAAACCTGCCACACCACCAGCGAGCAGCAGACCGGACGCAAACTGGCTGCTGGCATGGCCTTCGATACTGCATTCCCGGCCGCTGATCGGCCCCTGGACGCGCACCGGTAAACGACCCCGCCGCCCTAGTTCCTCCACTGACACAGCCAATTCACGCAAAGCGTCGATTTGGTGATCCATCGGCCGGCCCCGAAGTTGGCGGTCACCGTCAATCACGGTCGACGCGTTTCTCAAAGCGGCCACGGACATCAGGAAACGACTCGTAGTGCCAGAACGACGAGCATTCACAAGTGCTTCACCCGACTCTTTGAACTCAGCGCCGCAACCCTCGACTGTTATCGAGCCGTCGGCACTGTTGGGTACACAGTTGACACCAAGGGCGCTGAGGCCGTCGATCATTGCCAGGGTGTCGTCAGCAAACAGCGCCGAAGAAAGCCGCGTCACACCGTTGGCCAACGCCGCAGTCACCAAAGCGCGATTGGTGATGCTCTTCGATCCCGGCAACACCACTGTCGTATCGGGCGGACTGTCAAGCGGCTCAATAGAGAGTGATTCGCTAGATTCAGGATCAGCAGGCACAGCTTCCAGCATCGCATCAACCCAACGGTTGTATCGACGGACGGTAACCCTGCTCGCTCAAAGCGATTTGCAATCTCTGGGCCGTTTCGGACTCAACCAACAACACCACAACACCGCGTGGTCCTTCGGGCGAATGGGCAATCTCCAGATCGTAAATGTTGACATCGAGTTCGGTGGCCAGCACGGCAATAGCAGCCAACTCGCCGGGGCGGTCCAACACCGGCACTCGCATCTCCGACAAGGCCTCGGCGTCAGGCGCTGTTGTCGGCAAATTCCGACGGGCAACTCGTGCGCCTTCGAGATGGGCGAGCAACTGCAACTCGTCGCCATCAGCCACGATCTCGCGCAGCGAGGCCAGCTCCGAAATCAGATCATCAAGCACGCCGACTATGGCATTGGAGTTCTGCACACAAATTGCCGGCCAAATCGTCGGCTGCCCTGCAGCTATGCGGGTCATGTCACGGAATCCCCCAGCGGCGAAACGAAGCATCCCACGATGGTGTTCGGTGCGTCCGAGCGCGACCCGCATCAACGTGGCCGCGGTCAGGTGTGGCACATGCGAAACCACTGCAACGAGTCCGTCATGCCGTTCCGGGGAAACCACCATCACCTGCGCACCCGTAGCGGTAACGATCTCTTTGACTTGCGAAAACGCCGCGTCGTCGGTATCCGCGGTGGGGCACAACACCCAGGCGGCACCGCTGAACATGTCGGCCGAGGCCCCGAACACGCCGTCTTGCTCGCTGCCCGCTATCGGGTGACCCGCAACGAAACGTCCATCGGTCACTGCCGCGGCTATTGGCGCTTTCACGCTGCCCACATCGGTGACCACAGCTGCGCCGGCATCAAGCGCGGCCTGGGCCAGATCTGGGATGGTATCGACCGGCGTGGCGATAACGGCGAGATCACACGGCCGCATCTCGCCCATTTCATTAACCACTCCGGCAGCCAATGCCTCGCTAGCGCTGGTCTCATCATTGTCAACACCGACGACATACCAACCCAAACGACGCAAAGCCAGGGCCACTGAGCCCCCCATCAACCCCACACCAACAACCATCGCGGTCCGCGCCCCGTTCACGGACCGCGATGCTACCCGTAGCGTTTGTGATTTAGTAACGAATATGCCCTAGTAGCAAACCAGCCCTCGCCCCAAACAAGCCCTCACCGACTATGCACCAGCGCTGCCGACCGCCACTTCCAAGCTTCTCACCTCAACCGTAGACAACTCCCGCCACTCGCCCGGGGCGAGGGATCGATCCACCAAGGGTCCGATTCGAGTGCGAACCAGTCGAACCACCGGGAAGCCAACCGCCTCGCACATTCGCCGAACCTGCCGGTTCCGTCCCTCGTGAATGATGATCTTGACCAGGTTGGCTTCAACGACGCTGACCCGAGCAGGCGCAGTGGGTCCATCGTCGAGGGAGACGCCTTCACGCAGACGGCGAACAGCTGAGCGGCTGGGGTTTCGGTCAAGTTGAGCGAGGTACTCCTTCTCTATGCCGTAGGACGGATGAGTCAGCCGGTGGGTCATCTCCCCGTCGTTGGTGAGCAACAACAGACCTTCAGTATCGGCATCAAGACGACCAACTGGGAAAACCCGCGGTTCTGAAGGAACCAAATCGATCACGGTCCGACGGCCGTGCGTGTCATCAGCGGTGCTAATGACTCCTTTGGGCTTGTTCAACAGATAATGCACGAGGCCGGGGCGCACGCCGACAACGACACCGTCAACAGCAACCTCGTCGCAAGCCACATCTACTCGGCGGCCGAGGACGGCAACGTCACCGTCTACGGTGACACGACCCGAAGCGATCAGCTCTTCGCATGCCCGTCGGCTGCCGAACCCATGACGAGCCAAGACCTTCTGAAGCCGCTCACCACCTTGGATCATGTGATCGCCATCATGTGGTTTCGGTGCCGCTTGCTCCAGTTGGCGCAGCGCCATAGCCCTCGTCATGGTTCTCGTCGTCGTCGTCAAACTGTTCGTCCTCTGGCACCACATGAAGACCCCGCTCAAGGGCCTCAACGACTTCCGAAGTCGGAAAGAACTCCCCCAGTGGAAGTAACTCGCTCACCGAGTCAAGGCCCATCCGTTCGAGGAATGCAGGGGTCGTCCCATAGAGAACTGCCTGACCTGGCCCCGGATCACGGGCAACCTCGTCGATATAGCCCCGAACTTGAAGGGTGCGTACCACGCCGTCGACGTTGACGCCGCGGATCGCCGCGATCTGATTGCGAGACACCGGCTGCTTGTATGCAACAACGGCAAGAGTTTCGAGCGCAGCCGCCGACAAGCGAGACGATTGACCTTCAAGCACATAGCGCTCGACATAGGGAGTTTGATCAGCAGCAGTCTGATAGCGGTATCCCCCCGCCACCCGCTTGAGGACGAAACCGCGGCCTTCGGCCTCGTACTGCTTGGCCAGATCGTCGCACAGTTCTTCGATCTCGAATGGTGTGGACCCCACCAATTGCGCCAGCAACTCGGGTGGCAGCGGATCTTCTGCCACTAGCAGGATCGCTTCAACTGCTCCAGGGATGTGTTCTGGGACCATTTCGACCTTCCGAGGGTTCAACCTTCGTAGTCATCGACGCCGATTACACCAACGAACTCAGGCGCGCCGCCTTTCCAAACAACTGCGATATCACCGAAGGTCTCTGGTTGTTCGAGTTCAACGAAGCCCCGTTTGAACAATTCCAACACCGCCAAGAAGTAGACGACAATCTCAATGCGATCAACTAGTTCAGAGGTGAGTTGACGAAAGGTCATGCGACCAAGCTGCGGTAGTTCTTCAACGAGGTCCCCCACCACCTTCGCAACGGTGATTTTTATTGGGCTGATGTGGGACAGGTCGACTCGCACCACGGGGGAGGGCGCGGTGGCTCTCCCATAGGCGGCTCTCAGATCTTCAAGGGTGGTATTGCGCAACAGGTCCGGAGCCAGACCGATGAAATGATCCTCGACCGGACCGACACGACGCGGATAAGACCTAGCGGCCTCAGCCGAGAGTCGGCGCAACACAAGCGCCGCGTCCTTGAATACCTTGCACTCGACTAGTCGCGCCAGCAGCAGATCGCGCTCCTCCCAGAGGCTGAATTCATCATCGAGGTCGATCTCTGAGTCTTCGGGGAGCAAGCGACGGGTCTTCAACTCCACGAGCGTCGCCGCGATCAACAGAAACTCCGTCGCCACCTCAAGGTCGAGCTGCTCCATAGATTCGATCTGTTGCAAATATGCATCAACAATTTCGCTCAGGTTGATGTCGTACAGTTCGACTTGTTGCTTCAGGATCAGATGGAGCAACAAGTCGAACGGTCCTTGAAAAATGGGAGTGTGGACCTGGTACGGCATCAAGCTGATCTTAGAAGACCGCCTAGCGGATAAGCGGTTTATACCGACGGTTGCCATGGCGAACAAGCCTCGGGCGCGTAGCCTGCGCTCACATGAGACGCGTTTTGTCCGGCATTCAGCCCACGGGCCAACTCCATCTCGGCAACTACCTCGGCGCGGTTCGCAACTGGTCCAAGATGCAACACGACACCGACGCCTTCTTTTGCATAGTCGACCTTCACTCAATCACCATCCGCCAAGAACCTGGTGCGCTCGGCACCGAGTCGTTGCGGCTCGCCCAGATGTTGATAGCAGCCGGGCTGGACCCCGAGGCATGCACCTTGTTTGTGCAGAGCCATGTGCGCGAACACACCGAATGTTCCTGGTTGCTTGAGTGCACCACCTCTTTCGGTGAACTCTCCCGAATGGCACAATTCAAAGACAAATCCGACCGCCAAGAATTCATCTCTGCGGGTTTGTTCACGTATCCGGCGTTACAAGCGGCCGACATCCTGCTCTACGACACAAACGACGTGCCGGTGGGTGCCGACCAACGTCAACACATTGAACTCACCCGAGATATCGCCGAGCGATTCAACTACCGCTACGGCGAGACCTTCGTTCTGCCCACCGCAGTCATTCCCAAAACAGGGGCACGGGTCATGGATCTCCAACGACCCACCGACAAGATGTCGAAATCGCTTGACTCGCCGAAGGGAACTATCGACCTGCTCGATGAACCTGCGCAGATTCAAAAAAAGATCCGCAGCGCGGTCACCGACAATGACGGTGACGTTCGCTTCGATGTCAAACACAAACCTGGAGTCAGCAACCTGCTCTCAATTCTCGGCGCCGCTACCGACAGCGACCCCGAAGCAATAGCCGGCGAGTACCGGCAGTACGGGCCTCTCAAAGCAGACACCGCCGAAGCGGTCGTGGCTCTGCTCGCTCCGCTGCAGGCCCGTTTCGCCGAACTCGAAGCTGACCCAGCAGAAACCAAACGACTTCTGCGAACCGGAGCCGACAAGGCCCGCGCGATCGCCAGCAAGACATTGGCCCGCGCCAAATCCAACATCGGGTTCCTTCCCGACTCTTAACAGCGCACCAGCAATCCCCGAGTCGACGACTCAGTGCATGCGCGGATTGAACATGGTGATTGCGCCCAGACCCGTTGTCTCCCGCTCTTGTTCACTGCGTTCACGGGCCGCTCGGGCCACGGCCTCGCTCGGTCGCGGCCGTATTCGGGATCAATCCGCTCGGCCTCTCAGTCGTTGTCGAATTCGTGGAGCACTTCGGCGAACTCGACAGGGATCGTCCACCTGTCGGGTTGTTGGTGATGCTCGGCGGCCCAAGCGATGGTGCGGGGATCGCTTTGCGCGCCACGCAACAATTCCGCGCCGATTTGGGGATGGCTCAGATAGCTGCTGACCCTGGCGCGACAGCCATCGTGGTGAATCCACTGGCGGGTACGGTTAGACCCGACGATCTTGGCGGCGACGGTGGCAAACACACGGCCCCAGGTACCAAGGCCGGCCTCGATCTTGCCGATGTCATGCAACAGCGCCGCGGCGATTACCCATCCTGTGTCGTCGTTGAGCGCTGATTCGCCAGCAAGCTCACGCTCAACTTGACGAGCTATGGACGCGCTATGTCGACGGTCGGGCGGGTACTGGCGCGCCCACAGCGCGTACTCCGCCGCAGACAACACCGACTCAACCCAGATGCGGTCAGTTTCGTGAGGGCCCCGGTTGGGCAATGCCGCAAAGAAGCGGCGAATCAAGTGCCACATTTCGCGCATCACTCACCCATCAGCCAACACCGGTGGCCCGTGGGTGAGCCGCGCGATACACGTTCATCAAACGCTCAATAGAGACCTTCGTATACACCTGAGTCGTGGAGATCGATGCGTGCCCGAGCAACTCCTGGACGGTTCGGATATCCGCGCCGTGATCCAACATGTGCGTGGCACATGAGTGGCGCAACACATGGGGGGAGAGTCTGGCACCAAGACCCACCTCGGTTCCGTAACGGCGCACAACCCCCCAGGCGCCCTGCCGAGAAAGCCGAGAGCCCCTTTGATTGAGAAATACTGCATCGGCATCGCTACGGCGAGTCCAACGCTTTGGTTCCATCGCCGGACGACCCTGGGGTTCAAACCACTGCTGCAACGCCAGCGCGGCGTGTCGTCCCACCGGCACGATGCGTTCTTTGCTTCCTTTGCCCAACAAGCGGATGAGTCCATCGTGCAGATCAACGTCGGCGAAAGACAGACCCACCAACTCCGAGACACGCGCTCCCGTGCCATAGAGCGTCTCAAGGATCGCGCGATCGCGTCGCGCCACACGATCGTCTCCCGCTACAGCATCGATTACCGAAGCGACTTCGGCAACAGTCAGAGCCTTGGGCAACCCTCGAGGCACCGGAGGTATCTCCACATCTACCGCAGGATCATCGAGACGCTGTTCCTCGGCAACCAAGAACCGGTGCAAACCTCTTACCGCGACCAGGGTTCGGGTCACCGAAGCAGCCGCCAACCCCGACCCCTGCAACACATGAACGAAGGCCACAATGTCGTCGCCGCTGACTGTGAGTATGTCCACACCTCGACGACCGAGGTGATCTTGGTAGCGAAGAAGGTCGCGGCGATACGACTCAAGGGTGTTTGAGGCCCGGCCCTTCTCTATCACCAGCCAAGTAAGAAAATCCTCAGCGCTTTCGTCAAGAACCACCGACGGCGCAGCGGGTGTGCCGTTTCGCCCGGTGATGCTCGGCGAGGCCATTAGTCACCGGTCCAAATAGCGCAGCGCCATCATCAGGCCGATCACCGTCTTGGCATCCTCGATTTGTCCCGAAGCGATAGCGGCAGCGACTTCATCGAGCGCCAAACGCTCAATGGTCATGTGTTGTTCCTCAGGACCCTGCCGATTGATTGATGCCTTCTCAAGCTTGGTAGCCAAATAGACGTATGAGTATTCGTCTGAGAAACCAACCGAGTTGTAGAAGGTGGCCAACTGCACCAACGAGCGGGTCGAGTATCCGATTTCCTCGATCAACTCTCGCTTGGCGGTCGTTTCTGGAGGCTCACCAACAATGTCCCGTTTCCCCGCCGGAAGCTCCAACATCTCTTTGTCGGCAGCGGCTCGATACTGGCGTACCAAGATCACCTCGTCGCCAACCACAGGCACGACCGATACCGCACCCATATGACGGACAATATCGCGCTGTACTACCTGGCCGTCGGGAGTTTCGAACTCTCCAGAAACGACCTTGAAGACAATGCCCTCATAAATGATCCGCTCGCTCAAACTACGAAATCCCGATGGGGACCGTGGCCCCAGATCGGTCACGACGTCTCAGTGGCAGCTAGGTCGGCGTCGACATCGGGCAACTGCGGATTGCGACCCGCGGCACGCTCCAGCGCCGCAGCGACAAACGTGCGAAACAGCGGCGCAGGACGATCCGGGCGACTCTTAAACTCTGGATGGGCTTGGGTGCCAATCCAAAACGGGTGATTCTCCAATTCGACGAACTCGACGAGCCGGCCATCAGGGGACTCACCACTCAGCGTCAGATCGCTCTGCTCAAAGCGCTTGCGGTACTTGGGGTTGAACTCGTAGCGATGCCGATGCCGCTCTGACACCACTTCTTCGCCGTAGGCTGCAGCAACCCTTGAACCACCCTTGAGCTGGGCCACGTAGGCACCTAGGCGCATCGTGCCTCCCATGTCGGTCACGTCACGCTGGCTATCCATAAGGTCGATTACTGGATGACGCGTGCGTGAATCGAACTCAGTGGAGTTGGCGCGAGCAAGGTTGAGCGCATTGCGAGCGTATTCGATCGTCATCACCTGCATCCCGAGACACAGGCCGAGACACGGCACGTCGTGCTCGCGGGCGTATCCAGCGGCAGCAATCTTGCCTTCGATGCCCCGTTCGCCAAACCCGCCTGGGATAACGATGCCATCAAGGTCTCTCAGTCGGCCAGCTGCCAACAACCCCTCCGCTTCTTCGGCTTGCACCCACTCAAGATCGATTTCAGCGCCGTGATGGATCCCTGCGTGGTTGAGTGCTTCGACAACCGACAGGTAAGCGTCGGGCAGGCTGACGTACTTACCGACAACGCCGATACGAACCGGCGTTGTCGCCGCTTGCACCCGAGCGACAAGCTGACTCCAGGGTTCTAGATCCAAGGTGTGGTCAGAAAGACCGAGGATCTTGCAGACATGGGTGTCGAGCCCCTCGTTGTGAAGCACAATGGGAATCTCATAGAGGCTCGACGCATCGGCCGCGTTGACAACACCCTCTAGAGGAACATCGCACAAGTTCGAGATCTTGCGCCGCAAATCAATGCTGATCGGGTCATCAGAGCGGCACACAATTGCATCCGGCTGTATCCCGCGGCTCCGAAGTTCGGTCACCGAATGCTGTGTGGGCTTGGTCTTCTGCTCCGCTGACGGGCCTATGAAAGGAACCAGGGTGACGTGCACGTAGAGCACATTCTCGCGGCCCACATCAAGACGAAACTGCCGGACCGCTTCAAGAAACGGGAGGATCTCAATGTCGCCGACGGTGCCGCCGACTTCTGTGATCACCACATCCAATTCATCAGATGCGAGACGGGTGATCCTCCTCTTGATCTCGTCGGTGATGTGGGGAATTACCTGGACCGTGCGGCCCAGATAGTCGCCACGTCGTTCCGCGGCAATCACCGACGAGTAAATCGATCCAGTCGTGGAATTGGAATCCTGGGTGAGGTTTTCGTCAATGAATCGCTCATAGTGCCCGAGATCTAGATCAGTCTCTCCCCCATCGTCGGTAACAAACACCTCTCCATGCTCGAAAGGATTCATCGTCCCGGGATCGATATTGAGGTACGGGTCCAGCTTCTGCATGGTCACCCGGAGGCCTCTGGCCTTCAAAAGGCGACCGAGGGAGCTTCCAGTGAGTCCCTTGCCGAGCCCACTGACCACTCCTCCCGTTACGAAGATGTGCTTCGTCATCGGGAACTCAACTTATCCAAATTCAGACTCAAAGGCGCGCACCCAGTGCTTTCGCCGGGCGTAGCCGGAGCCGCCGGTGGCATCAGCGGCTGTGCCCATGCAGGAGTTCGACTGCGTGACTATGAGCCGCTTCGGAATCCGGAGAACCCGAGAGCATCCGGCTCAACTCAACAATCCGTGATTCGTGGTCGAGGAGTTGGGCGACACTAACCGTTGAGCCCTCAACTTCGGTTTTGCTCACAGAAAGATGCTGATCGGCAACTGCGGCAATCTGCGCCAAGTGGGTTACTACCAACACCTGATGATCGCTCGCCAAAGAAGCTAGAGACTCCGCGACCGTATTTGCCGCTTGGCCTCCAATGCCCGCATCAACCTCGTCGAACACCAAGGTTGGCGGTCCGACCGTCAGGACCATCCGCAACGCCAACATGGCACGGGCCAATTCACCGCCGGAAGCCACTTTGGCCAAGGGCAGCAAATCATGGCCAGGGTTGGCCGCTAGCCACAACGAAACATCATCGCCGGCCGGCCCGCCGACTCTCACCTCCAGCTTGGCGTCAGGCATCGCCAAACCGGCGAGATTCTCTTCTACAGAGGCTGCTAATTCAGGCGCTGCAGCACGCCGGGAGTTCAACACCTTCGACTGCTCTGACACCAGTTGTTCGGCCAGAACAGCACGCCTCTGATCAAGCGCCGCGGCACGCTCATCGTGTCCCCGAAGCTCCTCCAAGCGTTGAGCAACAAAACGGCCGTAGCTGCTCACCTCAGCCAGATCGGCGCCGTACTTGCGCCGTAACTCGCGCAGCAGGGCCCGCCGTTGCCTCAAAATCCCAAGCTGTTCGGGGTCGTCTTGGATTGTCTCGACGCGATCACGCGCCTCGCCGGCGATGTCGGTGAGTTCTGCGATAACCGAACGGAGACGTTCTTCGAGATCGGCAAATGGTCCACGACCCTGCACTTCCACAAGCGCTGCGGAGATCGCCTCGAGCGCCGTTGAGTCGGAGTCAAGCAAGCCGCTTGCTTTCGCGGCAGCGGAGCGGTGAGCACTGGCCGCGGCCAAGAGGTCTTCTTCCCGGTCAAGACGAACATCTTCATCTGCGTCCACAATGTTGGCCGCTTCGATCTCGTTGAGCTGATACGTGAGCAGATCAATCTCTCGTGCACGATCTCGTTCATCGCCGCCCAACTCAGCCAGCGCGGCATCAGTGGCTCGCATGTCGTCAAGCAGAGACGCCATACAGGTGCTGTCGATACCTCCGAAACGATCAAGCGCGGCTCGTTGTACGGGGCCTTTCAACAGAGACTGATGCGAGTGTTGTCCGTGGAGATCAACGAAATCGACGCCGTGGTCAGCCAAGGCACCCACCGTTGCGAGACGACCATCGATATAGACGCGGGAGCGGCCGTCACGAGGAATAACGCGTCGCACCACAAGTTCCTTATCGCCATCAACGAATCGGCCCTCAATCTCTGCTTCGGTGGCACCGGGCCGCACCAGCGATGCGTCTGCTCTGCCCCCGGTCAACAGATCGATCGCACTGACGATAAGAGTCTTACCCGCGCCGGTCTCACCTGTGACCGCGGTCATTCCGGGGCCCAAAAGCAGCGTCACTTCGTCGATAACGCCAAGGTTTCGTACCACCAATTCGGTCAACACAACTGCTCTCCGCCTTGTTCGCCTTCTCGACCTTTGCCGCCTAGGATACGGGTATTCATATCAGCAATAGATTTCAAAATGTTGCTCTAACGGTCATTGAGACCGAATTTTGCTTTGAGTACCCGCTGGAATCGCCGAGGCCCGAACGTGACGAGATGAACCGTTTGATCTGCCGCGGTGCACTCGATCGCGTCACCATCTCCGATAACCATCAGCCTGCGACCATCCACTGACACCGCTGCCGGGCGGTGCCCGTCGATGGACAGGCGCAACCGGGTCGCAGGGGACAGAACCAAGGCGCGGTCAAAAGGCATGTGCGGAGCTACCGGCGTGAGCAGCAGCGCCCGGTGGGTTGCGTCGATAATTGGACCTCTCGCTGAAAATGCATACGCCGTGGAACCCGTCGGGCTGGCAACGATGAGGCCATCGGCCGCGTAGGTGGTGAAGAACTCACCGTCGATAGACACCGCGAGCCGAACCGTGTTGGCTTCGGAGGTTCGTTCAATCACCGCCTCGTTCAGGGCCAAATGCGTGCTTGTCCTGCCCGCGACCGTCAACTCCGTTCGCACCAACATCCGTTCTTCGATGTCGTAGCGGCCGTGGAGTGCCCTGGCGATCGCGCTTTGAGCTTCGTCGGGAGCGACCTCGGTCAGGTACCCGAGCCTGCCATGGTTCACGCCCAGGATTGGGATCTCATCGCCTGCCAACAACTCCACGGCGCGCAAGATCGAACCGTCGCCGCCCAAAGTCACCACCAAGTCAAGGCCCTCGCAGAACTCCGACGCTGCAACAACTTGAGGACCCAGAGCCAAATCGCCGGCGTCATCGGGAGGCACACGCACTTCGTGGCCTTCGGCGATGAGCCATTGCGCCAGGTCACGGGCGTGCACGGCAGCCTGATCTCGCCCCAGGTGAACGATCAGCCCGACAACGCTCACGACAACCGCCTGTGTTCAGCCAGGGCTTGCTCGACAGCCGCGTCAAGCAAGCCGGCCTCGCGTCGGCCAACGCCGGATCGAGGGGCGGATCCCTCTAATAACTCTGCTGTATCAGGTGTCTGCCGTGCGTGGAGAAGAAACTCAACGTTGCCGTCGACGCCCGTAATCGGAGAAGCCATAGCACCCATGATGGCCGCTCCGTGGACCATTAGCGCTTCACACACCTCACCAAGTGTCCGACGCCAGATCACAGGGTCGCGAATAATCCCTCGCCCCTTGTCGGCTTCAGCCTTTCCTGCCTCAAACTGAGGCTTCACCAACACCACAAGATCACCGCTACAACGCACCAGTCCAACCAGCGCTTCAGCAACCGTACGCAACGAGATGAAGGACAGGTCCGAGACGACGACATCAGCGACCCCTCCAACATCGCCGGGCTGAACATGGCGAATATTGGTCTGCTCATGCACCACGACGCGCGCATCGGTACGGAGTCTCTCATGTAGCTGATTGGTGCCGACGTCAATCGCCACCACGGTCGCGGCGCCACGAGCGAGGACACAGTCAGTGAACCCACCAGTCGAAGAACCTGCGTCGATTATTCGCCGACCATTGCAATCCACTTCGAATCGGTCAAGCGCTGCAGCAAGTTTGTAGCCGCCGCGCGACACGAAACGGGAGGTGTCACCAGCAACTTCTATTGGCTCGCTCGCATCAACTTGTCGCGCTGACTTTTCTGCGAGCGCGCCGCTCACAGTGACTCGACGTTCAGCAATGACCTGTTGAGCCCGGGTACGGCTTTCGGCTAACCCCCGCCTTACCAGCTCAGTATCGAGACGACGCCGAACCATCACCACCCAGCCCATTTCAAGACAATCATTGCTGCACCTTTGCCAACAGTGCAGCCAGGTCGCTGGCGATGACGTCTGGTGTGGGGTTCACCGGTAAATCCGCTTGCGACGTGACACCGCTCAGAACCAGCCCGAAGCGATAGCCCAAGGACCGAGCAAACATGCCGTCAGTCTCGGGACGATCACCCACCACAATTCCGCTAGAACCCAGCTTGGCACGTACCAGTTGAGCCATGGCCTGATGTGGCTTTCCCGCGATTTCAGGCTGAACCCCGGCAGCCGTCGCGACCGCTGCGACGATCGCTCCGTTACCCGGGAGTAGTCCGTTTGCGTCGGGAAAAGTTGAATCGTCATTGGTGGCGATGAAACGAGCACCCGCTCTAAGCGCACGCATTGCACCCGTCAGTGCTTCGTAGTCAAAGTCGGCACTGATCCCGACCATTACGACATCCGCAGGCGCTCCTGTAGCAACCAGTTCGACATCACGAGCTTGCAGCGCGGCGCGCAATCCACCGCTGCCGATAACGTATGCCCGAACCCCGGCGGGAACCATCGACGCAGCAGCCATCCCTGAGGTGAGAACCAAATCGGCGGCGTCACCAATCCCGTGCCCAGCCAACTTCTCAGCCACCTCGGCGGGTGAACGAGCGGCCGAGTTGGTGACAAAAGCCAACCGCTCATGGTTGGCACGGAGGTGCGCCACAGCTTCCACAGCTCCCGGCACGGTGAGTCGGCCTCGCCAAACAACACCGTCAAGATCAATTGCCCAGGCGGTCAGTTGACTTCCCAGGTCGGCAGACTGTGCAGCAACGCCTCAAGATCACCGGGTCCGCGGTCAGCTTGTGCCACGGCGATCTGAGAGTCGATCCCGCCTCCATACTCAAGCCGATCTACAGCACAGTAAACGCCGATAGGAGTTGGACTCTGCCGGTCGTCGGCCAAACGGCTGAGCGCGAACGCCACCGACAGGTCCGCTGCCGTTTCGTCGTGGACATGGAGTGCTTCGACACCAACTTCGGCAACCGACACAATCCGAGCCACTCCATCATCAAGCACGACACCCCGTTCGCCCTCTGGCCCAAAGCGAACAGGTTTGCCATGCTCTAGAGGAATCAACATCTCGGCGCGGGCGTCTTTTTTGGTAAGAGCCGCGAAAGCACCGTCGTTGAAGACATTGCAATTCTGGTAGACCTCAACGATCGCGGCGCCCCGGTGGTCATGAGCCCTACGGAAGATCTCCTGCATGTGCGCGCGATCCATGTCGTGGGTACGGGCGACAAACGACGCCTCCGCTCCCAACGCGACCGAGATGGGATTGAAGGGCGTGTCGAGCGAACCCATCGGCGTTGACTTGGTTACCTTGCCGACTTCGCTAGTCGGTGAGTACTGCCCTTTGGTGAGTCCATAAATCTGGTTGTTGAAAAGAAGAATCGTCAGATCGACATTACGACGCAGCGCGTGGATCAGATGATTGCCTCCGATCGACAACATGTCGCCATCACCACCGACCACCCAAACATCAAGATCGCGTCGAGCCATCGCCAGCCCGGTGGCGATCGCCGGAGACCGCCCGTGAATCGCATGCAACCCGTAGGTATTCATGTAGTACGGAAAGCGAGCCGCGCAACCGATGCCGGAGACAAAAACGGTGTCTTCGCGACGGGTGCCGATCTCCGGCATAAGGAGTTGCATGGCGGTAAGGATCGAATAGTCGCCACATCCCGGACACCAGCGCACTTCTTGGTCGCTGGTCCAGTCTTTCTTGGTGGTGACTCCGGCGTCGGTCACTGGGTCATCTCCTGAAACTTTTGGTGAAGTTCTCCGGCAGTGAACGGTTGCCCCTCCACCTTGCAAATGGACTTGGCATCGACAAGATATTCGGCTCTCAAGATCTTGGAGAGCTGGCCCAGATTCATCTCAGGAACGATCACATGGTCGTATTGTCGGAGAATATCGCCGAGGTCGGTAGGGAGCGGATAGATGTTGGTCAGATGCACCCGAGCGACCTTGCCGCCTGCGCGTCTCATGCGCCCCATGGCGCTTGTGATCGCTCCCCAAGTTGAACCCCAACTCACTATGACTACATCGGCATCTGAATCGCCTTCGACCACGGTGGGCGGGTAGGAGTCGGCCACCTTTTTGATTCGCTCATCACGAATGGCGACCATCCGTCCGTGGTTTTCCGGGTCGTAGCTGATGTTGCCGGTGCCGTCTTCTTTCTCGATCCCGCCAATGCGATGCATCAAGCCTTCAGTTCCCGGAATCGCCCAGGGACGAGCCAAATCGTCGTCGCGGACGTATGGCCAGAAGACCTCTTCGCCGTCTTCGTTGAGTGCATTGGCGCAGGACGCAAAGTCAACTGAGAGATCTGGAAGATCCTCTACCGAGGGTAAACGCCACGGCTCGGTACCGTTGGCCAGGTAGCCGTCGGACAACAAGATCACCGGTGTGCGATATCGCACCGCAATACGTACCGCTTCGAAGGCGGCGCGAAAACAATCCGACGGCGAGTTCGCCGACACGATCGGCAGCGGCGCTTCTCCATGGCGACCGTAATGGGCCATCAGCAGATCGGCCGCTTCGGTCTTGGTCGGCAGACCCGTGGAAGGACCACCTCGTTGAATATCAATGACCACAAGTGGCAACTCGAGGCTTACTGCCAGGCCCAGGGTCTCGCCTTTCAACGCCAACCCAGGACCGCTGGTTGCGGTGACCCCCAAATGGCCCCCGTAGGAGGCCCCAAGCGCCGCGCCGATAGCGGCGATCTCGTCTTCGGCTTGCAGCGTGCGAACCCCAAAGTTCTTGTGTTTTGCTAGTTCGTGGAGGATGTCGCTCGCTGGCGTTATCGGGTATGAGCCCAAAAAGATCGGTATTCCAGCTTTTTGGGAGGCGACCACCAAGCCCCACGACAGCGCGGTGTTGCCGTTGATGTTGGTGTAGGTACCTGGTTCGAACCGAGCGGGGCGCACCGCCAACCGACTCGCAGAAAGTTCGGCGGTCTCTCCAAAGGCATGTCCGGCTTTGAAGGCCGCTTCGTTCGCTGCGATTACTGCATCCCTGCCGACGAATTTCTCTCGTATCCAGTGCAACGAGGGATCGGTAGGACGGCTGAAGAGCCATGACACCAAGCCCAGCGCGAAGAAGTTCTTGGACCGCTCAGCATCACGCGGTCTAACACCGAGATCCTTACAAACTTGTTTTGTCAGATCTGTCATCGGTGCGGTGATGACCGAGTAACCGTCCAGCGAGCCGTCTTCGAGGGGATTCACTTCGTAGCCGGCTTTGGCAAGGTTGCGCTCGTTGAAAGCGTCAGTATTGACAATAATCGTGCCGCCTGACTCCAAACGCGGCAGTTCAGCCATCATCGCAGCCGGGTTCATCGTGACCAGAACGTTGGGCGCATCTCCCGGGGTTGTAATGTCGTGGTCCGATATGTGGACCTGGAAAGCCGAAACCCCCGCCAACGTGCCGGCGGGAGCGCGGATCTCGGCAGGAAACTCCGGCAGGGTGGCCAAGTCGTTGCCAAACAAGGCGCTCGCTGAGGTGAAGCGATCTCCCGTGAGTTGCATACCGTCGCCAGAATCGCCAGCGAACCGAACAATTATGCGCTCGACCTCGCGGACTTCCGGCAACAGCTCCTCAGTGTTGATCAAAACGCCCCCTTAGCTACTTCGAGTGTAGCGAGATGAACCAGAAGTCAGGTTAATGCTGCGACCTCGATATTGATGAATCGACCGGACTGCGAAGTTCAGCGCATGCCCTAGCTCAATGCCCGGACTCTGGCTGCTACATCGGCGAGCCTGGAGTCGTGATGGGCCACCCACTTGAACAACTCGCGCGCCCGCGCGGTCTTGCCGGCGCGGTCGTACAGGTCCGCTAGAGCATAGGCACGACGGAGTTGATCGGGGCGAGGGTGTTTGGGACGTTTCCACCGGTGCTCAAGCGTGGCAATAGCGCCTCGGAGGTCGTCTCGGTCGGCTTTGGCGCCCGCGAGCACGATGCGACCTTCAGTGACTATCTCGGGGCGGGGCGACTCCTGTCCGAGCTCAACCCACAACTCCTCTACGTCCGCCCAGCGTCCGAGCGCTCGATGGCAATCGGCTAGGACTGGATGTTGCTCGGTCGACGAAGTCATCTCGCGGAATTTCTCCAAGTGTTCGATCGCTTCTTTCCACTGTCCCAGCCGATAGAGCACGATCCCCATCAATTCTCGGGCATCTACTAGTTCGGGGGCTTCCCGAACCACCGGCTGGAGTTGTTTACGCGCGTCGCTGAACCGTTCGGCTTCAAAGGCTCGTGCCGCTTTGTTCAAGCGATTCAACAGCCAACGGTCGCGGGGTTCGCCCACCGCTCGCTTCAGAACCACCGCGGGGTCTTCTGAGTGCTGCGCGCGGCGCCGAAGGGGTTTGCGGTCGCGCACAGCCGGCGTCCGAGCACGGCCAACCGCAGCCGCTGCGGTGCGTTGAAGGACTTCGGCGTTCGGTAAGTTCCGCTTTGACGAAGATGCCGCAGAACCCATAACCGTTGACTCTAGCAACAGGGGTCAAAAACGAGATCGAGCCTCGCTAGCTAGCGAGGCTCGATCAAATAAAGAAATCCGGCGGCGTCCTACTCTCCCAGGGCGTAACCACCCAAGTACCATCGGCGCTGACAGGCTTAACTTCCGTGTTCGGAATGGGAACGGGTGTGACCCTGTCGCTATCGCCACCGAAACTGTTGAGTCCTCTGCTTGCGCAGAAAACGAAGCGGAGTCAGTGAACTCCTGCCTCTTCAGAACTCCATAGCGAGCACGAACTATCAATAATTGAAATGTGAAACCAAGCCCTCGGCCGATTAGTACCGGTCAGCTGAACACATTGCTGTGCGTACACTTCCGGCCTATCAACGTGGTGTTCTGCCACGGGCCTTACCCGGTTGACCCGGTGAGAGATCTCATCTTGGAAAAGGCTTCCCGCTTAGATGCTTTCAGCGGTTATCCCTCCCGTAGGTCGCCAACCAGCCATGCTCCTGGCGGAACAACTGGCACACGAGAGCTACGTCCATCCCGGTCCTCTCGTACTAGGGATAGCTTTCCTCAAATCTCTTCCGGCTGCAGAGGATAGGGACCGAACTGTCTCACGACGTTCTAAACCCAGCTCGCGTACCGCTTTAATGGGCGAACAGCCCAACCCTTGGGACCTGCTTCAGCCCCAGGATGCGATGAGCCGACATCGAGGTGCCAAACCTTCCCGTCGATATGGACTCTTGGGGAAGATTAGCCTGTTATCCCCGGGGTACCTTTTATCCGTTGAGCGACGGCGCTTCCACACGCAACCGCCGGATCACTATCTCCTACTTTCGTACCTGCTCGACTTGTAAGTCTCACAGTCAAGCTCCCTTGTGCGATTGCACTCAACGACTGATGGCCGACCAGTCTGAGGGAACCTTTGAGCGCCTCCGTTACCATTTAGGAGGCGACCGCCCCAGTCAAACTACCCATCTGGCACTGTCCCTGACCCGGATAACGGGCCGAGGTTAGATTTCCAGCATGAGAAGGGTGGTATTTCAAGATTGACTCCACACGAGCTTGCGCCCATGCTTCCTAGTCTCCCACCTATCCTACACAACTCAGACCAAAAACCAATACCAAACTGTAGTAAAGGTCCACGGGGTCTTTCCGTCCTTCTGCAGCTAACGAGCATCTTTACTCGTACTTCAATTTCGCTGGGCCTATGGTTGAGACAGTAGGGAAGTCGTTACTCCATTCGTGCAGGTCGGAACTTACCCGACAAGGAATTTCGCTACCTTAGGACCGTTATAGTTACGGCCGCCGTTTACTGGGGCTTAGGTTCAGAGCTTCGCCCGAAGGCTAACCCTTCCCCGTAACCTTCCAGCACCGGGCAGGAGTCACAGCGTATACAGCGCCTTACGGCTTCGCACGCTGCTGTGTTTTTAGTAAACAGTCGCTTCCCTCTGGTTTGTGTCACCTTTTCAGGCTCGGGGAGTAAATCCCGTCACCATCTAAAGGTCGTCCTTCTCCCGAAGTTACGGACGCAATTTGCCGAGTTCCTTAACCATAGTTCTCCCAATCGCCTTGGTATTCTCTACCTGTCCACCTGTGTTGGTTTGGGGTACGGGCACCACATGTGCTAACTAGCGGATTTTCTTGACAGCATAGGATCGGTGACTTCGCCTGATTCGGCTCGGCGTCGCGTCTCAGGATTAATGAGGGCCGGACTTACCTGGACCTCTCCCTACACGCTTACCCCAGGACTACCATCGCCTGGGATCACTTACCTTCCTGCGTCCCCGCATTGCTTGCCTCAACGACCTGGATCGGTTCGTCCTCAAGCCACAATGGCCTGAGGCATCCCCTCACCAAAATCGCCTTGACATGGGCGCATAATGTGGTGGTACTGGAATATTAACCAGTTGTGCATCGACTACGCCTTTCGGCCTCGCCTTAGCACCCGACTAACCCTGGGCGGATAAGCCTAACCCAGGAACCCTTGGACTTCCGGCGGAGGGGTTTCTCACCCCTCTCTCGCTACTCATACCTACATTCGCACTCGACCACGCTCCACGACGGTTCACACCGACGCTTCACCGCGAGATCGACGCTCCGCTACCACTCCTACTAGGTAGGAATTCACAGCTTCGGCTCTGTACTTGAGCCCCGTTACATTGTCCGCGCAGGACCACTCGACCAGTGAGCTATTACGCACTCTTTAAAGGGTGGCTGCTTCTAAGCCAACCTCCTGGCTGTTTGTGCAATCCCACATCGTTTACCACTTAGTACAGAATTAGGGGCCTTAGCTGGTGATCTGGGCTGTTTCCCTTTCGACCATCGAAGCTCATCCCCCGAGGTCTCACTGCCGCACTCTGGAGTCATGGCATTCGGAGTTTGGTTGGGGTTGGTAACCTTGTGGGGCCCCTAGCCCATCCAGTGCTCTACCTCCATGACTGAACGTGCGACGCTGCACCTAAATGCATTTCGCGGAGAACCAGCTATCACCGAGTTTGATTGGCCTTTCACCCCTAACCACAGGTCATCCCCTCCGTTTTCAACCGAAGTGGGTTCGCGCCTCCACGGAGTCTTACCTCCGCTTCACACTGCCCATGGCTAGATCACTCGGCTTCGGGTCTACAGCATGCGACTGAACGCCCTGTTCAGACTCGCTTTCGCTCCGGCTTCCCCTCGCGGGTTAACCTTGCCACACACCGTAACTCGTAGGCTCATTCTTCAAAAGGCACGCCATCGTGGCCACTGAGTGTAAACACTCGGTGGCTACACTTTGACTGATTGTAAACCAACGGTTTCAGGTACTATTTCACTCCCCTCCCGGGGTTCTTTTCACCTTTCCCTCACGGTACTTGTTCACTATCGGTCACTGACATATACGTAGCCTTGCGAGGTGGTCCTCGCAGATTCACGCCGGCTTTCCCGGATCCGGCGCTACTCGGGAGACTCGATCGGAGGCAAGAGACGTTTCATGTACGGGGCTATTACCCACTGCGGCTGGCCTTTCCAGAACCATTCCACTACATCCTTGCTTTGTAACTCCGTGGACCATCTGACGCTAGTCCTATCGGTTCCCACAACCCCCATATGGCAACGCCGTCAGGCTTTCCACCACACAGGTTTAGGCTGATCCCGTTTCGCTCGCCGCTACTAAGGGAGTCGCTGTTGCTTTCTTTTCCTCGGGTTACTTAGATGTTTCAGTTCACCCGGTTCCCTCTATCCGTCCTATGTGTTCAGACGGAAGTAATACCCCATTACGGGTATTGGGTTTCCCCATTCGGTCATCCGCGGATCGACGCTTAGTCGGCAGCTTCCCGCGGCTTATCGCAGCCTCTCACGACCTTCATCGGTAGTCAGTGCCAAGGCATTCACCGTTGGCTCTTCGTAGCTTGGGTTATCTACATTTCAAAAATTGAATTGATCATTTGATCATCTTATAAAAGATGCTCGTGCTCGCTATGCAATTCTCAAGAGGCGTTTACACGACGGTGCGACTGGCCCAAATGAGTACCAACTCAAATGAATAGCGCATTGCGTCGCAAGGTGCAGACCAATGGACTGCTCCCTCAAAGCGGAAGAGACGAACACTAGCTATCAAACAATAAAGCAATGCTTCGTTGCGATGACAGTGTTAAACGAGTGCCTAACTGGGAACCTACTCGAGTGGCTGGCTCAGATGAGCCAGTTCTTCGAGAGGAGCTCCTTAGAAAGGAGGTGATCCAGCCGCACCTTCCGGTACGGCTACCTTGTTACGACTTCACCCCAATCGCCAACCCCACCTTCGGCAGCTCCCTCCCCTAAGGGTTAGGCCACTGACTTCGGGTGTTGCCGACTTTCGTGGTGTGACGGGCGGTGTGTACAAGGCCCGGGAACGTATTCACCCCGGCGTTGCTGATCCGGGATTACTAGCGACTCCAGCTTCATGGAGTCGAGTTGCAGACTCCAATCCGAACTGAGACCGGCTTTGTGGGATTCGCTCGACCTCGCGGTCTTGCAGCCCTCTGTACCGGCCATTGTAGCATGTTTGCAGCCCTGGATATAAGGGGCATGATGACTTGACGTCATCCCCACCTTCCTCCGAGTTAACCCCGGCAGTCTCCTACGAGTCCCCACCATTACGTGCTGGCAACATAGGACGAGGGTTGCGCTCGTTGCGGGACTTAACCCAACATCTCACGACACGAGCTGACGACAGCCATGCACCACCTGTGTACCGCCCCGAAGGACACCATATCTCTATAGCTTTTCGGTACATGTCAAACCCAGGTAAGGTTCTTCGCGTTGCCTCGAATTAAGCAACATGCTCCGCCGCTTGTGCGGGCCCCCGTCAATTCCTTTGAGTTTTAGCCTTGCGGCCGTACTCCCCAGGCGGGGCACTTAATGCGTTAGCTACGGCACGGAATCCGTTAGAAGACCCCACACCTAGTGCCCAACGTTTACGGCATGGACTACCAGGGTATCTAATCCTGTTTGCTCCCCATGCTTTCGCTCCTCAGCGTCAGTACCGGCCCAGAGCACTGCCTTCGCCGTTGGTGTTCCTCCTGATATCTGCGCATTCCACCGCTACACCAGGAATTCCATGCTCCTCTACCGGACTCTAGTCATCGCAGTATCAGATGGCGTCTCAGGGTTGAGCCCTGAGTTTTCACATCCGACTTACGAAACCGCCTACGAGCTCTTTACGCCCAATAAATCCGGACAACGCTCGCTCCCTACGTGTTACCGCGGCTGCTGGCACGTAGTTGGCCGGAGCTTCTTCTGTGACTACCGTCATTTTCGTCATCACTGAAAGAGGTTTACAACCCGAAAGCCGTCATCCCTCACGCGGCGTTGCTGCGTCAGGCTTTCGCCCATTGCGCAATATTCCCCACTGCTGCCTCCCGTAGGAGTCTGGGCCGTGTCTCAGTCCCAGTGTGGCTGATCGTCCTCTCAGACCAGCTACCCGTCGATGCCTTGGTAGGCCGTTACCCCACCAACTAGCTGATAGGCCGCGAGATCCTCCTAGAGCACCTGAGCATTTCCTCACTCGACCATGCGGCCGTCTGAGGGTATCCGGTATTAGCCATCGTTTCCGATGGTTGTCCCGGTCTCTAGGACAGATTTCTCACGTGTTACTCACCCGTTCGCCACTTTCCACCGGAGCAAGCTCCGGTATCTCGTTCGACTTGCATGTGTTAAGCACGCCGCCAGCGTTCGTCCTGAGCCAGGATCAAACTCTCCGTCGAGATCTTTCGACCAGCAAAACCGGTCTTTAGATCGGGTTGCGGATGCCTTAATCACTCAGGTGATAGCACCGAAGTGATCGCGTAAGGCACCCAGCGTTTACGTAGAGCCGGTCACCGCTGGCTTGCAGTGACCAGTTTTCCTCTCCGGTCACCAGATGGCTTCCGGAGGGGTTCGTCCATCCAACCGAAGTTGAATGAACTGGCTCACCGGGGCCGTTGAAAACCCCGGTATTAAATTGACAGATGCCGTTTCAGATCGCGAAATCCAAAACGTCACCCGCACTCGCTTTGCGTCCGTCTCTTCCGTTTTCAAGGAGCACTCGACACCGGAGTGCCAGGCACGCTGACCAGATGAACCGGCCTGTTGATGCCTCACTACGCTCTCGTCAGACCTAGCGTCCACAGAGGCGAGTAACTAAACTACCGAAGCAGCCTGGATGCGGCAACCCAAACGAGCCGAATATTTGAGTAATCGGCCAGGTTCTGACAGCGCTTGATCAGACTAAGCGTCGAATACCGCCAAATATCGCTGCTTCTTACCACGCTGCACCAAAGCGAAGCGGCCACCGATCGCCTCAACGGACTCAGAGTTGGTGGTTACCAGTTGGCCGTTGACCCGGATCCCGCCCTGTTTGATAGTGCGGCGGGCGTCGCCTTTCGAAGCGCACACGCCGGTCGCCACCAACAGATCTACGACTGGTTCATCAAGACCAACCGAATCGGCTGCTACCAGCGTCTCCGGCACGATCCCGCGCAGCGACTCAAGACCCTCCAGGTCAAGCTCGCCCCCACCAAACAACGCCGCCGCGGCTCGCTTGGCTCGATGCAGCGCCTCGGACCCATGGATGAGACCAGTAACTGAGTCCGCCAGCTCATGTTGTGCCAGTCGCTGCTCGGGGCTCGTCACATGCTCTCGCATAATCTCTGAAATGTCGCCAACACCGAGCAATGTCAACTGCATGAGTGTGCGTTCCACGTCAGCGTCACTGACTCGCAAGAAGTACTGATGAAACTCGTAAGGCATCGTCATCTCAGGATCCAGCCAAACGGCGCCTTCGGCAGTCTTGCCAAACTTGCTGCCGTCGCTGCGGGTCATGAGCGGCCAGGTGAGGCCGTGGGCACGAACGCCACTGCGTCTGCGGATCAGATCAATTCCGGCGGTGATGTTGCCCCACTGATCGGAACCGCCAATTTGCAACTTGCAGCCACGATTTTCATGAAGCCACCAGAAATCGAAAGCCTGCAACAGCATGTAACTGAACTCCGTGAACGAGATGCCCACATCGCTGGTCATTCTTGAACGGATCGAGTCCTTCGCAACCATCTGGTTGACGGTGATGTGCTTACCGGCGCCACGCAGGAACTCGAGCAGAGTGACATCGCGCATCCAATCGTGGTTGTTGACCAACTCAGCCCCGCTCGGGCCGTCGAAGTCGAGCAACCGCTCCAACTGCGATCTGATCCCAGCCAGGTTTACGGCCAGTTCAGCCTCGTCAAGGAGGTTCCGTTCACCGGAGCGGCCACTCGGGTCACCGATCATCCCGGTCGCGCCACCTACCAAGGCAACTGGCCGGTGTCCGGCGTCTTGGAAGCGACGCAGGACCAGCACTCCGATGAGATTGCCGAGGTGCAGGCTCGGAGCTGTCGGGTCGATGCCGTGATACAGGGAGACCTGGCCTGGTTCAAGCAACTCCCGTAAAGCAGCCTCGTCGGTGTGATCCTGCAGCAAGCCGCGGAACCCAAGATCGTCAACAACAGCCGCTCCAGTCATGTGGAACCACGATAGGAGATCAAATAGGGAATGGAGCGCAGCGAACCAGCGCGGGAAACAACGTATTGCAACTCGAAGGCTCTCGCTAGCTGTGCTCGCTTAGAAAAATTCGTGGTGAGGATCGAGCGTCGTTTGTGAGCAGAATGGAGGCCATGCGCCGCCTCCGACGCCTCGTTCGACGCCACTTGGCAGCGCTCGCAACAATCGCCGTCTTCACAGCTGGATGCAGCTTTGAGACCAAAGACTTCGACACTTTGTTCGGTTCGGACTTTTCGGTCGGCGATCTCGAAACAGCACAGTCTTCCGTCGTGCTTGACCGCAACGGCAAACTCATCACAAGTCTGCGGGGAGAACAGAACCGCACCGACGTTCCCATCGTCGACATTCCAGAAATCGTTCAAAACGCGGTAATCGCCATTGAGGACGAGCGGTTCTGGGATCACAACGGCATTGACCTCAAAGCCATCCTGCGAGCGGCGCGATCCAACGTGAGTGCTGGAGGGATCAGCCAGGGCGGCTCCACCATCACTCAACAATACGTCGGCAACGTCTTCTTGGATCGCAGCGACAACACGGGCAGTCGCAAAATCGAAGAACTATTCATGGCCCTGCGCTTCGAACAGCACTACACCAAGAAGTTCATCCTTGAGCGCTATCTCAACTGGATCTACTTCGGCAACGGTGCATACGGCATCGAAGCCGCCGCTCGCCAATACTTCGGTGCCCCCAACTGCGCGCTGCAAGGCATCCAAGGCGATGACTGCCTCAAAGTAACCGAACTCAGCCTCGTCGAAGCAGCGACGCTAGCTGGGTTTATCCAGGCACCGAGCCGTTACAACCCCTACCAGAACCCGAATGAAGCCCGCGAACGACGCGACCTCGTGCTGTTGCGCATGTACACCAACGACCACATAACGCTCGACGAGTATGAATTCGCACGCTTGGAGCCGATTGAACTCGTCGATGACGTACCAATCCTCGAAGAGAAGTATCCGGCCGCTTACTTCGTCGAAGACGTGAAACAGTGGTTCCTCGACAACCAAGAATTCGGCGAAACCCGCGAAGAGCGCGCCCGCCTCCTCTTCGAAGGCGGGCTGACCATCCATGCCACCATCGACCTGGAACTTCAAGCGAGAACCGAGGCGGCAGTCGAGCGAGCGCTCCCCCGTTTTCGCGAGGACGGCAACGAAAATCCCGACGCTGCCGCGGTGGTGATGGGAACGACCGCAAGCGACGACGGCCAGATCCTTGCCATGTTCGGCGGGAGAGACTTCTTCGGCGACCGCGACGACGCAAAATTCAACCTCGCCTCCGGATCGGGACGCCAAGCCGGATCAGCCATGAAACCGATCGGGCTCGCCGCAGCTCTTCAAGGCGGCATCCCAGTAACCAGCGTTTGGGAGGCCCCCAGCGAAATCGAGATCGACAACTTCCCCGTCTGCGGGGAACCATGGGAAGTGGAGGGTGGCGCCGGCGATGAGAGCATCACTCTGATTGAGGCGACCCGCAACTCGATCAACACCGTCTACGCCCAGTTGATCGAGCGCATCCGTCCGCCCAGCTTCGTCCAGATGGCCGAAAAGCTAGGCATCGGGACTGGCAGAATCGCACCTTTGTGCGCTGCTGTGCTCGGCACAGAAAACGTAAACATGGTCGAATTGGCCACGGTGTTCTCCACGTTCAAACGCTCTGGGGTGCGGGTCGATCCAATCATCGTCACCCATATCACCAACCCCGACGGAACGCTGTTGTACGAGGCGGCTCCGAAACCAGCTCCAGTCCTGAGCGCTTCAGTCGCCAATCAGATCTCCTGGGTGTTGACCGGGACCATCGCCAGCGGAACCGGTACCCGAGCCCGACTGGACAACGGTCGCACCGCAGCCGGCAAGACTGGGACATCCCAGAACAACGCCGACGCAACGTTCGCCGGCTACACCGCTCAACGCACAGCAGCGGTATGGGTCGGCTATCCCGTTGGGCAAGTGCCGATGAGCTTTGAGTTTGGAGGGCGCCCGGTTGCCGGCGGCACGTTCCCGGCGTTGATCTGGAAAGAGATCATGGATGAGATGCACGACGAACTACCCCTCGAACAGTTCCCCACGCCGCCTACCAGTTCAACTACCACAACGCTACCGAATGCACCCGATGAGATCGTTGTGCCGGACTTGTTCGGTCGCACCATCGACGAAGAACTCAGACTCCAGATGGAAGAGGAGTTCTTCACCATCCGGGTCGTTGAGCGAGTCACCACTGACTACGAATCAGGGACAATATTCATGCAGGTTCCCGTGGCGGGGTCCGTCGCGCCCGGTGGCGTGATAATCACCGTTGAGATAGCAGTGGGGCCCAGCCTTGACCCTGTCCCGAATGTCGTTGGCCTACTTGAAGGCGAAGCCAAACAGTCACTGACGAGTGCAGGACTAGGTGTCTTCACCAGGGTGATCCAGAACCCCGATGCTGGCGGTGAGACGCTGCCTGGCAGAGTCTGGGCCCAGAACCCAGTTGCGGGAACGACAGACGTCGGCGACCAGATTGCCACCATCTGGGTCAACCCGCGGGCCGAACCAGTAAGCCCCTGATGGCTGGACCAACGAATCTGAAACGCACGTCAACCAAGGTCGCTTTGACGCTGGTAGTGCTGGCCATCATCGCCATGTGGGTCTGGATTTACCTGTTCGCGCCCCGCGACAATCCAGACCGTCTTGAAAGCCGGGATTTCGCCGACTCTGCCGAAGCCATCTGTTCGCCCCTACAGGCCGAGATCAACGCGTTGCCCACGGGTCGCGATGTCGACACTGTGGCCGAACGTACCGAGCAGATAGCCGCGGGCACGGAGCTGACCGAAACAATGGTCACAGCCCTCAAGGAGGCTTTTCGGGATCACGTCACCGATCAAGGCGATTCGTTGATTCTCAACGCCTGGTTCGCTGACTGGGACGCTTATCTAGAGGACCGTTGGCGTCATGTGTCCAAGCTGCGGAGCCTGGGCGAAGACGCCACCGGTTCGGACCTCCGGTTTATTCTCACCGAGCGAGCCGAAGGTGGCATCTACACCCGTCGCATCGATGGCCTTGCAAACGTGAACGACATGGTTAGCTGCCACACACCCCTCGACCTCTAGTAGCACGCGGTTAACCGAGTCTGCGGGCCAAAGCCAGGCCGGTTTCGGCCAGCCGTTGAAGTCCAAGGTCAACTCCCAAAGCCGCCAATTCGTTCGGAGAGAGCCACCGTTGAGCAGTCGACTCATGGTTGGCGTTGAGCACGGCCGAGCGTGGTGCCAATGCCAAAAAACGCACGTCGTAGTGGAGATGAGCATCCTCTTTCGGGGGAGCCACCTCATGGATGTCGAGGTCGATGGCCTCACCCCAGATCCGTAGCCCGGCAATACCGGTTTCCTCTGTCGCTTCGGACAGCGCTACGGCCAACAGGTTGGCGTTGCCGTCTGCGTGACCACCCGGTTGCACCCAGATCCTGAGTTTGGTGTGATGTAGAAGCAACACCCGATCCCGCCTCGCGTTCAGCAACAAAGCGCTCGCCGTGAAATGGCCTGGTCGTTCCCGACGATCCAGCGGTGCCGGGCGCTGCGCTAACAACGATCGCATGGCGTTTCGCGTTTCTCGCATTTCGGGGTCGTTCAGCGGCGCGATCGCCTCTGAGACATCATCTCGACGCGACGAAAACTGCAACCGCTTGTCGCTAGCCGTGATCCACTCTGCAACCATCGGGTTCCGACCGTACCGCCAAAACCGCTCCTAGCGGCCCGCCCCTAGGTAGGGCCGACAGGTTGACCGAGCAACGCACGAAATCGTTGGATCTGCTCGGCGACGGCTGACGGCGAACCGCCACCGTGAGTATTACGGCGGGTGACGGACACGCCTGGTTCAAGTAGCTGCGCCGCTTGCGCACCGAGCTCATCGCTGGCAGCAACCAAGTCACCGAAGGTGTCTTCGCCCTCAACTGACCGCCGCACAAGGTTGCCGACAACCTCATGCGCTTGGCGAAACGGCATCCCCCGAGCCACCAGCCACTCGGCAAGATCGGTGGCCGCGGCATATGGAGAAGCAGCAGCTTCAGCCATGCGATCAGTGTTGAATTCGAGTGAATCGATCATTCCGTTGAGAGCAGACACGGTCAGCAACACCGTGTCGACCGCGTCGAACAAAGGCTCCTTGTCTTCTTGAAGGTCTTTGTTGTAGGTCAGGGGTAACCCCTTGAGCGTGGTCAGCAGCCCGGTCAGGTGACCGATCAAACGACCGGCTTTGCCCCGAGCGAGTTCTGCGATGTCGGGGTTCTTCTTCTGGGGCATCATTGACGAACCGGTAGAGAAAGCCTCATCAAGGGTGACGAAACCAAACTCTGTCGAAGCCCACAAGATCAGTTCCTCGCCAATCCGGCTCAGGTGAACGCCGAGCAGCGCCAACCCGAAGAGCGTTTCGGCCACAAAGTCGCGATCGCTTACCGCATCAAGACTGTTGTCGAACACGCCTGCAAAACCGAGATCTTCAGCACACATCTCGGGGTCGAGCGGAAGTGACGAACCAGCCAGGGCCCCGGCTCCGAGCGGAGAGACGTCAAGCCGTGCCCGGGCGTCTTTGAGCCGTTCAACATCACGGGCCAGCGCCCAGCCGTGAGCCAACAGATGATGTGCCAACAGCACCGGCTGAGCGTGCTGAAGGTGGGTGTATCCGGGAAGGTAAGCGTCGCCAGCGGACTCGGCTGACCGAAGCAAGGTCCTTTGCAAGCCTTGCACGAGCGTGACGATCTCATCAATGGCGGTTTTTGTCCACAGCCGAAGATCCGTGGCGACTTGGTCGTTACGGCTCCGGCCGGTGTGGAGCTTCGCTCCCGCCTCTGCCAACTCACACACCCGCCGCTCTACCGCCGTGTGGATGTCTTCGTCACTCTCGTCAAAGGAGAACGAGCCGTCGCTGAGTTCTTCAGAAACCTGATCAAGGGCTGCCAACACCTCATCACGCTCAGCGGGCGCCAAGAGACCAACCTCGCACAGCATCCGCACATGCGCGCGCGAACCAGCTATGTCTTCTCTAAACATCAGCCGATCAAATCTCAACGAGTCATTGAGCGCCTGCAATGATTCCGAAGGGTCTGCTGCAAATCTCCCTTGCCACATAGTTGCCATGACTCAACCCCGTTTCCGTGCAAGGTTGCGCAGCCGCAAGGCATTGAGCTTGATGAAGCCCTCGGCGTCACCCTGGTTATAGACACCCTCATCTTCTTCGAAGGTGGCGATCTTCTCGTCAAACAACGAATCCGGCGACCTGCGGCCGACAATATCGACGTTGCCCTTATAGAGCTTGACGCGGACTTCGCCGTTGACGTAGCGCTGGCTGTGGTCGATCGCGACTTGAAGCATCTCGCGTTCGGGACTCCACCAAAAGCCGTTGTAGATCAACTCGGCGTATCTCGACATCAGGGAATCCTTGAGGTGGGCTACTTCGCGGTCCAGCGTGATTGACTCAATCCCACGGTGGGCCCGCAACATTATGGTGCCACCTGGAGTTTCGTATGCTCCGCGGCTCTTCATTCCGACGTAGCGGTTCTCGACAATGTCGAGCCGACCGACGCCGTTGGCACCGCCGACCTCGTTGAGGTAGGTGAGTACCGCAGCTGGACTCATGGCTTTACCGTCGATGGCAACGATGTCGCCACACTCGTAGGTGAGATCAACATAGGTCGCCTCATTCGGCGCTTCGATGGGGCTGACCGACCAACGCCACATTTCCGCGGGCGGCTCGGTCCAGGGGTCCTCCAAAGGACCGCCCTCATAGGAAATATGGAGCAGGTTGGCGTCCATCGAAAATGGTGACTTGGTACCCCTGGTCATCTCGATAGGGATATTTCGGGCTGAGGCGTAGGCCATTAGCGACTCACGAGAGCCCAACTCCCAAATCCGCCAAGGCGCGATGACCTCAATGTCGGGCGAAAGTGCATAAGCGCCAAGCTCGAAACGGACCTGATCGTTGCCTTTGCCCGTAGCGCCGTGGCTGATGGCGTCGGCTTGATGCTCTGCTGCTATCTCCACTAGGCGCTTGGCGATCAGCGGCCGAGCGATCGAGGTGCCCAGAAGGTACTCACCTTCATAGATCGTGTTGGCCCGAAACATCGGGAAGACGAAGTCACGAGTGAACTCTTCGCGCAGGTCTTCGATATGGATGTTCTCTTCAGCGACACCCATCGCAAGCGCTTTGGCGCGCGCCGGTTCGACCTCTTCTCGTTGCCCGAGGTCGGCAGTGAAGGTGATGACTTCAGCGTCGTAGTTCTCCCGCAACCAGTGCAAGATGATCGACGTGTCAAGCCCACCGCTGTAGGCCAAGACAATTTTCATGTCAGCAGTTCTTTCGTTTCGGTCATGGCTTCTCTCACAATCCGGCGAGGTCACGCAAGCGAACCTCAAGGCAAGCACCGCCGATTTCTTCGGCGGCAACAACTAACAAGGTGTCGTCTCCCGCGACCGTACCGAGAATCTCAGCAATCCCAGCCCGATCCAGCGCAGATGCCACAACATGAGCCGACCCAGGCGGTGTGCGCAGCAGCACCAGGTTCAGGGAATGGGAAATATCAGCAACCCAGTCCCCCATTACCCGGCGAAGATGATCCTCCGGAGCGATGCGGTCAACAGAGTGCTCGGGAATGGCATAGACGGTTTCGCCGCCGGCCACGCGCACTTTGACCGCGCCGAGTTCATCCAGATCACGCGAGACAGTTGCTTGGGTTGCTTTGAGATCTTCGCCTTGCAGTAGTTCCACGAGCTGGCTCTGGTTGGTGACGGCGTGCTCACCGAGCAACGCTGCTATGCGGTGCTGTCGACGGGCTTTGCTCATCGGTTCGCCTCCCCCAAGAGCCATACGAGCAGACCCCGTGCGGCATGCATCCGATTAGCGGCCTGCACCCAGATCCTGCTGCTAGGGCCATCGAGCACCGCGTCGGTGGCTTCTTCATTTCGATGGGCCGGCAGGCAGTGCAAGAAAATGGCCTGATCTGAAGCTGCTTCCATCATCTCCTCGTCAACCTGGAAGCCATCAAAATCGCTTCTACGCTGCGCAGCCTCATCTTCTTGTCCCATTGATGTCCAAGTGTCGGTGTACACCGCATCGGCACCGTCGACAGCTTCTTCGGGCCGCCCGAACACCTTTGGCCCGTTGACTTTGGCGATCCGCTCAAGATCGGCTTCGCTGAAGGCGTAACCCGTGGGGCTGGCGATACGGAACTCCATGCCTGCCAGACCAGCACCGAGCGCCAACGAGAACGCCACGTTGTTGGCGTCGCCGACAAAGGCGACGCTGCGACCTTGGAGGCTTCCGAACTCTTGCTGAACGGTGAGCAGATCGGCCAGAGCCTGCATCGGGTGACCCTGGTCGCTCAACAGATTGACCACGGGAACCAGATCGACCGCGGCCATCCGCTCCACAACAGACTGGCTGAACACCCGCGCGCCGATCGCCGCGTGAAATCCGGCCATGACTCTGGTGACGTCCTCTACTGATTCGCGCCGGTCCAACCCGACCTCGGAATCGCTGATGTATACGGGATGACCACCTAGTTGAACTACCGCCATCTCCATTGAGTTGCGGGTCCGAGCCGACGGCTTCTCGAAGACGAGCGCCATGCCCTTGCCTGTCAAAACCGTCGGTGGCCCAGATGCCGAAGCAAGTTCAAGCACCCGCTCAAGCTCGGACGCAGAGAGATCGTCTATTTCAGTGAAATGTCGCATCACCGAGCCCCTAACACTTGCGCGACAACAGCGACCGCCTCGTCGATCTCTTCGTCGGTGACGGTGTAGGGAGGAGCGATTCGCAGCGCCGTGGGCGTGATGCCGTTGAGGATCAAGCCTTCGTCAAGACAGGCTCTGGCAATCTCGGCGCCCTTCCGGCCAGCGCGGCTCTCGGCGGTAAGTTCAAGGGCCAATAGCAGGCCCCGGCCCCTCACATGATCGACGCCAACAACGTCGGCGAGTTTGGCTCGTATCTTGGCTTCTTTGCTCTGCACCACCGCTGGGGCGTCCATCTCTATGTAGCTGTTGATCGTGGCTCTCGCCGCTGCGAGCGCCAGAGCCTGCCCGGCGAAGGTTGAGCCGTGGTCGCCGGGACCAAACGCAGCGGCCACATCGTCGCGAGCCCACATCGCCCCAACAGGCACGCCGTTAGCGATGGCTTTGGCCAGCGTGACGATATCGGGGGTGATACCGCTGTGTTGGTACCCGAACCATTCGCCCGTACGCCCGAAGCCGGTTTGTATCTCGTCCATGATGAGCAGGATCCCTCTCTCATCGCAGATCTTGCGGACAGCTTGCAGGTAGCTGTCACCGGCGGGGTTGACGCCGCCTTCACCCTGCACGGCTTCAAGCATGATGGCACCCACCTCGGGGCCCAGCGCTTTCTCCAATTCTGAGACGTCGTCGAAAACGACGTGACGGAAACCTTCCGGCAACGGTTGAAACGGCTCATGCTTTTCTGGTTGACCGGTGGCTGCCAGCGTGGCCAAGGTGCGGCCATGAAACGACCTCAGCGCGCTCACCACCACATGACGACCCCTGCGGTGATACTTGCGCGCCAACTTGATGGCCGCTTCATTGGCCTCTGCCCCCGAATTCTGGAACAACACCTGGCCTGAACCTGCAGCAATCAGTTCGCCGATCAGCTCCGCAACCGGCGCCTGGTGTTCGTTGGCGAACAGATTCGATGTGTGGGTCAGCGTGGCAGCTTGCGCGGCTATTGCGGCGGTCACAGCCGGATGGGCGTGCCCTAAAGAGGTCACGGCTAAACCGCAGAGAAAATCGAGATACCGCCGACCTTCGTTATCCCATAGCTCGGTACCCTGGCCGCGGACGAAGATACGCGGCGGAGAGCCGTAGTTGTTCATCAAGGGGCTGTGATCACCTGTCGCACCCCATGCTTGGGCTTGCAGACGAGTCATGGCGTCACCATTGTTCCGATACCGGCGTCGGTGAATAGTTCCAAGAGCAGTACATGGGGGATCCTGCCGTCGAGCAGGTGCGCCGAACCTGCCCCCGAATTGACTGCATCTATACAAGCCCGGACCTTGGGGATCATCCCGCCTGAAATCGTTCCGTTTGCGACCATCGCCTCGAGATCTTTGACGGTGGCGTGGGGCACAATCGAAGAGGGGTCATCGGAGTCGGTCAACAAGCCGGCCACATCGGTGAGATAGATCGCCTTCTCCGCTCCGAGCGCGCCTGCCAGCGCACCCGCAACCGTGTCCGCATTGATGTTGTAAGCCTGCCCGGCCCCGTCCGCGCCGATCGTCGAAACCACCGGGATCATCCTCTCAGCCAACAACCGCTCAAGTATCCCGGGTTGCACAGAGGCAACGTCGCCAACGAAACCGAGAGCCTTACCGGCCGGTGCTGCGGTTATCAGGCCTCCGTCTTCGCCGGAAACTCCCACAGCGAACGCACCATGAACGTTGATCGCGCCCACGATGTCTCGGCCAACCTTGCCGACTAGCACCATCCTGGCCACATCGAGAGTCTCAGCGTCGGTAACCCGCAGGCCATCGACAAACTCAGTTGATTTTCCCAATCGTTTCAACAGCGCGCCGATCTGGGGGCCGCCCCCGTGGACAACCACGGGCCGCAACCCTACCGAACGCAGCAGCACGACATCTTGGGCGAACATGGCAGACAGGGCGGGGTCGACCATGGCGTTGCCACCGAACTTCACCACCACAACTGAGTCGCGAAACTGCTGTATGTAGGGCAAGGCCTCGATCAGCGCTGCAGCGCGCCGTTTTGGAGCGAACCCCCGCTCAGAAATTGCGTCTAGTGCTGATGGATCGGTCATGAGCGGTACCCCGCGTTGATCTCGATGTACCCGTGAGTCAGGTCACATGTCCAGATGGTGGCTGAGCCGTTGCCGATGCCGACATCGACCCGCAGTTCAACTTCGTCCTGCTGCAGATGTTGGGTCGCCCGCGGCTCGCTGTAACCCCGATGTGCTGCACCGTTGGACGTAACTTGTTCCGCGCCGATCCAGATCGAAAGCTGATCGCGATCGGCTTTCTCTCCGGCTTTGCCAACTGCCATCACTATGCGCCCCCAGTTGGCGTCTTCAGCAGCTAAGGCCGTTGAGACTAGGGGCGAATCTGCGATCGACCGCGCGATTTTGGTTGCCGAGTCGTCGGACTCAGCGCCGGTTACTGTCACTTGCACGAACTTGGTGGCACCCTCGCCGTCGCGCACGACCTGATGAGCCAGATCCAACAAGACGTGGTCGAGCGCCGCTTGGAATTCAGGAAGCCGCGAATCTTCGAATGAACTGATCTCGTTGTCGATCTGCTCGCCTGTAGCGAACAGCAGGACTGTGTCGCTGGTGGAAGTGTCGGAATCGACTGTGATGCGGTTGAAGCTCGCCGCGACAGATGACGACAAGCAGCTCTGAAGAATCTTCGGAGCAACTGCGAGGTCGGTGAAAACGAAAGCCAGCATGGTGGCCATATCAGGCGCGATCATCCCGGAGCCCTTGGCGATTCCGGCGATGTGTGCCGCAGTTGAATTGATGCGTGCCGCTGCGCCCTTGCTGAAAGTGTCGGTTGTGCATATTGCCGCAGCAGCGTCAGCCCACGCCTGTGTGCTAGCGACTCCAAGATTGTCGACCAAAGCAGGGAGGCTGTTGCTCAAGATGTCGTCTGGGAGCGGCTCGCCGATAACTCCGGTGGATGCCAGATAGACCCGGTCCGCGTCGACTCCAAGGGACTCGGCCACCACCTCGGCTGTGAGAGTAGCGCTGGTGGCCCCTGCTACCCCGGTGAAGGCGTTTGCGTTGCCCGAGTTGCACACCACAGCCCGGGCTGCGCGGTTTCCTTCGTTGAGGATTCGCAGGCACCATTCGACGGGCGCGGACGGGCACTTCGAGCGGGTGAACGTACCGGCCACCGAGGTGCCTTCTGCCAGCGAGGCAAGAAACAGATCCGCTTTGGAGTCGTCTTTGATTCCAGCGGCATAGGTGGCCAACTGGACCCCTGCGATAGGCGGAATATCGGGGAACGACGACGGCGCTAAGGGTGAAACGGATTCAGACATACACAATCAGGGTTGCTTAGGGGAAGAGTCCAGCGGTGGGTAGACCAGTGTGTTCGGGAAGTCCGAGCACAGCGTTGGCGCATTGGATGCCCTGCCCCGACGCGCCCTTTACAAGGTTGTCAAGGGCACCGATGGCGATCACCGTCTGTGTCCGCTCATCAACTCTGGCGGTGAGGTGGACGGTGTTTGATCCAAGCGTCGACTTGGTTGAGGGAGACCGCTCATCAACGACCACGAACGGTTCGCCGGCGTACGCCTGCGCAAGGCACTCAAGAGCCTCTTCGGTGGTTACTGATGTTTCGCTGAGGGCGCCGTAGCAGGTGGCGAGAATCCCTCGATTCATCGGCGCAAGATGGGGTGTGAAGAGAAGTTGCGTATCGGTACCGGCATAGCCCGATATCGCCATCTCAATCTCAGGCGTGTGACGGTGGTTCAGCAATCCATAGGCGCTGAAGTCTTCGTCGACGGCACAGAACGAGGTGTTTTCTTTCGGGGGCCGCCCGGCACCGGAGACACCGCTGGCCGCGTCGACAATAATCCCGCTCGGCTTGATGATCCCCGCCTTCACCAACGGCGCCAGAGCCAACGAGGCGGTGGTGACATAGCAGCCGGCTACCGCGGTCAGTTCTGCACCACTTAGCTGATCCCGGAACAATTCTGGAAGTCCGAACACGAACTCTCTCAGCAGATCCGGAGCTTGATGGGTTTCGCCGTACCACTTCGGGTAGACGCTGGGGTCGTCAAAACGAAAATCAGCGGAGAGATCGATGATGTGTTTGACCTTGCCCCGAAGCTGCGGCACCAGAGTCTGTGCGTGCCCATGGGGAAGTCCCATCAGCACCAAGTCCACTGATTCTTCAATGGTGCTGATCAGTTCGTCGTTGTGCGGCGCAAAGGTCATGTCGCCATAGGCCGAAGCGAGACTTGGATACAGGTCTGCGATCGGTTTGTTGGCTTGGGATTCACCCGTTGCGATGACCACCTCGAAGTTGGGATGAGTCGCGCACAAGCGCAGGAATTCCGCTCCGGTGAATCCCGAAGCGCCAATGATCGCGAGCTTGTGCATCTTGTTGACTATATCATCAACGTATGTTTATGCAACATCTTGCAAATCTATGAGACTATCGATCAGGCGAAGAGTTCCGGAACGATCGGACACTCACGGCGAAATCGAAGCTCACTTACCGGGTGCGGCCCAGATGGACCGACAACGGTGTCGACGCAATCAAGCGAAATCACTTCAAAGTCATGATAGCTGCGACTCCCCCGCCGGTCGCGCACCGCTAGCTCTCTCGCGCCAATCCACATTTGATCTGGCAACACCCTGCCCAGCCCGGCAACAAGCCACACCGGAGTCTCCATTTGCTGCGCAGCCGTCGCTACCGAACTTGCTCCCAACCGAAGTAACGCTTCACCATCGCTGGCCGCCTCCGCCTCCAGAATCAACAAGTCCACGGTTTGGTCGCCCCAGACGAACGAGTGGTCTTCTGCGCCAACAGCTTCGACCGTCGTCAACTCAATGTCTGGCCGCCACAAAGCCGCCTCGCGGCTCGCCTCGGCCAGTCCAAACACAAGTACCGACGCCTCGCTGGGAATCTGGTTGGTCAACTCTTCAGAAGTGCGATCTCGCTCAAGAGCAGCAACGCAGTCATAGGCCTCCGTGACCGGATCGCTTCCCGACAGAATACGGGCACAGACCCACACCAGCGAGGCGCAAGCTGGACGACGTTCAACCAGTCGCTTGCAGGCGATCAGCAGTTCCATCGGATCACAGGCAAAATCGGCGAGCGCGTACGCTGCCTCGCGCACCAGCGTTACAGTCGAAGTATCACCAGCTTGAGCTACATATCGGAGGCGCTCAACCGGATGCACGGAGTCAATCGTAGCCTGCGGTGCCGGTCAGCAACTTCTGCGCCCCGATGCGACCGGCCTGGGCCACGGAGCGCTAACGTTGCGGCGTGATAACCACCGCTGAGCTTGAACTCGACCCGCTCAACGGCGACAGCCGTCCCCTTTCAGACTGGCTCACGACTTTTCCTCTCGCGTGCGTGGTGCTTGACCCGTTCACCCACGAAAGCGCCTGGATTCTCGACACCTCCAGACGGATCCTGCAGGGATTTGGCGAAGCCGATTGTCGTCCCTGCTGGATTCTCACCTGCTCAGCCGACGACGCCAAGCGGTTCCTCGGGCCGTACGCCGAGGAAGTGTTGACCTTTGTCGACCCGACACGCGCCATCGCCAAGGGCTTGGGAGTCGAGTCCGCACCCGCTTTCCTGCTGGTGCGCCAAGACGGGGCCGTGACCGCCAAAGCCGAAGGGTGGAACCCCGACACCTGGCGTGACGTAGCCGAAGCAATAGCTGATCTGACCCACTGGTCCCGACCAGCAATCCCCGCCGAAGGCGACCCCGCCTCATACCCCGGCACCCCTATCGGCGGAACGGTATGAGCCGATGAGTCCAATGACGAGCAGACCATATGACCGGTTGTCCGCATCGGTTGTGGCTCGACCCAGCGACCCGGACGCCTCGTGGGACAACGTGGTCTACCGGTTCGTAACCGAGGCGACAGGAGCCGCGGAAGGCCACTGGAACTAGTCCGCGGTCAACCCATTGTGCTTACGGCGTTTGACCCACGACACAACCGAAATCCAAGTAAACACAATTGCGAGAGTTGCGACAATGACCAAGAAAGCTGGCGAGTCTGATGAACCGCGCCAGTAACGCCAGAAATGGAACACAGCAAAAAATGCACAAATGATGCCTAGTCTCCGCGCTGAGACAAGAGTCTGCTCTGACAGCCAGAATTGCTGTAGGCGCGTTTTTCCCCCGCCATGCGAGTCGGTCATGTGATGACTTTATCTCCTTGGGAAGCGCAGCTGACCGGTCACCAATAGAGGTCAGAGTAGTAGCCGGGTCGGTGCAGGCGCTCTGACAACTGTAGGGGCTAGTAGCGTGGAGCTATGACTGAGTTTGCTTACTCTGATCTCCTGCCGCTCGGACCTGACAATACCGAGTACCGCCTGATCTCAACTGAGGGAGTCTCCACCTTCGAAGCCGACGGACGCACGTTTCTCAAGATCGAGCCCTCGGCAATCCGTTTGCTTACCCGCGCGGCGATGAACGACATCGCCCACTACCTTCGCACCGAGCACCTCGAACAGTTGGCCAGCATCCTGGAAGACCCCGAGGCCTCCGGAAACGACATCTTCGTTGCGCATGAACTGCTGCTCAACGCCAACATTGCCGCGGCCGGTGTTCTCCCCATGTGCCAAGACACCGGCACCGCCATCGTGATGGGAAAAAAGGGCGACCAAGTCGTCACCTACGGAGATGACGGCGAGGCGATCTCAGCGGGAGTGTTCGATACCTACACCGAAACCAACCTGCGCTATTCACAATTGGCGCCGTTGTCGATGTTTGAAGAGAAGAACACGGGCAACAACCTGCCCGCACAAATCGAGCTCTATACGAAGCCTGGGAGCAGCTACGAGTTCCTTTTCATCGCCAAGGGCGGCGGATCGGCCAACAAATCCTTCCTGTTCCAAAAGACCAAGGCCCTGCTGAACGAGGAATCGCTGCTTGATTTCCTTGATGAGTCGCTGCGAGCCGTCGGCACCTCTGCCTGCCCGCCGTATCACCTCGCGCTCGTGGTGGGCGGAACCTCAGCGGAGTTCAACCTCAAGACCGCCAAGCTGGCCTCCACCCACTACCTCGACACGCTGCCCACGTCTGGAAGTGCCGACACCGGCCACGGTTACCGCGACATCGAATGGGAAGCCAAGGTGCTGGAGCAAACTCGCGAATTCGGTATCGGAGCTCAATTCGGAGGAAAGTACTTCTGTCATGACGTACGAGTGATCCGCCTTCCCCGCCACGGTGCCTCAAACCCGGTTGGGATCGCAGTCAGCTGCTCGGCTGATCGCCAAGCCAGAGCCAAAATCACCGCTGAGGGAATCTTCCTCGAACAACTCGAAACCGATCCGGCTCGCTTCCTGCCCGACGCCGCCGCCGATGACTTGTCGAGCGAGGTTGTCACCATCGATCTCGACCAGCCAATGGACGAGATCCGCAACCAGCTGACTCAGCATCCAGTGAAGACACGGCTATCGCTGAACGGCACACTCGTGGTCGGTCGCGATATCGCCCACGCCAAGATCGCAGAGAGGCTGAGTCGCGGCGAGCCGATGCCTCAGTATCTCCGCGATCATGCGATCTACTATGCGGGGCCGGCCAAGACGCCAACTGGGTACACCTCAGGTTCCTTCGGACCCACGACCGCGGGACGCATGGACTCCTACGTTGACGAGTTCCAGGCAGCAGGAGGCTCGCTGGTGATGTTGGCCAAGGGCAACCGCTCCCGTGAAGTAACCGGCGTGTGCTCGCTACCGCAATCGGCGGAGCCGCGGCTCGCTTGGCCCAAGACTCCCGTGAAGTAACCGAGGCGTGTGCTCGCTACGGAGGTTTCTATTTGGGTTCAATCGGCGGAGCCGCGGCTCGCTTGGCCCAAGACTCAATCCGCTCCGTGGAGGTTCTCGAGTACCCGGAGTTGGGGATGGAAGCGATCTGGAAGATCGAAGTTGAGAATTTCCCCGCTTTCATCGTTATCGACGACAAGGGCAACGATTTCTACTCCGAAGTCAGCACCCCCGTAAGACTCCGCTAGCGCCGAACCATAAGCCCTCGTCGGCGCGGCGCGAGAACTCCCGTGAGCGGATGCGAGAGCCCAAACGGTACCCCGAAATCGGAGCTGTTGCCTCGATCAGCCCCTGTCGGCGAGATCGTACTCGGCCATGTAGTAGGGGTGGTCGGGGTCGAAGGTGGTCAACGTGACAGGGTTGTCAACTCGCCCTTGTTGGCGGCGACCAGTTCCCTCAGCGCCCGTGGCGGCGTCTCCCAACTCTGCGCGTGCTGCTTCGACATGGACCATGATGTCTGCGACCACATCGGGGTTGTCGGCCAGCACGTTGTTGGTCTCGCCTACATCGGCGGCCAGATCAAAGAGTTGCGGCATCTCTTCGCTATCGCCACCGCGCCATTTGTTGTTCTTGACCAAGTGGAGTTTCCAGGTGCCCATTCGGACAGCTTCGAGGGTTGGACCGCGGTAATACAAGAACGTCTCCCTTGGCGATTCGGTACATCTTCTCCGAAGTACCGCATCGAGATCGCAGCCATCGATCGTTCGATCAGATGGCACAGCGGCGGCGCACCAACCTGCGATCGTCGGATAGAGATCCATAGCGGTGGTGAGCGCACTGGTGGTCGAACCTGCTGGTATTTGGCCAGGCCAGCGCACAATACAGGGAACTCGGATGCCGCCTTCCCAAGTCGTGCCTTTGACGTCCCGCAACGGTGCGTTGCTGCCTTCTCCAGGGCGGCACAACGCACCGTTGTCGCTGGTGAAAATAACGATCGTGTCGTCGCTCAAGCCCAAAGCCGCTAGCTCGGCCATCAGCACCGCCAGCGCCCAGTCGATGCAACGGACCGCTGCGCCATAAGGCCCGTTGCGTGACTCGGCCAAGAATTGCGGTTGCACATACAGCGGCAGGTGCACATACATGTGTGCGAAATAGAGAAAGAACGGCTGATCGCGGTTGCTTCTCATGAAACGGATTGATTCCTGCAGGTAACGCTCGGTCAGCGCCGCCTGATCGGGCTGTGCCTCGATTACCTCCTCGTCAAGCATCAGCGGAAGGGGAGGGAACGCAATAACGGGCAATTCGATTCCAAATTCGTCTTTGATCTTCTTGATCTCTTCTTCGGTGAACTTCGATGCTTGGATGCCCATGTCGTTGCTGTAGGGAAGCCCGTACCAACCATCGAACCCGTGACGGGTCGGCAAGAAATCGGCTTGGTCTCCGCAATGCCATTTGCCGACCATCTGCGTGGCATAGCCGGTGTCCTTCAGTAGCCGGGCGATGGTGATCTCGCTGGGGTTGAGCCCTCCGGCCATCCCCGGGAACAACACATGCAATCCTTCAAAGTCATCGAAACCGATGCGCGGCGGGTAGCAGCCCGTCAGCATCGCTCCCCGCGACGGCGTACACACGGCCGAACCCATGTAGAAGTCAGTGAGCCGCATCCCCTCGGCAGCCAGCGTGTCTATTGCCGGCGTGTCGTGCACTTCAGAGCCATAGCATCCGAGATCGCCGTAGCCGAGGTCATCACAGTTGATCAGGATGACGTTGGGGCGGGGGTCGCTGCGAGACATTCGTATCAACGGTGATCTATCAAGAGCGACTATATCGACCTACCGATCACACCGTGTTCGTCAAAAAGTTGCGCATCAGTCTGGCCGACACCACCCGGGGCGGTCCGGACCACCGCCAACGAACCAACCCAATCACTTTCCGGCAACCTTGAAATGGCAATATTGAGATCAGGGTTCACCGACAGGTACTCACGGTAGTCCAACACCGAGTTGGCGCTTGGGACCATATCGGCAACAGCGGCAAGCCGTATCAACGATGTGTTCGGCTCGCCTGCGACGAACTGGCGATCAAGGCGGGCCCAAGTCATCGCTCCACCCGACGCCGTTTGTTCTCGGCGCATCACAAAGTTCCGAACAAAGTCGAAGCCGACGAAGAGACCCTCCATGACCGGTACTTCTTCCGGTTGCATCGGGGGTCGGTCTTCGGGGCGCGAGCCAACCCCGATCTTCTCTGAAGAGAGGTCTTCGTCAACCCGAATTCGAGTCGCCGTAGCACGGGCCGCCACCTCGTCGGAAACGAAGTAAAGCGCTTCGACAGCCTGCACCCGACGACCGTTTCTCACCACTTCGGTCTCAACTCTGGTTGGCCCCATCGGCACTCGACGGCTCATATCGATGCTGATCCGCGTCGTGAACATCTCAACATCTGACTCGACCCGTTCAATTGCCCTGGCGAACAACCCTGCTATTGATCCTCCGTGCTGGACTCCCGGAAACCAAGGTCCACAGGCGTTCGGCTGCGGAATCAGCCACTCACCGTCGGGCACGAAGATCGCATCGCTCACGCCGCCGCACACTACCGCCGAACCACCACCGCCCAACACCGACTCCCACACTCCGGTAAGGCTCCGCAGACCCCATCAGGCGGCTTCAGACTCGCCGAGATCGTATTCGCCAGCTAGTTGAGGAGTGATAGACACAAACGGAGCGGCGGCGCACCCGAAGGCCGACTCCAACCGAATGGGAGAACCACCAACGACAACGACTAGAATACAGTCGAATAGTCGATATGGTGGCCTTGACCGCGCTGGTGCCGTTGATCGCAACAATCGCATGCACCGCGGCATTGCGGTGCAGTTCCGCAGCTACCGCGGCATCGTCCCGATTCCACCGCAGCGGTTCGCTCTAACGCTTCGGCATAGGGGACCGATTTCCCCGCATCGTTATTTTCTTGAAGTCTTCTGCCTTGCACGATTAGTCTGACGGATTCACGATCCAGCATTCTCCGCGCCCGAAGTCATCTCTCTGCTCGTCCGCCTTGCAGGAGAGCGGGCTGCTAGCATAGTCAGTCATGGAAACAGCAAAAAGCGGCAAATCCCAAGAAGCCAGACCTTCGAGGATTGCCAGCCTTCGCCTAATGGGCGGCGCAGTGGTCGGGATCGGGTTGGCTGTAGGTGGCGTGCTTATGCTTGGTGGAGGGGCGAGCGGTGCCGCTGTCGCTACAACGGCCGGAGTGCTGACTTTGGTGATGTGGGGACGTAACCGGCGCACGACACTCCGCTAACGGAGTGCATCGCCACCGTAAACACCAACCGTCCATTCGATATTCCGAATTCTCCTGGGGGCTTCCAGCAATTCGCTTGACAGTTGGTTGGAGGCTCTTCGGATTGAAGCGGGCAGTAGTCCGCGCTGAAACGGTTGGGGCCTCCAGAATCGGGGGCGACACACACCGAATCTGAGGAGGCCCCGCTGGTACAGGATCCTACGCGTATCTGTGAGTTGTTGGTTGCTGTTAGGGGACGACGACGTTGGCGTCGACGACGAACGGTCAGTTCCGTCGGTGGCTATTCTTCGGGCCCGGATCCGTCACCGACCGGCGTGTGGAGGTTGTGGCAAGCTGGCGTGGTCGAAGGGCGCCAGCGCGGTGCGGTTGGTGGATTTGTCGACCTTCGGCGGCCTGTGCGGTTGGTGTGGCACAAGTGGCGCTAGCGTTGCCCCGCCACAGATTGTGCGACAGGTTCGTTCACCGAAACCAACGACGAGACCGCACCGGTTCGTTCGACTTTGACGACCAGTGCGGCGCGTTGGGCGACGACAGCGGTGGACCGTGACGCGCGTGCGGTTTCAGATGTGGCCGCCGAGTTGGGGGCAACTGGCAGAGCCAACGGTGTGGTTACCTCGGACGGCTAGGATCATCTTAATAACGTCGATCACGAGTTGGGCGGCAAAATGTGTGACCATGAAATAGCTAATCAGCTTGCGGGAACACACTTGTTTCTGTTCGCCCAGATCCCCAGGGTTCTGGGCGAGACTTAGCTGGGACTCTCCAGCGGATGGGCATCGTTGAGGATGCTTGCAGATCCCATGATGCGCATCGAGCATTCGACTCGTTTATGGTTCGCCACCCGGCCCCTGCTGGGACAACTCGGCTGTCATTCTCGGCGACCCATTAGCCCCTATGGAATCAACGTGGATGACACGCATCAATACAAACAGATTCAGCGTTGGCTTGACCCTCCGAATCGAAGGGTCAAGCCAACGAGGGGAACCTCATGTAAAGGTACTGTCAGGTCGAGAAATACGTACTAAACCAGTGCGCGGGTGGCTAGCCGATACACCACCAGCTTCCTATACAGAAACTCGAGGGATCTCCACCCCGATAAGGGTTATTTTCTATTCCGTGTTGTGTTACCACTTCAGCGACAGTCTCAATCCACACAGGGACGTTCGTCAAGATGAATCTGCATGCCCTATAGTACGCGTACCCTGTTCCGCCTCCTGCCAACGCGACGACGGCAACGGTACCGCCTGTCCCAGCCCAAGTGTAGGCGGCCGCAATACTTGAGGTAGTCCAACAACTCAAGTGTGCGACCTGCTCCCAGCCCCAATAGCCATCGGCGGCCTCGGCAGGTTCTGGGTTTGTTGACGCGTCTACGACGAACACGGCGCTAGGGCGAGCACCAAAACAACTGCGGTGAAGACGCGGGTTGGGTGTGTGGACATTTGTGGTTCTCTCTTTCGGACAGACTGGCTGTGACCCTGGCTTGGTGGTGAACAATTGCTGTTATCCGTAACGTTCAACCCTCGACTGGTAGGGCGCGTACCGCGAGGAACTCAACCGCGAAAGTCCTGGTTGAGTTCTGAATATCGACGAGAATTCGAATCCAAGCGGACCATGCCAGCTGTCACCGACAGGTTCTGATGCAGCCACCGGCGCGCGACGACCGACAGTGCCAGAACTTGTCGAATTCACTACAAGGATCTCGCGCGAAAGAAAATCGGTGGCTGGCTCAACTGCTGTCTATGCAGGTAAATCACACAATCGACAGCCGACATCGGATACGCATCGACAATGATGACCGACGAAGACTTGACAACAACACCGACCTACGTTAGAAATAACAGCAATTATCGAAAGTAACTAACGGGATCCGTTAGTTTGTGACAAACCGGGGTTGGGTAACCTTGAGGGTTCGGGTCTAAAGTTGACGATCGCCCGCAGGGACGACCAACTTCTCAGCGGCTCGTTTTACGGCGAGTTCACCCCTACGGTCGTAGGTGACCGTGGTGACCGGAGATGCGTGACCGGCGAGCCGCTGAACTACCGCTAAGTCTAGGCCAGCCTCAAGCGCGTCGGTCACGAAAGTGCGTCGAAGGTCGTGCGGTGAACACCGGACGATCTCCGCACGAAGGCAGCGTTTCGTTAAACGTTGCGCGACTGCGGTGGTAGAAAGACCGCGACCAGCGACGAGCCGACCTGAGAGCAGGACAGGGCATAGCAGCGGACCGTTCAGGTGGCCTCGAACCGCAACCCAAGTGGACACAGCTTGAAGAGCACCGGCGGGGAGATACGCCGTCCTCTCCCGATTCCCCTTCCCGAGGACTGCGATCTCCCCCTTGCCGATGTCATAGTCAGTCATGTTGATTGCTATCGTCTCAGAGCAGCGCAGACCGCAGCCCAACATCAACGCGAAGGCAGCTACGTCTCTCGACCCCGAGGGTGTCCCGTCGTCACAAGCGGCGAACAGGCGCTGGATCTCGTCGCTGGTGAGCGCTCGACCAGCAGGCAAACGGCTACCTTTCACGGATTGGGCAGCGTCAATAGTTCGGAGAAATGTATCGGTGTCGATGGCGTTGCCGCGCCACGCAGCCCGAAGCACTCCGCGGACCGTGGCGAGCGTCTTGTTGGCTGTAGCAGGTGAGCGACTCTCGGCTAATTGCCCCCGCAACCACCCGACCTCTGATGCTCGCAACTCCGCCCAGGGCATTTCGTCAGGTTCGCAGCCGAAGAAGTTTCTAGCGGCGACCCGCAACGCTGACTCCGTCGTGGACCTGGATGGTCCAACAGCCAAGGACGCGAGGTAGGCGTTCGCCCACTGCGCATCGGGGTGCGTCACGCGGATCGCTCGTGAACCTTCGACCGTCTCGTACAGCAGGCTTTCATCACTGCTCGGACCAGAAGGCTTCGAGTTGTGGCATCAGACACACGCCTTCAGTACCTAAGATCGCCTCGCCCCCCATCGGCGCACACTAGCGCCGACTACCCCGCGTGCAACGCCGAAACACCATTTCGACACGTCAAGCTCATCTCAGTGGTCCCGGAGACGGTGGTCGCTGGTGAAGATCCCACGGGTCAGGCCCAACGCCATGACCGATGTCGTGGTCCCCACCGAACCCAGTACCAGGTACATGATCGCCACTTGCACCCGAACCGCGTCGACCGGGTCGACCCCAGCGAGGATCAATCCGGTCATCGATCCGGGCAGAGCGATCAAACCGACCGTCTTGGTGGTCTCAATCTGCGGCACCAGTGCGGTGCGCAACGCTTCACGCAGGTGCGGGGCGAAAGCCTGGGCCGACGACAGACCCAGCGCAAGCTTCGCTTCGATCAGATCCCTGTGGTCGCGCGCCTCAGCGACGATACGTCGAGAGGCGACCACGGTGGCCGTCATCGAGTTCCCCACCATCACTCCAGCCAGCGGAACGATCGCCCGGCCGGTCGGTTCGAAAATCCCGAGTCCGAACAGCACCCCCAGACTCATGGCTGCCGCAGCGGCAAACGACACGAGAGCCAACCGTCCGGCGACAGGAACCTCGGGAGCCCGCCGCCTCACAACGAAAGCAGCCAGACAACACATCAACACGACCCAGATCCACGTCCAGACCAACGGGTCATCGTCGTCCACCACCAGCACCAGCGCCGCTCCAACCACCAGTAGCTGCACCAGCGCACGCAACGCTGCGACGATCAGGTCTCGACTCACTCCGAGCCGTCGAAGCATCGACAAACCGAGCGCTACAGCCACGAGAATGCCCGACAGGGCAAGCCCCGTGAGGCCGATATCGGCCTGGTCCATCAGCGATCACCCCCCAACGCAATGCGAACAGTGCGATCCTCCGAGGAGAGCACGTCACTCGCGGCACCGCTGGCAACCACCTTGCCTTGCGCCATCACCACAATCCGCTGCGCCAACCGCCGCGCCTGACCGGGATCATGTGACACCCAGATCCAACCCAGAGGCCCCTTGTTCTCGGGTGCGCGGAAACTCTCTGGTGCGCAGAGACGCTTGGCCAAGCTCTCGATCGCCTCGGTCGACTCTGGGTCGAGCGACGATGTCAGCTCGTCGGCGAGAATGAGTTTGGGGCCGGTTGCCAGAGTGCGTGCCAAGCAGACGCGCTGACGCTCCCCCACCGAAAGAGCTGTTGCGTCACGTTCCAGAAAATCGGGGTCCAGCGAGACCAGCGTCAGCAATTCGGCCGCCGAATCATCTTCAAGATCGCCCGCACCGAGCCTCAGGTTGTCCGCCACCGTGCCTGATGCCACTCTCGGTTCCTGAAAGACCATCCCCACCTCGCGTCGGTGCGCCAGAACATCGACATCACCAAGGTCCGTGCCGCACCAGCGAACCGTGCCCGCGGATGGCGCATCAAGGCGGTTGAGCAGACGCAGCAAACTGCTCTTACCGGAGCCCGAGGCACCCACCAGAACGGTTATTCCTTGCGCCGCCAGATCAACAGTCACACCAAACAGCCGGGCACCCCGTGCGGACCCCGAATAGACGTCTCGAAGTTGGAACTCAGCTTCGCTCACCCGTGCAGTCTTTCACCAGCGTCCCCGAATCGCCTGACTGGCGTTTGGGTCACTGCCAATTCTCCGATACACAGATGTTCATTGATGTTGATCAAAACGGCACGGCACGGTCATCGCCTGGAAGCTCGAATGGCCGAGAAGGGATGACCTGGCGAGTATGAGCCTTGATTTCCGTTTGACACCTGAACTTGAAACTCTGCGGTCAAAGGCCAGAGCAGTGGCCGCAGCAGGGGTCGCAGCGCACGGCGTGCACAGCGACAGTTGGATCAACGGATTCTCCAAGGAGTTCAGCGCAACTATCGCGGCCGAGGGGTGGGTCGGCATGACCTGGCCGACCGAACACGGTGGCGGCGGGCGCGCCACCATAGAACGCATCATCATGTCTGAGGAGTTGATCTCAGCAGGCGCACCGATTGCTGCGAGTTGGTTTGCAGATAGACAGTTCGGTCCTTCGCTGATCAGCTACGGCACACCCGACCAGCAAGCGGAGTATCCGCCCGACATTCTCTCTGGCACCACTTCATGGTCGATCGGCATGAGCGAGCCCGAGGCCGGCTCCGATCTCGCCGCCTTGAAAACCTCAGCGGTACGAGACGGCAATGTGTTCGTGGTGAACGGCCAGAAAATCTGGACCTCTGGCGCGGCGTTGGCTGACTATTGCTACCTGATCTGCCGCACCAACTCGACCGGGCGGCCCCATGAGGGCGTCAGCGAACTGATCGTGCCAATGAGCCTCCCGGGTATCGAGGTGCGGACCATCCGTGACATGGTCGACAACACCCACTTCTGTGAGACCTTCTTCACTGATGTCCGTGTACCCATCGAGAATCTGGTTGGTGTCGAGGGGGAGGCATTCCGTCAAACGATGACCCAACTCGAACATGAACGCGGCGGCATCGACCGCCTCGTTTCCAACAAACCGCTGTACGACCACGCTCGATCGCTCGCAGATGTCGGCGATAAGCGGATCCGCCAAGAGATCGCTCGACTCGAGACTGGATATCGCCTCGGTAGGCTCCTCGTCTACCGCGAAGCCTTGAAGCAGGCACCTAAGGGGTTCAGCGCTGCTACCAAGGCCTACTGCACCGAGCATCAACAGCGCGTGGCGGAATTCGCCGCTCGAGTCCTCGGCCCGGCGATCACCCTCGATTCGCCCCACAGCAAGGCCTTCGCCTACTCGCCCGCGTACACAATCATGGGCGGAACCTCGAACATAATGCGCAACATCCTGGGTGAACGGGTACTCGGATTGCCCCGCGAACCCCGAATCTGACCGACGGTCGCGCCGGAGGATTCCCACGAAACCAAAGGCCCCAGTCGCAACGGTCGCTGCGGGCAGGTGCGGTGGCCGGCTACGTTTGAAGAGTGCGATCGCTCGCTGACTACCTTGACCTCACCGTCGAGCAAGCGAGGTCGCAGTGGGGACAGATCCTGCGCCGACAGCCGAAACCCCGTCAAGAGCCCTACACATCAGTAGAAGCGATCTTGTGTTACGGGCTGTTCTTCGTGATGGATCCGCACCGCTACGGAGGCGGCTCAATGCACAGGGCTCCCGAGATCCTGCATGATCTAGCCCGGCTATTCGTGAGACCCCCAGGTTCGCTCAATAACAAGATGATGAACCTCAATGGGTCCCGGGCCAATGCCGCAGCGCACGAGTGGACGTTCTTTACGGAAATGGCCGCTGATCCCAGCCAGTTTCTCCTGCTGTACAACACAACGCTGCTCGGGGCTCGGGACATGGGCATTGGAGTCGACCGGTTGCCAGACTTCCTCTCGCTCGACGGCGTCACTAACTTCGACCTTCTCGGCCAGGACGAACTCTCCCAACGCACTCTCGACACCGTGCTGGAGGTGCGGGCAGCAAAAAATCGGATCCGCGTTCTTGCCGATGACGATGAGACCTCCCGTTTGGTAGAACACGAGATCCGCATAGGCCAACACAGGTTTGCAAAATCTGTTCTGGACAATTTCGCTCACACCTGCGGGTTCTGCGGATTCGAACCACGGTCTATCCCCCGCAACAAGTTGCTGGTGGCATCACATATCAAGCCGTGGGCCGACTGCGATGATCGCGAACGACTGGATCCGCTCAACGGTGTGGCTGCCTGCCCAACGCACGACGCTGCTTTCGACACCGGATTGATCACAGTCAATGGTGGGCTCAGGGTACATCGAGCGCCAGAGTTGGAAACCAGCGTTCGAACCGATCCTGGGGTTGGCCAGTATTTTGGGCGAGCGCTAAAGGCCAGATTGTGCATTCCTGAACGAGGCCAAGCTCCCAGCGACTCTTATCTGAGTTGGCATCGAGAACGCATCTTCCAAGGAACATTGCTCGATAAGGAGCGGGTGGGCGACGGGCAGGCATCACCGGTGGATTAGTCAGCGGTCGGGTGGCGTGGGAGCCTCTGGGCATGAAAGTACGAATCGGCTACGGAATAGGGGCAGTACCGAAGCTGCTGAGCCGACCCGATGGACTCGGCGTGGTGGTTGACGAACTCGACCGGCTCGGTTTCGACTCGCTGTGGTTTCCCGAGCGGGTCAACAGCCCACAACTTGACCCGATCGTGGCGATGGCATACGTAGCCGGCCGTAGCACCAGCTTGAAGTTCGGACCAGCAGTGTCAGTGCTGCCGGGACGCAACCCGGTGTTGATGGCGAAGATGCTGGCCAGTCTTGATGTGATATCGGGTGGGCGTTGCCTTCCTGCATTCGGGCTGGGAATCGCCAACACAGCCGAGCAGCAGGCATTCGGCGTCGAGCGCATGCAACGCGCCCCTTGGCTCAACGAGGCGATGCCGTTGATGCGCCGTCTCTGGACAGAGGACGAAGTCGACCACGACGGCGAACGCTTCTCGCTGCGGGGTGCTCGAGTCCTTCCCAAACCGATACAGCAACCGTTCGAAGTGTGGCTTGGCGGCCGAGCCCCCTCCGAACTCCGCCGTACAGGCCGACTTGCCGATGGCTGGCTGGCCTCGTTCACCACCCCGGGCCGTGTCGCCGAGTCGACGGTCGTGATCGAACAAGCAGCCGAAGACGTCGGCAGATCAATGGACCCCGAACACTACGGGGTGTTGATCCCCTACCTGCCCGCCTCTTCGGATCATGGCGAATCCGAGATTCCCGGTGCCTTGCGTGAAGTCGTGGCCAGCCGCATGCCGGACACCGACCCCCGTGAAATCGTTGCCACGTCCCACAGACGAATAGTGGAGATGCTCAACGAGTACCTGGCTGTTGGTGCTTCAAAATTCGTGCTGTTCCCATTCACCGAACCAGCCGACTGGCACCGAGAACTCAACGCGTTGGCGCAAGTCGCCCTGCCACTCCAGACCTGAACGACCGTCGTCGCCCAGAATCCTCCTGTTGTTGCGGCTAGAGACGATCGAAGGCCTGCTCGAGGTCGCCGAGAAGGTCATCAAGGGCTTCCAGACCCACGCTGAGCCGGAGCAGGTCATCAGCCACTTCCAGAGGCGAACCTGCCGCTGAAGCATGGGTCATCGCTCCTGGATGTTCGATCAACGACTCAACCGCTCCCAGCGACTCAGCCAGGACGAACACTCGAGTGCTTGCCGCCAGACGCATCGCTGCATCCGCTCCGCCGGCAACCCGGAACGACACCATCCCGCCGAAGTCGGTCATCTGGCGAGCCGCTATCTCATGACCCGGATGGTCGACAAGACCCGGATAGAACACCTCAACCACCTCAGGTCTGCCAGTCAAGAACTCAGCCACGGCGCGGGCGCTGTCGCAATGGCGATCCATCCGTACGGCCAGCGTCTTCAACCCGCGCAAAGTGAGGTAGTTGTCGAACGGACTACCGACCGCACCAACTGCCTTCTGCAGGAACTCCAGTTGTTCAGCAAGTTCGCTGTCGTTCAGCGCCAAGAATCCGCCGACCACATCTGAGTGACCACCGCAGTACTTGGTAGTCGAGTGGACCACCACATCGGCGCCGAGTCTCAGTGGCTGCTGCAGATAGGGCGTGGCGAAAGTGTTATCGACAACCAGCCTTGCGCCAACTGAATGCGCCACTTCGGCAACTGCGGCGATGTCAATCACCGTAAGTGAAGGATTGGTGGGCGTCTCCACCCACACCACCTTCGTTGCCGACGGCATTGCCTCACGCAACCCATCCACATCGGTCAAGTCAACCGCAGACCAGGTGATCCCCATCGGGACCAGGACATGCGCGATCAGACGGAACGTCCCGCCGTAGGCATCGTCGCCCAACACGATGTGATCGCCCGGTACCAGAGTGCGCAAAAAAGTGTCTTCAGCTGCCATACCGGAAGCGAAAGCCAATCCGTGATCGGCAGCCTCGAGCGAAGCTAGACATTCCTGCAGCGCGGTCCTTGTCGGGTTGGAGACACGGGCATACAAATAGCCCCGATTCACGCCCACTTCCTCCTGCACGAAGGTTGTGGCCAGCGAGATCGGGGTGACCACCGCCCCGCTGCTCACATCGTGGGGTTGTCCAGCCCTGATAGCCCGAGTCTCGAAACCCCAGGCTTGTGCGTCAGCAAAAATATCATCGGCCAAGAGAAGCACCTTTCGACAGAAACGACAGCACGTCGCTCGAAGAAATCACTGCGCGGGGTCGCCCACCATCGAGTACCAACAGCGCCGAACACGACTCCAGCATTTCGACCGCCAACGCAATCGGTTGCCCCGAACCGACAGTACGCAGCTTGGGACCCATGATGTCTTCGACAGTTTTGTCGAGCACAGAATCGTTGCCAAACGCCAGATCCATAATGCGCAACTCGCTAACCGAACCCATCACCTCCGCGTTGGCCAACGGCATCTCACCTTTGGCAACAGGCAACTGCGAAACTCCATGATCGCTCATCATTTGCACCGCCTCGCGCACAGTTGCGCCGGGTTGCACATAGAGCAGATCTGGAACGTCTTCGCGGCGCGAGCCGAGCACATCGGAGACCACCGGTCCCGAGCCTCGCAAGAATCCAAAACCGGCCATCCACTCGTCGTTGAAGACCGTGCTCAAGTAGAGCCGACCGTTGTCGGGAAGCAGCACCACGACCAGATCGTCGGGGCCGCATTCGTGGGCGACTTGGACCGCAGCGTTAACCGCCGTGCCGCAAGACCCTCCAATCAGCAGGCCTTCTGACTCGGTCACCTCACGAGCTGTGAGAAAGGAATCTCGGTCACTCACCGCGATGGTCCGGTCGACAATCGAGGTGTCGTAGGTGTCGGGGAAGAAGTCCTCGCCGATTCCCTCAACGAGATAGGGCCGTCCACTGCCTCCCGAATAAACCGATCCTTCCGGGTCCGCGGCGATGATCTGAATGTCGGGATTCTGACTCTTCAGATATCTGCCGACACCGGTGAGCGTTCCACCGGTCCCTGCACCAGCAACGAAATGGGTGATCCTGCCGTCGGTCTGGCTCCACAACTCAGGGCCGGTCGTGTCGAAGTGAGCTTGAGGGTTGGCAAGATTGTGATACTGGTCGGGTCGAAACGCTCCCGGAATTTCCTTCACCAGCCGCTCGGCAGTCGCGTAATAAGACGCTGGGTCATCGGGAGCAACAGCAACCGGGCATACCACAACTTCTGCACCGTAGGCGCGGAGCAGATCGACTTTTTCCGCCCCTACCTTGCTGGTCAGGACGAAAATGCAGCGGTAACCACGCTGCGCTGCGACGATCGCCAACCCGATACCAGTGTTGCCCGAAGTCGGCTCAACGATGGTGCCACCCGGTTTGAGCAATCCCGCTTTTTCGGCCGCGTCGATCATAGCGATCGCCGGGCGGTCCTTGGAGCTGCCTCCCGGATTAACGGCTTCGATTTTGGCCACAACCGGGCACGGCAAGTCCTCGCTTATGCGCCGAAGCTTGACCAGCGGCGTGTTGCCAACCAAGTCAAGCACCGAGTCGTGAATCTCCATCGCAGTTCCTTGAATTTGTGACGGTGGCCGTATTGTGGCATCAACTCTTGGTGCCAACGAACTCAACCAGCGTATGCCCCTTGAGTTCCATCACGATAGTTTCTGATCGCCTGCCAACACGGAGAGGTAACAAATGTCTGACAAACCGGGGTTGCTGTCCGGCGTTCGTGTAATCGAGTCAAGCCTTCTGGGGCCTGGACATGTGGCCACGTTCCTCGCCGATCTCGGTGCCGATGTCATAAAAGTTGAGTCTCCTGCCGGTGACTACATCCGTCAGATGACCTGGCCGATTATCGGCGATGTGTCGTTGCTGCATCTCCACACTCACCGCGGCAAACGAAGTGTGACACTCAACCTGAAAACCGACGAAGGCAAACAGCTTTACCGCGATCTGGTAGCCACCGCAGACGTGGTATTAGAAGCAATGCGACCAGGAACTTTGGGTCGATTGGGACTCGGTTACGAAGACCTCAAAGCGGTCAACCCCCAGATCGTGTTCGCCACCCTTTCGGGTTACGGATCGACCGGCCCTTACCGGGACATGCCAAGTCACGGCATCGCATACGACACTTGGTCGGGCATTGTTCAGCCAGTCACCGACGACGAGGGTTTCACCCGGATACCTCCGACGATGCCCAATGTGGGGATCAACGTTGGTCCCATGGTGGCGGCGATGGCAATTCTTGCCGGCGTCATCAGTGCTCGCGAGTCCGGTGAGGGTTGCTCAATGGAGATGGCCCAGTCTGACGCGGCCGCTTACATGGACTGGTACCGAATCGAATCCGAAAGGGCGTACCTTCGCCCCGAAGACGAAGTCACCGGCAACCCTTCGGACAACTACGAGCGCCGCCCGGCCGGCCTGGCAGGAATGTGGGAGGGGGTCCGTTACCAGATGTACGAATCAGCCGACGGTCATGTCCTTTTCATGGCTTCTGAACAGGCGTTCTGGAAGAACTTCTGTGAAGGAGTCGAGCGCATGGACCTGTTTGAGCGCTGGCCCGGCTCAACTTACTCCGACCATGCCCGCGGCAACACCGAACTGCAGCGTGAACTCCAGCAGATCTTTCGAACCCGCAGCAGCGCGGAATGGCTGGACTTCGCCAATGAGCACAACACGACTATTGCTCCGGTGAACACACCGGCCAACATCGGCGACGACCCACAGTTCCAGGCCCGCATGGGTTTCTACCCGACCGAAGCTCTTGGTTGCGAACAGTTGCCGTTGCCGGTGTTCGTCGATGGTGAAGCACTGCCGTGCCCAACCATGGCTCCCACGGTCGGCGAACACACCGACGATGTCATGGCCACAGTGCTCGACAAGTCCCCCGCCGACATCGCTTCCCTGCGAGCCGCCGGCGCCTTCGGCTAGAACCCAGCCGTTCTAGTCGAGCGTTGTTGACACGGTTCCAAGGGGACCCATGTCGGCCGCGACCCGGTCTCCCGCTGCTATCGGCACCATCGCACCGAGCGAACCCGTCATCAGGCAATCACCAGCGCGAAGCGGAGTACCAACACGGCACATCATGTCAGCCAGCCAGATAACTGCTTGCAGGGGATTACCCATGCATGCCGAACCCTGCCCAGTTGTGGCTATCTCGTCGTTGACGCTGAGCGCCATCGAGACATCTCTCACATTGACTGAACCCAGCGACACCGGGCGAGAACCCAACACATACAAACCGCAACTGGCATTGTCTGCAATGGTGTCGACGATGCTGATATCCCAGTCGGCCACACGGCTTGCCACAATTTCCAGCGCAGGCAGCAGGTAGGCGGTGGCACCAATGACGTCGACCACACAATGCTCTCCCTTGTCGAGATCATCCTCTAGCACAAAGGCGATCTCCGCTTCGGCTCGGGGCTGCAACAACCTGCTCGCAGAAATCGTGAGGCCATCAGCTATGCACATGTCTGCGAACAACGTGCCGAAGTCCGGTTGCGACACTCCCAGCTGCTGTTGAATGGCGGCTCCGGTCAGCCCGATCTTGCGACCGCTGACCCGTCGTCCAGCAGCGACATCGAGGCTGATGTTGTGTTGCGCAACCGCGTAGGCAAGCTCCACATCGCTGTCGGTGCCGAGAATCTCGCGCACCGGTGAGCACGGAACGCCGGACTCCGAAGCGGTGCGCAGATGCTCTGCCGCAGCCTCTATGAGAAGTCGATTGGGGTCTTGGTTCACGGCGCTCACCTCGATGGTCGCCAAATGTTACAGCCAGCGAAGCACCGCGGAGTTGTCGCAGGGTTGGCGGTTGAGGCGTTGGCCTGCGAACGTAATGACATGACGATCTCAGAACAACTGGCCGCACCTGGTGTATGGCAGTTCACCGATGCCCACGGAGCCCAACAAGCTCAAGAAACTGCCGCCCGTATCGAGTCGCTCGGTTACTCTGCTCAGTGGATCGGCGAAGCCATGGGCAAGAACGCGTTCGTAAACGCCGCCACCCTGCTCTTCGGCACGCAGCAACTGATCGTCGCCACGGGCATCGCCAGTATCCATATGCGCCATCCTGCGGCAATGCAACAGGCGGGACTCGACCTCGCTGAGTTGTCGGGGGGCCGCTTCGTGCTGGGTATCGGAGTGTCACACGCTCCGATGGTCGAAGGGCTTCGCAACCTCCCCTACGACAAACCGCTCGCCACGATGCGCACGTATCTTGAAGCCATGCAAGCAGCGCTGATCATGCCCGCTCCAAAAATCGAGCCGCCCCCCGTTGTGCTCGCAGCTCTCGGTCCCAAAATGCTGGCATTGTCGGCTGAGAAGGCTGCGGGCGCGCACCCCTACTGGACCACACCCGACCACACAGCCCAGGCCCGCCAGATTATGGGACCCGACGCTCTATTGTGCGTGGAACAGAAGTGTGTGCTGACCACGGACCGAGAGCTAGCGCACGCAAAAGCCAATGAGCAACTACAGCTGTACGCCACCCTCCCCAACTACCGCAACAGCTGGCTTCGCCTCGGTTTCAGCGACGATGAGATCGACTCCCGCGCGCCACGCTTCGTGGACGCGGTCGTGGCCTGGGGCACCGAAGACGACATCGCCGCACGCATCAAAGCCCACTACGATGCCGGGGCCTCCCATGTCTGTATCCAGGCGGTGCCTACCGACAACAACCGCGGTAACCCCGACTGGAACCTGCTCGAAGCGCTCGCACCCAACGCCCAATGAATCCCGCACCGACCGGAATCAACGCTGACGCGGTAACACAATGGATTCTGGCTGAGCGACACGGCCTCGCCATCCCCCTGGATTTTCAACTGATCACAGGCGGCGCTTCCAACCTTACTTTCGCGGTTACAGATCAATCAGGCACAAAACTGGTATTGCGACGCCCCCCAACGGGCCACATATTGCCCCGCGCCCACGACATGGGCCGCGAACATCGCATCATTTCTGCGCTGCAAGACACCGATGTACCCGTCCCTGGAGTCATCGGCCTTTGCACCGACGACTCCGTGAACGGTGCCGACTTCTATGTCATGGATTTTGTCGAGGGAGCAATCATCTTCAATGAAGCCGACGGCCATGCCGTGGATCCTGAACTGCGACCGGTGATGGCAAATTCGCTCACAGACACGCTTGCGGTGCTGCACCGTATCGATCCAGTTGCAGTTGGACTCGGCGACCTCGGACGCACCGAAGACTATTGCGCTCGACAACTGCGTCGTTGGAAACGCCAGGTCGATGATGGTTCGGACCGGGTTATTCCCCTTTTTGATGATCTTCACCAGCGCCTACTCAAAACAGTGCCGGCACAGCAAGGTGCTGGAATCGTTCACGGTGACTACCGTTTGGACAACACGATGATGGGCCATGACGGCTCAGTTGCCGCAGTGCTTGACTGGGAACTGTGCACCCTCGGCGACGTGCTCGCCGATGTGGCCAGCATGGCTATGTGGTGGGGTGACGATCCCCGCGCCACAGGGCGCTTGCGCGATGTGCCCACCAAAGCAGACGGGTTCGGCTCACGCTCCGAGATGCTCGAGCGTTACGGGCAGAACTCCGACCGGGACATCTCCGATCTCCCCTGGTATGTCGCCTTCCAATTCTGGCGACTATCGGCGATCAGCGAAGGGGTCCGAGTGCGATACGCGGCCGGGGCCATGGGTGACCAGGACGGCACCGCCGACAGCGATGCCCGAGCCGGCATCGACTCAATGCTGCAAATCGCCGACGAAATCCTCCGCACCGGCGAGCTCTGATCTGAAGTCGCCAGAAGTCCCTGGCCCCGACAGACTTCACTCCGCTCGACCATTCTATTCGAGGGCAGGATCTTCGCAGAAACTGGGTGCGCGTTGCGGGTCGAATATGCGGGGGCGTTGGATGAATCCAGTACCGGGGCGTTCGGTATGCAGGTAGGCGTCGATGGCATCCGCGGTGGCAGTGGCGGCTACCTGGATGTATCCGTCGGTGGCGAACAGCGCGGCTTCTGAGGGGTTGGACAGGTAGCCGTACTCGACAAGGGCTGTGGGGACCGCAGGATGGACGATCATTCCGTAGGCGTCGCTACCTCTTGACGACAGGACCCGCAGCACCCCTGCACTGGCCGATCGGCTCCACGTGATGCCGTCGAAGGTGGCGAGCGCAGCGGTGACCTCTTCGTACAACAGCCCACCGAGACGAGCGGAATCGGCGCGAGCGAGGTCGCGTGAAGCAGATTGTATGAACACCTCGCTACCAGGGATGCTGCTGGTTGCCCAAGTTGGTGCGTTGTGGTGGATCGAAACCAGTGCTTCGACTCCCAGATGGTCGGCAAGGGCGGCGCGGACCGACAGCAGCGTCCCGTAGTCGCCGGTGCGGGTGCTGACCGCGGAGATGCCGCGTCGGGCCAGTTCGTCGATGACGGCACGGGCGAGTGTGAGGTTCAAGTCGCGTTCTACCAGACCATTGGGACCTACCGCGCCTGTATCCACCGGTCCGCCGTGGCCTGGATCGATCACTACCCGGACATCGTTGATAAACACACCCTTGGAAACTTCGGCCGTGTTTCCACAGGGCGTCCTCACCAAGAAGCCCGAAGCAGTACGTTCGAGGACCGCGACCGGAATACCCGTGGGCGTCACCAAACCAGCCGGAACACAGCCCGGGGTCGTGGTGTCGAGGGTTGTGTCTGGTTCGTTCTGGTAGCGGTACAGGAAGGTGATGAGTTGGGCCCGGGTCAACGTGTCGTCTGGTGCGAAAGTGGTGTCTGTTGCGCCGGTGGTGATACCAGTGTGGGTCATCCACGACACGGCGTCCTGCTGCCAAACTGCGACGACATCACTGAAATCATGCGGCGGCGCGGCGGGTTCACCTCCGAGGCGATGCAGAAACGCTGCGGCCTGGGCACGGGTCGACGTGTCGTTTGGTGCGAAGGTGGTATCTGTTGTGCCGGTGGTGATCTCGTTGTTGGCCATCCACGAGATCGCATCGTTTTGGGACGCGTCCGTAACGTCGGTGAACGAATGGGGCTCACCGGCGTCGGGCTGGTTCTCCATGTTGTAGATCCACACCGCTGTCTCACCACGCGATACCGGAGTGTCGGGCTCGAAACAGACTCCGGCGATACCGGTGATCGCGTTGTCTACTGACCATTGCACCGCATCTGTGTACCAACTGCTGTCAGCCACATCCCCGTATCCCGCGACGGCCCCAGCAGGCGCCGCCGATCCCGTCAACAACGCAGCCGTCAACCCAACAACCAACGTGAGGCTCAACCAGACCCGACCCAACCTCACTTCAAGCCCAGATGAAGGATCAGACACGGACACGCGAACAGACGAAGAATCAGACATGGACACACGAACCTACACCTCCTGTACCTGTTTCCCGTTCGGGGGTGGGACTGTCAGACGCTCTCTTGTCGAGCGCTGTGCACGTGGGGTTGTGTTCGGGTCTTTTCGTAGCGCCACATGCGGCGGATGACTGGGTTGGCGAGGCGGCGTTCGTGGACTCGTCGGGTTTCGCGTCGGGTCTTCTGTTCCGGGACCCAGGCATTGTTCAACCCGAACTTGAACCATATGAATATCTGAGAGAGGAACCCATTCGGGTGGACCCTGTTGGCCACGCCCCGGGCTTCACACCTCCACAACGCCGCCGCGGCTATTGCTACGCCAGCCGTCAACAGACTGCCCGGGCGCAAACCGCACCGGCATGACCCGGGGTCCACAGATGAAAGACGATTCTTGTCGTTCAATCGGCCCGTCCAACTCCAAGTCGCGGCAGCGGCCCAGAAACTCACGCAGAATCGCGTAGATCTCAATCCTGGCGAGATGACTTCCCAAACAATAGTGAGGGCCGCCCGCGCCAAAGGCCACATGAGGGTTGGGATCCCGTGTCAAGTCAAGTTCAGCAGGCCGTTCAAACACCCGCGGGTCGCGGTTGGCGGCGCCGTAGTAGAGCACCACCCGATCACCGGCGCGAACACTCTGGCCGCCGATCTCGGTATCAACAAGAGCTTGTCGCCCCATGTACACCACAGGACTGCAAAACCGCAGCAACTCCTCAACAGCGAGCGGCAGACGCCCGTCAATGTCTTCCAAGAGCCAGCTGAATTGCTCTGGTTGCGCCATCAGCGCCTCAATGCCGCCAGCAACCAGGTTGCGGGTCGTGTCGCCACCCGCATCAACCAGCAACATGAAGAACGCAGCAAAGGCACCTACAGTCATCTCCTCCCCGTCAACGGCAGCATTGGCGATCACAGAACCGAGATCGTCGCCGGGGTTGGCACGCCGCTCGTAATAGACCTCCATACCTCGCCCAACAAGCGCCATCACGGCTTCAGTCCGTTGCTCCTCTGTGACAACCGAATGGTCGGTGTGCACAATCTCGGTCCAGTGGTAGAGCCGGCGACCCTCCTCGGGCGGCAAACCAAGCATGTCGGCAACCACGAAAGAGGGCATTTCACCGGCTACGTCGGCTACCAAATCACAGCGACCAGCCCCTGCGACCTCATCAACAATCTGACGGGCCAGAGCCTGTACGCGGTCGGTCCATTTCGCCGAGCCGCGCGGCGTGAAAGCGCTTGACACCAGCCGTCGATAGGACGTGTGGCTCGGCGGGTCCATCATGATCATCATCGTGCGCAACGACTCAAGGGAAGAATCGGGCGCTGGCTCAAACGAGATACCCCACTCGTTGCTGAACACTCGATGCTCACGAGAAACCTGACGGACCTCGTCATAACCAGACACGGCCCAGAAGAAACCCTCACCGTAGGCGTGGCGATGAACCCGATCATGGGTCAACAACCTGTCGTACTGCTCGACCGGATGACCATCGGCAAAACTCGCAGGATTGGCAAGGTCAATGCGCATACGAATCAACGTACTCAGCAATCACCATCGCACAGAAATCAACGCTCCCTGCGAAGCACACCCCGACGCCCTCACCCGGCGAAAGCACCGCGCACCGATTAACCCAACGCGGCCAGCGCGGCGTCGTAGTCGGGCTCTTGCACGATTTCGGGGACAAGTTCGGCGTGGACAACGGTGCCCGATTCGTCAATCACGACCACCGCTCGGGCGGCAAGACCGGCGAGCATTCCGTCGATGATTCGCACTCCATAGTCGTCCAGTACCTCAGGATTCTTGAAGGTCGAACCAGTCTTCACGTCCTCAATACCCTCAGCCCCGCAAAAACGACCAGCCGCTGGGGGGAGGTCGGCAGACACACAAAGCACAGTCGCGTTGTCAAGACCAGCGGCTCGCTCGTTGAAGGTACGAACACTGGTAGCGCAAACACCCGTGTCTATCGAAGGAAAGATGTTGAGCACGACTCTCTCCCCAGCAAAGTCCGATAGCGAAACCGAACCAAAATCGGCACCAGTAAGGACAAACGACGGCGCCGCGGTGCCAACTGTCGGCAGGGAACCGTTGGTGTTGATGGGGTTGCCGCCAAGGGAAATTTCAGCCATTAGATCTGCTCCAGTTTCAAGACTCACAAGGGAATTACAAACCGAGAGCCTACGGCCGATATGGAGACATCCGCCACTCCGCTCCGCGAAGAGTCCCCGATAACCTCTGAAGCATGGGACATATCGTTGACATCAAATATTGAGTTCCTTGAGACTATTCAAGCTACGCCGTGAGCGCAGCCAGTGATCTTCTGTCGAACTATCAGCACGTCATTGAACGGTTGACGCTGACCACGGGCACCAGAGGTATTTTCGACGTCACCGTGGACGGCGACGTCATCTACTCCAAAGACCAAACCGGGCGCCACGACGAACCCGGGGAACTTCTCAGCCTCTTTGAAAAGGTTGCAGGCGACGTAAGACGCTACGGTCAGGGTTGAGACAATTTCGGACCCACTCGACCTCGAAGAGTTTCGCGCCAACGGACATGCGTTAGTCGACTGGATCGCCGACTATCTCGCAAGCATCGAAGAGCGTCCGGTACAGGCTCAAGTCTCGCCAGGCGACGTGAGGGCCATGCTCCCCAACACGGCCCCCGAGTCAGCTGAGCCGTTTGAGGCATTGCTGCGCGATCTCGACGAGGTGGTAGTGCCAGGACTCGCCCAATGGCAGCACCCCGGATGGTTCACTTACTTCCCAGCCCAGTCGTCACCACCTTCGATCCTTGGGGAGATGGCGTCCGCCGCGTTAGGGGCTCAAGGGATGATGTGGGTCACCGCGCCCGCTGCCACCGAGATCGAATCCCACGTTCTGGACTGGTTTGTAGACCTGACAGGAGTGCCGCAAGATTGGAAGACAACCGGCCCAGGCGGGGGCGTTATTCAGATGAGCGCTTCCGATTCAACCCACACCGCCTTGGTTGTGGCGCGTGAGACTTGCCGAAACAGAACGGGAGCAGCCGCTGAACAGATGGTCGCGTACACGTCAGCTCAAGCTCACTCGTCGATCGAGAAAGGCGCACGGGTAGCGGGCATTGGTCAGCTACGCCTCGTTGAAGTCGACGATTGTTTTGCAGCACGCCCCGAATCGCTAGCCGAAACAATCACCGACGATCTCGCCGCGGGGTTGGTGCCTGCGTTCGTGGCCGGCTCGGTGGGCACCACAGCAACCACCGCAATCGATCCAATTCGGGCTATCGGAGAAATCGCAGCTCAGCACAATCTGTGGTTCCACGTAGACGCCGCTTATGCCGGTGCCGCGATGATCTGTGAAGAGTTTCGCCACCACCAAGACGGACTTGAGTTAGTCGACAGTTACACGTTCAATCCCCACAAATGGCTGGCGACAAACTTCGACTGCTCCGTTTTCTGGGTTGCTGACCGCAAGCCACTGATCGACACGCTCAGTATCACGCCACCGTATTTGGCCAACGCCGCTTCTGACGCTGGCGAGGTGATCGACTACCGAGATTGGCATGTGCCCCTCGGAAGGCGATTTCGGGCACTCAAGTTGTGGTGGGTGCTTCGCTGTTTCGGGGCGGAAGGGCTACGTGCGCGGATCCGCGCCAACGCGAGACAGGCTCGCGAGTTGGCCGACTGGATATCGCAACAACAACAGTTGACGCTAATCGCTCCAACTCCATTCGCTTTGGTTTGTTTCGCCCATGTCGACGGCGATGAGGCAACGCAGAGGTTGCTCGACTCGCTCAACTCCGAACCAAGCGTCTACGTGCTGGGTTCATCAATCAACGAACGAGCATTCATCAGAGTGTCCATCGGTTCGACCTGGACTACCGATCGCCATGTCGCAGCTCTGCAGGAGCACATCAAATCCGCACTGACGACGCCGTAGCCGACACGGCACACTAGATATTGATCGGGTCGATGATGTCGCGGAAAACAGCAAGCAAACCGACACCCAAAAGCAAAATGACCACGCCGTATGCGAGGGGAAGCAGCTTGGCATAGTCGACCTGGTGACGCCGTCCGCCAATAGAGCGGATCCGCTCATAGATCGCGACCGCCACATGGCCGCCATCGAACGGGGGTAGGGGAATCAGGTTGATCAGGCCAATGGAGATGTTGAGTCCAGCCAAAAAGATCAGCACAGCGTCGAATCCGTCATCGGTCAATTGCGTGCCCAAACGGGCGGCACCGTAGATCGAGATGATTCGTTGTTCATCTGGATCGCGAGCATCCAGGGAACGAATCGCAACCTCGCGCTCAGCCGCAACACTCGACGACACCTGTTCGGCGGGACTATCGACATCGCCCGTCAAAGTGTCAGCAACAAAGTCTTGAAGACCTCCGCCCGCCACCAGCTCCCCCATACCCACCAAAATGAGCTTTGTATAAGAACCAAACCCGGTAATCGCTTCGGTGACGCTGTTGAACAAGCCCGCCGGTTCTCGAAAGCGCTGAGGGCCAACGCCGAAGAACCCCGATGTCGCTACCTCAGCCGAAGGCAACTCCAACACCACCGCCTCATCGACAACGAGCAACTCAGCACCCCCTGCCGGGTCGACAATGAACTGCAGCGGCTCACCAAACCGACCATCAACCGCGGCGGTGACCTCATCCCAACCAAACACTTCAATCCCATCTACCGCCAGAATGCGATCTCGCGGTAATAGGCCATCAATAGCCGCCGCCCCTTCATCGCTCAGCCGAGAACCCAGCACCACGGTGCCGGTCAAGGTTTCGGAGCCTCGCTGATACACCACCTCAACCTCTTGGGAACCGTTAGCGGTTACCACCTCCCCGAACTGAGCGAAATCGGTGATTTCTACGCCGTCAATCGAGACGATTTCATCTCCGAGTTCAATCCCCAGTTCAGCCGCGGCGCTGCGATCACTAACCGCTGAAACCGACCAACGAACATCATCGGTCGGCAAGCCGTAGAAAAACAGAACCGCGAACAACAGCGCGATCGCCAACAGAAAGTGCATTGCTGAGCCCGCGCTGACCACCAGCAACCTTCGAGGAAACGACTTGACCCGATAGGTTCTGTGCTCATCTTCAGGCGCGACTATGTCGAGATTGTTCATCCCGATGATGCGGATATACGCGCCCCCCGGAATCGCCTTCACACCAAAAGTGGTTTCGCCACGACGAAACGACCACAGTCGGGGACCGAATCCAATGAAGAACTCGACGACCTTCATACCCGTCCACCTCGCCGTGACGTAGTGGCCCATCTCATGCATGAAGAGCATGAACACAATGAACGCCACGATGAACGTCCAACTCCAGCTCACAAAAACCCCGAGGGCAACCATGGCCAAAAGCAACATCGTCAACCCGATGAAATCAGTTGAGGTATCAAATTCGGTGGGTGCTCCCGACATTTCAGGCACCGTGCGACCGCGTGCCAACAAAGGCAATCGGCGTCCGGTAGCCAGTTGATCGGTCATGGAGCAGCTCTTTTGTTGATCATCGCCCGGGCGACCTCGCGGGCGCGGCGGTCAATATCAAGCACAACGTCGACATCGGTCGCCGGCAGACCGGGCCAGGACTGCATCACCGCTTCAACCACATCGGCAATACCGACCCAAGGAATCAAACCAGCAAGAAACGCATCAACCGCGACCTCGTTGGCTGCACTCAACCATGCTGGAGCAGTCTCGGATGCCCGTCCCGCTTCATAGGCCAGCCCCAGACACCTGAACGCCTCCAGGTCCGGTGGATGAAAGTCGAGTTGCGGGGATTCAGCCCAATCGATGGCGCCGTAAGGCAACGCCAGTCGATCGGGAAACGCCAAGGCATAGCCGATACACAGCCGCATGTCGGGAAGCGAGAGTTGAGCCATGGTCGCGCCATCGGTGTAGCTGACCATCGAATGAACGATCGACTGGGGATGAATCACAACCTTGATCTGGTCGTAATCAACACCAAACAACTCATGCGCTTCAATCACTTCGAGGCCCTTGTTCATCAGCGTGCTCGAATCAATGGTGATCTTCGGCCCCATCGACCAGGTCGGATGCGAGAGCGCGTCTTCAATCTTGACGCTGGCAAGTTCTTGTCGGGTTCGCCCTCTAAACGGGCCACCGCTGGCCGTCAACACAACCTCTGCCACACGGTCCGAAGCTTTGATCTTTCCTGAAACGTCGTTCGCGCGAAGGCACTGGTGAATCGCGCAGTGTTCGCTGTCTACCGGTATCAGTTCCGCGCCTTCGGTTGACCAGGCCCGTTGCACTACCGGGCCTGCTGCGATCAGAGACTCCTTGTTGGCTGAACCCAGCCGTTTCCCCGCTTCGAGCGTCGCCAACGTGACCGGCAACCCTGCAAACCCAACCACACCATTGATGACGGTTTCAGCACACGTCACTGCGGTGGCCATTGCGTCAGTACCCACCAAGAGTTCCGTTCCAGCCGGAAGTCGACTGCGGATTTCGGTTGCGCAAGCCCTGTCCGCGACCGCCACAACTTCAGGCCGGAACTCAGCGGCTTGCTCGATAACCGCATCCACCGATGTGGCGACACCGAGCGCCGCCACCCGGTAACGATCAGGTTCAGCCCGAATGATGTCGAGTGTCTGAGTCCCGATCGAACCAGTCGAACCGAGAACGGCAACAGATCTGGTCACATCCTTGACGCTACCCGTCGCGATCAACTCCCGAACGACAGTTGTTTTAGGGCAGAACGAAGCGAGATACGTAAAAGGTAGTTGGCAATACGAAAAGCAAACTGTCGAATCGGTCGAGTATCCCGCCATGGCTGGGCAGTATCGAACCCATGTCCTTGATGCCCAAGTCTCGTTTGAACGCAGACTCCGCGAGATCACCAAGCGGGGCTGCGATAGCGCCAGCGATCCCGAGGATGAGGATGTCGGTGAATCCCCCACCCGCAGAAACGTCAGCCAAAGGCGAAGGCTGCGACAGGAAACCCATAACAAACGCCGCTCCAATCGCGGCTACAACACCTCCGACTAATCCCTCCAGTGTCTTGTTGGGACTCGCTGATGACAGCGGTGAGCGACCCATCGTTCGTCCAACCACCAGTGCACCTGTGTCGTAACTAACTGTCACAATGATTGCCGCGGTCAGCAATCCAGTGCCGTGATCTGGAATCGAGAGCATCAGCGCCGCGTATGATCCCAGCAAACCGACGTGGAGAATCCCGAGCATGGTGGATCCAAGGCCGCGCACCGGTGAATCGCTCGGAGCAACAACTAGGTACCACAGCGCCCCGAAGACGACCGATAACACCAATACGAGTCCTGCCGCGGATTCACCTCTCCAGTACACGGCAAGGGGCATCGACACCACGCTCGCAAGTCCGAGCAAAACTGCAGGTTGAAGGCCGGCAACTCGAACTGCGTTGAAGAACTCAACCGCAGCAACTGCCAGAACAACTGTCACCACCGCAACCGCAACCCATTCACGGTATGCCATGGCTGCGAGAATCAGGACCGCTAGTCCCACACCGACAATTGTCGCTGTCAAGAAATTCCGGTCACCGGTACCCGATACACCAAAAGCGGCGCTCAGCGAAGGAGCCGCTGCTGTTTCAGGTGGCGGAGGTTCATTGTCGTCATGGGCAAAAAAGGCATCCGCGTCCATGTCGGCGGAGCGAGACGGCTGTCTTGGTGGTTGAACCTGGCCCTCTCCCGCCCAAGTCGGTCCTGTCGATTCTGTCGCCCATCCGGAATGATCCTCAGCACCGGGCTCCGGCATCGCAGGCTCGGCTTGAGGGTTGAAGGTCACGCTCTCGGCTGGGGCACCAACTTTTGGCACCGACCCAGTAGGCGGCTGGCTCCAATGCGGTACGGCCGCATCGTCATCCTCAAAAGAGATCTCATCGTCACCGAACACTGACCGACCGGGCGCCACATCGTCATCAATCGGGTCGGTACGCTGAATGCGAAACCCCTCGTTGTCTTGTTCGTGACTCATGGCATCGCTCTCTTCGCGGGAGTGACCGGTGGTCAGACCTCCATCAACTCCTGCTGCTTGTTGGCCTGCGCCTGATCAATCATAGCGACATGCGCGTTCTTGAGCGCGTCAAGCCGTCCTTCCGCGCGCTGGATCTCGTCTTTAGATACTCCCCCGTCGCTGTCTAGTTCGTCGAGGTTCTTTCGCGCCGCTCGTCGCACGGAATTGACCCTTTGTTTGCCATCTTCGCTCATCGCGCCCACAACCCTAGAAAGTTCACGACGTCGTTCTTCGGTCAGAGGCGGAAACGCCAGCCGGATCACGCGACCGTCGTTGCTGGGAGTCAGTCCCATATTGCTATTGATGATGGCCTTCTCAATCGCGTTGAGATTCGCAGGGTCGTGAGGGGAAACGATAAGCAGGCGAGCTTCGGGCACTGAGAAACTTGCTAACTCCTGAATTCGCATCTCAACGCCGTAGGCCTCCGCGGTAAGTCGCTCTAAGAAACTCGACGAAGCACGACCGGTGCGCACGCTTGAGAATTCCCTGCGAGTGTGATCTACCGCACTCTGCATGCTCTCACCGGCGTCGTCGACAACCAGTTCAATCATCTCGTTCACGAATTCCCCTTGCCAGCGTCGACGAGCGTGCCGATCACCTCTCCTTCAAGTAGAGATCGTAGGTTGCCGGGACCCATCAGGTCGAACACTACGATCGGCATGTCGTTGTCCATACACAAGGTGATTGCGGTTGCGTCCATCACTTTTAGACCACGGTTGAGCACATCCAGGTAGGTCACATGGTCGAGTCTTGTGACAGAACCATCGACACTCGGGTCGCCCGTGTAGATGCCGTCAACACTGCCATGAGTCCCCTTCAACACCGCTTTTGCTTCAATCTCAACGGCCCGCAAGCTAGCTGCGGTGTCTGTGGTGAAGCCCGGGTTGCCGGTACCGCTCGCCAGAATAACGATGCGACCCTTCTCTAGGTGACGGATCGCTCGGCGCCTGATATACGGCTCCGCAATTTGAGCCATGTGGACTGCACTTTGGACCCGAGTGGCCGCTCCCAGTCGTTCCAACGTGTCTTGAAGGGCGAGGCTGTTCATGACCGTGGACAACATGCCCATATAGTCGGCCTGAGCGGGGTCCATACCTTCGCCCGCGCCCTGAATGCCCCGCCAGATGTTGCCGCCACCAACGACTACGGCAATGTCTATGTCGAAGTGCTTCTTTGCCGCGACAACGTCTTCTGCGATTCTGCTGACCGTCTCGCCGTGGATACCGTATTCCAGCGGACCCGAAAACGCCTGACCCGAAAGCTTCAAGAGAACCCGGTTCCATCTGGCCTGATTCGGTCCTCGGAGAGATTCGGTGGCGTGACTCACAACTACGTACCGATCACAACCTGCACAAAGCGAGCAATCGAACCGCCGCCCAGACTGCTCTTTACCGTGGTCTTGTCACCGTGCAAGCCCTGCTCAAGTAGAACGCGCTCGGCGAACCAACCGCGCATTCTGCCATCCACGATCTTGTCCCAGGCCTGCTCAGGTTTGCCTTCAGCCTTGGTGATTTCGAGCAGCGACGCACGTTCTTTTTCGGCCTCGGCGGCCGGTACCTCGTCAGTTGAAAGGTATGACGGCTTGGCGAAAGCAATATGCAGTGCGACCTGGTGCAGATCGTCGCGGCTCACGCCTGAACCCTCAACGACAACAGCGTTCACTCCACGGCCATCCTGACTATGTAAGTACGTATCGATGGTATTGCCCTGCGCCCCTTCGATCCGTTCAACAGTTCCAAGTTCGACGTTTTCCTTGATCTTGACGCGGAGGTCTTCGATGGCCGCGGAGTGCTCGTTCGCGGCGCCTAGACCCCCGGTGAGCACATCATCGGCTATCGCTGAAGCCAGTGATGTGACTGCGTCGCTCTTGGCTGAGAAGTCTGTCTCGGTTTTGATCTGGACTATTGCTGCCACATTGTCGGCCGCAACCAAAGCGATCGTGCCCTCGTCGTTGTCACGGTCACTACGGGCTGCCGCTTTGGCCAGCCCTTTCTCACGAAGAAGCTGAGTCGCGGCATCCATATCGGCGTCACATTCCACAAGCGCTTTCTTGGCATCCATCATGCCGGCACCAGTGGCGTCGCGTAGTGCCTTTACGTCCTTAGCCGAAATCGACATCTTTCTGTTATCTCCGATGGATCTATTGCGGGGTTTCAACCGGGTCGGCTGATGTTTCTGGTTCTTCGCTTGCTTCGCTTACTTCGCTTACTTCGTCGACATCTTGGACCGGGCTGATGTCTTCGTCGGACTCGTCTTCGCTTGACTCGTCGGCTAGGTCTTGGGTTGCTTCCGCGAGTCGGGCCTCCCTGATTGCGGCTTGGGCGGCGGCTTCGCTACGAGCCTTTTCTTGTTGCGCAGCGATCTCAGCCTCTTCCAACGCATTGCGCTTGGGGACTGCACCGTCGACTTCAACACGCTTGGATCGGATGAAACGACCTTCTTGCACGGCGTCTGAGATCACTCGACACATCAGTTGACCGGCGCGGATTGCGTCGTCGTTTCCAGGGATTGCGTAATCGATCAAGTCGGGGTCACAGTTGGTGTCAACCACGGCAACAATCGGCACGCCAACTTTGCGTGCCTCTGTGACTGCGATGTGCTCCTTTTTGGTGTCGAGCACAAAGATTGCCTCGGGCAGGCGCTCCATGTCGCGGATTCCCCCGAGGTTGCGCTGAAGTTTCGTTAGCTCACGGGTGATGAGCAGTGCTTCCTTCTTGGGCATTGCTTCGAACTCACCCGAGTCGCGCATCCGCTGGTATTCCTTCATCTTGCTGACGCGTTTGGAGATGGTTTGGAAGTTGGTGAGCATCCCACCCAACCAGCGCTCGTTGATATAGGGCATGTTGCAGCGCTCAGCGTACGACTGAATCGAATCCTGAGCCTGCTTCTTTGTACCGATGAACAACACAGTGCCACCATCGGCGACGAGGTCGCGAACGAAGATGTACGACTGCTCAAGATGGTTGAGAGTCTGATGCAGATCCACAATGTGAATCCCGGAGCGTTCACCGTGGATGAAGCGTTTCATCTTCGGGTTCCAGCGGCGAGTCTGGTGACCGAATTGGAGGCCGGCCTCCAACAGTTGCTTCATGGAAATTACAGCCATGTTTGTTCCTTCTTCCCGGTTGGAAACCCATGCCGGGCACCGAAGCGACCGGGAGTGACACGGGTAGATGCTTGTTCGTCGACATCAATCTGATGTCGTCCGAGGCTCGTTGAGCCGCGCGGTAGTGTAGCGGCGCTCAGAGCAAGCCCACGCCCCGATGGACGTGTACCTAGACCTTGCGGCCTTGAACGGGGTGGGGCACCAAGCGCACCACAACGCGCCGTGCACCAAAGAGCGGTTCTGGATCAACATATTCACCATGAAGGCGCACGCTGAAGTGAAATGGCCCCTCAGCCAAAGCGACTAAGTCGCCATCGACAACTTCTTCTCCCTCTCTGACGAGAATGTGGCCGACAAACCCATAAGAAGACTCCAAACCGTTGCCGTGGTCTAGTGTCACGAACAGCGAGCGCGCAACCGGCCCGGCGAATACCACCGTTCCGCGTGCCGCGGCAACAATGCGGTCGAATTCGCCAGTGTCGTATTCAATGCCGCGATTTCCTGCGCCGTACTTTCCGTCGGGTAGGCGAAAGGGATCGAGCACTGGTGCCGATGTCGGGCGCCGAAAGAGCAAATCCGCTGCGGTCGCCGGTTGTAGTGCGTCGGTAAAGCCCAGCAGTACAACGCTCGTCACGGCGACGATGATGATTCGCCACACAACACTGGCCGGCAAAATCGACACAACAGATCGTTGATTCAGCCAATGCGTAGCACTACGCCCCAAGATAAATCGCAACGTCTTCCCCGATAGTTGAGTTTCTCCGGGGGAAGTGACGGTCTTTGGATTCTAGGCCCGCGGGTGCGTGGAGCGGTGAACTTCGCGCATTCGCTCTCTGCTGACTCGCGTGTAAATCTGGGTCGTGGCAAGGTCCGCGTGACCCAAGAGTTCCTGCACGCTACGCAGATCAGCACCCCCATCGAGGAGGTGTGTGGCATAGGTGTGTCGCAAGGCGTGAGGGTGCGTGGGCGACAGCGATCTCCGGTCGAGCAAACGTCTGACGTCTCGCGGTGAGAGCGCTTTCCCTCGGCGGTTCAGGAACACCCGATCGTCGGGAGACACCTCGGTCACCATTTCTGGACGTCCGCGTCGAATCCATGCGCTGAGCGCAGCAGCCGCTGGTTCGGAAATCGGCACCCGTCGTTGCTTTGAGCCCTTCCCCCACACAGCTATTGAGTCGCTTGGGCCAGCTAGATCTTCGTGACGAAGTCCACATAGCTCGCTAACCCGCAAGCCGCTGCCGTATAGCAACTCGACAATGGCCCGGTCACGCAGTTCGATCTCCGGTTCAGCTGCGGCAACTGCGGTTGCTGCCGCGGATCCCTCGAACAAGCCGTCTATCTCTTGGGCGTTGAGCACCCGTGGCAAAGTGGCCTCCCCTCGAGGCGCTGACAAAGACGCGCTGGGGTCGGTAACGAGGCGATCCGTGCGACACGCCCAACCGAAATACCGACGGATTACCGAGGCTTTGCGGGCAGTAGTCCTTCGCGCATACCCGGCGCCGTGCAGTTCCGAAAGATAACTGCGGAGATCGCGGCGGGTAACCATCTCTGGTGTGGACAGACCGGTGGCCTCGAACCATTCGGCAACCGCCCGCATGTCCCGCTCGTAGACAGCCCTCGTAGACGGTGCGACACGGGTAAGAGAGTCAAGCCAAACCTCTAGGCTCCAGGCTTCCACAACACCAACCCTACTTGGAAGGCACGCGCGGCCGGCGCGACCCTGACTCCGACTCGACATGGGGGCCACTAGTACTGTCGCCTTACTCGGGAACCGTCGTGCACAACGAGGCCAGATGCGACCAATTCTTCAACATGTGCGTAAACGTCAATCACGCCAAGTCCGGTCCGATCAACGACCTCCTCCAACGAGGTGGGTCCGTCGTCTATCGCTTCAAGCACCACCGCACCCTGCCCGAGCACCGCAGCACTGTGATCGGGCGATGCTCCTTGGCTAATAACCTCCGATTCGGGAGCACCAACATCGGTCTCGTTCCGGCGTGTAGCGACCGCGATCTCCGATAGACCCAACGCAACCAGCACATCTGTCACATCGCGTGCCGGCGCACATCCATCTGCTAGCAACTGGTTAGTGCCGTCGGCAGCTTTGTTGCGCACCGAGCCAGGCACCGCCATCACTTCAAGGTCTCTGCGAAGCGCTTGTTCGACAGTCAAAAGCGAACCTCCAGAGTGGCGCGATTCCACCACCACCAACAGATCCGCGAAAGCCGCAATGAGCCGATTGCGCGCTGGAAAGCGCCAAGGCTCAGGCCGCCCTCCGAGCGGTGCCTCGCTGATTAGAGCGCCGGCGTTGGCGACCTCGGTCCAGAGATCACCGTGCCGCTTCGGATACACCACATCAACCCCGCTACCCACCACCGCCAACGGCGGAGCCGCATCCGCCAGCAAGGCACCACGGTGCGCTTCGCCGTCGATCCCCAAGGCCAGCCCTGAGACCACTACGACGCCCGCTTCGGCCAGGCCCATACCAAGTTCTCGCGCAACCTCTCGGCCGATAGATGATGCACGGCGGGTGCCAACTACGGCCACGTGCACCAGTGACGGATCCGGCAACGATCCACGACAAAAGATCAAGGGAGCTGGATCAACGTCGTTAATGAGTTGGCGTGGATGGGTTGACTCGTGCAAGGTGCTGACCTGCACATCGATTGCATCAAGGCGAGCTGACACAGCCGTGAGATCAATACCGTTGATCTCTCGTTGCCACTCGACAAGCACATCGACAGGCGCAACCTCTGTACCGATCGAATCTGACTCGATCGCCAAAAGGGCATCGCGGGCTGATCTCTCCTCAAGCAAGTTGTGAAGGCGTAGCGGGGTGGCGCCAGTCAAACCACCAAGAACCGCAGCGTACGCGTCTTCACGCATCGTAACCTCCCATTGGAGGACGCACGCGAAAGCCGATGGCCGAGTAGATGTCGCGGGCTCTAATCGTGGGACCAGCGTCGTCGAGATCACGAATTGTCCGGGCGACGGCACGGACTCGCATTGCTCCGCGGGCGCTCAAACGGCCATCCACCAATGCCTGGTGAAGTACATCTGTCGCTTCGGGATCCAGCGGCGCGGCATCCTCTAGTTGCTCACGATTCAATGCTGCGTTGGTGCGTGCGCCGCGACTTGTTGCGAGCTCACGCACCCGCGCCACTCGCTCGGCCACCGAGCTGGACGACTCGCCCGGTTCTCGGTCGAGAAGCGCGGTAGGAGACGGGCGATCAACATGCACCATCAGATCAAGCCGATCTAGCACCGGACCCGAAATACGCCGCGAATAGCGCAAGCGAGATGAAGGCCCGCAACGGCAGCTCACAGAACTACCCTCGCCACAGGGACACGGATTCATCGCCGCAACAAGCAGGACGTTGGCCGGATGTTCACGCATACCGCCACTGCGGGCTACCCGCACCACACCCTCCTCGAGAGGTTGGCGCAGCCCATCAAGAACACTGGGAGCAAACTCTCCGAGTTCATCAAGAAAAAGGACGCCTTCAGTGGCAACGCTTATCTCGCCTGGCAACACCCGCCCGGATCCTCCACCCACCAAGGCCGCCATGGATGCTGAGTGATGGGGTGCACGAAAGGGAGGACGCCGGACCAGACCAGTCCCAGGAAGCCGAATCGCCGCCGCACTATGAACGCGGGTGACCAAGCGCGCCGCTTCTGCAGAAAGATCAGGTAACAACCCCGGAAGCCGACGCGCCAGCATCGTCTTTCCACCTCCTGGCGGTCCGATCAACAACAGGTGATGACCTCCCGCTGCAGCGATCTCCAAACCCCAACGTGCGCTCGCTTGCCCTCGGACATCGGCCAAATCCGGCTCGTCGACTATTTCGTCGTCGTGAAGCGGCGGCTCTACGTGAGGCCACGGCAAGCCCTCAGAAACCGCATCGATGATGTCGCGCAAGCGCCGGACCGGACGAACTCGATCTCCCGCTCCGAGCGCGGCGACCCCGGCATCGGCTGCTGCAACAACTACCCGGTTGGTATCAAGCACATCAACCATCGGAAGGATTCCAGGTACCGGTCGCAGTGAGCCGTCTAGCCCCAACTCGCCCACCGCAGAAATATCCGCTAGTGATTCCAGCGGGATCTGCTCAGAAGCCGCCAATATTCCAAGCCCGATCGGCGCATCGAGACCTGCACCAACCTTACGGACACAGGTCGGGGCCAAGTTGACCGTGATCCGTTGCATCGGCCACTTGAGATCGCTCGACTCGATAGCCGCGCGCACGCGGTCTCGAGCCTCGCGACATGAGGCATCAGGGAGCCCCACAATGGTGAACGCCGGGAGGCCGTTGGTGACGTGAACCTCAACATCGACCGCAGCGCCGTCGATCCCGTCAAGTGTGGAAGAAGGAATAGAAGCAAGCATGAGACAACCTTTTTCGAAGGAAACAAAAGGCCGTCTTTCGCAAACAGCGAGCGTCTAGAGAACACTAGGCAAAGCGTGTGACACCGCCAACACCCCGACTGCAACAATCCCTAAAAGCATCCTGCGCACCGCGACTCCAACACGGGGAAACGAACTCGATAGACCATACTGACAAGATGGGAATGGACCCCACTCGCCCACACCGTCGCCGACCAACCGACTACCTGTACGTGGCGGCCGGCCTCCTAGTAGCAGCGCTGTTGGTCTTGTGGGCGGTGCTCGGCTGATGGACGACCCCGAATCATACGGCGAGGTAGACGTCAAGTTCCTGCAGCCATACCAAGCGAACAAGAGCTACCTCTGCCCAAACTGCAACCGCGATATCCCACCAGGCACCAGCCATTACGTCGTCGTTCCTGTGCACGCACCCGATTTACGGCGACACTGGCACCGCGGCTGCTGGAACGGCAGAAAGACACGCTCCCCTCGCCGCTGACCGGCCCAAGTCCCTCAAAACGCGCCGGTGATGACTCTGACTTTCCCGGCAACAACTGAGGCAACATCGAAACGCAGGCGACCACCGCGTCCATGTTGGTCAAGCCACGACAACGCAGTGCGGCGCACCAGTTGCTGCTTGCGCGGGCCAACCGCTTCCACCGCGCTACCGAAACAATCCGACGAACGCGTCTTCACCTCACAAAAGACAATCTCATCGTGGCGACCGAGCACGAGATCGAGCTCACCGCCTTTAATCCTCCAGTTCCGATCAAGTACTTCGTACCCAGCGGTTTCGTACCTCCGAGCGACGAGGTCCTCGCCCCAACGCCCCAATGCGACCCGTGATTTATCCATCCCCAGACAATAGAGACGTCCTATGACAGCGCTTTGGACAGATCCACCACAGACTCGGAACCGTGGAGTTAGTTGTCGCGCTTTTCCCTGACCCTGGCAGCTTTACCGATCCGGTCACGGAGGTAGTAGAGCTTGGCGCGACGAACATCGCCACGAGTCACTCGCTCAATTCGTTCCACGACCGGGGTATAGAGCGGAAACGTGCGTTCGACGCCGACGCCAAAACTCATCTTGCGGACCGTGTAGGTCTCGCGGACACCGCTGCCCTGACGACGGATCACCACACCCTCAAAAACCTGGGTGCGAGCACGGTTGCCCTCCATTACGCGAACATGAACCTTAAGCGTGTCGCCAGGAGCGAAGTCCGGGATATCTTCCCGTTCAATAAGGTTGTCGATGACATCTGTAGGCTGCATCGCAAACTCCGCGGCGGTGAGAACAAAAGAACGGACCGCTCGAACACCGAACGGACCGAAAAGCAAGCCTAGAGGGGACTTCTCGAACCGACACCCTCCTAGGGGTCCAGAAGTCCGAATTCTGCCAACAGTTCTGAGTCAGCATCGCTCAAGCCCCCACGTTCTGCGATCAGATCAGGGCGGCGGTCGATCGTGCGCCGCAGCGATTGGGCTTTTCGCCAGCGCTGCACCCGACCATGATCGCCCGAGCGCAGCACCTCCGGCACAGTCCAGTCCCTGAACTGTGCGGGCCGGGTGTAGTGGGGATACTCAAGCAACCCATCGGAGAACGATTCTTCCGCGGTGCTGTCGGCATTACCGAGAACACCTGGCACAAGTCGGCCCACGGCCTCAACTATGAGCAACGCCGGGACTTCGCCACCAGCAAGAACAACATCGCCTACCGATACTTCATCATCGACGAGGTGCTGTCGCACTCGCTCATCAATACCCTCATAACGGCCACACAGAAGAGAGAACCCCCCGCTATCGGCTAGTTCCTGCGCCATGGATTGGTCAAAGCGCCGTCCCGCGGGAGACAAATACAGCAAGGGCCGTGCTGGTTCAACCGCCTCAACCGCGGCGAACAGAGGTGCTGGAGACATAACCATCCCGGCCCCTCCTCCGAAAGGGGCGTCGTCAACGGACTGATGTACCCCGGTGGCATGCGCGCGCAGGTCATGGACACGCACATCAAGGTGGCCAACACGGCGCCCTCTGCCGATCACCGACTCATCGGCAACCGAGTCGAGCATCTTCGTGAAGATCGTGAAGACATCGATGCGAAACCCGCTCACAATGACGTCCCAGACTCGTGCTGGTAGGACTCGCGATCGCCAGCATCGTCGGTTAGATCGAAAATGCCGTCAGGGACATCAACAGTGATTCGCTCGGTTGGCGCCAGATCGGTCACAAATTTGACAGGTACGAGCGCGCCGGAGTCTAGCTCCAGGAGGTCACTAGCAGGGTTTTCGACCACTCTGACTACAGCGCCCCGCGGGATATTGTGCTGATCAACCACCACAGCACCGATCAGTTCATGGACCCACAACTCGTCGGGGTCATCGATGGGTTCAGCATAGAGAACCGTGCCGCTCACCGCCTCAGCGGCGTTACGGTCGCTCACCCCCTCAAAGGCAACGATCCAGCCACCTTTGTGTGACCTACTGCTTCGGACAACGAACTCACGATCTCCCGAAGCCAAGACAGCACCAATTCTCAGACGCTCCGTGCGATTGGTTGTCAACACGACCAAGACGTCGCCGCGTACTCCGTGCGGACGGGTGATGCGGCCGACTTCAAGCATCAAGATTCGCTCGGCCCCTCAGTCGACAAACTCGACCTCGATAGAGGTGCCTTCTTCATAGCCGGCGGCCCGCACAACAGTACGAATCGCTCCGGCCACACGACCGCGCCTGCCGATCACGCGGCCCATGTCTCCGTCACCGACTGTCACGTCAAGGCGAAGTGTGCCGTCGTAGGTCGAAGCCTCCACGCAAACTGCATCTGGGTTGTCAACCATCTGCTTTACGACGTACTCACAAACTGCCTGGGCTGATTCTGCTGACATCCTCAGTCACCTCCATCGGCTTCGGAACTACCAGTGTCGGAAGCCTCAGCTTCAGCTGTGCTCTGGGGCGTCGCTGATTTTGTCGGCACCGCCGCGGCGACTGGCTGGTCAACAGGACCGCCTGTGTGCAGTTCCCAGGCACCGGAGATCTTCAACAACTTCTCGACCCGATCAGTCGGCTGAGCACCGTGGCGGAGCCAATGCAGCGCACGGTCATTGTCGATCTTGATTACTGAAGGATCCTGACGCGGCTCGTAGATGCCGATTATCTCGATGAAGCGCCCGTTACGGGGCGAGCGCGAGTCTGCGGCGACAACGCGGTAGGTGGGCTGCTTTTTCTTACCCATCCGCATAAGGCGGAGCTTGACGGCCATTTGTTCTCTGTTTCTCTTCAGGACTTATCGTCGTTGACTTGCGGAGATCGTGAGCGCGGCTGGACCGAGCGACCGGTCAATTCAACCTCCGCTAGTACACCAATTCCAACCTTGAAAGCCAACAACGCATCTGGACGGCTCAAAACCCACCGACGCGATCTTCGAGCCCCGGCAACGACAGCGGCACCTTCGGCACCTTGGCCGGACCCTTCTCGGTGACACGCCCACCACGCCTCTGCTTACCTTTCTTGCCCTTATTGCGAGCCTTGGGGTTGACCTTCTTGGAACCAAATCCGGCGAACTGCTTCATCATCTGCCGCATCTGCGAGAACTGATCGATCAGTTGCCTCACTTCGGTGGGCTGCACGCCTGAACCGTTAGCGATCCGCAAACGCCGCGACCCGTCGATGATGTCCGGCTGGACCCGCTCGGCTGGGGTCATGGAGCGAATTATCCCCTCGATGCGGGCCAGATGCCCGTCGTCAATCTCGACATCGCGAGCCTCTTTGGGGATTCCCGGCATCATCCCCACGAGATTCCCCAACGGACCCATCTTCTTGATCTGCTGCATTTGCTCAAGGAAATCCTCGAGCGTGAAGGTGCCGTCGAGTAGCCGGGTCGCGGCCTCTTCGGCCTGTTCTTTCTCAAAGGCTTCCTCTGCCTTTTCGATGAGGGTCTCAACATCTCCCATGCCGAGGATGCGGCTGGCCAAGCGATCCGGATGGAAGGTGTCGAAGTCTTCGATCTTCTCCCCCGTCGACGCAAACGCGATCGGCTTGCCAACGACTTCTTTCACCGAAAGTGCCGCTCCGCCGCGGGCGTCACCATCGAGTTTGGTGAGGATCACGCCGTCAAGGGCGAGGGTTTCGTCAAAAGCCCGTGCCATGGTGACGGCGTCTTGACCGGTCATGGCGTCTACCACCAAGAACGTGTAATGAGGCTGAGCCACCGAGGAGATGTCACCGATCTCAGCCATGAGTTCTTTGTCGATGGCCAATCGCCCAGCGGTGTCGACGATCACCACATCGCGAGCGGTGCGGGTAGCTTCTTTGATCGCTCTACGGGCCACTCGGGTCGGGCGGGAGGATTCAGAAAAAACGGGAACGTCGATCTGTGCGCCCAAGGTACGGAGCTGTTCAACGGCTGCAGGGCGTTGCAGGTCGGCACCGACGAGCAGCGGATGGCGGCCCTGTTTCTTGAACCATTGCGCCAATTTGGCAGCGTTGGTGGTCTTTCCCGAACCTTGCAACCCTGCCAACAACACAACGGTGGGAGGCTTGGATGCGTAGCTGAGCCTCATCGCTTCGCCGCCGAGGCTGACGGTCAATTCGTCAAGAACGAACTTGATGACCTGCTGGCTCGGGTTGAGTGCCTTGGAAAGTTCTTGGCCTTGGGCACGGTCGCGGATCCGCGCCACCATCGAATTGACTACATCAAGATTTACGTCGGCTTCAAGCAGGGCGAGCCGAATCTCGCCCAGTGTCTCGTCGATGTCGGCTTGAGTTAGCTTGCCTCGGCCTCGTATGCCTTTGAAGATGCCTTCAAACCGGTCTGAGAGCGTTTCAAACATGGTCTCATCAGGCTAGCGGCAACCACGCTTGTCACAGAGCGCGAGGACTACTCAAAGAGGGCGTCGACGAACTCGACCGGTTCGAAGTCAACAAGGTCACCAATGCCCTCACCGAGACCTGCAAGTTTGACCGGAACACCCAACTCGGAGTGGATTGCGATCACAATCCCACCTTTGGCTGAACCGTCGAGTTTGGTGAGAATCACGCCCGTCACGTCCACTGCTTGGGTGAACTGCCGTGCTTGCGACAGACCGTTCTGACCTGTTGTGGCATCGATAACCAAGAAAGTTTCAGTTACCGTTCCAGATCCCTTTTCGGCGACACGGCGTACCTTGCGCAGCTCCTCCATCAGGTTTGTCCTGGTTTGGAGTCGACCAGCGGTATCGGCCATGACCAGCGGGACCGAACGCGCGGCTGCATGTTCAATCGCGTCGAACACGACCGAAGACGGGTCGGCACCTTCTGACCCGCGCACGATCTCAGCGCCGGTGCGTTGGGACCAGACCGTTAGCTGCTCCACGGCCGCGGCACGGAAGGTGTCGCCTGCGGCGAGCACGACTGAACGACCCGCCGCTGACTGACGCTGGGCCAACTTGCCGATGGTGGTGGTCTTGCCAACGCCGTTAACGCCGACGAACAGCCATACCGCCGGCCCGGCTTCTCCTTGCGCAGCGGACACATCAACACTCAAGGAACGATCGAATCCTTCGAGGCGGGAGACGATCTCAGCCTTCACCAGCTCAGCAAGCTGTGACGCGTCGTCGAACCCTTCGTCGGCAGCGTTGGCACGAACTACCGAGATGATCTCAGCTGTTGTCCCGACGCCTACATCCGCGCGGATCAACGCATCTTCAAGGTCATTCCAGGTCTGTTCGTTGATGGCTCCACGACCGAACACAGAACCGAGATAGCCGCCGAGGGCAGAACGAGCGGTCCCGAGACGATCCCGAAACGAGGGTGCCATCGCAGCAGTTTCAGCCGTTGACTCAGCCACGACTGACTCACCGCGTGCTTCGATGGCCGAGGTGTCGTCTCGCTCAAGGCGGCGATCTCGGACGAGAAAATAAGCGGAGAATCCGATGAGAGTCAGCGCTGCGACGGCGACGACTATGGCGAGAAACATTGCCGCCGGATTCTACCTGGTCTGTCCACTAGCTCAGGCCGTTGTGAGTATCGCCCGGACCGTAAGCCGGGTACCGTCGCGAAGCAACAAGATATCGACGGCTTCGCCGGGACGGAAGAGTTTGATCTCAGCCGCCAAATCTGCCATCGAAGATATCTCCTTGCCATTGACCGCAATGATGAGGTCGCCAGCTTTAATACCGCTGTCGTCTGCCGGGGAACCGTCGACAACTGACGTCACCAAAGCACCCGGCGAGCCATCCGTTGGCGTCTCACCTTGAATACCGAGGAAGCCCACATCGAGAGACTCGCCGTTAACGATGCGGCGCGCGATCAACACGATGGTGTCGGAAGGGATCGCGAACCCGACACCGATGTTGCCAGCGGTTCCAGCTGTGCGGATCTGAGTGTTGATGCCGACAACCCGGCCGAAGCGGTCCGCAAGAGCGCCACCAGAGTTGCCCGGGTTGATAGGCGCATCGGTCTGGATCATCTCTACCGGAAAGGGGTTTTCGGGATCTGAACCGCCCTCTAGAAGTACCCGGTTGATCGCGCTCACAACTCCTGATGTAACGCTTTGGTCCAGCCCGAACGGCCCGCCAATAGCAACGGCCAGCTGTCCCACCCTGACTTCAGAGGTCGGCGCAAAAACTGCTTGTATCAGCGAATTGACTTCGTCGGGATCGACTCCCACTACTGCCACGTCACGACTGGGGTCACCGCCGATCACAGTGCCGACCACCGTTTGTCCATCGGGGAACTCGACGTCGACGTTGGTGCTGAGTTCAACCACATGGTTGTTGGTCACGATGTAACCGTTCTCAGCGTCCCAAACGACGCCCGAGCCTTGCCGTTCGTCGCTGATTATCACCACGATCGACGGGCTGACCGCGTCGGCAACATCAGCCACCGGCTCCAGAGATGTCTCCAGCGGCACAGGGCCTGATTCCACCTCGAGAAAGGAATCCACCGTGTCAGCGCTCGGCGTTGAACTGACCGAAGACCCACTCGGTTCAAGGCGGTCTTGAGAAGCAACGTTTGTGGCAGGCGACGAAGACCCAGTCGAGTCGTCCGACCAGAGCTGTCCGACGACGAACCCACCAACGAGCAGCATACATACCGTCAGCAGGACAAAGATACCTCTGAGCCAAGCCGCGGAGTCCCAACGTTTGTTGGCAGGCTGTGCAACCGACGTCGGAGCACTGGGTGGCATCGCACCGAACTGTGGCGGACTTGACCTCGGTGAACCGGGCAGTGGCGGCGGGGACGGCACGGGGCCAGGCGACGGTCGAGCCGATACCTGCGGCGGCCCATGAGGCGAACCGTGAGACGGAAAAGGTGGTGACGACGGTGGCGGTGGCGGAGGTGGTGGCGGCGATGGCGGCGACCCGTGAGGCGCCGGGGGCGGCGGAGGAGGCGGAGGAGGCTTTGTCGTGGACGCAGGCGACAAAGCCTCTGTGCCGGCGGGACTCACAGCACCGTCGGTAGCTCCACCAGGTTCATCGCTCGGTTCGCGATCCATACACCTAACGGTAGGGCCTTGAACCGAAAGGGAGAAGCGCAAGAGGATCAAAACTGAAGATACGCGAATCGTCACACGGGCATCACCGATCTTTGGGGCGTTCGCTCGCGTAGCCTGGGGCAATGACCATCATCACCGCCGATATCAAGATTGAACCCGGCTCCGAGTTCTCTGTAGAACTGCGATCCGGGTCGCACCTGTGGCACGCCGATGAACCCCCTGAAGTCGGCGGTGCCGACACCGGTCCCAATCCCTACGAACTGCTGTTGTCATCGGTGGCTGCCTGCACCTGTATCACCGTGTCGCTGTACTGCCGACGCAAGGGTTGGGAACTCCACTCTGTGTCGGCGCGCTACGAGCACGACCGGGTCCACGCTCGCGACTGCGACGACTGCGAGTCCGACGCATCCGGTCACCTCGACCGCGTACGCAGCCAGATCTTCATCGAAGGCGACTTCGACGACGACCAGCGCGCCCGCTTGACCGACATAGCCCGGCGCTGCCCCGTCCACAAGACCCTCGAACGGGGCGTGACCTTCACTACCGAAGCCATATTCGCCGGCTAAAGACAGCCATGACCCCTGACCACCGCAGACAGCTCTAACCGTGAGGGTTACTTGTCTTTGGCGACGATCCACATTGCAAAATACTGGGCGCCGCCGTAGGCGTGGCCGAAAGCAGTGCGAGCACCGTCGACTTGATGCTCACCGGCTTCGCCCATCACCTGCAACGCGGCCTCAGCAAAACGAATCATCCCAGACGCACCAATAGCGTTGGATGACAACACCCCTCCCGAGCAGTTCACCGGAGACGCCATGCCGATGGAGTACTGAAGGGAGCGTGCATCACGCGATCTCTCTCACCTTGGCTTGTACCTGGGCAGAATCAATGCCGCCTCGTTCGTCGTCCTGAGTGACGATCAGTGTTGCGATGTCACCACCACCCTCTTTGACCCCGCTGTCCGCGTACCACTGCTTCTTTCTCTTCCAAGCGTCTGCGTATCCGGGGTCGGTCAGCATCCCCAGATGCTCCCAGATGTACGTCTCTCCGGTCGCTGCGTCCTCAATCGTGAAATCCGGTAGACGGACGGTGTGGTCGTGACCCCTGAACTGTTTCTCATAGTCGAACGGGATCCCGGCAGCCGACAAAGCATCGGCAACGATCACTTCGCTCTTTGAGCGCACAAGCGTACCGTTCGATGTTCGGTGGATGAGGTTCGCTTCGAGGATGCGTCCCTCGCCGACATCTTGGGGCTGCGGATCGCGGAAAAGGTTCGTGAACCTACGCGCGGTCTCGGAGTACCCGACGGAGGAGAAAGCGAGTAGGTCGGACAATGGCCCTTGATGCAGCACGATGACGCGTTGCGTGTGTCGAGTGAGAGCCGTGTAGAGCAGTTCTCTTGACAAGAGCGGGCAGGGATTCGGAACAACGACAAAGGTCGTACCGAATTCCGACCCCTGGGATTTGTGAATCGTTATCGAATACGCGAGCTCCAAGTCGGGATCTCGACCTTCCCTCAAAACCGACCTCTTGTCGAACCCGTACGTGAGTCCGAGTTGCGTCGAGAACTCGATCTGCAACTTCTTAACCTTGAACCACTTGCCCTTGCGCCGGAACTGGCCGACGACCATTCCGATTTCGCCGTTGGCGACAAACCGGTCCGGTCCACTGAAACGGCTCCCTTCGGCGAACTCTTCCGGCCACACGTCGTCGCGTCGGTGGTTCCGGACGTTAATCACTTTGTCCCCGTAGACAATTCCCTCCGGTCCCATCGGCTCAGGAACTCTCCTGTTGTATGGGTGTTGCCTCCGTGCTGATTCGATTTGGTCCGCTCTGAAGTGGCGGTGAATCGAGCGATTGAGTTCCGCGACGCCGGCACCAGTCGCATGTACCGGGCTGAGGACTTGCCATTTCTCACACGCAGCACCAGCCCCTAGGCCACGGTCGCCGCTGTGGTTGAAGTAAACGTTGCCGTTGCTGCGTTTCCCACCAAGCGATTCTCCGAAGCCTGCTTGATCGTCAACGTCGTTGATTTCATCAACTTCCTCTACGAACAGTCGCTGGAGCCGCTCGAAGACCTCCGTAGGCGAGTCCCACTGCTCGAACCTTACGTACTCGTCGTGGACCCCCGACAACACCTGCCCCCACGCCTCGTCTGCCAAGGCGCTCGGAGCCTCCCCACCGAACCACTGACCAAGAGCGAGGTCCTGACGATGCTCCTGAGCGTCCGAATCTGAACGCTGCCGCATCTGGACTGTCAGTTCAGCGTATGACCGCCCGACCCTGGGCCACCTTCGTTCCGCGCCGCCTTTCAAGAACTCCACGGTGTCGACGAACGGACGTCCTGCGCCGATGGGCGGCAGTTGGCGAGGATCTCCAACAAGGATCAGCCTCTCGACACCGCTGATGTTGTCTAGGATGGCATCAAACTGTTCTTCGGTAATCATCGATGCTTCATCAATGATTACCGTACCTTTAGTGACTGTCTTCGGTTCGCTTGATCTCTGGTAGCGACCGGTCCCCGGATCGTATCGCCCTGACCGGAGCAGGAATCCAGCTATTGTGCGGGCGCGCACGCCAGCGACATCGCGGAGACCCCGCTCAAGCTGGACACGCGCTTTGCCTGTGGGGGCTAGCAGTGTCACTCCCGACCCGAACTCGGCAAGGTGAGTACACAGAGCGGCGAGCAGAGTCGTCTTGCCGGTCCCAGCCGGGCCGACCAGCACCGAGAACCTAGCGGCGGCGAGTTCTTTCAACGCCGCTACTTTTTCTGTCCGAGCGCGGTCTTCCGCGTGGTCAGGCTGAGCCTCGCCCTTCAGCAGCGTTCCAAGGAGGTTCTCCCAGTCGGCGTCGATGGTATGACGTTTCGCAGTTTCGTGGCGCTTGCGGATCTCATCACTAATTCGATCTCGTGCCTTCGAGAAGCGGTCAAGCTGGAATCCTGGTGTTCCGTCAAGGAGCCTCGCCGGGCGGATAGCTGGCTCTAGCTCGTCGGCGATGGTTTCCAGAAGATCGTCGTTGATGGGACACGTTGGCTCCACTGCCATTTCGCGCACCACTGTGACCACTCGGTCCTGCGGTAGGAGGGTGTGCCCGAGACCGGCAGCTCGCTCAAGCACCGAAACTACGAGCGCCCGTACTCGCCGCGGGTCCCGAGGCTCCGTCATCGCCGACGGACTAGGCATCGGCGAACTTGTTGTAGCACCAGCAGGTGGGTACAGACCGCGATCGATGACCGTAACCGAGATTGGCACCGCGCTGGTGCGATCCGCTTCGTACAGCAAGTACGGATTCTCGACGAGGTCCGCTTCATCAAGCGAGATGCCCGCCTTTTCGCGTTCCTCGCGCACGTAGAATCGTGTCGCCTGTTCCTGCGTTAGATCAAAACGGGCAAGAAGTTGCAGTAGTGCTCGCTTCTCGTCGGGCAACTTCGCGAGCATCTTGGCCGTCGTCGCACCCACACGGCCCTGCCATTCGGGCCCAATCGATGACGGGTCATCAAGTGCTACCTGAACGGCGGGCCAAGGGTCCCCAGAGTTCTCAAGCCCCTCCGCAATCCGATAGGCCAACAAGTGCCCGTGATCGATCCCGAACGCTGTGAGGGCAGCTCCGAGCCCCGGAAACGCACCTCGTTGCTTCCACAACTCGCCGAGTCGCTCTTGAGACCAACCGATCTCCCTGGAATAGTCGATCCCAAGCGCCGTTTCTGCCCGTCGCAACCCCTCAATGATGGAGAGGAGCGAAGCGATCGCTTGATCATGCGAGACGTGTTCTGACGCATAGGAGAACTGCTCGAACGCTTCGTCGGGCGCGAACACGACCACATCCTCAGGGTCGAAGCTGGGATCCTCCGCGGCTCGCTCGAGTGCCGCATGGTACGGCAGCAAGAAACCACCCGAAGACTTATTCGGGCGGATCGAGTGACGGACGACTCGCTCCCAGATCATAGACCGAGACTTGTGCCCCGGGTCGGATTCGTAGTCGTACTCGATCCCTTGACCACAGTCAGTGACCCAGCCCACTCCAATAAGAACTCGGCCCCGTTGCTCGGTATGGGGGACTGCTTTCGAATAGAAGAACGCAAGCGACCGTTCTGGCTCGAACGCAGAAAAGAACCCTTCAAGCATCCGTGACTGATTGCCGATGTCTTGAATCCAGGCAGACTGGATTCCCATGGCGTCCCGAGCCGCATGCTCTGCCTCCTCATGGAATTTGATGTCGAACTCTTCCGCAATGGTGCTCGCGTTCTGGCGCAGCATCCAGCGGTACGGCAGGGCCTGAGCACTGAAAGGCGCGAGTTCGACTCGGGTTGGCAGATAGTGCGTATGAGCAGACGATGTCTCAGAGTAGGGGTGCTTAATCAGTCGCTCGTACTCAAAGTCCGCCATGAATGCTGCCCGCTCCGCGACGCATGGTGGCTGCTGACGGCTTTCGATTTTATCCAAGCGACGACCGCGAAGCTGGACCTCGACCGCGTCATCGCGCCGCTCATGGATATTCACAAGCCGCAAGCACGAAGCATTGTTCACGGGATCACCACAGACTGTGCCGTTCCAACCGGCATCGTGCCAAGGAACCCGAATTGAAATATGGCGGAGGGGAAGTTTCGTCATCGTGATCCTTGAGAGGTGAGTTATAGCGTCTGTGAGATTCGTGTTCCTGGGCTCGGTGGGTTGAGCATGTCACGGCATAGCACTGACTCCAAAGTTAGGGGCAGGTGTTGAAATCCGTAGGAGGTGCGATACCGGACTCAGGTGCAGGCCGTCAACGTCGAGCACGACCGGATCACCACCCCCTCGATCCCCGAGCGCGCCTCCATTCTCAGCTTCGTCGTCTGAGGCGCCGCGCCGGAGGCTTCGGACCGTTCGTTTCGCACTTAGCGTTCACGGGTTGTGTCGACGGGTCAACTTTGGACAGTTTCAAATTATTTCCTAGATTTTCATTGATTTACCATTGTTATTGTCACACCCCGTGTGTAAAGTTACATACATGGAATTTCTCGCTGCCTCTGACCGGTCGAACCCCACCGCCGACATCGGTGTGTGTGTCGAGCGGGTAGAGGAAACAACGTTGTCGGATAAGGCGTTGCGGTCACGCTTGAGCGTGTTGGGTCGCGCCGAGTCGACTTTGGCGGCGATGAAGGCTCGGGCGTTGGCAGAACTGAGCCGTCGTCACAGCAAAGGCGACGCGCAGCGTTTAGTTCGAGACGAGTTGCAAGCATCGAAACGTGAAGCCAAACGCGATGTCGAAACAGCGGCCCGGTTAGCGGAGTTGCCTACCACTAGCGAAGCACTGGAGTCTGGTGAGATCCCTGTGGGTCATGCCCGGTTGATTGCTCGCGCGTCTTCTGAGAGCCCGATTGATGAAGCGCTGCTCGTCGAAGCAGCCAACGCCGAGCCGTTTGATGAGTTCGCTCGGACTGTGAAACGTCATCAACAAGACGTAGCCGACGATGACGGTCAATCCTTGTTGGATCGTCAACGACACAACCGCAAAGCCCGGATCTTCGAATCACCAGACTCTGGCATGTTCGTGTTGACAGGTGAGTTTGATCAGATCACTGGGGCACGTATCGCGACCGCGTTGACTGCTAAAGAACGACAGCTATGGCACCGCGAAGACCCCAACAAGCGAGCCACGCCCCAGCAACGAATGGCCGACGCGTTGGCTGAGTTGATTTACGAACCCTCTGGTGAAGGCAAGTCTGCGGGTACTGATCTGTTGGTGATCGCTGATTTCGATGTGATCAAACAACAACTGGACAATCCCCGACTCGCTGATGGTTCAGCGATACCGGTCACTGAGCTGCATCGCCTAGCGCTTGAAGCCAACCTGTTGCCTTCGATCTTTGACACCAAAGCCCAAAACATGTGGTTGGGGCGGAAACAACGCACCGCCACTGAAGCCCAACGCGTCGCGTTGATCGCACGAGACCAACACTGTGTTGGCTGTGGCGCCAACCCACTGTGGTGCCGAGCACATCACATCATCTGGTGGTCAAAGAACGGCCCCACCGACCTCGACAACCTGGTTCTGGTCTGCGACGACTGCCACCACAAAATCCACGACCACGGCTGGCAGATATACAAACACCCCAAAACCGGCAAATACCACCTCAAACCCCCCAACCCAACCCGGCGGTCACGCAACAACCAGAGATCGAAGCCCCAGCGGGACACCGGCCCCGAACAACAACACTCCGCAGGCTCTCACCCCAAGACCAGCACCAACAACGATCTGGACACCTCCTGATCGAGATCGAAAATCGTCAGTTGCTGCGTGTCTGCCCAGTGAAATGCAGACCCGCTCGGCCTCCAAATCGAAACGGCGGGTCTACTTGTCTTTGGCGACGATCCACATTGCGAAGTACTGGGCGCCACCGCCGTAGGCGTGCCCGAAAGCCGTACGAGCACCGTCGACTTGATGCTCACCGGCTCCGCCCATCACCTGCAACGCGGCCTCGGCAAAACGGATCATCCCAGACGCACCGATGGCGTTGGACGACAACACCCCTCCCGAACAGTTCACCGGAAGGTCACCACCCTCGAGTTTGGTGGCGCCAGATTCGACCAACTGCCAGCCCTTACCCTTCTCAGCAAAGCCCAAAGACTCAAGCCACATCGGCTCATACCAAGAAAACGGCACATACATCTCCACCGCGTCGATCTGCTTACGGCGGTCACCAATACCGGCCTGGGCGAACACGTCATCAGCACATTGCTCACTGGCCGCTGGCGACACCATGTTGCGCCCGCCATATGAGTTCGACTCTGAGCGCATTGCTGTGCCCTTGATCCACGCCACCGGACCGTCGTGGGCATCGCCACCCGCCTCGTCGGTCAGAACCATGGCACAAGCGCCGTCCGACGACGGGCAGGTCTCTGAATAGCGGATCGGATCCCACAACATGGGCGACTCGACAACCTGCTCGAAAGTGAGATCGTGCTGGTGAAGATGCGCGTAGGGGTTCTTCAAAGCGTGCTGACGATCTTTGAAGGCCACCAGACAACCGATCAGCTCTGGAGCATCGCTCATGGCCATATAACGGCGCATGATCGGTGAGAAATAGCCGCCGGCTCCGGCGTTCACCGAAGTAGTGAACGGCTGTGGAAGCGACAGAGCCCACATTGCGTTGGACTCAGATTGCTTCTCCCAAGCAATAGTCAGCACCGTGGAATGCACACGGCTCTGCACCATGGAAGCTGCGACACAGGCCGTGGACCCACCGACCGAGCCCGCGGTGTGAACACGCATGATGGGCTTGCCGACGCAGCCGAGAGCTTCGGACAGGTAGATCTCCGGCATCATCACACCCTCGAAGAAATCGGGGGCCTTACCCATGATTACCGCGTCGATGTCCGCCCAGGTCTTGTGGGCAGTATCGAGAGCGCGTTGCGCGGCCTCCCGCAATAAACCGGCCATCGACACATCGCCACGGGTCGACGCGTACTTGGTCTGGCCGACTCCGATAACCGCGGTTCGTTCTTTGCCCATGATCACTCCCCCTCCAACACCGCAACCAAGTTCTGTTGGAGACATGGACCAGAGGTCCCATGCGCCACACCACGGTCACCGTCACCTCGCGCGATCCGCTCGAATACCTCACCGAAACGAATCAGGCCCGCAGCCATCATCGTGTTGGCCGCCAACGCACCCCCGGATGGATTCACAACCACGCCATCGCCAAGTCCAAGAGCTTCGGCCAACACCGCCTCTGAGGTGGTGAAAGGTGCATGCAACTCAGCGAAGTCGATCCGGTCAGCGGCGACCTCAGACTTCTCAGCGGCAATCGCTGCTGAGAAAGCTGAGGTCAGGTCTCTAACACCCAATGTATGAGCATCGCTGCGATGGTCGATCCCGCGGATCCACACAGGGCGTTCACAAAGCGAGCGGGCCCGGTCGCCGGTCGCCAGAACCATCGCCGCGCCACCGTCTGCAGACGCCGCTATGTCGGAAGGACGCAGAGGATCCGACAAATACGGCTCCGCGAGGATCTCTTCGACCGATTTCTGTTCGGTGCGAACCGCATGCGGGTTGGCGGACGCATTCAGCCGGGAACGGCTGGCTATCTCAGCCAACTGCCGTTCGCTCACCTTGCCTGACTCCAACAACAGCCGAGCTGCGAGCCCCTCGATGGCGTAAGCATCGGGCCAAAGCGGTGCCACATAGTAGGGATCCAGCTGGGTCGCGAGCACGTCACGCAACGAACCCGGTGACGACTTCCCATAGGAATACACGAACGCGGTGTCGATGTCTTCGCATTGCAGCTTGACCCACGCCTCATACAGAGCCCAGGCACCGTCTTGTTCAACATGGCTCTCGCTGATAGGAGGAACCGGGCCCGTACCGTCGATTGTCATCACAAACGAGAAGGCCTGACCTGCCAGGAAGTCTGAGGAACCCGAGCAGGTGAACCCCATGTCTCTCTGAGTCAGGCCCACCGCCTCTTTGGCCTGTTCCATCAACGGGATCATCATTTCGACTTCTGATTCGTTGGAAATCGCCGCCTCCTGGCGCTGAGCGAACGAAACGATGGCAACGTCTTTCATGATGTGCCTCGGTGCTTCTGCTGGGGGCCGACTCGGCCGATACGTTCGATATCGGCGATTACTTCATCGGGTTCACCTGTCGGTTCCCACCCCAGAATGTTGGTTGCCGAGATTTCGAGTTCATCGTCGGGTTTCCATACCGCTCTGACCCGCATGCCGAGGCGCACAGCCTCGGGTTCACAGTTGATGACCAATCCCATGAACCCAACCGACGCCCCATCGAGAACAATCCAGGCCGAGCAATACGGTGGCTGAAGATCCGGGCGGGTCGCAATCGGCACGCGGGTGATGTTGAACGACTCCACATATCCCACATCAACCAAATCAACTATTTCGGTTGTCGCCTTGCCAGCTACGGGGCTGACACCTCGGGGAGGGACGAACACCTGGCCGGTGTCACCGCAGCGATCACCGATGATGCGCTTGTCTTTCATCGCATAGAGGTACTGCGAGAGGGCCCGGCCGGGGGTGTAGGAGTAGGTCAAGCGAATCGGCGTGCGCACGCTTTGCACCGGTTCGACAGCGTCAAGATCAGGCGTTGTCGAGGGCTTGACCGCGGCTGACTCGACAGACTCAGGAACGAATCCGCAGATGTCGGTGATATGCCCCTCACGGGATTCACGCCATTGGATCTGCACCCGCATGCCGGTCGACATCTGCTCGGGACCATCCACAAGCACGGCATGCAGCATCGTGGTGTCGGCACCGTCGAGTTGAAGCAGAGCCCAAGCGACGGGCTGCTCGAAAGGCTGTTGATCACGCCGCGGGCCGCCCCACGACCACGACACAACCGTGCCGCTCTGCTGTACTTCCACAAGTTCGTGCAAAGGCGATGCGTCAGCCGGGTCGTATTCCAACGGCGGGCACATCACTGAGCCGTCGGTTCGTTTCACGCCGAGCACCACACCCTCTCGCAGACCGGTCAGGAATCGGCCCACAACCGGTCCAGTAGTGCGGGTGAATGGATACTCAAGAACTAGTGGCGCTTGCAGCACTTCTTCGGGCATACCGCCCTCCCCCGGATCTCGTCGACAGCGGCGCCGAAACTACAACGGATTGCCCATTCCGCGCTAATGCGAGTACGCGACTCGAATGGACGCGAACCGGCGCCAGTGAAGAAATTCTGTTCTCCACTGACGCCTAGGGTTCTTGGGGGAAACCCGCCAGATCAGCCTTGAGCCATCCCCAACCAGCCGTCGACCGTCGAGCGGTTCGCTTCAATCCAGGCAGCGGCGTCCGCCCGGATCTCTTCCTCGGAGTATCCGTCGGAATCTGCCATCCTGGCGTTCTGTTCCGCTATGTCGGACAGCGGAATGGACACCACCTCCAGCAGACTGCGGATGTCAGGGTGATCGTCGAGGAAGTCCTTGTTGCCGACCGCACGGATGCTGCTTACCGCCCAGCCGAGATCGCACGGGTCCGAGGCGCAACCACGCAGGCCCGTCACTTCGGTGGTCCCCTCCTCGTCGTCGAGGGCGTCGGTCTCCAGCCACACCACGTCGTCGCCTGGCGTCAGCACCTTGTATGTCCAGTTCGGTGTCCATGCGTAGAACAGCGCCGGCTCTCCAGCCGCCACCCGATCTCGAACTCCGCTTACCAGTTCGTTGTAGTCGCCCGAAATCTGCTCGACGTTGTCGCCCCAGCCGTGCTCTGCGAGATGCGTGTCGATCGTTTCCTTACAACCCCATCCAGCGTTGCAACCGATCAGGTCGGCTAGTCCGTCGCCATCCTGGTCGAACAGTTGAGCCACCGAAGCGTTGGCGAGCTGATTCATCGAGGTGATGCCCTCGGCATCCGCGGTCGCCTTGTCAATCATGTACCCCTGGAGGGCCCCTGAGCGCACCTGGTATCCAACCGGTTCAATATCGCGATCGACGGACAGGCCGCTGACCCGCTCGTCCTCCAAGTAGAACTCGTGGAGCGGGAACCAGCCATTGACCCAGAGATCGTACTGGCCACTGTCCAGGGCGGGATAGAAGCCGTTCGGATCAAGTGTGCTGTCAGCCGGGTCGCTGACCGTATAGCCAAGCTCACCGATCAGTTGGGCATTGATCGCGGCCTGCATGTAACCGCTGTCCCAGGTCGCCCTTGCCATTGCCACCGAGCCGTCGTCGTCTTCCTCCGCGCAAGCGGAGAGCACAAGCGACGCGATCGCCAGCAAGCCGACAATCAATGTTGTTGTTCTGCCGAAGATGTTGCGGTTCTTCATCTCTGATGTCCTCGATGATGTCGTCGTCGAGGTACTCCTGTTCTCAAGTGTGCCGGTCACTTCTTGGTCCCCTCGCTGAGACGGGTCCCGACCTTCTCGATCAGACCCTTGTGGCGACTGCGGAAAATCACATCGTCGTAGTGGTCCTCGAGCATGTCGAGTTCCTCTTTGAAAGCCATGTGCATGCTCCAGCACATCACCAGAAGGATCAGCGCGAACGGCAGCCCGGTAGCTACGGCTGCCGTTTGCAGCGCACCGAGCCCTCCGCCGATCAGCAGTACCACTGCCACGGCACCTTCCATGACCGCCCAGAACACTCGCTGGGGCTTGGGAGAGTCAAGCTTGCCACCCGATGTGAGGTGGTCAACGACCAGAGAACCCGAGTCTGACGAGGTTACGAAGAACGAGACCAACAACAGCACTCCGACCAGCGAGACGACTTCTGTCAGCGGGAACGCCTCGAGCATGTCGAAGAGAGCTGTTGCCACATTCTCGTTGACAGCCGATGCCACATCGCGTTCGCCGCTGAGTTGCAGGTCGATCGCTGATCCGCCAAAGACGGCCATCCACAAGAAGCACAGGATCGTCGGCAGGAAGATGACTCCCATGAGCAGTTCCCGCACGGAACGCCCTTTGGAGATCCGGGCTATGAACATCCCCACGAACGGAGACCACGAGATCCACCAACCCCAGTAGAAGATCGTCCAGCCCGCCTGCCAAGAGGTGCCTGTCAAGGCCTCGTTCCAGAAGGCGAACTCCGGCAAGACCTGCACGTAGTAGCCCAAGCTCTGGGTGTACAGCGAAAGAATGAACAACGTCGGACCGACCACCAACACGAAGAGCAGGAAGGCCCCAGCAAGCCAGATGTTGAGTTCGCTGAGACGTTTCACGCCCGCGTCGAGTCCCGCGACCACCGAGATGGTGGCCAAACCTGTAATTGCCGCGATGAGCAGGACCTGGAAGGTCGTGTTGTCGGGTGTACCGAACAACTTGTTGAGCCCTGCCGAAGCCTGACCCGCTCCAAAGCCCAGCGAAGTCGCCAGACCGAACAGGGTCGCCACGACCGTCAGAGTGTCGATGGCGTTACCCCAGTTTCCATAAATTTTCGGTCCGAGGATCGGGTAGAAGATCGAGCGGAACGTGAGCGGAAGGCCGCGGTTGTAAGCGAAGAAGCCCAACGCCAGCGCGACCAGGGCATACAGGGACCATCCGTGGATTCCCCAATGTAAGTAGGTCGTGGCCATCGCCGCTTTGGCAGCGCCGCCAGTACCGGGCTCCACTCCAAAGAGCGGAGGCGGGGAGGCGAGATGGAAGATCGGCTCAGCGACCCCCCAGAACATCAGCCCGATGCCAAGTCCCGCTGACAGCAACATGGCGTACCAAGACACTGTCGAGAACTCCGGTCGGGCGAACGGGCCGCCGAGCCGTATCTTGCCGTACCTGCTGAGCGCGAAGAACAGCGCCACGCCTACGAATATGTTGAAGTCCAGTATGTAGAGCCACCCCAACTTCCCGTTGATGAAGTTGAGAATCTCGTTGAAGACTTCCGAGGTCCTTTCGGAGAAGATGAGAGACAAAGCGATAAAGACCGAAAGGAACCCCGCAGACCAGAGGGTCACCTGCGGGTGGATGTCGAACCCGGCCCGCACAATGTTGCGGTCCCCCGGCTCGCGGTCGGCGACTTCAGGGTAGAAGTCAATGTCGGGATCGATCTGGAGCCCCTCGAACTTGGCGCGGTTGCTGATCGCGGCCTCGCGTGCGCGCTCCTCCTCCTCCTCCCAATCGTGCAGCGCCAAAGTGGCATCGGTGAGATTGATGTCGGTGTCGTCGGGGCTTCGGTGAATCCGCGGATCCTGTGCCCCTGTGGTTTCTTCGCCTTCATCCATTACGGCCCCTCCGGTTCTGTCACAAGGGTTTTAGCACTCGGCTAGAATATCCGTCAAGCAAAACTTGAACTGACAAAAACCGACAACTATAGCATCGTGCATTGCCTGCCAAAACACTGATCAGATGTCCCGACCATCAGCGGACTAACGTTGGCCCTGTCCAAGGGGGTTCAACCATGCGCCGAGCCGTCAGCGCAGTCCTGGCGATCCTAACGCTCGTGGTACTCCTGCAACCGTCCGGCGCGGCGACCAACCATGGACAATCAACGGATTCCTCGGTACGCATGGCACGCGCCACCTGGGACACCGGTTGGTTCCAAGCCGAGGTCTACAGGCTGTTACTCGAGCGCTTGGGCTACGGAGTTGAAGGCCCAGTGACCATGGGCAACCCAGAGTTCTACGATGCCGTCGCTACCGGAGATGTGGACCTGTGGGTCAACGGCTGGTTCCCGGCTCACGATGTGTTCGTTGCCGACCGCGAATCGATCGAGAAAGTGGGCACGGCCGTCGACGACGGAGCGCTCCAAGGCTATTTCGTCGACACCGCCACCGCCGAGGCCCACGGAATAACGAACCTGGGTGACCTCGCTGATCCCGAAGTGGCTGCTCTGTTCGACCATGACGGCGACGGGCGAGCCGACCTGGTGGGATGCGAAATCGGGTGGTCGTGCGCACTCACGATCGACCATCAACTGGAAGCCTATGGACTCACCGCGACCGTCGAGCACATTCAAGGCCAGTACTCGCCCCTGATAGCAGAGACCATCGCCCGAGAGCGGGCCGGAAAACCCGTGCTCTACTACACTTGGACCCCCAATTGGACCGTCGGCGTGCTGGCTCCGGGTGACAATGTGGTGTGGCTGGAGACCCCGTTCCCGTCACTCCCCGGCGGTACCGAGTCCGACCTCGCACAGGGCGTCATCGCCGGGATCCCGGGATGCGCCAACGATCCCTGCGCGACGGGCTGGCCGCCCAACGACATCAGAGCGGTAGCCAACTCCGACTTCCTCGACGCCAACCCCTCAGTTCGACGACTCTTGGAGCAGGTGACCATCCCGCTTGATGACATTTCCAAACAGAACGTGCGGATGGTGACAGAAGGAGGAGACCCCGAGGACATCCGGCGCCACGCCCAGGAGTGGGTGGATGCCAACTTGGGGTTGGTGAACGAATGGATCTTCACCGCGGATCCTGACGCCGTCACGCTAACGGACTCAGCAGACGACGAGACTGCAGACGGAGGCACGCTGCGGGTTGCGGCGCGCCCCGTTGCGCCTTTCGTGATCTACGAGAATGGCTCCTACAGCGGATTCGAAGTGGAACTCGTGCGGCTGCTCGCGGCGAAACTCGGCACGTCGGTAGAGATCTACGCAGTGGACACCGTCGCCAAACAGATCGACGACATAGATCGCGGTGTCGCCCAAGTCGGACTCGGAGGGGTGGCGATCACCGAGTCGCGCGAGGAGGTGGTCGATTTCACCCTGCCGGTGCTCGACTCGGGCCTGACCATCCTGACGCCCACGCGGGACTCGCGAAATATCGGTGATCGGATACTGGTATTTTTTGACGCCATCGCCTCGTCGGACCTTCCCTGGTTGCTGGCGGTATTCGGGATTGCGGTGCTCATCGCCGCGCACTTGGTGTGGCTCTTGGAACGCCACCACAATCCCGATTTCGCGGTTCCCTACCGCCGGGGTATCTGGGACTCGTTCTATTGGTCTGTGGTGACAATGAGCACCGTCGGCTACGGCGACAAGGTGGCGCGCCGCAACAGCGGCCGCGTGCTGGCCCTGATCTGGATAGCTCTGGGAACCTTGGTCTTTGCCAGCTTCACCGCCGCTATCGCCTCCTCGTTGGCGGTCAGCGAGCTCCGATCGGATATCTCCGGGCCTTCGGACCTGCGCGGCCGCAAGGTAGCTACCGCCACAAACTCCGCCGCTGAAACGTACCTTCCCTCCATCGGTGTAGGTCCTGTGCTCGTCGACAACATCGACGACGCCTATCCCCTCATGTTGCAGGGCGAAGTTGATGCGATCGTGTTCGATGCTCCCGTGCTGGACTTCCATGCGGCGCGGGAAGGCGCAGGGGAAGTGACAACACTCGGAACCGACTTTGAGCGAGTCCAATACGGGTTGATGCTCAACGAGGACGACCCTGAGTTACGAGAACGCCTCAACCTCGCTCTCCTCGACGCAATCGAGGGTGGGGTCCACCGCCAACTGCACGACACTTGGTTCGGCGCCGAAAACTAGCCAGCTTCGATTACCAGAACCGCCTCACGACCAACCGCTTCAACCGCGGTTAGCCGAAGGCAGTTCCGGTTGTGCAAAACTCGCTGGCGTGGGAGAACCTGAACCGCAGACCGGTGCGGCTGAGCATGGTCGGGAGATCAGCGCCGTGGCGCGTCTGACACCAAAGCGACGGGCCATTGCAAGCGCTCATGGCGACTTGACCTTCGCGGAACTTGACCGGGATGCCGAACGACTTGCCGGTTACCTTCAGAATGCAGGATTGGCAGCAGGTGACGTGGTGGCGCTGTTGTGCACCAATCGCCCGGAGTGGATCGTCACCCAGCAGGCCGCTCTGCGTTCGGGGCTGCGGCTGGTGCCGGTCAACTGGCACCTCAAGGGAGACGACATCGCATATGTCATTGCCGATTCCGGCGCTCAAGCACTCATCACCGAAGACATATTCGTTAATGAACTCAGCGTTAGTGAACTCAGCGTTAGTGAACTCAGCGTTAGTGAACTCAGCGTTAGTGAACTCAGCGACGAGACCCGCGACATCAAGACCCGAATCGTCATTGGCGATGATGTCGAGGGCTTCACCAGCTTCGCCGAGGCCCTATCTCAGTCGCTGCCCACAGATCCCCAACGTCTTCGCGGATCCTTGATGATCTACACCTCTGGGAGCACGGGGCGACCCAAAGGTGTGCGCCAAGCCGACGGCTCGACAAGCAGCGGAGCAGCTATCGGCGCGGCCATGGTGGCAATGTTCGGTCTCGACGGCGACCGTGGCGACCAGATGCTCTGTCCAGCGCCGCTGTATCACTCCGGACCCAGCAGAATATGTTCTGAATGGCCGCTCGGGGCTGGTGTCACCGTGCATCTCATGGCCCGTTTCGATCCCGAGGTCGCGCTTGAACTGATCGACACGCAGCGGCTGACCCACGCATTTTTTGTACCGACCATGTTTCATCGAATGCTCGGGGTCACCGACCGAACCAACTACGACCTGAGCAGCCTCAGATTCGTGCTTCACGGCGCGGGTCCTTGCAGCGCCACGATCAAGGCGCAGATGTTCGACTGGCTCGGGCCGATCATCCATGAGATGTATGCCGCCACAGAAGGCCCCGGAACCTGGATCCAACCCCAGGAGTGGCTCGAGCATCCCGGCAGTGTGGGACGGACCGACCCAACCCGGCTGCAGATCCGCCTCGACGACGGTGAAGTAGCCAAACCCCTCCAAGACGGCACCGTATGGTCACGGGCCACTACCCCGTTCCACTATCACGATGACCCCGACCAGACCGCGGCAACATTCGACGCCTCCGGTGAGTGGTACACGGTTGGAGATCGCGGCTACATCGACGCCGACGGCTATTTGTATCTGACCGGACGCACCGCCGAGTGCATCGTTTCAGGCGGAGTGAATCTGTACCCGGCGCGCGTTGATGAGGCGCTTGTCAGCCATCTGGGAGTTCGCGACGGTGCGGCCTTCGCTCTTGCTGATAGCGAACTCGGGCAGGTTATGGCAGCCGCGATCATTCCCGCCGACAAAGCCTCAAGCGACGGTCTCATTGAATCGGTGATCACCCATTGCCGAGAGACCATCGGTTCGCAACTCACGCCGCGACAAGTTTTCATCGTCGATGATCTACCTCGCACCGAAGCCGGGAAGCTGTACCGCCACCGACTCGCAGAGCAGTTCTCCCCTTAGTCCCCTCGTCGGTCGACATCGTCGGCAAGGAAGAGTTCGGCGGCGTCCTCCAACTCGCGTACACACTGTTCGAAGGGGTTCCAGCCGTTCTTCCAGCCGATCAATTCTGAGAACCAGATGTGTTCGAGGGAGCGGATTATTTTGTCGCGGCGGTCGGGCGGATAGTCACTGGGAAACGCTCTTCCTAGCATCGCGCTGAAGGTCTCGTGCATCTCCTGTTGGCAGGCCGCCACCTGCTCTCCCTGTGCCACCAATCCACCGATGAGAGCGGCGCTGACCTTCTGATTGCTTTGCATGGCCCGCGTTACTCGCCGCAGCAGATCCAGCACCCGCTCCAGCGTCGTGTCGCCACGAGCGGGATTTCGAGCGACGTTGGCCTCGAGCCCTCGGATCCATTCGGCGAGCGACTCCGCCAGTAGATGGTCTTTCGAGGTGAAGTAGTGGTAGACGGTGCCCAAAGCGACATCGGCCCTCTCGGCTACTTCTCGCATCTGCACTCCCTCATAGCCGCCCTCGCCGGCGAGTTCTATCGCCACCCGCAAGACTCGTTGCCGGCGCTGGGCCTGATTGGCGGTGAGAGTTCTTTCCGAACGCACGCCGAGATGTTAGCTGTGCGACCTCAGTCAACAGAATTCGCCGCCACACCCAGCTAACTTCTCCAGACCGCAAATTCTGGAGACCGCAACTTCTGGAATAGCTTCGAGGAAGGCCTGCGCGTGCAGCAGCCCCGGACAGATCACCGGTGAACGGTACGGGGTACGCCTGCCGATTGCGCCAAGCGGCTGAGCGAAGAATACGGCGACCACGCAGACCGTCTGTCTCTGACTGTCTCCACATCAACAAACGAGGCCCTCGCCGAGATGATTCAGGCGCTACAAGCCCTTCAGTCCAGATAAGCGAGTTCGACACCGGAATCGCATCCGGTCACACGGTCAAGATTGCGGTGCAAGTTGACGATCCGGCATTCCTCGCCCGACAGTGTGAGGTGCGTCAAACCCGGTGCGTGAAGCCCCCGCTGGGCACGCTTCAGGTTGGTCACGTCCTGATCGAGCACCAGTCCCAGACTGTGGGAACCGGGATCCATTTCAGCGGTCAGCGGTTCTTTCCGTCCAGCATCAGGGTTGACTCGGTCAAAGGCGATGATGTCCATGTAACCGTCGTCAGGAGTCGCTCCTGGGCGTGCTCGCACAACTTGGAGCAGATCACCGAACACCAACACGGTGACGTTCGGGAACAGGTTGTACTGCTGCATGGTCATCAGCTCGTCGGGCCCGAACCGGCTGAGATCCACTCCCTCAGTGGCACCGAAGTGATCCACGATCATGTCTGACAGCACCTCGCGCAGAGTTGAGCCTGGCGGTACTTCTGGGCAAACGCCCGCATCGGCCGGCTCACTCAGGCCAATGCGTCCTCCCATCACCTCCACAAACCCCTCCCAGATCTCCTGATTTGTGGCACCGCCGCGAAGACGGGGACTGGCCAAGCCGTAGGGCTGCACGAGCTTGCCGTGACGTTCCCAGACTGTCTGAGGACTGTTCACATCGTCGACCATGCGCAACATCTCGGGGTGTATTCCCTGCACATGGTAGGTTTCGCTGAAACCGTCGATGATCGTCTTCCAGTTGGACGGGACCGGGATCGACATCAGCGCCTTGCAGCGAAAATCGTCTAGGTCGGCCCAAGCAATGTCATCAGGAACAGGCACCAAGAAGTCGGCTAGCGGTTCGGCATCAGGAGCAGGATTGACGAACACCAGCGGACCCCAAGTGTCGACCTTGGCGCCGAAAAGGGGAAAATCATCGTTGCGCAAGGCGCCAAAGCCCTTACGCGACGGCACCTCCCTCAGTTCCCCGGCCAGGTTCCATGACCAGCGGTGAAACACACAGCGCAGTTCGGTGAGGCCCCGTTGATGTTCGTTGCAAAGCTGCATGCCGCGATGTCGACACACGTTTTGGAAGGCGCGAAGTTCGCCATCGTCACCGCGCACTATCAGAATCGAGAGGCGGCCAACATCGTAGACAAAGGCATCACCCGGCCCAGACACATGGTCGAGCGTGCATGCCAACTGCCAAGTAGTGGGCCACAGTTTTTCTTCTTCGATTCGGGCCCAAGCCGGGTCTGTGTAGCGGCTGGCGTCAACCTGGCTAGGTTTGCTCACCCGACCAACCGAAACAATGGTCTCCCCCACAGGCGCATTGTTGGTATGAACGTCGGGAGCGGCGATGGTCATTGCCGGCTCAATCCGTTTTTGAGCTGAGCATCTCGGCCACTCGAGTCTTGGCCATCACGCCTTCAAAAGGGCGTCCGATTATGGCTTTGTCAGGCCCGACGAGAATCGGACGCTGAAGCAGCCGGTGGTACTTCTCGAGCACCTCAACGACGGCATCGACATCACCGACGTAGTCGTCTTCGTTGAGGCCGAGTTTGGCGAACTGAGCGTCCTTGCGCACCAGGTTCTCGACCGGTTCTTCAAGCTTGGCTATCAACTCTCGCAGCGTTTCTTCGTCGGGGAAGTCCTTCATGTAGCGAACTTCTCTGAAGTCGACGCTCATCTCCGTGGCGACCGCCACGGCATTGCTTGACGAGTTTCAATGTTGGTTGTGATAGATGGTCAGGGTCATTGTTTGTCCTTGTATTGCCATTGTTTGTCCTTGTATTGCCATTGTTTGTCTTTGTATTGCCATTGTTTGTCTTTGTATTGATCGCGAAGCTCGTATTTGAGGATCTTCATGGTGGCATTGCGAGGCAGCGGCCCATCATAGATTTCGAGTTGCTCGGGGGTCTTCTGCAGCATCAGTCCAGACTCTCGGCAAGCCGCTGTCATCTCCTCGAAAGTCAAGTCGGAATGTCCCGCGGCGGTCTCGATCACCGCGCAGACACGTTCGCCTCGCTCGGGGTCGGGCAGTCCGATCACGGCCGCGTTCTCTACTGACGGCAGCGAGTAGAGGACATCTTCCACCTCTTTGGCCGAGATGTTCTCGCCTTTGCGGATGATGATGTCCTTGACACGCCCGGTGAGCGTCACATGACCATCGGCATGTTTGACTCCAAGGTCGCCGGTGCAGAACCGGCCTTGTGCATCGAACGCCTCGTCATTGAGGCTTGGGTCTGTGTAACCCGAGAACAGCATCGGACCCGTGACACGAACCTCGCCTTCGGTGCCCGGCGGCGCGACGGAGCCATCGGCTGTCACAATGGTCACCTCGCAACCTCTGATCGGGGCACCCTCGGTGTGGGCGAGTTGTTCGTCGGTATCAGACGGCGAACCCTGGCTGATCATTGGGCATTCGGTCATGCCATAGCCATGCGCGATCGGTATGCCCATCTTCTCTTTGACTTCAAAGAAGATCTCTGGGGGCTTGGGGGCGCCACCACCGGCCATGGCTCGTAACCGAGGCATAGATCCACCGCCGAGTTGTTGATCTTGGGCCAAGAACATCTGGTAGAAAGCGGTTGACCCACCGACGATCGTCGCTCCGTGCTCGGCGTAGGCAGCCACCGCCGTAGCGGGAGTGAACTTTTCGATCAGGATCGCCCCGAAGCCGTCGGCTAGCAGCATCACGATGAAGTCAGGACCGCCGATATGGGCGTACGGGAAGGCGATGGTGCCCATATCTTCGGCGTTGGTTTCCAGTGCCAGAGCCAGCCCAGTTCCTGCTGCCATCAGGGTCTTGTCGGAGTGCTTGACTCCTTTGGGATCTGATGTGGTGCCTGAGGTGTAGTAGATCCAGCGCACTGCGTCGCCATCAGTCGGGGCGGCCGGCAGCGTCTGTGGGTCGCCTTCGGGAAGATTCGAATAGCCGTCGAGGATTTGGGGTCGGGGATCAAGATCTTGGCTGACTTCGGTTGCCATGGCGTGGTAGTCAAAATCACCCCAGACTCCAGGTGTGAAGACGAAGCGCGCTCCCGTTTGGGCGATACAGAATCCGACCTCTCGGTGTCGGTAGATGTGGATAATCGGGTTCTGGACTGCGCCGAGGCGCGACAGCGCAAAGCTCAAGACGATTGTTTCGATCCGAGTGGGTAACTCCCAGGTGACCGGAGTGCCCTCAGCTATTCCCAAGCCGTGCAGACCTGCCGCAACTCTTTCGGCTTTGTCGCGGAACTCTGTATAGGTGAGTTGCCGACCGGCATCGTCGACTAGGAACAGCCGGTCGCCTGAAAGCGCAGTACGACGCTCGAGCAGTTCCCAGAACGTCGTAGCATTGAGAATCTGTTCGCTCACTTCGCCTCTCCCGTTGCCTCTCCCATTGATGCGCCGCGATCAGATATTACTCGCGCCAACCAGAGAGGCGAATTCGGCGGTTTCGGCGAACTCGGCCCAGTTGAATGAGTTCGGCAGACTCTAGACAGCGTCGACGCCGAGTTCTCCGGTTCGGATCCGAGCGAGGGTATCGACCGGCGTGACCCATACTTTGCCGTCGCCGATCTTCTCGGTCCGTGCAGATGAGAGAATTGCCTCGACCACACCGTCGGCTGTCGAATCTTCGACAAGAACTTCGATTCTGGTCTTGGGCGTGAAAGTCACCCGGTATTCGGTCCCGCGATACGTTTCGCTGTGACCGCCTTGGCGGCCGAAGCCCTGTACCTCTGACACGGTCATGCCAGCCACGCCGACATCAGCGAGCGCAGATTTCACATCTTCGAGTTTGAAGGGCTTGATCACCGCGGTGACGAGTTTCATGACGGATTCTCCGTTTCTTGTTGAGTTGACACAATGATATTATGTATCAACACCAAGTCGTGTCAATTTCGGCAAATTTCCCCTATATTTTCCATATTGAGGCTTGATTCTGTAGTTTGTATTGATACAATAAACAGATGGTGGACACCGAAAGCGCTCCAATCGTCACCTATCGCGACCACCGCGGGTTCGAAAGACGGCTCATAATACGGCTCGAAACAGCTACCAACATCCCCGTGTTCGAACAACTCCGCGCTCAACTATCGGTAATGGCCGCGGTCGGACGCCTGGAACCCCAAAGCAAACTACCCACAGTACGAGAACTCGCAGCCGCGCTGGACCTAGCTCCCGGCACGGTGGCCCGCGCCTACCGAGAGCTCGAACACGACGGAGTTGTAGAAGGTCGCGGTCGCCACGGAACTTTCGTGGTGGATGAGCCTCCCCACAGCGAACCGCTCCAAGAACGCCGCGAAAGAGTGGCCACCGCGGCTGACCGGTTCATCTTTGAAGTTCGCATGCTCGGGGTCGGACTCGACGACGCGCTAGAAGCGGCAAAAGCAGCAAATGACCGGCACGAAACGAAAACAAAAGCGGCGCCCGCTCAATAAGGCGGGCGCCGCATACACCCCTGGAGGGAGGCGACACTTCTTGTTTGTTTGACCATTCGGGCACAAGCGGGGTTACATCACTGGCATCGATTGCGCATTCGCTGACGCGCTGGTTAGTGGGGAATATCTCGGAAGGGGATTTTCTTGTCGGGCCTGGGTTCTTGGGGAAGACCCAGCACGTTCTCACCGATGATATTTCGCTGCACTTGATCGGTCCCTCCACCAATGCGAGACATCCATTGCCCCAAGAAGGCGTAATTCTGCCAGAACCCGTTGAACACGGCATCGCTGCCGTAAAGCGTGGCGCTCGGGCCCATGATCGCCATCGACAAATCACCCATCATCTCCAACCGACGAGACGCCGCCAGCTTCAGCACCGAACTCTCAGGCCCCGGCATCTCCCCACGAGACCCCGCCGTTCGTACCCGATAACCAAGAAAACGCATCGTCTCAACAATCGTGTACAAGCGCGCAAGCTGCTGGCGAATCACCGGATCACCGGCTACTCCGAAACGCCGGGCCAACTCGATCACATCGCCGATATAAGAAACCTGACCGCCGATCCCAGCTCGCTCGTTGCTCAGGGTGGTCAGAATCGGACCCCAGCCCCGATTGATCCCACCGACAACACAGTCAAGAGGCACCCGAACATTGTCAAGAAAAACCTCGTTGAACTCCGAACGCCCCGTGGGTTGCTTCAAGGGACGAATATCAATCCCCGGAGTACCCATATCGAGCAACAAATACGTGATTCCCCGATGCTTCGGCTGATCAACATCGGTGCGCACCAACAACATGCCATGCGCGGCTTCACGAGCGCTCGAAGTCCAAACCTTCTGTCCGTTGACGATGATCTCGTCGCCGTCAAGCACGCCAGACGTTCGCAAACCAGCCAGATCCGAGCCTGCCCCTGGCTCGGAGAATAGCTGACACCAGGTTTCCTCTCCCGTCAGCATGGGTTCTAGGTACTTATTCTTTTGGGCGTCTGTGCCATGGGCAATAATCGTCGGGCCAGCCATGCCGATCGACTGTGCAAACTGGCCCATCGGCAGGTCGTAACGGGCTTGTTCCTCCGCGAAAATACCAGCCAGATGACCCGACAGGCCCCGACCGCCATAGGTGGTCGGCCACGTCAAACCCGCCCAACCCGCGTCGTATTTCGTGCGCTGCCACTTGCGGCAACGTGCCGTATAGGCAGCGCTCTCGGCAGCACTAGGAGGCTTTGCCCAGTAGCTCTGGCTGAGATCAACTTCTTTGGGCAACAACTCAGCGTGCCGGCTCAAGAAGTCACGGCATTGCACACGCCACGCGGCTTCCTCAGCGGTGTCATCAAAGTCCATCGACTGCTCCGCTAGCTCCGCGCGCCATGCACCGGTTGCGGAGCACGCTCGCCTGCAATCGAGCGGTGGGCCAGCTCACCCGCTTCGGTGACCGTCATACGCCGGCCGCCAAGCGAGACAACCGGGCCCTTCTGCCACCCGTCGCAAACATTGAGTTGATCTCCGGTGTTCTCAAAGGTGCGACCCGTCACGTCGCAGGCGCCGCTGCCCAACCACACAACCAGAGGAGAGACGTTCTCGGGAGCCTTTTCGTCAAAGCCTTCGGGGATCTCAGAACTGTAGAAGATGCCCTCGGTCATGCGGGTGCGAGCATCGGGGGCAATGGCATTGGCAAGTACGCCATAACGCCCCCACTCCGCGGCCTGCTGGATGGTGAGAAGTGCGATCCCGGCCTTGGCTACCGCATAGTTGCCTTGGCCGATCGATCCAGCCAGGCCGGCACCCGAAGAAGTGTTGACAACTCGAGCCGCAGCTGGCTCGCCTGCCTTGGCTCGGTCACGCCAGTACTCGATGGCGTGGCGTGCCGGAGCGAAATGGCCCTTCAGATGCACACGGGTAACGGTGTCCCATTCATCCTCAGACATTCCCGCGAGCATGCGATCACGGAGAAACCCAGCGTTGCAAACGAGCGTGTCGAGCCCGCCGTAGTTATCAATCGCTTGATGGACCAGCGCCGCGGCTTGGTCCCAGTCGGCCACATCAGCCGCGTTCGCTACCGCAACCCCGCCATTGGCGACTATCTCGGCCACAACCTCGTTGGCAGCATCGCTGGTTCCCGGTGTGCCGTCGCGCTCAACGCCAAGATCGTTGACCACGACCCGAGCGCCGTGCGCCGCGAATGCCATCACATGAGCGCGCCCCAAACCTCTGGCGGCCCCGGTGACTATCACCACGCGCCCATCAAGATCGGCCACCTCAGAACTCATCGCGGTACTCCAGTCATTGGTCTTGGCATCATTGGGTTGGCATCATGGGTTGGCATCATGGGTTGGCATCACGGGTTGGCATCAATGGTTCAATCAACGCGGGGATCACAGCACACAGGGTCAGGAGAAAACCGGGTCCAACTCCGACGACACGATCCACATCGCAAAGTACTGGGCCGCGCCCCCGTACGCGTGGCCAAGCGCTACCTTTGCTCCGTCAACTTGATAGTCGCCCGCAGTGCCACGAACCTGATTGGCAGCTTCAAGGCAGCGGATCATGCCCGACGCGCCGATGGGGTTGGATGACAAGACGCCGCCTGAGCAATTAACGGGAAAATCCCCGCCCAGGGCCGTGGCGCCCTCGTCGGTCATCTTCCACCCCTGCCCATCCGGTGCGATCAGATGCCCCTCAAGCCACATCGGCTCGTACCAACTGAACGGTACGTACAACTCCGCTGTGTCGATCTGCCGCCGCGGATCAGTGATGCCGACCTCTTTATACAGCGCAGCAGCGCAATCGACGCCTGCCTGGGGTTTGACTGTGTCACGCCCGGGGAAACTCGAAAACTCGGTGCGCTTGGCGTGTCCCAAGACCCAGGCCGGCGGATTCGGCGAGCGGGAAACCAAGTCCTCACAGCTCAGCACCATCGCTGCCGCACCATCTGAGGAAGGGCACGACTCCAAAAAATGCAGTGGATCCCAAAGCATCGGCGATTCCTTCACCATGTCGATGCTGATGTCGTCGAGATGCAGATGCGCGTATTGGTTCTTGAGCGCGTTCTGACGGTCCTTGACCGCTACTTGCCAGCCAATGTGGTCCGGGGCTCCCGAACGCCGTATGTACTCGCGAATCCACGGAGCAAAGGTACCTCCGGCGCCCTGGCCACCCGATTTGCCGCCCGACAAAGCCCACGTGGCGTTACCCTCCGACTGCTTTTCGTAGGTGACGGTCAAGACGGTGTCGTAACGACCGCTCTCGACCAACACAGCCGCGGAGATGGCTGTTGACGCACCCACCGATCCGGCCGTGTGGACTCGGTGGATCGGCTTGCCAACCGCCCCGAGAGCATCAGCGAGCGACAACTCGGGCATGATCACGCCCTCCAACGCGTCAGGGGCTTTGCCCAGCACCACCGCATCAATATCAGCAAAGCTCACTTCGGCATCTTCAAGGGCCCGCAGAGCGGCCTCTCGTACCAAACCGTCGAGCGACAGATCATCGCGGCGACGCTTGTACTTCGTCTGACCAATACCTACGACTGCGCATGGTCGAGCCATGTCAGGCTCCTCTTTCTAAAACACACAGCAAGTTCTGTTGCAATGCTGCGCCCGAGGACGCATGGGCTACTCCCCGGCGAGCTTCACCAGCGGCGATCCGTCGCGCGACTTCGATGACTCGGACCAATCCGGTTGCCATGACCGGATCACCTGCGAGCGGACCTCCCGACGGGTTCACCTCGGTGCTTCCGTCGAGGTTCAAGGCGTTGCGCAGAATGATCTCCTCATGGGCATGGGTGACGTGTAGCTCGGCCACATCAACTGCTCCATCGGCAACTGCGGATCCTGCGGCTGCCAGCCGGGTGCTCGGCGAATCCGTGAGGTCACGCAATCCCGCGTGATGTGACTCAATGCGATGGTCGAGTCCGGTGATCCACACCGGGTTGTCGGTGATCTCTCGGGCCCGGTCTCGACGCGCGATCAGCAGTGCGGCCGCACCGTCTGCTTTGGGGGACACATCATGAGCCCGCAACGGAGCCATGTCGTAAGGGGCACCAAGAAGTTCCTCGACCGTGGCCGGGCTCTGTATCTGGGCATGGGGGTTGCTCGCCGCTGCGGTGTAGCTGCGCGCCACGACTTCGGCGATTTCAGCCTCGGTTGCCTTGCGCTCCTCGATCAGCGAACGGGCCGCGATTCCAGCCATGGCGTCGGGGTCGAGTCCGAGCGGAGCCACAACATAAGGATCGGCTTGTAGATGGAAAACCTCACGGGCGTTGCACGGCGAGGACTTTCCCGAGCCCACCACCATGGCAATGTCGATGTCGCCCATCTGCAGGCGCAACCAGGCTTCGAACAGTCCCCAGGCGCCGTCCATCTCGACATGCGATTCGTAAACCGGAGGCCAAGCCCCCATGCCATCGACGTTTGACACGAAGGCGAACGGCATACCGCTGAGGTAGTCGCAGCTCCCGGCAATGGTGAAGTCGACGTCGTGCCGCTCGATCCCGGCACCGGCCAGCAGTGCGTTGACGCATTCCATGATGAGGACGACTTCGGGCCCGTCGTAGCGGACGTGGGCGTCGGTTTGAGCAAAGCCCACGATGGCAATGTCGTTCTCGTGGCGATTCGGCTGTGCTGATTGAGACAGTGCTGACTGAGACAGTGCTGACTGAGACAGTGCTGATTGAGACAGTGCTGATTGAGACAGTGCTGACTGCGACATTAGAAGTTGTGCTCCTTCAACAATTCGGGGTCGACATCAGGCTCGCCCGTCGGTTCCCAGCGCTCGTACACCTCTTCGTTGAGGCCGTAGCCGCGATTGTCGAGATCCCCCATGCGGTCACCGCTGTCGCGCCACACCATCCGCAGGCGCATGCCAACACGGAAATCCTCAATGCTGATATCGCGAATATCAATTCCTCCAACCGTCGTATCAGCGCCGTCAAGGAGCACCGAACAACGAATGTAAGGCTCAGTCTCGGTCTGCCCGTGATACTGGACCGGCACTATCTCGGTGAACGATGTGACAGTGCCGACATCGGCCACCTCCACATCGTGCTGCGAGGTCATGGGCACCCGGTTAGTGGCGTCGTAGCCGCGGCTAGGCACATGTACCTTGCCGTCAGCCGGGCTGCGCTGCCCGATGATCTTTCCTGCTAGCAACCCCTCGGCGAAGCGACGGCGATGAGGCAGCAACGGTTCGCGTATGCGCACGCCGATCAGGTGCTCGGTGATCATCACCGGCTCAGCATCGTCATCGACTATTGGCGCAGTCGGCGGCTCGTCACCAGGAACAAAATAGACATCGTTGATCGTGCCGAGCCGTTCACCACGGAAACGCACCACCACACGCATTCCGGTTGATATGGCGTCTTCGGAGCCGGCATCGACGGCATGCAACATGGTCGTGTCCGCCCCGTCGAGTTTGATCTGAGCAAAAGCGAAGGGATGGTCGAACGGATGCTTTGACGTGGGACGTGTGACCCATGTCCAGCCGGTGACCTCGCCGCCGGGACCAACCTCGACGAGGTTCTCGGGGCCGACGGTTGCGCCAGTGTCGGGGTCGTATTCGACCGGTGGGCAGATCACTCTGTCCCCAACCCTTGTAGCGAGTATTCGACCGTCTCGAAGACCGGTCAGGAACGGACCGATTATCGGGCCGGTGGTACGGGTATAGGGGTACTCAAGGGTGAAATCAATGTCTTGGAGTTCAGCCATACGCCCGCATTTCACCACAACTCCGGGAAGCTTCCCAAAACGGGCCCGCGTCGATTGGACCGGGTCAGCGTTCTGCCAAAACGAGGATCAGCGTCGACCGCGGACTAGGCGGCCGGGTCGTGCGCCGGTATCTTCGCCTTGCTTGCGAGTAATCTCCCCGGCAACGATCGTTGCCACGTAGCCCTCGGCTTTCTGGATCAGCCGTCGGCCGCCGGCAGGAAGGTCGTGAACCAGCTCAGGCGTGCGCAAGTTGATCTTGTCGTGATCGATGATGTTGATATCGCCCCGGCGTCCAACCTCAATTGTGCCACGGTCACCCATTCCGAAGAGTTCGGCAGTGTCTTTGGTCTGCTTGCGCACGACCCACTCCAACGGAAGTTGCTCGCCGCGATGACGGTCGCGTGTCCAGTGCGAAATCATGGTGGTCGGCAAGGACGCATCGCAGATCAAGCCGCAGTGCGCTCCGCCGTCGCCCAACCCCACCACTGCTTGGGGATGTGTGAGCTGCTCGCGGATCACGTCGTGGTTGGAATCCACGTAGTTGTAGAGCGGGGCCATCAGTAGGGCCTTGCCGTCCTCGGCTAGGAACGCGTCGTAAGCGACTTCCTCGGCCGAGACACCGGTGACCTCTGCAATTGCGCCAACAGAACGTTCCAGAGTCGGTTCGTAGTTTGGGGGGTCGCCGAGCACGTAGAGATTGTGAAGCATCCCGGCCACGAGCATGGCGACACCCTCGTGGACCGAACCTTGGCGTTCGGCATTCTCCTCAGAGAGGATGGCGGCTCGAACCTCCGGTCGTTGCAGTTCTGCTACTCGTTCTTCGATCGGGAGGTGGGCGAGTGCTTGGTACGTAGGGCGGAGCATGAAGGGATGTCCTGTCTGAAATCCGACCAGCACTCCGAACGGCCGACCCGCAACCTGGGGGTACAACCGGGCGCCTTCTTCAGTAGCGGCCAGCGAAGCCGCCATCTGCTCTTTCCAGAGGTCGGGCGCGCCCGGTACCTGCAGCATCGCAAAGGTGACCGGTTGACCAGTTTCGGCGGAGAGCCTGCGCATCCAATCGACTTCGCGCATCGGTGCCACAAGATCAAGTCCCGCGGCGCCGGCAGGCGCCAGCTCAAAGACTCCCCCTCCACCGTCTCGCAGAGCTCGACCCAACGCAAACAGTTCGTCCTCGGCCGCGAAAGTACCCGGCACGGGTTCGCCATCCATCGCCCTGTGCCCGATAGTTCGCGAGGTGGACACACCCAAAGCGCCTGCTTCTACAGCTTCCTGCACGATCTCAGCCATGGCTTCAATCTCGGGGGGCGAAGCATCTTCGTTGCGCGCGCCCCGCTCCCCCATCACATAGGCACGCACTGATCCGTGCGGAATCTGGGTGCCAACATCGACTGACCAGCGGCGCTGCTCCAGAGCATCGAGATACTCAGGGAAGGTCTCCCAGTCCCACTCAATACCCTCGCTCAAGGCCGCTCCAGGGATATCTTCAACGCCTTCCATCAACTGGATCAGCCAATCTTCGGTACCAGGCTTTACCGGAGCGAACCCGACTCCGCAGTTGCCCATGACCAGAGTCGTGACACCGTGCAGTGAGGTGGGTTCAAGCGTTTCGTCCCAAGTGACCTGACCGTCGTAGTGAGTGTGCACGTCGACGAAACCTGGCGTTACCAGCAGGCCAGTCGCATCAATGACTTCGCGGGCTTCGCCTTCAAGGTTGGAGCCGACAGCGACGATGACACCATCGGTGATGGCCACATCGGCTGTGAATCGGTCTGAGCCGGTGCCGTCTACAACGGTCCCGTTGCGAATTAGAAGATCAAACATCGTGGTCCTTTATGAAATCGTTTCTGGTCAAATATTGTTTCTGGTCAAAGTTGTTTCTGGTCGGATCAGGCGGCGCTGCCGGCTCGCACCAAACGTCCCGGGCGCGCTCCCGTGTCAGCATCATCTTGGCGGGTGATCTCGCCGCTGACGATTGTCGCTCGGTAGCCCTTGGCGGATTGCACGAAGCGTTTGCCGCCCGCTGGTAGGTCACGGGCAACGCGGGGCGGCATCAGCGACAAATTGTCGAAGTCGACCACGTTGAGGTCCGCCTTGGCACCCACTTCGATCGTTCCCCGATCATCGAGACCGAAGAGGCGAGCGGTGTCATGGGTCTGCTTCTTGACGACGAACTCGAGTGGCAACTGCTCACCACGGTTGCGGTCGCGAGCCCAGTGGGTGAGCAGCCAGGTCGGTTGCGAGGCATCGCAGATCACGCCGCAGTGCGCTCCCCCGTCGCTCAACCCGACGACTCCCGCGGGATGCTGCAGCATCTCGCGAAGCGCGTCGCCGTTGCCGTCGGCATAGTTGAGGAAGGGGAACAACAACAGTGCCTTGCCTTCGTCTTCCAGCAACATGTCATAGAGCAGGTCATCAAGTTCGCGGCCTTGTGCTTCGGCCATCGCCTTGATGGTGCGTTCCGGGCCCGGCTCGTAATCGGGTGGGTCGCCCAGCACATAGATTCGATGCAGCGAACCCAGAATGAACTGCGAGAAGGGATTGTCGGTATCGGGGGTCTCAGCAAGGATCGCCGAGCGACGCTCCGGTCGGCGTAGTTCGGTCACCAACTCCGGTAGCGGCAAGTCTGCGATCTCGTCCCAACTGGGCCGTTGACGCCAAGGACTCAGACCTTCAAGTCCGAGCAGGATTCCGTTGAGGCGTCCAGCGATTTGGGGATGCAACGAAGCTCCCGCAGCAGCAGCCTCGGCTGAGCGATCCATCAACGCCCGCCACAGTTCCGGTTCGTCGTTTATTTGGACCAGCACGAACGACACCGGCACTCCCGTCTCTTTGGAAATGCGCACCATCCAGTCGACTTCCGTATGAGGAGCGACTGTGTCTTCGCCGGCCGAACCCATCGGTGCAAGTTCCAAGAGCCCATGGCCCGCGTCTGCACAACCCTTCGCCAGCGCGTATAGCTCGTCTTCTGCGGCAAACGTGCCCGGCACCGGTTCGCCGTCCATGGCTGTGTGCGCAAGGGTCCGAGAGGTTGACACGCCAAGGGCTCCCGCGGTCACGGCTTCACGAACGATCCTGCGCATCTCTGCGATCTCGTCGCTGTTGGCGGGAGCGTTGCGGGCACCACGCTCACCCATCACGTAGGCGCGAACCGCCCCGTGAGGCACGAGGCAACCAACGTCGAGTCCCCAAGACCTGCCTTCGAGACTGTCGAGATATTCCGGGAATGTCTCCCAAGCCCAGTCGATGCCCTCAGCCAAGGCAGCTCCGGGGATGTCCTCAACACCTTCCATCAACTGGATCAGCCAGTCCTCGCTGCCTGGCTTCACCGGAGCAAAGCCGACGCCGCAGTTGCCTGTGACGACCGTGGTGACTCCATGGCTGGCAGACGGTTCGAGGACCGGGTCCCAGGTGACTTGCCCGTCGTAGTGCGTGTGTACATCAACAAAGCCGGGGATCACGATGCACCCCGCGGCGTCGATCTCTTTGTCAGCCGCACCTGCAATCTTGGGGCCAACTGCTGCGATTTTTCCTTCTTTTACGGCCACATCACCGAGATACCGGTCAGCGCCGGTTCCGTCGACAATGACTCCGTTGCGAATCAGTAGGTCATACATGGAATCGTGCCTGTCGCTTGCTCGGCTGAGGTTGCTTCCACTCTAGAGGCAACGGTCGGGTGGGTCCGAATCCGTCGGCGGGTCAGTCGCAGACGTTGGACTAGTCGATAAGCAACTGGGGATTCTCGGCGATGAACTAGCCGACAAGCGCATTCACCAAGCCGGTCAGGTGGCGATCAAGTCGGGCGGCGGTGGCACGGTAAGCGGCCAACGGTTCGCCGGCGGGGTCGTCGATCTCTTCTGCGGGACGCCCGACGAGGGTGCCTTCACGCATCGCCCCGACCGCCGCTATCCGTTCTCGCATCTCAACTCTGGTCGGGGTTGCCGATCCCGGCGACGCTGAGCTTGGGGCCAAGCGAGCGAACTCGGAGGGGAGGAACACTCGAGTCTTCAGTTCGTTGTCGCGTCCGATCACGGCGCCTGCGTGGATTCTGGACATAGCCACCACCAGGTCCACGTCAAGGTCGTCGTTGTGGAGGCGGCGGCTGACATGGTCGCCGATGTCCAAGCCCATTTCGGCCATGACTGCGACCGCGTGCGGGGTCGCTGGGCGTTGCGACCATCCCAGGGTGCCGACTGAAGCCACCGAGGCAGTGACACCCGCGGCACCGAGCCGTCCGCGCAGTATCGCCTCACCCATCGGAGAGCGACAGGTGTTTCCTGTGCAAACCACCAGCGCCCGCAACTCAGACATCCCCTAAGCCTCGCATGTCTCCAGCAGAATCCCATCAATCATGCAACTCACGACTCCCAGTGGAACTCGCCTCAAACCACCGCTCACACAGAACCGCCCAGTGCTACGACAGGCTCGAAAGTGTCTCTAGTTGAGCGATAGGCCAGACTGATGGCGTTGGGACAACTCAGTCGATGATCGAGGAGCAGAGCATTGCCAGGACCACTTGAGGGCGTACGAATCGTTGAACTTGGCGTGTGGGTCGCGGGACCCGCCGCAGGAGGAATCTTGGCTGACTGGGGTGCCGATGTGATCAAGATTGAGCCTCTCGGCGGCGACCCGGCCCGTACCTTCCAGAACATGCTCGGCGGTGACATGCCCACCAACCCCGTGTTCGAACTGGACAACCGGTCAAAACGCAGTATCGCCTTGGATCTCTCCGATGATGACGGCTTGGCCATCGCCAAGGAGTTGATCGCGCAGGCCGATGTGTTCGTCACCAATGTGCGGCTCGCCGGGCTCGAACGCCTCGGCTTGGACCAAGAGACCTTGCTGGGGGAACATCCCCGATTGGTGTACGCCGCGATCACCGGGTTCGGGCTTGAGGGTCCCGACAAGGACCGTGCGGCATACGACATCGCCGCTTTCTGGGCCCGTTCTGGTATCGCCCACATGCTCACTCCGGAGGGAAGCAACCCACCGTTTCAACGGGGCGGTATGGGCGATCACAACGCGGGCATGGCTGCCGCAGCCGCTGTTTCAGCAGCGTTGTACAGCCGTGAGCGCACCGGCCGAGGGCAACTGTGCTCAACTTCATTGTTCCGCACGGGTATCTACACGATCAGTTTCGATCTGTCGATCACCGTGGGCTGGGGACTCACGCTCGGCGTCGGTTCCCGAGAAACCATGTACAACCCCACCACCAACAACTACGTGACCGGCGACAACAAGCGCTTTTGGGTGGTGGGTCTTGAAGCCAATCGGCACTGGCCACCGCTGGCGCGCGCCGTGGGGCACCCGGAATGGATCAGCGACGAGCGATTCGCTACGGCTGCTGATCGGGCAAGGAATGGCCCAGAACTGATCGGCGAACTCGACAAGATCTTCGTCACCAAGATGCTGGCCGAGTGGGCAGAGATATTCGCCACGGAACCTGACTTCTTCTGGGCGCCGATTCAATCACCCGACGATCTGCTCGCCGATCCCCAGTTCTATGCTACGGGAGCCCTCGTCGAGGTGCCCGACGAGTCCCTTACGACCTCAATGATCGCCACACCAGTAGATTTTGACGGCACTCCTTGGGCCCCGCGCAGCCTCGCCCCCAAACTCGGTGAGCACACCGTGGAGATCTTGGAAAGTCTCGGCCGTTCCGACGATGCAGAATCTCTCGCCGCTCGGGGTGTGGTGGGCATCGCCAGATGATCCGCTGGCTCGGTCGAGGCCCGCTCCTTGCGGTTGCGTGCCTGGTCTGCCTCGCTGCTTCGGCGTGTGCTGGATCAGACGGTGACCGCGCTGTCGACGAGGCGGTTGCGAGCACCTCAACGACAACGACCATCGTTGGCAACGCCGAGCCCGGCGACCCCACTGCGACCAGCAGCACCGCTGTTGGGACTGCTCCGACCGCGACCACCGGTACCGGCGCGGCTTCAACTTCCTCTGCTGAAACCTCCTCCGACACGACCACAGCCACCAGCACGGAACCAACCACCAGCACGGCTTCAACCACCGACACGACCACAACCACCAGCGCAACCCCATCCACCGACACGACCACAGGCGCGGCCCCGTCCACCGACTCAACCCCGGTCACGACCACCAGTACCACCTCACCCGCGGACCCACCTACGACCACCAGCACGACAGCACCAGGTGAGGTTGCTGTCTCGCCGTGGCCCTCAGATCCACGAACCGCGAGCGATCGAGACTGGCGTGTGAGGATCGAGGCTTCGTGGCACCACGACACCGATGCCTTCACACAGGGACTTGAGACCCGCGGCGGCATCATCTACGAGAGCACGGGACTATACGGGGAGTCTCGATTGCGTGCGCTCGACGGTGCCGATGAACTGCGTTCGGTTGCTATCGACGGTGACCTGTTCGGCGAGGGCCTGACTCTGGTCGGTGACGAGATCATTCAACTCACTTGGCGCGAGGGCCGGGTATTGCGCTGGGACCGCGACACCTTCGAGCCGCGTGGCGAGTTCCGCTACCGGGGCGAGGGTTGGGGTATCTGTTGGGACGAGGTCGGTTCGCGTCTGCTGATGAGCGATGGCACCTCGACTCTCACCCACCGCAACCGCACAGACTTCGCGGTCGTGGCGACGACAACGATTCGGCGCAACAACGAACCCGTGACAAGGATCAACGAACTCGAATGCGTCGACGAGCTGGTTGTCGCCAACATCTGGATGACCAACGAGATCATCGTCTTCGACCCCGATTCTGGAGACGTGCTGGTGTCGATCGACGCCGCATCGCTGGCTGCTGAAGCGGGCATCTCGTCCGATGAACGCCACGCCGTGCTCAACGGCATTGCCTATGACCGAGACGGCAGGTGGATTCTCGGCGGCAAGAACTGGCCCCTGCAGTTCCTGGTCACACTGACCCTCAACTGACTCTGCCGGTCCAGTCGGTGGGCATCTCGTCCGATGAACGCCACGCCGTGCTCAACGGCATTGCCTATGACCGAGACGGCAGGTGGATTCTCGGCGGCAAGAACTGGCCCCTGCAGTTCCTGGTCACACTGACCCTCAACTGACTCTGCCGGTCCAGCCGGCTCGACTGATGGGCCAAGCGTCACAGGGTCCGCCTACGATCACCACCATCGTGTCCAGTCAGTCTCTTCCGGCTCAGTTCCCCTCTGCGCACCGAGACCTACCGTTGTATGGCCTTGACATCGAGACCGACACCACTACCGACGGCCTTGATCCCCAGGTCGCAGCGGTGGTGGCCGCAGCACTGGTCGGCGAGGACTTCTCCGCGGTGTTCGACGGCAGAGAAACCGACTTGCTGGCAGACCTTGACCAACATCTGGCCGATCTGGAACCTGGAATCCTGGTGACGTGGAACGGGGGGTGTTTCGACCTTCCCTTCCTGCGCGACCGCGCTGCGATCTGTGGCATACCGCTAGGGCTGCGGTTGGTTCATGACCCGCTGATTCCCGGCGGTCACCAGTCCTCACAGCGCCTTATCGGCGGGTACCGAGCTCGCTGGCACAATCATGGCCATCTTGACGCCTACCAGGTGTTCAGGGCCGATGTAGGAGCGAGCATAGGACTCTCGTGTGCTCTTAAACCCCTCGCTCGTCTGGTTGATCTCGAAGTTGTCGAGGTCGACCGACAACGGATCCATGATCTGTCCGACGAGGAGTGTCGGGCGTATGTCGCCAGCGATGCCTACTTGGCTCGCGCCTTGGTCAAAAGGCGCGCTCAACCTTGGGCTGGGGTTGATCAGTTTCCGCTGTCGATCGGCTCGTAGCCGGCCACGTCATGGTGCGGAGTGTCGAGATAGATCTTGGCTTCGGGTACTCCTGCGAATTTGCCGTGACTCCAACGGATCTCAACATGACCTTCCACAGTTCTTGGCGTTGAGTCTCTCTTGTCGACCACCTCTGCTCGCCAGCGAACGGTCGGTTGACCTGCATAGTCGCCCCACATGTCGAAATGTCGCATACGAAAGCGATTCTGGAAGTCCCACGGAGTCATCACCCGGTACCGAATCGGGCAGCCGTTCCTGTCGGTGCCGAGCACGAAATATGGGGAGGCTGCGAGGCGCAGAAGCCTCCAAAGCAGTTCCTCTCGATCTCTCCTGCTGGAGGTGCGCTCCATGAGATGCGAAGCGCTGTTGCGGGCAATCTCGAACCCCACGAGTTCCCAGTCATAACGCAACGACGCCGGCCACCGCCCCTTCAGCGCCGAGCGCAGCGCAGCTCGATGGTTTGCGTTGAGCGCAGTCACACGCGTCGGTAGCGGCAAGTCGCTCACATGGTTTCGCACTTGGGAATAGAACTCTTGAAAGGACTCGGCGGCGACTTCGGCGAACCAATCAGCGCCACGCTTCGCACGCTCTACTAACGCTCGGTCAAAGACATGCCACGGAGATGCATTGTGGAGGATGTCCGAGCCGTACTTGCAACTGATCAGATACACGTGATCGACCCGCAAATCAGCCGGAATCTGTTCATACGCGGGAGGGCGGTGAGGGCCTTTCCATTCGACCAACCACGGGACGCGGCCCCGCAACCCGACATTGGCGCGCGCGAATATCTCGCCGTTGGCGTATGCCGAGGAGAAAATCTCCAAATGTTTGCCGGTCTCGTAGGCGGCATCGAGTCGGTCGAACACTCGATCGGTGACGTTGTTGATCGAACGCGGTCTAGCGGCGAGCGCGCGCTCCAGGTCTCGGTAACCGAACAGCCCCAGTCCGGTGACTATCTCGGAGACTTCGGTGCGGACAGTTGCCATGAGCAGCGCCTCTAAGCCTCAACCCGTTTGATGTCAAGGCTCTGCTGTGGGACCTCGCTCAAAGGCGCTGGCCGAATGATCGTGCCGTCCTTCCAGTTCTTGAACGACACAGCCGATACGCAGGTCGTGGTAGCGCTGTGCTTGCGACAATCGGACAACTGAACTCCCGTACTCAGGCGAATCTTAGGCGGCCGGTGCTGTGACTTCAGCAGTGTCACACACCCAGACCATGATTGGGTTCCCTCGCGATCCGGGTTTGGACCGCCATCACCACCGACATCAATCGGAGACCAAGATGGCTCAGTCCGTATCCGCCTCATCTCTCGGCCGGCGCGCACTTTCGCTCGACTGCGGAGTTGCCGCCCTAGCCGATGAGATTGTTGCCATTCCCCCGCCACCCGGCATCAACCAGAACCCTTACGGCCCCCTCGTGGGCGTGCGCTGCGGCCCAGCCGTGCAAGCCGTCGCCTACCCACTCCCAGCACGTCTAATCAGCTGTGACCCCAGCGATACCCAAATTGCCATCGTCGTCAGCCGGACGGAGGCTCCACTAATCGTCGACCTTCGCCAGGATCGCCCGATGACGATTGAGGTAGAACTCGGTCCGGCCGTTGATGTCGGGCGACGAGTATTGGGCATGGCCACACCAGTCGAGTCGACCCCTCCATCCGATGTATTGGATGTGTTCTGGCTTGACGGGATCATAAGCTCCGTGCTGCGCGCGGGACCCGAGGAATCGCTCAGCTGGGCATCGATATCGGTGCTTCACCCCCTCACAGACGACACGATTGAACCGTGGCGCTTGCGCAATAGGCGATTGAGGCTCCCCTTGGGCTGGGACGCCTTCCGCCATCGGGCCTGTGGCGCCACCACGCGCTGGCCCGGGATGGATCCGGCGATCGCCGGGTGGCTCGACGACGGATCCTTTGCCCGATGGTGTCTTGCAGACCTGCCCGACAGAGACACCATTATCGACGATCTCCGTGACCTTCTGGAGCCTTCGCTGATGGCCTGCATCGATGAAGCCTTGGCTCCTCCCGGCGAGTCGATCAGGCGATGGCCATAAACGACCGTGAGGAAACAGGGCGAAGAGCGTTGCGAACAGCGATGGTTCTGGCATCCTTGAGCACGGTGTTTCGCTACCTTCGAGGACTTTTGTGAGCTACAAACCTGGCGACCGCGTCGTGTACCCGCACCATGGCGCAGCCGTTATCGAGAAGAAGGAGAAGCGCACCGCTTTCGGCGAGGAGAGGGACTACCTCGTGCTTCGCATGGCGCACGGCGATCTGGTTCTTTCTGTACCTGTCGACAAGGTCGAACAGGTCGGTATGCGTTGGCCGATTTCTACCGAAGATGTCGAAGATCTATTCGAGGTGCTGGCCAAGCGCGACGTGCGAGAGCCGGCCAACTGGTCGCGGCGGTTCAAGAATCACCAGGAGAAGCTGAAGTCTGGCGACGTCTACCAGGTCGCCGAGGTCGTCCGAAATCTTGCGTTGCGCGATAACGCCAAAGGGCTGTCCGCTGGTGAGAAGTCGCTCTATACCAAGGCTCGCACCGTACTCATTTCGGAGTTGGCCTTTGCCCTCGATGTTGACGAAGAAATCGCCACGACCCGTGTCGACAACGCTCTCGTTTAGACCAACCGGCTAACGACGGCTGGGTAGCTGCTTCATTCGTTGGCGGAGCCGGGGAAGGAACTCTTCGGCGTGCCACTGGAGTTGCTCATCAACCATTACCGGTTCGAGTCCGCTCACATGGATTCGTACGTTGACGGTGTCGCAATCAGCTGCAGCTAAGAAGTCGGCGAGCTTGTCGGCTGCCTCAGCGCCATTGGCCGCGGCGATCAATTGATCGCCGTCCCAGTTCCTCATCGCACGACCCGGTGCATAGCTGCGGTAATGCGCCATCTGTTTGGCCATCTGCTCGATTGGAGGATCGCCTATCCAGACCCGTCGGATGGCGATCCGCGGACCGGCACCGTTGGCTTGGCGGTAGACCTCACCGAGCCGGGCCGTAACCGCAGCGGTCTGCAAGCTGTCGTAGAGAACTCCAAGATTGAGAGCCGCGGCGCGGCGCACTGCCGCGGGACTCTGCGCGGCAACAACCATGGGCAGCGGACTGTCGGAGGTGCGAGCGATGGCCCTATCAGCTCCCAATGGTGAAACGTCTTGACCACGAAGGGCATTCACGACCTTCGGCAGAGCTTGTTTGAATCGTCCGACGATTTCGCTGAAGGGAACCTCTGCAAGTTCAAAGTCAACGGGAAGTGCGCCCGCTGCAAAGCCGGCACCAACTCGACCGGGATAGGCGGCGTCAAGCCATGCCAGGTCCTCGGCCACCAGCGCATAAGCCCGCATGGGCAACAGCAACGGGCAGGGTGCCGCCCAACCCCCCGACATCGACCCAAGCAGGAACCCCGCTAGTTGAATCGGGTTCGGGAGATAGCCCGGGAAGTTGGCGTGGTGCTCACTCACCATTACTCCGTCGTATCCAGCTGAAACGGCCGACTCTGCCTGGCTGCGGATCAGATCGAGTTGCTCGCAGGCTGTGACGTCGTGCGGGTACAGCCGCAGCGACACCGATCCCACCGCGAGGGGTTCAAAGAACATCTTGGTCCCCCTTGTCCAGATTGGTCAGAGCCGTTCGATAATCGTCACGTTGGCTTGGCCTCCACCTTCGCACATTGTCTGAAGTCCGTAGCGGTCGCCGATGCGTTCGAGTTCGTACAACAAGGTGGTCATGAGCTTTGCGCCGGTGGCGCCAAGTGGATGGCCGAGCGCAATGGCACCGCCGTTGACGTTGACCCGCTCGTGGGGAATGTCGTGTTCGGCCATCCAAGCCATCGGCACGCAGGCGAACGCCTCGTTGCATTCAAAGAGATCTATGTCCGAGATCGACATGCCGGTTTTCTCCAGGGCATGGGCGGTTGCGGGGATAGGTCCGGTGAGCATGAAAACCGGGTCGTCGCCGCGCACGCTCATGTGGTGAATTCGAGCTCGGGGAGTCAGGTTGTGATCCTCAACAGCCTGCTGCGAGGCGATCAACAGCGAAGCCGACGCATCGCTGATCTGGCTGGACACTGCTGCAGTCAGCCTTCCACCTTCCACAAGCGGCTGAAGCTGGGCCATCTTCTCGATGCTGCTGCCGCGACGAGGGCCCTCATCGGTGACACAATCCCCCAGCGGCACAATCTCGGCATCGAAACGACCCTCGTCAATCGCCTGAATCGCCCGTTCATGGCTTTGGAATGCGAACTCTTCCATTTCGGCCCGTGAGATATCCCACTTCTCAGCAATCATCTCGGCCCCGCGGAACTGGGAGATTTCTTGGCTGCCGTACCGTTCGACCCAACCCTCGGATCCGCTGAACGGATCATCGAAGCCGAGTTCGGCGGCCAAAGTCATCGCTGACCCGATCGGAATCTGCGACATTTGCTGGACACCACCGGCAACAACAAGATCGGCGACGCCGGCCATCACCATCGTCGCCGCAAACGTCACTGCCTGCTGACCCGAGCCACACTGGCGGTCGACGGTGGTGCCCGGAACATGGGTGGGAAGTCCTGCAGCGAGCCACGAGGTTCGGGCAATGTCACCGGCCTGACCCCCGACTGAATCCACGTTGCCGAAGATGACATCCTCGACCGCTGCGGGATCGATACCGGTCCGTTCGATCAACGCCTTGATCGACGCCGCTCCGAGATCGGCCGGATGGATGTGGGACAGCCCGCCGCCCCGCTTGCCGGTGGGCGTGCGGACAGCATCGATGATGTAAGCCTCAGACATGCCTACATCCTGCCCGTAACAAGCATCGATCTCCACATTCGCCGAGACTGGAAACCTTGAGTTCGACAGCGACTAGTGGGGTTTGCGGCCCAAAGTTGCGATCGACGCGGGACTCATCATCACGAAGCCCTCCGCGCGGACCTGTTCGAGAGCTGCTTGGCCGTCAGCCTCTTCGACAACACCCGCGGTGACCATGTAGGGGATGGCCCGCTCAAGCGCCAGGAACCACCACTCACCGCTTGGCTCGTGTGGGCGCATCGCCCAGATATCGCCCACAACATCGAGATCTACGAGTCCGACCGCGCGCATCTGATCGAGGACTTGAAGCCCGAAGTTCGGGTCGCGCCGTTCGTCGAGGCTTCCTGCCGACATGATCTGGTGGATCGTCTTGTAGGGCTCGGGAAGTCCCTGTTCACCGAAACCCAGGAAGGTGCCGTCCTCAATCACGAGCCAGCCGCCGGGTTTCAGCGCTTCGACGAGTTTGGCGACCACCTCATCACGAGTCGGCACATGTTGCAGCACCGCACGGGCATGAATGATGTCGAAATGCTCCCGTGGAAGCGAGTCGGTGGCAATGTCGTGTTGCCGGACGATCACGTTGGAGGGCATTTCGCCGTGAAACTGAAGGTCGATATCGGTGGACATCACCCGACCCCGCGCCCCGACCTGGTCGGCCATCCAAGCACTGACCGATCCCGAACCCGCTCCGATCTCAAGACAGTGCATGCCTTCTGCGATCCCGACTCGCGTCAATAACGCGCAAGTCTTGGGGTCTCGCGCTTCGGCCAGCATCGACAGCCGCATCCGCTCAATGTCGACCTGGTCATCTCTGGTCCCGTAGCTCTGTTGCGGTACGTAATCCTCATCGGTCATCGCGAATCCCTTCTATGGCCAGGGGCAGCGCACAACCCACTCCGCCGGCTCAACGGCAATCCATTCATCGCTCAGATACTCGGGTAATTCCGGTACTTCCCACAACGGTGACTGGTCGGCATCCGGATGGAACCAGAACATCACGAAGCCGTTGCGCTCGACTGTCGGATAGGTACGAACCCGCGCCTTGGAGTTGACCCGGTCCGAATAGGGAATCGACACGTTACGACCGTCGGCGTCCCAGGACCACCAGTGATACGGACACACCAGATGGCATCCCTCAACGCGTCCACCGATCCCAAGGTTTGCTCCCAAATGTGGGCAGTAGGCATCCATCACATGGGCTGTGCCGTCTTCGTCGCGCCACAGCACCAGGTCACGGGCGAGGAGTCGAACTGAGCGAACCTCCCCAGCGGCGAGCGTTTCGCCCACCACAATCGGGTACCAGGCAAACGGGAAGGCGGTGTAGTACGGAAAGCGTTCCAGCGACGTCATCGAGGTCTGAGCCACGTGGCCTTGCCGGGCCATCACCTGAAGCGGTGTCTCACCATCAAAGGTTCGTATCTTTGCGCTCGCGCTCACCACGCTGCGATCCTGGCTGATATCTGGGGGCATTGCGTAGGTCCTTGGGTTACAGAGGGTTGCGGAGTTTGGCGTTGACCTCAGGCACAAGGAAAGCTCTTGGCCATGACCGCCGCAAACCACAACGCCAACGAGTCTGACGAACAAGCGGCATATCGAACTGAAGTTCGGGCCTGGTACGACGCCAATGCGACTCCCAAACGTGGCGACTCACCTTGGGAAACCAACGTTCATAGAGACCCGCAGGACGCGCGTCGTCACTTCGAGGCATCCAAGGCTTGGCAAGGCCGTCTGTTTGCGGCGGGCTACGCGGGGATCACTTGGCCCACGAAGTACGGAGGCGGCGGAGGCAAGTCTTGGATGACCCGCATCGAGCGCGAGATTTCGCTGGAATACGAGGAATGGGTCGGGTTTGTGGGCGCCACCATCGCCATGCTGGGACCCACGTTGTTGCGCCACGCAAGTGAAGAGCAAAAGCGGGAGTTTCTTCCCAAGCTGCTATCCGCGGACCTGGCATTCTGCCAGCTCTTCAGCGAGCCCGGCGCCGGAAGCGATCTGGCCGCGCTGGCGACGCGCGCCGAACGTGACGGCGATGAGTTCATCGTCAACGGTCAGAAGGTGTGGAACAGTTCGGCGCAGTTCTGCGACTGGGGTTTTGTGTTGGTCCGCACCGACCCCGATGCTCCCAAGCACAAGGGCATCACCTTCTTGTTGGTTGACATGTCGACCCCAGGCGTTGAGGTTCGGCCTTTGGTGCAGATCAACCGGTCAGCGCACTTCAACGAGGTCTTCTTGTCCGATGTTCGGGTGCCGGTCGCCAATGTCATCGGCGAAATCAACCAAGGCTGGATACCGGCGCGCACCGTGCTGTCCAACGAATCTGCGTTCATTGCGGGTGCCCGTATCCCGACCCGCACAAAGTTGATTGAATTGGCCGGTGACAAGGGTTGCCTCCAGGATCCGGTTCTGCGTCAGGATCTCGCCGATTATTGCTGCCGTGAAATGATCTCGGGTTGGATGGGTGAGCAGGTCCAATATGCAATCCGACGCGGTGAGTCACCACCAATGGACCCTGGACTCATCAAGTTGATGGCTTCGAACAACAGGCGCTTATCAGGTGATCTTGCCAGCCGGATAATGGGCGCGGAACTGGACGCGGGCAGCGATGAGAAGGTTTTTTGGGCGCAAATGGAGTTGATGGGCCGCTATTCGATTTCGATCGGTGGCGGTACTGACGAGGTTCTCAAGAACAACATCGGGGAACGCTCACTGCAATTGCCTCGCGAGCCTGGCTACGACAAGAATCAGCCGTGGCGCGAAATCCCCCGCTCCTGACCCACTCGCGAACCAAGCAAGGACCCAGCGTGACTTCTGTGAAAGATCGAAGAATTGTGGTTGCCGGTTGCACCGGCCAAGTAGGCGAGCCGATCGCGGTGGCGCTGGCGGCGAGCGGTAATGAAGTCCACGGCATCGCCCGCTTCAAAGATCCAGCTGCGCGCAAGCGCATGGAGGCAGCCGGGGTTGTCTGCCACGCTGTCGACCTCATCGAACCCAACCTGGCGTCGGTACCTACTGAAGTTGACTATCTGCTCAACTTTGCCGTCACAAAGACCGGCAAATGGGACAAGGACCTTGCGGCCAATGCCGAAGCTACCGGTCATCTAATGAGCCACTTGCGCAACGCCCACGCCGTTCTGCACTGCTCCACCACCGCTGTCTACGCGCCGACCGACGGCGAGCCGATGCGCGAAGACTCAGCGCTGGGCCGTGATCACCACCAGAACCTCCTGCCGACCTATTCGACGGCTAAAACCGCTGCCGAAGCGGTCGCTCGTTTCGCTGCTCGCGAGTTCTCTGTGCCGACGACCATCGCCCGACTGTGCGTGCCCTACGGCGACCAAGGCGGTTGGCCGGTCTTTCACTTGATGATGGCGCAGGCGTCGCAGACGATTCCTCTGCATCCCGATGGTTCGCGTTACAACCCGATCCACCACGACGACATCATCGCGCAGGTCCCAGCCCTGTTGGACGCCGCGACCGTGGACACCACGACTCTCAATTGGGGCAACGACGAGGTTGTGTCCGTCGAGGAATGGACTCGTTACATCTGCGATGTCGCCGGAGCACCCGCACCGAACTTTGAGGTGAACGAGTTGACGATTCCGAGCGCAGTGATCGACACCGACGCGGTTCGCCGAGTCGTCGGTCCCTGCTCGGTCAGGTGGCGCGACGGCTTTCGGCGGCTCGCTGAGCAAATGGTGGCACACACCTAGCGGAGTTCAACGAGCGAATATCGTCGCGGTGTATTAACCGCGCGACGCACCGGTAGCCTGCTATAGCACCGGACCACGTGGTCGACGCGATCGTCGCACACCATCCCCGCTGCCGGAGTGTCCCCCGATGAGCCCCACGTTCGCCGATCTCGGCGTCCCTGATTCAATTCGCGCGGTCCTGGACCGGGGTGGCATCACCTCCCCCTTCGAGATCCAAGCCGCTACTATCCCCGACCTGCTGAACGGCCGTGATGTCGTTGGCCGCGCCCCTACTGGCTCCGGCAAAACCCTTGCTTTCGGTATTCCCCTGTTGACCCGAGTGCGCAGAGCCGAACCGAAACTGCCGAGCGCGTTGATTCTCGCACCGACTCGTGAACTGGCCGAGCAGATAGCGACCGAACTCCGACCCTTGGCCGAGACAGTGGAGCGCCGCATCGCCGCGGTGTACGGAGGTGTCGGCCTTGAGCCCCAGATCAAGAAGCTGCGACGCGGCGTCGACGTGCTAGTGGCTACACCCGGCCGCTTGGAAGATCTCATTGAGCGCCGCACCGTCAGTCTCAAGCGAGTCACGACTGTCGTGATCGACGAGGCCGACCGCATGGCCGACATGGGTTTCATGCCGGCGGTCCGCCGCATCCTTGACGACACTTCCGAGACGCGTCACACGATGCTGTTCTCGGCAACCCTCGAGGGTGATGTGGGCAAGCTCATCAGACAATACCAAACTGATCCGGTACGCCATTCAGTGGGGTCCGCAGCACCCGACCTAGCAGCTACTCAGCACCACTTCTGGGAGATTCCAAGGCCTGAGCGAATCGCTCTGTGTGCTTCTGTGATAGCCACGTTCGGCTCCACCATCGTGTTCACCCGCACACGCCACGGCGCAGACCGCGCCGCCCGCCAGCTCAAACAGGTGGGAATCTCAGCAGCGGCCATCCATGGGAACCGCTCACAAGCACAGCGTTCCCGTGCCCTCCACGAGTTCGCCTCAGGCAAAGCCCTTGCGTTGGTTGCAACCGATGTCGCGGCCCGCGGCATTCACGTCGATGGTGTCGAGTGCGTGGTGCACTACGACCCTGTCGATGAGGACTCTGCCTATATCCATCGTTCAGGGAGAACGGCACGCGCCGGCGCGCAGGGACATGTGGTGTCGTTCGTGGATCCATCTCAGGTCAAACTCGTCAAAGCCATGAAACGACGACTCAAGCTGTCACAGGAAGTCTCGGCGCCACCTTCGCTGGATGGTCCGGCTGTGTCTGTACCCACTGAGCCTGTTCACCCAGGCGAGTCCCCTGCTCGACGCAACGGAAAACACGCGTCTCGCGGTGCTTCGCCCAAGACCCGTTCCAATTCATCCCGTCGCAACGGACACGCCAAGAAGAACCAACACTCCGCAAACAAATCCAAACAGCACGGCAAATCCAAACAGCACGGCAAACCCAAACACCGCAACCGGCAACGCGTGTCCAGCGGTGCCACACAACGACACCAGAGTCCTGCAGGTCACGGCCGGCGACGCTCGCGTTAGGCAGTCGCGCAAATCGAATCGCGCGAACTGAGCCGTCAGCCCACAGCGCCCACCTATTCCATAAGAAAGTCGCGCGTCACCGAGAGCGACCTGGGGTCTTGCAGCATAAAGAGGTGGCCTCCGTCAAACATCTCAAGTCTGGAATCCTTGATACCCGCAACGATCGCTTCTGAATTGGCTACCGGAGCAATCCCGTCGAAACGCCCTGCACACACGAGGGTCGGAGCCGAAACCAAGTTGAGGTCAGCTGTTACGTCGTGGTGCCGTCGCGCTTCGAGTTGTTTGGCAAACCCCTTGGCCGACTCAGCCGTTGTAGATAGTGCGTAACCGTCGCGAAACTGCGAAGTGAGCCCTTCAAGGCCAATGAGTTCATCACCGCTGCTGACGCGGTAGCGAGTATCCATGAGCGCCAGCATCAACTCGGCCCTTTCAGTCCCGGGAACGTCGGAAAGCTCGTCTAGCGGGAAAGAAGCCAATTCTCCGCCTGGCGATGTGCAGTTCAATACCAATCGCTCAACAAGTTCCGGGTGGCGAATGGCAAGGTGCTGCGCCACCATCCCGCCGAACGACGTGCCGACGACCCGAGCGCGGCCCCAACCCAGAGCGGCACAAAGAGCCGCCGCGTCATCGGCGTAGTCGAACATGGTCGGTTCATGATCACCGAGCGTTGTCTGGCCCAGACAGCGCTGGTCATAGTGCAGCCCCAAGAAGTCACGGTTGAGACCGTTCAACTGCGGAGCGGTCTGGCGAAGATCACCGCCACTACCCGAGATGTGCAACAGATTCGGGCCTCGACCGTGAAGTTCGTAATACATGGTGAGGTCGTTGACCTCAATGAATGACATCTCTCGCTCGCTTCTGGTCGTCCGTCAGATTCGCACTTCGTAGTAGCGGTTCAGCGGATCGATTTCGAACTCACGAACCTCGACACTGCCGAATCCCGCGGCGGTCGTCATTTCCTCGAACACCTCAACGGTGAGTCCCAGGGTTCCCAGTCCGGCACCGTTTGGTTCGGACATGGCCGAAGACATGCAGTACAGGATCGACATGGCGTACATCAACGGCAGCACCGGGATCTGCCGGTTCTCTTCAAGGCCACCTCTGGTCTTGATATCGGCGACCATCCACACACCGTCGTCGGCTAGGCATGATCGAACTGCTGCGACCGCGGCGGCGGGGTTCGGCAGATCGTGGAGCACATCGAGGGTCACTAGTAGATCAACATCGCTGAACTCGCCGAGATCGTCGAAGGTCCCCGACTGGAACGACAAGTTTGTCAGACCCTCCGAGGCCGCTCGCTGCGCGGCGGCTTCAATGGCGTGAGCCGACGGATCGATACCTACCACAGTCGATTGCGGATAGGCGCCGGCGATGGCCGTAGCAGCCACCCCCGAACCGCAACCCACGTCAACAACAGTCGCCCCCGCTGTCAACCGCTCAGTCATCTGCTCAATGGAGTCGAGGATTACCGGCACCAGCCAGGCCCGCTGCCCCGATGCGCTCATAGCGGCCTGAAAATGACAGGCGTGGACTCCATGTTCACTCCAGGTCATGCCCAACCCGGTTTCAAACGCCTCCGCGGTCCGATTGATCTCGTGATGGGTGATGGGAAGCCCAAAGACACCAGCGGTCGCCGCGGGATGATCGGGTTCACAAAGCGTTGCTGTAGCCTCCGGTGTCAGGTTGAAGCGGCCATCGTCATGCTCGGCCAGGCCCGCAGCCGCCACCGCGCAAAGCCATTCTCGGATCCAGCGCTCGTGTAGGCCGGTCGCATCTGCCAACTCAGCCGAGGTCGATTCGGGTGCCTGGTCGAGGGCATCAAACAGCCCGAGGCGCACGCCTAGGTGGACGATGGCGCTCATGGCCTCGCCCTGTTTCATGCGGTACAGATCCCCGATGGTTTGTCCGAGGAGTTCAAGGTCTAGTTCGGTACGCATCAGATTGAGTCCATTATGAGTCCAGTAGTCGGGTGCGGAGCATATTGAGCGCCATGATGCAACTGAACTGCCGGATCCGTTCACGGTCGAAGGGCAATTTGATTGTGGTCGCCTCTGAGATGTTCTTTTCCGCCGGTCCGTCGCCGGTAATATGAATGCCGATACAAACGACCCCAGCTTCGACACCCTCGTGGGGCTGCGGGCCGGCGACGCCTGACAGGGCGAGACCAACGTCGGCATTGAGAACGCGGCATGCACCTTCGGCCATTTCGATCACCATTTGTTCGCTGACGGCAGCTACATCGGCAGCACCGAGTAGAGACTGCTTGAGATCACGGTGATACGGGACGATCGCTCCCCGAAATACTTCGCTGCAACCCTGATGAGCAACGATTCGACTTGAGATAAGCCCTCCCGTGAACGATTCGGCCAAGGCGAGAGTCATTTGACGCCTACGCAACAGGTCCAGCACTACCGACTCAATCGTGTCGTCGTCTGTTCCAAAGACGATGTCGCCGATGAGGTCTCGGACTCGAGTTTCCTCGTCGTCGAGAATGGCGACCGCTTCGGCTTCGCTGTGGGCTTTTGCCGTGATACGCACCTTCAAACCTTCCAAGCCACTGGCAAGAAAAGCGATCGTTGCCGTACCGGTTTGATCGAGACGCCGGATTTCTTCGTCGAGTTGTTCGGCCAGACCAGACTCAGACTGACCCCAAGTACGCAAAGTCCGGCTGCGAATCACCGCGGTGATGCCTGCCCGTTCCCGCAGATCCGGGAGAACTCCTTCCAGCACCATCTGCTGCATCTCCCACGGCACCCCCGGGACCGCATATATCACCTTGCCTTCGCTGGCACCGCTGAGTGGACAGATCAGCCCTGCTGCTGTACCGGGCATCGCGGGATTGACACGCGCTCCAACGGGCACATCTGCCTGACGCTTGTTGTTCTCCGGCATGTTGCGACCGCGGCCCCCGAACATGGTTTCGATCTTGGCGATGATTCGTTCATCGCGGACCAGTTCCACCCCCATCACCGCGGCGATTGCCTCGCGTGTTATGTCGTCTTGGGTGGGCCCCAGACCACCGCAAACGATTACTGCGTCGCTGCGACCAAGGGCCTGCTCAAGTACCGAGATCATGCGATCCAAATTGTCGCCGACTTTTGTTTGGTGATGGCTGTCGATGCCCACCAACGCCAGTTGCTCACCAATCCACGACGAGTTGGTGTCGACGATCTGACCCAGCAGCAGTTCGGTTCCGACCGCCACGACTTCACAGTTCATCGACGCTCTTTGGATCACTCACCTGTGGAACTCAGCGCATTCTGGCCGTCGATCAGGTATTGAATCCCAGACACGAGAGTCCAGACAACCGCGATCCACAACATCACGTCTATCAGAGCGTCTTGATCTTGAAGCGTCGGCATCACCGCGGCGGCCAACGCAACTCCCTGCACGAAGGTCTTGTACTTCGCTGACCGCCGAGCCGGCAAGGCCAATCCATGGCGTGCCCAACGGCCGCGCCAGGCGGTGATCCCAACCTCGCGAACAGCCATGAGTGTCACCGGAAGCCACCAATAGCGATCCACCGCAACTAAGCAGAACCCAGAGCCGAGGATCACTACCTTGTCTGCCAAGGGATCGAGAAATGCACCGCTGCGGCTGACAACATTTGCCCTACGGGCAATTTTCCCGTCGAAGAAGTCAGTGCTCGCCAAGGCGACACCGAGTCCGAAAGCTGCCCAAGAAACCCCTCGCGTGTCCCGCGCTGATACCAGCAACCAGAACAACAACGGGGCGAACAGCAGACGCGTGATCGTCAGCAGGTTCGCCGGATGGGTTATCCCAGCACTGCGCGGCACCGCCAAATCGCTCACCGCGCCTCCAGGTCCGGGCCGATGGCCCCGGTAACCGTCAAAGTCTGAATCGTTCCCACCTCAAGAGTTTGGGGCACGGAAATGATCCCGTCGATTTCAGGTGCTTCTCTGTAGCTGCGTCCGATCCCAGATTCATCCACAAGAACTTCGACCTCGCTGCCGATCAATTCGTCACGTTTGGTGGCGGTAATCGTGTCTTGCAACTCAGACAACTCCGCCAGCCGGTCCGCGATGAGTTCAGGATCAACCTTGTGGTCCAGAGACACCGCATAGGTTCCCACCTCTTCGGAATAGGCAAAGAAACCGCACCAGTCGAGCCTTGCCTCGGTAATGAACTCCAAGAGTTGATCGTGGTCTTCTTCGGTTTCGCCTGGATACCCAACAATGAAGTTCGAACGAAACGCGGCGCTGGATTCTGAGTCGCGGATGGTTTCGATCCGGTCCAGGAACTTCTCGCCATTGCCCCAGCGACGCATGCTCCGCAACAAACGAGGCGATACATGCTGAAGCGACAAGTCGAAGTAGGGAACACCTGAGTCACAGATTGTGTCGATCAGAATTTCGGAGAGATCTGAAGGGTAGAGATATAGCAGTCTGACCCTTTCGACCGCCGTGGCAACGGCTCGCACCAGCTCAACGATGGACCGCTTCTGTGTGCCCTGATCCCTTCCATAGGCGGCCAAGTCTTGAGCTACCAGGACTATTTCCTGCGCCGCGAGTTGTTCGACCTCGGACATGATTTGTTCGATTGTGCGACTGCGTTGCGGACCCCGAAACGACGGGATGGCGCAGAAGCCACAAACCCGATCGCATCCTTCGGCGATCTTGACATAGGCCCAGGGCCGTTGTGCTGTGGGTCGCGGCAGGTTCAGTAGATCGAAGTCAGGGACCCGTCGAACGGACCCGCGAGTCGGCCCGAGCGCAACAGGCACCGCTGCAGGTTCAACCTGCGTGCCAGACCAATCCTGACCAGAGCCTCCCGTCAGCGCCGGTATGAGTGACGTTCCAAACGGCGCCAGATGATCAATCTCGGGCAATTCGGCAGTCAGTTCAGCGCCATAGCGCTCCGCCATACAGCCTGTCACAATGAGCCGCGCGTCGGCATTGCGCTGCTCAGCAACCGCCAGAATCGTCTCAACCGATTCCTGGCGGGCTTCTTCGATGAATGCGCAGGTATTGACAACCACCACATCAGCGGTTTCGACATCGCTGGCGGCCGCCATGCCGGTATGGGCGAGTGTCCCCGCCAACTTGTCCGAGTCGACCTGATTCTTGGGACATCCAAGCGTCACAATCGCATATGACTGAGTTGACATCGTGAATCCGACCCTAACCGGTGGCGAGCTACGCCAAACCCGTCGCTCGACCGTAGCGCCACCAGACCCCAACCCAGCACCAAGCCCCAAGTGATGGACCAACGCGAGGGAATTGCGTATGGTTGCAGATGGCTATGGGCGCAACCAACGGTGGCGACCTGACGCGTTCGCTGGGGTTACGGCATGTGTTTGTAATCTCCACCGGGGCCATGCTGAGTTCGGGGCTGTTTCTGTTGCCTGGCCTGGCCGCGGCAGAAGCAGGTCCCAGCGCCGTGCTCGCCTATGCCATTGCCGGACTCCTCGCAGTACCCGCAATGCTCGCGGTGGCCGAACTCAGTACCGCCATGCCCCGCGCCGGCGGTGCCTACTACTTCTTGGAACGAGCGCTCGGACCCGCTGTGGGGACCGTGGCCGGCATGGCCACTTGGTTGTCGTTGGTTCTAAAAGACGCTTTCGCGCTCGTCGGCATGAGCGCTTACCTCAACATCGTCTTTGACGTTCCCGCGAAGCCCCTCGCTGTGGCCCTGATCGCTGCCTTCGCTATCGTCAACATTCTGGGCTCCAGGGCAAGTGGTGCCTTACAGATGGTGCTTGTGGTGTTCGTCCTCACAGCTCTGGGGTGGTTCCTCGGCGCCGGGCTGACCCAACTCGACGGCGGCGGTGACATGAGCCCGTTCCTCACCGACGGAGTGGGAGGATTGATGGCGGTTGTCGGTCTGGTGTTCGTTTCCTACGGAGGACTCACCAAAGTTGCTTCTGCGGCCGAGGAGATCGAAGACCCCTCGCGCAACATCCCGCTCGGCATGTCGCTGTCGCTATTGGTCAGCACCACGGTCTACACGCTGGGAATGCTCGTGACCGTGGCGGTGTTGCCTGCAGTTGAACTCCACGACGATCTGGCCCCCATCCACTCGGCAGCAAAAGTCGTGATGCCGACCGCTGGTGCGGTGATCGTGGTACTCGCCGCGCTGGCTGCCTTCTCCTCGGCGACCAACGCCGGCATCTTGGCAGCCGCTCGGTATCCCCTGGCGATGAGCCGGGATCACCTGATATCAGCGCGGTTCGGTCGCATCAGCCGCTTCAAAACACCCATTTGGGGGGTAGTGCTAACGGCTGCCGGCATGGCGACGGTGGTAGTGGCCTTTGATGTGGCAGCCATCGCCAAACTTGCCAGCGCTTTCGTCCTCCTCACGCTTCTGCTCGTCAACGCGGCTGTGCTGGTGTTGCGAGCAGCACGAATCTCGTCCTACGCGCCAGGTTTCAAAGCCCCCCTCTTTCCGTACTTGCAACTTTTTGCCATTTTGATTGACGGCTATCTGATTGTTGAGCTTGGTGCCCTAGCGCTGCTGCTAACGGGCGCTTCTGTCGTTGCGGGAACCGTTTGGTACTTGATCTACGGACGAACCCGGGCCACACACGCAGGCGCGATCTACCACGTCTTCGAGAGATGGGGGAAACTCGTCGACCGCGGCATTGACCGAGAGCTCAGCCAGGCGATGCAGAGTCACGGCCTGCGCGCCGAGGACGAATACCCGGGCCTGATAGCCCGAGCAGCGGTATTGAGCGTTCCTGAGGGAGAGGACATCAACTTCGCGGCGCAGCGAGCAGCTGCTGTATTGGGCGCGAGAATGGGGATTGACACGGCCGCTGTGACCGAACGGTTTCTAGCTACCGAGTCTTTATGGATCCAGCCATCAGACACCCACCCGACAGCTACTCCCGTCGCTTTTTTTGACACCGACGACGATCACTTGGTCATCGTGAAGGCTGGACGTGCACTCCGAATACCAGCCGCTTGGGGTGGCCGCGGCGAACGGGTCAACGCCTTGTTCTTTCTGGCAGGTTGCTCGGACGCACCAGGGAGAGCGCTACGACTGGCAGGAGAGTTGGCGGCATACCTGCATGCTGATGGAGCACGCGCGGTGGCCGGCGCAGCGTATGAGGCTGAGGTCAAAGAAGCACTCCTGCCAAATCTCTCAATCGGCCAGTACACGCTGCTGCCGGAACTGTCGAGCGGCGCATTGATAGGAATGAGGGTCGACGAACTCAATATTGACGAAGGCTTCGACCTTGAAGCGGTCGCCCGAGATGGCGTAGTCCACAGGGCAAGCGAAGAGTTTGTACTCGAAGCCGACGATCAAATCACCTTGATCGCACCGCTCCACCAACTCCCCCATTTTGATGAGCTAGCCAAAATCCTGGCGCGCTGAGCCGACTCTAAGCGGTCGCTAACACCGCCACGCAGGCCACCCACATAGCCAGCAGCACAAGCCCTTCGACGTGGCTGACACTTTTCTTGGTGATCATCATCACCGCGCTCACAACCACCACCGCAACCATCATCGTTGAACCCCAAACAGACAGGCTGGCGTCGAGCACCCGCCCTGGTCCCGCGAGCCCGATCGCACCGCCGACCGCGAGGCTGTTGAACATGTTGGAGCCAAGCAGATTTCCGATCAAGAGCTCAATCTCGCCTCTGCGCGAGGCAGCAATGGCAGTGAAGAGTTCGGGTGCGGAGGTTCCAATCGCCACCAAGGTGAAGCCGATGAAGCCTCCTGTCAGGTCCAGTTCTTCGGCAATTCGTTCGGCCCCGGTGACAACGAACCACGCCGAACCCGCGACCAGCACCAGTCCGATGACGGTACGGATCGACTCGGTGACCGCCGAAGGCACTGCTTCGCCGACGAGCTCCTCAATTTCGTGCGGAAGGTCTCCGAGTTCTGCGATGTCGAGTGCTGTTGTGTCCGGTTCTGTGCGGTCCGCCGCTGATCTGTCGCTTGCCGACAGCGCGTCGGGTTCCGCTTGGTGCCGAGAAGAGGTGCGCAAGATGAACCCCAGTGCGCCGACCAACAAGAGCACCAGAATCGTGCCCTCCAAACGTGTGATCTCTCCCTGAATCAGCACTGCGAAGACAACTACCGACGCCACAGATATCGGTACCTCGCGGCGCAGTATTGAGGGCTTCACCGGGACCGCAGAGACAAGCGTCGCGAAGCCCAGAACCAAAGAAATGTTGGCGACGTTGGAGCCGATGACGTTGCCGACACCGATGTCGAGATTTCCCTCGACAGCAGCAATTCCGGACACGACCATCTCGGGGGCGCTGGTACCGAAACCCACAATCACCGTCCCGACGATCACCGGGGCGATGCGCATGACAACCGCTAAGCGAACCGCTCCTTTCACGAACTGATCGGAAGCCACGGCAAGCACCAGCAGCCCGCCGACCGCGTAGATGAGGCCGTTAATCATTGATTTCCAAAACTACAGATCAAAAGTCAGTATCGGGCTCATCGACATCGGTCTCATGGGCGCCTCGTTCCGCAGAACTCGGTCCGTCACCCGGATGGGCGCTTGCGGTTCCGCCCGTCTGCCGACGCGCTTCGAACTCTTCGTGGCTGACAAGGACTTCTCGAGCTTTGGACCCCGTTGATGGCCCCACCACGCCCTGTTGCTCAAGAAGATCCATGATGCGCCCTGCTCGCGCGAAACCGACCCGGAGCTTGCGTTGCAGCATTGAGGTTGAACCAAGTTGGGTTTGGATCACTAGTTCCATCGCCGCGCCGAGAAGCTCATCGCCGCCGTCCGCAGCTTCGGTTTGAGCGGCGGTTATCGAATCGAGCAGCGGCGAATCGGTTATCCCGCTACCGGTGACCAGCGAAGAGACAGACCCGACCGGCGTGGCACCAGCGCCAGACTCAGGTGGCACGGTTGGGTCCTGTTTCAACTTCTTGGCCTGATCACGCCAATGGCCCACAATGGCGCGAACCTCGGACTCTTCGACCCAACAACCCTGGATTCGATTCAAAGCCGAAGACGTAGTGCCCAGCATTAATAGGTCACCACCGCCCACTAAACGCTCCGCTCCTGCTTGGTCGAGAATGACTCTGGAATCGGTGAGGCTCGATACAGCAAAAGCCCAGCGGCTCGGGATGTTCGCCTTGATGACGCCAGTGATGACATTGACCGACGGGCGTTGCGTGGCGATCACCAAATGGATTCCGACAGCCCTGGCCATTTGCGCAATACGCGCTATCGACTCCTCCACATCGCGGGCTGCCACCATCATCAAGTCAGCGAGTTCGTCGACCACGACCAGAACAAACGGCAAGCGGCTATAGGTGAGTGGCTCGCCGTTGTCGTCAAGGACTCCGATCCGAGGCTTCAAGGTGTTGTTGTCGACAGCCTGGTTGTAGCCAGTAATGTCGCGCACACCCACCTGGTGGAGCAGATCGTAACGACGGTCCATCTCACGCACAGCCCAGGCCAACGCGTTCGCAGCTTTTCGGGGATCTGTGACCGGTGCGGTGAGCAAATGAGGGATCTTGTCGTATTGCCCCATCTCAACCCGCTTGGGGTCGACGAGGATCATTCGCACCTGATCCGGGGTTGAGCGCATGAGAATCGAAGACAGCAACGAGTTCAGGCACGACGATTTGCCTGAACCGGTGGCCCCTGCGATGAGCACATGGGGCATGGTGGCGATGTTGACGATCACGTTTTGGCCATTGATGTCGCGGCCAATAGCAACCTCAAGGGGGTGCGTCGCTTGCTTTGCTTCTCTTGTGGCCAAGATGTCGCCGATAGTGACAATCTCGCGCTTGTTGTTGGGGACTTCGACCCCGATCGCACGCCGCCCCGGAATCGGGGCGAGGATGCGTACATCGGGCGATGCCATGGCGTAGGCCATGTCCTTGCGCAAACTTTCAAACTTCGTGACCTTCACTCCCTCGCCCAGGGTGAACACATAGCGGGTGACGGTCGGACCAACAATCGGTTCAAGCAAGGTGGTTTCCACACCGAACTGGGCGAGCGTGGCCTGTAGCCGCTTGCCACGCTCGGCCACGTCGATTGTGTCGATTTCCTGTTTGTGGCTGCGAGACAGCAACGACGTAGACGGAAGCGTCCAATGGCTCATCTCAAGGGGCAACTTCTGCTCGGTGACCACTCCAGGCTCAAGTTTTGGTCTGCGGACGCGTCGGCGCGGCGGCTCAGGTGCTGTTTCGGTGGCCCCTTCGTTGCCCCCGCTTTGGGTGGTCTCAGCTGCGCTGTCGACGCCCGCGGGGGAAATCTCGTCACGAGCATTGTCCGCCACGAGGACCGCACCATCGACAACCGCGCCGAAATCAGTGCCCTCTGAGACCTCAACATGCGTTTCGGTAGCTTCGGTTCTGGACAGGTCGCTGAACAACGCCTGTACCTGCCCCTTCAACCAATTCAGAGGCGGACGGACGATCATGACAAAACCCCGGCCCAGTGCACCAGCGGAACTGCCAGTAAGCACGATGAGTCCAACGATGCCCAACAAGCCAAGAATCAAAAGGCTCCCAGTGACCGCTGCTGCGGCGTGAAGTGCACCACCAACGCCGAGTCCGAGCACACCACCGGCTGCTCCCAGATCATTGACTGTGTCGTTGATCCCAGGGCGCTCGGAGACAACATGGAGAAGCCCGCTCAACGAGATGAGCAGCAAGATCCCACCAACCGTGACGCGCGCGGGCCATTCGGACTCACCTTCGGCACCAGTTCCGCGAATCAGAGCCACACCTAGAGCAACCAGACCGAGCGGCACAACGAAGCGAATCAGGCCAACGCCCACCGCCAGCCCATCATCGACTGCAACACCTACAACACCCGCGGCCCCAAACCACAGACTAGCCGCGCTCAAAAGGCCTAAGAGGATTGCTCCCAGGCCCCACAGATCGCTTCGGTGGCCCGACAACACGCCGAAAACCGAGCGACGTGAGACAGCCGACTTCTTCGCAGCGCGCTTCGAGTCACTCTTCGAGTTTGGTTTGGCGGAGTTTGCTTTGCCTGCCACGATCAGAAACGCTACCAGCGCGGTGAGTCACCCTCATGTACCCCACTGTGAGCCCCTGCACCCCGAACCCTCACGAGCCGTGCATGAGTCGCTACACCAGCTGGGTCCTCAACCCTCGCGAACCATCGGTACGATCATCGGACGGCGGCGGGTCCGGTCTGAGACGATGCTGCCGGCAGCTCGGCGCACGATCTGAGAAAGACGAGCAAGATCATCAATATCATCGTCGAGCGCTCTCATCACCGCCCGTTCTACCGCGTCGACAACCGCGGTTTCATGGGCACGCAACGCAGGTTGTTCAACCCAGCCACGCGAAACCACATCGGGACCAGCCAACAGTTCACCCCGTTCGATATCAACATGCACGATCACTGCCACGAAACCGTCGTTGCCCAATAACCGCCGCTCACCAAGCACGGCGTTGCCGAGATCGCCGACGGTTCCGTCGACATAGAGGTGATCGCCGCCAACCGACCCTAGGTGCACGAGCCCCGTATCGGACAGCTCCAGTTGATCCCCGTCTTCGGCCAGAACCACATGATCACGGTCCATCCCCATCTCTCTGGCCAGGTCACGATGCGCCACAAGATGGGAGTATTCGCCGTGCACAGGCACGAAGTATTCGGGCACCGCAACCGAATGAAGGGTCTTGAGTTCGGTTTGCTTGCCATGTCCGCTGGTATGAACATCGACCTGTCCGCTGTGAATAACCCTCGCACCCAGGCGCGCCAAACCGTTGCGGACTGAGGCCACCGCTGTCTCATTTCCGGGAATCGGATGCGCCGAAAATACGACTGTGTCGTTTTCGTCGAGCGCTAGCCAACGACTCTCTCCCCTTGCCATTTGGGTAAGTGCCGCTCGAGGCTCTCCCTGCGAGCCGGTGCACACGACACAGACTCGTTGGGAGTCAAGGTCGTCGATGTCTTCGGCATCTTTGATCGCATAATCTGGGATACGGAGAATCCCGACATCTCGGGCGAGTTTCACATTGCGGCGCATCGACAATCCGACCGGTACGACAACTCGGTTCGTAGCTAGCGCAGCATCGACCACCTGCTGCAGTCGATGGATATGGCTAGCAAAAGACGCCACGATGACACGACGTTTGTCGTTGGCGCGCAGCAGGCCTGTGAGGACCGCGCCAATTTCTTTTTCTGAGCGAGATGCGCCAGGGCGGTCGGCGTTGGTCGAATCGGCGAGCATCAGTCGGATACCCGGATCATGCGCCAGCGCGCCAATACGAGACAGGTCTGTACGGCGACCATCAACGGGAGTCAGGTCCAACTTGAAGTCGCTGGAGTGGAGAATCACACCTTGATCGGTGTGGAACGCAGTGATGTTGCCCGAAGGGATTGAGTGGGTAACGGGCAAGAATTCACAGTCGAAGGGACCGACCTTGAGGCGATCACCGTCGCTGACCTTGCGAAGGTCGGCTCTACCCTTCAGGCCAGCCTCGCGAAGCTTGTGTTCAATCATGCCAAGAGTAAAAACCGACCCGTAGATCGGTAGCGACATGTGGCGGAGAAGATATGGAAGCGCCCCGATGTGATCTTCGTGGGCATGTGTGGCGATCACCGCATCGACCCGGTCAGCGTTGGAGATCAGCCAGTCAAGGTCAGGTAGAACCGCGTCTACTCCCGGCAGATCATCCCCGGCAAACATCTGGCCACAGTCGAGCACCACGACCCGACCCTTCGTTTCAATAGCCGCGCAGTTGCGACCAATCTCACCTAGACCACCAAGAAAGGTGATACGAACCGGTTCTGCCATATCAGGACCGGCCAAGCGCCGAGAGCACCGCCTGGGCCTCTGCTTGGAGGCCCCCAGGTTCAGGCCCCATCGGCATGCGCGTCGGCCCACCGGGAAGGCCCATCACCCGCAGCATTGCCTTCGTCGGGACGGGGTTGGGGGCGTCGTCGCCCGTCTCGAACTGATAGGACGGGATCAGTCGGCGGTTGATCTCAGCGGCGGAGTCCACATCGCCGGCGAAGAATGCCTCCATCATCTCGGCCACTTCGGATCCGATCCAATGAGTAGCCACGCCGATGGTGCCCACCGCGCCGATAGCCAGCAATGCCAAAGTGAGTCCGTCATCACCGCTGTAGACCTCAGTGTCATCGGGAGAAATCGCAAGCAACCTGGCGGTCTCGGCAGGGTTTGCGGAGGCATCCTTCACGCCAATGATGTTGGGCACTGTGGCGAATAGTTCCGCCATGGTCTCAGTGGCAATCTTGCGACCCGTGCGGCCCGGAATGTCATAGAGCAGTATCGGCAGATCAGTGGACTGCGCACAGGCACGAAAGTGTTCTCTCAGTCCAGCTTGACTCGGACGGTTGTAGTACCCCGCTACATGCAACAGCCCCGCTGCCCCCACTTCGGTGGCGCGTTCGCTCAACTCCACCGCGGCGCGGGTGTCGTTGCTGCCTGCACCCGCAACTACCGGCTTGTCGATGGCTTCGGTCACCGCCGAGATCAGATCGATCTGCTCATCGTGAGTGAGGGTCGGGCTTTCTCCTGTGGTGCCCGCGATGACAAGACCGTCGCTACCGCCTTGGGTGGTGAGGTAACGGGCCAGTTGCTGCGCACCTTGGAGATCCAGCGATCCGTCGGAGTGGAACGGGGTGACCATGGCGGTGAGTACCCGCCCAAAGCGTGCTTGCATCTTGTTATCGTGCCACGCCGAAGCAAGAGTTGGCTTCCAATTCCGATCTTTGCTCCGGTCATTGTTCACAGGGCTCGATTCACAGCGGTTCGACGCGCGGCGCTCTTTGCGGCTCACGGTGACGCCTGCGCAGGATCAACCCGTAGACGACGATGGCTCCCGCCGAGAAGAAGAACCACTGAAACGCATACGAAAGATGCGGACCATCGTCGAGGCCCTCTGGCGGCACCGGCACTGGCAGTGAAGCGACCGCAGGCTGTTGTTGATCCAACTGCACCCACAGGTCCGCTACCGCAAGACCCGTGAGTTCGAAAACCCGGTCAAGATCAAGTCGATTCAGTTCAGTCAGGATGGCAATGTCGTTCTTGCCGATACTTCCCCCGCCGACGCTGCTGAAGGCCCTGCCGACGACCATCACCTCCCCACCTGGGGCACTGAGATCATGCTCGTGCATCCCGGCGGCCCATAGGCGAGGGACCCAACCCCGACTAATGACCACGACCGTTCCGTCTGATAATTCCATGGGGGTTACGAGCCAGTTTCCCGGCTCGGTGTCGTAGGTCCGGTTGGCTACCAGAAACGAATGCTCATCAAGGTATCGGCCAACGACAAGCGCTGCTGTGTGGTCTTTGGGCAACGTCGGCAACGCCAGCAACGTCTCGATTTCTTGTGGCTCGGCCTCTAGAACCGCCTTGATTTCAATGTTTCGCTCCTGTCGTTCTTCGAGGCGCCGTATTTGCCAAAACCCCAGGTTGATCATGGTGACGACCATGGTCAGAACAAAGAGGTGTGAGAGAATCCAGCGCACCGAGAACGCCCAGCGCGCCGACGATGCAGAACGCTTCTCTGACCGAGTGGACTTCTCTGGTTCAGAGACCGAGGAAGGCATCTAGGCCGAGGGTCAACCCCTCGAATTCGGCTACCCGCTTGCAGCCAAGCAACACGCCAGGCATAAACGAGGTGCGATCGATGGTGTCGTGACGGATTGACAGGGTTTGACCAGTCGTACCCAGCAGCACTTCCTGATTGGCAACAACGCCGCGCATCCGCACCGAGTGAACCTTCACGCCGCCGGGCCCTTGACCCCCACGCGCCCCTGGCACGACCTCGTGTTGCGTGGGGTCGTCGCCCCAATCAGCCGAAGCTGAGCTAATACGCTCGACCGTACGAATCGCTGTTCCCGAGGGAGCATCCACCTTGGCGTCGTGGTGATATTCGATCACCTCAACTGTTGAGAAATGGGGAGCTGCCAACTCGGCGAAACGCATCATCAGCACCGCTCCGATGGCGAAATTGGGCGCGATCAAACAGTTGCTTTCGGTAAATGCTTCAGCAAAAAGAGCCAGGTCCTCATCGGTGAATCCGGTCGTGCCGACGACGGCGTGAATTCCGTTGGCGGCTAGGAACCTAAGCGTTTGGCGAGTTGCTGAAGCAACCGTGAAATCAACGACTACTTCACATTGCTTCTCTACGAGTACCTCAAGTGAATCTTCGATGTCGATTGCAGCCACAAGCTCAAGTGCGGGGTCGTCTCGGACCGCGCTGCAAACCGCCTGGCCCATGCGCCCTGCGGCACCCACGACTCCTATGCGCGTCATGGCCGACTCAACTTCGGTCCCGCCTGTCGCGCAGACGCTTGGAGAGGTCTTCGAGCGTGCGGCGTTCGGCTTCGGTCAAGCTCTCCATGCCATGCTCACCCATCTTGTCGAGCAAGGCGTCGATCTTAGCCTGGGCAGCGACATCGCCCGGGGGTGGCGGTGGGGGCGGAACTGAAGAGAGGTGAGTGCTGCGTTGACGGGGTTGGGAACGTTTGCGTTGTCGGGTCGGTGGGCGATGATACGGACCGCCGGCGAGTTTGGCCGGTAGCGGGAACTTAGGTATCCACTCGTGTTGTTCGGCGTGGCCGAGAGCCCGCAGCATCAAAGGCGCCAGGAAGGCCATCGTCACGGTAAGGACGAATTCGTAAGGTGTCCGGTTGCTGATGGCTTGGAGCATTGCCATCCCAACGATGATCCCCGCTAGCCCCCAGGCAGGGATCCCTGGCCAGAAGCGGATGCTTGAGTATTGGGTTGCGAACGCAACCAGAATCCCGAGTTCGACGTAGCGGAGCCCATAGGCGAAGCCGAGGATGTCGGCGAACTCCAACGCCGTCATCACCAGCGCCGGAACAACGGTTAGCACCAAGAGAAAGAACGTGAAGCGCCGACGACCCATGAGCGCTTCCAGCTGTGATCCCAGCATCCAAAAGACTGCGACCAACAGCAGCGTCCACAGCGAGGGCCCCATCGGAAGTGGCCATGTCACCAGCCTCCAGATCTCACCATCGCCCACACTGCCGAACCGAGTCCCTGAATAAAGTAGGAGTTTTGTGGTAATCGGCTGCTTCAAACCCTCGAACGCCCAGACGAACATGTAGGCCACACTCATCGCCGAAACGATGACGGTGGTAGTTACGGCGACTTGACCGACGCGGAACCATGGATCGTCACTCTCGCCGAAATTACGAAACGGCTGCATATCTCTACAACAGTACAGCCGCTAGAGCCTGTGGGTGTGCCAAAGGGTTAGCGACGACCGCGTCCGCCAGAGCCGTAACCTCGTCCGCGCGCGGGAGCGTCTGGGCCGAGATTGTCGAACTGCTGGGATAGCTCTGCGTCGAAGGCGTCCTCGAACGAAACCGACTGGCGGTTGGGGTCATTGGACGCTTCTGATTCGCGGTCGTTGCGGCTGTTGCGGTCGTGGCGGTCGTTGCGGTCGTTGCGGTCACGATTCGCTCCGCCACGGTCACGACCACCGCGGTCACGACCTCCACGATCACGGTCACGACCTCCACGATCACGGTCACGACCTCCGCGATCGCGGTCGGTGTCTGCAGCGCCCTCGGGCTTAAGCGAGATCTTTCCGTTGGGGTCCACGTCTTCAACGACGACCACAATTTCGTCTCCCAAAGAGAGCACATCCTCAACCCGGTCGATCCGCTTGCCGCCACCAATCTTGGAGATGTGGAGCAGGCCGTCACGTCCGGGAAGAATGTTGACGAAGGCACCGAACTTGGTGATATTCACAACTCGGCCCGGATAGGTGGCACCAACCTCGGCGGTGGGTGGATCAAGGATCAGCTTGATTTGACGCTCAGCTTCGGCCACCTTGGCGTTGTCAACCGAGGCAATCGACACAACGCCGACCATGCCGTCGTCATCAACTGAAATATCGGCACCAGTCTCAGCCTGGATGGCATTGATGACCTTGCCCTTGGGGCCGATGATTTCGCCGATCTTGTCGACCGGGATCTCAAAGGTGGTGATCTTCGGCGCGGTGTCCCGCACATCCTCTCGGGGCTCAGCAATGGCCTCAGCCATCACGTCGAGAATGTCGAGGCGAGCCTCTCTGGCCTGGGAAAGCGCATTCGCCAAGACATTGGCCGGGATACCTGCGATCTTGGTGTCAAGCTGCAGCGCTGTCACGAAGTCGGTAGTGCCTGCGACCTTGAAGTCCATGTCGCCAAAGGCATCTTCTGCACCCAGAATGTCGGTCAGCGTGACGTAGTTGCCCTCTGCGTGAACAAGTCCCATGGCGATGCCGGCAACTGGAGCCTTGATAGGAACTCCCGCATCCATCAGCGAGAGCGTCGATCCACACACCGAGCCCATGGAACTCGACCCGTTGGAGGCCATCACCTCAGACACGGTTCGCACCGTGTAGGGCCATTCCTCGAAGGATGGAATCACAGGGAACACAGCACGTTCGGCCAGAGCCCCGTGTCCGATCTCGCGTCGCTTGGGACCTCGCATGAACCCGGTCTCGCCAGTGGAGAACGGCGGGAAGTTGTAGTGATGGAAGTACCGCTTCTTGTCTGTGGGCGAGATGTCGTCGATCATCATGTCGCTTCGACCCATCCCGAGTGTCGTGAAGTTGAGCACCTGGGTCTCTCCACGTTGGAAGAGGCCTGAGCCGTGTGCTGTGGGGATTACCTCAACTTCGCTGGTGACCTTGCGGAGTTCGTCGGTTTTGCGGCCGTCTATGCGGATGCCTTCTTCGACTATCCGCTTGCGAACTACCTGTTTGGTGATCGTCCGGATGGCGTTTTTGATCTGTTTGGCGCCATTGGGGTCTTCTGCGGTGAACTGAGCCAGTTCGGCTACGACGGCCTCTCTGAGTTCTGCTTCTGCTGCTTGTCGCTCGCTCTTGTCAGCAATTTGTTGCGTATCGGCGATGCGATCAGCAGCCGCAGCTTGCACTGCTTCGAAGATTTCGTCGCTGTAGTCGACGGTGAGCGGGGGTTCCATCTTTTGGATGTGACCAGCCGCGTCAACCGCCTGCTGCTGCAACTCGATCATCTCGCGAATCCAAGTCTTGCTCGCTTCGAGGCCTCCGGCGAGCACATCCTCGTCGACCTTGGGGGTGCCCGACTCGTACAGAGTCCAAGAATTGCCGGTTCCGCCGGCCTCAACCATCATCACCGCAACATCGTTGTCGCTCAGTCGACCGGCGACCACCATCTCGAAGGCCGATTCGGAGGACTCTTGATAGGTGGGGAAGGGAATCCACTCGCCTTCTGGCGACCAGCTCATGCGGACTGCTCCGATGGGGCCATCGAACGGGACAGGCGAGAGGCATAGGGCCAACGAGGCGGCGTTGAGAGCCAGGACGTCATAGGGGTTCTTCTGGTCCGCTCCGAGAACGGTGCCTACCACATGAACTTCGTTGCGGTAGCCATCAGGGAAGGCGGGGCGAAGCGGCCTGTCTATGAGGCGACAGGTGAGTATCGCCTGTTCACCCGCTCGGGCTTCACGTCGGAAGAAGGAGCCGGGTATCTTGCCGGCGGCATACATCCGCTCCTCGATATCTACTGTCAGCGGAAAGAAATCCGCACCTTCGCGGGGTGTCGCTGCTCCGGTCGCGGTGACCAGTACAACTGTGTCACCGATACTTGCGGTGACGGAGCCACCGGCGAGGGGGGCGAACTTGCCAACCTCGAATGTGGCGTCTTTGCCCTCACCGCGCGCGAACGAGCCGGTGAAGGATTGGGAATTAGTCATTTTGTTATTTCTCCTGAACACATGACTGCCAGTTCCCAGTCGGAAATCGCTGATCTTGGTCTTGGCCTCTCGGGAGGCTGATCAATTCAGAGATTTTCGACTAGCACCAACGGTCTTGTGTTCTTTGTTTGCTGGACCTTCCAGCGACTGGGATTTGTCGGGTTGGTTCTGGGTGTTGACCTGGATCCAACCGGTTGGGAGCAGCCCCGTGGGGTTGCCCTTTGATTTTATTCAGCGGATTTTATTCAGCGACGCAACCCGAGGTGGGTGATCACTGCTCTGTAGCGTTCTACATCGTTGTCCTTGACGTAGTCGAGAAGACGACGACGGCTGCCTACCAGCATCTGCAAGCCTCTCCGCGTGTGATGGTCCTTTTTGTGAACCTTCATGTGTTCGGTGAGGTGTGTGATCCGTGCCGATAGCAGGGCGATTTGTATTTCCGGCGAACCGGTGTCGTTCTCGGCTAGATCAAAAGCGTTCGCCATATCGGCGATCGTCTCAGATTTCGGGCGCAGGCTGGTAGCCATAAGATATTTGTTCCTGATTGTTCTGTTGGGTCTCTTACCCAGCTGCACGCCCCGCATTGCGCGGGCGGCAGCCACCATTCGGCTATCGGTGAGGATACCAAGGTCCAGAGATTATCGGCGCGGGGACATTCGGCGTCCACCGGGAGCGCCGTCGGTTGGCCATCTCCGAAACTCAACTCGGACCCGCTGGGACCTACTGGGCTGGTTACTCGCGACCGGATCAACCGTTCCCGTCCTGTTTGGGCCGTGGCGTTACCTGCACCCCTGAACTTGATCCCGATCGAGTCACCTCCGAAGGAGTCACCCTCTGAGGGTTTGGTTTCCGCGCCGGTTAGGTCGGTCCAGGTCGGGCCCGGGTTGCTCGGTTCGGGTCACTCGATCTGCGTCGCTCGATCCGGTCTGGCGCGGTCCCTATTGAACTGCTTTGCGCGGTCTGGGTCTGTCTGGGTTGCTCGGTCCGACCTGGGTTGCTCGGTCCGATCTGGCGCGGTCCTCATTGAGATGCCTTGCGCGGTCTGGGTCTGTCTGGGTTGCTCGGTCCGACCTGGCGCGGTCCTCATTGAGATGCCTTGCGCGGTCTGGGTCTGTCTGGGTTGCTCGGTCCGATCTGGGTTGCGGGGTCCGGTTTGCGCGGTCTGCGCGGTCTGGGTTGCTCGGTCCGATCTGGGTTGCTGGGTCCGGTTTGCGCGGTCTGCGCTGTCTGCGCGGTCCGGTTTGCGCGGTCTGCGCTGGGTTGCGGGGTCCGGTTTGCGCGGTCTGCGCTGGGTTGCGGGGTCCGGTTTGCGCGGTCTGCGCTGGGTTGCGGGGTCCGGTTTGCGCGGTCTGCGCTGTCTGGGTTGCTGGGTCCGACCTGGGTCGCTGGGTCCGGTTTGCGCGGTCTGCGCTGTCTGGGTTGCTCGGTCCGACCTGGTTCGCTGGGTCCGGTCTGCGCGGTCTGCGCTGTCTGGGTTGCTCGGTCCGGTTTGCGCGGTCTGCTCGGTTTGGGTTGTCCGGTTTCCGGTTGTGCTCGTATGACCGGCTGGGTTGGGCTTTGTTGTGCCGGTTGGGTTGGGCTTTGTTGTGCCGGTTGGGTTGGGGGGTTTGAGTTTGTATTTGCCGGTTTCGGGGTGTTTGTACACCTGCCAGCCATGGTCGTGGATTTTGTGGTGGCAGTCATCACATACCAACACCAGGTTGTCTACGTCGGTAGGTCCGTTCTTTGACCACCAAATAATGTGATGTGCTCGACACCACAACGGGTTCGCGCTACAGCCGATGCAGTGTTGATCACGGGCGATCAACGCGACTCGTTGAGCTTCACTGGCGGTGCGTTGTTTACGACCCAACCACATGTCTTGAGCTTTGGTGTCAAAGATCGAAGGCAACAAGTTCGCTTCAAGCGCCAGCCGGTGCAGCTCAACAACAGGTATTGGTGAACCATCCGCGAGGCGGGGATTGTCTAGTTGCTGTTTGATCACATCGAAATCAGCGATCACCAACAAATCAGTACCCGCAGACTTCCCGTCACCAGCGGGCTCGCAGATCAGTTCAGCCAACGCGTCAGCCATCCGTTGCTGCGGCGTACACCGAGACTTGGGGTCTTCGCGGTGCCATAGCTGGCGTTCTTTAGCAGTCAACGCGGTAGCGATACGAGCCCCGGTGATCTGATCAAACTCACCTGACAACACAAACATGCCAGAGTCAGATGATTCGAAGACGCGTGCTTTGCGGTTCTTGCGTTGACGATCCAACAAGGCTTGGCCGTCATCATCAGCGACATCTTGTTGATGACGTTTCACAGTCCGAGCGAACTCATCAAAAGGCTCAGTGTTGGCTGCCTCGACAAGCAGCGCTTCATCAATAGTGCTCTCACCAGAAGCACGAGCGATCAACCGGGCGTGACCTTGAGGTATCTCCCCAGACTCCAGAGCCTCGCTAGTGGCAGGCAACTCCGCCAGCCGAGTCGCTGTTTCAACATCGCGTTTGGCCTCACGCTTCGATGCCTGCAACTCGTCACGAACCAGACGCTGCGCGTCTGTGCTGCTGTGACGACGACCCACCTCAGCGAGCACCTGAGCCTTCATCGCCGCCAACCGAGACTCAGCACGCCCCAACACCCCCAGGCGCAACGACAGCCCCTCATCACACAGAGCGGCCACATCCACCGCCTCGACATGAACCACCCCACCAACCGCCGTAGCGGCACCAGCGGCGGTGTCCACAAGATCCGAAACAGGAGCTAATTCCATGGATGTAACCCTATCGACCCCCTGTGACAATCACTCATAAATCATGAAATATATGTAAATTTCGGAATATCCGCATCCAGAATCATGTCATGTATCGGTAAACGGCCGGCCAGACCGATCCAGGTCACAGGCCAGCCAGAGCGAGCAGGTCTGATTTCCGGTCGTCAGGAATGTGGCTTGAGTTGTAGCGGAGTTCCAGGGTGGCGTTGATAGCGACACGTACGTGGTCCTCATGGGTCTTTTACGCATCGTCGACGTGTGTTCGCATCCAGTGCTCAACCTCGGTCGCTCGCCAGAGCCGGTAGCGGCTGCGGGGATCGGTGACCGGAACTGGAAATCCGCCGGGACCTCGTTCGCCTGCAACTAGGAGCCGCACGCTCTCACGGGTCCGGCCGGTGCGCGCAGCAATATCGGCCATCGAGACCCAGCCCAGAATCAGCAAGGCGAACGACCACAAGTCCGTCGACGGATTCAATATCGGTCACAGCCGAGAGCACCGCCTCCTCGAGGGAAGCAGCTTCTCGGTCGAAGTCGATGTACTGGATGCCGCCTGAGCGACCGACGAGGGAATCATCGCAGCCCGCTTGGAATAGAGCGTCAATGACTTCGTCGCTCTGGAGGTCGGGCCCCTCGACCACAAGGGTGAACGTAAACGTCGACATGTCAGCGCTCCTCACTCCTCCACTGGTGGACACAATGTTCGAGCGCTCGCATCAATTGGCGAGCGTGGCCACCCGGATTGCGCGGGGAAGACCAGATTGAGACCTGGCACCCGGACCGGTTGGACTCTCCACAGCGAGCCACCCCCCAGCGATGTCCTGACGATGTGGGCGAAATCGCCCATTCGGCCTCCTCAAGTTCGCTCAGGGCGTTAGCGAATAAGCGCTGACCTGCGGAAAGGTCCGGACTTCTGGCTGCGGTTGCGATACCCTTGACCTGCGGTTTTGCCAGCGCCTATCACGGCCGGAACGAAATCCACCGAGACCTGTGTCACCTGTCCGCGCGGCCCCTCAGGGCCTCCTCGACCTCTTTGTTGGGATGCCGAAACTCGTCCCGTTGACACGATACAACACTTCGAATATAGGGTCAACGTCCGTGCTCGTTCAGGGCTTGAGGGCGGTCAGGGGTACGACGGCGATGCCGTCGTGGGTCTGGTAGCCGTGGCCGAATGCGGTGAGCACAATGAGACGGGCTGGTTCTCCGCGCCGGGTGGTGTCGATCTGTGAGCGAACCGCGCGAAGCGATTCGCAGGCCTCGGCGATGGCTTTCCCTCCGCCGAGCTTGATCTCCACGGCGGCCCATCGGCCGTCCAATCCTTCGATCACGACATCAGCCTCGAGGCCATTCGAATCGCCGTAGTAGTAGAGGTGGGCACCCAGCGACTGGGCATACACCCGGAGGTCGCGGATCGCCATCGATTCGAACAGGAACCCCATCGCCTCCTTGTCTTGGGCGACAGATCCCGCCGACGCGGCTAAGGCGGCGACGGCCAGTGCGGGGTCGATGAACAACCGCTTTGGAGATTTTCTCAAACGAGCCGAAGATCTCAGATGGGTGGTCCACGCCGGAAGGGGCTCAAGCACGAACAATCGGGTCAAGTCGTCCAGGTAGGCCCTGATTGTGGAGCGTGCCGGCGGGCTGCCCGCTTCCCCGGCCACATCCTTGATCAGGGTGGCGCCGGAGGCGGCGGTTGCTTCGTTGCGGGCAAGGGATGCAAGCAGGGCCATCACCAGCCGGGGGTCGCGTTTGATACCGGATACTCGGGAGATGTCGGTGCGGGTTATGTTGTCCAGATAGTCACGCAGGCGAGCTTGGGCCGTGTCCGGCGCCATCTTGATCATGCTGGGCCACCCTCCTCGACAGATCACCGAAGCGACGCCGCTGAAGGTCTGTTCGGCATCTTTCGCCAAGCAGCGCCCGCCTTCCAGCAGCGAGGCCAGGGATACTTCTCCGCTGGAATCCCCCGACTCCCACAACGACATCGGCCGCATCCGCACCCGGGCGACTCGGCCCGCTCCGGAATGCTCGGTGATGTCGTCGGGCGGATTCTGCGACCCGGTGAGAAGGAAGTGCCCGAACCCGCCTCGCCGGTCGCAAGCGTGTCGCATCGGATTCCATATGCCTCGAATGAGCTGCCACTCGTCGAGAAGCCGGGGCTCCGCTCCCTCAAGGATCGAGTCTGGGTCCACCTCGGCGGCGAGACGAAGAGCTTCGGATCCGTCTAAGAACACCTCGCTGTTGGCGAATCTCTGACCAGTCCAGGTTTTGCCACATCCCCGCGGCCCTTCAATGAGCACGGCAGGCGACGAGGCCAGAACCTCAGCGACCTCGTGGTCTACGACGCGGTCCAAATAGTCTGGGTTGCGGGTGTCGGGCACGGCTCCTCCTATAGAGAGAATACCTTCAAACTCCACTTTGCAGAGGTTTTACACTCTATTTCTCAGCCATTTAACACTCCATTTTTCAGAACCCTGTGCCAAGAAAGCCGATCGTCTGGGACGCAACGGAGACTATTCCCTGACCACCTAAACTTGGTCCCCTACTTCGCCCGCGTCCAGGACGGGTTCACACGGGGGCCAGCTCCAGGGTGGCCAGCAGGGCCTCGACCCGTCCCCTGATCTCGTCGCGAATGCCGCGTCGTTTGTTGCTGGGGCTGTTGGCGGTTTAGACGAAACGACCGGCTTGACTTCGCATATATTCCTTTAGTATACTTAATAAAAAATAAAATACTGGTACATACTTGACCGAAGGAGGCGCTCGTGCTGTCGCTGATCGTGGAGAGGCTGGGGTGTCGGCGCGGCGGGTTGTTGCCTGCCGGAGTGTTGGTGGCGTTGGTGGCGTCGCTGCTGGTGGCCGCGCCCTCGGGTGCTCAGGTGGAGCCTGATCCGGGAGGGGACTCTCCTCCGGCTGCGGGTGAGGAGGCGACCGGCGGCGAGGCCGTCGACGTGGCCGCGCCCGTGCTGGTGTCTGCGTCGGTGCTTCACAACTATGTTTCTTTGTTCTTTGGCGAGGCTCTTGACGGGGGTTCGCAGCCCGATGCTGGGGATTTCTCGGTGTCGGTGACCGATGCGGTGACTGGTGTGGTGTCGCAGCCGGCGGTGGATGCGGTGTCGGTTGCTGGGAACTATGTGTCTTTGTCGTTGTCTGGGGCGGTGCGCCACGGCGACGAGGTGTCGGTGTCTTATGTGCCCGGCGACGACCCCGTCCAGGACGACGCCGCCAACCCTGCGGCCGCGCTCGGGGGCCGTCTGCTGGTGAACAGGACCGAGCCGTCGACCAACGCGGTGCCGTCGGTGCTGGAGCTGTGGGGCGTGGGCGCGTGGTCGGCGCCGCGGACTTTTGAGAGGGTCTCGCGGTGGTCGACGCTGCTTTGGTATTCGGCGTCGGTGCCCGAGGCGGTGTCTGAGACGACGGTCATCGCGGCGCCGGCGGATCCGCGGGCGTCGGTGCGGGTCACGACCGGTGACGGCGCCGCGGTTGCCGACGGTGCCCGGATTGGTCTGGATGTGGGCCTCAACACGGTCACGGTCACGGTCACCGCCGAGGACGGCGCAACCACTAGCACCCACACCGTCGAGGTCACCCGCGCCGAGGCCGCGCCCGAGTTGGTGTCTGCGACGGTGCGCCATGGGTATGTTGCTCTGGGCTATGGCGAGGCTCTCGACGGGCGCTCGCAGCCCGATCCTGGAGATTTCTCGGTGTCGGCGACGGACTCGGTGACCGGTGTGGTGCGCAAGCTTGGGGTGGATGCGGTGTCGGCCTCTGGCGTGGTTGTGCATTTGACGTTGTCTGGGGCGGTGCGCCACGGCGACGAGGTGACGGTGTCTTATGTGCCGGGCGCGGATCCCATCCAGGGTGCGGCCGGCAACCCCGCGGCCGCGCTTCAGGACCGCCCGCTGGTCAACGACACTGCAGCCAGCAACAACCCGGCGCTGAGCGGGCTGGAGCTGTCGGGCGTGGAGGGGTGGTCCTTGTCGGCGCCCGAGACCATCGAGATGGTCTCGCGGTGGTCGGTGCTGCTTGGGTATTCGGCGTCGGCGCCCGAGGCGGTGTCTGAGACGACGGTCACCGCGGTGGCGTCTGACCCGCGGGCGTCGGTGCAGGTCACAACCGGTGACGGCGCCGCGGTTGCCGACGGTGCCCCTATTGGTCTGGATGTGGGCCTCAACACGGTCACGGTCACGGTCACCGCCGAGGACGGCGCAACCACTAGCACCCACACATTCGAGGTCACCCGCGCCGATGAGACCGCGCCCGTGCTGGTGTCTGCGACTGTTGAGGGGGCCAGTTTGGTGCTCAGCTACGACGAGCCTCTCGACGAGGGCTCCGAGCCGGGCGTGTGGGACTACTCCGTGGCTGTGACGGACTCGGTCACCGGCGGGGTGCAGCGCGAGTTGTACGGCGTGGACGTCGTGGGCGCCACGGTGGTGTTGACGTTGTTGCAGCGGGTGCGCCACGGCGACACCGTCACGGTTTCTTATGAGTCTTGGCCGCTTGATGCCGTCCAGGACGCCGCCGGCAACCACGCCGCTGATTTTGAGGACCATCTGGTGGTCAACCCCACCGCCGCGTCCGATGACGCGTTGTTGGATCGGATCATGGTGTCCGACGACGTGCCGTTGTTGGATGTGGCGAGGCTGGTCGATGTGGAGCTGTCGCCGGTGTTCGACGCGGCCACGACTGACTACAGCGCGTCGGTGCCCCACCAGGCGGCGTCGGTGACGGTCCTGGCCCTCGCGGCGGACCGGCGCGCCACAGTGGCAATCACCACCGGCAACGACGGAGCCGCCGCCGACGGCACCACCGACGGCAGCGGCCAGGTCGTCGACCTGGTGGTGGGCCCCAACACGGTCACGGTGACAGTGACCGCGGAGGACGGCGCCACCACGGGCACCTACACGATCACGGTGACACGCGCCGCGAAGCCTGAGCTGGAGTCTGCGACGGTCGACGGATCGAGTTTGGTGCTGGGCTATGACAAGGACCTCGACGACGCCTCGCAGCCCGACGGGGCCGACTTCGGTGTGGCTGTCACCGATGCGATCACCGACGAGGTGTCGCAGCCCGATGTGACTGCGGTGTCCGTCGCCGGCGCAACCGTGACGCTGACGCTTTCTGTGGCGGCGCGCTCCGACGACACCGTCACTGTTTCTTACACGCCGGGCACCGACCCGGTGCGCGACGCCGCCGGCGCCGGCGCGGACGCGCTGGCGGACGCGGCGGTGGCCAACACCACCGGCGCGTCCCACGACACGGAGCTGTCTGGGCTGGCGCTGTCGGCAGCGGACGGCTCGGCGGTGGAGCTTTCGCCGGTGTTCGACGCGGCCACTACGGACTACACCGCGTCGGTGCCCCATCTGGTGGCCTCGGTGAGTGTTGCTGCGACGGCGGCTGATGCCCGCGCCGGCGTGGCCGCACCCGATGACGATGCGGCCGTCGAGGGCGGCCAGGTCGACCTGGACGTGGGCCCCAACACGGTCACCGTCACGGTCACCGCCGAGGACGGCGCCAACACCCGCACCTACACGATCGAGGTGACACGCGCCGCGAAACCCCAGCTCGACACGGCGACGGTCGACGGGACCAGTCTGGTGCTGGTCTATGACAAGGCCCTCGACGACGCCTCGCAGCCCGACGGGGCCGACTTCGGTGTGGAGGTCACCGATGCGGTGACCGGTGAGGAGTCGCAGCCCGATGTGGCTGCGTTGCACGTCGCCGGCGCAACCGTGACGCTGACTTTGTCTGTAGCGGCGCGCTCCGACGACACCGTCACTGTTTCTTACACGCCCGGCACCGACCCGGTCCAAGACGCCGCCGGCGCCGGCGCGGACGCGCTGGCGGACCATGCGGTCACCAACGCCACCGCTGAGTCCGACGACACGGAGCTGTCTGGGCTGGTGCTGTCAGCAGCGGACGGCTCGGCGGTGGAGCTGTCGCCGGTGTTCGACGCGGCCACGACGGACTACACCGCGTCGGTGTTCGAGGCGGTGTCCGCCGCGACGGTCACCGCCGCGGCGGTGGACCCGCGGGCGTCGGTGCAGGTGACGGCGGGCGACACCGAGGCCGTCGACGGCTTGGTGGCGTTGAGTATGGAATCCAACACGGTGACGGTGACGGTCACCGCGGAGGACGGAGCCACCACGGGCACCTACACGATTGAGGTGACCCGCGTCGATCAGCCGACGCTGGTGTCTGCGACGATATTCAGAAACGATGTGGTGCTGGTCTATGACGAGGCCCTCGACGATGACGGGGTCCCTGGCCAGGGGCTCTCGGTGCGCGCCGCCGTAGATGATTTCACGGTGTCGGCGGTCTATTCGCTTGACGGCACTGTGTATTCGCCGACAGTCACCGGTGTGTGGGTGCAGGGCGACGTGGTGTACATGTATCTGGAGGAGGCGGTGTATTTCGCGGACCCGGTGAGCATCGACTACACGCCGGACGACGATCCGCAGATCCTCGGCGTCGACGGCGACCCTGCGGCTGGTTTCAGCGGCTATGAGGTGGACAACGTCACTCCCGCTAGGGGCGATGAGGGCCTGCGCTCGCTGGAGTTGTCCGATGTGGAGCTGGCGCCGGGGTTCTCGCGCCACAGGGGGTCCTACACGGCGTGGGTGGGCCATCTGGTGTCGAGCGTGACGGTGACTGCGGCGACGGTTGACCCGTGGGGGTCGGTGCAGGTGGCGCCGGCCGACTCCGACAGTGTGGCGCCGGGTGATCAGGTGGCGTTGGATGTGGGCCCCAACACCATCACGGTGACTGTCCCGGGCCGTGGGCACTATTATCCCGCCGTCGCCTACACGGTGTTGGTGTACCGCGCGGAGAACACCGACGCGCCGGATCTGTCCGGGGCGACGATATTGAAGGACGATGTGGTGCTGTCCTATGACGAGACCCTCGACGAGGACTCGCGGCCCGCCGCAGGCGACTTCACAGTGTCGGTGACCGACTCGGTGACCGGCACGAAGTCGGCGCCGGCAGTCACCGAGGTGTCGATCCGCGGCAGTGCCGTGAAGTTGAAGCTGTCCGCCTCGGTCAGGCCGGGCGACGAGGTGAGGGTCAGCTACACGCCGGGCGCCGCTCCCGTCCAGGACCTCGCCGACGGCTACGACGCCCGCGGCTTCGCAGGGCGCAGCGTGGCCAACATCACCGTCCCCTCGGCTGACGCCACTCTGTCGAGGCTGCAGCTGTCGGACGCGGGTCTGGTGCCGGGGTTCGCGCCGGACGTGCGGTCCTACACGGCATCGGTGGCCAATGAGGTGTCGTCGATATCGGTTGCCGCGGCCGCGTCGGACCCGCGGGCGTCGAGGCCGCTCATCGCCCCCGCCGACGACGACGCCAACGTGTTCAACGGCCATCGGGTGCCGCTGGAGGTGGGCCCCAACACCATCACGGTGACCGTCACCGCGGAGGACGGCACCACCACGGGCACCTACACGGTGGTGGTGACCCGCGTTCAGGACACCGACGCGCCGCAGCTGCTCCACACGACGATACTCAACGGAGTGGTGACGCTGTCCTATGACGAGGACCTCGACGATGACGGGGTCCGTCGCGGGCTCTCGGTGCCCGCCGCCGTAGATGATTTCACGGTGTCAGCGATCCACGCGGGCACCGGCATCGCGTACGAGCCGAGAGTCAACAATGTGACGTTCTACGGCGGCCGCGACGTGTATCTGTATCTGGAAGAGACGGTGTACTTCGCCGACACGGTGACCGTCGACTACACGCCCGGCGACGACCCGAAGATTCTCGACGGCGCAGGCAACGCGGCCGCCGGCGTGCAGGGCCACCCGTTGGTCAACCTCACTCCCGCCAGCGGCGACGTGTGGCTGCGCTCGCTGGAGTTGTCCGGCATCAAGATGCCGTCGAGGATCTCACCGTTCATGACGGCGTCGGTGGAGGATTCAGTGTCGACCACGACGGTCACCGCGACCACGTCGTACCCGTCGTGGGGGGCGTCGGCGCAGGTGAGACCAGACGACGCCGACAGCGCGACGCCGGGCCATCAGGTGCGGCTGCGCCTGGGGTCCAACAAGATCAGGGTGACCGTCACCGCCGAGGACGGCTCCACGGGGACCTACACGGTCACGGTGATCGTCTCCAACGAGGACGCGCCGCTGCTGCGCGCCGCGACGGTAGACGAAGACGAGGTGGAGCTGTCCTACGCCGAGGCGCTCGACGGCGACTCGGTGCCCTTTGAAGGCAACTTCACGGTGTCGGTGACCGACTCGGCGACCGCGGCCGTGTCGGCGCGGACGGTCACCGGCGTGTCGATCAACGGCCGCGCGGTGAGCTTGACGCTGTCAGAGGCCGTCAGGCACGGCGACGTAGTGACGATCCGCTACCAACCGGGCACCAGACCCATCCAAAGCGCCGCCGACGGCGAGGCCGCCGACGGCCTCTTCGGCCACACGCTGACCAACAACACCGCCATAGCGACCGACTCCACCCTCAAGTCGCTGACACATACCGTCGGGAATGGGTCGGCCTTCCACATAGATCCGGCGACCGTGCTGAACCCGCCAGTGTATAGCACGTTTGTGGACCGCAACCTCAAGTCGGTGACGGTGACCGCGGTACCGGACGACCCGAGGGCGTCGGTGGAAATGACACCCCTAGACGGCGACCGCGCCACCCCCGGCAACCAGGTGGCCCTCAGCCCGGGCCTCAACACCATCACAGCCACAGTCACCGCCGAGAACGGCTCCACGACCACCTACACCTACACGATCTACCGCTTTAGACCGCCGGCAACCGTCAACTCCGACGCCGTCACCAGCATCGACTGGGACGGGTTCGACGCGGGCACGCCCACCCACCACAACGCCGACCTGGCCAAAGGCTGGCTGCTGACCGCGCTCAAATGGACCCTCAACAACTGGTGGGACGAATTCAAGAACTTCGATGATCAGAGCGACGATACCTACCTCGACTTTACTGAGGCAAACAATTCTGACGGGGGCCAGGAGAAGCAGATCCGTGAGTCGTCGTCGATGGCGCTGGCTTTGGCGGTGGCTTTGAGGACCGGGATCTACGACGCCGGCGTTACGGGTATGAGCGAGGCCACGGCCCGCGCCCGGGCGTTGAAGCTGATCCGTTCTCTCGCCTACCGCCATCGCGTGAATGCGCCTGCGTCTAGCCCGTGGGGTTACCATTGGCAGTCGGCTCTGTGGACTGCCCATGCCGGGTTCGCCGCGTGGATGTTGTGGGATCACCTGTCGGCACAGGACAAGGCGTATGTGAAGAAGATGGTCGTGGCCGAAGCCGACGAGTACCGCGGTCCGCTGTACTTCAGAGACCGGGAAGGCACGACCAGATTCCCGGGCGACTCCAAGGCCGAAGAGCAGTCCTGGAACAGCTATGTGCTGTCACTGGCCGCGGTGATGATGCCGGACCATGTGAATGCTCCCACCTGGAGGACTTCCAGCATCCATATGATGCTCGCGGCAAACGCTCGACCCGAGGATGTGTCGAATTCCACGGTGTATCACGGCCACCCGCTGAGTGACTGGCTCGAAGGATCCAACACAGAGAGCGACAGCGGGGTGATCAATCATGGGTTCATGCATCCCGACTACGTCGCTAGCGGCACGGTGTTCAACCCGGCGCTCATGTACTTCCTGGCGGACCGGCCGACACCCCAAGCGGCGCGCCACAACATCGACCGAGTCATGGCATTCCTCGTCGAGACCAACTTCGAGGCAGGAAGCCGACCCTATTACAATCAACAGACGGTCAAAAAGCCGGGCGGAACCATCTTCAAGCCGGGTACAAACTGTTCGGGCCTGTTCAGCGACGACCCAGTTGTTCGCTCCGACGCTCAGCGATGCCGGGCGAGCAGTGTGGACGCGATGCAGACGTTCGCTCCCGGGCACACCCGGGCATGCGCGCAGGGACCCCCGGCCACCGCTGCCAACGTGTTCTACCCGTTCGGGTCGGACTGGTCCACGAAGCGACGGCCCAACATGGCCGGTTTCGTGGCGCAAGCCGAGGTGTTCGACTTCAGCAACGAAATAGACGACTCCACGCTGCACGCCGACTACTGGTTCGCCTGCTACGCCCGCGACGTCCGGGCCATGCAGGCACGCCACAGCGCCGGGAACACCTGGGTCGACAGCGACGGCCTCGGCTATGAGGGCAGGGAGGGGCAATCGGCGCATTACGCGGCCAAGGCTTGGCTGGCGTACTGGATCCAACACCAGAACGGCGAAGCATCCATCGCATATGAGAACGACCCCCAACCTCTGGAGTTCAACCGCATTGCCACCTACGAAGCCGAAGACGGGGACAATACTCTCAGCGGCAGCGCAGAGAAGGTGAGCTGTTCACAATGTTCGGCCAAGAGCATGGTCAAGTTGTCGAGTACCGGCGAAGCCAACGCCTTGACGATCTCTGACATTGATGCTCCAACTGCCGGGCTCTACATCCTCTATATCATCTATAAGAGCAAGAGGGACCGCGAGATCCGTCTGACTGTGGCCGGCAAGGAGAGGCAGTACGAGGTGAGCCTTCCCGGATTGGGGGGCTTGGGAGTGGCCTTTGCGAACGTCTACCTGGACGCAGGCGACAACGACCTCATAATCGAGAAGCTCTCCCACAAAGGCAGCGAGATGCCCAGCATCGACCGGGTGGTCTTGGGCGGCGGCAGCATCCAACGCCTCGATTCGACCGTAGACGTCTATCTGCCGGTGGCGAGTTCCGCTTCGGTGAACGGGTCGAGTCTGGTGCTGTCCTACTACGAGGCCCTCGACCCGGCCTGGAGGCCGCCCGTCGGCGATTTCCCGGTGTCGGTGACCGATTCCGAGACCGGCACGGTGTCGACGCGCCGCGTCACCGGCGTGGCCGTCGCGGGCAGCGAGGTGACCTTGACCCTGTCGGCCGCGGTGAAGTTCGGCGACACGGTGACGCTGGACTACACGCCGGGCACCAACCAGATCAGGGATGTCGCCGGCAACGCCGGGACCAGCCTCGACGACTTCCGCGTGACCAACAACACCCCGGCCGAATAGACGAGCAGCCGGAGCTGTTCGTGGCCGAGTTGCGGGCCGCCTTCAAGTTCCTGGACTGAGCCGCCCGCGGCCGGTCGCTGGGATTGCGTCGGGCCGCGGGGTCAGGTGTCGATGAGCCAGGCGAGCATGGCGGTGGGCACCGCGGCTGTTTCCGGGTCGTCGAGATCTAGCTCGGTGCGGGTGGCCACCAGGCCCCGCCACGGCGAGGCCGCCAGGGTCCGGCCCGCCGTCCGGCGCCAGCGACCGTCGACGTACTTGGACTCGATGGCCAGTCCTCCGAAACCGGGACCGACGAAGTCGATCTCGGCGCCCGTCGCGGACCGGTGGTGCAGCACACGGTCGAAGGACGTGTAGCTGTTGTCGCCGTCCCGGACGCTGCTGCGGAGCAGCGCCATGCCCAGTTGCTGCTCCGACAGAGCGGTCTCGTCGGCCGCCCAGGCCCGCCCGTCATCGCCGTCCGTTGCGAGCTGCGTATAGATCGGGTCGGTGAAGTAGATCTTCTCCTGGGCGCGCAGCTTCGGTTGCAGGCCGCTCTCGCGGTGGGCGGGCCACACGATGAAGGACTCGCGCAGGTCGTCGATGCGACGCTGGGCGGTGGGAGGCGACACGTCGATGTCACGGGCGAGGCCGGCGGCGCTGAACCGTGACCCGAGCCCCTTGGTGAGCCGGCGCAGCATCGCCGCGGTCTGCGGGTCGGAGAGCCGGGCCCGCTGGAACGCGTCGCCGCTGATCACGCCGGCCAGTGCTAGCCGGAGGCTGTCGTCGGGCAGGCGGGAGCGGACGTGGCTGGCGACGGCGAGGGGGAAGCCGCCCACGCGCAGGTAGTCCTCCCAGGCCTCCACCAGCACGTGCAGCCAGGGCACGAGGCGATAGGTCGCCTCCCGGAGGCGGCCCGGCGTGAGGTCGGCCACCGCGAGAGGCGGCAGCGAAGCGGCCTCCTCCGGGCCTGGGTCGCGGGACACGAGCGCCACGAACGTGCGGAAGCCGACGGGGAGCATCACTCGGTCCGGGCGGGTGGCCGGTCCGCGCCGCCCGGCCAGGTCGCCGACGGAGTCCCGCAGGTTCGACGATGACGAGCCCGTGAGCACCACTGTGTCGCGGCGGAACCTGGGGTCGTTGTCGCGCAGCCACTTGATCTGCGCCGGCCAGCCGTCGGTCACGGCGGTTATCTCGTCGATGAGCCACCAGCGGGGTCCCTCCGGCGGCATCAGCCTGGCGGCCGCCCTGACCAGTGCCCCGAGGTCGCTGGCAGACCAACCGTCCACCGACATGTGCGCGATGGCTCGGGGATCGGCACCGCTGCCTATCAGGCGCTCGACGGTGTGCTTGAGTTCCACGGACTTGCCCACCCGGCGGGGGCCGCGCAGCACGTAGAGGCCACCCGTGGTCAAGTCGTCCAGCACGCCCGCGGAGTGCTGGAACGGGGCCTCGGAGGCCTCTCGCAGGTCCGGGTCCCGGCTGGCCCAGTCCCCGGGCCGGGTCCACCAGAGGTTGGTGGAGGTCAGCTTCGCCTGGATCTCCCCTGCTCGCACGGTTGCCTCCCGGGCCGGTTGGAAGCCGCTCTCTCCCGCTGGCCCTCAAGGCGAAGACTACAGCGAACTCAACGTCTATATGGTGATTAACTACGGTAATTCAAAAGAGCACCATATGATTAACTATGGTAAAATCAAAATTAGTAGTCAAGGTAGATGGCGATCGTCCACGAGGAGATCCCCTCCGTGAAGGAAGCCGGCCTGGCCGAGACGGTCCTGGCCCGCGCCGTAGTTCACGTTGAAGGCCGTGAACGACAGGTAGTGCACGGTCCCGCGGTGGCCGGAGATGCGGTAGTTGAGCCGGCCGTCGACGTTGCCTGACATGTAGAGCGAATCGGGGTTGTCCGAGCCGATCTTGACCTGGTCGGGCATGGTGGTGAGCAGCGGGAAGCGCACGTCGCCGGACTCGATCGAGCTGTGCAGGCCGCCCCGGGCCAGCCGGCTCAGGAACCGGTAGCCCTCGATCCGGTCCAGGTCGCAGGTGGCCCGTTCCTGCACCAGGTCGCCGGCGGCCTTGAGGGCGTCGCAGAACTCGGCCCAGGCCTGCCCCGACACCACCTTGTCGTGCATCTCGTCTCTGGCCATCCCCCTCATGCAATCAACGGGAATTACAACCCCTAAGTTTTGGTGGCCGACCATTCCCTGACCACCTAAACTAGCTGCTGGAGTCACGTCAATGGTCGACGTGTTTTGGTGGCCGACCTGACGGGGACCCGTTAGTTGGTCCAGGTGTTATAGGTGTTCGGTTGTCGGGTTTGTTTGGTGGTTAGCAGCGTAGGCGGCGGGGGTTTGTCCGTCGAGTGATCGGTCCTACCGACACCCTCAACAAGAATTCCGACTGACGCAGCAGAGCTTCATTGCGGACAGTGGATGATGGACGGAAGCATCAAAGGTCCCTGTTATGCGTTCACGAACACGCGGGTTTCCGGCGTCCCCGTGCGACCCTTTGGACGATCAACCCTCCTATTGGAGAACTCCTTAGAGTCCCAAGGATCACTGTTTGGGTTCGAAAAGCCAACGCGACGGACTACCACCCGCGCCAAGAGCCGCTACCAATGGGGGCCGGACAGCGAAGTACCGGTAGCACACGAACGGGTCAATAAACCTTCAATGGAGGGCCGGACAAGTGACCGGCCAGGCCGTTCGGTAGTTAACTGCTTCACGGCGGTTTCGTCGTACCTTCAATGGAGGGCCGGACAAGTGACCGGCCAGACGGGTCCACGCCCACCAGCGATCGTCTGGGGTGCCCATCCTTCAATGGAGGGCCGGACAATTGTCCGGCCGGAGCCGCTCTTGTGTCCAGGGTCGGTAGAGTTACGGTAGCCTTCAATGGAGGGCCGGACAATTGTCCGGCCGGAGCCCGTACGACCGCCGTTGTAAACGTTGCGGACACCTCGCCCTTCAATGGAGGGCCGGACAATTGTCCGGCCGGAGCCGATAGTAACTTGTCTAGTCGGGTCTTCACTCATTCGCCTTCAATGGAGGGCCGGACAATTGTCCGGCCGGAGCGGAAGACCGACGCGTTAGCCCCGCCTGAGCCGGTCGCCTTCAATGGAGGGCCGGACAATTGTCCGGCCGGAGACGGCCATCGCCGCTGACTTGACTGATGATACCATTCCTTCAATGGAGGGCCGGACAATTGTCCGGCCGGAGCCGCAGCAGTGTCAATCTTCCGCGATGCTCGAAACGACCTTCAATGGAGGGCCGGACAATTGTCCGGCCGGAGGCCGCCTTTGCTGCGGGCGATGATGTGGTCAATGCTCCTTCAATGGAGGGCCGGACAATTGTCCGGCCGGAGCTGGAAACTCCAGTCGCCGCCAGCGACGTCGTCGAGGCGCCTTCAATGGAGGGCCGGACAATTGTCCGGCCGGAGTCGCGTCTTGTCCACGCAACCCCGCCGACGTGATGAACCTTCAATGGAGGGCCGGACAATTGTCCGGCCGGAGCTGTTCGAACACTGTGGGCGGTCAGCGGTTCGACGTGCCTTCAATGGAGGGCCGGACAATTGTCCGGCCGGAGCTGGAAACTCCAGTCGCCGCCAGCGACGTCGTCGAGGCGCCTTCAATGGAGGGCCGGACAATTGTCCGGCCGGAGTCGACATCTCACGTCCGGGGCGAATACGCGGCCTGTTCCTTCAATGGAGGGCCGGACAATTGTCCGGCCGGAGTCGACCTGTTCCATCTCTGTGGCTGACACTGGGACGCGTGCTTTGCACCTTCAATGGAGGGCCGGACAATTGTCCGGCCGGAGTGGACTGGTTCTGGGATTGTCCGTTGGACGGCGGCGCCCTTCAATGGAGGGCCGGACAATTGTCCGGCCGGAGCTGAGCGTCGGCTCGCACACCGAAACCCAACGCGCTCCTTCAATGGAGGGCCGGACAATTGTCCGGCCGGAGATCCCGCCGATATGCGACGTCGCGGCCTGGTCGAGCACCTTCAATGGAGGGCCGGACAATTGTCCGGCCGGAGCTGCAACCCCTGCACCCCACGCGCCGGGTCACGCCGCCTTCAATGGAGGGCCGGACAATTGTCCGGCCGGAGCATCAGCAAACAAGCCGGGATGACCTCGGCGCAACGCCCTTCAATGGAGGGCCGGACAATTGTCCGGCCGGAGCAGCCACGACACCCGAGAAGACGGCATGTGCCTCACCCCTTCAATGGAGGGCCGGACAATTGTCCGGCCGGAGACCGACCTGACCGATGGCATCACACGCCAGCGGCACCCTTCAATGGAGGGCCGGACAATTGTCCGGCCGGAGCCCGATAGCGGCTTCCAGCCCCCGCCGCATCCACTTCCTTCAATGGAGGGCCGGACAATTGTCCGGCCGGAGGATGCCGAGCAGGTTGCGTCCGGTCATCGCCTGGGCCCTTCAATGGAGGGCCGGACAATTGTCCGGCCGGAGACGCGACTGCGACAGTTCTACAGACTCCGTCCGGGCCCTTCAATGGAGGGCCGGACAATTGTCCGGCCGGAGCGCCGAAGCCGACGAGTCTGGACCTCCAGTTGAGGACCTTCAATGGAGGGCCGGACAATTGTCCGGCCGGAGGCAGCGGTGTCAGCCGGCTTCCACGCACGGCTCGATCCTTCAATGGAGGGCCGGACAATTGTCCGGCCGGAGGGCGGGCGAAACGTTCGAGCATCCTTTTACGTTGCATCCTTCAATGGAGGGCCGGACAATTGTCCGGCCGGAGCGCTCGCGTTATTTGGGGTAGTTTACCTGCGTGTTCGCGGGTGCTTGCGAGCGGTGTTGGAAGCCGAAGCTTCGAAAGGAATTGATTCTGTTGTCAAGTTGGAAAAAACTGCCCCGACCAGGCTTCGAGTGCTCCCTAGGACTTGGCAACGCAACTTAGCGCTCGCATCAGATGACTGTGGGGCCTGAAGTAGGTAGCGCTGTCCTGAGCCCCATGAAATCGAAACAGTCGCTGCCGCGGTTCGCTGGAGGGCCGAGATTGACGAATGCCACTGAGTCTTCTCCATGATGAATGATCGAACTCAATTCCTGTTTCAACAATAGCATCTCGACCGCGTCCAGATCGCAGATGAAAACGCTGTACTGCATCGGCCAGCCATAGTCCTTGACAGATTTGTGCACCAGTCTGAGACGCTTGGCGTCGCTGATGTCGTAGCTCACGAGAAAACGGGTTCTACCAGTCGCCATAGCACTACCTCGTCATGAAAGGCGTGTACTTGGGGATCTCGCCGAGCAGGTGAGCTGCCAGAACGCGCGCTTGAACCTCAAGAACGCGTCGGTAAGTGATCTTGTACCCATAGGTAGGATGCGTTACCTGGGTGTCGAGCCGTCGCTCGTACGCGGATAGGACCGATCGCCTTCCGTTCTGTGAGAGCGAAACTCCACCGGCTCGGACATCGAAATCCTTCGCACTGATCTCGCCGTTGTTGATCACGTTGATCACAACAGATTCCGCGACCAACGGACGAAACTCCTCCGCGAGGTCCAACGACAAAGCAGGACGACCGAAGCGGGGGCGATGAAAAACACCTAGGTACGGGTCCATCCCGACGGCGATTGCCACAGCCGTCAAGTCTTTCGTCAGAAGTGCGTACACATAGGACAGCAGACAGTTGACCGGATCCTTCGGAGGCCTCCTATTACGTCCGTTGAAGTCAAACACCCCAAGGCTCTCATCTCGTAGCATCGACGAGAATTTCGAGAAGTACAGACGCGCACCCGTCCCTTCCATACCCAACAGACTCTCAATCGACACACTCCGACCGACGCCATCTGCGAGAGACTTGAGTTGCCCAAGTTCCCTACTTACGTCGGTCCGAGCGTTCCGCCTAAGGAACGTCCGCGAGTTCCGCAGCTTGCCTTCGATCATCGACCGAGCGATCGGAAGTCCCGCTTGCGCCGCGATCGCGACCTGGCGACGACGTAGATCAACGTGCTTGGAAGGCAGCCCCTCAGCAATGCCTTGAAACCACCCCCCGTAGGAGAACCAGCAAACCGGTATTCCCTCTCGAAAGGCTGCTCGCATCATCTGGCTACTTATCTGGACGTTGCCGTAGATCGAGATCTGCGACACGTCAATGAGTCGAACCTGCTGGAGTTCATCACGACTCTTATTGACCACAACCCGCCCAGAACGGATACCGACCCGAGCACCTTGCTCTGTCACATACAGAGGTCTTGCTGCGGAGTCACGCGGAGTGAGGCGCCGGGGGGCAGCAGTGCTGCGGTTGGTATGGAGGTTTGTTTCGTCCGGCAAGCAAATGCCCACAAGCGAGCACCTCGGGCACTTGGGGCTATCAACGAGTGGTGGCGGCGCGTCAGGCAGTGCTGCTACTTTCCGGAGCTTCTCCACCATTTCCAGCGTGTGGGCCACTAGCGAATCATCAAACGGAACTGTTGTGCGCTTGCGAGTCTCGGCGAAATAGAACTGCCCTTCTGTGCACTCGTATCCGTTGTCTTGCAACAGCAAGCCGATTGTGCATATCTGGACCTGCTCAGGCATCCACGCCGGGCCGTGTTTGGGTGGCCGTCCGCGCTTCACCTCAACCGGTACGACCCTGCCGTTACGTTGCGATGATGTCGGCCTTCGCGATCAAACCAAGCCGATGGGAACTCAACTCGACGGATTTCGCTTTCTTGAACGGAGGATCTTCGACTGTGCCCATTCGGCCGCCACCCGCGTCGACCACACGGTGGACATACAGCCCCTCAACCGTGTCACGATTGTGCTCGAAACGGGACTGCACCCACTCCAGATAGAAGAGCCTCGGGCAGTACTCGAACTCATTGATCATCCGAGCCGGTACGAGATCAGGAACGTCACTCACGCTGCCAGACCACGCGTGGAGGGCCGAACGTCCCGTATCCACCTTGATCGCTGCGGCGGATTTGCGACTGAAATACCCTGCTGATTCCCCATGCTCGGTACCAGTGACGACGCTTGTTCTCTTTGCCCTCGGGCGCTACTTGCGCCAATAAGGAATCGGCCGTTCGAGACGAAGCAGGCGCACTCCACACAGGCCAAACGAATTCTCCCCTTTTCCAACCTCCAGAACAACCCTGCGTAAGGGTTCGACCAGGTGAAGCAAAGCAGGGGAATCTAGAGAGGCCGATGACGGCAAGCGCTTCCGCACCAGGATTCGTGGGCTTCTTGGTCTTTGAAGGATCTGAAGCGCTGAGAGCATGGTCGCGATCATCGACCGTATCCCACATGAGCGAGTCACGATCACCGCCATAGCGCCAGGGCGATTCCAAGTCGGCAAGAAGTTCGTCGACCGTGACATTCTCAAGATTGCTGCGGGCTATCGAAACGAACTTCTGTTGTCCGGCCGTGAAGTAGAGATCGGTGGGTTTCGCATTCTTGCTATTGTCCAAGCTGTCCTCAGCTAAGAGGCACGACGCGAGCACTCCCGATGCTCCCGCGGCACGTCCACCGCTAAGATAGCCTCGAATCTCCAGCGGTTTCAGCTTGAGTGTGGGGTCGATCACCTCCTCGTCCAATGCGGGACCGTTGAGCCACTCCTCGGCGACCGCGAGCGTTGCTTCGGCAATCTCTTCAAGGCTGAGCGGAGGCGCAAACACTGCGCGCGGTATCGGTTCATCAGTCCAGCCGAGTACACATTCGTGCCCTTGGTTGACAAGGGCGGTCTGAGCGCCTAGCGCCGCTAGAAACCCCAAGGGATTGTTTCCCGGCAAACCTGGTAGCAAGGTCCCGTCGGATTCAGTCATGACTGCTCCTCTGCGCTTTGTTGCCAATCCGCTAACCGCAGAATCGCTTCAAGCCAGGCCAGACCGTGATGACCGTAACGTTCCTGCAACCGCCAAAAGCGGTCGGCCATTTCCAAAGCAAGCGGTGTCTCGGCAAGGTCCGAGTGGACCTCCATGGATACCAGCCCACGAATTTCCTGCCGCGTTTGCAACCGATCGTCCTTGACCAGCCGGAACCCGTCTTCCAAAAACTCGCCAGAAACCTTCAAGGTCTGTGGTTCGTCGTCCTCCTTGATCGTCGGGAACGGTCTGCCGTGCCCGTGATGGGAGCCAACGAGATGAAGGATTAGGTCTGGATCATTCGCTCGCTCAAGCAACTCGGGGATACGCTGGGCGAGTGCCACACTGCTGAACTCGTGGCGCACCGGTGGCCATTCGTGTGGTTTTGTTCGGGCTCCAGGAATCGACTTGGCGAGTGGTTCGTCCGACTCAGCGAGAAGCACCAGATCGTGACCGCGCAGTTGAGCCTGGAACCTGCAGTCGACCTTGCCGAGATCGTGTAGCTCTGCTGCCAAGCGCAGATCGTCGATTACCTCGTCGGGCAGTTTCAAGCTGCGTCCATACTCGGCAACTTTGGCTCCCACGCCAATGAGATGCTCTCTGAGCGGGGTCCTAGTGCCCGTGAGAGACGGTTGGTCCTCAAAACTGTCCAAAACCGCTGGGTCAACCGACCTCTGAACCAACAGGTAGTAGTCCGCATCGTCAGCGTTTAGAACGTGACGCTCAAAGTTCTCGGCCAGCAAATCGGCCACGGCCACCAGCCATTCTGGCACCGCGCCAGGGGGTAGGTCACGGGTCTTGGACAGCCAATCTCGGATTGCCTCCTGTGGTCGCTCTTCGGCTTCGATTTCTTGTGCGGGATCAGGCAAGGACGGAACGCCGATACCTTCGAACAGGCGTCGATCCAGACGAAGGGTTGCCCGTTTACCGTGCTCGTATTGAGCTTGATCACCAATGTCAAGTAATTCCCGCGGTTCCATATCACGTTCGTCGAACGATCCTCGCGCCTCTGGACGATGGCTTGGATCCCAAGTGCCGTTACGCAAACCGCCTAACTTCGGATCCACGATGATCACATCCCCCGGCTGGATCGCCTTGACGTCGTCAATTGGCGCCGTAGCGTTGGATTTGCGCTCCCAGCGGACCACACCGCTCAATGGCCGCTCCACCGATCCGCCACGTTTGGTTTCTTCCTCCTCTGAGGATACGGTGGCCGTATCGCCCACTGGGGCTTCCCCTGTGCCGCTGAGCCAGCGCCGCACCGCTGAAACTGGGACAGACAAAAACTCTGCCGGCCGAGGCGGAACCAAGATAATGGCCTGCTCGGAGCGGTCCAGCCGCCACACCACTGACACATCGGGTTCATCCTCACGCTCCTTGCCGTGTAAAAACTCTGCCAACGGAGGATCGATCACTGGTTCGGGATTGGTCTGCGTCCACGCGGCGACATGGGTCGGAAGGAGCAGCGGCGCTTCGGACCTAGGTGCTTGCGCTCCGCTATCCAGATGATCTGAGAGTCTCGCTGCTGGTCCAACTTCAACCTCCTCATCTTGGGCGAGTTCCTGCAAGCCCTCCCATGCGATTCGGACAGAATCGCCGTAAATGAGATCCGGTCTCTTTGGATTGAGGGCTGATGCAACGCCAAGGATCCAACATCGAGCCGCATCACCGCGGCTCGCGGCTAGTTTGCCGCGTCGGTCGAGTCGACCCAGTCGCTGCTGCAAGCTGTCGATTGGCGCTGTCTCCGTTATCAAAGCGTCGAAGCTGAAATCTGCGCCCACCTCGATCGCCTGCGTTGCCACTACGACGGTCGGCTGCTCCAAAGGTGAGGAACGATCAGGGTCAACACACTCGCTGATGTCTGCCAACACCTCCTGTTTGTCGATCGGTCGCATGCGGCCCGTCACCAAGTGCGCCGTTATTCCGGCCTCGATGAGCGCCGCGTGAACCTCACGAGCGGTACGTACACGGTTCACGATGACTCCCACGCTCAATTCGTGATCTCGTAACTCCTTGCAGCTCTTTCCCAGCAATTTCAACACTGATTTTGGGATCGTCTCGTGGGCAGGGCGCGTACCTGGTACCTCAACGAGCGTCGCTCGTTTGGGTGCCTTCGCAATCTGGTTGAGCGTGACCGACGCCTCACAGTCCTCTGGCAATAGGTTGAACCGGTTCCCATCCTCGCTGGTAGGGGTGGCGGACATTTCGACGATCTGAAATCGATGTGGAAGACCCCCACCCACAGAACAAATGCCTGGGACTGCTTCGTCTGAGGACGCTTCTCGCAACGTCTCGGCGAATGCCCGGCTCAAATGAACCTCGTCAAGGAGGACCAGGCAGTCGTTGCCCGCCAGTCCCGCATGGACAGGCCGCATCCGGTCACTCACACCGTAACCCCGAAACAACAAACGCGAACCGAACTGATCGACCGTCGAGACCATCACCCATGGCTGCTCAGGTCGCCGGAACCACTCACCATCGAGAGGGATTCCGCCCCTGAGCGCCGCAACTCCCAACACCTCACTCGCACCCGATAGTCCGCTGAGACGCTCTCTTAAATCAGCCAGTACTCCTTCTCCGGCATGGCTGATCGCGTGAGCGATTTTCTCGGCGCGTTCGTAGACCTGATCCACAACGATCCGTCGATCAATGACGAAGACAATCCGCCGCGGGAACACTTCAGGGCGGGTTGCCAGGCTAAAGATCGCCGTATCGAGTACGGACGTCTTGCCAGTTCCCGTCGGGAGATCGATCACTGAGGGCCAGTTCCCATCAGTCAACACTTGCCGCGTGAGGCGACTCTGCCAAGGGTACGGCGGATCGCCGTGCACGGCCTGAAAATAGGTCTCGAAGTCCGCCGCTGTGAGGTCACGCATCGCCATCACGTCCATTACTGGTAATTTCATTCGTGACCGAACTGTCCACCGGACGCATCAGACCGAGTCCGAGGAATCTCCCGCTTCCAAGCACGAGCGGGCCTCGTATCGGCTCTGGAAATTCAACTGCCACATGGACGAGTCGCCGGATCACTTCGCCTTGTCCGCGGCCCTGTTTGAACACAGGAAAATCGCGCGCCGGCCGCGTCCCGATGAGGTCCGAGACAAACGACACTCTTACGTCGACGGGTCGCGGGAGGCCGACGTGCTCACAAGATTTGGCAACAGACTCCGCGGCACGGGTCCACGCCTTCGTCCGGGCCGCGGGGCTTCCACTCCCAAGATTGCCGGGATGCGCGGGCAACGCTACGGGCGTAGCTGAGGCCCACCAGTATGAACGGCGTGACCAGATTGCTGGATTCAACGTCTTCAAGGTGAACGGTGGTTGCTTTCTGACCATCTCAACATCGCCTCTGTGTCCCATCCGAAGTTGCAAAGGCCTGCCTCCTTGCTGACCTTCCCAAGTGCCAATGCCGCGGAGGGTTGCGCTCCGAGCCGCCGGGTCGAGATCCTCGGGGAGAGCGATTGCAAGGCCCATGATTCGCCCATCGGAGTGGTCATAGCCGACATTAGGCAGTGCCAAGAATGAAATGTGGGGCGCTTCCGTGGGTCTGCCGTCGGATATGTGTCCGCTAACTCCTTCCGGAATGGGGTCTTGCACATGACTTAAGACCGACTCGCGCAGAACTCTGGTGAGATCGACGGTTCGGGTCACCGGGATGCGCCTGTGTTTCGGGCTCAACTCAAAGACAATCCAGTCGCCAGCCGTGGTTGGGCGCATCACTTCACTCGTATCAACCTCTGCCAAGTCAGACTCGCGATATCGAACCGCGTGGAACGGCAAACTGCGTGGGCTGACCGCTTGATGTCGGGCATGCCCCCGCTCAAGCGCGACCAACTGACCGGGACGCACCCACCGCAACATTGACGTACCCTCGCCCGGTGTGTGCGTCGCTGGGGGTGCCGCATCAGTCAGGCGACAAGAAACGAGCGTTGACGAGTGACCCAACCGTGTAACGCGCCCCAGCAGATCATCAAGGGCACTAGCCATTACATCCGGTGGGTTGCCGTCCCAAACATAGGTCACGATGCTGTGGCGCGATCGGAACATTGCCCGGCCCTGCTGCTCACCTGTGCTGTCGACGGATTCAGGCGCTATCAGAGTGACCGAGGGGAAGGAACGTTCCTTCTTCCCACGTTCACCAGGCAACATCGCCACCGCGGAGGCAACGTTAGTGGTCCCAGCACTACCTACGAGTGAGTCAACATTTGCCTTCTTGTCAAGCTTGTTCCGCAACCGCTCTGCTTTCTTCGTCAATTCTCCGCCACCCGCGTCAACTTCATCCTCGAACTGCTCAAGCAACTCCGCAATGTCAGCGACTCGGCGGTGGTACGGGGACGGAGAGATCACTCGGGTGTCGTTGACCGGGACAAAGTGGCTTACCGTTCTTCGCGGAACTGCCTGAGGTGCCGTTATCCGAGGAGGCGGTTGCGCTTCCAGCCATTCGAGCGCGGCCCGTTCGGCCCCGTCGGGATCCTCGGAGTCAGCCCACGCCGCGACTAGCGCGGAGAACAATCGGGCTCCGTGGGGTGGCCACTCGTATGCCTCTCGGTCGTGGTGAGCTGTCGCGACATACCGCCCAGTGAGGAAGTTGACCTCAATCGCGGTCATCAGTCACTCTCCCACTGGTTCGCGGGCCGACACTTCTCGACTGCGCCTGAGCAACTCAATCAACTTCGGTGCCGGTGTCAGGGAAGTCTCTGTGAGTTCCCAACCGATGCCGGCCTCAACCGCCGCGGCTGATGCTTGCGATAGCAACTGTGCGGCAGAATCGCGGTCAACTTCAAGTGGCTCCGGAGCTGAACCATCACGGCCCACTAGCTCCAGAACCGGCTTGTGTTCTGGGATCAACAGGCAACGAGACCGAAGATCGTGATCTGCCTCGTATCCGTAGGCAATAGCCGCGACACCCAGTGCGGCTACGGCTGTGCGCGCTGCCACCTCTGCCTCTCGGCTTACGTTGCTAAAACGCAGACGTCTTAGTGCAGCAAGCGAGATCACCGTCGTCTGGCGGGCTTCTGAAATGGTCACCCCACCAGACTGTGCATCGATTGAGGGCGCGATATTGCCGTGATTGATTTCGGAAGGACGACCGTCAGATCCCGCAGTCTTGGCTTTCCCCTTCTCTTGGGCCGCCTCATCTTTGTCCAGCGTCCATACTTGGGCCGGATCACTGTGTTCATACGCAATCGCTGCGGCACGTTCGATCTGGAGCGGATCAATGCGGCTCCCGACCTTGCGCCCGATCTGAGCATCCAAGCCGACAATCTCCGACACATAGGCACGTTGAAACTTCGAGCCCAAGCCACCCTTGGGGCCAGTCGAGTCCCACTGGCCGAACAAGAGCGCCGTTGGTGCATACTGGAACATTGCCCTCGCGTTTCCCGGACGCGCATCGGTGATGTCTTGACCGACTTCACTCAGCCGGAACAACGTTCCTTCAAGCATGCTGTCGCGGAAGATTGCGTCCGCAAATCGATGGGGCGCATCCAACACCGTGATCTTGCCAAGGTCTGCGACATCGGCCTCTCCCGTAAAATCCACGTAAGGAACTGGGAAACGCAGCTCCCCTTCTTCCCAACCTTCCTTCAAAGCAAGTTCAGCACGGTTTGCCTGGGAAGCCACGGAGTCGAGCAACACAGTTGTCACCACGCTGTCTCCTACCTGCCGCTCCTCAACGGCATACTTGTGCCCTGCGGTGACTGCGTAGGTCGGCGGAAACACTTTCCCTCCAGGCCCGTCCACGGGTTGCAGTCGCATGATCAAGCGAAGCGCCACTGCCCCGCCCCCAACCGCATCGCGCAGCAAGTCAATAGTCAATTCAGCCATTCAAGGCCTCCTTCTCTGGGGCTCAAGCACGGCACTCAAGCTAGGCGGATCAATCTAGCGCGGGGGTATGACACTTTCGCCATATATACATCACGTCTGCCTTAGAATTTCACCATAAACGTGTGGAAGGGTGTCGCTGTGATGCCGACGAAGTACCCGAAAACCTAGAACTCGGCGGCGATTGCGTCGCTGAAGGAGGTGTCGGATTCGATGAGCATTCGGTAGCGCATCACGTGGCGGGGGCGGTTGAAACCCAAGACGCCAACCAACCGACCGGCGCGGCCGTAGATCGCCGCGAAGCGCCTCTCGGAAAGGCTTCCCGTGGCGAGATGCATCTCGTCGTCGAGACCGATACGGCTGGCCATCTGAATCTTGCGATCGTACTGATCAGACCAGAACCAAGGCACCGGCACGAAAGGCTCAGCCTCATCGTCACCGACCAGCAAGCGCCGGGCCGCATGCGCACCCTGTGCAACAGCGTTGTCCCAATGCTCAATCCGCATCACTTCACCGAATCGCGCCAACAACGCTCTCTCACCATCCGGGTGGTTTGGTGATGGTTCCGATTTCGTCCGTCAACACGCTGGGAAACTGGCTTCGCTTCAAGTGGCTCTTCCAGAGACGCTTCACGTAGGTCGCAGAATCAACCAGATTCCTTGTGCTTCGATTGCGGGGGTCCGGGTTGACCACCACGACGCGCATACCCAAGCCGTCTCGCACAAATCGGATGGCCCCGGCAAAATCGGCATCGTTGGATACAACTACAGCTTGCTCACATTCACCGTTGAAGCCATCGACCAGCAAACGAGTCGCAAGGTTCACGTCCGAACCCTTCTCCTCTGAATCCCTCACCAACACGCTGCTGGGCAGCCCCGGCACCGGCTCCGCAAGGGGACGACGCTTGACACCGGACCGAAAGTACCCGTAGCAGATATCCAAGTCTTGCAGAGTCGCCAGCGCTCTGAGGTATGTCTGGTGCCGCTGAGGTTGCCCTTGATTGCCGGGACGAATGTCGAGCCGGGCCGTGAAGTAACAGACTCTGTGGATGGTGTCTTCGGGAAAGAGGGCCTCGGCCAGTTTGTGCAGGTCAAGCCACCGAAACGGGGTGTCCTTGAGAGCGCGGTAGTAGAGATTGAATCCGTCGATGTACACGTTGGTGATCAACTGCCGCCTCCGCCAAAAGACAGAGACCGCCCCGAAAGGCGGCCTCGACCCTACCGCCGAAGCGAATAGGGGGTAATGCCTGAACACTAACGTCGGTAGTACCGACCGTCAACACCATTCGTCAAGACAGGTTAAGAAAAGAAAGAGGACACGAGAGGACTGGAAACACAACCTGGTTATCAAGCGCCGCCTCGGCCAACAGTTGCCGCCAAAAGACAGAGACCGCCCCGAAAGGCGGCCTCGACCCTACCGTCGAATCGATAGGGGTGGTGGATGAACCCTACCATGGCAAGACCAACGGTCAACTCCCCCGTTGGTGACCAAGCCGCTAGAAGTCGGCGGCGATTGCGTCTTCGAAGGAGGTGTCGGATTCGATGAGCATTCGGTAGCGCATCACGTGGCGGGGGCGGTTGAAACCCAAGACGCCGACCAACCGACCGGCGCGGCCATAGATCGTCGCGAAGCGCCTCTCGGAAAGGCTTCCCGTGGCGAGATGCATCTCGTCGTCGAGACCGATACGGCCGGCCATCTGGATCTTGCGATCGTACTGATCGGACCAGAACCACGGGACCGGAACGAAAGGCTCAGCCTCATCGTCATCAACCAGCAAGCGCCGGGCCGCATGCGCACCCTGTGCAACAGCGTTGTCCCAATGCTCGACTCGCATAACCTCACCGAAACGTTGATTGGGCCAGCGGGCAACATCGCCGGCAGCGGTCACCCCCGGAGCCGCTAGACAAGTAGCGTCGCACACCACACCGTTGTCGATCCTCAACCCTGAACCCTCGAGCCATTCCGTGTTGGGGATCACTCCGATCCCAACGACAACCACGTCGGTCTCGATCACATTGCCGTCACTGAGCCGCACCCGCTCTACCCGGCCGTCGCCTTCGATCGCCTCAACACCGACGCCGGTGCGCAGGTCAACACCGTGTTCACGGTGCAACTCAGCGCACACCGCGCCCATCTCATCGCCCAGCACCCGACTCAAAGGCTGGGGCAACGACTCGATCATAGTCGCCTCAAGTCCCTGAGTTCTGGCGGTGGCGGCCACCTCGGCACCAATAAACCCGGCACCCACGATGACCACCCGAGCCGGGCCCGCATCAAAGGCAGCCCGGATCGCCAGTGAGTCATCCAAGCTGCGCAACACGAATACACCGTCGAGTTCCTCAGAACCCCCCAGCGTGCGACAACGCGCACCCGTAGCGATCAACAGCCCGTCAACGACGAACTCCTCGCCGCTCTGATCATCGAGATCCACGATCCCCAAGCGCCGAGACGACAAATCAAAGCTCCTAGCCCGCACACCCAAACGAAGATCAAGATCAAGGTCATCGAGCTTTTCGGGCTGGGTCAACACCAGACGATCCTCGCCCCAATCACCTGCAAGGAACTGCTTGGACAAGGGCGGGCGGTCGTACGGAGCGTGCAGTTCGTCACCGATCAGCGTGATCGGCCCGTCGAAGTCGTGACGCCGAAGAGACTCCGCTGCCCGCAACCCTGCCAGAGAAGCTCCGACGATAGTGACAGAGCGCCGCGTCATAGATGCAAAAACCGTGGTGAGCCCTCTGTCGGCCCCTCAGCCCCCCAACCCCTCAGCCCTGAACTGATATGGCCTGCTTGGGGCAACGCTGAACGCACTCATCGACTCGTGCGCGATCTGCCTCGCCGGGTTCTTCGTTGAGCACATACAAGAAGTCGTCGTCACGTACTTCAAAGATGTCCGGAGCAATCTGCATGCAGATGGCGTTGCTCTCACAGAGGTCGAAGTCGACCACGATCTTCATAGCGTCACCTTTCCTATTTGGTCGCTGTCCATCATGCCTCACCGAAGCCGCCTGTGTGAACATCAGCGTCAACTAGTTCCGTCAACTCCCTCCGGTGCGATCCACCACGATGTTGTACCGCTCGCGAACTGCAGCATCCGCAACAGGGTCAACGTGAGCCGGAAAATGGGAAGACAAGACCTCTTTGGCGTATGCATGAGCGACTCGCAGAGCGTCCTTGCCTCCAGCGTCGAGCCAATCGTCGGGTGTGTCGCGATCTCCGATCAGCGGATAGATGTACTCCTTCTGCATTAGTTCGAGAGTCTGAGGCGAGCCAAGGAAATGGCCCGGCCCGTTCACGACTTCTTTAATGAGGCTGGCCGACAACGTCTCTTCGTTGACCTCAATACCGCGAACGGTGCGGTTGATCGATCCGAGCATGTCGTTATCGATCACAAGGGCTTCCAGTGAGCAACTCAGCAAACTCCCAAGCATCCCCGCGCTCTCGTAGACGAGGTTGGCACCCGCCTGACCCGCCAGGACGACATTGATCCCCTTCTCGTAGCCGGCCTGGTTGTCCGGCACTTTCGAGTCGGTCATTCCCGCAGCCACACCCGAAGGGAGTCCCAGCCAGTTCACAACCTGCGCGGCGGCCGCGTTGAGCACCCCCTCCTCTCCACTTCCTCCGCTCATGGCCCCCGTCCGGAGGTCAGAAACGAAGGGCCAAAGCCCCATCACGCAGGGATGACCAGGGCTCATCAGGTTGACCGCGGTGAGCGCAGCGAGGCATTCGGCGAGTGCTTGGGCCAGCGAACCAGCCAACGCGGCCGGCGAGGTCGCCCCGGCCTGGCCTGCCGACAGCAGGTTGATGGGCATTCCCATCTCTACTTGGGCGACCATGCAGTTGGTCGATTCCTCCGCGAAGCGCAGAGGCGGCACCACAAAAGTGTTGTTGGCGGCCACAAACGGTCGCTTACGAAATGAGCCTTCGCCGCCCGCCATCATGTCGTACATCTCGACGGTCTCGTAGACATGTGCCCGCTCAAACCACGATGTGCCGACGGGTTTACCGGTGCCGACTGTGGCGCCGTAGGCAGTGTTGAGATCTAGTTCACGCGAGTCTTCTCGGTCCCGTGCCACCACGGTACGAACAAAGAAATGGATGTTGTCGAGATGGTCAACTAAGCGAGCACAGTCGTAGACATCTTGTGCCGTGCTGTGCCGGAACGTGTTGGTCTGGTAGTCGTACATCAACACCGCGGCTCCGGCGGTCCCGAAATGGACACGGTCACCACCGACCTCGATCGACTTGTCGTCGTCGAAGCCATGCCATGTCCATTCTTTGGCAGCCGTGTCCATGGCGTTTTCAACCAGTCCCCTGGGGTAACGAAGCCGTCCCGAATCGTCAAGGCTGCCGCCCGCGTCTACCACTACTTCTACGAACTCCGGAACCGGAGAACCCATTCCCACACGTTCCAAGAGGCTCAGCGCGGTGTCGTAGACCTGTTGCATCTCTGCCGACGACAAGGGCTTGAATTTCCCGCCTGGGAGTCCCGGCCGAACCGGGCGTGCGTCTTCTTGCAGAGGCGCAGCGCGTTCGGCAATGCGCCCGGCACGTCCACCTGTCCTACGGCGACGAGGCTCTTGGCTCACTGTGCGGTCACAGTTCCTCCCGTGCGGCTGCGAAACAGTGCGGCTGAGAAACAGTAACGCATCGTAGGCAGCTAGGCGCGAAGCACCGAGTTAGTCGGGTCATAGGCAGGCTCTGACAGCACGGTCGCGCTTCTCATCTCGCCGAGAAGTTCCAACTCGAAGGTCGAACCGGGCGCTTCGTATGCCGGATCGACATACACAAAGGCGAGACTCTTGCCGACCGTGTGACCCCAGGTGCCGCTGGTGGCGATCCCCATGACTTGGCCGTCTTGGCCGTATGCCCCTTCGTTGCCTCGCACATCGTTGTCGGTGGCGTCGACTTCACAATAGACCAGCACCATCGACAGTGGTTCGGCCTGCTCGGCGCGCGCAACCGTGGCGTCCTTGCCTTCGAAATCGCCCGTGAAGTCAACGAAACGTTCGAGGCGGGCTTCGATCGGGGTGATCTCAGTTGTGAGTTCGCTGCCCCACGCCTTGTACCCCTTCTCGATGCGCATGACGTTCATGGCGTATGCACCGAAGGTGACCATTCCGTGGGGTTCTCCGGCAGCCACGAGCGCATCGTAGAGTTCGGCCATCTCAGCGATTGGACAATGCAGTTCCCAACCAAGTTCGCCCACATAAGACACCCGCAATGCCTTACAGGCAACTCCCGCCACTTCGATCTCTTGAGCTGTCAACCAGCGAAATGACTCGTTGCTGAGGTCGGCGCCGGTGAGAGGTGCCAGCACTTCTCGAGCGCGTGGTCCAGTAACGGCCAACAGACCATAAGAATCGGTCACATCGGTGACGGTCACGTCTTGGGCTGGTTCGATGTGGTCATTGAGCCAATCCAGGTCATGGGTGGTGCCTATGACCGCGGAGTTGAGATAGAAGCGATCAGCAGCAAAGCGGGTGATCGTCATTTCACATTCGATACCGCCCAATGAGGTGAGCATGTGTACCAGCCGGATACCGCCATCTCGGACTGGGATTTTGTTGGCGGAGACTCGATCAAGCAGCGCCGCGGCATCAACTCCTGTGACTTCGAACTTGGCGAATGCTGTGAGATCGGAGATACCGACCCGTTGGCGAGTTCCGTTGACTTCACGAGCGACGAAGTCGAAGGCGTTGGAGCGCCGGAACGAGTGCCGTTCGGGTTCGCCGAAGTACTGCGGACGCTCCCAGCCGTAAACCTCCTGCCACTGAGCGCCCAACGCGTCGAGACGGCTATAGATCGGGTTGACTTTCTGCCCTCGCGCCGCCGGCCGTTGCTCTCCGGGGAGACGAACCTGATACATCTCGTGGTATTCGTCGATCGCTTTTTCGATAGCGAACACCGATTTGGGACCGGTGTGGTCTCCGAAGCGCCTCGGGTCCATTCCCCGCACATTGATTTCGGTCTGACCGTGCACGATCCATTGAGCGAGATACTTGCCCGCTCCAGGACCCTGGGTGATTCCGATTGAGGCACCGTTGCAATGCCAATAGTTGCGAAAACCCGGTGCGGGTCCCATTAGATATCCGGAGTCGGGAGTGTGGGTGATCGGTCCCGACACGATCTTCTTGATCCCCGCTTCAGACCAAGAGGGGATACGCAGCATCGCCAATTCGAGACACTCCGCGATGTTGTCGATGTCTGGCGGTGTGAGATAGAAGTCAAGCCCCCAGTCAATTCCCTCAACACCATAGATTTGAGCGTTGGCCATCTCGTAGGGTCCGATCAGCAACCCGTCGATCTCGCGGCGGTAATAACAGCTCGACCGGGGGTCGCGTGTCACCGGCGGCTCGAAGCCGAGACTGCGCATTGACTCGAGCGGTTCGGTGATGACGTATTGGTGGATGACCGAAACGATCGGCACGTCGAGGCCGATCATCGCGCCCAACTGAGGCGCGTAGTGGCCCGCGGCGTTGACCACGTGCTCGCAGGTGATCGTGCCTTTCTCGGTGACAACCCGCCAGCGACCGTCGGCAAGCTGAACCATGTCGACGACACGGTTGTGGCGCTGGACCTCACACCCGAGTTGACGGGCCCCTTTGGCCATTGCGTTGGTGCAACCCGTGGGATCGGTCCAGCCGTCGTGGGGAGTGTAGAAACCCGTTTTCACGTCGGAGATATCTTCAAGTAGCGGGTTGAGTTGTTGGACCTCTGCAGGCGCGACGATGTGGGACTCGACACCGATCTGGTTGAGCATGGCGTGCACGTAGCGGTGCCAATCGACTTCATCATCAGTGCGCGCAAGACGCACCGCCCCACATCCGTGCCAGCCCGCTGAAAGGCCGGTTTCTTCCTCAATGTCGGGGTAAAGGGCAATCGCGTCCTGATGCACTTTCGCCATGTTGAGATCACCGATGAAGTTGGGGATCAATCCCGCCGCGTGCCAAGTGGAACCCGAAGTCAGTTCGCCTTTTTCGACAAGGATCGTGTCGGTCCAGCCCTCGTGGGCGAGGTGGTAGAGCAGACCCACGCCCATGGCCCCGCCTCCAATGATGACGCAGCGCACCTCTTGGTTCATTCTTTCTCTCCTTGGTTCACCGTCTCGAGCTCCCTTACTGCTTCGGGCGTTGGTTGTTCGGATCGAACCAACTGCGGATGGAGGTACTGACAGGCACTCGCCGTCCAGCGATGTTGGTCTCCCACGAACCACTGTCGAGCCAGTCTTTGGTCACCGCTTCGTGATGCTCGACGTAACCCATGGCGCAGCAGCGGTTCTGGGTGGCGCTCCACATCGACGACGATATTCGGCCAACGACAGCCTCGTCGCGATACAGCGGCTCGTCGTGGTAGGTCAGCAGATCGGGGTCTTCGATGCGCAACTGTACGAGTCTTTTCGTGCGGGGCTGTTCGCGCTGTGCCGCCAAAGCGCGCCTCCCGTTGAACTCGACGGGCTTGTCCCAGCAAATCGTAAAACCAAGTCCTGCTTCCACCGGCGTGTCTTCGTCGGTGATGTCATGGCCCCAGTGCCGCATACCGGCCTCCAAGCGAAGCGAATTCATGGCGTGGTAGCCGGCGTGCACCAGCCCGTGGAGCCTGCCCTCTTCGATCAGCGCGTCGTAGACAACGACCGCGTCGGCATTGGGTATGTACAGCTCCCAGCCCAAGTCACCGACGTAGCTCATCCGCAAAGCAAACACGTCAACCCCAGCGAGGTTGATGCTGCGCCCAGTGCCGAACTCGAAACCAGCGTTTGACAGGTCGGCGGCTGTCAGTTTTGACAACACGGCCCGGCTGTTGGGTCCCATCAGGCCGATCATCGCCTGATCATGGGTGATGTTGGTGAGCGTCGCCTGCTTGTCTCGACAGGCTCGCCGCAGCCAAGCCCAATCTCGGCCCTCCGATGCTGCGGCTGTAACCACAAAGAAACGGTCATCGCTCATGCGGTTGACGGTCAGGTCAGCTTCGATTCCGCCTGCTTGGTTGCACCACTGTGTGTAGACCGCTTTGCCGATCGGCGCATCGATATCGGCGACACTGACAGTGTTGAGCACAGCCAGCGCATCAGGACCGGTAACTGTGAATTTGGCGAACGACGTCTGGTCGAAAAGGCCGACGGTTTCCCTGACTCCGAGGCATTCCTGCACCATGTTGTCGTGCCAGTTCTGCTTGCCGTAGGAGTACTCGTATTCAGCGGTTTGACCCGCACGGGCGTACCAGTTGGGTCGCTCCCAGCCAGCAGTCTCGCCGAACACCGCTCCAGCGGCAGCAATCCGATGATGCAACGGCGACAGCCGCTGACCCCGGGCGCTCTCGTACTGCCTGAACGGCCAGTGCATGGCGTAGAGCAAGCCAAGGCTTTCCGAAATCCTGTCTTGGAGATAGTCGGTGTCTGCCTGGAAAGGCAGTGCACGGCGTATATCGACGGAGTTGAGGTCCATTGGGGGGCGTCGGTCCGCTATCCAGTCGGCCAACGCCCAACCAACACCACCCGCTGACTGGATCCCCACGGAATTGAAGCCTGCCGCCACGAAACAGCCGTCGACTTCAGGCGCTTCACCCATGTAATACACGCCGTCGGGAGTGAAGGACTCAGGTCCGTTGAAGAACAGTTGGAGTCCACATTCGCCCAACGCGGGCACGCGATGAATAGCGCGTTCAAAGATCGGCCCGAGGTGTTCCCAGTCCTCGTCAAGAGTGCCGAAGGAGAAGTCGCGAGGAATCTGATCAGTGCGCCAAACCTTGCCACGGGGTTCGAAGAATCCGGCCATGAGCTTGCCGGTCTCCTCTTTGAAGTACGTGTAGTTGCCCGGATCACGCAGGGTCGGCGTGCCGATCTCCATGCCCTCGATGGGTTCGGTCACGATGTAGAAGTGCTCGCATGCCTGAAGCGGAACGTTGACCCCGATCTGGGCCGCAAGATGACGGGTCCACATTCCGGTGGCGAGAACGACCGTGTCGGTTTCGATCTCGCCCTGCTCGGTGACCACCGCGGAGATCTTGCCGTTGGCAACCTTCAACTCGGTGACCGAGACGCCTTCGATGACCCTTGCCCCGCGGCTTTTGGCTCCTTTGGCCAATGCCATTGTGGTGTCGACCGGTGAGGTTTGTCCGTCGCGGGGGATGTACAGCGCCCCGACTAGGTCGTCGGTGCGCATCAGCGGCCACAGTTCGCTTGCTTCGTCGAGGTCGATCACCTGAGTCTCGACACCGACACCCTCCGCCATGGTCGCGCCACGCAGAATCTCTTCCCAGCGTTGTTCGTTGTCGGCGACCGATATTGATCCGGGGGTTCGATAGCCGGTTGCTTGACCGGTTTCATCTTCGAGTTCTTCGAACAGGCGCGCTGAGTAGGTCGCCAGCCTGGTCAACGAGTGTGTTGATTTCAGTTGCGACACCAATCCCGCAGCGTGCCAGGTGGTCCCACAGGTGAGAGTGCCCTGTTCCAACAGCACCACATCGCTGATATCGCGACGGGTCAGATGGTAGGCAATAGAGCACCCGACGATGCCCCCGCCGATCACAACGACTTCAGCTCGGTCCGGGAATGCCGGACCCGAAGACAGCGAACGAGCCATGAGCCCCAGAGACTAGCGAATTCGGACCACGCAAGTGTGTTGTTGATGCCCGGTTTTCGGCGAGGTGGGCTGCTGTCGCATTGCCGGGTTTTGGCGGCTCCAACAGGTGCCGTATTGTCGGGATGATGAGTGAAACCGATCAAGGCCGATCCATCGATTCAGACAGCTCCGTCGACCAAGGATCCGAGGTGCCACCGGACCTTGGTGGCGCGCCGAAATTCCACACTGATCGCAGCCACTACGGACCTGCTCTCGAGCAATGGATCACCAGGCGATACCCGAACCGGACCGGTGCCACAGTGACCAACATCGATATCCCGGTGTCTACCGGTTTTTCCAACGAGACGGTTTTTTTTGATGCCTCATGGTCCGAGGACCGAATCGAGTGTTCGGACCGGTTCGTGGCCCGCATCGAACCCGCCGGAGGCGCGCTGTTCCCAGCTCAAAGCGGCCGCTGCGGCGTGTCTGTTGAGGTGCAGTACCGGGCAATGGAGGCTGTCGGGCGTCACTGCGAGGCTCCCGTGCCCGAACTGCTCGGCTATGAATCAGACACGGCGGTGATCGGTCAACCCTTCTTCGTGATGGGATTCACCGAGGGGCGGGTGCCGGCTGATCGGCCCCGCTATTCCGAGGAGGGTTTTCTGGTTGACGAAGCAACACCAGCCGAGCGCCATCGTATGGTCGCTACCGGTTTGGAGGCAATGGCGCAGATCCACTCTATTGACTGGCGTGAGGCCGGACTGGATTGGCTCGACACCAGCGGCAACCGCCAACCCAGCACCCGAGTGCAACTCGATCTCTACCGGGCGTCAACGACCCGTGAATTGGCCGGTCGGGAACATCCGGTGCTTTCGGCGGCGTTCGATTGGCTCATTGCCAACGACCCGCAAGACGATCGTGTTGGTTTGTCGTGGGGTGACAGCCGTCTGGGAAACATCTTGTGGCAGGACTATCGCCCTGCAGCGGTGCTCGATTGGGAGGCGTGTGCCTTGTCGCCCACTGAGGCTGATGTTGGTTGGTGGCTGATGTTTGATCGGATGTCGTTCGATGATGTGGGGGCCGCCCGAATGGATGGATTCCCTACCCGATCCGAGATGATCAGCCTCTACGAGCAGGCTTCTGGTCGTGAGGTTCGTGCGCCGCACCACTGGGAAGTGTTCGGCGCGATGCGCTTTTGTGCGATCTTTATCGGGCTCGGCGACCGTATGACCAACAGTGGCCTTCTTCCCCCCGAGATGAACCCCGCGGTGCACAACATGGTCACTCAGGCACTAGCCGACCTGCTTGGTATCGACAACCCGACACCGTCAACGATCGGTTAGCGATCTACCGGATGTGGCCGGGCCGCGGTCGATTCGGTCTTCAGGCGACGTTGCTCGCGGCGCTGGCGGCTTTTTCGCTGACGACAGTGCTGGAACCACCGGGTTTCATAGAGACGCCGTAGAGACAGTCGGCGATTTCCATCGTCCGTTTTTGATGGCTGACCAGAACCAATTGCGCATCAGCTCTGAACTCATCGACCAGATTCAAGAAGCGATGCAGGTTGACATCGTCGAGAGCCACCTCCACTTCGTCTAGGACGTAGAACGGCGAAGGGCGGCTCATAAATACCGCAAAGAGGAATGCCAATGCCGTCAGAGTCCGTTCACCACCGGACAACAACGACAGCTTGCAAACGTTCTTCCCGCCCGGTTTTGCCGAGACGTCAATTCCTGTATTGAGCAGATCGTCAGGAGTGCTTAGTTGAATTGATCCACTCCCACCTGGGAAGAGAGTCTCGAATAGCTGCTCGAAATTGATAGCGACATCCGCGAAAGCGTTCGCGAAGATCGTCACAATATCGTCGTCGATTGATGCGATGACCTTCGTCAGTTCACGTCGCGTGGCGACGACGTCGGCGAGCTGAGCTTGCAGAAACTCGTGGCGCTCCTGCAAGGCCTGGCATTCCTCTAAGGCCAGCGGATTGATCGGACCCATGATCTCAAGCTCGTTTTGCAGCTGCTCTATTCGGCGTGCAGGGTCAACTCCCTCATCGAGCGGCGGGCAAGGGGCCGACACGGCGACATCGGGAGCCACCTTGTGTTCTGCGCGGAGGCTTTCAACAACAGTCTGGAGTTTGGTCCTGAACTCGGCCCGCTCAATTGCCGCACTGGCTACCCGTTCCCGCAGATTCTCGAACTGTTGGTTCAGACCTACCCTCTCGCTGCGGAGATCAGTGAGCTGGTGCACTATCTGGCGGACAGTTTCGGACTGCTGCTCATGAGCCATGCGCGCCTTGCTGAGTCGGGATTCGATAGTCGCTGACCGTGAGTCAAGCACCTCCGCCAGCTTGTCGAGCACAGTCGCGCGACGGTCCAGCAATTCTCGTTGTCGGCCCGCCGTGGATCTTTCCGAAACATCGCGTTCAAGTCTGGCTTCGATCTCCGCTATGCGGGTCCGTAACCCGTTTTCGCGTTCGTTGATCGCCGCGGCACGAACCTCAACATCGGTGCGCAACGCGGCGACCGCGTTTGCACGTTCTTCGATATCTGCTCTTGCGACTGAAATGCGGAGTGTCTCTTCTCGTTGCTCGGATTCGGCGGCTTCGAGCACCAAGCGGGAACTTTCGAGCTCGTCATAGGTGCCCTGTTCGCTACCTAGGCGGGCGAGCAGCTCATCAAGACCGGTCCGAAGCGCAGCGGACTCGGTGGTGAAATCACGGCGCTCAGCTTCAAGCTGCTGACATTCATGAACTGCAGTTTCAAGTGCAGAACCGACCTCCGCGAGGCGCTCTGAGAGATCGGCCGCAGCATCGACGCGATCGGCAAGTTCCAAACGGGCTGCGGTGACCCGTTCCGACGCTTTTTGGCAATCGACTCCCGCCACAACGACCTGTTCGCTTGCTTCGGTGAGCGCGGCGGCGGTCGCAGTTGACCCGCTACTACCAATACGCCAGCCGTCTGGTCCAATGAACTCTCCAGTGGAAGTAACGAAGCAACGCATGGGGTCTTGCAACGCTCGATCCACCGCTGTCTGCCAGTCGCCATCAACTATTTCAACATCACCGATCAGCACGTCTAGCAGCGCATCAACACCTCTCTGAGTGCCTCGTACCCGGTCGCGAAGCAGGTTCTTGGAACCCGCAGAGTCTAAAGACAACCAGCTACGCAACCTTGAACCTTCGCCAGCGGCTTTATCAGAACCGTGCTTAGGCAGCATCCCTAGAGCCAATACTGCGCCAGAGGATCCGCTAGCGCGCAGCGCCTCAAAAGTGGCACGAGCCGCGCTGGGGTCCTGCACGATGATCGCATTCAACCCTGCGCCAACAGCAGATTCGAACGCAGTCTCAAATCCCTCATCGATAGCCACTAAGTCGAGTAGCGTGCCCAGCACGCCTTTGACATGGGCCACTCGCTCGGCCCCTGCGGCCGAGCGAGCCTCGTGCAGCGCGAGCGTCAGCGCTTCGGCCCGAGCCAACCATCGTTGCTGGGTCGCGTCGGCTTCAGTGTGAGCAGCGATTTCTGTGTCGAGTGCTGCTTCGGCTGCCCGTTGGGCTGCGTGAGCTGCGTCTAGATCAGCAACCACCCCACGGTGTTCTGCTTGAATACCTTCGAGTTCGATCCGCTGCTGACCCAAGCGTGAGTCGAGCGTCAAGTGCTGCTCTGCCAGCTTGTCCAAGCGCGCTTGTGACCGCTGTCGTTCTTTGGTTCCTGTTTCGATAGCAGCGCGAAGACCTGCAAGCTCACCGCGGGCCTCAGCAGCCTTGTTTCCAGGCGCTGATTCTACTTCGGCTGATTGTTCATCAAGAGCCGCTCGATCGCTCGCCAGTTGCTGCTCTTTCGCTTCCAGGGTTACTGCGTCACCTCGGAGCGTCGTGGCTTCGGTTTCGGCTTCGGCGAGGGCCAGACGCAGACGTGTGGCCTCCGACTCAAGGTTGGCTACAACGCCCCGATCCATGAATGCGGATCGGTCACGGTCGATGCCGCGACGACGTTCGGTCACAAGTGCCGCCAGTCCCCTGGCGCGTTCCCGCATGGATTCGAGTCGCCGCAAGGTATCGCCGAGGTCATCTTCGGAGCGGTCTGAGAGCTGGCTCTCGCAACCCGAGACAGCTTCGTCGAGATCAGCCAGTCGGGCCTTCGCAGACTGTTGCAGAGCGTGGATCGGTTGTTCTTGGATGGCTTGCAACTGGTTGCGGAGCTCCGCGATCTGTCTGCCCGCCATGTGCAGTCGCTGAGCCGCCAGTTCTTCGACGAGGTCACCATGGAGGCGGGCAGCTTCAGCCTGCTTCTCAAGCGGGCGCAACTGACGCCTGACTTCCCGAATGATGTCTTTCACCCTTGTGAGGTCGCTGTCCGATGTTGCCAGGCGGCGTTCCGCGCGTTCCTTGCGCTTGCGGTACTTCAAGACACCTGCGGCTTCTTCGATAATCGCTCGCCGATCTTGGGGTCGAGAGGTGAGGACCGCGTCGATCTGTCCTTGCGAGACGATCACATGTTGCTGCCGTCCAACTCCACCGTCGCTCAACAACTCTGCGACGTCGATAAGACGACAACCGACGCCATTGATTGCGTACTCGGATTCGCCGCTGCGAAATAGCGTGCGACTGATTCTCACCTCGTTGAAGTCGATTGGGAGCGTGCCTGAGTGATTGTCGATCGTGAGGGAAACTTCGGCTCGACCCAAGGCAAGCTTTTCGCTGGTCCCGGCAAAAATTACGTCGTCCATCTTGCTGGACCGCAGCGCATTTGGAGCCTGTGATCCAAGCACCCAGGCAATGGCGTCCACAACATTAGACTTTCCGCTGCCGTTGGGACCGACGATTACGGTGACGCCTGGCTCAAGATCAATCGAAGTCGTATCTGCGAACGACTTGAATCCCTTCAATGTGAGGTTCTTCAGATACATCCCACTCAAATGTATCAGCCCAAATTACGTTGATGAGACTTCACACCTGTGTTTGACAGAAATACGTCCAGGTGCCACGGAACTTGACCCGCTGTATCGGTAAACGGGACCTGGCACTGAGTTCACCATGGCGCCCCCAAACCATCAGGTGGCTACCGTACTCACCGGGGTTGCCCACAGGATCAATGAACTCCCGTTCGGGGATCGATGTGCCGCGATGCTTGATGGCGTCGTGCAGGGTTCCAACCAGCGCCCGATGAAGCCGCCGGATCTCCTGGCTTGTCAAGGAGTCGCTCATCCGATTGTGGCGAAGCCCCGCGTGGAACAAGATCTCATCGGCGTAGATATCGCCGATCCCGACGACAAACGACGGATCAGTGAGCAAAGTCTTCAACCTGACCCGGCGCTGGAGCAGACCCCGGCCAAACGTCGTCCAAGTGACCGGCTCAGAGACTGGGTCAAGCCCGAGATCTTCGGGGTCAGGGAGTTCATCGTCGATTGAGTCGTTATCGACGACGAACATCTCAGAAGTGCCCCTTGCGTCGAGCAAACGCAACTGACCATGCTGCGTGAAGGTGATGACCACTTCGGTCTCCGGATCCACCGCTTGTTTGTTGGCTGTACGACGCAACGATCCGCTTGAACCCAAGTCCACAACCAAGTTGGACTCATTGTCGAGCCCGATTGTGATGTGCAACCCAAGGCGCTGAACTGCGGTGATCTTGTTCCCAACCAGACGAGAGACGAACGAATTGCGGGTTCGATATCGCCTCAGCACCTTCATGCTCATCGCCTCAGCGCTCTTTATTTTCTTCCCAACGATGTCTCGCTCGAGATCACGGCGCACCGTTTCGACTTCAGGTAACTCAAACATCGAGCGCTCCATCCTCACCGGAGCGGGCTTCCCATGCGACACGGGCAGCTCGCCGTTGAGCTTGCTTGATTGTGGTGCCTTCCCCAGTTCCGCAGACATCGCCTCCGATCCTCACCGCTGCTCGAAACAGCCTGTTGTGGTGAGGGCCCGTCTGCGTAACGTCGTATACCGGTGAAGCCAGCCCGTCGCGGACGGCGGATTCTTGCAACAGCGTCTTATAGTCGCGCGCACCAGGTTGACTAGCCGCCTCGTCGATACGGTCACCAAGATGGGCTAGGACGAACTCGCGGGCTGACTCAAGCCCACCATCAACGTAGACCGCACCAATAATTGCTTCGAGCGCATCGGAGACAATAGACGCCTTGGTGCGTCCACCAGAAATCTCTTCTCCCTTTCCGAGGCGAAGGTGTCCGCCGAGTTCAATGTCCACCGCCAGATCGGTAAGTGTGGCGGCGTTCACGACGGCGGCTCGTGTTTTTGCCATCTGCCCCTCGGGCAGGTCGGGAAATCGTTGGTAAAGGAAATCTGCGACAACCAGGCCAAGGACTGCGTCACCGAGAAACTCGAGTCGTTCGTTGCTAGGTCCGCCATCATGTTCGGCGCACCAAGAACGGTGCGTGACCGCCAACTCGAGTTGACCGGGTTCGTCGAAACGATACCCGAGTCGGTTCTCGAGCACAGATAGCGGACGCAGTGCTCAGCGCCTCAACCCAGCTTTGCGGCGACGTAATCGACGGCGTCGCGAACGGTTCGTAGATCCTCAAGATCTTCATCCTCGATTCGAAAACCCGCTGAACGTTCAGCTAGTTCCTCTTCGAGAGCTTCAACAAGTTCTATAAGAGCTAGCGAGTCAGCGTCGAGATCATCAGCGAATGCATCGCCTTCGTTGATCGACAGCGGCTCAATCTCAAGAATGTCGGCAAGCTGGTCCCTGACGAGAGCGAGGATCTCCTCACGACTCATGGGAGCCTGTTCCACATGCGTTTCTGCGGGCAACTGCACCCCTCCTAGTCACCAGAACGGTCCGATGCTATCGGAAGTCATGGGCCACTCCTCTGTCTAGGATTGAAATAACATTGAATATATTAAGATTTTGTTAATGCTGGCGGACCGCTGCGGACAAATGATCGACCATTCCGACATCAACCATCTCCGCGGCGATACGGATGGCATTGGCCATGGCATCAGCCGAACTGGAGCCGTGCGAAATGACGCACACCCCCTTCACGCCCAACAACAACGCCCCACCAGTGGAGTCGGGATGCAACTCAGCGAGCATCGAATCGAGCGGAGCAGACAACATCTCACCAGCTCGTCGGGTCTTATCGTCAGTATCGATCGCGGTAAGCAGTCGGCTGAGAAGCGCCGACATAGCGCCCTCCAGTGTCTTTAGAGTCACGTTGCCGGTGAACCCGTCGGTGACGACCACGTCAACTTCGTCGGTCATAACGTCGCGACCTTCAACGTTGCCGATCCATTCGGCACCGCTCGACTTCGCCCAGTTGTTTTCGTTGAGTAGTTCGAAACACTCCTTCACAAACTTGTTGCCCTTGCCCGCTTCTTCACCGATCGACAGCAACCCGACTCTGGGACGTTCAATTCTGAAACGATCACGGGCGTAAACGCAGCCCATCTGGGCGAACTCAACGAGCCATTCGGGGCGACACTCCGCATTTGCCCCCGCATCAAGCAAAGTTGTGGGGGTGCTCTGGGGCACCGGTACAGGTATGGCAATCGCCGGCCGATTGATCCCCCGTATACGCCCCATGCGCAGCAACGCAGATGCCATGGTGGCGCCCGTGTTTCCGGCGGACACCATCGCTGAGGCACGACCATCGCGAACCGCCGTAGCAGCACGCACCAACGACGAGTCTCTCATACGACGAACGCTTGAACCCGGTTCAGCATCCATTGCGATCACTTCGCTGGCTTCAATTACTTCCAAGCCTCCGGTATCGGTGAGGTCCGCTGATCTTCCAACCAATACAACCGGGATGCCCATTTCGGATGCGGCGCGTCGAGCACCGGCAACGATTTCTGTTGGGGCGTTGTCACCACCCATGGCGTCAACCGCAATGGGCAGCATTGATCAGCTGACGTCGATGGCTTGGCGGCCGCCGTACCACCCACAATTGCCGCAAGCCCGGTGCGGGCGTTTGGTGGCGTCACAACGCGGACAAGCGCTGCGAGCCGACGCTCGAACGCGCCAAGCCGAAGCACGCCTGCTCCGACTCTTCGATTTCGACGTTTTTTTCTTTGGGACGGCCATCGCGAACCTGTTTCTTGCGGAATCTCTCAGGCCGAAGTTGACCGACCCGAGCAACAAAGGTTATCGACACCCCGCGACGACACCACCGCGAACACATCGATTAAGGCATCGATATCACCCGTCGAAGGTCAACTCGTCGAGGATCGACCAACGGGGATCAATTCTTGAGTCATCGTCTTCGGGTGCCCCGGTTGGGAATCGGTCCGGCGCCGGACCCTCACATTCGGTACGACAAAGGGGAGCGAGCGGGAGGCAGATTAAAGCAACCTCACGCAGCATGGGTCCGAGATCAATGCCTTCTTCTTGGATCGCCCATGTCTCTGGTTCGGTTGGGTGAACCTCAAACAGTTCCTGAATCTCAGCTAGGAGATCCCCTTGCATCGGCTCTAGACAGCGTCGACAGGGCACAGACCAGCGTCCACTGGCGGTACCGGTAACCAAGACTCCCTCGGTGTCAGTCCGTTGAGAATCGTGATCGGACACTCCGGCGGCGTTGGGGTCAGAACCAGTGCGCTCCAAAACGAGATCCAGCACCAGGCGACCATCGACGACCGTTGAGCGCATTCCATGCTCAGACAACTCCATATCGGCGAGCTCTGCTTCTGTTCGCAGAACAAAGCGTGATTCGGCTTGACTGAAAAGCCCAGCCGTTTCCACCACAAATTGAGCGCCGTGCTTCACTCGCGATCCTGGTCGAAAAACTCGTCTCTTTCCGGAGTTGGAAGTGCGGGAATCGACTCATTGGATTGCGTGGCGCCTTGCATACGCGACCTGCCGAATGCAACTGAGCGAGAAATACGTTCAAGCACAACCTCCAGACGACCGAGTTCTTGGTCGCACCAATCCTCAGTATTCAAACGAAGATCCCTGGCTTCTTGTTCCGCCTCCGAGACGACTCGTCGAGCGTGATCGTTTGCCTCTTTCACCAGTTCAGTTCGCTGCACCATGCGCTGGGCGGTATCGCGCGCCCTTGCAATCAACAGATCGCCTTCTCCTTGAACACGAGCCAAAAAATCATCGCGTTCCTTGAGTAGCCAGCGAGCAGCCCGAAACTCGTCGGGAAGGCGCTGCACCGCAGCGTTCAACAATTCCAATACCTCGTTCTTGTTGATTATCGAAGACGCCGACATCGGCATCGGGCGAGCTCTCTCGATCAGATCAATCACCGCGTTCAGAATTTCTTCAGCCTCTAAAGGACGGTACGCTAAAGGCGCGGTCTCAGCGGGCGAGTCTCCGGTATTTTGATCGGTCATACGTATCGCTCTCTTAATCGACGAGCCACGCTTGTTGGAACCATTTTAGATATATCACCGCCAAACCTGGTGAAGTCGCGGATGAACTTCGATGCCAAGAACGAACTGCGTGACGCCGATGGGATGAACAGGGTGTGGATACCCGACGCGGCGTTGTTCATCTGAGCCATCTGTAACTCGTTTTCGAAATCGGAGACGGCCCGCAGACCTTTCAGAATGAAGTCGGCTTCTATCTCCGAAGCAAGGTCGACAACTAGCCCCGCGAACATCCGCACCGTGACGTTGGGCAGATGTTCGGTGGCCTCGCGAATCATGGCCTCACGGTCGTTGAGATCGAAGACGCCGTCCTTGGTGGTGTTGACCATGGTCGCCACCACAACTTCGTCGAACAACTTCGCCGCAGTCTCGATGATCTCAATGTGCCCGTTGTGGACGGGATCAAACGAACCGGGGTAGAGGACACGGGTCACGAGGTTTGGTTCTCCGTAGCAGCGGGGGCAAAGGCGAGCGTCACCACGGTACCTCCGTAACGGCGCACCCGATGAGTATCCCACGATTTGGGTAGATCGATTTCACGGTCGGATTCGATAGCAACTACCGCATCTGTTGGGTGAGCGAGCAGTTCTGGCCAGCAATCAAACGAATACGGGGGGTCCAATAACAAGAGGTCGTACGGCTCGGCGCGAGCGAGGAACGTCGTTGCGTCGGCAGGCAACACGGTCGCCTGATGCTGCAATCCCAAAGACACAAGGTTCTCACGAAGGACCGCTAATGCCCGCCGGTCATTCTCGACGAAAATAACTCGGGCCGCTCCACGCGACAACGCTTCAATTCCCAGCGCGCCAGATCCGGCGAACAAGTCAAGGACGACCGCGTCGGTGATGGCACCGAGGGAGTACAACGAGTTGAACATTGCTTCGCGTACTCGATCTGCGGTGGGACGAATGTTCTCGGAGTCTCCGGCATTGATTCGTCGTCCACCAATCGACCCCGCTACGACACGCATGTGTACCAGTGTGGCCCGTCAAGATACGGTCACCTCATGGGTGCACCCGAAACCATTGTCTGCGTTGATTGCGGAGGCAGGTGCCATCTCCTCTCCTATGCGCCCGACGAGGGTTTCGAGCCGGGTGATATCGTCGCTTATCGTTGCGCTGACTGCGGTGATCGCTGGGACATCGAGTTGGCCGTCGACGATCTCGAGCCACCCGGAACTGGTTAGCTTTTCATCAGGAACTCGGCCTCGTCGTCGCCGAGCATGAAGTCGACCTCTTCGCTGAGTTCGAGATGATCAGTCAGTTCCGGGTCCTGGGTAATGATCTCAGTCGCTACCTCGCGAGCAAGCGACACCCACTCTTTGTCACGTCGCAACGATGCAAGGCGAAGGTCGTTTCTTCCCTTTTGCCGCTCCCCCATGATCGTCCCCTCACCTCGCAATTCGAGGTCGACTTCGGCCAACTCAAACCCATCCGTGCTTGCTACCACAGCCTCAATGCGGGCTCTTCCATCGCTGGTAGTGGGATCGCCAAGCAGATAGCAGAGTCCCTGGTGTTTGCCACGACCAACCCGCCCGCGGAGTTGATGTAGCTGCGCTATCCCGAATCGGTCGGCGTCAAAGATGACCATAACCGTGGCATTGGGCACGTCAACGCCTACCTCGATCACTGTGGTTGCCACCAGCACGTCGATCGATCCCGACCGAAAGTGGGCCATCGTCGCTTCTTTTTCGCCGGACGACACCCGCCCATGCAACAGACCCACACGCAGGCCCAACAGCTCGCCCTCCTGCAGTTCGACATAGGTGTCTTCGACGCTGCGCACTTCGATTGCCGCGGACTCCTCGATCAGTGGGCAAACAACGTAGGCCTGACGGCTGTGGGCCACCTCGTTGCGAACCGTTTCCCACACCGCGCTCTCGGCTATCGGTCCTTCGGCCCAACTAGTGATGCTCGGGGATCGGCCCGGTGGCATCTCGTCGAGCACGCTGACATCAAGGTCGCCGTATACGGTCATTGCTGCGGTGCGCGGGATCGGGGTTGCAGTCATGACGAGCACATCGGGCACGCCTATCGACTCGCCCTTATCCCTGAGCGCAGCCCTCTGTTCGACTCCAAAGCGATGCTGTTCATCAATGACCACCATGCCCAGTGATCGATACTGGACCGTCTCTTGAATGAGTGCGTGGGTTCCAATGACGATGTCGACCTTGCCGACGATCAAATCAGCGAGAACCTTGCGGCGCTGGGTCGCTCCGACGCTGTTGGTCAACAATTCGACTCGCAGCGGACGGTCACCCATCAGCGAGGTAGGATCCGGCACCGACAGATCACCGAGCATGTCGCTCACGCCGAGATAGTGCTGTTCGGCCAGCACCTCCGTTGGAGCCATGAATGCGCCCTGGTAACCGCCCTGAACAGCGGTCAACAACGCAGTCACCGCGACCAGAGTCTTGCCCGACCCAACATCCCCTTGCAGCAGGCGGTGCATCGGATATTCGACAGACAGGTCACGGGCGATCTCGGCGTTGACACGCTGTTGCGCTCCAGTCAGCGCGAAGGGCAGACGCGCATGGAACCGGTCAACGAGCTCGCCAGACATGTCGTGGGCAACTCCAGATGTTTCGCGTTCCATGCTCTTCTTGCGACGAATCAACTCCAGTTGCACTCGGAACAGTTCGTCGAACACGAGTCGGCGGCGCGCTTGGTCCATTTCGACCATTGAGGAAGGGTGGTGAATGCCGTGCAGCGCGGCTTCGCGATCGACAAAATCGAACCGATCAAGCACTTCAGGCGGAACTGGATCGCTAAAGCCCCGCACCCGGCTTCGGCTGAGAGCCTCCTCTATGAGTTCGGCCAGTTTCAATGTCGTCAACCCGGCCTTCTCGGACTGGGGATACACAGGGATGATCCGACCGGTCTGGTTTCCAAGAAGATCGACCACGGGAGAGGTCATCTGGCGTGTCCCTCGGAAGAGTTCGAACTTGCCGTGTACCAGCACTTCCATTCCCTCGGTGAGCTGTTTCTCGCGCCATCGCTGGTTGAAGAACACAAGCGTGAGTTTGCCGGTGCCGTCGCCTATCACAACGTTGGTCAGCGTTCGACGCCCCCTCAGCTTGCGGTTGTAGGTACTGCGCACGGTGCCCAGCACAGTTGCCTCGTCACCAGGGAGGAGTTCGCCGATCTGGGCTTGCCGGGTGCGATCCAGATAACGGCGCGGATAGTGCTGTATCAGGTCAAGGACCGTTGTGATCTCTACGGCCAGAAGTCGGTCTGCGGTTCGTTCGCCGACTCCACGCAACTGTCTGACTTTGATGTCCGCGAGATCCCGCAACATCAGCGGGGGGTCACCGGCCGGCATGTGCGTCTACTCCAACCCGAAGAAATAGGGGTAGAGCGGTTGGCCTCCGTGGTGTACCTCCACCTCCACGTCGGGATGGTTTCGGGTGATCCACGACTCGATCATCGCGGTTGTGTAATGGTCGGCGTCCTCACCCGTAATGATGGTAAGCAACTCGTGGTCTTCGTCGACGATCGCGGCAAGTAACCCAGTTGCGGCGGCAACCATTGATGAGTCCACCGCTTGGATTCCCGCTTGGCAAATACCTAGCCAATCTCCTTGCGCAATAGGTCCTGCGTCGCTCGTGGCATCACGCACGGCTCTGGTTACTTCGCCCGAAACCACAGCGCTGAACGCTTCGGTCATCGCTGCCGCGTTCACAGACGCGGTCGCTTGAGGGTCATAGGCCATAAGACCTGCCAGCGCTTCTGTGACACTTTCCGTGGCAACAACTTCCACGGTACGGCTTGTCTGTTCTGAAACTTGTCGGGCCACCGCGATGATGTTCTTGTTGTTGGGAAGAATGATCACTTCAGGCGCTGAGACCGATTCGACCGCTGCTACCAACTCCGCTGTCGACGGATTCATTGACTGTCCCCCGGCGACAACAGCCTGAACTCCCATTGATTTCAAGATGGCAACCACACCCGACCCAGCGCCAACGGCAACAACCGCGGTGGGCACCGTCGGGCCTTTTGCTGCGCCATCACCGCGTTGCGATGTGTCGCTGTCGAGAGCCGCGGCGACCCAATCACGTTCTTCGAGTTCTGCAAGCTCATCAAGCAGATCCGTGACCCTGATGTTGTGGGGGCGCCCAATCTCAATGCCGCATTCGATGGCCGCTCCTATGTCGTCGCAGTGGATGTGGCAGTTATAGATGCCCCCGTCGCCGACGACGACGATGGAGTCGCCGACTTGAGACCACGCCTCTTTGAAGCCGGCGATTTCCTGATCGGGAGCGTCAAGCAGAAACATGACCTCGTATCTGAGATCCGCGATCGACGGTCCGCCTTCACCGCGCGCCGCGCCTAGCTGTCGGTGATGGGGAGCCGCCTTTGAAGTGGCCTCTGGTTCGGGCATTGGCCGATCGTCGACAACATGGAGCGCCGCGTCATACAGGAGCAGGAGTCCGGCCCCACCGGCGTCTACGACACCAGCGTCAGCCAAAACCTGCAACAGTGTCGGGGTTCGCTCAAGCGACGCAGCCGCTTCATCGCGGGCCGCTTCAAGGACTCCGCAGAGATTTGTGCCTCGGGTTGCAGCATCGGCGGCCGCTTTTGAGGACTCCCTGATCACCGTGAGGATCGTTCCTTCGACTGGATTCCCAACTGCGGTGTAGGCACCCTTGGCCGCGGCGGTCAATCCTGTTGCGAGAAGCCGACCGTCGATGGAGGCATGTTCAGCTACTACGCCAGAGAATTCGCGCAGGATTTGCGACAAGATCACACCACTGTTTCCCCGGGCTCCCATTAGCGATCCGTGAGCGATGCCGTTGCACACCGAAGCCATGTCGTCACCGGTGTCGTCGAGTTCTTCAACAACCGAGCGCAGGGTCAACGACATGTTGGTTCCGGTGTCACCGTCTGGAACCGGATAAACGTTGAGGGTGTTGATCGCCTCTCGATGGTCGGTCAACGCGTCGCGAAAAGTGATGACGATGCCACGAAGCGAGGCTGCATCAATTGAGTCGAGCGCCACGACGACGGATGGTACCTCGCGCGAGTAGTCCGCGCGAGGTTCAAACCCGCTCTTGTTCGGTACGCTCTGTTCCCATGCAGGGCGTCATCAAGAATTTCGACCCGGGCACCGGTGACGGGGTCTTGATCAACGAAGCTGACCTCGCCGACGTTGATCTCGCCGACGACGCTCTGGAAGGTTCGGTTTTTCGGATGCTGCGACAGGGCCAGCGTGTGCAGTTCGATCTCGACGAATCGGGCAGGGCAACGGCTCTGCGCCTTGGTTCCGAGGTCGACATGACAACCCCCGACCTCTAAGCAGGGCCGGCGGGACTACATCACCTCGGCTATGCCTAAATCGGCGTATCGCTGATTCGCGTAGTTGGTTCGAAACATCTCACGCAGCTTCAAGGCGGCTTCGTCGTATGCCTCGGGGTCGGTCCAGGTGTCGCGTGGGTTGAATATCGTGTCATCGACGCCATCGCACTTTGTTGGCGTTTTCAGTCCGAGGATCGGCTGTACCGCAAGTTCAGCGTCGTCGAACTCGCCCTTCAGCGCAGCATTCAGCAGTCGACGCGTCACCTTCAGCGACATCCGCTCTCCAGTGCCATATGGACCACCGCTCCACCCGGTGTTCAACAAGATGCAGCGCGAGTTGTGGTCCGCCATCCGTTGAGCCAACAACTCCGCGTAAACGGAGGGCTTCTGCGACATGAAAGCGGCACCGAAGCAGCCCGAAAAAGAAGGAACCGGTTCAGTGACTCCCACTTCGGTTCCCGCCAATTTTGAGGTGAAACCCATCACGAAGTGGTACATCGCCTCGTCGGGGTCAAGAACGGAGACCGGTGGGAGCACACCGAAGGCATCCGCGGTGAGCAGGACGATCGATTCAGGGTGCGGCCCACTCGCCCCGTTGGCGACATTGGGGTTGGCGCTCAGCGGATAGGCGAAGCGAGTGTTCTCGGTGATCGCCCCATCGGCGAGGTCCAACTCCTGGGGGTCAGTATCGGCGAGTGACTTACCTACAAGTTGCGGCACGTTCTCTATCAGCGTTCCTTTCATAGACAGCGCCGCGGCGATCACAGGCTCCGCTGTCTTGTCCAGATTGATGAGTTTGGCGTAGCACCCGTGCTCCAGGTTCGAGATGCCGCTTTCGGTCCACACATGCTCGTCGTCGCCAATCAGTTCACGATCGGGATCGGCTGACAGCGTGGTCTTTCCCGTGCCCGAGAGTCCGAACAGCAGCGCCGTGTCTCCTGCGTCGCCAACGTTGGCTGAAGAGTGCATTGAGAGCTGGCCCTTGGCCGGAAGCACGAAATTCATGATCGTGAACATCGCTTTTTTGTTGATTCCGCAGTAGTCGGCCGCACCAAGGACGAGCGCGATCTCGCGTTCGATGTCGATGATCACCGCAAGTTCGCTACGTGTTCCGTCGCGTTCGGGGTCGCACACGTATGACGGCACGTTGAGCACAGTCCAGCCATGCTCGGCGCGATCACTGTCGTCGCGAACGTGGTCTGGCAACATGATGTTGCAGAAGTAGGCGTGAGAGGCGTATTCCCCGACGAACCTGCATGGTTCGCTGAACTGAACGTCCGAACCACAAAACAGGTCCGTCACGTACAAGTGTCGGCCCCTCGCGTTGAGATGTCCGATGACACGGGGTAGCAGAGCGTCGAAGGCGACCGGGTCGAACTTAGCGAACCCCTTCTTCCACCAGATCAAGTCCGTGACACTGGCTCGGTCCACGCAGAAGGTGTCGTTCACTGGTCGGCCGGTGCAAGCCGGATCGGTGTAGAAGACAAGCGGGCCTTCCACTCCCAATGCGGTCGCAAATGCCTTTCGGGCATCGCTCGGACCGTCGAAGGAGACCCTTCCGCGATCGTTGGCGACCGCCTCGAAGAACAGTTCGTCCTGCGACAGGCCGAAACGGAGTTCAGGACCCGACAAGCCCAGAGACTGTCGAAGCTGGACGGCAGCTTCAGCGGCTGTGCTCACGCAGGGACTCCCCCTCCATCGAACGACCGGACCGGCAACCAACCGAGTCGGTCGGGCAGCCGCGATCCTGCGCTCACCCTAACTAATCGCCGGGCTGGAACGAAGTCGGGCCGACATCGGTCAGTGATCGAGATCATCGTTGGAATTGATAGCCGACCAGAGGCCTTGGGGAGTGATCCCAAAGCGGTTGCGTCGGACTGATATCGGGGCAATTGAGTTGTTCAGGCCGTGCGCTTAGACTGAAAGAAAAATAGGAGGCCGCATGTCTGTAAGCGCCTATATCTTGATCCAGGCCAGTGTTGGCACCGCAGTCGATGTGGCTCACGCCACCGCGGAACTCGACGAGATTGTTTCTGCCGAGGTGGCGATGGGTCCCTACGATGTGATCGCGCGGGCAGAAGCAACCTCAATGGACGATCTGGGCCAGATCGTGGTACACGCCGTGCAAGGTATCGCTGGGGTCGAGCGCACATTGCTGTGTCCCATTGTCAAGATCTGATCACAGCCACGCCGGCGGTCACACCAACACGATCGCTCGAATCCCGAGGCCCATCAGCCACAAGCTGCCGAGTCCGTACAACAGATACGGGCGGTCGCGCATCTCGTTGCGGTAAGCGAAGATGATCCCAACCGAAACGAACGCCGCGAATCCGTATAGCTGATGCTGCCCGCCTATACCGTCGCTCTCAACCTGGATTGCTACCCCAGCCAGGGTCTGGGCTACGACGATCGCTTGCGCGATGCCGATCGCGATCCATCCTGCCCGGCCACGGAATCGCTCATAGCGATGGGCCAGCAGAGCCCAGATCCCCACTGCGCCGTTGGCTGTGATGAGCAACCAGCCACCGATCTCATGGAGGTCGTGGATCACAAGAATTCAGGCAACGGCACCCGCCGAACGCAGCGTTGCGACCTCGTCGACACTGAATCCGCACTCCGCGAGCAGTTCGTCGCTGTGTTGACCGGCGTGAGGCGGTGGTCGCATGATTTCTCCGTCCGTACGGCTGAACCGGGGGGCCGGGCGAGGCTGAACTACGCCAGCCACTTCGGTGAACGTGCCTCTCTGAAGATTGTGGGAATGATGGGGCGCTTCCTGCATAGACAGCACTGGAGCAAAACACACATCGGAGCCTTCGATTAGTTCAGTCCATTCGTCGCGAGTCCGGGTTTTAAAAATCGCAGCGAGGTCGGACTTGCGGTCAGCCCATTGACGCTTGTCGTTCTGGGCGTCCCATTTATCATCATCAAGTTCGAGTTTCTCTCTGAGTTCAGCATAGAACTGACGCTCGATCGAACCGATGGAGACATATTTGCCGTCGGCGCACTCATAAACGTCGTAGTAGTGCGATCCAGTGTCGAGCATGTTGGTTCCGCGTTGGTCGTCCCAAATGCCCATCGCCCGCAGCCCATAGAAGAAGGTGGCCAACGACGCCGCCCCATCGACCATCGCGGCATCAACAACTTGCCCCTTCTGAGAGGTTCTGGCTTCAAGAATCGCGCAGACCATACCAAAGGCCAGATACATGCCTCCACCTCCGAAGTCACCGATGAGATTGAGCGGGGGCACGGGACCAGAATCGACTCGGCCGATGGCATCCAAGGTGCCCGACAACGCCACATAGTTGATGTCGTGGCCCGCCGCCGATGCGTAGGGGCCGTTCTGACCCCAGCCCGTCATTCGACCGTAGACCAGGGCGGGATTACGAACGAAGCACTCGTCGGGACCGATGCCGAGCCGTTCGGCCACACCCGGTCGGAACCCCTCGACCAGGCCGTCACTGGACTCCACCAGGCGCATCACGACTTCGATACCTTCGGCGGACTTGAGGTCAACCCCGATTGAGCGGCGCCCACGGTTCATGACATCAGCGGGGGGCAAGTTCGAGTCTCCGCCGCGCACCCGGTCTGCCCGGTCAACCCGGATCACATCAGCTCCCATGTCGGCCAGCATCATGGCGCAGAACGGACCCGGCCCGATTCCCGCAATCTCAACAATTTTCACGCCCTTCAGCGGACCCATCGATTGTTCTCCTGTGTCTTGTGCCTGACCCGGACCCTACCCGAGTCGCGGACTTCAGCTAACGGACCTCGCCAAAGGTGCGGGCCGCGAGCGCGGTGACCGCTTCAACCACCGCCGGCCATGCTTGCGGCACAAAATCGTGTGACATCTCTTCAATCAGCAAATAACGAGAATCACCGATCAGTTCCGCTGTTCGTGCGCCTCCCGACGGATCTATCAGCGTGTCTGAACCTCCATGAACAACGAGTGTCGGCACGGTCAGCTCAGACAGACCGGCGACGCGATCACCGCTGCGCATGATGGCGTTGATCTGCCGTTGAGCCGCGCCGGGGTTCCATGCCCGCTGATATCCCGCTGCCAAGTTGGACCTCAGGGTGTCGGGGTCGAACCATTCTGGGTTGGACCAGATTCGGCCGGCTTTCACATCAGCTTCGATTTGGGCCTCAATGGAGTCTTCGGGGGGCGCGGTGAGAACGTCCCAGGCGTCAAGCGTGGGGTTGCCGACGTCAGACTCACCGGTAGTCGACATGATCGACACCAGCGCTCGGGTGCGCTCTGGATGTCGAATCGCGGTGACTTGGGCAATCATTCCACCCATCGACACTCCCAGGACCACCGCGTCCTGTACTTCGGCGTGGTTCAGGACAGCAACCACATCGTCAGCCATATCGTTGAGCGTGTAGCTGTCGTCATCGCTGCTCATCGACGACAACCCGGCATCGCGGTTGTCCATTCTGATCACCAAGAACCCGCGGTCGACGAACGCTTGACACAACTCGACGGGGTACGACAGCAGTTGGCTGCCAAGCCCCGAGATGCAGATCAACGCCGGATCGTCTGTCGATCCGAACGTTTCGTATTCGATTTCGAAGGTTCCGTTGGTGGTTCGCGGCATGGCTGACAAGCATGCCCGACTACAACGCCAATTACCCCGTTCTGGTGGCGTACCGGCTAAACTAGGCCGCACATACGAATCCGGGGAGCTCGGGGCAGCCGGGCTGAGAGGTCGACCATCAGCGTCGGCGACCCGCAAGAACCTGATCTGGGTAATGCCAGCGGAGGAAACCATGACTCGACCGAATCTTCCCGTAAGCCTCACAACCTGCGTGATCGGCCTCATTGCCGTGGCCACCGTGTTAGCCGCGGCCTGCGGCAACGACGACAACGTTGGTGAAGCCGACGAACCAACGGACGCTGGCGAAGCCACAGACGACAGCGCCGCGACTTCAGCAGATGCCACAACCGTTGGCAACGAACCCTCCACGGACCCTTCGAGCATCACCCTGCTCACCCACGACTCGTTCGCTCTTTCCGACGAAACGCTTGCGGCTTTCACCTCTCAAACAGGCATAGAGGTGACGCTCCTGCAAGCCGGCGACACGGGCACGATGGTAAGCGAGGCAATCCTCACTGCCGGCAATCCACTCGGTGACGTGATGTTCGGCGTCGACAACACCTTCTTGGCACGTGCACTGAACGCCGACTTGTTTGAGCCTTACGAGTCACCCAACCTCGCCGACGTACCCGACGTATTCAAGCTGGATCCCCAGCACCGGGTTACTCCAGTCGATTTCGGCGATGTCTGCATCAACTATTGGACCGATGCGCTGCCCGCCGACCCCCCCACAACCCTTGAGGACCTGGCATCACCAGAATTCGCCAATCAACTCGTAGTGCAGAATCCCGAGACCTCGTCGCCGGGCCTGGCATTCCTATTGGCCACGATCGCTGGAACCGACGATTGGGAACAGTACTGGGCCGATCTTGTGGACAACGGTGTTGCGGTTACAGCAGGTTGGGAAGACGCCTACTACGGAGAGTTCATCTCCGGTGGAGGCGAGCGCTCGATGGTTGTCTCCTACGCCTCCAGCCCGCCGGCAGAGGTGATCTATGCAAGTTCGCCCATCGACACCCCTCCAACCCAAGTGCTTCTTGATTCGTGTTTCCGCCAGATTGAGTTCGCCGGGGTGCTCGCCGGTACCGATCACCCTGCCGAAGCTCAGGCGTTGATCGACTTCATGCTCACGCCTACTTTCCAAGACGATGTGCCGCTCAACATGTTTGTGTTCCCAGTGGCCAACAGCGCCACGCTGCCGCAGGCCTTCGTCGATCACGCACAGATCGCCAATGATCCGCTGTTTGTCGATCCCGCCGATATCGAGGCTCACCGCGATGAATGGACAGACCGGTGGGTCGAAATCGTTCTCGGATAGGGGGATTTGCGGTCCGTTGGGTTGCGGTTGGGGTGCCCGCAGTCTTCTTGGCGGTGTTCTTTGTCTATCCGGTCGGGGCGATCCTGTGGCGCGGCCTCGGCGCGGAGGGACTCGGGCCGATGTCGGATCTGTTCGCTTCATCGCGGACCCGTGGTGTCGTGTGGTTCACCGTCTGGCAGGCGCTGGCGTCTACGGCGATCACGCTGCTGGTCGCCCTTCCAGCGGCGGCACTCGTTTCACGCCTCAGGGGCCGACACCGACACTGGATCCGGGGGCTGGTCACCGTGCCATTCGTGCTTCCGACGGTGGTGGTCGCCGGTGCCTTCGAAGGGGTCTTTTTTCGGTTTGGACTCGATCAGGGGGACTTTCGTCTGCGGCATACGGTGTGGGCAATCCTGCTCGCTCATGTGTTCTTCAACTATGCGGTGGTTGTGCGCATCGTCGGATCGTTTTGGAGCGGTCTAGATCACCATCTTGAGGAGCAGGCCCGAGTGTTGGGTGCCGGGCCGATCCAAACGTTTCGGGCCGTGACTCTGCCTAGGTTGCGGCCGGCTATCGCTTCGGCTTCGGCGATTGTCTTTCTCTTCTCGTTTACTTCCTTCGGAGTGATTCTGCTGCTCGGAGGGCCACGTCGGGCGACTCTGGAAACGGAGATCTATCGCCAAGCCGTTACCCGTAGCGACCTGCGTGCCGCAGCGGCTCTAGCGCTGCTGCAACTCTTCGCGGTGTTGGCTTTGATCGTGGTGGCTACTCGACTTGAGCGCCGTCGACCTGCACCGACGGGAGTTGTACACCGTCCACCAAAGCCAATGCGACGGGTCTTCACTTGGGCCAACTTGGCGATGATGGCAGTCCTGCTCGGCTCCCCGATCGCGATCCTCGTCGAACGCTCGTTAGCCGTGGGTAACAGCTACGGGTTCGATCACTATCGAGCACTCACCGAACGCGTTCCCCAGCTTCCGGCTTCGGCAGCGACAGCGTTGAGCACTTCTTTAGTCTTCGCGACCGCGGCCACAGCGATGGCGTTGACGGTCGGCACGTTGACCGCGTTCGTGGTGGTGCATGGGCGCTTGAGTCTCCGCCGTATTTTCGACCTGGGTCTGACCCTTCCGCTCGGTACTTCAGCAGTGACGATCGGGTTCGGGATTCTCATCGCGCTCGACGAACCACCACTTGATCTGCGGACCTCTTGGTGGATCATCCCGATTGCCCACGCACTTGTTGGAACGCCTTTTGTGGTACGGACCATGGTTCCCGTGCTGCGCAGGATCGATCCGCAGATCCGCGAGGCAGCGGCTGTGTTGGGGGCATCCCCGGGGCGGGTGCGACGCCTGGTTGATCTGCCGATCGCTGGTCGGGGGATGCTGGTTGGAGCTGGTTTCGCCTTCGCGGTGTCGCTTGGTGAGTTCGGGGCGACTTCGTTCTTACCTCGCCGTCCCGAGACTCTGACGGCTCCCTTGGCGCTGTTCCGACTGCTTTCCACTCCCGGCGAGTTGTTGCGGGGTCAAGCGATGGCGCTGGCGGTTGTGCTGATGGCCATCGTGGCTTTGTCAGTGGTGGCGATTGAAGCGGCTCGTGGAACCGAACAGGACTTCTTGTGATCTGGGAACTGGATTCGGTATCGGTGCGTTTCGCCGAAGCGCTGGCGGTCGACAACGCTTCACTTGAAATCTCAAGTGGCGAACTAGTCGTAATCCTTGGTCCCAGCGGTTGCGGCAAGTCGACGATGTTGCGGGTAACTGCTGGACTTCAAACACCGGACTCGGGCCGGGTGTTGATCGACGGCACCGATGCGGCCCCACTCTTGCCGCATCAACGGAGCATCGGACTGATGTTCCAGCAACACACGTTGTTTCCGCATCATGATGTGGCGGGCAACGTTGAGTTTGGGCTGCGAATGGCCGGCTTGGCGCCGGCACAGAGGGCGCATCGGGTCAGTGAGTTGCTGGTGTTGGTGGGACTCGCTGGTTTCGAGTCTCGAGATGTGGCGACTCTGTCGGGAGGAGAGGCACAGCGGGTGGCTTTGGCGAGGTCTTTGGCACCAAATCCGTCGCTGCTGCTGCTTGACGAGCCATTCGGTTCGCTTGATCGGAGTTTGCGTGACCGCTTGACCGACGAGTTGCCTCAAGTTCTGTCTGAAGCGGGCACTACCGCGATTCATGTGACCCATGATCACGACGAGGCTTTCAGCCTTGCCGACCGTCTCGTGGTGATGGAGAGCGGGCGCATCTTGCGGGTTGGACCTCCCGGTGAGGTTTGGGCCGATCCGCGTACCATCACGGTCGCTGAGTTCCTGGGCCATCGCAATATCGTGACCCGTGGTTCGCAACTAGAGGTGATTCGCCGCGACGCCGCGACGGTCGCTGCTGACGGCGAGTTGGAGGGAATCGTCATCGCTTCACGTTTCAGGGGCGATTATTACGACCTGTCAGTTGACACTGCTTTGGGTGAACTCCGCTTTCGCGTCAGCGAGGCCCTTGGGGCGGGTGACCGTGTTCGCTTGAGAATCGACCCGAGCCGCGTCGCTCGCCTCAATCCCAACCCGCGCCTCAATCCCAACCCGCGCCTCAACCCCAGCCCGCGCCTCAACCCCAGCCCATAGTGTGCAGCGAGTCATCATCGATACCAAAGTGATGGGCGATTTCGTGGATCACAGTGATTTCGATCTCGGAGGCCAGTTCGGTCTCGTCTTGGCACATCTCGCATAACGGGAGCCGGTAGACGCTTATCTTGTCGGGCATCTCGAAGGCGCCATAGGTCTCCCGCTCGGTGAGGGGTATGCCCTCGTACAGGCCGAGAAGGTCTTCTGTGGGGTGCCGATCTTCGACCACGACCGCAACATTTTCCATCATTGCGCCCAGCTCTGGCGGAAGCGCATCGATTACTTCAGCCACCAACCGCTCGAAACGTACGGAGCTAACCGGTTCCACCTACCAGAGGCTAATGATCGACTCGGTAAGGTGCGGGCATGATCGCTGCTGATCGCCCTGAGGGCCGCGCCGAGGAGCTACTCACAGCGCTGAGCTCAGAGCAACGCGACGCGGTGACTACCGCCGCATCACCGCTTTGCATTATCGCTGGTGCCGGGTCCGGCAAGACCCGAGTACTCACACGGCGAGTGGCCTGGCAGTCAGCTGAGGGCAACATTGACCCTCGCCGCGTCCTGGTGCTCACCTTTACTCGGCGGGCCGCGTCTGAGTTGCGTTCGAGGCTGCGGAGGTTGGGGATGCGGGAGGAGTTCGCGGCCGGCACCTTCCACTCGGCAGCTTTGGCATTGCTGCGGCGCTACTGGGATCACTGCGAACGACCCCATATGAAGCTCTTGACAAGCCGTTTTTCCTTCTTGGCCAAGTCAAAACCGGACCTTGACCAGGTAACCATCGCCGCTCTCAACACTGAGATCGGTTGGGCTCGAGCTCGGCTGATCACACCGGAGCGCTACGCCGATGAAGCGACGCGGGCCCGCCGACGACCGCCGCAGAGCGCCGATTTCACCGCATCGGCTTACGCCGCCTACCAAGAGGCCAAGCGAACACGCCGACTCATCGACTTCGACGATGTGTTGGCTCTCTGCCATGCCGTATTGACCCAAGACCAGGCTTTCGCCGACGCTCAGCGTTGGTACTACCAACACTTTTTCGTTGATGAGTTCCAAGACGTCAATCCTCTTCAGTTCGCGGTCTTGCAGGCGTGGATCGGCTCCGGGTCGTCGCTTGCTCTAGTGGGTGATCCAGATCAGGCCATCTATGGATGGAACGGCGCCGACCCCGACTTCATCCGCCAAGTCGATCAGCACTTTCCCGGTGTCGCCGTGGTGAATCTACAGACCAACTTTCGTTCGACCCCAGAAGTGCTCAGCGCTGCCGCCCGGGTGCTGGATAGAGAACCCCAGCCCGCCGTTCGGGTTGCCGGCGACGCACCCACGGTGACCGCGACTACCGGTGACAACGAAGGCTCGGCGTTGGCTCAAGCTGTGCGCGCGCGGCGCCAGGTGGGTGCATCTTGGCGGGAGCAGGCAGTGCTGGCTCGCACCAACGCACAACTCCCGATTCTGCAAGCAGCGCTGAAGGCTTCGGGAGTTCCAACTCGAAGTCGTGACACTGGCGTGTTGCGACGCCCTGAGATCGTCGATTTGTTGAAGCGCTGGCCCAACGATGCTGCGCTTTCCACGGTCTTGGCCGACGAGCAAATGCGCGAACAGAACAGCAGTCTCGACACCGAACCCCTCGCCATGGTCGAGACATTCATCGGTCTGGCACGGGACCATCTAGTGCTTGAACCCAGCGCGACCGTTGCTGATTTCGTGGCGTCGTTGCGCAGCGATGATCGTGTTGGAGCGGCTGTCGATGCTGTCGAACTCTGCACGTTCCACGCGGCCAAGGGGCTTGAGTGGCCGATCGTTCATCTGGTCGGTCTCGAAGACGGGTTGGTACCAGTAGCCTTTGCTCGCTCTGCGGCCGCTCGCCAAGAAGAACAACGCTTGCTCTATGTTGCGACCACCAGGGCCCGCCAGGAGCTTCACGTCATGTGGTGTACAAGCCGCCAGGTCAGAAGCAAGCTTGTCGAGCGAACCCCCTCTCCCTGGTTGGGGGCCTTCGCATCCGACAGATCTCAAGATTCGGTAGATCCACCCAGTGAAGTCGTCGAGTTGCTTGAGCGGCTGAAGCAGTCGAGTTCGCGCCGCGAGTCTGAGGACCGCGCCACCAAGATCCTGCGAGAACTTCAACTCTGGCGAACCGCTGCCGCTCGGACAGCCAGGATCACGCCTACCGCAGTACTGCGCGACAGCACTTTGCGCACCATCGCAGAGCAAGAACCAACAAACATCTCAGAACTCGTCACCATCATCGGCCCCAACAAGGCCCACCGCTTCGGCCCCCGCCTCCTAGAAATCATCCACCCCCCAACCTAGGTGCGGCGTGGGAGAGCAACTACTACGACATTGGCATCACACTGCTCAAGGACCGTCTCGACGGTGTGGCCCAAGAACGGGCGACCATCAACGTTGCGCAACTGAGCGCCGAGGACCACGAGATCACAGTCTTCATCTTTAGCAATGCCTACCAGCGCCGACGGCACAGTTGCAGAGCTAGGAATCAAGGTTCGAGGCCAAACCCCAGCTTCGACAGCCCGGAGCGTGGCAATGTCCATCAGTTCCTTGGCGATCACTTCGCTCGGGTCCAATTCCGAAGTGCGACGTTTCAACACACGCGGAACGAACGTCTTGCGGTGGAGCACATGCGTGAGGAGCACCTCGGTACCTAGCTGATCTGCGATGCTGAACGCCACTTCTTGAGCCGCGCTTGAAGAGCGAGTACCTGTGACCGGGACAACTACCCGGCTGAACGCAGCGGGCAAAGGACGTTCAAGCCCACGAGCTCGGCGGACGATCACCACTGGGATCGTCGCGTTCAGCAAGATTTCATCAACCATTGGCGAATACAGCTGACCCTCGTGACGTGTCGCCACACCGACCGCAATCACTCCATAACCCAAGCGAGACTCCGCGGTGATCTGTGCTGCAGCATTGCTGCCGCTCACCGATCGGTGATCAACCGCTCGTTCGTTGAGCACGGCTTCCAGCACCGAAACGTCCGGTCGATCGCCTCCGTCCACAACCGAAACCAGCGTGGTGGGAGCCTCTTTCGGCCAGGCAAATTGCACGAGTTGCGCCGCTGCTATCGAGGCTGGCCCGCCCCGAGATGGCAACAGAATCCGAGACGATTTCACAACTAGGTTCCGGCTGAGCGCCTCCTCACGATCCAGGCGTTCTCGTTCTTCGGCAGAACCCCTCCAGCCACGTACCACGATGCGCAGCGACACAGCAGCGAACACCGAAGTAACCACGGGCACGATGACGATCACTGTGTACGCCGTCTCGCTGAACACCCCGAGCGAAAGCCCGACGGAAGCGATCACAATCTCAAGCGCTCCACGGGCGTTGAGACCGGCGCCCAGCGCCACCGCGGCCCGTCGGCTCTGGCCGGCTAAACGAGCCCCGACGAACGCTCCGGCGAACTTTGCACCGATGGCTACGGCGAGCACTATGCCCACCCACCTGAGCGCCTCAGAATCGAGGAGTCCGAGATCAACACGCATTCCTGCGGTAGCGAAGAAGATCGGCGCGAGGAGACTCGTTGTGAGCGACTCGATGTGATGCAACACGTCGGGTTGACCGAACCGCGAGCGATGCAGCACAACCCCGGCCACGAACGCACCCAACACAGCTTCGATACCCAAAGCCTGAGTGGCAACTCCATAGACGAGCATGGTGATTACCACCACGGTCATTGCCCCGGCGATGTTGGCTCCATCTCGTCGCACCCATCGCAACGCCCTGTCAACCAGCCGCTGACCGACCGTCATGGCCAACGCCAAGAACGCAGCCAAACCGAGAACCGTTTCGAGCACCACTCGGACCGAAACCGTGCCGGAAGCCGCAAAACTGGCAAAGATCGCCAACATCACCCATCCAATGACGTCGTTGGCCATACCAGCGGCGACCGTGATCTGTCCGAAGTCGCGCCGCATCAGGCCGAGTTCGGAGAGAATCTTGGCGATTACTGCCAGAGCCGAGACCGACAATGCCGCAGCCACGAATAAGGCGAAAACACTGCGGTCACTATCGACGCCCACGAAAGTGTCTGGCAGTGCGAAACCAACCAGCAGGCCACCAAGTAGAGGCACCACCAGGCTGAACCCGGTCACCAACGCTGCGGCACGCCCGAGGCTTCTGATCAACCCAAGATCGGTCTCGAAACCCGCAGTAACCAACAAAAGGGCCACACCCAGCCAACTGACTGCCAGCAGAGCTCCCGAGGAAATCTCTTCTTCGGGAAGAAACCACTCGAAGCCGGCTGGCCAGACACGCCCGAAAATCGACGGGCCGACGATGATTCCCGCAGCTAGTTGCCCGATCACCGAGGGGAGGTTGATGCGACGCATGAGGCCGCCGAACAAGCGGGCGACTGAAACCAAGACCAGTAGCTGCGTCCAAAACACAAGAAGTTGATGCTCGTCGAGCGGAATCAACATCTGACTAGCGATTTCCGTCGATCAGAACGGGCGCGTGGTCGCTCGGGGGATCGTCTTTGGGGCCCTTGCGTTCATTTCGGTCAACCAAGGCCACCTCCGTTGTGTCGGCCACAGAGCGCGAGGTCATCAACAAGTCGATGCGCATACCCATCTTCTTGTGGAAGTTACCGCCGCGGTAGTCCCACCATGAGTAGAGGCGATCATCGTTGTGGTGCTCGCGAAACACGTCTACGAGACCCCATTGTTGGAGCGCCGCTATCCTCGCACGCTCCGGTTCGCTGGTATGGGTTTGCGTAACGAACTTGGCTGGGTCATAGACATCTCGATCTTCGGGGGCAATATTGAAGTCACCGCAGACGACGATGTCGTCGCCTGGGACGCACTGACCGTCGAGATCACCCACTAGTCGGTCGAGCCACGCAAGCTTGTACTGGTAATGGTCGTGGTCGAGCGCCCGGCCGTTGGGCACATAGCAGGAGGCCACTCGGACACCGCCGCAGGTCGCCCAAGCGATACGCGCATCGACGTCTGGTTGTTGGCCGTCGCCGAAACCGGCAATCGGATCTTCTATTTCCATTCGCGACAGGATCGCGACTCCGTTCCAGCGCCCTTCGCCGTGATGGAGACTGTTGTAGCCGAGTGCTTCAAAGGTCATAGCCGGAAACGCATCGTCTGCCAGCTTCGTTTCTTGCAGACACAACACGTCTGGTTCAAACATCTCAAGCCAGCGCTCCACCCGCCCGAGTCGAGCTTTCAGGGAGTTCACGTTCCAGGTGGCGATCCGCACCTCCGGGATCCTAGTGCGCCATCAAGACGTATCCAGAAATGCCGGATCCCGTTTCGACGTCTTTCTGATACGCCAACAAACGCTCGCCTACAATAGCGGCGTGACGACAACCGACGCATCCTCCCAGCACGGCCCCAACGACTGGCTTATCGATGAAATGCGAGCGCGCTGGAACGCTGATCCCGCTTCGGTGGATCACGAATGGCGGGTCATTTTCGACGATGAGAACGGAACCCAAACAGCATCGACCCCACAAGCCAAGCCCCTCATCGACACCACCGCCAGCGACGTTACCCCTACCCCCACCCCCACCCCTCCCCGACCAGCTCCCACGGCTCCAGCCACACCCCCGCACACAGCAACCGCGGCTCCGGCTACGCCCGGCGCAAACACAGCCACACCACCGCGACCCACTCCAGCGGCTCCGGCCACACCCCCGCACACAGCAACCGCGGCTCCGGCTACGCCCGGCGCAAGCACCGCGCCCGGCGCAAGCACCGCCAAACCCCCACCCCCGCGACCCACTCCCGCGGCTCCGGCTACGCCCGGCGCAAGCACAGTGATCAGGGGAGGCGGGGCCCGCATCGTGGCCAACATGGAAGCGTCGCTTGATGTGCCAACCGCAACCAGCTTCCGGGAGATCCCAGCGAAGCTCTTGGAGGTCAATCGCAAAATTATCAACGGCTACCTCGGACGCAAAATGTCCGACAAGATCTCGTTCACCCACTTGATCGGATACGCGGTGGTGCGAGCAATCGCCGACGAAATGCCGGTCATGAACAACTCGTTCACCCATGGTGCCAAAGGCGAACCGACACTGGTGCACAACCCGCATGTGGCTCTCGGTATCGCAGTCGACGTTCCCAAATCAGACGGCTCTCGCACACTCATGGTCCCCTGCATCAAAGAAGCAGACACTCTGAGCTTCCGAGAGTTCGCCACACGATACGAAGACACGATCCGGCGGGTCCGCAACAACGAGATCAGCCCGGACGACCTCACCGGCACAACGGTCACCCTCACCAATCCAGGGACCATCGGCACTATGCAGTCCGTTCCCAGGTTGATGCCCGGCCAAGGTCTAATCGTCGGTGTCGGCTCGATCTCCTACCCCACTGGCTTCGAAGCCGCAGATCCTGCCACGTTGGCTGATCTCGGGCTTTCGAAAGTCGTCACAATCACCTCCACCTACGATCATCGGATCATCCAGGGTGCTGAGTCGGGGATGTTCCTGCGCAAGGTTCATGATCTGCTTCTCGGCAGCAACGACTTCTACGTCAAGGTCTTCCAGGCGCTGGAAGTTCCCTATGAGGCGGTCAAATGGCGTCGAGACATCAATCCCGTCGACCGTGAGGGATCCCTGCTTGAGAAGCAAGCCAAGGTCAACCAACTGATCAACATGTATCGGGTCCGTGGCCACCTGATCGCCGATCTCGACCCGCTCCAGGTCAAAGAGCCGAAGATGCACGCCGAGCTCGACCCAGCAACCTACGGCCTGACCATCTGGGATCTCGACCGCGAGTTCCTGACCGGCACAGACACGGGCATCTATGCGATGGTCGGTGGCACCTCGAAGATGGCTTTGGGCGACCTTCTGGGGGTGCTGCGCGACGCCTATTGCCGAACTGTCGGCGTTGAGTACATGCATATCCAGGACCCGGTGGAGAAGCGCTGGATGCAAGAGCAACTTGAGGGGGCCGACTCTCAGATCGAGCCCGAAGAGCAACGCCATATCCTCAGTCGTCTCAACGCTGCTGAAGCGCTCGAAAGCTTCCTCGGCACAAAATATGTCGGGCAAAAGCGCTTCGGCATCGAAGGAGCCGAAAGCACCATCCCGTTAGTCGACGCGGTACTCGGCGCGGCGGCGGATAACAACATGGCCGGCGCGGTAATGGGTATGGCCCACCGGGGGCGTCTGAATGTGCTGGTCAATATAGTTGGCAAGACCTATAGGGAACTCTTCACAGAGTTCGAGGGGGGCGATATCGAGCAGATGACCCAGGGGTCCGGCGATGTCAAGTATCACCTCGGGCAGAAGGGGACTTTCGTCAGCCGCAACGGCAACAAACTCCCTCTTGAGTTGGCTGCCAACCCGAGCCACCTCGAAGCTGTTGATCCGGTCGTGGTAGGCATGGCGCGGGCACAGATGGACCTGATCGACCCTGAGAGCGGTTATGGCAAATTCCCGGTCCTGCCGCTGCTGATCCACGGCGACGCGGCCTTCGCGGGGCAGGGCGTGGTCGCCGAAACTCTCAACCTCTCTCAGATTCAGGGATACCGGGTCGGCGGCACGATCCATGTGATCATCAACAACCAACTCGGTTTCACAACCACGCCCGACGAAGCACGCTCGTCTGAGTACTCAACCGATGTGGCCAAAATGATTCAAGCGCCGATCTTCCACGTCAACGGCGACGATCCTGAAGCCTGCGTGCGTGTTGCGCGCCTGGCATTCGCGTACCGCCAGCGGTTCAACAAAGACGTCGTCATCGACATGATCTGCTACCGACGCCACGGGCACAACGAAGGCGACGACCCCAGCTACACACTCCCGGAGATGTACCGCCGTGTTGACGCCCGGCCTTCAGTGCGGGCTCACTTCACCGAAGCACTCACCAAGCGTGGAGACTTGACCCCGACACAAGCCGAGGAAGCCTTGGCGGACTTTCAGGCACGCCTGCAGTCGGCTCTCGACGAAACGCGTGGGATGGCTTCAGACCCTGATGCACGAGCAGCACACCCGCCACAGCCCGTCGGCGTGTTGCCCCATGTGCGAACCTCCATCGACCACGTCAGCGTGCAACGGATCTACCGGGCGCTGTCGATCATGCCGGACGGGTTCACGCTCCACCCCAAGCTCGCCCAGCAATTTGAGAAGCGTGACGAGATGTTTGCCTCCGGTGAGGTCGACTGGGCGTTGGCTGAGGCAATGGCTTTGGGTTCGCTGCTACTGGAGGGAAACAGCATTCGGCTGGCAGGCCAAGACTCTCGCCGTGGGACTTTCAGCCATCGCCACTCAACACTGGTCGACTACGAGACCAGTGCCGAGTACGTACCGTTGGCGACCTTTGCCACCGGAGACACGCGACTGTGGATTTACGACTCGTTGCTTTCGGAGTACGCGGCTTTGGGTTTCGAATACGGATACTCGATCGCCAACCGCAACGCTCTGGTCATGTGGGAAGCACAGTTCGGCGATTTCGCCAACGGTGCGCAAATCATCGTCGACCAGTTCATCGTCGCCGCGAAGGACAAATGGGACGAAGAAACCGGTCTGGTCATGTTGTTGCCCCACGGTCTCGAGGGACAAGGACCGGAGCATTCATCGGCTCGTGTCGAGCGCTACTTGTTGCTCGCAGCAGAAGACAATCTGCAGATCTGCAACGCCACAACAGCCGCACAGTTCTTCCATTTGTTGCGTCGCCAAACGTTACTCAATGTGCGAGTGCCGTTGATCGTGTTCACGCCCAAGTCGTTGCTGCGGGCGCGTACCTCGCGCTCACCGGTAGCGCACCTCTTGTCGGGAACCTTCGAGGAAGTTCTGGGTGACCCTGCCGATCCTGATCCCGCATCGGTGAAACGGGTGATTCTGGCCAGTGGCAAAGTTGCTTTCGATGCCATGGCACAGCGGGATCGCATGGGCGCGCCCGTGGCCATTGTCCGAGTCGAACAACTCTACCCCTGGCCTTACGACGCCATCGCCGCGCTGCTGGCCAAGTATGGGGCTGCCTCCGAACTCGTCTGGCTTCAAGAAGAACCCGAGAACATGGGCCCCTGGAACGCCATCAAAGGGCGCATGTATGAAGCGCACGAACAGACGCACTCGATACGGCGGGTCAGCCGCTTCGAATCCGGCAGCCCTGCTTGCGGAAGCATCAGGGTTCACGCCCAAGAGCATGCCGAATTGCTGCGAAACGCCCTCAGCTTCTGAGCGACAGTGTTTCTGAGCCGAGGGCATCAACTCACCCGATCCAAGTCGACCTACTGATAGATTTTCAGCGCTATGAGCGCTCAGTTCATCTTCACCATGCACAAGGTCGGTCGCTTCGTTGCTCCCGACAAGGATGTGCTGAAAGACATCACGCTGGCGTTCTTCCCCGGAGCGAAGATTGGCGTGCTCGGCCCTAATGGAGCCGGCAAGTCGACTCTGTTGCGCATCATGGCCGGTATTGATTCCGAATACAGCGGAGAGGCTCGTCTGAGTGGGGGTTTCACTGTCGGCATGCTCGAACAAGAACCGCAGCTTGATGCCTCCAAGGACGTGATGGGCAACATCATGGACGGCACCACCGAAGCTGCTTCGCTACTAGCCGCCTACGACGAGGTCATGGCCGGCTGGTCTGATCCCGATGCCGACTACGAAAAGCTCGGCGCTCGTCAGGCCGATATCGAGTCGAAGATTGAGGCGCTCGGCGCCTGGGACTTGCAACGCAACATAGAGATCGCCATGGATGCCTTACGAACTCCTCCGGGCGACACGCCGGTCGATCACTTGTCTGGGGGTGAGATTCGGCGCGTGGCCTTGGCTCGTCTGCTGCTGGCAAAGCCCGACCTGTTGCTGCTCGACGAGCCCACCAACCACTTGGATGCCGAGTCCGTCGGGTGGCTTGAGCGCACCCTGTCGGACTATCGGGGAACCGTCGTTGCGATCACCCATGACCGCTACTTCTTGGACAATGTGGCAGGCTGGATTCTCGAGCTTGACCGCGGCAAGGGTTTCCCGTTTGAGGGGAATTACTCGGGCTTTCTAGAGCAGAAAGAGGCACGTTACGCGGCGTTGGACAAGCAGGACGACAAACGCCAGCGCACGCTGAAGCGTGAGCTTGAGTGGGTCCGGATGGCGCCCAAGGCCCGCCAAGCCAAGGGAAAGGCGAGGTTGTCCCAATATGAGAAACTGCTTGAGGAGCAACGCAGTGCCGAGGGTCGCGCCAACGATCTCGAAATCGTGATTTCCACCGAATCCCGGCTTGGTGATGTAGTGATCGAGGCCGAGGGGCTCTCTAAGGGTTTCGGCGACAAACTGCTGATCGATGACCTCTCGTTCTCGTTGCCGCCGGCAGGGATCGTCGGTGTTATCGGCGCCAACGGCGCGGGTAAATCCACTCTGTTCAAGATGATCATCGCCGCAACTGAGCACAACACCGACGCGCAGTCTCGCCCCGATGGTGGCACCTTGCGGATTGGTCCGACTGTCAAACTTGGCTACGTGGATCAGAACCGGACCCTCGACCCGACCAAAACGGTCTATGAGGAGATCACGGGTGGAAACGACAACCTTGTTGTGGGTGGCCGCGAGATCCACGGTCGGGCCTATGTGGCTTCGTTCAACTTCAAGGGTTCGGATCAACAGAAGAAGGTTGGGATTTTGTCGGGTGGCGAGCGCAACCGTGTGCACTTGGCGAAAGTTCTCAAAGAGGGTGCCAACGTGTTGTTGCTCGATGAGCCAACCAACGACCTCGACGTCGACACCCTGCGTGCAGTTGAGGACGCCATTGAGGCTTACCCGGGTTGCGCGGTCATTATCAGCCATGATCGCTGGTTTCTCGACCGGGTGGCGACCCATATTCTTGCTTTTGAGGGTGACTCGCAGGTCCGCTGGTTCGAAGGTAATTTCAGTGACTATGCCGACTACCGACGACGCGAGCACGGAGTCGATGCCATGCGCCCCCAACGCATCAAGTACAAACCACTAAGCCGAGCTGACAGATGATCCTGCTTTGAAACACGTTGCTTACCGCTCTTATTCGCTGCGCTCATGGGCCGCTAGGCCCGGCAGCCGAGCTGACAGATGATCCTGCTTTGAAATACGTTGCTCACCGCTCATATTCGCTGCGCTCATGGGCCGCTAGGCCCGGGAGCCGAGCTGACAGATGATCGACCCTGCTGCGCTGCCTCCGATCCTAAGGCTGGAGCCGGTTGGCGAGGCGCGCTATCGAGTCAGCAACGAAGGAGACCCCGCCATCAACAACGTGGTGTTCGGTGGGCAGCTCTTGGCGCAGATGATCATCGCAGCGGTAGCCCACAGCAGCGACAAGTCAGTGAAGACCATCAGTGCGATCTTTGCCCGAGCTGCCCGCGTTGACGCCGAAACTGAAATCTCAGTCGAGACTTTCCATTCGGGCCGAACCTTCGCGAGCCACACGGTAAGCGTTTGGCAAGGTGACCGACTCTGTGCGCGGGGGTCGGTGCTGACCCACGTCACCGAAGCTGATGTCATTGCCCACCAAACCGACCGGCCCGCGGCGACGCCCCCCAACGAGAGCCCCGTGGGAAGCGACCACGCTGTCTTTCCCGGTGCGGAATATGTCATTGCAGACAATGTCGATCTTGTCGACAGCTCTGGGCCCACGGGTCCGGCTGAGCTATCGGTCTGGTACCGCAGTCGGCACACACCAGACGATCTGATCGTGAATCAGGCGGTGTTGGCGTGGGGAACCGACGGGTTCCTGATCGGTACTGCCATGCGTCCTCACCCCGGCGTCGCCTACGACCGGGCCCATGTGGATCTGTCGACCGGAGTGATCAGCCACACGCTCACCTTCCATCGTGGGTTCTCAATGCGCGACTGGCTGCTGATGAGCCACGAGGCCCCCTTTGCGGGCGGCGGGCGCAGCTACGGTCGCTGTCAGATACACGACAGCGAACGCATGCTCGTCGCCAGCTACGTGCAGGACGCCATGATACGGGAAATGCCCAAGGGTCTGAACCGAAGGACCATGTGAAAACACCCCGCGAAAGACACGGTGTGAAAAGACAACATCTGGACGACCTAGGGTCAAAGTGATGGAGGACATTTTTCCTGCGCGGGTGCTACCAAAGCTCGACCCGCAGAACCGACAGTTCTGGACATCGGGTGAGGACGGCAAACTGCGAATTGAGCGTTGCAGCGAATGCGGCACCTGGATTCATCCTCCTGTCGGCACCTGTTTCTCATGTCACAGCAGTTCCGTCGAACCCACCGCCGTCAGTGGACGCGGCACGATCTACTCGTTCACCATCAATCACCAACCATGGTTTGGCGATATCGGACCGTATTGCGTGGTGCTCGTCGATCTCGAAGAGGGCAGCGATGCACAGCCCCTTCGCATCACCAGCAACCTGATCGGAACCGACCCCGACGACGTAGCAATCGGCAGGCCCGTCGAAGTTTTCTTTCTCCACTGTGACGACGTTTGGCTACCGCAGTTCCGGGAGATCCGATGACCCGGCGAATTGGCGAACGTGACAGCATCATCAGCGGCATCGGCCAGTCAGCAATAGGACGGCGACTAGGTCGAACCGCAATGAACCTCACCGTCGAAGCGTGTCTCGACGCAGTATCAGACGCTGGTCTGGCGATAAGCGACATCGATGGTCTTGCCTCTTACCCGGGTGGTGCCATGGACGGATTGACGCCGGGTTTCGCCGGACCCGGCACCGACGCAGTGCAGGATGCTCTGCGCCTTGATCTAAATTGGCACAGTGCCGGCCCTGAGGGTCCCGCTCAGATCCAAGCAGTGATCAACGCTGCCGTTGCGGTGTCGGCCGGTTTGGCTCGTCATGTGCTGGTGTACCGAACCGTCTGGGAGTCAACCGCGCAGGGCTCCGGAGGGCGCCAGGGCATAGGCGGCGGTGCTGGCAGCGGAGGAGGCGGAAGTAGCCCACGGCTCGGCGGAACCCTTCAGTATCTGCTTCCCTTCGGTGCTGTCTCGGCGGCCAACTGGCTGGCCATGAACGCTCAGCGCCACTTTCACACCTATGGCACTACTCGAGAGACGCTCGGGACAATCGCACTCAACGCCCGCCGCAACGCTGGACTCAATCCCAAGGCGATCTTCCGCGATCAAATGACCATGGACGACTACCTGAACGCCCGAATCATCACCACACCACTGTGCCTGTTCGACTGTGATGTCCCGGTGGACGGAGCGACAGCTTTCGTCGTTTCTCACCGCGACTACGCCCCGGATGTGCCTACCACCGCGATCGGGATCAACGCGGTCGGCACGGCACTGCACGGACGGCCATCGTGGGATCAACGCCCGAACATGGAGGAGTCTCCGTTACGCGCAGCAGCCGACGCTATGTGGCGTCGTACTGAGTTGACCTGCTCCGATGTCGACACAGCGCAGTTGTACGACGGCTTCAGCATCATCACACTCATGGCGATCGAAGCCTTGGGGTTCTGCGCCATCGGCGAAGCCAAGGACTACCTCAAAGGCGGACACCGGATCTCTCTAGAGGGCGAACTTCCGCTCAACACCGCTGGTGGTCAGCTGTCCGCGGGTCGTCTGCATGGCTTCGGGTTGCTGCACGAAGCCTGTGTTCAGTTACGTGGCCAAGGCGGCGAACGCCAAGTCAAAGGCGAACCCGAGGTTGCGGTGGTCGCCAATGGAGGCGGCCCTATAGCCGGCACCATGCTTGTTACCCGCGGTGTCTACTGAGCAGAGTTCGTTCGCTCAGCCGCCTCGGTTCACGTTCCGAATACAAAGTTGTCAATCAGCGCTGCCAACTCGACTGGGGTGTCTCCTTGGACGCTGTGTCCGGCGTTTTCGACGTGTTCGATCCGGACTGATGGACAGCGGCGAACCAGCTCAGCTTCATCCGCGTCGTCCACAACGGATTGTGTGCGCATACCGCGAACGAGCATCAACGGAACCGCCAAGTCCGACACCACATCCCAGAGGTCCCCGAATCTCGGGAAACCGTCGCCGCTGCCTCGTGTTTCGCTGGCCCGCGTCTCACTCGCACGCGTCTCACTCGCACGAAAGCGCGCATAACGCCATACCCACGAGCCGTCGGCTCGTTGCTCGGCGTTGTGAAGGATGCCGCGGCGTAGCGACTCCACAGTCCTGGTCGGATTGAACTCAATGGTCCGAGCCAACAGATCATCAAAACTGTCGAAGCTCTCGGGTCCGTCGATGAACGCCGCAATGTTGCTGCTCTTCTTTTCGTCAACACCCGGGGTCACGTCCACCAAAACAGCCTTGCGGACCAGTTCGGGGGCATGGTCAGCCAACGCCAGCAAGGTCATCCCCCCAAGCGACATTCCGACCACCGCGCTCGCTTCGGCCCCAAGGGCCTGCACGGCTGCGGCGATGTCAGCGGCGTTGCCGACTACATCGGTGCTCCCTGCCCCCGGCGCCCCCTCGCCAGAGTGTCCGTGGCCGGGCAAGTCAAGACACACCAGCGGGCGGCCCAAAGCCAGCGCAACTGTGTCCCAGGTGTGGGCGTTTTGGGCGCCACCATGCAAGAAGACAAGCTCGGGTGGACTATCGCCCCATACCAGCGCGCTGACGTGTCTCCCGTCTGCGAGATCTACTTGCTCTCGACGCACAAAGGGCGGACCGTCATAGGGCAACCCGAACTCCGAAGCGTTCTCGTGAAACATCGAAAACTCGTCGTAGGGCACCATTTCAACACTCATAGACAGGTCCAATCTTTCTTAGCAATCTATTTCGTCTCACGGTTGAGCAGCGAGATCACAAAGCCAGCCATGGCATCGGCATCGCCGTCGCTGGGCACCAGACGAAGTTCAGGATTCAACGGTGGTTCGTAGGGGTCGTCTATGCCGGTAAAGCCGCTTATCTCACCGGCCCGCGCCTTGGCATACAAGCCCTTCACATCACGCTGCTCGCAGACATCCAACGGCGTGTCCACAAACACCTCGAAAAATGGGATCTGCGCTGCTTCATGGAGTGCCCTAGCGTTGGCACGGGCTGCTCGGTAGGGCGACACCAGAGGGATCAGCGAAACCGCTCCGGCATCTGCCAGCAAACGACCGACCTCTGCCACACGCCGCACGTTTTCGTCGCGATCGGTAGCCGTAAAGCCCAGATCGCGGTTGAGGCCGTGGCGAATGTTGTCACCGTCGAGGACATAGGTGAGACGACCGGACTCGATAAGAGTTTTCTCCACAGCAACCGCGACGCTGGACTTTCCCGAACCTGACAAGCCCGTGAACCACACGGTTGCCCCGCGTTGACCCAAAGCGTTCCAACGCTGCGAACGCGAGAGATGCCCCTGGTGCCAAACGATGTTGTCAGCGGACTCACTCACCCCGACACCGTCATTACCAAGACACCGAACTCATAGAGACACCGTGCTCATAGAGACACCGTGCTCATGAAGACACCGAACCCAGGATCATGCCCGCGCCCACGGTCACGTTGGTCGCCTCGTCGATCAGAACGAAACTGCCGGTCTGACGGTTGCGCCGATACTCATCGAAGAACAGCGGTACTTGGCTGCGAAGTCGCACCCGCCCAATCTCGTTGAGCGACAACTGAGTGGCACTTTCGTCGCGGTGCAAGCTGTTGATATCTAGCAGGTAGGAAAGCTCTTTGACGAGGATCTTGGTTGAGCGGGTTGTGTGTTTGATCACAAGCTTGCTACCTGGATGCAAAGAGATACGTTCGTTCATCCAGCAAACCATGGCGTCAATATCTTGCGCGACGGTCGGCTGGTTGTTGGGCCGCACGATCATGTCGCCCCGTGAGATGTCAATCTCGTCGTTGATACGAATGGTGACCGCCATCGGCGAGAACGCCTCGTCGACCCCACCGTCGAACGTTTCGATGCTTCTGACGGTTGAGCTGAAGCCCGACGGCAACACCGTAACCTCATCACCAGTGCGAAAAACGCCTCCTGCGACAGTTCCCGCGTAGCCGCGATAGTCATGGTACTGATCGGACTGTGGGCGAATCACGTACTGAACCGGGAAGCGAGCATCGATGAGATTGCGGTCAGATGCAATGTGGACCTCCTCGAGGTGGTGCAGCAGCGATGGACCCTGATACCAGGCCATGCTCCCAGAGCGGTCGACAATGTTGTCCCCGTGCAGCGCCGATACCGGGATAAAAGTCAAGTCCGCGATGTTGAGCTTGGCAGCGAAGTCTCGGAACTCATTTCTGACCTCCTCGAAACGCTCTTGGTCATAATCGACAAGGTCCATTTTGTTGACCGCCAGAACCAGATGCGGGATCCGTAGCAGCGAAGCCAAAAAAGCGTGACGCTTCGATTGTTCCAGCACTCCTTTGCGGGCGTCGATCAGGACGATTGCGAGGTCGGCGGTGGAGGCGCCCGTCACCATGTTGCGGGTGTATTGAATGTGGCCCGGGGTATCGGCGATTATGAATTTGCGCCGCGGAGTCGAGAAGTAGCGGTAGGCGACATCGATGGTGATGCCTTGTTCGCGTTCGGCTCGGAGGCCATCGGTAAGCAGCGCCAGGTTCGTGTATTCGGTACCCATCTGAACCGAGGCCCTCTCCACAGCCTCTATTTGGTCCTCAAAGATCGATTTGGTGTCGTACAACAGGCGACCGATCAGTGTGGACTTACCGTCATCGACCGAGCCGGCCGTGGCGAAGCGGAGCATCTCCATCAGAAGTAGCCCTCTTTTTTGCGGTCTTCCATGGCCGCTTCGGAAACTCTGTCGTCGGCTCGGGTAGCACCGCGCTCGGTGATGCGAGTCGCCGCCACTTCCTCGATGATCTTGTCGATGGTGTCGGCACTCGACTCCACAGCTCCGGTACAACTCATGTCTCCAACCGTGCGATACCTCACCGTCTCGGTGAAAGGTTCTTCGCCGTCCATCAAAGTGATATAGGGACCCGTCGACAGCAACATGGAATCGCGTTCAAACACTTGACGTTGGTGCGCGAAGTAAACCGACGGGATCTCGATCCGTTCTTCTTTGATGTACTGCCAGATATCGAGTTCGGTGTAGTTGCTGATCGGGAATACCCGGATGTGTTCACCAACCCGAATCCGACCGTTGTAGAGACTCCAAAGCTCGGGGCGTTGATTCTTAGGGTCCCACTGGCCGAACTCGTCACGAAACGAGTACACGCGTTCTTTTGCCCGCGCCTTTTCTTCGTCTCTGCGAGCACCACCGAAAAGAGCATCGAAACGATGCTGTTCAATAGCGTCGAGCAGCACTGCGGTCTGCAACCGATTACGACTCGCTCGAGGACCGGTCTCCTCCACGACCTTTCCGGCATCAATTGCTTCTTGCACCGAGGCGACCACCAGCCGAACTCCGAGTTCGGCCACCCGGCGATCCCGGAACTCAAGCACCTCAGCGAAGTTGTGGCCGGTGTCAACATGCATCACCACGAAAGGCAACTTGGCTGGCCAGAAGGCTTTTTGGGCGATGTGCAGCATAACGATGCTGTCCTTGCCACCCGAGAACAAAAGACAGGGACTCTCAAACTCGGCGGCCACCTCGCGGAAGATGTGAATCGATTCCGCTTCGAGTTGGCGCAGATGGGTGAGGTCAAAGGACATCAGCGCCAATGTTACGGTCAGTTGAGGAGCGCTACACCAACCACTGGGATGACAATGAAAGCCATCGCAACGTATGCGACCGCGTACGTTCGGCGTTCCACGGCAAGTGCAGCAAGGGCCTCGGCTGCTCTAATCGGTATCTTCCTGAACGCCGGAAACGGATAGACCAAGAGAATGCCGACAACATTGAAGATTGTGTGCACCAAGGCGATGGTAAGAGCTTCTGGGGCGTCGGTGGCCAGTGCGGCAAGCAGGGCGGTGATGGTTGTGCCGACATTGGCACCGAGCGTCACCGGAAAGGCGTTTCGCAACGACAACACCCCTGCTGCCGACATCGGAATCAGAACCGAGGTCGTGATCGACGACGACTGAACGGCGATCGTGATGATCACGCCCAGCAGCATGGCGACCATGCCGGCTCCCTTGCTGAGAACAATGTTGAGCGTGCGTTCCACCCTCTCAGCGACCAGCAGGCGCATGTTGCGGGTAATCAACGCCAGCGCCAGGAGCACAATTACTAGACCAGAGCCGACCACCAGCGACCCAAGGACGTTGCTGCTGGTCCCCACCGCCTCCCAGAGATCCTGGATCCAACCGACGGGTTCTTTGACGTACTGTTTGATCGGACTCTTCCACTCGGTGCCGGCATTGCCTAGCAACTGACTGCTGATCGACTCCGCAATGCTCGTAAGCACACCAGTGGCCAGTTCGATGGGCAGCAGAATCGCCACCGCGATCACGTTGAAGAGGTCATGGACCGTCGCCACGCTGAAGGCGCGCTTGAACTCTTCAGATTGGCGTATGTGAGCCAGCGACACCAGCGTGTTCGTCACCGTGGTGCCGATGTTGGCACCCATAATCATCGGCACCGCGTCATCAATCTTCAGCGCCCTGGCGGCAACCAAACCGACGATAACTGAAGTGCTAGCCGACGACGATTGCACCAAAATCGTGCCGAGAATGCCGATAAACAACCCCGCGAGCGGGTTCGAGACCGTCGAAAACAGCCGCTCCTGGGTATCGGCGCCCATTATTTTGATGCCCGTTTCGAGCGATGAAACCCCAACCAAAAAGAAGTAGATCAGCGCGACGACGAGAGCAGATCGAAGAAGCGGAGGGGTCCGCGGTTCTGTTGTTGGAGGCGCCTCTGCAATCGTCATCCCGTCTGTGCAACGTAACAGGTTCTCGTGGCATCTCTCACATGCACGCCAACGATCTTGCCAGTCACCGAAGGAACTCGTTCCCCAAGAACGCGGTCGCGGGCCTGGATTTGTCTAACGGCAGGGCGACTGCTGGAATCTCTGACATCACTATCGAACCAACTGTCGAACCAACCAGTGCGTCGCTCGAAGACCATCGTCTTGCGGCTCAATTAGCGGATGAAGCAGGTCGTCTTCTGGTTGAACTTCGCGCCCGACTGCACGCCGGAGACGCGCCCTCAGCGGTACTGAAGGCGCAAGGCGACCGGCAAGCCCACGAGCTTCTCATGGAGCGGTTGCAAGCGGCGCGTCCAGACGATGCGATTCTGTCGGAGGAAGGCAAGGACGATCTTGCGCGTCTCGATGCTGAGCGCACCTGGATTATCGACCCTCTCGACGGCACCCGCGAGTTTTCCGAGGTTCCTCGTACTGATTGGGCGGTTCATGTCGCTCTTGTGGCCAACAGTCGTCCAATCGCCGGCGCGGTGGCACTTCCTGCTCTTGGTTTGCTCTTCAGCACGGCAAATCCCACGCCGCTGCCGCCGACCGGCGCTTCTGCTGTGCGTTTGATCGTGTCGCGCACCAGGCCACCGGCCGCGGCAATTCATGTCGCCAACGATCTCGGTGCCGATTTGGTGGAGATGGGTTCGGCCGGCGCCAAGACGATGGCAGTGGTTCGCGGCGAGTGCGAAATATATGCCCACAGCGGGGGTCAATACGAGTGGGATTCATGTGCCCCGGTGGCTGTCGCCGCGGCGGCGGGTTGCCATGTAAGCCGCATCAACGGCCAAGAATTGCTCTACAACCAAAAAGACCCATATCTCCCGGACCTGCTGGTCTGTCGTCCCGAGTTGGCAGAAGCCACGCTCACGAGCCTGGCGAGCTTCGCTTCCCAACAGACATGTTGAACCGCAAGCTGGCGGCTGAGACCACGGGAACCGCTTTCTTGCTGATCGGTGTGGTGGGTTCGGGCATCATGGCCGAACGCCTTTCGCCCAACGACGTGGGTTTGCAACTCTTCCAGAACGCAGCGGCCACCGCCGGTGTGCTGCTGGCCATCATCGTCATGTTCGGTCCGCTGTCGGGGGCTCACTTCAACCCGGCGGTAACGCTGGCCGACTGGGCGCTGGGGAGTTTTCCCCATCGTCACGTCCTCCCTTACATCGCCGCTCAGGTGACAGGAGCGGTGGCCGGTACTGTGCTAGCCAACCTGATGTTCGACCTGGACGCGGTGAACTGGTCCACCAAAACTCGATCCGCCGGACACCTGTGGCTAGGCGAAGTGATCGCCACGGTCGGTTTGATAGCCCTCATCTTCTCGCTGGTCCGCACTGAGCGGCTTCGGCTGGTTGCAGGGTCGGTTGCTGCCTATATCGGCGCGGCGTACTACTTCACCTCTTCCACCAGTTTCGCCAACCCGGCGGTCACGGTCGGTCGCATGTTCTCCGACACGTTTGCGGGGATAGAGCCTTCTTCTGCGCCGATGTTCATCGTGATGCAAATGATCGGGCTGGTACTAGCCGTGGGCCTGATCCGTTTCGTCTACCCCCACCCCGAAGCAGACCCCGACCTCTAGGGCCCGACCTCTAGGACCCCGATTGCATCTCTGGAGATAGCATTGAGGGATGCGTCTTGTTGTGGCTCGCTGCACAGTTGACTACAACGGGCGGTTACAAGCCCACCTCGGTGAGGCGATGCGCTTGCTGATGGTCAAGGCTGACGGCAGCGTGGCGATTCACGCAGACGGCGGTGCCTACAAGCCCCTCAACTGGATGAACCCCCCGAACCGACTGTCGGAGAATCCCGAAGATGGCACATGGACGGTCACCAACCCGAAGGGCGAAGTTCTTACGATCACCCTTCATGAGGTGATCAGCGACTCGTCATTTGAGATGGGGCGAGATCCTGGTCTTCAGAAAGACGGCGTCGAAGCGCACCTGCAGAAGCTCTTAGCCGACGATCCCACATCGATAACCGAAGGCTTGCGCTTGGTGCGCCGTGAATTCCCGACCAGCGTCGGTCCTGTAGATCTGATGTGTCGTGACGCCGACGGCGTGGCCGTAGCGATTGAGGTCAAACGCCGCGGCGAGATCGACGGAGTTGAGCAACTCAGCCGTTATCTGGAATTCCTCAACCGCGACCCGGCCTTGCGACCAGTGCGAGGCGTGTTCGTGGCCCAAGAAATCAAGCCGCAAGCGAAGGTGTTGGCCGAAGATCGCGAGATTCAGTGCGTTGAGGTCGACTATGACGAACTCCGCGGCATCGAATCACCCAACCCGAGACTCTTCTAAAGCTCACGGCCTATACGATTGGGCACCGTGCGCGCGACCCTTGCGGTGCTAGCCGCGACTGTCATCTTGATTGTGGTCGCCTGGATCATTGACGATGTCGTGAGCGGCGAGGACATCCCGAGAGGGGTGGAGATCGACGAAATCTCGGTCGGGTCGATGAGCCGCGAAGAAGCGGCTATCCGGCTCGCTTCGCACCCCTCGCTCGACAAGTCCATAACCGTGGTTTGGGACGAAGCTTCTGTAACCGCCACCGCAACCGAGTTGGGGATCGGTATCAACATTGAGTCCACACTTGATGAAGCTGCCGAAAAAGGCGGCGCTACACAACCGTTTCGCTGGCTCTTTTCTCCGGTCGCGAATCGCAGAGTGACACCGCACTATTTCCTTGATCGAAACACTCTGGTGGAATTGCTCGGTGAGGGTACTGACGCGGTGCTTCTGGTCGATCCGGATGGCTTGAGCGTGGCGCTGGCCAATGGGGTTTTCGTCGCCGCCGACACAACCAAGATACCTATCGTCGACATCAATGAACTCGAGCGACTGCTCCTGATCGCAGTTTCGGGCGAAGGCGAAGATCCTGTTGAGCTGCCTTCGCTCGGGAGCGAGGCCATAGACGTTGGCGGAACCGAACTCGCGCGTCATGCCAACGAGCTGACCCAAGATGGCATCGAGGTGGCGCTGCTGGGTTTCTCTGAGTACCACTTGATTCCGGAGCGCGCTTTGCGGCAGTGGGTCGACTTCGGTCCAGCAGGCGAGATCTCGCTGGATAATGACGCCGTTGTCTCGACGTTGGCCGCTCTTTTTGTCGGTCTCGGAGACCCCGGCCAAGAAACGACCTTCTTTATCGATTATCTCGAGAACATCCATATTGTCGGAGGTTCTCCCGGAAGCATCTGCTGTACCGACGATACCGGTGAGCGGATTCTTGAGGCTCTCATCGCAGGCGAGAGTCAGGTTCAGGTTCGGCCCACCGAAGACCCTGATGCAAAGGGCGTTGCCTGGGCTGAGTCGTTGGGTATCAAAGAGGTGGTCGGCAAGTTCACGACCAACTTCGTGCCCGGACAGGCACGCGTGATCAATATCTTCCGCATTGCCGAGTTGACGCAAGGGGCGGTCATTGAACCCGGTGGGACTTTCTCGGTCAACGATTATATTGGTCCCCGAACTGCTGAAAAGGGCTTTGTACCAGCAGGAATGATCGACCACGGGATCTTTGTCGACTCTGTCGGTGGAGGAATCTCACAGTACGCAACAACCTTGTTCAATGCCGCTTTTTTTGCTGGCCTAGATTTCGGTGAGTACCAGAGCCACTCAATCTACATTGGGCGTTATCCCTATGGCCGTGAAGCGACCGTGTCCTATCCCGCCCCCGATTTGCAGATAGTCAACAACACGCCCTACGGAGTTCTGGTTTGGCCGACGGTGACCGAAAATTCCATCACTGTGCGCCTCTATTCCACCCGGTCGGTCTTCGCCGAGCAGACCGGCCAGACGAGCATGCCTCATGGTCTGGTATGTATCAATGTGTTGACCGAGCGGACCAGAATTTTCGTGGAGGACGGGCGTCGGGAGGTGGACACCGTATTTGCCCGGTATCACCCGGAGGGAATGCTCTGCGACGGCACTCCAAGCGTGTCTACAACCACGACCACAATCCCGGACGGCGACAACGACGGCGACGGCGACAACTCAGACCACGACGATGTTGACGAGGGTGACAGCTCGGACCACACCAACGACGACGATGACGGCGATGATGATGACGGCGATGACGACGGCAATGATGATGACCGCGATGAAACCAACGGCGACACGGACAGCCACGAGACCGAACCGGACGCAAACGACGAAGACGCAACCAACGAGAACGAGACCGATCAGGACGAAACAGACCCGGACGGGTCATCGTGAGAGCGGAGACAGTTGTGGTGGGTGGGGGGCCTGGCGGCGCGGCGGCCGCCATTGTCCTGGCTCGGGCCGGCCGCGACGTCCTGCTCGTCGACAAGGCAACGTTCCCGCGGGACAAGTGCTGCGGTGATGGCCTCACAGCCCTGGCTCTGCGTGAGCTCGAGTTCTTAGGCCTCGATCCGAGCCATATCGAATCTTGGAACGTGGTTCGCGACGTAGCGGTGCGATCACCTTCGGGAACCGAGCGGTATTATCCCCTCCCCGATGGACCCGGCTATCACGCAGCCGTGGTACCGCGAATCGATCTGGATGCCGCGGTACTGGAACTGGCACGTGCTGCGGGTGCTCGTGTCGAACCCGGATGCTCTGTGACCGGCACCGAAGTATCCGACGACACCATTGATGTGCTCATCGACAACAACATTGACAACGAAAGCGAGCGCTGCATACGGACCTCGAACCTGATCGCGGCTGACGGGATGTGGTCGCCGGTTCGCAAGTCACTGGGTCTCGGGGTCTACCAATACCTTGGCGAGTGGCACGCCTTTCGCCAGTACTACGGCAACGTCACCGGCCGAGCCGCAGAGGACCTGATCGTCTGGTTCGAACCCGATCTTTTACCTGGTTATGCATGGTCTTTCCCTCTGCAAGGAGATCGAGCAAACATCGGTTTCGGTATCCGCCGAGGAGGGCGACACACGGTTGGTGACATGAAACGACTGTGGCTCGATCTTCTCACCAGACCCCACATCCAACAAGCCCTGGGAGCCGACGCCGTTGCGGAGGCACCGCACAAAGCCTGGCCGATCCCAGCTCGAATCGGTCGTGTTCCCCTTGTTGGCCCGCACACTATGTTTGTTGGCGACGCCGCCGCGGTCACAGACCCGATGACCGGTGAAGGCATCGGACAGGCGCTACTCACCGGTCGCCTCGCCGCTGAATCGGTGTTGGCTCACGACAACCCCACGGCCCATTACGAAAAAGCCGTACGCAAAGAACTCGTAGCGGACGACCGCATGTCTCGAGCGTTGATTCCATTGTTGGCTCGGCCGTGGGTAACTCGCGGAGTCCTGAGGCTCACTGGTACAACAGCTTGGACTAGACGCAACTTCGCTCGCTGGATGTTTGAGGACTATCCGCGCGCCTTGCTTGTTACGCCTAGACGTTGGGAGCGAAAAATGTTCACAGGTCCCGGTGCTTACCAACGGCATCTACGCTCGACACCATGAACGAGACCATGCGCGAGTTCACCGACACCACCGACCAACTCGACGAGGTCATTGATCAATGGTGGGAACAATGGCGCAATCAACCGCTCGTTGACCGGGTGTTCTACATCGCTTCGGAGGCAGCTGATTTCTCCTTGCTCTGGCACGCCCTCGGCGTTGTACAAGCGATTGTCGAAGACGATCCGAAGATCGCGATGGGGTTGAGCGCTGCTCTCGGCGTTGAGTCGGCATTGTTGAACGGGCCGATCAAATCGATCTTCCGCCGCCGTCGACCTTTGCAACCGGCGCCTCGGCCGCTCAACCTGCGTCAACCAATAACCAGCAGTTTCCCGAGTGGGCACGCATCGGCTGCGATGGTGGCTGCGGCGGTGTTGTCACGCCGGACCGGCGGCCCTTTATGGTACGCGCTGGGCGCGGTGGTTGCCGCAAGCCGAGTTCATGTGCGCATTCATCACGCATCAGATGTGCTAGGGGGTCTGGTAATCGGAGTCGCCTTCGGCAGAATCGCGCGCCGCCTTCTGCGCTAGCAACTCAGTTCCCCTAGCAGCTCAGCTACTAGTTGGAGCTTGCGGGTTCTGTCGGTTCTACGACTACGAAAGTGAGAACCGAACGAAGATCAAGGAGCAGGTCAGCTACTTCCGCGCTAGTCAACAACTCGCGCTTAATAAAATCACCGAGACCATGGTCGATTATTCCCAGCGCCTCTTCGATCTGCACGCCATCAATGGCTTCAGTCATTGTCCGGAACCTCCCTTGATATCTCTCGGGCCGGGGTCGGCTCGTGTTGTTAGCAACCATACTCGCGCAATGTGACAGCGGGCGCGTTGTGTTTAGTGAATATCGCCTTACTATCCCGCCATGGACACAAAAGGGGCAACCATCGTAGTTACCGGAGCGGCTAGCGGCATCGGCCGGGCCATGGCTGAACGCTTCGCTGCCGACGGAGCGGGCACTGTGGTGATCGCCGACCAAGATGGCGACGGAGCGGCCGCTGTGGCTACTGAACTCAGCGGTCGTTGCGAGGTACTCGACGTGACCGATGAGCCTGCCGTCGTCGATTTGATTGAACGAACCGAGTCCGAAGCCGGAGCTATTGATCTGTGGTGCGGAAACGCCGGTATCGGCGCTAACGGCGGTGTTGAACTCGACAACGACACCTGGAACGCCAACTGGAACGTAAACGTGATGGCCCATGTCATCGCGGCGCGGCACCTTGTTCCCCGCTGGATTGAGCGAGGTGGCGGACATCTACTTCTCACCGCATCCGCTGCCGGCCTGATCACCAACCTGGGCACAGCACCATATGCCGTCACCAAACATGGCTGTGTGGCGCTCGCCGAGTGGATTGCTATTACCTACGCAGAGCACGGTATTGGTGTTTCGTGCCTGTGTCCCCAAGGCGTTCGTACTCCCATGACCGAGGCCGACGGCGAATTGGCTATCGAGGTTGTGAAGGCCATGGGCATGATTGAGCCTTCCCAGGTTGCTGAAGCGGTAGCCATCGGTCTTGCCAACGACGACTTCTTGATCCTCCCCCATCCTGAAGTTGCGATGTATGAACAGCGTCGAGCCGGCGACCGCCAGCGTTGGCTGAACGGAATGCAAAAACTCCAGGCCTCGTTGATTTCCTAGCGCTGACTCCCTGAGCCGCCTTCACCCCCGAAATCTGCGCGATCAGCTACATCCTGTGTGGTTAAACGCGCAGATTTGGGTTGGGACCCAGCGCGGCTCCGGTTACGCCCGGCGCAAGCAACGCCCGGCTCCGGTTACGCCCGGCGCAAGCAACGCCCGGCTCCGGTTACGCCCGGCGCAAGCAACGCCCGGCTCCGGTTACGCCCGGCGCAAGCAACGCCCGGCTCCGGTTACGCCCGGCGCTAGCACGGCGCGAGACCCTCGATTGCTTCATCTATGTCCACGCCGGGGAACGCCATGATTGCCAACGCAGGACACGTAACGCCATTGTCTATGTAACGCTGGATATGGGCTCGGCACTCGTCGGGACTGCCATGCACGATCAACTCGTCGATGATGTGGTCTGGAATCTTGTCGAGCGCGCCCCGACGGTCGCCGGCGGCCCACTGTTCCCAGTGCTCGCCCAACGCATCACCACGGCCCATCCATTCATGGAACGCCTTGTAAACAGGGACGTTGAGATACGCCGCGGCCGCGAACTTGCCGGTAGCCCGAGCTGCTTCTGTGTCGGGCGTGGGGGCAACAAAGATCCGCGCGACTATTTCTGCCTCGGGATTTTCAGCCCGAACAATCCCTGCCACCGTGGAAACATTGTCGGCTGAAAGCCAGTTGATGATGGCTCCATCGCTTTCGCGTCCCGCCATGCGCAGCATGCCTTCACGCAGCGCAGCTACCAGGATCGGCACTGGTTGTTCGGGGACGAGACCGAGGCGGAATCCTTTGATCGAGAAACTGTCGTAGTCTTCGCTGATCTTCTCACCCGACAGGGCGGATTTCAGGAAGCGCACAATGTCTCGGGTTTGTTTGTACGGCGCTTCAAAGGGGATGCCGTTCCAGCGCTCAACGATGACATTCGATGAGGAACCGATACCTGCCACGAAGCGGCCTGGTGCGGCCGATGCCATGCCCGCTATGGACTGTGCCATCAAGCCCGGGCCTCGGGTGTAAGCCCCCAGAATCGCCGTACCGAGCCTCATCGAGGGAGTCCATACGCTTCCCAGGGCCAAGGGGGTAAGTCCATCGGCTCCCATGGCCTCTGCCGACCACAGGTCGGTATAACCGAGCGCTTCGAGCCTTTGAAAACGTGTTCGTTGGAGGTGAAGTTGTGTGCCGTCGAAGGGAACGGTCATTCCGTATCGCTGCGTGGGGGTGGTCGTGGACATCTCGTGATTCTTTCAGTTCGGGGCAAGTGTCACACACGCCGGGCACACTATCCGGTAATGAAATATCCTGTTATAAAGTTATATATAATGAAATCTGCTGTACTAGCAGTACTGTTGTTGGCAACGACGCTGGCAACGACGAGCTGTTCCGGCGAGGACGACGCGGCAGCCCCGAGCATCGGCACTCCAGCAGCTTCGCCAGCGGGTTTGGTACCGAACGCAACTATCAGCAAAGTAATCGACGGCGACACAGTCATCGCCGACGTCAATGGTTCGCGCGAAAACGTACGCTTAATCGGTATTGACACACCCGAATCCGTGGCTAGGAATCGTCCCAATCAGTGCTACGGCGCGGAGGCTAGCGCCTATCTCAAGTCCTTGCTTCCCGAAGGCACCGCCGTCGCGCTGATCCTCGATGAAGAAGCCCGCGATCAATACGACCGGCTATTGGCCTACGTAATTCGCAGCGGCGACGATCTCTTCGTCAACCTGGACCTCGTAGAGCACGGCTACGCGGGCACTCTCTCCTACCCGCCCAACACTCACTACGAACACTTGCTTGACCAAGCCGCCAAAAGAGCGACACTTTCAAAGCTCGGTCTTTGGGGAGTCTGCGGCGATCCCGACGTTCCGCTCGAATAGCACAGTACCGTCACATTGTGGAGTCACTCGTCGAAGCTCTCGGATACGAAGCCGATAGCCGATTGCTGATTATCAGCGCCGACCAACTCGGTTCAACGCATGCCGCCACTGCCGGAGGGCTGAGCGCTCTGCGCGAGGGAGCGGCCACAACCGGCACGGTCATGATGCCGGGGCCATGGTCACGCCATGCCGTTGATCGCGCTACAGCAAACGACGACCTAGGCGTACACCTCACCCTCAACGCAGAACTCGATTGTTTCCGTTGGGGTCCGCTGACTAGCGCACCGAGTCTGCTCGATGGCGACGGCGGGTTCCCCCGCACCGTTGCTGATCTTTGGGATCACGCTGATGCCGATGAGGTCCGCCGTGAGTGCCGGGCTCAACTTGAGCGGGCGACACTGTGGGGACTGGACGCGACACATCTGAGCACCCACCTGAGCGCTCTTCAACAACGGCCCGAATTCTTCGACGTGTTGCTCGACATCGCGGTTGAAGCAAGCCTTCCGCTCCGTCTGGAGGGACCCGCAGCACAAGCTACGGCGGGTTTTCCTTTCCGTGACCTTGCTCGCGAAGCGGGGGTCATCACTCCAGACCACTTCCGCTTGGTGCGCGGTGGCGCACAGGCTCACTTTTCCGCCGTGCTCGACAACCTGATGCCCGGTGTCACTGTTGTTGCTTTCGAGCCGGCTATCGCCGCAGAAGAAATCCGTGCAATTGATCCTTCCGCGACCGCCCGAATGAACGACCTCGCGGTGCTGACTGATCGCTCTTTACCGGATCGTATTGCGGCAAGCGGTGCTCAACTCATTGGTTTTGCAGAACTGCGTGTGTTGCAGCGTTCACGCCAGTAGCGGCTGCCTTCCCGATAGAGGTGTATCGGGTGGAGATTTATTGGACAGCGGTTTGTGCCATTAGCGGGGCCAGGGCCTCAATCGCGGCTAGGCGAACGGGTCGCAGGTCGAGCAGCCAGAGCGGATAGTCACCTTCAACCTTCACCGCTCCGCTCATGTACCCGGCGTCACTAGTCATCTCGCCCGACAAGATGGCCACTGCATCGGGATAGTTCATCGATATTGCAATGTCGGTGTCTTTCGACTTGCCCATAGCGATGCCGGAAACGACGCCATCGGCGAGCGTGACGGTCAGACTCACGCGACCAATGGGACGCCCGCTGATCGTGTATTCGATGACAGCGTCAAGACCAGGAACGGCAGGCAACCCGCCGAGAGCATCGCTAGCCGCCGCGATCCATTCCTCATCAAAGATCTCCATCAGGGTTCGATACCCGTGAAGAGATCCGCCTCTTGGGGTTGATCACCGTTCCATTTTGGCCGGGCCAAGCGGTAGTCGTCGACCGGATGGAGCGCGAGATCGATCTCGATAGGCAGTCCAAACCAAAATGGCGACTCAGGGTCGATTTGCGTGGCGTGCGCGAGTAGCCCCTCACGGCGCACTTCTGTAAAACCGTCGACCGGGACCTTCGTGGTTATGTTCTGGTCGGTGTCTGGCCCTTCGAACCAGCGCTTGTCGTATGGCGACTCCAACCCGAGGTCGAGAAATGCCTGGTGCCTCGCTTCGATGCGGGCGCGCGACCAACTCGAGTAGTAGACCTTGGCCACCGACCAGCGGGCACCGAGTTCGGGGCGATGTGTGCCGTCTGCGCAAAGTTCCACGGCCGGATGGGTGATGTCGTGTACACGCACGTGATCCGGATGGTTGTAGGCACGCTGCTCGTCAGGATAAGTGATGACCACGTGCGGTCGCTCTTCTCTCAGCAGCGCCACCAAGCGGTCAACCACTTCGTCGAATGGCGCCGCCGCGAAACAATCCGGATTCAAGTTGGCTTCGGTGTCGGCCATGCCGGAATCGCGGTAGCCGAGCATATGGACGGTGTCGTAACCAATGATCTCAGCGGCCCTGGCTAATTCGGCGTGACGTACTTCGCCGAGATTGTCGCGTACCTCGGGGCGGTCCATGGCCGGGTTGAGGATTTCGCCTTCTTCGCCCCCGGTGCAGCACACGAGCACCGTCTTGACTCCCATCGACTTGTATTTGGCGACCGTGGCGGAGCCTTTGGACGCCTCATCGTCTGGGTGGGCGTGGATAGACAGCAGACGAAATGAACTGTGCATTCGATGAAATCTACCGGCCCACTACCAACCCGAGACTGGCTCTAGTTCCATTTCTCCATCGCCGTCGGGGTCGATCAAGCGCCATCCGCAGCGCAATGCGAGGAGTTCGCGTCCTTCGTCGGGGCCGCTGGCAATCAACTCGTCTCCGGCAACAAGTCGGGCACGACCGCGGGGTCGATACACATACTGTTCACCGCGCCGTATGGCGAGGACAGTGAAACCGGGCTCGATGTTGAGCCGCAGTTCGGAGAGAAGCCGACCATCTGCTTCGCTTTCGGCACGAACAGGCACCCGGATCACCACCTCATCGCTGTCGCCAAGGGCCAGCTCCAGGATCGGGTGAACGTCTTCCTGTTTCTCGATGAGCCATACCATGGCTTGGGCTTGGTCGCCGATGTCTTCGGCTGCCTGGGACAAATGGAGCAGACCTCGCAACGGTGAAGGGTCAACCTTTTCCGACGCAGCCCGAAGAACCCAAAGCTCAAGGCGGTCCTTCATTTCATCGAGGCGATCTTCAATGTGGCGGACCTCCGCGGCGAGCCCGAGATCGCCGAGGACAAGGGCCGAATACGCCAAACCAACCGCAACTTCGCTGAGGTTCTTCATTTCAACCAACACATCGACCGCTCGGTCCAGGTCTGTCACAAACGGATCTTCGGGTAGCTGCGGAGCTTCCCAAGGCGCGGCGCCGGCCAATTCTCTCAAACGCCCTATTCCGTCAGGCGATCCTCGTAGGAACAGAACATCCCCCGGTATCAGCACAGTGTCGCCGTCTACGTCGGTGATCCAATGTTGGCGGCGCACGGCCATCACTCGCATGCCCGTCTGAACCGGAAGTTCCTGGTCGCGCAAGAGCCGATGGGTGAGTCGCGATCCCTGTGAGACCAATACGCGATGGCTCACTTCCTCGGCGGCCGATAGATCCGCCACCAACTCGGCTGGAATCCCGAGTTTGTGGGTGACGATGCGGGCGATGTCGACGGCGTCGTTGGCGATCCGTTCGATCGCCGAGATCACTTGCAGCACCGACGACATCCCTTCGGATTCGCGGGGGTGACGCACAGCCATCACACAGACACCGCGCATGTCGTGAACCAAGTGGCTCATTTCTTCTTCCAGGTCTGCGATTTCTTCAGCCATGTCTGGATCGCCAAAGAACAGCGCGGCGTACGCCAGATCGACCATCAGCTCGGACTTGTCCTTGGCGGTGGCGAGCATCTCCCGCAGGTTGCGCGGTCTGTCTTCCATTATCTCGTTACTCCGTTATAGGTAAACACACTAGAGGTGCTGGTCACGACTCAAGCCACTCCCACGGCCACAATGGCCAGAATAAGGGCGAAGGCACCCACAAAATCCAGTGATGACGTCACCATTGGAATGCCGTGAGTATCGGGATCGAGTCCGAATCTGACTGCAACAATCGTTACGTAGTAGGCAACGATCACAACACAGATCGTCGCCAACAGACCGCCGATCAGGGCCACTGCTACAAGGTCGATCAAGCCGGGACTGGCCTGGTTCGTCAATACACCGCCAAGTTCGGCGACTGCTCCCGTTATTACAAACACCGGGATCGACAAGCCGAAGATCATGGCGATGTCGGACCCTGCAGAACCCCGGGGTACAGGCCCCGGACGCAGCAAACCCAAATGAACTTTGGTCGAAAGGCGACTCGACAGCACTCCACCGAGCCCACCCGCTGTGCCCAAGAACCCAGGAAGAAGCACCAACAACACGGGATATTCGAGAAGGTCGTCGAGCCGTTTCTCAATGGTTATTCCGGCGATCAAATCAAGCAGGCCAGCCAGTGCCAGCACCGGAATCGACTCGCGCACGATGGCGCTCAAAAGTCGGTGGTTGGCTATCAGCGACCACAACAGGCCTCCAACAGATACCACGACAAGAGCCGCGGCAGTCACAGGTGTGAATCCTTCGACGCTGGCGAGTTGCGCGGCCAGTATCAGTGCCGGGAGACTCATCAAGTCACTGGCAGCGGTTACCAACGGCGACACCACGTTGTCGAGGTCCCACCCGTAACGACCCGAGCCGTTGGCCAACAGCAGCGTAATCGCCAACATGAAAACGGAGGCAAGCAGGCCGCCCACCGTCGACACCACAATGAAGTCCGCTAGCGACATGGTTGGCGACACCGCAAAGACAATGGCAACGCCCTTGGCCATCACCGCGATCACCACCGATATCACCAAACTCAGCAGCATCGCCGCCACGATGTTTTGACCGACTGCTGAGTCAAGGCGGGGACTCCACCGAAACGTACCCGCGTGGATACTGGTACCAAGCCTGCTCCCCAAAGCACCAAACACGTTGCCTTTTACCGCCAGCGCAGCTGGTACCAACAGCAGCAAGCCAGGGAGTTCTTCGAGGGTGTCGGTGGTCGTCGCCAGAGTCACACCGGCAACAAGGCTGGTGATCGCAGAAAGGACTAGGGCAACAAAGCTGTCACGGTAAGCGCGTTGATCCCTGCCAATGACGGCGCGCCACCGGCGCGCGAGGCGGAGCATGCGACTCGCTCGCATCAGCCCGCTAACCGATTCCTGAACGGTGACGGCTCATCTTGTTCGCCTCAGACGTTGAAACACCCGCGGCCGACGAATGGAAATTCGACGATCCGATGACCAGGGTGCTTTTGGCGCTTCCACCCAGGTGGCAAGTGACAACAGCGGACGGTCGTAGTTGACGCGCCAGCCTGCAAAGTCCCGCCAGGCCTGCTCACGATCAGCCACGACGGGCATCCCAACCGTCTTGAAGAGCTCGAACACCTGGTCAAACTCGTCCTGATCGATGGCTATTGGATCGTCAGGAGATGGATCGGGGTCGTATTCGAACCCGAAATAGTCACAGATCCGTCGCAGCGACAAGGTGCCGGTGCGGATCATCAACTGAGCACGAGGGTCGCTACCAAGATCAAGCGCCGAGCAGTAGAGGGACGCTGAGTCAAGTGCCAACCCGGCGCTGGTGATCCACGACCGCTCTGGTACCGGTGAGCGGAAATAGACCAAGATCGGGAAGCTGGTATGGCTCTCCTCAATCTCAACGAACCAGTCTTCCCATTCGTACCAAGCGTGCATCATGTCGTCGAGAGAACCGATGAGATGACGACGCATGAGCATCGCAGCGGGGCCGGCAACTCCGTCTAGTCCCGTGGAACGCAGATGCCATTTCGCGACCGTGGTTTCTCGTCTTGAGAAAGCGCCGTAGATGGTCGGCAAGAAACTGATCAGTAGAGCAACCAGACCAAGGCCCACAATCCCCTCCACGATTGCAACAACCAGGGTTGGGAGATCTTCTGTGGTGCGAAAGCCGAGTGTTGTGAGCGAGGAGCCAGAAAGGACGAACGCATCTTGATAGGGCCGAACTCCCAGGGCCCAGAACACGCCGGAGCAGCCAATGATCACGCCGGTAGCCCAGACGAAGGGGAACATCATCAGGGTTACCGGCGCGGACCGAGCCTTGACGGCTTCGGCTTTGCGCCAGTTCTTGCGTCGGCGAGCTGCCCGGTTGAACACTCTGCGCATTGTCAGCACGGTGGCATTGGCAAGAAACGACTGCTCGCCTCGGGGCACCACAACTGTTCGTACCGCCGATCCCATCGTGGCGAGAGCCGCTAGGCCCCCTAAGACCCCCACGAGAATCCGAACGATGATCACCCTTGGCAGCTTAGATGTCGGGCAGCAACGCGGCGCGGCACCGGCTACGCCCGGCAACGCCCGGCACCAACACAGCGCGGCTCCGGTAACGCCCGGCACCAACACAGCACGGTCAGCGAAAATCGCGGCTGGCGGGAGCAATCCCTACTGTAAGTGGTTGAAGTTTGTCGGCAACGACATTGATGACGCCCTCGGCTTTTTCGAGTCGACCGCGGATCAACAGCGCCGAAGCACCGAGAGCCGCATTCTTGTAGCGCTGCCAACAGCCTGAAGAGACAACCACGTTGATCAAACCGGTCTCGTCTTCCAAACTCAAAAAGGTGACACCACCAGCGGTGGGAGGTCGCTGACGGTGCGTCACCACTCCCCCGACCAACACTCGTTCACCATCGCTGCGATCAACGAGACCCGCGGCGGTGACCACACCGGACTCACTGAGTTCTGAGCGAACAAAAACAGTGGGGTGACCGTCGGGGGCAATACCTGTGGCCCAAAGATCAGAATGTGACAACTCAGCGGGTGACATGTGTGGCAAATTCGGCGCTTTATCACCGGTAACGATCCCCGGCAAGCGATCCGCAGCGGTTTGAGTCATCGCCCCGGCTGTCCACAATGCTGATCGCCGGTCGATGCCAAAACAACCGAATGCTCCCGCGGTAGCGAGAACCTCAAGCACCGTAAGCGGCACTTGCGGCACCCGCCGACGAAGGTCCTCAACTGAGACATAGGGGCGACCAGCGTCGATCTGTTCGGCGAGTTCTTCTCCGATTCCACGCACATAGCCGAGGCCAAGCCTCACCGCCCATCCACCTGTGCTTGTTTTGTCTGGTTCTAAGACCGCTTTGGCGGCCGAGGCGTTGAGGTCGACGGTGTTGACCACCACGCCATGGCGTCGGGCGTCACCGACCAGGGTATGGGGTGACCAGAATCCCATCGGTTGAGCGTTGAGCAGTGCCGCACAAAACGCGGCGGGATAGTGATACTTGATCCATGCCGAGGCATAGACGAGATACGAGAACGACACCGAGTGGCTCTCAGGGAAGCCGTAGTTGGCGAAGGCCGCGAGCTTGAACCAGATCTGCTCACCAATATCGTCGCTGATGTCCCGCTCTCGCATACCTTCAAAGAAGCGCTGCTTGAGCCGTTCCATGCGTTCACGACTTCTTTTTGAGCCGATTGCCTGACGTAGCTGGTCGGCTTCAGAGGCAGTGAAGCCAGCGATGTCAATGGCAATCTGCATCAGCTGCTCCTGGAACAAGGGGATGCCGAGTGTCTTGGCCAGAGCATTCTTGAGCAACGGGTGCAGATAAGTGACCGCTTCAAGGCCGTTGCGCCGCCGAATATAAGGATGCACCGAACCGCCCTGAATCGGTCCGGGTCGGATGAGCGCCACCTCCACAACGAGGTCGTAGAAACAACGAGGCTTGAGCCGCGGCAGAGTGGCCATCTGTGCCCGCGACTCGACTTGGAACACTCCAATCGTGTCGGCCTTTTGAAGCATTTCGTAGACCTGGTCATCCTGGGACAACATGGCGAGATCTATTTCTTGGCCGTCGTGTTCGGCGATGAGATCGATGGCGTAACGCAGCACTGAGAGCATCCCCAGCCCGAGAAGGTCGAACTTCACCAGACCTGCGGAGGCACAGTCGTCCTTGTCCCATTGCAATACGCTGCGGTCGGCCATTTGCCCCCACTCGACTGGGCACACTTCGATCACTGGCCGGTCGCACATCACCATGCCACCCGAATGGATTCCAAGATGACGTGGAAAATGTTCGATTTCCGCGGCTAGTTCCAACACCGGAGTCGGGATGGCAGTATCGCGTTGCGCCTCCTTCAGTCTTATGTTGCGCCAACGGTCGACCTGTTTGGAGAAGGCGTCCTGTTGGCCTGAGGTGTAGCCGAGCGCCTTAGCCATGTCTCGAATCGCCGACTTGGACCGGTAGGAGATCACGTTGGCGACTTGAGCGGCGTGATGACGGCCATGGCGCTTGTAGACGTACTGGATGACCTCTTCTCGTCGGTCGCTTTCGATATCTATGTCGATGTCAGGCGGACCATCACGTTGAGGTGACAGGAAACGTTCGAACAGCAACCCGAGCGAGACAGCATCAGCGTTGGTGACACCCAGAGCGAAACACACCGCTGAGTTGGCTGCCGAGCCTCGGCCTTGGCACAAAATGTCAGACTTCCGACAAAACTCGACGATGTCGTACACAACTAGGAAATAGCCGGGAAATCCGAGTTGTTCGATTAGCTCCAACTCTTTGTCGAGCTGTGCCCATGCTCCCGCAACCCGCTCAGCTGATCGCGGGCCATAACGGCTAGCGCCACCTTGGTCTACCAGCCGCCGAAGATAGGTCATCTCATCTAGCTCGTCGGGGCACGGAAAGGGCGGCAGGTTGGGAGCAATGAGCTTCAGGTCGAACGCACACTCAATCCCGAGGGCGGCAGCTTCAGAAACCACACCGGGGTAACGAGCAAAACGGGTGGCCTGCTCGGCGCCTGATCGCAGGTGACGGCCGGCGGGTGGGAGCCAACCGTCAATCTCGTCGAGGCTGCGGCGGGCACGCACCGCTGCCATGGCCGCAGCCAAACGCTGTCGGGCAACGCTGTGATGGTGGACATTGCCAGTGGCAACCAACTTGAGCCGATGCGACATAGCCAACTCAGCCAGCCCATCGTTGCGAACCGAATCGATTGGCAGGCCGTGGTCCCACAACTCCACAACCACATTCGAGCGACCGAAATCGGTAACCAACCGCTCAAGCGCCTTGGCTGCCGCGGTCGGGCCTTCGTTGACCAGCGCTTCGGGCACCGAGCCTTTACGGCACCCGGTGAGCACCACCCAATGGTCGCCAGTGCCCGCGCCACCAAGTTCAACAAGACGTTCATAGTCAATCCGTGGAGCGTTCTTCTTTCCTGCCAACTGTCCTTCGCTGATGGCCCGAGCCAGCAGGGCATACCCCCGTGGATCACGAGCCAGCACAAGCAGGTGTCGTCCTTTGGGATCGGCCGGGCCGGGCCTACTGAGATTGCTCAAGCCAGACGAGGACTGCTTGGTTGGAGCCAGGGCGGTTGGGGACAGAGTGGTTGGAGCCAGGGCGGTTGGGGACTGCTTGGTTGGAGCCAGGGCGGTTGGGGACAGAGTGGTTGGAGCCAGGGCGGTTGGGGACAGAGTGAGTTCAGCGCCAAAGACGGTGCGAAGACCCGCCGCACGGGCGGCTTCGGCGAAACGGACAATGCCATAAAAGCCGTTGTGGTCAGTAAGAGCCAAGACTTCCAAGCCGATTCGGGCCGCTTCGGTGACCAGTTCTTCAGGATGTGAGGCACCGTCGAGAAACGAAAAGTTGGAGTGACAGTGCAACTCCGCATAGGGCACCGAGCCTTGCTTGCGAGGCGGGCCAGGCACTGAGACTTGCTTGCGAGGCGAGGCGGGCAGAGCCGGAAGGGGCGCGTGACGGTCCGAAAGTATACTCTCAAGGGTTTTCCAGGGAGCGTTGAAGTAACTCCAACTCACGAACCCTTACCGTATACGAACATATGTTCGTATACAATTCGCCAACAATAACTCACCACCGGACCGCCTACCGACACGAACCAACATGACAACGATCAGAGACCAGGCTCGCTCTTGGGCCAAGGCAAACTGGGATCCAGAGATGACGGTTGCGCAGTGGTGGGAGTGCCTCTTTGAAGCCCGCTATTGCCTCCCCTCGCTCCCTGACAATGCGTTCGGACGCGGCTATTCACGCCAGGAAGAAAACGAGTCGCGCCGCGGACTGCGCGACGTTGGCACTCTCGGACCAGCGATCGGAATCTCCACGATGATGGCGGCCCCTACCATCGCCGCTCACGGCACGCCCGAACAGATCGAGCGCTACATCCCACCAATGCTCACCGGGCAAGAGTCTTGGTGTCAGCTCTTTTCTGAACCCGGCGCAGGTTCGGATCTAGCCGGGCTTCAAACTTCGGCGTCACGTGACGGCGACATCTGGACAATCAATGGGCAGAAGGTATGGACCAGCCTCGCCGAGGGCACCGACTACGGAATGCTCATAGCCCGCAGCGACCGGGACAAGCCCAAGCATGCCGGGATCACCTGGTTCGCCTTCCCTATGCGACAAAGCGGAGTCGATATTCGCCCGCTGATCGAGATGACCGGTCAAGCCTTCTTCAACGAGGTGTTCATGGCCGACGCGGTTGTCGACCACAATGCCGTAATCGGGGATGTCAACGATGGCTGGAGAGTTGCCAACACCACTCTCTTGCACGAGCGAGCCAGCCTCGCCGGAGCGGGTGTGATGCTTCCATTTGCCAGCGCTGGCCGCAACTCCGGTGACCTGCACAAGCCTGCTGGCAGCTTCGGTTACTACAGCTTTGAGACTCGCAATTCGGATCCCAACGAAGCCAAGAAGTTGCCTACAGCCGTTTGGTACCACCAGATCTCCACGGAACTAGGGCTTGACACAACGGAGCGTCTTGACGCCCGGATGCGCTTGTATATCCGCGAAGAGGTAAACCGCATGCTGGGCCTGCGAGCTCGCCACCGCACAGTCCCAGCCATCGGCAACCTCGGAAAGTTGGCGATGAGCGAAATCGCGCGGATGCGGCGTGAGGTGGGCAACCAATCGATTGGTGCGGCCGGCATGCTCGCAGGTGCAGATGCCAACGCAGGCCCCGGCAAGGGCGACGTTCAACGCAAGACTCTGCATTCTCCGGCGCCTGCGATCTATGGCGGCACCGACCAGGTGCAGCGAAACATCATCGGCGAGCGTTTCCTCGGTCTCCCCAAAGAACCAGCCCCACCCCCCGATACCCCCTTCAGAGACCTCCCCGCCAATTAACCAGCCCCAACAACTGATCGGCGAGCCTTCTACGCGTCCATTCCCATTTGCCCGTTGGAGTTCGAGCCGTCAAGCTAAGGGCATGGCCGACAATTACACGGTGATTTCTGCTGATACCCACGCAGGTGCCAGTCACAGCGCATACCGCGAATATCTCGACTCCGCCTGGCATGAAGAGTTTGATGCTTGGCGCGGACGCTACAAGAACCCCTACAAGGATCTCGGCGACAAACGGCGACTGCGCAACTGGGACAACGAAATGCGCAACACGACCCAACTCGGCGAAGGCGTGGTCGGCGAGGTCATCTTCCCCAACACCGTGCCCCCGTTCTTCCCCAGCTTCGTGCTATTCGCTCAACCTCCAAAACCCGAAGAATACGCCAAGCGGCGAGCCGGCATCCACGCCCACAACCGCTGGCTCAAGGACTTCTGTGACGAGTTCCCAGAACGACGAGCTGGCGTCGGTCAGATCTTTCTCAACGATGTCGACGATGCCATCGAGGACGTCAAGTGGATCAAAGAAAACGGGCTGCGCGGTGGGATCCTGCTCCCCAACATCGCCCCCGACGTCAAATGGGTGAAGCCGTTGTATGACCCGATCTATGACCGTCTCTGGGAAGTTATCGAAGACCTCGAAGTGCCAGTCAACATGCATTCGGGCACCGGCAATCCCGATTACGGGAAATACCCGATATCGATGCTGCTCTACATAAACGAAGTCGGCTTCTACACGCAACGCCCGCTGGTCCACTTGATCATGGGTGCGGTCTTTGAGCGCTTCGAGCGCCTCAATTTCATCCTCACCGAGATCGGCAGCGCCTGGATCCCACCTCTGTTGAAGCAACTCAACGCCACGATCAAAACCATCCGCGCCACCGGCGAGACCGGAGAGATCAAATACGACAAAGGCGTATTGCCATCAATGCTGGCAACAGAAATGTTCACCCAGAACTGCTGGGTCGGAGTATCGGGCCCGAGCAGGGCCGACATTGAGTCCCGCTACGAAGTTGGCCTAGACCATTTCATGTGGGGCAGCGACTACCCCCACGACGAAGGCACCAGTCCCCATACTCGCGAGCACCTGCGACGCCGCTTCGCGGCCCTCGACGAGGCCGAATGCCGAAAAATGCTCGCAGGCAACGCCGCTCGCCTATACGGTTTCGACCTCGACGCCCTCGCTCCACTAGCCGCCGAGTACGGCCCCACATTCGAAGAGCTCCACACCCCGGTGGAGAGCCGGGAGCGTTCTCTTCTTGCCGGCGCAGGCCTGAGCGCCGATATGGACTCAGCCGCCCTCTAATCCGATCCGTTGGATCCCTGAACTACCGGAGCTCCAGCGGCCCACATTTGGGCGAAATATCCATCTGCGGCAATTAGTTCAGCACGGGTGCCGGACTCGGCGACACCACTGTCGGCGATCACCACAATTCGATCAGCGCGCATTGTGGTTTGCAGTCGGTGGGCGATGATCACCGCGGTGCGGCCCGCAAGCACCACGTCAAGCGCGGCCTCGACCGCCTGCTCAGTGCGCAAATCAAGTGACGAGGTCGCCTCGTCCAGAACCAAAACCCGGGGCTGTGACAAAAAGGCCCGGGCCAGTGCCAACAGTTGCCGTTCACCCGCCGAGAGGGATACACCGCGCTCATGGCAGGGGGTATCGAGACCGGAGGGCAAGCGCTCAAGCAATCGGCTGAGTCCAACCTGTTGACAGGCATCAATCAACACTTCGTCGTCAACCCCACGGCATCCCAGCAACAGGTTGTCCCGAATCGAACCCGCAAACAGGAACGGCTCCTGGGGGACAACACCGATCTGAGCGCGCAGCGACTCAATCGTCACTTGTGTCAAGTCGTGTCCGTCAATGGTGACAGTCCCAACCCGCGGGTCATAAAACCGGTTCAGCAGTTTGGCTATGGTCGATTTGCCCGCACCGGTAGGGCCGACAACCGCGATCGTCTCCCCCGGCATGAACTCCAGATTCACGTCCGTCACAACCGGATCGTCATCGTCATATCCGAAGGTCACACCATCAAGCCGAATATGCCCCTCCACGGCTGGCAACTCATAGGCGTTCGGAGACTCGACGACGCTTGGCTCAGTGCCGAACACCTCTCTCAGCTTCACCACCGACGCACGGGCTTGTTGATACACGTTATAGAGACCCACAAGTTCGGTTATCGGAGCGAAAAAGGCCGCCACGTAAAGCAGAAATGCGCTCAACTCCCCAATCGTCACGCGACCATCGAGCACCAGCGCGCCGCCCACCACCAGCAGAATCATTTGTGACAGCGGACCCATCGCCTCTGCGCCCGGCCCGTACACGCCGTTGAGAAAAGCTGTGCGGTCGTTGGCGTCGAGGTATTCGCCTGCCTCATTCTGATGTTCGGCCACAACTCTCTCGCGTCGGTTGTGCGCGGTCACGATGCGGATACCGGCAAGGCTTTCCTGCAAATGAGCTAGCACGTTGGCGATGGTGTCGCGAACCCGAATCTGCGCCAGATGTGCCTGATGCCGATACCACAGCGACATCAACAACGTGCCTGGTACGACGACCACCAGGGTGATGACCGCCAACAACGGGTTGAGGACGAACAGCACGACAGTTATCGCCACGAGCGTGACCCCCTGCACTGCCAGCTGAACCAGACCTTGCTGAAACAGTTGCTGGAGCGGTTCAAGATCGCTGGTCATCCGGCTGAGGAGTCGACCGGGACGCTCGTTGGCGTAATAGCCAACACTGAGGCGCTGGAAATGAGAGAACAGCGCAACGCGCAGCTTCGCCATGATGGTGGCACCAACGCGGCCCGCTGCCATCGTCTTGAGCACTCCGACCGCGATCGACACGGGCACCAGCAAACCGAAGATCACGCCCATGGTGACAACCAATCCGCGATCACCGGTTCGGACGCCGTCGTCGATTGTTATCTGCAGCAGCACTGGGCCGGCCTGGCTGATCACGGCCTCCAGCGCAACCAACAAGAACACTCCGAACAGCGCCGCGCTGAAGGGCCGCAGAAAGTGCCGCATGGAGAACACATGGCGGTCGTAGTCGCTGTGACTGAACGGCGGAGGGACTTCTGCTACTTCGGGAGGCCCCTCATCCATATAAGCCTCAACCTGGGCTTGAACCTCCGGTGGTACTCCCGAAAACCCAGTGTCGGCGATCCCGCCCCATCCGGCCATGCTCATGGTGTGGCCTCCTCGAAATGCTCCAGAAGGGCACCGTATTTAGGTTCCCCTGTCAGCAAGTCCGCGTGGGTTCCGCTGGCCACGACCTGGCCGTGTTCAAGCAGCACCACTCGGTCCGCAAGGGCGATCGTTGACAGTCGGTGAGCGATCACGATCACTGTCCGGTCGACCATCGCGTGACGCAATGCCGAGTGGATCCGCTCCTCAACTCCGGCGTCAATGGCACTGGTAGCGTCGTCGAGCACCAAGATCTGCGGGTCGTGCAACAATGCCCGGGCCAACGAGATTCGTTGACGCTGGCCTCCCGACAGTGTGTATCCCCGCTCACCGAGGACGTCGTCGAATCCGTGCTCCAAGTCTTCGATGAACTCCAAGGCCTGCGCTGCCGCCGCGGCCGCACGCACCGACTCATCTGAAGCAGTCGGATCGGCGAACGCAATGTTGTCTCGAACCGACATAGAGAACAAGAAGGGGTCATCAAGCACCACCCCCACCGTGCGGCGCAGACTGTCGAGCTTCGCCTGGCGGATATCAATCCCATCGATGGACACCGACCCGCCGCGCACGTCATAGAAACGAGGTAGAAGTCGGGCCACCGTGGATTTGCCAGAAGCGGTCTCCCCGACGATGGCCACGGTTTCGCCTGGCTCGATATCGAGGTTGAAATCGCGTAAGACGTCGTGATCCGAGCCATACCCGAATCGCACATCGCGAAACTCAACCCGGCCCGGACCACCATCGATATCGACAGCGTCGGGCGCCTCAACCACATCGATCGGCTGATCAAAAATCTCATATACCCGCAACGCTGAGGCCTTGGCTCGCTGACCCATCTGAATCAGGTGGCCAATGAACCGAAAAGGCACCTGCAGAATCATCACGTAAGCACTGAACGCGATCAGCGCACCGATCCCGATCTGCTCCTGTTCGGCCAAGAGACCCCCATAGAGCAACACCACAACAAGGCCGAGGCGGGGCAGGTGTTCAAGCGCGGGAATGTAACGCGCCGACACATCGGCACCCTTCACCTGTGCCCAGCGGAGTTGATCGGCCACCCCTTCCATCCTGCGGACCTCGTGGCGTTCACCCGCGAAACTCTTCACCACACGCACACCGGCGATGTTCTCTTCGGTGAGCGTCGCCACATCAGCTTGGCGGGCCATCACCAACCACCAGACTGGAAGTTGGGGATGGCGGCTCTTGAGCCCCATGTAGGCAACCACCGGAACGGGCAGCACGGTCACCAACGTCAACGGCACGCTCACCGCCAACATCAGCGCCAAGGCGAACACCAGCGATGCCAACGACAACATCATGAACGGTCCAAAGTTCAAGAACAGCTGCACCGCACGGATATCGCCGTTGGCCCTCGCCAGGAGCTGGCCGGTTTCGCTGGTGTCATAAAACGATGCTGAGAGCCGCGAGAGGTGATCGAACACCGCGTGGCGTAAAGCGGTCTCCACCCGGAACGCAACTTTGAACATCTGCACCCGCGCTGCGTAGCCACTAGCGAATCCGATGATCGTCAAACCTGCCAAAGCCCAGGCATACGGGGCGATCGGACCTGTCCGCTCGTCGAGCGAATTGTCTACCGCCAGCATCAGAACCGCGGGGATGACCGTACGAACCAGCATCCCTACCAAAGTGCCTCCAACAGAAACGGCCATTCCCCACCTCATCGGCGCGACCACCGGCCACAAACGGCGCAGCCAGCCCTTGGAGGCATCAGGACTGGGGCGACCCTGGGGGGTGACATAGCGGGCCAGTTGCGGTGTCGCTACCGAGGTGGGACGCGACCCTTCGTCTTGGGTATCGCCACTGATCGTCGGCGTTACCGAACTAGCCGCAGCGCCAGCCGTTGGTTCACCAGACCCGAGCGAGGGCTTAACAGCCGTCATCGCTCACAATGCTGGGATCACAGTCGCAGTGCACAACATCACCAATATCATTGATTGAGCGTGAAACCTGCATTTCTGAGTCTCGCCATTGTGGCATCTCTGCTCCTTGGGGTCGCGGCGGGCATCGGAAGCTACCTGTTTCGTGATGAGCCGCCCCCACCCCCGTGCGACCTCCCGACCGAGTCAGAACTGAAAGAAACTGTCGCTTCGAGCGCAGCGTGGATGCAACGAGCACTCCAGGCGAACAACCGTTTCTGGTATGAGTACGACCGCAACACCGACACCTTCGCCAGCAACTACTTTGACGTGCGGCACGCTGGGGTTGTGATGTCGCTGTACCAGGTGGCCGCGACCGGTGATCTCAGCGTGCTTGAGACCGCGGACGGGGGCCTGCAATACATCCTCGACAACCTCAACACGGTCGGTGACATCACCGCCTTCGACGACTATCGGGTCGACACCGATCTGGGAGCGACCGCACTGACAGTCAACGCACTGGCGCATCGTCGCATAGCCACCAACGACCAAACTTACGACGACCTGCTGAGGGCTATGGGGCGCTACATGCAGTCGTTGCTGCGCCCCGATGGCGGGATGTGGTTCGGAGCGTTCAGCGATGGACTCGAACCCATGGTCGGGCGCACGTCCACCTTCTATACCGGCGAGGCGTTCTGGGGATTCGGTCTTTTGGCCAACCAGTTCCCAGGTGAAGGCTGGGATGACTCGGCACGACTCGTCGCCCATTATCTGGCAACCGCACGAGACGCAGAAGAAGGCGTCGAGAACCCTCCGCTGGCCGACCAGTGGGCTTCCTACGGATTCTCTGAGATGCGGACCTGGGGAGACCTTGCCGAGCCCGAACTCGCCTATGTCCGCTCGCTCAGCGAGGCTTACCACAAGCGCGTCGAACGCGAGATTCGACGCGAGGCGTCCCGGGTGGGTGACGGAACCGAGCCGCCACGCGAGTCGGTGCGGCAGTCCCGGGGGGCCGCCTTCGGCACCACTGTGGAGGCTCTCTCTGCTCTCTGGCGATTGAGCCGACAGGATCCCGGCATGGCCGACCTCGAGCCGCAGTTGCGTCACGACCTCCTCTGCGGCGCCGGGATCCTCGTCGCCCGCCAGTACGACGCCGAACGGGCATCGCCCTATGCTCGGCCCGACGTTGTCGAGGGCGCTTGGTACACCGAGGACGTCACCCGTATGGACGATCAACAGCACGCCATGTCCGGTGTCGCTCTAGCTGTAGACGCTCTCGGCTAACCGGACCCTTCCCTAACCGGATCGATCGGAGACCAACTGGCGGTAGTACACCGCGCGAACCGCGAGCGCTTCACGGATCTCGCCGGTCATCTCCTCGGCGAACTCGGCTCGATATGAGGTGTCGGTCACGATCTGCACCGCGAACTGCAAGCCCGACAGAAGCCCGATGAAGACCGAGACCAGTACCAACTGTCGGCTGAATATGAGTTCAGCGCCCCACAGCGACCAACGTGACGCCCAGTCAGCGCTGCTTGTCAGCTCTGTCGCCGTGGTCCACTGCAACAACGTGTCCTCGCGAACTGTCAACAGACCGAACAACAAATAGAAGGCGGTGATCACCAACGCCACCAACAGGATTTGAATTGCTTGGGACGCGAACAGCAGCAGCGCAACGTTGTACTCGGCACGGCGGTGCAGCCTCGGCGCGTCGGGAGCGGGATCTTCCTCGCTCGGCACCATCTGTTCGACCGGCGTGTCGACGCTGCGCACACGCACATCGGACCAGCGTTCGAAACGAGCCAGATCGACTGTGAGCCGCCGCACAGACAGCATCACGAAACCGGAACCAATGGCCACGACCAGAACCGCTACCGCCGCAAAATACGGCAACGTGAAATCGTTCGCCACCTGCCACATTTCCGCGTTCAGAAAGATGAAGGCCGAGAAGATCAACAGGATCGGCAACGACTTCATGGTCAGGTTCACAATGTCGCCGATCTGTGTCTTCAACTGCGAGACAGACCAGCGGATCATGGGCAGTAGTCCCCAGGAGGTCACCACGAAGGCGACGAGCAGAACCAGCACGTTGAAGACCACTACGACGAACACGTTCTCCGCCACCGCGTTCTGCGACCCGATCGCAGTCGGGACTGCGGGCAAGACCAGATACAGCACTATCTCCAGCACTCCCACGCGGTCAGGGAGCTGAACCAGTCGACGTCCGCGGATCCGGTTGATCAATGCGAACGCAGCAACCCCGAGAGCGACACAGCCGACGAAGACCGCTGCCTGCGCCCAGCCGGCCCAACGGTCGCCGAAAGCCAGGAACAACTCCAGGAACACCACGAAGACGAGGAAGGGGAACATTCGAGTCAAGACGTCTTCACGAACCGAATAGTGATCGATCAGATGCGGAAGTCCGCGGCGGATGAACCAACGTTCGGTACGGTCACGGTCCCGCTCAAGCTCGACGCTGCCAATCAAGTTCTCACTAGCCACTCCCGGCAACGCTAATCCCAGATGGCTACAACACTCCATTGGCTGTTTGGCAAGATAGTGAATCAGGCTCTCCCAGAAGCACCGATCTGTTCAGATTATGCTCCTGCGCAAATTTGCGCATAAAGATAATTTATCTGATAACCTGCTGTTATGCCAGAATACCAAAGGCCACAGGTCGATCTACTCGTTGATCGGTTGAACGAACCGGTCGAACGGATCTATACGATCTTCGGTCCGCGTCAATGTGGAAAGACAACGATTGTCCGCCAAGCCCTGGCCAAGGTGCCGTACGCGTTTCGTTATGAAGCCGTGGACCAGCCGGAACACTCTCCCACCGAGCCAGTCTGGTCTACAGCGGCTGATGCTCGCGTGGCAGCAGCGCCGCGGGACGCAGAATGGTTGATGAGGGTCTGGCAGGAGTGCGCTGAAGAGGCGGTCCGACTTGGTTCGAAATTCGTGCTGGTGCTCGACGAAGTGCAGAAAATCCATCAGTGGTCTGAAACGGTCAAGGGACTTTGGGACGCCGACCGGGTGTCAGGGTGCCCTCTGCATGTCGTTGTTCTCGGTTCTGCTCCAATGCGAATGCAGGCTGACCTCACAGAGAGCCTCGCCGGCCGATTCGAGTCGATTCGCGCGACTCACTGGTCGTTCGGCGAGATGCGCGACGCTTTTGGTTTCGATTGCGACGAATTCGTCTTCTACGGGGGCTACCCCGGCGCAGCCAGCTTGCGAAGCAGTTACGGGCGCTGGCGGGATTACGTCAGGGATGCACTGATCGAACCGCACCTCGAACGCGACATTCTCGGGATGGCTCGCGTCGACAAACCCGCTCTGTTGCGGCAACTACTTGACTTGGGTTGCCTGTACTCGGGACAAGAACTCTCATACAAAAAGATGTGCGGACAACTTGAAGATGCGGGCCATGAATCGACGCTTGCGCGCTACTTGGGTTTCCTGTCCGGTGCCGGTCTGGTAACCGGCCTCTTCAAGCATTCCGACAAGCCCCACCTGCGACGTTCCTCATCTCCGAAGTTGAATGTCTTGAACACAGCTCTGATGTCGGCCGTCGTCGGCGACAGCTTCGATGATTCCCGCGCAGATCGCAGCCATTGGGGAAGAGTCGTCGAAAGTGCAGTGGGCGCACACTTGGTCAACACCGCCTCGTCGGCCACCAATGTCCGCTACTGGCGCGACAGCAACGACGAGATCGACTTCGTGCTACAGCGAGGACCCCGGATCGTAGGTATCGAAGTGAAGGCCGGCCGTGGACTCCCCCGGCGCTCAAGCTTGAAGACCTTTGAGCGCAGATTCTCGGCTCTTCCCTCGATAGTCGTCGGCGAGGCGGGTGTGCCGTTGCACGACTTCCTGTCGATGCCCCCCGACCACTGGCTCAACGCGTCATGACTGCGAACGACTTGATTCCGCGCACGTGCACTGAGGTCGACTCAGCGCGCGTCGGAGTCGCGGGAGCACAACCGCTGAGCGCGTTTCGGGACGTGCCCGCCTACGTGCTTCTCGGCGAACCAGGTGCCGGAAAGACGACAGAGTTTCAGCAGGAATGCCGCGCCTTGGGTGATCAAGCCGAGTTGATCTCAGCACGTCGGTTCGCAAAGGCCGACGTCGCTCGCTCTGGGTGGCAAGACAAGGTTCTCTTCATCGACGGACTCGACGAGACCCGGGCCGGAGGTCGCGGAGCAACTGAAGCTCTTGACGAAATCGCCGCGAGACTGGAACAACTCGGCCCAACACAATTCCGCATCTCCTGTCGCGCAGCGGATTGGCTCGGACCCGTCGATCGACAACCACTAGCCGAGGTGTCGCCCGACGGCTGCGTCTCCACGCTGCAACTCGACCCACTGGAACGTTCTGATGTCCACCAACATCTGACCCACGAGCTGCCTGCATCCGATCCTGGTGACTTCATCCTTGAGGCGGAATCGCGAGGTTTGGGGCCGATGCTCGACAATCCCTTGACACTCGAATTGCTCATCAAGACGATCGACAGCGGCGGTTGGCCCTCTACGCGTCGTGAGGCCTTCGAACGCTCTTGCCGCAGCCTCGCACAGGAACTCAGACCGACGCATCCGCGCTCAGCGCAAACGCGCCTGCCCGAGTCGACCCTGGCCGCGGCAGGTCATCTCTGCGCGATCCAACTGCTGACCGCCGCAGACGGGTTCAGGCTCGCGCCCACAACAACGGACACCGGGTTCATTCCCGTCGCCGAGGTCGCCTCAGATATTGCTGAAGCACTGGCGTGGACCGATTTCGATGTGCGAGACGTGTTCGGAACCAATCTGTTTGCGCCGGTTGATGAGCAGTGCCACATGCCGAAACATCGACAGATCGCCGAGTACCTTGCAGGCAAGCACATCGCAGACCTCGTCGAAACCGGTCGAACGTCCATAGGTCGTGTGCGTATCGCCCTCACGAGTCGCATCGACGACCGCATCGTGACCGATCTCCGGGGTGTTGCGGCGTGGCTGGGCGCTCTTTCTGCCGAAGCTCGGCGCGAGATGATTGCCAGCGATGCGGTCGGAATGGGCCGTTACGGCGATATTTCAGAATGGCCGGTCGATGATCGTCGCACCCTTCTGGAAGGTCTCATCGCTCAAGCGCGACCAGAAGACCTCTGGGGGAGTAGATGGTTCGACGAAAACGAACACCGCTATCGCGATTGGACGGCGTGGGGTTTCGGCGGCCTGTGCAAGCCCGACATGGTCAACACGTTGGAGGAGTACCTCGGCCCGGTACTCCGCGACGCTGTGCCGAGCCACATCCTTGAGTTCCTTCTTCGCTCCCTGACCGAGATCGAAGACTCCTGGCAAAATCAGTTGCACAACCTCGTCCCCCATGTCGGAGAACTCGCCCGCGAGACGACGACTCAACCCGAGGTGCGGCTCGCCGCGTTGCTCGCCTTCACAAGAATCGAACGTCGGGAGTCGAAGGCGACAGCAACATTGCACAATGCTCTTGACGCCGTTCGCGACGGCCGGTTCGCTGACCCCGACGACGAGATCGCGGGCACATTGTTGTGCCTTCTGTATCCGCAGGTGATCACTCCAGACCACATCTGGGAATACGCATCACTCATGCGCCGCGGGTCTGTCGGTGAGGGCTGGAAGTTCTGGCGTGAAGTCCTGTGCGATGCAACCCCAGCCGACGAACTGGCGAACCTGCTCGACCGGTTCACCGACGACGCGGAACGTCTATGGCCGGTCGTGGCGAGCGCATTCGCAGAAGAAGTGCCTTGGAGACTTCTCGTTCGAGCATTGCGGAAGGTCGGGCACCAGACCGAACCCGAGCGGCTCTACCGCTGGATTGCCGCTGTTACATCCCAGCTCGGAGCGACCAACACCGGTCGCGCTGAGTTACGCAAGTGGCTGAAGAACAACGAAGCGATAACACGACAATTGCTCAGAATTGCAATCACTCGTTCAACCGACAATGGGGTGAGCAGGGTTGAACGAAACTTACGACGGGAGCTGCTGCGGACTACAAATCCGTCGAACTTCGTCGAGTGGTGCGTGGAGCAGGCTCGTGCGCAAGCTGCAATCGACTGGGACCTGGCCTGCACGTTTCTCAAGGCACCTATCTGGTACGGAAGTTCGCTGGAAGAAACAGATGACGCATTGATCGAGCGGCTGAGGTCAGGACTCGCGAACGACCCACAGCTACTCGATTACTTGGACGAGTACCTCAAGCCTTCGACAACACACTTTGAGGCGCAAGAGGAGGAACGTCGATACCAACAAGAGTTAGACGAGATTAGGGCCGAGCACGAGCAAGAAAGGCAACAGCGGCAATCTGGTTGGCGTACGCTTCTACAGCAGTCCCGCGATGAACTCGCAACAAACCACTTCTCGGGATCGAATCTGCATACGTTGGCGTTGGCATATCTTGGCCGTCTTAACCTGCGGGCCGATCTGGACCACCCTCGTGATCGAGTTGCGGAGTTGATCGGCGACAACGCCGAGTTGTTAGACACCGTCATGGACGCGTTGCGCGACACACCGATGCGCGCCGACGTCCCATCGGCGGAACGGACAGTTGAGTTGATCGCCGAGTCAAAGCACGACTGGCTCGCCTACCCCGTACTTGCGGGACTCGCTATCCGTGAATCAGAGAGTCCGCTGGATGACATGCCTCTCTCCGATGACATGAAACGCAACGCCTTCGCAATCTTAGCGGCGATTGGATTGATCGGGTCGCAGAAACCTGCTTGGCCAGAGCGCTGGTTGAGAGCAGACCCAACGCTCGTCCTGGATGTACTGCACAGGTGCTCGGTCGCCGCCCTCAGGAATGGCGACGCACACCTGTCGATGCTGTATTGGCTGGACGAGGTTGAAGGTCTCGATGACGAACTACGCGACTTCCGATTGCGACTGCTCAGATCGATCTCCGTACGGTTGCCGGTCACCCAATTGCCGATTGTGGACAGGCTCCTGCTACTGGTGTCGAAGCATCCCGACACAGCACCGCTCAAGGAATTGTCCGCTCAGAAACTCCGGGCAAAAAGCATGACCAGCGCGCAACGGGTTCGGTGGATGACCCTTGACGCGATTATGAGCGGCGGTGATGCGCTGAGATCGCTCGATGATTTCATCGGTTCGAAAGCCAAGCGCGCCCAGCAACTCGCTGAGCTTTTTCCTCTCGGGTACAATAGCCCAGCCCAGTTCGTGGATCGGTTGGTCGGCGACGATAAATCTGCAACGTTCCGCGCGCTGGTGGGGATCATCGGCCGGAACTTCCCACCGCGTGAGCAGAAGAGCGGCGAAGTTTATTCGATCGGACCATCTGAAACAATGTCCGATCTCGTCGAACAGTTGATCAACAACCTCGGTGGACAACCGACAGAAGAGGCAGGTGCAGCCTTGGACGCTCTCATTACCGATGAGAGGCTAAGCGCTTGGCACAGCCGGTTGGATTATGTGCGCAGTCGACAACGAGGGCTCCAGCGGGATGCCTCATATGCGCCGATGAACGTTGCCAACGTCCTTAGATTGCTGCGCAACGGACCTCCGACCAATGTCGCGGACTTGCACGCCTTGCTGTGTGACCGGCTCCGAGACCTCGGGAGTAACATCCGAGGTGACAACAACGATCTCTGGAGACCGTTCTGGGCCGACGACCACGAATCACCACCCGAGAAGCCCAAGCACGAAAACAGTTGCCGGGACGCCCTGCTGCTCATGTTGCGCAACCGGCTGCCCGAAGGAGTCGATGCCCAACGGGAGGGACAGTACGCCGCTGATCGTCGAGCCGATATCCGTGTTGCGTTCAAGGACAACAACATTCCCGTCGAGATCAAGAGGCACTTTAAGGACGATCTCTGGACCGCGATCCACGACCAACTCATTGCCAAATACACGACCGATCCCGCAACCGGCGGATACGGCATCTATCTCGTGATCTGGTTCGGCTTGGACGTGGGAGACTACCCGCTTCATCCCAAAGACCGTGACCGGCCAAGTACGCCTGATGAGCTAGAACAAAGGCTCTATGAGTCAATGAGTCACGAACAGCGCCGCACGATCAGCGTCGTCGTACTTGATGTCACAAAGCCATAGAGCCCGCGATGCGTTCTCAGCTGGGACCCGAACCTCCATTCCCAATGCTCAGGCCCATTACCTCGGTTTCGACATAGCGCAGAAATACTTCGCCGCTCGTGAAGTGTCGGAAACCGTGATCATTGGCGACCTGGAGAGTCTCTGGACCTTCGTCGAGCAGAAGGGCCACCGGGTCGCTGAACCCCTCCTGGATGCCGTTCGGCCAAGCTAGGTCAAGAATTGCCAGCGGATCACCAGACTCCGGGTGGGACAGTTCGTGTTCGATGATCCCGACAGGGAGACCTTGCTGGCGCACCCATTCGTTGATGGCATTGAGCGTCGCTTCTTCTTCAGCATCTTCGATTCCACCGGGAACGGTTGCCGTTTCAGAAACTGCGAATTCGGTGGAATCCGAGGGAGCGCTCAACGAGGCACCATGGAGAAGTTCATCAATGAGTTCGTTCGCGGCCTCGGCGAGAAGGCGTCGGCGTTCCTCAAGGAACTGAAGATAATTCTCCGTTCTCCAGAGTTCTGGATCCTTGGGAATCCATTGCGAGGCGAGCGCGCCCGGGTGCTTCTCTTCGACCTCCAAGAAATACTCACAAGGAGGTCGAGCGCCAATCTGAAGGTTTGTGTCCTTCGTCAAGAAGCAATAATTCGCTACTGCATTCACCTGCGATTTCTTGAACTCCTTGGAGTACAGCAGCGATTTGGGGAATATGTGATGCACCTCAAGGGCGCTCATCTTGCCGAGCAGCGAACTCTTGAGAGGCAGACCCGTACCCCAGTCCTTTGCTTCCCCGACACGCGTCAGGGCGTACAGCACAGGGTAGAAACGAGCACCCAGGCTCCAGCCGCGGAAGTGGGCAGGTTCCACTCGAAGGCTTCCATGCCACAACCGCAGCTGCTCGAAGAGCCGATCAGTGCCGTGCTCTATTTCGGTGATCACCTCAAGGTCGGCATCGAGAGTGCTTTCGGTCGATCCCGAGAAACGTCCCCACATGGCGCTCTGGAAGTACCAACAAAGCAACCTGTCCCGCTCGGCGGCATCTGCAAGGTGTCCACCGCGTTGGTCGATATACCGCGCCATCACAGGCAGCGCATAACGACCGAACAGCACCCGGTCATGATCAAGGCCTAGACGACCAGCGATGAGGTTCAGTGCGTAATCGACCGACTTCTCGGCATGTGCGAGTCCATCCTTGATTGAACTCGTTGGCGTGTCGTGCAGGTGGACGAATCGCGCCTCTCCCGTAATGATTGCGTTGATGTTGCGCAACAGCCAGTCAAGGCTGAAGTGGTAACCGCTGTCTCCCCAGCGCTTGAGAACCGACTGCATGTTCTCACGGCCCTCTGGCCACGAACCGCAGATCTTGGCAAGGGCAAGATCGCCGCGAGAGAGCTTCGTACCTCCGCTATTGACCCGATTGAAGATGTCGACAACCACCTCCACCGACTTGTCCGCACCGGTTACTTCCTCAACGTGCAGTTCGATATCTCTAATCCCCAGGATCCTGTTGAGCCGGCCGATGTACTTGCCAGCGTCGGATTCAAGATCTGGGTGTTGGCTAATCAATGAGATGTATTTCCCCAGTCCATCGTGCCCATCACGCATGAGGGTTGTGACATCAACCCATAACGGTTCGTCTTTCATCAGCGACGGTTGATAGAAGCGAAAGTCCTCAGTCTTGATGTTGTAATTGAGACCGGTGAACGCTTGGGCATTTCCGTCGAAGAACGCCGGAGGACCTCCGTGAATCATGCCATAGAGCGAAGTGATGCGTTGTTGGCCGTCAAGCAGAAGCTGAACCACTCCTTGGGAGAGCTCTTGTTCACCGCGCGACTGCGCGCCGTCGGCGGACGTGACCCACACCAGCAAGCTGCCCACCGGGTGCCGCCGATAAAGGGAATCCATCAACCCACGTACCTGATCCCGATTCCAGACATAGCCGCGTTGGAATTTCGGCAATGCAAACTGCCCGCTGTCGATGTGGTCAAGGATGGTGGAGACCTTCATGGTGTTCCCTTCAGATGGCATTCCCCAGGGATGCGAGAACTGATGGTAACCGCATTCCCTCCGGTAGGGCATTCGGGAAGACTCCGCGGCCTTGCTGGTTATGACGAAGCGGGGATATCAGACCGGCAACGCTAATCCCAGATGGCGACAACGCTCCATTGGCCTGACTCGAGAGCCGCGAGGCGTGCCAGGCCGTCATCAGTGAGAAGCTGGAAACGAGCCTGCCGACAACGCCGCTCATCATCCCACCACCGTTCATAGACGGGCCACGGGCCAGCCCAGGCCACAACTTCACACGAGCGACCGTCGACCACCAGCAGATGAGGAGGCGACGACACCCGTCCGCGGCCGCTGACCGCAACTGCTGAGCCGTCAGCGTCGAGCAACTCCACAACACGAGGTGTCGACAGCACACGAGCAGGTGAAGGAGCCGGAAGAGCCCCGGGCCAGGGAGCGACACCATCAGCACCTGCAGACCGCGGTGTGTCGGCCGCTGTCACCGACCTGCCCAGAAGCTCGACCTCAGCGGACGGAACCAACCTCAGCTGCTCATTGTGATGGCGGCCACCGCCATACACAGGCACCAGAACCGCCTCAGCGCCCAGTTGTCCCTGCAGTCGAGCTGCAACACGCGCTGCCCGCCTGTCGATCTCGTTCGCGCTGCCGCTGCCCCAGAAGTCGAGTTGACAGCCGCCGGCCGCAACCACCTCCTGAGGCGCCAGAACCACTCGGGTAATACCTCCGGTCGGCCGGTCTGTTGAACCACCTGCCCGTCCGCTCAGCCAACCATCGAGCTGCCATCTCACCCGGTCCGCTATCACCGCTGCCGACAACGCCCCTTCATGGCGCCAGACACGCACCATCGACTCGCCGTGCTCGGTCTCTGCCTCAATCGCGATACGGACACACTCCACCCCCTCTGATCTGAGCCGTTGATGAAGCTCGTCAGCCAACGAACGGGCACAGAAGGCAACCCGGTCGATGCGGTCTGCCGGAGGGTCGATCTCGCCGGCAACGGACCAGTCGGGTGGTGGCAGCCGTCCCTGCGGTGAGCGTTCGTCGAGGCCTCTGGCGAGACGATGAGCGCTTATCCCTTCGTTGCCGAAGCGTCCCAAAACATCCGCCGCCTCCAGAGCAGCGAAAGCTCCAAGAGTACGCAGGCCAAGCCGCTCCAATACGTCAGTCAGCCCGAAGCGATTGACTGGCCCAGAACCAACAGTGAGTTCGGGACGATCCAACACTGTGATCGGCATCGGTGCCAGAAACTCAGGGCTGTGACCGGGTTCGACAGTTCGTACCGGATCGGCGGATCGCGCCGCCAACGAAGCTGCAAACGGCCCATCAGCGATCCCCACACGAACCACACCCGCACACGCACCCTCTGGACCACTTGCGACTAGATCATCAATGACTGCACCCGTTCGAGCAAGGACCAGCTCAACCAGCGCGACTTCACCCCCGAAATATCGGGCTGGACCACGGGTGACGAACGCACAGGTCCCCGGACGTGTGACCTCGACCCCCGGCGTCACATCGTCGAGTGCGCCAAGGACAGGCTCAAAGGTCCGCGCCTCGCGGTCCAGTTCACGTTCGCGAACCTTGAGTTCGACACAGCGGGCCTGCGCCACCCGCCTACGGAGCCCGCGGACAACCCCATACTCTCTGGCCGCCGGCGAGGCGGCCACAACACGGTTGGCGTAAACCACCGCCACTGGTTCATCAAGCGGGCAACCCAGAGCAACCACCGGCCAATCAGGGCACCACACCACCAAAGTCCGCACAGCCACAGTCACACCGCCGACGCATCGCAGTGCACAGCCACGGTCACACCGTCGGCACATCGGAGTGCACAGGCACATCGCACACCGCCGGCACATCGCAGTGCGCGGGCGTATCGCAGTGCACAGGCACATCGCAGTGCACAGACACATCGCAGTGCGCGGGCGTATCAAGGAGCATCGGCGCACCATCGGGACCGGGGAGAAGAAACGAGACAGCTCTTGGTCTTGCGGCCGCGCCACGTCCTTGAGTGCACACCTCCACCCTCCTTGAACGCAGAAGGCCATGGCCGGATCCGAGCCCCGACCATTGCGATGCCACCACCCGAACCCCGACATCAACGCCCGGCCCTCTGCTGGATCCGATCTGACTGGACTCAATCTGGCTGGACCCGATCTGTATCAGCACCGATCCGCTCTCCCGAAGACGGGCTGACAGACGACGAAGATCAGCGGGACGAAACCGCAGACCCGGCCCGACCATCACCACATCGACTGCACCGATGAGAGCCGCTACGACTCCGACGTTGGTCGAAGGATCAAGGGGACTGACGACCAGCAGTCGTTCAAGGGCGATTCCCGCCTCAGCTGCAGCCGCAAGCCCCAGCCCCTCAGCCCCCACAAGAGCAGTCCACGATCCGGCCTGCGAGGGACCCGCCGCCAGTACCAGAGACAGCGACGTTGCACCGATGCCGTTGACCGCGACCGTGGTCCCACGCTGAAGCGACCCACCGACAAAGAGCTCGGAGACGGCCGGAAGAAGCGGCAATGTGCGTTGGTGAGCCAACGCCAGGGGTGCCACCCTGTCAGCGACGAGCTGCAGACGGGCTCGGCGATCAACCTGTGACTCTGCAGTTGCTGTTGCTGTCATCAGTTCAGTATCGAACATATGTTCGTGTTCTGCAACCGCCGGCTGTCAAACGCTTGTGTGGCAGGGTTTGAGCAACTCGGCAAGCGTCAGAATGAGTCAATCAACATTCTCTGAATAGTCAGATATACTCATCATTGTGTCGAAACGACTGCAAGTGCTTGTGCCCGAGGATGAATACGCCGAGATCCAAGGCGCTGCACGAGAGTGTCGAATGACGGTCGCTGAGTGGGTCCGTCAGGCGATGCGCGAGGCGCGGAGCGACTCGAATCGGCCCTCTGACTCCACTGACGCGAGGTTGCGAGCTATAGCAGCAGCATCGCAGCACGAATTCCCGACAGCAGACATCGACGACATGCTTCGTGACATCGACGCCGGCCGCACGGCCTCATGATCTTCGTGGACTCCAACGTGCCGATGTATCTGGTCGGCGCCGCTCACCCGAACAAGGACCGGACGATCTCCGTGCTCACGCGTCTGGCGCAGTCCGGCACGACGCTCGTCACCGACATTGAGGTCTACCAGGAGATCCTTCACCGTTACGCCGCCATCGGCCGACTCGATGCAATTGAGCCTGCTTTCGCGAGCCTCGACGCCATCGTCGACGATGTCCTTGCGTTCGGTATTGCCGAAGTTCGAGCGGCACGAACGCTGCTGGAGAGTGTCACCGGTCTCTCGGCACGCGACGCGTTGCACACAGCCGTCATGACGAACGCGGGCGTAACACGCATCTTCAGCTTTGACAGCGGCTTCGATGCTGTCGGAGGACTCGAAAGGCTGAGCTAGCGCCTCGTCAGATGACGTGGGAACATCAACTGGGGACTTTCAGGAGTTGAGCACTACCGGCTGTGGTTCAATTTCAAGTCGTCCATGATTGAGTTCAGGCAATACGTAGCGAGCAAACAAATCACATTCGGCAAGGTGGGGGTAACCCGACAGAATGAAGGCGCTCATTCCGGCCTCGGCCAGCTCAAGTATCGTGTCGCGCACCTGATCAGGGTTGCCCACGATTGCCGCTCCGGCCCCGGAACGGGCCCGACCGACTCCCGTCCACAGATGGCGCGAGGCATATCCCTCCTCGTCGGCACCCTCACGCAGTTCAGCCTGACGGGCAACACCGGCACTCTTCGAGTCGAGGGATCGAGCCCGGATCTCAGCACCGGTTGCATCATCGAGCTTGGACAAAAGACGCCGTGCCGCGGCCCGAGCTTCGTCCTCGGACTCCCTAACGATCACATGAGAGCGCCACCCATAAGCCAATGTGCGCCCATATGCGCCAGCACGGGCGTCCATGTCGGCCTTCACCTTCTCTACGCCGGAGACAACATCGGGCCACATCAAAAAGACATCCGCGGCACGAGCCGCGCATTCCCGTGCCGCTTCGGACAGTCCCCCGAAGTAATACGGCGGACACCCCGAGCCCTCGCTGGCAATCCGTGGCGGATCCAGGGTCAGATCAAGGAACTCGCCGTGGAAATCGACAGGGCGGCCGTCGAGCAGTTCGCGGATCACGTGCATGTACTCGGTGCTGCGGCGGTAGCGGGGTTCAGACGCCATGGTCTCGCCGGGGAGGTCGCTGCTGATGATGTTGATCGTCAAACGACCGGCCGCGATCTGCTGCAGCGTCGCCGCTTGGCGGACGACCTGAGGGGCGACGAACTCACCCATCCGAATGGCGAGCAGCAGGCGGATCTGTTCAGTGCGGGTGGCTATCGCCGCGGCGAAAGCGGCGTTGTCGATCCCGAGCGCATAGCCCGAGGGCAACAGGACGTTGTCGTAGCCGTGCCGGTCGGCGGCGGTGACAATCGAGGCGCAATGGTCCCATGAACTCTGCAGCGTGGGGTCTGGAACGCCCAAGAACTCGTAATCGTCGTCGCACAACGCCGAGAACCATGCGACCTCGATCGGCTCTTGGCCGGCAGTCGTCGAATTCATGGCAACCGAACTCCTTCGGACGCCTCAATGATCCGGTAACACTCGGCGCGGCTCAACGACACCTCTGCAGCGCCGGCTAGATCGGCCATGCGATCAGTGTTCTGGGTGCCGATCACGACCACCGGCGCGCACGGGTGAGCCAGCACGAAGGCCACCAGAATCACTGCCCTCGACACGCCGTGGTCCGAAGCCAGTTCATCGACGACCGCGAGCAGTGCGGCCTGTGTCCCTTCAGGTTCAGCAGATTCGGCGCCCGAAGCTGTCAAGCGACCACCCCCGAGAGGACTCCAGGCCACCGCCATGCGCTGGTCGCGCATGCACTGGTCGAGGGTGCCGTCGCGCAACGGCAACAGATGAGCAGCGGAGAACTCGACCTGGTTGGCGGCCACAGGCACTCCCTCGGGCAGATGTGCCATCAGGGCGTCCACCTGGGCGACTGTGTGGTTCGATACGCCGATGGCCGCCAACTTGCCCCTCGCGACCAACCCGGCCAGCGTGTCGGCGACATCGGCGGGGTGGGTGAGCATGTCGGGCCGGTGGACGTACCAGAGGTCGATGCGTTCAACCCCGAGTCGCGTCAACGAAGCGTCGATCGCCGATTCGAGATAAGCGGGGCTGCTGTCGTAGGGCACACCGGGGTCTATGCCGCCCTTGGTGGCCAGCACCATCTCGTCCCGCAACCCCGGAGACTGCGCCAGCACCCGGCCAATGATTGTTTCGCTGAGACCGAATGCGCTGCCTCCCCAGTCGAGTCCGTAGACGTCAGCAGTGTCGATCATGTTCATTCCCAGCGACAACGCCGTCTCCGTACGGCGGCGGGCCTCGGAGACGTCGTCAGTGACCAGACGCCAACAACCCCATGACAGAGGGCCGACTCGTCGCCCGTCTGGTAACAATCTCGAATCAGTTTTCATAGACCTTGCCTAGCATGAGCCGATGACCGAAGCGACGAATCGCCCTGAGCTTGGTAACAACCATGGATCCGACCGTGACCACGATGTCGTGCGTTACGGCGTGATCGGTACGGGAATGATGGGTTGTGAACATATCGCCAACATCGGCGCGCTCAACGACGCCGTCGTCACCGCCATATGCGACCCCCACGAACCCTCACTGACAAAAGCAAGACAGGCCGCGGCCACCACCGGCAACGGCACCGCAAGTCCAGTCGAGTTCAGCGATGATCGGGCACTGATCGACAGTGGATTGTGCGACGCGGTTGTAATCGCCACACCCAACCATCGCCATGTCACTCCCCTGCTCGACGCAATGGCCGCCGGCCTGCATGTGCTGGTCGAGAAACCACTCTGCACCACGCTTGATGACTGTCGAGTTGTAGTCGAGGCCAGCCGCTCGCACGACGCAGTCGCCTGGGTGGGCCTGGAATATCGCTACATGCCGCCGGTGGCGCGACTTGTGCAGGAGGTTCGGGCAGGCACTGTGGGAGAGTTGAAGATGGTGTCGATCCGCGAGCATCGCTTTCCGTTCTTCGAGAAGGTCAACGATTGGAACCGTTTCAATGCCAACACCGGCGGCACCCTCGTCGAGAAATGCTGTCACTACTTCGACTTGATGAACTTGCTGGTCGGGCAGCGGCCGACACGGGTCTTCGCATCGGGGGGTCAGGACGTGAACCACCTCGACGAGTACTACGACGGCAAGCGCTGCGACATCCTCGACAACGCCTTCGTCGTCGTCGACTACGCCAACGGTGTGCGCGGCATGGTCGATCTCTGCATGTTCGCCGACGCCACCAAGAACCAGGAGGAAGTCGTGGCTGTCGGCGATGCCGGCAAGGTTGAATCAATGCTCCCGGGCTCGACCATACGCGTGGGTCGCCGTGGCGAACATTGGGTGGGAGGTGTCGAAGAAGAGACCGTTGTGGACTCCAGGATCAAATACACCGGCGGCCACCACGGCGCGTCTTATATCGAACATCTCGGTTTCTTGGAGGCGATCCGGTCAGGAGGAGATCCCGCAGTGAGCCTCCAAGACGGCATGTGGGCCGTGGCTGTCGGAGTCGCTGCCCACAGATCAATCGAACAAGGCTGTGCCGTCGAGGTCAGCGTCGACGCCTGAAATACCCGATGAGCCTGTAGTGCTCATGCGCGCGTGATCGCGTACCCTGCGGGGATGGACATACAAGAAATTTCGGACCACCTCGAAATCCAGACGCTGGTTACACGCTACGGCAAGGCCGTCGACCGGAAAGACTGGGATCTGTACCGCTCGGTATTCACCGCCGATGCTTTCATCGATTACACGTCGGCTGGTGGGATCGCCAGTGGGGTGGAGGAAATGGTCACCTGGCTCGATGCGGCTCTCGCCCAGTTTCCAGCGACACAGCATCTCGTCGCCAACTTCGACATCAACATCGACGGTGACAACGCGACGGCCGAAGTCATGTTCCACAATCCGATGGTCATGCCCGATAAATCAGCCTGGCAGACCGGCGGTTGGTACCACCACGAACTCGTCCGCACCCCCGATGGGTGGCGCAGCCACAAACTCATAGAAGAATCGGCCTACTTCTCCGGTATGCCTGCCAACCTCACTACACCTTAGGAAACCGAGCCCTAGTGAACGGAGCCCCAATGAGCGGACCACTCGACGGCATAAGAATCGTGGAATTGTCGGTGGCTTTGACCGGGCCGTTGGCTGTGGGAATGCTGGTCGATCAAGGCGCTGAGGCGATCAAGATCGAACTGCCGGGTTTCGGTGATCAGGGCCGTTACGTGGGTGTCATGAAAGCGGGCATCTCGGCCATGTTCCAGGTCTGCAACCGAGGCAAGCGTGCGATAGCGGTTGACACCCACGACGAACGCGGACGCGACATCGTGCTCGACCTCGTGGCCGACGCCGACCTGTTCGTGCAGAACATGCGTCCCGGTGCGCTCGATCGGATGGGCCTCGGTGCCGAAGACCTGCACGCCCGCAACCCTGATCTGGTCATCGCCGCGCTGTCGGGATTCGGCCAGACCGGGCCGTATGCCCATCGCCGTGTCTACGACTCGGTGGTGCAGGCCCAAGCGGGTCTGGCTGCTTCGCAGATGGGGTTGTACGACGACGAGCCGACGTTCCTTCGCCAGGTCGCCGCCGACAAGATCACCGCCTACACCGCCTGCCAGGCCATCACCGCGGCCCTGTTGGCCCGCGAACGCGGCGCCGGTGGTCAAGTAGTCGAGTGTTCGATGCTCGATTCGGTTGTCAGTTTCCTCTTCGCCGATGCCGCAGGTCACGAGATCCTGCTCGACAACGACGTGCCGCATGTATCGCAGTCCTTCTCGGCACAGCAGAAGGCGATGCGGCTGCTCGACGGGTTCATTGTGGTCACGCCGGTGACCGACGCCGAGTTCCACGGCATCGCCGCCTCGTTCGACGTCGACTCATCAAACCCTCTGCTGGCCACGATGGCCGACCGGGTTCAGAACAAGGAGGAGATGAGCGCGTTGATGCGCGAGGTGTACGCCTCGGCAGCGACCCGAACGCTGGCCGAGACGACCGCAGCGATGGAGTCCAACGATGTGCCCTTCGGTGTGGTGCTCGGCGTGGACCAGGTCGCCGACGACCCTCAAGTTGTGCACAACGAAACCTTTGTGACTCACCAGAGTCCGTTGCTGGGTCGTGTTCAACAACCGCGTCCACCAGCCCGCTTCACTAAAACCAAAGCAGAGATCCGTTCGCCTGAAGCACCTGTGCTCGGCGCTCACACCGACGAAGTCCTGACCGAGTACGGCTGGGGTGATCGCCTCGACGAACTCCGCGACGCCGGGGTAATCCAGTGAGCACTGTCCAATGAGCACTGTCCAGTGAGCACTGTCCAATGAGCACCGCGGACCGAGTCGCGGCCGATCGTGCTCGGTTTCGGGAGTGGTCTCGCTACGCACGCGAGCACGGCGACTCACCCGCCATCGCGGCAGCCACGGTGGTGCTGCTGCGCAACACAGACGACGGTATCGAGACCTTGATGTTGCGCAAGAACTCGAAGATTGCCTTCGGAGGCATGTGGGTATTCCCGGGCGGACGTGTTGATGACGGCGACCGCATCGGGGGCAACGGATCAGCCCTCGACGATCTGGCCGCAGCCCGCAATGCCGCAGCCCGCGAAGCCCACGAGGAAGCCGAAATCGACGTCGACCCCGATTCGATGGTGATATTCGCTCACTGGATCCCGCCGGCAATCGCTCCCAAACGTTATGCCACCTGGTTTTTCGCGGCGCGTGTCAACGACCGACGCGAAGATGAAGGAGCGGTAAAGATCGACGAGGGAGAGATCGTCGAGGGCGAATGGATGACTCCAGAGGCCTGCCTGCAACGGCATCACGAAGGCGAGATCGAGCTCGCTCCACCGACCTGGGTGACCCTTGCCACGCTTCGTGATCACCACAGCGCGCAAGCCGCCTTGGACTACCTCAAGGCCCGTCCACCCCGGCACCACGCAACCCGCATCGGCAACTCTGAGCAGGGCCCGGTCGCCATGTGGGCTGGCGACGGCGGTTATGAGGCCCACGATGTCACGCTCGGAGGTCCACGGCATCGTTTGGAGATGTTCCCGGATGGCTACCGCTACGTCGACACGCTTGAACAAGACACACCAGAACAAGATGCGGAGACTCTGAGACCGTGATCAGTGGACTCACCACTGCCGAAGTCGAAGAACGGGTCACCAAAGGACTCATCAACGATGTGCCCGATGCCCCTGTCCGGTCTTTTGGTGAGATCGTCAAAGCCAACGTACTAACACCGGTCAACGGCATCATCACCACACTGCTGGTACTCATTTTGATCGCCGGATACCCGGCTGACGCACTTTTTGCGGGCGTGGTGGTTAGCAACAGTGTGATCGGCATCGCTCAAGAGTTGCAGGCTCGCCGAACCCTCAACGCCCTGGCGGTGCTGTCCGCTCCCAAAGCGCGGGTCCGACGCAATGGTGAAACCTCCGAGATCGGCATCAGCGGCGTGGTGGCCGATGATGTCCTGGAACTCGCACCGGGTGATCAGGTGGTCGTGGATGGTGAGGTGATCTCCGGTTTGGGCCTCGAAATCGACGAATCGCTGCTCACTGGAGAAGCCGACGCAGTCGAAAAGACTGCGGGGAGCGAAGTGTTGTCGGGTTCGTTTGTTTCTGCCGGCTCGGGAATGTACCGGGCCACTCGTGTGGGTGCGGAGGCCTACGCTGCCAAGTTGGCAGAGGATGCCCGTCGTTTCGAACTCGCCCACAGCGAGTTACGGCGAGGGGTCAACGTCATCTTGCGCTGGCTGTCGATCATCATCCCTCCCACCGCTCTGCTGCTGCTGTTGCGTCAATTGGCAGCACTGGATGCTTGGCAGGAAGCGCTGCAAGCAACGGTCGCCGCGGCTGTGGCGATGGTGCCCGATGGCCTGGTGCTGCTTACCTCGCTGAGTTTCGTGACTGGCGTGATCGCCTTGGCCCGTCGCCGGGCACTGGCGAAAGAACTCGCCTCGGTTGAGTTGCTGGCCCGGGTCGACACGCTCTGTCTCGACAAGACCGGAACGATCACCACAGGCGACATTTCTTTGGGCGTAGTTGAACCGCTCGGATCGTTCTCCTCCCAGCACGCTGCCGAAGCCTTGGGTGCGCTGGCCGCGGCCGATCCCACACCCAACGCCACCCTTGCAGCGATTGCAGCGAGCCACACAGAGCCCGAGGATTGGACACTGAACGAGAGCCTGCCGTTCTCGTCAGCCCGCAAATGGGCCGCTGCGTCGTTCGCAGACCGCGGCTTCTATTTCCTTGGCGCGCCCGACATCCTCTTTGACGACGGCGACACGGCCAGTCGCAACAGGGCCGCAGAGATCGCTGCGGCCGGAACCCGTGTGCTCCTCGTCGCCCGCTCCGACGAGCCCTGGAACGACGAAACCCTGCCGTCGGTGGTTCAAGGTGTGGCATTGGTACATCTTGAAGACACTGTGCGCAGCGATGCCCCCGAAATACTTGCGTTCTTTCGCGATCAGGGGGTCGCGCTCAAAGTCATCTCCGGTGACAACCCCGCGACGGTTGCTGCGGTGGCGCGCCGCGCCGGGATCAGCGGGGCCGACTCTTTCGTCGACGCGCGCTCTCTGCCGAGCGAACCTACCGACTTCGCCGATGCCCTTGAGGCCGGCACTGTGTTCGGCCGGGTCACCCCGTATCAGAAACGAGCGATGGTGCATGCCTTACAAGCGAGAGGTCGGACCGTGGCAATGACCGGCGACGGCGTCAACGATGTGTTGGCCCTCAAGGACGCCGATATGGGTATTGCCATGGGCTCAGGGTCATCGTCGACCCGGGCAGTGGCGCAGTTGGTCCTGCTCGACAACAAGTTCTCAACGCTTCCTCGAGTCCTAGCCGAAGGCCGTCGTGTCATCAACAACATTGAGCGAGTTGCCAACCTGTTCATCACCAAAGCCGCCTACGCGGTGCTGCTCACTGCCTTGGCGAGCATCCTCGGCGCGCCTTTCCCGTTCCTTCCCCGGCAACTCACCCTCATCGGCACTTTCTCGATCGGCGTCCCGGGGTTCTTTTTGGCTCTCGCTCCCAACGATGCCCTGGTACGCCCCGGTTTTCTCAGACGGGTGCTGCGCTTCTCGTTGCCCGCGGGCTTTATCACCGGCGCCGTGACCTATGCCCTTTATGAGGTCGTTCGACGCATGGATGATGTGTCGCTGGCCGAAGCCCGCACTGCCTCCACCGCTACTCTGCTGGCAATCGTTCTGGTGATCCTGGTGCTCGTCAGCCTGCCTCTCAAACCGGCCAAAATCGCCTTGCCGATTGCGATGACCGGTGTTTATGTATTGACGTTGTTCTGGTCGTTCTCACGCGATTATTTCGAGTTGGACCTGCCGCCGAACCCAGCCTGGGTGGCAGTCGCCATAGCCTCTGTAATAGGCGCTGTCGCCGTCGCCATCACCACCCACCTCCTCCACGAAGATTGGACCAACGGTTCCTAGCTGTCGGTCCGCAGAGCGCCCAATCGGCCGTATCCCAGACTCGGACTCGGCCGGCCTCTCGGGCCATAGCGGAGTTGCGAGCGACGACTACCACACCGGATTCTGTGGCTGACACATTCGAGTTCTAGAGTCACGCGATGACAAAAACTATGCGGCTTGCTTCAAGGCGGGCGATCATTTCCGGGGCTAGTCGAGGGATTGGGGCTGGTGCGGCGCAGCGTATTGCAGCCGAAGGCGCGGCGGTGGCCCTCGTAGCGCGCACTCTCGACGAGCATCCGACTCTGCCTGGTTCGCTCAACGAAACCGCGGAGAAATGCCGACAGCTCGGTGCCGAACTGACGTTGATCGTTGCTGATCTCACCGATGACTCAGACCGCGCCAGAGTGGTGCCAGAGGCGACCGCCGCGCTCGGCGGTCCAATCGACATCCTTGTCAACAACGCAGCCGGGGCGATATATCAGCCGATGGAGGACTATCCGTTGAAGCGGCGGCGTCTCATGGTCGAACTCAACATCCATTGCCCTGTCGATCTGGCTCAAGCTGTGATCCCGTCGATGCGCCAACGCGGCGAGGGCTGGATCATCAACCTCTCGAGCGCAACGTCGAACCATCCCGAAGGTCCGCCCTATGACCTCAGCGGAGTGAAGGGGGTCTACGGTTTCTATGGCGCATCCAAAGCAATGCTCAACCGGGTCACAACCGCGATGGCCTCGGAACTGCACGGCACCGGAATTCGCCTCAACACCGTGGAACCCGCCGCCGCGGTCATGTCCGAAGGCGCCGACAAAATAGTCGGGCACATGCTGTCCGAGGACCAGATCGAGTCGATGGAAGCAATGTGCGAGGCAATCCTCTGGCTGTGTGATTGCAGTGCAGATCACACCGGCGAAATCGAGTCGAGCCTTGGAGTGCTCGAACGAGAGGGCATCACTGTTATGAGCCTCGACGGCACTCACCCACACCCCGGGGGTTATCGCCGGTGAGCGTCGCCGAATTGGCCGAATCCGCCGAACTGGTTGACCTCACCGTCGCTGTCGACGATCGAATAGCGGTGTTGACACTGAACCGCCCCGAAAGTCTCAATGCGTTCTCTGGGGCGATGGGTCGCTCGCTCACTGCTGCTTTGCGCGCTTGCGATGCCGACGACGAGGTGCGCGTGGTTGTGATCACCGGCGCGGGAAGGGCATTCTGCGCTGGGGCTGACTTCTCCGGTGGTGCTGCTGTATTCGGCGCACCCGACAGCGCCGACGCCACGGGGAACAAAAAACCGCCCTTCTCCTCGGACCCGCTCGACGACTTCCATCCATGGGACGTTCGCAAACCGGTTATTGCAGCCATCAATGGCCACGCCGTCGGAATCGGCCTGACCATGACATTGCAATGCGACATTCGCATCGTCGCCGACGAAGCGAAACTCGGCATCGTGCAAGTCCGACGGGGAATAATGCCCGACCTCCACGCCCACTGGACACTCCCCCGGCTGGTGGGGTACGCCCGAGCCACTGATTTGATGCTCACGGGACGTATGTTCAGCGGCACCGAGGCCGCAGCCTGGGGTTTAGCATCACAAAGCGCTCCCGCTGCAGAAGTGCTGGGGCAAGCCACCGAACTCGCCCGCGATCTGGCAACCCACACTGCGCCGCTGTCGGTAGGAGTATCGAAGCGGCTCCTGTGGATGTCTGCACCTACACCCGAAGAGATCAACACCTTGGAGCGCGAACTGCACCTGCATCTGATGGGCACTGCAGATTCCAAAGAAGGCGTAATGGCGTTCATGGAAAAACGCGATCCCAACTGGACCTTGAGAATCTCCCAAAACTGGCCGGAGTGGCTCAAATGACCTCTGCCCGGTCGGAGGAGTTTAGATTTGGATAGTTAATCTACCGTTTTTGGTAGATTAGATCTACCGAAAATGGTAGATTGTCGGGATGAATGGTGAACTTCAGACCAGTCACAGCACCACCCTGACCCCGGTTGGCTATAGGGAACGAATTGCCGAAACAGAGGCGCAGAGCACTCTCAGAACAGCCCGAGCATTACTCGTGGAAGGCCCCAAAGGCTGCGGGAAGACCTGGTTCGCCAAACGATTCGCCCGCAGCGAAGTGCTCCTAGAGCAAGACCGCGCAGCGCTGACCTTGGCCCAAGCCGTACCTGACAGGGTGCTTGAGGGGGCCACACCACGCCTCATTGACGAGTGGCAGCGCGCTCCGGCGCTGTGGGGAGCCATCAGGGGCACCTGTGACAGGCGGGCTGAGCCGGGTCAGTTCATACTTACGGGATCCGCTACTCCTGCTGACGACCTCACCCGGCATTCGGGGGCACTGCGGGTGCAGCGCCTCGCCCTGCGCACTATGTCTCTGGCGGAACAGGGACTGTCTTCACAAGCCGTATCCCTAGGCGATCTCCTGAACGGAATCCAATGCGACGCCTCTCCGACAGGCCAACACCTGCCTGAGGTAGTGGACACCTTGTGCCGAGGCGGTTGGCCCGGTTTGGACTCCCAGATACCGGTCGCGGACACCGCTCGGTTTCTGCGCAGCTATCTCGACGACATAGCCCGTACAGACATCCGCCAAGTGGACGGCGTGGAGCGCGACCCAGTACGAGTGTCGGCTCTGATTCGGTCGCTTGCGCGCAACGTCGCCACCGCAGCAAGCCTGAACAAACTCGCCAGAGAGACCAGCGCCGACGCTCCGCTGGGTCGCCACACGGTCCGCTCCTACCTTGATGCGCTCAAGCGGTTGCATGTCTTGGAACCCCTCTCAGCGTGGCCGACCCATCTGCGCTCCCGTTCAGCACTGCTCACCAGCCCCAAACACCACTTCTGCGATCCCTCACTAGCCGTATCAGCACTGAGAGCAACCCCTCAAGCCTTGCTGGCCGATCCAGAGGCTCTCGGGCTACTCTTCGAATCGCTGGTTGTCAAAGAGCTGCGGATCTACGCCCAGGTGAGCGACGCCGAAGTTTACTCATTCACCGATGCTGCTGGTACGGAAGCCGATGCCATCGTGGATGCCGCAGATGGACGGTGGATAGCCGTTGAGGTCAAACTCGGCGGCGACGAACAAATCCATAGCGCAGCCCGTTCTCTGCTGGCGGTCAGCAAGAAGATAGACGAAACCCGGATGGGAAAGCCCGCAGCGCTCGTCGTGATCACTGCTGCGGATGGTTACGCCTACCAACGAAGCGACGGCGTTTCAGTTGTGCCCGTGTTCACCCTCGGCCCTTGAAGGACTGTCGGCGACCCCCGCTCATGTGCTCCCGACAATCAACCAGGCGAGTTCACCGCAAGGCTGGATCCAGTAACCGGATGCCCGCTGTCTATTTCTCTTGGGCGCGACCTGGCCCCTAGAGTCCCTCCATGAGCGAAGCTGGACTGGCCGGAGTGGCTCGGATGACCTCTGAGAAGTCTCGTACCGCACTGGTAGTCGGTAGCGGTGATCCTGCCGACTCGGTAGGGGTCGGCCTCCTCGCCGCGGGCTGGAGCCTCCTGCGGCTAGGAGACGATCCGATCAACGACGACACGGTTGCCACGGCTTTCCCCACACTGGAGCACTTGGACCTGGTAGTGCATGCCCGCTATCCGAGCGCGTGCCGCCAACGCATGGACCTGTGCGACTTGACGGCCGAACAATGGCACGCAGCTTGCGACGAACCACTCGAAGCGGGCATCCGCCTAGCTCGTGCCGCGTATGAGCCGTTGCACGCCGCGAGGGGCACGATCGTGTACCTAGTGCCGCTCATGGCCTCCGCCGGCGGCGACGGATTCGCCGCCTTCGCTGGAGCAGCAGAAGGACTGCGCGTGTTGGCCAAATCGCTCGCCAAAACCTGGGGTGCAGACCACATACGCGCCCATGCCCTCACTCTGGATCCGAGCGCTTTTTTGGCACCAGACGACGCCGCGGGCATGGCCGAAGCCAACTCTTTGCACGACCCTCCGCTAGGGAGGGTCCCCGACCTAGCCAACGAAGTCTCCCTTGTAGTCGATGCCCTCACCACCAACGCGTTCGCCGCGTTGACCGGTGCTTCTCTGGTGGTTGACGGCGGTCTTTGGATGCCGGGATGAGCGGGCTTCTTGAAGGCCAAGTGGCGATCGTCACCGGCGCCGGCCAAGGAGTCGGCGAGGGCATCGCTGCGGCCCTCGCTGCCGCGGGAGCTGGCGTGGTGATCGCCGCTCGTCGACCCGACAATGGAGAGCCTGCTGCCAAAGCCATACGCGACCAAGGAGGCCAGGCCCTGTTTTGCCGCTGCGACGTGACCCAACGAGTCGATGTGGACGAGGCTGTCGCTGCCGCACTCAAACAATGGGGTCGCCTTGATCTGGTCGTCCACAATGCGGTCTCTCCGCCGGGACCACCACGCCCAATTCAAGAGATCGACGACGAAACCATTGCCTTGCAGATAGCGACCAGCACAACCGCCGTGTTCCATTGCGCTCAAGCGGCTTTCCCGGAACTCCGCTCCAATGGTGGGTCGCTGATACTGCTCACCTCACCAAGCGGTATTGAAGGATCAGGCCACCTGCCTCTCTACGGTGCTGTGAAGGGTGCCCAGAGAGGTCTGTTGAAGAGTCTCGCTCGTGAATGGGGTCCTTACGGGGTGAGGGTCAACGCCATTGCTCCGGTGGCATGGACTCCGGCAATGGACATCGCAACAGCGGCAAACCCAACCCTTGAGGCCCGCCTGCTTGGGCGGACTCCGCTAGGACGGATCGGCGATCCAACAAGCGATATCGGCCCAGTGGCGGTGTTCTTGGCGTCGGAGTTGGCACGCCACATGACCGGCCAGACCCTGGCCGTCGACGGAGGCCGCTACCTGGGCCTCTAAAGCGGACGCGTCGTCGTTGCCGGGCGTAGCCGGAGCCGGGCGGCTAGAGGCAACTCAAGTTGCGGGATCCGCGGCGATGCGGATACCCATGTTTGCGGTGCAGGTGTCGGGAGTGTTTGACGAACGAGCTCCAACCCGATAGCGGTTGCAATAGGAGTCGTGGCACAGATATGACCCACCCCTGATCACTCTGGAACGTCCGTCGTCAAACCAATCGGCGCACCATTCCCAGACGTTGCCGGCGGTGTCATACAACCCAAGGCCGTTCGGCGGGTAGGTGCCAACGGGTGATGTCGAAATCCATCCGTCATCAAGCGTGTTCCGAGTCGGGAACGTGCCCTGCCAGATGTTGCACTGGTGGACTCCGCCGGGTGTGAGTTCATCGCCCCACGCAAACGTTGCCTGCTCGAGTCCACCGCGAGCTGCCCGTTCCCATTCGGCTTCGCTGGGCAGGCGCCCTCCCACCCAGGCGGCATAGGCCGCGGCTTCGGTCCAAGTCACATGTACGACCGGATGGGTGCCCAAACCTTCGAGATTGCTTTGCGGGCCAGCCGGGTGCTGCCAGTCGGCGCCCTCGACAACCCGCCACCACTCCGCGCCCACCACTCCGCGGGTTTCACAGAAATCATCGGGCAGGACTCCGGCGAAAACAAAAGACCAGCCGTCAGACTCGGCCAGCGTGATCAACCCGGTGGCTTTCACAAAGGCGGCGAACTCATCGTTGGTGACGAGATGCGAAGCGATCAAATACGTTTCCGTAGCGATCTCACGGACAGGCCCCTCACGATCTGCTGGGAATCGGTTATCGGACGTACCCATAACAAATGTGCCCGCCGGGATCTCAACCATCTGCGCAACTACACCTTCGGAACCAACAGCAGCCCCAGCACCATCAGCATCAGCATCAGCATCAGCGGCAGCACTCACCGATGAGCCGCCGGGACGCGACGGAGAACAGCAAGCTTGCACGGTCACCTTTGTATTATGGCGGTGAGTACGGCTGTCAACTTCGATTCACGAGCGTTGATTAAGAAGCGCTCTTCATCGCGTCACGGGCTCGCTGTTCAGCCACACGCTTGCGACCAATGATCGGCGTGGTGGGAGCGAAACCAGCGGCGGTCCGCTCCGACTCACTTTCGCCGCCCCAGAACCCCAGTTCCCGGTTGGTCCGGGCGTAATCGCGGCACTCGATGAGCGACACACAAGAATTGCAGATTCGCTCGGCCGCGGTTTCTCGACGAACCCTTGCCTCTGGACGTTCGGCAAAAGGCGCAAAAAACAGATCACCATGCCCGCTACAGGCCGGATCGTTCATCCACGCCGTAGACCCGATCGGGCCAGCGACGTTCTCGGTCAGTTGGATCATGTCAAGCATAAGCACCCGCTTGGATGGAGCCCGTTGGCCCATGCGAAGATGCGGCTTCGGGTGCCCCGTTCGGCTAGCGGTTTCAACTTAGGAAACCAGCCGACGATTGTCGCATGAAGTTTGATAATTGTTCGCGGTGGAAGCTATCTCTAAAACAGATAGGCCGCGGTTGCCTGATCGCGCTGCTTTCAGCGGTTGTACCTGGAACAGCGCTTATGGCCAGAGCTAACCTTCAGTTGGAGACAGCACCCGAACGATATTGATGTACTGGTCGGGGTCGTAGATCGCCGCAGCCAGCGCCAGCACGTCTGCCAGTTCCAACTGGCCCAGTTCAGTAATGAGACGCTGCGGCGTGGGCAGTTGATCGTCGGGAACGTAAGCCCGTCGGGCTAGCGGACGCATCAGGTCTGCATTCCCGAGCCCCGCGTAGTTGAAGCGGACGACTGCAACCGCGCTGGCGAATTCGTCAGCGAGGACATTGCCGCCGACAACATCGGCAAGAATGCGGAAGATTTCGGTTTCGATCTCATCCATCCGTTCGGGAGCGCCCGAGGCGACAAGACTCGACCGTATTCCCTGCTCGGGGGTGAAGTACGACGAGAGTCCCACCGATACGGAGTAGGTCGCACCGATGTCTTCCCTGACGTCGTTGACCAGTCTGGCGTCCAGAATGACATCGAGTACTTCGAGAGCGACCTCGACGGCAGGGTCTATGTCCATCAGCACCTCGTGGTACAGCTCAAGCGCGGTTGCTTGGGAATCTGGACCGAGTTCCACCTCTTGGCGCACGATCTCGTCGGGTGCGGGCGGGCGACGGTTCACATAGCTGTCCGGTTCACCCGCAGGCAGGGTTCCCACATAGGTGCGAGCCAACCGCTCGACTGTTTCGCGGTCGACATCGCCAGCCACGACCACGACCAGATCGTCGACGCTGGCGAAGCGCTGCTTGTAACGTTCCAGCAGAGACTCCGCAGTGAGAGCGTCGAGCGTCTCCTGGGACGCGACCGGGTTGAACCATTCGAACTCGTCGCCATAGCGGGCTTGGTGGTATGCCACCCATGCCTTCCAGCCAGGATCGACCTGAGACAGGTTGAGGAGGATCTCACCGACATTGACAACTTCAGCGAAGGCCTGTTCGTCCACCCGTGGCTCGGTGAACAACAAGTGCACCAACTGGAACATCGTCTCCACGTCGGCAGTGCTGGCTGCACCAGTCACGCCCTGGGTCGTCTCGCCGATGAACGGTTGCGCCGCGGCGCTGATGCCATCGAGGTAGCGCGACAACTGCGCCGGGCTGAGATTCCCGAGTCCGCTCTGCCGCACCGCTCGGGTGGCCAGCCTGCCGGCCAACATACGGTCTGTCGGTTCCCCAGCGGACCATCCACCTTCAGAGACTGCCTGGAGGCTGACCTGGTTCTCGGCTATTTCAGAGTTGACGAACATAACCCGGGCACCGTTGGCGAAAGTCCACTCGTACGCGTCGCCAAAGGTGCTGCCGAAGAACTCGGACGCTCCGTCAAAGAAGTCGAGTTCGCCGTCATCCACCGCGTCCACGGGGTCGGGCACGGCTAGCAACTCATCAGCGTCGGCAATCGAAGCAGGCAACTCACCGACTTCGGCACTCGTCACCGCCGCGGTCAATTCCTCGATGGTGGGCAGGTCGGCGGGGTCGGCTGCCACGCCGATCACCAACAGGCCACTTTGATCCATTATCTCTTGGAGACGTGTGGATAGTTCCTCGGGAGTGATCTCGTCCAACAGGGCCGACACCCGTGTCAACCGGTCAGTGGCCGTGCCGATGTCGCCTTCCTGTAGGAAGTGTGAAACGTAGCGGTTGGCGTAGCTGCCATCCTGGGTCGTGGCAGCAGCTTGAACCCCGAACTCCAATGCTGACTCGATCGCCGTGACTGCCCGAAGGAGGTCCGCCTCGACAAAGCCATGGGCCTCGAGGGTCAACATCATCGACCAGAAGTCATTGAGAGCGGTTTCGTAATCGACGGCTCGCAAGTTGGTGCCGTAGAAGCGCAAACCACGGGTATGGCCGAACGAACTCCAGTGAGTCGGGTCTGTCTGCGACAGATAACCCTGCTCGTAAGCATCCTGCAGGCGGTTCCCGAGCATGATCGAGATGAGCTGCTCAATCCACAACTGTCGTTCGCCTTCAACAGTGTTGCGGTCCCAAGACGGAAGGCGGATGTCCAGGGACAGAAAGGAGTACCCCTGCCCCGGCGAAGTGGCAATATCGAACCTCGGTTCCGGGTCGAGCGCTGATGCCGTTTCGGGGGCCGTCGGTTCTTCGCCCTCAGGTATGGCGTCAAAATGCTCCTCGACGAGAGCCTCCAATGTGTCGAGCGGCAGATGACCGACAGCTATGACCGCAATGTTGGAAGGCACATACCACTTTTCGTAGAAGTCGCGCAGGTCTTGCGCGGTGGTCCCTTCGATGCCTTCAGCCGAACCGATCGGCAAGCGACCCTCATAGGGTGTCCCCGCGTCGTACATGCGGGGGAATGCCACACTGACGACGCCATCGGCGGTTTCATATCCGAGGCGGTATTCATCGCGCACAACGCCTCGTTCGTCTTCGACATCATCGGGGTTGATCGTGGCTGCATGGGCCCATTGCGCCAACACGTCGAACGCAAGATTCACGGCCTCTTCATCGTCGGATCGCAAGGCAAGTTCATAGACGGTCTCGTCGTAGGACGTGTAGGCGTTGATGTCAGGGCCGAACTCGACGCCGATGCCCTGCAGGACTTTGGTGAGTTCATTGCCGGGGTACTTCTCGGTGCCGTTGAACAACATGTGCTCTAGGAAGTGGGCCACTCCGCTACCGGCCTCGGCTTCATTCAGCGATCCGGCATTCACGGCCAAACGCAGCTCCAGGCTCTGTCCGGGGCTGTCGTTGCAGCGGAGGTAGTAGGTCAGGCCGTTGTCCAACATGCCGATCCGCACCGCCGGGTCCACCGGCAGCAAGCCTTCTTCGGTATCTGTGGCTTCGTCGCCCGAGGCTTCCACGTCGTCGCATTCGACAGTGACTGTCTCTTCGTCGTCGGGTTCTTCGGTGGCGGGGTCGCAGTGTGGGGTTGTGGTGTCGAGGGTTACCTCGGGCTCATCTTGATAGCGGTACAGGAACGTGATCAGTTGGCCACGTTTCAACGTCTCATCAGGAGCGAACGTGGTCGGTGAAGTACCGGTGGTGATACCAGTGTTGGCCATCCACGACACAGCATCTTGCTGCCAAGGCGCGACCACATCGCTGAAGTCGTGCGGCGGTGCGGAGGGCTCACCATCCAGACGATGCAGGAACGCTGCGCCCTGGCCACGTTTCAACGTCTCATCAGGAGCGAACGTGGTCGGTGAAGTACCAGTGGTGATACCAGTGTTGGCCATCCACGAGATCGCATCATTCAAAGACGCGTCGGTCACATCGGTGAACGGATGACGCTCCCCCGCATCGGGCTGATCCTCCATGTTGTAGATCCACACCGCTGCCTCACCACGCGACACCGCCACGTCAGGATCGAAACAAGGCCCATCTACACCTGTGATGTTGTTGTCGACCGACCATTGCACCGCATCGGTATACCAAGTGCCCTCAGACACATCACCGAACCCCGCCACAGCCCCAGCGGGTGACGGCACCCCCACCAACAACGCTGCCGTCAACGCAACAATCAACCCGACCCGGCTCAACCCGATCATCAAACTAGAATAAGGACCAGAAAGTGAATCAGACATAAGCATGGCAATTTACCCCCCTCATTTGGAAACGCCAAGCCAGATTGATCGCGGTGACGGCACCGTGGGCACGCCGTCATCAATCGAGTTGCCTGCTCAAGCGACTGTCCCGTTGGATCGCAACGAACCGATCTCAACGGTCGTCAAACCGAGATCGTCCGCCAGAATCTCTTCGGTGTGCTCGCCCAAACGAGGGGCGGGCGTTGGCTCCACAGCAAGCGCGCCATCGAAAGCCAGCGGCGAACCGGGAGACAGGTAAGTACCGATCTGTGGCTGGTCCACTTCCCGAAACAATCCACCGTCGACCGAACACCGAGGGTCGTCATCCACAAGTTGCTTGAAAGTCTGGTAGCGACCCCAACACACACCCAGTTCATCAAAGCGAGCGGTCACCTCGGCGACCGTCCGGCTTGCGATCCAAGGGCGAATAGCGGCCGATACTTCAGCGCGGGCCTCGAAACGATCACCTTCGTCGTCGAAGTCAAGTCCTTCGGCCTCGGCGATTGCTGACACGACAGCGGTGGACTCAGTTGCCTCGAGCAGGTTTGACCATTGCTTCGGGCTGATTCCCGCTACGTAAACCCGCGCCCCGTCGGCGGTTGTGAACTCGGCTCCGTAAGCGCCGTAAAGGTCATTCCCGAAACGCCCGCGCTCAGTGCCGTTGATCTGTGCCTCGGCGACATGGCCCAGGGCCGCTACCGCAGCAAGAGCCACGTCGCTGAGCGCCAAGCTCATCAAAGTCCCCTCCCCGCTCTGCAAGCGGCGGCGGTCAGCGGCCAACAAACCCAGCGCGGCGGTCTGACCACAGATCAAATCCCATGCCGGCAGCACATGATTGACGGGTTCGGACGACTCGACCGGTCCAGTCGCCAGCGGATAACCCATCGCCGCGTTGACGGTGTAATCAAGCGCCGTGGATCCATCGCGGTTGCCGGTCAGCGCCAGCATCACCAAATCGGCGCGACGTTTCTGCAACGCCGAATATGACATCCAGCCCCGCGCCGGAAAGTTGGTAAGAAACGTTCCCGTGATGCCAATCAGTTCGGTCAACAACTCCTGTGCACGCTCGGAGCGGAGGTCAACAGCGATTGATCGTTTCCCCTTGTTGAGTCCGGCCCAATACAGCGACTCACCCTCGGCAGTGAGCGGCCAGCGGCGCGCATCGAGACCTCCGCCGATCTGATCGAAACGAATGACATCGGCCCCAAGCTGAGCCAGCGCCATGCCTCCCGAAGGGGCCGCGACAAAAGCCGAACCTTCGATTATCCGAAAGCCGTCAAGTGGCGGGATCATCGACTTTCCCAACGTCGTCAACGGCAACCGCCAAGATCATCAACCCATCCAGTTGATCGATTGCAACTCGCTGTACGCCTCAATGCCCCACTTGCCGCGGTCACGACCCACACCACTCATCTTGAAGCCACCAAACGGGGCCTCCATGTGGGGTTGAATCAAGTTGATCCCCACACAGCCCGATTCGAGCTGCGAGGCGAGAGCGTAGGCGCGTTTCGTGTCACCCGAGAAGACATAACTGTAGAGCCCGTAGTCAGAGTCATTGGCAAGTTGTACTGCCTCTTCTTCGTCGCCGTAGGGCATGATCACGATGACCGGGCCAAAAGCCTCTTCACGAACCACATGCATGTCCGGGGTGCAATCGGCAAGCAGGGTCGGCGCGATGAAATAGCCGGGAAGGTCGGGGCGGTCTCCGCCGCAAACCAACCTCGCCCCGGCGACGACACCGGATTGGATGAACTGCTCGACGCGGTCGCGGTGAAGTTCGGTGATGACCGGGCCGATGATCGTGGATCGATCTGTCGGATCACCAACCTTCATGAATCCCGAAAATGTGTTGAGCGTCTCAACTAGTTGGTCGTAGACATCGCGATGGGCGATCACCCGGGTTGGCGCAGTGCATATCTGGCCTGCGTGGAAACCCCAGACCGTAGCTATCGCTTGCGCAGCGGTGCCCAAATCGGCGTCTTCGGTGACGATAGCGGCACCCTTGCCTCCAAGCTCCATCAACAGACGCTTCATGGTCTTGCCACCGTTCTCCATGATCTTGGCGCCTACCGGGGAGGAACCCGTAAACGAGATCATGTTGACATTTGTTGAGTCGACCAGGGCGGCGGGCACATCGGGGCGAGAACCGTTGACGATGTTGATCACACCGGCGGGGAAACCGGCGGCTTGAGCAGCTTCGCCGACTAACAGGATTCCGAGCGGGTCCTGCGGCGCCGGTTTTATGACTGTGGTGCATCCCGCAGCCAACGCCGGGGCGATCTTGCCTGCGACGTTGGTGACAGGAAAGTTGTAGGGCGTGATAGCAGCGACAACACCGACGGGCTGGCGCTTGACTTGGGCGCTCAACAGCCCGGCGGGACCCAGCGGACTTTCTGCGGTGGGGATCGGCGCCAGGCTCTCGTCGAGATTGATGGGCTTGGCGTAATAACGGAAACGATCGACTGCGGGTCCTCCGACCTGCAGAGTCTCGGTGGTGCCGATGGTGGCGCCGGTCTCTGCTTGAACCGTTGCCACCCAATCTGGTGACCGCTTCTCAATCTCATCACCGAGTCGACCAATCAAGGCGCAGCGTTCTGCGCGGCTGAGCTGTTTCCAAGCGGGTAGCGCCGCTTTGGCCGCAGCGGCCGCATCGTCAGCCTGCGCGACGCCGGCTTCGGGTGCCCGCCCAACCACTTTGGTGGTGTGCGGGTCGATTATGTCGTAGTGCCCCGCACCGGGTTCGACCCATTCTCCGTTGATCAACAACCGCCAGTTCTTGTCGACATCAATCATGCTCATGGCCCCAAACGTTACCTTCGACGTCCCCCACACCCCTAAGTGAGTCCTCGGTGGGTCGATGGCAGATCCTCAAGCTTGTTAGATCCTGTCCCAATGTCGTGAGTCGTGGTGGTCACGTCTAGCCTCAGCAACAGTCCAATTTGTCCAATAGCCAGTCTGTTCAGAGGAACCACAATGCCTGAAGCCGTAATCGTCGCCACTTCCCGTACACCTATCGGACGAGCCAACAAGGGTGCTCTCGTGAACGCTCGCCCTGACGACATGTCGTCGTTCATCCTCAGCGATGTGATGAGCAAGGCTGGAGTCGAAGCGTCCGACGTCGAAGACGTGATCTGGGGGATCGGCCAACCTGGGGGCGAGGGGGGCTACAACATCGCCCGGGTCATCTCCGCCATGGGCGGCCTCGACATTCCAGGCGTCACTGTCAACCGTTACTGCTCCTCTTCGCTGCAGACGATTCGCATGGCCGCCCACGCCATCAAGGCCGGCGAGGGCGACTGCTTCGTGGCCGGCGGAGTGGAGACCGTCAGCCGTTACATGTACGGCGCCGCTGACTCCGGTCCGCACAACGAGAAGTTCGCCGACGCCGAGGAGCGCAGCAAGTCCCGCACCGGCGAGGGTTCAGCAACTTGGACCCCGCCTGATGCGCTCCCCGACATCTACATTGCCATGGGCCAAACCGCCGAGAACGTGGTGCAGGCGACCGGCATCAGCCGCCAACGCCAAGACGAGTGGGGCGTCAGCTCCCAGAACCGCGCCGAAGCAGCACTCAACCGTGGCTTCTTCGAGCGTGAGATCACCCCATACACGCTGGCCGACGGAACTGTTGTGTCCAAAGACGACGGTATCCGCGCCGAGACGACCATTGAGAAGGTGTCGCAGCTCAAACCGGTGTTCCGGCCCGACGGCACAGTCACCGCAGGCAACGCCTGCCCGCTCAACGATGGCGCGGCTGCGGTGGTCGTCATGAGCGACACGAAAGCGAAAGCGATGGGTATTGAGCCTTTGGCTCGCATCATCTCAAGCGGAGTTTCGGCCCTGCATCCCGAGATCATGGGCCTCGGTCCGATCGATGCCTGCCGTCAAGCCATGGGGCGTGCTCATATGACCATCGACGACATTGATCATGTCGAGATCAACGAGGCGTTCGCCGTGCAGGTCCTGGGTTCTGCGGACGAACTCGGAATCGATCTCGACATTCTCAACCCCCACGGCGGAGCCATCGCTCTCGGGCACCCCTTCGGGATGACCGGCAGCCGCATCATGACCACCTTGCTCAACGGTCTCGAAGACTCCGACTCCACCATCGGCATGGAATCGATGTGCGTCGGTGGAGGTCAGGGCATGGCCATGATCGTTGAGCGGCTGAACTGAACCAGGCGCGCACAGGAGGGCACAATCATGTCAGAGAACGTTGCACTACCAGGAAAGCTCGGTGATCCCGCCCGGACTCTGGGAACAGATCCCCGTGCGGATTCACGCATGGTGGCGGCCTTGGCTCCGCTGGGTTTGGCGGGTGCGCCTGAGCCGATCCCGATCGCCGCTGATGCAACGGCTGAAGAGATATACGAATTCACCGCGGCGATCGAGCCGGGTTTCGAGATGTTGTTCGACATGATCTACGCGGATCTGCCTGCCGTGGAGGGTGTGGAGTCACGTACGGAGGTCATTTCCGGGGTTGACGGCAACGACATCAACCTCTACATCCATCAGCCGGCTGGCGGAACCGGCGATCCAAGGCCCTGCATTCTGCATATCCATGGTGGGGGCATGGTGATCCTCAAGGCGTCGGGTGCCTCCTACCGGCGTTGGCGCGACGAACTTGCCGCTCTCGATCTTGTGGTTGTGGGCGTGGAGTTTCGCAATGCCGGCGGCGCGTTGGGCCCTCACCCGTTTCCCGCGGGTTTGAACGACTGCACCTCGGCGCTGGAGTGGGTCCATGCCAACGCCGCGGCGCTGGGTGTGTCGAAGATTGTGGTGTCCGGCGAGTCCGGCGGCGGGAACCTGACGTTGGCCACGACGCTCAAAGCAAGTCGCGAGGGCCGCCTGCACATGATCGACGGCGTTTATGCGCAGTGTCCCTACATCTCTGGTGCCTATGGGAATCCGCCTTTGGAGTTGACCTCGCTGCACGAGAACGACGGGTACTTTCTGGGCAGCGAGATGATGGACTTGATGGTGCGCGCCTACGACCCAGGCGCCGAGAACCTCACCAACCCGCTGGCCTGGCCGCTGAACGCCGACGTTGATGATCTCACGGGTCTGCCTCCGCACGTGATCTCGGTGAACGAACTGGATCCTCTGCGCGACGAGGGTTTGGCCTACTTCCGCAAGCTGGTGAAGGCGGGTGTGGCCGTCAACAGCCGCACGGTCAACGGCACCTGTCATGCCGGCGACGTGATCTTCCGCGGGGCCATCCCCGAGGTGTACGCGGCCTCAGCGCGCGACCTCTCGACTTTCGCCCACACCTGTTAGCACCGAGAACGCTGGAGTTCAGTCGGCGGGATGGTTGACCAGGTGCGTGGCGGCGTTGTCGAAGTGATCAAACATGGCGTCCCGTATTTCGGCCGGTAAACGGCGGTCCGTACCGTCGGCGAGAGTGGCGACGCCGAGCGATGCTGTCATGTGCTTCATCCAGGCATCGCGTTCGGCTATTCCGATGACGAAGGGCATGTGGCGCATCCCCAGACGGGGATGACCACGCTGCTCGCTGTAGTGCGCAGGCCCTCCCCAGTACTGCGCCAAGAACCCGGCGAGACGCTCGCGTGACGGGCCCATGTCGGCCGGGTACATCGGCCGCAGCAGAGCGTCGGTTTCCACCGCGTCGTAGAACCGGTCGACCAGTTCATCGAAGAAGCGCTGCCCGCCAACTGCTTCATACACCGTCAGCGGAGCGTCCAAGGCGTCACGCATAGCACCCTTCAGGCTCATAGTTCCCGGCGACACCAAGCGTCGCCGGCCTTGAGCCTCAGAGTCCGAAGGGCTCGCTCCTGAATCAGGGTCAGTTCGGTCAACTTCGGGGGATTCACTCACCTGCTCAGGCTAGACCCGAGCAGGCCTGCACCACCCGCCGCTCACTGATCGAACCAGAGGCGGGCGGCGGTTCCGCCGAGGACGGCAGCTTGGGTGGTTGCGTCGAGTCCGCTGAGCGCGTCGGTAACAAGGGTGACCAGCGCTGGGTAAGCACGATCATGCACTTGGGGGTGGTCCGATCCCCAAACAATGCGCTCGGCACCGAACAAGTCGACCAGCCGCGACACCGCTGAGCGCGGGGACAGAGCGGCCGCGTCAAACACTCCGGTACTCAACTTGACGACCACATTCTCGTAGGTGGCTAGATCAACAAGAACCTGATCGTCGCCACCGACAGACACAAAACCACAGTGGTCAAGCGCTATCTCGCAGTCTGGCACCGCCGCGGCAATACGGGCGACCGCCTGCAGTTCTTCAGCGAAACAGCAGACGTTCGGACCCACGCCTGCGTCTCTGCAGCGTTGCACCAACTCCACAGCAACATCGCTGTGCAGCCAGGGGTCAGGGATCGAGAACAACCGCAGTCCCGAGGCTCCTTGTGCTGCGGCCCGGTCCAGCAAGCTCAGCGGGTCTTTCACCGTCGAGCCCACCGCGACCATCGCCCGCCAGTCATCCCCGAGCGCCTGAGCCGCTTCCAGAACCAGCGAGTTGTCAAACCCATGCGCGCCCACTGCCTGCACCAGAACACCACCGGAAACACCGGCTGCGTGTACTCGGCCTGCTACCGCGTCGGGCGAGGAATCAAGTTGTGCCCACCATGGAGCGTTGGGGTTGCCCGTCAGGTCATCTACGCATGTCTCAAGGTCAACTACATGTAGATGCGCGTCAAGCGCCCGACCAACCGCCGAGAGGACACCATCAGGATCTTCCATCGCCAAACCGTACCCAAAACCAGCCCGGTAGCATTCTGGAAGTGAACGGACTTGAGGGCGCGTACTGACTGAAACTCCAGATCGGGTCCGATTGGGCCCGACAGGTCTCGCAGCCCGTTTCATCCGCTCGGACATGGGCCGCGGGTTCATCGCGTTCAGACACAAGGCCTACCGCTGGGTATTCGCCAGTTTCGTGATCCAGCAAATCGGCTTCTGGATGAGTCACATCACATTACAAGGTCTGATCGAAGAGCGAAGCAATGGCGACACACTGGCAATCACCGCGCTGTTCGCAGCCCTTTTTGCACCTGCTTTGTTTGTGGGTCCGTTCGGAGGCGTGCTTGCCGATCGTGTCGAACGCAAGCTGGTCGTAACGTGGTCCTACTATGCCTCCGCGGCTGCCGCTGCCGGTTTGGCGCTGCTCGCTGGAATCAATGGCGCTCCCCCACTGTGGTCGATCTACGTTCTTGCTTTCGTTTTAGGGACAACGTTTTCCCTGCTGGGTCCCTCGGCTGGAGCCCTAGTAGTCAATTCGGTTACCAGCGAGGCTGTACAAAGCGCCATTTCAACGCAGGCTGCGGTGCAAAACCTGACTCGAGTGGTAGGGCCGATCATGGCAGTCGAAGTCATCGGCTCGGGTCGCTTCCACATCGGTTTCACAGGATTCGCGGTGGCATCTGCGCTGGCTGGTCTCATGCTCACCAGAGTTGTTGTCGACGCCCACGACGTTGTCACGGACGGATTGGGTGTATTCGGACGCATCCGTGACGGTTTCCGCCACGCTCGCGAACGAAAGCCCGCCCTGCTGGCGATCGCAACTACCGCTGTGACATCGGTCTTCGGGGTCTCCCACACGGCTCTGGTGCCGAGCTTCACTCGCGAGATTCTTGAACAGGAGCCCGGGCAGTTCGCCAAGATCATTGCTGCCACCGGTCTTGGCGCCATCGTTGGTGCGCTTACGGTCGGGTACAGCAAAGTCGAACCCAGTCTGCAGCGAGCTTCGATATCGCTGCTGGGCTACGGCCTATGCCTGGTTGGATTCACCGCTTCCGAACAGCTTGAGACGGCGCTGGCTTGGCAGTTGGGGGTCGGCTTCTGCTATTTCACCACCATGACGACGCTGCAGACACTGTTGCAGCAGGTGGTGGCCGACTCTGCCCGTGGCCGTGTCATGTCGCTGTTCGTCATTTCCTGGGCCGGAGTGGTCTGGATAGGCACCCTCATTCTCGGAACCTTCGCGGACTCTGATGGTTTGAACCTCGGGGTGCGGCCGACGCTGCTTCTGACCTCTGGCGTCATCATCTGTTACGGCCTGGTAGTCACCATTATCTCCAAAGGGATGCCGACCGGTTCCGATTACCCCGAATAGGAGGCTGCGCGTAGGGTACGCCGCATGGAACTCATTGATCCGCGCCCGCTCGACATTCTCGACGGCGATTTCTACGTCAATGACCCCTATCCACGGTACGGCTGGCTTCGCGAACATTCGCCGCTGTACTGGGACGCCGTCAACGAACTCTGGGTGGTCAGCCGTTATGACGACATCGTTGAGATCGAGAAGAACAAGGCGGTTTTCATCAGTTCCGACAAGGTGAAGGGTGGCAGCCGGCCCAACATCGGTGGCGACGGATCAATCATCAACCTCGACGACCCGCTTCATCAAACCCGACGGCTGTTGGTTTCGCGTCGCTTCACTCCGCGCGCGGTACGCAGCTTCGGCGACCATGTGGCAGACACGGTCAACGAGTTGCTCGACGCCGCCCTCGTCAAGGGGCAGGCCGAGATTGTTGGGGAACTTGCCGCGCCCCTGCCCGCGAAGATGATTGGCCTGCTTCTGGGTTTTCCCGACGAGCTTTGGCCCAAGTTGCAGCACTGGTCGGAGACAACAATCGCGCTCGGCGGCGGCCCTCGTTACGCGAATGACGAGGGTTTCAATTCAGTCTTGGAGTTCGCTGGTGCGGCTACGCAACTCTACGAGGAGCGAAGGGGTTGCCCGGCCGAAGACGTCATGTCTCGTTGGGTCTCTGCGGAGCAGGACAACGACGGCCTCATCGGCGGTGCACCTTTCGGGCACGACCAAATCCTCTCGGACTGTTTGCTGGTCCTTGACGGTGGGGCCGAGACGACCCGCACTGTGATCGCTAGGACCCTGCTGGCGCTGGCTGATCATCCCGACCAGTGGCAAGCGCTGCAGGCGGGCGCCGATATGACGGTCGCCACCGAAGAGTTCATCCGCTGGGTCACTCCGATCCACAACATGTGCCGGGTAGCGGCGCAGGATTACGTGTTGCATGGCCAGACCATCACCGCAGGCCAGCAGGTGGTGCTCGCCTACACCGCGGCAAACCGTGATCCCGCTCAGTTCGATGACCCCGAATCATTCGATGTGACCCGCACCCCGAATCACCACGTCGCTTTTGGCTTCGGCACTCACTTCTGCTTGGGTGCATCGTTGGCCCGCCTTGAAATCCAGACCTTCTTTGAACAGTTGGTTACAAGAGTCGCAGAACTCAGGCGGATCCCAGAGTTGCCCCACATTGAGATGCCCAACGCCTTTGTTTTCGGGCTCAAGGAGGCCCACATGGCCTTCACGATGAAGTAGGCATCTGGCACACTGAAATAGACCTGATCTGTAACTCTGAAGTAGACCGTAAGCGGGCCACAGAAGCACCGAGAACCCCACTGGAGGAGCCATGTCTGATTTGTTTAGCTATGCCGGAAAACGCGTTGTGTTGACAGGGGGCAGTAGCGGTGTCGGAGCCGCGGCAGTTGAACTGCTCGCCGATCTTGGCTGTAGCGACCTCACCGTGCTCGATATCGCTGAACCGACAGGACCGGCGACCCGGTACATCCCCACCGATATGTCGGATCCGTCCTCGGTCGACAAGGCCGTGGCCGACATCGGCGGCGGCGTGGACGTGTTGTTCAACAACGCCGGTGTGGCAGCAACCCACGCACCTGACTTCGTGATTCGGGTCAACTACCTGGGTCTTCGTCGACTCACCGAGGGCCTCCTCCCCACCATGAACAGCGGAGGGGCTATCGTCAACACCGCCTCTATAGCAGGACAGGGCTGGCCCGAGAACCTGGCCAAGATCTCCGAGTTGATCGCCATCGACGATTGGGACGAAGCGCTCGGGTGGCTCGCCGACAACGACGAACTCGTCAGTGCCGATTCCTACGGTTTCTCCAAGCAACTCGCCCAGGTGTGGACGATGCACAGCTCGGCCCGCACCCGCAACGAGTTCGGGGTGCGCACCAACTCGGTGTGCCCAGGACCGGTCGATACGCCGCTGATGGACGACTTCATCAAGACCATGACCGAGCAGGTCATTCAATGGACGGTCGACCAGACCGGCGGCACCATGCTCTCGGCCAACGACATCGCGCGCACGTTGGTCATGCTCGGCAGCGACGCTTCGATTGCCATGAACGGCCACAACACCATCGCCGACAACGGCTTCAGTGCTTTCATAACCACCGGCCAAGTCGATTTCTCTGGCCTCGGCTAGCCCGCACTCTTCGCCGCGACAGGCGTAGGGTTCTCCGTTAGTGACTGACACAGCCACACTCATAGAGCTGACTCCCAGCAAAACCGACGAGGAATCGTTGCTTGAGGCCATCTTGGATTGGGCTGATGAGCAAGGTGTGGAACCGTACCCTCATCAAGAAGATGCCATCTTGTCGCTGCTGGCCGGAGACAACGTGGTGTTGGCTACTCCGACCGGATCGGGCAAGTCCCTGGTGGCCGTCACCGGCGCTTTCGCGATGCTCGCCAACAACAAACGAACCGTCTACACCGCGCCGATCAAAGCCCTGGTCAGTGAGAAGTTCTTCGAACTTGTCAGCGAGTTGGGTGCTGGCAATGTAGGCATGGTGACCGGTGACGCGGCTGTCAACGCTGACGCCCCGGTAGTCGTCTGCACTGCCGAGATTCTGGCCAACCGGGCGCTGCGCGAGGGGCCGAACCTGGATGTCGATCTGGTGGTGATGGACGAGTTCCACTACTACGGCGACCGCGACCGTGGTTGGGCCTGGCAAGTGCCGTTGCTTGAACTGCCTCATCCAAGTTTTCTGCTGATGTCGGCCACGCTGGGTGACACCAGCGACCTACGGACCGACCTCAGCGCCCGCACAGGCCGAGACACCGTGCTGATCGACCAGGCGCCACGGCCTGTCCCGCTTGACTTCGAATATCGTGAGACTCCCCTGCTGGAGACACTCGGCGATCTCCTCAAGATCAAAAAGACGCCCGTCTACATCGTCCATTTCACTCAACGAGAAGCGACCGCGCGAGCCCAAAGCCTCACCAGCCTTGATGTGCTCAGCAAAGACGAGAAGGCAGCCGTGAACGAGGCGATCGGTGGTTTTCGGTTTGACACCCCGATCGGCAAAGACGTGCAACGCTTCGTGCGGGCCGGCATCGGCGTTCACCACGCTGGCCTTCTTCCGAAGTACCGGCTGCTCGTTGAGAAACTCGCGCAGCAGGGTTTGCTCAAACTGATTTGCGGCACCGACACCTTGGGGGTCGGGGTCAATGTGCCGATTCGCACCGTGTTGTTCACCCAACTCTGTAAGTACGACGGTCGCAAAGTTCGGGTGCTTTCGGTGCGCGAGTTCAACCAGATTGCCGGACGTGCGGGTCGCCGAGGGTTCGATACGGCCGGCAGCATCGTTGTGCAAGCCCCCGAACACGTCATTTACAACAAGCGGGCGGAGGCCAAGGCCCTCACCGATCCAAAAAAGAAGAAGAAACTCGTCAAGAGGAGACCCCCGGAGCGCGGCTATGTCCATTGGGACGGCGACACCCTCGCTCGTCTCAGCGGGGGAACACCCGAGACACTCAAGTCAAGTTTCTCGGTGAGCCACGCCATGTTGCTCAACGTGCTCGACCGCCCCGGCGACGGCTGCGCTGCCATGAAACGCCTGCTCACCGACAATCACGAACCCCGCAGCGCCCAACGCCGCCACATACGCCGGGCCATTGCGGTGTACCGATCCCTGCTCGAGGCGCAGATCGTCGAACTCAACCCGCTGCGGATCAACATTGATTTACAGGATGACTTCCGACTCAATCAACCGCTTTCGCTGTTCGTGGTCGAGGCAGTCGAGGCGCTTGATCCAGAGGTGCCTGATCACCATCTTCAGGTGCTCAGCCTGGTGGAGTCCGTACTGGAAGATCCGATGGTGGTGCTGATTGCTCAAAAGGACAAGTTGAAAGACGAGTTGGTAAGCGAGATGAAGGCTTCGGGCGTCGAATACGAGGAGCGCATGGATCGCCTTGAGCAGGTCACTTGGCCCAAACCCGAAGCAGAGTTCATTGAACCTGCCTTTGCTATCTTCGCCCGTCACCACCCCTGGGTCGGGCGTGACACGGTCAGCCCCAAAGGAGTGGTCCGCGAGATGCTCGAATTCGCGGAGACCTTCAACCAATTCGTGACTCGCTACGGGATCAAGCGCTCCGAAGGGCAGCTTCTCCGCTACCTGACGGACTGCTACAAGACACTGATCCAGACGGTGCCCTCAGCACACTTGACCGACGATCTTGAAGATGTGATCGAATGGCTCGGTGCCATGATTCGGCGGGTTGATTCGAGCCTCATTGATGAGTGGGAACGCCTTCGCGATCCCGACATCGTTGAGGTGGAACCGACACAGCCCGACGACTTCGACATCACTGCCAATGAGCGGGCCTTCAGCGTGCTGGTACGCAACGAATTGTTTCGTACGGTCACCTCACTGGCCACCCGCCGCCAGATCACGCCGGAGATTGAGGGCATTGAGGCGTACTTCTGCGCCCATGAAGCAATTGAGATCGACGCCGATGCCCGCAGCAGTCGCTGGGTTGTGATCGATCTGCAGCGTGGCCTGGCCACCCAGACGCTGTGCGATCCCGAGCGTTACATGGAATGGGTGCTTGAGGCCGAAATCGACCTCGCCGCGTCTCGCCTTGAGGATCGAGCGGTCGTGACCCCCATCCGGGTCAAGCGGCTCTGACACCGATCAAGATCAGTCAGGCACGGACACGACTCTGGAAGTGATTCTGGGGGCGCATGGCCGCTAAGGTGCCGCGTCATGGGATCAATCGAAGGATTTGCGACGCTCATCACTGGTGGTGGAAGCGGTATCGGAGAGGCGTCTGCGGCGAGGCTCGCCGCTGACGGCTCGCACGTCACCATCTGCGGACGCACCGAGCAGAAACTGCTCGATGCGGTCGACCGTATCGCTGGTGTCGCCGCTGAGGGAGTGACAGTGCAACACATAGTTGCCGACGTGACCCAAGAGGCCGACGTAACCGCGGCTGTAGCGGCCGCCGCCAGCATCACCGGGCGGCTGGACGGGCTTTTTGCTTGCGCTGGTGGTTCTACCTGTATGGGTCCTCTGGCTCTGGCTGACGTGGACGACATCCGCTCGACGATGGAGCTCAACTACATCGGCACGTTTCTGTGCCTCAAAGCAGGTGGCGCTCAGATGGCTCAACAAGGTGGCGGCGGATCAATCGTGGGTTGTTCGTCTCATGCCGGCCAGGATTCGATGCGCTGCCTCGGCGCTTACGGTGCCGCCAAAGCCGCTCTTGATCATCTGTGTCGGGTTGGTGCCGACGAGATGGGTCGATTTGGGATCAGGATCAATTCGGTACAGCCAGGCATCGTGGCCACCGAGTTGATGACGCCGATTACCAGCGGCGGCGCACTGCTCGACAACTATCTGCCTGCGATTCCGCTGGGTCGTGTCGGCGAACCCTCAGAGATCGCCGACATGGTGCGGTTCTTGATCGGCCCCGAGTCTTCTTGGATCACCGGGCAGGCATTCGCTGTGGACGGCGGACAGAACCTGCGCCGAGGCGCCGACTACGGCACGCTCCTACGAGAGTTCGGACCCGACCCCCTAGACAGCCTCGCTCCTGCAACTGACTGACGGCCGCGGCCCGTTAGCGCTATTCGCTTGCTGTTTTTGACTTGTCGGGATCTATTGAGGACTTTTGGAGCAACTCGGTGATCCCGGGATAGCCGGGGATCGGCTGGAGTTTGTGGTCGATATAGATCAGTCCCGCAGTGATGGCGATGAACCCCAAGACGAAGTTGACACCGAAGCGAGTGAGCACGAAGAGGTTCACCCCAGTGTTGTTGTACAGGTAGATGTCCCAGACGGCGGTGAGGATCTCAAAGGCGACAATAAACCAAGTAGCCATCGCCATCGTGCGCACAAAACGCTGGTCTTGGGCCAGACCGTCCGGCAATCGCAGGAGTCTCTCGGCAATCCATGCCATAAAGGACCGACCCCTGAAGATGGTGATCGCCAATACCACGCCGACCAGGATCTTCGTTGCGAAGCCAATCCCGAAGTACACCGCCTCGGTGCTGACACCGAAATCGACGAGCTCACGCTCAGCCGCAATAGTGACCGCGCTGCGCAATAGCAGATAGGCGGTAACGCTCGGCAGCATCAGCCCGATGTTGAGGCCTCGGCGACGCCTGCTAACAGCGGCCTTGAACGACCAGATCGTTGAAGCAACGACAGCCGCTTCAATGCTGACCATGTTGTAGAACCCGAGAAACAGCAGCACGGGCATCGTCTGATCCAAGGTGCCGCCTCCACCGAAACGCGGTTTCTTGCGGGGCATAGAGTCACTGCCGGTCCCAGAATCCCCGCCAGTCCCAGCGTCTTCGTCGGTCCCAGCATCGCTGCCGGTGATGGTGTCTCTGTCGGTCATGGTGAAAGGGCCATCCACTCTGCTGCAACCTCGACATCGCCGAAGATCTGAAGCCCATCAAGCGTCCGCCTGCCCCAGGCGCACAAGAATAGTTCTTCGCCGCCGGCGCGAACCGCGGAGTCTCCCTTTGCATGTTCGTGAGTCACAGTGATCGCTCCGTCGGCGGCTCGCAACATGAACTCCCCGTCGCCATCGGTCTGATGCAGATGCAGTGAACCGGAAGGCGTCGTTCGTACCCGCCCGGCCAGCACCTCGGTAAAGAGCTCGTCAACACCATCGATTCCGTCGGCTGCGGGAACTGGCGTCGGGTCATTGGCTGCCTGTTCCGCGTCAACGCGGTGGATCGCAGTCTCAAGATGAGCTCTCCTTATGAAGAACTCAACCGTCTGGTTAGCGCCCCAAGTCCACAATTGCGTCGCAGGATCAGCTTCGCTCAGCACCGCTACCAATTGGTCCAGCGCTTCGGCGGGCGTTTGATCGGGAAGATCTTTCCATGCAATCGGTGCTGCGGCACGCTGCTGAACCTGCGCGGCAATAGCGCTCCACACAACGGCCATGTGCGAAAGCAGATCTTCGTTGGCCCAGTCAGGACATGCCGGAACCGTGGCGGACAGGTCACGGGAGGCAACGTCAATCAACCTTTGCCCGTCCGAGGCGAGCCGGGCGATGCGGTATGAGGGGTGCATCTGCATCGGCGAGGAAGAAGAATGCGAAGAGTCCATTTGCTTAGTGTGGCGCGGTTGAACGATCATCGTGCGCCGTGAGCACATACGCGATTAGCGGGTCCGCATCCGGCATGGGTGCAGCCACCCGCAAAAACTTAGAAAATGATGGCCATACCGTGATCGGTATTGACTTGCGAGACGCCGAAGTCATCGCCGATCTCTCCACCGATGAGGGCAGATGCAGCGCCGTAAGCGAGACCTTGCAGCGCTGCAACGGCAGGCTCGACGGTCTGGTGACCGCTGCTGGCTTGGGTCCGCCCGTCCGCGGGGAGTTGATCGCCAAGGTCAACTATTTCGGATCTGTGGCATTGCTTGAGGGTCTGCGCCCAGCTCTGGCCGAAGCCGACAATGCTCAGGTCGTACAGATCGGCTCGAACTCTTCGACCACATCACCAAACCTGCCTGCCGAACTGGTTGAGGCTTACCTGAGTGGCGATGAATCCGAAGCGATCCGACTCGTGAATCTCACACCGGAGCCTTTCGACGGTGCAATCGCCTACGGCGCTTCCAAGCTCGCTGTTTCTCGCTGGTGTCGTCGAGCGGCAGTAAGCGACGACTGGATTGGCCAGGGGATCACGCTCAACGTGATCGCTCCCGGGCCCGTGCAAACCCCCCTGTTCCAGATGGGCAAGGACGACGACGACTACGGACCGCTGCTAGAGGGCTTCCCGGTCCCTGCCGGGGACCCCGCAACCGCTGATCTGCTCGCAGATTGGATCGTGTTTCTACTCTCCCCGGCGGCTCGTTTCGCCTGCGGTTCGGTGATCTTCGTTGATGGCGGTACCGACGCCCTGCTCAGAGCCGATGCCTGGCCCGAGACATTTGCGTTGGAGTTATAGGCGCGATGGAGTTTTAGGCACGATGGAGTTCTGAGAAGCTTCAGGCGGAATGGCTCAGGACAAGAGCGTCTCCTTGTCCACCGCCGCCGCACAGCGCGGCTGCACCCAGCGAAGCGCCGCTGGTTCGAAGCTGTTGCATCACCGTGAGCGCGAGCCTGCTACCGCTGCAACCCAGTGGATGACCCATAGCAATCGCGCCTCCGAATTTGTTCGGGAACATGGGATCGATACCCAGCTCGTCAGACGATGCAAGCGATACCGCAGCGAACGCCTCGTTGATTTCGAGCACATCAAGGTCACCAACCTCATGGTCCGCAGCCGCCAGCGCGCGCAGCAAGGCTCGCGCTGGTTGGTGGAGCAACGATGTGTTCTCCGGCCCCGCTACCTGACCGTACCCAGCGACCCGGATGTCGTTAGCCAGCCCTCGTTTGGAGGCCGTGTCTGCACGCATCATGACAATTGCCGAGGCGCCATCGCTCAGTTGCGAGGCGTTCCCGGCGGTGATAGTCCCATCACGTTCAAATGCCGGACGTAGCTTCGCCAACTGTTCGACACTCGTCGTTGGTCGCACACCCTCATCGCGATCAAGAAAATCTCTGTCGCCCGGATGTCCAACGGCCACGATCTCTGCTGAGAACAGGTCATTGTTTTGGGCTTCGCTGGCCCTGTGGTGTGACGAGAACGCAAGCTCGTCCTGTGCATCGCGGGTGATAGCAGCCTCACGCGTGTAGTGATCGGTGTCGCTGCCCATGTGCCGATCCTCGAACGCGCACCAGAGGCCGTCGTGGATCATTGAGTCGATCGCCACCGCGTGACCCATCTTCATCCCGGCGCGGCCACCGGGGAGAAGATACGGGGCGTTGCTCATGGATTCCATCCCGCCACAGATCACGACATCCACATCACCCGCGGCCAACATCAGCGCGCCCACATAGATCGTCGAAAGACCAGAAAGGCACACTTTGTTGATTGTGGTGGCCGGTGTACTCATCGGAACGCCTGCCGCGTCCGCGGCCTGACGCGCAGTGATCTGTCCCTGCCCGGCCTGCAGAACGTGGCCCATAAGCACATGATCAACATCACCCGCCGCGACATCGGCGCGTTCCAATGCCGCGGAAATAGCGATTCCACCCAATTCCATCGCGGTTCGAGACCTCAGCGTCCCGTTGAACTTGCCGATGGGAGTGCGGGCCCCCGCGATCAGCGCAACACCTTCCATATCGTCTCCTTGTCTTGGTGGCGACCCTCAAAGCTACAGCAGGTCGAGATCAGTCCAGAATGCCGCCCTGGCCGCGAGATTGGCCGAGAGCTTGAGATCGCTCCGCTTCGTCGAGCATTTCTTGGGTGACTCCGAAGGTGTCGCCGAGACCGGCGTCGACAATTTGTTTGGGAATGGCTTTGATCCGATAGTCGTCTGCCACTGGCTCGGGATCAGCAGGCTTCCGGGCCAGAGCCGCTTCGATGATCGGTTCCCATGAAGCCGCCAACGCACCAGCGTTGGCTATATCTCGTTCCTTGAACTCGGGCAGGATTTCAGTGCCGAAGCGGTGCAGCGATTCCATGATGTCTTCGTGGCGGTTCTTGCCCGCTTGCATCACGAATATCAGTTGATCCACGCCAGCCTCTTCGTAACGGCGGCAGAACTCGCGGATTTGTTCTGGCGTTCCAACCGCTCCACGTAGTCCCTGACGGTCGCCGACCGCTGTCTTGGCAGCGAGTGAGCCTTGCTGCGCGAGGGCAGCATCGGGGTCGTAACCATGCTCGGTTCGTTTGGCTTGGAACTCCTGCCACACGTCGGTCACACCCGGCTGATGCTCACCGAACAAGTAGTAGTAAGCCAGCGAGTAGCCAAAGAAGTTGCCGCCCTCAAGTCCCATGCGCATTGCCACCGATTCGTCGGGGTGGCACATCATCGGGGTGACACAGGCAAGATTTGGATTGACCGCCTTGCCGACCGGCACACATTCTTCGGCCATGATCCGGCGGTAGTCGTTGACCCACCCTTTGGCGTCTTCCGGGTCGATGAATGCGAAGGTGAGCGCTCCAATGCCCTTTTGGGCTGCGAGTTTGATGGTCTCATGGCGAGAACAGGCAACCCAGAGCGGTGGATGGGGTAACTGCTGGGGCTTGGGCACAACGTTGCGAGCGGGCATCGACACGAATTCGCCCTCGTGACCACCGAAGGGTGTCTCGGTCAGGCAACGAAGCGACACTTCGAGGCCTTCGAGCCAGGCGTCTCGTTTGCGTTCATAGGGAATGCCGAAGCCGCCGAGTTCGGCCTCCGAAGAAGACTCGCCGGAGCCGAACTCCACCCGTCCGCCAGACAAGAGGTCGAGCGTTGCAATCCGCTCCGCCACCCGTGCCGGATGGTTGAACTGAGGTGCCGTGAGACAGATGCCGTGCCCCAGCCGGATTTGACTGGTGCGCTGAGAACACGCCGCGAGGAACAGTTCGGGCGCAGACGAGTGCGAATACTCCTCCAAGAAGTGGTGCTCCACCTCCCAGAGGTACTCAAAGCCAAGCGAGTCGGCCAGCTCAACCTGTTCAAGAGCATCACGCAACAGCTCGGCTTCACTGCGTTCATCCCACGGTCGAGGCAGTTGATGCTCGTAGAAAATTCCGAATTTCATATCCGGCGACTATATGCGGGGCGGCTAATAAGCAAGCGATATCACCAAAAGGGTGTGGCAAACGACCGCGACCACGACATGCACATGCCATATTTCGTGGTAACCGAACGTGTCGGGCCATGGGTCGGGACGACGAGCGCCAACCACAACCGCTCCCAACGTGTAGGCGGCACCCCCACCGAACAGCAGGATCGACTCCGGGATCGACAACGACGTAACGAGCCAAGGGGTGAAGACGATCATCGACCAGCCGAAGCCCAGATAGGCACCGTTCATGAACCCTGCCCGTGGATGCAGGGGCAACCATTCAGCTGCGATTCCCAGCAGTGTTCCGGTCCAGGCGACAGCGATCAGCAACCCCGAAACCGGCGGGTCCAAGCCCAGCAAGGCTATTGGCGTGGCGCAGGTACCGAACATCAAGAAGATCACTGAGTGGTCGATGCGTACCAGCAGTTCCACTCTTTCTGCGGACCAGTCTCGCCCGTGAACGACCGCGCTAACCCCGAGCATCGCGGTGATTCCAAACGAATAGAGCAACATCGAGAACTGTGCTCGCATTCCTTCGGCGAATACCGTCAGTGTCACGCCTAGCGGAATCGCAGCCAACGCCGCCCAACGATGCAGGTAACCGCGATAGCGCGGCCGGGGGCGACGAAGCAACCGAACCGCCGCGGCCGAAAGCTGCCCGTCTCCAGCGTGGTAAGGACTTGGCACAACCTCAAGAATAGACGCTCTACTTCGTCTGTGTGGTTAGCGGTAGACTCTCCGTTCGGCCCTCTATGACGACCATCTCGACTACCTCGATATGTGACAGCGCCGAATTGCAACAGCTTCGACAACCCCGCACAGATATCGTGGCCGAAGCTCCCAGTGGCACGGACCGCTGGAGCAGTCATGAGGGACCCTTTCGCCAGTACCAACGCACTTTGGTTGCCCAGCCAGACGGTGAAGGCCGCTACGAAGTCACCGAAACGACGACATACAAGTTGGCTGTTCCCGTTTGGGCTTGGTTGTTTCATTTTCCGGTGCGCCATGCAATGGAGAATCGAAAGGAGCGGTACGGCTACTGGTGGGCACCGCCCGATCGTCTCGATCAACGGGCCGCCACCGTGCTCGGTTTGCTCGCGGGGATACAGCTTGTAGACGGGTACCTCGGTACCGTTTTGACAGAGACGATCACCTTCGCCGCCGACGAGTTCGGCCACGGCAATAAGGCCCAAGGTCGGGTGCTCAGCGTGGTTCGGGCGGGTGTGTTGATCGCGCTGGTCACCGCCGCGCTGGCTGACAGACGGGGCCGACGCTCGTTGTTGATCGGTGCCGGGATTGCCAGTTGTGTCTTCACTGTGCTGGGTGGACTAGCACCGAACTTGTGGGTGTTGGGCGGCTCTCAGCTCGCCGCGCGAGGTCTGTCGACCGCGCTCGGGATTCTGATTGTCATTGTGGCCATTGAGGAGATGCCCTACAGGTCAAGGGCCTGGGCTGCTTCGGTTCTCACCCTCAGCGCCGGACTCGGCTCCGGCATGGCCGTGTGGTTTCTGCCCGTCGCTGATCTCAGCGAACGGGGTTGGCGCGCGATCTACCTCGCGGCAATCGCTGGCATTGCGGTTGTGGCATTCCTGGGGCGACGGCTGCCCGAAAGCCGACGATTCGTCGAGGCCACGCCCCAAACATCCGCTGCCGAACCTTTGCGGACCCGGCGCAGGAGTCGCTTTGTGTTGTTGGCAACATCGGCATTCTTGCTGGCCATGTACTGGGCCCCGACATCAGGATTCCGCAACGATTTTCTGAAAGACGAGCAGGGATTCTCGGGGACGGACATCACCTTGTTCACGGTCACGACGGCAACCCCGATTGGTATCGGGATCCTGTTGGGCGGCTACCTCGCCGAACGGCACGGTCGCCGCCGCGTCGGGGCTTTGGGAGTCGTGCTGGGCGCCACTCTGACCAGCGCCTCGTTTTTTGCCCATGGGGTCACGCTCTGGTCGTTGACCCTGCTGGGAGGCGTGCTGGGCGGACTCGCGGTGCCGGCGTTGGCCGTCTACGGTCCAGAACTCTTCGGCACCTACAGCCGCGGGCAAAGCAACGGGGCCATCGTCACGGTGGGCGTGCTCGGGAGCGCTATCGGACTGTACTTTGTCGGCGAGCTTTCGGATCGTATGTCTGCTGTGGGACCCGCTCTCGCCATTCTCACCACCGGTCCACTGATTGTCGCTGGATTGATCCTCGCCCGCTTCCCCGAAACCGCCGGATTAGAACTCGAAGAAATCAACCCCGAAGACGCCTGAAGCGCTATCGGGCTAGCGGCGGCGGAGTGGGGATTTGAGGCGGCCGTTGGTGGAAGCCTTCAGGGCTTCGAGTTCGGTTTCGTCCACTTCAGTAACACCCGGTCGCCAACGCGGATGCAGCACCGTGTAGAGAGCCAGCGCAAAAGCCGCGATACCGATCGGCACGAAGGCGTCGCCCTCTCCGGTGTACGTCGGATACAGCACAAAGGCCGACAGCAAGGCCGTCCACATCCACAGAATGAGCACGGCTCGCCCATGGCCATGACCGATCCGCATGAGCTGGTGGTGAAGGTGTTCCTTGTCCGCCGCATGAACCGCACCGCCACGCGCTGCTCGGCGCACAATAGCGAAGAGAGTGTCGAGAATCGGTACCCCTAGGATGACCAGCGGAATGAAAATCGGCGCGAAGAAGAAAAACGCCTGACCAGAGAACTCCTGGGTGGTTCGGCCGCCCACCGACATGGTTGAGACCGCCATCAACAAACCCAGAAGTAGCGCTCCTCCGTCACCCATGAAGATCCGGGCCGGATGCACGTTGTGAGGCAGAAACCCAACGCAGACACCCAGGGTGATGCAAGCCCACAGAGCTCCGGGATTGTTCGGGCCGATGACATCGGCGTCGCTCAATCGCAAGGCGTAAAGCAGGAAAGTTCCCGAGGCTATGGCAACGGTGCCGCCTGCTAGCCCATCGAGGCCATCGATCAAATTCACCGCTGTCGCCATGCCCAGAACCCACAGAACTGTCACCAACGCTGACCAATCGGCCGACAGGAACAACAGATCAAAGAACGGCACCCGAAACACCAGGATCGAGACGCCTGTCATCGACAACACGCCTCCCGCCAGCACCATTCCGGCGACTTTCGCCGGGGCGGAGATCTCGCGCACATCATCGACGAACCCAACGCTCCAGATCACGGCCGCGGCAACAACCACACCGAGCATCTCCGTACGCGCAGACATGACATCTGCAAAGTCATCCATGAATGCAGCTACGCAGAACGCACCCACAACACCCACAAGCATTGCCGCACCACCACCGCGAGGTGTTGCCACGGTGTGAACGTGGCGCTCATCAGGAGGAGCGACCGCGCCGAGACGAACCGACAAGCGGCGCACCAGAGGTGTTGCCGCAAAGGTGACAACGGCCGCTACGGCGGCAACCAACAGATACGCCGACAGCGATGGTGCCGGCATCTCTGCTACCTCAACTCGCCGTTCATACCCCGAGGTCGGGGTAGGGGCAGAACCTCGAACAGAGTTCTGCCACGTCGGCTTTGACCGCACCGACCACGCTGTCATCGTCACGTCCGCGCAGCGTTCTGGCAATGAGTTCGGCGATGGTGGCCATCTCATCGGGGCCCATGCCCTGAGTGGACACCGCGGGCGTGCCAACCCGTATTCCTGAGGTCACGAAAGGTGAGCGCGGGTCATCGGGGATCGTGTTCTTGTTGAGGCTGATACCAGCGGAATCAAGCACAGCCTGAGCTTCCTTGCCGGTCAGGTCGGGATCAAAGGTCCGCAGATCGATCAGCAGAAGGTGGTTGTCGGTCCCGCCGCTCACCAACCTGAACCCGTGGCCCGCCAGTGCCTTTGCGAGAGCCGCAGCGTTGGCAACGATCGACGCCGCATAGTCAGAGAACTCCGGGGTTGAGGCTTCTGCGAAGGCAATCGCTTTGGCTCCGATTGCGTTCTCCAGCGGTCCACCCTGGATGCCCGGGAACATCGCCTTGTCGATGGCCGCGGCGTACTGCTCGGAGCTGAGAACGCACCCGCCTCTAGGACCGCGCAGAGTCTTGTGCGTTGTGAAGGTGACGATGTCGGCAATGCCGACCGGGTTCGGGTGAACGCCACCCGCTATCAAGCCGGCGATGTGCGCCGCGTCAAACATCAACAACGCTCCGACCTCATGGGCGATCTCTCGCAGCGGATTCGGATCGATGATGCGTGGGTAAGCGGTGGCTCCGGCCACGATCAGTTTCGGTTTTTCAGCGTGGGCCTTGGCGGCCATGTCCTCGAAGTCGATGCGCTCGTCGCTGGCCGTCACCCCATAGGAAACGAAGCGGTACTGCCGACCCGAGAAGTTGACCGGCGAACCATGGGTCAGATGCCCACCGTGATCCAGGCTCATGCCCAGCACCGTGTCGCCCGGCTCAAGTACTGCCTGGTACACCGCCATGTTGGCGATCGCCCCGGCATGGGGCTGCACGTTGGCGTGATCGGCACCGAACAAGGCGCACACTCGGCGTCGAGCCTCGTCCTCAATCTCGTCGATGACCATGTTGCCGCCGTAGTAACGCCTGTACGGGTAACCCTCGGAGTATTTGTTGGTCAGAACCGAGCCGGTAGCGGCCATAACCGCTGGGGAGGCGAAGTTCTCCGAGGCGATCAACTGAAGGGTTGTGTTCTGGCGGATCTCCTCTCGAACAATCATCTCCAGAACTGGATCATCGGCAACGTGGGGCCACGGCATTCAAGTGCTCCTAGCTTGGTCGACGTCCGGGACTCTATATGGAGGAAATAAGGCCGAACAGCGAAATCGTAGCGTCCGTTGGCAAGCGCTCAGACGGATACGTCGTCAAGGTTGTCGAGCTTTTCAATTCGCGCCACATGGCGACCGCCTTCAAACTCGGCGTCAAGCCATGCCTGCATCGCTTGGGCGGCCACCTCGGGGCCGATGAACCGCTCACCGACGCAGATCACATTCGCATCGTTGTGCTCACGAGCCGAACGTGCAGATGTGGCATCCCACACCGTCGCCGCGCGCACCCCCGCGATCTTGTTAGCCGCCATACCGATCCCGATTCCGCTTCCACAAACACACACACCGCCCTCGGCGCCACCGCTTACCACCGCCCTGCCGACGGCCGCACCGAAGTCTGGATAGTCGACCCGCTCAGTCGAGTAGGTACCACAATCAACTACATCGTGACCCTGATCCCGTAATCGCTGCGCTAACGACTCCTTCATCGAGAACCCGGCATGATCAGAACCAACCGCGATACGCATGCCAGCAGTTTAGGTTCTTGCGCTCAGCGCCGCGTTGATATTCGCCATTGAGATGGGGCCTTGACGTAATAGCGCCGGAGCACTGTCGACGATCGACACTACGGTGCTCGCCGAACCCTGCCGAGGGCCGCCGTCGACCACGATCTGTACCGTGTCGAAGAGCTCAGCGACCTCAGAGCACATCTCGGGGGTTGGCTGGCCGTGGAGGTTGGCGCTGCTAGCGGCCAACGGCCCCACCGCGGCGGCGACCGAACGAATGAAGTCGTCATCAGGGCAGCGAACTCCGAGCGTCGAATCGGTTCCAGCGGCGACCGCTCCGTTGTCAATACGATTCGCAACAATGGTGAGAGCCCCCGGCCAGAAACGCTCGGCCAGGGAGTTTCCGTCGGCACCAAGATCTACATAGCGCGCAGCATGGGCGATGTCTGCAACAAGTACCGCCACCGAGGTGTCGACCGGACGCTGCTTTAGAGCAAAAACCGCAGCGAGCGCAGCGCTGTTTGTGGCCATCACTGCCAAGCCGTAGACCGTGTCGGTCGGAAGCAGCACAACCTGGCCTTCGCGCAGAGCCGCAACAACGCGATCAAGATCGCTCATCTGCGTGCAACCACAGCCCGGGGACGCCCATTGAGATCCGGGTGAATCGTCGCCTGCCAGCCAAGATCACGACACCATTGCTGCACCGTGGAGGTCTGGGCCGGTGCCATCTCAAGCACGATCACGCCGCGAGGCGCCAACCACTGCGGCGCTTCAGTCACGATGCCGCGCAGATCGGCGAACCCGTCGGATTTGGCCCACAGCGCGGTTGCGGGCTCCCAGTCCGCCACCACCGCTGGTAGTCCTTCGCTCTTGGCGACGTACGGCGGATTCGAAACCACAACATCAAGGGTGCCTCGCAACTCGTCGGGCAACGCTTCGAACCAATCTCCGTGATGCAAGCTGACCGAAGTTGCCGCAGACCCGATCCCCGCCAAGTTCGCCCGAGCCACCGCAAGAGCATCTGCAGACACATCCGTGGCGTATACCCGGCAGCCCTTACATTCGACCGCTACTGACAAGGCAATCGCACCCGAACCGGTACCAAGATCAGCGACCGTCACAAAACCCTCAGTACCGCTCTCGGCTCGGCTCTTTTTTTTGCGCACCTCGTCGATGGCGAGACCGGCAACGATCTCTGTCTCGGGCCGAGGAATGAGAACCCGCTGATCGACCATCAGATCAAGCGTGCGGAACCCCCAACGACCCAGCACGTATTGCAACGGTTCGCCTTGAACGCGGCGTGCCACCAACTCATCGAATCTCGCCATCGCTTTGGTCGTGACGCAATCTCCAAGAACGCGGTGCACCCCCGATGGCCGCACACCGGTTATCTCCTCAACCACCCGCCGAGCATCGATTTGTGCCGTGTCGATGCCGGCACGCTCGAAACGATCGACCGCTTCAGCGAGCAGTTCCGACCACATCAGGTTGTCAGCAGCGTTGACTGTTCCAGAGGTGGACTCAGACATCGTCTTGGAGTTGGAGTTGGCGCTCCTCGGCTACCAGGGCGTCGCTGATGTCGTCCAACTCTCCAGCTAAGACCCGATCGAGTTTGTGGACCGTGAGTCCGATCCGGTGATCGGTCAGGCGGTTCTCCTTGAAGTTGTAGGTGCGGATCTTCTCAGAGCGGTCTCCCATCGAAACCTGTCCCTTGCGCAGATCCGACGCCTCGGCATCCGCACGTTCCTTTTCGAGTTGCCCGAGTCGCGCACGCAGCACCCGCATGGCTTTGTTCTTGTTCTTGAGCTGGCTCTTCTCGTCCTGCATAGTGACCACCAGACCCGTGGGCTCATGAACGATCCTCACTGCTGAATCCATGGTGTTGACCGACTGACCACCGTGGCCCGATGCCCGATAGGTGTCGACACGCAGGTCGTTGTCGTCAATATTGACCTCTACCTCTTCAGGCTCCGGCAACACCATCATCGTGGCCGACGATGTGTGGACCCGGCCCTGTGATTCAGTCACCGGCACCCGTTGCACCCGGTGAGTCCCGGCCTCATGCTTCATCCTGGTCCACACCGATGGACCCGATAGCAGTGCCGTTACCTCCGACACTCCTCCGAGTTCGGTGGGCGACGAACTGAGCACTTCCATGCGCCAGTTCATTCGCTTCGCAAACGCCTCGTACATGACAAGCAGATCTCGGGCAAAGAGGTTGGCTTCATCACCACCGGCCGCCCCTCGGATCTCAATGATGACGTTGCGTCCATCGTTTGGATCGGAGGGCAACATCAGAACACGGAGCTGCTCCATACTTTGGGCGACCAACTCTTCGATTTCTACGACTTCTGCGCGCATCTCGGTTCGTTCAGCACCTTGAGCGTCTCGCAGCATCTCATTGGCGACCTCCAAGTCTTCGACCGCGGCACGCCAGCGCAAGCCCGCAGAAACGATCTCTTCAAGTTGCTTGAAACGGCGACCGAGGTCCGCGAGTTGAGACGCGTCTGTTTGCACCGCTGGATCACCGAGACGGATCTCAACGTCACGAAGCTCTTGTTGGAGGCGTTCAACGCGGTCCCACATGAGATTGAGGCTAAGAGGCCGAGCGGATTGATCCTCAAAACGTCCGCTCTTTAGAGTGAGGCCAGGAATCGGCTCACGACGGTGATGATCTCGGGGTCGCATTTCGGCTTGGGATTGTGGCCTTGGCCTTCCAACCAGTGCACCGTGACAGGTCCCGCGATGGCCCCAATGTGGGCAGCTACTTCGTCTGGAGTGCCGAAAGGGTCACGGTCGCCGTTCACAAACAACGTCGGCACTGACAAATCACCGAAGTGCTCAACACGAAGGCGGTCGGGTTTCCCGACCGGATGCAAAGGGTAGCTGAGCGCCACCAAGCCAACAGCACCCATCCCTTGGGCCATGGCCATCGAGCAGATCCGTCCACCCATCGAACGCCCGCCAAACGCCATGGACTCGGGATCAACACCAAGCGCTTCAGACGCAAGCTCCACCTCGGCCAGCAGAGCGTCGATCAGTTTCGGAGCACGATCCGGGAACCCGCGCCCCTCCTTGCGGTAGGGGAAGTCCATGAGCCACACCGGCAGGTCCAGTTGATCCTCCAGTGCTACCAACAAACGGTGCGAAGAGTCGCAACCCGCACCATGGGTCAACAGCAGCGCTGAAGGAGCCGTCATTTCTGGGCCAGCAAGATTCGACGCGCCTCAGCAATATCAGCGATGCGCTCAGCGGCGCTAGCGACTTCACCACCGTGGTCGGGGTGCACGGTCAACAAGGCATCACGGTAACCCTGCTGGATCAGGCCCTTGTTGAGTCGGTCAGCGACCGCAGAAAGACCAAGCACACGCATTGCCCAGTCGACATTGTCGCTCATCGCCCCATGTTGCACTGCAGACCTCAAGAACGATGAAGAAGCCCCGCCCGCCAGGTACGCCAAGAACCCGAGGTTGATCTCACCACGCCACGCCAAAGCCCGGCGAATGTTCGCGAATACGCCGGTTCTGATATTCGACGGGAACCTCCCGGCGGCATAAACAGCGCCCAGAACGTGCTGAGACGGCGCACCCTTGTCGGTCGTGAACTGCAGTCGCAGTTCACCCTCGCTGTCGTCAACCCGATAGAGCCGATGCGAGCTGCGAGTCAAACCGACCCGATCAGCCTGGAAACGATGACGCAAACGTGGCTGAGGGATCCGATAGCCGGCATCCAGGTCATAAATCAACGCCAACAGCTCACCGATGTCATCGGGATCCATGTCTTGAGCAAAACGGGCCACAACTCCGCCGAGCAGCAAACCACCAAACCCGGGCACCGGGTCACAAGGCAAGAACGTGCGGCCGAGTGCAACCCGACGAGTCGGCGCAATCGGCCGAGAATGGCACACTTCAAGCTCAGCCAACAGCATCAGTCACAACTTACCGGCGCCTTAGACCAAACGTTGAAGGGTGTCGCGCAGGCGGATCGCAAGATCAGAGATCTCGATATCCGACGAGTCCTCTGACTCGATCAGGTCAACCAGTTGATCGGCAGCATCGCGCAAGGAACTCCATGCTGTTGCCGAGAACCCGAACGGAGTCGCGGACGCGGCCAAACGCTGACCATGGGTAACCGCGCCGAGCACACCTTTGGAATCGTGCACATCGCGGCGCAAACGGTCGGTCGCCTCAAACATGGCACTCAGCAGATTGTTGGCTTCAAGGCCATCTAGTTCCTCAAGCCCAGAATCTGCGGTTCGGGCCAGCAGATCCTCAATCAGCAACTCAACATGTTCTTCGTCGTCCTCGTGACATATCAAGTCGCCATCGGAATCGAATTCGTGGGGCACGCCCGCAGAACCAAGACGCTCCGACAGTTGCGCTTGGAGTCCCCCGGACCATCCCGTCATCTCGAAGGCCAACTGTGCGCGCTCAGGGTCAAGTTCGCGGGCCTCAGCCGTCTCGACTTCTTCGATCAACGCATCGACCTCCTCTTCAACCGACTCATGAGCGAGCAAGGTGGTCCCCTGCCACGAATGAACCACTCCATCGGCCAACAGCAACTGCGCCAACATCGAACGGGTCTCAGCAGCCCATTCGTGAAGCTCAATCGCCAGCCATTCCCCCTCCTCGTCGTCCTCCAACGAGCCGTCATCGACGGCATCTTCTGGAGTCTCAGAAGGGTCACCATCTACAGCCTCGTTGTCTTGTCGGGAGCCGAATCGAAATGCCACGACCGCCATGTTGCCACGAGTTGCACGATTCTGAGATGACGGAGGCGAAACTGCTACGGTCGCACCTATGAGCACACAGGCAGCCCCGGATAGAAACCTTGCGCTTCCACTTGTCCGAGTCACCGAGGCTGCAGCCATGGCAGCGTCTCGTTGGATGGGTCGAGGCGACAAAGAGGGCGCCGACGGCGCCGCGGTCGACGCCATGCGGGCAGTACTCAGCTCGGTGCAGATGGACGGAATAGTGGTCATCGGCGAAGGCGAGAAGGACGAGGCCCCGATGCTCTACAACGGTGAAGCCATCGGTGACGGCTCACCACCCCTGACTGACATCGCTGTAGACCCGATCGACGGCACAACCCTCGCCTCGCTGGGCCGGCCCAACGCGATCGCAGTCATAGCCGTGGCCCCCAGAGGAACAATGTTTGATCCCGGCCCCTGCTTCTACATGGAAAAGATCGCCGTTGGGCCCGAGGCCGCCGGAGTCATCAGTATGCACAACTCGATCGCCGAGAACCTGTCTGCTGTAGCCGAGGCCAAAGGCGAATCGGTGCGGGACCTGACCGTGGTCATCCTTGACAGAGACCGTCACGCCGAAACCATCAGCGAGGTGCGGGCTGTCGGCGCTCGGATACGTCTTATTCCCGATGGCGATGTCGCGGGTGCGATAGCGACCGCCTGGCCCGGCTCCGGTGCCGACATTCTGCTCGGCATAGGTGGAACTCCAGAGGGCGTGATCACCGCCGCCGCGCTCAAATGCATGGGCGGAGAACAACTCGGTCGACTCTGGCCCCGCAACGAACGCGAACGAAAGATCGCCATCGAAACCGGTTACGACCTGAACCGTGTGCTGACCGCCGACGACCTGATACAAAGCGACAACTGTTTCTTCGCAGCCACCGGGATCACCGACGGTGCCCTGCTCAAAGGCGTGCGCTTCGACAGCAACGGATGCCATACAGAGTCACTGGTGATGCGCTCACGATCGGGCACGGTACGCAAAATCGAGGCCCACCATAAACTCCACAAGCTGGCCGAATTCTCAGCCATCGACTACCAGTAGCGCGTTGCCATCGCCGGGCGCAGCCGGAGCCGCGCGGTGCTGTCTTGATTCGAGGTGTCAAGCCAACGGGAGGAATCTCATAGCCTCAGGCTTGGACAACAGCCTGAATTTCGCGGCCTGTGATGGTGTCCTTGTTTGCGTCGACCGTCTCGACCAAGGCCATGTGAGCCAATTGGATCACCGTGCGTAGCGAGGAGCCCTGCTCATACTGTTTATAGAGTTCGTCGATTGCAGACGATTCCACGACATCTTCGAGTTGCCAAGCTGGATCATCGCCATTGGAATGACCCAAATGGATCTGTACGCGTTGGTGCAGGATGCGAGCGAGTTGATCCACCGACGGTATACGGGGAAGCTCCACCTTCGTGTCCAGGAACATGAGCAAGTTGGAGTTTTCGACGGTGGATTCGAGGTAGCGGGTATGCGTCGCCACAACTACCGAAGCCTGCAAGTCCGCGAGCCAGCGGATGGCGTTACCGAAGAATCCTGAGACGATCGTTTCGTCGGCAGCAGCGGTCCACCTGTCGGTGTCGTCGAACACGAACACCGGCATGAGTTCATCCCCGTGGATCGGTTGAAGGCATTGATGGATTACCTCAATCTTGTCGGCGAGAGTGTTCGGTTCGGTTGTAGTGGTCTGTCTTTCGATCTGCTCGGCGATACCAGCGCGCGCCATCCATCCCGGGGGTTGCACGCTCAAGCCTCTGCTGCGCCTGTTTGTGCGGGTTACTTGCCGCCTCTGCCCGATGGTGTGGTTGGTGTCTGTTATGGGGTATCCAGCCTCTCGGGCTAGACGGGTGAGTTGCGAGATGATCATGTCGGCGATCAGGTTCTCTTTGGTCGCGTCGTGCTCGAGCGAATGGACCGGTACCAGGATCGGGGCGACAGATTCAGCGGTAGGGCCGAGTACGTAGGACACCAAGCTCGTTTTGCCGCAACCGCTGTCCCCAATCAAAGCGATACGTTCACCGCGGAGTGTCCCGTCACGGAACCTACGCTCCACCGGTGTGCCTGCGGACATCGATTCGAATGGGACATGGTAGACGCCGACGTCGTTGAATTTCGGGGTGGCGTCGAAGGCATAGTTATCGCGTAGCAGCTTGAGCCTCGCTAGAGTCACGGTGCTTCCTGTGCAGCGAAGCTGGCGGGGGCGGTCGACGTTGATCGTTTCGGGTCGGCCCTGTAGAGCTTGCGGCGTCCCGACCGCTCAGCCGTAACCATGCCTTGTGCTTCCAACTCGGCCAGTATTTGCACCACTCGGCTTCGGGTAACACCGACCTCCGCGAGGAGTTGCTCGTCGCCAGCGTATGTTGGTCCGCGTTCTCCGAGAGCATCCAGGACCTTGATGGCTGTTGGTTTCAAGAGTGAACGAACCTTCTGCATCTCTTCGAGACGGCTGGCCTCGTACTCAAGATCGTCCGAAAGGTAGAAGTCGCGTAGCACGGACAGAGCCCGGCGTGGTGTACATGGAGAGATCGCTTCCAAGGCCGATTCAGACATTACTTTCAATGTATCTCGTTGCACTGGAGAGCCCGTCTCGGTTCTGCGCCTCAGGAGGTCTTGAAGTTCTTCGGAGTCAAAGCGCTCCAGCTCAACAACGACATCGAAGAACGTGTCTGCCGGTGGATTGAGAGAGGCACTGGTCCCTGAGACGACCCATTGAATTGGAAGCTCCCAAGCCTGGTCTCGCAAGCGTCCGAACATCTCGACGATGCTCTTCTCGTCTAGATCGTCCACGAGCATCACCGGCGGGGGATTGTCTGGAAGTTCCTTGGCTGCCGCTTGCAAGTGCTCGTAGGGGTTCTCGGCCGACTTGTACGTCGTGCCAGTCAGTGTCTGTACCGTTACTGCCCATGTATTCGGCGCTACTCTTCTTAAACTCCGTTGACCCGTCAGTCCGCGTTCTACTTCTTCAAGCCGCTCGGTAAGTGTGTCGAACCCGTGAAGGCGGGCATAGCGAGCTTCGGGCCTCCCTCGCTGAATCTGACGCAGAAACGATGTTCGGCCAATGCCGGGTGGTCCATGCACGTAGACGTTCAAGCCGAGCTTCAATGCCCGATCCACACGCTTCAGTTCCCTGTTACGATCAACGAATAGATCGTGATCAGCATCCGATGTTCCGAGCGCCCTCTGGCTGAGCAAGATCATTAACACAATTTACAGTTAATATTGTTAGAAAGCAAATACACCTGGTTACATGCTCTTCGGCGGTGTCAAGCTTGCCAACTGAATCACACCGGGCTTGGTAGAGACCGTTTTTCGTGTGTCTCGGCGGGGTTGGTTTGATTGGTGTCTCTCGGTCGAAGTTCGCTCGCCGACTGTTCGTAACTAGGCGGTCGGCGCGTCGGCCTGCCCGAGCCCGTTGAAACCCCAGCAGACGATCGAGTCGTCGGCTCGTATCGCACAGGTGTGGTCGTGGCCTGCGCTGACGGCTTTGAATCTACCTGTCGGCGCGTCGGTCTGCCCATTCCCGTTGTTGCCCCAGCAGAAGATGCTGCCGCCGGTACGCAACCCGCAACTATGGACGCCGCCTGCACTGAGGGCTTTGAAAGTACCTTCCGGCGCGTCGGTCTGCGTATACCTGTTGTCGCCCCAGCAGGCGATGGTGTCGTCAGTACGAATCCCACAAAAATGGCTTCCTCCCCCAACTACACTCACATGGCTCCCGCCTGCACTCACAGCTTTGAAACTGCCTTCAGGGTCGCTGGCTGGTGCGTTGCCCGCGCAGACAATCGACTCGTCGGACCGATTGGTTATTCCGCAACTATAGTCCGGCCCTACGCTGACAGCTTTGAAAGGACTGCCCAGGGTATCCCCGAGGCCCCAGCAGATGTTGGTGTTGTTGGTGCGAATCCCGCAACTCTGGGTGCCGCCTACACTGACGGCTTTGAAACTGCCTGTCGGCGCGTCGAGCCACCCATACCTGTTGTCGCCCCAGCAGACGATGCTGTCGTCGATACGAATCCCGCAACTATGTGAGCTTCCTGCACTGACCGCTTTGAACCCACCTGTCGGCGCGTCGGTCCGTCGCTGCCCATCGAAGCCCCAGCAGACGATCGTGTCGTCAGCGCGTATTCCGCAACTATGGCTACTGCCTGCACTGACCGCTTTGAAACCACCTTCCGCCACATCGTCGGTGGGGTCGCAATCTGGGGTTGAGGCGTCGATGGTTACCTCTGGTTCGTCTTTGTAGCGGTACAGGAAGGTGACGAGATGGGCACGGGTCAACGTGTCTTCAGGCGCGAACGTGGTGGGTGAAGTGCCGGTGGTGATACCGGTGTGGGCCATCCACGACACACCAGCTTGTTGCCAATCCGCAACAACGTCGCTGAAGTTGTGCGGCGGCGCGTCGGGCTTACCATCCAGGCGATGCAGGAATGTTGCGGCCTCGGCTCGGGTCAGGGTGTCATCAGGTGCGAAGGTGGTGGGTGAAGTGCCGGTGGTGATACCGGTGTTGGCCATCCACGAGATCGCATCATTTTGGGAGTCGTCGGTCACGTCGGTGAACGAATGAAGATCCCCGGCATCGGGCCGGTCCTCCATGTTGTAGATCCACACCGCTGTTTCACCACGCGACACCGGAGTCTCGGGCCTGAAACAGGACCCCGCAATACTGGCGATCCCGTTGTCGACCGACCATTGCACCGCGTTGGTGTACCAATTCTCTTCAGACACATCCCCGTATCCCGCGATAGCCCCAGCAGGCGACGCCAACCCCATCAACAACGCCGCCGTCAACACAAAAACCAACCCGAGGCTCAACCAGACCCGGCTCAACCCAACCACAAACCTGGATGAAGAACCAGACATAGACACGCGAGCCTAACCCCGTTACACAACCCCCGCTGCACAACCCCCGCTACAACAAACTGGGCAGGCCCAACAACTAGCCCAGCGCTCGGCTGCTGACCGCGAGGCGGAGTTCGGCGCGAACCTTGGCGGCTTCGGCTTCGGAATCGTCAGCGTCGGTCGCCAGTGCAGCGGTGGCGTTGTCGAGTGCGGTCTGGGCGCGGGCCACGTCGATATCTTCGGCGGATTCAGACACGTCGGACAGGATCGTGACCTGGTTGCCGTGTACCTGCACAAAGCCACGATGCACCGCGAAGATGTCACGTCCGCCGTCGGGTTTGATGACCTCTACCGACCAAACCGCCAGATTGCCAATGAACGGCACATGACCCGCCTGGAAAGCGATATCGCCACCCTCGACCGTGCGGGCTATAACCATGTCGGCAACACCGGTATAGGAAACAGCCTCCGGACTGACGACTTCGACGTTGAACATCAGATCGATCCTCGACCCTAAGTCTGTGCCCGAAGTTCGGCGGCCTTGCGTTGCACGTCCTCAGCACCGCCGACCATATAAAACGCCTGTTCGGGCAGGTCGTCAAGGTCACCGTTGAGCAGCGCCTCGAAAGAATCGATCGTCTCGGAGACCGGTGTGAAGATGCCGTCCTGACCGGTGAATGCCTTGGCCACGAACATCGGCTGCGACAAGAAGCGCTGAACCTTGCGTGCCCGGTCGACCGTGATGCGGTCCTCCTCAGACAACTCATCAAGACCCAGGATGGCGATGATGTCCTGGAGTTCCTTGTAACGCTGCAACACCTCTTGAGCCCGGCGGGCGGTCAGATAATGGCGATCACCGACAACCTGAGGATCGAGAATCGTGGAGCTGGAAGCCAGCGGATCCACAGCCGGATAGATACCCAAAGCGGCGATGTCACGGCTCAGTTCTGTGGTGCCGTCGAAGTGGGTGAACGAGGTGAACGGGGCTGGGTCGGTGTAGTCGTCGGCAGGTACGTACACGGCCTGCAACGAAGTGATCGACTTGCCCCGAGTCGAAGTGATGCGCTCTTGAAGTTCGCCCATCTCGTCAGCCAAGGTGGGCTGGTAACCCACCGCTGAGGGCATCCGGCCGAGCAGTGTCGACACCTCCGAACCGGCCTGCACGAAACGGAAGATGTTGTCGATGAACAGCAACACATCCTGGTTCTGGACGTCACGGAAATACTCCGCCATCGTCACGCCCGCCAATGCCACGCGCAGACGCACCCCTGGAGGCTCATCCATCTGGCCGAATACCAATGCCGCCTTGTCGAGCACGGTGGTCTCACCGTCACCCATAACGGTCTCGCCCATCTCGATGAAGAGGTCGGTCCCTTCACGGGTGCGCTCCCCCACACCCGCGAACACCGAAACGCCACCGTGGTTGGAGGCAACACGGGTGATCATCTCGGTGATGAGAACAGTCTTACCCACACCAGCGCCACCGAACAGGCCGATCTTGCCGCCCTCCTTGTAAGGAGTGAGCAGATCGATCACCTTCACGCCGGTCTCAAACATCTTGGATGAGGGCTCAAGGCTGTCGAAAGAGGGCGCCGGGCGGTGGATGTCCCAGCGTTCGGCGGTCGTGCGGCCCGGTTCATCCAGGCAATCCCCCATCACGTTCCAAATGTGGCCCAAAGTGTCGTCGCCCACCGGCGCTTGCACACCATGGCCTGTGTTGCGCACCTCAACGCCACGGGTGAGGCCATCAGTCGGCTTCATGGCAATGGCCCGAACCCGGCTATCGCCGATCTGCTGGGCAACTTCGGCAGGCACGTTGATCGTCTCGCCGTCAACCTCAACGTTGAACTCGATTTGAGTGTTGATCGCGGGCAGGCCATCGGGCGGGAACTCAATGTCGACCACAGGGCCGGCAATGCCGACAATGCGACCGGACTTGAGATCACCTTCGGTAACAGAGGTACTAGCTGTAACAGTCATATCTCGGGGTGCTTTCAGGTCTCGGTGAGGGGATGAGAATCGGCGGGAGCCACATCGCTGGGCAACACATCGCTGGGAGACACATCGCTGGGAGACACATCGCTGGGAGACACAGTGGCGAAGGCCGCGGCGAAATCGTCAATGGGCACTTCGGCCCCCAACGCTTCAGCCCCGCCAACGATCTCCATGATTTCGGTGGTGATCGCAGCCTGTCTCGCTGCGTTCATTTCCCGCGACAGTTTGGTAATCAACTCTTCGGCGTTGTCGGTAGCGGACTTCATGGCCCGCTGTCGGTTGGCATGTTCAGAAGCAGCGCAATCGAGCAAGGCTCCGTACAGGCGAGCCTCTACATAGCGGGGTAGCAACGACTCAAGGACTGCCTCAGGCGACGGTTCGAACTCAAACGAGGAAAGCGCCGCCGCGGAACCACTGCCGACTTCTGTTATTACCTGCGTGTCCTCCAAAGGCAGAAAACGACGTACAGATACCCGTTGCGTTCCCATCGAAACGAACTCGGTGTAGATCAACTCGACCTGGTCGATCTCACCGGCGGAGAACGCCTCGGCGACATCTTCGGCGATGCGGCGGGCGTCCTCATAGGTGGGGTTGTCGGTGAACCCCATGTAGGAATGGTCAACGCTGTAATGACGGAACCTGTAGTAGGCGATCGCTTTTTTGCCGACGGTGAACAGCGAATAGTCTTTGCCCTCGCTCTGGTGAGCCATGACTTGGCGCTCGGCGGCACGAATCGGATTGGTGTTGTAAGCCCCGGCAAGACCTCGATCGCCCGCCATCACAATGAAACCAACCCGTTTGATATCTGTGGCTTCGCGCAAAAGCGGATGATCGACTTCAGCGCCACTGGCAGCCAGGTTCTCGATCACAGATGTGATCCGTCGGGCATACGGACGGGCGGCATCGGCGCGCTGCATAGCTTTGACCACTCTCGTCGCCGCTATCAGTTCCATGGCGCGCGTGATCTTCTTCGTCGACTGGACGCTTGATATGCGTCGGCGAAGCTCGCGCTCCTTACCCCCGGGCATCGCTCAGATCTCGTCCCGGGTGATCTCTTCTTCAGGCAGAGTGGTTTCAGAATCAACCATGTCCGAATGCGCCTCACCCTGAGCTTCGGCTTCGGGCGCAGCGGTATCGACTCGCGAACCAACGAACTGATCGGCAAAGGCAGAGATGGCTGCCTCGAAGGCCTCCTCATCGTCGATAACGCCTTCGTCGCGAATCTTCGACATGACCTCGCGGTGACGGGTACGGAACCAATCAAGCAGCTCCGATTCGAAACGCGTCACGTCCTCGATCTCAAGCTTGTCGAGGTAGCCGCGGGTGCCCGCGTAGATCGAAACAGCCTGCTCATCAACGGGATACGGCGAGTTGACGCCCTGCTTGAGCAGTTCGGTAAGGCGATAGCCGCGCTCTAGCTGAGCAGACGAAACTGCGTCGAGATCCGATCCGAAAGCTGCGAAAGCCTCAAGTTCACGGAACTGCTGCAGGTCGCCCTTCAGCGTGCCCGTAGCGGCCTTCATGGCCGAGATCTGAGCCGCGGAACCAACACGGGACACCGAAATACCAACGTCAACCGCAGGCCGGATACCTGACTTGAAGAGGTCGTCTTGCAAGAAGATCTGACCATCCGTGATTGAGATCACATTGGTGGGAATAAACGCCGACACATCGCCCGCTTTAGTTTCGATGATCGGCAGTGCCGTCAGCGAGCCGGCACCACGATCATCAGAGAGCTTGGCGGCACGCTCCAAGAGGCGACTGTGCAAATAGAACACATCGCCAGGAAACGCTTCGCGGCCCGGAGGGCGACGCAACAACAACGACACCTGACGGTAAGCCTCGGCCTGCTTTGAGAGATCGTCGTAAATGATCAGTGCGTGCTCACCGTTCTCCATCCAATGCTGGCCGATGGCGCACCCGCCGTAGGGTGCGAGGAACTTGAACGGTGCCGGATCAGAAGCCGGAGCGTTGACCACCACGGTGTATTCCATCGCTCCGAGTTCATCAAGGGTGGCCACGGACTGAGCGACCGTCGAAGCCTTCTGCCCAATCGCCACGTAGATGCACTTAACGCCCTGACCCTTCTGGTTGAGGATCGTGTCGAGAGCAACGGTGGTCTTGCCGGTCTTGCGATCGCCGATGATCAGCTCGCGTTGGCCGCGACCGATCGGGATCAAGGAGTCGATCGACTTGATGCCGGTCTGCATGGGTTCATGCACAGGCTTGCGTCCAGTGATACCGGGGGCCTGGATCTCCATGCGGCGCTGCTCAACGTTGCTGAGCGGACCCTTCCCGTCAATTGGCTCGCCGAGCGGGTTGACTACCCGTCCGAGCAGGCCGTCTCCCACCGGAACCGAGAGGATGTCGCCGGTGGCTACAACTGCTTGGCCTTCGACGATGCCCTCGACGTCACCAAGTACAACCGCACCGATGGATTCTTCGTCGAGGTTGAGGGCCAAACCCACCAGGCCGTTCTCGAAGCGCAGCATCTCGTTGACGGCTGCACCCGGAAGGCCTGATACCCGTGCGATACCATCACCGACCTCGAGCACTCGACCAACAGTGGTCTGCTCCAGGCTCGGCATGAAGTCATCGAGGTTGCCGCGGATCGCCGCGGCAATGTCATCTGTGTTGATGGTTAGGGCGGTGTTGATCGTGAGATCTGACATTTCTTGTCTTTTCTGCTCTGTCCCCGTTTGTTTGGGCGGAGTGTTTGATCAGCCGAAGTTCTCTCGGAGCTGCGACTGTCGGTGTCGCACGCTGCCGTCGATAACGTCGTCGCCGATTTCGGTAACTAGGCCACCAAGCACGCTTTCGTCGATGATCACACGGATCTCGACATCGGTTCCGGTGGACGATTTGATGGCTTGCGCCAATCTGGTTTTCTGGTCTTCTGTCAGTTCGATAGCGGATCGCACCTTGGCCAGAACCCGGTCTCGGTTGGCTGCGCCTCGAGCAACCATGGCATCGACGATGTCGGGAAGGTGGCCGCCGTGTCCAGTACCGACCACCATGGATACGAGCGCCGTGGTGACAGCAGATGCCTTGTCGCCGAGCAGGTCCTCGACGACACCCTGGCGTCGTTGGATCGGAAGCCGACTGTCCGACAGCGCCGCCAACAGTTCGTCGTTGCCTCTCAACGCTTCACCAATGCGGAACAGTTCGTCCTCAATCACCGTTGACTGCCCCTCAGCGGCAGCGACCGCCAAGAGCGCTTCGGCGTAACCGTCGAGGCGTTCGTCAGGCATTGCCGCTAGCCACCTCGTCGATGTAGGCATCCACGAGAGCACGCTGCGTGTTGACATCCAGGTTGGACTTGATGACCCTTTCGGCCGCGCCGACCGCGATGTCGGCAACGACGCCTCGCAAATCTGATACCGCCTGGGAACGAGCGGACTCGATATCAGCCGCGGCCCGAGCGCGCATCTGCGCTACGTCCTCGTTGGCTCGAGCCTGAATCTCCGCGGCCACGAGATCTGCTTGAGCACGAGCGTCCTCGACGATCTGTGCAGCTTCTGCTTTGGCACCCGCGAGTTGTGCTTCATGGTCGGCCAGAACCGTGGTCGCTTGGGTCTTGGCCTGCTCAGCGGCGTCGAGGTCAGCCGCGATCTTGTCGGACCGAGCCTGCATAGCCCTCTGCACCGCAGGAAATCCCTTCCACCGCATGAAACCGAAGAGGATCAGGAAGGCGGCGCCGCCCCAGATGATCTCATCGAGTTCAGGGACGATCGGACTCGGGGCCTCTACACACTTCTCAAGGTCTTCCTCGAATTTGGCGAGGTCTGCTTCGTGTCCGGCTTCTTCAAGGGCATGAATCGAGCCGAACTCTGCCTCGGCATGGTCGACCTCTTCAAAGACGCAGGCAGTTTCACTGGAAGCCGCGGCGGGAACCGCGCCGAGCACAACGAGAACTCCAATGAATCCGAATGCTCCGGCCACACGCCGAATAGTTGCTGTCATAGTTGAACCTTTGCTTGGGGTGCTGCGGTCGTCTACCGCGATTAGGGCAGCAGAAGAATGAACACGACGAAGCCGATCAGGGCAAGGGCCTCGGTGAATGCGATCCCGAGGAACATCGTGGTACGGACCATGCCAGCCGATTCGGGCTGTCGGGCCATCGAGGAGATGGCGTTGCCGACTACGATGCCGATGCCGATGCCCGGTCCAATGGCGGCGAGGCCATAGCCGAGCCCGGCACCAATCGCTTTGAGTCCCTCGAGGAACTCTCCAGCTTCGGTTCCGGTTTGCGCTAGAAGGTTGAACACTTGCTTTCTCCTGTTGTATCGAGGTTGGGTTGATTTAGACGGTTTATGGACGGGTAATGGTGGTCAATGAGCAAGCTCTAGTGCTCCGGATGCATTGATCCGCCGATGTAGACGGCGGTGAGAATCGTGAAGATGAAGGCCTGGAGTACCGAAACGAGAATCTCGAACCCCGTCATCAAGATGAGCATCGGGAACGAAAGGAACAGCGCTCCCCCATAACCCAGGCCCCCCGAAGCCCACATGGTGGCCGAGAGGATGGCGAATGTAACGAGCAGCAGGTGGCCGGCAACCATGTTGGCCCAGAGCCGGATCGCCAGTGAGAAGGGCCTAACCACGAAAGTTGAAACCAACTCAATGGGCGTCACGATTATGTACAGCGCCTTCGGCACGCCCGGGGGGAACAGCGAGTTCTTGAGGTAGCCGAACGGACCCTGGGCGCGAACTCCTACAAAGTTGTAGATCACCCATACAACCAGGGCGAGCGTTACCGGCATCGCCATCCGAGAGTTGGCCGGGAACTGTATGAAGGGGATGACTTCGGTGATGTTGGAGAAGAGGATGAAGAAGAACATCGTGGTCAGGAACGGCATGAACTTCTTGCCGTCTGGTCCAATGGTCTGCATGACCACAGACTCTTCAATGAAATTCACGCCCGACTCAGCCACATGCTGAACCCCTGCGGGAACCAGCGACTCTTTTTGCCGACCAGCCAGCCCGAAGATGATCATGGTGACGAACGCTGAGCCGAGATAGATGAGAACTGTTTTGTTGATCGCGTAGGGGGTCCCCTCGAACCAGATGCTCGGCCAGTCGAACAGGTGGTTTACGGGCGGGAACTCTAAAGCGAGGAGATTCATGCTGAGCGCTCCGCGGTCGAATCGTTGGTTGAGTCAGTGGAAGTCGAGTCGGTCGAAGAGTCACGCGGCGACAGAACTGCCGCGCCTGGCTTCAAACCGGGGTAGGCCAGCGATGCCGCAACATGACGGGTCTCCCAGGCCAGTAGCCCAATGTGGGTGACCAACAGGCTGATCGCGAAAGGTGCTACCTCGAACCAGTCGCTGTTGCGAATTGGCAATACCGCGGCGGTGATGATTCCGAGGCGGGCAATGAAGCCGAACATCACTGCGCCGAACATCACTGCGGGGCTGATCTTGGCGGACCAGGTGATTATCGCGGCACCTACCAAGAAATTCACGGCCACGATGACCAGGCCATAGCCAGATGACCAGAGCCCGGACCAACCCCAGAAAATCACACCGATAGCAAGCATCACCGGGGCGATCAGCAAGGTGCGCACCGCGAGGTCGCGGGCTATTTCGCGCTCAGGTGCACTAGCCGAGACCTCCGCAGGAAATGCGGTCATGCGATCTTTGGCTTGAGCTTTCATTGCGGACCCTGCCCGTAGGTGGCGCGACGCTGTTGCAACGCCTCGTCAAGCGACCGGCGGTAGGACACACACAACTTCTGAGTCTCATAGGCGAGCACGATGCCTGCGAGAACCAGCGTGAAAACGGGAAACAAACCGAGCCGGGAATCGATGAACCAGCCCAAAAGACCGAACAAGGCCGGTGTGACGATCATCTCAAAGGCTGCCGCGAAGGCATCGCCCGCGCCCTTGCGCATCTCGCGTTGCTCCCGTTCGTCCACGGTAAGAACCTCTTTGAGTTGGGCCGACGGTGCCCGCTCGTGAATTGATGCACAATCTATTGGCATGTCACGACAGCGCCAACCTCAGGAGTCGAGCTTCTTACGTCTTCCGTAACGCTTTTCGAAGCGCTCCACACGACCTGCCGTATCTACGATCTTCATCTGACCCGTATAGAAAGGATGGCTCTCGCTTGAGATCTCCACCTTCGCAAGGGGGTATTCGTTGCCGTCTTCCCAGACGATCGACTCTTTGGTCTCGATCGTTGACCGCGTGAGAAACGACGTACCAGCCGAAGTGTCCTGAAATACGACAGCGCGGTACTCGGGGTGAATGTCAGATTTCATAGCCCCACGAGTCTACGACTCCGACACCCGCCAACAACCCGCTACGACTAGGAGTTGGCGTTGCTCGCAGATACTTCGCTCAACAGCGTCAACACATCATCTCCAGGGGCCGCGTCAGCAGACTCAGCGAGCGCCATCAGGCGTCGCCGCAACTCACGAGACTCCTCAAGTTCTGCCGGAGACAAAAGGATTTCTTCGTTGTGAGTTCCCGATGCGCCAATATCAGCGGCCGGATAGATCCGACGGACCGCCAGAGCTCGAGAAAGCCGCAATTCCAGATTCGCAGTGTTGGCCAACTCCTCATAGATCGCCTCATCGACCGAACTACCGCTATCGACAACAATCGTGGCGATGACCGTCAATGAACCCCCGCCTTCAATGTTGCGAGCAGCGCCCAAGAATCGTTTGCATGCGTAGATCACAGATCGATCAATACTGCCCGAAGCGGAACGGCCGCCATGGGACGCTTCGAGGATGTAGGCACGAGCCAAGCGGGTCATGCCGTCGACAACCAAACACACGTCTTTGCCATCTTCAACCATGCGCTTGGCCCGCTCAATCGTCATCTCCGCGATCGTGATCTGCTCATCGGTGGGCTGATCGAACGGAGACCCGATCACTTCACCGCGCTCCACCCAGCGAGTCATATCGGTGATGTCTTCGGGACGCTCGTCGACCAACAAGACAAGCAATTCCACATCGGTGTGGTTGATCTCTATCGAACGAACCAGCTGCTTGAGAACCGTCGTCTTGCCCGCTCTCGGCGCTGACGCGACCAGCGCCCTCTGACCCTTCCCGAGCGGAGTCAACAAATCGACTATCCGAGCCGTGGGGTCGTCGCTTTCTTGAGATCCCGTCAAAACCAGGCGTTCATCAGGAAAAATTGGTACTTGCTCATCGAAAGCCACACGCTCAGTCGCAGCTTCGGGAGGGCCGCCGTTGACCGTCAATAGTTCCACCATCGCAGGGTTCTTCTCGTTGCGACCCGCAGGACGCGAAGTACCACTGAGATGGACGCCTTTGTCAAGGTTGTACTGCCGAACCATCTTCACCGGTACATAGGCGTCGTCCTTTGACGGAAGGGCGCCATCGACCCTCAGGAACCCGTATCCCTCCGGACGCAGTTCGAGATAGCCCGCAACCGGCACCACATCGCCGTTCCAGGGATCGGTTGTGTCCTTGTTGTTTTCTCGCTCCCGGCCCCTACGGCGTCGACGCCTGTTACCGGGCTCAGCCTCATGTCCGACGGCTTGCGAAGCGGGATCACCGTCGTTTGCCGGTTCTGGCTCAGGTTTGGTCTCCTCAGGTGTCGCTTCAGCGACAGTACCGGCAGCCTTGTCGTCGACACCGGCACTCGCGACAGCAGCAGAGGCCCCATCGGACTGTCCGGTGGACTCGGTTGCCGCAGCGCTGGGCTCGGCCCGGTCGGAGTCTGTGCCGCCTACCAACTCGAGTATCAGGTCAATAATTTCACCCTTGCGCGCGCGGGTCGGCGGCTTCTTGCCGAGCGTGCTGGCGATTTCGGTGAGTTCTTCGCGGTCTTTACGCTGAAGGGTAGACCGGCGCATCTCCGCGGTTTCCACGGATTCGTCTCCTCATGTTCGTGAGTGTCGCTGCATTCGGCATGTAACAACCAGGGTCGTACGAAATACGACTCGCCGTCGGCAACCGGGCAGCGCACAACAGGTTAGAGGCGGAAAACCGCAGTCGCAACCGAACCCCGCCTGTGGCCCGAGCAGCCCCCGCGGCCCGAGCGGCCCGGTGAGCGCAGCGAACAAGAGCGGGAAGCGGAGCACAGCGAAAAAGAGCGGGAGTAGAACGGGAACTCAGGAAACCTCGACGCAACCGTCGGTGTCGATGCCAAGGGGCACCCAGTCACCGGGTGGTTCGGGACGCAGGCGCTCACCACCCGATTCAATGAGTGCTCCCACGCTGGGACCAGAACCGCTCAGCCACGCTGCGTGCCCCGCGGCTCTAAGCTGACTAACCACTTCCGCGCTGTCGGGGAGCGCGCTCAAGCGGGCGGTCTCATGGATCTGATCTCCGTTGGCACCCGCGATGAGCTCCCATGATCCGTTCAACAGCCCGGCGTAGACCGCCGCACAACAAGCAGCGTGGGCAACCACATCCACAATGTCGAGAGCTTCAGGAAGCACTGCGCGAGCCGAGGCCGTGAAAGACACCCCCGCAGGGATCCACATGTAGAACTGACCGGGTTGCAACTGCGGAACGTCGGTATGAATTCGGCCACCGACCGCGAGGTTCAACCCGCCGTATGCCGAAGCCGCAGCGTTGTCGGGGTGGCCTTCGATCTCGTCGGCCACCATGAACGCCTCTTCACGCGCTCTGCGGTGATCCGACCCATCGCTGCGAAAGCCCAGATACGCCGCCCCAACACAGGCAGCCGCGCTTGAACCCATGCCTCTGCCGATCGGAAGTTCGCTGCGGGACCACAATCGATCAAAGGAGGTTCCGGTGCGTTTCAGCGCGGTCCACACAAGATCGTCAGGGCCAACCATCTCGAAGCCGTCAAGGGGCTCGTCGGTGAGTTCGTAGTAGCGATCAATCCCAAGAGCCAAAACATCGAACCCAGGGCCGAGATTGGCCGAAGAACCCGGTACCCGGACGCGCACTAGCTGAGCCCGTCCACGAAGTCCTCAACGGTCGCAAGGTCGTTGGGAAGCACTGCATAATCCTCGCGGCGATCAAAGATGTCGACCAAGTGAGGTGGCAAATTTGGACGAACACCAGTCGCTTGCTCCACCGCGTCGGGGAACTTGGCCGGGTGTGCGGTTGCCAAGGAGACAACATGCTCGTCGGGTTGACGGTGGCGTTGGGCGACACCAATACCCACCGCGGTATGCGGATCAATCAGCAGGCCGTGCTGGTCATAGAAGTCGCTGATAATGGAGAGCGTCTCAGAGTCGTCAACCCGGTCTCCGGCGAACTCGTCGGTCAAGCGCTGGTGCTGCGCCGGGGTCAGCGCAGCACGACCATGGTCTCGAAATCCGGCAATCAACTCCGCTGTGGCCGGTCCGTTGCCGTCAAGCAGCTCATACAGCAACCGTTCAAGGTTCGAGGAGATCTGAATGTCCATGCTCGGCGACAGGGTCGGCACCACTTCCTCGGCACGCATCTCACCCGTTTCGATGAGGCGCGAAAGAATGTCGTTGCGGTTCGACGCGACCAGGAAACGTTCCACATTCAACCCCATCCGAGCCGCGACGTGCCCAGAGAAAACATTGCCGAAATTGCCGGTGGGAACACAGAAGGTGGTTGCCTTCATTGGGTTGGTGACGGCGCCGCGGCCAAGTTGCTGGACAGCCCAAACGTAGTAGACGATCTGGACCATCACCCGCGCCCAATTGATCGAATTGACCGCGGCCAGACTGTGGCGCCGGCGGAATGGTTCATCTCGAAACATCGCTTTCACCAGATCTTGGCAATCGTCGAATGTTCCCTGAACCGCAACCGCATGCACGTTGGAATCGCTCAAGGTGGTCATCTGGCGTCGTTGCACTTCGGTGGTTCGACCGTGAGGAAAGAGCACCACGATGTCGACGTGGTCGCTTCCGCGCACTGCTTCCATCGCCGCCGAGCCGGTGTCGCCAGAGGTCGCGCCCACGATCATCACCCGTTGCGAGCGACGCTCGAGTTCGTGGTCGAACATCCGTCCCACCACTTGCAGGGCTATGTCTTTGAACGCCAAGGTCGGCCCGTGGAATAATTCCATCAGGTGATGCCCCTCATCGAGTTGCACTAGGGGGCACACGTCGGGATGGTCAAACGAGGCGTACGCATCGGCCAGCATCGCCTGGAGTTGTTCCCGCTCGATCGCGCCGGCAACAAACAGTTGAATCACATCGGTCGCCAGATCCACATACGACGACGACGCCGAGACCGTATGTGCGGGCAGCGAGGGCCACTCGGTCGGCAGGAACAGTCCGCCGTCGGGCGCCAACCCAGTGAGCAGGACGTCAGAAAAACCTAGTTTCGGCCCTTGGCCTCGGGAGCTGCCGTAAACCACGGCCATGGTCAGACCTCGCCACCGATCACCCGAATGGCGGAGTGGACGTTGACAACCACATCTAGGTGCCGCAGCTCGGCCATGGTGGCCTGGACTGCTGATTCAAGTGACTCATGGGTAATGAAGATCAAGCGGGCGCGATCCCCGAGGCCTTGCTGTTCCATTGATTGAATCGACACGCCGTGGCGACCGAACACATCGGCAACTTGGGCGAGCACCCCCGGCCGGTCGGTGACCGCAAGACTCATATAGAAGGCCGAAGTCAAGTCGCCTACCGGTCGGATTCGGGCGGGAGCGAGGGCGCCGATGCGGCCCGGAGTGCCGTGAACCATGTTGGTGGCCGCGTCAACCACATCGCCGAGAACCGCACTGGCTGTCGGTCGACCGCCGGCGCCGCGTCCGTAAAACATCAGATCGCCGACTGCCTCACCCTCGATGAAGACAGCATTGAAGCTGTCACGGACCGCGGCCAGCGGGTGTGACTTCGCTACAAGCGCGGGGTGAACGCGGATGGCGATCTCCGGATCGTTCTTGGCGTTGTCTCCGAATGCCTCGATGACGGCAACAGCCTTGACGGCAAAACCCATACGATCTGCCACAGAGATGTCTTCGGTGGTGATTTTCGATATTCCTTCGTGGAACACATCGCTTGACTGCACCACCGCGCCAAAGACAATCGAGGCGATGATCGCGGCTTTGGCGCCTGCGTCGTATCCCTCCACATCAGCGGTCGGGTCGGCCTCTGCATAACCGAGTTCTTGGGCCTCAGCCAGAGCCTCTCGATAATCGATGCCCGCGTCGGTCATTCTGGTCAAGATGTAGTTGGTCGTGCCGTTGATGATCCCCATCACCCGACGAACGGGTTCACCCGCAAGCGACTCCCGCAGCGGCCGCATAAGCGGGATTCCTCCGGCCACGGCGGCTTCAAACAGGAAATCAACACCTGCCGCATCTGCCGCGCCGAACAGCTCGGCACCGTGCTGTGCGAGCAGCGCCTTGTTGCCGGTGACCACCGGCTTTTGCAGTTCAATGGCCCTGCGAAGCAACCCCAGAGGCACGTCTATTCCGCCGATCAGCTCAACGATTATGTCGACATCGGGATCTTCGACTACCGACACTGGGTCATCGGTGAACACCTCTGGACCCAGACTGAGCCCGCGGTCTTTGTCGAGCGAGCGAACCGCTATCCGGGTAACCCGAAGTTCAACTCCAGTACGAGCCAGGATCGTGGCTCGCCGTTGGTCCAACAAGGACGCGAACGCGCCACCAACATTGCCGCACCCGAGCACACCTATCGATACCTGCTTCACGGGCGACGAGCGTAGCTGACAGCCGGGTACCTCAAGCGGTGATTTGCTTGTGAGTCAGGTCGCAGGCAATTGAGTCCACTATGTGATTGAGTATATTTATTGTTATTCTATGATTCTCAATGTCATCGAATCACCGAAAAGTGTCTCCTCTGGGCCGGGCCACACATGAGCGCGCGGTTTTGCGGTTGGTTCAAGGTCCTGGCGTGGTCCCAATACCAGCAACTCCACCGGCACTGGCGGCTGACCCGACCGATCCGGCAGTGGTTGAGACCGTCGCGGGCAACGGCAGCCTTGCCGATGTACTGGCCGAGCGCGGTCGCCTAAGCGAAACGGAGTGTCGCGCGATCGGCTCGCGGATCGCCACGGCACTGGCAGAAATACACGAGCGCGGCGTGGTTCACGGCGACATCAAACCCGCCAACATCGTGATGGCCCCCGACGGAGACCTTTGGATCGCCGATTTTGACGCAGCGGGAACTGCATCAAGCCGTCGCTCACGAGGTACACAGCAGCGCCTTCGCAACCAAGCCACACTCGACCAAAGTGACGACATTGTTGGGGTGGCGCTACTCGTTGCGGAATGCGCCACCGGCATACTGATTGATCCAACCGCCGAGTGGTCAGCGCCGGCCTTGGCGCAACTCGGCTGCAGTAACGAACTTGCTCACGACCTTGCCGCGGTTCTCGCCGATCCAAGCGATCCGCGTCGCGTGGCCGTACTGCTGACCCACCCCGATGACCGGTTGCCCTGCGCCGCGAAGATTCGCACCGGCAGAGACCCAACACCCACCATCGATTTTGAACCGACGGCCATCGCGGGCCTCGACCCATTGCCAAGCACAACCGAGGCGTTCAACCAACCCGTAACCGCTGTGGGCTGGCAGGAGAGTATCCAGCGGACACTCAACGACTGTCTGATGTGGTATCGCAAGAAACGATCCGAACTATTGAGTTGTCTCACAGATCGAGGCGGGTGAGGTCCTCGAAGGTTTCGCGGCGGACCACCAAACGCGCCGTGCCATCAGACACGAACACCACCGGGGGACGCGGCACCTTGTTGTAGTTCGAGCCCATCGAATGGCCATACGCCCCGGTCACCGCCGTTGCCAGAATGTCGCCCACCTCCAGATCAGCGGGAACCTGCGCATCGCGCACCAACAAATCCCCCGACTCGCAGTGCTTGCCCACCACGGTGACGGTCAAGGGCCGATCAGCCTCGATGTCTCGAGGCAGGAACGCCTCATAGCCGGAGCCATAAAGAACCGGGCGTGGGTTGTCGCTCATTCCGCCGTCAACAGAGACATAGGTGCGAACGCCGTCGATCCTCTTGATCGTGCCCACCTCATAGAGCGTGACCGCGGCAGCCGCGGCAATAGAACGGCCAGGTTCAGCCGACACTCGAGCCGTAACACCCAAATCCGTACAGGTCTGGATCACAGCCTCACCCCACTCGGTGATTGTGGGCGCCCATTCGTCGGTCACATAAGCAACACCGAGTCCCCCGCCAACGCTCATCTCCGGAAGGTCATATCCCGCGGCCGCTTCGGCAATGACCGCGACCGTTCGCTCCAACGAAGAAAGCGCGAACACCTGACTACCGATATGGGCGTGAACACCCACCAACTCCACCGATGACGAGGCGCGGGCGCGTTCGATCGCACTATCCGCGGCTCCGGTGGAGACGGTGAAACCAAACTTGGTGTCGTCATGGCCGGTTGCCACGAACTCATGAGTCTCCGCCTTGATGCCCGGAGTCAAACGCAGCAACACCTTGGGACAAACACCATGTGCAGCATGAAGTTCATCGAGACGGTCGAGCTCGTCAAACGAATCAACAACAATCCGACCCACACCCGCCTCAAGCGCCGCGGCCAATTCAGCCGTTGACTTGTTGTTGCCGTGTAGCACCAGCCGGTCCGCTGGAACACCGGCCGAAAGTGCGACATGGAGTTCTCCCCCGGTCGCAACATCAAGGTGCATCCCCTCGGAATACGCGAGCCGCGCCATCTCCGTGCAAAGAAACGCCTTTGTCGCATAGGCCACACCATCACCGAAAACCGCCACAGCTTCCCGGCACCGGTCACGCAAATGCTGCTCGTCATAGACAAACAAGGGAGTGCCGTATTGATCGGCCAAGTCGAGCAGGCCACAGCCACCGATCTGGAGTTGCCCGTCGACTAGTTCCGCAGAGTCGGGCAGCAAGCGAAAAGGAAACGGAGACATGGCTACATCGATTCGGGCGCGGAGACGCCAAGCAGATCAAGGCTGACGCCGAGTCCGATGCGGGTTGCCTCCACCAGCCACATCCGGGCTTGACGCACCTGTTCGTCAATGTCGTCGCGCAATATTGGGCAATCGTGCCAGAAACCGTGGAGCGCCGCAGCGCATTCTCTGGCCCAGGTCGTGACCTGGTGCGGTGCTCGGGCCTGCATTGCCCGTTCAACGGTGTCTGGAAGCTCCGAAAGCACACGCAGCAATGTCAACTCACGCTTATGCGTGAGAACCGACAAGTCGACGTCGGCCAGCGGCAACACAGCTACCCCTCGGTGGGCGGCTTGACGAGCCAGCGAATGCACCCGGGCATTGGCGTACTGCACGTAATACACAGGATTCTCGCTCGACTCGGCCACGACCAGATCGACATCAATCGCCTGGGTCGTGTCGATCGACTGCAACAAGAAAGTCAAACGAGCTACATCAGCGCCGGCCAACTCAACCAGCTCACGGGCCTCCACCATATTTCCGGAGCGCTTGGCCAACCTCGCCTCGGCACCGTCGCGGATCAAAGTCACGTGCTGACCAATCAGCACCTCATAGCTATCGGCCGGGTGACCCAACATCTGCATGGCCGCGCTCATCCGAGCCACGTAACCATGATGGTCAGCACCCAAGATGTCGATCAACAGGTCACCACGGGAGTACTTCTGTTGGTGATACGCAATGTCTGGCAGAAAGTAGGTGGGTTGCCCATCGGATTTGATGAGAACCCGGTCTTGATCGTCGCCGAACTCGCTGGTGCGCAGCCATGTCGCACCCTCGGACTCATAGACGTATCCGCTGTCGGTCAAGTCGGCCAGCGTCGCCTCAACCGCACCCGATTGCGCCAAACGATTCTCCGATGCCCAATGATCGAACTCAGCGTTCATCGATGCCAGCACTTCAACCTGGTCGAGGCGGGCGCGCTCTGTCCCCCAAGCGACCGGGTCTGCTTCGGCGGGCATCTGGTGGGCCCATTCGCTGACGTAGGTCCCGAAGTAACCACCCTCGGGAGGATCCTGGCCAGCCTTGCGGGCCGTCAACGACGCCCCGAACAACGACATCTGCTTACCCCGGTCGTTCACGTAGAACTCTCGGGTCACCTCATAGCCACAACGCTTGAACAAGCGAGCCAGCGAATCGCCATAGGCCGCCCAACGACCGTGCCCCGCATGCAGCGGGCCGGTCGGGTTAGCAGACACATATTCGATGTTGACCGATGAACCCGTGCCAACAGCCGACCGGGCAAAACCCTGCGTGCCTGCTTCGGTGATGCTCACCAACACGTCGTGCAGCCAGCTAGGCGCCAGCCGGAGGTTGACAAATCCGGCGCCTGCAACTTCAACGGCAGTCACATGTCGGGGAAGATCCGAGTTGAGCGTGTCGGCCAACTCTTGGGCCAGTTCTCTGGGGTTGCGACCAGCACGCTTGGCCGTCGTCAACGCGACATTGCTCGACCAATCGCCGTGGCTGGGATTGCCCGGCCGTTCGACTCCGACCTCGTCCGGCCCCGTCTCAATCCCCGCGCCACCGAGCGCCGCGGCAAGCGCAGAGCGAAGATGCTGACGAACATCCATGGGCCGGACCTCAACGTAGCTGGGAGCGCCTGATCCTAGCGGTAGCATTGGCCGACCCCTTAGGGGTGAGCCCTCGTAGCTCAGAGGATAGAGCATCGGCCTCCGGAGCCGTGTGCGCAGGTTCGAGTCCTGCCGAGGGCGCAAACCAACCGCGGCGAACCGCGAGCGTGCACCCTCAATCAGCAAGGCGAGACTATGAGGCGACGAACGCCAGCGTGTCGGGGTCGTAGTGTCCGATCTGAGCCGGTGCGTCGGAGATGTCGAACTTGCCCGGACCCAAAGAACCCTGCGGTATCCCGGTGATCTGGATGGGACCATAGTCCTCCGCTGCGGCCCCGAAACGACTACCTTGAACACATGGCCGTCACCGAATCACCTCCGGCAAAAAAACCGCGCTGGACATACCAGTGGAAAGAGCTGTTCGACGAGGTAATCACCAGCGGACTCTGCACAGGCTGCGCCGGCTGTGTGATCTCGTGCCCGCACTACGTGATCGGCTACGAACACGAACCCGGTGCATACACGCCGTTTCACCTCGAAGAAGAGTTGGGTCTCGACGACTGCATCCACGGACAGAAGGGCTGCACCTCATGCACCCGGGCATGCCCCCGATTCCGCATGTGGGAACCCGAAGCCGACATGCACCTCTTCGGTCGTGAACGCACACCCGAAGAGGTGTCGGGCATCTACTCCGACATTCTCCTCACCCGCGCCACCGACGACTTCGTGTATGACACAGGCCAAGATGGCGGCCTGGTTTCAGCGATCCTCATCTGGTGCATCGAGAACAACATCATTGACGGGGCCCTCACCAGCGGCGTTGAGAGCCTCCCCAACGGAGAACCCGGCTGGAAAGCCTTCCCGATGGTCGCCACCAACCCAGAAGAGGTATTGCGAGGCGCAGGGAGCCGCTACACCTACTCCGCCAACACCATGGCCTTCAACGAAGCTAAAGAAAAGGGCCTCGAGCGTCTTGCCCTCGTGGGTATGAGCTGCCAAACCTCGGTGCCGCCCGTGATGTGGCATCGCAAGGTCGGGAAGGTCTCCAAACCGATCAAGCTCAACATCGGTCTGCTTTGTTCCAAATCGTTCGACGACTCCCTTTTTGACGAGCTGTTCGAGGTCAAGTACGGCCTCAAGAAGGAGAACATCTCCAAGATGAACATCAAGGGCGTGTTCCAGATCTGGACCAAAGACGGCGGCTACTACGAGATCAACCTCAAGGAATGCCACGCCTGGACCCGTGAGGGTTGCCACCTCTGCCCCGATTTCGCCGCCGAGCACGCCGACATCTCAACGGGAGGCATCGGGGAACTCACCGACTGGACCCTCACCATCGTTCGCACCGAGCTCGGACGTGCCGTCATTGGCGCGATGGTGGCCGATGGCGTGATCGAAACGAGGCCTGGAGACGACGACCCCGGAGCGATTGCGCTGATGCACAAATTGGCCCAGAAGAGCCGCGACCGGTGGCCGGACTGGGCTCAGCCCGCCGCTAAGGTATCCGTTTCGACCAAACCAGCGGGGTGACAACATGGATATCGAGTTCTGGGTGGACCCAATTTGACCATGGTGCTGGGTGACGGCCCGTTGGGTCGTCGACGAAATAAAACCCGCCCGTGACCTCAACATCACCTGGCAACCCATCAGTCTCCTGCTGAAGAACCAACCCGATGAAGATTCGCCGTTCTACGAACCTTCCCACCGGACCTACCGCTTGTTGCGGGTGATGGAATCGGTGCGTGCGGCAGAAGGCGAGGACGCGGTCTTCGACCTTTACTGGGAATACGGCAGACGGATCCACCACGACGAGGAGTTCGACTTTGATCTCGTCGAAGCTCTTGAGAGCATCGGTCTCGACGCTTCACATGCCGCCACGTACGACTCCGAAACCTTCGACACCGAAATCGCGCAGCGCCACGACGCCGGGCTGGCTCTCTGCGGTGAGGATGTGGGCACACCGATCATTGCCTTCGACAACCGACGCGGTGAAAAGCAGGCTTACTTCGGTCCTGTCATCACCCGAGTCCCTTCAACTGAGGATTCCCTGGATATGTGGGACTCCCTTGTCACCATGATGAACATCGACGGATTCTGGGAACTGAAACGCACCCGCACCGAACGCCCGGAGTTCGGCACCCGCCCGTAACCGGAGACGGCGAGACCCTACGCTTCAGAGCTTGGGTTACTGTGGGTTGGTGGCCGAGTTCTTGATGAACCCTGCGGCCTCTGCCTTTTTTGGTCGACAACCGCGCCGTATGCGACGGATAGCGCGGTATTTGTCGGTGTGTTTGCTGGTTACGGGAATGTTTGCTGGTTTGTTGCTGTCGACATCACCCGCCGGGGCTGTGGCCGGGTTCGGTGACGTGGACGACGGCCTCTATTACAGCGAACCAGTCCAGTGGATGGTCGACAACGACATCGTCACAGACACCACCGGACCTTGTTTTTCGCCACACACACCAGCCACACGCGGTGAAACCGCTCTGTACATGTGGCGCATACAAAACCAGCCCCAAGCGCCGCCACACCCCTTTGACGATGTGACCGATGATGATCAACATCCAGCAGTGTCGTGGATGTATGACACTGAGATCACCACCGGCACCAGCCCCACAACGTTTGGGCCTGACCAGCAGCTAACCAGAGCCCAACTCGCGGCATTGTTGCATCGACTAGCTGGTGAGCCCGCCGCTTCGGGTCACCCGTTTGTTGATGTTGTTGCTGGTTGGCAACAACAACCGGTTGCTTGGATGGTCGCCAACGAGATCACTACCGGAACCAGCCCCACAACCTTCGCTCCCAATGAACCGGTCACCCGCGGACAGCTAGCCACATTCCTGTACCGCTACAGCGACAGCCCAGATGTGACCATCGACCCCCACAGCCCCCCATGCGAAGCCTTCACCGCCCTTGACAGCAGCAACCAGCACTCGTGTGCCATCCGCAGCAACGGGGCTGTTGCCTGCTGGGGAGCACATTTCGGAGGCCAAACCGAACCACCCAACGGTATTTTAAAAGCCATCAGCGCGGGCACGTGGCACACTTGCGGGTTGCGAACCGACAACACCATCACCTGCTGGGGAAACAACACACACCTCCAAGCAGACGCACCAGCGGGACAGTTCACCAGCGTCAGCGTCGGCTCCAACCACGTCTGCGGGTTACGAACCAACCAAACCATCACCTGCTGGGGCGCAAACTGGAACGGCCAAACCGACGCACCAGGAGGACAGTTCACCAGCGTCAGCGCCGGCTCCAACTACACATGCGGGTTACGAACCAACCAAACCATCACCTGCTGGGGCACGAATGACGTTGGTCAAACATCGCCTACCACGGGGCGATTCACTAGCGTCAGAGCTGGCTGGTCGCACGCATGCGCTTTACGGACCGACAACACCATCACCTGCTGGGGCGCAAACTGGTACGGCCAAACCGACGCACCTATCGACCAGTTTATTAGCGTCGATGTCGGCCAGGATCACACCTGCGGGTTGCGAACCGACAACACCATCACCTGCTGGGGAAACAACACACACCTCAAAGCGGATGCACCAACGGGACAGTTCACCGCCGTCAGCACAAGTTGGGATCATTCATGCGGGTTACGCGCCGACGCCACCATTGCTTGTTGGGGAGACGACTGGTCCACTCTAATCATCCCATCGAGCGGGCAATTCACAGAAATCAGCGCTGATTACAAACACTCATGCGCGATACGCACCAACAAAACCGTCACCTGCTGGGGCATTGGCAACTTCCCGAACCAATATGATCCCTTCGGCTCTTTCAAGGCCGTCAGCGGTGGCTGGTCGCACGCATGCGCTCTGCGGACCGACGAAACCATCACTTGCTGGGGCGAGAACAACTACGGCCAAACCAACTCACCCAACGGACAGTTCACGGCCATCAGTTCAGGCTCTATCCACAACTGCGCTTTACGCAGCGACAACACCATCACCTGCTGGGGTAGACAAACCGACGCACCAGAGGGACAATTCAACAGCATCAGCGCCGGGCAGGACCACACATGCGCTTTACGCAGCGACAACACCGTCACCTGCTGGGGCGGAAACACACAGCACCAAACTGACGCACCAGAGGGACAATTCAACAGCATCAGCGCCGGGCAGGACCACACATGCGCTTTACGCAGCGACAACACCATCGCCTGCTGGGGCGGAAACTGGACTGGACAAAGCAACGCGCCAGACGGACAGTTCACCAGCATCAGCGCCGGGCGGGACCACACATGCGCCAGGCGCATCGACAGCACTGTCACCTGCTGGGGCGACCCACGCAACAGTCAAGCCCAGGCCGGGTCTTTCGCTGCGGTTAGTTCCGGCACGTGGCATTCATGCGGGATACGGGAGAACGGCGAAATCTCGTGCTGGAGTGAGGCGAGTAGGCCCACACCACCCGGCGTGACGTATGTTGCCGATGCCGATTCAGCCGACCCGGCAGAGTGTCGACCATTCGGTTTGCCCGGCTCCTCAGCTGGGTTCCCGCTGCCATCGGGAGTTGTCCGATCAAAAGGCACCGCGCGGGTTGCGGTCCTGTTCGTGGACTTCCCAAATGCCGAGGCTACTTACCCCACCCATTCAGAAGCTGAGTTGGGTCTGCCTTACGCCGAGTCCTACCTGGAGGCATCAAGCTACGGGCAACTCGATGTTGAGTTTGTGCCCCTGCACCGATGGTTGCGTGCCGAAAACGCCTTCGAACACTACCAAGACCCCGAAGCTCACGGCGGCGGCGCTGGTCCCGTCATTTATTCTCTTGCTATACGACTCGCCGACCCTGAGTTCGATTTTTCCAACATCGACGCTCTCATGGTTGTGCTGCCCAGTTCCCATTTCCACGGAGGAACTGCAACCGGGTTCATCAGGACCGACGACGGCAACGTCGCCAGACGTACGATGATCAACACTTTTCTTTTGGATGAGCGCCGAGATCCCTTCCGCTGGGGGGATGTGGCCGCGCATGAACTAATTCACAATCTCGGGTTACTGGACTTGTACGCAACCGCTGGTGTCGTTGATGGCAGATCCGATGCGCCCGCTGGAAAGACCTGGATCACAACCCGATTCGGTCTCATGGGCCTCGGAGCCGATTTCCCCGCAGACCCTGAGGATCCAAACATGCAAACAAAATGGGTGCACCCCGATGGGGTCCAGACTTTTTCTCTCGCGACTCGTCTAATCGCCGGGGAGATGCTCGCTTGGAGTCGCTGGCAACTCGAGTGGCTTGATCCACCGCAAATTATCTGTGTCACCGAGAACGAAGCGACAGTCACGTTGGGTCCGGTAGCCAACCCCGGCAGTGACATCGCGATGGCCGCGATTCCGCTATCGGGAACCGAGGTAATCGTCGTCGAGAGTCGACGCAAAATCGGCTACGACGCACCCTTCCACGAGAGCTTCCAAGACGGCGTAGCCGCATCGACACCTTCGTTGCTAACGGAAGGCGTGCTGGTGTACACAGTGGACGCCTCGCGGCCGGGAGGCCATCTGCCACTGGCGATCGCAACAGACACGGGCAATCTACAAGTCGATCGCTACCCGCTCCTTACCGACGGTGAGAGCGTCACCATCCGCGGTTACACCATCACCGTGCAATCCAACAACGCCACAACTCACACTGTGACAATCACCAAGAACACCGCGTAGCACACAAATCACGAAGCAACCACCGAAGGTGCACGTGTCGTGGTTGGTGGTCCTGTAGTTTCGTCGGAGTGGCCGAGTTCATTTTGGGCAAGGCGGACTCTACCTCTAAAGGCCGACTACCGCGGCGCAAGGCGGTCGCAGCGCGCCGCTGGTCAGTATCGCTGCTGGTTACGGGAATGTTTGCTGGTTTGTTGCTGTCGACATCACCCGCCGGGGCTGTGGCCGGGTTCGGTGACGTGGACGACGGCCTCTATTACAGCGAACCAGTCCAGTGGATGGTCGACAACAACATCGTCACAGACACCACCGGGCCTTGTTTTTCGCCACACGCACCAGCCACACGCGGGGAAACCGCTCTGTACATGTGGCGCATACAAAACCAGCCCCAAGCGCCGCCACACCCCTTTGACGATGTGACCGATGATGATCAACATCCAGCAGTGTCATGGATGTATGACACTGAGATCACCACCGGCACCAGCCCCACAACGTTTGGACCTGACCAGCAGCTAACCAGAGCCCAACTCGCGGCGTTGCTGCATCGACTAGCCGGTGAGCCCACCGCTTCGGGTCACCCGTTTGTTGATGTTGTTGCTGGATGGCAACAACAACCGGTTGCTTGGATGGTCGCCAACGAGATCACCACCGGAACCAGCCCCACAACCTTCGCTCCCAATGAACCGGTCACCCGCGGACAGCTAGCCACATTCCTGTACCGGTACAAAGGCAGCCCAGAGGTGACCATCGACCCCCACAGCCCCCCATGCGAAGCCTTCACCGCGATTGCCACCACTTCTCAGCATTCATGTGGCATACGCACCAACGGAACCATCGCCTGCTGGGGTAACAACGAAGGCGGTCAAGCCGAACCACCAAACGGCTCCTTCAAAGCGGTCTCCGTGGGAGGCGACCATTCGTGTGCAATACGGACCGACAACACCCTCACCTGCTGGGGTGCAAACTGGTATCGAGCGATGGACACCCTCGACGCGCGCTACACCGCCGTCACGTCAGGGGCCAGTCATTCGTGTGGACTACGCAACGACGCCACGATCAGTTGCTGGGGTTACAACGGTCAGGGGCAAACGAATGCACCCGACGGACAATTCACCGCCGTCAACGCCGGATATGACCATTCGTGTGGAGTGCGCACTGATACCACCATCACCTGCTGGGGAGACAACCAACGCAGCCAGCTAGATCCGCCAGACGGGCAATTCAGCGCCATCAGCGCAGGCAACTATCACTCCTGCGCACTGCGCACGGATGCGACAATCATCTGCTGGGGACAGAACTCTCATGGCCAAACCAACGCGCCTGCCGGACAGTTTTCTGCAATTAGCGCAGGTATATGGCGTTCCTGCGGGCTACGTATTGACGCCACCATCACCTGCTGGGGCAACCTCTGGGGTAGGCATCCAGTCGCGCCCGACGGACAATTCCGCGCTGTAAGCGCCGGATTTGAACACTCGTGTGCGCTAAGAACCGACAACACCGTCACCTGCTGGGGTCGAGACTTGTCCGCGCACACAGCTGTGCCTGACGGGCGATTCAACGCAATCAGCGTAGGAGATGACCACGCTTGCGCACTAGAAACCGACAACACCGTCACCTGCTGGGGCGACGATACGAACAGAAAGACCCATGGTCCCTTTTCAGAATTAAGCGCCATCAGTGTCGGTATCTACCATTCTTGCGCGCTGCAAACCGACAACACCGTCACCTGCTGGGGTTCCAACGACCAAGGCCAAACCAACACTCCAGACGGACAATTCAGCACCATCACCGCAGGCACATTGCATACCTGCGGAACACGGATCGACAACACCGTCACTTGCTGGGGTTACAACGACCAAGGCCAAACCAACACTCCAGACGGACAATTCAGCACCATCAGCGCAGGAGGTGATCATTCTTGTGGAGTACGGATCGACAACACCGTTACGTGCTGGGGTTACAACGGACACGGCCAAACCAACACTCCAGACGGACAATTCAGCACCATCACCTCAGGATCTCATCACTCCTGCGCGTTAAAAACCGACAACGCCGTCACCTGCTGGGGCAACAACGCAAGCGGACAAACGAACGCCCCTAGCGGACAATTCACCGCCATCAGCGCAGGACGTGATCATTCTTGTGGAATACGTGCCAACGGCAGTGTCGTTTGCTGGGGTCGCTACCTAGACGCACAGGCTGGTTCCTTCCTCTCCGTCAGTGCCGGTACCTGGCAGTCGTGTGGGATACAGGCCGATGCAACTATCTCATGTTGGGGCGTACCGATCATCCCGGCACCAGGAGATGTCCAATCTTTTGTCGAGCCCGGGCAAGCAGATCCAACCATGTGTCGACCATTCGGTCTGCCTGGAATAACGGCCGGGTTTCCACTACCCGCGGAAACGGTGCGATCCATGGGGACTGCGCGGGTGGCGGTGCTTTTTGTGGACTTCCCCGACGCGGAGGCTTCATATTCCACCCAGATTGAAGCTGAGTTCGGGATACCCTACGCCGAGACCTACCTGGAGGCATCCAGCTACCAGAAGCTGGACATCGAATTCGTACCCCTGCACGGCTGGCTACGAGCCGAAAACGACCACGGGCACTACCAAGCAAGATCCAGTGTGGGGGATTTCGGAATCGGACCCTCGATTACTGCGGAGGCGGTACGACTGGCGGACCCCGACTTCGATTTCAGCAGAATCGACGCGGTCATGGTTGTGCTGCCCTCCTCACACTTCGGCGGCGGCACAGCCTCCGGACCCTTTGAGACTCGCGAAGGCTTCGTTTCAAACAGTACCCAGATCAACATCTTTCCTTTGGAGGAGTCCAGAGAGCCCTACCGGTGGGGTGACGTCGCGGCACATGAGTTGATTCACAACCTCGGGTTACTAGACATGTACGCGTACGCCAACCTGGGTACCGTTGACGATCCGGTTGCCGCGCCTGCAGGCAAGACATGGGTCACATCCACTTTCGGACCTATGGGCCTGAAGGTCGATTTCCCAGCAGATCCTGAAGATCCACGCTTGGTGCAAACCTGGCCGGATCCCACCGGCAACCAAGCCGTAAGTTACGTAACGCTTTTAAAGGCCGAAGAGATGCTGGCCTGGAGTCGCTGGCAACTTGGCTGGCTCGACTCAACTCAGATCAGCTGCGTAACCGAAAACGAAGCGACCGTCACGTTGGGTCCGGTTGGCGACCCCGGCAACAGCATCGCCATGGCCGCGATACCGCTGTCGGGAACAGAGGTAATCGTGGTCGAGAGCCGACGCAAGATCGGTTACGACACTCTTCGCGAAAAACGCTTAGCGGAAGGGGTAATCGAGACTTCCCCTGCCTTGCTCACTGAAGGCGTGCTCATCTACACCGTGGACGCAGCACTCCCCTCAGGCCAGTTGCCGTTGGTGATCGCAACAGACACTGGCAATCTAGGAGACACTGGCAATCTACAAGTCAATCGCTACCCGATCCTTACCGACGGTGAGAGCGTCACCATCCGCGGTTACACCATCACCGTGGAGTCCGGCACCGACACCACCCACACCATCACGATCACTAGAAACACCGATTAGCGCGCAAATCACGGGGCAACCACGGAGGGTTCACCGGTCGCGCCCCGCGGTACGATAATTTTGGCCGGTGGCAGAATCATCTATGGGCAGGGCAGGTTCTGCCTCTACAAGCCGACTCCCGCGGCAGAGGTGGGAATTAACTCGGCGTTGCTCAATATGTGTGCTGGCCACGGGTCTTTGGGTTAGTTTGCTGCTGCCGGTATCACCGGTTGCCGCTGTGGCCGGATTCGGTGATGTTGATGACGACCTCTATTACAGCGAACCGGTCCAGTGGATGGTCGACAACAACATCGTCACAGAAACCACCGGACCGTGTTTCGGCCCGCACACGCCTGCCACCCGTGGTGAGACTGCTCTGTACATGTGGCGCATGGAAGACCAGCCCGAAGCACCGCTACATCCCTTCGACGATGTGACCGATGAGCGACAACAACCAGCTGTGTCGTGGATGCATGACACTGGAATCACCACCGGCACCAGTCCCACAACGTTTGGGCCTGACCAGCAGCTAACCAGAGCTCAACTCGCGGCGTTGTTACATCGACTAGCCGGCGAGCCCTCGGCTTCGGGTCATCGGTTTGTTGATGTTGTTGCTGGTTGGCAACAACAGCCAGTTGCTTGGATGGTCGCCAACAAAATCACTACCGGCACCAGTCCTACGACGTTTTCACCAAATGAGCCTGTATCGGCCGGGGAACTCGCAACCTTTTTCTACCGCTACAAAGGCAGCCCGGCGGTAGCTGTAAACCCCCACAGCCCACCATGTGAAGCCTTCACCGCCCTTGATCCTGGTGATCAGCACTCGTGCGCTATACGCACCAACGGAACTATCGCCTGTTGGGGCAACAACGAACACGGACAAGCCGATCCCCCAGAAGGGCAGTTCACCGCCGTCAGCGCTGGTTGGGCGCATTCATGCGGGCTGCGAACCAACAACACCATTACCTGCTGGGGTACCAACTGGAATGGACCCAACCGTCCGCCCGAGGGGCAGTTCACCGCCATCAGCGCCGGTGGATCCCATACATGTGCGTTGCGCGCCGACAGCACCATCACCTGCTGGGGCCGCAACCAGCACCGACAAGCAGATGCACCTACGGGGCAGTTCACCGCCATCAGCGCCGGCGGATCCCATACATGTGCGTTGCGCGCCAATAGCACCATCACCTGCTGGGGGAGTAACTCGGTCAGCCAGACCGATCAGCCCGAGGGACAGTTCACCGCCATCAGCGCGAGCACCAACCATGCGTGCGGGTTGCACGCCGACGCCACGATCACCTGTTGGGGAGACAACAGTTCGGTCCAATCCGACGCACCAGATGCACAGTTCACTGCCATCAGCACTGCGAGACACCACAGCTGCGGGTTGCGGGCCGACAGCACTGCCATCTGCTGGGGTGACACGCTCAACGCACGGACCGACGCGCCAGATGGACAGTTCATCACCATCAGCGCGAGCACCAACCATACGTGCGGGCTGCGTGCCGACGCCACCGTCTCCTGCTGGGGCGAGTTGATCAGACCAACTCCGCTCGGTGTTCATTTTGTTGTCTCTTCAGACCGGCCACACCCCGAGATGTGCCGGCCATTCGGATACTCAGAGAAGCTGACGGTGGGTTTTCCGCTGCCGGAGCGTGCGCTGAAATCCGTAGGGACCGTTCGGGTGGCAGTGCTTTTCGTGGACTTCCCCAATGCCATAGCCACTCACTCCACCCAATCAGAAGCCCACATGGGACTGCCTTATATTGAGGATTTCTTTGAGGGATCCAGCAACGGCAGAGTCGATTTCGAGTTCGTGCCCCTCCACCAGTGGCTACGCGCCGAGAACAACTTCGAAAGTTACCTGGGAACGACCGCGATCGGAGGTTACGCGATCGGGCGCGAGATCAATACTGAGGCAACGCGTCTCGCCGACCGCCGCGTCGATTTCACGAACTACGCCGCAATCATGGTTGTTCTGCCTAGTTCAAGGTTCGGAGACGGCATTTCCAGCGGAATTGCCCACACAAACGAAGGCACCGTCTACAACACGGTGCGGATCAACTCCAATCCGCTGGAGCAGCACAGGGCGCCGCACCCCTGGGGGCTGGTTGGAGCGCATGAACTCGCGCACAATCTCGGACTGCTCGACATGTACCCCTACGATCACGACCTCCGTAAACGTCCCGACACGACCGACGGAAGCGCTCTGACACAGCTACAGGTCGGACTGATGGGTCTGCGAGTGCACTACCCCGGGGAATCGACTGATTGGGATGCCGATGAAATGTTGGCGTGGAGTCGATGGCAACTTGAGTGGCTTGATCCCTCCCAGGTCCACTGCGTGACCGAAAACGAGTCAACGGTCACCCTGGGTCCGGTCGGTGATCCTGGTGACAACTTTGCGATGGCTGCGATTCCTCTATCGGAAACCGAAGTGATCGTCATCGAAAGCCGACGCCAAATCGGCTATGACGCGGCCGCAGTTCTTACCGGCCGTACAGGTCTCGCCACCGAAGGCGTGCTGGTTTACACCGTCGACACATCCCTAGGCACAGGTCAACTTCCCGTCAAAGTGGCGACAGACACCGGCAATGGAATCATCGACCACAACCCAATCCTCAGCGACGGCCAAAGCGTCACCACCAACGGCTACACGATCACCGTCCAGTCCAGCACCGAAACCACCCACACCGTGTCCATCACCAAAACCATCAGCGACTGACCAGAAGCACTATTGAGGGACGCACCTCTGGAGCAGTCCGCGCACCCCGGGGTCGATATCGTTGGGATCGTTGCGCAGGCGTTTCTCGGCGTCTTTGAAGTCGTCGAAGTCCTCTGCGAAACGCTCGGCGAGTCCGTCAAAAGCACATCCACAGTAGGACGTGACCTGCGTTGCGTTCAGACCGCCTCCGGCGTTCGCCTCCCTGCAGGAGCGCATGAAGTTCTCCTCCAGCGTGCCGTCGGCAATTGCCTCCTCCCAATTGGAAGGGTCGTTGTTGGAAGCGCAACCCGAAGCAAACATGACCAAGCAGATCAAGACAACGCTGATCACTCTCACCCGTCGAGTCGACTGAGATTTTGTTCGATTACTCATGCCGCCGCGAGGCTAGCGGTTGCTCACCACATTTTGGTGACGCCAACCGCAGCAAACGTGAATCAAGAAGCCTCCAACTCACGGGCACGAGCGAAGATTGCGTCGAGCATCGGTTCGGTCAACCGGCCAGTGAAGGTGTTCTGCTGGCTTACGTGAAAACTGCACAGCAAGGTCATTCCGTTATCGAGCGGGATTTCCTGACCGTGCCCAAACTTGGGACGAGGCCGCAATCCGAAGTGCCGACAGATCACATTGTGTGCGAAACCGCCCAACACCACGATGACCTTGACCGAGGTGAGCGCAGCCAGTTCAGCCACTAGGAAAGGCTGACAATTGTCACGCTCGTCCGGCGTCGGTTTGTTGGCCACCGGCGCACACTTCACCGGCGACGTGATCCAAGCCCCAGACAACGTCAAGCCATCATCACGGCTCGTTGACGACTCCTGCGAGGCATAGTCTGCGCGCCACAAAGCCCGATACAACCAGTCACCCGAGCGATCGCCAGTGAACATGCGCCCTGTGCGATTGGCGCCATGGGCTGCAGGCGCCAAACCAAGCACCAGCAAACCAGCTTGAGGGTCACCGAAACCGGGCACCGGCTTAGCCCAATACTGTTCATCACGGAAGGCCGCACGCTTCTCGCGTCCGACCCGTTCACGCCACTCAACAAGCCGTGGACATCGGTGACACTCGACGACCTCATTTTCAAGTTGAGCAAGCGCGGCCTCGGCGCGCGGATCGGGTGATTGCATCACTCACAGGGTACGTTGTGCAGCAGTCATGGCCCGCAAATCAGACGCCCCCAAGCCAACACTGGTGCTTTTTGTGCGCCACGGACAAACACCCACAACCGGAGCGTCGCTCCCAGGCAGAGCACCGGGTCTACACCTCGCCGACGAAGGGGTCGCACAAGCCGAGGCCGCAGCGCAGCGGATCGCCGCTCTCGACTCTGTCGCTGCCGTGTATGCCTCGCCATTGGAACGAACACGCGAAACCGCCAAACCGATCGCTCGAGTGCTGAAACTACGTGTGCGACAGTCCCTTGGACTAATCGAATGCGACTTCGGAACGTGGACTGGCAAGAAGCTCGATGATTTGCGCAAGAAACCCGAGTGGAAGAAAGTCCAGCGCTATCCAAGCGGTTTTCGTTTCCCCCGGGGTGAGTCGTTTGCGGAGATGCAGAGTCGTGCTTTGGACACGGTCCACCGCCTTGTTGCTGCCCACCCCAAACAGACCATCGTGGCCGTGTCGCACGCAGACGTCATCAAAGCAATCGTGGCATCAGCAACCGGCACCCACCTTGACCTGTTCCAACGCATCGTGGTGTCTCCCTGCTCCATCACTGCGATCCTCTACACCTCCGAAGGCCCAATCGTGCTGACCGTAAACTCAACAGGCGACGACCTGACGACGTTGGTGCCGTCATGAGCCAATCCTTCGATTTTCGAGAACTCGACTTTCTCACAGTCGGAACTCTCGGCCCCAGAGGACAGCGCGAGTTCTTTCTCCAAGCACGTAGCGAAGGTCGCCTGGTGTCGCTGAAGATCGAGAAGCAGCAAGTCGCGGCATTGGCGGAGTACCTCGACCGGGTGCTCAAAGAACTGCCGGAGGGCGAAATCAGTGACCCACCAACAGATCTCGACCTGAGAGAACCGGTGGTGGCGGAGTGGACCGTCGCCAGTCTCGCCATCGCCTATGCGCAAGAGCTCGACCGTCTCGTTGTCGTGGCGGAATCGTTCGTTGATGACGAAGACGACGAACCGTTCCAAGCCCGTTTTTTCCTTCAGCGAAGTGAAGTCACAGGACTCATCGGACGCGCCCGCACCGTCGTGGCAGCCGGGCGTCCACCGTGCCTGTATTGCGGCCAACCGCTTGAAACCCGCAACGGCAACTGGTGCCCGTGCCGGAACTGACTGTGCTAACGCCGGGCGCAGCCGGAGCCGCGGCAGCGTCGGGCGCTGTGCTATCGCCGGGCGCTGTGCTATCGCCGGGCGCAGCCGGAGCCGCGGCAACGCCGGGCGCTGTGCTATCGCCGGGCGCTGTGCTATCGCCGGGCGCAGCCGGAGCCGCGGCAACGCCGGGCGCAGCCGAAACCGTGATATGAGCGAGAACGAGTCGCCGTTCTTTGATCGCGAACCGATCGCTACCGAGCGGGCGCTGACGTTACTCAGTGATGGTGAGTTGGAACTCGTCGGGCGGATGCCGTACTCCTCAAACGCGACTTTTCTCGTCAACCTCTGCCATGAGGGGCTACGGGCGCAGGCGATCTACAAGCCGCTTCAGGGAGAGCGCCCTTTGTGGGATTTCCCGAACGGGTTGTACCGACGGGAAGCAGCAGCCTTTCTGGTTGCCGATGCTCTCGGCTGGGGACTGGTCCCTCCCACTGTCGTGCGCGACGACGCGCACTCGAAACGGGAGCACTGCAACTCTTTGTGCCACACGAGTTTGAGGAGCATTACTTCACGTTGCACGAGGCCAGTGATCGTTATGACGAATCGTTCCGGCAGATCTGCGCTCTTGACTTGGTAATCAATAACACCGATCGAAAATCGGGGCACTGCCTGCTGGGAACAGACGGTCAAATCTGGGCAATCGACCATGGCCTGGCATTTCACCACCAGTTCAAACTCCGCACGGTGCTGTGGGACTTCGCGGGCGAACCACTCCCCGAGCGGCTCAGAGCCGATCTTTGGGGGTTCCTCGACCGAGGTATTCCCGACTCGATCGCGGTACTTCTCGACCCACTAGAACAAGACGCGATGCTCACCCGAACCAAGGCTTTGGCCACTAACGGAGCTTTTCCAGACGGCGATAGCAACAGACACCGCTGGCCTTGGCCACTGGTTTAGGAGCAGCGTCGAACAGCTGTTATTCAACAGGTGTGGAAAAGTCTGTGCATTTTGTCGTTAACGACAAAAACCAATAACGGCGCCAAATCCCAGTCATTCAGCGATTGATCAGCCGCTGAGCGCCTCAATCAGCTTGGGTAAAACTTTGTGGACATCACCCACAATGCCGAGATCTGCAACTGCGAAGATGGGCGCCTCAGAATCCTTGTTGATGGCGATGATGTTTTTGGACCCCTTCATGCCAACAAGGTGCTGCGTCGCTCCCGATATTCCACAGGCGATATAGACCGTCGGTTTTACGACCTTGCCGGTTTGACCAACCTGGTAGCTGTAGGGAACCCAACCGGCGTCAACTATGGCGCGACTAGCGCCAGGAGCGGCGCCCACCGCTTTGGCCAAGTCCTCGATCATCGAATAGGCCTCTTTGTCGCCGAGTCCACGGCCACCGGAGACGACGATGTTGGCTTCATCAAGCTTGGGACCGACTGACTCTTCGGCGAAGGTGGCGATAACACGCGCAGAACCCGCGCCACCGAGGTCGCCAACATCAAGATCCTCGACATCGGCTTCAGCGCCGCCAACCGGCTCCGCCGTGAACGACTTCGGCCTGACCAAGAAGATCCCGGGGTTACCAGAGGTGTTCTTGGTCATCACATCGGTTGCCCCACCGAAAATCGGCTCGATACCAAGCAAATCATCGCCTTCAAGGACAAGGTCGACAATGTTGGTGATGACAGGCGAATCGAGCTTCACCGACAACCGGGCGGCAACATCACGACCATCTTGGGTGGTGCCCACCATGAAAGCGGCTGGGGCATCCACATCGCCGCTCCCGATGGCCTCCGCAACCGCGGCGGCAACCGAAACACCCTGCATAGCTCCATCAAGATCACCCGTGCAGTACACGGTCTCAGCGCCGTGGTCACCTAGTTCCTCTGCGTAATCGTCGCCATCAGCGCCCATGAACACTTCTACCGTGTCGGCGATTTCGCGGGCTTTCGCCAGCATTTCAAGAGTAATCGTGGCTACGGCATTGCTATTGGCTTCACCGAATACCCAGATCTTGTCGAGTCCCATATCGTGTCCTCCCTCACAGAACTTTGAGTTCGTCGAGGAAGGCCACGATGCGCTCGTGGGCATCCCCCTCATCTTCGATCACTTCACCAGCATCACGGGTCGGAGCGTCTGCGACGCTCACAATCTCCTGACCACCGCCGGCCCAACCAACGGACCGGGCGTCTATTCCGAGATCGCTGATCGCGAGTTCGTCAACCGGTTTCGACTTGGCCGACATGATCCCTTTGAAAGAGGGATAACGCGGCTCCACCACGCCTGCCGTCACCGACACCACTACGGGTAGCGGACATTCGACATCGTCGTAGCCTGCTTCGGTTTGGCGCTTTACCTTGGCCACACCTCCTTCAACCGCAACCGCCTTGGCAAACGTCACCGACGGGAGATCCAATAGTTCAGCCACCATCTCAGGCACTGTGCCCGTGTAACCGTCGCTCGACTCGGTCGCTGCCAACACCAGGTCAGGTTCACTGCGAGCAATAGCAGCAGCAAGTACCTTGGCCGTGCCGAGCGCATCGGTGCCCTTGAGCGCCTCGTCGCTCACCAGCGTGGCGCTGTCGGCACCCATCGCCAGCGCAGTGCGCAGACCCGTCACCTGATTGTCGGGAGCCATCGAGACAAGGTGTACCGAACCATCGCCGGCAGTGTCGACGAGTTGCAAAGCCATCTCGACTCCGTAACTGTCAGATTCATCGAGAATCAGCTTCTGATCACGGACGAGTGTCTTGCTCTCTGGATCAAGCGCACCCGGGTCTGCCGGGTCCGGGATCTGTTTAACGCATACAACGACTTTCATAGCCCACGAGTCTGCCAGCGAGGTTTCCGAATGCCTATCTGAGTTGAGCGGATAGTTTTAATGTTCTTGCGCATCCTCTTCATCGTCAATTCTGTCGCCTCCTCGGTGACAGCCCGCCGTCGGGTTATCACCTACAAGATTCTGTCGGCTGACCACGACGTGACTCTGGCCGAAACCAGTCGTCCTGGTCACGCCACGCGCCTCGCTCAGTCTGCAGCCAACGATCACTACGATCTCGTGGTTGTGCTTGGGGGCGACGGAACTGTCAATGAAGCCGCCAACGGTCTTGCGGGCACCGAGACTGCGTTGGCGACACTTCCCGGAGGTTCAACCAATGTGCTCGCCCGCATACTCGGTCTTCCCGATGACCCCGCCGACGCTTCTCTGGTGCTGCTCGACGCCATCGACCGCAACTCGATTCACCGCATCGGTCTAGGAGCAGTCGAGGGCCGTTATTTTCTGTTCCACTGCGGTGTCGGCTTCGATGCGGCAGTTGTAGAACAGGTTGAGACACGAGGTCCGTGGAAACGCTGGGCCGGCCATCCTCTGTTTGTGTGGGCGGCGCTCGACACTTGGGTCCGGGGAGTCGACCGACGCAAACCTTCGCTGCGGGTCATCGGCCCGAACGGTGAGGAGCTGACCAAGGGTTTCTTGACGGTGGTGATGAACACCAATCCGTACACCTATTTCGGCAACCGGCCAATCGACCTTGTTCCGGGACTCACGCTCACCGATCCGCTCGCAGTGGTCACCCTGGAAGAACTCAGACTTTCCAGCCTCGGCCCCGTCTTGGCCGGCGCGCTGCGAGGCAAAGACCTGAGTGGGCGGCGCAACGTCGACCTCCGCACCGAAATGCGTTCGCTGGTCATCGAATGTGACCCTCCGGCGCCTTATCAGGTTGACGGCGACTATCTCGGCGCCAGCAAGCGGCTGCGTTTCACCTGGACGCCCGAGCGCCTCTCGCTGTTGATGCCCGAGCCCCCTTAGAATCTCCGCTCGTTAGCAGGCTCTAGGCGTCGATGATGCTTCTCGCCACATCGGGAACGTTGGTGCAGATTCCGTCGACGCCCATCTCTATGAGCTGAACCATCCGCTCCGGGTCATCGACGGTCCACACGTTCACCAGCAGGCCTGCAGCATGGGCTCGGTTGACAAAATTGATGTCGACAAGGACATCCCACGGGTGGATTGTCGTCATTTCGTGGGCGACCGCACGGCCGATGGCGCTGGCCGGGTCAGTCATCTCATACAACAGCCACCCGCAGGGAATTGACGGGTCAACAGAGCGGATCCGATCAACTGCGTCGATGTTGAAAGAAGTGATCAGCGCTCGCTCGGGGCCGAGATATGCCTGCACCAGACCCGCAACCGCGTCGGCCACCAGGTGATCCTCGTCGTAGTCGGGATCGTTTGGAAGGTTCTTGATCTCAATGTTGACGCTCATCGCCTCGCAGGCTTCTAGCGCCTCAGCGAGATTCGGGATATAAGGAGGCAGTTCTTCGCTGGAGACCTCAGCAAGTATCCGGCCATCGGCAAGGTGGGCGTCGTGATGGACCACGACTACACCGTCGGCGGCACGGCGAGCATCAAGTTCGACCCATTCGGCACCCATCGTCTGGGCTAGGCGAAACGCCGGCAACGTGTTTTCCTGGGCTGCTTTCGACGCTCCTCGGTGTGCGATCACTTGGGTCATTACCCAGAGTCTCGCGGATATCGGCCCGACAAGTACACCGTTTCGACAGTTGCCAATTCAGAAAAAAGAGAACAAGTTTCAAGAAAACCCTTGCGGAGAAGTAGAACCTGTTCCTATTATTGCCTGATCGCCGGGAGACCAGCGACATGAAGTGGCCAGAAAATAACCCAGTAGGAGGACAAACGTGGCCCTTACAGCCGACGCTTTCGCATCCGCAATCGACTGGAGAGTTGACGCGGCATGTCGCGACACAGACCCAGCCTTGTTCTTTCCGGTAGGAACCACCGGACCCGCAGTCGATCAAATCGCATCCGCCAAACAGGTCTGTTACTCGTGCCTGTGCAAGGACGCCTGCCTCGATTTCGCCCTGTCCACCAACCAGGACACCGGCGTCTGGGGCGCCACTTCCGAAGAAGAACGCCGAGTCATCCGCAGGCGTTTGCGGGCCGCCGCAGCACTCGCCACACCGTCCAGCTAACCAGACAGCACTAACCGAACGGTAGCGCGGGGCCTGGGCGAGGAACCCGCACATCAACCGTCGTCCCCGCCGATCCTTCGACATCGGGTCGACCACTGTTGGTGTCTGCACGAACAAACGTGATCCGGCCACCAAGATCCGACACGACAAAAGTACGAACAATCGTCAGGCCCAGTCCCGCGTCGCGATCAAGTGAAAACCCATCCGGGACGCCAGGACCATGGTCCTGCACACAGATCGACAACTCCTTGCTGTCCCCACCCAATCGAACTATCACCGGATGATCCGACCCGGACCCGTGATCAATGGAGTTCTGCAACAACTCCGTGACGACCACCGCCAATGGCATCGAAACGTCACCCCCGAGCGCTCCGATGCTTCCGCTCACCTCAATCTTCACCGGCCGCTCCGGCGCACCGAGACCCTCCTCGACCATCCGCACAAGCCTGCTGACGACCGCATCAAAGTCAACGATGTCGCCCGCATCCGCGGTCAGGGTCTCGTGAACCACCGCGATTGATCCGATCCGGCGGGCCGACTGTTCAACCGCGGCGATCGCCTCCGGAGAAGAAAGCCGTCTGGTCTGCAAACGGAGCAAAGATTGGATGGTCTGCAGATTGTTCTTCACACGATGGTGAATTTCACGAATCGTGGTGTTCTTGGAGATCAGCAGTCGATCTCGGCTGCGGAGCTCAGAGATGTCACGCAGCAAACTGACGGCACCCGTAACCCGTCCGTTCTCAATCAGTGGATGGCACCGAACCACCACACACGCATCTTCGGCTTCTTCGAATTCATCGACTGTGCTGTGACGCGAAGAAAACGCCCGTCGCATTGCCGACTCGTCGATACCCAACTCTCGCAGTCGCCGACCTTCAAGGTTGCTGAGCACACGCAGGCGATGCATGGCAGAAACGGCGTTGGGCGACGCGTATTCGATCCGCCCCTCGCGGTCCAGAACAACCACGCCATCACCCACACGCGGCTCACGCAGTTCGCCCACCCGCTCCGATTCAACAAACGGAAAGGCGCCATCGACAACCATTTGAGCCAGCCGCTCCCCAACCGCACGGTAAGGGCGCTCGACTGGACTCGGATGGCGAACAAATGCAGATTCGGCTTCTCTCGTCAGTACCGCCACGGTGTCGCCGTTGCCACGCACCGGGATGTAGTCAACCGCAATCTGCGCACCCGCGCCGGGCAGCCTGATGTCTTCTTCCACCAGTTGATCATCGTGGTCGGGTCCATGGAAATCGCTTCTAGTTATCAGACCCTGAAGCCGCTTGCGCTCCACCATCGCTCGCGCCAACAGTGGGTGACCGACAACCGAGACGGTCTGCCCAACCGGGTCGCCGTAGTGAACCGTCGTTCCGGTCACCGAACGTGTGTGCCCCAACACCACGAACTTGCTCTCGTCACTGATGTTGGACGCGCCATTGCTCGGGACGTAAAGCAGCAAATCGCTGAACGACAGATCACTCAAGAGCGACCATGAACTGACCAAGCGCTGAAGATGAGCAATCGCCGCGGAATCAAGAGTTGTTTTCGCTCGAGCAATTTCCGCGAGGCTGGCCACCGCAAATACCGCCTTACCTCAGCCGAAGCCGATCGGGTTGCCCCCTTCGGGGCCTAGTTCAACGAACGCAATCTTCGACGCCGCCACCGCCACTTCCTTGCCCTGTTCATCGGTCAACCACAGCGTTGCAGTCGCACCGCTGATCGCCTCGTCAATCGAATCCTTGACAGCAGAACGGTCGGTTTTGTCGGGAAGCTGAACGACGATCTCGCGGGCGTGGTCACTCACTCCTATGCGGACATCCACAGTTTGTTCTCCTCAGTTGGCTCAGGCGCACTGAACGGATTATTGCAGGGCGACCTTGGTGCAGGGCGGATCTGTTAGTTGATTATCAGTTCAGGATGCGAACGTTTCGTCGGCTTGTGGGTTTCAATCCACTGAGCCATCTCAGCAAAGACAGCCGATGTCTCGCTCTGCGGGTCGACGGCCATGATCGGCTGACCCTGGTCCGACCCTTCACGCAGCGCGATCGCCATCGGAATCTGACCGATGAGATCAACCTCAAGGCGTTTCGCTAGCTCCGCGCCACCTCCAGAGCCGAACAAGTAGTAGCGCTTGGCGTCGTCCCCGGTGAACCACGACATGTTCTCGATCACGGCTTTCACTTTGATCTTCACCTGCTCGAACATGAACGCCGAACGTTGAGCAACCCGTTGGGCCGCCGGGTTGGGGGTGGTGACGACATAAGCCTCCGCACGAGGCAGGAACTGAGCCAGCGACAACGAGATGTCGCCAGTGCCGGGGGGCAGATCGACAAGCAGAAAATCGGGGTCGTCCCAGAAGACATCGGTCAGGAACTGCTCCAGCGCCTTGTGCAACATCGGGCCCCGCCAGATCACCGGCTGATCTTCTCGGGCAAAGAAACCCATCGAAACACAGCGCACACCGTGCGTCTCGGGGGGAATGATCATGTCGTCGATCACCGTCGGAGCCTGCTCGACACCAAGCATCCTTGGGATTGAGAAACCCCAGACGTCCGCATCGACAACGGCCACGCTGTGACCCCGCTGCGCCAAGGCGATGCCCAGATTGGCGGTCACCGACGACTTGCCGACGCCACCTTTGCCGGAGGCGATCAGCAGCGTGCGGGTCTTGTTGCCCGGCTGAGCGAAGGGAATCGCACGCCCCTGCGCGTGGCCGTGGGCCGGTTGTGAACCCGCTGTCGCCGCGGGATCACCGTGAAGCATCTCTTTGACCTTCGCTCGCTGCTCATCAGACATCACATCGAATTCGATGGTCACGACCTTGACCCCATCAAGAGCAGTAACAGCTCCAGAGACCCGATTCTGGATCTCGTTGCGCAGCGGGCACCCGGCAATCGTGAGATCAATGCCGACCTCAACATGGCCGCCATCAATCGTGGTGGAGCGAACCATGCCCAAGTCGACGATGCTGCGATGAAGCTCTGGATCCTCGACCGGACGCAGCGCCTCAATCACTTCGGCTTCGGTGGCGGTCATATATGCGTAGAATAGCGGCGTGGACGCCCAGCGCCTCAGCCCGACAGAGTTCGCTTCGACGGTCTCTGCGATAACCGCGGCTTTTGGCGACATCACCCGACGAGATATCTATCTGCATGTCCACCAGAACCCCGACGGTGTGACCGCAAGCGAAGTTGCCGAAGAGTTCGAACTGCACGCCAATGTGGCGCGTCATCATCTGGACAAACTCACCGCCGGAGGACATCTCGGAGTTGAGGTCGCCAAACCAGACGGCGGTGTCGGGCGCCCCTCCAAGCACTACCGGCCGGTTCACACCGAGGTGCGCTTGGAAGTGAACGTGCGCCATGACGACGTGCTGGTCTCTCTGTTGGGGCGAGCCTTGGCGATGCTGCCTGCTCATGCTGCTGAAGAAATGGCCGAGGAGGTGGGTGTCGAGTACGGCAAGGCGATGGCCGCGGCGATCGATCCCAGCGAAACGCATCGCAGCTACCAGGGAGCCCTGCATGCCGTGGCCGACGCCTTGTCAGCTCACGGATTCGCGGCCAGAGCCGAGCGGGCCGAGGACGACAAGTACCAGATCGTCGCCCAGAACTGTCCCTTCGGTGATGCGGTGGTGGAACATCCCGTCATCTGCGCAGTCGACCGAGGCATGGTCCAGGGAATGCTCAGCCATCTCTACGGCCCAGCCGACGCCTCCACCGCTTCCTCCAAACCCCAGGGCGACGACATCTGCGTCACCCACGTAACTCTCTGAACGCACACGATTTATTGCAACTCATACCTGTAGGCGTTACCAGCGGAGTCAATCTGCAGCGCGACATTCCCATTGAATGCCACCGGTGAAAGTCGCGGGTGAGGCTCGTCGAACGAAACCCAATTGATTCCATCGGCTGAAACAATCGTGCTCTGGTAGAGATGGTCGTAGAACTCAGGGTAATGGATCGTTATGGCGCTGTGCAGCAGGACACCTCTTCCCGTGGTTCTAATAGGTGCAGCCGCTCTATGGAACGGGTCTTCAGATATTTCTTGCAATTTCCAGTTCGACCCTCTGTCATCACCAACCCAGATTAGATCAAGACCCAATAGGCTAAACTCACAATCTTCGCCACTAGTACCATGTTGTTCACGCCCATGCAAAACAACACCACCCTCAACAGCATATATCGAAGGTGTCCACATTAATGATACGCAATTTGATTTTTGAATTCCTTCATCCGCGGGCGATTCCATAAAGTGCCACGTCAAACCATCGGGAGAAAACACCAGATCTCCCGGGTAAGAGGGAAATGGAGAGTAGCCTGACCCCGAAACAATCGATAGGCCGACATAACCTGCATCAGTCGCAATGATCTGGCAACAAATCCCGTCTACTGATGGCAGTTCTCCTCGAACTGCGCCTTCTCCCCATTTGGCCACGAGCACAGAACCTGAGAAACGCGAGTTAGGATGAACGCCTTTGTTGGTAAGAACACCGTATTCGAAGAATAAATCAAGGGTAGTCCCCAACTCTTCCCACGAAAACAACCTTTCGTGTAACACAATAGATTCTGAGTTGGTTTCTTCAACGGTCCATTCAACAAGCATGCCATCTTCATACGGTCCTTCCCATCTAGCAGATTCTCGGATATTAGCGGGTATCAACAAACCTATATTTATATAAGTCAACGTTGATATTCGGATCATCCAACCGTCATTAGAGACAATAACATCTTCTACAACTATATCAGTACTTAGAGAGTCATGAATTCCATCAGGTGGCAGCAGAGGATACTCGTGGCTGTCCCAGTCTTCGAGATCATCTGTGATAGAAATGAATGCTCTTAGCTCGGTACGCGCGCTGACAGGAGCACTTCTACGACTAAGGTCATCTCTAGCCCCTCCGTCTCCCAGATGTCGGCCCGGTGACTGTGAGAGAACAACCAGATGTTCTCCGTTCGATCTGATTATCGGCCAGGACAAGACTACTTCTGAATCGTAATTGGTCCTAATAGTCTCAAAATGCTGTCGAGGAAGGTTCAACTGGAATGGCTGCCCCCAATTGAGACCATCATCGGAGGTCTGGGCGAACAAGTTGATTTCAGCAGGAAAGTTCTCTTCCGTATTCGAAAAACCGATCTGCAGGAACCCATCACCCCAAGGAAACAACCACGGAGAATCATGCCACTCGCCAAACATGCCCCCCTGGAATGGACCTACGAGCCATTCTTCTGCCCGTGTGCTTGACTCATAGAGAACCCCACGCGGTGGCACGTCAAGTTCCACCTCGGACACGATCTGCTCACCGGACGACTCGTCGAGTTGGTCATCAACGGTCGTGGAGTCATCAACATCATCAGTCTCGGTGTCATCAACGGTCGTGGAGTCATCAACATCATCAGTCTCGGTGTCATCAACGGTCGTGGAGTCATCAACATCATCAGTCTCGGTGTCATCAACGGTCGTGGAGTCATCAACATCATCAGTCTCGGTGTCATCAACGGTCGTGGAGTCATCAACATCATCAGTCTCGGTGTCATCAACGGTCGTGGTGGGGGGGACACTGGTGGTCGGGGCACTGGTGGTCGGGGTTTGGCTGGCGGGGTCCGCGGGCACGGTCACCACCGAAGGGGCATCTTCGCTGAGTAGACCGCTGACACCGACTAACCCGACAATCAACAACAACACCGCGGCGACCCTGAACAAACGGCCCCGCCCGCCCGAGCGCACCGTGTCGGCGTCCAAATCCAGCCGAGGTATCGAACCACTACCAGAATCACGAGGTATCGAATCACTACCAGAATCAGCTTGCTCGACAGAACTGGACTCGGCACGTTTGTCGATCCACCACGATGCAAGCTCTCCCAACTCATCACGCAACCGCTTCTCGATCGAACTCATTCCAGCTCCTTTCGCAATACCCGTAAAGCTCGACGCACCAACGAGCGCACCGTCGACGGCCTGCAACCCAAAACCTCAGCAATCTCCACATCCGGCAGATCGGCGAAATAACGCAGCACAACCACCACCCGCTGCCGCTCACCCAGACGCCCGAGAGCATCACGCAACTCCAGCAGAGCCATCGGCTGCTCAACCGCCAGCGGCGAACGTTCCTGTGCCACCCGCTGTTCGACACCCCGCCGACGAAGCACCATCCGAGACCCATTCACCACACAAGTACGCAGATACCCACCCGGATTGTCCAGCGACCCCCAACGCTCAACGACCGACGCGAAAGCATCTTGCACTATCTCCTCACCAACTTCGGCGGAACCCACCAGCAGAGTCGCCAATCGCAACATCGGCATGTGCTCCCGCTCAAACAAAATCGCACAATCATCAGAAACCACCGACCAAAGCGCGCCACTACGGCGCAGACGCTCATCCATCACCACCAACGATGCACCAAAGGCACCGAATGTTGCGCAACCTGCGACAAAATGTTGCAAGCAAGGTTGTATTGCGCGCGACCTAAGCTTTCGGGTTAGTGAGTATCTTTCTCGTTCGCCATGCCTCTGCCGGGGATCGCAGCCGATGGTACCTCAATGACCAAGAGCGCCCGCTCGACGAACGGGGCCGCGAACAGGCACTGCGAATCGCCGACTTCTTCGCTGATTCCACTGTTCGGGCCGTCTGGTCGTCGCCCTCAACCCGTTGCGCTCAAACTGTTGAGCCGGTGGCTGCTGCTCACTCTCTGGATGTCCAGATCCGTGCCGAACTCTACGAAGGAGCAGGCTCGAGGCATCTTGTGGAATTGATCCTCGAAGAAGCTGCAGCACCCGACGACCTCATACTGTCCAGCCACGGTGATGTCATCCCTGGGGTTCTCAATCGTCTGCTGCGCGCAGGCTTAGAAGTACCCGGTGACCGCGGCTGCGCCAAGGCCAGCGTGTGGGAACTCAGAGTCGACAACGGTGTCATCACCGAGGGGATCTACACAGCGAAGCCCTAGCCGACCGCGCCGCCATTGCGAAAGGACCACACGCATGACAATCCGACACCACAACCCAGCCGCTGAAGCCAACGCCAAGCTCGGCGGCGGCACCGCTCTCGTGTTGGAGCCGTCACCTCCGGCCAACCACACCGAACCGTTCTTCGCGGATGATCCTGCGGCGGTCCCCCCAGATGCAGCTACCACCGTTGGTCCCACCAGTGCTGCTGACCGCACTTGGAGCGAGGTGCTGGCCGAACGACCCGAGCTATCCGGCTGGGCCTCCGAACGCTGGCTGGCCGCCTACCGGCCGCTGAACCCGGTACCCGCCGGCTACCCCGAATCTCGCAACGCCTACCATCGGCTCGCCTATGCCGTTGTTGCCGAAGCCCGTCGCTGCGCCAATACCAAGTTCGGTCTGCGCTACACAAGAGGTGGCTTCGGCACACCATTCTTTGGTGACGACCAGCAGGTCCGGGTGCAAGACGGCCTCCTAGTCGTGCAACAGGGCGCATCGGTAAGGCCCAGCGCCATCACCAGCCTCCGGGCCGCCGCGGAATTCGTCGGTGTCCAACCCGGCACCGCAGCGGCCGAGCACGATTCTCCACCCCTGGGTGATGTCGATTCGGACCTTGAGACCACCGCCGAGACCGGCGCGTTCCTGGGCGATTGGTTCGGGTTCTCTTGGGCCGTGCTCGAGGAGTTGCGGGTGACGCCCGGTGCCGTCGATGCAGAACGTACCCAGCTCTGGCCCGGCCACTTGGACCCCGCCGCCGCAATCGGCAGCGCCGAACTGGGCCGTCGTGCCACCTACGGCTGTTCCCCCGGCGACGACGCTCACGACGAGCCCTACCTGTACGTGGGAGCTTGGGCCGATGTGGACCGCGCGGACCCCTACTGGAACGAGACCAGCTTCAACGGTGCCTCACTCCCCTACGCCGCGCTCGTGGGAACCGACAACGCCGTGCAGACCGCCCTCGATTTCTTTCGGGCAGGCCTGAACCGCCTGAACCGCGCACCCGCCTGAGCGAACAGGGCCGACTAGCTGTCAGTTCGCGTGAGACTGTTGGCGTGTTATGCGGGTGGGCTGGCAATGGCGGACGGTGCTTGCCTAACCATTCACCGATGTACCACATTCCATCGGATGTAAATAATTAGAATATCTATATATTTCATGATGTTATAGCCATTGTCACAGGGGGTCGGTAAGGTTACATCCATGGAATTGGCCCCTATCCCAGACCTCCTAGACACAGCCGCTGGCGCCGACACAGCTGCCGGTGGCGACACGGCTGGAGGCTCGGCCGGAGGCTCAGCTGGTGGCGCCGACACGGCTGGAGGCTCGGTTGGTGGCGGGATAGTTCATGTTGAGGTGGTGGAGGTGGCGAGGTTGTGTGATGAGGGGTTGTCGTTGCGTTTGAAGGTGTTGGGTCGTGCTGAGTCACAGTTGGCGGCGATGAAGGCTCAGGTGTTGGCCGAGGTCAGTCGGCGTCACAGCGCCTTAGAGGCGCAGCGGGTCGTCCGTGACGAGTTGCAGGCATCCAAGCGTGAAGCCAAACGTGATGTTGAGTCAGCGGCTCGGTTGGCGGAGTTGCCTGCGACTAGCGAAGCGTTGGCATCGGGTGAGATACCTCCGGGTCACGCCCGGTTGATTGCTCGTGCGTCGGGTGAAGGCGACGTTGATGAGGCGTTGCTTGTCAAAGCAGCCAACACCGAACCATTTGATGAATTCGCGCGGACTGTGAAACGTCATCAACAAGACTTAGCTGACGATGACGGACAAGCCTTGTTGGATCGTCAGCGCAAGAACCGCAAAGCACGCATCTTCGAATCGCCTGATTCTGGCATGTTTGTGCTGTCAGGTGAGTTTGATCAGATCACCGGCGCTCGTATCGCTACCGCGTTGACAGCTAAAGAACGACAACTCTGGCATCGCGAAGACCCCAAAGCCCGACGTACGCCCCAGCAACGAATGGCCGACGCGCTCGCCGAGCTGATTTGTGAACCCGCCGGTGACGGGAAGTCTGCGGGTACTGATTTGTTGGTGATCGCTGATTTCGATGTGATCAAACAGCAACTAGACAACCCCCGCTTAGCGGATGGTTCAGCGATACCGATTGTTGAGTTGCATCGCTTGGCGCTTGAAGCCAACTTGTTGCCTTCGATCTTCGACACCAAAGCCCAAGAGATGTGGTTGGGGCGTAAACAACGCACCGCTAGTGAAGCTCAACGGGTTGCGTTGATCGCACGAGACCAACACTGCATCGGCTGTAAAGCGAACCCGTTGTGGTGCCGAGCTCATCACATTATTTGGTGGTCAAAGAACGGACCCACCGACGTAGACAATCTGGTGTTGGTCTGCGATGACTGCCACCACAAAATCCACGACCACGGCTGGCAGGTCTATCAACACCCCGAAACCGGCAAATACCACCTCAAACCCCCCAACCCAACCAACCCAACGCCGTCACAGAAACGGCACCCGATCCAGACCGATCACCCCAGCACTAAGCCGTACCGATCAACCAGGACCGAGAAACGCAGCACCAAGCCGGACCGACAACCCGAACCGATCAACCAGGACCGAGAAACGCAGCACCAAGCCGGACCGACAACCCGAACCGATCAACCAGGACCGAGAAACACAGCACCAAGCCGGACCGACAACCCGAACCGATCAACCAGGACCGAGAAACACAGCACCAAACCGGACCGACAACCCGAACCGATCAACCAGGACCGAGAAACACAGCACCAAACCGGACCGACAACCCGAACCGATCAACCAGGACCGAGAAACCGGACCGAGCGACGCAGACCGAACAAACCGAGCAAGCCGGACCGAACAAACCGGACCGAACAAACCGGGCCGAACAAACCGGGCCGAACAAACCGAGCAAGCCGGACCGACAAACCGAACCGAACAAACCGAGCAAGCCGGACCGACAAACCGAACCGAACAAACCGAGCAAGCCGGACCGACAAACCGAACCGAACAAACCGAGCAAGCCGGACCGACAAACCGAACCGAACAAACCGAGCAAGCCGGACCGACAAACCGAACCGAACAAACCGAGCAAGCCGGACCGACAAACCGAACCGAACAAACCGAGCAAGCCGGACCGACAAACCGAACCGAACAAACCGAGCAAGCCGGACCGACAAACCGAACCGAACAAACCGGACCGAACAACCTGGATCGGGAACCCGGACCGAACAACTCGGATCGGGAACCCGGACCGAACAACTCGGATCGGGAACCCGGACCGAACAACTCGGATCGGGAACCCGGACCGAACAACTCGGATCGGGAACCCGGACCGAACAAACCGAACCGAACAACCTGGCTCGGGAACCCGGACCGAACAACACAGAGCAACCAGTGGCGCGGGAACCAAACCCTCAGAGCGTGACTGCTTGGGAGGGTGACTCGACTCGGGATCAAAATCAGGGTGCAGGTAACGCCAAGACCAGCCAACGGTTGATCCGGTCGCTAGTTGTCAGTTGGCGTGAGGCTGTCGGCGTGTGATGCGGCTGGGCGGCGATAGCGGTGTGGTGGCTGCGGCAGTTGAGTCGTGGACAGTACAGCGGCCCTAGTCAGGCAAAACTGAGATCGACGAGAAGCACATCTCGTCGACCGTTCCCTCGTTCCAGGTGATGTAGCGGGGCTCCGGCATGAACTTGAGGGAGCGATCCCACCAACACTCAAAGCGCACCGTGTCGGACCGATCAATGCGGATGTCTTCTACCGGGGCGTAATTGAGCTGCCACTCAAAGTCCCAAACAGGGATGTCGAGTAAGATTCGTTCTTCGGCAGTGTCGGGATTCAAAGTCATCCGGTAAGCCGCGCCGAACTCGTGCATGTGCCCGAGCACGGTGTTGATCGTTCCGGTGTCCCGAACTCTCATGTCACACGAGCTGTAGCCGACCGAGCCATCAAGATCGTCGTAGTCGTCGACTGTTCCACGACAACCTCGCAGCAGGGCATCAGGAATAAAGGTGGCGAAAAGGTCGTACTTCTCGCCGATTTCTTTCAGCACGTTCTCCCGAATACACAGATTTGCGTAGCCGTCGATGGTCTCAGCCCGTTCCTCCGCAACAGCCATTTCCTCAGGCGTGCACGGCACCTCAGCAGGCGTCAGATACGTGGAACCGGTGATGTGGGTAATACCCGCGGAAACCTCGGCAGGGCTGGCGGTGTCGAGGATGATCCATGAACCGTCAGCTGGAGTGTCGTGGTCGTAGTGATAGTGGATCTGGTTGACGATCATGTCGCCCGGGTACAGATAGATTCCGTAGCCGTCGGGATAAATGGTCGGCGACTGCCCCGGTGCCCAGCCCTGAATCGAATAAACCCCTTCGGCCGACAAACCCGACAAGCCGAAGCAAGTCCAACCCGGTTCATCAGAGAAACCGGAATCGGCTTCAATCTGATCCTCGGCTGCAATCTTCGCTTTGACTTCCTCAGCCGAGGACGCGGGCACTCTGTAGACGATCGCGTGGTGGACCACAGAGGTCTGATCGGGTCGGAATTCGAATCCCTTAACCCAGTTACCATCACCTTCCGGGTCGGCCACCTCATGAACCTGGCAACGATAATCGTCGGCCTTGACAGGGATGCCATCAGCACGGGAGTAACCCGAGTAAAGGCCGTCACGAGGCGAGATCTTCTGATCTTCTTCAATCGGCAGAACCGCCTGCACCCGCGCCACCAGGGGGGTGTCGACAGCGACATCAAGACCGCCACCGGCTGTTGCCCAGTCAGCAATCAAGGTGATCTCTTCGTCGCTCAACGACCAGTCATGCTCGAAGACCGGACCCAGATCCGAAGGCAACCAGGGAGGCATGAAACGAATCTGGGTAACTAGCGCAATGTCCTCGGCAACTTCAGCTGCCTGGCCCGCGGTATCAAACGCCAGGGTGCTCCAACCCGGTCCGCCCTCGGTGTGGCACGACACACATCGGGTCTCAAGTATCGGTTGTACGTGTGCAGCAAACGCACCACCAGCAATCTCGGGCGCGGGGAGTTCACGATGGAGATCTACTCGAGTACCGGGATCGATTTCCACTCGGTCCGCAACCAGTCCAAAGACCAACTCGACTTCGTCACTGGTGTGGGTGAGCCGGGCGATGTTGATGGGACCAACGTCGTAGCTGCTGCTCAACACCGTCGCCGTCATCAACGCCGTGATCTGATCGGGGCCTACCGTGACAGTTCCGTTGAAAGTCTGCTCAAGCGTCGTCTCCTTGACGGTCAACTCACCAGTGATCGAAACCTCATAGCTGTTGCCGTCTGCGAAGACCGCATCAAGACCCTCCATCGATGTCGGCACGAAACGGGCGAAAGGCCAGTGAGTCGACTCCAGAAAATCGTGGCGGATTCGCTTGTCGCGCAAGTTCGAATCCGATTCGAACATTTCGACGTTGACGACGATCTCGCCCACCTCCGAGAGGCTCGGGTCTACGAGATTGATCTTTAAGTCACCCGCCACAACAGTTGACGTACCCACAGCCACACGAGAAACACCGGCAAGTCGCTCCGTCACCCGATAGCTGACTTCAGAACCATTGTCGGGACTGATCCGATACAGACGCTCAGTGACCGGATCAACTTCGTCTATCTCAATCTGCTCAGCGACGACATCTTGTGTCTGGGGTTCATCGGAGCCGAAAAACCAGTCCCACTGGTTCCTGGTCAGCAGCGTTACCGTGCCGATCACTAACACCAGCAGGAGCGCAACGCGGCCAAGATCGAGATTTCGCAAACGGTCCATAGAGTCGGTCACAGGGTAGCCCCAGCACTAGACGAGCACGTCACGCAGTTCGGTCTGCGCGAGCAATCGATCCAGGTCGCGTCGCACCACTTCCAAAGCGTCGTAAGCATCGAGATCAGCCGCGGTGCCCTCGAGGTCTTCAAGCTGGAAACGCACCAGAGCGCGGTAAACCAAGGCGTCGGGACGGGTCGGGTCTGCCTCAATGACCGCGTCCAGGTAGGAACCCGCGGTGGTCATGCCCGCTTCAACTCCGACCGAGGCGCGAGCAAGAAACCACGCCAACGCGACCAACACGTCGGGATCGTCGCCCGCACTCGAGAGCATTGCGTTGAACAGCGCCAACCCATCATCAATTCGACCCGTCGCGGCCAAATGATCGGCCGCGCGGGCCATATGGCGCACCGGAATCTCAGCGAGGTCGTAAGCGGCGCCTTCGAGCACTGGCGCAACTAGCGAAACCGCTGCCGGCCCCGCCGCTTCTGCAACTCTCAGATCAAGTTGTTGCGCCTCAACCAGCTGGTAGATGAATGCGGGACTGTCGATCCGGTCCAAGGCGTCGAGATGACCGCTGGCGACCAGCGGTTCTCCCGCCGCCAACGTCAACGAAGCCGCAAACACCCGAGCGTCGGGAAAGCTCGGATCCGCTGCAACCGCTTCTTCAACGAAGTCACGTGCCACTACAGGGTCACCAGCCAGACTTGTGAGCCAGCCGCGGTAAGTCAGCGCCTCGGCGTTTGAAGGCTCATCAGTCAGCACGTCGTCATAGATCTCGATTGCCCGGTCAAGATCTTGGTCGCCCATCGCCTCACGAGCATCAAAAAGCCGTGAGCGAACCGACTCACGAATATTGCCGGTGATCTGATCGTTGGCCGCGCGACTGCCCGAGAAATCGGCCAACACGACCCCCGCAGCAGTTGCCAACAGCCCTATACCCAGGACCCAGAGCGCGACCCCGACCCACGACCGCTCGGTTCGGACGCTGGCCTCGACACTTCCGTCGAGCGCACGGATGGTGTCGGCGGCGCGGGCAACATAATGCGATCTCAGTTGAACGAAGTCGTCTGCGTCGAGGTCACCCGCCTCATGTTCCGTTTCAAGATCGGTGAGCGACCCCAACAGGAAATCCCGCTCCCGTTCCGTGGCGGCTTCCCGGCTCTCAGCCATCGCCCCGCTCATCAGGCTGTACCGGATCAGGTTGCGTCGGATCAGGTTGCGTCGGATCAGGTTGCGTCGGATCAGGCTGAACCGGATCGGGCAGTATCGGTATCGGATCGGGGCTGGGATCGGATCGGGCTGGGACCGGATCAGGCTCTACCGGATCAGGCTGGACCGGATCAGGCTGGACCGGATCAGGCTGGACCGGATCAGGCTGGACCGGATCAGGCTGGACCGGATCAGGCAGTATCGGATCAGGCTGGACCGGATCGGCGGAGCTGCCTGTCGAATGGGCATCGGTTTCGGCGCTGGTGATGTCGGTTTCGCTCAGGAATTGTGCGACCAGACGTTCGTCGGCAGGCGTAGCTCCAGCGTCGATTTCGCGTCGCCAACGCCTGAAGACCACAACGAGGCCGGCGAGCGCGCCGGCGCCGACAACAACCGGGAGAATCCACACCAAACTCGACAACCCGGAAGCCGCCGGCGTGTAATCATTGCCGGGGAATGCGGCTTCGAGTTCGGCAATGATGGTTTCGTCATTTCGGCCCTCGTCTACCCGTCGGGCTATCTGTTGGCGAATGTTGCGGGCCACGACCGTGTCGGATTCGGCCACCGATTGCCCATCGCACACAGGGCAGCCAAAGTTCTGCGCCAAGGAATAGACGCGGTCCGCGTCGGTGCGGGGAGGGCCCTCATCGATGGCACCGAAAAGAAACGCCGAACCACCGATCACCACAACGCCCAACCAGGCCAACAAGCGGCGGGTGATCCCTTTGCTCAGCGCCGAGCCGGCGCCGCGGCTCATGCTTCGGACTCCTCGATGTAGGCGCCGATCACATTCTCGATCTGCGCCCGCGTGACTCCGCCGATGAGCTTGTCGATGACCTCGCCGGTGTCGGCGACGATGACACTCTCAGGCACCAGCGGAACACCGTAAGCCACAGCAATCGAGCCTGTGTCGCGGGCGATAACCGGCCAATCTCCGCCGTTGGATTCAAAGAACGCTGCCACATTCGCAGCGCTGTCGTCGAAGGCCACCGACACGACCTCGGCAAACCCAGTCGGCGCATAAGCCTCATGGAAACTAACCAGTTCCGGGTGTTCGCGGATACAGGGCACGCATGTCGTCGAGAAGAAGTTGATCACCACGAAACGGCCGCGCTGATCGTCCAGGTCGAACTCGCCGCCAGCGATCGTCGGACCGATGATCGCTGGTGCCAACTGGCCTTTCCCAATCGCTGCACTATCGCTGGTAGTCCCCGGGTCGCGAGTTGCGAACAACAAGAACAACAGCAACATCACCACCGCAACAGGAGCGACGATCCACACAGCACGCCTTGGAGTCTCAGCGCTCATCGCACTCACTGCTTCCCACTCTTTTGGAGCGCGTTCACTGGGGCTGAGACCGGAGCAGTCGGTGATCGACGGTTACCCGGGACAACCGCCAGCAGCGTGCCGGCGGCCATGACAAACCCGCCGATCCACAACCACACGATCAGCGGCTGAATCGTCACCCGCAAGAAGATGGTCTGGCCATCATCGGACATCTCCCCGATCGACAGAGCCACATCATCTCTCAAAGTGGATCGAACCGACGGAATGCCAATCAGGCGACCTGCGAAGTCGTAGATCGCAATCGCCGGTTCGTACACCTGCTCACCGTCGACCCGCACCGCGGCCTGACGTTCCACCCTGTTTGGAAACTCGACCACTTCAGTGCCCAGAAAGGTGAACGTGTGACCAGACAACTCCGCTGTCTCACCAGGAGTCAACTCAAAGATTTCCTGACGCACATAAGCGTTGCTGGCAGCCAACGCAACCGCAATCAGCACCACGCCAAGATGAACGATCATGCCCCCGTTGGTGCGACCAATCAGGCCGCGCCAACCTTGCCGACGAGTCGCCAGAATGAGCTGACGCAGCGCCGCTCCACCAGCAAAACCGCCAAGCCCGAACGCCAGCAGAGGTGCCCAACCACGAGCCCCAACCAACACGCTCAGCAAGATCACCCCAACACCCGCCCAAGCAGGCCAGATAAGCCGGTCGCTCAGAACACCCGCCGAGGCCTTGCGCCAAGGCAACACTGGCGCCATGGCCATCAAGAAGAGCAGCACGAAACCGATCGGCATGGTCATCCGCTCGAAGTAGGGACCGCCCACCGTGAGAGTTCGTCCATCAAAGGCCTCCACGATCAAAGGAAAGATCGTCCCCAGCAACACCACAAAAGCAAACGCCGCAAAAACCACATTGTTCATCAAGAACGCGCCTTCTCGAGACAACGGCGAATCAATCTGCCCCGGCGCGCGGAGTTCATCACCGCGCCAAGCAATCAAACCCAGCGAAACCACCACGATCAGCCCGAAGAAGGTGAGAAACCACGGTCCGATACCCGACTCCACAAACGCGTGCACCGATTCGAGTACACCAGCACGGGTGATGAACGTGCCAAGAATGGTGAGCGAGAACGTCGCAATGACCAGCGACAAGTTCCACACCCGCAACATGCCCCGCCGTTCCTGCACCATCACCGAATGAATGAAAGCAGTGCCGGTGAGCCACGGAAGCAACGAGACGTTCTCCACCGGATCCCAACCCCAGTAGCCACCCCAACCCAGAGTCTCGTAACTCCACCAAGCGCCGAGCATCACTCCCAGCGTCAACAAACCCCAGGCCATAACCGTCCAGCGCCGCGTGGCAAGCAGCCAACCCTCCCCCACCCTGCCGGTGACCAAGGCTCCCATCGCGAAGGCGAAGGGAACGGTGAACCCCACATAGCCGAGATAAAGGATTGGCGGATGAAACGCCATCAGAATGTGGTTTTGCAGCAGCGGGTTGGGGCCGGGCCCGTCGAAAGGCTGCCCGTTGGCGAAAGGCTGCGGGTCAAACGAGGCAAACGGCCTGGCCGGTCCGACCATAAGCAGAAAGAAGAACCCGCACACCACAAACAAAGTCAGCATCACCCAGGCCATCATCGGATCATCGCGACGGTCACGGAACTTGATCGCAACCGCCACGACGTAGCCGCAAAGAACCAGAGTCCACAACAAGATCGAACCCTCCAGCGCAGACCACAAGGTAGCTACGTTGAACACCGCTGGGGTACGCGACGAGCCATGCTGAGCCACAAACGAAACTGTGAAGTCGCGGGTTATCAAAGCCCGCTCCATGACCAGGAAGGCACCGGCCGCCGCGGTCATCATCAACCCAACCAGCATGGCTGAATCACGCCACCAGCCGTGCCGTCGGCCAACCAAGCCGAGGACCACAACTCCTATGCCGGCCAACGCGCTCGCCGCTCCCAGAGCAACAAAGAGCGCACCTAGGGTGACGTTGCTCACGCCTCGCAGACCACCTCGGTTGAATCCGCACCTGCATCACTGAGGGTCAACCGCTCGTCGTATTCTTCGTCGTTGATGTAGTCGTTGTCGTGCTTGACGCGCATGCGATCCGATGAGAAATGCCAGCCGTCGCTTGCGATGCCCGCAAAACCCTCGACCTGTGGTGTTTGCTCAACCCAAACGCCGTCGAGCACCACCGGCACATCCGGCTGGAACAACTCAGCAGGGTCTCCATGATGCACAACGTCGACCGCCGCGCCACCGAAAGACAAACTGAAGGCAACCACCGGTTCGTCGCCGCGGAAACCCTCCACTATCGAACAGCCGATCGGGGCACCCTGAAGCGTAAAGCGCTTGTCGCCGATGTCTGCGCGCTCCTCAACCGCTTCATCGGCATTGTAAAAATACAGCGAACCTTCAACAAGATTGAAGATCAGCACTGCCACGGCCCCCGCAACAGCCAGAGCAACCACCAGAGCTACCCACGGTGCCTTACGAGCACGCAGGGGCCGCGGCGCTCGAGGCGTGAGCTCCCCGGTCACAGAGGCGCCTCTTCGTCGGGCGCGGCTGATGTCGCAGTGGAACCAGCCTTGTCATCGCTGGTCATCCATCGGCGTTGGCCGGCTGGGACTCTGGCCGACAGCGCCCGACCCCGAAGCACCAGACGCGTCGCGTACAGCACTCCGCAACCAAGGCTGACACCCCAGCCCACAAGCAAGTACCCGAGATGAGTCACAGGCTTGCCTCCCCGCTTGATTCGGTCGCCACTTCAGCCCGGCGTTGAATCAGCGCTGTTTCCAAATCAATGGCTCCCAGTTGATGCTCAAGCCAACCTATCCGGAAGCGATGAATCATCGCCCACACAAAGAATAAGGCCCAGACGACGACCCCAACGACGAGTGTAAACAGGGTGAGGTCCTCAAGGTTGCCATCAGTCAAAGACGATTTCTGATGCAGCGTGCGATTGGACCACCACTCCACTGATCGATTGATGATCGGCAAGTTGACCGCCGCCAACAAACCCACCACAGCAGCACGGGTGGCCACTGCATTCTCATCACCACCTGCGGCGCGAAGAGCCAGATAACCGACCATCATCAAAAAGAGGATCAAGTTGGTGACGATCCTCACATCACCCCAATCCCAATACGTGTTCCAGGTGGGGCGACCCCAAATCGAACCGGTGAACAAGGTCAAACCGCAGAAGATCACGCCGATCTCTGCCGCCGAGTGAGCCACAATGTCCCACCAGCGCGAACGCTTCCACAACCACATCAGCGAGCCGATCGCAGTGGTGACCAGAGCCGTGTAAGTAAGGAAGGCCGACGGAACGTGAACAAAAATCATGCGCACCGCGTCCCTTTGCTCATCATCTTCGGGCGCTCCGAAGAAACCGAGCAGGATCAGAACCAATACGCCAACGAGCACCACAAAACCCAAGAGGCGCGTGGTTCGGCTCCCCGTCCTGACAGCGTCAGTGCCCATGTCGCCTCCAAACGCTCATGTCTCCTCCAACAAAGGGCCGTATGCCAAGGTTCCCAACAAAGCATTGACTACCCCGAAACCGGCCAATAACCCAAGCCAGGCCCAGCCATCGACGGCGAGGACTCCGAGTGCATCGTCGAATGCTCTCGAAGCAGCGATCAGTACAGGTGCCAGCACCGGCAGAAGCAAGATTGGCAACACCGTCTCGCGGGCCTTGACACCAGCCACCAGCGCGCCGAGAAGCGTGCCGCTCGCGGCGATCCCAAGGGTTGCCACCGCGCAGGTGGCAAATAACAGCGGCAGCGACTCAACGGTGGCGCCGTAGAACACCAACACACCACCCACCATAAGAACCTCAACTCCCAGAATCTGCACGGCTATCGCCAGAGCCTTTCCGGCAAATACTGCCGAGGGTTCAATGCCTGAGAGCAACAATGCGCGGCGGGCCCCATCGGATGTCTCAATGGCGGTCGATCGCTGAACAGCAACGACTGTCACAAACAAGACCGTCAACCAGAACAGGCCCGAAGTGGCTGCGGTGAGGACTCCACGGTTGGCATCCAGAGCAAATCCAAAAAGCACAAGAACAGTTAGTGCAAACGGCACGACCTGGCTCAAAGTGACGCGTGAACGCCATTCGATTCGAAGATCTTTGTTGGTCACAAGCCAGATGTCAGAAAACATCAACTCTCCCGTTTGCTCTTCACACCGGGCGTGTCGGCCACACTCGCGGTGTCAACCACATCGGTGGTGATAGTGCCGCCAACAACCGTGACGCGGCGCGTGGCCAGATCAAGCGTGCGATCAAGTTCGTGGGACGCTACCAGCACGGTGGCACCGTCGGCCGCCGCTTCCGAAACGAGTCCGTCGACAAGGTCTCGGCCCCCTTGATCAAGCCCAGCGTGAGGCTCATCAAGCAACCACAACTCAGGTCGACGAAGAGCCACCTCGGCCAGCGCCACCCGCCGCCGTTGACCCGCCGAAAGCCGGCCCACGACCACGTTGTGCAAACGCGCAGAAACACCAAGACGATCAAGAGCAGACTCCACCGCTTCAAGCTCAATACGCGATGCCTTCGCGAAAAATTGAAGATTCTCCAAAACCGTCAGGTCGTCGTAGAGGGCGGTGTCGTGCCCTAGAAGACCTACCGACCGACGAACCGCAGGGCGAGATTTACAAAGATCGTGACCCAACACGACAGCGCTCCCCGAGTGCGGGCGCAAGAGCCCGGCACAGAAACGTAGCAAAGTCGATTTTCCGGCTCCGTTGGGACCCTGAAGCAACACGACCTCAGCTGCGTCAACCTCAAGGTTGATACCAGAAAGGGCCGGAAAGCGGCCAAGCAACACGACCGCATCACGCAACGCAACGATGGACACAACAAGACGCTACCGGCTGATACCGCTGGCGGCTGAGCCTCATAGCCCTTCGCGAAGGCGTAGCCTTCCGGCAATGAAAGTGCTGCTTTGCATCGTGATCGGCACGGCTGTGTTCACTACCGCATGTTCCAGTGACACTGTCGAACCGTTCGCTTTGGAAGATCCCGCCGAGTTCGTTTCGGAAAGGCTTGACGCGGAGGAAGGGGAACCTGCCGACCCGTCGGAATCAAGCGCCACAACAATCCCTGAACAAGCATCATCGATCCCCGCCGAAATACGCGGCTCAGTGATCAATCAATTCTCGCTCAACGTCGACGACTGCTTCAACCGCTTGGAAAATCTCGCTGCCGGACAATCGGTCGTCATCACCAGCCTCATCAGTTGCGAAGAGCCTCACGATCACCAGATCTACCACCTCCTCAACTATCCGGCCCCGCACCCGTCCATCTATCCCGGCGACGATGTCATGAGTGAGTTCGCCGTCCACTCCTGCTACCGTCAGTTCGCGCAGTGGGTAGGCAACGACTACGAGACATCCGAACTAGACATCGGTGTGATCACGCCGCCACAGGCAAACTTCGAGGACGACGTCGCTCGCTACCGTTCAATCCACTGCTGGATCGAACGGTCCGACGGAGAACCCCTGCTCGGTGACGCCTACCAGTCGGGTTGGTAACCAGTAATCCGCAGGATGTAGAAGTTGTCCATCTGACACGGCTAGTGTTGGGCCACCAACTCACTCGTGTACGCAGTTTGGAGGATGGACATGACAATTTGGATTTTGATACTGGCCGTGATTATCGGTCTTATAGCTGGTGTTATCCGCCGCGGCGACTTCCCGACAATCCTCAATACCCAGATCTACCATCCAGAGTTTCTTGTCTCATCGGCCATCTGTGCATTCTTCGTGAGCGTGACCGACATAGATTCCGACGGTGTCATAGCTTTCGTTGCCCTCGTCGGTGCCTTTGCTTTCACCATCATGAACCTTCACCTTGTCGGCATGGTCGTCCTTTCGATCGGTCTTGCGCTCAACCTGTTCGTATTCATACTCAACTTGGAGACGCCCGTTCGGCCGAATGCCCTGGTGGAGGCCGAGATCGTCACAGCCGAAGAGCTCGAACGGGGCGTCACCATCTCAGGGCATGTCGAAGCTGCCGACGACGACTCCGTCCTCGACTTCCTGGGTGATACCTTCCCGATTCGTTGGAGCGAACAGGTTGTCTCGATCGGCGACCTGATTTTCTTGGTTGGCTTGGCCAACGTGACAGGCAACCTGATGCTTGGCAATCAACGGCGGCGCTACACATACAGCCAGTTCTTCCAGAGCGATGAGTCCATTGACACTGAACTTGAAGATGAGGAGGCCGCACACCACATCGAACTGGATCTCGAAACTCCAGAGTCACCGACCGTTTACCCCGAGTCACACGACGTTTATTCCGAGTCCCCAACTGTCTACCCCGAGTCGGCCCCGACCGCTCAACAGCCTCAACAGCCATGGTCCGAACCACCATGGAACCCCTCACCCTGAGATTCGATGAGCGAGTCCGCGGTCTCAGTGACCACGGTCGAGCAGCAAAGCTAGGCCGGTCCATGATTGAGGGATTGCGCCGAGCCCGTTACCACTGTCGCCGTCCCAATACTCGGCGAGGCCCGAAACCATCGCTCCTCTAATCGTGTGAGTCCGGATGAGTTCCGCCGTGGAAGATTTCGGGGCGGAAGCCCGATCAACCGCCAACCACAGCAAGTAGCTGAGCTGCGGCCACACCGGTCCGCGCCAATAGGCGGTCGGGTCGTAGGTCGGCTCCTCGGCGTGAACCCCGCGGGGACCATATGTGGCGCAATAGGCGTCTGGATTGGATAGTTCTTCGATCACCCGCTGACAGGCCACATCACTGCGACTCACCAGCAGAGGCAACAAACCGTCGGCTGTGCGGCTACGCCCAGAGCCGCTACTCAAGGTGCCGGCATCAACCCAAGTACGGCGCTGCGCGTCAAACCGTTGGTCGAGTGCTTCGGCCAGTTCAAAAGCACCGACTTCAAGGTCCCGATCAGAAGTCACCGTCGCCAACTCTGTGGCATTGAACGCTACGAGCGCATTGAATCCACACGGAGCCACAGCACAGTCCGGATTGGCTAAAGGCTCTCCGCTAGAACCCCGCTCGACACGGGCAAGCAGGTGGTTCTTGAGTTCCCTCCAGCGCTCCAGATCGAAAGGCTCTGGGTTTGTCAGATCATCCCAACGAGGCGAGTCGTCGCAGCCTGTTTCCCAAGGATGCACCACCTCGATCAAACCCGACTCACGGTGGCGAACACGTCGATGAAGAAGGAAGCGAAGCCCCCGATCAGCTCGATCCAACAATTCCTCCGGAACGGTAACCCCGGCCCTGGAAAGTCTTGCGATCACATGCCCGTACATCGGCGGCTGAGAAATCGACGACGCCCCCCTAGTACCCCACAATTCAACGGATCGCTGTGGGTCCAACTGATAACCCATGTGAGGCACGAACCCGCTGTCGTCGATGGTTGATAAGGCCGACTTGAGTTCAACAACCGCACGCTCGTCGTCACCAAGGGCGTGCCAGATCAAGCTGTGGAAGCAACTATCCCAGAGCCACATCCATGGGTAGGTGACTGGGTTGGGCGCGGTATAACCGAGCGGTACCCAGGCCTGTTCCATGACTGACGCGACCGCTTCTCGAAGCTCGTCCGAGGTGGGGTTTGTTGGTTCAGCGGGCATCGTGTCGGGCATGGCTCGGTGTGCGTTCGTCTCGTTTCGGCTGGGAATGGCCGATGGGGTGTCTGTTGTGGCCCGCAACTGGCAGCGAGCGATCGAGCAGTTGGGGTTCGAGGTCATCACCGTTGCCGGCGAAGGACCCGTCGACCGGACAGTACCCGGCTTATCGATTACGGCAACAGACCCACCATCATCTACAGAATTGATCGAAGCGCTAGCCGAAGCGGATCTCGTTGTCGTTGAGAATCTCTGCACCATTCCGCTCAACCTCAAAGCGGCTCGGGTAACCGCAGCGGTGTTGCGGGGTCGGCCCACGATAATGCACCACCATGACCCGCCGTGGCAGCGAGAGCGTTTCGCGCATATCAGCGAGTTACCGATCGACGATGGGGCCTGGCGCCACGTCACAATCAACCAATTGACCAAAAAACAGATGCAGAGCAGGGGTTTTGAGGCGACTTGCATATACAACGGGTTTTCGACCGCTACCGGAGTCGGCGATCGTTCAGGAGTGCGCCGTCGACTGGAGGTGAGTGAAAGCGACCTTCTGGTAGCTCATCCAGTTCGGGCTATCCCACGCAAGAATGTCGCACGCGCCATAGCTCTGTGTGAGGAGTTGGGAGGCGTGTACTGGCTATGGGGGCGAGCCGAAGACGGCTACGACGACGAACTCAAACGACTGCTTTGCGGCGCTGCGTGCCGCGTGGTGCACGGCACCACCAAAGAATCGGCGGTCGATCTCTACCGAGCCGCCGACGCAGTGGTGTTTCCTTCGACCTGGGAAGGATTCGGCAACCCCCCAGTGGAGGCATCGATTCATCGCGTGCCCGTTGCTGTTGCGAACTACCCTGTGGCCGCCGAACTACGTGCACTTGGCTTTGAGTGGTTTCCCACTGACGATGCCGAACCGCTCAGAGGGGCGTTGAGGGTTGGCGACAACAACAGAATCGAGCGAAACCGCAAAGTCGCGATCAAACATTTATCGCTGCGGGTGATGACCGAGGCGATTGCCGCGCTGCTGGCTGACGCCGGCTGGCTACCGTGAACAGTAATGGCACCCGAAGAAGCAACTGACCCAGTACTTGTTCAGCGTGCCCGCGCTGCCCGCTGGGCCGGTCGGGGCCAGCGCCTCGGCTACCTCCTGTTCGCACTTTCCATCGTGGTGTTTGTATTCGGGCTGATCACTGGCTTCAGCGACGGCATTTCACGGATTGTTATTGCCGGCGTGATTGCGGGTTCGATCGTTCTCGCCCCGGCGATCATCACCGGATACGCCGTCAAGGCCGCCATCCGCGACGACATCGAACACGGCAGACCGGTTTAGCTGAACCGCCCGCCTTCGCTGGCAGGCGGCGTGATGTCGATCGGTTCGGCAGGAAGTTCACCAGCAATGATCTCGGGAAGAAATCGCCGCAACCAAAAAGGCACGGTTGGCATGTCGCTATCGAGAAGTTCCTCCAGTGTCCACCATTCGGCACCCAAAAACGCTGCCGCCTCAAGCGCCTCAAGGCCCTTGGGTCGATATTCGCCACCGTCGCACCACGCGACATGAATGTGGTCGTCGGATTCAAAATGGTACCCACCGAAGTCGTATTCAGTCTGTTGAACCCAGACGCATGGTCCCATCTCGACATCGGGAATTCCGGTCTCCTCATACAGTTCCCGTAGCGCGGCCGTGCCAGAGTCTTCACCCCAACCCATCCCTCCGCCGGGGATTTCCAGCCACTCGGGTTTGCGTGGATCGATTGGATCTTCGGCTCGGATCAAAAAGATGCGGCCTGCTCGATCAAGCAGTACGCAGCGAGCGGCGGGACGGCGGAGCGTAAACGGCACCAGCGGAATCCTAATGGGACAGAAGCACATGAGCATATGTCTGCACCTGCGCGGGTCCCGCGATAACATCTCATCCGATGCGACTTGAGTGGTGGTTACCGGTAATGCTCGCGACGGGAATGTTGATCGGGTATTACGCCTTACAGAACGATCCCGCGCCTCCCGCGACGACCCCTACAACAAGTTCAACCTCGACCACAACCACTACGACCACTACGACCACCACGACCACTACGACAGTGGCACGCGCCCCAGCGACCACCGCCGCAACCACCGCAGCACCCACGACCACAGCAGCTCCCGTCGTAACCGCAGCTCCTGTCGTAACCGCAGCTCCCAGTACCACTGCGGCATCGACGACCACCGCGGCACCCACTACCACCGCCCCCGAATATCCAACCACCGAGCCGGGCGAGTACCCGACTACCCGTCCAACATCGCCTCCCGTCACTTACCCCGAAACCGGTGACAACGACGACGAGACCGACGAGACCGACGAGACCGACGAGACAGACTCGGCCTGACGCGAAATCAGAGGCTGCCGATCAGGTCACCGGCGGTGCCAACGACCCGCCAAGAGTCGCAACCGACAAGGACGGTCAGATCGTTGAGCGCATGTCGCAAACCCTCGACGACCTTGTCGCGGTCATGGCCTGATTCAGAAAACGCCCCTTTGACCAACAGCACGCCCGCCTGACGATCCGTCTTCAGGTCTACTCGGCCGACAATTTGGTCACCCAACAGAAAGGGCAGGACGTAGTAGCCGTAGATCCGCTTCGCCGCTGGCGTGTAGATCTCAATCTTGTACTCAAAGTCGAACAAACGAACCCCGCGTTCGCGACACCACACCACAGGATCAAACGGCGACAGCAAGGTACAGGCCTCGATCGAGCGGGGAGCAACCGCCTCGGGATGCAACAACGCAGGCCGGTCCCAACCCTCAACGTCGGCCTCTGCTAGTCGCCCGTCCTCAACCAGTTCTGCTAAGTGGGTCTTGGCGGGGACTTTGGGTAGTCGGTAGTAATCAACGAGATCGGAAGCTGTGGCCACACCGAAACTCGACGCTGCACGCATCAGTAGATCGCGGTGCGCTTCGTGCTCGCTTGGTGTGGGAAGCGCAAGGATTTCTTTGGGCACAATCCGATCAAGGAGATCGAACTCCTTAACGAATCCGGGGCGGCGACGAATGCCAACCTCGCCGATACGAAAGAGCCAGTCCAAAGCGATCGATCCGTCGGAGCGGTCACCCCACCATTCGCCGCTGCGTCGACGCGGTTCCCGAAGTTCTTTGGGGGCAAGGGGACTCTCTCTCACCTGCTCAAGAACTTCTTCGATATAGCCCGGATCCTCACGAGCCAACGCCGCAAGCTGGCCCCAGGTGTCACCTCGGCGAGCCCGCTCCTTCTGCCAGCGCAACAGCGGTTCATCGTTTACCGGCATCAGCGACGCTTCATGACTCCACGCCTCAAACCACTCGTCATCACGGTAGGCGATCTCATCAAGCAACTCTGGTCGGTATGGCCCGAGGCGCGAGAAAGGGGGCATGTACTGGGTGCGTATCACGACCGGAACCGAGTCGAGTTGTAACAAGTTGAGTTCAGACATCACCCGCCGCAGATGACGCCGATCGACTCTTCCGGTTGGGCGCGGGCTCCTAAAACCTTGAGCAGCTAAGGCAATCCGGCGCGCTCGTGCTGCGGACAGCTTCACCGGTTTGGCCGGGCGATCAAACGACAAAGTTCACCATGCGACCGGGGACCACGATTGACTTCCGCAGTTCCCTACCGTCCACATGGGCCAAGACGTTGGACTCAGCCAATGCAAGCTCAAGCACTGTCGCATCGCTGGCATCTACAGCCACGAATATCTTGGCCCGGAGTTTGCCGTTGACCTGAACGGGCAACTCGATCATCTCGTCGACCAAAAGGCGTGGATCGGCGATCGGAAACGTTGCTTGAGTAACCGAGCCAACCCCTCCGAGCCGCTGCCAGAGTTCTTCAGCCACATGAGGCACGAGGGGTGCCAGCATCCGCACCATTGCATCAGCAACTTCGCGCGGAGTCGCAGAATCACGCTTCGTCAACTCGTTGTTGAGTTCTGTGATCTTGGCGGTCGCGGTGTTGAAGCGAAGGCCGTCCATATCGGCGCGGACACCATCGATTGTCTTGTGCAGGATCCGGCGAAGCTCGTCATCCGGTTCGTCGTCGGCCACCAGAAGTTCGCCTGTTTGTTCATTGACTAGATTGCGCCAGACGCGCTGCAGCAGCCGATGAGAACCGACCACCGAACGTGTCTCCCAGGGTCGGTCCTGATCGATTGGACCCATCGACATTTCGTAGAGCCGCAGTGTGTCGGCCCCATAGACCTCGTACATGTCATCGGGTGTAACCGCGTTCTTCAATGACTTTCCCATCTTCCCGAACGCTCGGGTGACTTCCACACCGTCGTGAGTGAAGCCCGTTTGGGGGGTGCCCGCGACTTCGTCAGCAGGCACGTAGGCACCCCGGTTGTCCTGATACGCGGCAGCCTGAATGTATCCCTGGTTGATGAGCCGTTTGAATGGTTCAGGACCCGACACATGACCGAGGTCGTAAAGAACCTTGTGCCAAAACCGGGCGTAGAGCAGATGCAACACCGCATGTTCCACGCCGCCCACATAGAGGTCAACGCCGCCAACACCGCCGGTGGGATCTGCCATCCAGTACCTCTCGACATCTGGATCGACCAAGGCGCGGTCGTTGTCAGGATCGAGATATCGCAGGTAATACCAGCATGAACCTGCCCAGTTGGGCATGGTGTTGAGTTCACGTCGGTACCTTTTTGGACCTTCGCCGTCATCCAGATCAAGTTCAACCTCGCGCCATTGCGTTACCCGCCCGAGGGGAGGTTCGGGTTCTGAGTCTTCATCTAGTGAGCGTGGTGCCCAATCCATGAGATCGGGCAGCAGCACCGGAAGGTCTCCATCGGGAACTGCACGTGGCAAACCGTCGTCACCATAGACAATCGGGAAGGGTTCGCCCCAGTAGCGCTGACGGCTGAACAGCCAGTCTCGCAACTTGTAGGTGACCGCGCCTTCACCTAGTCCCTGGTCTTGGAGCCACTCGATGATCGCAGCTATGGCTTCGGCTTTCTCCATCCCGTTGAGAAACCCGCTGTTGATCGCGGGGCCGTCGCCAACGTATGCCTGGCCAACAAAGTCAGCGGGTGGTTCAACGGTACGGATGATGTCCATGCCGTATTTTTCGGCGAATTCCCAGTCGCGTTGATCCTCGCCCGGCACACCCATAACCGCGCCTGTGCCGTAGCCCATCAAGGCATAGTCGGCGACAAAGATCGGAATCTCCCGCCCATCAACGGGGACCGGACAGCTTGTCCCGATGAAGACACCGGTCTTGTCCTTGTTGTCCTGCCGGTCGAAGTTGGTCATCTCCCCAACACGTACGCGGTAGGCCGAGACCGCCGCGCGCGGGTTCGCGAAGCCACCGCTGAGACGTTCGTCGGTGCCCGCGGGCCACTCGTCAGCGGTCAGTTCGTCGACTAGTGGATGCTCTGGCGCGAGAACCATGAACGTTGTGCCATAGACAGTGTCAGGCCGAGTAGTAAATACCCGGACAGGTCCGAAGTCGATGTATGCACCGAGGCTGCGCCCGATCCAGTTGCGCTGCATCGTCTTGATCGAATCGCTCCAATCGAGCAGATCCAGATCATCCAACAGCCGATCCGCGTATGCGGTGATCCGCATCATCCATTGCTTCAACGGTCGCTGGAAGACAGCGAAATTGCCCCGTTCCGACCGACCTTCCGCGGTCACCTCTTCGTTGGAAAGCACCGTGCCGAGCCCGGGACACCAGTTGACGGGCGCTTCGTCCACATAAGCGAGCCGATACTGAGACAAGATCCGACGGCGCGCCGACTGATCGGCGTGCGCCCAGTCTTCGCCGCCTTTCGGAGCGCGGCTTGCCGAATCGAACTCGCTGATCAACTCGCTGATCGGGCGGGCAGTTTGGCGGGACTCATCGAACCAGGCGTTGAAGAGTTCCAAGAAAATCCACTGGGTCCAGCGGTAGTAATCCGGGTCGGTGGTTGCAAAGGAGCGTCGCTCGTCGTGTCCAAGTCCCAATCGGTCGAGTTGGCGGGACATGTTGACGATGTTGCGCTCGGTGTTGTCTCGTGGGTGCTCGCCGGTTTGGCGGGCATGCTCTTCCGCGGGAAGACCAAAAGCATCGAATCCCATCGTGTGCAGAACGTTGAACCCCGTCATCCGTTTGAAACGGGCGTACACGTCGGTGGCAATGAACCCGAGTGGGTGGCCGACATGCAGGCCCACTCCTGAGGGGTACGGAAACATGTCCATAATGAACAACTTCGGCCGATCAGCCAGACCCAACAAATCGGTTGACAGTGCGCCACTGGGGTTCGGAGAGTGATAAGTCCCGTGCGTTCGCCAATGCGCCTGCCAGCGAGTTTCGATGTCGTCAGCCATGCGCGCGTCGTAGCGATGCGGAGGCAACGTTTCAGGGTTCGACATGGCCCACAGGTTACCGCTCGATGACCTTCGCTAGTTTCGCGATGTTATCTACGAGAATCGGTTCAGAATCACTCGCGTTTCATGATACGGTACGGTTCCACGATGCGGGACAACAGTTCCGTGGATGCCCCAGACCAATCCACAACTCTTGGAGCCGTCCAAATGACCAACGAAACCAGCCCCGATCCCGTTGCAGACTCCTTCGCCGATTCCGCTTCCGCGGCTCCGGCTGCGCCCGGCGAGAACACAGCGCCCGGCGAAGACATCGACGAAATTGATCTGAACGCACTGAGCGACGAAGACTTGACGGCTCAGATGCACGACGATCTCTACGATGGGTTAGACGAGGAGATCGACGAGGGTACGCGCATTCTGCTAGGCCGAGGTTGGCCCGCAGACAAGGTCCTGAATGACGCTCTAGTCGAAGGCATGCGCATCGTAGGCATCGACTTTCGCGACGGCATCCTCTTCGTTCCCGAAGTCCTCCTAGCTGCCAAAGCAATGAAAGCGGGCATGGCGATCCTGCGCCCTCTGCTGGCAGAAACCGGAGTCGAGCCCATCGGCAGCATCGTGATCGGCACAGTCAAAGGTGACATCCACGACATCGGCAAGAACCTTGTCGGAATGATGCTCGAAGGCGCCGGATTCGAAGTGTTCGACCTCGGCATCAACACCGACGTAGACCAATTCCTCGCCGCGATCGAGGAACACAAGCCCGACATTCTGGGGATGTCAGCCCTGCTCACCACCACCATGCCTTACATGAAGGTTGTGATCGACACGCTCGTCGAAAAAGGCATGCGAGACGACTACATCATCATGGTCGGCGGAGCGCCCCTCAACGAAGAATTCGGCGAAGCCATCGGTGCCGACGCCTACTGTCGCGACGCCGCGGTGGCATCTGAAGTCGCCTCGTCGCTAGTTCAAGCTCGCCGAGCAGCATGACCAACCCTGGTGACTCGGCAAACCCTGCGGGCACCAACCGTGGTGCTCCTCGGGTGCTGATCCTCGCCTGCGGTGCGCTAGCCCGAGAGATCCGCGATATCTCCCGCCTCCATCAACTCGACAACGTCACGCTCGAGTGTCTCCCCGCTTCTCTTCACAACCGACCAGAGAACATCGGCAAAGCTGTCCGCCGGCGTTTGAAGCGCTGCGAAGGCAAATACCAACGGATCCTGCTCGGGTACGCCGATTGCGGCACCGCAGGCGAACTCGTCGACATCTGTCACGAGTATCGGCAATCCGGCACCACGATCGAGATGATGCCCGGCGCCCATTGCTACCAGTTCTTCGCCGGTGGGCCGCGTTTCATCGCAATGCATGACAACGACCCAACCTCGTTCTACCTCACCGACTATCTCGTCAAGCACTTCGAGCGCATCATCATGGGCGGGTTGGGAATCGAAGCCCACCCCGAACTGCGCGACATGTACTTCGGCAACTACACCAAGCTGATCTACCTGGCCCAAACCGACGATCCGGTGCTCGACGAAAAGGCCCGCGCCGCAGCCAACCGGCTCGGTCTCGCCTACGAACGGCTCGGCACGGGATATGGCGAACTCGAAAGCCAGATCTTCGATCTCGCCCGCAAGCAGACAGCCTCGCTATGAGCAGACGACGCAGCCGCACCCCAGGAATCACGACCATCTACTGGCGCGATATTCCCGCCCAGATCACCGCCACCACAAACAACGGCCACAACAAAAAGATCATGCTCGAACCCCGTTTTCAGCACGCTATCGATCGCGCCGCGCACGTAGCCGGGTTAACCGAGACCCACAAATACATCGAACAATGGCGACGGGTCACCACCACCGTGCCCGGTGACGCCATCGCCGCCGGGCAATCCGCAGCCGATGGCATAGAGCGCGAGTATCACCGGCACCGGCTTGAGGCCTTAGTCACCAACGGTGGTCTTGAACCCCAAATCGAGAAAGAACTCCAACCCAATGACTGAAACCGTCATCAGTTCCGCCACCAAAGAAGTGGTAATCGGGTTTGATCGGCCCTTCGTGATGATCGGTGAACGCATCAACCCCACAGGTCGCAAGTTGTTGGCCGAAGAAATGAAAAACGGAGACTTCAGCCGGGTTGAAGCCGATGCCATTGCCCAGGTTGAAGCCGGAGCACACATGCTTGACGTCAACGCCGGCATCCCGCTGGCCGACGAACCCGCCCTCCTTAGCCAAGCAATCAAACTCGTACAGTCGGTAACCGACGTCCCTCTCGCGATTGACTCGTCAATCATCGAAGCGTTGGAAGCCGGTATCGCCGTCTATGAAGGCAAACCGTTGATCAACTCCGTGACCGGCGAAAACGAAGTACTGGAACGAGTGCTCCCACTCGTGGCAAAAGCAGGCGCGGCAGTGGTCGCAATCTCCAACGACGAAACCGGGATAAGCGAAGACCCCGATGTGCGATTCGAAGTAGCCCGCAAGATCGTCCACGCAGCCGCCGACTTCGGGATTCCCGCTTCCGACGTAGTTGTCGATCCGTTGGTGATGCCCATCGGAGCCATGGGCACCGCTGGACAGCAGGTCTTTGCCCTCGTTCGTCGCCTCCGCGATGAGTTGAAAGTCAACACCACCTGCGGCGCATCCAACGTCAGTTTCGGTTTGCCGAGCCGCCATGCCATCACCGGTACCTTTCTTGCGATGGGTATCGGCGCAGGCATGAGTTCAGCCATCATGAATCCGATGCACCCCGAAGTGAAGACGGCGGTCATGGCGGCCGATGTACTAGCTGGCCACGACCGGGACTGTGCAGCATGGATTCGCGAATACCGCGCCCCGGCAATCGACGGAGAGGGACGAGGTCGGCGGCGCCCCAACCGTCGAAGGATCGCCTGAATCTGCAATGGTCGCAGAATCTGCAACTGTGGATGACGACGCCTCGGTGATCTTCATGCCCTCGGGGATGAAGGTGACCGTGCCCGTCGGAACCACTGTGCTCGACGCTGCCCGCTCTACCGGGATCGACCTTGATTCCACTTGTGGGGGCCGCGGACTCTGCGGACGTTGCCAAGTCACCCCTTCGTTCGGCGAGTTTGCAAAGTGGAACATCACTTCCACTGCGCAGGCCCTGAACCCTTGGACTCAAAGCGAGGACAACTACAAGGGCCGCCGCGCAATCACATCGGGCAATCGCCTGGGATGCCAGGCAATCGTGCGATCAGGCGTGGTGATCGACGTACCGACCGACAGTCAGGTACACAGACCCGTGGTCCGCAAGAAGATCAACCTCGAAGGGCTCACGGTCGACCCGATGATCACCGCGCGCTATGTCGAAGTACCAAAGCAATCGCTCGGCGACGAACAAGCTCTATGCGACCTACTCGCCGAATCACTCGAATCTGACTGGGGTATCGCCGAAGCCACAGTCGATGCCCGAGTGCTCCCCGACCTCGGTAGGACGATAACCGACGGTAGGCGAGGACTCACCGCGATCGTGCATTCCGACGGCACGGTAATGGCAGTCCGACCCGGTTTCGACGAAGCGGTCTACGGCGTCGCCATTGATGTAGGTAGCACGACCGTTGCGGGCTATTTGGTGGACCTCGCATCCGGTGATGTCGTTGCGCACGCCGGAGCGATGAACCCGCAGATCCGCTTCGGCGAAGACCTGATGAGCCGAGTCAGCTACGTGATGATGAACCCGGGCGGCGACCAAGAACTAACATCGGTGGTGCGGGGGGCACTCGATGCCTTGATTGACGACCTAGCCAACGAGATCAGCGAACCGAGCAAGAAGTTGCGAACCCGCATTCACGACCTGGTTGTGGTCGGCAACCCGGTTATGCACCACCTATTGCTGGGAATCGACCCGACCCCGCTCGGCGCTGCGCCGTTCACCCTCACCGTGAGCGCACCGATCGACACGAGAGCCGACGAACTCGGCTTGTCGCTTCGGTATGCGCGTACCCATATCGGCCCTTGCATCGCAGGTCATGTCGGGGCTGACGCTGCTGCGGCTGTACTCAACGAGGGAACGCATCGCAGCACGACACCACAACTAATGGTCGATGTCGGTACTAACGCCGAGATAGTGCTCGGTACATCGTCAAAGACTTACGCCGCCTCTTCGCCTACCGGGCCCGCCTTCGAGGGTGCCCAAATATCGTGCGGTATGAGAGCCACAGCGGGAGCTATCGAGCGGGTTCGCATCGACCGCGAGACGTTTGTGGCCCGCTACAAGGTGATCGGCTCTGATCTTTGGAGCGACGATCCCGACTTTGCCAAAGACGTCGCTCACCTCGATATTGCGGGCCTGTGCGGCTCGGCGATCATCGAAGTCATCGGCGAAATGTTTCTGGCCGGTGTGTGCGACAGCAACGGGGTAATCCAAGGGTCGCTGGCCAAGCGCTCACCATACGTTGAGCCCGAAGAACGCACCTTCCGGTATGTAATTCGTTCAGGGCCAACTCCACTATTCATTACCCAAAACGATGTGCGCCAAATCCAACTAGCCGGGGCCGCTCTACGCGCCGGTATCGACTTGTTGATGGAACACGCCGGAATTTCAGAAGTTAGAGACATTCGACTCGCTGGGGCCTTTGGCGCGCACATTGATCCCCTGTATGCGCTGGTGTTAGGGCTAGTTCCCGACTGCCCGGTAGCCGCAGTGACCTCTGTTGGCAACTCCTCAGGCGCTGGAGCAGTTCGGATGTTGCTGTCAGCGACACAACGCCATGAGATCGCACAGGTTGTGAACAGTATCGAAAAGATCGAGACTGCAACCGAACCCCGTTTCCAGGAACTCTTCGTCGCAGCAATGGCATTCCCTCACGTATCTGCGCCCTCGGTCGAGTTGTCGAAGGTGGTTGATCTTCCCCAAAGGCAACCTTCTACCGCTGCTCGAAACCGCAACCGGCGACGACGTACAACTACAACCGAGACTCCCAGTACGGAGGCAACATGACCGACACCCAACCCAGCGACAGCCAAAGGCGAGGGCGTCGCGGTGGCGGGCGAGCCAGCCGACAAGCCGCACGAGCCGCCTCAACCGCCGAAACCGTGGCATATCTTGAGCGGAAACTCGCGCCAGTGGAGATGCTCGACGAAGAGGGCTTAGCCCAGATCGAAGCAAACGCCGAAACGATCCTCGCCGAGATCGGAGTCGCCTTTCAGGATTTCCCGTCAGCCATCGAATTGTGGCGCGATGCCGGCGCCGACATCGACGGCGATCTGGTCCGGTTTCCTCGCGGTATGTGCCGCGAGATTCTGGCGCGCAGCGCTCCGGAGGTGTACACCCAACACGCCCGAAACCCAGAGCGAAGCGTCAAAATCGGAGCCAACACCACAGTCTTCGCCCCCAACTACGGTTCGCCCTTTGTATCCGACCTCGACAACGGTCGGCGTTACGCAACGCTCACCGACTTCCAGAACGCAGTCAAGCTCACATATTTGCTTCCCCACCTTCACCATTCCGGCGGCACGGTTTGCGAACCGGTGGATGTGGCCGTCAACAAGCGGCATCTCGACATGGTGTATTCCCACATCGCTTACAGCGACAAGCCCTACATGGGTTCGGTCACCGCGGCGGAACGAGCAGCCGATTCGATCGAACTTTCACGTATTGCATTCGGCGGCGATCTCAACGACCGAACTGTGATGACGTCGCTGATCAACGCTTCGTCACCACTTCGCTGGGACTCCACCATGCTCGGCGCGGCCACCGAATACGCCCGAGCGAACCAAGCAGCCATCATCTCGCCCTTCATCCTCGCCGGAGCGATGTCGCCAGTGACAGTCGCCGCGTTGTGCACGCAAGCGCTGGCTGAGGCGCTCTCCGGGATGGCCTATTACCAACTCGTACGCCCCGGAGCGCCGGTCATCTTCGGTACGTTCGCCTCCTCCATGTCGATGGCGACCGGTGCACCGACTTTCGGCACGCCAGAAGCAGGACAAGCGATCAACGTGATGGCCGCGTTAGCCCGAAGGGTCGGCGTACCGTTTCGCTCCGGTGGCCAGTTCACGTCATCCAAAGCGCCCGATGCGCAAGCGGCTTACGAGTCTGCCTCAACCATCCTGCCCACGCTTGCAGCAGGTGTGAACTTCGTACTGCATGCCGCGGGATGGCTCGAAGGAGGGCTCACGCTCGGCTACGAAAAACTGATCATGGACGCCGATCAACTCGGGATGATGGGCGTGTATGCCGGAGGCATCGACATGTCTGAGAACGGTCAAGCGATGGACGCCTTCGACACCAACCCCCACGGTGACCACTTCTTGGGGAATGCTCACACGCTGGCCAATTTCGAGACCGCCTTCTACCGCTCCTCGATCGCAGACAACAACAGCTTCGAGCAATGGGAATCCGAAGGCAGTCTTACCGCCGCGCAACGAGCCAACGCGCAGTGGAAGAAGCTGTTGGCCGAATACGAACCGCCACCCCTCGACGAGGCCATCGACGCCGAACTACGCGAATTCATCGCCCGTCGCAAGTCAGAAATGCCCGACGCCGCCTACTAACCCCTTCTGGAAGGGGATCAAGAAGAGTCGTAGACGCGGCGACGACGACCGATCAGGTTGGAGGCCACCGCGGAGGCCCGGGCCGGGTAGACAACAAACACCCTCTGCAGTTCCTTCGGCACTGGATTGCGGAACAACACACGCCAACTGATGTAGGCCGCGATCAAACCGTGGGTCGTCACAAGCGCCCAAAAGAATGCTTGCGGCGAGCTCAACGCCATAGCCGGGGCCACCACCAGCGGCCCGAACACCGCCCCGACCCCGTTGACCCGCACCAGCGCGGCCGAGGCCGCGGTGAGCTGCGACTGGGGAAGCCAATCCGCGGTATATGCAATCGTCAACGAGTACAACGAAAAGGTCATCCCACCGAGTCCGAACACGAGTGCGATCACTAGCCAAGACTGTGGGTCGATCAAGGCTGAGGCGACACATATCGCGGCCGCCGCGGTCGCCACCCACCACATAACCAAACGGCGACCGACGCGGTCCGACATCCAACCAATCGGCCATTGCATAACGACTGAGCCGACCAGCGGCGCCGCCAAAAACACCGGGATCCGCGAATTGGGAATCTCAACCGTCACCGCATAGACCGCGCCGAGTCCGATCAGAACTCCGGCTGACGTGCCCACCCAAAACGTGGAAATCACCCCGGTGGGAACATTGCGCGTCAGTTCTCGGGTCGACAGCGGTTCGGGTACGCCGAGCGGAGGGTTGCTCGAAGCTGACAGCGTTACCGGAACCAACGAGGCAGAAACCAACAGGGAGGCCAACACAAAGAGTTTGAAACCACTGGTGTCCGCTGTCTCCAACAAGAACTGGCCAGCAGTCATCCCACCCATCGTTGCCACCATGTACATCGAGAGCAGACGACCGCGCGTCGCGTTAGTGGCCATGTCATTGAGCCACGATTCAGCGACCACAAACAGGCCGGCGATGCACATGCCGGTCACGAACCTCATCAGACCCCAAGAGAGCGGAGAAATTAACAACACATGCAACAACGATGCACCCGAGGCCAAAGACGCCAGCGCCGCAAAAACCCGGATGTGTCCGACCTGAGAGATGAGCCGTTGCGAATACAGACCCCCGACAAAAAAGCCTCCGAAATAACAGGCCATCACAACACCCGTAGCGACTATTCCGAATCCCTCGGCTTCGGCACGGACACCCAGCAAAGAACCTTGCAAGCCATTACCGGCCATCAGCAACGCGATCCCGACCAACAAGGCGCGAGCCGCCACCACCGGGTTGACCGAGATAATCGGGCCGCCCTCAATTCCTTCTTCGTCGTTCATGCTCGCCCTACCAGAGTGGGAATCGCTGGTCACTTGGCGTGAGGTTTCTTCACCGTGACCGCCTTAAGACAGCCATGAACCGAATGAGGCACAGAAAACTCCTGTCCCAGTGAGGCATAGCCGATCCCGAGCATCGCGTAGCCGATGTTCTTGCGGAGCCGCGGCGAGTAGCAGGCAGAAGTGAGCTGTCCGACCACACTGTCGTCTGCGTGTACCGGGAGCACGCGTGGCATAGCACCGTCAGTAAAAGTTCCGAGGTTGGGGCCGCTTATGTCAACACCAACCAAGCGCCGCGTCGGGCCTTCATCACGGATGCGACGCAAAGCGTCCTTACCGACAAAATCGTCAGGTTGGTCTAGGTCAACCATCCAGTCGTAACCGTTGGCCACTTCAAACGGGTTGGTGCTGTCGTCGATGTCGCACCCGAAAGCCAGCATTCCAGCTTCGATCCGTCGCACATGGTTGGGGGCGGCCGCCATGATCTCATGACGCTCACCAGCGCGCATGACGGTGTCCCACCAAAGCTCCGCTGCCATGTTGTCATCCGTGCGAGCGCCACACACATACACCTCGTAACCAGAAAGCCCTCCCCAGCCTGTACGCGACACGACCAAATCAAGGGCGCCGTGACGAGTTTGGACTAGGCGGTAATAGCCGATGTCGAGGATTTCTTCACCAAAGAGGTCCACCATGACAGCACTGGCTTGCGGACCTTGGATCTGCACCGGCGCCACATCGGGAACGGTGATCTCTACGTCGAGCTCGGCGCTATGCAGTAGACCCTGGCACCAAAGATGCACGTCAGCATCCGCCGCACTAAGCCAGAACCGGTCCTCGTCGAGCCGCAGAATGACTGGATCACAGATTATTCCGCCGTCTGCGTTGGTCATGAAAGCATATTTGCACTGGCCAACCTCATGGCTCGACAGATCTCGTGGTACCAGCATCTGGGTGAACGCCATGGCGTCGGGACCGCAGATCTCAACTTGGCGCTGATACGCCACGTCCCAAAGGGTGACTCCGTCAACCAGCGCCCAATACTCAGCCACTGGATCTCCGTAGTGGAGCAGGTAATACATGTGGTTGTAAACAGCCAACGCCGCCGTGTCGGGATCCGCATGGTTGAGGGCGCGCCGCAAGTATGGCGACTCCTCAATACGCGCGTATCGGGTCAAAGGCACGAGCCGCTCCTCACCATCGGTAAGCGTACCGACCTCAGCATTGCACACCCCGTTGTTGGCATACTTTCAAGCGGGATGTCTGACGATTTTGAGAACAGGGATTCGAGGCCACTGCTGCTGCGTCGCGCGTTGGTTCGTCACGACTCGGATCAGGGGCGTCGATGGTTGGAGTTCCGTGATCCGGTAGCTCATTTTGTGGCCACAAATCTCAGCGACGTCGGCCCAACCATTGATGCTGTCGAATCCGCCGCCGAGCAGGGCCTGTGGTTGGTTGGAATCGTCAGTTACGACGCGGCACCCGCCTTCGACGAAGCACTTTGCAGTCTCCGTGACCCCGCCGTGCCGCTGGTTGCGTTCGCTGCTTTTGAAGAACCTCACCCCTCACGGGGACCCGCTGGTCGTGCCTTCAACACACAAGCGTGGACACCTAGCGCAGACCAGCAAACATTCGAGGCCATAGTCAAGTCCATCCAAGAACTGATCGCCGCCGGCGACACCTACCAGGTCAACTACACATTGAGGCTCCACAGTGATTTCTCTGGAGATCCCGAAGGCTTGTTCGCGGCGTTGTGCAGGGCGCAGCGAGCTGACCATCTCGCCTTTCTCGACTTTGGTGCAGTGGCTGTGTGCTCGGCTTCGCCTGAACAACTCATTTCTCGGCGCAACACGACCGTGGTGACTCGACCGATGAAAGGAACTAGACCTCGCCACCCGGACCCGATGATTGATCGTGAGTTGGCCAACGAACTCGTTCGCAGCGAAAAAGACCGCGCCGAAAACACGATGATCGTCGACATGGCCCGCAACGATCTTGGCCGCGTGGCTGACATCGGCAGCGTCCGAGTAGCAAAATTGCATACCGTTGAGAGCTACCCGACCGTGCACCAGATGACTTCGACAGTCACCGCTGAGACCAACGCTTCGCTACGTGAACTGCTAGCGGCGACATTCCCTGGAGCTTCCATCACCGGTGCTCCCAAAGTTGCTGCCAGCCGTATCATCGCGGAGCTCGAAACCGAGCCGCGTGGGATCTACACGGGTTCAGTTGGCGTAGTCGAGCCGAGCGGGGACGCCGAGTTCAATATCGCTATTCGAACTGCCTGGATCGATCAACGGATCGGGCATGCCGTCTACGGCATCGGGGGAGGCATCGTTTGGGATTCTCAGCCCACCGCAGAGTGGCACGAAGCTCACGACAAGGCCCGCGTGTTGCATCGAGCGACACGACCCTTTCGATTGCTTGAGACATTGGCGTGGGAGCCTGGCGCGGGACCGATATTGCTTGATCGCCACCTCGTCCGGCTAACTGCGTGCGCCGAACATTTCGGCTTTGACATGGATCCGGGAGAAGTTCGACGCCGACTAGACGCAATTCGCGCTGACACAACCCAACGGGTGCGGATCCTGGTCTCGGCCGACGGTGCCATTGAAGTGCAAGTGGCGGAGATGTCGCCGCCTGCTGTGAACCCGGTTTGGCGCATCGCGGTGGACACGATGCCTGTGTCCAGTAACGACGAGTTCCTGCGCTTCAAGACGACCCGACGTGACCGCTACGAGCAAGCCCTCGCCCGTCACCGGAATGCCGATGACGTGTTGCTGTGGAACGAACGGGGCGAACTGACCGAAACGACGGTCGCCAATTTGGTGCTGGAACTCGATGGGATTGCGATCACGCCAGCCGAATCCAGCGGTTTGTTGCCCGGCACTTTGCGAGCGGAGTTGTTAGCCAACCGTAGGATCCAAGAAGCAATAGTGACCATCGAAGACCTCGACCGAGCCGATTCGGTCTGGTTGATCAACTCAGTACGAGGCTGGATTCCGGCACGCGTGTTCGACAGGTCATCAGTCCCGGTTGTCAGTAGCGAGTGACCGGTCCGCCGTTCTGAGCGCTTCGGCAATACAGGATCGAGCACGGTCCGGGTCTTCGAGGGGGATCATGTGACCGACACCATCGAGCACTGTCACGTTCAGGGCGGGCACAGCGGCGGGAGGGTCAAATCCAGCGAGCAAGTCTTGAGCTGAGGTGACAGGCGTCATCTTGTCGTCACTTCCCAAGATGACCGAAACAGGACTAGCAACAGACGCCGCAGCGGTGACCGCCCCCGTGTAGCTTTGACACGCGGCCATGTCCGCAGCAAGCGCACCGTCGGGAGACACCTCAATCAACGCCCGCGACCCGCCTAACAGCCAGAACCCTGGGGAGGCGTGACGGCCAACATGGGCTCGGCTGCTGTAACCCCATGAAGTCATCAAACCACCGGCGTGCGGGATGTTGTTTTTTGCCGAGTCAAGAAGTTCGGGATGAACCGGCATCGCCGCAGCAGTGCCCAGCAGCACCAGCGAGCGCACCGCTGTGGGGTGACGCTTGGCCGTCTCCAAGGCGATGTAGGTGCCCATCGAGTGACCAACAACATGTGCGGAACCAAAGTCCAGCACATCGACCATTTCTGCGACCCAGTCAGCCATCTGTTCGATGCTCGCGAGAGACGGACCGTCGCTTCCACCATGACCCGGCAAATCAAGAGCCGCTAACCGGTAGCCGTGATGGGCCAGGAAGCGAGTCTGCAGATGCCAGACCGTTCGGTTCATGCCGGACCCGTGGAGCATGACCACTCCAGGGTCGCTGTGATCGCCTGCGTTGCCCCCATCGGCGTAACGAACCGTGCGACCGTCGTGTTTGATCTGCATCGTGTTCGTCCCCAGCCCCTTGCCTACCGCTGCGAGGCCCGCAAGGCCCGTGCCAGGTCATCGATAATGTCGCGAGGATCTTCGATTCCGACAGAGACCCGGATCAGGTCTTCGCTCACACCCGCATCCAGCAGATCCTGAGCTGATAGTTGCTGATGAGTGGTGCTAGCGGGATGAAGAACCAGAGTCTTGGCGTCGCCCACATTCGCCAGATGCGAAGCCAGCTTTACGGACTCGATGAACTTGCGGCCCCCTTGGCGACCACCTTTGATCCCGAAGCTGAGGATCGCACCGGCACCGTGCGGATATAGCCGCCGCGCTAGTTCTCGATCGGGGTGATCCGGGGCGCTGGGGTATTTGACCCACCCAACGGCATCATGGTTGACCAACATCTCGGTGACGGCCTCCGCGTTGCTTACATGCTTCTGCATTCGCAACGGCAACGTTTCAATGCCTTGGAGCAACTGGAAGGCGTTGGCTGGACTCATCGCCGCGCCGAAATCACGCAGACCCTCGGCTCGTGCACGGGTGATGAACGCACCCGGCCCGAACTCATCTGCAAAGGAGATGCCGTGATATCCGACATATGGTTCGGTCATGGTCTCGAAACGGCCTGACGCTTCCCAATCGAAACGTCCACCGTCGACTAGGACTCCTCCGAGCGCCACCCCGTGACCGCCGAGGAACTTGGTGACCGAATGCATCACGATGTCTGCGCCGTGCTCTATCGGCCGGATCAAATAAGGCGTGGAGAAGGTTGAGTCGACCATGAGAGGCAGCCCGGCGTTGTGGGCTACCTCCGCAACAGCGCTGATGTCGAGCACTTCAATCCCGGGGTTGCCTAGCGTTTCTGCGAATACGAGCCGAGTGTCGTCGCCTATCGCAGCTTCAAACTGCTCGGGCTCGCGAGGATCGACAAAGGTGGCCGTGATCCCGAACCGAGGCAGTGTCACGTTGAGCATTTGATGGGTGCCGCCGTAAATGTTGCGGCTCGCAACGATATGGCCGCCTTGTCCCATAAGGGTCACAACGGCAAGATGAAACGCGGCTTGGCCACTTGCCGTACAGACCGCGCCGACGCCGCCTTCCAGCGCGGCGATCCGCTCCTCGAGCACCGCGACTGTGGGGTTGGTGAGCCGAGAATAGAGATGTCCCGGTATCTCCAAGTTGAACAGTCCTGCCGCGTGGTCGCTGTCGTCAAACACGTAGGAGGTGGTCATGTAGATCGGCACGGCTCGAGCACCGGTGCTCGGATCTGGTTGCTGACCGGCGTGGAGGCTGAGCGTGTCGAACTTCAGGAACTCCGGTTCGATCATTGCGCGGCGTTTCGGTGGGAATAAATCTTGGGGTACTCAGGTGCTAGGGGTTGATTGCCAAGCACCAGGTCAGCAGCCTTTTCTGCGAGCATCATGACCGGAGCATAGATGTTCCCGTTGGTCAGATAGGGCATCGACGATGCGTCGATGACCCGCAGCCCTTTTGTGCCATAGACCCGCATGGTCAACGGGTCGAGCACGGCATCGTCGTCGACTCCCATCTTGGCCGTGCACGACGGATGCAGGGCGGTTTCGGCGTCACGGCGGACCCAGTCGAGGATCTGCTCGTCGCTCGCGACTTGCGGACCTGGAGAGACCTCGCCTCCGTTGAACGGCTCCATAGCCGGCTGGTTCAACAGGTGTCGGGCGTGACGCACCGCCTCAACCCACTCTCGGCGGTCCTGATCGGTGGACAGATAGTTGAATCGCAGTGCTGGTTTCGTCTTCGGGTCGCTGCTGCGAATCTCCACAGACCCTCGGGAATCGGAGTACATGGGACCCACATGTACCTGATAACCGTGACCGCCCTCTGGAGTGCTGCCGTCGTAACGGATCGCAATAGGCAGAAAGTGAAACATCAGGTTCGGGTACTCAACCTCGTCGTTGCTGCGAATAAAGCCACCTGCCTCGAAATGGTTGGACGATCCCGGGCCTTTGCGGAACAGCCACTGAAACCCGATCCAGGGTCGTTTCCACATGGCCAGATTGGGTTGTAGCGAAACTGGCTCGTTGCATGAGTATTGGACGTACACCTCAAGGTGGTCTTGGAGGTTCTGCCCCACGCCGGCCACATCGGCGATCACTTTGATGCCATGTTCTTCGAGCAGTGCCGCCGGCCCGACACCCGAGAGTTGCAGGAGCTGTGGCGAATTGATCGCGCCACCGCACAAGATCACTTCGTCCGCTGCTACCGAGCGGGGTCGGCCCCTGTGCTCGAGTTCTACTCCGGTTGCGCGATTGCCGTCGAAACGAACCTTGGTGACGAAGGCTTTGGTTGCCAGATCCAGGTTCTTGCGTGACAGCACGGGATGCAGATAGGCCCGGGCGGCACTCAGGCGGCGACCGCGGTGGACGTTGCGGTCAAAGGCGTTGAATCCTTCCTGGCGTTCACCGTTGACATCGGTGGTGCGGGGATAGCCTGCCTGCTCGGTCGCCTCAAGGAATGCCTCGAACAGTGGGTTGGTTGCCGGTCCTCGTTCCAGAACCAGCGGGCCTTGGTCTCCTCTATATACCGACCCGTCCTGTGGAGCGAGACAGTTCTCCATTCGCTTGAAATAAGGCAGACAATGGGCGTAATCCCAGGACTTCATCCCCCGGTCGCCTCCCCACCGTTCAAAGTCGAGAGGATTGCCCCGCTGGAAGATCATCCCGTTGATGCTTGAAGAACCGCCGAGCACTTTCCCCCGGGCATGGTAGACACGCCGCTGACCCATCTCAGGCTCCGGCTCAGACTCATACATCCAGTCGTAGAAACGATTGCCGATTCCAAAGGACAGCGCCGCGGGCATGTGTATGAACACGTCGAATTTCCAGTCGCGCCGACCCGCTTCCAACACCAGCACCGAGACCGCCGGATCTGCCGACAGACGATTCGCCAACGCACAGCCCGCTGAACCCCCGCCGACAATCACGTAGTCGTAGCGATTCCGCATCCCGGCATTCTAAGCCTCCACGGTTCGCGCCGAGACACGATATACATCACCTCTATCCAAGGACGCTCAACAACCCTGAGCCATTGTGCCGAACTGAAAACCTCCATCGGTGAGATGCTTGATGTTGCAACCGATCATTCTCACCGATCATTCGCATCCACCGATGGAGTTCGCCGTGCTTGTTCCCGATATCAACGTGTGAAACGTTCCCGCACTCGGTGAGACGGGCTCAGGGGCCTAGCAGAGTGATGGGCACGACGGCGATGTCGTCAACCGTCTCGAAGGCTGGTCCGACCGCGGTCACTACGATCAGTCGTGAAGGCTCTCCGGCTCGGTCGCTGTCTACCCTGTTGCGGATTTGTCGCAGGGACTCCACGGCCGATGTGATTGCATGGGATCCGCCGAGTTTGATCTCCACGGCCGCCCAGTCGCCCGGGCCGCGGGTGATTATCGCGTCGGCTTCAAGGTTCTTGTTGTCGAGGTAGTGGCGGACTTCGGCTCTTTCGGCTTGTGTATAGACGCGCAGGTCTCGTATCACGAGCGACTCGAACAGTAGTCCGAGCGTGGGCAGGTCGGCGCGCAGCCCCTGGGGTGTGGCGCGCAAGGCGGCCGCGGGTAGGGCCGGGTCGGTGAAGTAGCGTTTCGGTGTGGAGCGCAACGTGGCGCTGCTGCGCAAGTGCGTGGACCATGCCGGCAGCGGCTCGAGTACGAACGATTCCACGAGGCGATCGACCCGACCAGGATGAACTGGCCGTTGAGCGCGCGGTCGTCACAGGCGTGGCGCATCGCGTTCCATACTCCGTCGGCCAGGTGCCATTCGTCTAGCAGCCGTGGGGTGTCGCCGGCGAGAAACGCAGCGGGATTGGCTTCCAGCTTGATCTGGGTGGTCGGCAGTTCGTCGAACCGGACGACACTGTTGGCGAAGCGCCTGCTCGTCCAAGTCTTCCCGCACGCCCTCGGGCCTTCCACTACCACGGCAGGAGATGATCTCAGGCAACGGTCCATCTGCTGGTCGACGACCCGTGGCAGATAACCGTCTGGAGCAGCTTTTCCCAATTCCATACCGCAGATTATACCCCTGCCATCCCGCAGATTAGACGACAGTCATGCCGCGGTTGTTGTACTTCCATGAGGTAATTCAGGACTCAATGTACGATGCACACCAGCTGGACGCGCAATGGCGACATCACCCGCAGGCATCGCACGACCCCCTCGGAGGTTGCTGATGCTCTATGAGGGAGCGGTGATCGTCTCAGGTTCTGGGAGCGCGATGCGTTCGTTGTCGAAGACGGCAACGAGTTCAAGGCGGCCTCCCATGGCTTCGATGACGTTGCGCCAAGTGGACAAGAGGTTGTCGTCGGCGGATTCCATCGCTGAGATCGACGCTTGGGTCCGTTCAAGCGTTTGTGCTAGTTCGGATTGTGTGAGCCTTCGATGGCGGCGGAGTTGTGCGAGGTTGTAAGCGATTGTGTCCGCTCGGGCCTCGTTCTTGATGGCTTCGATACGTTCGCGACGCTCGGGGCTGAGGTCGCCGACAATGTCGCTGAACTTTCGGTGTCCCACGATTGCCCTCTCTCTGGTGGGACTCAGCAAGACCGCCGAACCAGTCGGCGAACTCATCGGTACCGTCGACCTCCCAGACCATCGCCGCACTATAAGGTTCGATCTATATCAAGTCAAATCTATATTTCTTAGGTCCGGGCATCGGACCTTGCTGATCTGGCGGCTGGCGCCAGTCGAAAAGGGCGCCAATCCGCGCTGGGGGCGTCGGCTGCGCTAAGGTGCCGGATTGTCCGCTGCTGGGAGGCTATTGCATGGTGGAGATGGGTGAGGAGATCGTCGTCTTGGACGAGGTCTACAAAATTTTCGGTCCGCAACCGCGAGGGCGAGCTTTCGACTTGGTGCGCTCTGGAATGGGCAAGAACAGAGTCCAAGCCGAGACCGGTCATGTGATCGGATTGAAAGATGTTTCGTTCTCAGTGAAGAAGGGTGAGATCTTCGTGGTGATGGGTCTGTCCGGTTCAGGCAAATCAACCGCCATCCGCACCGTCAACAAACTCTTTGACATCACCTACGGGACGGTAAACGTCGACGGCACAGACGTGCAACAGCTTGAGGGTTCTGATCTACAGGCGTTTCGTCGCAAGTACATGGGAATGGTGTTCCAACATTTCGCGTTGTTCCCGCACCGCAGCGTGATTGACAACGTGGGTTACGGGCTCAAGGTGCAGGGAGTCAAAAAGCAGGCCCGTGACGATGCTTCCATGCGATCGCTCGCACTGGTAGGGCTCGACACCTATGCCCAAAGCTATCCCTCAGAACTTTCTGGAGGCATGCAGCAGCGGGTCGGACTAGCTCGAGCCTTGGCGTCAGACCCCGACATCTTGTTGATGGACGAAGCGTTCAGTGCTCTCGACCCACTCATCCGCCGTCAGATGCAAGACGAGATGATGGAAATCCAAGGAGAACTGCGAAAGACAATCCTGTTCATTACCCACGACCTGAATGAAGCACTTCGCATCGGCGACCGGGTGTGCATCATGAAAGATGGAGCTGTAGTACAAATCGGCACACCCGAAGAGATCCTCACCCAACCCGCCACCGGATATGTGGCGGAGTTTGTACAGGACGTGGACCAAGGCCGAGTCATTCAGGTTCATGAGGTGATGCAACCTCCAGCACCTCTCACGACTGACACTTCCCTAGCCGACGCGCTAGAGAGGACAGTGGAACGCTCCGGTGCGTTCGTCCTTGACTCCAGAGGTACGCCCACGCACCTGTTCACAATTGAGGACGGGGTGCGAGCTTCAAGCATGGGCACCACCGACCTGATGTCTGCTCTACGTTCCGACTTTGCACGCTGCGCGCCAGACGACTGCCTCAACACGGTCTACGCCGCCGCTGGTCGGGGGCTGCCAATCGCCGTTTGTGACGAATCTGGAACACTCGTCGGAAACCTTGACCCCCGCCACATCATGGAAGAAATGGGTCGCGTAGAGAACTTAATTGACGACTTCGAACGAGAGGTGTTCATGTGAGCCTTTTGGCCCAGCAAAGTAATGGGGAGATCCCCGACGTATCAATAACGGACAACGAGGTACTCGATCAGTTTGAGATCCCGTTTGGGGAGTGGATGGACCAGGCTGTGGACTGGATCGATGTTGAACTCGATTGGCTCTTATCCATCATCAAATGGCCCTTCGAAACGCTGATCAACTTTCTCGTAGCGGACATCCTTGAGCCGATTTCTTGGGTGTGGGTGGTACTCGCATTCTTCTTGATCGGTACGCTTGCACGAAACGTGAAAGTCGGCGCGTTCGCCGCACTCGGTCTGAGCGTGTGCGGAATCTTGGGCAACGCCTATTGGTTGGAAACGGCCCGCACCATCGGCTTCATTGGCGTCGCCGTGTTGCTGTGCGTGATCGTTGGAATTCCTTTAGGAATCGCATGCGGGCGAGTTGACGCCATCTGGCAGGTTGTGCGCCCAGTGCTCGACGCTATGCAGGTGGTCCACTCATTCGTATACATGCTGCCGTTTATTTATTTCTTCGGCATTGGCGAAGTCTCAGCGACCATGGTGACAATGGTCTTTGCGGTTCCACCGCTCGTTCGCCTTACCAACCTCGGGGTGCGTCAAGTACCGGGTGACGTTGTTGAAGCGAGCCGCGCGTACGGCGCTCCTGAATGGCGCGTGCTCATTGATGTGCAGATCCCGCTGGCTCGTCCGGCCATCATGACCGGAATCAACCAAACGCTGTTACTTGCGATCTCAATGCTCGGAATCGCGGCGATCATGGGCGCTGGAGGGTTGGGTCGCTTGCTGTTCAAGGCAATCAACAACCAAAGTGTGTCTGATGGAGCCGCTGCTGGACTCGCGTTCTTCCTTGTTGCCGTTGTGCTCGACCGCATCTCTCAACGCGAGGGAGAAACCACTAGGGGTTTGTTTCGTCGTATCCGATTCGCTTGGTCGCACAGGCGTGATCCAGAAACGCTACTCGCAACCAATGAACCCGACTCCAATGCAGGCACAGCCGATACCGATTCTGCCGAAGCTGACCAAGGTTCGTTCACAGCACTCACCAAAACCGAGCGCACATCCATGCTGATCGCGGGCGCTGGGGGCCTCCTCGCGGCTTTCTCGGTATTTCTCACTTGGAGTAGCGATGCCGGTTTCATCAGCGCATACGGTCGCCGCGTCGACGAACAACTTGCCGGCCAATCGTTCAACGGTCTCTCGGCAAGCGGTGGCTCATGGTTTGGATTTCTAGCCTTCGCGCTAAGTCTCTTTGTGATCGCATCCGTTGTCACAACGTTGCTCAAACCAGGACGAGGGCCGCGATGGTGGACTGCTGACGGATCGTTGCTTGCATCGCTCGCCCTGTCGATCATGATGATCGCCTACCTGCTGGCGAATCCGTCTGATCTCACGGTCGGACAGAGCACCGGCGCTGGAGCATACGTTGCTCTGATTGGAGGCATCATGGCTACCGTGGGATCAGTGTTGTGGATTCGCCAAGCACCCCACACCCCAGCACACCCACTCAGTGCCCGCGTCAGTTGGGGACAGATAATCGGCGGTTGTGTCGCCGTTGTGTTCATCGCGATCGGCTCTATTTCGGGGTGGAGCTTTGACGAACGAGCCGACATCATAATTACACCGGAGGTTCAGGCTCAGATTGACGAACTCGTAGCAAAGGCGGAAGCAGAACCCCGACAATCCAGCGTATACGCAATGCAGATTTCCACTCTCGAGGCTGAACTCTCTGCCACTGACAGGATAATCACCGATGGCGTTAGCGAAGCAGGAGCAGGGTTCGGCATATGGACACTACTTGCGAGCTTGGCGGGATTGGCAGTGATCGTCCCGGCAGCAGGGTTCCGGAGTCGCGACGAACATCATCGTTGGCGTTGGAACGCCATCGTCGCCGGAGTCGGTACCGGAATCGTATGCGTAGCGTTCGCGTGGGTCTTGACTCATGTCCGTTCAGCCGACGACAGCTATTTCAGCGGAGTCGGTTCGTTCCTCGCGATCCTGGGTGGTGTGGTTATTGTCTCCACCGCTGTCCCCGTGCTGAGAGAATTCGGACGCTCCAAGGTGTACACCGATACGGAACCAACACCCGAGCCCATCTTGACATCAACTGACGAGGAACTGGCCCCAGAAGGGCGACCGGTGGCGTGACAAAAAATTAGAGGTTAGTCTTACGGTCCGCTCGCTTCGAGCCTCAAGCTCGGCGCGATCTAGGAAATCCAACCCAGGAGGGAAACCCAACATGAGAAAAAAACGAGCGCTTTTGTGGCTCGCCTTGTTAGCAGCGTTCGCTCTGTTCGTCGCATCATGCGGAGATGATGACTCTGACACCACGACGACGCCTGACGAGGGCGACGACATGGCCGAAGAAGACGACATGGCCGAAGAAGACGACATGGCCGAAGAAGACGACATGGCCGAAGAAGACGACATGGCCGAAGAAGACGACATGGCCGAAGAAGACGACATGGCCGAAGAAGACGACATGGCCGAAGAAGACGACATGGCCGAAGACATGTTGCCGGGAGAGGGCACTTCCATCACGATGGCTCGGGCCGACTGGTCAACCGGATACTACCAAGCGCAGGTTTTTAAGCAGTTGCTTGAAGAACTTGGCTACGACGTGTCTGAACCGTCTGAAAAGGAACTCGGCCCGTCTTTGGCATATCTCGCTATGGCCGAGGGCGATGTCGATTTCTGGGCAAACAGTTGGTATCCCGGCCACGACTCGTGGTGGGCACCGGAACTGCCAGACGGCTCGTTCGTAGGCGATCACCTAGAGAAGGTGGGAGGCGTATTCCTCGGAGGCGGACTCCAGGGGTTCCTAATCACTAAGGCGACAGCCGACGAATACGGCATTTCCTACATTGATCAGATCAACGACGACCCAGAGATCAGAGCCCTGTTCGATTCCGACGGCGACGGAGTCGCTGAGATCTACGGTTGTCAAGAGAGTTGGACCTGTGACGACATCATCACCAACCAGATCGCCTTCAGCGGTTGGGACAACATCACCCAGACAATTGCCGGTTACGAAGCCCTGTTTGCTGAGGCCAAAGCCAAAGCAGATGCGGGTGAGCCGATGGTGGTTTACACATGGACACCCAGCGGTTACATCACCGAACTCCGTCCCGGTGACAATGTTTACTGGATCGGAATGGAGGAGACTCTTGACGACTCGAACCCGTCCGGTGTAGATGGCGGCGAGGCGCACGACCAAAGGTATTGGGCGGGCACCACCGATCTCGTCGAACTTGCGATTCCTGCTGAACAATGTCCAGCAGCGGCTGACGCGGGGCACTGTCCACTTGGCTGGGTACCCGCCGACATCCAAGTGACAGCTAACAAGGACTGGCTAGCCGCCAACCCTGCAGCTGCGGAGCTTCTCAGGGCCGTCAAGCTCTCAGTAGTTGAGGTGTCGATTGTTAACGTCGAGCAAGACGCTGGCAACTGGACCGAGGCTGAAATTGCCCAAGCAGCAGGCGGCTGGATTGCGGACAACCGTGACCAAGTCGATGAGTGGCTAGCAGCAGGACTAGCAGCAGCCTGACGCTTTGTTGTTGATAGAACCGGGGTTTCCCTCGTGGGAACCCCGGTTTTACCGCGCCTGAGGCTCTGCGACGGTGAGTGGGGCTTCGGCCCCACTCCCTCACATTTTTGCCTATTCCCCCAAGCGAGCCGGGGGTGTACTGTGTGCGCTGGACCGATTCGCTCGGCCTCTTTGCCAGATCCTGTGGGGGTGCCTGTGAGCAACACGAACATGACTCCGATTGACAAACGCCTTACGGAGGCCCGTCAGAATCTTGACCGTGTGGAATCGGTTGATCTACCCGAAATGTTGAGTGCTGGGGCGATCCTTGTCGACATACGTCCCGAGTCCAACCGCCTCCAAGAGGGCCTTCATCCCGAAGCAATGGTGATTGAACGCAACGTTCTTGAATGGCGCCTTGATCCGAATTGCGAGGCGCGCATCATAGACATTGAACCCGACACCCCGATCATCATCATGTGCAACGAGGGCTACGCATCAAGTCTGGCGGCCGCGGATCTACTGGAGATGGGGTTCACGGCCGCGACCGATCTGATCGGCGGCTATCGGGAATGGCGGGCGGCTCAGACGTAGTCGCGAACGGCTTCCCAGATTTCTGAGCTGCCGTCGTTCCAGAAGTCTCCGTAGTCCCAGAACTTGGTTCGGTCGATCGTTATCGCTTGGCTGCCCACAGCGCCACCGGGCAGACGCCCATTGTGAATGCGTACGGACCGGTACTGGCGAGGCGAGATTTCCAAAACGGCCTGCTTGTGCACGTCACTGTTGCGCCATTGCTGCGCGTCCTGGAGTTCCTCGTGGACAACGAGGTTCGCCCAGTAGTTGTCGATGAGTTCTGTGGAGCTGTAGCTCAGAATCCCGGGATGGGATCTGAACTCCAAGAGGAGTTCAACCTCAACGTTATCCACCACGGATTGTTTGGCTGCGGGTCGCCGTTCACCGAAGAAACCGACCACACACCGCTCAACTGGTTGAACAAGCGCCGCGGGGTCACAGATCACCGCTCGCCTTGCTAACCCGTGGACATCCCAATTCAGAATCTCATAGGGTTGGAGGTCGATCTCGCGGCTATCGACCTGTCGAGCCAGCACACGTATGTCTTGGAGCATGTAGGCCAGCAAAGCCTCGTCGGATGTCGTCAACGAGAGATCCGTGCACGGATGGTCTTCAAGTTGTTCAGTCGCGGCGAGTTCTCTCAACACCGCAAATATTGGACCTTTCCGGCGGTTCTGTCAATCAAAACGCGGTCCAAAATGTTGTCTAGTCGCCACCCTGGTTCACAGAAGATCCAAGGGGTAATCGGTGAGCAACTCCGGGCCCGACTCGGTAACCACAATCATATCCTCCAGCTTCACGCCCTCTCCGGTGCCACGCCTACCCACGAACGACTCAACGCTGAACACGTTGCCCACCTCAACCACACCATCAAACCCTTTATCGTCCCACTGCTCACGGGTGAACAGTGACGGATACTCGTCGCACAAGCCGGTCCCGTGAGCCAGAACCGTGTAACCGTTGAAACCCTCGACATCCGGGTACGAAAGACGCTCTGTTATCTCGCGATAGGTGACACCGGCCACAAACAGAGGCCGGTTCGACTCAATCATGTCGCGCGCCCGTCTGTGCACATCGGCTTGAGCCGTGCTCGGAAGACCATCACCACACAGCCATGTGCGAGACATATCGACACACATCCCGTAGGCGCCGACCATGTCGGTGTCGAAAGCCATCAGTTCGCCCGCTTCAACCTCCTTGACACTCGCCTCCTGATACCACGGGTTGGTTCGAGAACCGGAAGCCAAGAGCCGTGTCTCGACCCATTCACCGTGTCGCAGAAAGTTCGCCTTCTGAAGCTCAGCCCACAGCTCCAACTCGGTTACGCCCGGCACAAACAACGACCGCATGTCGCTGATCGACCGTTGACAAGACTCGATCGCACAGCGCATCGCGTCGATCTCATCACCGGACTTCACTAGGCGCGCGTCCTCCATCAACTGATGTGCCGACAGCACCGTTGCTCCCCGGGCTTCAAGCGCACGCAGGCCCTCCAGTCCAATGGTGTCGATGCCCAGCCGCATGTCACCCGTTCTTTGGTCTCTCCGCAGCAATTCGATGATCTCGTCTGCGAATCGTCCCGCTAGCTCCTCTGAGCGCGAACCCGAATAGAACGGCACAAAAGAAGTCGCCGGGCGGATCTCGTCAACCACCTCGGAATGCGCCGACAGAAACTCGCCATGAGAGAACTCGAACATCACGACATCGCCATCGGCTGGTACCCAGGCATACCGAACTGCATTGTGCATTGTCCAAATCGGCATGTTGGTGGTGTCGGTGGCGTAGCGGATGTTCAACGGATCGTGCAACACCACGCCGTCGATGTTGTGGACCCTCAGTTGCTCTCGAACGCGTTCGATGCGGTAACCACGAACCGCAGCCATATCCGGGAGCTTCAACCCCGCTTGCGTCCACTCCTCAACGACTGACCAGTGAGGCCCCAACTCATGACGATTCCGTTCGGTGTGTCGTTCCAGCCAAGTTGGAACTGTTGAGTGCGCCGCGATTCTCGGGAAATGACGGGCTGACAGTGGCTGGTAGCTATCAGTCAAGAACGCATCCTTTCGGCTTGTTGATCCCACAAACAGCCGTCAAGTCGCTTCGCCTGGCGTTGCTTCCCCAGTATCTCGATCTCGAAGGCGCCTTTTGTGCAACTCAATTCGGCGGGTACGTAACCCATGGCCACCGATGTCTCCGAGTGGTGCGCGTAGCCGCCTGAGGTCACCCACCCGACTACTTTGCCGTCGTAAGCGATTGGTTCGTCACCGATCACATCGACACCAGCGCGGCCGGGCTCAGAATCAACGGTCCAGGTGCACAGCCTCAATCTCTGACCAGGGCCATCCGATGCATACTTTCGGGCTAAAGCGTCGCGACCGATGAAGTCCTTCTCGAGCCGTACGAAACGATCGAGTCCAGCTTCGAAGGGATCGTAAATCGGACGGTACTCGCGAGCCCAAGACCCGAAGCCTTTCTCAAGGCGTAGCGAATTGAGAGCGTGAAGCCCAAAATGGCGCAGGTCCAACTCCTCCCCAGCGCTGAGCAGTTGTTGATACACGTAACGCTGGTAACGCGCCGGCATCCAGAACTCGTAACCCAAGTCGCCCGTGAACGAAACACGACCACACCACACCGGCGCAACGCCAATGTCTAACTCTCTGAAAGCCATGAAACGCATGCCATGAGCAGACACATCGGCGTCGGTCAGCTTTTCGAGCAACGCCCGGGAGTTGGGGCCTGCAATCGACAAGCCACACATCTCCGCACCCAGAGTCTCAACCGAGACGCTGCTGTTACCAGACATCTGATGGCAGAACCAGCGCTCGTAGTAACGCTCCGCGATACCTGATCCGAAGATCAAGAACCGCTCTTCGCCTCTGGTGTTCCCTGTGGTACCACCGACGATCGTGGCCTCGGGACCCTCTGCTCGTCCCGGTGCCGCACCAAGACAAGCCACCGTGAGATCGCCGATGACGTTGCCTTTCTCGTTGGTCATCGGGGCCAAAGCCATACGACCCGGGTTGGGTATCCGGGCGGTAATCAGTCGATCCAAATAGGCACGCGCATTCGGCCCGGTGACCATGAACTTGGAGAAGCCAGTCGTCTCGGTGATCCCGACGCTGGCCCGCACCGCCAGGGTCTCGGCCCTTACCTGATCCCAAGCGTTAGATCGCCCGAAGGTCACCTCCTCGACCGGTTCGGTGCCTTCGGGGGCAAACCAAAGCGGCGCTTCAAGGCCGAAACCGTCGCCGAACACCGCGTTGCGTGCGGTCAACAGGTCGAAGATCGGCGATGTCGCAACGGAGCGAGCGGCTGGCAGGAACTCATTGGGAAACCTGATCCGAAAACGTCGGCTGTAGTTCTCTGCGACCTTGGCGTTGGTGTAACTCGGTATGGCGAAGTCGCCGAAACGTGCGATGTCCATTCCCCAAATGTCGAAACCTGGATCACCGTCAGTGATCCAGTTGGCCAGGGCGACACCGACACCACCCCCTTGAGACAGTCCGGCCATTACCGCGCAGGCTGACCAGTACCCGGGCAGACCGAGAACCGGACCGAGCAGCGGGTTGCCATCGGGCGCGAAGGTGAAAGGACCGTTGATGACCTGTCTGATCCCTGCCTCACGGATCGCGGGAAAGTGCTCGAAACTGACTTCAAGAGATTCAGCGATGCGGTCGAGGTCCGGTGGCAGAAGTCGCATGCTGAAGTCCCACGGAGTTTGCCGTGGTGACCAGGGCTCGCCGTTTCGTTCGTAAGTTCCCAGAAGCAACCCGCCGCCCTCCTGACGCAGATATATCTCTCCGCCGAAATCAATGCAGTGCATCAGCTCGCCGTGTTGGCTGTTGTGTTGCGCAATCGCTTCGATGTCTGCGGTCAGCAGGTATTGATGCTCCATGGCCAGCACTGGCAGATCAAGTCCGACCATGCGCCCCACCTCGCGTGCCCAGAGCCCACCGGCATTGACCACATGTTGGCAATGGATCACACCTGATTCATCGCCCGAGCCCGTGTCGTAGGTGTGCACATTCCAGCTTCCGTCGCCGGCGCGGTTGAGCTCACGGACCCAGGTGTTGCGATACATCTCGGCACCTGACAAGCGTGCTGCTTTTACATACGCGTGGGTGACTCCCGCCGGGTCGACATGGCCTTCGTGCGGATCGTACATGGCCCCAACGAAGCACTTTTCGTCGATCAACGGGATGAGTTGTTTCGCTTCAGCAACCGACAGCAACTCTGTTTCCATACCCAGGTAACGCCCACGTGCGTGCGCCATTTTCAGCCAATCCATGCGTTGCGCCGTGTCGGCGAGCATCACCCCGCCGGTCAGGTGAATACCGCAGTCCTGACCGGAGATCTCTTCGATCTCCTTGTACAAATCAATTGTGTAGCGCTGTAGTTGAGCGACATTCGGATCGCCGTTGAGCGTGTGCATTCCACCGGCGGAGTGCCACGTTGAACCGGCCGTCAACTCAGTGCGTTCAACTAGCACCACATCGGTCCAGCCCGCCTTGGTGAGGTGATACAGAACCGATGCGCCGACCACTCCACCACCAACAATCACCACTCGCGCATCGGTCTTCATTTGGCTAGTCGCCCTGTCTCTGTGTCGCTATCCGAACTCGGGTGGGTAGGGATTCACCCCGCTGCCGAACCGAGCAGCCTCGCTGTCGTCGTCGCCGCAAGGGATCGCAATGTCTGACGGGCAATCGGCGGTCATAGTGTCGGCAAGCATGTTGTGAAAGCGATGCAGGGGCTCTTCAAAACGTGGCGCAAGGGGACCCGGCGCAACCGCTCCACCGGCTACACCGCGTTGTCCACGTTCGACGATGTCGATGTCTTCGTTGTTGACATCAAACCAGAAACTACGAGTCTGGGCCATGTCTTGATCTGAAACGTCGGGCGTGGACGGCGGAAGCAGAAACGTACACCTCTCTCGGGTAAGCCCGGGCGCTACCGGCTCGAGCCGGACCAAAAAGACATGGTTCGGCAACACCGCCAACATCACATTGGGGAACACCGCAACAAAGCGTCCGCTCACCAAATCGGACTGGTTTAGTCCCTCCGCCGGCGGTAACACCAGCCAATCCTCACGGTCATCACCCGAGATCGGCGCGGTGGTCTGACCGCAGTACATTCCCGGCCCCTGATAACGGTAGTGGTCCTTGACCCTGGAGACCTTGGCCAGTTCCGGGTGGACCCAACTCAGGTGGTAGTACTCCTGAAAGTTCTCTGTGATCAATTTCCAGTTGGCCCGAACCTCAAAGGTCGCCTCTGACTGCACTCTCCATTGGTCGAAGCCATAGCCGCCCATCCGGTCTGGAAGGTCACCGAGCCATTCACGCAGGGGCCGCGTTCTTGAATCGAGACACGCGAACAGCAGCAAGCCCCAAGTATCAACTCGTACTTCAACGAGCCCGAAATCGTCCCGACTGAAGCCTTCCCGAGGGATCTCCTCGAAGAACGGAGTCGACCGCAGCGATCCGTCGAGTCCATACCCCCAACGGTGATAGGGACAGCGAATCGTGTTACCGATAGCGCAGTCGGTTGCGGCCAATTCTGTTCCACGGTGACGACACGAGTTCACAAAGCCATGCAACACACCTTCTTGATCACGAGTAATGATGATCGAACGTCCACCGACTTGGCGCACCAGCAATCGACCCGCCTCCGCTACCTCGGCTGCGGTTCCGACTGCAACCCACGCTCGCTCAAACAGCCGTTTCTGCTCAGCAGCGAAGAAGCTCTCATCTGAGTACATCCCCGGGTGTAACCCTGTTGCCTCAGTCAACGGCAGCCGTGTTCCGGCCCATGTGACCTGGCTCGTCCAGTCCACTGTGCCTTTCCAATCCACCGCGCCGCTCCAATCCTCACGCATATGTCGAGCCACCATTAAAAGTCGGTTTCTACTCCGCCTTCGGCAACGCGGCGATCAACGTAGGCATCCAGTTCTTCTCGTAGCGCATCATCGAGATGGGGCGGCTGATAGGCCCCAAGATGCTCGGCGACCAAGCGTTCGGCATGATCCAGTGCCGTTGGCGACCCGGCCTCCTCCCAAGACTCATAGTTGCGCCAGTCCGACACCGCCGGTTTGAAGAAGGCACTTCGGTAGCGATCCTGGGTGTGCTGGGTGCCAAAGAAATGACCACCGGGTCCAACATCGGCAATAGCTTCCAATGCCATCGAGGCGGTGTCAACGACCAACGGCTGCAAGAAAGCGGCCACGCTTTGCAACAGGTCGTTGTCGATGACCATCTTCTCAAAGCTGGCGTGAAGCCCGCCCTCCATCCAACCGGCGCCGTGGTACACAAGGTTGGCGCCACCCATGATTGCGCCCCAAAGTGAAAACACCGACTCGTATCCGGCTTGGGCGTCCACCGCATTGGCGGCACACACGTTGGAGGAGCGGTATGGCAGGTTGTAACGGCGCGCCAGTTGCCCTCCTAGCATCGCCGACTGCATGTATTCGGGGGTGCCGAACGCTGGAGCACCGGACTGCATGTCGACGTTGGAAGTGAACCCTCCGTACATCACCGGAGCACCCGCCCGCACCAGCTGGGTGAAAGCGATCCCTGCCAGCGCTTCGGCGTTCTGCTGCACCACCGCGCCCGCCACGGTAACCGGGGCCATCGCTCCAGCGAGCGTGAACGGCGTCACAATAATCACCTGATTACGCGACGAGTACTCCAAGACCCCCTCGATCATCGGATTATCGAGGCGCAGAGGCGAGCTCACATTTATCACCGAGTGAATCGATGGTTGCTCGTCAAGTTCAGCGTCACTGACACCACGCACAATGCGCACCATCTCCAGACAATCAATGTTGCGTTGCGCGCCAAGCGAGTAAGCGTCCACAACCTTGTCTGACAGCGTCAAAAGATCTCGAAACGCTTCCAAATGGCGTACCGAAGGGTGGATGTCGATCGGCTCAACCGGATAGCCACCATGGGTTTGCACCGAGTTGAGGCACTGCGCTAGCCGGACGAGATTGCGGAAATCGGCGCGGTTCCCGGTGCGCCGACCGCCTTTGCGGTCAACCACGTTGGGCGCGCTCGCGACCGAACCGAACACCACGCGGTCTCCCCCGATAACCAAGTCGTGTGCTGGGTTTGGGGCATGTATCACAAACTCTGCTGGTGCAGTGCTGATGAGCTCAGTGACCATTTCTGGATCGAAACGAACCCTCTCGCCATCGACGTCAGCACCTGCCGCGGCAAGCATCTCTGTGGCTTTCGGATGAAGAAAATCCATGCCGATATCCCTCAACACGAGCAGCGAGGAATCATGGATCGACTCAAGTTCATCTTCGGAAATGACCGCTGTCGGGGCGAAGGCACGCCGATGCAAATGCCAATCAGGTTGAGGCGGCGCAATCGGGCCGGACGGTCGCTCACGGCGGCCTCTGCGTCGAGGTGGAGACTGTTGGTTCATATGACCGGTCAGACTACTAGTTTCAACTTCGCCGACAAGCCTCATCCGCCCTTTGGACCTTTGGCGGTTCACATCAACCGTTAGGGTGACTGCGGTGATCACGACCACTTCCGACACCGCAAGGATTCAGCGACGAACGCTGATCGTGCTGATGTTGTCGGTAGGTCCGGCAGGCATGGGCATGGCCGGTGGTTTTTCGGCAACCAGCCTGGCAGCCGAGGACATCACCAACAACGACGCTTTAGCCACGCTGGCTGCCACTATGATCAGTATCGGCGGTGCCGCGGCAGCGATCCCGCTGGCCCGCTACATGGCCGCCAACGGACGGCGCGGTGGTTTGCGGATCGGTTGGACGGTCGCCGGTATCGGGTCTCTTGCAGCTTTCGCTGCGGTCCTTGCCGACAACTTCGTGCTGTTGGTCGCAGGAGCCTTCGCGATCGGTGTCGGCAACGGCACGAACCTTGCCGCTCGCTACGCCGCAGCCGATCTAGCCCTACCAGACCGCATGGCCCGCACCATCGGCGTGCTGGTATGGGCATCGTCGATCGGTTCCGTTCTCGGCCCTACCGTTGCCCTCGGACCTACCGGCTGGTTCGCTGAACAGATCGACCTGCCTCGTCTGTCAGGTCCGTACCTCATGGGTGCACTGGTCTTCGCTATCGCCGGATTCGTTGTACACATCAAACTCCGCCCCGATCCCTTGATCTTGGCTACACAGCTGTCTGGGTCTGCAGCGACCCCACCAGCGCTCGTGGAACGGCGCAATATGGACGCGAAACCAAAGCTCGTTGACAGCTTCATTGCCATCGCACGCCACCAAAAGGCGTTGATCGCGGTCGCGGCCATGGCCGTTGGTCAGGCTGTGATGGTTGCGATTATGACGGTCACTCCGCTGCACATGGACGACGGCGAACACGAGACTCAGATAATCGGGTTGGTCATCAGCTTTCACATCGTCGGGATGTTCTTTTTCGCTCCTGTGGTCGGTTGGTTCGTCGACCGTCTACCTTCTGCGGCCATGGTGGCCTCCGCTGGGGTGATCCTGTTCGTGGGTGGTGAACTGGCATCACACACCGACCCCTCCGACAGTCTCGGCGTGTTCATCGGGCTGTTCTTGATCGGTCTGGGATGGTCGTTTGCCATGATCGCCGGGAGTTCCCTACTAACAGGGGCGTTTCCCGCACACGAACGGGCAAATGTGCAGGGAGCGGCTGATTTTACGATGGTGGCTTCAGGGGCAGTGGCCGGGCTCGCCTCGGGCGTGATCGTCGAGATAAGCAGCTTCGGAAGTCTCAGCCATTGGGCCGGAGTCGCCGCTCTCAGCCTGGTAGCCGCCGCCCTCTACCCCCTGGTCGCGAACTGGAGTTGGCACCCGTCAAACCGCTTAGTAAGACGAGGCTCGAGTGTTGGCCCGGAGAGCTGATCCCTTAGTAATCGTGATGAGGCCGAGGCAGCAAACGAGAACCAGCACGACTACAGGGGTGAGACGACCCTGGGACAGGGATTCGTGGGCAGCGGTGATCGGCGGCAACAAGATGACTCCGATATACAACGCGACGGAACCCAATATTGCGATACTTCGGTTGTTTGTCACCGGTTGATGCAAACAGCTACCCAATGCCAAGCCGATCACTGTTGCACAAGTCGCTGATAAAAACGCCCCAAAGCCAGCTCTTGGCTCTCCTCCCATTGCGACGACGTACACGCCAACTACGGCAATGAGCGGTAAGGAAATGAACGCGACTGCTGACCAGGTCGAGCTGTGAAACCGCGCCGATGACCCCACAGTTGCCGCTAACAGGTCACGTGTGGGTTTGTCGTGCATGTTCCCAAGGGCAATCGTCGCCCAAAGAGACCAGAGAAGAAACGCTGGGAACAAAGACGACGCCAACGCGAACCCGGTGCCGGTCGTAAGCAGATTCACCAACCAGGTGAAGAGCACAAGAGCGGGCGCAACCCATCGGAACGACCTAAAGAACAGCAACAACTGGAAACGTCTCATCCAGAAACGCAACCATCAGAAATACGCACGACATGTTGCGATTGCTGCAACGCTGCGCTGTCTTGATCAGCGAGCACGACAGACCCCCCGCACTGTGCGAACTCTTCGCACAGCGACGCGAGACCGACAAGACCTCGGTCATCCAGCCCAGCGGATGCATCATCTATGGCAACGAACGGCTCTTGAGAGCTCAAAGCATCAGCAAGAATGAGCTTGCGAAGATTACCGAACGAGAGTTGCCGACAAGAGGCTTTGAGATCTCCGCGAAATCCAAGTATCTCAAGGATCTCTTGCGGATTGGTTCGACGCTTCCGTGGCATGAAGTCGATCCACTCTCGTGCCCGCAGCCGTGGTGCGGTTATCGCAGCGGGGACGTACGCGCAACTGCTGGGTCCAAGCCGAGTTCCCGTCGTCGGTGCGCAGACTCCACAAAGCAAGCGAAGCAAAGAGGTTTTCCCTGAACCGTTGGTACCTCGTACTGACACGACCGAAGCCCGAGCGATCTTCAGAGAGACACTACCGAACACCAATTGTCGGTTCAGACTCAGCGACACACCATCAAGAGCGACGACGGCGTCTTGTTGCATCAAGCGAGGCTACTACCCATCAGTGTTGGGGCCATCGCTTCGCAGTACTCCCAGGGTAGTGGGGGTCGGTGCTGTCGCTCACCCCATAACGGAGCTACCAACCCCTATGTACACTTCACTTGATGCTGCACAACAAATCGACTCGTTCTTTGGGCGCACTCTTAGCTGCTCTATTAGCGATGTAGCCTGGTCAGCCGATCCGACCTAGCCGCCTAGCTCTCGTCGCGTGGTCTGCCAAGAGCGGCACCTAGCGCGACGCCTACTCCGGCTCCGATTGCGACGCCGACAGCGACGCTGCCTAGTAGCGCGCCGAACCCTGCACCAATCCCGACACCTAGCGCGATGCCTACTCCCATGCGGTTGTTCTTCATTGCCTGTTCACCGTTCTAGCTGTGACGACCCAGGAACTCACAGCCTAACCGTTGATGGTCAGGCTCACGCTCACTTCAGTGATCGTCATGGCGCACTCCTTCGGGCAAAAGGCCAAGGTCCATAGCAGAATTGATAGCAGAAGCCGCGGTGTGGCCGAGTCCGCAAATCGAAGCGTCAACCATCACCTCGGCGATGTCGTCAACCAGACTGCGGCGCTACGCCGACAAAGACCCCTTCGCTTCGGGCGTTATCGTCGAGCCTAGCTATTTCCTGACTGGTGGCATCAACTACTTAGGATTGTCTTTCGATCAAGAGGATATTTCTTCTGGCATTCGCGGGTTTGTCGGTGACGTAAGTTGGCTCGACAATGATCGTATCGCGTTCGATCTCTGGTCGTTTGATTTTGATCTACCGGGCTCGAAAGTGTTTTCTTGGATAGGTGTTATTGATCTGACCCAACAAAGCGTCTCGCTGAACTCGCGCAGCCCAGGTTGGTCGAACCCAACCGGCGATGAACTCAGCAATTTCGTAGTGTCCGAACAACCATGTAACTTTTATGTCGGCACATGTGATCAGGACCGCTCAATAATCGTAACCGTCGATTCTCAAACTCTTCTTCCAATCCACGAACTTGAAGTGGATGGGAACATTGCATACATGGACTTGGAACGCGGATGGCTGCTGATCACTCTCACCGACGGTCGGATGGGCACCATCGATTTCACGACTGGCGAATTCTCTGTCATCGCCGACAGCATCACCCACGCCGTCTGGATGGAATAGGGCATACCCGAAGGCCAGCAAGCCCACCAGCCCGAATTGTCAACGTTTGCGGGTAGGGGGCTGTACGTACTACCAGCCGAACGGGGCGGCTGCTGAGCAGACGTCGGGAGGGATCAAGGGCCGAGCGCGGCGATCGGTACCAGGGCAACGCCGTCATCCTCGCGGGCTATGCGAAGTCCGGTGTGCTCATCGGGTGCGTTCACCCCGAACACGGCCAGCAGCTTGGAGGGCGGGCGCTTGCCCGCCTCCTGCGCCCGCCGGGCGAGGAGCTTAAGGACCCGCTTGGCCTTGTCTAGCGAAACGCGGTTGCAGCTCAACTTTACCTCCACAGCAACCCACGACCCGTCGCGATTCTCCACTACTGCGTCCACCTCGAACTCGCTCTCCGCGTAGTAGCGCACCTCGGCATTGTTGGCGTCGGCGTAGGCCCGAAGGTCGCGCATGACCAGCGACTCGAAGGCACTGCCCATGAACTCGGACTCCTCCAGCAGCCGGCGGGGGCCGACCCGCAAGACTCCCGTGGCCACCGAAGGGTCGGACAGAAAACGCTTGGGTCTGACCCTCATCGCCTGTTTCGAGGCGGGCTGGAATCCCCACGGCCAACAGTCCTCGCGCACATACACGTTCTCGAAGGCATCCAAGAACGCCGGGAGCGTCTTGCGGTCCAACGGGGGCACCGGCTCACCCGAGGCCGTGTCACGAGCCAGTGCGCTGACCGACGCTGCGGTGCCGATGTTGCGGGCCAGGGACCGCAATACCCGCCGGGCAGTCTCGGTGCTGCGGTAGGGGGCCGAGTCGATACTGCGCCTGATGTCGATGTTGCACATGGCATCCACATACGCCTCGACATAGCTGAGCGCCTGCTCCAACGGCATCTTCAGCGAAGCTGGCCAACCGCCCCGACAAATCGCCTCGGCCACCTCCAAGCGGGACAGGGTCAGTTCCGCAGCCGCGTCCGCAGGCTCCCCCCGCAGCATGGCGGCCAACGACACCGCACCGTTGGACATACCGCTCTCGTACGAGGAGAACGTCCGCAGACGCAGCGACGCGAGCCTGCCCGCGCCTGAGTGGCGGATCGGGTTGTCGGGCAGCGTCGACGAGCCGGTCAATATGAACTGACCCGGTGCGCCTGCGCGCCGGTCGCTCTCCCGCCGCACTGCGTTCCACAGCGCCGGGGCAAGCTGCCACTCGTCGACCAGCAAAGGCGGAGCTTGGTCCAAAAGAGCACTCAGCGCGCCCGCAGAGGCACCAGTCAGGTCCACCTCGTCCATTGCCAACAACGACGATGCCGCTTGGCTGCCCGTGGTGGTCTTGCCACACCCCCGAGGGCCCTCGATGACGACCGCCGGCGAGTACCGCAACGTGTCCCGCAGCCTGACATCGAGTAGCCGCGGCAGGTAGTGTCCCTGCTCCGTAAGAGTCACACAAATAGACTACCCAATATATTGGGTGATGACTACCCAATATATTGGGTGATATAGGGCTCAGTAGGACTTCGGTAGGCCGAGTACCTTGTTCGACACGAAGTTGAGTACCATCTCCTGGCTGACAGGGGCGATCTTTATCAACCGCGCTTCGCGCCAATAGCGCTCCACGTCATACTCCTTGGCGTAACCGAACCCGCCGAGTGTCTGCACAGCGCGATCCGCGGCATCGAATCCTGCTCCCGCGGCCAAGTACTTCGCAAGGTTGGCCTCCTCGCTGCAGTTCAAGCCGTTGTCGTAGCGCCACGAAGCCAGACGGATCATCTGTTCTGCAGCCCTCAGTTGGGCATGGCTGTCGGCCAGCGGGAACGCCAAACCCTGGTTCTTCCCAATAGGTCTACCGAAGACAACGCGTTCTTTGGCGTAACTCGCTGCTCTGCGAAGCGCCACCTTGCCGATGCCGAGCGCTTCGGCTGCGATCAGGATCCGTTCAGGGTTGAGGCCATCAAGGAGGTAGCGAAATCCTTCGCCTTCGTCACCGACCCGACGCGACACCGGTACGCGCAAACCGTCATAGCGGACCTCGCACGACACCACCGCGTTACGGCCAACCTTGGGGATCGGCTTGATATCTACAGCTTCATCTTTGAGGTCGACTAGCAACAGCGTCATTCCCCCAGTGGGTAGATCGCACTCCTCTTTGGGTGTGGTTCGTACCAGAAGCAGGCAGACATCGCAGAACGGGGCTTTGGTCGTCCAAACCTTCGCGCCTCGCACCACGTACTCATCGCCGTCGCGCTCGGCGCGGGTCTTGATCGATGTGGTATCGCTCCCGGCATCCGGTTCTGTGACACCGAAGGCCGTGTGAAGCGTGCCGTTGGCCACCGCTGGGAGGATCTGGAGGGCGAGTTCTTCGCTGCCGTGCTTGCGGACCGGTTCCATGCCAAACATTGAGAGATGAATCGCCGAGCAGCCGTTCATCGCCGCTCCAGACGCGGCAACCTCCTCGAGCACGATGGATGCCTCGGTGATGCCTTGGCCACCACCCCCGTATTCTTCGGGTATCGCAATACCAATCCAGCCACCCTGCGCCATCGCTTGGTAGTACTCCCAAGGGAACTCGTGATTCTCGTCGCATTCACGCCAGTAGGCGTCTGGGAACTGCCCACAAACTCGCCGCACCCCCTCGCGGATCGCCTCATGGTTCTCGTTCGGCGTGAAATCCATGGGTTATTTTCGGGTGGGAGGATGCACGTATTGCCAGCCGAAACGGCCTTTGATGCAGAGGTGGCCGTGGGTCACGGAGTGATCTGCTGGTGAGGTGACCTTCACAATCTGGTCGTCTTGAGTGTGCAACTCAAGGTTGCAGCCAACACCACAAAACGAACAAACAGTTGTGGTGACATCTTGTTCAGCAGGACGCCACTCCCCCGCTGCACGCATATCGAACTCGGTCTTGAACTGGATCGCCCCGGTCGGACACACCCCGATGCAGTTGCCGCAATAAACACACGCCGAATCAGGCAGCACAGTGTCGAACTCTGTGGAAATCCGAGCGTCGAAACCACGTCCGCTCACCGCAATCGCAAAGGTGTGCTGCGCGTCGTCGCCGCAAGCCTCTACACACTTGTAGCACAACACGCACTTGTCGTAGTCGCGGATGTAGAGGTCATCCTGGATCTTTGGTTCCTCGCTGATCCGTTCGGCCGGCAGGTCCGGCTGGTCGTAACGATCCGGGTCAGCGCCGTAGTGACGCATCCACTCAGCCAATTCGGTTGCCTGGCTCAAGTCGACGCTTGAGCCGAGGAACTCAAGCACCATCTTGCGGCTGTGACGAACCCGAGGGGAATCGGTCTGCACCACCATCTGATCTTCAGCCGCGCGGGCACACGAAGGAACAAGCGCTCGTGACCCTTCCACCTCCACCACGCAGACCCGGCAGACATTGACAGGGGTGAGGTTCTCAGCCCAGCACAGGGTCGGCGTCTCGATCCCGGCCGACTCACAAGCCTTGTGAATCGAAGTGCCCTCAGGAACAGAAACGGCTTGTCCGTTGATGGTCAGGCTCACGCTCACTTCAGTGATCGTCATGGCGCACTCCTTCGGGCAACAGGCCAAGGTCCATAGCAGAATTGATAGCAGAAGCAGCAGTATGACCGAGACCGCAAATGGATGCATCAACCATCACCTCGGCGATGTCGTCTACCAAGCTACGGCGCTGCGCGGACAAAGAACCCTTCGCTTGGATCTGCACCATCGTCTCGAACTGCCGGACAGTGCCGACACGGCACGGCACGCACTGACCACACGACTCGTTCTTGAAGAACTCCGCGATGCGCACCGCCACATCGGTCATATCAATCTCATCGGTGAAAGCCATCACCACACCTGAACCCAGCGTGGTGCCGCGTTCACGCGTGTCCTCCAGTGTCAGCGGCATGTCGAGGGCGTCGGGGCCGACGAACGAGCCGGCTGCGCCGCCCATCAGCACCGCGGCCAGAGTGCCGCTACCGGTCAAGGGACCTGCGAGTTCGAGCACCTGACCAAGCGTTGTGCCGAACTCCACCTCGTAGATCCCTGGCTTGGACACCCGGCCGCTCAAGCACAGCAGCTTCGTTCCAGGCGAACGTTCAGTTCCTCGACTGCGATATTCGTCAGGGCCGATGAGCACGATATCGAGGGTGTTGAGCAACGTCTCAGGATTGTTGATCGCTGTCGGTTCGGCGAACAGTCCATGTGTGGTGGGGAACGGGGGTTTGCTGCGCGGCTCACCTCTGAAGCCTTCAAGTGAAGCGAATAAGGCGGTTTCCTCACCGCAGATGTAAGCACCGGCGCCACGACGAATCTCGATGTCGAAACGGTGTCCTGAGTTTGCCGCGTTAGCGCCTAGCAGGCCCGCTTCACGAGCCTGATCCACCGCGTTCTGAAGCCGAGCGGTGGCAAGTGGATACTCACCGCGAATATAGATCCAACCGTTTTCGGCGCCCGTTGCGAAGCCCGCGAGTGTGAGTGACTCAATCACCGCGAAGGGGTCTTGCTCCATCACTACCCGGTCTTTGAAGGTGCCCGGCTCGGATTCATCGCAGTTGGCCACCACATGTTTGGGTCGGCCCTGCTCCGCGGCCACTGCTCGCCATTTGATGCCAGTTGGGAAGGCAGCCCCGCCGCGACCGGAGAGGCCGGAGTCTGCCACCGCGGTGCACACCGCGGTGGGCCCCATCTCAATGGCTCGTGCAAGCGCTCGGTATCCGCCATTGGCCCTGTAAGCATCAAGGGATGTCGGGTCCACAACGCCGACGTTACGTAACAGCCGCAACGATGGATCCCCTTGCTGGGGTATCTGCTTGGCAACAGCGACTTCGTCGGCCGGGACCGAGTCGGGCCTTCCTACACCTTGGTGGAACTGTGCGGGGGCTCGCTCACATTGCCCGAGGCAGGGAGAACGGTGAACGTGATTTCCTTGGGCCTCAAGCTCAGCAATCAGTTCCTCGTTGGCAGCGATCTGACAAGCCGCATCGACACAAACATGGGTGACATGGGTGGTCCCGAGGTCATGGTTGGGATCGTCCAAGCGGAACATCTCATAAAACGTGGCCACACCGTAAGCCTCCGCCGGCGGTACCTGCAGCACTTCACAAACGTGATTGAGGCCTCCGGGGCTGATCCATCCCTTGGCGTTCTGTAACGCGTGAAGGGCGGGAAGCAGCAGGTGGCGGTGGTTACGGCGACGGTGTGTGCCTCCATAGACGAGACGCTCCGTCTCACGCACAACAGCGGTGGTAACCCCTATGGCGGTGGTGACGGCAGCAATTTCGATCTCGTCGGCTACGTCGTCGCCGATAAACAGGTCAGCCATTGCCAGATTCGGTGACCGTGTTGAAGGCGGGGGTCAGCTTCTCGATCCGTTCGATCCGCACCGCTGCGGCCTTGAACTCGGCGGTGCCGGACCGGAGGTCCCATTCGGGGTTGGTGAGCTTGTTGATGTCGACTAGTTCCGGAAAGTGGAAAGTGGTGAAGGTGAGGCCCACGGGAATGTCGGGTTGGATTCGAGCACAAGTCTCAACTGAGCCGCGGGGTGAGCTGACGAGCACCCGGTCACCGTCGCTTATACCGAGCTGTTGAGCGTCACCGGGGTTGATATCGATACCATCGCCGTAGCGGATCGGCGAAGCGAAACTGCCTGATTGCACGCCAGTGTTGAAGCTGTCCAGCGCCCGTCCTGTGGTGAGTCGAAGTGGGAACTCGTCGCTGAGTTGTTCCTTTGGCCCTTCGTGCTCACAAACGCTGAACGGTGCCGGTTCCCGACCATCAAGGTCCTCTTCCCACAACCAGCCGTGCAGGAACGGGCTGCCTGGGTGCTCCAGATCGGTGCAGGGCCATTGCAGACCACCTTCGGATTCGAGGCGGTCCCAGCTCATACCGGCGTGGAGCGGCGACAGCGAGCGAAGTTCATCCCAGAGGTCCTGGGAAGTAGGATTACCCCAATCGACTCCAAGGCGAGTCGCCAGGTCGCCGATGATCTCGGTGTCGTGGCGGGCTTCGCCGGGCGGCGAGACCGCGGCGCGAACTCGCTGGACTCGTCGCTCCGATGAGGTGACCGTGCCCTCGGATTCGGCCCATCCCACCGCGGCGGGGAAAACAACATCGGCCATCTCGGCAGTTCTTGTCATCAAGATGTCTTGCACGACGAGGATGTCGAGACCGCTGAGCAATTTGCGGGCGTGTGCCACATCAGCCTCGGAATCTGCGGGGTTTTCTCCGATCACGTATAGACCCTTAATGCTGCCCTTTTCCATCGCCTCAAAGATCAAAGTGAGGTGCAGTCCGGGCTCTGACGGGAGTTTCATGCCGTAGGCAGCCTCGAACTTGGCCAATGCGACGGGGTCTTCGAGGTCTTGGAATCCAGGGAACTTGTTGGGCAGCGCACCCATGTCGCCTCCTCCCTGCACGTTGTTCTGCCCACGCAGCGGCACCAGGCCTGATCCCCAGCGTCCTACGTGTCCCGTGAGCAGGGCCAAGTTGCACAGCGACAAGACGTTTTCGACAGCGTTGTGGTGCTCAGTGATTCCCAGGGTCCACAGGATCTGCGCCGTCTTGGCAGTGGCATAGTCGTGCGCCATCTCGCGGATGGCGTGGCCCGGGACACCGGTTATCTGTTCGGCATGTTCCAGTGTGTAGGGCTCGACAGCCGCCTTGTAATCATCAAAACCTTGCGTGGAGTGGGCGATGAAGTCGCGGTCATGTAGGCCCGCAGCGATGATTTCCCGTCCGACCGCGTTGGCTAGGGCGATGTCGGTTCCAACGTTGAGACCAAGCCAAGCATCAGCGAACTTCGATGAACTCGTGCGCCGCGGGTCAACCGTGTACATCTTCGCTCCGTTGTTGAGCCCTGTCAGCAGATGATGGAAGTAGATCGGATGGGCCTCGCGGGCGTTGGACCCCCACAGCAAGACCAGGTCAGTCTCTTCCACTTCTCTGTATGAAGATGTTCCCCCGCCTGCTCCGAAGACTGTCGCCAGACCGACGACCGAGGGTGCGTGTCAAGTTCGATTACAGGAATCAATGTTATTGGATCGCATAGCGCAGCGAATGAACTTCTGCGCTGCGTAGTTCATCTCGTTGGTCGATTTTGAGCAACTGAACATGCCGAACGCTTCGCCGCCGTATTGGTCTCGGATCCGTGCGAGACCTTGTGCCGCGCGGGTAAGTGCCTCATCCCAAGTAGCAGCACGCAGTTCACCGTTTTCGCGCACCATCGGAGTAGTAATCCGTTCCAGGGGCTTGACGTAGCGCTGACGGCGATTGCCGCGATTGAGTCCCCTTCGAGTCGGTCCTTTCGGTTCCAATCGGGTCTTCTCTTCGCGGTCGTCTACACCAACGTTGTCCACATTGGAACAATACCGTAATGCGGAACCGGTGTGCGGCACAGATCTGCAGAGCGCTTGATAAGAATTGGGCGTCTTGTGTGCTGGTGTTCGGATATGGTCGCTCAATGCGCTGGTCGAACCTTTTTGTACCCACGCTGCGCGAGCCGCCAGCCGATGCCGAAGCAGCCAACCACAAATTGTTGATCCGCGGTGGGTTCATCCGCCAACTCCACTCAGGGCACTACTCGTTGCTGCCGCTCGGGTTGCGGGTGCACGAAAAAGTTGCCGCGATTGTGCGGCGCGAGATGGAAGCCATCGGTGGACAAGAGTTCCTGTTGCCAGCGATGCATCCCGCTGAGATCTGGAAAAAGTCGGGACGCTGGCAGGCAGTGGGCGAAGAGATGTTTCGTCTCGTTGATCGCAAAGGCGCCGACAACGTTTTAGGGATGACCCATGAGGAAATCTTCACTGATGTGGCCCAAGAGATCACCTCGTACAAGTCGCTGCCGCAGATCTGGTACCAGATCCAGTGGAAGTTCCGGGACGAGCCTCGTCCAAAAAGTGGCCTGTTGAGGGTTCGCGAGTTCGCAATGAAGGATTCATATTCGTTCGACATCGACGAAGCGGGCCTCGATCACAGTTTCGATATCCACCACGACGCGTATATCCGCATCTTTGCTGCCCTAGGCCTGCCTGCGATACCGGTAGAGGCGTCGTCTGGAGCCATGGGCGGCTCAGGTTCCACCGAGTTCATGGTCCCTTCCAGTGCAGGCGAAGACGACATCGCGTTGTGCAGCAATTGTGGCTATGCAGCCAACGTTGAACGAGCGGGAGCTCGTTTGGCTGCGGTTGAGGATCGAGACCTCTCAGAGTTGTTGCGTTTCCCTACACCGGGTGTGCGCACGATCGCCGCATTGGAGACAATCCAGGGCGGCGCCGCGGCCGTGCATCAGATCAAGACGATGGTGATGGTGCTTGACGGCGAAGTGACCTTGGCATTGCTGCGCGGCGACCACGAACTCGAGATTCAGAAGTTGGCCGATTCCACCGGAGCGGCAGACATCCGGCCCGCTAATCCGCAAGAAACCCTTCAGCATCTCGGTGCCAATCCTGGATCCCTCGGTGCCGTTAATGTCGACGGCCTGCGCGTCATCTGTGATCCCGCGCTCAAGGGTCGGCGTGGTATGACCACCGGCGCCAACGAAGACGACTGGCATTGGTCCGGGGTTGATGTGGCTCGCGACATCGCCGTTGACGAATGGACCGACCTTCGCAGGGTCCAAGCAAACGAGCCTTGCCTGGAATGTGGTACCCCTCTCGAGATCGTTCGCTGCATTGAGGCGGGCCACATCTTTAAACTCGGAACCAAATACTCCGACGCGCTGGGTGCGCTAGTGCTTGATCCCAACGGCAAACAGAAACCTCTGGTGATGGGCAGTTACGGCATCGGCATCGGGCGCAACCTTGCCGCGGTGGCCGAGATCCACCACGACGACAAGGGTTTGCTGTGGCCGTTGAACGTTGCTCCTTTTGAGGTGGTGATCACCATCGTGAGCAGCAAAGACGAAGCCTCGGTGGCGGCTGGCGAATCGCTTTACCACGATCTTCGCTCCGCTGGGGTTGATGTCTTGTTGGATGACCGTGATGCCCGTGCGGGCGTGAAGTTCGCCGACGCGGAGTTGATAGGTATCCCTTACCGGGTCACGATCGGGCCTCGAGCACTAGCCGAAGGGGAGGTCGAACTGACTTCTCGGGCTACGGGCGACACGACCCGCGTGCTGATCGACGCCATCGCTGACCTGCTCGTCGAAACCGTCAACAGCAAACGCAGCTAGCCCATACGGCTGCCCGCTCACCCCCTTCGAGCAGCATTGCCGCGAGAGGTCAAACCTTGGGAAAGATGGGGACTCGAATCAAGGTGATCCGGGCCGACAACGGAGAGTTGCCCGGGTGGAGTAACTCCTTCAACCGCTGGATCCTTCCAGGCTTCTTTGGTGCAGTCGGGGCGTTTATTCCAGTCGTTGGACTCGTATCACTGCTGATCTATCTCTCCTTGCTCTGGGGCAAGAACCGACAGGGTTGGCACGACATGGTGGCAAAGACGCTTGTGGTCAAGGCCTGACCGAAGCCCTTACAAACCAAACGCCACACATGCCTGTTCCGTATTGCGGAACAAGCTCCTATAGTCGCATAGGTTATGTCTGTGCAGTCAATTGAACGTGCCTTTGCCTTGCTGCGCGCCCTAGCCGTCGGTCCGGTCGGGGTCACGGAGTTGGCTGAACGGGTCGATCTGCCAAAATCAACTGTCGCTCGAATCTTGGCGGCGTTGGAGAACGAGGGTGCGGTTACCCAAGACGGGATCGGTGGCGACTATCGCCTCGGCGAAGGTCTGCTCGACATCGCTGGCGCGACTCAGCCCGGTCGCAACCTGGTGGCCACAGCCCGCCCGCATCTAATCGACCTTTGCGACGAAGCTGGTGAGGCGGCAGGCGTATCGGTGCTCGATGGGCGTTGCGTCTACTACCTCGACCATGTCGAGGCTTCCAGCGACGTACAGGTACGGAGTTGGACCGGCGAACTCGCTCCGCTCCACGCAGTGCCGTCAGGCCTAGTGTTGCTTGCCCACTACGACGACAAGCAGCTTGAGGCTTACTTGCGGGGTCCAGTCACTGCATCAACCGCGTGGACCATAACCGATCCAGATGAGATCCGTAAGCGACTCGCCACCATCCGAAGTCTCGGCTACGCCTGGGTCTATGAAGAGTTTGCCGAGGGCATCAACTCAGTAGCAGCACCCATTATCGAGACCGACGGCACGGTAGAGGCTGCTTTGCACATCCACGGCCCGGCCTATCGCTTCCCCAACCCTGAACGCACGCACGACCTCGGCAACCTAATTATCAACGCCGCAGCCAGTCTCGCCGAGCACCTCGCCTCCGACTGAGTTCCCGAATCTGGACAAGGACTCCGCGAATCGGTGACCGATAGCGTCAACCCACACCACTGAACAGCGACGGTTGCGTGATCAGGTCGATGTTCGGATCAACTGTTGGACTAGCGGAGCGAGCCTCGTGGAGTTCCGGCGAATCCAACAGCGATTCGAGATCGTCGGGCTTCGACACCGGCCTCGCCCCCTGCTCTTGGAGAGGTGCGTTGCCCGGTCCTTCACCGGGGCCTCGCCAAACCGCGACCCGTCCAAAACCAAACTTGAGCGCCTCGGAAGCACCAGACCATGTGCCGCCAGCGCCGTTGTCACTCGCTATCACGACCGTCAACGTTGCCTGCGCGTAGATCAGCTTGTTCCGTCCCATAGCGTTGCCCGCGCTGAAAGGAGCGCTCGGGGCGTATGGCGTACACACAACGGTGTTCCCCTCATGGACGGCTCTGCGAACTTCGGGACGCTTGAGCTTGCGCAGTAGCGAATCGGCCAGAATCCCGATGACCGCTCCCCCAGTCTTGAGAGCCGCATCCATGGCAAGTTGGTCCACACCCCGGGCTCCCCCCGACACAAGCGGCAAACCTCGGCTTGCAGCCGTACGCGCTACGTCTCTGGCGATATCGCCGCCAGTTTGAGACACGTCGCGGCTGCCGACCACTCCCAACCCGGGCGAATCAAGCAACTCAACGGCACCTGCAGCGTGCATCAGAGGCGGAGCCTTGGACCCTAACCGAACTAGCCACTCACGGGGATAGTGCTCGTCGAATGCGGTGAGGGATTTGATACCCGATTGCTCCAATCGTTCCAGCTCGAACGCTATTGCGGTTGCGCGTCCAACGAGCTCCGCGACCCGGCCGGCCAAGTCCTCGCCCAGGTCGTAGTCGCGCTTCAGTTGGCCCTGGTTCAGGTTCAGAACAGCCCCCGGTCCACCACTGATTCGCTCTATCAGATTCCAGAACTCAGAGGCTTTGAGCGGTCGCACTCCATCGGCGCAGAGTCGGCTCACTAAGAGGATTGTTGCCAGCGAGTCGTCGTCACGTTTCATCGGATCGACCTCCCCGCCGTGTCCGCTAGCCCTTGCGGCGGCGGATCTCGGCGGTGATGGCGGGGATCACTTCGTGGAGATCAGCGATCACCGCCCAATCAGCCTTGACGACCATGTTGGCTTCGCGGTCGATGTTTATAGCCAGGATGTGTTTGCTGGCCATCGCCCCCACCCAATGCTGGATCGCACCGGAGATTCCCGAGGCGATATAGATCTCCGGGGCGATGCGGGTGCCGGTCTGACCAACCTGATCGGAGTGTGGGCGCCAACCAAGGTTGGTCACCGCCCTTGAGCATCCAACCCGCCCGCCAAGAAGTTCAGCCAGTTCCTCCAGTTGCGCAAATCCCTCGGCTGAACCAACCCCGCGGCCGCCACCGCAGACCACAGGAGCAGTGGGCAGAGTCACACCCGCTTCTTGCACCGTGCGATCTTTGACAACGGTTATACGGTGACTGTCGTCGAGGTCAGCATCGAATGTCTCAGCGCTGGCGTCGACAGAGTCGCCGGGCTGAGCCGCTACCGCATGTAGGCCGCAGGTAAGTAGCGCGACGTCGGCCTCAAGACTGGAGTCTTCAAGCAGAGAACCACCCCACTGCACGCGGGTCACGGTCCACGGATAACCCGGAGCAACGTCAACACAGTTAGCCACGAACGGAGCATCAAGACGGGCCGCGGCCTGCGCCATGACTTCGTTGCCTCGATCCGACCCACAGGCAAGCACCGCTGAGGGCTCGAGTTCGGTGACCATCTGGGCCACTGCAGCACCGTAAGCGTCTGGCCCATAGTCACTCAACACACCATGAACACAGGTGTGGACCACCTCAGCGCCGTAACTGCCAGCCTCGGTGACCAGCGCTTCATCGTCTGCGCCAATTAGAGCGGCTTCGAGGTCTTCATCCATCTTCTCGGCTAGTGAGCGACCAAAGGTGAGGGCCTCACGGGCGGCTTCAGCAAGTTCTCCTTGATCATGTTCGAGCACTACCAGCAGCATCAGAGCACCCCCAACTCTTCGAGCACATCAACAACCGCGGCTGCCGCATCAGGGCCATCTCCGAGGATGACCGTCTCAGACACCTGCTCAGCTGGGCGATGAAGCCGAATCCGACGCTGACCGCCTTGAGCAGCGTCAATGTCGAGCGAGCGGATCTCGAGCTTTTTGGACCTTAGGCGGCCCTTCATAGTTGGATAACGAGGCAGATTGAGTCCTTCTTTGACCCCGAGTACACCTGGCCGCGGGAGTTCGTAAACCTCAAAGCCGCCATCGATGGCCCGACGGGCCGTAACAGTACCGGCACCGCTGCCGTCGCCGGACACTTCAACACCTTTGATGCCGTTGACTATGGGTCGTCGCAAGCCATGAGCGACCCGTATTCCAACTTGGAAACCCCCGGAGTCCGCCGATTCGTTACCGAACAGAATGAGATCAAAAGGCCCTCCGTTCTCATCCTCGAGTACCTCAATCGCTTCTTGGATCACCGCGGCGGTCCGCTGCGGATCCCAAGCCACCTCATCGGTCGCGACCAGAACCCCGTGATCCGCGCCGACTGAAGCGGCATAGCGGAGTTGTTCTGCGGCTTCGGGGGGGCCGACGGTGAGCACCGTGACCTCGCCGCCGTGTTGTTCACAGAGTTGGACAGCACCTTCTACGCCGCACTCTTCGTGGGGGCTGGTTGTGAAACCCAAATGGGCCGCATCAACATCGGAGCCGTCTGCGGTGACGTTGATCTTGGCCCCCGGGGCCGGCACCCTTTTCACACAGCAGAGAATCTTCATGACCTATTCAGCACCTAATCAGCTTTTGAGACGGGTGTCGACTGGATCGAAGGCAGAACCTGGGCCCACAACAGTCACCGGGAACATCTCGTTCATATACATGACCCGAAGCTCGGTCCCGGCTGTGGCCATTTCGTTGGGCAAATACCCCATGAGGAGGTGCTTGCCCACAGACGGTCCGTATCCTGCCGAGGTCACACGCGAAACTCGTCCGTGGGAATCGACGATGCGCTCGCCATTGAGATCAAGGATGGGTTCGTTGCCCCCCATCATGTGACGCGTGCGCCCTGCGCTATCGGTTTGGTCCTCGACGGTCAACGTCACGCACTGGATCTCCGCTCCGGCTTCCCGGGCCTTGAGATAAGGCTCACGGCCAATGAAATCGGCGGCTTTGACTCTGGGGCGAGCGAGCCCCGCCTCAACCGGATTGTATTCGCTTTCGAGCTCAGCGCCCATCAAGCGATAACCCTTTTCGAGTCGACCCGAGGTGCCGTAGACACCGCCGCCGGTTGGACGGATGCCGAGTTCTCGACCCGCCGCGAAGAGGGCATCCCATAGCGCCGGGCCGTTGCTCCAATCCGTGTAGATCTCCCAGCCCGTGTCACCCACATAGGAGATGCGAAACAACTGCGCTTTGATAGTTTGGGTTTGCCCGCCTCCTGCCGAGCAGTTGAGTTCGATTGGGATGATCGAGCCATACGGCGAACCGACTTGGCTCAGGTCCTGCTCGCAGAGTTGCGCTAGGACTTGAGGAGCGTTGGGACCCCATAGACCGAGGGTGGTGATCTGGGTAGTCAGGTTCGCGAAGGTCACCGAACCGTCGTTGGGCATGTATTTGCGGGTCCAGAACTCGTCCCGTCCACCATCGAACACGCCGGTGACGATCCTTACCCGATCTTGGTCCATGCGCATCATGGTGAGGTCGGAGTGAAAGCCGCCATCGGCGTTGAGCCACGGGGTGTAGATCGACCGGCCCACGGCAACATCAATCTTGTTGACAGCAAGCCGATCCGCGTACTCAACAGCTCCCGGTCCCTGCAATTCGTAGATTTGGAACGCCGAGAGGTCAACCACGCCGCAGTTCTCACGCAGGTTCAGGTGTTCCGCGATGGTGATGGGGCTCCACCAGCGGTTATCCCATTCAACCTCGCGGGGGCCGAGATCGTAGCGCTCGCACAGATCCGCGTTGGAGTTGTACCACTGGGGCCGTTCCCAAACGCGAGCTTGGAAGAACTCGGCTTCAAGTGTCTCCTGGCGGGAACGATACGGCGATTCAACAAGGTGGCGGCGAGACTCCCACTGCTCGGCGGGGTGAACGATGCCGTAGGTCTTGTTGAAGTGTTCGTCGGCCCTGGCCCAGATGTGTTCGTCGCTCTTTTCTTCGTCGTAGAAGCGAGCGATATCGGCACCGTGAACATCGATCACGCGCGGATAGCCGTAGGTCATCCACTCTGCAACTACCTGGGCCATACCCGGGCCTTCTTTGACCCACACGGCTGCGGCTGACCAGAGGCCATCCACATCGGGGACCTCGCCGAGACAGGGCATGGTGTCTGGTGTCAGCGACAGCAGACCGTTGATGGCGTATTTGATTTCGGCGTCACCGAGCATGTCCATCAACTCGATTGCTTCTTCCATCTGCTGGTCGAAGTCATCGGGAGTGAAGGGCATCTCGGTTGGCGACAGAGCGGCCTCTTCGTTGGAAGGGATCTCGTCGGGGTGGTGCAGGATGGGCCGGTGGCCATAGGAACCGACCTCCATTGAACCCGCCGATTGCCGCTCGTAACAGAAGGTGTCCATGTCGCGCACGATCGGGTAGCCGATCTCGTTGTTGGTTTCGGCGAGGATGTCTATTGGGCCGACGTCAGCCATCTGGTGCACTGCGGGGACGAGCGGAATATAGGTGTCGGCCATGTCTGCTATGCGGTTGGACCAGACACCGCAGGCGATGATCACGTATTCAGTCTTGATGGTGCCCTTGTCGGTGACTACGGCTTTAATCTTGCGACGACCGTTGGGCCTGGGAGTGTCGTCGGTGATGAGATCGAGCACTTCGGTGTTGGCAAAGACCTTGCAGTCAGCTTTTTCGATGGCCTCTTTGCGCATTACGGTGCCGGTTTCGAGGGAGTCGACTACCGAGACCGTGGGGCAGTAGAAGCCTCCGAGGATCACCTCGGTGTTGATGTAGGGCACTAGTTCTTTCACTTGCGCGGGGGTGAGCAGGTGAGCCTCGATACCCCATGCCTTGGCTGAGGTCATGCGTCGCTGAAGTTCGTCCAGGCGCTCCTGGCTGCGGGCTACTTCGATGCCTCCGGAGTCCACCGAGAGGTTCATGTCGCGGTATTGGTTGGCGCTCTGCTCGCCGAGTAACGCCATTTCTTTGTTGTGGTCGACAGGGAAAATGAAGTTTGATGCGTGCCCTGTTGAGCCACCGGGGTTTGGAAGGGGTCCTTTCTCAACGAGGACGAGGTCCTGCCAACCGAGTCGGGCGAGATGTCCGACGAGACAGTTGCCGACGATCCCAGCGCCGATCACTACGACGTTGGCCTTGGTGGGAAATTCGCTCACGGTTGGACTCTATTCTGAAGTCGATTGTCGTGCCGGTCGTACCACTGAGGTCGCTGCGCGTTCGTTGCGGTACAACCCACGGAGACAATACTGGACGATCGTTCAGTTTGCACGCGATCAGGAGTTCAGAGACTCGCTTTTTTCGGCACATTCACGTGCTAAGGAGATACTGTGCGCCCAATACAGCCCCAAGGAAGCACCGTGAGTGACATTGTCTGCAGCGCTTCGGCCGAGCATCGCCGATACCGCAGTGGTCGGTGTTGCGACGGGTCGGTGACCCGCCTCGCCGCTTTGATCACCGCATTGGTCCTTACAACCGTGGCATGCGCTGGCGACAGCACCGATTCGGGGCCGACGGCCACAACCACCACGACCGAAGCGCTCGCGCCCACGACCACCAGAGGAACGCCCACAACCACAAAAGCGTCGCTGGGTGACTCGCCGACGACAACCGAAGCACCAACCACTACGACCAACGCGCCAGCAACCGACCCAACTGACGTCGAAGTGGCCACCATCAACGTGCTCCACGGTTTCCCGCCACCGATCTCGGGATGTGCCGAGTACACCGACAACTGTTTGGCACCGATCCGCGTCGACATCCTTTGGAAGTACCTTGCAGACGATGTCGGCTGCCCGGAGATCATTGCACTACAGGAGATCAGTCCCCGCTGGTTCGAGATCATCCCAGAGAAGCTGCCCGCGCTATGCGGAGGTGAGCATGTGCTGCTGACCGAGAATGTCGGACAGATCGATCAGGAGATGATCCTCACTACGCTCCCGGTAATCGACCACGCCCGTGTTGAGCTTGCTGGCGGGCCGATCTGGTCGGCCCACTGGGCTCAACTTGATGCAGGCAATGGCCTGATCGTCGATGTGTTCGCGACCCACTATGCAAGTTCGGCGTTCAACCCGCCTTGTGACAATTCACACCCACTGACAAGTTGTCCGTCTTATTGCCCCACGGACGGGGATCTTGGTTCCTGCCATCCGTTTCAAACACTTGATTTTCTGGCTGGCCGGGCCGCTGCCGGCAGCCTTGTCCTCATCGTGGGTGACCTGAACAAACAAATCAATGACCCTCGCTTACAGACCTTGCTAACCAGCGGCTTCATCGACACTCACCTCGCGGCCAACAACCCCGAATGCCCACCGCAAGGCGGTGCCAATTGCACCTCGGGGATCGGCGGTCCAAGCGATCTCGACGGTCTCGATATCGCCGAACAAACACTTCGTTCACGGATCGACTTCATCTTGGCTGCTCCCCCAGTTGGATGTGAACTCCTGGTCGATGTTGGCGACGCCGACGAAGACGGCACCCATACCGGACTCTGGGCCGACAAACCCTTGGACGAACCAGTCGAGGGCCTGTACTGGGCTTCTGATCACACCGGAGTTCAAGCCGATATCGGTCTCGATTGCGAGTAACCCGCACCGAGATGAGCGATAGGTTGGCAGGATGTCTGTTGACCGCAGCGAAATTAGGCTTGAAATTGAGGTTCCAGGGCGGCCTGAGGAGGTGTGGAGGGCGGTAGCGACGGGTCCGGGAATCTCGTCTTGGTACGTGCCCCATACCATCGAAGAACGGGAGGGTGGAGCGGCAACCGCCTCATTCGGGCCGGGCCCGGAAATGCAGGTCGCGGGTCGGGTTGCTGTCTGGGAGCCACCGCGCCGAGTATGTTTCGACGGCGGCGAGGGTGTCGAAGGACTGGCATTCGAATGGTCGATCGAAGCGATTGACGACGCCAGTTGCGTGGTTCGCCTAGTCAACACCGGTTTCGGTGAAGGCCATGAGTGGGATACCCAGTACGACGCTATGACCGAGGGGTGGCGCATGTTCATGTTCAACCTTCGACTGCACTTGGAACACTTCAGCGGGCAGACGGCCACCTCTGCGCTACCCATGGCGATGTGGACCGGTCCGATAGAAAAAACCTGGACGGCACTCACCCAAGCGCTCGGTATTCCGTCGACGCCGGGGATCGGCGAGCGTATCGAGGTCAAATCCTCCGGTGCGCCCGCTCTCGCTGGCACGGTCGTCGACACCGCTCCCAGTCGGATCGCCCTGTTGGTTGAGCAACCGGCTCCCGGCACCGCTTTCATGACCGCCGAGGGTTTCGGCGAACACGTCGGCGTGTCGATCTGGTCCTACTTATACGGGGACATTGGAGCTGAGGCCACCGAACGAGACGGACCCCTCTGGCAACAATGGCTGAACGAGCGCGGGCCCGATCCTGACGCAAGCTCCTAGCGAGCAGCGCGGTCACGACAGGCGGTTGCCGAGGCAATCATTTCGGCTTTGACCTACGCCCCCGGCGCATCCACTCTGACTGATCGACTCCAATACGAGTCGTAGCTGAACCGAGACTATGGACCACCTGAGCTGCTAGATCCGGCCTCAAGCGAGCGACAGCACGATAGCGCACATCGTTGTCGACGGTCCTCACCTCCTGTTAGGCAGACGCAGGCCACCGATCGCTCGGAGCCCAGAGGACAAATCTCGCGGCAGACTGTGGTAAAATATTGCATTAGCACAGCAGATATTCTTGTACTAGCATAATGTTCATGTCTGCATCAGTGCTTCCGCGGCACGTCTCGGGCGAGATCGACGCCGCGCTGGGCGGAGCACGGGTGATTCTGATTCACGGTGCCCGGCAGACGGGCAAGACCACGCTCGCCCGGCAAGTATGCGACCGATTGGGAGGCACATTCGCCACGCTCGACGATCCGGCACTGCTGGCGGCGGCCCGAGGCGACCCGGTCGGATTCGTCGAGCAGCCGGGACCGCTGGTGGTCGACGAGATCCAGCGGGCCGGCGATCCGCTGGTGACCGCAATCAAGATGGCCGTCGACCACGATCCGTCACCGGGTCGGTTCATCATCACGGGTTCGACGAACTTTCTGACCGTGCCCACGGTGTCGGAATCGCTGGCCGGGCGGTTGGCCATCATCGATCTATGGCCGTTCTCGGCGGGCGAACTTGCCCGCGGACCCGCTGAGAACTTCGTCAGCCTGGCATTCGATGACCCCGAGGCGCTGCGGGCCGGGCCACAGGGAACCCCTAGCCGAGGCCAGTACCTCGAGATGATCTGTGCCGGCGGCTATCCGGCTGCGGTGTCGCTGACGCGGGCCCAGCGACGGCGCTGGTACCGCGACTACGTTCGCACGGTCGTTCAGCGCGACATCGTGGAGCTTGCCGACATCCGTCGAGCCGACGCCGTGGTCCCGGTGCTGGCGACGGTTGCTGCGTTGACCGGTCAGGAACTGAACGTGGCTGGCCTGGCGCGAGGCGCCGGCGTCAACGTCCGCACGGCAGAGAGCTACGTCGCCTGGCTCCGCACCGTGTTCTTGGTGCACCGAGTGCCGATGTGGTCCCGCAACTTGTCCACGAAGGCCGCGAAATCCGCCAAGCTGTATCTCGCCGATACCGGCCTTGCAGCCCACCTCGCCAACAAGGACCCGACGGCGCTAGCCCGCCCCACCGACACTTCCGTCGGCGGACTCGTCGAGACATTCGTGGCCGGCGAGGTGGCCAAGCAACTCACATGGAACGACACCGGGGCGCAACTCTGCCACTTCCGAGACCACCGCGGTCCCGAGATCGATCTCATCCTTGAGGCCCCCGACGGGCGAGTCGTGGCCGTCGAGGCCAAGGCCGCCGTGTCGCCCGGAACGGACTCCGTCAGGTGGCTCGCCTGGCTGAGGGACCGCCTTGACCGCCAGAGCGGCGACTTCGTCCACGGCTACGTGCTGCACGCGGGCCCCAACCGGATCAGCCTCGGCGATCGGCTCACCCTTCTGCCTCTTGAAGCACTCTGGCACCCCACCGCTACAAGGCAAACCGCGTGAACCATGCAGTGTCTGAACGGCAGGTAGCCGCGACTAGGCGGCTGTTGGGGCAATCGGGGACCCGAACCTGACGGAAACTCTTAGCGAGTTGCGCGCTTACGAAACCCCTGAGCAGATCATTTCGGCCGATGTTTTGCGACTTGCTAATTCCCGCCATTTTGACGAACACACGGTTGATATGAAGCGGCTACAATAATCCGTCTCGCGGAATCGTTCCGTGATACGGAACGATTCAAAGCGGGGCAAGACTCAACCGCCCCGCGCAGGAGCAAAACATGGCCTTTCCCAGTGACCTTGAAATCGCCAACCAGGCAAATCTGCAACCGCTCACCGACATCGCGCGCAGCGCGGGTATCCCAGCTGAGTGTCTTGAGCCTTATGGAGTCGGCGCCGCCAAGATTTCGCTTGATGCCATCGAGAAGATGAGCGACAGGCCCGAAGCGGCATACGTCGTCGTCTCAGCCATCACGCCAACACCGCTGGGTGAAGGCAAGACAACCACAACCGTCGGTCTCGGCCAAGCCTTCCAGCACATCGGTCGAACCGCCACGATCGCCATCCGCCAACCCTCAATGGGGCCGACCTTCGGGATCAAGGGAGGTGCTGCCGGAGGCGGCTACAGCCAAGTCGTGCCCATGGAGCTGTTCAACCTTCACCTGACCGGCGACATGCACGCTGTCACCGCGGCTCACAACCTCTGCTCTGCGATGCTCGACGCTCACATCTACCACGGCAACGACGCTGGATTCGACATGCACAACATCACCTGGCGCCGTGTGCTCGACGTCAACGACCGCGCCTTGCGTAACGCTGTGATCGGTCTCGGTGGACGGCTCGACGGCATCCCCCGCGAAACCGGATTCGATATCACTGCCGCATCCGAAGTCATGGCGGCCCTAGCACTGTGCACCTCGCTTCAGGATCTGCGAGCCCGCCTCGGACGAATCGTTTTGGGCTACAACAAAGCAGGCACTCCGATCACCGCCGAAGAAATCGGTGCGGCAGGATCGATGGCCGTCATCTTGAAAGAAGCCATCAAACCCAACCTGATGCAGACACTGGAAAATACCCCTGCGCTCGTTCACACCGGACCTTTCGGCAACATCGCCACCGGCAACAGCTCGATCATCGCCGATCAAATCGGTATCCACACAAGCGAGTTCCTGTTGACCGAAGCAGGGTTCGGCGCCGACATGGGGGCCGAACGATTCTTCAACATCAAGTGTCGTTACTCTGGGATCGCACCGGACGCGGCGGTGCTTGTCGCCACGGTTCGAGGCCTGAAAGCCCATTCTGGCAACCACAAGATCGTTGCAGGTAGGCCCCTGCCCGAGGCGTTGTTGGCTGAGAACCCCGACGAGGTTCACATGGGAGGCGACAACCTGCGTAAGCAACTCGAAAACATGCAGGTACACGGCTGTACACCGGTTGTCGCCATCAACGTCTTCCCCGGTGACCATGCGGCTGATATTGCCGCGATCGGAGAGATTGCGGACGAGTACGGTGCCCGCGCGGCAGTGTCCACCCACTTCTCCGATGGAGGACGAGGTGCCACCGAGTTGGCCGAAGCGGTGGCGGCCGCAGCGGCCGAACCAAGCGAATTCCAACTGCTGTATCCCAGTGAGGCATCGCTCAAGGACAAGATCCATGCGGTTGCCACCAAGGTTTACGGAGCAGACGATGTGGAGTACACGGCCCAAGCCAACAAACAACTCGCTACCTACACTGAGGCGGGCTTCGCTGAACTGCCTGTGTGCATAGCCAAAACCCATCTCTCCATCAGCTCCAACCCTGCATTGAAGGGTGCCCCCACAGGCTGGACCCTGCCCGTACGCGAGGTCCGTGCGAGCGTTGGGGCCGGCTTTATTTACCCGATCTGCGGCGATATGCGCACCATGCCCGGCCTGGGCAAGATTCCCGCCGCCAAGTCCATAGACATTGACGCCGACGGCAACGTCGTCGGCCTTTCTTAGAATCGCCGGCCGTTCTGAGAGGGCCTTCCTTTCTCACAGGAGCACAAGTGAACCCACTCGCCAACATCCTGCGCCCCAACCCCCGAGCAATCAGCTCTCCCGTCGCGCGCGCCGCGATTTCCGACCTGACCTACGAGGTGATTCCGCTCAAGAGCCTGCCCGAGGCGATTCAGCAACTTCCCAATAATGCTCGTGTCAGCGTTACAGCCTCGCCGGTCAAGCCGTTGGAGGACACGCTCGACGTGTGTGCCGAACTGCTTGATCTCGGTCACCGACCGATCCCCCACCTCGCTGCTCGCAAGGTAACTGACGCTTCACACATGCGCTCGATAGCAGCCCGTATCAAGCAACTTGGGCTCAGTGAGATCTTCTGTATCGCGGGCGATGCACAAGACGCCGGTGAATACCCCGACGCCATGTCGCTGCTGCGGCCTTTGCTTGACATCACCGCCGGCGAAATTTCTGCGGTGGGCGTGTCCTCATATCCCGACGGTCATGCCTTCATCGACGATTCAGCTCTACACCAAGCTTTGATCGAAAAACAGGAGCTATTTGAAGAGGCGGAAGTCAAAGGGCACGCATCCACACAGATGTGCTTTTCGACCAACACGATCCGTTCCTGGTTGACCACGCAACGCGCGGAGGGTCTCACCATGCCAGTCCATCTCGGAGTCGCGGGCGTGGTCGACCGGGCAAAGCTCATTCGCATGGGTATGCGGCTAGGTGTGGGCGCCTCGCTGCGATACGTCCAAAAAAACAGGACCGGCCTGCTCAAGCTCTTTTCTTCGTTTGGCTACAACCCCAGCGATCTGATCGACCCGCTGGCCGACGAGTTCGACTCTCTGGGTATTGAGGGTCTGCATATGTTCACCTTCAACCAGGTTGCCGCCACCGAGCGGTGGCAACAAGCCAAGCTCAGATAGCACCAGGTCGTATATGAGTGCTCCTCTTCTCGCACCGTTCCAAGGCTGGCTTATCCGGCCCGAGTGGTCCGGTCGGGTAATCGCGGGTGCATATGATTCCAAAACACCTGAGCAGCGTCGTGCCATTGTCGAAAGCAACCCGTTCAGCTACCTCGGGGTCACACGGTCCCATGAGGATCAGATCGAGGGGTGTTCAGATTCCGATCTGCTGACGCTCAGCGTCAAAACTCTTGAACGGATCCTCAAAGCCGACGCTTTCGCGCCCTCAGACCAGCCAGCGTTTTATGCATACCGCCTGAGTTCCGCCGACACGGGTGGCTCTCGAGGTGATCGTCCAACCGAAGACATGACGAGCCAGCCTTTCGCGCAGATCGGCATTGTCGGTGCCTTGGACGTCGACGGACTGCGCGACGGGCGGGTACTGATTCACGAGAACATTCGTCCTGAGCGAGCGTCAATGATTACTGACCATCTCGGTCATGTCGGCGCTACCTCATCTCCAGTCTCGTTAACCCATGTCACGGCACCAGAAATGCTCGAGATTGTCACCGAGGTGTCTCAGCGGACACCAGAGGTTGATGTGGTGGTCGAGGGAATCAGGAACCAGGTATGGACCTTTAGTGCTTCAGAGACCCAAAGCATCCAGCCGTTCCTCGAAGATCCGGTTGTCTACGTGACCGACGGCCATCATCGTTGTGCCGCGGCTTTGGGAGGTCGAGACGCACACCCCGATCAGGATCCTTTTGGTCGGACGCTTGCTGTGTTGTTCCCGCATGATCAACTGAGGGTTGCAGCCTTTCATCGCAGGGCACCTGACCGCGGTGTACGCTCAACGCCGGAGTTGGTCGAGGCCCTTGGCACTGTGGGAACGGTCACTGCTGTCAGCGGTGTGGCTGCGGCCCGTCCGACGGCTCGTGGCGAGGTCGGTGTGTATCACGATGGGTCATGGTTTCGGCTAGTCCTCGATCCCGTGGAACGCCCAACGACTTTGGCTTCGCTCGACGTTGAGCGGCTGCGCCGTGACGTCATCGGCCATGTGCTGGGAGTGAACGAACTCGACGACAACAGCGACGTCGATTACGTGCCCGATCCTTCAGGCATAGCGGAGTTGGTGGCCCGTTGCGACGCTGATGGGTACGTCGGTTTGCTCGTCTATCCAACCGACATCAACGATCTGATGGCGGTGGCAGCAGCCGGTGACCTCATGCCTCCGAAGTCGAGTTACCTGGACCCGAAACCGCCCTCTGGGGTTTTCTTGCGCACTCTCGGAGTCGGTGCCACCAAGCACCTGAATCCCAGTTGATCCCGGCTACAAGCCGGCCTAGAACCTCAGGGCGCGATTGAACCCATCATGCGGGCTGCGGCCAGAGTGTTTTTTAGCAGGCAACCAATGGTCATCGGGCCGGTGCCTCCAGGCATCGGTGTGATTGCGCCTGCGATGTCTTGAACACTGTCGAAGTCGACATCACCGACGATGCCCGTTTCGGTGCGGGAGATGCCCACATCGACCACGGCCGCTCTAGGACTCACAAAGTCTGCGGTTACCAACCGTGCCATACCTGCAGCCGCGATGATGATGTCGGCCTCGCGGCACAGCCCAGCGAGATCTGCGGTGCGGCTGTGAGCGAGTGTGACGGTGGCGTCGCAGCCCTTGCGTCCCAACAACAGCACTTGAGGCAAGCCGACCAGCGTCGAGCGGCCTATGACGACTGCCCGCTTGCCGCTGGTCTCAATTCCGTAACGTGCCAATAGTTCCATCACTCCCAGCGGCGTGCATGGAACGTGCCCTACACGACCGCGAACGAGCCGCCCCATCGATCGTTCAGTCAAGCCATCGACATCTTTTTCGGGTGGGATCAGGTCGAGCACGGCTTCGGCGTCAATACCAACCGGCACCGGGAGTTGCACGAGAATACCGTGGACCGACTTGTCGTCTGCTAGATCACCGACCGATGCTTCGACCTCGTCCTGCGTTGCGTCTTGTCCCAACTCGACATGGCGCGACACCATGCCCGCTTCTTGGGCCTTGCGATGCTTGTTGCGAACGTATATCTGGCTCGGTTTGTCACTGCCTACCAACACCGTGGCAAGACAAACTTCGGGGTTCTGCAACGAATCAATCTCTGCACGTATGGCTGCAACGATTTCATCGCGCAGTCGGTTGCCGTCCATGAGCACAGCACCGCCGGGTGTGCACTCAAAATCATCATAAGAAGTCACGCCCGTAGGCTAGTCCGGCCACAAGATCACCCGCCCTGCCGGCTCAACATCTGTGGTTTTGTTCGCAACCCCCTCACCGTCCGATTTTCGGGATGTGAACCGCGCATCGTAGGGTCAAGCCATGAGCGAATACAGCCAAGATGCGGCCAATCCAGGCGACACCGACAAAGGTGGCGGACCAACGGCGGACCACCAATGGGTCTTGCTTGACGATCCCATACCCGGGGTCCGCAGGATCACCTTCAACCGAGCCGACAAACGCAACTCGCTGATCCACCCTTTGCGAGGCGCGATTCTTGGTGCGCTTCGGGATGCCGACAATGACGACGACATCAAGGTTTCGATCGTGAGGGGTGACGGCCCGTCCTTTTCTGCCGGATACGACCTAGCTGGCGGCAACACCGACTACGAACTACCGTTCTTCACCGCTCAAGGCGAAGGGCAGTGGCCGCGCCATGTCACCGAGGGTTGGATGAGCATCTGGGATCTCGCCAAACCGGTCATCGCGCAGGTTCACGGATACTGCCTGGCAGGCGGTAGCGAACTCGCCACCTGCTGTGATCTCGTCTACGTGGCTGAAGATGCCCAGATGGGCTACCCGGCCACCCGTTTCGGTGTGCCCGACATGCACTTCCATGCCTGGTTCATGGGGATGCGCAAGGCGATGGAAATGATGATTACCGGCGATTCTGTCAGCGGTCTTGAGGCAGTTGAGTATGGCTGGGCAAACAAGGCATTTCCTGCTGAGGAACTGTCGAGCGAAGTGTTGAAAATTGCCGAACGGATCACCCAAACCCCTACTGACGTGGTCCAGCTCAACAAACGTGTGGTTCATCGCCAGATGGAGGTGATGGGCCTACGCACCGGTATCCGAGCCGGCACCGAGCTATGCGCGCTGGGTGTGCACAGCGAATCAATGAAGCGCTTCATCGGCAACATCAAAGAAAAGGGTCTGACCGCCGCACTCAGTGAGCGAGACGAGCCCTACGACGACTACCGAACCACTTCGGAGCAACCCAAAGTGGCGGATTAACCACGCTCAGCCAACTGCATAAGCGCAAACCGTGTGCGGGCCGGCTTGGACGGTAACCTCATGCGCCATATGGCTACGCTGCGACTTCCCGAAAAGCCGGATCTGGTCGGTCTGGAAAAAAAATGGGATGCCGTATGGGATCGCACCGGGATCTACCACTTCGACTCCACAAAGTCGCGTGACGAAGTCTTCTCGATCGACACCCCGCCGCCGACGGTGAGCGGGTCGCTGCACGTCGGTCACGTCTTCAGCTATACCCACACCGACGCCATCGCCCGCTACCAACGCATGGCCGGCCGTGAAGTGTTCTATCCCATGGGCTGGGACGACAACGGCCTTCCCACTGAGCGCCGCGTGCAGAACTACTACGGAGTGGTGTGCGACCCGTCGCTGCCCTACGACCCCGATTTCAGCGCGCCTGCCGATGCCGGCAACCCCAAAGCAGTGTCGAAGCGCCGCCCGATCTCAATCAGCCGCCCGAACTTCATTGAGCTGTGTCTGGAACTGACCGGCGACGACGAGAAGGTCTTCGAGCAACTGTTTCGACACCTGGGGCTGTCGGTCGATTGGACCCGCACCTACACGACGATCAATGAGCACTGCCGACGGGTCAGCCAACTCGCCTTCCTCGACAACCTTGCTCGTGGTGAGGCTTACCAGGTTGAAGCTCCTTCGCTTTGGGACGTGACTTTCCAAACCGCAGTGGCTCAGGCTGAACTCGAAGACAAGGAAGTACCGGGCGCCTATCACAAGCTTCGTTTCCCACGATCCGATGAGGGCGAACCAGTCTGGATCGACACCACGCGCCCGGAGTTGGTCCCCTCCTGTGTCGCTTTGGTTGCTCATCCAGATGACCAGCGTTACCAGCCACTGTTCGACGGTGTCACGGTACTGAGTCCGATTTTCGGTGTCGAGCTTCCCGTGCATCCACATCATCTCGCAGATCCCACCAAAGGAACCGGTATCGCCATGATCTGCACCTTCGGTGACACCACCGACGTGACCTGGTGGCGAGAGCTTGATCTCCCGGTGCGCACCGTCATCGGCCGTGACGGCCGTTTTGCCAGCGAGACCCCGGATTGGCTCAACACCCCAGACGGTGCAACGGCCTATGAGCGACTAGCTGGTAAACGGGTCAAGCAGGCCCAGGAAGAGATCGTGCAGATTCTGGGAGAGTCGGGCGACCTTGAGGGCGCGCCCCGCCCGATCGTTCATCCCGTGAAGTTCTTTGAGAAGGGCGACAAACCGCTGGAGATCGTGTCGAGTCGTCAGTGGTATATCCGCAATGGTGGCCGCGACGCTGATCTTCGTGAGGCTCTGGTGGCTCGAGGCGATGAGATCAACTGGGTTCCAGACTTTATGCAGGCTCGCTATTCGAACTGGATCGAGGGTCTGAACGGAGATTGGTTGATCAGCCGACAGCGCTTCTTCGGCGTGCCGCTGCCGCTGTGGTATCGCCTCGATGCACACGGAGAGCCACGATGGGACCAGCCCATCACCCCCCGCCCCAACCAGCTCCCGGTTGACCCCTCGACCGATGTGCCCGATGGCTTTGAAGAGGCCCAGAGAGGTCAACCGAACGGCTTTATAGGCGAGGTTGACGTGATGGATACCTGGGCTACTTCCTCGCTTACTCCCCAGATAGCCACCGGCTGGAAAACAGACGCTGACCTTTACGCCTCCACGTTTCCCATGGACGTTCGTCCTCAAGCACACGACATCATCCGCACCTGGCTGTTCTCCACGGTGGTCCGGGCTCATTTCGACGCGGGTACTGCTCCCTGGCGCAATGCCGCTCTTTCGGGCTGGATCCTTGATCCTGACCGCAAGAAGATGTCGAAATCGAAGGGCAACGTGGTGGTTCCCACCGACTTGTTGGAGCAGTACGGCGCAGATGCCGTCCGCTACTGGGCCTCATCGGGTCGCCCCGGCACCGACACGGCCTTTGATCAGGGGCAGATGAAGATCGGTCGACGCTTGGCGATCAAGCTGTTGAACGCTTCGAAGTTCACGCTCAGATTCGGCGCAGCCGATGCCGACGATGCCGCCGCTGTCTCGGATGCCACCGCTCCCACCGATACCAATGGCTCCAGTGATCATGATGCGAGCAAGGTCAGCGAGCCTCTCGACCGCTCAATGCTGGATCGGCTCGCTGATCTCGTTGACGATGCCACCGCGGCCTTCGAGCGCTTCGACTACGCCAGGGCCCTTGAACGGACCGAAGCGTTCTTCTGGTGGTTCACCGACAACTATTTGGAGCTTGTGAAAGCCCGTGCTTATGGCGAATACGGTGAGGAACGCGCCGAGTCGGCTCGCCACGCGCTTCGGTTCGCCTTGTCGACGATGCAGCGAATGTTCGCTCCTTTCCTGCCATTCGTCACCGAAGAGGTCTGGAGTTGGTGGCATGACGATTCGGTCCACACAGCTGATTGGCCCAGTAGCGACAGTCTGCGCGCGGCTGCGGGGGGTATTGGCGCGGCGACTAGTGGAGTGGCTGCTGATGCTCTGAGCGTCGTCCGCCGCAAGAAGTCGGAGAACAAACGCAAGTTGCGTACGCCGGTACTGTCGGCCGCCTTCGCCGCATCCGCCCCACGGTTGGCAATGCTCGATCAGGTGATCGACGACGTGAAAGCCGCCGGCGTGATCCTTTCGGTCGCCCCCAACACAGTCACAGACAGCAGCGAGATCAGCGTCAGCGCCGACCTCGAACCCGAACTGCAAGGTTGATCGGGCAGGATGACGTGGTGATTGATCTCCGTTCTGACACTGTTACGCAGCCCACAGCTGCGATGCGGCGGGCGATCGCGGATGCAGAGGTAGGCGATGATGTCTTTGGCGACGACCCCACTGTGAACAGGCTCGAGGCCATGGTGGCTGAACGGCTCGGTAAGGAGGCTTCTCTGTTCGTCACCAGCGGAACCCAATCCAACCTGTGCGCCCTGTTGGCCCATTGCGGCCGAGGCGACGAATACATCGCTGGCGATACCTCTCATACGTTTCGCTTGGAGGCTGGGGGTGGTGCTGTACTCGGTGGGATTGCTCCTCAGCCCGTAGCGACGGAGGCTGACGGCCTTCCCAGCCCCGAGGCGATTGCCGCGGCCATCAAACCCGACGACACCCACTTCGCCCGTACTCGACTGCTGTGTCTCGAGAACACCAAGAACGGGATGGTCCAGTCACCGGAGCGGATGGACGAGGCAATCAAGGTGGCGAGAGACGCGGCCCTCAGCGTGCACCTCGATGGTGCGCGCATGTGGAATGCCTGCGTTGAGGTGGGTGTTTCGGGTGCCGAACTGGCCGCCGGGTTCGACACCGTCTCGATGTGTTTGTCGAAGGGACTCGGCGCTCCCGCTGGATCGCTTCTCAGCGGCCCGCGCGCGCTGATTGATGAGGCCCGGAAGTGGCGCAAGATGCTCGGTGGCGGCCTGCGCCAGGCCGGAGTGCTAGCCGCAGCAGGCATCTACGCCTTGGAACACCACGTAGACCGCCTTGCCGACGATCACGCTCGCGCTGCGCTGTTGGCAGCGGGTTTGGCCGACATCGATGGGATCGAGGTGAACGCACACAACACCAACATGATGTTCATCTCCATTGATGGTGCCGGCAGCGATCTCCAGCAGCGTCTGCTCAACCGTGGAGTGCTCTGTGACGTGCCCAGAACCAGGGGCCTCAAGGGACCGAGCCCCTATGCGCAGGTGGTCGGCGCGAGACTCGTGACCCATCTCGACATCAGCGACGACGACATAGCCACCGCAGTCGCCGCGTTCGCCGCCGAGTCAGGGGACTCCCGCTGAAGGACCGGGGTCGCGCAGGATTCGGGTCTTGCCGTACATGGAGCCCATGAGCACACGGCCGTCCTCGTCGATGGTGACCCCAGCACCAGTGGTGTTGAATTTCGATCCGCCCACAACGAAATGGAAGCGGCTCTCTCCGGTTTTCCAATCCGCGGCTTCTATGGTCCAGGAGCCGTTGCGCGCACCGCAGGTATAGACCAACCCGCTCTCCTGCGCCACGAACGGCACTGAATTGGGCGAGGAAATATCGTGGTTGACCCACGCCTCTTTCAGTTCTCTGGCCACTGGATCCCACTTGTATTTGTGCATTCCGTGGGGTGTGTATTCGGGTTTGTGGCCGAGCATGAAGCAGAGCATTCGTGCACCCCGAGCGGGGAAATTATCCGGGACCGTGGCAGGTTCGTTGTTGACGGTCATGGCCCCGTAACCCGACACCGTGATCGACTGCTCGGTCTTGATCTCTGCGAGGTCGGGATTGCCCATGTTTGCTGGGCCGATACCTGCGATCCGGCGGTGGGGGGCACCGGCGAGCTGTTCCCAGTCATCGGGTATGTCCTCGCGCCACAGCAGTGTGATGTTGACCACCTCGTCCCCATCGCCGATCACAACGAACTTGTCTTCGTCGGGGCCGAACCCCATCAGCGACGGGGTAGTGCCAGACCCGCAGCCACCTCCGTTGCGATACGGCACCGACCAACAGCCGTCGGCCTCATCGTCAGATAGCCGTTCGCCGGTCCAGCGAAGCTTGTGGTGGTGGTCGTTGGAACTGACGTAGATGCCGTTGTCATCGTCGACGCAGATGCTGGTACGCATCCAGCCGTAACCGGTATGGCCCCGCTCGGCGGCTCTCATGGCGCAGTACTCCGCCGCCTGCTGCGCGCCGCCCGCAACCTGGATTGCGTGATACTCGCTGAAGTCACGGGCAAGCACCACGACCCAACCATGATCGGTCGACATCACCAGCCGGCCGTCGAAGGTCATGTTCATCCCCACGAAATAGCCTTCGATATGGTCGGGCTTGTACCAGCGGTCGCGTTCGCTGATATCCGATGCGGGATCGCTCGAATCGGCCTCCACGTAGGCCACCGCATGATCTTTGCGACCCAAGAAGAGCGTGTTGTTGCAGTCAACGAGGCAATAGACGCCGTCCAGCCCTGTCATGAAACGCATTGACAACCCGAGCGCGTGGTTGATCGCGTCCTGCCCCTCCAAATTGTCGAGACCCGCGAGGTTGGCTTCCAACTCGGCTATCGGGGTGCGGCCTTCACCTCCCTCAATTTCGTGGTCAGCCAACACTTCCAGGGTTTCATAGTCGAGCTTTGCAATATTCTGGCTGCCGTTGCTCCACACCACCCGACGGCCGTCGGGGTATGGACCCGAAATCGTGCAACCGAAGTGGCAAGGTCCGAGCCACGAATACTGGATGTCGTCTTCGCCGAGAACCTCGCTCGGTCCTTCAGGTCCACGCCAGGCCACGTTGTCCTGCTGGTCGCAACGGCCGTGTGCCATGGCGTTCGAGGAGTCGGCAAGGAACGGGTTTCGGGGTCCGGTCTGCATCCGAGCACCGTATTTCGACACCGGCTCGACCCGCCAATCGGCGCACCCGCGATGGGCGATCCGCGCACGTTCCTAGAGGCCGAGCGGATTGATCCCGCACACGGCCGCGACCGAACGAGGCCGTGGCCCGAGCGGCCCGTGAACGAAGTGAACAAGAGCGGGTTCTAGGAGGCGGGCAGTAGATTCGAGGGGTGATCATCGGGATTGATGTCGGAGGGACCAAGGCGCTTGGTCTGCTGGTCGATCCCGACGACGGTCAGATCCTGGCCAGAATCCGCAGGTCGAGCCACGGCACCGGCGACGAACTGCTCGGGCGGTTGACCGAGGTCGTGACGGAACTGTCCGAGCGCAGCGACACGCCTGTGCAGAGCGTGGGTCTCGGGATAGCGGGTCTGGCGGCCCGTACCGGTGTGGTGCGCTACTCCCCGAACCTGCCGAACCTGATCGAGTTCCCGGTGGGTCGACTCCTGGCCGAGGCGACCGGCACGCAGGTCGTCACAATCAACGATGCCACCGCGGGCACCTGGGCGGAGGCAAGACTCGGTGCCGGACGAGGCGCAGACGACTTCGCCTACGTGGCTCTGGGAAGCGGGATCGGGACCGGCTTCGTCGCCGGAGGACACCTGCTGCTCGGTGCCAACGGTTTCGCCGGTGAGTCCGGTCACATGACCGTTGACGCCAGTGGTCCGGCTCACATAACCGGTGAACCAGGACCGTGGGAGTATTTCGCTTCGGGGAACGGACTTGGCCGTCTCGGTCGGGAGGCCGCGTCCGCTGACACCTTCCCCGCTGCAGCCGCGTTGGTGGACAACATCAACGAGATCCGCAGTGAACATGTGATAGAGGCGCTGAATCGGGGCGACCCGACCGCTGCGGAGATCTTCGACGGTTTCTGTCGCGAAGCCGCCCGTGGGATCGCCAACCTGATTCTGATACTTGATTCGAGCCGCGTGGTGATCGGCGGCGGTCTCGCCGAGGTGGGCGAGCCGCTCAGATCCGGAATCGACGGCTGGTTGCAACGCTTGCTCCTGGGTTCAGAGCATCGTCCACGCGTTGAGGTCGTGTTGGCGACTTTCGGCTCCGAGTCTGGCGCTCTCGGCGCCGCTCTGGTCGCCGCCGACCCGCTCGGAATCTAGTTGTTCTGGTTGTTCGGGCCCTTTGAACAGGGGCTCAGAGGCCGGAACGCTGAATGGCAGCCTCGTTGGTCCCGAGATAGCTGGCGATGACCATGGGGTCGTTGCGGACCTCATCAGGGGGTCCGTTGGCGATCACCGCACCGGACTCAAGGCAGTACACCCGGTCGCTGATGCTCATCACCAACGGCATGTCGTGTTCGATCACAACTACCGAAGCGTCGAGTTCGGATTGGATCTGTTTGATCAGCGGTCCGAACGCTTCCGCTTCTCTCTGGGCCACGCCTCCGGTCGGCTCGTCAAGCAGCAGGACACGGGCATCGACTGCCAAAAGGCTGCCGAGTTCAACGATTCGGCGGGTGCCTGTGGAGAGCGCCTCAATGAACGAGTCTGAGTAACGGCCGAGTCCGAGATAGTCGATGATCTCGTCGGCTTCGGTTCGCTTGGCCCGCTCGTGAGCGCCTGATGGTGGAAGCGCCAACATCGACGGCACCAGGCGAGAATGCTGACGGGCTTCCAAGGCAACCATCACGGCCTCCCGCACAGTGAGACCCGGGTACAGGCGGGCCGCCTGGAATCCCCTCCCGAGACCGAGCCTGTGACGAGCCGAGGCGCTGCGTTCGGTGACATCGACTCCAAGCACTTCGACCGTGCCCTCCGACGGAACGAATCCGCCTATCGCATTGAGCAGGGTCGACTTGCCGGCGCCGTTCGTGCCGATGAGACCGACCAGCTCTCCCTGGTTGACCTCGAAATCAACGTCGGCCACGGCAACATTGCCTCCAAAGCGAACGGTAATTCCCCGAGCCGCAAGCGTCGGGCCGTCGACTGTCGGGGGGTCGGGTCGTGTTGTTGCCGGAATCGGTTTGTGCTCCACAACTTGGGGTACCTCGCCTGTTTCGCGCTCCCTGAGGCGACGGTCAGCCACCCCCAACAAACCATCGCGAATTGAGTAGACGATCTGCAACAAGCCCCCCGGGAAGTACATGAGCAGCACCAGCAGGCCAATGTTGGAAGTGAGCAACTGTTGCAAGTCACGAAGCTGATCCGGCACCAACCGCTCAATACCCAGAATCCACAACGAGCCGAGCACCGGTCCGGCGACAGACCCCAAACCACCGACGATTGCGACCACGATCACCTTCAAGGAATTGGCCGGTGCGAACTGGGTACCGGGGCTCAGCGAGGGTTGAACGATGACATAGAGCGCGCCTGTCAATGCCGCCATCCCACCAGCCACTGCGAAGGCGGCGAGTTTCATGCGGCCCGGTGGCACCGTGGAGGCCGCCGCCATGTCTTCGTTGTCGCGCACAGCTATGAAGGAACGACCAATGCCCGTCGCACGGATACGGGTGACGATCCATGACATCAATACGAGCGTGACGAGGCAAACCAGATACAACGTCCGCCGCGACTCCCCTACATCAATCCCGAACAACGCCGGTCGGTCAGGTGGTCGCGGCGCGGTCGTACCGCCACTGAAGAAGTCCTGAACGAAGATCCAGGTGCCGGCCATGACCGCGAATGCCAGCGTGGTGACGGCCAGAAACAAGCCGCGCACCCGCAGCGCAGGCAAGCCAACCAAAACGGCTACCAACACTCCCAAAACCGTTGCCAAAATCACCGCTATCCCCCATGGCACGTCGATGCTGAGATCAAACAGATTAAATGGAATTGGAATGTCGTGGCCTTCGGTGAATGCCAGCGTCGCCAAGCCACCAACACCGACAAAAGCGAACTGGCCGAGCGATAACTGCCCGGCCCAACCCGTCAACACCGTCAAGGACAATGCCACCATGGCGAACAACAAGATGTTGCTCCACAGCAGGATCGGTGCGGATTCGGTTACAAAGATCGGAACTAGAGCGAGGGACCCGAACAGAAAAACGAACCCGATGCCATTGAGATTGCGCACCCACCAGATGCTGCGTAGCCGCTCTGGGATCGGGCGCAGAGTCGGCGACAGAGACCAGCCCACATCCTGGCGTCCTGAACGGACAAACCAAAGGACAACCACCAACACGGTGATGAAGAACCAGAGATTGACAATCGACTGGTTGGTCGAATCAACGTTGTTCCGAACGATCTTCTCAACAACTCCGACCGCGAGGCCCGCCCAGATAACTCCCGGCAAAGATCGCATCTTGGCCAGCAACGACACCACCAGAACCTTCAGCAGGAGTTCTTCGACCAACAGATTGCCCGTGTCGTCAACGGTCGCTGCTTGGAAACCTTGAAGTGGCGCGGTGAGAACCGCGGTCGCCGCCGCGAACCCCCCTGCGATGGTCCAGACGATCGTCGAAACGCGTCGGGGCGAGGTGCCATACACCCGCGCAGTGTCAGGATTGGACGCCGAAGCTCGCACCGCCAAACCAAAGCGGGTCTTGGTCATGAACAAGCCGAGCAGGGCGATGAGTGCCGGTACCACGGCGAGCACCGTGATTTCCCGTGCCTGTAGCCGAATGTGGTCGGTTGGCTCCCAGGTCATCTCGAAAGCCGTGGGAATGTTCCCACCAGCAGTGATGTCGGGGATCCAGCCGACCCGAGCAAGGGTCAGGATCTGACCGACCCCGATAGTTGCTATCAGCAATACCAGTCGCGGCGATTCAAAAAGGCGCCTCACCACTATCAACTCAACGGCCATCCCGATAAGGGCCGTACCCACGATCGCCAACCCGAAAGCGACCCACCAGTTCAGGTCATAGTTGATGATCATCATTACGAAGATCGCCAAACCAAAGAAACCCATCTCGCCGTGCGCGAAGTTGAGCACTCCAGTGGAGCGATAGATGAGCACGAACCCTGCCGCTAACGCGGCGTAGGTGAGTCCCGCGATAATCCCGATAACAATCGACTGTTGGCCGATTTCAATACCAAGAAGTTCGATCATCCGCCTTCGCCTCCCAGGAAGACGGCACGGGCCAGATCATCGCGTTCGGCGAGTTCTTGTGCAGAACCTTCGAAGCGAACCACCCCCTTCTCCATGAAGACCGCCCGATCAGCGAATGCCAAAGCCACGTTGAGCGATTGCTCCACAATGATCATCGTTTGACCCTGCGCTTTGAGATCCTGCACAACTTCCAGCAGTTCCTGAACCACCACTGGCGCCAGACCCAGACTCAATTCGTCGATGAGAAGAACTTCAGGTTCGTGGATGAGCGCCATGGCCAAGGCCAACATCTGTTGCTGGCCTCCCGACAGATCGCCCGCAAGCTCCCCGAGTCGGCCGTTGAGCGCAGGGAAGGTCTCGACCGCCTTGGCAATCCTTCTCTCGATTTCTTCGGGTTCGAGATCCTTTCCCAGAAGTGCGGCACGAAGGTTGTCGCCAATGCTCAGCGCCGGGAAGGTCCCTTCACCTCCGCGCAACTGCACAATGCCGACTCGGAACCGCGTTTCGGCTTCGGCGTAGGTGATCGTACGCCCGTTGAGGCGAACCACGCCTCGATCGGGGATGCCCAGCCCGGAGATAGCCCTCAACAGCGTCGATTTTCCGGCTCCGTTGGTTCCGAGCAGGGCCAGTACCTCCCCCTTGGCCACTTCGATCTCCACATCGAACAGGACCTGAACCGGCCCGTAGCTGTAATCCAGGTTGCGGACCTGCAAAACAGGAACGTCTTCTCCCGAGGCGATCTTGCGTGCCTCGGATTGCTCTTCGAGTAGTTCCTCTACCGCGAGGGAGATGTCTCGGCGTATGTGACCGGCGCCGCGCCGGATCAACCAGCCGCCGAGCATCGCCGTGTACGGCGCCAGAATCATCATGGCCGTGCGGTTGTCGTAGGCGTCGGAGATCTGTCCCGCGATCAAGCCGCCGATGAATCCCCCCATCAAGAAGATGAAGACCGGTAGCAGGGCGAACGCCTGTGCCCGGATTCGGTAGGGGGCGACCAGCGCAATGATCGTGGGGGCCGCAACAAAGGCCGCTGAGATCAACGCTTGGGCCAGGCCAATCAGTGCAACCAAGACAAACAGGTCCGTACGCGGCAACGCCACCATATAGACCAACCCCGAAGCGATGATCAACGCTCCGGTCAGATTGACCACAGCTTCAGGGTCCTCACGGAACTTACGGTCGAAGATTCGGCCCGCTATCGGTATGGCGAGCAACGCAGGGATCCAAAGTAAAGATTCGATGATCCCGCGTGCAAGGGCATCTTTCGAGTACTTGTCTTCAAGCAGCAGATTGAACTGCCCGGGCACCGCGATCAACGCAAAACCGAGCACACCGACGCCTGTGGCGAAGAAGTAGAACGTGCGGACCTTGCGCAGCCGTGCCAACGCCGTGCTCATCGACGCCTCGAGTTCTTCCACCTCTATGGCTTCGTCCTCGAGCAGGGCGTCCTGCTCATTCTTGCCCCGTGGCGGCTCCTTCATGGCGATTGAGGCCAAGCCAACGAGCACGGGCGGGATCGCCATGATGTAGAACGCCCATCGCCAGCCCTCTTCGCCGCCTGCTATTGCCACGATCAAACCGATCGCAAGCGGTCCCAGGAGCTGACCAAGCGGTCTTCCCAGTGCCTCAAAGGCGAAGACTCGCGCTCGCGCTTGTATCGGGTAGCGGTCACTGATCAGCGAGTTCGAAACCGGGATCCTGTATGCCTGCCCGAAACCGGTTGCAGCGTTGGTCCAGAAGAGCTGGAAGGCGTTGACGATGAATCCCGACAACGCCATCGTCGCAGCCCAGAACAACGAGGCGACAGGAATGATCGCGACACGGGTCACGCGGTCCGCAAGCGCTGCCATCGGGACCGCTCCAAGGACTAGGGCAACCCCACCGAAACCGAGGACACCGGCCAACACGGTGTCTGAGATGTTGAGCGAGTTTTGGATGTCGGGTCCGATTACTCGCACCGCGCGGGGAAGATCGTCGATGAAGTTCAGCAGGAACATCATCACCACAGTGGTTTTGCCTCCAACGATCATCGCTTCGCGCAACGTCATCGGCTCGTCGCCCACCCCTGGGAGCAGGTCATCGGGGAACATTACGGCTTTGTCCCGTTCCGCTTGTTCGACCTGGCGACGCGCTTCTTCGTCAAGCACCGCTGCGGCAAGGCCAGCGGCTGAGCGATCCGCCGGCTGTGTACCGCTGTCTTCGGTCTCCGAGCCTTGGTCTTGGCTTGTCATCGTCCCCCCGGATCGACGGTTCTTTGCGCCGACATCATTACCGCACAGGCCGCGCCGCGCCACAATCGAGCAACGATACGGGTCAGATCCCTTACAGACGATTTGTGTCGCGCGTCACTTGAGGCAACAATTCTCGCTGTGCCGCAAATTCTCGCGGCGCTCATACTTGGAGGGTTCGATGCACAACCTACGGTTCCGGTGGCTGGCTATTCTGCTGGCTTTTGCTTTTTTCGCCGCTGCTTGCGGTGGTGAGACGACCGACGATTCGAGCGACGACGCCGACGACGGCGACACAGCCGAGCAGGGCGACGATTCTGGTGACGACGCGCCCGAGACCACCACAGGCGACGACAGCGGCGACGACGCGCCCGAAACGACCACCGGTGACGACGCTGCTGAGGAGACCGGCGACGACATGCCAGAGGAAGAAGAGGTGGCCGGTCCCAACATCTATGAGGATCCTCGGGGCGGCATCTTCTTGGAGTTCCAGCAGGGCTTCGACCGTGGAGACCATCCCTTTGCGCAGTACGACAGCTTCTGTGTGTCACATGACCCGGCCGCCGACCGGGCCGACACCGATAACGGAATCAGCGCCGACTCGATCAAGGTCGGCCACATTCGGAGCCGACTCGAAGACTTGACCGGTCTGGGATTCGCAGTGCCAGTCGGCGACCCGAAGGAGATTTTCGAAGTCTTCATCGACTACATCAACGGGGAGTGCGGCGGGATCAGGGGCCGCATGCTCGACCTCGGATACGCCGAAGCAGAAGTTCTTGGTGCCGATGTCGACGGCAGCCGCAACGCTGCCTGTCTGGCCATGACCGAGGACCACAAGTCCGTGATCGTGATGAACAGCACCGGTTTCCAGGGCACAGCCAACCTGTGTCTGGTCGAGGAGCAGGAGACGTTATTCATCTCGACCCAGGGCCAGACAGAGGAGTTCATGGATCGTTCCAACGACTTGTTGCTGTCCTTGTCACCGACACTCGAAGAGAGCCTGGGCTTCATGGTCGTAGACCTTCATGGGAGTGGTGAACTTGAGGGCCTCACGTTGGGTGTTGCGGCACCGAACACGCCAGGGCAGGTTGAGGCGGTGGAAGAGGGTCTCGTGATCCCGTTGCGTGAAGCCGGGATCGAGGTCGTGTTCGATGTGATCGATTGCGGTGGCGGAACGATCTGCTTCGGAGGTGTCGCCGAGTCGGTCACCAACATGGTCAACGCCGGCGTGGACGGCTTCTTCAATGTCCTCAACGTGGTTTCTGCACCTGGGTACATAGCTGAGATGGTCAATCAGGGTTATGAGCCTGGAGACGTGCGCTTCTTCGCTTCGGATTTCAACTCTCAGACTTCTGAACTCGTGTCTGGTCAGATCGCCAACAATGTCGAGGCCGGCAATCTCTACAACGGTGCGACGATCATTGACTTCAGGACCACCGGTGAATACCGGGACTCGGACTATGTGCCCAACCCGATGGCGGACAATTGCAACCAGCTCTACAGCGAGAACAGTCCATCGGGCGCCAGCCACGATTGGCGGACTCTGGGCGATTCGGCCTACGGAATGGTCGGCAGCGTCTGTGGGATCGTCCGAATAATGGCTCGCGGCCTGTACGACGCGGGCGAGAACCCGACTGTCGCTGATGTCCGCGAGGCAATCATCAACCTGGGTCCGGTCGACAACAACGCCATGTCCCCTGCATCGCTCCGCCCAGGCAAGACCCAGATGGCTGACTCCATCCAAACGCTGGACTACACGTTCCCGTGCGATCAGCCGCTGCCGTTCGTGCGACGCAGTGGGGATCCAATCTGCATCACAGGACGCAACGACTTCCGCCCAGCCCCCCGGTAAACCATCCCGGCTCTGCTGAGGCAAACAACCATAAGAGGTCCAATGTTCAACCTACGATCACGCTGGCTTGCGGTTCTGCTGGCTGTTGCATTCTTCGCCTCGGCTTGTGGCGGAGAGACGAGCGACGATTCCGCCGACGACACCGGCGACGACGCTACGTCTGCGGACAGCGACGACACCGCCGACTCCACTGACGACTCCGATGACACTGGCGATGACTCTGGCGATGCGCCCACAGAGACCACCGGAGCGGACGGGTCCGAAGATGTCGATAGCGAGATGCCAGAAGACGATGAGGCAGCGGGTCCCAACATCTATGAGGACCCTCGAGGTGGCATATTTCTCGAGTTTCAGTAGGGTTTCGACCGCGGCGACCACCCGTTCATGCAGTACGACAGCTTCTGTCTGCCGCATGAACCGGCCGCTGACCGCGTCGACACCGATCGCGGAATCACTGCCGACTCAATCAAGGTCGGGCATATTCGGAGTCGCCTCGAAGACCTGACCGGGATCGGCTTCGCCGTTCCCGTCGGCGACCCGAAAGAGATGTACGAGGTGTTCATCGACTACATCAACGAGCAGTGCGGGGGGATCAGAGGCCGAATGCTCGAACTCGGCTACGCCGAAGCGGACGTCCTCGGTGCCGACGTTGACGGCAGCCGCAACGCTGCCTGTCTGGCGATGACTGAGGATTTCGGTGCTGTGATCGTGATGAACAGCACCGGTTTCGGGGGCACCGCAAATCTGTGCCTCACCGAGGAGCAGCAGACCGCATTCATCAGCAACTCCGGCCAGCCCGAGGAGTTCCTCGAACGCGCCGACGGCCTATTGATCACCATGAATCCGTCATCTGAGGAGACCCTTCGCTTCATGGTTTCAGACTTGCTCTCGAGCGGTGAGCTCGAGGGGTTGACGCTCGGTGTTGCGGCAGGGAACGCTCCAGGGGAGGCCGGGGCCGTCGAAGATGGCCTGGTAACCCCACTGCGCGACGCCGGGTTTGAAGTCGTGTTCGACGTGATCGACTGCGGTGGCGGAACGATCTGCTTCGGCGGTACCCCTGAATCCGTCACCAACATGGTCAACGCCGACGTCGACGGGTTCTTCAACGTCCTCAACGTGGTTTCGGCGCCCGGTTACATCGCAGAAATGGCGAATCAGGGTTATGCACCCGGAGACGTGCGCTTCTTCGCCAGCGAATACGGCGCGCAGGCCAACGAGCTCGTGGCTGGTCAGATCGCCAACAATGTTGAAGCCGGGATCCTTTACAGCGGCGCAAGGATCATCGACTTCAAGACCACCGGTGAGTTCAGGGATCCAGACTTCGAACCCAACGCTATGGCAGCCCTCTGCAACGAACTGTACGGAGCGCACAGTCCGTCGGGAGCCGGCCACGATTGGCGGACGCTGGGAGATTCGGCTTTCGGCATGACCGAAACCGTCTGCCACATCGTCCGACTCATGGCGCGGACACTGTATGACGCGGGCGACAACCCGACCCTTGCCGACGTACATGAAGCGCTGGTCAACTTGGGGCCGGTCGACGTCAACGGCATGACCCCGGCTTCTATCCGCCCCGACAAGACCCAAGCCTCAGATTCAATCCAGACGCTGGACTTCATCTTCCCGTGCGATCAGCGGTTGCCGTTCATCCGGCGCAGCGGCGACCCCGTCTGCATCACCGGACGCAACGACTTCCGCCCCGCCCCCCGCTAACGCTAGCTGACGACCAGCCCGCGGCTCCGGCTACACCCGGCAACACCACAGCACCCGCTCTCCCACCGATGTGGCGCTGGTCCCCGACATGGACCTGGAGTCGCCCCACGGTTGACTTTGGCGTGATCCGCGACAATCTTGTCAGCCACGGAAGTGTCACTCGCTGAGGTCAGAGATCGCCCTGAGGTCAGAGATCGCCCCAGTCGTGGGGGGCTTCGCAACCCCATGCAAGGGAAAGAATACTTCATTTATACTTCATTTATACTTCATTTATGAGACATATTCGTCTATGCTTCGTTCATGCGACTCCTTGTGGACTGTGCACGAAACGTGCAATACGGGCGCTCACATAGCATCAAGCCAGATAGCATCAGGCGATCATTCGGCAGGTCTGATGCAACGGCGGTCATAGACCACTTCCACAACGAGATGGCCGCAAGGAGCCTTGAGGACGCGCCGGGCACGGACGCCTTCGAGAGTTCCCGCGGAGGGCAGCCGGGTCACCACGCAGTCTTTGCGCGTCTGGGTGGCCGGCCAGGATCTTGGGCCTGTACCGGCCTCGGCTTGGGGGGGGGGGGGGGGTGGTGTGAGTCATGATCTCGTTGCGGCGTCTTGCGCCGCGCCCGCTGCTGCTTGCCGCACTGGCGGTGCTGTGCCTGACCGTTGCCCCGACAGTGCAGGCCCAGAGCCAGGAGGAGACCGCCACCGCCACCGCGGCCGCCACCGGCACCAACCCCCCGGCCAAGCCCACCGACCTTGAGGCCTCGGCGGAGCACGATTCGGTCACCCTCACCTGGACGGCCTCAACAGACCAGACCGTCACCCACTACGCCATCCTTCGCCGCACCCCCGACACGGACGCATTGGGCGTCTTCCATGTGATCGAGAGCAACGCCGGTCCCGAGACCAGCGACAACGCCGCTCCGGAGACCAGCTACACCGACGGCTCGGTGTCGGCGTCGAGCACCTACGTCTACCGGGTGAAGTCGGTCAGCCCCACCGGCGTCAGCCAGTGGTCCGGCTACGTCAAAGCCGACACCCCCACAGCGCCGACACTGACACCCACTACGACCTCCACGCCGACACCGGAGCCGGTATTCGCGCCTGCTCCTGAGGACCTGCGGCCCACCGGCCTGACGGTGAGCCTGGTGCAGAACAAGGTGACTTTGAGTTGGGCCGCCCCGGCGGAGGACTCCGAGTCCGTGGACGGCTACGAGATCTTGCGCCGCCGCCCCTTCGAGGGTGAGAGCACCCTGGCGACGCTGGTAGCCGACACCGAGTCGACGGCCACGGCCTACACCGACGCGACGGCCAACGAGGCCGGGGTGCGCTACGTCTACCGGGTCAAGGCGCTGCGGGGCGACGAGGTGAGCCTGTGGTCCAACTTCGACCGCATCGACCTGCCAGCGGACTACGTGCCGGACCCGACCCCCACGCCCGAGTTGGAAGTCGCCTCCGGTGACCAGGCTCCCACCGGGTTGAGCGCCTCCCTTGTCGAGGGCGGTGGAGTGGCCCTGAGCTGGACCGCTCCGGCGGCCGACGCCGACAGTGTCACCGGCTACGAGATCCTGCGCGCCACAGGCGAGGGGGAGATCACCACCCTGGTGGACGACACCGCGTCCACGGCCACCTTCTACATCGACGCCACCGCCACCGATGCCGGGGAGGTCTACGCCTATGAGGTCAAGGCCGTCCGCGGCGAGGACCGCAGCCAGGCGTCGGGCGAGGCCGAGGTCCAGGTCCCCCATGACCCCGTCGACTTGGCCCCCACCGGCCTGACCGCTCAGATCCTGACCGTTCAGATCCTGACCGCGTCTGTGGTGGGGCAGGAGGACCCCGTCCCCCAGGTCAGTCTGACCTGGACCGCCCCGGCGGCGGACGCCGGCAGTGTCACCGGCTACGAGATACTGCGCGCCGCAGGCGAGGGGGAGATCACCACCCTGGTGGACGACACCGCGTCCACGGCCACCTTCTACATCGACGCCACCGCCACCGATGCCGGGGAGACCTACGCCTATGAGGTCAAGGCCGTCCGCGGCGAGGACCGCAGCCAGGCGACGGGCCGGACCCAGGTCCAGATCCCCCATGACCCTGTCGACCTGGCCCCGTCGAGCCTCACCGCTGAGAAGGTTGACGGCGGCGTCAACCTGAGTTGGGACGCGCCGGCGGAGGACGCCGACAGTGTCACCGGCTATGAGGTTCTGCGCGCCACAGGCGAGGGCGAACTCACCACCTTGGTGGCCGACACCGCGTCCACGGCGACGGCCTACACCGATACCACCGCCACCGACTCAGAGGAGACCTACACCTATGAGGTCAAGGCCATCCGCGGCGAGGACCGCAGCCGGGCCTCGGGCCAAGCCCAGGTCGCGCCGCCCGCGGCCAGTGTCGTCGCGGTGTGTGAGTTCGATGCGGGCAGCAGCGACCTGGCTGCGGACACGACCACGGCTTGTGTGCTCGATGTCGGCGGCTTGGTGCGAGGCGAGACGGGCGCGGCCGGCGATGTCGACTGGTACCGGGTCGCGCTGCAGGCCGGCGTGACCTATCAGTTCGACATGCGCGGCAAGTCGACGGGCGGGTGGCAGCTGGTCGACGGAGCGCCGGCGTACGTGTCGGTGGGCACCCTGGAGGATCCCAAGCTGCTGGGGGTCTACGACGCGAGCGGCGCCCTGGTCGCGGGCAGCGACTCCGAGGCGGCGGGCACCGGCAAGGACAGCCGCATCGCGTCGTTCAATCCCGCCGCGGGCGGCGTGTATTACATCTCCGCGTCGGCTGAGGGCGCCTGGACGGGAACCTACGAGCTGTCACTGGCGGTGACCGCCGGCGACAACGCCCAGGATCTGGCCTCGCTGGCCCCCGGCGGCCTCGCCGTCACCATGGTGCGAAACCGGCTCACCTTGAGCTGGACCGCCCCCGCTGAGGACGCCGGGTCCGTGACCGGCTATGAGATCCTGCGCGCCGCAGGCGACGCCGAGCCAGCCACGCTGGTGGCCGACACCCAATCGACGGCCACGACCTACCGCGACGACACCGCCACAACGGCGGGGGTCTCCTACACCTACGCGGTCAAGGCCCTGCGCGGCGACAAGGCCAGCGCAGAGTCGAACCGCGCCTCCTACAGCCTGTCGGCCGGCTACCTCGCGTCGACCAAGGAAGCCGCATCCAAGGTCTTCGTCGACGGGTTCACGGTAATCGACGAAGAGTCCCCGGACCCGGATTCCGACTACAGCCGTTCGACTCTCGACCCGAACACGGCGAACCTCGACCTGAACACGGGGAACCCCCAGTTCGTGGTGCAGCCAGACCAGGAGCAGCGGCAGACCATCTGGACCGGCTCTCTGATCTTCGATCTCAACCAGTTCTATGAGGATACTGACGCGATTTCCAGCGGCTCGTTGGATCCCAATACATTCATCTTCAACGGGACCATCTACAAAGTCGCCCATATTGGATCCCAGGACGGGTACGACTACATCGGCGATACCACCGATTACGCGCAGGACGTGAGGGTTTGGATCTCCCCGGCCCTGGACGCTGAAACCTATGCAACGTGGAGGTTCGTCAGGCCCGGTGGAGAGTTCAACCTGGTGGATGCACTGGTGAGCACACGGACCCGAGGGGATCAGCAGTTCCAGCAGTTCTATTGGCCGGAAACCCACTGGAGACTCGTGGTTGGGAGAGCACAGACAGTGTCTCTGACGGGGATTGGAGGCACGGTGGGTTCAGAGCCGGAGCCCGATGCGGGCCCGCCCGGCATCAAGCTCAGCTGGACCACCAAGAGGATCTTCGGCTTCAGGGACTTCGATTCGATACCTGTGAAGGCCGGTTTCGAGATATTCCGCTATGAGCGGAACCTGTGGGGCAACTTCACCTCCGGAGAACCTCGGATCGGAGAGCTGCTCAATTGTGACAATGCCGAGTCCGGCGGCGCGGAGTCGTGCCTGCATGTCCCCGGCGTGAGCGGTCTGAAGCAATCGTGGACCTGGACCGATGAGACGGCGCAGCGGGGCGTCTCCTACCTCTACACCGTCAAGCCCTACCACGAGTTCTACTCCACCAACGGAACCAGCGTTTGGAACGGCAATATTGCCGAAATAATCAGGGGCGATATCCCGGAGCCTGCCCATCGTGTGCGCATCTACGGCCGCTCCTCGAATGTTTCGCACCGGAGCACCCACTCCGGGGAGCCGGGCACGCCGACCAACCTTCGCGCCAGCCAGCCGAACAGCGGCACGTGCACCGGCAGTTGTGTGCGCCTGGAATGGGATGCGGCCCCCAACGCGACGAAGTATGTGGTCTTCCGGGTGGGGCAGCGCACCCGCGAGACCTGGGTCGACAACGGGCTCACCTACCCGCAGAAACGCTTCTACCCTGCCGACCCCGACCTGACCGTGCCGTATTGGGAGGACACGAGCGCGGAGGCGGGCGTGAATTACGGCTACCGCGTGTCGGCGTTCAACGAGGACGGCCTGCGCAGCGCCGACGACGCGGTCATCGGCTTCGAGACGTCGGGCGGCAACACGGTGCCGAACCGGGTGCGCAACCTGAGCGCCGTGGCAACCCGCACCAACGCCACCAGCGCCGAGGTGACACTGGAATGGACCGCGCCCGACAACATGTCCAGCGTCTCGGGGGCGAAATACGAGGTCCAGTACCGGCTCGACATTCCCGAGAAGGGCGAGTGGGATGACGACTGGGTGACGCTCAGCTCCAATGTGGCGGCGAGCGCGACGTCCTATACGCACACGGTCGCGCTGGAGAAGTACTACCCGCAAGGAGGCACGACGGAGCCGTTCGAGTTCGTGCCCACCGCCGACAAGAGCACGCTCAAGCTCAACGACTCCGACGCGGAGAACGACCTGATCCTGCCCTTCGGGATCAACTACGAGTACCGCGTCCGGGGGGTCAACGGAGCCAATGAGGGCCTGCCTGACGACACCACGGTGCGCATACCGAACCAGGACGGCCTGCCGCCCGTGGTGATCATCGAACTCGTCCGTACCGGGTGCGTCCTGTGGAGGCACGTGACCGACGCGGTGGGCAACGATCCCGACGGCTACCGGGTCCTGGTTGCGTCGTCGACGCGCCGATTCCATCAGGCGAAGGTGGTCACGGACTACCTCCCGCACCATGTCGACGATCTGATCCAGGAGAATTCCGGACTCTGTAATAGGGCGGGCTATTCAGGGGACGAATGGCAAGGGTCCGACACTCTACAGAGGTTACCGGGCCCGGAATTCACGTGGTGGTTGGCGGTGCAGGCGTACAACAGTGACGGGATCGCCAAGGGAGACGGCACGGGCGGCCGCCGGTCCCACGGCAGTGCGGAAATCTTTAGGGTTCAGGACTCAAACGCCAATGATCAGGAGACTGCCCCCGTGAGAGGCAGTGAGGCGGAGACCATTGATTGATTCCGGGGAGGGCTCCGAATAGGGCGCCCGTTCTGCTGTGACCATCACCCGGCCCGAGGAGGCCAGTCCCGACGTAGGGTGCCGCGAGCGCGTGCGTCCCGGCGCCTCGCAGGCCCGGGGCGGCTTCTGCTCGGGGCGGCTTCTGCCCGGGGCACGCCTGGAGCAGGTGTTGACCCGAGGCTTGGGGCATCTGCCCGGCCGGATGCGGCCTGCCGCGGTCGTGGGGGTGAGGGGGGCGTGGGTCGTGGCGCTGTTTGCCGCGATCGTGGGGGCGTGGGTCGTGGCGCTGCCCGGCGGCGGGCTGTCGGCTGTGCCGGTGCTCGCGCAGGGTGGTTCGACTTCGGGCGTCGCCGGCGGCGGGTTGTCGGCTGTGGAGGGGCCGGAGTCTGTGGTGCACGCTGAGAACGACCCGCGGCGGGTGGCCGCCTACCGCGCCTCTGGGGAGGGCGGGGCGGGCGTCGGCTGGTCGCTGTCGGGGCCTGACAGCGGCGCCTTCTCTATCGACGGCGGGGTGCTGCGGTTCGCTATCGACGACGGGGTCTCGCGTTTCGGTGTCCCGCCGGACTACGAGTCGCCCGCCGACGCCGACGGGGGCAACGACTATGAGGTGACGGTGGAGGCCTCGCACGGCGGGGTTGCCGTCACCCGGGCTGTGACTGTGGCCGTCACCGACGTGGACGAGGCGGGGACCGTCTCGCTGTCGGCGACCCGGCCGCGTCTCGGCGTCGCCGTGACCGCCACGCTGACTGATCCCGACGGCGTGAGCGGGCAGGTCACCTGGCGCTGGGAGCGCTCGATCCGCCGCAACGCCTGGACGGTCATCGCGGGAGCGGCCGCAAGCATGTACACGCCTGCGGCGGCGGACACGGGCAAGTTCCTACGGGTGACGGCGTCGTACCGCGACGGCCACGGCGCGGACAAGACGGTCGCCACGGTGGCCTACGAGGTGGTGGCGGGGAGCCTCTTGCGGGGTTTGGAGGTGACGACGAGCGATTCGTCGGCGAACCCGTCGCGGGCGTTGATGCCGGCGTTCAGCGCGGATGTCCTCCACTACGCCGTCGGCTGCGGCAGGGCTGGCGACACCATGACTGTGACCGCGACGGCGGCGCCGGGGGTGCGGTTGGCGGTCGACGGGGTGCAGGCCGCCAGCGGTGCCGCCACGCCGGTGACGGTTCACGCGGAGAGCGACGTCCACATCACCCTGACCGGCGCAGACGGGGCGGGCACGACCTATGTCGTGCACTGTGTGATCGAGCCGCTGTGGGTGGTGGAGGCGACGAAGAGTCCCGACGCCGCGGGGGTCCTCGAGGATCTCATGCTGGTGCGGCTGGACTTTCAGACGGTGGCGATTCTGGACAACAACGGCGTGCCCAGGTTCCACCGGCGCCTCGGCCACGAGGTCTGGGCCTACTTCCGCGTCGAGCGGGGTCCTGGCGCGGGCCTGACCGAGGGCCAGGATCCCGAGTACCGGTACTCGTACTTCAGGGAGATCGACGACACCGCGGACTTTGTGGTGCTGGACCAGTACCTGCAGCCGGTGGACACGGCGCGCACGGTGGCGCCGCTGGAGACGATGGACCCCCACGACTTCCGGGTCCTCGAGGACGGCAACTACCTGCTGATGGCCTACGAGCCGGCGGAGCGCGACTTCGGCGGCGTCTCGTTCGAGCACGCCGACCTCGAAGCGGTCCAGCCCCAGGCCACCAGGGACTCGGCCGTGCAGATCGTCACGCCTGAGGGGGAGGCGGTGTTCACGTGGGACTCGTGGGCCAAGATGCCCCTTGAGGACTGTGCCCAGCACCGCTTCCCCGACGACTACGCGCACCTCAACTCGCTGCAGATGGTCGACGGGCTGATCATCGGCTCGTTCCGGGGATGCTCGCGGGTGCTGGCCATCGACCCTGAGCACCCCGCAGAGCACAAGGTCGCCTGGCGGGTGGGCCGCACCAACCTGACCGCCGAGCAGTGGGCGGCCCGCGGCGTCGGCCCCGCGCCCATGGCCGTGGTCGGCGACCCCGCGGGCGAGTTCTGCGGCCAGCACGCCGTGCAGGTGCTGCCCAACGGCAACCTGTTGATGTTCGACAACGGCGTCGCCTGTTTGATCAACCCGTACACCGGCGAGCAGGAGGGCCGCACCGGCGGCGTCTACAGCCGGGCGGTGGAGTACGCCCTTGATCCCGCCAGCGGCGAGGCGGTGTTCGTGCGCGACCATTCGCTTCATGACGCCCGCAGCTACCTGGGGGCCGTCCACGGGCAGGTCGAACCCCTGGCCAACGGGGACTGGCTGATCAGCTGGGGCCGCGCCCCGCGCCAAGCCCCTCCCGAGGAAGCGCCCGACGAGGCGGTCACCCAGGTCGACCCCGACACCGGCGAGGAGAAGTTCTCGCTGCGCGGCCGCGACGACAACCGGGTCCACTTCCGCGCCATCCCGATCCACCCCGTCGCGCTGCTCTCAGAGCCCGGCCCGCTCGCGGCGCAGCTACCCGCCAGCGCCACGACGTCGCTGTTCAGCCTCGGCCCGGCCGACGCGCCACGGGTGGTGGTGGCCTTCAACCGGCCCGTGGTGGACTTCGCCGCGTCCACGCCGTCGGTCAGCGTCGAGGGCGCGACGGTCACCAGCGTCGAAGCCCACGTCGCAGCGGGCGACGCGGCCAACGCCTACGTCTTCACCCTCGCCCCCACCGGCGCCGGCGCCGTCACCTTCAGCCTGGTCGCGGACCAGGACTGCGCTGCGGGCGGCATCTGCACCGCCGACTCGACGGCGCTCACCGAGGTCCCCGCACCGCTCGTCATCGGGCCGCCCGTCACCGTCGGGTTCGGCGCGACGACCTACCCCACCACCGAGGGCGATTTCGCCTTCGTCACCGTGCGCTTGAGCGCCGCGCACCAAGGCGCACGCGACGTCACGATCCCGGTCGTGGCAGCCGGCGGGAGCACCGCCTCCACAGACGAGTTCAGCGAGCCCCCCAGCGTGACCTTCGTCGCCGGCGAGGCGGAGCAGACGTTCACGATCCTGGTCACCCCCGACGCCCTCGACGAAGGCACCGAGACCGTCGAGCTCGCCTTCGGGGACCTGCCGCCGGGCGTCACCGCCGGAACCAACGCCACCACGGCGGTGCAGATCGCCGACCGCGACGCCGCCGACATCGGCTTCAGCGCCGACCGCGGCGAAGTCCCCGAGGGCGGCGAGGCGCAGTTGACGTTCGCCATCGCCAACGACGTGACCTTCGAGCGGACCCAGACCATCAACCTCTCCATCGGCGGAACGGCGACGCCCGGGGATGACTTCACCCTCGTGAACGAGGGCGGCCAGGCGCTCACAGCCCCCTACCGCATCGCATTCCCGCCCGGAGTCTCCTCGGTCACCGCCACCGTCCACGTCACCGACGACACCGACCCAGAACCCGACGAGGACATCACAATCGCGGCCACGCTCGCCCGCCGCGGCGAACCGCTCGGTGCGGTGGAGATCGTGGTGCAGGCCAGCTCGGGCTCGGGCCCGCCGGAGGTGGAGGTGGAGGTGGTGTCGTTCAGCGATGTGCCCGAGGACGCCTGGTACGCGGCTCATGTGCAGCGCATCGCCGCGCTCGGGGTCACCACCGGCTACCCCGACGGCACGTACCGCCCCAGCCGGCCGGTGACGCGGGCCCACATGGCCGTGTTCCTGGTGCGGGCCCTGGGCTTGGAGCCCGTCGAGAACCCCGCCGGCCGCTTCGGCGACGTCGCGGCCGAGGCGTGGTACGCCGGCCATGTGGAGCGCATCGCCGAACACGCCATCACCGTGGGCTGCAACCCCGACGGCACCCTGTACTGCCCTCAGGATCCGGTGACCAGATCCCAGATGGCGCTGTTCCTGTCGCGGGCGTTCGACCTCCCCGAGGCCGATGCCGCCGAGCCGTCCTTCGACGATGTCGCCGAGGATCACTACGCCTTCGCGGCGGTGGAGTCCGTCAGAGCTGCGGGTATCACCGTGGGCTGCAGCACCGAACCGCCGAAGTACTGCGGCGCCCGACACGTGACCAGGGCCCAGATGGCCGCGTTCTTGAGTCGGGCCATCACCCGCGCCGAGACCCGATAACCGACACTGGGGGGAGTTCCGCGTTGCAGGTACAAGTCCGATTCGGTGCCTTCAGCCGGATCGGGGTCGCTCCATCCAGATCTCGGGGTCGTAGCCGGACGCGAACCCCCCACGGGAATTCCTGGTGAGCACCCGGTAGACGAAGATCCTGTCGCCGATGTTCTCGCGGTCGGTGAAGGTCGTGCCCGTCACCTCGCCCAGGTTTTGCCACGTGCCGTCCACCAGGGTCTCATGCCCCGGAACACTGTCGGGTTCGAGTTCGGCGCGCTGCACGACGTAGCTGACCCACGGGTCGGCGACCTCGTTGGAGTATCCGTCGTTGGCGGTGGCCTCCCGCACCGTCGTCAGCCACACGTTCGGAGGCGGGTCCCAGGCCAGGCTGCGAACCTGCGGGCCCTGTCTGGTGAACCGCAGGTCGCGCGCCACGTTGGGAGGACCCTTCGGACCCGCGTCCACGGCCTGGGAGTAGTTCTCGCCGTACACCTGCGCGTCGGCGGTCAGCGCGGCCACCGAGAAGATATACTGGCCGTCGGGCTGGTACTTGTCCTCGTCTGGCGGGCAGTGCTTGAAGGTGGTGTCGGAGGTGCTCACCGTCAGCGTGGTGGCCTCAGCCAGCGGCTGGCCGAGGTCCGTGCGCTGCACCCTGTAGGCCACAGCGTGTCCGTCGAGGGGCGCCGTCCAGTACAGCGTCGCGCAGGCCGGCGTCATCGCGACGAGAAGGTTGGTAACCAGCTCCGGTTCGGGGCACGGACCAGTGCGGGCTCGGGTCTCGGCGTAGTCCCCGAAGCCGCTCGCGTCGGAGTTCTCGACCGCCGCCGCGCTGAGACGGAAGTCGTACTCCGTGTCGCACTCCAGGCCCACCGCCACCGCCACCGGGCCGTCGCCGCCGCCCGTGTACTCCTCGAAGTCTCCCGCCACGACTTTCCAGTCCACGCCATCGCCAGTCTTGCGCTGCTCCAGCCTGTACTGCACAGCACGATCCAGCGGATACCAGAGCAGGGTGACGCTGCTCTGGGTCTTGTTGTAGTAATGACCCTCGAACATCAGGAAGGTGGCCATGAAACCCCTGGGGGCAGGCAGACGTTCGGCGTCGGGGTTCCCGCCCGGCGGGTCGTCGTCCAGCAGGTTGACGGTCGTCGAGGAGGGGCTGCCCTCGCGGAATACGCCCGTCATGCAGCCGAAGCCGATCGTGATGCTGCCCGCGACGCTGTCGGCGTCGTCAGCGACGGTCACCACGAAGCTCCGACTCGTTTCGGTATCGGCGAATTCCAGCTCGTTCGGCACGACCGTGTAGTCATCGTCGGCGGTCCCGGCCTGGTTCTCCACCACCAGACACACGATGGCCCCGGCCGTGGGTGCATAGTCGAGGTTGACGGTCACCGTCGCGCCAGGCCCTCCCTCGGTCGCCGAGTAACTGTTCTCGCCGAACGACACCGTCTGCGTGTCGATGAGGTGGAACGTCGTCACAGACGGGTTGCCTGTTGTGATCCCGGCGGGCAGCGCGCCGAATTCAAGCACTACCTTCTCGTCGTTCTCGAACACTGTGTCGGGCAGGGCCCTGATGGCGAAGTACGCAGCCGAGTCGCCCGCCTCGAACGTGACGTCGAAGGTTCCCGAGACCGGGACCGCGGCATAGTTCTGATCGTCCTGGAAGGGCTGGGTCGACAGCTCATAGTCGTCCGTCCCGGCCGTGGTCGTCGATGACACGTCGATCGGGATCATCACTTCGGCTTGCGAGGCCATGCTCAACCGCACGGTCGCAAAGGCACCGCCGAAAGCGCCTTCGCTGGTCCGATGAAAGTCCTTCTCAAACGACACCGTCACCCCCACCGCGGCGTCGTTCTCCACAACAGTCACGGTCACGGTCTGGTCGCTGAGCGCGTTGTAGGCGCTGTCGCTGCTGGCAATGGCGTGGGCCAGGTCCACGTCGTCGTCGGTGGCGGTGTCGTCGTCCTCGGCCGCGGCCACCGTCACCGTCTGCGCCGTCGCCCAGTTCCCCGTCGTGAACGTCAACACCCCATTGGTGAGGGTGGTGCCCGACACCGACACGTCACCGGCCGCGCCGCTGATCGTCACCGTCACATCACCCGCCGGCAAAGTGGACAACACCACGCTGTAGCTGCCCGAACCGCCCTCCGCCACGGACAGCTCGGTGGGGTCGATCACCACCGCGGCGTCGTTCTCCACAACAGTCACCGTCACCGTCTGGTCGCTGAGCGCGTTGTAGGCGCTGTCGCTGCTGGCAATGGCGTGCACCAGGTCCACGTCGTCGTCGGTGGCGGTGTCGTCGTCCTCGGCCGCGGCCACCGTCACCGTCTGCACCGTCGCCCAGTTCCCCGTCGTGAACGTCAACACCCCATTGGTGAGGGTGGTGCCCGACACCGACACGTCACCGGCCGCGCCGCTGATCGTCACGGTCACATCGCCCGCCGGCAAAGTGGACAACACCACGCTGTAGCTGCCCGAACCGCCCTCGACGACAGTCAGCTCGGTGGGGTCGATCACCACCGCGGCGTCGTTCTCCACAACAGTCACGGTCACCGTCTGGTCGCTGAGCGCGTTGTAGGCGCTGTCGCTGCTGGCAATGGCGTGGGCCAGGTCCACGTCGTCGTCGGTGGCGGTGTCGTCGTCCTCGGCCGCGGCCACCGTCACCGTCTGGGGCACAGACCAGTTCCCCGTCGTGAACGTCAACACCCCATTGGTGAGGGTCGTGCCCGACACCGACACGTCACCGGCCGCGCCGCTGATCGTCACGGTCACATCACCCGCCGGCAAAGTGGACAACACCACGCTGTAGCTGCCCGAGCCGCCCTCGACGACGGTCAGCTCGGTGGGGTCGATAACCACCGCGGCGTCGTTCTCCACAACAGTCACCGTCACGGTCTGGTCCGCGAGGTTGTTGTAGGCGCTGTCGCTGCTGGCAATGGCGTGCACCAGGTCCACATCGTCATCCGCGAGTCTGTCGGGATCCTCCGCGGCGCTGACGGTGATCGTCTGGGGCACAGACCAGTTCGATGTCGTGAACGTCAACACCCCATTCGTGAGGGTGGTGCCCGACACCGACACGTCACCGGCCGCGCCGCTGACAGTCACCGTCACATCACCCGCCGGCAAAGTGGACAACACCACGCTGTAGCTGCCCGAACCGCCCTCCGCCACGGACAGCTCCGTCGGGTCGATCACCACCGCGGCGTCGTTCTCCACAACAGTCACGGTCACGGTCTGGTCGCTGAGCGCGTTGTAGGCGCTGTCGTCGGTGCTGGCAACGGCATGCACGAGGTCCACGTCGTCGTCGGTGGCGGTGTCGGGATCCTCCGCGGCGTTGACGGTGATCGTCTGGGGCACAGACCAGTTCGATGTCGTGAACGTCAACACCCCATTGGTGAGGGTGGTGCCCGACACCGACACGTCACCGGCCGCGCCGCTGATCGTCACGGTCACATCACCCGCCGGCAAAGTGGACAACACCACGCTGTAGCTGCCCGAGCCGCCCTCGACGACGGTCAGCTCGGTGGGGTCGATAACCACCGCGGCGTCGTTCTCCACAACAGTCACCGTCACGGTCTGGTCGCTGAGCGCGTTGTAGGCGCTGTCGTCGGTGCTGGCAATGGCGTGGGCCAGGTCCACATCATCGTCGGTGGCGGTGTCGGGATCCTCCGCGGCGTTGACGGTGATCGTCTGGGGCACAGACCAGTTCGATGCCGTGAACGTCAACACCCCATTGGTGAGGGTGGTGCCCGACACCGACACGTCACCGGCCGCGCCGCTGATCGTCACGGTCACATCACCCGCCGGCAAAGTGGACAACACCACGCTGTAGCTGCCCGAGCCGCCCTCGACGACGGTCAGCTCGGTGGGGTCGATAACCACCGCGGCGTCGTTCTCCACAACAGTCACCGTCACGGTCTGGTCGCTGAGCGCGTTGTAGGCGCTGTCGTCGGTGCTGGCGATGGCATGCACCAGGTCCACATCATCGTCGGTGGCGGTGTCGGGATCCTCCGCGGCGTTGACGGTGATCGTCTGGGGCACAGACCAGTTCGATGTCGTGAACGTCAACACCCCATTGGTGAGGGTGGTGCCCGACACCGACACGTCACCGGCCGCGCCGCTGATCGTCACCGTCACATCACCCGCCGGCAAAGTGGACAACACCACGCTGTAGCTGCCCGAGCCGCCCTCGACGACGGTCAGCTCGGTGGGGTCGATCACCACCGCGGCGTCGTTCTCCACAACAGTGACCGTCACGGTCTGGTCCGCGAGGTTGTTGTAGGCGCTGTCGGTGCTGGCAATGGCGTGCACCAGGTCCACATCGTCATCCGCGAGGCTGTCGGGATCCTCCGCGGCGCTGACGGTGATCGTCTGGGGCACAGACCAGTTCCCCGTCGTGAACGTCAACACCCCATTGGTGAGGGTCGTGCCCGACACCGACACGTCACCGGCCGCGCCGCTGACAGTCACCGTCACATCACCCGCCGGCAAAGTGGACAACACCACGCTGTAGCTGCCCGAGCCGCCCTCGACGACGGTCAGCTCGGTGGGGTCGATAACCACCGCGGCGTCGTTCTCCACAACAGACACGGTCACGGTCTGGTCCGCGAGGTTGTCATAGGCGCTGTCGCTGCTGGCAATGGCGTGCACCAGGTCCACATCATCATCGGTGGCGGTGTCGTCGTCCTCGGCCGCGGCCACCGTCACCATCTGCACCGTCGCCCAGTTCCCCGTCGTGAACGTCAACACCCCATTGGTGAGGGTCGTGCCCGACACCGACACGTCACCGGCCGCGCCGCTGATCGTCACCGTCACATCACCCGCCGGCAAAGTGGACAACACCACGCTGTAGCTGCCCGAACCGCCCTCCGCCACGGTCAGCTCGGTGGGGTCGATCACCACCGCGGCGTCGTTCTCCACAACAGTCACCGTCACCGTCTGGTCCGCGAGGTTGTCATAGACGCTGTCGGTGCTGGCAACGGCATGCACCAGGTCCACATCGTCATCCGCGAGTCTGTCGGGATCCTCCGCGGCGCTGACGGTGATCGTCTGGGGCACAGACCAGTTCGATGCCGTGAACGTCAACACCCCATTGGTGAGGGTCGTGCCCGACACCGACACGTCACCGGCCGCGCCGCTGATCGTCACGGTCACATCACCCGCCGGCAAAGTGGACAACACCACGCTGTAGCTGCCCGAGCCGCCCTCGACGACGGTCAGCTCGGTGGGGTCGATAACCACCGCGGCGTCGTTCTCCACAACAGTCACCGTCACGGTCTGGTCCGCGAGGTTGTTGTAGGCGCTGTCGCTGCTGGCAACGGCATGCACCAGGTCCACATCATCGTCGGTGGCGGTGTCGGGATCCTCCGCGGCGTTGACGGTGATCGTCTGGGGCACAGACCAGTTCCCCGTCGTGAACGTCAACACCCCATTGGTGAGGGTGGTGCCCGACACCGACACGTCACCGGCCGCGCCGCTGATCGTCACCGTCACATCACCCGCCGGCAAAGTGGACAACACCACGCTGTAGCTGCCCGAACCGCCCTCCGCCACGGACAGCTCGGTGGGGTCGATCACCACCGCGGCGTCGTTCTCCACAACAGTCACCGTCACGGTCTGGTCGCTGAGCGCGTTGTAGGCGCTGTCGTCGGTGCTGGCAACGGCATGCACCAGGTCCACATCGTCATCCGCGAGTCTGTCGGGATCCTCCGCGGCGCTGACGGTGATCGTCTGGGGCACAGACCAGTTCGATGCCGTGAACGTCAACACCCCATTGGTGAGGGTCGTGCCCGACACCGACACGTCACCAGCCGCGCCGCTGATCGTCACCGTCACATCACCCGCCGGCAAAGTGGACAACACCACGCTGTAGCTGCCCGAACCGCCCTCGACGACAGTCAGCTCGGTGGGGTCGATCACCACCGCGGCGTCGTTCTCCACAACAGTCACCGTCACCGTCTGGTCGCTGAGCGCGTTGTAGGCGCTGTCGCTGCTGGCAATGGCGTGGGCCAGGTCCACGTCGTCGTCGGTGGCGGTGTCGTCGTCCTCGGCCGCGGCCACCGTCACCGTCTGCACCGTCGCCCAGTTCCCCGTCGTGAACGTCAACACCCCATTGGTGAGGGTGGTGCCCGACACCGACACGTCACCGGCCGCGCCGCTGATCGTCACGGTCACATCACCCGCCGGCAAAGTGGACAACACCACGCTGTAGCTGCCCGAGCCGCCCTCGACGACGGTCAGCTCGGTGGGGTCGATAACCACCGCGGCGTCGTTCTCCACAACAGTCACCGTCACGGTCTGGTCGCTGAGCGCGTTGTAGGCGCTGTCGCTGCTGGCAACGGCATGCACCAGGTCCACATCATCGTCGGTGGCGGTGTCGGGATCCTCCGCGGCGTTGACGGTGATCGTCTGGGGCACAGACCAGTTCCCCGTCGTGAACGTCAACACCCCATTGGTGAGGGTGGTGCCCGACACCGACACGTCACCGGCCGCGCCGCTGATCGTCACCGTCACATCACCCGCCGGCAAAGTGGACAACACCACGCTGTAGCTGCCCGAACCGCCCTCCGCCACGGACAGCTCCGTCGGGTCGATCACCACCGCGGCGTCGTTCTCCACAACAGTCACCGTCACCGTCTGGTCGCTGAGCGCGTTGTAGGCGCTGTCGCTGCTGGCAACGGCATGCACCAGGTCCACATCATCGTCGGTGGCGGTGTCGGGATCCTCCGCGGCGCTGACGGTGATCGTCTGGGGCACAGACCAGTTCCCCGTCGTGAACGTCAACACCCCATTGGTGAGGGTCGTGCCCGACACCGACACGTCACCGGCCGCGCCGCTGATCGTCACGGTCACATCACCCGCCGGCAAAGTGGACAACACCACGCTGTAGCTGCCCGAGCCGCCCTCGACGACGGTCAGCTCGGTGGGGTCGATAACCACCGCGGCGTCGTTCTCCACAACAGTCACCGTCACGGTCTGGTCCGCGAGGTTGTTGTAGGCGCTGTCGCTGCTGGCAACGGCGTGCACCAGGTCCACATCGTCATCCGCGAGTCTGTCGGGATCCTCCGCGGCGCTGACGGTGATCGTCTGGGGCACAGACCAGTTCGATGTCGTGAACGTCAACACCCCATTGGTGAGGGTGGTGCCCGACACCGACACGTCACCGGCCGCGCCGCTGATCGTCACCGTCACATCACCCGCCGGCAAAGTGGACAACACCACGCTGTAGCTGCCCGAACCGCCCTCCGCCACGGACAGCTCCGTCGGGTCGATCACCACCGCGGCGTCGTTCTCCACAACAGTCACGGTCACGGTCTGGTCGCTGAGCGCGTTGTAGGCGCTGTCGTCGGTGCTGGCGATGGCATGCACGAGGTCCACGTCGTCGTCGGTGGCGGTGTCGGGATCCTCCGCGGCGTTGACGGTGATCGTCTGGGGCACAGACCAGTTCGATGTCGTGAACGTCAACACCCCATTGGTGAGGGTGGTGCCCGACACCGACACGTCACCGGCCGCGCCGCTGATCGTCACGGTCACATCACCCGCCGGCAAAGTGGACAACACCACGCTGTAGCTGCCCGAACCGCCCTCCGCCACGGACAGCTCGGTGGGGTCGATCACCACCGCGGCGTCGTTCTCCACAACAGTCACGGTCACGGTCTGGTCGCTGAGCGCGTTGTAGGCGCTGTCGTCGGTGCTGGCAACGGCGTGCACCAGGTCCACGTCGTCGTCGGTGGCGGTGTCGGGATCCTCCGCGGCGTTGACGGTGACGGTCTGGGGCACAGACCAGTTCGATGCCGTGAACGTCAACACCCCATTGGTGAGGGTGGTGCCCGACACCGACACGTCACCAGCCGCGCCGCTGATCGTCACCGTCACATCACCCGCCGGCAAAGTGGACAACACCACGCTGTAGCTGCCCGAACCGCCCTCGACGACAGTCAGCTCGGTGGGGTCGATCACCACCGCGGCGTCGTTCTCCACAACAGTCACCGTCACGGTCTGGTCGCTGAGCGCGTTGTAGGCGCTGTCGCTGCTGGCGATGGCATGCACCAGGTCCACATCATCGTCGGTGGCGGTGTCGGGATCCTCCGCGGCGTTGACGGTGATCGTCTGGGGCACAGACCAGTTCCCCGTCGTGAACGTCAACACCCCATTGGTGAGGGTGGTGCCCGACACCGACACGTCACCGGCCGCGCCGCTGATCGTCACCGTCACATCGCCCGCCGGCAAAGTGGACAACACCACGCTGTAGCTGCCCGAACCGCCCTCCGCCACAGTCAGCTCGGTGGGGTCGATCACCACCCCCACCGAATCGTCGTCTTGCACGGTCACCGTCACCGACTCCACCGTCACGTCGGCGTACTCCGCGGCGCTGTCGGCTTCTTTGACGGTGTGGGTCAACGCCACCGCCTCCTCGCCCTCCGCGACGCTGTCGTCTGCCGCGGTGACCGTCACCGTCTGCTCGGTCGCCCAGTTCATCGCCGTGAATGTGAGATCAACCGCGGAGGTTGACGAGTTGACCGTCACATCGCCGCCGTCGGCGTGGCCCGCCACGGTCACTACCACGTCCGCGGTCGGCTGCGTCGTCAAGACCACCGTGTACGTCGCCGTCACCGGGTCGCCGTTGAGGTCCACGGCGCCCTCGGTGACGGTCAACTCCGTCGGGTCGATCATCACGCCTGGGGGGATGTCGTCGTCCTGCACGATGACCGTGACCGTCTTGGTGGTGCCGTCGTACTCGCCGCCGCTCCCGCTGTGGACGATGATCTCCTGTTCGTGCATTGTGTCGACGTCCGGCGGTGCCGTCACCTTGACCGCCTGGGCCGTGTTCCAGTTCGACGTCGTGAAGGTCAGGGACTCCGGGGTCCGAACGAGATCGGTGCCCACGGCAGCGATGATCTCCACTTGCACCTGCTGGGACGGCTCGGTCGCCAACCGCACTTCGTACACCGCTCCGTCGGGGTCGGCCTCGTCGATGGTCACCTCGGAGTGGCTGAGGATGATCTCCGGCTCGTCGTCGTCGACGACGGTGACCTCCACCTGCGCCGTCAGGCCCGCGTAGTCGCCGCCGGTGGCGGTGTGGGTGAGCACCACCGATTCGTTCGCCGTGTCGTCGTCGTTGCCTCCGGTGACCGTCACCATCTGCGGGGCCCCCCAGTTCAACGTGGTTTGGATCGAACGGGTGAACGTCAACGCGTTGTTGGTCAACGTGTCTCCCGACAGGGTCACGTCGGTGTCGGCGTGGCCGCTGATGGTGACCGTCACGTCCGCGGACGGCTCGGTCGTCAACCGCACCGCGTAGACCACCCCGTCGGTGTCGGCCTCGTCGACGGTTACTGCCGCCGGCACGTTGATCCGCGGCCTGTCGTCGTCGATGACCGTCACCGGCGCGCCGACCGGCTTGAGGGAGTCGTAGCCGCCGCCGCTCGCCGTGTGGGTCAGCGTCGCTGTGTCGTCGGTGGTGTCGGAGTCCTGGCCGGCGGTGGCCGTCACCGACTGGGCCTGGTTCCAGTTGCCGGCGGTGAACGTGAGGCTGCCGGCGGTCAGCGTGGCCCCCGACAGGGTCAGGTCGGTGTCGGCGTGGCCGCTGATCGTGACCGTCACGTCCGCGGACGGCTCCGCCGTCAACTCCACGTCGTAGGTGGCCGAAGCGCCCTCGACCATGCTCAGCGTCTGCGGGTTCACGACCAGCCCGGGCATGTCGTCGTCCTCGACGGTCACCTGCACTCGGACCGCCGACGCCGCGTAGCTCCCGGACGTCACCGTGTGGTTCAGCCTCACCTGCTCGTCAGCGAGGTCGGGGTCGTCGCTCGCGGTGACGGTGATCGTCTGGGGGTTGTTCCAGTCCGTGGTCGTGAACCAGACGGCGTCGGTCGCGGCGATGTCTGTGGAGTTGGGCGTGATCGTGACCCGCACCAGACCCGTCGGCGCACTCGCCAGCGAGATCTGGTAGCTCGCCCCGGCCTCGTCGCCCTCGGTGACCCGCAACTCGGTGGGGGTCACCACCAGCCCCGGCGTGTCGTTGTCGACGACCGTCACCGCCACGGTGGCCGCGGTGGCTGTGCCGTAGCCGCCGCCGGTGGCGGTGTTGGTCAGGGTCTCATCGTCGTTCGCGGTGTCGGTGTCCTGGCCGGCGGTGACCGTCACCTCCTGCGCGGTGTTCCAGTTCGTGACGGTGAAGGTCAACGCGTCGCTGGTCAGCACAGCCCCCGACAGGGTCAGGTCGCTGTCGGCGTGGCCGGTGATCGTGACGGTCACGTCCCCCGTCGGCTGGGAGCCCAGCGCCACCGAGTAGGTCTGCCCGCCAGAGTCGCCCTCCCGGATCGAGATCGATGTGGGCGCGACCAGAAGTTCCGCCCGGCTCTCGGTGTCGGTGACGGTGACCGGCAGTTCCGTGGACTGCCCGTCGTATCCGCCGCCCTCGCCGTCGTGGGTGAGCGTCACCGTGTCGTCGGCGGTGTCGGCGTCGTAGCCGGCTGCCAGCGTCACCGTCTGGGGCTGGTCCCAGTCCGACGGCGTGAACCGGAGAGTCCTCGGTTCCGCCGACAGGATGGTCAGGTCGGCCTCGGGGGCTGAGACGGTCACCGTCACCTCCGCCGTGGGCGGCGACGACAGCTCCACGGTGTAGCTGGAGTTGCCGCCCTCGGTCATGGTGAGCGCCGCCGGTTTCACCACGATCTGGGCGGCGTCGTCGTCGGCGACGGTGACGTCGACGGCCGCCGTCGCGGCGGCGCCGTACCCTCCCCCGCTGGCGGTGTGGGTCAGCGTCACTTCGTCGTTGGCGGCGTCGTCGTCGGCCGCGGCGGTCACTGTCACCGTCTGGTCGGTGCCCCAGTTGTCGGGGGTGAAGGCGAGCTTGGCGGAGGACAGGGTGAGGTCGCTGCCGGCGTGGCCGGTGACGGTGACGGTGACGTTCGCCGTCGGCTGGGTGGCCAGCCGGACGGTGTAGGGGCTGCTCCCGTCCTCGGCGACCGTCAGGTCGGCGGGGTCGACCAGCACCTCGGCGGTGTCGGTCTCGGTGATGGTCACGGTCACGGCCACCGGCGCCGAGGAGTGGCTGCCGCTGGTGGCGGTGTGGGTGAGCGCCACAGCCGCGTCGGCCACCGCGTCGTCGTCGCCGGCGGCGCTGACGGTCACCGTCTGGGCCGCATTCCAATTCCCGGCGGTGAACGTCAGGGTGTCGTTGCTGCTCAGACTGGTTCCCGACAGCGACAGGTCTGTTCCGGAGTGGCCGGTGATCGCCACCGTCACGTCCGCCGCCGGCTGCGACGACAGTTCCACCGTGTAGCTCGCGTCGCCACCCTCGGTCACCGGCACCGCCGCGGGATCCACCACCACCCCCGGCGTTCTGGCGGCCGTCTGGTCGTCGTCCAGGATCACCCCCGTGGCCGAGCCGTCGATGATCACCGCATTGATCGGAGTGCTCAGCGTGACCGCGACGGTCTCGTCGTCCTCGGCCACCGAGTCGGACAGGACAGTCACGCTGAGCGGCGCCGTCGACGACGCCGCGGCGATCGTCACCGTGCCGCTCGCCGCGGTGTAGTCCGAGCCCGCTTCGGCGGTGACGTCGGCCGTCGACCAGCTGAAGGTCGCGGGCAGGCTGGTGGAGCCGGTCCTGGTGACGGTGAAGACGAGCGGTCCGGCGCTCTCGGAGACCGGCTGCGCGCCACCGACCGACAGCGTGGGCGGTGCGTCGTCGTCGACGATGGTGATCACCGCCCGCGTGTCGCTGCTGAGCTCCGCGACGGTGGGATCGCTGAGGTCGACGAAGAAGAACTCGTCGGCCTCGTACACGTCGTCGGCCAGGATGGGCACGGAGACGGTTGCGGTGGTATCTCCGGCGGGAACGGTCACCGCCACCCGGCTCCGGGCGGTGTAGTCGCTGGTCGCTATGGCCGTGCCCGCGGCGGTCCCGTAGTGCAGCGTGACCTCGCCGTGGGCGGGGCGGCTCAGACGGACCGTGACCTGTGCCGTGGCGGCGCTCTCGGAGACCGACAGGTCGTCGATGCTGATCGTGGGAGTGTCGTCGTCGAGTATGCGACCCTCGCCGGTGTCGTCGGCGATGACGCTGTTGGTCGGGTCGGCCAGTCGCACCTCGAACGTCTCGGTCCGCTCGTGGTCGCCGTCGTCGAGCAGCTGCACCGAGACCGTCGCCTCCGTCTTGCCGGCCGGAATCGTGAGCGTGGCGCCGCTCCCCTGGTAGTCGAGATCCTCCGTCGCGGGCCGGGCGTCGTCCTCGTCGCTGACCGCTCGCCACCGCACACTGGTGGGCCGCCCGCTCGCCGCGTCCAGGCTCACGGTGAAACCGACCGAGGCACCCAGGCCTTCGGTGGCTGCGGCGTCGGAGATCGAGAACTCTGGCAGGGCGTCGTTGTCGGCGATGGTAACCGTCGCCTGCGGCTGCGCCACCGAGGCACCCGTCACCGCGGACAGGACGACGTGGAACGTCTCGTTGTCGAACTCGTTGAGCGCGTCGTCGGTGATCGTCACCGTGAGAGTTCCGGAGGTGTCCCCGGCGTCGATCTGCACGGTGCCGCCGGCGGATTCGTAGTCCTGGACCGCGGTGGCGGCGGCGTCGCCCGTCGCGGGTGCCGTCGCCCATGTGAAGCCGACGGCATCGGCACTCGTTCCCGTCAGCGTGACGTCCACATCGACGGTGCCCGCGCCCTCCGAGACCGACGCGTCCGCGATGGTCAGCACCGGCTCGTCCTCGGACACGGCGACGCTCGCGGTTCTGCCGGCCAGCGTGTAGGAGTACCTCCTCTGCGGCTCGACCGTCCCCGGTCGCAGCGTGGCGACGATCTCGCCGGGGCCGTCACCGACATTGTCGTCCACGGTCGGGATCGTGATCGTGGCCGTTGTCGCGTTGCCGGCGATCGTGACCGAGGTGGGAAGCACGAACCCGCCGCTGTAGTCGATGAAGTCGGCCGTCTCGGTGATGTCGAAGCCGACCGTCAGCGGGTCCGGCAGGTCCGCGGTGGAGGGATTGCGGGTCACGGTGAACACGGCGTCGCCGCCCTCGTCGATGCTCGACTCGTTCGCCGTGACCGCCACCGGCGTGGCGTCGTCGTCGTGGATGCGCACGACCATGGAGTAGCCGGACAGCCCGGCGTCGCCCTGCAGATCGGCCGGAAAGAAGTCCAGGTAGTGGTTCTGCCCGTAACAGGCGGGCGTGTCGGGGGGTGGATCGCCCGGGCACTCGTCGGCGTCGAAGTCCTGGTCGTCCGGCGCGATGGGCGTCTTGCCGACGTTCACGACGAACTGCCGCACGGGTTGCACGTCGTCGTTGTCGACGGCGCTGATCCGCACGGCGCTGGTCGCCTGGTGACGCTCCGCGTCGCCGACCCCGACCGTGGCGAAGCCGGTGATCTCGACGGTCTCGGTGGTGGCCGTCGAACGATCGAGTTGCACGAAGTCGTCCCCGTGGGAGGCGGTGCCGTCCACGAACTCCAGGTCGACCCCCACGGAGGCCGTCCCCAACGGGTTGAATCGAAACTGTGACACGGCGGTGAGTCCCAGCTCCAGCACGTCGCCCTCGACGATGTCCACCACGCGGGGCTGGTCGACGTGCACGTCGAAGCTGCCCTCGTTGTCGATGATCCGGAAGACCGACTCGACCGGAAAGGTTCCGACAAATGTCCTGAGCGCGGTGAATCTTGATCTGTCAACGATCACCCGGAACCGCTCGGGGATCTCCGGCTCGAGATCATCGAAGATCGTCACCAAGAAGTCGAGATTGACGAAGTACTGCTGGAAGGGCTGTCCGAAGGTGTCCTGCGACGTGCGGGTCTCCCACTCATCGGGCTCCACTATGATTTCGGTGGCAACGGACCCGATGTCGCCCGGGAACAGGGACGGATCCCTGGTGCTCGTCGTATCGATGTTTCGTGTGGAGACGGTGAAAGCGATGGGATCCGGAGGCCTGTCCCGTGCTGGCTGGTTGTTCCGCACCGTCACGCCGAATCTGGCCTGGGATCGGGACCCCCCTTCGACGAAGTCGCCACCTTGGACCAAGACAAGGCCGAGCAGGATGTCGTTGTCATCGGTCAGAACCGCGACTGCGGAGCCCGGCGATCCGACGAGGTAGCCCAGGCCCTCCGCCACGATCATGGTGAGCGAACCGTCCTCGGTCTCCACGTCTGAGTCGTTGCGCAACGGTACCTCGAAGCGAGCCGTCGCCTGCCCGGCCTGGAGCTTGGCAGTCCGCGGGATCTGCCCGGTGAGGACGAAGTACTGCCGGCGCTCGAACCCCAGCGAGACGGTCAACTCCCGCGCCAGGCTTCCCGTACGGGACAGCGTGAACCCGGCCGTCTCGTTCTCGGGCACGGGCTCATCGCTGTCGGCCGCGATGGTCACGACGCTCATGTTCACCCGGTGTGCGGCGCCGGCGGCGGCGGCTGCGTGAGTGAGCGACGCGGCGCGGTCCCCGGAGTCGGCGATGGCGCCACCGCTGCCGAGGCTGAGCGAGTCGGCGGCCACGCTCACCCCGTCGCCGTCGAAGTCGTCGTCGGTGACCGTGTAGGCGAACAGCACCGCGCTGCCGCGCACCGACTCGAAGACGGCCTCCCGCTCGGTCCCGCCGACGTCGACGGCGAGCGTGGGGGAGCCCTTGACGTCCACGACGGACGTGAAGTTCACCGAGAACCGGATCGTTTCGCCGGTCAGGTAGAACAGCGCGTTGGCGGGCGAAGACGAGACCGACACCGACGAGATCGTCGGGCCCGACTGCTGCGCACCGGCGGTACCGCCGAGGGACCCGGCCAGCAGCCCGGCGCCAAGCACCGCGGCACCCAATGCCGCAAGCCGCCACGCCCGGCACAGACGCCGCAGGACTCCCGGCAACACGACCGCTCCCCCGGGGCTACCCACCGGGATCCCGCAATCGTCCACACGGCCGGCCAGCCGAGAGGACCGCAACGCCTCGACGCAAGGGGCCGGGACCGCGATTTCGCACGTATCTCACCTGGTCGCAAGACGGCGGGCCTGAGAGCGGCCAACCGGTTGCGGCCACCCCACCCCCCCCCCCTTGACCTTGGTGAGTGGCCGATTAGGCCGAACGGTTGACACGAGACGGCGCTGAGGCCGCCTTCGGCTTCGGGTCGGTAGTCGACAGTCTCGATCTGGTTGCGACGGTGGTGACTGTCATCGCCACGCTTCGGTGCGGTAGGGAACCCTCTGGAGGCTGCTGCATCCTCGAAGGGCGGAGTCACGAGGCCGCGGCAACGACGAGCGTCTTATGAGCTGGCGCCCCAAGCCACAAACCCATAGACAAATTCTTCACAGTCTGCGTTTGTATTAGGAGAATCATCGATTGTTTCTATCATACCTAAGGTGCATCCAGCGAGTCTCGTACAAGCAAACCTCCCAGAGGCACATGAATCATCGCTTGTTTCTATTATACCTAAGGAGCATCCGTCGGATGCACACGGGTCGCGGAGGTGAGCACTTGAACCGCCGACTTGTATGTGGGGACCGGTCGATGCGAACGGCAACCAGTTCCTGGTGTGTGTGGCCGCGATCACCGGACAGCCCTCGCTCCTTGAGTACAGCTCCTGCCTCCGCCGGATGTTCCGAGTAGGAGGAGCACCCGCCGCGGTGGACCCGAGGACGGCCAGGTCGCCGACGGCTTCCTCGGGGCCCAGAGCAGTTCAGATCGGATTTTCTGCGGGAATTCTTGTGGAGGTGAGGGGAATTGAACCCCTGGCCTCCTCGATGCGACCGAGGCGCTCTACCAACTGAGCTACACCCCCCGCGACCGGCAATCGTAGCGCCACGCGGCCAAGGTACGGACCTTCCCGCCCTCGATTGCCGTTAACCGTTGACAGCCCTACCGGCCCCCACAAGTGGCTGCTGATCAGCCATGCCATCGGGGTAGAGCATGTGCACCTTCATCTCACGCTCAGCGGCGAGGCTCCGGCGTTGTGAGGCCACATAGGCGAAAGATCCCGTGGCGATGTCGACCAGAACGTGGACGACCCACAAAATCGGACCGAAGGCCAACGCCGCGAACAGAGTTGTCAAGCAGAGCAGGCCCAAGGTAATCCCAACGTCACGACGCCGACGGGCTGCCGCATGTGCACCGCGGGGCGCCAGCGGAGACGATTGATACACGGCCGTCTGTGTCTGGTCTCGGACTTGTAGCGCAGACCCGAGAGTGCCGAGTCCTTGGGAGAACGAACTAACCCGATCTTTCTCCTGCAGAGAACTCTGGACACGCTGCCGCCAGTACCAACCGAGATAGCTGGCCCAGCAGGCGGCTAAGGCCACAATGATGATCGACTCCGACATGTCGTGCTTGAACTCCCAAGAGGTTGTGGCTGTGTGAACGCGGCAGCATAAGGGCAGGTACCCTAGAGCTAAGTTACAGTTATACTACAATCGAAATGTAAAGGCAACGCTTTCGGGTTCGCTGTTTCTAATCCGAGTCTTCGCGGCGGTAATGGCCGGAACGACCCCCAGTTTTTTCCCAGAGCTCGATGTCTGAGATCACCATGGAGCGATCCTTCGACTTGCACATGTCGTATACGGTCAACGCGGCAACGCTACATGCGGTGAGAGCCTCCATCTCCACACCGGTTCGGTCAACCGTTTCGACCTGCGATTCAATCGAGATACTCGTGTCGAGAATCTCGAAGTTGACAGTGACCGCGCCGACAAGCAGCGGATGGCACAAGGGGATCAGGTCGGAGCAGCGCTTTGCGGCCTGGATCCCGGCAACGCGAGCGACCGCCAATACGTCTCCCTTCTTTATTGCTCCTTGAGCCACCGCCAGCGCGGTTTCAGCAGTCATCAACACACGGCCTCGAGCAATCGCCCGACGATGACTCGGGTCCTTGGGCGTGACATCAACCATTCGAGCACGGCCAGCGGGATCCAAGTGTGTGAACCCGTGGTCGGCCATAGTGCAAAAGTCTAGAAGATTGCCAGGCACCGCCGTTGGATGCCGATCCTTCCCGCTCAGCGTGCGGGCCGCTAAGACCCGGAGTCAGCCACCAATTTCTGACATCGAGCGGCGGGGGCGGATGAAGTGCACCTGATTGATGCTGTGACCAGCCCACTTGGACGACACGGACCGTTGCATGGCGTCAGCAATGTCGTCATCTGACGCGCCACTGCGCAATAACGCCCGAACATCGGTTTCTTCAGTGGCAAACAAGCAGTTGCGGAACTGCCCGTCCGCGGTGATACGAACTCGGTCACACGATTCACAGAATGACTGGCTCACACTGGCCACAATCCCGATCTCGCCACCGCCGTCTGCGTAACGCCAGCGTGTGGCCGGCGCCGAGGTCCGCTCAACCGGAACCAGATCGAATTCGCCTGAGAGGCTGGTGAGGATCTCGGTCTGAGTCATCACTTGGTCGTTGGTCCAGATTTCGTCCGCGTCGAGAGGCATGAACTCGATGAAGCGCACGACCAGACCTCGATCGCGACCAAAGTGGGCGAAGTCGACAATCTCGTCGTCGTTGATGCCTTTCATGACGACGACGTTGACCTTCACGGGGCAAAAGCCTGCGTCCAGAGCCGCTTCGATGCCTTCCAACACCCGCGGAAGATCATCGCGGCGGGTGAGTTGCTCGAAACGATCTGCTCGCAATGAATCCAGGGAGATGTTGATCCTTACAAGACCAGCCGCTAGCAACTCGTCGGCCAACAATGGCAGCGTGACTCCGTTGGTTGTCATTGCCAGATCAACATTGAGAGCTGCGAGCTTGGCAACGAGAATCGACAACTTGGCACGTACTGTGGGCTCACCACCGGTCAAACGGATGGCGTTCACACCGAAACGCTCAACCATTATCTGGGCCACGCGTTCGATCTCTTCGAACGAAAGCAGATCCTCACGCCGCTGCCATTGCATCCCTTCTTGGGGCATGCAATAGGTACAACGAAAGTTGCAACGATCGGTGACGGAGATGCGCAGGTCTCGATGAACGCGCCCGAATCCGTCGATCAACTGCGTGGTCATGTGACCACCGTACCTAAACCGATGATCTCAACCTCATCGCCGGCCGCGATCTCTGTCCCGTCGGGGACGATCGCAAGTGCGCTGGCGCGAGCCATGGCCGCGAGTTGATGCGAGCCCTGCCCTGCGAGCTTGCGGATGTGCCAACGCCCAGTTTCGTCAGGGCCGCCTGTTACTCGTACGAAATGGGTTTTGCCATCATCGTGGCGGCCCAACGAATCCTCGGTGATCGCTCGCCTGACCGGACGATCAACAAGGGTGTGTCCCGCCATCCTGCGCAGGGCTGGGCGCGCCAAGAGTTCGTAGCTGACCATTGAGGACACTGGATTGCCCGGAAGCCCGAACACCGGCGTCGCTCCGATCAGCCCGAAGGCGAACGGTTTCGCAGGTTTGATGGCGATCTGCATCCAGCGCATGTCACCGATGCGGTCAAGTACAACTTTGACGTAGTCGAAAGCCCCCATCGACACGCCACCTGACGAGAGAATTGCATCGCAGCGGGCCGCGCCGTCGGTGAATGCTTCGGCGATCTCAGCCTCATTATCCCGGGCGATACCGAGATCAACGGGTTCCATGCCAGAGTCCGCCAACATCGTCAGCAGAGTGCGCCGATTCGAGTCTCTGATCTCTCCGGGCTTCAGTGGCCGACCGTCGTCTACGAGTTCGTCGCCTGTCGAAACGACTCCGACCACCGGCCTGCGGTGAACACACACCGAACCGAAACCGACGCTGGCCAAGACGCCGAGGTGGCCTGCAGCCAACACTGTTCTGGCGCCGAACAACTCATCGCCGGGCCGTACGTCCTCTCCCGCCTCACGCACATGGTTTCCTTCACCCACCGTGATCTCCACCTCAACCTCCGCGTTTTCGGGGTCATAGGAGGTCCGCTCGACCATCACAACCGCATCAGCGCCTTCGGGCATCGGCGCCCCAGTCATGATGCGCATGGCCTGACCCTTGCCCAGGGGTCGCTCTGCCGGGGCGCCTGCCGCTACCGTGCCCGCTACTTCAAGTGTGACCGGAGCGTCCGCCGTGTCGGCGGCAATCACCGCGAATCCATCCATCGCGGTGTTGGCGAACGGCGGGACCAACTCTTGGGCGACAATGGGCTCCGCTAGGACCAACCCGCCTGCTTCGGCTAGCGAAACCGACACTGCCCCCAGACGGTCGACCCGGTCTAGAACGTACGAACGAGCTTCTTCAAGCGAGATCACACCTAAAGCGTGCCTCAAGCCGCCTCCAGTTGCCACCGCGCAAGCGCTTTGTTGGTGGCTAGCGTTCCGAGAGGAGGCGGCGGATGTTGGATTGGTGACGCGCGACGAGGATGGCGGCGACACCAATCGACACCAGGATTTCCCAAGTCGGCAGACCCGCGATGGTCGCCAGCACCGGATACGAGAAGGCAATGGACAATGAACCGAGAGCGGCGACCCTCAACACTTTCACCACAACGAGGAAGGTGAGTGCGCACAGCAAACCGATGACGGGGCTGATCATGAGACCTGCACCGCCCGCGGTAGCCACGCCTTTACCGCCGCGAAAGCGTCGGATGACCGGCCATACATGGCCGGCGACTGCAGCCACCCAGACGGCATGGGCCGCCGGCCGGCCGGACACGGCGAGAGCCAGCGCTGCCGGAGCGGCACCTTTCAACATGTCGATCAGCCCGACGATCACACCGGCTTTGCGGCTTCCGAGTCGATAGATGTTGGACGCACCCGGATTACCTGAGCCCTCACGTGTTGGATCAACTCCCATGCGCCGTCCCACGATCGTCGCCGTTGGGAACATTCCAACGACGTAGGCGCCGACCACAAGGGCGACAACTTCAATCACCCGACCATCGTACGGTGGCGAGCGCTGTCGGTACAGGTATCCTCTCTCTTCGTGCCCACCTATGACTACCGGTGTCAGCGCACCGGAGAGATGTTTGAATTGTGGCAGTCGTTTCGCGACGAAGCCATAACCGTCTGCACTCAGGTCCATGACAACGAAGATCACCAGTGCGGTGCACCTGTCAAGAAGGTGTTCTCGAAGGTCGGAATCTCCTTCAAGGGAGAGGGTTTCTACAAGAACGATCACGGCTCGAACGCCCGCGCCAGAGCATCGGAGAAGTCCAAGTCGAATTCGTCGTCGAGCGAGTCAAGTAGTACCGAGTCAAGTGGTACCAAGAGCGAGTCGAGCTCTTCAGCCAGTGATTCCGGGTCGTCTGTGAACGGCTCAAAAACCTCCAAGAGCAACGCCTCGAGCGCGGCCTGACACTTCCGCAGAGACTTTCTGCAGACACTGCTTCCCCCAACCATTGCCGAGCCTCAACAAGGGGCGAACATGTTTGAGTTGGACCGGCCGCCAATAGCAACGTTGCGTGCCACAATCGGAAGTGCTCGGGTGGCTGTTCGTCGTAGTCGCTGGCCGAGACTCGTCTTGACGGCAGTAATCGGGTTGAGCGTTGGACTCTGGCTCGTTGGGATCTACAACAACGCCACAACAGCGCGAGCGCAGTGGCAAACCGGAATCGATGGCTGGACCGCCACCAGAGACCTGGAAGCCGGCACAACCCTTACCACTAATGATCTCGCCCCGACACGGCTTCCTACTGCGGGAACACCTCACGATGCAACACTCACCGGCCCTGTTGGGTTGACGCTGAGAGATTCGATGGCCGCCGGCGAGATCGTCCGGGACGGGCGACTGACGACGGCCACCGGGCAACTAGCCGCTCAGCTCGGCGACGCTGCGGGAGGGCTGACTATCGCAACCGACGGGACACCCTTGGAGGCGGGCGACCTAGTCGATCTGTACGGTCTCATCGATGGCACCCGACTGGCCGACGACGCCAGCGTGATCAAGGTTCACGAAGGTTTCGTCACCGTCGCCATCGCCGATCAGCAGCTCCAAGCCGTCATTCAATCGTTGACGATCGGAGGTGTAGTGCCGGTACTTGTCGGCTAGCTAGCGCCAGTTGGTAGCGAGAATGCTGAGCACACCGAGACCGACGATCACCCTGTACCAGACGAAAGGAGTGAAGCTGTGGCTCCGGACCAGGCGAAGCATTCCCCACACCGCCACCCAACCTGTCAGCGCAGAGGTTGCTGCGCCCCACAGAAACGGTGGCCAGAATGACGACGGAATGTCAGCGTCTGCCAAGGCGAACAACCCGGCACCAGCAATGATCGGAAGGCTCATCAAGAACACCAACCTGGCCGCAGCTTCTCTTTGGAACCCCAGCAAGCGTGAAACCGTCAGGGAAGCCCCTGAACGCGAAACCCCAGGCTGTAGGGCCAGAGCTTGGCCCACGCCCATCAGCAGGGCGTCACGGAGGGTGAACTCGTCTTGGCCTCGCCGTTCCGGCAGCCGATCGGCCAGCAGCAAAAACAACCCGAACACAATCAACATGACGGCAATCGTGGCTATCCCGTCAAGGTTGTTGATCTGATCGGCGAGCAGAACCCCAACCAACCCCGCCGGCACCGCAGAAACGACCAGGAACCAGCCAACACGTCCATCGTTGGTGAGCGGTTGACGCCACAGGGGGGCTAGTCCGGCGACGATGTACTTGGCGATGTCAGCGCGGAGATAAGCGACCGCACCGACGAGCGTTCCCAGATGCACGGCAACGTCAAACGATGTCTCGAGTTCACCACTGAGTTCCTCCCAGCCGAACAGCCAGCGAGTCAGCTCCAAATGTGCACTCGATGAGATCGGCAAAAATTCAGACAGCCCCTGCACAATGCCGAGAACAATGGCGTGCAGAATTGACATCAGTCACCAGCTCAGGCACCCGACATCATCACATCGGCGACCACAAGGGAAACACCGGCCGCGCTCATGGGCAGCCACTGTAGGTCATTGCCTATTTCGGTGATGTCGAGCAGTATCCGCTGAAGAGTTGAGGCGATGGTGATCTCTCGCACTGGTTCGGCCAGGGCGCCATTGCGGATTCGAAGCCCTTCCGCGCCAGTGGAGAAATCTCCAGAAACGGGATTGACACCGGAGTGCAGTCCTGCCACGCCCTGCACTAGAAGACCGTCGTCGATGCTGGCGATGAGTTCGTTCTGGTTGCGCGTTCCAGGTCGCAGGGCCAACGCCTGAGAACCAACGCCCGGCGCGCCTTTGAAACCCGCGCGTACCGCTGAACCGGTAGATGAAGTTGCGCCCCGCCGGGCCGTGTAGGAGTTGTGAAGGAAGCCTTGCAACACCCCAGAGTCAATCAGTGAATTCGGACGCGTGGCCAGACCCTCGCCGTCAACCGCGGAAGCTGTGAAAGCATCAACGTTGGTGGCGTCGTCGAGTAGACAGAGGTCGCTTACCGCAACTTTCTCACCAACTCGATCAGCAAAAAATGAGCGGCCTCGCTGCGCGGCATCGCCACTCAGGGTTCCACCGATGATTCCGAGTAGTTGGGCACATACCCACGGGTCGAGCACCACAGTGAGTTTGCTTGTCTGCGGTTTGGTCGCGCCCAAGAGCCGAGTGGCTCTCTCCGCGGCTTCGCGAGCTGCGTGTTCCACGTTGAGGACTGCCGGCCCCCTACCGATCGAGTACCCAAAACCTGTCTGTGTTTCGCCGTCGGCTTCGGCCATTGCGTAGGTCGCCAGACAGCAACCTGTTTCACGGCTCGTACTGGTGATCCCGGTAGAAGTGGCGATTGCCGATTCGCAGCGAGTGTCGGCGTATTCGGCAGACTCGATCCCTGAGATCCGCTGGTCCGCTCCGAGGGTGGCACGTTCGAGCTCAACAGCGAGCGCGACTTTGTCGTCTGTTGAGAAGTTGTCCAGCGACGAATCGAACAGATCGAATTCCACGGGAACGACACCATCGGGCTGAGCCACGCCATTGAATTCGTCGGGTTCGGCGAAGGCTGCGTTGTCACGCGCTTCTTGCAGCGTCTCTGACAACACCGATCGGTCCAGTGTGCCCGCGTAGGCATATCCCTGCCGACCGTCAGCTACGACTCGTACACCTATCCCCTGGCTTCGAGCCGATGTGAACGATTCGACTGCGCCTTGGTATGCCCGAACCTCGGTTTCGAGTTCATCGGCGACGAAGACTTCTACTTGTTCACCGTTGTCTGCCCAACCCGCAACCCGAGTGGCAATATCCAACAACTCAGTGTTGGTTGACCCGTTCGTCTCAGCCATTACTGCGCCTCAGGCCGCGGTGCCGCCGATGGTGAGAGCCTTTACCCGCAGTGTCGGGGTGCCGTCACCGACCGGCACACCTTGGCCGTCTTTGCCGCAGGTGCCAGGTGAGCCCATCGCGAAGTCATTGCCAACGGCCTCAATCAGCTGGAGGGTTTCGGGTCCGTTGCCAATGAGGTTTCCTTGCCGTATCGGATCGGTGATCTCACCGTTTTCGATCAGGTAGGCCTCGGTCATGCCGAACACGAAGTCACCGGTGGCTGTATTGACCTGCCCCCCACCGAGTTGTGCGACGTACACACCTGATTCGGTTCCGGAGATGATGTCGTCGGGGTCGTCTTCGCCGTTGCTGATGTAAGTGTTGGTCATTCGCACCATCGGCAGGTGCTGGTAGCTCTGGCGTCTACCGTTGCCCGAACTCGGTCGCCCTTGCTTGCGGGCACGCAAGTGGTCCCACATGTAGTCGGTGAGCACGCCACGATCAATCAATACGTTGTGTGCAGCTTGGTGGCCTTCGTCGTCGATTGCAAAGTGCCCCCACTCGCCGGCCATGGTGCCGTCGTCGATGAGGGTGACAAGAGGCGTGGCCACTTCTTCACCGACACGACCAGCGAAGACGCTCGCCGATTTGGCTATCAGGTCGGCTTCCAGTCCATGACCGCACGCCTCGTGAAACAACACTCCGCCGCCGCCAGGTCCGACCACCACAGGCATCGTCCCCGAGGGTGCTGGGCGCGCACTCAGTTTGGTGATCGCACGGTTGGCTGCCCGCCGGGCCAAATCGGTGACATCAGTCTCATCAAAGAGTTCGAAGCCGATAGTTCGACCTACAGACTCGCGTCCGGTCTGCAGGCCAGTGTCTCCGGTTGCCACGCAGGAAACAGAGAACAGGGTGCGGATCTGGTCGTCTTCGGCGAGCAGTCCGTCGCTGTTGGCTACCAGAATCCGGCGACGGCTGTCTCCGTAGCGAGCCGAGACTTGCGAAATTTGTGACCCGACCGCTCGTGCCTCGGCGTCAGCGCGCGCCAACAGTTCGACTTTGACGGTCTTGGCCACATCTTCGGGTGGGACCTGAGCGGAGGCGCTAGCCACGATGCCGTGGCTGCCGACCGAGACAGTGCGCGTGCCGCCTCCCCCGCCCCGAGCCGCGGCCGCTGCTACCTCGGCAGCACCGGCGAGTCCGCGTTCAGAGAGGTCCGCAGTGTGCGCGAAGCCGGTTGTATCTCCCGCCACCACACGAATGCCGGCACCTCTATCCCGACCGCTTGTCAGTTCCTCGACCCGCCCGTCGTCGAGCATTGCCGACGATGACTTCTTGTCTTCTACGAACACTTCTGCAAACTCCGCGCCAGTGCTCAGCGCGGTGCTGAGGGTGCGGTTGATCAACTCATGGTCAAGCACTTAGCAACTCCAAGGTCCAGAGGTCGCTATGGTACCGCCAATGCGCGTCGAAGCAGGACACGCCACCAGTGTCGAAACCGACCCCTCTTCGGGTCCGCTGTTGAAGTGGTGGCTTGAGGCAGGCATGACGCTGGGGTTCTACATCGTCTATTCCGAGATCAGGAACCAGTTCGGCTCCGCGCTCGGAGACAGTGTCCGCCTCCGCTCCTACGAAAACGCCCTTGACATCATCGGCATCGAGAAGGCGATGGGGCTTTATCACGAGGAGTGGACGCAACAGCAATTCCTTGATTGGGATTGGTTCATTGTGTTTTGGAATGTTTTTTACGGGTCGTTCCATTTCATCGTCACCATCTTCGTGATGGTGTATCTGTTTCTTCGTTTTCCGACCCGTTACATCTTGATGCGTTCGATGTTGGCCGTCACCACCGCGTCCGCGCTCATTGGCTTCGCGTTGTATCCGCTGATGCCACCTCGCCTGTTGTCGAACTGCGCTTCGCAGTACGGGGCTTGTGTGCCGGGCCACAACTACGTCGACACACTGGTTGATCCTGGTGGCCTTTGGTCATTTGAGTCAGTGACAATGGAGGCAATCTCAAACCAGTACGCGGCAATGCCGAGCTTGCACGTCGCTTGGGCGGTGTGGTGCACGATTGGCTTGTATCCCGTACTGAAGCGGCGAACAACACGAGCTGTCATCGCCAGCTACCCGCTGTTGACGCTTTTTTCTATCGTGGTCACCGCCAACCATTATTGGATCGACGCCATCGGCGGGCTTGTGTCTGTCGCTCTGGGCTTGCTCCTGGCCCCGAAACTCTCACAGTTCTTGCCCGGTGGAGGTCGCCGAGGTCGTTCCACAAGTACCATCTGAAATGGCTAAGATTCCTTACCCCACCGCCGCGACAGGACACTCATGCGCCTCGATGCCATCCACGGCCCAATTGATCTGCAGGGCCGCAGCTTCGCTGAACTCAACGATCTTTGCGAGCAAATCCGCGAGGAGATTGTCTCGGCGGTAAACGAACACAGCGGTCACCTGGGTTCCAACCTCGGCGCAGTGGAACTGACTGTTGCTTTGCATCGCGTGTTCCGTTCCCCTCACGACGCGATTCTGTGGGACACCGGGCATCAGGCGTACGTCCACAAGATGCTGACAGGAAGACTCGCTGGGTTCGGTAATCTGCGTCAAGAGGGCGGGCTTTCGGGTTATCCGTCCAGGGCGGAATCTGAACATGATTGGATTGAGAACAGTCATGCCTCAACGGTGTTGTCCTATGCCCATGGCCTTGCTACCGCGTTTCACGCCAACGACAAGCGTCGGCGGGTAGTGGCTGTTGTCGGCGATGGTGCCCTTACTGGCGGCATGGCTTTTGAGGGACTCAACAACCTGGGTCACAGCGGGCGCGATGTGGTGATCGTGTTGAACGACAACGGCCGCTCCTATGCCCCTACGGTCTCTCGTTTGAGCGAAAGCCTGGTCAAGATTCGCAGCAACCCGATCTACATGCGTCGACAGGCGAAAGTTGAGGAGATAGCTGAGCGCATCCCTTGGGTTGGTGAGCAGATCAAACGTGGCGTGAAGATGTCGAAGGCAGCGATCCGTGAGATGTGGGAACCACCAGCTTTCTTCGAGAATCTTGGGATTCGTTACATCGGGCCGTTCGACGGCCACGACATCGAGTCGCTTGAGGAGGCACTGCACAACGCTGCCGAGTTCGACGGTCCGGTTCTAGTGCATGTATTGACCCACAAGGGTCGTGGTTACGCTCCGGCCGAGAACGACAACATCAAGAACATGCACGACATCGGGTCGGTGAAGGACGGGTCTTACACTGCGGCATTTTCTGAAACGTTGGTGAAGCTGGGTGATCAGCATCCTGAACTCGTGGCGATTACGGCCGCAATGCCCGATTCCACCGGCTTGTTGCCTTTCCGGGATCGTTTCCCGGAGCGTTGTTTCGATGTCGGCATTGCCGAGCAGCATGCTGTCACTGCTGCGACTGGCATGGCAATGGGTGGTCTTCGCCCAGTTGTCGCCGTTTATTCGACCTTCCTGAGCAGGGCTTTTGATCAGGTCAACCTGGATGTCGGGTTGCATGGCCAACCCGTGATTTTCTGTGTGGACCGAGCAGGCGTTACCGGCCCTGACGGCGCCTCGCATCATGGTCTGTTGGACATGGTGTTGTTTACGAAAGTACCTGGAATGACTGTGCTGGCTCCGTCGAGCTACCAGGAACTCCAGCAGATGATGGAAGACGCAATGGATCTCACTGATGGTCCTGTGGCGATCCGCTGGTCGCGCAGTCCGGCTGCTCATGTGGCAGATCATGAGGTCGGCGTGGGCCTCAACGCTCGAAAGACCCGTACCGGCGACGGGCAGGTTGCGTTGCTCGGCTTCGGTCAGATGCTGAGCGCGGTTATAGGCGCGGCCGACTTACTTGCCGCCAACGGCATTGAAGCCACCGTTTACGACCCTCGAGTGGTGGTCCCGCTCGACTCGAAGATGATCGACGACATCGCTGAACACGATGTGATTGTCACCGTCGAGGACGGGTTGCGTATCGGAGGTGCGGGCGCCGCGGTTCGTGACACTCTGGGCGACCGCGACACTGACTGCCGTATCCGGGTGTTGGGGATCCCCGTGGAGTACGTCCCCCACGCCAACCCCGACGACATCCACGCCCGCTTCGGTCTCGATGCCAAGAGCATCGCCACCGAAGTCCAGTCCCTCCTGCACCCCTGAACCCACTCCGCGCCGAAATTAGCGCGAAAAACTACATCCCTTGTGGTTAAACGCGCAGATTTCCGGCAATACGGCTCCGGCTACGCCCCGCGAAAGCAACGCGCCCCACACCCGCACCACGCACCCGCTCGCACGGCTCCGGCTACGCCCGGCGAAAGCAACGCGCCCCACACCCGCACCACGCACCCTCTCGCACGGCTCCGGCTACGCCCGGCGAAAGCTACGTGTAGTAGGGGTTTTCGCCTTGGTCGTGGTCGGTGGTGTCGACTACTTCGGTGATTTCGGGGATGGCTTCGAGGATTGCCTTGGAGATTCCCTCGCGCAGGGTGGCAGCACTCAAGGCGCAACCCTGACAGCCCCCTCCCATGGTCACAAACGCCCGATCGTCCTCAACACCGACGAGTTCGGCGTAGCCACCGTGCGAGGCGAGCGCGGGATTGATGCGCTCTGCCAAGAGGGTGCGGACCTTGTTGGCTGAGTCGCCGGTCAGTTCGAGTTGACCCAGCTCACCAAGCGGGTTCGGTCGGTTCGGGTTGCGGATCACCAATCCCCCTTGGCCCGCATTGGTGGGAAGGTCAAGCGTGGCACCCGTCAGAGCCGAGACGCTGAGCGCTGGAACAATGACCGTGAGCCCCTCTTTTTTGTGGATGTGGTCGTCGTCGGCCTTTTCCGCAATCGGTTCAAGGGAGAGATCGTAGGTGTAGTCCACCCCGCTGGCACCGGTCACTTCTACGCGAAGCCCCAGTGTTTCCCCATCATCTTCGTTGGATCGAATATCGAGCACAGTGGCGCGGGCGGCGTCGCTCACGATCAAGACTTCGCCTTGGTTGGTCTCAGCGACAGCAAGTTCCGCGTTCGTCATAACGCTCAGGCTACCGGACTCTTGAGCACCTCAGCGCTGTTCCAGTTCGTCGCACAACCTCAACCAAAGATCTTCGGCTAGCGCGTGCTCTTGCGCGCAATCGGCCAGCGCAGATCCCGCCTCGGCGAGCTTGTGGTGATCAGTTCCCGACTCCGCCAAGACCGTTTCGAGTTGGAGCCTTCGAGCTTCAAGGCGGTCCAGTTCCTTTTCGGCCTTCTTCAGTTCATGACGAATGGTTGCGCTCGATCTAGTGGTTGCGCTCTGAGAGGCTGCGGTTCGGCGCTTCTGAGACAGCGAGCGTCCGGCCGATGATGCTTCGCCTTGCTGGGTTTTGTTGGCTGGTCGTTGGCGGTCGATGAGCCAGGCTTCGTAGCCTCCCGGCCAGCGCCGGGCTCGACGGTCGTCGATCACCAGCACGTCGTCCACCGTTCGGTTCAGCAGGGCCCGATCATGACTGACCACGATGAGCGCTCCAGGCCAATGTTCAAGAAAGTCTTCAAGAGCTCTCAGCGTGTCGAGGTCAAGGTCGTTGGTGGGCTCGTCGAGTAGCAGAACGTTGGGTTTGTCAGCCAGGGTGACCACTAGCTGGAGCCGACGGCGCTCCCCGCCCGACAGCATGTTGATAGGAGACCTCTGGGTGTCGCTATCGAACCAAAATCGTTCCAGCAGGGCGAGGTCCCACCAGTCGGGTTGGGCTCCGTCACCAGCAATGAACTGGCGTACCGTCACGTTCGGGTCGAGACTTCGCCCTTGCTGGTCGTGCAGACCAACGACTGCGGTCGGGCCCTGGACGACTCGACCGGCCAGCGGCTCGCGGCGACCCGCTATCACATCAAGGAGCGTCGATTTGCCTGATCCGTTTGCTCCCACAATCCCGAGCCGTTCGGTGCGATCCAACAACAGGTCGAGGCCGCTGATCAGTGGGGGTTCGCCGTCGAAGCCGACAGTCACATCGTGGAGTTCTACAACCTGATCTCCGAGCCGCGGCGTGCTGTTATGCAACGACGCCAAGTCGAGGTCGACTTCACGAGCACTAGCCACCGCAGTCCCACCGTCGATCAGTTCATTGGCCTTGTTGACACGTGATCTGCTCTTACGTGTTCGAGCCTTGGCCCCTCGGCGCAGCCATGCGAGTTCGCGCCGCGCCAAGTTGCGTCTCGTCGATTCGTGTGCCTTGGCCAGCGCTTCGCGGGTCGCCTTTCTCTCCAAGTAACCTGCGTAACCGCCGTCGTGAAGGTACGCCGAACCCCGATCAAGTTCGAGGATTCTGGTTGTGACGGCGTCGAGAACCTTGCGATCGTGGGTGACTATCACCAGACCGCCCTTGAAGGCGGCAAGCTCAGACTCCAGCCATTCGATGGCGTCCACGTCTAAGTGGTTGGTCGGTTCGTCGAGCACCAGCAGGTCTGCTTCGGCGACGACCGTTTGCGCCAGTGCCACCCGCTTTTGTTCCCCGCCGGACAGCGTTTCAATACCGCGGTCGATCTTGTCGCCCATACCGAGCCGTTGCAGAGCCGCCTCTCCCCGCCAGCCCCCGCCTACTGCTTGGCGAACCGACCCCGACTGAAGTTCGGTTATCTGTTCCAGGGTCGCTACCGATACGCCTTTCTTGCGACGAACTTCTCCACTTTCGGGGATCCGCTGACCTGCAATTACAGAGAGCAGAGTTGTCTTGCCGGTTCCGTTGATTCCGACCACACCGAGTCGGTCTCGGTTCGAAACCGTGACGGAGACATCGCCGAACAGAAGCCGATCAGGTCGGCTCATGCTGACACGGTCAACGTCAACAAGGATCACAAGCGAAGGCTACGCGCTGGTTATGGGTCAGCCGCGGGCGACTCGATGCTTCAGTGCGCCGAATGCCAATGTCTGGCTTATGAGCGCAACTCCGGCTATTGCCAACAATGCCTTGAGCAGCGATCCTCCATCCCAGTTGAGAAAGAGAGATCGCAGTCCCTCCAGCAAATATGTCACCGGGTTGTACCTGGCTGCCTGACCGAGCCAGCCGGTCATCGCGTCAATCGGGACGAATGAAGAAGTTATGAAGGCAAAAGGAAAGAACAACAGGAATGAGGAGTTGACAGCTCCAGGGTTACCCGTACGCAAGGCGATGGCGTAAGGCAAGCCGGTGTAGGCAACCCCCCAGAGGGCACCCATAACGATGAACGTGGCCACTCCCAACGGCCCTGTCGGGAACCGCACGCCAATAATGAATCCGAAGACCAGCACCGGGATTATGAGCATCACGACCAACACGAAGTCGGCGACTATATGACCGATCAACAGCGCCCTGCGTGACACTGGGGTGAGCATCAGACGGTCGAAGTACCCGTTCTGGATGTCGAGCACCAGTGCCGGCGCACGCGACACTCCTGTGACCGCAAAGATGATGGCGACGGGCAACTGGAAGGCTTTGTAGTCGATCTCGATCGAGGTGAAGTTGGCAACATCTTGCAAGGAACCAACGTTTATGACCAGGAAGAACAGCGGGATGAGAAGCGCTGGGACTACCGCTTCAAGATCACGGGGCAACTGTCGCACCGACCGAATGGCGATGCTGCCGACATCTCGGAAGAACCCGGTTGGTCGCGCCTGTATGTGATGATGCGGTGTGATTGTCGTGGTCATGAATCGACTCCTTCCATGCGATGACCTGTGACTTCCAAGAAAACGTCGTCGAGGGTTGGTGTTCGAAGCGCTAGTTCGGTTACCGACACGCCGGCTCGGTCAAAGGCCAAGGCGACGGGGCTGAGTGCTCGGTTGCCGTCGATGGTGTTGATGATCAGTTCGTCGCCGTGGTGTTCAACGGAATCAAGGCCGTCGATGCCTACAAGCGCTGCTGCCGCTGCTCCGTGACCCTCTTCAAGGCGGGCAATGACAACATCGGTTCCGACGGTGCGCTTCAGTTCTGTGGGCGATCCCTGTGCGACGAGCTTGCCGTGGTCGATTATCCCGATGCGGTTCGACAACTCATCAGCCTCTTCAAGGTATTGCGTGGTCAAAAACACGGTCATGCCATGTTCACGATTGAGTCGCCGAACCTCTTCCCAGACACGCAGCCGCCCTTGCGGGTCTAGGCCTGTTGTCGGCTCGTCGAGAAAAAGCACCGACGGGCTGTGCATCAATGATGCCGCCAGGTCAAGGCGCCGTTTCATTCCTCCGGAGTATGTCGAAACAAGCGCAGGCAGGGCTCCGATGTCGAGGATCGGCGCGAGTTCTTCAATTCGCTGGGTGATTTCGCTGGAGCGCAACCCGAATAGGCGACCCTGAGTTTGGAGGATCTCAAGACCGGTCATGCGGTCGTCGAGGGCCGCTTCCTGCAGGGCCACACCGATCGAAAACCGCAACTGAGCGGCTTGGGAGACCACATCAAAGCCAGCTACCCGGGCGCGACCGCTGGTGGGGAGAAGCAGAGTGCACAGCATCCGCACCAAAGTTGATTTTCCAGCACCGTTGGGTCCAAGAAATCCGTAGATCTCTCCTTTGGGGACTTCAAGATCGATACCGTCCACTGCCCGGAGATCACCAAAGCAACGAACGAGTCCTTCCACCTGAATTGCGGCCATCCGCCGACGCTAGCGGCGCTTCGCCAGAGGTAGCCTCGCGTTGTGTCTGATATCGACGCGGTGCTGCTGGTCAGCTTTGGTGGTCCAGAGGGGCCTGAAGATGTCGTGCCCTTTCTTGAGCGAGTCACAGCTGGTCGTGGTATCCCGCCAGAGCGCCTTGCCGAGGTAGCTGCTCACTATGCACATTTTGGCGGTGTCAGTCCCATCAACGAACAGTGCCGAGCTATTCATGAAGCACTGCAGTCAGAACTCGATTCGGCTGGCTATTCGCTTCCTGTCTATTGGGGAAACCGCAACTGGCATCCTCTGCTTGACGACACGATCGCGCAGATGGCCGACGACGGAGTCCGCCATGCCGTAGCTCTGGTCACATCTGCCTACAGTTCATATTCGAGCTGTCGCCAGTACATCGAAGATCTAGACCGCGCTAAGTCAGCGGCGGGTGTTGAGGCTTTGCAAATCGACAAGATACGGCCCTACTTCGACCATCCGGGGTTTGTCGAGCCGTTCATTCGGTCAACCCAGGATGCTCTTGGGCGCCTTGCATCAAATGATCCTTCCCCGCTGGTTTTTGCTGCCCATTCCATACCGGTGGCGATGGCAAACTCATGCGACTATGAAGCCCAGTTGCGGGCGACCATGGACCTAGTGGCTACCGCGGTGTCGCCCGAGAGCACCTGTCATCTCGTTTGGCAGAGCCGCTCGGGGTCTCCCTCAGTGCCATGGCTTGAGCCCGACATCAACGATCACCTCCGCTGGCTCGCTGCTCAGGGTTACCAACGAGCGGTCGTGATCCCGGTCGGTTTTATCTCCGACCATATTGAGGTGCTGTGGGACCTAGACCACCAAGCAGCATCAACAGCCGACGAATTGGGTCTCCATATCGAGCGTGCGGCTACGCCGGCGACAGCTCCAGATCCCGAATTCATCGCAATGGCCCGCGAGTTGATCGAGGAGCGACTGGGCCATCTGAATCCTCGAGCCCTGAGCGCTCTGCCTGCGCGACCTCGCGACTGTGCCCCCGGTTGTTGCATGTTCAAGATGTAAAGAAAAGATAACCAAGGGGATCACGTATCCACCAAATTTTACGAAACGTGATTTATTGTTTGTGGCGTATCTGTCCATACGCTCTGTGGGTGATCCACAGGCTCGATCCGTTGGAGGGCACCACCGGTGAATCACGCAATGATCGCTGCCGAAGCGCTGCGCTATCGCTTGAAACTGGTTAAGGCACCACTTGTGCAAGACGACAAGTGGAACGTTGAGGAACTTGCAATCGCATCGGTCACCGCGGCCGATCCTCAAGTAGACGGCGCCATTCGCCGTATTGCCGAATCGTGGACCAAAGCCGGTCTAGTACCGGCGGAACTATGTGTGCCTTGGAGCGGACCTATGGTGGACGAACTGTTCGAGAACCGTCCCGATCTGGTTGACGCTCTCGACGACATACTCAGGGGCGCGAACAAAGCCAGACGCGCAGCCTGATCAATTCGAACACCCTCGCTCGCGCTAACTCCGCTCCGCCGTGGCCGCGGGGGCTTCTGTTGACTACCTTGTCTGTGTGCAAGTCCTCACGCTGGTCAACCAAAAGGGTGGAGTCGGCAAGACAACGGTGGCCTTGGGTTTGGCGGCCTCTGCTTGGGCTCGCCAAGTCGACTGCCTCGTCATCGATATCGACCCCCAAGGAAACGCCACTACCGGGCTGGGGGTTTGGAATCCGCCTTTCAGCATCGACCACGCTCTGGCTGAAGAGCGTCCCGGTTCAATCGCGAGTTTACGGGCGACCTCTTCTTGGCCGACCGACGGTGGGCGTCCCCCGTCAGTGGTCCCCGCTACGCCAGCTCTCGCAGCCCGTGAACCACAATTGATGACCGACCCCATCGGGGCCAACAATCGTCTTGCGGTTGCGCTCGAAGGAGTCGATCACGACATCGTTATCATCGATTGTCCCCCATCGCTGGGCCTGCTCACTATCAATGGGTTGTTCGCCGCTGATCAAGCCTTGATCGTCACCGAACCAGGCGCTTGGGCTTCAGACGGTGTCAACCAGATCCTGAGAACGGTGGAACGAATCTCTGCCCGCCGCACCGCGCCGCTCACCGTGGCGGGAGTTGCTGTCAACCGCATGGGCCGTACTCGAGATGCCCGATATTGGGACGAGCAGCTCCGAACCGACCATGGCAGCATGGTGCTCCCAGCTGTACGGCTTCGTGCCGCGGTCACCGAAGCGGCTGCCAATTCTCTACCGATCCACGCACTCGGGGCCCGGCCCGGTGCCAGAGAAGCAGCCGCCGAGTTCGACACTCTTTTTGATCTCATCGTCAACACCGAGGTGTCCAATGGTGTATGACCCACAAGCTAAACGTCAGCGTCCAAAACCAGCGCCAGAGGGTCCCGCCCCGGTCGACGCTCTGCTGCTCACGGACACCACCGCAACCAGTGGTCAAGGTGCTAGTGCTGACATCTCGACGTCGGTTCCCTATGGGGACAACGAAGAGGTCCCGCTCGTCGGGGAGGATCCGCCACCAGCTCCCACGGTTACTCCGGAGCCCGCCAACCCGCCCCCAGACAAGTTGTTGATCAACAGCGCTCTGGTGAGTGCGGTTGGCACGCTGATCGGCGCGTTGGTGCTGCGTTATTTATGGAAGCGCTGGTTTCGAAGCGACAGCCCCGAATAGACGCTCAACAGCCGCTGGGAAACGAACCGTCTCAACACCTGTGGTTGTGACTCAGCTAGCGATGGCTAGCAACTCAGCTTCTCGATCGGCCTTGTTTTTGGCTCTTTTGGCGACTTCGGCGGTGCCTTGCGGACACATCGACACGTATGGGCACCATCCGCACAGCGGGCCGGTGCGTGGCTCGAACTCATCGTCGGCACAAGCCGTGTGGATCTCTGCCCAGGTACCAGCAAGTTTTTGGGTGACGGTCTCGATCTCTTTGCGGTTCACGTCCATGCCGATAGTGCGCTGGCCAAGATACAGCAGGCGTGCTCGCACCGGCATCTCACCTGTGGATGCCTCCACCGCCGCGGCATACAGCAGCACCTGGTCGAGCCGTGACCGACGGAAACGATGAGAAGGAGCTTTCCCCGACTTGTAGTCGGTGACGATGATCCCGTCACCTTCTTCTTCGATCCGGTCGACGATTCCACGAAAGGGCACTCCGGCCAGTTCGGCTTCCACGTCTTGTTCGGTGGCTCGTACTTCCACTGTTGCGGGGTCTTCTAGATGCCACAGGCCCTCGATTGCTGTCCATGCTTTCCAGCGAAAGTGGCGAGACTGCTCCTCGTCGTGCCCCAGCGCCTGATAGTCGCCCATGGCCTCGGTCTCAGGCCACTCGGTTCGAGCGATTACCCGGGCCTCTTCGATTGTTCGCTCAGACGGTTCGCGCTGCAACAACAATTCGAGAACCCGGTGAGCGAAGCTCCCGGCCAGTGCATCTGCGCTTGGAGGGTCGGCCAGACGATCGATGTACCGGAATTTCCAGCGGCGGGGGCATTGCGTGAAGGTGCCGGCCCCGGACGGTGAGAGGCGAGGCGGAGGCACGGGGATTAGTGGAGGCGTCGACCCGTCGCTGACCGGAGATGCCGAAACTCCCACTTCGGTAGAGCCGGCTGAGTCGGAGTCGAGTTTCACTTATGTAGTTCTACACCATGGGTGTGACACTGCAAGGTGAAACCCGTCGAAGATCTGCGACTGAACCACTCAAGGACCAGCGATACATCTAGATATCGAGGGTTGTGCTGTCTACTATGGCGCTGTTTCGCACTAGGAATTCGCGTCGGCTCGACACGTCTGTACCCATCAGAACCTCGAACATCTCAAGGGCTTCCTTTGTCTGGGCGCCATCGTCCATGGTGAGCCGACGCAGAGTGCGAGTATTCGGATCAAGTGCGCAGTGACGCAATTCCTCGACGTTCATTTCGCCGAGTCCCTTGAAGCGCTGCCACTTGACATTCTCTCGCCGACGGTTGCCTTTGCACAGCTCATCAGTCACCGCCTCTTTTTCTTCTTCGGAGTAGACCCGATATGTCTCATCTCCGATTTTGGTGGTGAACAAGGGGGGTTGGGCCGCAAATACCCGGCCCGCTTCCAGCATCGGCCGCATGTACTTGTAGATCAGGGTCAACAGCAGGCAACGAATATGACTACCGTCAACATCGGCGTCGCACAAGATCACTATGCGGCCATAACGGGTGTCTTCGATGTCGAACTTTTCGCCCGCTCCAGCACCCATGGCAGTGAACAACGCCCGCGCCTCGGCGTTGTCGAGCACCTGCTTCTGGCTGGCCTTGTGGGCATTGACCACCTTGCCCCGTAGCGGCAGGATCGCCATCGTTTCAGAGTTGCGACCCCTTTTGGCGGGGCCGGCCGCAGAGTCCCCTTCCACCAGAATCAGTTCCGCATCCATTCCGTGAATCCGGCAGTCGGCGAGCTTTTGAGGCATCCCGGTTGAACCGAGACTCGCCGCCTTGCGCTGGTTCTCCAGCAGGGTCTTGGAAGCGACCCGACTTTGAACTGCGTTCGACAGCTTGTCGGCAATCGCTTTGACATGGGTGCGGGGCCCTCCACCGGGCTCGAACCACTCCTTGAGTTGTTCGTACACCACCCGGCTGACAATTCCGTCGATTGCGGGAGTGCCCAATTCCTGTTTCGTCTGCCCGCGGAATTGTGGTTCTGCGAAGGTCACTTTCAACGCTGCTACCAGGCCCTCCTGTACATCGTCCTTGACAGCTTTGTGCTTGTTTTGTTTTGCGAGTCTTGCGAGTTTGTGGTGGTCCTTGAGCACCACGTTGTTGATTACCCGTGTCAGGGCTTTGTCGAATCCCGCCAAATGGGTTCCACCCTGTGGGGTGGGGATGGTGTTGACGAACGACACCACCTTCGTGTCGTAGCCGTCAACCCAACGCAGCGCGATATCAACGGTGCATTCCCGCTCAACGTCTGTCATCTTCTTGTTGACCGGCACCTTTTCGACGAATGTGTCGATGCCGTTGCCGGTGATGACGCCACAGACCGGCGGAGAGTCCGAGAGGTGATCGACAAGGTCAGCGAGACCTCCCTTACTAGCGAACACGAACGGTTCGGCAGCGCCACCCGCTCGTTTGTCGGTAACTGATACCTGCATAGTCGGCACTAGGAAACACGCCTGAATCACCCGTTCACAGACCTCGTCGAAGTCGACGCTGGCATCGGGTTTGAAAATCTCGAAATCGGGCCAGAAGCGCACTCGCGTGCCAGTCCGGTTTCTTGGGATGCGCTTGAGTTTCCGGAGTTGATGACCAGCGTCGAAGTCGTCCCGTCCGTTGAACTGACCCGCCACACGGTTCTTGAAACCCAGCACATGCGTGCCACCGTCACGGTCAACCTCGACGGTCAATTTTTTGGCCAGGGCGTTGACAACCGACGCCCCGACTCCGTGCAAACCACCCGATGACGAGTAGGCGCCTCCACCGAACTTGCCCCCCGCATGCAACTCGGTGAACACCACTTCCACCGCTGAAACCTTGCGTTTGGCGTGTCGGTCGATGGGGATGCCTCGGCCGTTGTCGCTGACCTCCACCGATCTGTCGCGGTGCAGAGTGACATCCACCTTGGTTGCAAAGTCGGCTGCGGCCTCATCAACAGCATTGTCGATCAACTCCCATACGAGGTGCATGAGTCCTGCGCTGCCGGTACCGCCGATGTACATGCCCGGCCGTTTGCGCACGGCTTCCATGCCCTCAAGGGTCTCGATCGCATCAGCGTCGTAAGCGGTTGAGGTGGTTGCGGCCAAGGCGGAATCCAACGAATCGAGGGTGATCACGGTCAACGAACGAGTGTTCGCAATACCGTACTAGGCACGGGTGACATTGAAGCGGATTTGGGTAAGATTGAGGCCTTGAATCCCAAGCGACTACCTACGTTGACACTAGCGATCACTATCGCCTTCGCCAGTTTGGCCGCGGCTTGCAGCAGCGAGGGTGATTCTTCGACACCAGACGAGTCGGAGGATGCTGTTTTCGCGACAACCACACTCGCACCTCTCGAGCCGGAGCCCACAAATCCTTCGGACGCGCCTTCGAGCACAGAAAAAGGCACAGTTGAACCCGCACCTGCCGAAACCCCGACAACACCGGCGACCGACGATGGCGACGCCACGGTAGGGACACCTGTACCTGATCCCGCGCCCACCGAAACCACGACACCGGAGGGAGAATCCGACACAACCGAAGGTCCTGCAACCACAACAATCACGACAACCACCAAAGAACCCACAACCGTCGAGGAACCAACAACCACCGAAGAATCAACAACCACAGCCGGACCAACAACCACCGAAGAATCAACAACCACAGCCGGACCAACAACCACCGAAGCTTCCACTACCACCGAAGAACCGGCCACCACCGAAGAATCGACAATCACCGAAGAATCAACAACCACAGCCGGACCAACAACCACAGCGGCACCAACAACCACGACCGCCAAAACCCTCACCCGAGAAGAGATCCTCGAAGCAGCGGCAGCCAACGACCCGTTGTTGCAACCCAACAGCGACAGGCGGCGCATTCAAGTCCTGAGCGTCGCCGACGGGTCTATAACCTCTCTGGCCGACGCCGTCGACGGTGACCGACCGGTGCTGTTGTGGTTCTGGGCGCCTCATTGACCGACTTGTCGGCGCGAGGCGCCGCATGTCGAGCAGTTCGCTCGAGAGCACATCAACGAGATCCAAGTCATCGGCATGGGCGCCCAAGACGACTTCAATTTGGCCCTCAGCTTCGTCACCGACTTCGGAGTCACGACACCGACCATGGTGTGGGATCCATCGTTCACAACTTGGCGGCAATACGGGATCAACGTCAACAGCTCAATGATTCTGCTCAACGCCGACCTGACCGAAGGCTCCCGACCTTTCAACGGCTTCAACTCCGACCAGCAACAAAGAATCATCGACGCACTCGATCAGTTCACCTGACCAACGCATCTATCGGGGTTTACCAGCGAGCGTCTGCGACGACCATAATTTGGCGCTCAGTGCGGCTCGGCACCAGATCACGGGCACTTGCTTCGATGTTGAACGCGACGGGGTTGGGGTCGAGCTTGCGGGGGTCGTCGTAGTCAGCCATTAGCGCATAGACATCTGTCATAGCCGCTGGCCCGAACCAAGTGCCCGTAACTGTCTCACCGACGGCCAACCTGGCGATGCGTACACCCTGACCGCCGCGGCCCTTCGCAAGCAGGTCACCATACGGCGTTGCCTTGACACCCCCGGCGCTGGTGACCGTCAGCACTACGCCATCGCCCAGTAACACATCGGCCCCCACGACCTCGGCATCACCGAGCAATCTCATACCGGCCACACCTCCAGCACCCCGGCCCTGGTCGTTGATCGGATCAACGGGAGTGCGCAATACCTGGCCGTCAGAAGCAACCAAGGCAATGTCGACACCCAGCGGCGCACGAAACGCGGCCACCACACGATCATCACCTTTCAACGAGATGACGGTCGCCGACGACCTGGTATTCATCAACTCCTCAAGCGTCAGGCGCTTGGCGACACCATTGGCGGTCACCAGCACTAGCCGTTCCTCGCCGTCTGTGAGCAGCGTCAATACCGTCTCGCCTTTGTTGAGCCCGAGCAGCACAGCGGCCGCTACTCCGCGGGCACGGCCGGCAGCATCGGGAACTTCCTGCACCCGCACCGCTATGACCCGACCCTCCGACGTGACCGCCATAATCTCAGCGCCCGTGGTGGTCATGGCGCGTGCGGCAATCAGATCGTGGCGACCCACCGTTGCCCTTCTCGCACCGTTGGTCGGGGCGCGTCCAATGTTGCCGGAGGTGGACAGGGTTACCACGCATGGCTCATCGACACCAACAGTTTGCGTGTCGTCGCGGGTGGGTTGTTCATGCACCACAATCTCGGTAGCGGCAACGATCTCAGATCGTCGGGGCACGCCGTGTTGGTCAACGAGTTCGTCAAGCTCCTTGAGCACCAAAGTACGGCGCCTGGTCTCAGAGTTGAGAAGCTTGTGGTACTCCGCAATGTTGATGCGAAGCCCGGTGGCTTCTTCTTCAAGTTCGAGCTTGGCCAGGGCCGTGAGTCGGCGCAGTGGCATGTCGAGGATGTGGGCCGCCTGGATGTCGGTCAGCAGGAACCGTTCGATCAGCCTCACCCGGGCTTCGGCCGCATCCTGAGAGTCGCGGATGATGGCAACGACCTCATCTATCGCGTCAATGGCAACCAGCAGGCCTTCGAGAATATGCAGGCGATCCTGCGCTTTGGCGAGGCGATATTCGGTGCGGCGAACGATCACGTCAAGGCGATGCTCTATGTAGTGGTGACACAAGTCGTAGATGCCGAGCGTGGTCGGCACGCCGCCGACCAACACCACATTGTTGATACCGAACGTCTCCTCCAGCGGCGTCAGCCGGTACAGGTCCTGGAGTGCGAACCGCGGCTTGACTCCGGGTTTCAGGTCGATCTGAATACGCAGCCCTTTCATGTCGCTCAGATCGGAGATGCCCGCGATGCCGGCGAGTCTGCCGTTGTTGACCAATTCCTGGACTTTGCTGATCACCCGCTCGGGCCCCACCAGATATGGCAACTCGGTGACGACCAGAGCTTGACGGGAGCGCGTGATCTGCTCGGGTTCGGCCTTTGCTCGGATACGGAACGATCCACGCCCGGACTCGTATGCATCACGCAAGCCGTCGTTAACCACCGTGCCGCCCGACGGGAAGTCGGGACCCGGGAGCACTCTCATCATCTCGTCGATGGTCGGCTTGGGCCGCCGTCTGGTCATCACCAGCCTGATCAACTCGGCCACCTCACGCAGGTTGTGCGGGGCCATGTTGGTGGCCATACCGACAGCGATCCCGCTGGTGCCGTTGACGATGATGTTGGGCACCGCGGCGGGCAACACAGCTGGTTCTTCGCCTTCACCGTCGTAGGTGGAGCGGAAGTCGACGGTGTCTTCGTCGAGTTCGCGGACCATGTCCATGGCTGCTTCAGCGAGGCGGCATTCGGTGTAGCGCGAGGCTGCGGGTGGATCGTCTAGCGAACCGAAGTTGCCTTGGGGGTCGATGAACGGGAGCATCCGCGAGAAGTCCTGTCCCATACGTACCAAGGTGTCGTAGATGGCCGAGTCGCCGTGGGGGTGGTAACGGCCCATGGTGTCGCCGACTATGCGAGCGGATTTACGGAACGGTGTGCCTGGACGGACCCCCATTTGCAGCATCGACCAGAGGATCCGGCGTTGCACCGGTTTGAGGCCGTCTCGTACGTCGGGGATGGCCCGTGAAGTGATGACGCTGAGTGAGTAGGCGAGGAACGACTCGCTCAGCTCGTCGGCAACGGGTACATCGACAACTTCGCGGGCGTAGCTGGGGTCGAATTCGAGTTGTCGGGGCATGGTAAGACTCTCGGGGTTTACGAACGAACGTTCGTCAGCCTAGCTGCCGCTACTGACACGCCCGCGGAGGCCCCCGGGCCTTGGGGCAATAGAGTGCCGACGTGCCTGAACTTCCTGAGGTGGAGACGATCCGCCGTCAGCTTGAACCGCGTGTGGTGGGGGCGGAGATAGTCGACGCAGAGTCGCATTGGTCTGAGAAGTTCACGCCTGCCACGGGTGTCATCGGGGCGCAGATCATCGCAGTTCGCCGCCGCGGAAAATACCTGCTCTTCGACCTTTCCGGGGACGAGGAGTTGATCGTCCATCTGGGGATGACGGGACGTCTCGCGGTGCGGGAGCCGACTCCGGAGGCGCTGGAACATCCTCATCTTCGGGCTTGGTGGGAACTCGATACCGGTGGACGGCTCACCTTCCACGACATTCGCCGTTTCGGGCGCATCCACCATGTGGAGCGCGGCGATCACGGCGCCATCCCCACGCTGGCTGCTTTGGGGCCTGAGCCTTGGGACCCGGCATTCACCGGCCGCTCGCTGGCCGCTTTCGTTAAACGCTCCGACCGGTATGTCAAGACACTGCTGTTGTCGCAACGGCCGGTGGCGGGGATCGGCAACATATACGCTGACGAGGCCTTTTGGCTCGCCAAGATCAACCCAGCGACCCGCAGGCTGAGCCCGCAGCGAGCAGAGCGCTTGGTGGAAGGCATCCGCACAGCCCTCGATTCCGGCATCAAGTACGGCGGCACGACCCTGCGCGACTACGTGGATTCAGACGGCCAAGCCGGCGCCAACCAACACGAGTTGCACTGCTACGGACGAGCCGGAGAGCCCTGCGACCGTTGCGGCACCGTCATGCGCCGCCGAGTCATCGACGCCCGCAGCACCACCTGGTGCCCCACCTGCCAACCCCGCTGACCCCGCTGATCCGAGTGGCGAACGTCGCAGGCGAAACGCGGGATGGGACGTAACCTCGCTGATCCCCTAGCGTGACGACCGCACGCATGTCGGGAATGGAATCAATGAGCGAAACGGCCATCAACAATCATGCGGGGTTCATCTGGTCGGTCGCGGACAAGCTGCGGGGTGTGTACAAGCCGTCGGAGTATGGACGCGTGATCCTTCCGTTGACAGTGCTGCGGCGGTTGGATTGCGTGTTGGAGCCGACCAAGGATGCGGTTCTTGAAACGATGGCGAAGTTGCCGCCGACGCTGGAGAACCGTGAGCCGGTCTTGCAGAGGGTGGCTGGGCAACCGTTCGTCAACACGTCGAGGCATACGTTTCGCTCGCTGCTGAGTGATTCCAACAACGTGGCCGGAAACTTGCGCAACTACATCGCCGGGTTCTCCGAGTCGGCGCGTGACATTGTCGACAAGTTCAACTTCGACGTGCAGATCGATCGGCTTGACGAGCACAACCTGTTGTATCTGGTGGTGTCGATGTTCGCCGATATCGACTTGAGTCCCGAGACGGTGTCGGATCTGGAGATGGGTTATCTCTACGAGGAGCTGATCCGCAAGTTCTCTGAGTTGTCGAACGAGACGGCGGGTGAGCATTTCACGCCTCGTGAGGTGATCCGGCTGATGGTGAATCTGTTGTTCATCGACGACGACGAGTTGTTGACGCGCCCGGGTGTGGTCAAGACGCTGCTTGATCCGGCGTGTGGAACCGGCGGGATGCTGTCGGTCGCCGAGGATCACCTGCGCAAGCTCAACCCTCAGGCTCGTTTGAGAGTGTTCGGCCAGAAGTTGAACGCCGAGACGTATGCCACTTGCCGTGCCGACATGCTGATCAAGGGTCAGGAAGCTTCCAATATCCGTTTCGGCAACAGTTTCGACAACGACCAACACCAGGGCGAGCGTTTCGATTATCTGCTCGCCAATCCTCCTTTCGGGGTGGAGTGGAAAATGGTGGCCGAGACGGTGAAGGGCGAGCATTCGGCTCTGGGTTTCGCCGGCCGTTTCGGGGCTGGGTTGCCTCGCATCAACGACGGCAGCTTCTTGTTCTTGCAGCACATGATCTCGAAGATGAAGACTTCACGCGAGGGCGGCGCCCGCTTGGCGATTGTGTTCAACGGGTCGCCACTGTTCACCGGAGGTGCGGGTTCGGGCGAGTCGGAGATCCGCCGCTGGATCATCGAGAACGACATGCTCGAAGCGGTTGTTGCCTTGCCCGACCAACTCTTCTACAACACCGGGATCTCCACCTACTTCTGGGTGGTCACGAATCGTAAGTCACCCCGCCGTCGGGGAAAGATCCAGCTTGTTGACGCCCGCGACATTTTCACCAAGACCCGCAAGTCCCTCGGCCAGAAACGTAAGGAGCTCTCGGTAGCGCAAATTGACGAGATCGCCCGTCTCTACGGCTCTTTCGAAGAGGGTCCGCTTGTCAAGATCTTCCCCAACGAGGCATTCGGGTTCCTACGCATCACCGTGGAGCGGCCTTTGCAGTTGCGTTGGGAGATCACCGACGACACCTTGTTGGCCGTCGAGTCGCTCAAGGCTGTCGGCAAGCTGGATCATTCGTTGCGCGACGCTCTGCTCGATGCGTTGAGGGAGCGACTGGGCAGTTCGTTCGCCACCGAGAAGCTGGCCAAAGCTGTGATATCAGAAGCACTCGATTCGGCCGGTCTGGGCAAGACCACCGCGCTTGCCAATGCCATTACCGGAGCTATTGCGGTGCGTGACCCCGAGGCACCGATCATCACCGACCGCTCAGGTCACCCCAAACCCGACCCTGACCTTCGCGACTACGAGAACATCCCGCTCCCCGCGGTGAGTGTCACTTTCGAGGACGACCCCACAGCGCGGCTCGGGACCATCGAGTACCGGACAGCCATCGACGACTACATGGGAACCGAGGTGCTCCCCTATGTCTCCGACGCCTGGCACGACCCTGACAAGACGAAGATCGGCTACGAGATCCCCCTAACTCGCCATTTCTACACCTACACCCCACCCCGCCCCCTCACCGAGATCAACGCCGAAATCAAAACTCTAGAAGCAGAAATCCAAACTCTCCTCACCGAGGTAGCCGAGTGACTTCGGTACTTGATTCAGTAATCGCTCCTCCCGAGTGGCGACCAACGAAGCTCCGTTCATTTCTCACGCGTCGAAAACAAACCAACCGTTCTGACCTGCAACTCCTGTCGGTGAACCTACCCAAGGGAGTGGTACCTAGACAGGAGGGCGACGGCCGTACCGCTCCATCTCTCGATCTCAGCGGGTACCAAGAAGTGAGACCAAACGATTTAGTAATGAATCAGTTGGGTAAACCCCACGGCGCTCTAGGTGTTTCCCACCACCACGGCATTATCAGCCCCGCCTACTTTGTCGCGGAGATCTCCGACGAAGCCAACCCAAGATTCGTACATCATCTGCTTCGAACGCGGTTATACATCAGTGAGTACGAACGTCGTGGGAAGTGCCTTCCGCCGTCGCAGTTCGACATTAGCTGGGAGCAGTTCCGCGACATCCCTGTCTCTCTTCCGCCCCTTGTGGAGCAACAGGCGATCGCTGACTACCTCGACACCGAAACCGCCCGCATCGACACCCTCATCTCCAAGAAACGCCGCCTCATCGAACTCCTCGCAGAGCACCGCACAGCGTTAATCACCCAGACCGTAACCCGCGGCTTCGATCCCTCACCCCGCCTCCGCCCCTCCGGCATGGACTGGCTAGGCCACATCCCCGCCCACTGGGAGGTTCTGCGCCTCAAGTATCGGGTGTCATATCGGACGAGCAACGTTGACAAGAAGACTAAGGAAGGAGAACTGCCTGTCAGGCTGTGCAACTACACCGACGTCTACTACGGGAACCGCATTCGGGCTGGCGACAGCAGTTTCATGGAAGCAACAGCGTCACCACAAGAGTTCGTTCGATTCAGACTGAACGAAGGCGACGTTGTAATCACAAAGGACTCCGAGGACTGGCAGGATATTGCTGTGCCCGCGCTCATCGAAGAAACGGCCGATGACTTCGTTTGTGGATATCACCTCGGCATCATCCGACCGACTCCGTTAGCGAATCCCGGTTTCGTGTTCCGAGCAATGCAGTCGGATGCGGTGAATTGCCAACTCCGAGTGGCGGCCACAGGTATCACGCGTTTCGGGCTTCCAAAGCCCGCCGTCGGCGAAGCACTCGTCCCCTTTCCGCCCCTCGACGAACAGCGCGACATCGCAGCGTTTCTCGACCGTCAGACGAATCGCATCGACGGTCTGTCCTCGCAGGCGGAGGCCATGATCAAGCTCTTGGAGGAGTACCGGACCGCACTGATCACCGCAGCCGTGACCCGTGATCTGGCAGTACCAGGACTGACAACCGAAACGCTAACGGTCGGACTCATCTCTCCTTAAATCTGGCGTAGATTCGACGCATATCCGAGAACACATAAGAGAAGCGGTGCCACCAATGCCTGAGGATCGTTTTCGTATCGGTTCCGTTGACTACCCGTCCGGTACTCAAGCAATGGCTCGTCGCTCCAGGCCATAGCTCTCGGTGAGTGTCCACCCGTTTCAGGCACCTCACGCCAGTCAGCACCGCCCTGTTGACTGAATTCCAGACACACCCCAACTCGACAGCGACGCAGACACCGGGCGCGCGTCACGACCCGCCGCTGTGGTTGCCACAAATCTCGCCCGTGTCGTCGAGGCCAGCCGGACCGGCGCGATCTCGTTGTCCGACCAACTCACGACACGTCAATTATCAATCGAAAATCAACGCAGCCACGGACCCATTCAGGCCAGCGCATCAACCTATTTCAGACCCAACAGCCACATTGGCGCGCGTGAGAACTGCGTCAGCGACATATCTCGCGTCAGGATACTGGCGACATCCCGAATTGAACTCGCTCCACCAAGACTCGATATGTTCACTTCTGCGGTCTCTATCGCAGCTTGTACGTCTGCCCAGAGATCGGTGAAGTGTGTGATGTTAGATGGATTATCCCAAAGACCCAAGTCCGTTCCCAACGGCGACCACCAGAACTCGACATCGGATCGCGATATTTCTGCCGCCTTGAGCAGTGCACCTGTGCTGGCAGACGCGAGACGCAGCATCAACAGTGCACGGGCCAGAATGGGCGCAGAACTCGCTCCGGGATTGTTTTTCTTTGAAGCCGCTCGGGGGTTAGCTTTCTTCGCTTCGCGGAAAATTGCTGTCGCACTAGGGCGAGGCGATTTTAGTGCTTCGTGCAAATGTGGAGGCATGACACTCTGTAGTGACGCCCACGCTTTGTGAAACGTCGAATAGTTACACAGCTTCTTTTGTATTGCTAGTTCAATTGCCTTTCGAAGAAGCGAGATGTCTAAAGCTACCATTACCCCCACGATTGTCGGCTGCAGTGCATCCCATGAATTGAATACAGAGTCACTCCGTTCGCGGAGTGGGTATACGGATTGAGTCTTCGTTTCGTGGATTCGGGTCGGACGGTAGCTCATTTCGTTTCGCTGCGACCGATCGTCAGAGAATTTCTCTAAGTCTATACTCCATGCTTGAAGCCATTCTCGAGCTACCAAGTCTTGGGCGGGAGCGTGAACACCAACCTGCTTGAGCCATTGTGATAGACTTTGTGGATCTAGGGAGATCGTGTCTAGGGAGATCGTGTCAAGCAACTTCGAGGCGCTGCCGGTTTTGTGCGACCAAGCATTCAACAACTCCCATGTTGCCTGATGAGTCGGTGTTCTTTCGAGTTCTGTGGGCTGCATCTCGGCGTCGAAAGCGATGTGTTTCCTGTCAAAAACACCGATACCCTCGGTAGCAAGCAACGACATAGCCGCACGAAGTTCTGCGTAATACGCTAAGTGGTGAGCAGAACTGTGGTCTCCGCGTAATGTAGAATCGAATGCGCGAGCTAGGTAGTTCCAACCATCAGTGAGATGTAGCGGCGCGGAGCAAGCGATGTACTCGCCGAGTTCGGATGCTTGGATGTCGCGTTTCCGAAGGGCTGAAATCGTGTCCTTCCTATAAGGGTTCCGCTGACTCAACCAGCGGTTGTTGGTCCGCATCCTTTCCGCGGCTGATCGCAGCGAATTCTCGGCCACCGTTGACGAGGCGACTCCAACTAAGTCCTCCGCTTTGTCGGCGATTTGCCGAATCATCGTATTAGTCCTCGGAGTAGCCCAGTGCTCGGGCTACGAACCGCGCACTATCGGCTATGTCGGTGTTACCGGATTCACATAGATGGAGCAACAACTGGAGCCGTACCTGTTTGTACCCGCTGCCGGCACGATAGCGGCTCTGAAAGATTTCAATGTTATCCGGTAACCCTGGCGTGACGGCTGAGCGCCAGTCAAAGGTTGAGATGTTCCCAGTCAGGGCTCGAATAAACTCCTTGATTGGTCCCGGAAGTTCGTCTAGAGCTTCGCTGACTTCTTCTAGATCTGTTGCTCCCGCCGCTGTTGGTCGCCGCCACTCCCCGAAAGGGATTTCATGGCGGCGCTCGTAAGAAATGTCATTGCAAACCTGGAGGAACCCGCGGACTCCTTGATCTGTAGCCAGGATTGAGAATCGGCCAGCGAATGCCGGGTCTAGCTTCTCGGGCGCATCGTCTTCTTTGGTTCGCTCACGAAGATTCTTGACCCACTCAGAGTCAGAACCTTCTATAGCATCTCTCAGACTTGACCAAAGCGCTATCAGGTAAGCAGCTTGTTGTGATCGATTCCAGCCTAGCACGTCAGTTTGTTTTTCGGTCTGCTCAGTTCCAAAGAATCCTCCGATCCCGGTTCGTCTACCGCCTGACCATCCGCGAACGAAGCTCAGAGTTAGCGACCTCACGAAGGCCGCCTGCGTTACCTTCCCACGCTCGCGACCAAGCATTCCGATTCTGTCGCGCCAAGGGCTGTCTGGGTGGCTCCACAGCGCCTCGGTGAGCTCTTGCGCCCGCGTTTCGCGGTATGCCATTGGTCCCTCGACGCGTTCCAGCCAATCATCCGTTCGTAACAGTGGATAAAGGTCGTATGCCATTGATGGGTTGATCCGCTTTGGTGATACATTGATTGACCAGAAGAGATACGCTTGCCAACCAATATCGAGGTCTTCGAACACCACGACAGGAAGCTCAAAATCTCCTTCCAACTCATCATCTTCTGAGAACGCGTATAGCCTGTGCTGGCCATCGATAATCTCCAGGGGTTCTAACCCGTGTTCGGATAGTTCCCACGAGGGATCTTCGGAGCCTTTTGGCAGCTTGAGATATACGCGACCGTCCACTTCTGTTTCAATGGTGATCAGATCCTGAGGAGAGGCCTTAATTCCGTCTCTGTCGGTCGTTTCACGGACCAAATTCGCAACAACCGCGGTAGGTAGCCATCCCGGTTTCTTTAGGTTTGGAAATCGAGACTGATCCTTAGTGTTGAGGCTTGCCCATGGATATCCCGCGATGACGAAACGTCGTATCTCTCGGGATCGTTCTTCGTCGTGGCCTCGTTGAATCCCGATATCGGCGCTTCGTGGCCCCGAAGCTTCGCGACGTCGTACTCCAGACAACCTTCTCAACAGGGGTGCTGACATAGAGCATATGTAGAAGTGTGGCTCTGGCTTTCTCTGACGTGCTGCCTCATTGAAGGTGTAAGCATCCCACAGTTTTAGCCACTGTTTCACCCTTATCGCTGGGACACGTTGTTGATTGTCTTCAGTCATATGATTGTCTTCAGTCATAAAGTCGTCCTAACGAATTGGGACCAAGTTTGATTGGATGAGACGGCATCGCCGTGTAACAGATTCTCGAGTATCAGGTCCGGCAAGGACCATCATCAACCAGATATGTTTCGTGTTCTTTGGATGTTGATTAAATGTATGGTGTATCATCAATCTGATCAGGATTTGGGTAGAATTCAGCTACTACGTGCGGGCCACCGTCCGTCGGTTTTGCGGCCACGGGTGGTTTCCAGAACCACCCGGCCGAGTACCAGTACCCGTGCGTAGTGGCTTCCGTCCGATCCACCGGGATAATCTCCGCGTCGATCCCGAACTTTGACAACGGCTTCCGCTGAATGGCGGAATGAGCGACGGTGAGAGCGGACTCGGGTGATAAGCCATCGCTCAACACGAGATCAAATTCTCCTGCCGCAACCTGGAAATCCTGTCTTGGCTGTCGAGAACTCTTTTTGGCGCGCACCCACGACACGGCGAGCCCAGCATCCGTAACCTGTTGACCTAACAGCTTGGCGAACTTGAGTAGCCTGAGTTCAATGATCGTTCGCTCGAACGCTTCCCGAACGCAACGGTCGTCGTCGATCTGAGACAAGAAGTCCTTAGCGGATTGCGCGGTGCACTCGTACATATCCGCGTATTCAGCAGTGAGCTCGAGTCCGTAGCCAACTCGGCCCATCGCCTCTGCCATCGCTGGGACCGATCCGATACCGGCCAGAGGATCTAGAACGGTATCGCCCTCAATGGTGGTCAACGACAGCATCCTGTAGGTGAGCTCCTGTGGGAAAGGACAGAGGTGAGTCCGGACTCCGGTCCACGAACCTTGCGTAGGAATAGGAATGCTCCACAAGTTCGTCGGCATGCGTCCGCTCGGGGAATATCGTTCTGGGTACCTACGCCACCAAACTGAGTTCGGGATGGGAGAGCGAAGTTCGCTCGGATCGAACGCGAAGTCTCCAGACTTGGAGAATAGTAGCACCTGTTCAGTGATGTCCCTTAGCTCACCATGGTGGGTCCACGGCAGAGCCTTCTGCTTATCCCATGTGATCGACTCCCGCAACAACCAACCCGCGTCTTCTGCGCAGGCGGTGAGCTTGTCGGGCAGAGGTATGAGCCGCCCCTTTCTTCTCAGTGAGCCCGCTACGAGCCAGAAGGTCGCGTCATCAGTTGTGATCTCGTAGCAATCATTAAAGAGTCTGGCCATCTGTTCAAGGTAATTTCGGACGCTCTGCCCACGGAAGCCGATCTGAGAAGCGTTTCCATAATCGTGCATGTCGAGATAGGGCGGTGAGGTAATGATCGACCGGGGAGACGGTGCATGCTGCCATAGACCGCGAAGGTTCTGGGCGTCCCCGAGGTTCAGTCCTCGGTGGAGTTCTGTCGGTCCCATCGCTGGAAGCCTAGGCCGTCGTGGTCAAGAGATCAGCACCGAGTGTTGAGGCATTCGCCACCCTCCCTTTCAGCTCTCTCGCCCGACGACATGTGGATCACGCACCCGTCACCTCTGCGCATGCTTGGCGTTGACCGACGAAAACAAGAAAGGACCGGGATCTGGTTGTCTCCTGGATGCAGGACTTCGGAATGGAGACAACTATCGACAGGATCAGCAATGTCACCGTCGTATGGACCGAACTGATGGCCTTGCGTCAACGGGCCAGCGCAGCCTTCCACCAAAGGCCTCCTCAGATCGGTGTATGTCACACCCGATTCTGGAGGCCCCCACCCTCACCCCGACGGTCCCACTCCCCGCTGAAACCCGAAGAGACCGACGGTAGCCACACCTCGGGCACACTCCGTCTGCTACAACACAGATCTCCAAGACCACCCAAACCGTGAACTTGTGCTCAGAGATCCGATAAAAACCGCTGGACCAAGCGGCGAGCCATCGGGGCGCTCAGACACTCTCGCGATCCTGTCGGCGCGTGAGGAGACCGATCAATTCGCTGACATCTCGTTGCTCGTAGCCGATCGAAACAATCGTGGGCCTGTCCGAGGTAGCGGTCATGCCCGGAACTCAGGCATCAACGAGGTCGCCCGTGGCCTCCAACAGCTGGCTCTGACGCTTCAACGTTCTCGTCGTCGATGAACGCCCGAAACTACCGCTGCTCTCCAGGTTGTTTCGCCACTCGTAGCCCAGTGACTTACCCGCGCCGTGAATAATGTCGAACACTGCGACATGAGTGTCGCGCTCGGACGCCGAACACGGCATGCTGAACACAATCTCGACCGTGCCAAGATCGGCGTCACCGAAGACGACAGGGGCAATCACCCGCTCGTCGTCTCCGAGATGATCCGCGAGATCGCCGACGAATTCGGTCATCTCGTCGCTGGGCAGGGGCCGGTCGCGGTTTTCCTTATGTTCCCTCACAGTAAGACGACAAGTCGCTTCGGTCTGTGTGGTTTCCATTTCAGATCACACTCCTTTCACACTTTCGCATCAACGCCTTGGCTCGGGGGTGTCAATTGGAAGCAGTGACTTCGCCCGGCCAGTCCTCTGGTAGTTCAAGGATCTTGCCAAGGCTCATCCCTTTCTTGAATTGCCACTTCCCATTGCGCTGCCACACGCTGCTTAGCTCCAAGAGTTCTTCAGGGATGTCGGCTTGCGTGTTTGGATTCACATATAGACGAGAAACAACACTGTGCATGTTGCTCGGGAACAGGCCCCGAAAGAACATCGCTCCGTGAAGCCGTTGATGGCGGGCTGAGGAGTCTATGCGCCAGATTCCGTCTCGCGTCCCCAAGAGCGCCTCGTGCTCATCCTGACCAGAGGTGAACACATCGTTCGTGTTGATGGCCAGTATCAGCGGACGATCAAGCGAGCCATACCGCTTCGCCTTGCTCTTGAGATTCTTTGCTAGCATCGGTCCTTCGTCCAGGAACGCTGACTTCCTCATCCCCATATGGATCAAGCGTCTACCTGTGTGCGACAAAGGAATAGCTACAAGCTCAGCCACCCAGTCATCCCGCCCAACACACAGACGGGGGTTGTGGCTGAGGTCACTAGCTGAAAGGCCTATGGGATCGATGGTGTCTAGCCACTCTCGAACCTGCCGCCGAATTGGATCCTTCTGATGGGAGCGCCGCAGGATCCCTTGGTACTTACGGCTACTCCGATCTGCGTCGGCTGAGTCTCAGCCACGGCGTCAATCGCATCGAGAAGCTCACTCTCCAGCGGAACGTCTGAATCCCATCGAGGTTTGGTCACGACATTCGCTTCGAGGTAGCACCTGTTCCCCTTCGCGCCAGCAATGGCGAAGTCTGGACAGCCCTTGCCTCTATCGGGATCGGGGTGCACCTCGGGCGACAGCCCTAAGCGGCTCAATACCTGATACAGATACAACTCGAAGTAAGCGGACGCGTGATTGTGGTCACCCTTGCGAAATCGGGCGCGAAGGTCACGCTTGTGACTGGCCGGGTAGCTTGCGAACCATTGCTCAAGCACCCTACGGATGTTCTCGTAGGCTGGCCACGCGGATTGGTTCATAAAATCATAGTCTCGCTCTGATCTGTGTGCAGGGCGATGATCAGTGCGCACGAACTGATCGAACAGCCGAAGACTCTGGCCCATTGGTGATCCTCGTTGGAAGGATGACAAGATGCAACAACCCCGGTCATCGTATCCCTTGACTCTCGCAATCGTGTCGATGAGCCTTAGCGGCGCATTCCCCCAATAAGATCCAGAGTACCGACAGCGCCCGAGCAGTCGATCAGGTGATCAATCCCCGCAGCAACTTCCTCTGGTGGTGAGTAGTCAACCCTCCGAGTGGTCGGTGGCACAGTGCGCAAGTATGTTCATGGCGTGGCACGCAGTGACTTGGTGAAAGCGCTGCTCCGCAGTCATCAGCGGGGCGACGATGCTGGGTTTCAGCGCGCCGCAAAAGAACTGATCGATGATGAGAGGCGCAAACGCCACGATCTCGTCGCCGAGCAGCTTGAGGCGATCCTTGAAGAACCAGGACACCGACGAAGGCCTCCCCAGGTATCTTCGCTACGGCCTCTACCCAAGACTCGCGACGACCTCCCACTGATATCGCTGGAGGAACCACGCCTGTCGTTCCATGACTTGGTTCTACCCGAGTCTGCTGTCAATGTGTTCGATTCGCTGGTCGAAGAGTTCCGTCAACGGTCGGCACTGAGAGCACACGGAGTCTCGCCACGGTCGAGCGTACTCTTGGTAGGGCCTCCAGGAAGCGGTAAATCAGCAAGCGCCGAGGCCACGGCCGCACAGCTCGGGCTTCCCATAGCCCGCGTTCGGTTGGCCACGATCGTCTCGTCATACCTAGGCGAAACAGCACGACACCTTGAACAAATCTTCAGTTTTCTCGATGTGGGATCCTGGGTTTTGGTTTTTGATGAATTCGACATGCTCGGGCGGGAACGAGGAGATCGGGCCGATCACGGCGAGTTGCGTCGGGTGGTCGCCGCGATGCTGCAGGTGGTCGACGATCATCGAAGCGACTCGCTCTTCATTGCCACATCGAATCACCCTACGTTGCTGGACTCCGCAGTCTGGCGACGGTTCGACGAGATAGTGGAGTTCGAGTCTCCCGACCAGTCCGCTCGATCCGAGATATTGGCGTTGAAGCTGAGAGCGGTACGGTACGACTTCGATTTGCTTGAATCCGCCAAGGAAATGGAATCCTTCAGCGCGGCTGAAGTAGAGGCAGTGGCCCTTGACGCCATCCGATTAATGGTGAGCGGTCTTGACAAGTGCGTCACCTCTGAGCACATCGCAAACGCGATCAAGCGCGGGGAGGCGAGACGTCAGATAATCCACCACTCCCAGGGCTAGGGTCCGAGGCGAGACGAGGCCTCCCCCTGCTGCATCTTCGAATCAGACTTTGCGGATTGGTTGTCGCAAATTGATCCCTTCAACAAACGACTTGATCTCGAACCAGTTGTTGTTGCCGCTGATGGGTTTGTGGCGCACTTCGTATTTCTGCCTCTTCCAATGGCCAGTCTTCAGATCCTCCAACAACTTAGGCCCACGCCGACCACCCGCTCTTCCCATCCAGGTGAAGGTCGTGTCGCCTCTGGTGTAACGATCATAGATTTCTTGGCCCGATATCTTGTCATCGGCGTTCTTGCCGGTGCCTTTCCAAGGGACCGACTTGGTGGACGCCGCTGGCCGCCCAGGTATCTCTCGGGTGGGTTCTCTACCACGTTCTGCGGCCGGAGGAACAGGCCGGGATGAAGCCACTTCAGGTCGAGACGAATTCGACACTCTTAGCAGGAAAGACTCGATCGAGAACCAGTTTGAGTTGCTGGGCAGAGGGTCTCGACGGACCTGGTAGTCCACGTCTCTCCATCGCCCGGTGTCGAGATCACGTCTGAGCGCTTTGCCGGTCAACCCACCTTGGCGACCCATCCAAGTAAACTCACGATCCCCGGTTTCCCAATGTTTCTTGATCAATTCACCGCTGCGGCTGCCGTCGTTGTTCTGTCCGCCGGCGCTTGCCTTTGACACGAGTCCGTCGTAACGTTCGAGCGCTTCGTCAAGGACACGGATCCAGTAGGCGGGGGCGACATCCCGGAAAGTATCGGCAACGAGTTCCCAGGTCAACACCTGTGCGTCCGCTATCCGTTCGCAGACTTTGAGCCCGGCTGGGAGAAGGGCAACCTGATAGACCTGAGGTCGGGTCCGGAGACCGTCTCGCATGAGAGAGAACAACTCGGCTTGACTCTGGATCTGGTTCTTGAGAGCACTAGTCGAAGGTCTGGAGAAGACCTTGGCCTCAATTCCCAACAGGACCGAGGGGTTACTCTCAATGTAGACAACCACATCGGGGGTGTCTTTCCCGCCCGGATCTCCAAAGAACGACTCGGATCCGTCGACGAGAGCCTCCTTGAATCCGTATTCGGTGAAGAATTGCAGATTGGTGGCCGCGGGACCGGCCACGAAAGCGCCATCCGGTGCCCCGCACAGCCTGAGGAACCGACCGAAATGGGCGAACTCGTCGCAGCAAACGATCATAGGCAGCACCGTGCCCGTGTAGTACCGCTCCTTGCGGTTGAGTGGAAGTCGATCGGCCAATGGTTGATCCATGGCCTCGAACCCTAGTCAAGCGTTGCAATCCCCGGTCGTTGAACGCGTCAACCCTCGATTGATTCGGGGCTTCGACGGCATAACCATCTACCCGATAGTCTCCCACGCTTGGCCAACCGGGAGACTCGTGGTGCCAAGCTCTCAAACGGGCACTTTGTCGCCGCTCACGGCCCCTCAATGGTCGGTAGCAGCGGGGGCGTAGCCGAGGCTGGTGGCACCACCGAATGACATGGAAACGGCGGCGTGGCACGCGTCGTGTGCTGAACCGGTTCGATGACACCAGACAGTTCGCCGATGGAACCCCAGAGTTGATTCGTCGGCCGTTGATATGTACGATTCGTACATGAACGAGGTAGCGGTGAGCGAAGCACGGAGCCGACTGGCCGAAGTGCTCGAGGAGGCACGCAGGTCAGCCGAGCCGGTCATGGTGACTCGGCGCGGCCGACGGGTGGCGGTGATCCTCGACATCGATTCATTCGACCGGCTCGTCGATCACGCTGACGATGTCGAAGACCGCCGTGAACTCGCCGCCGCGCGAATCGACGACGACTACGTTCCTTGGGATGATGTCAAGGCCGCGCTGGGCCTGTAGTGAAGCGGTACCAAGTTGAGATCGCCAGGCGCGCGGTCCGGTCGATCGCTCGGCTGCCGCGTAACGATCAGATCAGGGTTCGAACTGCGATAGACCTCTTGGCCACCGAGCCGCGGCCACCTCGATGCGTCGCTCTGGTCGGAGAGGACTCCGTTTACCGGGTGCGCGTCGGAGACTACCGGATCATCTATGAGGTGATCGACAGGCGCCTGGTCGTACAAGTCGTGAGGGTCGCCCATCGCCGCGACGTCTACCGCAATCGATGAAGCGATACGGCTGCCGAGTCGTCGAGGCCCAGCCCGACACCGGTCGCGCGTGACAATGCGGCTCTTCGGATCCAAGCGGGTCTGGGTCCGCGGCCGACAGGGGACGGGCCGCTCAGGATCGATCGGTTGCATCGCCGCGTCTGGAGAGGACGAGGACTGAGGATTTTGTGCTTGCGGTAGACGCCGACCACGAGGACAAACCGGCGGCATGCCGTCGAGTTGGCCGGCCTCAGCGAGGCCCGCCACACGAAAGGGAGGTTCAACAAGCTTGTCGAGGCCTTGAAGAGACCGTCAGCAGTGTTCTTCCTCCCTGAGCCGCCACCGCGCCAAGCTCGGCACCGAAGCCGCCGAGCAGTCACATCGGCTTCCCGAGGGTCAAGCTCACATTCACCAGGCAACCGATAGCGTGAGCAACCTACCGACAAGGACGGAGTGAACAGTGCTCGGCGAGCGGTAGGTAGCGAATCCGGCGGAGGAGTTATGTGGATGGCTGTGATAGCTGTGCGATCAACGAACAAAAGGGCTTCGGCTTGGCTAAGCATGGTCGCGCAAGGCCGAAAAACTAGACAGCCCCGGCTGCAAGCCGGAGCCGTCGACCCAGGGTTACTCACCCTGGGGGGGTTACAGACCACAATACCAACCCGTATGACAATGCGTCAAGAAAGTTCTATTGATCGATGAGAACCGAACGGGTGATCGCTTACGTTGATGGCTACAACCTCTACTTTGGCCTTCTTGACGCGGGTCTTCGTAACTCACGCTGGCTAGACCTACACGGCGTTTGCCAATCGCTGCTCAAACCCGGCCAGCGACTCGAACTGGTTCGTTACTTCACGACCAGTGTTCGCGGCGACCCCGACAAAGCCAAGCGCCAGGCGACATTCATCGACGCTTTGCGAGCCACCGGACAGATTGAGATTGACTTTGGCCGCTTCCTCTCCAAGCGGATGACCTGCAAGCAGTGCAAAACGCAATGGTCTAAACGCGAAGAGAAGCGGACTGATGTGAACATTGCGGTGCGGCTCCTCAACGATGCTTACGATGACTGCTTCGATGTGGCGATAATCATGTCCGGCGATAGCGACCTCGTACCTATAGTTGAGGCCGTCCGCGAACGTTTCGCTGAGAAGAGCGTGATCGTGGCCTTTCCGCCGAAACGCCGGTCGAACGACCTTGCCGAGTCAGCCCACGCGACGTTCCAAATCTCTCGTGCCGCTATCCGTTCGAACCGCCTTCCAGACCCAGTGGTTACCCAGGATGGAGCGGAACTCCGCGCACCGTTTGGATGGCTGCCAATCCCAACTGTTCAAAGAAAGTGACAACACAATGCTCTCGAAACGCGGATCCGCTCCACGTAATGTTCCCCCGCCACCACGGCCGAAAAGCTCAATACCAAAGCCCCCAAGCAGTCACTCTGCCGGTAGCCGGTTGCATGGCATGATTACCACCTCAGAGCCGAAGGACGCTGAGTGTTGGGTGGTCGGTCTGGGCGGCATCAAGGATGCAGGATCGGTGACACTGGTCATGGTCCCGCTCGTAGCAGAGGAGTGCGATCCGTGAGGTTCTCGCTAGGTCTACGAGCCGTTCGAAAACAGAGTGTGCATCGTTTTGAAGATGATGCCGGTACCTCTGCCGCGCCGACGCCAGACCTCGCCGGAACGGATCACGATTCTCTTTGGGATTCCCCAAATCGCGCTCGTGGCGATACTCAATCCCTGCATCGCTCAGCGCAGCAGCCAGAGCTTTCTTCGAGAACCCCTTCTTTCTTGAGATCGGGTTGAGGCGCACATCAACGAGCGTCACGACCCCGTTGGCCTTCAAAAGGCTGATCAATTCGCTGAGGTCTCTCGCTCGTAGCCGATCGAAATGATCGTGGGACTGTCTGAGGTAGCGGTCACACCGGGGATCACACTCCTTCCACACTCTCGCATCAACGCCTTGGAGTTCTTCGGGGCACCCTTGGGGACTAACATCGTAGTGACCGTTCGGGATCGAGAGGGACGAAACCATGAGCACCATCCCTGAAGCCGACACCGACTCTGACACAAACGGACGGACTGTCACGCTCGCCGAGATGGATGCCAGTGTCTGCAGTGTTCCCGACGTACCAGAGGACGAGATAGCCGCGCGCTACTACAGCGACGAAGAGTTCCTAGAAGCGATTCGGTTGCGTCGCGACAACCGCACCGCCGACTGAGCCGGACCTCAAGGTGCCGAAATCTAGTCACCTGGGGGTCGGCTTCACGGTTCAGTTCGCTTGCTTCTAGGGTGTGTGGGGCGTTCAGGCCGAGGGGGAGGTGACGGTGATGTCTTTGACGGAAGCGGTGTTTGAGGACGAGATCGCCTCCTGGCTACTTGAACACGGCGGTTACCGGCAGGTGAAGATCGGAAACGTTGGAGACGGCCCGAGGGACTTCGACGCCGTGGCGGGCGTAGACACCGCTGATCTGTTCGTGTTCATCGGGGCTACCCAGCCAAAAGAGTGGGAGCGGCTACTGGACTCCGCCTACGGAGGCGATGCCAACAGAGCGCAGTCCGGGTTCGTGCGGAGACTCGCATCCGAACTCGACAAGCGCGGCACCGTGGATGTGCTGCGCAACGGTGTCGTGGACCGCAACGTCACAATCAAGCTCGCCTACTTCAAACCGGCACATGGGCTGACGCCGGAGTTGGCCGAACGCTACGAAGCAAACGTGTTGACGGTGACCCGGCAGCTGCCGTTCGATCCCTCCAGCAACCAGACGATCGACCTTGCCCTGTTCGTCAACGGCATACCGGTGGCCACCGCCGAACTCAAGAACCCCTACACAGGCCAAACCGTCGAGAATGCCATCGCCCAATACCGACACCGGCCGCACCGCAACCGGACCCTGAGCCGGACCGGCATGGTGCACTTCGCTGTCGATCCATCCTCTGTGGCGATGACCACCCACCTCGCCGGCACCCGAACTCGGTTCCTGCCGTTCAACCAGGGGCACAAACTCGGCGCGGGCAACCCGCCGAACCCCGACGGTCACCGGACCTCGTACCTGTGGCAACAGCTATGGAGCCGCGACGCCTTGATGGACATCCTCAAGCGGTTCATCCATGTGATCAAACCATCGAAGGGCTCGCGGGCCAGACCAGAAGTGATCTTCCCCCGGTTCCATCAATGGGATGCCGTGTGTCGACTCGAAGCCGACGCCAGAGAGAACGGAGCGGGCCGCAACTACCTGGTTCAACACTCAGCAGGGTCCGGAAAGTCCAACTCGATCGCCTGGCTGGCCCACCGGCTCTCATCGTTGCACAACCAAACCGATACCAATGTGTTCGACAAGGTGGTGGTCATCACCGACCGGATCGTTCTTGACCGGCAACTTCAAGACACCATCAGCCAGTTCGAGCACGCAATCGGGGTCGTGCAGCGCATCGACGAGTCATCGGCACAGTTGGCCGAAGCCCTGGTCGGTGAGCAGGCCCGGATCATCGTCACAACCCTGCAGAAGTTCCCCTACATCCTCGACAAGATCGAACAGGTACCTGAACGCAACTATGCGGTCATAGTCGACGAAGCCCACTCCTCGCAGACCGGTCAGGCCGCCGCTGAGCTGCGTCGTGCTCTGGGTTCTGCCGAGCCGGAGGTTGAGGCGAACAGCGAAGACGAACCGACCGACGCCGAAACACTGCTCGCAGAAGCGGTGACAGCGCGGGGTCCTCAGCCCAACCTGTCCTTCTTCGCGTTCACCGCCACACCCAAAGGCCGCACCCTCGAGATGTTCGGCGAGGTCAGAGACGGCAAACACGAGCCTTTCCACCTGTACCCCATGCGTCAAGCCATCGAAGAACGCTTCATCATGGATGTGCTGGCCGGTTATCTCACCTACAACCAGTACTTCCATCTCGAAAAATCAATCCTCGACGATCCCGCATACGACACCAGCAAGGCCCGCAGCGCGCTCGCCAGATTTGTGACACTTCACCCAGACAATCTGGCGCAGAAAGCCGAGATCATCGTCGAGCACTTCCGTCGCAAAATTGCCGGCCAAGTCGGAGGGAAAGCCAAAGCGATGGTGGTGTGCTCGTCACGGCCCCATGCCGTGCGGATGTGGAAAGCGCTGCGGAGCCATGCCAACAACCTCGGCTACGACCTCGGCGTGCTCGTGGCGTTCTCCGGCGAGGTTGACGGACTCACCGAGACCAGGGCCAACGGCTTCGGAGAGTCGCAGACCGCTCAACGCTTCGACACCGACGAATGGCAGATCATGGTGGTCGCCGAGAAGTTCCAGACCGGTTTCGATCAGCCCAAGCTCGCCGCCATGTACGTCGACAAGACACTCACCGGACTGGCCTCTGTTCAGACCCTCTCAAGGCTCAACCGGATCCACCCCGCCAAGACAGGAACGTTCGTCGTTGATTTCGTGAACGAAGCCGATGAGATTCAAGAAGCATTCGCCGTTTACCACGGCAAGACCGTCGCCCCGCCCACCGACCCCAACCTGCTGTTCGACACCCGTCACGAACTCGACCGGTTCGATGTGCTCGACCAGGGAGAGATGGAGCGTGCCTCCACCCTGCTGTTGAGCGAAGGCACCCACGCCCAGATCGACGCAGCCATGCAACCGGCCGTTGACCGGTTCAATGCACTCTCCGAAGATGACCAGGACTCTTTTCGCGACGCTCTGGGCCGGTTTGTGCGTGTGTACAGCTTCCTGTCGCTCGTGGTGCGGTTCCGCAACGCCGAGCTCGAGCGCGACTACCGCTTCTGTCGAGCCTTGGCCGCACTGATCCGTGACCGCACAGGCACCGACCGCATCAACCTGGGTGCCGAAGTAGAACTCACACACCTGCGGCACGACCTGACCTTCGAGGGCTCGATTGAACTGCCGAGCGGCGAAGCCGAGGTGACCACGATCTACTCCGGCGCGGGCCCACTCGCCGATCTCGAAGCCGAACACCTTTCGGAGATCATCGCCCGCTTCAACGAACGCTTCGGTACGGACTGGACCGAGGAAGACAAACTCGTGTTCCAAGCCGCCGCAGGAGACCTGGTCTCCGATATCGAGATACAGAACCAGGCAACCAACAATGATGAGGCCACGTTCCGCGACCATGTGTTCCCCGCGCGGTTCCAAGACGCACTGCTGTCACGCCTCGACCGCAACGACAAACTGGTGTTCAGCTATCTGGACAACAGCGAATTGCAAAGTGCTCTCATCGCGTTGTTTGCTCCCGACGTGCAGAAGCGTGCGACCGTCGCCCGACAACGAACCTGCCCCATCGGCGACCTGATCGGACCTGACCGCGAGTCGCTGCACCTGGAATACAAATCCACGCTGCGCTGGGACATCAAAGCGCAGCGCAAAGGAGGCGTTACCGAGGACACCGCCATCAAGACCATCGCCGGGTTCGCCAACTCCAAATTCGGTGGCACCCTGCTGATCGGCGTGGCCGACGACGGCTCCATCCACGGTCTGGAAGACGACTACGCGACCTTTACTAAACGCGGCGAACGGGGCGACCACGACCTATGGGGCCAACACTTGGAGAACCTCGTCCGCTCCCGCCTCGGCGACGCTGCTCTCGCCCTCATCGATTGGGAGTTCCACACCGTAGACGGCAACCAACTTGCCCGCATCAGTATCGAACCATCCGGCCATCCCATCCAAGAACGCAAGGCCGACCAGGAAATCTTCTGGCACCGCACCCCCACCTCCACTCTCTCCATCACCGACCCCGCCGAACGCGACAAGATCATCGCCCGCCGCTGGCCCCCCAGCTAACCCCACACGCATCGCGCTGACGCACTTGGGCTGGGCGTGAAGTTGGACGTAGCGGGATCCAGAACCCCCAACCCCTCACCTGGGACGCCGACACACCCCGCCCCCGCGTCCCCGCGTGAAGTTAGGAGTGGCGAGTTTCCCACCCCACGCGCATCGCGCTGATGGGTCGGGGCTGGGGTTTCGCGTTGTTTGTTCTGGCTCCTTGGCTGGGTGGCCTGCTGGTTCCCGGTGCCCCTGCCAACCCCGCTAGCACCGACTCCCCGACCAGATTCGCAATCTGTGCGATTTCGGTAGTCAATACCGTGCAAAACCGGTAATCACTACCGAAATTCGCATCCACTGTTGACGTGGAGCGCTATATACCCAGGCTGGTCGACGAACTGCCGACGGTAATGCTGATCGGACCGCGCGCTTGTGGCAAAACAACCACAGCCGCCAAGCACGCACAGAGCATCGTAGGACTCGACTCCGATGACTCGGCAGCATTTGTTGTCAGCCCGGATGCAGCCCTGAGCGACCGAGCCGAACCCGTCCCGCTCGACGAGTGGCAGGGCGTCCCGGAGGTACTGGGTGCGGTGAAACGAGAAACGTAAACCACATACCTCAAATCGTGCCAGAGGTTTACGTTTACAGGCTCAGATCTCCAGAAACGTAAACCTATGACCCAAAATCGTGCCAGAGGTTTACGTTTACGGGCTCAATCCCTAAAAAACGTAAACCACGCGGCTTTGCGTCAACTCTCAGAATAGTCGCGCCCTCAGCCATGGAAGTCCTCGGCCTGCCGGCTTACTCCAGCGAGGTCCGTGGCCCGACGGCGCCGTGGCGCAGGCAGCTGAGTGCCGCTGCTTCGCCCAACTCGCTCAACCCGAAGCGCCGGTCCTTCCAGCTTTCCTGGGAGTTGACTAGCCCGCACGCCTCCCACACTGGGCGAATTTCGAACAACGCCCATGCCACGTCGCGGTCCGAGGGCGATCGCCTCGCTCCGCCGTCTGAGGTTGTCCATCCCATGTCTTGGGCAGCTTCCGCCACGAACGCGAGCACATCGTCGTCGGACACTTCCACATCGCGGCCCTTGGAGTCGAGCAGGTGCAGCAGCGCCGTCTCCGCTACGAAGCCGTCCCACCCCCGCGGCACCAAGTGTCGAGTCAGAACACTCCACGCTCGGGCCGGGTCCGCTGCCATTGCCGCCCCCGCGGCGGTTCGCATGAGCTTCGACTTGCGCTTGCGGAGCGCCCCGGCGTTTTGCAACCATTCCCGCAGGGCCAACAGAACGATGTCGTCGCCTTCGGTACGCGGCTGGCCATACATTGGGGGCTCGAGATCCCATGGACGCGATTGCAGCGACCTCACGAACGACGGCGCTAGATACCCGGCCTGGGTCAACGGCTGTTCGTCGCCGTGGCGATCCAGGAACCACACCAATGGACCAACCGCAACAGAGACGCCGCTTGGGGGCTCGACGGGGTGCAGCAGCCGGTTCGCGACCGCAGCTCGGGCCGGTCCCAGCAGGCGACTGCGACGCTGGGCCGCGCCGACCCACTGCTCAAGCCTCTCGGTGACCACCACGGTGCGCCACGACTGGCCCGGCAGCTCTGGGTGATCGCCGTTCAACACGGCCTCCGCCGCCGCTGCCTGCGCTCCACGCCAGCCACGAGCGCCCACCACCACATCGCCGGCCGCGATCGCCTGCTCAAGCGCATCCTCGACCGCGGAGCGTGCTGACGCCTCCTCGCCACCCATCACGTCGCTCCAAGCGAAGTCGGCCAAATCGGGGGGTTCGATGCCGGATTTATCCATTGCCCGGCGCAGAGCCCGGCGTCCGTCGGCATCGCCGCGGTCGAACGCGGCATGCACCTCCGCGGTGGTGGGCGAACGGCAAATGGCTGCATACGCGTGCAGACCCAGTTCGTCGAACAGCGCAGCGGCCCCATTGGCCAAGCGGCCCATGTACCCTGCCTCGTCGGTAATGTACTTGGTGGGCACCACATACCAGAGCCAGTAGTGCAATCCGGCCTGCCGCAGCACACCCGGCCCCTCCCCCCACGTCAACATCTCATAGGCCTGATCTGCCGAGCGTGCCAGTTCCCCATCCCGGGCTGCAAGGCGAGAGAGAGCCTCAACCACATGGGCTTGCGACAACCCCGCGGGATCAACAGAGTTGCGGATCAGCCCCGTCACCCCGACAGTCTGCCAAATCCCCGCAATCTACAGACACTGCATAGGAATTAGCGGTGAGCCGAGTTGCCGGCCAAGTCTTCGTCGCGGCGAAAGGCCCACAGCCGTGGATTCGTGTCGTGCGTCGCAAACCCCTTGGGGACTAACATCGTAGTGACCGTTCGGGATCGAAAGGGACGAAACCGTGTGCGCCATCCCCGGAGCCGACCCCGTCTCCGACACAAACGAACGGACTGTCACGCTCGCCGAGATGGATGCCAGTGTCGGCAGTGTTCCCGATCTGCCAGAGGATGAGATAGCCGCGCGCTACTACAGCGACGAAGAGTTTCTGGCAGCGATTCGGTTGCGTTGCGACGACCGCACCACCGACTGAGCCGATCGGCGTGGCCGACGACGGCTCCATCCACGGTTTGGAAGACGACTATGCCACCTTCACCAAACGCGGTGAGCGGGGCGACCACGACCTATGGGGCCAACACCTGCAGAACCTCGTCCGCTCCCGCCTTGGCGACGCTGCTCTCGCCCTCATCGATTGGGAGTTCCACACCGTAGACGGCAACCAACTGGCCCGTATCAGTATCGAACCGTCCGGCCATCCCATCCAGGAACGCAAGGGCGACCAGGAGATCTTCTGGCACCGTACGCCCACCTCCACTGTCTCCATCACCGACCCCGCTGAACGGGACAAGATCATCGCCAGCCGCTGGGGCCCCAGCTAACCCGCACGCATTGCGCTGATGCTCCTGGGTTGGGTGTGGAGACGGACGTAGCAGGATCCAGCACCCCCAACTCCCACACCTCGCACGCCGGAACGCCCGTCCCTGCGTGAACCCGGGCGTAGCAGGATCCAGCACCCCCAACTCCCACACCTCGCACGCCAAAACACTCCGGTCGTTTGTGAAGCTGGAAGCGGCACGTTTCCTGCCCCACGCGCATTGCGCTGATGAGTCTGAATGGGTTTCGCCTTGTTTGCTGTGGCTCTTTGGTTGGGCCGCTTGCTGGTTTCACCATGTCGAGGGATCAGACCTGTACTGTTTTCAACATTTCTATGATATTTGAAGGGTTTACAGGGGTCGTTGTCACACCCTGTGTCTAAGGTTGTGTGCATGGAATCAGCTCCTGCCTCCGGTCTGTTGGACCCCTCTGTCGGTGTCGGTTGCGGCACCGCCGGGTCGGTCTGTGTCGGGCGCGTCGATGAGAAGGGGTTGTCTGATGACGCGTTGCGGTCACACCTGAAGGTGTTGGGCCGCGCCGAGTCTCGGTTGACAGCGATGAGATCCCGGGCGTTGGCTGAGCTGAGCCGCCGTCACAGCACCGCGGATGCGCAACGTCTGGTTCGTGACGAGTTGCAGGCCTCGAAGCGTGAGGCCAAACGCGATGTTGAAACCGCGGCCCGGTTGGCGGAGTTGCCTGCCACTAGTGAGGCGTTGGAGTCTGGTGAGATCCCCCAAGGTCACGCCCGGTTGATCGCTCGTGTTTCTTCTGAGAGCCCAATCGATGAGGAGTTGCTTGTCGAAGCCGCCGGCACTGAGTCTTACGATGAGTTCGCCCGGACTGTGAAACGTCATCAACAAGACAGAGCCGACGATGACGGGCAGGCCTTGTTGGATCGTCAACGCTCCAACCGCAAAGCCAGAATCTTCGAGTCATCAGAGTCGGGCATGTTCGTGTTGACAGGTGAGTTTGATCAGATCACGGGTGCACGTATCGCGACCGCGTTGACAGCCAAAGAACGACAGTTGTGGCACCGCGAGGATCCCAAAACGCGTGCCACACCCCAGCAGCGGATGGCTGACGCGTTGGCTGAGTTGATCTGCGAACCAGCAAGCGGCAGGTCTGCCGGCACTGATCTGTTGGTGATCGCTGATTTCGATGTGCTCAAACAACAACTGGACAATCCCCGGTTGGCTGACGGTTCACCGATACCGATCGTTGAGTTGCATCGCCTGGCGCTCGAAGCCAACTTGTTGCCTTCGATCTTCGACACCAAAGCACAAGACATGTGGCTGGGGCTTAGACAACGCACCGCTTCTGAAGCTCAACGAGTCGCGTTGATCGCTCGCGACCAACACTGCATCGGCTGCGGAGCCAACCCACTGTGGTGCCGCGCGCATCACATCATTTGGTGGTCAAAGAACGGACCGACGGACCTTGAAAACCTCGCGCTGGTATGTGATGACTGCCACCACAAAATCCACGACGACGGCTGGCAGGTCAACCGAGACCCCGACACCGGCAAGTTCCACCTCAAACCCCCCAACCCAACCAACGCGGCCGACCCAGTCGAGCCGGGAACCCCAACCGATACCGGGCAATCCAACCAACACAGCGGTCGCAGCCAACCCGGATACCCCAACCGAGACCGTGCACCCCAACCGACTCAGCGGGCACCGTCAACCCGAACAACCCGAAACGGGCAACCCGACCGACGAAGCAGGCGTCAAGACGGGGAACCCAAACCGGGCGATTGACACCGGGGAATCCCGCCGACACCGGTGACGCCAGCCTGCCGAAACAGAAAAACCCGACCAATTCCGAACCACAGCACCGACGCCGTGCCGGGCCTCTCGCCGGGGGCCGCGCAAGCAACGACCTGGACACCTCCTGATCGGGCCAAACCACTTGGCCGGCTGCGCGGTCGGGTTCAGCAGGTGGTGGCGTCGCGGAGGGTTTGGCAGGCTTGGGCCAGGCGTGCGGGACTGAGCGCGGTTATTCGGCGACGGAACACAGTCCGCGGGATCGTGTGAATGTTGTCGAAGTTCACCACACAGTCCGTGGGCACACCGTCTCCGGAGACATTGAGTTCCAACTCGGACACAAGACCGCGATGCGTGCGGGTGAGCACAGCAACTACTACTGACCCGACTCGCCCCGCGACTGGATCGCGAGTGAGCACCAATACGGGCCGATCACCGCCTGGTGTGGCCGCAAACCAAATCTCACCGCGTTTCATCAGCCCAATCCGACCAGTCCTCGGCCGGCCCCCAATCTGCAACCTCAGTAAACGCCGACTCAGCCTCAGCCAACGGTTCCGCCTCCCAAAGGTCCGCATCCAATACCGACGCCAACCCGACGAGGTACCGATGCAGGGCGTCTCGCAGCAACTCCGACCGTCCAATACCAAGTTGCTGCGCCCATCGCTGCATCTCAGCAACTTCATCATCATCCACTCGAAAACTCACCATTGTCATACAGTTATTATAGTCTGTATGACATACAAGCCCGCATACTTGTGGCAGATTCGTCGAAGAGACGGTGAAAGAGACAAGAGCATCGTTCTACGCTGGGGACATGGCTCGCAGAGACACCGGCGTCGACCCGACTGTGTTCGCGATGATGGCGATCGGGCTCCTGCTGGTCGGGGCGTTCGGCGCTGCGGTCCCCGTCCTCACGGCCAGCAATGCAGGATCGACAATCGGCACAGTTCGGCTAGTGGCCGCAGGGGCCATGGTTCTTCTTGCCCTGTTCCTGACCCGCTACATCCGCAGCCCGAGAGAAGGCGACCGCACATACGAGTACGTAGCGATGGCGGTGATGCTGTTGATAGGCGTGGCCTTTTGGCTAGCGATGCTGGGTTTGCTGGTGTTTTCGGGGTGGTACCTGATAGCTGAACGCAACGAGACCTGGATCACGATTCTCAGCGCCGCCGCCCTCTGCATCTTCGGCCTGCCTCTTCTGTCGATCTTGTTGCTCGAACGTCGGTCACGACAGAGCACCGAAGAGATGTACGGGCTGGACGTGAATCCGACCGATGAACTTGCCAAGCGCAGCGTCGCCAAGCAACGAGCGCGTTGGCGCAAACGACCCAAGATCAAGCGCCGTCGCAGACACCGCTACTAGCCGTCTTCCGACCTACTCAAGCAGGTCGTACGTTGCTGCAAAGTGGCCGAAACGGATATAGTTCGCGTCAGAGGACACGGAAGGCAGAATTGATGACGCGCTCCGGCGAAGGTGTGATGACCGAGCAGTTGACTCTGCCCGATGAACTGGTCCTAACACTGTTGAACGAAGAGAGCGGCTACTTTCGACAGGTACCCGGGTGGAGTCTGAACTGCGCCGTGGTCGGTTCCGCACTCGCGGAACTGTCACTCGTCGGCCGTATCGACACTGACATGGAGTCCCTGATCCTCCTAGATCAAACACCAACAGGCGATCCCTGCCTCGATCCCATCCTCAAGGCAATCGCAGCGGAACCGGTCCAACGCAATTCCCAGTACTGGGTGGAGCGCCTCGCGCCGCGCGCCGAGGCGATCATCGACACGACCCTGGATCGCCTGGTCCAGTTGGACATCCTGCAACATCACGACGGTGACTTCTGGTCTTTGGCCCAAACCGCCTGGCGGACGGGATTCCACGCAGGCTCCGAAGTAGGGACCGCTGTTGAATTCGTCAAGACCCGTGTCAGCAGAGCCATCTTCAGCGATGAGATCCCAGACCCAAGAGACATCATCATCATCTGCCTCATCGACACCTGCGATGTCTTGCGCTACATCTTCGAACTGGACGAGGAGTCTGAGGCGCGCATCGAGCAAGTCGTAAAGATGGACTTGATCGGCCGCTCCATCGCCGATGCCGTCCACGAGAACATTGCTCGGCCGTTGTTCCGTCGCACAGCTTTGACGAAGGCGATTCCCGTCGTCCCGTTGCGGAAGTTGGTGCGCAACAAACATGCTCGCAACGGCAACCTCCCCGCACTCTTCGCGCAGCTCGGCGAAGAGTACGGCCCCGTGTTCGAACTCCGGCCGCCGTTCCAAGATCGCATGATCTTTCTTGTCGGACCCGAAACGAATCACTGGGTGCACCGCCACGGCCGCACCTACCTGCGAGCCAGGGATTATCTGGAGGATTTCGAAAAGGTCTATGGGGGATCAGGGATTCTGCCCTCCCTCGACGGCGCCGATCACTTTCGGTATCGAAAGTCCATTCAGCCTGGATATTCTCGCACGAGGCTCGTCGGCCAGTTGGATGAGTTTTATTCCCATGCACGAAACCACTTGGCGACTTGGGAGGTTGGCGACAAGCGCTCCGCGGTGGACATTTGCCGGAAGCTGGTCAACTCGGAGTTGTCGCCGCTGTCTGTCAGCGTCGATTCGCAAGACATCGTCGACGATTTGCACAAGTTCAAGGAGCGAGCGCTCAAGACTCACATCGCCGGGGTCCTCCCCAAGTTCATGCTGAAGACCCCATCCATGAAGCGCCGGGCGAAACTGATCGACGAGGTAGTAGATCGGGTCCTGAGTGTCCATACACCCGCCCAGCGGGAGGGTTGCCCCCGCGATCTCGCTGATGACCTGCTGAACATGCACGCAGCAGACAGGCAGTTCCTTCCAGAGTCGAATCTACGTTTCGTGCTCTCGGCTCCGTTGATCGCCAGCATGTACGTCGGGGATGAACTCAGCTTCATCGCTTACGCCATGCTGTCACAGCCAGAGTTCCACGAGAAGATTCGCGCCGAGGCGGACGCCCTATTCGCCGACGGCGATCCAGATGCCGACACAATCACCGGACCGGCGATCGATGTCACTCGCCGTTTCATCATGGAGTGCATGCGTCTCTACCCGATCGTGCCGATGTCGGTTCGAAACGTGATGAATGCGGTTGTGGTAGAGGGTTACGAACTACCGGAGGGGGCACGGGTCTTCATTGCCCAGACATCGACGCACTATATGAGTGATCTCTTCCCAGATCCTCTCACGTTCGATATCGACCGCTACATCGCCCCGCGCAAGGAACACCTCGGCACCGGGTACGCACCCTACGGCTTGGGAACACACACCTGCCTCGGTGTACGCTGGACAGAGCTACAGCTGGCGATCAACTTGTTGATGATGGTCCACTATTTCACCCTTGAGATAGCCCCCCAGAACTACGAACTCAAGATCAGCCCGTTCCCGTCACAGCGACCGAACAAGAAATTGAAGTTCGTTGTCGCCGGGAAACGGCACGAACTACCCGCCTGACGCGCTCTGTTCTTCGTGACGCTGGTGCACATCGTCGATCGCCACGTCGAGGTCATCCCACAAGCTCTGCACCGTTGAGCGCAGACGCATGTTCTCATAGGCGCCCCAGACGGTCATCGCCGGCGGTACGACCAAGATCGACACGAGCAGCGAATACCCAATCGTGATCGCAGATGTGATGCCGAACTGCGAGAACCCTTGCACCGGCGAGAACACCAAAACACCGAACCCCAGCGCCGTGGTGAGCGCGGAGCCCAACAGGGCCGATCCCGTGGTCGCCAGCGTCCGGACCGCTGCCTTCTCCGGGTTGCGTACCCGGGAGAACTCCTCTTGGTAACGGTGAATCATGTGGATTGTGTAGTCCACGCCGATACCTATCGAGAGCGCAGTGATGATCGAGGTGATCACGGTATAGGGAATGCCAAGAAGTGCCATCGTGCCCAACACCCAAATGAGAACTAACACGATCGGCCCGACCGCAACGAACCCCAACACCGGTCGACGCACCGTGACCCAGAAGAAGAGAGTGAGGATACCGAGAGCAGCAGCAACAGTCGTGGTGATCGCCTCGGTTTGGCGTGCAGTGATCTGGTCGGTCACCGTGACCGACGAAATGCCTGCCGACGTCGCGGTGATTGAACCGTCGTCTCCAGACCAGAGCGCCTCAATCTCCTCTTGGATCAGCGTCGCGGCTTCGGAATCATCGGAGTAGATGGGGAACTGGAGCAGAATCGCGTCGGTGCCATCGGGATTGTCGACTAGGACGGTGGCAAGAGCAGGTTCTTTCTCCCCGAGTTGTGTAAGGAACTCCGCCATCAGTACACGATCGAGTTGCACCCCTGCGGAGGCTTCACGGAAAAGGGCCGCGAGTTCTGGATCGTATTTGTCACCGGGCTCCCCGCTGTCGTGGGTCCAATCGCGCACGAGCGACTCATAGGTTGGTGCCATCGGTCCCGCGGCGGCGCGCGGGCGGCTTTGTTCGTCCGCAAACGCGTCCGCGAGGTCCCGGACATTCAACAGCGTTCGGGTCTCGGCGGCCTCGGCCCTCACCAGCACACTGGCCAACTCCGTTGATCCGCCGACTGCCTCTTCAAGGCTCTCCATGTCGTCGAGCACGTTGCCGTCTCGGGGAAGGACGTCGCGGACACTGAACTCTGATTTGAGTCCCGTGGCCGAAAACCCGAGCCAGATCGTCACGCCGAGCACGACAATCAGATAAGGCGCCGGCCGGCGCGCCAGAGCCTTACCAAGCATTTCTGCTGCCCGTTCGATCCCGGGCAACGCGCTCGACACCGAACGGGGTGGTGCCAACGTGCCGCGGGCCTCACGCCGCCGGTCGACGATCGTTCGCCCAGCAGGCACCAGCGTCAGCATCACAATCAGGCTCAGCCCCACGCCCATCCCCGCAACGATGCCGAAGTCGCCGATCACACCGATCGGCGAGAACAGGGTTGACAAGAAGCTGGCGATCGTTGTCACCGCGGCTAAAAGCAATGGGATGGCGACGTTCCGCAGCCCTATTCGGACCGCTTGAAGCACAGACTCGCCTTCACCTCGTTGTTCGCGATAATGCGAGACGGCCTGGATTGCGTAATCCACCGTGAGGCTGATCACGATGATAGGGACCATCACCGAAAGCGAACTCGGCGGACCGATCAAACCGAGTCCATTCGGCCCCAGCCAACCCTCTGCGCCGACGATCCAGATCAGCGATAACACAAGGCCGGTGAGCGTGATCAACAGATCCGAGAACGTGCGCAGGAAGAGCAGGATCAGCGCGGCAATCAGCAGCAATGCCAACCCGATCAACGGTGCCATCCCCGACTCGATCGCCTCCTTGTACTCGTCCTCGATCACGATCAGCGACACGCTGCTGATGCGCAACGGACCCTCTGAGTTGAGCGCCAGATCGTTTATGGCTCGTTCCGCTTCGGCGACTCTTTCGTCGCCCGTGTCCCGCAAGCGGAGGGTCGAGACCGTCACCAATGTGCCGTCGGAATCGTCCCCCGACATCGCCGCGAATGCTCCAGCGAGCTCCGGCACGGCGCTGATAGCGTCGATTTCTGCCTGGGTGACCGATCCGAAATCGCTCACTCCTCCGAAGTCCTCGAACAACAATGACGGTGCAATGATCGGATCTGGTGGTGCCAACAGCTCCGCTACACCCGGGGTTGCGATGATGTTATCCACCAGGGCATCCATCTGGGACAGCCCGTCCGGTGTGAACGCCTCACCGCGGAACACCAGCGTCACGACGCTGACATCGCTGGCTTCCCCGAAGAACTCATCGAGCTCTTCCACCGCAGCGGTGTAAGGACTCTCGGGAGGAAGGAACTCCAGCGAAGCCCCCTCTGTCGGCTCCGCCCGAAGAGACGCCCCCGCGCCGAGACCAACGGTGATCACCAGCAGAACAAGGATCGTGATATACGGGCGAGCCGTGACCAGCCAACTGAACCTATCGAGCACTCGTGTCATGGCGTGTCACTGTATCTTCCCGGTTGCGGGGCTGGGGAATTGCCCACCGGCCGGGTGAGAGACCCCGCGTTCAGCGTTTCACCTTCCGGAATCGCCCACCGTGCAGGATGCTGCCGTAGTAGTTGAACAACCGCTTCGCTTCGGGATCATCGAAGTGGTAGTCCGCTCCGATCTGTCTTGCCGCGGCCAGTCCGGTAACGAGGCAGGTCTCCTGGCTGTTGATCAGCGTGTGGGCGCCACAGTGCCAGGTTCGCCTCTTGCCTTGGACAAAACGGAAAGAGTTGACGATCAGTGTGACGTGGCGCACATCGTGGACGATGTGTTGGAACCACCACTTCTTGACGATCTTGGCGTCATCGATGGGGGTGGTCGGGTTATAGGTCACCAGACAAGGCTTGTCTGACCGATTAGCCCACGGTTGCTGGTTGTGCATGATGTAGGTGATCTCGTAATTGTCTGGTCTCGTCCCATATTGTTCGATGTGGTTGCTTCGCGTTGTAAGGGGTTTGACCTCATTGTCTGGAAGGACTGAGGCGTCGGAGTGGACGATCGTGTGGTTGTGGAGTTCGCTCTCGTAACGGACCGACGCGAGCAGATAGCGCTCTAGGCGGGTGGGTTTGTCGAGCATCATCAGCGTCTGATTCGCGTTGCAGGCGAAGATCACCTCGTCAAACGTCTCGCGTGCCCCGTCAGAGTCCTCAACCACGACCGATGACGCCGAGCGATACACCTTCTCGACAGGCCGGTTCAGGTAGATCTTGTCTCGATAGTCAGACGACAGGTGCTCGTAGATGCGCCTTGTTCCCTGGTCCCAGGTCTGCATCGGTGTCGCAGACTCGATGTCGAAGAACTCCAGGTAACGCGCGAACAGCGCCGCAGGCATGTCGAACACGTTCGTTGCCATCAAGAAATTGACGAACATGGGTTTGAGGACCTTGTACCTGAAATCACCGGAGAACCCTCCCCAGTTCAGAACCGTTCCCATGCTGATGTAGTTGAACGGGTTGAGGGCGTTCATAAACTTGGACGGGGATCGGCTCAACCAGCCGAACTTGTGTAGACGCCGTAAGAGCCGTTGGAATCGTGCGATCTCGGTCTGCAGTTGCTCGCGTATTTCAGAATCGAAATCGTGGGCGTAGATCCGCCCCCCATACTTGACGCTGTAGCTGAATCTGGTCTCGACCAAGTCGATGTCGAACCGGTCCAACAGCAACAAAATGTGTTGATACACCGACGGGATACAAGCGGTAACCGAAATATCGAACGGAATCGAAGTGCCATCCTCTTGCGGCATATCCGCGGTGATTGCATTGCCACCGATTCGTTCGGTCGCCTCGAACAGCCGAAAATCAAAACGATCCGGATGATGGTTCAGCGCCCACGCAGCACCTAGCCCCGAAACGCCCCCACCGATTATTGCAATTCGCCGCGGTGTTGCCCGCGTCTCTCTGGTTGTCATTGCCCGCTATTCCAGTTCGTCTTTGGTTACCGGTTGGTCGTCGATTTTCTCCCCATCGCTCGCCACAAGCAGACCGTTGGGATAGAACTGCGCGCAGTATGCGCGGTACGCCATGATCTCACCGTCAGAACGTGACAGAAGCGGCTGCATTCGTGACCGTTTGCGGCTCCATATAACTACATCCTGCATTACGTCGTGCCGTTGAAAATACAACACGATTCTGTTCATCAGGGGCGCTCGCAGCTTCCGCGGGAGAAATCCCAGACCTGGAATCCAGCGGCTCGGATTCCGGATCTCTCGTACCTGTGAGACGATCGACAAATCAATGAGCGTGCCGTCCACTGGCGTCGCCAGTACCCAGAGGCGTAAATCCAATCCAATCGAGTGCTCGCGTACACCCACGAACGAATAGCCGAGTCCAAAGATCTCGGTGTGGGCGGTGAAGTCAAGACTGACAAACGGGACTCCGGCAACTCTCCGGGTCGTGGCGAAGTCGAAGTTGCTCTCGAAACGGGGTCCGTCCACCGCTATCGTTTCAACGCGGCCGACGCTGTCGTAGCCATGGACGTAACGAAGGTGGGCCAGATCCACTGCATTCTCCGTTGTTTCCTGGGGATGACCCGGAAAGCGGTGGGTCCAGATGCGGGTATTGCTCCAAACAGCTTGGTCCGGTGGTTCCGCGGGGAGGCTCCATTGCGGTGCCCTTCCCCCGATCCCCCACCAAGCGAAGATCAGACCGACCATCTCCGTTGTCTCAAACACTCGCAACCGCATGTCGGGCGGTGCCGGGGCATAGGGAGTGGCAACGCAATGGCCATCGGCGTCGTACTGAAAACCGTGGAAGGGACACACGAGTCGGCCGTCGCGTACACATCCCCCTGCGGCGGGGCCCAGATTGGAACCCAGGTGCGCGCAAAAGGCCTCGGCGACACAGACGTTTCCACTCTCATCACACCAGATGACGATGTCCTCGCCCATCCAGGTCTTTTGGATGAGCTTGGTCTTCTCCAGGGATTGACGGCTCGCAACGAAGTACCAGCCTTCAGGAAACGGCGAAGGTAGCGCGCCGTCAACCATCTCGGTACGTCCGTCACCCATGTTCGGCTCCTCACGCGGATTCTCCGCTTCTAGGAAAATTCCCCGAGAAACAACTTTACACGGTTCACCCACAGACTCGGATGATCCGCAATGCCCCTCTTATATGCGGGTAGATTCGGCTGCGAACCGCCTCCCGCGAAGGACCCCAGTGGCCGATATAACCGTTGACCGCCCATTTCCGCTGGGCCAAACGCATTGATGGCTGCCTGATGAAGTATCCGACGCTACCCCTCTGGTTGGCTGCGACAGTCGCTCGCGCAACCGGTCGCCTGTCACGTCGCCTTGGTCGGGGCGGGGGGACCACCTTGCCGGGCCTGCTACTCAACCGCCTGCGCCCCCAAGCCACCGCGGAGATGGCGAGGGCCATTCCCGATGGTGTGATCCTACTGTCGGGTACGAACGGTAAGACCACTACGGCTCGGCTGATCCGTGCTGCCCTCGACGCTTCCGGTGCCCAAGTTGTGGCCAACACGGCTGGTTCCAACCTCGAACGCGGAGTGGCCACAGCTCTGCTGCATGCCGAAGACCCCGACATCGCCTTGTTCGAAGTGGACGAGGCCGCCCTAGGCGCGTTGGTGAAACAAACCTGTCCAAGAGTGGTCACCCTGATGAACCTGTTCCGCGATCAGCTCGACCGTTACGGCGAACTTGAGCACTTGGCGCAGAGTTGGCGCGCTGTGGTTGCTGAGTTGGACCCCGACACGACCTTGGTTTACAACGCGGATGATCCCGCTGTGGCCGAGATCGGTGCCGAGCACGCAAACTCCGTCTGCTACGGGATCGACGATCCAGCTGCCGGCAGAGAACACCTCTCACATGCTGCGGACAACACCAACTGCCGTCGCTGCGACACCCCGCTCCATTATCGGATGGTCACTATCGGCCACCTGGGACAGTGGAGTTGCCCGTCGTGCGGGCTCAGCCGACCACAACCGGAGGTGCGCGCGACCACAGTGGCGCTTCAGGGAATGGACGGACAGCAGGTCGCCATCTCCAGCGCCGGCGGATCGATAGATGTGTCACTGCGTCTACCTGGGCTGCCCAACACCTACAACGCTGTTGCGGCAACAGCAACCGCTCTCGCTGTCGGACTGGCCCCGGAAACCATCGCCGAGGCGCTGGGGAAGCGCGGCGCGGCTTTCGGGCGAGCCGAACACATCCATGTGGGGACCCGCCGTGTAACTACGCTGTTGGCCAAGAACCCCGCCGGAGCCAACGAAAACATCCGCATGGTGTTGAACGAAAGCCATCCGCTGCATTTGCTGATCCTCCTCAACGACCGCACCGCCGATGGTCAGGACGTATCTTGGATCTGGGATGTGGACTACGAACTCCTGTTGGATCAAGACCGACTCACATCGCTCACTCTGGGCGGAACTCGAGCCCATGACCTTGCCCTGCGGTTCCGCTACGCCGGTGCAGACTCAACCAAGATGTCGGTGGTGCCTGAACCCGCCGCCGCCTTCGACATGGCCTTGCAAGCTTGCGGCCCCAACGGGCGCTTGTACGTCCTACCCACTTACACGGCGATGTTGGACTTTCGCCATGTGCTCGCGAACCGCGGGCTGGTGGGGAAATTCTGGGAGGACCAATGAGCACGAACCGTCCGGTCGTGCGGCTTGGGCATCTGTACCCCGACCATCTGAACATCTACGCAGACCGGGGCAACGTTGCAGTGTTCCAGCGCCGATTGGAGTGGCGGGGGTTGACGCTGGAGGTGGTCGAGGTCGGTCTCGGTGACGAAATACCCGACGACTGCAACCTCTATTACCTGGGAGGTGGCCAAGACCGCGATCAGCTATTGGTGGCCCAAGACTTGGTCGCCAAGGCCGACTCTCTAAGGCGAGCGGCCAACGACGGAGCCGCGGTGCTCGCAGTGTGCGGCGGCTATCAACTCATGGGTCACACCTACGTGGCCGCCAACGGAGAAGAGATGGCCGGCACGGGTCTGCTGGATCTGGAGACCACCGCCGGAACCGACAGACTGATCGGCGATGTGGTTCTCAGTGTGAACTTGGACGGCCAAACCGGCACGGTGGTGGGCTATGAGAACCATGCCGGTCGTACTCGTCTGGGGTCACAGAGCTCTCCGTTGGGACGAGTCGAGAAAGGCCACGGGAACAACGGCGAAGACGGCTTTGAGGGCGCCGTATCGGGCCGCCGTATCGGTACTTACCTCCACGGGCCGCTATTACCCAAGAACCCCTGGCTGGCCGACACCCTGTTGCGATGGGCGCTGGACCACTCCGGCGCAAACCTTGAACTCGAACCCCTCGACGACACGTTGGAACGATCCGCCCACGCAACTGCTGTGGCAAGGGCAGGCCTGAAGCGGTAGCCGACCAAGCCCGGCAACATCACCACCGCTCAGACCCCCTGCTCGACTTGCCCGCTCCGCCCCGACCGGCCTTCTGTGACGGTGCCGGTTGATGACTCATTTTCTGAGGTATAGTGAGTCACTAGTGAGTCATACAGGATACAGGGAGGCCGGAATGGACCAGCTCACAGTTCGGGGGTTCGGCGATGAGTTGGGTGCGGCAATGCGCCGACTCGCTGCTCGTGAGAAGATCTCGCTCAATCAAGCTGCGCTGAAGCTGCTCCGGCACGGCGCTGGGCTGAGTGAGGATGTTGAGCGGCCTTGGACGGTGGGGTCGTCCCTCGACGACCTGATCGGCAGTTGGACTGCGCAGGAGGCCGACGAGTTTGAAGCCGCCATCAAGGATCTCGAAACCGTTGACGAGGACGCCTGGGGGTGAGGGTCCTATTGGACACCAACGCATACTCCATGCTCATGCGAGGACATGAGCAGGTCGCAGAGATTGTGAGGGAGGCCGAGGAGTTGTTGTTTTCTGCCGTCGTCGTCGGCGAGCTTCTCTACGGATTCCGCCACGGGACGCGCTTCGAGCAGAACGCCGCCGATCTGCGTTCCATACTCAACAGCCCGTATTCGACCCTTGTCGACGTGGGCTCGGTCACCGCCGACCGCTACTCCCGAATAGCGGCGACCCTTCGAGCCAAGGGCTGCCCCATACCGACAAACGATGTCTGGATCGCCGCCCATGCCATGGAAACCGGCGCCGACCTCATATCGGGCGACGGCCACTTCAAGCACATCGACGGAATCGTCTGGATTCCATTGTCGACAGCATGACAGACCGCCCGTTGCGTTCAGAAGGGTGAAGGCTTGACACGTACACGAAAAACCAAATTGCCGAGGGTCGGTTTCGTCGGGCTCGGCAACATGGGCGGTCCGATGTGCCGCCGACTGATCGCGGCGGGTTACGATGTGGTCGCCTTCGATATCGACGACTCGGCATTGGACGAGGCGGTCACCGCTGGTGCTGTGGCAGCGACTTCAGCGTCGGCATGCGCGGCTGAAGTTGACCTGTTGTTGACTTCGCTCCCTCATCCCAGCCATGTCGAAGCTGTCATGGCTGGCGCAGACGGGGCACTCGCGGCTATGCAACCGGGATCGATCTGGGTGGACCTCACCACCAACCGCAAGGACCTCATCTTCGAACTCGTTGCTCGGAGCAAGGAAGGGGCGCGTTGATTGTGCATGAAACTGGGGGTCAAGAAGAGGCGGGGGTGGGACCCTACAACGGGCCTTGGCCCGATGATGAGCGGCTCGACCCAGAACTGTTAGCCGACGGAGACAGGCGCAATGTCATCGACCAATACCGCTACTGGTCGGTCGAGGCGATCGTAAAAGATCTCGACCAGCGTCGACACGGTTTTCATGTCGCCGTAGAGAACTGGGAGCACGACCGCAATATCGGAACGGTCGTGCGTACCGCCAACGCCTTCCTTGCCGCGGAAGTCCACATTGTCGGCAAGCGCAAATGGAACCGCCGAGGGGCGATGATGACCGACGTCTACCAACACATCACGCACCACGAAACAATCGACGATCTGGTCGCTTGGGCCGCAGCAGAAGCCCTGCCCATCATCGGTATCGACAACCTGCCCGGCTCTATCCCCATCGAGAACACCGAACTACCACAAGAATGTGTGCTGCTGTTCGGCCAGGAAGGCCCCGGCCTCTCCTCCGCTGCTCACCAAGCCGCCGAGCAAGTTTGTTCAATAGCTCAGTACGGATCCACCCGGTCGATCAACGCAGGGGTCGCCGCGGGCATAGCCATGCACGCCTGGATCCGACGCTGGGCACAACCCGGATAGTTACCGAAGGCCACATAGTTACCGAACCGAATCGGACGTCGATCAGCCTGGGACCATGGCAATGAGTACTTCGTCATCGGGGATCTCGACACCAGGCACGTAATAGGTGAACAGATCACTCACCACCGACTCCAGGTCACTCTGCTCGGTCGTGGCAAAGGTGATGGTCACCATCGAGCTGTACATGTGGATCGACGACACGTCGCCCAACTCGAAGATGCGTCGAGCCAACACGTCAGGGGGGCGGTCGCCGAGAATCTCGTCGTCAGCGGTATAGCTCTCGTGGCCCATACCGGTGAGGCTGCGGTTGAGTTCAAAACGTACGACTCCGGGCCGAGGCGAACTGGAGCGGATGAAGGTGACCGTTTGTCCCATTGCGTCAGCAGGTTACCGGGGTTGGGCGGCTGAGCGGAAGACGGATCAGAAGACGGATCAGAAGAGGTCCAACTGGGGGTCGTCTTCGACGGTGCGGGGCACGGCAGTCCAACGCAGGTCATCCATGAACACCCAGCTACGCCGATGCACCGATGTCGGTCCGAACGCCGCAAGCGCAGCCTTGTGACGCGGGCACGGATAACCCTTGTTGCTGGCAAAGCCGAACGCCGGATAGTGCCGGTCCCAGTCACCCATGATGCGATCACGGGTGACCTTCGCCACGATCGAGGCGGCCGCGATAGACAGGCTCACCGCGTCGCCCTTGACGATCTTGGTGGCCGGGACAGACTCCACAAAGTCCCAATTTCCGTCAACTAGGACATGGTCGACCGGCTCGCCGAGGCCATCGATAGCACGTTGCGCGGCGAGCTTCTGCGCAGCCGACATGCCAAGTTCATCGCATTCTTGTTGGCTGGCGTGCGCCACAGAAACCCGGCTGGCCCAGTCCAGAATTCGATCGTGCATAACCTCACGCTCGGGTTCGGTGAGCATCTTGGAGTCGCGCACCTTGTAGAGCCTCCTGCCCTGCGGTACTACAACCGCGGCAAGAGTGAGCGGACCGGCCCATGATCCGCGCCCCACCTCATCGATACCCGCAACTACCTGATTGCCGGCCGCCCACAAGTCTTTCTCGAGCCGTAATCCCGGAGCTCTGTTTTTGATCGACGGGCGAAGCGGCCGAGTGGTGGCAACCATCAATTGCACCCTAACCGACCCGCCGCGGTGCGGTGAACCAACCGCGGTGTGGCTTGTGCGTGCTGTTCGCTCGGCCGCTCGCGCGGGCCGTTCGCTCGGGCTGCTCGCGCAGACCGTTCGCGCAGACCGTTCGCTCGGGTTATTCGCTCGGGCTATTCGCTCGGGACCCACAGCGGCTCAGCGAGTAGGGTTTCGCCTCGGCGTTCGACGCTGGACCACGAAGAGTCGAGGCCTGAGCAGCGAAGTTCGACTGGGTCGCGGCTTCCGATTCGTTCCCAGAGAAGCGCTGGGCGACGACCATGCCAACGCACGCTGAACGAGATCCGGCCCCAGAGCGTGCCGAAGCCGCGCACGTCGACTGGTCTGCCGAACCACTCAGACGGCACCTCTGCAAGTAGGTCAATGCGCTTGGGACGCGAGTCGTCGATCAAAGGGCCAAGCACCCGCCCTGCTGCTCTCGCGGCCAAGGTCGTCGGCTGATAGACGACACCGGGGTCTACCTTGGCAGCTAACCGGCGGGCGTCGGTTGCGGCTCGCGGTGCGGTAGCTTCCAAAGCCCAAGCCAACAGGTTCGCAGTGTTGGAATCGAGCGAATCTGCCGCGGCGGCCACTAACACGTCTGCAAGTTCATCGAGACCCGAGTTTTTTCCCAGCCGCAGATCCCGCGATATCAGAGCTCTCAGCGCCGCCACAGCCGCCGTATCTCCAAGGTGTCCCGCCTCGGTCAACGCGACCACTGCGGTTCGTGCCCGGTCAGCCTCGCGATCAAGTCCCCCAATGTCGAGAATCGGGGCGGCTTCAGCGGCGCTGCGGGGATCGTCGGATCCCGCCTGGACTACAAGGTCGCCGAGGATCCGTCTCCACGCCGTGCCGAGATCAACGTCTGCGACTTCAATGCTCGACGCATCGGCGGTGACGGCTAGCCACCCCGAGGCGACCTCGGCTGGAGAGGCTGACCGTGTCGGCACCTTGCCTTCGATCACCACCTGAAACTTGACGCTCTGTCGATGTGGCAACGCCGTCACCAGACCGGCCGCGACTTCGGTGCCACGGACCGAAACGGGCGCTGTGTTTGGACCTTTTTGGATTTCCGGCCAAGGATCCTGTGCACCACAGACCGCGATCACGCCTCCTGCTTGACGTTCGGGCCGGATCCACGTCCGCCCATCGAGGCTGGCAGAGTCACAAGAGACCGAGACCTGACCGCCGATGGCGCGACCCACCAGCGCGACCGCCACGGCGTCACTAGAAGCGTTCTCGAACTCGACGACGAGGACTCTGCTGACCCCGTCGTTGGCCACGGCCACGCGCTGAACAACGTCACCTCCGGCTACCCGTAAGCGGGTTTCGTAGACCGGGGCGTCGTTGATCCGATGCCGACGAGTACCGGCAGTCTCATGGGCGATGCGCCAGCGATCCCCGACACCGACACCCCATTCGAACGACCATCTGCGGTCGATCGTCTGCAACCGGCCATGCTCGTCAACAACAGCCAGCGGACCCTCAAGGTCGCCGATCACCGAACCCTCAACAGAACCCACCCAAGAATCGGCATCCTGGGTACGCCCAACCGACCGACCCGACCGACCCGACTGACCCCGCCCAGCCGACCGAACCCGCCTAACCGACCGACCCAGCCGAGACGACCTTTCCACCTGAGCCTCACCGCTACTCGCGGGTTATCTCTCGTTCGATGAGGCCTCGGTATGCGTCATCTGCACCCTGGAGGCCCTGGACACACGAGTGCACCTCTTGGGAGATCGGCATGTACACGTCGTATTCGGCGGCGAGTTCAAGCACTACTCTCGCTGATTTGACGCCTTCGGCCACCTGGTCCATCTCCGCGTTGATTTCGTCAAGAGTACGACCTCGTCCGAGTTGTTCTCCCACATGGCGATTCCGGCTCTGCGGACTCATGCAAGTAGCAAGCAGGTCTCCCATTCCGGCAAGACCCGCGAAGGTGGCAGGTTCGCCACCCATCGCCACGCCTAGCCGAGTCAACTCAGCAAGACCACGGGTGATCACCGCGGCCCGGGTGTTGTCTCCGGTGCCGAGTCCATCGGCCATCCCCGCGGCGAGCGCGATCACGTTCTTCAATGCACCGCCGATCTCACAGCCGAGCACATCCGTGTTGGTGTACACCCTGAACAGGTCCGTGGAGAACACGTCTTGGAGGCGTTGGGCGATGGTTTCGTCGTCAAAGGCGATGACCGCGGCCGCAGCGTCGCCTGCCAGGATTTCTTTGGCGAGGTTGGGGCCGGTAAGCACGCCGACGGGGTGGCCGGGCAATTCGTCTTCGGCTACCTGGGTCATCCGCTGGCGGGTTGAGAGTTCCAGACCCTTCGCCAGTGACACGACCGGCACCCAGGGTCGAAGGCTCGGGCGCAGCGCTTTGAGCGTGTCACGGAATCCTTTTGACGGCACTCCCATCACCAACACATCAGCTGCAGACACCACCGCGGCCAGATCGCTTGACGCCCGCAGCGCCGGGTGGAGTTGGTATCCGGGCAAGTACCGCGGGTTCTCATGGCGAGTATTGATGGCCTCCGCTACATCTTCACGGCGGCTGTACAGGGTTGTCGCAACATTGTGGGCGCTCAGATGGGCGACTGTGGTCCCCCAGGATCCTGCTCCCACAACGGCAACTTGCATCTCCATGGGTTCACCCTAGGCCCAAAGCCCCAACCCCGACCGACTCGTCAACAAGACCCGGGCCCGGCGAACCTTGGAGCCGACCGACAAGCCCTGGAACCAACCGGCAAGCCAACGAACCCGCGAGCCAACCGACAAACCCCGGAACCAACCGGCAAGCCCCGGAACCAACCGACAAGCCCCGGACCCGCAAACCAACCGACGAGCCCTGGAGTCACCCGGCAAGCCAACGAACCCGCGAGCCAACCGACAAGCCCTGGAGTCAACCGACGAGCCTTAGAGTAGGGACGTGGCCTTGAACGAACCAGCGACGAACAGCACGATCGTGTTGGTGCCGATCCGGTCGTTCGACGACGCCAAGAGCCGCCTCGCCTCCTCGCTCGACCCACACGCGCGCAGGGCGCTGATCCGTCGAATGGCAGAGACAGTGGTAGCCGCCGCGCACGACCTGCCGGTCTGGGTGGTCACCGACGACGACGAGGTAGCGGACTGGGCACAAGCGCTCGGAACCTTGACTTGCGCCGTCGGCGAGAGCGGGCTCAACCCCGCCGTGACGGTGGCGGCGGCCGCCGCGGCCGCCGCAGGGGCGTCACGGATCATCATCGCCCACGCCGATCTGCCTTTCGCGTCGGACCTGCGGGTGGTGACCGGCACCGGAGTGGCGTTGGCGCCTGATCGGCACCGGGACGGCTCCAACGTCATAAGCCTCCCCACCAACACCGGTTTCACCTTTTCGTATGGTCCGGGGTCGTTCGCAAAGCACCGTGCCGAATCGGCCCGGTTGGGTCTCGACTTCACCGAGATCGACGATGCGTCTTTGGCTTGGGACGTGGACAGCCCCGCTGATCTGCCGTCACACCTGATCAACCTTGCACGCGACCACGCCCGCAGTTCCTGTTAGGTGCCGAGCTGTGCGTATCGACCTTCCGACACCCGCATCCGCACTGGCGGTCGCCGCGCATCCCGATGATGTGGAGTTCGGGTGCGGTGCCACGCTGGCCAAGTGGGCTGAGGCCGGGGCGACAGTTCATCTGCTGATCTGTACCGACGGGAGCAAGGGCACCTGGGATGTCGACGCCGACACCACTGCACTGACAGCGCGGCGACAAGCCGAACAGCAAGAAGCGGCCCGCCGACTCGGGGCCACCGGCGAGGTGCGCTTCCTGGGTGCCGAGGACGGCGAACTCGACCACGGCGTCGAGCGGCGCAGCCTGCTCAGCCGCGCCATCCGGGAACTGAAACCGGAAGTCGTTCTGGGTCACGACCCGTGGCAGCGCTGGCGGATTCACCCAGACCATCGGGCCGCCGGTTGGCTGACAGTCGACTCTGTGGTCGCCGCCCGCGACCCTCACTACCACCGCGAGCACGGAATGGACCATCATCGACCCGACGCTCTGCTGCTGTTCGAGTGCGAGGAACCCGACCACCTTGAGGCCGTTGAGCAATCACACCTGGAGGCCAAGGTCTCAGCACTACTCGCTCACGAGTCTCAATTCGAAACCACCATGGAGATCGACGCCGACGACGACGGCACTCAAGCACAGGAGTTTCGCCAACGGATACTGCGCGAAGCACGAGATCATGGCCGCCGCGGAGGCGTGCGGTATGCCGAAGCGTTCCGTCTCATCGACCCCGCAAGCTGACCCAACCCCTCTGAATCCCGCCAAATCTGCGCGATTAACCACACTAGATGTAGCTGAGCGCGCAGATTTCGGGGGCGCGAGTCGTAAACGGGCGATCAGTCGTAGGAAGGGGCCTGCCAGCCGCCTTCGAGTCCGTAGGGGCGGTATGGGCCGAGCATTACCTGCTCAAGCACGCCGATTCCGCGCCGGTCGCCGTAGTCCGCCCAGACGAGGTGCTGGACATGCTGATTCTCATATGCCATCTCATCGACTTCATCGAGCGACCACGACTCGCTCTCCATCTCCAACTCGCCGTGCCATTGGCCGTGCACCCATTTGGGATGCATGTAACCAATGCCCTTCATGCGAAAGGCGAAAATCGGCTCAAGGTGAACTTCGTGGCGGGTTCCATCATCAATCGAGGTCATGGCGATGGTGGCATCGCTCACCATGCGGATGCCTGATTTGAACGTGAGCTTGTGCTCAAGGTTGCGCATGTCGTTTGCGGCTTCATCCTCAACGCCACCGATGTCGGCGGGCGATTCGTAGACCGGCAGAATCGCTCCGACGTTGAAGAGCGGGCGCCCCTTGAAGTCTTCGAAGAGTTGATAGTGGATGCACATGTCCTCGAAATTGATCGGTGCCCAGAGGAAGAAGATCCCACCTTCTCGCGGAGGTTGCGGCGCCCCGCGGGTGTCGCCGCCGATCAGGGGTCGGATGCCCCATGAACGGTCTTTTGTTCCCCAGGTCTGGGAGCGCTCGAGATCCAGCCTTTGTCCGCCGAAGGTAATCCAACCGCTCCAATGCCCGAGCTGAGCGAAACGGGTGGTGTCCATACTCTTGCGAACGCCGGTCCCGAAATGGTGACGAGGTTCTTCCACATTGCCTGTGCGCCCCTCAAACAGCAGGTCACAAGCGAAATCCGTATCGTTGCGATCAAGCGTCACCCGACAAGATCGCATCGGCTCAACGATCTCGAGATTGAAAGGCCCGACCCGCATCTCGCTCGGTTCTGCGCTGGCACGAGCCGATGCATGGAAGGCATATTGACGCCCCCCGTAAACGATAGAAATCCCGCAGTCCTGGATGCCGAGATGGGGATAGCGCGCGGTTCCTATGCCGAGGTACATGTCACCGGCTCTTGAGTACCCGTTGAACCAGTAGCGCTCGTAGGTGTCCTTGTCGCTGCTCGCCGGGTGGGCGACGGGATCCGGTGTCTGGTGGATCGGGTAATCGTCAAATTTGCTGAGCACAGCCTGCTCCTTGTCGTCGCTACAAGTCTGTCCGGTAAAAGTAACGGACATCCCAAAGTGCGTACAACGTTGGCGAGAGGTTCCCAAAGCCGTTTCGGGTCATGCGTCGAATGTTGCCGAGGTTTTGCTCATCGATTCCCGCGGCGGCTGCGTGAAGAGGAAGCTCCGACGGCGGGTTCCCATCGAAATTTTCGCCAGGCAACCAAAGCACCGACAACAGTCCACGCCACCAGCACAACTAAGCGTTCCGGAATGAAAGCAGGTGCCTCGCTGAAGGGACTCATCGCTTCGCCGAAGGAGATCACGAAGTGGCGCAGCGGGAACGTGTCGCCGACCAACAGCAACCACGCTGGAGCTTCACCCTCGAATGAGACAAAGACGTTGGACACGAACGCCATCGGCAGGATCACTGCGTTGGCCACCGCAGGCGCTGCCGCAGCACTTCGGGCGAGAGCCGCCATCGCAACCCCCCAAGTCGCGAACGCCGTCGCACCCAACACGAGCGCCACCAGCATCGCCGGAAGCTTCGCCAATTCGATGTTGACGTCGTAGGCCACCACTCCGAGCGTCACCACCGCCACAGTGCCCAACAAAGCCATATAGACCGACGAACCAATGACGCCTGCCAAATAGATCCACCGAGGCAGCGGCGTGCCTCGGACCCTCCGCAAAATCCCTTCATCACGACGAATCGACAGATTGATGGCAAGGTTTGTGAAAGTCGAACTGGCGACCGCGAACACTGCCAAAGCAGGCGTGTAGAACTGCGCCCGCGAAACCTCGCCGTACTCGGTGGTGTAGGTATCCGAACCGAACAAGGCAACAAACAACACCAGCATCATCACTGGCAGGAAGAGCGCGAAGAAGGCACCAATCGGCACCCTCCAGAAGATTCTGTTCTGGGCACGTATATGCCGCACAACAAGTGAAACGCGACCCGTACCAAGACGCTCTCCCATCAGCGCGCCCCAGAATCCTCGGAATCTTCGGGCTCTTCGTCTTCGCCCACGAGACTCAAGTACACATCCTCCAAATCGGCTGATTCGACGGTTAGGCCGTCGAGTTCAATTCCCTGTTGCATGGCCCAACTCGTTACGTGAGCGAGATCGGCAGTGGGAGCAGGAGTCAGGATCTCGACCCTGCGTCCTCGACCCCGGCCCTGACCGACCAGCGGCTCGAACAACCCCAGCAAAGGCTCGTCGAGCCGGGGCAGGTCGAAGGCAATCTTGGTGTCGGACTGTACGGTTTTGCGAAGTTCCGCTGGCGTACCGTCGGCAACGATCTGTCCCTTCGACAGCACCGCTACCCGATCAGCCAAGTACTCGGCTTCGTCGAGATAATGCGTGGTCAACACGATCGTCCGACCAAGCGAAGTCAAATTGGAGATGACATCCCAACTGCGACGGCGCGCACGCGGATCGAACCCCGTGGTGGGCTCGTCAAGAAAGATCAGTTCGGGATTGCCGATCAAACCAAGTGCCAAGTCCACCCGGCGACGCTGACCGCCTGAAAGCGAAACAATCCGATCGTCGGCCTTGTCTGTCAACTCCACAAGTTCGATCAGTTCATCGATCGATCTCGGGTTCGAGTACGCCGCACCATAAAGCTCAAGTGCCTCACGAGTCGACAATTCGCGGTCAACACCAGCAGCCTGCAACACAATTCCGATGCGGTCCCGAAAGCGATGTCCACCTCGATCAGGATCAGTTCCCAAGACCGACACATCGCCGCCGTCACGGCTGCGGTGACCTTCGAGAATCTCAACGGTGGTTGTCTTGCCCGCACCGTTGGGGCCCAAGATCGCCAAGACCTCGCCCTCGGCGACATCAAAGCTGACGCCATCGACTGCACGCAGATTCCCATAAGACTTGGTGAGCTCGCGGACTCTGATAGCCGTGGTCATCTGTGGTGACGATAGCCATCAGATCGCCGGTATCTGCAACTTCTCCGATGGTCAGGTACCGCTTTGCGATGCTGCAGTGCCAGACTTCTGAGGATGGAACCACTATCGGGCATGAGCATCGTCGGGGAGTACAACTCGAAGTTCGACGCTGATTTGGCAGTGGCCATGCTTACAGACGCGGGTTTGGAAGGAGCGGTGATGGCGGACCCTGCTCACTCGATCGCTCCTCCTCTTGTGACTGAGCCAGGGTTCCGGGTCGTTGTGCGCGAAGAAGTAGCCGAGGATGCACGTGAACTGTTGAGCTACGGCGTCGAGCCTGACGAAGAGATCCAGGCCCTCGAAGCCGCGTACCACCATCGCCGTTTTGCCGATCGACCCAGGTGGATCCGCTGGTTGGGTTGGGCTGTCTTCTGGGGGTTCCCGGGGACCGTGCTCTACTTCTGCGCGCTTATCGTCTACAAACTATTGCAAGGCCTGTTCCCCTGATTCGCCGCCGGTAGCCTCGCCGGCGGGCTTCGGGGATGGCTCAGGCCATACCCTGACCGCCGGAGGTTTCGGCGACTGACTGCTTGCCGGCAGAGATCCAGGGCATCATGGCGCGGAGTTCCTTGCCCACAACTTCGATCGGGTGATCGTGGCCTGCTTGCTCCAAGGCGAGGAAGTTGCTGCGTCCGGAGCGGCTCTCGGCCACCCAGTCAGCAGCAAAGGTGCCGTCCTGAATGTCTGTCAGGAGTGTTTTCATGGTGTCTTTGACTCTGTCGTCGATGACCTTCGGTCCACAGCTCAGGTCGCCCCACTCAGCTGTGTCGGACACTGAGTAGCGCATGCCGACGATCCCCTCCTCATACATCAAGTCGACGATGAGCTTCAGTTCATGGAGACACTCGAAGTAGGCAACCTCAGGTTGGTAACCAGCCTCGATCAGGATCTCAAAACCGGCCTGCACCAGACGTGTCGTGCCGCCGCACAGCACGGCCTGCTCGCCGAACAGGTCGGTCTCGGTCTCTTCGGTGAAGGTGGTTTCAATCACCCCGGCGCGGGCACCGCCGATGGCATCCGCGTAGGCCAATGCAAGCTCCTTGGCCGAACCGCTGGCGTCCTGCTCAACAGCAATGAGGCACGGTACTCCGCCACCTTCGCTGTAAGTGCGGCGCACGAGGTGGCCCGGGCCTTTGGGGGCGACCATGCATACATCGAGGTTGGTAGCGGGTTCGATCAGATCGAAGCGGATGTTGAATCCGTGGGCAAAGAACAATGCGTCACCATCGCCAAGATTCGGGGCAACGCGTTCTTCGTAGATGGCGGCCATTTCGGTGTCGGGCATGAGCATCATGACCACATCCGCTTCAGCACATGCGTCCGCAATGGAACGCACATCGAGTCCGGCGGCTTGCGCTTTGGCAACCGACGATGAGCCCTCACGAAGGCCGACCCTCACGTCGACCCCCGACTCTTTCAGGTTGAGTGCATGGGCGTGCCCCTGCGAGCCGTATCCAAGCACCGCAACCTTCCGGTTGAGGATCTGAGAACGATCAACGTCTTTTTCGTAGTAGATGTTCGCCACCGCGAAACCTCTCTTTGTGTTCGGTGTTTGTTTCTCTGTGTTCGGTCAGTCGAGCGCTGGGAGCGCTACCCGTCCGGTTCGCTGAAGTTCCACAATCCCGAAGGGTCGCAGACATTCCTCGAACTCATCTAGTCTGGCCGTACGAGCTGAGAACGACAGCATTATTCTCTCGGTGTTTTCTGCCAATACGTACGCCCGCCAGTCATCAATGAGTTCCATCAGTTCTCGACGATGGTGTGCGTCAGCAGCAACAGTCACCAACATCAACTCTCTCGATACGCAGTCCTCTGGCGGCAACTCCTGGATCTCAACCACATTGATGAGCTTGTTGAGCTGCTTGACGACCTGCTCAAGAGGCGCCGATTCGACATCGACCGTGAAGGTGATGCGGCTGAAGCGCTCATCGTCGGTGGGGGCCACAGCCAGCGATTCAATGTTGAACCCTCGGCGTGCAAAAAGTCCCGACACGCGGGCCAGAACGCCGGGCTTGTTCTCCACGGTCGTGACGATCGTATGGAACCGATCTGGATCGCTCATCGCTCCAACCCCTGCTGGCTCGGGTCAACCACGAGTTCGGAGTTGCTTTTGCCCGCCGGAACCATGGGGAAGACGTTCTCACGGGGGTCTGTACGGAACTCGACCACTACTGGACGGTCGTTGATTTCGTTGGCCTTGGTGATGGCCGGCGCGACTTCTTCGGGGGATTCCACGCGGATGCCGACGCAACCCATCGCCTCGGACCATTTGACGTAGTCGGGGGTCTGCTCGGAAAGATACACCTCGCTGTAACGCTCGTCGTAGAACATCTCCTGCCACTGGCGGACCATGCCCAGATACGAGTTGTTGAGCAAGGCGACCTTGATGGGAATGTCTTCGACCGACGCGGTGACGAGTTCCTGTGCGGTCATTTGAAAACAGCCGTCGCCGTCCACAGCCCACACGCGGCGGTCGGGTTTGCCGACCTTGGCGCCTATGGCAGCGGGTATCGAAAAGCCCATCGTGCCCAACCCGCCCGAGTTGATCCAGGTGTAGGGGTAGTCGAACTTCCAATATTGGCTGGCGTACATCTGATGTTGACCCACACCTGAGGTGACGATGGTGTCGGCCGGGTTGTTGTCGCGCAGCTCTTCAAGCACATATTGCGGCTTGAGTCGTTCACCGAGCTCAGACTGCTCATAGACGAGCGGAAACTTCTCTTGCCAACCCGAGATGGTTGACCGCCACTCTCTGCGATCAACTTGCGCGTCCGTACCCCCGATCTCACGCATTGCCGTGGCGAGGTCTTCGATGACGAGTCGGCAGTCGCCCTGTATCCCGATGTCGACTTGGCGAACCTTGCCCAGTTCGGCCGGGTCGATATCAACGTGAATGATCTTGGCGTCGGGAGCGAACCCGTCAAGTTTGCCGGTCACACGATCGTCGAAGCGGGCGCCCAGCGAGATCAGCAGATCGGACCGTTGCATAGCCGTGACAGCCGTGAAATTGCCGTGCATACCCGGCATTCCCAGACACAGGTCATGACTGTCGGGGAAGGCGCCACGGGCCATCAATGTGGTGACCACTGGTATCTGAACCATTTCTGCTAGTTCCAGCAGTGCTTCGGCGGCACGGGATTTGAGTACCCCGCCACCCACGTAGAGCACGGGTCGTTGCGCGTCGCGGATCATTTCTGCCGCCGCTCGGATCAGCTCAGGATCACCTTGGGTGATCGGGTGATAACCGGGTAGATCCATGTCGGTGTCGCTTGCTTCATACCAGGTCATCGCCGAACGTGGGTTGACCGGATCGACAATGTCTTTGGGAATATCGACGAGCACGGGACCGGGGCGACCTGTGGTGGCGATGTGGAAGGCGGCGCGGATGGTTCGCGGAATGTCCTGGGCTTCGGTTACCAAGAAGTTGTGTTTGGTGACCGCCATGGTGATCCCGGTCGTGTCGCATTCTTGGAAGGCGTCGGTCCCAATCGCCGCGTAGGGGACCTGCCCGGTGATGCAGACCATCGGAACCGAGTCGAGGAAGGCGTCGCATAGCGGAGTGACAACGTTGGTAGCTGCGGGACCACTGGTGACCATCACCACGCCGGGTCTTCCCGTGGCATGGGCATAACCCTCGGCCATGTGGCCGGCCCCCTGCTCATGGCGCACGAGGATATGACGAATCGAACTATCGATGATCGGGTCGTAAACGGGAAGAATGGCACCGCCTGGCAAGCCGAACATCACTTCGACTCCCGCGCCTTCAAGGGCCTTCACCAAGGCCACTCCGCCACACATCTGCTGTTTGTTGTTCATTGGTTCATCCCGCATGTCTGCTGGTTGTTATTGAAGTATGCGCCGAAAACACGAAACGACCTCCCTTCCGGGAGGTCGAGGCGCACGAACGGCTGTGGTTTCGCGTACGTGCGCTAGCTAACGAGTACTACTGGGTCGAGGGCTGGGCGCAGGTTCACAACGAGAAGTATGGCGCTTCAAAGGCCCTTTGGCAACATCTCTTCGGAGCAATCCCTGCTCATGTCGGCGCTGTCTTGGAGCACCGGTTCTGTAACATCGGTTGCTTAGTGGCACGCATTGGCGTTTATCCCGGATCGTTCAACCCGCCTACCAAGGCGCATCTCGAAATCGCCCTTGCTGTGGTGTCGAAACATTCGCTGCAAAGGCTCGACTTCGCGCTGTCGGTGAGTCCGTTGGGCAAGACCAAGGTGGAAGTCCCTAGCTTTGAACACCGGCTTGAAGTGATCGAAGCGTCGTTGCGCAATCACCAGAACCTTGCGGTCGTCGTCACCGAGGCACAATTGATTTCCGATATCGCCGATGGTTACGACGTCGTTGTCATGGGTGCCGACAAATGGCACCAAGTGAACGATCCCGCCTGGTATAACGACGATGCGGAGGCCCGAGACAGAGCCGTGAACCGTCTACCGACCGTTGCGCTAGCTCCTAGACCACCGCATGCGATCCCAGAAGAGCTGCAGCTCCCGGTCCCGGACGACCTGCTCGAAATCTCATCAACTGCCGCTCGCGCCGGACACACCGATCAGATGACCGTCGCTGCCGCTCAGTTCAACGCCGAAACGGGGGCTTGGACCGACCCGGCTCGATACCAACGCTGGCAAGTCTCAGGAACCTAGGGCGGATCAAGGCCCAAGACATCGAACAAGAGCCAATCGGCGATCTCGTCTAGGCCCTCTCGCGACAGGTGAAGGCCATCGTCTCTAAGGTTCAACTCACGATCACTCCCCACCTCGCCGATCCATCCCGGATAATCGACCATCGTGACCCGAGCATCTATATCCGCGGCCACCGCCGCTACCAGTTGGTTCAGCAGCGCCACTCGTTCAGGGGTGTTTTGAGGAGTGATCGGTCGATTGTGGTCGGCACCTTCAAGAAAATAGAGTTCAGCGCCCGTCGACGTCAGGAGTTCGATCGCGGCGCCATACTCACTTGCCGCATACGCATCGAAGGCGGGTTCGCCGATATTGGTCCACTCGTCTCCGGCCACCCCAGGAATGAGTCGATCAGTGATGTCCCAGGGACTCACATGGGTAATGACAATGTCCGGCGCAAACACCTCGACCACGGTGATCCAAGAAACGACTGCTTCTTCAGAAACCAACTCTGGGTCAACCGGAACAGCCCAATCGGAACACAGATCGCCAACGGGGCCTTCCTCACCGCTTGGCACACGCTTCAGGCCGAATCTGACGGTCCCGCAACCGATATGGGCCTGGTTGAAGACGATCACCCCGGCATTTGGATTCTCGAGCGTCCAGTCGGCGAGCGCATAGCCGATCTGAGCCATCACTGAATCGCCCACCGTCAAGATTCGCAGGGGACCCGAATCAAACTCCTCTTCGGGTTGTACCCCATCAGACTCAGAAGCCGTTTGTTCGACGGGCACACCTGTGTTTGCATCGCCATCGATTGAGTGGCGATCCTCGGGTTCAGGAGTGGCTGATTCACCGGGGAGTTGTGCCTCGTCGATTTCTGCGATTGGGGTCGCGGGGTCTTGAGTCGCTGGGTCTTGGTCAGTTGAAGTCGCAGCGGCAGCAGGCACAAGTATCTGTCGGATTTCAGGCGGGCGACGGGTATGTGCCACCAGAAGACCAGAGAGAATCACCACCACGGCGACCGCCCCGGCGAACGCAGCCATCGAGGGCCGGAGACCCTTCAACGTGAAGGGCCACTTTCGCTTCACAAACGGTTGCTCGATCAAATGAAATGAGAGAACTGACACGACCGCAGTCAGGGTCAAATGCAGAGCCAACAACGACCAACCCGTGAGTCGTTCGACGCCGAACAAACTCCCCGCTCGCTCAGAGTCGACCAACAAGTAGATCGGCCAGTGGTAAAGGTAGAGACCGTAGGAGATCCGTCCCACATAACGGACCGGCAACCAGGCAAAGAACCAGTGCAACGGACTCCACGGCGCATCTTGAGACAAACCCAACAGAGCCGCACCCGAAGCCACAGCAACCAACAAGAACCCGCCGTTCTCAAACATCCATGCGTCGCGCTCACTGACCGCCAACACGGTCCAAAGATGAAAACCCGTAGCCGGATAGGCGACCAGAGCCAACAACTTCTTGCCCCGCTCCGTGCTTGGCCGGCCGTACAAATGGACCGCGAGCGCCATCGCAATACCCACAAACAGCGCTTGGGCACGAGTATCGGTTCCGTAATAGGCCCGCGACGGATCCTCCCCCACCACATGCACCCGGCTCATCCACCACGCCGAACCAAGCGCTCCCAACACCGACAGGGCCAACAATATCTCGCGTCCTCTACGGCCACCCCAGCGCAGGCCCACGATCAGAAACAACGGCGCAAAGAGATAGAACTGCTCCTCGATCGAGAACGACCAGACATGTTTCAGAGGTGAGGGCGTGAGGAACTGCTCGAAGTACGAGACCCCGGCCACGATCTCATGCCAGTTGGCGCAATACGCGAGAGCGGAAATGATCGCACCGGTCCACCGGTCAATCAGGTCTGGGTCGTCGACAACAGCCAGGTAGATGGAAAGAAAAGCGAGAACCAAGAAAAGAGCGGGGAAGAGTCGCCGTACCCGACGACCCGCATAAGCGACCAAGTCGAGACGACCATTCGCGTCCCACTCCCGCAGAGCGATGCTGACGATCAGGTAGCTCGACAGGACGAAGAACAGGTCGAGGCTGAGGATGCCCCCCGGGACGATGTCCGGACCGCCCTGGATGCTCTCGGGACGGGCGTGATAGAGCAGCGGCCCGAGTACGACCCAGAACCCGCGCATTCCGTCGAACGTCGGGATGTAACCAAACTTAGGCCTTTCGGCCTGCTCGGTCGTTACTGCACTCACGCCGCGAGACGACCAGTCGTGTCATGACAGCCTGCCGCAGGGACAATCCACTCACCGGCAGCCGTAGCATTCGCTCCCATGTCGTCCCTCCTTCGTTTTCGTGTCCACTGGACCCGCGAAGATCGGGAAATCCTACGCCTCGCGGTACCGGCGTTGGCGGCTCTAGTTGCCGAACCGCTTTATATTCTGGCCGATACCGCCGTGGTAGGGCGCCTCGGGACACCACAGCTTGGCGGTCTCGCTGTCGCCTCGTCTCTACTGTTGATCGGATATTCGGTCTTTATTTTCCTGGCTTACGGCACCACTGCGACCGTGGCCAGGCTGCTGGGAGCCAAAGAAATGCGTCGCGCCGCGCACCACGCAGTGCAAAGTGTCTGGCTCGCGGCACTCATCGGGATTGCGCTAACCCTGCTTGGATTGGTCTTCGGCAGTGATCTGATCTCGCTGATGGGCGGCAAGGGCGACGTCGGCAACCATGCCGAGGTCTACTTTCGGATCTCGTTGTTCGGCGTGCCGGCAATGCTCATAACTCTGGCCGGGGTCGGATACCTGCGAGGTCTCCAGGACACGAAACGACCGCTCTACGTGGCTCTCGGCACTGCCGTTGTCAACCTCGTCTTGGAACTTGTACTGATATACGGTTTCGACCAGGGAATTGGGGCTTCCGCTCTGTCGACGGTCGTCGCACAATGGATCGCCGCTGCCGTGTTCGTCGCCTGGATCCGCCACGCTGTACTAGCGCACGGGGTTAATTTCCGACCTGACCTGAAGGTGATCACCCGGGTAGCCGGCGACGGACTCGACCTGTTTATTCGCACCGCAGCACTACGGGGGAGCCTCACCATCACGCTCGCGGTGGCTGCACGGATCGGCATCGACGATCTCGCCGCACATCAAATCGCCTTCGAGATCTGGAATCTCCTTGCTCTGACCCTCGATTCGGTCGCTATCGCCGCCCAAGCCATGATCGGCATGACCTTGGGAAGTGGAGACGCGGCCCGGGCGCGTTCGTTGGGACGAAGAATGATCCAGTGGGGGTTTTGGTGCGGGGTTGGCCTCGGTTGCATCGTCGGACTCTTATCGCCTCTGCTCGGTTATCTCTTCACCGCAGATGCAGCCGTTTTGAGCCTCACCGCCTTTCTCCTCATCCATGTTGCACTCCAGCAGCCACTCGCCGGCGTCGTCTTCGCTCTCGACGGCATCCTCATCGGTGCTGGCAACCTGCGCTTCTTGGCCGTCACCATGTGGATTTCCGCGGTGGTGCTTGTCGGTGGAGGCCTTGTTGTGTTGGCGACCGGTGCCGGCATCGGCTGGCTTTGGTTTTGCCTCATGGCATGGCTCCTGTCCCGTGCCATCATGCTCTTGGCCCGCTTTCACACCCCCAAATGGCAAGTTACGGGAGCGAGCCGCTAGCCCTCAGATTTCTGAGCCAGGAGCTGAGCAACCACTTTGCCATCAGCTTGACCACGCGTGGCTTTCATGATCTGGCCCGTAAAGAACCCCTGCATCTTCTTGCGATCACCTTCATCTCCGCCGCTATAACGCGACCATTCATCGGGGTTGGCGGCGATCAACCCGTCGAGCAGCGACTCAAGTTCGGTCGCGTCCATAGCCTCAAACCCTCGCGTACCGGCGTGAGCAGCAGGATCCCCCCCTCGCTCAACGAGATCAACAAGCACCTGCTTGGCCTGACTCGCAGACAGCTCTCCGCTCGACTCCATCTGGACAAGGGTCGCGAAAGACTCGGCAGCAACCTTGGACCAATCATCGACAGCTAAGTCATTGACCAGTCGCGTGACCGCCTTGGTGCCGTCCGCACCCGCCGCAACAGCAGCCATCGCCAGGACATCTTGACCGCGCTCAACCAAAAGGCGCGCAGCGTCGATGTCAGCACCTGTCGCCGCGCGGAGAGCGGCTCTGCGAGCGGCTGGCAACGCTGGCATTGCTTCGTCGATCGCGGCGATCGTGGCTGGCGTCGGGTCTAGGGGGGCTAGGTCCGGTTCCTGGAAATACCGGTAATCGTCGGCATCCTCTTTCGATCGGCCCGGGATTGTGCGACCGGCGTCTTCATCCCAGTGGCGTGTCTGCTGTTGCGGACCGCTGCCAGTCGTCCAAAGATCAATCTGTCTAAGCGCCTCATGCTCAATAGCACGACCAAGCGACCGTAACGAGTTGATGTTCTTGATTTCACAACGGGTGCGCAACTCAGACGATCCGTGGGGGCGGACCGACACGTTGGCATCGACCCGGATCGAACCCTCCTCCATTCGCGCGTCGGAGGCTCCCGTGGCAACCACGATGGCTCTCAGTTCCTCGACGTAGTTGCGGGCATGCTCAATCGTTCGTATGTCCGGTTTGCTGACGATCTCGATCAGCGGCACACCCGCTCGGTTGTAATCAACCAAGGAATAAACCGCATCGTTGATCCGTCCGCCACCGCCCACATGGATTGACTTGCCCGTGTCTTCTTCAATGTGCGCTCGTTCGATACCCACCACAAACCCGTCAGCCAACTCCAGGTGGCCCTCTGAATTGGTTGGCTGGTCGTATTGCGTGGTTTGGAAGTCCTTGGGCATGTCGGGATAGAAGTAATTCTTGCGAGCCATGACAGATCTGTTGACCTCGCAACCCAACGCCCGGCCCAAGATCATCGCCAGTTCCACAGCGCGTTCGTTCATGACCGGAAGAGAGCCCGGTAAACCCAAACAGGTCGGGCAAACGTTGGTGTTGGGTTCAGAACCGAACCGGTTGACGCAACCGCAAAACAACTTGGTGGCCGTATCGAGCTCGACGTGAACCTCAAGCCCGACAATCAGTTCCCAACCCTCTGGAAGGGCCGGCTCTACTGGCGTGTCCGACGTAGCCGCAGGCGCTAGCTCGCTCATGACGCAGCCTCAAGTACAGCGGCCACCCGAAACGTTTGTGCATCATGCAAAGCCGGAGCAAGCACCTGAACACCAACCGGCATGCCGTCAACACCCACCCCGAACGGAACCGAGATGGCGGGATGACCGGTGAGGTTCGAAGGGATCGTGCAAACATCGTTGACGTACATCGTCAGCGGATCTTGAGTCCGAGCTCCCAGCTCAAACGCGGTAGTCGGCGTAGTCGGCGTGACCAGCACATCGAAGTTCTCATAAACCCGGGCGAAGTCGTCGAGCATCATGGTGCGGACCTTCAGCGCTTTGCCATAGAACGCGTCGTAGTAGCCCGCCGACAAGGCGTAGGTGCCGAGCATGATCCGGCGCTTGACTTCGGCCCCGAAACCGGCCGTGCGGGTGGCCGTGTTCATCTCAGGTGTGGTCGAACCATCCACCCGCAAGCCATAGCGAACTCCGTCGTAGCGGGCCAGGTTGCTCGACGCCTCCGCTGGCATTACCAGGTAATAGGCGCTCAAACCCAGTGTCGATGACGGAACCGAAACCTCATCAACCAGCGCACCAGCAGCGGCGAGAGCCTCAACCGCGCTCGTAGTTCGCGCCAACACATCAGCAGCCAACCCCGGGACTCCCCCAGGACCCCCTGTCAGTTCTTTCACCACACCGACACGCAAACCATCAACGCCTTGGTCGAGCACCGCTTCCGCTGTCGGTTCAAAGTCACGGATGGATGTCGAGTCGAGTGGATCATGCCCGGCGATCACGTCAAAGAGAGCCGCGGCGTCGGTCACATTGGTTGCGAAGGGTCCGATCTGATCCAGCGACGAAGCGAGAGCGATCAGGCCGTAGCGGCTGACAACGCCATAGGTAGGCTTCATCCCAACAACACCGCAGAACGCTGCTGGCTGACGGATGGAACCACCGGTATCCGATCCGATGCCGAGAGGGGTGAAACCCGCTGCGACCGAAGCGGCTGTACCTCCACTGGACCCTCCAGGCACTCTTGAGGGGTCGTGAGGGTTGCGGGTAGGACCAAACGCGGAATGTTCCGTGGAGGAACCCATCGCGAACTCGTCAAGGTTGGTTTTGCCGACGCTGACGGCGCCCGCCTCACGCAGTCGGTCCACCACCGTGGCGTCATAGGGAGGTCGCCAGCCCTCGAGAATCTTCGACGAACAGGTGGTCGGGACACCCCGAGTGCACATGTTGTCCTTCATGGCCAACGGAACTCCCGCAAACCGACCCACAGGCTCACCGGCCAACACTGCTGCATCGATCGCCGCTGCCTGTTCGCGGGCGCTCTCTGCAGTGACCAGGTTGTAGGCGTTCAGCTCCGAATCCCGCTGTTCGATCAGAGCGAGATGTTCGTCGACCACCTCAAGCGCCGAGCGCTCACCAGCGCTAACCGCCGCGGCAATCTCTATTGCGCTCACGGTCGTTCGCCCAGCACCGGCGGGACTCGAAACTGCCCGTCTTGAACGTCCGGCGCTTGAGCCATCACTTCATCACGCTCCAATGACTCCGAAACCACATCGGCGCGCATCACATTGCTGAGCGGCAACGGATGTGAAGTCGGCTCCACATCGGCCACTTCGAGCGCTTCAACGTCAGCAGCGTGTTCCAGAATGGCGCCGAGTTGCCGCGTGAACCGATCAATCTCGTCCTCGGCCAACTCAAGGCGCGCCAAGCGGGCTACATGGACCACCTCATCACGGGTTATGCGTTCAGCCACGGTCCTAAAGGATAAGGGGTACGACAAGACAATAGAGGCCGAGCGGCTTGATCCCGAATATGTCCGTGACGGAACGAGGCCGTGGCCCGAGCGGACCGTGAACGCAGTGAACAAGAGCGGGAGACAACGGGATCAGGTGCAATGATCTGCTCGATCCGCGCACGTTCTAGAGTTGCAATAATGACCCACAGTTTCCTGAGCCCTGCCTGGATCGACGCAGTCAGACAAATCCGTCACGAACTCGATCCCGGTGATGCGGCGACTGACATGGCTGAGATGACTGACATGAAGGTACGGGCCAATGTCACGATCGTCGACGCCCCTTTTGAAGCGCCGACCGTGCAACTGCACCTCGACACCAGCGGCGGCACGCCGCTGTTCGACGAGGGGCATCTGAGCGAGGCCGATTTCATGATCGAGATGCCCTACTCACTGGCCTATGAGATATTCGTCGAACGGGACCCGGCCGCGGTCATGCCAGTGCTGCTGGGTGGGCAGGTGAAGCTCACGGGCGACGCGTCAAAACTGTTGATGCTGGCCGACTCGGTGCTGGTAGCCGAGACGCCGCCGCCGGGAGGTTCTGGTGACACCGCCGGGCATCTCGGTTCAACGGCGCGCAGAATGACCGAGCAGATCGACGCGATCACCCTCCGGAACCGGAACTAGCACCGGGTCGTCGCCAGCCGTCGACGTTTGCGTCCATAGGCAGGCACTTTCAGGCCCTCCTCACGCCACAAGTACTGGACTTTCTTGCGGTTCGCCACCCAGCCCTGAGGCACAAGCTTCGCCTAGCCGTAGTCGTGAGCCTCCTGAATCACCACTAGAGTTTGCATCACAATAGGGGCCTGCGCCCCGCAGTGATTGGAGACCCGAGGACATGAGACACGCAAGGCAAGGTTGGGCAGCCGTCGTGGTGATGGCATTCGCGCTCTCCGGCTGCCTTGGCAGCAACGGGGACGCGGCGATTTCGCCAGAGACATCAACAACGACACCACCAGAGACATCAACAACGACACCACCAGAGACATCAACAACGACACCACCAACAACAACAACGACACCACCAGAGACATCAACAACGACACCACCAACAACAACAACGACACCACCAACAACAACAACGACACCACCAGAGACATCAACAACGACACCACCAACACCAGCAATCACATGGATAGAGAGAGCGACAGTGTCAGATTTGATTCACGAGGCGACCGGCGCGGATCAGGTCAGGAACGGTGTGAGGATGTCTGCTGGCACTGTCGGCACCGAGATGTCCAACTACACCAGCACGACCCAATCGCCCGCGGGTGCCCGGTATGCCGTCGCGATGCCATGGCGCGACGACCGTGGAGAGCTGAACTTCACTTTCTCGCTGTTGAGCAGCGCACCGGTGTTGAGCAGCGAACCGCCGGGAGACCCGGTGGGCATTCAGGGGCGCTTTGTCGATACAGCCAGTGCCACGTTCACGGAAGCTGTGCAGCATGGCCGCGGGAACAACTGGAGGGCAACGGCATTCACAAAGCAGTATTCCGATGCAAGTACGCTCACCGTCAACGTCGCGACCGACGCAAGTGACGACCAGAACCTGCAGCGTCCGGTGGTAGGTTACGGCGACTTCGAACCCCAGATCGACCTTAGGGGCATTCCTGCCCTGCCCGCAGGGCAGGATTGGCAGGGTGTGTTTATCAGGGATTCATTGACGGGTTCGCTCGACGGTGTGCCGGGCATCTTCACGCCACCGGACATTTCCAAATGTTTGCCACTTGTCGGTTGCTACATGGAATTCAATCGCAACTCCGATGCAAGTGGGTACTTTCCTCGCGGCAGCGTGCTGTTCACGCCGAACGATCCGGATACTCCTGAGACCATATTCCCGGACACGTGGACCGAATCGCCACTGCCGCGAATTGATACTCTTTCCTTTGGAGACTGGCTGTACGTACCGAGCGATACCACATCGGCCGACGAGTACGACTTCGGCGTACTTGGAGGCGGCGGGGACCCGTATTCGTCATCCCTCCACGACCTCGCAGGAACCGTCACCTACGTCGGCATCGCCAGCGGGCGGTGCTTTACGGGCCGGTCATCGACGAACTCGGACCTGGGCTCCTTCGATGCCGACGTGACGGTCACCGTCAACTTCGATGAAGGGGTCCTGAGCGGATCTGTGCAGAACTTCCGAACTGACGCTGTCTGTGAGGGTCTTCCGACCGAGTTGCAGTTGGAACCCGCAACCATAGACCCCTCTGGTGCCGCCGGGACGGTTGCTGACGGGCTTGCGTCGTCTTGGGCAGGGCAGTGGCGCGCCGCATTCTATGGAAACGGTGAAAACCCGGCCGTCCCTCCGACCGGCATCGCCGGTACGTTCGGCCTATCCGACGATGATCGTGGGCTCTCAGGCGGTTTCGGGGCGCGTCCGTAAGATCCAGTCCAGCAGAGCACCTTCGTCTCAGACTTGCGTCTCAGAGCCCTGTGGTGATGATGACAACCCTGGCGCCGAACTCTCGGACCTCACCACTGCGCGGCAGCGTCTCAAACACTGGAAAACCCGCGTCACCCTGCACAGCCACGACGAAACCTGCGTTCTGGAGGATTTGAGTCGCCTCGGTCACGGTGAGTTCAAGCACATCGGGCACCGGACGGGGCGCGGGGCCATCAGAAATTACGATCACAACCTCAGAATCGACCGGTAGCACCCCACCCGGCGCGGGCTCGAGCGCGATTACCTGCCCTTCAGGGACCGATTCGGAGTGTCGGCGATCCGTCGCGACCACCGGAAGCAAGCGCAGACTCCGCAACAAATCGGAGGTCTCCTCGGGGCTACGAGACACGGGAATCGACGGAACCGAGCGGTCCTCCGGCCCCTCCGAAACAACCAAATCGATAGCGGTACCCGGCTCTTGGTCGGCGACGCCTGGGGCGAGGGAGACAGCCAAGACGATGCCTTGTGCGACGACTTCGTCAGCGACATACTCCACTTGGCCCAGCTCGAAACGATTCGCTTCAAGCAGCGCCTGTGCTTCGACGAGTGTCAGGTTCACCAGGTCAGGAACTTCCACCAATTCCTCTCCCAGCGAGACGACGATCCGCAGAGTTTCGCCCTCTTCCAGGTCGACCCCGGCCTCTGGATCTGTGGCTAAAACCTCACCGGCGATCGTCCCGTCCATCCGCAACTCGTCGGGTCTCTCCAGCACCCACCCAAACTCGGCAACCGCAGCTGTCGCCTCAGACAAATCAACACCGACCAGGTTCGGAACGACATGAGTCACCGGTTGACTGTCCCGCCACAGCACAGCCCCACCAACAACCGCGGCAGCAACCACCAGCAAGGTCAAAATCAACGCAAACCAATGGCGGTTGGGTCCGTCGTCGTTGTCGGGCGCCGTGGCAGTCGAGCGACTCGAGTCGGAGTCAGCGACAGCGCCGGACGGAGAATCTGCCAGGCCAGTTCCGCGAACCGGACTCGGGTCCCCGTCTATCGTTTCGTGCTGCTGAGACAGGAGTTGTGTCTGATCACCTGCCGGGGCGTCCAGATCGAACGACGAGGGGGGCAGCGGTAACGGATCTGGACGAGGCATTCCATTAGCGGCAATCGTCAATTCCGTCACCAATTGGGAGGCCGTGGGACGTTGGTCGGGGTCAAGCGCTCCAGCTCGCCTCACGATGCCCTGAATCGGGCCAAGTGCCGGATGGGGTTCGAGTCGGTTCTCAGCCCGAGCCACCAAAGTGGCGATCGTGGTGTCGGCCACAAAGGGGAGTTCGCCACTGACCGCCTCGTTGATCACCAATGCCAGCGAATAAATGTCAGAGGCGGGGCCCAAGCGTTCTCCTCGCGCCTGTTCGGGAGCTGCATAGCGCACTGTGCCCACCACCGACTGCGTTGGCTCAGTCCAACCGGCTTCAGCCAAAGCCCGAGCCAAGCCGAAATCGGCGATACGCAGCCGCCTGTCCGAGCCGAACAACAGATTTGCAGGCTTGATATCGCGGTGAACCAGACCCTGTGTGTGGGCATAGTCAAGCCCCTTAGCCGCTTCCAAAGCAACAAGCAGCCCTTGGCTGGGACTCAACACACCGACCGCATCGAGCAGTGACCGCAGACTCCCACCAGCCAAATACTCGCTGACAAGAAATGGCACTTCGTCTTGGCCCCAATCGTAAACACCAAGAACATTGGGATGGTTGAGCGAGGCGGCCGCTTGCGCCTCCGCTTGGAACCGCGCCAAGAACGCGGTGTCTTGGGCGAGTGCCTCATGAAGGACCTTCACAGCCACCCGCCGACGCAGCACCACGTCATCGGCGACATACACACGCGCCGACGCGCCCGCGCCGATGGGCGCGACCACACGGTAACGATCGCCCAGCACACGACCGACATCTGCGCCGGGGTCAAACGGAATCATCGGCACCAAAGTACCCTCGGCAACCACCAATGCAGTGGCTATCTTTGGTGCCCGCTCCATTGGCTGGCTTCGCAATCTGGCAAACTTCAAGTTGTGCTCCGCAAACAGCAGATAATTTTCGGACTCCTGATCGGCTCGGGCATCGCCTTGATTGCTTTGGCGGCGATCGTCAACAGCGGCAACCAACCGGATACGGCCTTGTCGGTCCCTGGAGTCGAGGGTCTGATCCCAGAACGAGGCGACGAAGTATTGCAACAACAGCGCGTGGGAATCGACCTAGAACCCGAATATCGCCTCGTGGAGATGACAATTTCTGCCAATGCCCGCTGTACACGCCCGGTTGTGGTCACCGAGCACGTCCGCCGAGTAGAAGGGCTTCAGCAGTTCATCTATCAGCCTTCGTCTGGTTTGCCGGTAGAAGCGCTCGCCCCAGACCAAAACTGCGTGAACGTCACGATCGAGAAGATCTCTGCTCCCGGACGTTTCTCAGACATCGAGTGGGTCTTCACCGTCAACTAGTCGCCGGTCGCAGCTCGCGACCGCCTCACCAGAGCCCTCACACTGGGACCTCCCCGAGCACCGCCCCACGAGGGGTGCTACGAACCCACTCACCGACTGGACGGTTCATCTATAGCGATGCGAACCGGGATGCCTGAATCGGCGTTTGCATTGCCGCCCAGTTCGAGGCCCGATATATGGGCAGCGGGTGCGGCGCTTCCTGCTACCAGCCGTCGAAGATCCTTCCGTGCCTAGTTCTGTTGAAGAGTCCGCCGTGGACAGCACCAGTTGATCGCGGCGGGCACGGGCCAACGACTCGATCTGGTCTGGCAGCGCTGCGATTCTCGGGTTGGAAGTCACCGAGTCCGCCATGTCGTTCAACACCCCGGTCAACGCCGCTGGAACCGTCTCGCTGAGTTCTTCCACCCGGCGGATCGTGTCATCAGGCGACAACCCCAGCTCTTTGCTGCATTGCCGCCACGCGTTCATGTCGTTCATCTCGGAGATCGACCGTGCCGAGCCGATGGACATAGCTAAAGTCAGGTCGCCGAGGTTGCGTCCGCCGATATATGGAGCCATCGAACACACGTCGTAAAGCGGAGCGAGAACCGGACCGGCGGCGCTCAACAGAACGCTGTAGTTCTTCGCGTGGGCATCCGACGCGGCCAGCAACGCGTTGCATACAAGGGCGTCGCGGAACCGTTGAATGTTTGCTTGCTGGTTTTGGAGTTCGTCGGCTATGTCGCCGGGAGCGGGACCGCCGTACCGTTGATATTTTAATTCCGGTCCGAACCCGAGCGCTTGGCACATGTCCTCTTGGTGGATTCGTTGCAGCGTTCCGTCGCCGCGGCGGCGACGGTCGAAGCGTTCCACCGCAACGGCGCGTTCGCCGCCGCAATAGACGATCTGTGTGTTAGCGGCTGGGATGCCTGCTCGTCGCAGCGTCGCCATACATACATGTTCGACGAGGTCGTTGTCGGGATAGGCGGACATGGCGATCTTTACGATGTGGGTGGTTGGCGTGCCGCCGGTCGCGAAATGCCAACCGCTGTCAGTTAGGTGAAGCGCGGTTTTGGTTTGCGCGCCTGCGAGGCTGAACGGCGGCCACTCCTCAAGTGCTCTCAGCGGTGCTGCGACACCGGACCGCAACGTGGCGAGATGCGCTGCTAGTTCCTCTTCGTTAACAGGAACAAGCCTGCCGTTCCGTTGTTGCAAATCGTCTATCTGGTCAGGAGAACAGAACTGTACTGCCCCGGCGCAATCCAGGCCGATGGGGGTGGCCAACATGTCGAAAGGCTGCCAAGACGCTGCTTTGTAGCGTCGCGCCCATTGTTCGCGTACGTCTAGCCGGTCGGGCAGGAGTCCGTCCATCCATCGGCTGATCTCATAACGGTCCTCGGTGACCGGCACAGTCAGCGACAACGGCACCGCGTTGTCGCTGGTGGTGTAGGACGGCGTGTATGCGAACCACGCGGTTCTGTCTCGGCCGCGTTCGACGCTACCGACGACTTCGTCGCACAGCAGAACAGCTAAACGTTCGTGGGAACTCATCTAGGGGTTGTCTCTGTGAACGACATGACATATTCGGTCAGGTCTTCGCTGCGACGCGCTGGGCGCAAATCTATCTCGTAGTCCAGCGCAGCCAAGACGCGCAACAGGTTCCCTGTTCGTGTGTCTCGGTTCGTTGTTTCGAGGTCGCTGATGCAAAGACGGGAAACACCGGCCCGATGCGCTAGTTGAGCTTGCGTCAACCCGTTACGGCGACGTAGTTTCTTGACCGCGGCGGCGATAGCAGAGGTAGAACGCATACGTTGGAAGCGACCTTCATGATCCATCCCTGTATTATAACACCTGCTGTATGGCAAACTATGCAGCAGGTGTTATTTGGATGGGCGGGTGCGTAAGTCGGCGCATCCCAACACCTACGCACAGATGGTTCGGCGCTGGGGTCACACAAGTATCGCGGACACGCAGTTCTCTGCGACCAGTTTCCTTGCTGGCCGTCTAGGTCGACTCGCCAGAGAAGGCGTGATCTCAACTAGCCGTCACCGATAGCCGACCCAAGCCGCAGGAACGTCAGCCCGCCCGAAGCGGTTGGCACCCCAGCAGGTGATGGTGCCGTCGGTGCGCAGCCCGCACGAATGCCAGACGCCTGCGGCGACGGTTCGGAACGTGCCCGACGGAGCATCAGCCTGCCCGTAGTCGTTGTGGCCCCAGCAGGTGATGGTGTCGTCGGCGCGGACCGCGCACGAATGCGAGCGGCCTGCGGAGACGGTCTTGAACGTCGCTGGTGTACAGGCGGGGCTGTCGGGATCGACCGTCACGTTCGGCTCATCCTTGTACCGGTGCAGGAACGTCACCAGCTGCGCTCGTGTCAGCCCGTTGACTGGTGAGAACGTCGTGTCAGACGTGCCCGTGGTGATCCCTTCCTCAACCAGCCACGACACCGGCCCCTGCTGCCACGACGCCGCCACGTCCACGAACGAATGCGCCGAAGCCGACGGTTGACCGTCCAACCGCCACAAGAACGCGGCGAACTGCCCCCGCGTCAGTCCGTTGTCGGGTGAGAACGTCGTGTCAGACGTGCCCGTGGTGATCCCTTCCTCAACCAGCCACGACACCAGCCCCTGCTGGCCCGCGTCGACCACGTCATCGAACCCATGCGCGGGCGCGGACGGTTGACCTTCCATGTTCCACAACCAGACCGCCATCTCACCGCGAGACACCAACCGGTCAGGCGCGAAGCAAGCACCGTCCAAACCGGTGATGCCGCCGTCGACGGACCATTGCACCGGCTCGGTGAAGTAACGGTCGGCGGCCACGTCGCCGTATCCCGCGACAGCACCAGCCGACGACGCGGGCAACACCACCGCCGCCAACACCAAACCAACCAACACAACACGCGCGTAGTTCAACATGGCGGGCAAGACTCGCTGTCCGTAGGCAATATACGTCGGGCTGCTGAGAACTCGTTCCCGCAGGTCAGCGGTTTGTGAACCGCCCGGAGCAAATTCGCGACACACCACTAGCGGCCACGGCTCGACGTGCCACATCGAGGGCCTGGGCTCCGATCCCACCCTGAGCCGATCTGGGCGCAATGGTGGCGACTGTGAGCGACGATCCGGCCCGAAACTGCCCCCCGTCGGCGTTGATCGCACACCGCGCCCCGCTTCCGGATTCGGGGGCGGGGGCGGTATGGCACCGGCGGGCGGCTCGATGTCCAAACACACCGCTGCTGTAGTCTCGGCTTAGAAAGAAAAACCCGATGCGTGACCTAATCGACTACTTGGCCGCGGCGTGGGCTTAGCGCTTGTCTGCGGCGTCGATGTCGAGGGCGACGGTGTGGGTTGCGCGCTGAGCGGTGGCGGGGTGCCACGGCCCTCCCCCGCGGGTGGTGTGGCCCTCGTCGGTGAGCGCCTGGGCGACGGCCCGCCATGTCATGCCGTCGCCGCGGAGGTCGAGCGCCCGTGCTCCGGCGGTGCGGGTGGCTTCGCTGGCGGGGCGCTCGAGCCGGTGGCCCTGAGCCTTTTTCGCGGCGAGCGCTGAGGTGGCGCGCTCGCTGGTCTGGTCGCGTTCGAGCTGAGCGACCGCGGCGAGCATCGTGAGCGTGAACCTGCCCGTCGGTGTGGTCGTGTCGAGGTTCAGATCGAGGATCGCCAGCGGCCACCCGTTCGCGTCGGCGCGCTGCGAGGTCGAGCACGTCGCTGGTGGACCGCCCCAACCGGCTGAGGCTGGCGACGATCAGCACCGCGGCGGTGCCGTCGTCGAGGTCTCGGAGCGCCTGGGCCATCGCCGGGCGCTTGTCGGGGGCGACGGTGCCGCTGACCCTGCGTCGACGGCGACGGTGACGGGCTCGTACCCCATCGCGACGGCGAAGGCCGAGCATCGCTCGCGTTGCGCGTTGATCCCGAGCCCCGAATCTGCCTGGTGGTCGCTCAAGATCGCCCCACGAGGGCTGTTCCACCAGGGTTCCCCACTCAAGCCGCCCCACTAGAGCCGTCTCGCTAGGACCGCCTCACGAGGGCCTTCAGTTCGGTCATGGCGGTGGCGGGCTCGCTGTCGACGACGATCCCGTGCATGCCGACACCGATGGCGGCATCGACGTTGGCCGGCATGTCATCGACGAAAACTGCGTTTCGTGCCGCGACTCCCAGTTCGGCAAGAACATGGTGATAGATGGCGGGATCGGGTTTGCGCATCCCGACTGCCGACGAGTCAACCACCACGTTCATGATCTCCATGGGAACGATCGAATGCCATCCCGGCCCGTCACCACCAGAGAACTCGGCGACGTTGTTGGTGACGACCGCCATGGCGATGCCCTCGGAATGCAACTCTCGCGCAGTTTCGATCACCACCTTTCGATCAGCCTCGTCGGTGCGGAACTGCCGGAAGAAATCCGCCAGAGCCAACCCGATTCCGAGTTCGGCAACAGCACGCTCAACCTCTACCCAAGCATCGGCCAGCGGCAACTCCCCTCGCTCAAGCCGATGCCAAACATGATCACTGTCCAGGTGATACGGCCCGAAGACCGCTGCAAAGACATCGTAGGGATCAAGGCCGTGCTGTTGCGCGATCCGGGTGATGGCGTCCACCGGCCGGGCCGAGAAAACTCCGCCAACATCCCAACAAATTGCTTCGATCATGGCGCAAGGGTTAGCGGGGAACCGGCTGGCTTGTCCAAACGACTGTCAACTCCAAGAACCCTCGCGTTGTTGGCGATCCAGTTCTGCGATCAAGAGCGGACCTGGGTCGCGCCAACCTTTGGGCTTGAGAATCTTCCCATCATCACGCCGGACAACCCGACCATCGACAACCTTTTGCATGTTTGCGCCGTGCACTATCTCGAACACCCGGTCGAGGTTCATGCCGTGGCGAACCGCGGTGTCGCAGATGTAGTAGATGGCATCAACTAAGGCGTCCGCCTGCTCAACGACATCGGTTGCCTCTCGTAACTCTTCGAGTTCGTCGTTCACCATCTCAGCAATGAACTCAACTGCTTCGACACTCATTTGCTTCGGGGTCGACGGCAAGCTGTCATCGTTGCAGGCATCACTGAATTCCTTGACAGCGGTCGTATAGGTCATGTGGATCCTTTGGGTAGTTCACCGGTCTTGAGCAGTTCGACAAAGGCGACCTCGTCGATCACGGGTATCTGCAGCGCCTCAGCTTTGTTGACCTTGGAAGCGCCAGGGTCTGCGCCAACCACTAGAGCCAAGGTCGACTTTGAAACACTCCCCGGCGACTTGCCGCCACGAGCAGTGATCGCTTCTTTGGCTCCATCGCGGCTGTAACCGGCGAGCGCGCCGCTAACCACAACTGAAACACCTGCAAGAGTCTTGTCGACCGTCGAATCGCTCACCTCGGCTTCCATGGTGAGTCCGGCATCGGCCAGCCGACCGATGAGTTCACGGGCTTGCGGGTTTGCGAACCAACTGTGAACGGACTCTGCGATAACAGGCCCAAAACCCTCGACAGCGGCGAAGTCTTCAACGCTGGCGCCGATGATTCGCTCCATTGTCTGAAACGAAGACGCCAGCAACGCGGCGTTGACCTGACCCACTTCGGGAATCCGCAAACCGAAGATCAGATTGCCGAGCGGGCGGGACTTGGAGTGCTCGATCGCGGCTTTCAAGTTGTCCACTGACTTTTCCTGAAATCCGGGCATCTCCAAGATCTTGTCGAAATCAAGCCGATACAGGTCGCTGACATCTTCGATCAAACCGGCTGAAACGAACCGGTCGACGTTCTTCTCACCAAGAAACTCGATGTCCATCGCGGTACGGCCCGCGAAATGCTCGATACGCCCACGGATCTGTCGGGGGCATCCGAAGTTGACGCAATTGGTGGCCGCGGCACCCTCGTCGCGCACCAACGGGTGATGACAGACAGGACAATCCTTGGGAAAGTGCCAGGGCGTCGAGCCCGGTGGGCGTTCTGACAGCACCGGACCAACAACTTCGGGGATGACATCGCCTGCACGTCTCACGATCACGGTGTCGCCGGGACGCACATCTTTAGCGGCAACCTGATCCTCGTTGTGCAGAGTCGCGGTGCCGACCGTCACGCCACCAACGAACACCGGCTCGAGCTCAGCAAACGGTGTGGCCTGCCCCGAAGGCCCTATCGAAACGCTTATGTCAAGCAGCGTTGTGGTGCATTCCTCAGGAGGCAGCTTGTAAGCGATCGCCCAACGCGGAGCCTTGGCATCGGCACCAAGCTCACTTTGAAGACCGAGATCGTCGACCTTCACAACAACGCCGTCGAACTCGTAGTCGAGGTCGTGGCGCATGCCGTCCAATTCTTCGACGCGGGCTTCCACTTCGTGCATAGTCGTCAACGTGCGAGTGTGCCCGTTGACCGGAAACCCGAGCGACCCCAGCCACGCCAACGCTTCGGAGTGATTCACCAGCTCAGGGCCACCCTCCACGAGACTGAGTTGGTAACAAAAGAACGATAGATCGCGACCGGCGGTGACCTCTGCGGAAATCTGGCGAAGCGATCCGGCAGCCGTGTTGCGGGGGTTGACGTAGAGTTTCGGTTCCTTGCCAGCGGCTTCGGCCTGCGCTATCTGCAGGTCGTTGAACGCCCTGAAACTCGACAGCTTCATGTAGATCTCACCGCGCACTTCAAGCACCGCTGGCGCACCGTCGATTTGCTTCGGAATGTCGCGGATCGTGCGCACATTGTGGGTCACGTCTTCTCCGACCTTGCCATCACCGCGGGTTGCGCCGTGCACCAGAACCCCACCTTCGTAACGCAGAGAAATTGCTAAACCGTCGAGTTTCAACTCCACTGCAAACGACTCAGGCGACCGCCCATCAAGACGACGCTGCATCCGCACATACCATGCTTGCAGTTCGTTGATGTCGAAGGCGTTGTGCAACGACATCATCGCCTCAGTGTGGGTGACCGGCGCGAAGGCCACATTGGGCGCGCCCCCGACCCGCTGTGTGGGCGACGCGTCTGTCACCATCTCCGGATGAGTCTCCTCAAGATCTGCCAGTTCACGCAGCAGTTGGTCATAGTCGGCATCGGGAATCTCAGGGGCGTCACGCTCGTAGTAGGCCGCTGCATGATGGGCGATGGTTGCCCGCAGTTCAGCAGCCCGTTCGGCGGGATCGGCGGGGTCCATCGAGTCAGAAGAAGTATCAGAGGCCATCGAATGCTGACACTAGCAATCGCATGCGACATCCGAGCCAAGCTCACCAGCACATGCCTAATGTAGATTCGTGCTTCGACGCCTCCGCGCTGCCACCTCCGCACAGCGATTGTGCTGGCTGGCGACCGGACTGTGGATCTTGCAACCGTTCCTATTGGGGCCACTGCTAAGCGAAGCGTTGGATCATGCTTCGGACTCCTTCAGCGACATCATCACCTTGGCCAGTTGGATTCTTTGGTTGGGCATTTTGATCTCTTTGGCGGCTCGTCTTCCAGTGACTCTCGCTATTGCCCGCATCGGCGTGGCCGGCACCCTGCCCGCGGCCGCGTGGGCCGCTATCGAAGTGCAGGAAACGACCCCCGCAGTCCTCGGGATCGCAGGCAGCCTCGGCGTCACTGCCGCGGTGCTGGCCCCGGGAGTTGCCGACAGTTTCATCGACGGTGCCAGCTACGGAGACGAGCGACGCTTCGCCTTGCGTGCACCCGGGCCCGTGTTGGTAGTTCTTGTCGTACCCGCATGGGCGATTGTGATCCTCGGCTCGACCACCGGACCGATCTTGTTGGCCGATCAGCAATGGTTTCTGGGCGCGGTGGCGACCATCGTCGGAGGGTCCCTCGCGGCGCTAGCTTTCAACGCCCTATACAGGCTCACCAGCCGTTTTATCGTATTCGTGCCGAACGGCCTGGTGCTCAATGATCGGACTGTCCTTCGTGAACCCGTACTGTTTGCCCGCAACCAAATCGTCGGTCTGGCCCCCGCCAGAGCCGACACCAGTGCGACCGATCTCACCGCGTCGGCGCTCGGTCTGGCGCTTGAATTGAAACTGAACTCCGCGGCGACCCTGCCGTTGGTCACCGGTCGCAAAAGCACCCACGAACACAGCGTCAGATCACTGCTGATCTCCCCCACCCGTCCCGCCGACGTGATGCACACCGCAGAGCAGCGCGGCATCACCATCGCCTGAACAAACCCTGGACGAACAAGCCGTAGACAGACAAGCACGAAGTACACGCCCCGCTCCAACGTCGGCTTCAGCCACTCTTGGCGGTGCCCGGCTTCTCGCTGCCGCCCACAGGGCGTTGTCCGAGTCCTCGACGAATATGCCGACGCCAAGGGGTCAGCTTGCGCGATCCAAACCGACCGCTCGGCTGAGTGGCGACAGCGTCTCCGGACTTCAAGGGACACGAGAGCGTCATTATTTTGTTGGTTAAAGTAGTTTATCAGTGATATATTAGCGACCTAATAGTGATACATTGTTAGTATGAAACGAGGAGCTCCGCTCAGCCGGATCACGACGGATGCTGCACGCCTTCTGGGACGCCGAATCGCTCTCGGACGGCGGGAGCGCAGATGGACCCTCGCGCAACTCGCGGAGCGAGTTGGCGTATCCGAGGGAACCATGCGAAAAGTGGAGCGCGGCGACCAGTCGGTCGCGCTGGGCACAGCATTCGAGGCAGCCTCGATAGTAGGTGTGCGACTGTTCAGCGACGACGCCGCGACACTGAGTCGAGAGTCAGAACTGGTCGACGCTCGGCTCGCTGTGCTGCCCGAGAGAGTGCGGCATCGTGCTGTCGATGACGATTTCTGATGCGCTGATCAACCCGCACAGCGTATTCGTCTGGGCTTGGCTCCCGAATGCCTCCGAACCAGTCGTGGCGGGTCGCCTTGACGGCGATGGCAAGGTCGCTACGTTCACCTATGGCCGCAGCTACCTGGCCAATCCCGACGCGATTGCGCTCTATCTGCCGGACCTGCCGCTCAAGAGCGGACCGATAGCTCCGACCTCGGGCAGCCTGCCTGGGTGCATCGCGGACGCTGCGCCTGGCGCATGGGGACGCAGGGTGATCCAGTACCAACATCGCCGCGGAGGCGAAGACCTGCCAGAACTCGGATATCTGCTCAACTCGGGCTCCGACCGCACCGGAGCGCTCGATTTCCAAGCGTCGCCCTACGAGTACATCCCTCGCTGCGGGGGGCAAGCCACGCTCGACGAACTCTGCGACGCGGCCCACCACGTCGAACAGGGCATTCCCCTGCCACCCGCCTTGGACCAGGCATTGCTGCACGGCCCTTCGGTCGGCGGTGCGCGCCCGAAGGTCACGCTCACTGAGCGATCACGGCAAATAATCGCCAAGTTCAGCTCGTCCAACGACAGCTTCCCTGTGGTCAAGGCCGAATTCGTTGCAATGGAACTCGCACGCAGAGTCGGCATTGATGTCGCACCAGTCGAACTGAGTTCCGCGGCCAGCCGAGACGTGCTCCTCGTGGACCGCTTCGACCGCACGCCAGGAGGCGGACGCCGAATGATGGTTTCGGCCCTGACCATCCTGGACCTGCACGATGCACTCGGCATCGCGGGGCGCTACGCGACCTATGTCGACCTCGCCGACCGCATCAGGGCTCGTTTCGTCGACGCGAAGGCGACGCTGCGCGAGTTGTTCTCCCGCATAATGTTCAACATCCTGGTCAGCAACACGGACGACCATGCGAAGAATCATTCGGCATTCTGGGACGGCAACATGCTGACGCTGACCCCGGCGTATGACATTTGCCCTCAGCTGCGAACCGGCGGAGAAGCCAACCAGGCGATGGCATACGGCGCCGACGGCGAGCGAAGCAGCCAAATCGACCGGTGCGTCGAGCAGTCTGCCGGCTATCACCTCGACTCCCATGATGCGCGTGGCATCTTCGAACATCAGATCGGAGTGATCAGGCGTGACTGGAACGAAGTCTGCGATCTCGCACGCTTGACTAAAGCCGAACGCGAACAGCTATGGGGACGCCAATTCCTGAACCCATACTCTCTGGGCGAACAATGAGCCGCAGTTCGGTTCCTCAAAGACCTCTCAGATCGAAACGGCCGGGACGAGGCCATGCTGCCCCGGACACTGCGAACTGAGATCTAGCTGCTGCGGCTTTGGACACCTTCAACAATCCGGGTTGCCTTATAAGTACGGTTCAATTACCATACTTATATGGCTACCAAGACGACCATCAACTTCGATGATGATATGGAGGCTGCCCTAGCTGAGCTGGTTGCAATGGATGGCACAAAGAAGCTCGCCATCAAGAGATCCCTTCTCGCCGAGGTGAAGCGCCGCCGCCGCAGTCAGGCCATGCTGGACATGATTGCTTCCTGGGAAGCAGACGAAGGTCCCATCGACCGTGAGCACCTTGAATGGGCCGACGCGGTTCTCGACCGCCAAGGGGTCGATCGTTGATCATCGATGCGGGTCCATTGATCGTCGACGGCGAGAACCTTAATTCTCGGCTGTGGGCACTGATCAGAAGAGCGACGGAACGCGGCGGCGAACTGCACACCACCCACCCAGTCCTCGCCCAGGTCTGGCGGCAGCCGACACGACAGGCAAATCTGGCGCGAGCGGTCCGCCACTTCGAAATCCACTCTCTCGACGAGTCGGTGACCATCGGGCGCAGGCTCGCTGAGACTGGAACCTCCGATGTTGTCGACGCTCACCTTGTCGTCGTCGCAGAGGGTCTAGGTACTTTCATCCTCACGGGGGATCCCGATGACATGTCACGCCTGAACGCCCGCTTCGAAAGCTACTGAGAACGGCGAACGATCTTCCCCCTGCGGGCGGCTGTGCCGCCACCGACCACTAGGTCGTCGCGGTAGGCAACGACGCTTTGACCGGGGGCGATCCGACGATGCTCGCCGCGCCATCGCACAAACCCATTGCAAACCTCACCGAGCGCAGGTGAGCCATGCGCCGAACACTGCAACTCCAACTCACCGTTGAGCGGTTCACCGGTCCACACCCATGACTCAAGCGGCGTCACCTCAACCAGCAAATCCTCAGCGGTACCCACGGTCACCGTGGACGAAGACGGGTCCACGTCGATCACGTAATGCGGATCGGTGCCGCCGGCAAGACCCAAGCCTTTGCGCTGCCCGACCGTCACCAACTCAAGCGAACCCACCCTGCCGACTACGGCACCCTTGCGATCAACCACAACTCCCGGTTTGAGCCCGATCCGATCGCCGAGAAACGCCACACGGCCATGCTGGTTGGTGATGAAGCAGACATCCTGGCTCTCCGGCTTCGTAGCGGTGCGAAGGCCCAGGTCGGCGGCGATCCTGCGCACCTCGGACTTGGTCATGGCACCGAGCGGAAGCAGCAGACGCCTCAGCACAGCATCGTCGAGCATGTGCAGCACATAGGACTGATCCTTCGCCGTGTCGGCGCCTCGCCCGATCCGTGGCCCATCGGCGGTGACGACGACGCGGGCATGGTGACCGGTAGCAATAGTTGAGAACCCGAGTGCGTCGGCACGGCGCAGCAAGCGATCGAACTTCAGATGTCGATTGCACTCGATGCAAGGATTCGGGGTGCGACCCTTCGCGTGGTCAGCGACATACGGGGCAACAACATTGCGCTCGAAGTCGTCACCGAAATTGAAGACATGGTGTTCGACACCGAGCCGATCAGCGACCCGACGAGCGTCGTCGACATCGGAGACCGCGCAACAACCCGTGTCGCTCGGCCCGCCCCACAGCTTCATGGTGACACCAACGACTTCATGGCCGGCCTCCAGTAACAGGGCAGCCGCAACCGACGAATCAACCCCACCCGACATGGCGACCATGACCGGTCCCCCATGTCTGTGGATCGAAGATGCGTTCGCAGACATACCTGTCAGCGTAGGGTTCGACACGGTCGATCCGCTCCGCGTCAGCCTCCACCATGGCTCAACAGGCGCTCGACAGCTGGCGGAATGATCTCCAACGCTGCCTCAATATCGGCAGGTGTAGAGGAATGGCCCAGCGACAAGCGCAGCGAACCCACGGCAAGCTCGCGTGGCACACCCATCGCCGCGAGCACATGGGAGGGGTCTTGGGCACCGCTTGAACAACTCGACGCCGCCGAAGCACGCAGTCCTTGCGCGTCAAGGAGAAACAGCAACGCTTCGGCCTCGATCCCGTCCAAACAAAGATGGGCGATACCTGCGGCGACCTCAGAATCATGACCCCTGCCAAGCAGGGTCGGCACCACCACCGAACCGAGCCGGTCAACAAGTCCATCTACCAATCGGTCACGCAGCCCTCCCAGACGCACGACCTCGTCGGGGCGTCGCTCAACAGTGGCCTTGACAGCGGCTGCAAACGCTGCGGCCCCAGCAACATCGGGGGTACCGGCACGACGGCCACGTTCCTGCCCACCGCCCAGTATCTGGGCCTCAAGTTCGATCCCGGTACGGACAAACAACACACCAGTGCCGATGGGTGCCCCCACTTTGTGCCCCGTGATCGACACCATGTCGACATCTTCAACCGCAGCGGCGAGGTCAATCCAGGAAAGAGCCTGCACGGCATCGGTATGAAAGAGCGCACCAGGAGCGTGCTCTCGAACTACCTGTGACAGCACCGGCAGATCATTGATCGCTCCGGTCTCGTTGTTGACCGCAATGATCGACACGACACTCACATCGTCGGCCCCCTTCAGCGTGTCGGCCAGGGCTTCAGGAGTTACCCGGCCCTTCGCGTCAAGTCCGACGGTCAACCCGCCGGCGTGCTCAACCGGTTCGAGGACGGCATGGTGCTCACCCGCGGAACACACGGCGGTACCTCCACGAGCGCCAAGCACACCGCGCACCGCGAGATTGTCGGCTTCAGACCCGCCGCTGGTGAAAACCACCTCCGCCGGTTGACGACCGATCAGTTCAGCGATCAAGTCACGGGCATCGTCAAGTGCGCGGCGGGCGTCACGGGCCGCCTTGTGCGCACCCGTCGGGTTAGCATGGTGCGCTTCGATGGTCGCTGTCCAAGCCGCCTGAGACTCGGCACGCACCACCGTGCTGGCCGCGTGGTCGAGGTAGATATCGGAGACTGGCACAACTCGATCCTACGCAACTTTGCGTCGACCGGCTCTATGGTTACCCGATGGTTTCGATCGTCACCGAACCCGCAGAGGTCACCGCCGACTGGTTGAGCGAAGCACTCGACATCAGCGTCACCGAGATCACTGGCCATGAGGCGATCGGAACCGGCCAGATGTCGAGGAACTTCCGATTCGAGTTCGTCGCCGACCGATTGTCCAGCGTGGTGTTGAAAGTACCGGCCGAGGACAAATCGCTGCGTGAACTCGCCACCAGCGTCTATGAGCGCGAGGTCCGTTTCTATGCCGATCTGTCCTTCACGCTGCCTTGCCGGACCCCAAAGTGTTTCTTCGCGGCAATCACTGAGACGGGAGGGGATTTCACCCTCGTGCTCGAAGACCTCGCACCCGCCCAACAGGGGGACCAGATAGCCGGATGCACGCCCGCACAAGCCTCACTTGCGCTCAAGAATCTGGCTCTGTTGCACGGACCCACGTGGAACAGTTCATCGGTGGCCGCCCATCCGGCATTGGCACCTCAAGACAACTCGATACTGAACCACATATATCCCCTGGCCCACACGCAGTTCATGGAGCGCTACGGCTCCCGGCTCACGGATCACACCGCACAGGTCCTCGAAGCGTTCGTACCCAATGCGGTGCCGTGGCTCGACGAAACACATGACCCGTTCACGTTGACCCACGCCGACTATCGACTCGACAACCTGCTCTTTGGCGCCGAGCAAGTCGCAGCGGTCGACTGGCAGACAATACGGCTCGGCAGTCCCGGTCAAGATGTCGCCTACTTCTTGGGCAACAGCTTGCCTGTAGAGGTCCGTCGCACACACGAGGATGCCCTTCTGGAGGAGTACCTCGACGCGCTCAGCGAATACGACGTGGCCGGCTACGACCTTGACCGACTCAAGTCCGACTGTGCGCTCGGTGCCTGGTCGGGTCCCTTCACTACTGTCCTGGGTGCCTTCGCAGCAACAGACACCGAGCGCGGCGACGAAATGTTCATTGCCATGGCTGACCGTTCCGCCGCCCAGATCCTCGACCACGGCGGTCATCCGTACCTCTAGATACTGATATTGCTTTCCCATATAAACAAATATGGGTAGTATGGGGTAGTGAAGACAACTCTTGATATACACGATGAGCTGCTCTCGCGTGCCAAACACCACGCGAAGGCGACCGGGCGCCCCCTGAGGGCCGTCGTGGAAGACGGACTGCGTCGGGTCCTTTCCGAACCGGAGCCAACGCCATACGCTCTTCCCGATTTACGCGAAGGTGATCCAGAGGTGCCAGACCCATTGGAACGGTATTCGTGGCCTGAACTGCGCGAGCTGATATACGGTGGCGACGGTCCTACATGATCGCTGTCGACACCAACATCCTGGTCTACGCGCACCGCCGCGAGTCAAGTCACGGCGAGGCGGGATACCAACTCCTCAAAGCGCTTGCCGAAGGCGACCAGCCTTGGGCCATTCCGTGGCCGTGCTGTTACGAGTTCCTCAGCGTAGTGACCAATCGCCGAATCTGGAAAGACGATCCCACCACACCACAACAGGCTTGGCGCCAGCTGCTGGCCTGGACCGCCTCACCTTCAAATCGCATGATCGGCGAAACGGCAGAATTCCTCAACATACTGCAGGCGTTCGTGGACCGTCCGAGAATCATCGGAGGAATCGTCCACGATGCTCGAATCGCAGCAATCTGCGTGGCTCACGGCATTGAAACGCTACTCACCCGAGACCGGGACTTCTCAATGTTCCCGCAACTCCCGACTCAAGACCCGTTCGCTGGTTAACCCTCCGGTGTTTCGTCCCGTTACTAGGCTTGGGGCGTGGCAAGGATCAGGGTGGAGACGGAGCTTGCGGCGGGGGTCGAAGAGGTTTGGGAGGACATCTGCGACATCTCCACCCATGTTGAGTGGATGCACGATGCCGAAGCCATCGTCTTCACCTCTGACCAACACCAAGGTTTCGGCACGACCTTCGATTGCTTGACGAAGATCGGACCGATCCGGCTCACCGACCGAATGGAGATCACCGAATGGGCCGACGGAGAGGCCATCGGCGTTCGCCATGTGGGACTAGTGACCGGCGAGGGACGATTCACGCTCACAGCAACAGGCGACAACACCACCCGCTTCGTGTGGGCCGAGAACCTCTATTTCCCCTGGTGGCTCGGAGGCAGAATCGGTGGCTGGTTCGGCAAACCAATACTCCGCCGAGTCTGGCACCGGAACCTACAGCTGCTCCAAGCCCGCTACTGACGGCCGCCGACAGCGATCAGGCTTACCGCTTGTGCGGCTCCGGTTGTGCCCGGCTAGAGCAGAGGGTTGGACGCCAGCATCAGGCTGAGCACGACAAGCAGGGCGCCGAACGCCACCGCAGCACCGACCGCCGCCGAATCGGGCGTGCGGGCCCGCTTCAGCGAAACGTAGATGAGACCGATCACTCCCCCCGCGACAAGACCACCGACATGGCCACCAACCGAGATCCTCGACACAGCAAACGTGAGAAACAGATTGAACGCCAGAATCGGCCCCAATCCACTGGCCCAAACGCTCATACCAATCGATCGTTGGACAATCGCCATCGCTCCGAACATGCCGAAGATGGCGCCCGAAGCGCCCACAGCCAAAGCGTTCGGCTCCAGCAACAAAACACCCACAGATCCACCGAGCAGCGAGACGAAATACAACACCAAAAAGCGAAGCCGGCCCAAGAATTGCTCAAGGGACTTACCCATGATCCACAGTGCAAAACAGTTGAAGGCAAGGTGAAAAATCCCGTCGTGGAGGAACCCCGAAGTAACGATTCGATACCACTCCCCGTCGGCCACAATCGGACCCCACAAGCCGTAGTCGGCCAAGAAACGAGTGCCCCCGAGCGTCGAAACAAACCAAACCGCCACGTTGAACCCGACCAAGATCGTGGTCAGGACCGGCGTGAACACTACCGGACCAACAATCACGCGCTGGCTCTTGGTCGCCCTGCACTCCGGGCAGTGGAAGCCCACAGAGGCCGTGCTCATGCACTCAGCGCATATCGGGCGGTCACATCTCTGACAGATAACTCCCGCGCGACGATCCCGGTGCCGATAGCAACTGACGACCGCTGAAGGGTCCGACTGTGTAGTCACACAGACGAAGCTACCGTTGCCAACCCCAACAGCGATAGCTTCGGAGGCCGTGAACCGCTCGCGCGAACGGCAGACCGATTGGCTCGAAGAGTCTGGCGTCGAGCCAATCGAGAGCCACTCAATGCTGGGCGATCAACGCAGCGCCGCGCTGGTGACACCTCAGGCTCGAATCACCTGGCTCTGCGTTCCCAAATTTGACTCTCCCGCGATCTTCGCGGAACTGCTTGATGGCCCCGAAGCCGGCCACTTCTCAATCGAGCCGGTAGGTGCCAACACCGACGCAGAACCCACTCAGACCTACATCGACAACACACTGGTTCTACAAACCTTGTGGCCAACGCTAAGCGTGACCGACTACCTCGACTGTTCCGAAGGCCACCAACCCGAGGGGAAACCCAGCAGAACCGATTTGATCCGCCACATCGAAGGCACCGGGCGAGTTCGAGTCGTGTTCGCTCCCCGACTCGACTTCGGACGGTTACCAACGCGGATCGAAATCCGAAACGGAGGACTAGAAGTGATCAACGCCGCGGATCTGCTGGTCCTTGAAGCCGCGGGTGTGGATTGGTTGATCGAAAATCACGGGGTGCACCAAACCGCGGTGGCTGAAATTGACCTTGACCAGGGACCCGTCACGCTGGAGATGCGCTACGGCGCGACATCGCTGGGCGCAATCCGACCATCAGAACTCGATCGTAGGGAACAAACAACACGCTTCTGGAGCGACTGGGCCAACCGCCTTGACCTTCCTGATGTGGAACCCGACTTGGTGCGCCGCTCGGCGCTCACCTTGAAAGCTCTTTGCTACGGACCCACCGGTGCGATTCTGGCGGCGGCAACGACGAGTCTCCCCGAGTTCATCGGCGGTGTACGCAATTGGGACTACCGCTACTGCTGGATCCGCGACGCCGCGATGTCGGCCAGCGCGCTCACAAGACTGGGTTCTGGCAACGAAGCCATCGACCTGCTCGACTGGCTCTTAGGGGTTATCAAGAACAACGATGTCAACCCAAACCAGCTTTCACCGCTCTACACGGTGGAGGGTCAACCTCTGCCACCCGAGGAAACGCTCGAAGAACTAGCGGGCTATGCGGATTCGCGTCCGGTACGGGTCGGCAACGAGGCCTGCCATCAACTGCAACTTGATGTCTTTGGACCCGTTGCCGAACTAATTCATCAAATTGCCAGCGCCGACCCGGCGCTGCCAGTGAAGTACTGGCGGCTGCTCGAAGATCTCGTTGACGCAGTCGAACAACGATGGATGGAGCCCGATCAGGGGATGTGGGAAATTCGTTCCGCGCCCAGGCATCACACCCACTCCAAAGTGATGTGCTGGCTGACGGTCGATCGTGCCGTTCGCACCGGCGCCGATATAGATGGCAACGAACGACCCGACTGGGTGGATCTACGCGAGAGAATTCGCGACGACATCATGGCGAACAGCTGGAACGATGAAGTCGCTGCTTTCACCACCGCTTATGACGGCACGGACCTCGACGCCTCGGTGCTCGCGATCGGTCTCTCTGGACTGGTTGAGCCGCACGATCCCCGGTTCGCGGCAACAGTTGCCGCGGTTGACAGGTCGCTGCGTCACAACGAAACCGTTTACCGCTACAAACACGACGACGGGATCTCAGGCGCAGAAGGCGGATTCAACCTCATGACCAGTTGGCTCATAGATGCCAAGATCCTGATCGGAGACCTCGACGAAGCGCGATCCCTGTTCGAGTCTTATCTTGCCCTGGCCGGTCCGACCGGGTTGATCCCCGAAGAAGTCGACCCCGAAACCGGGGCAGGTCTGGGCAATCACCCTCAGGCTTACTCACACGTCGGATTGATCAACAACGCCTGCAACCTTGCCCGAACAAACCAGCGGACCGTAGGCCGAAACACCCGAAGCGGCTAGAGCATCACCGGGGATTCGCTCATACCCAGAGCGTTTTTTTCCACAACCTCAGTCACTCCCGCAACCCGGTCCTTCATTATCCGCTCTATCCCGGCCTTGAGAGTTTGCGTTGACGCCGGGCAGGTGACACAGGCGCCAAACAGCTCAACCGTGACAACACCCGAGGTTTCGTCAACCTCAATCAGTTCAATGTCGCCCTCATCGGCTTGAATAGCCGGACGAATCGCATTGATGACCTTCTCAACCTGGGTGCGCACACTCCCAGTGTGCCAGCATTCAACTCAATTGGTTCATCATGTACCCCAGCAAACGTCGGGGAGGCCAGTAACTTTGAAGCACGAATACTGCCTCCATGCTCCTTGCTCACCAAGGCGGTTGGGATGAGATCCTCGCGGTGGCCGCGCCGATGATTTTCTTCGGCTCGCTTTTGCTCGTCGCTCGGCGGCGGGCGCGATCCCAGACAGAAATCAACAACGACTGAACGAAACGTCGGCGCCCAACGAGCAGAGTTTGCCCGCCAGGTCGTCGTAACCACGGGCAATATGGTGAGCGTCGCTCACGATCGTCTTCCCGTCAGCACCGAGACCGGCTATCACCAGCGCCGCGCCCGCGCGAATATCAGGGGCCTTCACCTTCGCCGCCGACAAGCACTCTTTCCCCTCGATCACGACATGATGCGAGTCGATACGAATGTCTGCACCCATAAGGCGCAGGTCGTCCACATAGCGGAACCGCTCGGCAAACAGATTCTCGGTGACAGAGCCAATGCCATCGGCGGTGGCAAGCAGCGCAACCAACAAAGGCTTCAAGTCAGTGGCTACTCCCGGGTACGGAAGGGTTGAGAACTTCGCCGAACTCAAACGGCTCGACACAGCAGCGCGAATGCTCTCGCCATCGGCTGATATCTCCATGCCCATGTCGCCGAGCTTGCCGCACAACACCGCCATGTGATCAAGGTTCACACCGGTCACTACGATTTCGCCCGTAGCAATCCCGAGGGCGGCCAAGTAGGTGGCTGCCACTATGCGGTCACCAACGACCGAATGATCGACCGGATGAAGCGCCTCAATATGGTCAACACCGCTGACTATGAGAGTGCTTGAACCCGACCCCTCAATTCGCGCACCCATCTTGTTGAGGAACTCGCAAAGATCAACAACCTCAGGCTCACGCGCGGCATTGTCGATCACAGTCGAGCCCACAGCCCGCACAGACGCCATAAGAAGATTCTCGGTGGCGCCAACACTCGGGAAATCAAGCCGGATCGATCCTCCCCGCAACTCTTGGGCTCGGGCATGGACATATCCATCAACCGTTTCGGCCTCAACACCCAGCTTGGCCAGCCCTTGCAGATGCATATCGATGGGACGGGGGCCGAAGTCATCACCTCCCGGGAGCGCCACGACCGCCTCACCACAGCGAGCCAACATCGGTCCGAGAACCTCAATCGAAGCTCGAAACTGGTCGACAATGCCATGAGGAGCAACCGGTTCGATCTTCGCTGGAACTTCGATGACCAGCGATCCGCCAACATGCTCGGTCGGCAACGTGACCTTGCAGCCGATGGCCCGCAACAACTCAGCCATCAGTCCCACATCAGTGATACGAGGGACATTGGCGATGCGATAGGTGCCCTCGGCCAGCAGAGTCGCAGCCATCAACTTCAACACACTGTTCTTGGCGCCGGAGACTTCTACCGTTCCCTCAAGGGGAGAGGGCCCCCGCACGACAAAGCTGTGCCCGGCGAGATCAAGTTCCGGAGCGTCTGCAGCCAACACGGACATCACCTGAGAGTCTGCCACCATAACACCCGCAGCGCGCGTCATCTGAGGCATATCTGCAAGCCCTTTCAGACAAGCACTGGCACATCAACACTGGCACACCAGACGTTCGACCAGTCGGGCAACGAGTATCGCCACCTCGTCTGCCGCGGCGTTGTAGTCATCTTGTTGCCCCGCACCGGGATCAACCACCTCTTCCCAGGCTTCAGGGTCAATCTCGCCGAGACCGAGCTCAGCGACCCGCAACGCCAGATCATCGACGGATCCCGGTGCCAAGTCACGAGCAACACGCTTCAAACTGCCGGTTTTGGCGGCTCCCTCGGGGTGGGTCCATCGCATCCAGCGGAGGTGATCGGGCTCCATGGCGACAATCAACGCAGAGCGCTCTATGTCTTGGGCAGACAATTGACAGCTGCGATGCCACGGGTCACGCAAACCGTGCCGCTCCAACGCGGCGCGGGTACGCACGCTCATCGGTTGACCACCCAGAACATGGGTCCCCCCGCTCAGAACCCAGACCGGCGGGTCCTCGCCATAGTGAGCACGCATCATCGCAGCCCCCATAACCGAACGGGCCGCGTTGCCAGTACACAGGAAGGTGACCGTCGGCCGTTCAGGATCGTGTTGTGGTCGTGGCGCCTCGCGAATCGTCGAAGGTTGATCGTCGCTCATCGGTCTTCTGTCTAGCAGTACCCGCGGCGCTGTTCGCTTTTCATCTGCTGACATTCCGACCTTCACGCGATGGCCAACGGCTTGCTAACATCTGGGGCAATCGCGAGTAGTCACGCAGGGCATGCTCACTTGCGACACCAACAACAAACCCAACTCTGGAGGGACAGACAATGGGACGAATACGCAAATTTCTACTTCTGTTAGCTGTGTTGGCTCTGTTTGCTGCCGCGTGCGGCGACGACGACGAGACGACTACCACAGGCGATGATTGCGAGACGATGGACCACCTCGGCGACGGTTCGCTCGGTACGATCACAGTCGAGTCGGGTGCGGAGGTGCAGATTCGATCACTCAACGCGCTCACCGGGGATGTGGCGCTGTTCGGTCTCCCGATCCACCGGTCGATCGAGATCGCCGTCGATGACTACGGGGATATTCATTGTTTCTCCGTCTCATTGGGTCAGGGTCTCGACGACCTCTGCTCATCCGACGGTGGCCAAGCTGCCGCACAGACGATCGTTGCCGACGAACAGATCGCCGGTGTGGTCGGTACGTCCTGCTCGGGTGCAGCCGTCGCCGCAGCACCGTTGATCAGCGAAGCCGGGATCGTCATGATCTCGGGCGGCAACACCTCACCGTCTCTCACCTCAGATCTCGCGGGCACCGCCGGCGAGAACTACAACGAGGGCTACTACCGCACCGCACACAACGACCTCTACCAGGGTCGCGCCATGGCCCTGTTCGTGTTCAACGACCTCGGTCTGACAACCGCTGCAGCAATCCACGACGGCGACCCCTACACCCAGGGTCTCGCTCAGGCGTTCGTCGACGCCTACGAGGAGATCGGCGGAGAGATAACCAGCTTTTCGGGCATAGCAAAGGGCGACACCGACATGGTTCCCGTGCTCACCGAGGTCGCCGCGGCCAGCCCCCAGGCCCTCTTCTTCCCGATCTTCCAGCCGGAAGGCAACTTCATCGCTGCGCAAGCACCGGGCGTTGCCGGACTCGAGGACACTCAGTTGCTAGCCGCGGACGGCCTGTTGGTCGACGGTTACCTAGCGTTGGAAGAAACCGAAGGCATGTACTTCTCGGGTCCCGATGCTCGCTTCGGCGAAAACGTCAACCAGTCAACGGGCAAGACCGCCGTTGACGTCAGCGGCGCCTATGAGACGCTCTACGGCGAAGCCCCGACTTCGCCGTTCTGGGGCCACGGTTATGACGCCACCGCCATGTTGCTCGATGCCATTTCAGCGGCGAGTTACCTGGACGGCGACGGCAACCTGATCATCGACAAAGCCGGCGTACGCGAGCACCTCGACGGACTCACTGGTTACAACGGCCTCATCGGGCTGATCAACTGCGACGACTTCGGTGACTGCGGATCTCAGAAAGTTACGGTCATCCACCACCTGGACTCCACCGACTTCGAAGGCTCCATAGCCAACGTGGTATTCGAGTACGCCCCGTCGTAACTCCCTAGCTGTCGGTAGCGGACCGGTCCCGAACCTGGGATCGGGGTCGGTTCGCTGGCCGTCGCTGTGCTTCGAAGCATCCTGACTTCGCCTTCAGCTACTCACTATGGTCAAGACAGCAAGTAACTGAGCCGTTGCATATGCCATCACCCGACACCGCGGAGAAAAGGAAGTTGAGCCGCCGCCCCGGCGTCGACACTTTCCTGACCTTCTTGCGGGTGGTCATGAGCACCTTTGTAATCCTGGGCCTGCTCATGTTCATCGGGCAGCAGATCAATCCCGACAACTTCGTTGCCTCCCGCATCAATCCCGATGCCACCGGCCTGACCGCGGCCCAGTTTGAAGGCCTGGTGATCTCCGGGCTCTCACAGGGAGCGATGTACGGGCTGATCGCGCTCGGCTATTCCATGGTCTACGGCGTCTTGGGCTTCATCAACTTCGCCCACGGCGAAGTCTTCATGGTGGGTGCCATGACGGGAATGATCACGTCCAACAAACTTGATGAGTCCGGTGCGTGGGAAAGCAACTTTCTGCTTTCCTTGCTGTTCGTCCTTGTAATAGCGATTGTCTGCTCTACTTTGACCGCAATAATCATGGAACGGGTCGCCTACCGGCCGTTGCGGGGTTCTCCTCGCTTGATTCCGCTGATCACCTCCATCGGTGTGTCGTTCTTTATCCAGAACGTCTCTGTGGTGCTTCTCGGCCCTGGGGCCAAGTCTTACCCGACACTGCCGGATTGGCTATCAAAGAAACGGGAGTTGTTCGGCTTCGTCTCCATCGAAGGAACCCGGCTAATGGTGCTGGTAGTAGCCGCAATTTCAATGGTGGCGCTGTGGTATCTGGTCGAACGGACCAAGATCGGAAAGGCCATGCGCGCAGTCGCCGAGGACAAGGAGATCGCTTCGTTGATGGGGATCAACGTCAACCGGACAATCGTCACCACGTTCGCCGTGGGTGGCGCAATGGCCGGCGTCGCCGGGATCCTCTGGGGCATCCTTTTCCGCTCAGTGGTGCACACCACCGGGTTCCTGCCCGGTATCAAAGCATTCAGCGCGGCCGTCGTCGGTGGTATCGGGAACATGGGAGGTGCTATGGCAGGCGGGATCACCCTGGGCAGCGCCGAATCAGTGGCCCCGCTGGTCCTGCTCGAACCCTGGGGTATCAACGGCCCCACCCAACTCAAGGACGCGGTCGCTTTCCTCGTCCTGATCTTCGTGCTGTTGGTGAAGCCCACCGGCCTGTTCGGTGAGCGGCTTTCGACTGAGGACCGAGCATGAGCGCCGCTTTCATCCAAGAAGAAACAGAGGAGCTTCCGGCGCGCCGACCGCTAGACCAGAACTGGCGAAAGCTGCTCAACTACGGACTTCTGCTGGCTTTGGTGTTGATCTTCGTCGCACTCACCAACATGCCGGTCAACCTCAACCGCCGACTGCTGATCGAACCAATTTTTTCCTTGGGTTACCTGTCTCTGTTGTGGATACCGGCAATCTTCGGTTTCTTGATCTGCCGGGAATCCGTGTTGGCGGGCATGCCGAGCTACGCCAAGGGAAGCCGTGACGTACTCGCCGGCTCACTCGTCGGTTTGTTCGGGGGTGCCGGTCTCAGCATCCTCACTTTCCTTCTGGACAATTTCAACCTCCGCGATCCATTGGTCAACTGGAGTCCTCAACTGCTCGAGCTGTTGTCTTTCCAACGAGACACAGTCTTTGGAGTCGGCATTTGGCTGCCAATAGGCCTGGTGCTCGGGACTGTCGGCGGGCTGGGGCATGTGCTCTCGGAGACAACCCGGCGTGTGCTGGGCTGGGCATTCGCTTCTGTGATTGGTTTTGCCATTTTCGAGACGGTGATTCTCGACCTGTCGGAAGGATTCGCCTGGCTCGGCGCCGAATGGTTGGCTGAAGAGCTCTATTTCATCCGGGGCGGTCTGACGATGCATGGGGCCGCTGTCTTGGCTGTGGTTGGTGGTCTGTTCGCAGCTTTCGGACATGGCCGAACCCGTCGCGCAAAAGAGCGCTTCCAAGCATTGGAGGGAACCAGCCGAACCCGGGCCAACACCATCGGTTTGCTGGTAGTTGCAGCCGCTTTGGTGATCCTGCCCCTCTTTTTGGGCGGTATCACCAACGAGCTGCTGGCCAACGTCGGGCTCTTCGTCTTGTTGGCTCTCGGCCTCAACATCGTAGTTGGCCTCGCCGGAATACTCGACCTCGGATACGTTGCCTTCTTCGCCGTCGGTGGCTATACGGCCGGCATTCTTACGACAACCAACCGGGGAGAATCCTGGCCCGATTGGATTCCGCAGTTCTACTGGGGCACAGCCCTCATTGTGGTGGTGATGTTGGCCGCACTCACCGGATTGTTCATCGGCGCGCCGGTTATTCGGATGCGCGGCGACTATCTGGCCATCGTCACTCTCGGCTTCGGCGAGATCATCCGCCTGCTGTTTCTTTCGGACTGGCTCGGGGGCTACACCGGTGCCGCGCAAGGGGTCACCAACATTCCCGGTGTGCAGGTCTTCGGCTTGGCCACGGTAAAGGGGACCGATCCGCGGGCCGTGTTCTACCTGGTGCTGTTCTTTTGCGCTATCGCCATATACGTTTCGTGGCGATTGGAACGCAGTCGGCTGGGCCGTGCCTGGATGGCCATCCGCGAAGACGAGTCGGTTGCCGAAGCGATGGGAATCAATACGGTCAACGCCAAACTCATGGCCTTTGTGGTGGGCGCAGTGTTGGCCTCATTTTCGGGTGCCATCCTCGCCGCCAAGGTGGGCTCGGTCTTCCCCAGTAGCTTCATCATCCTGGTTTCGATCGTCATTCTGGTGGTCGTGATCGTGGGCGGTATGGGCAACATCGTGGGCGTGATTGTCGGCTCGGTGGTGCTGATCGGCATTCTCGGCGGACCTCGGCAACCGGGGCTCCTTCAAGAGTTCTCCGAATACAAACTGCTGATCTATGGCGTGTTGCTGATTTGGATGATGTTGCAACGTCCCGAGGGCTTGGTGCCGAACGTTCGGCGCACACGAGAACTCCACCAGGACGAGTACCTCCAGGACGCCTGGCTCCGCGGAGAGATCGACAGCGACTCCGAACACGACGAACACGACGCCAACGGAACCGACATGGGGGTGCTGCCCGCATGAGCCGGCGTCTCTTGACCATCGACAAACTCAGCGTGACCTTCGGTGGGCTACACGCCCTCAAAGACCTCGATTTCTATGTCGACGAAGGCGAGATCGTGTCGGTCATCGGTCCCAACGGCGCGGGCAAGACAACCTTCTTCAACATGATCTCTGGGATGGTCACACCGACATCTGGCGACATCATCTTCAAAGGCGAGTCACTGTTGGGTCTGGACCCCAACCAGGTAACCGCTGCGGGAATAGCGCGCACCTTCCAAAATGTTCGCCTGTTCGCCAACATGACCATCCTCGAAAATGTGATGGTCGCCCAGCACTGCCGCACCCGGCAGGGAATTTGGGGCGCACTGTTTCAGACACGCCCGTTCAAACGAGAAGAGCAAGAAATCCGCGAACACGGTGAGAAGGTGTTGAGCTTCTTCGGTACCCGCCTGGTGGGCTACCGGCTTGATCAACCCGCCGCCGTGCTGTCGTATGCAAATCGGCGGCGGCTGGAGATCGCCCGAGCAATGGCCACCAAACCGACCATCATCCTTCTCGACGAACCTGTTGCCGGCATGAACCCGAAGGAATCCGCGGCGCTCACCGGACTGATCGGTGAGCTTCGCAGCGACTGGGGCTTCACCATCGTGATGATCGAACACGACATGAGCGTCGTACGCGATGTCAGCGACCGAGTCGTGGTACTTGACCACGGCGAGACGATCGCCCATGGATCCTATGAGGAAGTGTCGACCAACCCCGATGTCATTGAGGCATACCTCGGACGCTCCACCAAGGAATCCGCATGAGCGACGGCAACGGTGCTACCGCTCTGCTTGAGATGCGCGGTGTCAACACGCACTACGGCGCTGTCCATATCCTCAAAGATGTCGAGTTCTCGATCTATCCCGGCGAGTTGGTGTGTCTCCTCGGGGGCAACGCCTCAGGCAAGTCGACCACGCTGAAAGCCTTGCTCGGAATGGTGACGCCCACCACCGGCGATGTGCTGCTCAACGGCGAGATAGTCACCGACAAGTCGATCTCGTATCGGGTTGAGCGGGGCGTGACGATGGTTCCTGAGAACCGGCGACTGTTCAAACGGCTGTCGGTCAAGGACAATCTCGAACTCGGGGCTTTCCTACGTTCGGACCGCGCTGCTATCGATGCAGACTTGGAGCGGATATTCGAGATGTTCCCACGGGTCAAGGAACGACTCAACCAGAAGGCCGGCACCTTGTCGGGTGGCGAGCAGCAGATGGTGGCGATAGGCCGAGCGCTGATGTCTGACCCGAAGGTGCTGTTGATGGACGAGCCCTCGATGGGACTCGCTCCAGCCCTGGTGCAAACCAACTTCGAGTTGATCAAACGGATCCATTCTCAGGGGGTGGCGATTTTCGTGGTGGAGCAGAACGCCAACATGGCGCTCTCTATCGCAGACCGCGGCTGGGTGCTTCAAACGGGCCGGGTTGTTCTCGACGACACCGCCGAAGCGCTCCTTGCCAACCCCCACTTGCGCGCCAGCTACCTCGGCGAAACCTGACCAGCCGGAATCAGTCCGGGTTGGCTACGGCGAAGCGCTTGAGCAGTCCCAGGGCGCTGGCAACCCGGTCTCGGTGCTGGGTGGCAGTGCCGTACGCTCCCGACAGGCTCCAGCCTCGCTTCAGCCAGATCTGCAGGTCGTACTCGAACGTGTAGCCGATGGCACCGTGACACTGCAACGCCGCGCGACAGGCGCGATCAACCGCATCCGACGCGAGCGCCTTGGCCATCGACACGTCGCGGCCCCGCATATCCGCGTCGCCGCAATGAGCAAGCGACCATGCCGCTCGATACACCAGCGGAGCGGAGAACTCAATCCCCAGTCGAACGTTGGCCAGATGGTGCTTGACCGCCTGATAACTCCCGACAGGTTTCCCGAACTGTCTGCGTTCGGTCACATACTCGACTGTGGTGTCAAGCAGACGGCGAGCGACACCGACACATTGGGCCGCAGTGCCCAGAGCAGCCCGATCAGCTGCCAGAGCCGCGTCTGCACCAGCTAACAAAGTCGCCGCACCCGGATCAAAACGGATCTCGGCAAGACGACGAGACTGATCAACAGAGTCCTTGGCGGTCACAGTCAACAGCGCAGTATCAACCGCCAGAAGTGACCCAGATTGTTCGGCCACTACAAGATCAGCCGCTGTTGCAGCCACGACGTTGGGGCCACCTGTAGCCAAGGCCAACGTGGCGGTGCTCTCACCGCTGATCGCCGCGTCCAACAACTCAGAAGCACCCGCTGTGGCTAGCGCCGGAACCGCCACGGCCACATGCTCCACCAGCGGTTCGGGTACGGCGCTGTAACCCGCCTCCTCAAGCAAACGGACCAAAGCCACCTCGTCCATACCAAGTCCACCAGCTTCAGTTGGGGCCATGATGGCCAGCACTCCAACCTCGCCAAGCGTCGCCCACAAGCCGGGTATCCGTCCATCATCGCTATCCCAGCTTGCTCGAATCGCCTCGGCGCTGCACTCGCTGGCAAAGATCTCGCGCACGGTGTCGCGGAACATGTCGTGTTCGTCGCTGAAGGCAAAGTGCACCTGCGTTACCTCCGAGGCAGACCAAGCACGCGTTCAGCAATGATGTTGCGCTGAATCTCGTTGGTTCCCGCATAGATCGGCCCGCCCAGAGCAAACACGTATCCGTCGAGCCAGTCGCTTGGCACCTCGGCTTCGTCGCCGAGCAGTCGAAGCGCAGTGGCATGAAGTTCAAGATCCATCTCAGACCAGAAGACCTTCATCAGGCTGGCCTCTGATCCGAGGTCGCCGCCAGCCATCAACTCGGCGGCCACAAAGTAGGTCTGCCAACGGTAGGCCTCCGCCCGGATCCAAGCGTCCACCACCTCGTCCCGCAGCCGTGCGTCAAGACCGTCAGCCGTTTCACTTATCTCGGCGGCGAGCAGTCTCAGGCGCTCCGCAGCAGCCATGAAACGGCCGGGACTGCGCAGGCTGAGCCCGCGCTCGGAACCCGCTGCTGCCATCGCCACCGCCCAGCCCTGGCCCGGCTCGCCGAGAACGTGATCAGCGGAGACCCTGCAGTCGTCGAAGAAGATCTCCGCGAATCCCGACTCGCCGTCGAGGCGTTGGATCGTCCGGCGCGTCATACCCGGCGCATCGGCCGGCACCAGCAGGTAGCTCAGGCCGGCGTGGCGTTCGGCGGTCAGGTCGGTGCGCACGATGCAGAAGATCCAGTCCGCGTACTTGCCCCGCGAGCACCAGGTTTTCTGGCCGTTGACGACGTAGTCGTCTCCGTCACGGACCGCTGTGGTCTTGATTCCCGCCAGATCCGACCCGGCCTCGGGCTCCGACCAGCCCTGTGCCCAGATCTGTTCACCGCTGGCCATTCTCGGGAGGAAGTAGTCCTGCTGGGCCTTCGTGCCGAAGTTGAAGATCGTCGGTGCCAGCAGGCTCACGCCGTTGGCACTCACCCGGCCCGGTACGCCCGAGAGCCAGTACTCCTCCTCATAGACCAACCACTCGATCAGATCGCAGTCACGCCCGCCGTATGCCTCAGGCCACGCCGGTACCGACCAGCCTCCCTCGAACAGAGTCCGTTCCCAGCCCCGATGCTGCTCGAACCCCGCCGCCGAGTCCATCGAAGAGAACGGTTCGGCCGGCCGGTTGTCGTGCAACCAGGTCCGGCATTCGTCGCGGAACTCGACATATCGAGGCGACAACTCAAGGTCCATCAGCGGAACTCGCCCTTGCGCACACCGTCAGGGTCGAACACCTCCCGGATCAGCCTCAACTCCTCATCGGTGGGTAGCCGACTCTCGCTGAGGTCGCCGGTCACAGCCAACTCGAAGGGGGAGGCCTCCTGCGCCTGTTCGAGGCTGACCCCCGGATGCAGCGAACGGACTCTCATCCTGCGGTCCTCAGTGTCGAAGTCGTAGGCCGCGAGGTTCGTGACCACACGCCTGATCTCGAAGTGCTTGCGGCTCGCTTCGGGAAGCTGTGCGATGCGGTCGTATCCGGGGGCGGAGACAACGTCGACCGTGTTGCTGAAGGTGCGGGCTTGATTCGGTATCCAGTAGGTCGTGGGGTGATTGATCAGGTTGCCCGGTGCCCCCCGCAGCCCCAACAGCTGTGCCTTGGGTTTGCGGTACGGCCCGATGGCGGCAAAGTTCTGATTGCCGTATTGATCCATTTGGCTGGCTCCCATCACCACATGGCGTTTCCCCGACCACACTTGATCGAAGACCGTTCGGAAGGGCATGTATCCCTCGATCACTGCAGTTGAAGGGTCTCCCCCGAGCGGCAGATTGCCCTCGATCGCATAGGCGATGGTGTCGGTCAGCATGAGGCCGGGCTCGAAGGACGCCCGGGCCAAACGCCCCGCTATGACCGGCACCGGGCCCATCGGGTTGCACAGCACTTCGCCGTCACCCCTGAAGGCTTCCGCTAAAGCGACTACGCAGACTTCATCAAGAGTGACCGGATCATCAAAGGCGCTCATGTCCGGCTCCGTTCGTTGAGTCTGGTGACGTAGGCATCGTGTGATTCGAGTTCCAACCAGTCTTTGCGGAACTGCTCCCAAGCGTCAGAGTCGCGGGCCGTCGCTGCATAGGTGGACTGGAAAGCTTCGTCGCGATCGTAGTCAGGAGGGCATTCGGTGAAGTGGGCACCGTGTGGTGCCTGCACGACTCCGTCGACGTGGGTTCGCGGGATTCGCAGCGTGTGGATCGACCCCTCGCTCAGGAACTGCTCTGTGGGAACGATCTGTTCTGCGGACACGAAGGTCTTGTCGGCAGCCATTGCGAACAGGTCGTCGAAATACAGGTCCGGTCCGAGGAACTGACCGTTGCCTTTGGCGTCTGCTCGATTCATGTGCAGGATCGCCGCATCCATCTGAAGTGCCGGAATCGCCACCAGCTCCTCGCCGTCGTCGTAGGGGGATCTGACGGTCTTGAGGTCAGGGTTCTCCGACATCATCGCGGTGCCCAGGCCTGCTCGGGTGGGATAGAAGGGCATTCGATGAGCGGCGGCCAGCAAGCCGAGATAGAAGGCGCCTTCGTCGAGTTCGGAGATGTCGACGGCGCCTGTCTGGCGGGCGACTCGGAAATGGGGTTCCAGCGGAATCGAGTCCAAAGAAACGAAACCGTAGGTGACCTTCCGGACCTTCCCGGCAGCGCACAGGATCCCGACATCGGGTCCCCCGTAGGAGACGATGTCGAGGTCGGTCAGGTCGCTGCGCAGAATGGCCCGCACCAGCGACATCGGTTTGCGACGAGACCCCCAACCGCCGATGCCGAGCGTCATCCCGCTGTGGAGCTCAGCGATGACCTCGTCCTCGGTCATTCGTTTGTCTGCCACTGAGACTCCTCTCATCGATCCTGCCAGTCCTAGCCTCAAGGGCCACCTGACGGTATTCCACCTTGACTCGCAGTGCTAAGCCCGCAGTGGAGGTCCCTCCCGCTAGCACCGGCACAAAGACGGGGACAGTCACTGTTCGGCGCCGGGGGTGTGTAGATTCGCGTAAGGTTCCACACCACCGGACCTCCTTCAGATTCGGTGCGTCTCGACTCCGATTCTGGAGGCCCAGGCAACCAATATGGACCCACTCGCCGCTCATATCCGAAGAGCCACAAAGCTGCTTCTGGTACTGGTGTTCGGCATCCTGCTGCCAGCGTCATGCGGGTCTGACGGCGAAGCATTGGAACACATCGCCAACCGCTCCGATAGTGCTTCGCGTGAGCGACCCTACTCCTCGGTCACCGAACTCCGCGACCTGATAACTCAACGCAAGGAGTCAGGGGTTGGGAACGAATTGGTTGTCGTCGGTGAGATCACCGAGGTCAGCAGAGGAGCGTCGTTCAGTTGGGATGTCGATGACACAACAGACACAGTGATCAAAACCCAATACCCTTTCGGCGACGATAGGGCAATGGTTCATACTGTTCACTTGACTGTCGCTGTGTCGGAGGTGATTGCCCCGCCCAGCGAAGAGAATATCGGGACGACTACCGTTGGTCTTGTATTCGACTCTGGGATTGGTTTCGATGCCGTAAACAATGACTATTCAGACCTTGGGACGGTGGTGTTGTTCCTATCGCAGAGCGCAGTGTTCGACTACGAACCTGGGATCTATGGAATCTTCGAAGGTGGAGCGCTGATGGGAGTGCTCAAGAATGACGGAACTCTGCGTTTCCCGGCTATGTCAGAGCCGGAAATTCTCCTTGGCAGGAGCCGAACGATCGCGTTGGACACGCTGAGGATCGGAGACGTCGACCGCTAGTTGGTCGACCGCTAGTTGGTCGACCGCCGGTTGATCGACTGGCAAGCACCCATCACCGGACTCGGGGGTTGCCCTCGGTTTCTCGGCTTGCTTGGCCCGCAAGGCTCGCCGGTAGGGTGGCGGCATGGTCGAGACGCACGACTCTCTTGACATGAGCGGTCGCACTGTCATCGTCACAGGTGGCACCAAGGGTCTCGGGCGGGTGATCGCCGCACGCTTTCTGGAGCAGGGCGCGGATGTGGTGATCTGCGCCCGCAGCGAACCGGAGTTCCCGGTCGAGTTCGAGGGCCGGCAAGCGGTCTTCGTCGCCGCCGACATTCGCGATCCAGATCAGGTGGCAGACGTCGTGTCGGCTGCGGTTGACGCAACGGGTCGGGTGGACGTGCTCGTCAACAACGCCGGCGGGGCGCCCCCCTCAGTCAGTGCGACTGTGTCACCGCGTTTCAACGACAAGATCACCGCGTTCAATCTGATCGCGCCAATGACTTTCGCCCAGGCCGTGCACGACCAGATGCAGTCACAAGACGACGGCGGCGTGATCATCAACATCACCTCGGTCAGCGGGACCCGAGCCAACCCCCAGGGCGCGGCCTACGGGGCGGCCAAAGCCGGGCTCATCAATCTGACAGAGACGCTGGCGCACGAGTGGGGTCCGAAAATCCGAGTGATCGCCTTGGTCGTGGGGATGATCGTCACCGAACAGGCCCACTTGTTCTACGGGGACGAAGAAGGGATCGCCGCAGTCGGCCGAACCCTGGCCCTCAAGCGCATGGGAACGCCTGCTGAAGTAGCCGATGTTGTCTTGTTTGCTGCGTCGCCTCTGGCCCGCTGGGTATCGGGCTGCGCGATCCCGGTGCACGGCGGCGGTGAGAGCCCCGGCTACATCGATGCCTCGACTGTCGAGCAGTCCGCCCGGCCGAAGTCATGACCGAGGCCGCGGACCGTCCAGAAGGTCTTGATCGGCGCTCGTTGTTGACTGACCGAACGACCATCGCGGCGCTGTTGGTCGTCACCTCCGTAGCGATCCTCGTCGTTATCGGGCTGACGAACCGCCACGATCACAGCACCCACGACCATCCCAGTGCAAACGTCGTGACCGACGTGAGCACTTCAGATCCAGAACACGATCACAGCACCCATGACCACTCAGAAGACATCGGCTCGACATTTGTCAGCACCGAGAGAATCAGTCCATCCGAGGCTTGCCGCACCATCATTGGCTGCGTTGATGCAGGGCCTGAACCACAGAGTCCTGGCGACCGGGGCGGTTGGGCGCAGTTCCTGACCCTCGGCGCTGTGGGAATCGGGCTCGCCTTCATCGCCACGAAGGTCATCCGCGCCACCCGCCGAGCAACATCTTCGCGATAGCCGCTCCACTCCCACGGTCACGAACCCCTGTTGGAAACCTCCTAGCCATCCCCGCCGCCCTTCTAGTCTGCCTCATCGACAACTGCGCGATTCCGCTACCACCTAGTTGCAATCAAACCGAGCGGGATTCGCCCTCCGTGCTTGACACATGGTTCTTTGCGGATGGTGTCGAAAAGGGAAAAGATATTTCAATAATTTTCTAGCTTTTCACCATATTACAAGTGTTGTTGTCACACCCCGTGTGTAGAGTTACATGCATGGAATTAGCTCCCGTCTCCGGTCTCTTGGACACCACCGCTGGTGCGGACACGGCTGCTGGCGGGGCGGTTCATGTCGAGGCGGTTGATGAAGTGGGGTTGTGTGATGAGGGGTTGCGGTCACGGTTGGGAGTGTTGGGTCGTGCGGAGTCTCGGTTAGCGGCGATGAAGGCCCGTGTGCTTGCTGAGGTGGGTCGCCGTCACAGCACCGGCGACGCGCAGCGTCTGGTCCGTGACGAGTTGCACGCATCGAAGCGCGAAGCCAAACGCGATGTCGAAACAGCCGCTCGGCTGGCGGAACTGCCAGCCACCAGCGAGGCGTTGGAGTCTGGTGAGATCCCCCAAGGTCACGCCCGCCTCATTGCCCGCGCTTCTGGTGAGAGCACTATCGATGAAGCCCTGCTTGTAGAGGCAGCCAACACTGAGCCTTTTGATGAGTTCGCACGAACTGTGAAACGTCATCAACAAGACCTAGCCGACGATGACGGTCAGTCGTTGTTGGATCGTCAACGCTCCAACCGCAAAGCCCGTATCTTCGAGTCACCAGAATCGGGAATGTTCGTGCTGACAGGCGAGTTCGACCAGATCACCGGAGCACGCATCGCCACCGCACTGACAGCCAAAGAACGCCAACTATGGCACCGTGAAGACCCCAAGGCGCGTGCCACACCCCAACAACGGATGGCTGACGCGTTGGCCGAACTGATCTGCGAACCCACCGGTGCCGGCAAGTCTGCGGGTACTGACTTGTTGGTGATCGCCGATTTCGACGTGATCAAACAACGACTAGACAACCCCCGCCTAGCCGACGGCTCACCAATACCGGTTGTCGAATTGCATCGACTGGCACTCGAAGCGAACCTTCTGCCTTCGATCTTCGACACCAAAGCCCAGAACATGTGGCTGGGGCATAAACAACGCACTGCCAGTGAAGCTCAACGGGTCGCGTTGATCGCACGCGATCAACACTGTGTTGGCTGTGGCGCCAACCCGCTGTGGTGCCGTGCTCATCACATCATTTGGTGGTCAAAGAACGGACCCACCGACTTCGACAACCTGGTGCTGGTATGCGATGACTGCCACCACAAGATCCACGACCACGGCTGGCAAGTCCACCGAGACCCCGACACCGGTAAATACCACCTCAAACCCCCCGGCCCCACCGACGCGGCAACCACAGTCAAGCCGAGCAGGACACAAAGCCGAACCGCCGAGCCCAACCCAACCACCGCAACCGACGCCGCCGGCCCGGGCGATCCGGAGACGCCCAAACAGATGACTCTGACCGGCCCCGAACAACACCACGCAGTCGGCGCCGGTGACGCCGATCCGTCCAAACAGAAACCCCGACCGACCCCGAACAACACCAACACCTCCACCGGCCCTCACACCGACACTAGCAATGACATGGACACCTCCTGATCGAAGCTGGCGAGGTCTGTCGGGGGACGCTCAACGTCCCGGAGACGGTTGGCCAGTGCCCTGTAAGGTGTCGGCATGAGTGCCGAGCGTGTTGGAATCATTCCTGCGAGTCCGCCCAGGGAAGCGTGCGCCTGGCTTGTGCGTGGCGGCCGGAAAGGCGAGACCGTAGAGCACAATCTCGAAGGCGAAGTCGTGACACTTGGGTGGGGAGACTGGGTTGTCGACGCCCCCGCCGAATCGTTCCGCGACAAAGAGCGGCTCAAGAGTTACCTGGCGCAGTATTACGAAAGCAACTATCAACGAGGTTGGACAGAGAAGCAAAAGGTGACTTCCTGCTCTGGCATCTGGCGATTCGTTAACGAGATCAACATCGGCGACCTTGTGGTGCTGCCTTCATTCGGACTCGAGAAGGCACATAGGTGGATCAGGATCGGCGAGGTGATCGGTCATCCGGTCCGCGATCCGAGCCAGCCCCGAGGCGCCAGGCTTCGCCGTGGGGTCAAGTGGTTTACCAAAGCGGTTCCAATTTCGGAGGTGAAGATTGACAGGATCAACGCGCGAGGGTGGACCGTAGTAAGACTCGATCCAGGTCAGGTGAAGGATGCTCTGTCCAGGCATCTCGCTGACGACTACTACTGGTCTGGGGAGGAAGCCGGGGTGCTGCCCGCCGACGGGACCGAAGTGCCCGAAGGAGCCAAGACTCGCGTCGAGGTGAACCGGTACGAACGCGATCCCGTCGCGCGAAAGCGGTGCCTCGAACACTACCACTACACATGCCAAGTGTGTGGTCTGAGGTTCGAGGAACGCTACGGCGAATTCGCCCTTGGATTCATGCATGTCCACCACAAGACGCCGCTGTCGCAGATCGACGATCACGAGAACCATCGGATCAACCCGGAGACAGACCTGGTCGCGGTCTGCCCGAACTGCCACGCCATGCTACATCACCACCAAGACAAGCCCTGCGACGTCGAGACGCTTCAGCAGTTGATGAAAGAGGCCTGCGATATATCTGACAAAAATGATCGGAATTAAATGCTTTAGCTGACGCGCTCGGTTATGGTGTGCTCTAATCCTGACTGTTCGGATCGGGATTATCTGGATTGTGCTCCCATGACTTCCTACCCGGTCAACTTAGAACTCAGCGGTCAACCCGTCCTCGTCGTCGGAGGCGGACCGGTCGCGGCCCGCAAGGTAGCTGGCCTGCGAAGCGCTGATGCTCGCGTGACTGTCGTCTCCCCCAACGCAGTCCGCGAGATCAGCGCTGACCCCGACGTGCGTTGGTTGGCACGCCCGTACCGACGGGGGGAGGTAGCCGCCTATCGCCTCGTCATAACTGCCACAGATGACCCAGCGATCAACGCCCAAGTACGCGTCGACGGCGACAAGGCCAACGTATTCGTCAACTCCGCCGATGACCCCTTGAACTGCTCCTTCACTCTCCCTGCCGTTGCCCGCCGCGGTGACCTGCAGATCACCGTGTCAACCGGCGGTCGCAGCCCCGGCCTCGCCCGCTGGCTGCGCCTAAGACTCGAAGGTCACCTCAGCGAAGGCTACGACGAACTCCTGACGCTGTTGGCAGACGCCCGAGCCGAAGCCCGCGCGGTGTTCGGCACATCCGAGATAACCGGATGGGACGCCGCACTCAACGACGGACTGCTCGAACTGGTGCAACAAAACCGCATAGACGAAGCCCGAGAACGTCTCTTGGACCACCTGGGCCTGACTCCCCAAGGCGTGCTGACATGACCGTATACCTCGTCGGAGCCGGACCGGGCGACCCCGACCTGCTCACCATCAAAGCCGCCAAGCTCCTGCAACGCGCTGATGTGGTCATATACGACCGACTCATCGAGCCGGCAGTGCTTGAGCTTGCCCCGCCCTGGGCCGAGATGATTGATGTTGGCAAGCGCCCGGGAACACCCGCCAACGCCCAGACACGAATCAACGATGTGCTAGTCGACCGAGGCCGCCGATTTGATTGCGTCGTCCGTCTCAAAGGCGGCGATCCCTTCGTGTTCGGACGTGGCGGAGAGGAAGCCCTGGAACTGCGGGCGGCAGGCATTGATGTCGAAGAGGTACCGGGTATCACCTCCGCCATCGCAGCACCCGCGGCTGCCGGCATTCCCGTCACCATGCGAGGCCTCAGCAGCGGATTCACCGTTATCACCGGTCACCAAGACCCCAACACCGAACGATGGCTGGATTGGGACGCGCTGGCTCGCACCGGTACGACCCTGGTGATCCTGATGGGCGCATCACGCACCGAGTTGATCGCGCAGCGGCTCATAGCCGGCGGGTTGAGTGGGGACACACCTGTGGCCGTCGTCTACTCCGCCACAACCGACCACGAAAATGTGACCAGAACGACCCTCGCTGAACTCCCAGACATCGAGGTGACCAACCCGTCAACACTGGTGATCGGTGCAGTCGCTGCCCAATCCGTGCTCGACACGCAGCTGACACTGGCCAACCATCAAGAACTGACCCAGAAAGGGGCTCTGCAATGACCCTTCTCGAAACCACCAGGATCGAAACACGGCCCGTCGATCCCGACATTCAGGCCGACATCGACAAATTCCGAGACGTGCTCGCCAAGTACGAAACAGGCGAAATCTCAGAAGACGTGTTCCGAGTATTCCGCCTGACTAACGGCATCTACGGACAACGGCAAGGCGGAACCAACCAGATGGTTCGGGTCAAGGTTCCCTACGGATCGATGGACCCAGAACAATTTGAGATGCTTGCGTTCATCGTCGAGCGCTACAGTCGTGGCTGGGCGCACATCACCACGAGACAGAACCTCCAGTTCCACTTCGTGCAACTCGATCAGATCCCTGATGTGCTCGACCACCTCGCGGCAGTGGGCATGACCACCCGCGAAGCCTGCGGCGACACCGTTCGCAACGTGCAGGGCTGCCATCTCGCCGGTGCCTGCCCCCACGAGAATCTCGACATCACTCCGTGGGCAGAGGCCGCATACCGCCACTTCGTACGCAACCCTCTCAGTCAGCGACTGCCCCGCAAGTTCAAGATCAACTTCTCAGGCTGCGAAACCGACTGCGGCCAAGCCATGTTCAACGACGCTGGCGTAATAGCCACCACCCGCACGCTCGACGACGGAACGATCGAATCAGGTTTCAGAGTCTTCATCGCCGGCGGACTCGGCACAACCCCGTTCCCCGCTCAGGCAGTCGAAGAGTTCACCCGCAAAGAGGAACTGCTCCCCACGCTCGAAGCGATCCTGAGAGTCTTCGATCAGACCGGAAATCGAGACAACAAACTCCGTGCCCGGATGAAATGGGTAGTCGAACAGCTCGGAATCGACGAAGTTCGCAGGCGCGTGCTCGCCATCCGCAAGTTCCTGCTCGCCTCCTCGTCGTATCCAGGTGGTCTCCCCACCGAAGTGCGTATCGACGGCGATGCGCCCGCGGGGATAGATGCCACAGCGACGGTCACGAAAGTCGGGCAGGGAACACCGGTCAGCATCGGCGGGGCCTCCCCATACGACCGATGGTTCAGTGTCAACGTGGTGCGCGGTATTGCCTCAGGACAGGTCTCGGCTTATGCCTGGGCGCAGCTCGGTGATATCACAGCTGCTCAATTCCGGGCTATTGCAGCTATCGGGCGGGACTTCGAAGCCGACATTCGCCTGACAAATCGCCAGAACCTCATCATCCGCGGGCTCGACGAATCAGACCTCCCCGAGTTGTACCAACGGCTGCTTGCCGTCGACATGGCCCGCCCGGGAGCAGAGTTGGTCAGAGACGTTGTTGCCTGCCCCGGTGCCGACACTTGCAACCTCGCCGTGACTCAGAGCCGTGGACTTGCCAAAGCAATCGGTGATGCCCTCGAATCAGAAGGCCTCGCGGATGTCCCGGGTTTGCGGATCAACATCAGCGGATGCCCCAACTCGTGTGGACAGCACCACGCAGCCGACATTGGATTCTTCGGGGCCGAACGCCGCGCCAATGGTCGCTCCGCGCCCGGATATCAGATGATGCTCGGCGGCTACATCGGTCAGGAGCAAGCTCACTTCGGCACCAAAGCTCTACGCCTCCCCGCCAAGAACGCGGCCGAGGCAGCGCTGCGAGTCGTACGTCGCTTCAACAACGAACGCAATGCTGGTGAGCCGTTCCGAGGCTGGATCGAACGCTCCGGCGGGGTTCGAAGCATCGCCTCCGAGCTGAAGGAACTCGACAAGTTCCCGACCTATGACGACGACCCAGTGTTCTACACCGACTTCGACGAGGCCGGTCCCTACGAAGCAGTCGTCGGCGATTCGGAGTGCGCCACCTGATTCGGGACACACCAACCCACTCGGCACACACCAACCGAGCGCGCCAACCCACTCGGGGTTCACCAACCGACCCGAACGCACCAACTGATTCAGGAAACACCGACTAACCCGATCTACCATCACGCGTAGCATGTCGCCCGAATTCAACACCGACTTCGACCCTCGTCACGGGGAAATGGTCGACGTGTCACCGTTGTTGCGACGAATCGTCTGCAACAACCCCTCGAAGTACACGTTCCACGGCACCGGCACATACGTGATCGGCCACACCGACGTGGCCGTGGTCGATCCCGGTCCCCGTGACCCCGCCCATGTCGAAGCACTGCTTCGTGCACTCGGCGATGAGACGGTTCGCGCAATCTTGATTACCCACACCCACGGTGATCACTCGCCAGCCGCTGCCGCGCTACACGACGCCACTGGCGCGCCGGTGCTCGGTTTCGGCCCCCACCCCAAAGATGCGATCAGCGAAGAAGACGACGCAGGCGACGAGACCGACGCAGACAACGAAACCGAACCCGCCGAGGATGGCAGACCCGCCACCGACAAAGACGCACATCGGCCCGATGTCGACTTCGACCCCGAAACCCGGCTTGCCCACGGCGACACCGTCGAGGGACCGGGGTGGACGGTGCAAGCCCTGCACACCCCCGGGCACATCTCCAACCATCTGTGTTTCGCGCTAGCCGAGGAGAACGCGGTGCTGACCGGCGATCACGTGATGGGCTGGTCTACAACCATCATTCCGCCACCCGACGGTGATGTCAGCGACTACCTACAGTCATTGCAGCTACTACTGGACCGCAGCGATGAGGTCCTCTACCCGACGCACGGTGGGCCGGTCAGCAACCCGCAGCCTTACGTGTCGGCGTTGCTCAACCATCGCCTTCGCCGGGAAACACAAATCTTGGGCCAGCTAGCCGAAGGCCCATCTTCGGCAAAACAGATGGTCGCCGTGCTCTACGCCGATGTACGCAAGGAACTCCACCGACCTGCGGCCCGCTCGGTCGTCGCTCACCTCGTCAAACTCCACAAAGAAGGACGAGCCGCACCCGCACGAGACGACGCCTCACCCACATCGTCGGACACTGTCTGGGCCCTCACCGGGGATTAGGCGTTGACCGAAACCGCGACAGGGTGGTGACAGGCCAGGTAGTGGTCGCTGTCGCCAACACGCTGCATCTCCGGTTCGTCCGTAAAACAAATCTCAGTCGCGTGGGAACAGCGGGTATTGAATCGACAGCCGACCGGTGGGTTGATTGGTGACGGAAGCTCACCGGAAATATTCCCCTCAGACACATCAACCGTTGGCGCAGGCTCGGGAATGGCAGCCAGCAATGCCCTCGTATAGGGGTGCCGTGGGTTCTCGTAGAGTTCGTTGGCGTTACCGATCTCGCAGGCCTTCCCCAGATACATGACAATGATCCGGTCGGACACGTTCTTCACCACCGAAAGGTCGTGGCTGATGAACAGCAGAGTCAGTCCGTAGCGCTTCTTCATGTCCTCCAACAGGTTTAGAACCTGAGCCTGGACCGACACATCGAGCGCCGACACCGGCTCGTCGCAGATCAAGACCTTGGGGTCAAGCGCCAACGCCCGAGCGATGCCTATGCGTTGGCACTGCCCACCCGAGAATTGGTGGGGTCGCCGATCACCAAATTTGGGATCAATACCCACCGACAGCATCAGTTCCTCAATGCGACTCTGCGACCAAGAGCCCCTTTCGTCACCCCACACAGCGAGACCCTCAGAGATCACCTGGCGGATCTTGCGCCGCGGATTCAGCGACGAAATCGGATCCTGAAAGATCATCTGCAAGTCAGGACGAAGGCGACGCAATTCCTCACCCTCAAGCGTGGCGAGATCATGCCCCTGATAGTCGACGGTGCCCCTTTTGATGTCGTTGAGACGAATGATCGACTTCGCCACGGTCGACTTGCCGCAACCCGACTCACCCACGATGCCAAGCGTTTCGCCCTCGGCCACGTCGAAAGAAATGCCGCTCACGGCGTGAACCACAGCGCCCTTGCCGACCGGGAACTCGACTTCGAGGTCTCGCACCGTCAATAGCACTTCAAGGTCTTCGCGCAACGGTGCGTGCCCAGAACCAGCCATCAGCTCGAGACTCCAGCATCGGTCACCTCAAGGCCGGCAGCGTTGCGGCCCTGCGCCAAGTTGCTGGCCAGTGCTTCACGCCCTCGATCCGTGTTGGCCGGGTGGAAACACGCGAACTCATGCATTCCTGCGACACCGCTGATATCGGGGATCGACTCCAAACAATCCGCCTGCGCGAACCGACAACGCGGCGCGTAAGCACATTGCTCAGGAGGATTGATGAGTTCGGGAGGTCGTCCCGGTATCGGTTCGAGCCGGGTGTGGCTCGGTTGATCGATCCGGGGAATCGAACGCAACAGCGCGTCGGTGTAGGGGTGACGCGAGTCGTCAAAGAGAGTTTCGGGTGCCGAACGCTCAACCAGACGCCCCGCGTACATCACCGCTATCTCATCGCAACGACCGCGGGCCACGCCGAGGTCATGGGTAATGAGAATCATCGACATGCCCCGCTCCTCACGAAGCTTGTCCAACAAATCAAGCAGATGCTTCTGAACAGTCACATCAACCGCTGTGGTGGGCTCATCGGCAATAAGCAGCGACGGTTCGCAGGCCAGCGCCATGGCGATCACCACACGCTGACGCAACCCGCCTGACAATTCGTGCGGGTACTGGTCGACCCGTTTGCCCGGCTCGGGAATACCGACCTGAGCAAGCAGATCTTCGGCTTCAGCAAGAGCCGTCTTCTTGTCTCGCTTGAGGTGATAGCGCAGCGTCTCAGCGATCTGCTCACCACACTTCTTCACCGGGTTGAGAGATGTCATCGGGTCCTGGAAGACCATCGTCATCTTGACACCCCAAAAATGCTCCCGACCCTCCTCTGCGAGTTGCCGAACATCCTCGCCCTCAAAAATCACATCGCCGCTGACCTCCGCGGTTCGGGGCAGGAGGTTCATCAGGGTCTTGGCAGTGACTGACTTGCCCGAACCCGATTCGCCGACGATTCCAAGCGACGCACCCTTGGCCAGGTCGAAAGTAACGCCGTTGACAGCCTGAATTGTGCCCCGAGTCGTGGGGAACCGCACCGTCAGGTCACGTACCGACAACTGTGTGTTTGATACTTGGGGCGCAGACATCATCGCTCCTAGAACGCCGTCTCGCGTACGTCGAAGTACTCACGCACACGGTCCCCTGCGAAGTTGAGGGCCAGGATGGTCAAGAACATCACGCCAATCGGCATGAGCGCGACATGCGGGTTTTCCTGCAAGTCGCGAATGCCGCGGCCGTCGTTGATAATCACACCCCAGCTGATGTCCTCAACAGAAAGTTGCAGAAACGCCAGTCCGCCTTCGGCAACAATCGCCACGCCCATGCCCAGTAGCGCCAACGCAGCCATGGGAATGAGCACCACCGGCAACAACTCTCGGGTCATTATCCGAAAGTGCTTGGCGCCTATCACACGGGCGGCCTGCACGAACTCGCGCTCCGCGAACACCAGAGTTGCGGCTCGGGCGAGCCGACCGACCGGCGCCACCGCCAACACCCCCAAGGTAAGGCTGACCGTGCGCAAGGTGCGGTCGAAAGTGCTGGTAATAAGCAAGGCGAGGATCAACCCGGGAAATGAGAGCAACGTGAAGAACAAAAAACTGATGACCTGGTCGACCCGTCCGCGGAAGTAGCCCGCAATCATGCCGAGTGAACCGCCAACGACCATGCCGAAGGCGATCGCAATGAAACCAACCACCAACGAGACGCGGGCGCCGTAAACGGTTCTGGCGAACACATCACGCCCCAAGGCGTCGGTCCCGAACCAATTGTCCAGCGATGGGCCAGTCCGGGCGGGGCCATCCGCCAATTTGTCGGGGTCGGCAAGCGGGAGGAACGGAGCAAACACCACCGTGGCGACAAGCACCCCCAGCCACCCGACGGCTATCCAGAAGCCAACTCCGAGTGTTTTCTTGGCAACATCATCAACCATGTCATCGAGCGCGATGACCTCGACACTGCTGACTTCGTTGCTGTTTTCGATGTCGCTCATGACGTTCTCACTCTCGGGTCCAGATACCCGTACATGAGATCAACCAAGAAATTGATCAGCACAAAGCCGATCGCGACCACCGAGATCAAGGAAATGACCACCGGCGGGTCGTTGCGCAGCACCGCTTCAACCAGTTCTGTTCCGATTCCCGGGATCGAGAAAATCTGCTCAACCACCAACGCCCCGCCAATAAGCGCACCAGTGTTGACCCCGAACACGGTAATGACCGAGAACATCGAGGGCCGAAGCGCATGGCGGTACATGATGTGCCGATCAGACATACCCTTCGCTCGGGCCATATGGATGAAGTCGTCCTGCAACGTTGTGATCAAGTCGGTGCGCAACAACCGCTGATAGGTGGCTGCCAAACCGAGTCCGAGAGTCAGAGCCGGAAGCGTGAGGGCCTGCAGTTCGGACCACCAGCCCGCGTTTTCATACCGTGACGGAAAGATCTGCCACCTGAGCGCAAAGAAGTAGAGAAGAATCACACCCAACGCGAAGTTGGGGATCGAGAGCAGGCCGAAGGAACCCACCGTCGACGCTTTATCGAAACCACGATTGGCTCGATACGCCGAAGCAACCCCCCAAGGGATCGCGATACCCAACGCAACGATCTGCGCGAAGACAATCAGACGTACCGTGACCGGCAACCGTTGCTTGACGATGTCGGAGATCTCATCGCCGTTCACGAACGAGGTGCCGAAGTCTCCACCCGCCATGTCTGAAAGCCAGATTCCATAGCGCTCGACGACGTTCTTGTCGAGATTGTTCTGCTCCTTGGCCTGGGCGATCAAGGCGCAGTCACCTACATTCAGACCAGAAGACTGTGTGTCGGGAATTTCACCGCGGGCCACCGCTTCACACTGTTCATCGGGAATGCCGGAAAGCACCCCGACAATGTTGAAGAGCGGGTCTCCTACCAGGTTCAACGAAGCGAACGTCAGGAAGGTGACCGCAAAAACCACGAGCACCAGTTGCGCAGCCCGACGGAGGATGAACTGCTTCAAGCCATGTCCTCCAACGGTTGCGTCAACTGGTGCTCGTTTCCTAGTGCCTGGCTCCTCAGCCCTCGTCTATCCAGACGTTGTGGTAGAAGCCGCGTCCCTCATTATTGCAGACCAACACGGTGTCGTCAGGCCCGGTCTGGCCGCAGAGGTTCTTCACGGCGTTGCGGAAGCCGACAGTCCAGTTGGTATGCGTCAGGAAGATGTAGGAGTAGGTCGACTGTATTTCGGCCTGGATTCCTTGCATGATCTCCACACGGCGATCCAGATCTGCTGTGGCACGCTGCTCATACAGCAGTGCATCACGATCCTCGTTGCACAGACGGACCCAGTTGAGCGTGATCCCGCCGGTTGCGGTTGCACACTCGAGCCAGACGACCTCGTTGTCGGGATCAATCGACCCGAACTGACGCCAGGTCACCACCTGGAACTGTCCGATAGCAGTCTGCAAGATGTGCTGATCCTGTGGAAGCTGCTGGCGCTCGACCTCGAAGTACGGTTCCCAGCCGGCGCTCAACACATCCATGACCCGGGTCTGGATCGTTGAAGGGCCTGAGAACTGGAGTTCGATGTTGACCTTGCCGTTGCTGCAGTTCTCGGAGAACTCAGCACAGTAGGCGTCCACCAGCGGCCCGGCCCGGTCAGCCATGTTGCCTTCCTGGACAACGTCGGGGTTGTTCCAAATGAGATCCGGGTGGTACATCGAATCGGCCAGTGGCCTGGTGCCCTGCCCGATCAAGTCATGGTATGCTTGACGGTCCGTGGCAAAGGTCAATGCCTGACGCACGCGAATATCGTCCATCGGCACTGCCCTGGTGTTCAACATGATGAAGTCTTCACCGGAGTAAAGATTCTCGAACGTCGACACGTCATCGGCATCGCGCAGGGTGAGCGTCGCGTCCGGATTGGATGTGACCACAACATCAAGTTCACCCGCTGCAACCTGCTCCGCTGCGAGCGCTGTATCGGTGGTGATGAAGACCTCGATGGCGTCGAGATAGATGTCGTCGGTTCCACGCCAGTAGTCAGGGTTCTTGACCATCTTGGTGGACACGTCCTGGGTTCGACTCTCGAGCATGAACGGGCCCGTGCCGACAGGTTCTTGGTTGAGGCTGTCGTCTTCAGCCGCTGCCTCGAGCCAAGTCGGCGAGGCCACCATGCCCAACTGAGAAGTCAAATTGATCGGGAAGTGAGCCGACGGACGGATCAGGTTGTATTGAAGCGTCAGATCATCGATTTTTTCGTAGCGGTTCTCGGCGGGATAGCTCGGCTTGATCGCCAACGAGATGATCGGATCGGTGATCGCCGCCTCAAAGTTAGCAATCAGCGAATCAGCATTCAGCGGTGTTCCATCGTGGAAAGTGATGCCCTCACGGACTTTTACCTGCCAGGACGATCCGTCACCGATGGGCGTAGCCGATTCAGCCAGGAAGGGGAACCAGTTGCCGTCACGGTCGATATAGAAGAGCGGGTCGAACATAGCGAACCCCATGGTGTAGGCCGACACCGCGAAGTTGTTGGCGGCAGGGTTGAGACCGTCGGTCTCGGCTTCTACTGCAATTCGCAACGTCCCACCCGTAACGGGTTGTGGAGCCTCGTCGTCTCCGGTGGTCGGCTCATCACAAGCATCGCCGATGCAGACGTTGCCTTCGCTTACGTCCTCGACCGGTGCCGCGGTTGTCGGTGTGGCATCGTCGCCATCGTCGCCATCGTCACCATCATCACCATCATCACCATCATCACCGACCGCAACCTGGCCGTCGTCGCCTGTGGTGCCTCCGTCGTCGTCTCCGCCGCACGCGACGGCAACTAATGACAACGCAAGAAGTAGCGCAATAAGCTGCGCGATCATTCCGGGCCTAGTACAGGATCTCATGTCTATTCTCCTCCAGGAATCACAATCGGCCTGTGACTCACGCCACAAGGTCTAGCACTTTGAAACACTTTTAGGGCGCGCTGCAAGCAAACAACAGCAGAACTTTGCCCGATTCGTCTCACGGATCAAGGGTGTTGACTGCTCACCGAGATGACCTCACCGGTCATGTAGGACGACAAGTCGCTCGCCAAGAAAACCATCACGTTGGCGACCTCCCAGGGCTCCGCTGCCCTGCCAAATGCTTCCCTTTTCGACAGGTCTTCAAGCAATGCGTCATCGGTCACCTTGGCAAGGAACGGATGCATCGCGATGCTCGGCGCCACCGCATTCACGCGGATGCCATGCTCGGCAGCCTCGATGGCCGAGCATCGCGTCAACGCCATCACTCCCGCCTTCGCCGCTGCGTAGTGGCACTGTCCTGCTTGGGCCCGCCACCCCACAACCGAAGCATTGTTGACTATTGCGCCTTCAATCCCGGCTTCGATCATGTGGCGCAAGACCGCACGCGTGCAGCGCATCGTGCCGTCCAGGGTGACTCCCAAAACCGCGTTCCACTGCTCGTCGGTCATGTCAACAAGGGCCACCGTGCCGCCCAAACCGGCGTTGTTCATCATCACATCGATCCCGCCGAAACCGCTGATCGCAGCGGCCACCAAAGCTGCGACGTCTTCCTCCACCGTGACATTGCAGACCGCGGTGAGTGGCCGATTTCCGGTTTCGCGTTCGAGCCAGTCGGCTGCTTCATTCAAACGGCGCTCGTGGATGTCGGAGATAAGCACCTCCGCGCCCTCAATCAGGCAGCGTTTAGCCACTGCAGAGCCGATGCCGGTGCCTGCAGCCGCGGTGACGACCACACGTTTGGCATCGAGCAGGCCCCTACCCTGCGGCTCAGGCCCCACAGACATCAGGTCTTGCTCCCAGACTTGGCGTTCTGTGCCATCTCAGCCATACGGCGTTCCAAATCAGCGATAAAGGGATTAGGTACCTGCCCGACGCCGCCGGGCAATGCTTCGGCGATCTGTTCACAAGTCCATCGATCACCATCGGTGGTCATCGTTCGAACCTCCATCGGCTGGTTCCAAACGGAGATTCGCTTGCCTACCACAGTGTAAATCTGCGCGTTTACGTGACGCCCCGCATCACTCATCAAATAGATGGCCATTGGCGCCACATCTTCAGGTTCACCTGTTTCAATCTCGAAAGGCACGTTTTCGCTCATGCGAGTCTTGGCTACCGGAGCGATGCAGTTGGCGTTGATGGCCGGTCCACCGCGGAGTTTCAGGCTTGCCGCGGTCATCGCTGCTGAGCGGGTGAGACTGACAATTCCTCCTTTGGCCGCAGAGTAATTGGCCTGAGCTGTAGACGCAGTGAACGCTCCAGAAGTGAACCCGACCAGCGAACCACCTGTTTCCTGTTTGCGCATACGCGCCAGCGCCGCCCGGTAGACATTGAAATGCCCTTTCAGATGTACCGCCACGACATGGTCCCACTCGTCCTCGCTCATGTTGAAGAGCATCCGTTCGCGCAAGACTCCCGCACCGCAGACAACGCCGTCGATAGATCCCCAATTGTCGCAAGCAGCCGCGACTACTTCTTCGCCAACATCGAACTGGCTGATGTCCCCTGCAACCGCAACGGCTTGTCCGCCTAGAGCTTTGATTTCGGTCACTGCATTGTCGGCAACCTCGCTTGTTGGGTTGCTACCGTCCATCGCCACGCCGTAGTCAGCAACAACAATGTTGGCGCCCTCGGCTGCGGCTGCCAATGCAATGGCTTTGCCGATACCCGCTCCTCCGCCCGTTATCGCAATGTTCTTGCCGTCAAGGAATCTGGACACTTACCGGTCTCCTGGAATGTCATGAATGTGGTGAATGTGGATGAACCCTAGGCCGTGAACGCTAGGCCGACGCCTCACTAGCAATCATCATTTGGACTGCGTGGCGCAACTCCTCCTCAACGCTGCCCGCTTCGGCGAGACCACCAACCCACCTGCTGGTCGCAGAGAACCAGACATGGCGGATCACTCGAGCGGCACCCGCGGCATCGATCTCGGAATCATCACCGATCGCGGTAACGATGAACTGCAGTATCTCCGATTCGACAGCTCGCTTGGTTTCTGCCGCGGCCGGGTCGGTGGTGTTGAGAGCCGTGAAGAGAGCGCTCATGAGCATCGGCGTCCGCTCAGCCATCTCAGCGGCTCCGGCGAGCAAAACAGACAAGCGATCGCCCGCGGTTTCCTGTCGGGGAGGATGAGACTCGAGTCCCTCGCGAACCCTTTGAATCCAACTCACCAAGCCCGCCAAAAGCATGTCGTCTTTACCGTTGAAGTATCGGTAGATGGTGCCAAGCGAAACATCAGCTCGTTCTGCCACAGCCCGCATCTGGACCGCCTCGTAGCCACCCTCAGCGGCCATCCGCATTGAGGCATCCTTGATGCGCGAGCGACGAGCTTCTCGGCTGACCGCTGCGCTGCTATCTCTCAGAGTCATAGTCCCAAATCATCGCGGACCACTCAACAACACATGTAATCGCCCCATTAGGAATCTGGAAAAGCTACGGTGCAGCGATGCGCGGCGGTCTGATGCAACAACTGGGGCCAGCGGCAGTCAACTGGCGCAAGCAGATGCATCGGCGTCGATTCCAACGCCGAGAGGTGATTTTCCACCAAGGAGAAATCGGCGACACCGTTCATCTGATCGAGAAAGGGCGTGTCCTTGTCGAAGTTTCCATGGCACGCGGAGACGTGGCTGCGCTTTCGGTCCGCTGGCCGGGCGAAATCATCGGTGAACTCGCGGTGGTCGGTGATGGCCGACGAACCGCTCGGGTCACCGCGCTTGAACCGACTGAAACACTCGCTCTAACCCAAAAGACGCTTGCTGAGCTTCGCGCTCAGGACCCAGCCGTCGACCGCTACTTCCTCAAGTTGGTGGCAGACAAACTCTCTCAAAGCACCGACCAACTGGTTGACGTCCTATATGCATCGGTCGAAACCCGAGTGATGCGTACGTTGCTACGGCTGGTCGTGGCATTCGACAAAGGCGTCCATCCTGTAGTCGTGAAGATCCGACAAAGCGACATTGCCGCGATGGCCGGCACCAGTCGTCAATCCGCCAACCACTCGCTCAAGCTCGCGGAATCCAGCGGGGTGATCCGTGTCGGGCGCGGACGAATAGAGATACTCGATCTCTCGCGTTTACAGACCTTGGCCCGCTGACGGGCGCCAAGGTCAGGGAGTTGAAGGCGGTGGCGGCGGAAGTTCAGAAACCGACGATTCGTCGTCATCATCAGAACGCATGCTTTGCAAGATATCGATACCGGTAGCGGCTTCGATCTGCTCGCTGAGGCTCACCACGGCAGCGGGGAGTTGCGCCATCACCGCAGGGATGCCTCCTTGACCGCCGTTGCTGCCACCATCGACCACCGCGACCCGGTCGATCGAGACGTTGTTGACCGTAGAGACGATCTTGTCGACGAGTTCGGGAAGCATGTTGAGCACAAATATCCTCTGGCCGTCGTCACCTGCCAGTTGATACTGATCGGTGATCCGACGAAACACGTCAACTTGGGCCTTGCCATCTTCGATGATCTTTGCCGCTTCTGCCTGGGCGTCAAGCTGTTTCGACTCAAGGTTGGCACGGGCCGGTGTGACCACGTCAGCTTCGAGACGGCGACGCTCCAGTTCGATGCGCTGCTGCTCAAGTTCCTGCTCGGCGATTGCTCTGGCAATATCGCCTGCGACCGCTGCCTGCTCTTCTTTGGCGCGAGCAATGGCGTCGAGTTCGGCGGTGCGCACTCGCAGGTTGTTCTGTTCCTCAACAATGTTGCGGTCGGCCTGTGCTTTGGCAATCTGGGCAAGCTCCTGTGCCTTCGCTTCTGCTTGTTCAGATTCGGATCGACGGTTGGCCTCCGCCACCCGAGCTTCCTTGACGACCGTCGCGGTCAGTCGCCGACCGACCGATTCGAGGTAAAGGTTGTCGTCGGTCACGTTTTGGATCTTCATCACATCCAGATCGAGCCCCAGCGTCTTGATGTCGTCGTCGGCCTCGTCGATCAACTGCTGTGAGAACTTCAGACGGTCCTCGTTGACCTCTTCAGGAGAGAGCGTGGCGAGCACCCCGCGGAGATTGGCCTCCAACGTCTCTTTGGCGATCTGGCCGATGTGCTGGTTCGGAACGTTCAAGAAGCGCTCCGCGGCATTCTCCAAGACACCTTCCTTCGAAGAAACCTTGACGTTGGCGATTCCCTGCACATTCAAAGGGATCGTGCCCCGGGAGTAGGCATTGGTGACCGACACCTCGAGCGGGATCGTGTTGAGGTCCATCCACGACACCTTCTCAATGAGGGGAATGCGAACTGTGCGACCACCCTTGAGAATCCGATACCCAACAGTTCGGCCGTCGGACATTGTTCGACTGCGCCCCGAAATCACCGCAACCCGGTTCGGTGGGCAGATGATAATCAGCGAGCTGAGAATCATGATCAGCAAGATCACCGCCACCCCGATCGCCAAGCCACTTATCAAAAACAAAGACATCTGCTGATTCCTCCTGCGCCGAAGCGCTTTTTCAGTCGGCCCGAACGGCCATTGACTGTTCTACTTAAGCTACTCAAGCTTAAGGTCAGGACCGAGGGGTGCAACAATGGCTACCCCGCCTTCGATCTTGACGATCACAACCCGCTCGCCCGCCTTGATCGTCGAGCCGTCAAAAGGAGACGCGGTCATCTGCTCACGTGCCCCGGCCATGTCGACGATGATCTTGCCCCTGTGTTCAGAACTCAACTCAAGGGCCACCCGGGCCATCGATCCTTCGAGTTCTGAGTCCATCACCTCACTCGAGACGGAGTTCTTCCGGATCCACTTGAAGGCCTGGGTACTCATCAGACCCGCCAAAACCGCCACCACCGCAGAAACCACGAACAGCGACACCGCTCCTGCGCCCGTCGCACCTCCGACCACACCGATAAAGCCGAATGTCGCCGCAAAAAAGGCGATCGACGAGAGCGGGATGACCGACAACGAGTCTCCACCCGCGTCGGCGTCAGTGTCTCCCGCGAACACCAACCACAACAACAGCGGTCCACCCGCGGCGAGAAGAAAAATATAGAGTCCGGTCATGTCGATTCGCCATGAACCGTACTACCGATCTCAACTGTTCCGCTAGCAGGTAAGGTCGCCGCCGTGAAAGTGACAGTTGTCAACAATCTCGGGCACGATCTCCCCGAGCAGGTGGCGTCCCTTCCTGGTCTCCACGAAATCAGGATTGACGCAGATGCCCAAGTTCCTCCTGACCTACAAGGCGATGTGATCTTCACCCACACACGCGGAGCGCCCAACTTGGAAGCGATCATGGACTGCGGCGCAACCTGGGTCCACGTCATGGGTGTGGGTATCGATGAGTTCCCTTTGGAGTTGATCCGGTCTGACCAGACGCTCACCTGTGCCCGCGGCTCTACCGCCACACCGATCAGTGAATTCGCTTTAGCAGCAATGTTGGGCCACGCAAAAGCACTGCCCGACATTTGGATCAAAGAGCCACCACCCAACGGTTGGCACACCGGGCCGGAAATCGGGGCTCTTCACGGGCACACCGCCGTGGTTGTCGGTGTAGGTGGCATCGGTGCTGAGGTGGCGCGGTTATCGCTCGCTTTCGGTATGCGAGTGATTGGCGTTCGCCGCCGCCGGTTACCTGCGCCTCATGTTGGTATGGAAATTACCACCGACCTCAGCGAGGTCATCGGTGATGCCCACCATCTTGTTCTCACCACGCCCGCCACCCACGAAACGGTCGCTCTCATCGACCGAGAGATGTTGGCTCGCGTCACACCGGGGCTTCATATTGTCAACATCGCTCGCGGCGCTCTGATTGATCAGGACGCACTACGCGAAGCACTTGACGACGGTCGCGTGGCCAGAGCCTCGCTAGACGCTGTCGTGCCCGAACCTCTGCCCGACGGGCATTGGCTCTTCGCGCATCCCAGCGTTCGTCTTTCGCCCCACATCTCATGGGCGGCGCCCAAGTCGGGGCATTCAATGTTCGATACTTTCATCGCCAATTTTCACCATTTCACTGCAGGCGAACCACTCGAAGGAATAGTCGACCAAGACTTGGGTTATTGACCTCGGCCCCGTCTCGCCTACGCTCGGAAACATGTCGTTCACCGCTTATTTTCACGAGGTCGCCGACGAGGTCCGCAACTGGGGACGCTGGGGCGACGACGACCGCATCGGCACGCTCAACCTGATCACCAACGAAGTGGTGGCTGGCGCAGCACAACTCATCAAGACCGGTCAGCGAGTCCCACTGGCGATTGATCTGCAGAACAACGGGGTTCAAATCGGAGCGATTCCTACCCGCATAAACCCTGTCCATGTGATGGGAACGATTGATCACCCCGACCTCGGTGACGCCGACGGCAATGCCATGGTGCCCCATTTCTCTGATGACATGGTCACAATGGGACTCCAAGCCGGCACCCACTGGGACGGACTCTCCCATGTCAGTTACGGCCACAAGCTTTACAACGGCATCGACGCAGCCACCATCACCGCCCGCAACGGGTCACAGGTGCTCGGCATCGAGCATGTGCGCTCTGTTGTGGGCCGTGGCGTGCTCTTGGACATCCCCGGCTCGCTGGGAGTCGATCGAATCGCGGATGCCCACGAGATAACAGGCTTCGAACTCGACGCCGCGGCCCAGTGGGCCGGCGTGGAGATCCACAGCGGCGACATCATTTTGATCCGAACCGGCCGTATGCAACTGTGGCTGAACGACGGCGACGCCCACAAGTACAACATCGGCGAGAACCTCGCCGGCGAAAGTCCGGGCCCGGGGATCGACGCGGTGCGCTGGTTTCACCACAACGACATCGCCGCAGCAGCCACAGACACCTTCATTTTTGAGGTCTTTCCTGGCCCGGATTGGAACAACGCTCTTGCGGTTCACTGCCTAGCCGTGGTCGACATGGGGTTCACACAAGGTCAAAACTGGAACCTCGAAACCCTCGCGGACCTATGCCGCGAGCAGGGTCGGTACGAGTTTTTTCTGTCCGCCACGCCAGAACCATTCGTCGGCGGAACCGGATCCCCCGTCGCCCCTGTCGCCGTCTTCTGATTGACGGCTACAGTCTAATGGCACCCCGCTCGGCCTCTGGGACCGCAGGAGCGGGGTCTGTCTGGAGGTAATCAAATATGGCACTCATCGAGCAGTTGGCCGAGATCGAACTCTTTTCGGAGTTGTCCAAAAGAGAACTCAAGAAGGTGACGTCGTTTATGACGACGGTCAACGTCAAGGCTGGTCGCAACCTGACTGTGCAGGGCCAACCGGGCCGTGAATTCATGATTGTCAGCGAGGGCGAGGCAACCGTTCGGCGCAATGGTCGCGTGATCGCACGCTTCGGACCCGGCGACTTTTTCGGCGAGCTCGCAGTCATTGCCGGTGTTCCCCGCACTGCCACAGTGACCGCCGACACCGACATGGTGATTGAGGCGCTCAACCGCCGGGAGTTCACCTCGCTGCTTGACGAAAGCGCTCTGGTCGCTCGTAAAGTTCTTGTCGGTGCCGTGAAACGGCTTCACGAACTTGAAGAAAGCGTCGTCAAATAGTCGCAACCAACCCGCGCAGTGAGCAAATCCGACCCATGACCGAAGGCCCGCGCGGACTAAACGTCGATGCCGTTTCAGAATGGCTCGCTTCGGCTGTTGCACGGCTCGATCCTCCGTTCGAGTTCGACTTGATCGCCGCGGGCGGTTCCAATCTGACCTACGACGTGAGGTCCTCCAACGGCAACCGCGTGGCGCTGAGACGACCTCCCGAAGGTTCGACTCTGGCAACAGCACACGACACCGACCGCGAGTACCGCGTCATGTCGGCACTGCACGCGGCGCAGGCGGTTCCCGTGCCGTACTGTCTCGCCCGCTGCGAGGACATCGCGGTGACCGGCGCCGCTTTCATCGTGATGGACTTCGTTGACGGCCAGATCCTGCGTACCAGCGGCGACGCCGTCGCGTTGACTTCGGCACAAGCAGCCGCGGCCACCGCGGCCCTGATCAACGCGCAGGTCGCCTTCCACACCGTCGATCTCCAAGACGTAGGGCTCGCCACTTTGGGACGCCACGATGGCTACGTCGCCCGTCAACTCAAACGCTGGGTGACTCAAGTCGAACGAGCCGACACACGCCCCCTGCCGCTGTTACACGAGCTTCACGATGCGCTCAGCGCGCAGATTCCAGCAGAGCGGGCGACGCCAGCTTTGGCCCACGGGGACTACCGCTTCGACAACGTTGTTCTCGACGACAATTTCGATATCGCCGCGGTACTTGACTGGGAACTGTGCACTACCGGTGACCCCATCGCCGATTTTGCTTGGTCCGCGCAGTATTGGGGGGATCCCGACGATCACATGTGGTGGTTGCCCGACCCACCGACACTCTCTCTCTCGTTCCCTCGCCGCGCCGAGGTAATCCGTCAATACCAACAAGCCACAGGATTCGACCTGTCCGACTACCCGTTCTACGAAGCATTCTCGTGGTGGAAGCAAGCCTGCATCGTGGAGGGTGCCTACGCTCGAAGACTCCGCGGCAGTGCAGGTGGCATGGAGTCCAGCGGACCAACCGCCGAGATTGCCGAGCGAGCTGACGCCATGTTTGAACACGCCCACACACTTGTGTCAAGGATCAGCTAACGATGAACAACCGTCCTCAAGAGATCGCTGTGGTTGGCAGCGCCAACCTTGACCTCGTGGTCGAAGTGCCTCGAGTACCGTTAGTCGGCGAGACAGTCCTCGGTGGCGACTTGTCTCGGATTCCCGGTGGTAAAGGAGCCAACCAAGCCGTCGCCGCGGCTCGTCTGGGGCGCGCGGTCGCCATGATTGGTCGTGTCGGCGACGACGAGGGCGGCCAAATATTGCGGAATGCGCTCGAAACCGACGGCGTCGACACATCCCATTTGACGACCACACCTGAAGTGCCCAACGGAGTTGCTCTCATCGCCGTGGGCGCGGATGGCGACAACTCCATCGTGGTGAGTCCAGGCGCGAACAATCGCTTGTCAGTGGCCGATGTTGAGGCTGCCAGCGATGTGTTGGGTGCCGCGGCGGTCACTCTTGTTCAATTGGAGGTGCCGCTCGACGCCATCGTCGCGGCCACGCGGATCGCCGGAGGCACCGTGGTACTCAATCCAGCACCGGCACCATCGACGCCGCTTCCAGCAGAGCTGTTGGGCGCGGTCGATGTGATCGTCCCCAACCAAACCGAGTTGGCTTTGCTGGCCGGTCACGATGGACCCGTTGACGTTGACACAGCCGCTGATCTGGCCGTGCAACTTCAAGCTCCTACCGTGGTGGTGACGCTCGGCGCGCTGGGAGCGTTGGCGGTGGTGGAAGGCAACTGCACCCACATTGAGGCCCCCAAAGTCCAGCCGATCGACACAACCGCCGCCGGCGATTCCTTTTGCGGAGCGCTCGCTGACGCCCTGGTACGCAAAGAATCGATCGTCGACGCAGTGCGCTGGGCCGTCCGAGTCGGTGCTGCAACCACGCTGCGCTCAGGCGCTCAACCCTCCCTCCCCACCCCCCCAGAGGTAGCTTCCCTCTTGGAGAAGGGCTAGAACCCAAGCTGTTCCAAGGACTTCATGTGGCTAGGACTCCTAGACCACATGACAGCAGTGTCGACGCCGGGTCGGCGACTAGCCGCAGATACGCCGTGTCTCGGGCCTCGGCGAGCATCATCTCACCACGAACATCAAGCACTAGACCCGCGGACTCATCGTCAGAACTCTGAGATGTGGCATCCTCTGCCAAGTCATGGTCAGCAGCGGCGTTCTCTCGGAGTGAACTCGTCCAACGATCCTCCGCTATCGCCCGAGACTCAGCAGCCAACATGCAAGCCTCAGTATCTAGCGACGAGGAGCAAGAGCCCGCTAGCACCGCCGCCGCAACGACGATGCCAACAAGACGAAACTTCAGCTAACGGACTCCTCCTCGGAGGGCAACGGGAACCGTTTACAGTCCCGCGAAAACCACCAAGCCCAACCAACACGGTGCAGCATGAAAAACATTCCAATCCATAAAATAACTTCAAAAGCTGAAGAATTACGGGTTAAGAATACTAATGCAATCAAAGGTATCGCGAACGTCAGCCACAAGACAAAAAACAGTCGACCATTACGAGAACGCTCTCTAGCACCAGGAAATCTTAGAAACAAACGTAGAAACATGACACATCCTAACGCAGTCCAGGCCGTGAGCATCTAACAATGCTGTCTTGGCGGAGTGGTTATGACCTTACATGCTTGGTCAGTCGGAGCCAAGACTACCGCACACAGTCCCCCAAGTCCCAGATTAACAAAGCCAAGTAAAGTGCAACCCGTTGCCTCCGCTACGACTTCAAAATCAGTGTCATGACTATGAGTCTTCGGAACAGTACAATCTTGCACAGTCGAATAGGTAGCGGGCACGTAGTGCGGAGGCGCGACGACGAAGGGCGGAATCCAACGAGCAGGAGTCCAAGAACCGGGAACCAAATAACCTGGTATCCATCGAGGAGGCGGAGGAGAATAATCGGGCCCTTCCCCAGTATCCGTGTAGAACCAATATCCAGACACCCATCTAGGGAGAACCCAACGAGGGGGAACCCAAACACCGGTACCAGGCAGGATTGTGGGACCACGCCAAACGCCGGTACCGGGATTTTGGACTTGCCTATTGACACATTGGTACTCCGCCTCAGCCGACGCTGGCTTGACCTCGTCGGCTAGCGGGATTGATACAGGCGCGACCGCAAGGGTCGCACCTAGCATGAGGGTCGCTAACAACACTCCGATCACGGGTTTGCGGTTTGAACGCCTTGGTGTAGGCGTTTGAACGATTTCTGACATTCTCAGCTCCTTGTTTGTCGGGGAGGCCGCACACGTTGTCCGCAGCCGCCGACAGCTTTCTCTGATTGATCCGCGATCACTGTGTGGTCTGTGTGTGAAACTGCGCGACTCCAACAACTGGAGTTCGTACACAAGGAGAAGTAATGGCGCAGACCGCTGTTCAGCACCCGAACGCGGCCCTCAACGCGAAGGCCCGACGCCGGATGGTCGACCTGATACTCAACGAAGGTGTGAGCGTGGCTGTTGCTGCGCGTCAGTTCAGGGTCAATCCCAAGACTGCGCGCAAGTGGCGCGACCGGTTCCTCAGCGAAGGACCTGCCGGACTTGGCGATCGCTCCAGCAGACCACACCGCAGCCCCAATCGAACCCCGCGCGCGAAACGGGTGCTGGTCCTGTGTCTAAGATTGCGTGATCAGCGCTGCGCCGCGGCGATCGCCAACGAGGTCGGTCTCGCCTGCTCGACCGTCCAAAAGATCCTCAACAACGAGGGCATCGGGCAACTCAACAACCCCAACAACGAGGTCGCCACACCATCGACACGGCGCTATGTGCATGACAATCCCGGCGATCTGGTGCACGTAGACATCAAGAAACTCCGCGCGATACCCAAGCACGCCAACGACCGTCCTGAGTACCTCCACATCCACACCGCTGTCGACGACCACAGCCGGTTCGCGTACTCAGAGATTCTCTCCAACGAAACCGGACACAGCGCGGCAGCGTTCTGGCACCGCGCCAACAAATGGTTCACGAACCACGGAATCACAGTCCAAGCGGTGCTAACCGACAACGGCGGTTGCTACCGAAGCCAGCCCTGGGCCCGAGCACTGGAACACACTTCTGTTTCCCACAAGCGCACCCGACCCTACAACCCCCAATCCAACGGCAAAGTAGAGCGCTTCCATCGCACGCTGCTAAACGAATGGTCCAAAACCAGGCCCTGGGTCTCAGAACAACAACGGACCCGCGCCTACCCGCAATTCATGCACTACTACAACTTCTACAGAACACACATGGCCCTCAACTGGAACACACCAGCCTCGAAATCGGCCACAACCTCCACAGACAACACAGTCGGGGAGGCCGCACACGTTGTCCGCAGCCGCCGACAGCACCGTAACACAACCACACCAAGAGTGCAACCGACGATTTGACGCCATAGCGAACTGGAGCCATGGAAACGCGTGACAGAACCGATGAAGCAATCGGCGTGGGTTCCAATAGCGTGGGAATATGACTCGTGTTTCGATGCTGGTGGATTGTGACCCCGGGCTTGACGACGCTGTTGCCCTGCTGACCGCGGCGCATTTTGCGGAGTTGGTCGGGATCACCACTGTCGACGGAAACGTGGGGATCGAGCACACCACCCGCAACGCTCTGGCGGTAACCCAAGTCGCCAACCTCGACGTTGACGTACACCGAGGTGCGGCGCATCCGCTGGTCGACGAACCCAGAGGAGCGCGGCACGTACACGGTGCCACCGGACTCGGCAACGTGGAACTGCCCGCGATCACCCGGTCCATCAAATCCGATGACGCTGTCGGGTTCATCCTCGAAACCAGCCATCGCATCAAAGACCTTCACCTCGTGGCCGTTGGGCCGCTCACCAACATCGCCGAAGCGCTGCAACGGGACGCCACGCTGCCCGACCGGCTCAGCGGGCTCACCATCATGGGAGGCGCGGCCGTAGGGGGAAACGTCACCGCCACCGCTGAGTTCAACATCTGGGCCGATCCCGAAGCCGCAGACATCGTGTTTCGCCTGGGAGGCGAGATCACCATGGTCGGGCTCGACGTCACCCAACAGGTGGCGCTCGGATCCGATCAAGTCAACCAAATGAGAGCAGCCCGCACCCCGGCCGCGACGCTGGCTGCTGAGCTCCTCGACTACGCAATCGATCGCTCATCAGAACTACGGGGCTGGAACGGAGCACCCATTCACGACGCCTGCGCGGTACTAGCGGTCACTCACCCGCAGCTGTTCGACGGCAAACGACAACCCGTCAACGTTGAGCTCACCGGCACGCATACCCGGGGAATGACCGTGGTTGACGATCGCGGCTCCTCAACAAACAACGACGGGAAGGTTCGCGTCCTTCGCGCCGCCGATGCTGATGCCGTTATCAAGTTGATCGTCGAAGCAGTCACCGCAGTTCCCGAATCTCGAACCTGACGAACAGGTCTCAGACCGGGCGATACAGCGCTGCGATAAAGCGGTCCTCAATGGCGACGCCGGTTGTCAGGATCGTCACTGCGGCAACGATCCACTCGACCACGGCCGACAGGTCAACGTTGCTACTGATTTCGACCACAACACCGTGCTTGGCATGGTCTTGGCGCTTGACCCAACCCCGCGGCAACTCCAGACCAGCCTCTCGCAGCCGTTTCAGCGCATTGGGCCCCTGCCCGTGCTCAACGCCGACCTGCGCGGCCTTCGACCGAGCACCGGTCGGGGCCGGCATCCAGGTGCCCATCGCCACGGTCGGCCCACGACCGGAGAACCATGCCGCGAGTCCGCTCCTGGCGGGGACCGCCGCCGCCTGCTCGTCGGTTAGCGCAGGGCCGATATTGACCCAGCCAGAAGCGCCTGGAGCGGCGGCAATTTCAGCCATCGCAGCCACCACCGCCGAGAGATCATCACGCCCGAACTCGATTTGTTTCAACGGCTGTGTCGGCACCATCGCAACGGTACCCCGTAGTAGCGTCGGCGACCGGTACCATGAGCCAGCGAGCGGGCAGATTCCCCGTCTTGACCATGGCAAAAACCTCTCGAGTCCTCTCCCTCATCATCGTTTGCTGTGTGGCTTTGTCGGTTCTGGCGGCGCCTGCACTCAGCCAAGGGGACCAGCAGATCCTGCGCGAGGAACAAGCAAACCTGCGCGAGCAAGAAAGTCGACGCGATGAGTTGACCGCGTCAATCGCAGAGAAAGAAGCGACTCTGGGTGAACTGAACAACGAGATCTTCACCCTTGTCAACACGATCGCTACAGACAACACGCAGCTGGAACTGCTAGCCGACGAATTTGAAAAAACCGTGGACGAGCGGCGCGAACCAGCGGCCACCCGCATCGAAATAGCCATTATCAGCTTCAGGCAAGGCGACCCTCGACAAAGCGGGTTGATCGACGAAATCCGCGCTTTGGATGGCAGCACCAAGACACCCGAGCGGCGAGTGCTCTATCAGTCTGTGGTCGCCGATGCGACCCGACGCCTGAACGAGCTCGACACCCGCCTGCAAAGCCTCACCGACCAACTCGCCGAGACGCGACAACTCCTCTCCGCGTCGCAAGACCAGTTTGAACAAGGCCAAGCCTTCGAACGAGAACTCAACGAGGAGATTGCCGCTGCAAAAGCCGAGCTACAAAACACCCTGGCCGCAATACAGAACACAATTATCCGAATCGAAAAGGAACAGACACGGCAGATTTCCGCAGTCCTCACCGGACTCGACATCACCACTCCCGTCTCCAGACCAGCCCTCGTGGTGAAGATCGACAACGTTGAGGCCGCGATGCCGCAGGCAGGTATCAACAAAGCTGACATTGTGTTTGTTGAAGAGGTTGAGTTTGCCACTCGACTGGCGGCGGTGTTTCATTCGACGGCACCAGATGAGGTAGGTCCGGTTCGCTCGATGCGCACCAGCGACCTCGACCTGCTAGCGCAGCTCAACAGCCCGCTGTTTGCTAATTCGGGAGGAAACCGAGGCACGCGCGCGGCACTGGCTGACTCAACGCTCGTTGACATCGGAGTGGGTGCGGCCCCACAGCTCTACTACCGAAGTTCGAGCCGGAGAGTGCCTCACAACCTCTTTACCAACGCAGGCAATCTGTGGTCTGTGGGAAGCGGTTATTCCGGTGTCGGTCTTCCTGCTCCGATGTTCGTTTTCCGAGCACCGGACGAACCGGTGAACTCGACAGCAATACCTGCCGATTCCATCGATATTGACTACGCCTACACCGAAGTTCAATACTCCTGGAACGGGTCGGGGTGGGATCGGTCCCAGAACGGCCGGCCGATGTTCGACAACAGGGGCGTACGCACAAGCCCTGCGACGGTGATCGTGCAGTTCACCAGGTACGGGCAATCCGCCGCCGATTCTCGCTCGCCTGAGGCTATAACCGTCGGCACCGGCCGGGCTCTGATCTTTACCGATGGTCATGTGGTGGAGGCCACCTGGTCACGTCAGAGAGCTACCGACGTGACAATTTACTCAGACACCCAGGGTCGTCGGATTTCGATCCTGGAAGGCCGTACCTGGATCGAACTCCCCCGTTCCAACAGCACGTCGTATTCCTAACCCTGACCGACCCGGCCAGCGTCGTATCGCTGATTGGGATTGGGTTACTAACGGCTCTCAACCGCGGCGCGCACCAGGTCGTGAGCGCATTCGCCTGCTTTGGTGACGGTAAGCCGTTCTGCTCCACCTTCGCCCATAACCAGAGTGTGTTCGAATTGAGCGGTGCGGCTCCCGTCGATGGTGACCGCAGTCCACTCGTCGTCCCACATCGCCGCCTCGGGCGATCCAAGCGTGAGCATCGGCTCGATCGTAAACGTGGTGCCGTACTCGAGCGGAATAACCAGCCGACGGTCGTGGTAATGAGGTATCTGCAGACCGGAGTGAAATTCTGTGCCCACGCCGTGTCCGATGAACTCGCGGACCACGCCCAAGCGGTGCTTCATGGCATGCGACTCAATGGCCCGCCCAATTTCACGAACCATCGCATTGGGACCCAACGCGGCGATGGCGAGGTCAAGAGATTCGAGGGTGACCTCAACCAGCATGACCGATTCTGCAGCCACATCGCCCACGAGGAACGTGGCTGAGGTATCTCCGTGCACTCCCTCGCGGTAAAGAGTCACGTCAATGTTGACGATGTCGCCGTCACACAGGGGCCGACTATCAGGAATACCGTGGCAGATCACCTCGTTGACAGATGTGCAAACCGACTTGGGGTAGCCCCGGTAGTTGAGCGGACTCGGATAACCGCCGGCTTCGATCGCCAGTTCGTGTACAAGTCGGTCGATCTCATCAGTGGTGACTCCAGGTTGAGCCGCCTCACCAGCCCGCAAAAGGATCTCTGCGGCAGCGGCCCCAGTGCGGCGCATAGCTGTGAGTTCTTCTGGGGTGCGAACCAGCGAGGACCCAGAAGCTGGAGGTTGACCAGTGAGGGCGTAAGGCGGGCGTTTGATTGCCGCGGGCACACGCCGAGTGGGACTCAACAAACCCGGGACCACCGGCGGGTACGACGGCTTGACAAGCGCTGGCCGCGGAGCGCGCCGTTTGCGTTTCGCCATCACACGGCACCGTTGAGGGTGTGGCCTGCGCAAGCAGAGTTCATCGCAGGAACCGGCTTACCGACTCAACAACGCAAGCGGGCTTGGTTTGACCGTCGATCTCGACGGCAATGGTGATGACTGCCTGAACTCCTCCGTTGACTTCTTGGGCATCGCTCAGAACCGCGCTGGCCCGGACCTTGCTCCCAACCGTGACTGGTTGAGGGAAGCGCACTTTGTTGGTGCCGTAGTTGATCCCCATTGATGCGTTGTCGACACGCACGATCTCGGGCAGGAACTGGTTGGTGAGCGCAAGGGTGAGGTAGCCGTGGGCAACTGTGGCGCCGAACGGGCCCTTTGCGGCCGCGACTGGATCAACATGAATCCACTGATGGTCCCCTGTTGCGTCGGCAAACAGATTGATGCGCTCCTGGCTTATTGTGATCCACTCACTCAACCCAAGCTGAGTTCCTACGGCTTGTAGCAAGTCATCTGGGGATTCAAAGACAGTCACCATGAGATGCAACGGTACCGGCCGGACAGACCTGTCGCGGCTCCGGCCACGCCCGGCGCAAACACAGCGCTATCCTCAGATGCCACCAACTGTCGCGGCTCCGGCCATGCCCGGCGCAAACACAGCGCGGCCCGACTAAGGAGCTTGAATGGCAGCTAGTGGCGGTACCAAGGCGATCCTGGCTGCTTTCTTCGCAAATCTCGGCATCGCCATCGCCAAGTTCGTGGCGTTCGCTTTCACCGGAGCCTCCTCGATGCTGGCCGAGGCGATCCACTCCTGTGCCGACACCGGCAACCAGGCCCTGCTGCTTTTGGGTGGGCGGCTCGCCAAACGAGAAGCCACCACGACACACCCGTTCGGTTACGGACGCGAACGATATTTCTGGTCCTTCGTGGTCGCCCTCGTACTGTTCAGCGTGGGCTCGATGTTCGCCGTATACGAAGGTGTGGAGAAGATCCGCCACCCACACGAAATCAATGCTCCTATCTGGGCCTTCGCCGTCTTGTCGATCGGCATCGTGCTTGAGGGCTTCTCGTTTCGCACAGCCATTGTCCAATCCAATCTGATTCGTGGCGACCTGAGTTGGACAACGTTCATCCGGCGCTCCCGCGTCCCAGAACTCCCCGTTGTGCTTCTTGAGGATCTTGGCGCTCTGATCGGCTTGGTCCTGGCTCTCGGTGCCTTGGCGATCGCGGTGACTTTCGACGCTCCGGTATGGGACGGAATCGGCACCCTCTCGATCGGCGTTCTGCTGGGTCTGATCGCCGTGGTTCTTGCCATTGAGATGAAGAGCCTGCTGATCGGCGAGGGAGCTACCGCCAAGACCAAGGCGAAAATCGTCAGCGCTGTCGAGAGCGTCGACGGCGTTGAGCGCATCATCCACATCCGCACTCAGCACCTTGGCCCCGACGAACTTCTCGTCGGAGCGAAGGTGGCGTTCGACCCGAACTACACGACCAGAGAACTGACGGACACGATCAACGAGATCGAAGCGAGGGTCCGCAGCGATGTGCCTGAAGCTCGCCCCATGTACATCGAACCCGACATCAGCGCTCCGGATGCCTCCCGGACCGACGAAGAGTAGACGCTGAATATGCGCCTGAGAATGAATCCAAGCCGATGAGCACCGCACTCCACATCACCGCCACAGGTCACGTCACGCCCGCAGGTCACGTCACCACCGCAGGGTCGGCTACCACGATTCCGGCCACGCTGCTGTTTGTTCACGGCGTTGATTCTGATTCGGAGGTGTGGACTCCGACCATCGATCTTCTCGCGGATCATCACTGCGTTGCTGTCGATTTGCCCGGACACGGCAAGTCACCGGTTAGCACCGAGCCGTCGGCTTACGAGCGCAGCGCCATGCTCGAAGATCTCGACGCGGTCATCTCAGAGTTGACACGCCCCGTCGTGTTTGTCGGACATTCGCTCGGCGGATACCTCGCTATGGCCTACACCCTGACCCGCCCGGACGCTGTCGATGCTCTGGTACTGGTGTCGACCGGTCCTGGGTTTCGTGACCCCGAGGCTCGACAGGGTTGGAATTCGAGACTTTTGAAGAATGCTCCGAGCTACGGGGTCAGCGAATTGGCCGCCACGGTAGGGCTGCATGTCGATTCCATGGTGATCGACCGAATGACCGAATTGACGTTGCCGCTGGCGTTAGTGATCGGTGACGGTGACAAGGCCTACCTCGGTGCCAACGACTACATGGAACGCAAGCTGCCGCATGCGACACGCACAACTGTCGAGGGTGCCCGTCACTACGTGATGCGTTCGCATCCGGAACAGGTAGCAGCCGCCATCCGCAATATCGCCGCTTCGCTGCCCACAGCCCGCTAACAGCAAATCTGCGCGTTCAGCTACATATTGTGTGGTTGAACGCGCAGATTTCGAGAGTCGGGGGTTTGGTCAGCCTCCGATAGCCGATTGCGAACGGAGTTCGGCGACCTCGGCGGTCCTGAACCCGAAAGCCGTGAGCACATCATCGGTATCGGCACCGATCCAATCCGGCGAAGGCCGCATCTCACCCGGGGTTCTCGACAAACGCGGGATAGGTACCACTTCGGTGCCGTCCGCGCCACCAAAAGTTCCCCGATCAACATTGTGCTGATAGGCGCGGGCCTCGTTGTAGGTGAGCACCGGAGCTGTGCAGGTGTCGGTTCCCTCCAGAATCTCGCACCACTCGTCGCGCGTCTTGGTGGCAAACACTTCAGCGAGGCGAGCTTTCACGCTCGGCCACCCATCCCGGTCGTACTGCGCGGGCAAGTCGGCTTCGTCGATCCCGATGAGCGTCAACAGCAGCGACCAGAAGTGCCCTTCGATGGGCGCGACTGACATGTAGCTGCCATCCGCGCACTCGTAGATGGCGTAGAAAGGCGCTCCGCCATCGAAGAGGTTGGCGCCGATCTCATCGGTGTGCATGCCGCTATGAGCCATCGGGTAGAAAACCGTTGCGAGTGACGCCACACCGTCGGCCATAGCTGTGTCGATGACCTGGCCTTTTCCGGACTGGCGAGATTCAAGCAAGGCGCAAACAACACCATAAGCCAGCGTCAGACCACCACCGGCGAAGTCGCCGTGGATGTTGAGTTGCGGCACCGGCGGGCCTCCTTGGGGACCGATCGAACGAATCACACCGGTGATGGCCTCATAGTTGAGCGAATGCCCAGCAGCATGAGACAACGCACCAGTCTGGCCCCAACCCGTGAGCCGCCCGTAAACAATTGCCGGGTTGCAGCCCATCACTTGCTCGGGTCCCACGCCCAGCCGCTCGGCGACACCAGGGCGGAAGGCTTCAAGAAACACATCCGCGCTCTCCGCCAAACGCAGCACAACCTCAACACCAGACGGATTCTTGAGGTCGACCGCCACAGAACGACGCCCGCGATCCCAAAACGAATATCCGCGAGGGACCTTCTCGTCGGGAACCTCCGATAGGCGATCAACCCGCACAACTTCAGCGCCCATGTCTGCCAAACGCAACGATCCGTACGGAAGCGCACCCAGACCAGCCAGTTCCACCACCTTCACACCAGCAAGAGGTCCAGCCATCCAACCGACGCTATGAGGCCCAACATTGCCAACGCAAACCCACTATCGCCAGCTCCTCAGGTGTTCTGGACATAGAGGTTGGTAGCTCCGTGAATGTGGCGCGAGGGTGTGTCACGTCTGCGACTTAGACACCCAGCTGACGCCCTCGGGAAGAGTGGTGGTCCAGTCCCAGCATTGGGCGGTGCCGTCGGTTCTAAGCCCACACGAATGATCGTCGCCGGCTGAGATGGCGGCGAAAACGCCTGAAGGCGTATCCGTTTGACCGGAGCGGTTGGAGCCCCAGCATTGGGCGGTGCCATCGGTTCTGATCCCGCACGAACGCCAGTCGCCGGCTGTGATAGCGGCGAACACGCCTGAAAGCGCATCCGCTTCACCGTAGAAGTTGAAGCCCCAGCATTGGGCGGTGCCATCGGTTCTAAGCCCACACGAATGGAACCCGCCAGCCGTGATAGCGGCGAACGCGCCTGAAGGCGCATCCGCTCGACCTTCGCGGTTGTCGCCCCAGCATTGGGCGGTGCCGTCGGTTCTGATCCCGCACGAATGCTCGTCGCCGGCTGTGATAGCGACGAACGCGCCTGAAGGCGCATCCGCTTGACCGACGAGGTTACGGCCCCAGCATTGGGCGGTACCATCGGTTCTAAGCCCACACGAATGGAACCCGCCAGCCGTGATAGCGACGAACGCGCCTGAAGGCGCATCCGCTCGACCTTCGCGGTTGTCGCCCCAGCATTGGGCGGTGCCGTCGGTTCTGATCCCGCACGAATGCTCGTCGCCGGCTGTGATAGCGACGAACGCGCCTGAAGGCGCATCTGTTTGACCGCGGCTGTTGTTGCCCCAGCATTGGGCGGTGCCATCGGTTCTAAGCCCACACGAATGGAGCGAGCCAGCTGTGATAGCGGTGAACGCACCTGAAGGCGCATCTGTTTGACCGACGTTGTTGTTGCCCCAGCATTGGGCGGTGCCGTCGCTTCTGAGCCCACACGAATGCCAGTCGCCGGTTGTGATGGCGGTGAACACGCCTGAGGGCGCATCCACTTGACGGTCGAGGTTACGGCCCCAGCATTGGGCGGTCCCGTCGCTTCTGAGCCCACACGAATGGCGCCCGCCGACTGTGATAGCGGTGAACACGCCTGAGGGCGCATCCACTTGACCGTAGAGGTTGTAGCCCCAGCATTGGGCGGTCCCGTCGCTTCTGAGCCCACACGAATGGCGCCCGCCAGCTGTGATAGCGGTGAACACGCCTGAGGGCGCATCCACTTGACCGTAGAGGTTGTAGCCCCAGCATTGGGCGGTCCCGTCGCTTCTGAGCCCACACGAATGGCGCCCGCCAGCTGTGATAGCGGTGAACACGCCTGAGGGCGCATCCACTTGACCGTCGTTGTTGTTGCCCCAGCATTGGGCGGTGCCGTCGGTTCTGATCCCACACGAATGGTTCGAGCCGGCCGTGATGGCGTTGAACACGCCTGAGGGCGCATCCGCTTGACCGTCGTTGTTGTTGCCCCAGCATTGGGCGGTGCCGTCGATTCTGATCCCACACGAATGGAACCCGCCAGATGTGATAGCGGTGAACGTGCCTGAAGGCGCATCGGTTTGGCCGAAGCCGTTGTTAGGGCCCCAGCATTGGGCGGTGCCGTCGGTTCTGATCCCGCACGAATGGCCGTCGCCGGCTGTGATGACGGTGAACGCGCCTTGTGGCGTGGGACCAGGCTCAGCGTCGTCATCAGCCTGTGACAGCAACCCCATCAACAACCCAGCCGTCAACGCAGCCACAACCCCGATCGCCGCCAACGCCTGAACCCTCCCCAAACGCCCCAACACACCAGACCCAACCGCGTCGGGCATCGTCGCCCCCTCGCGCTCTCCAACAGACAAATGACCGTCGCCCATGACCGGCTCCCTTCGCAACGTCGCCCCGGCACGTTACCGACACCCCACAAAACTGTCATGTCACACGCACAGAATATCCACCTCGCACCACCAACAAGCTGAGTCCCCAGCCGCCTCAGCCGTGCCCGTACTCAGCGGCCATCCGGCAGCGTTGTCGACCAGGATGTCGATCAGTCCACCGAGCGCCGCATCCGCCTCAAACGCTGGATCCACGACCACAACTGTCACCGACACCACACCGCCATAGGCGGCCCACCCGCATCACGCGCCAACAACCTCACGCGAACTGACACCTAGGTGACAGACACACCTAACAGCGAGCCAATCAAGAACGTGGCACCGCAAGCGCCTGCCGCAACCAGTACTTGGCGCACACCAGTGCGAATCTTGGAACGCCCGGTGAAGATTGCTAGCGCAACTCCCGCTAACGACGCGGCAACAACTGCCATAACAACCGAGGCGACCGCGGCACCAGCACCCTCAGCAAACAACCAGGGGAACAAAGGAACGAAAGCGCCCGTAGCGAAAGCGGCAAACGACGACAGCGCGACCCGCAACGGGTGACCAGCGCCCTCGGGATCTACACCGAGTTCTTCGCGTGCGTGTACATCCAAGGCAACTTCGGGATCGGCCATTATTTCGCTGGCGAGGTGCTTGGCGCTCTCTGGTTTCAGTCCCCGCTCTCGATATATCGCGGCAAGTTCTCGAATCTCCGCTTTGGGATTCTCTTCCAGGGACTTTCGCTCAATCGCGAGCTCTCTTTCCACCAGTTCGTTGTGCGCACGAATCGACACCCATTCCCCCGCCGCCATCGAAATGGCACCCGCCAAGAGCCCGCTGATACCCGCGAGTCGCACCAGCGATCCGTCAGCCGATGCACCCGTAATCCCGATAATGAGAGCGACGTTGGACACCAAACCGTCGCTGAAGCCAAAAACGGCAGCCCGGGCTTCACCTCCCTGCACATCCCGGTGGCGATGCACCAGATAGCTGTGCGGGTGCTCGTGATCGTGCTCGTGCTCATGATCGTGATCATGCTCGTGATCTTCGTCTGTACCGTGTTCTTGGTCATCAGCGGTCATCGTCAACAGTCTGTCAGACCAGATCACCGGTCGTGCCGAAGTTTTGGCGATTACAGCACCGGAATGGTGCCAATTCGGCCGGATTGCTCCAAAGACGCGATCTCCGCAGCGCTCAGGCCCAGTTCAGTCAGAATCTCGTGATTGTGCTGTCCCAAAGTCGGTGTGGCGTTGGTAATCCAACGTTCAATGCCCCGCATCCGATACGGCTGAGCCGGCATGTAGTGGGTGCCTACCTCGCGATGCTCCACCAACTCATAGAAGCCCCGAGCCTCAAACTGAGGGTGGAAGCGCAATGTGGCATGGTTGCGACAGGCAATAGCAGGCACACCCGCGCCAACCAGTTCCTCCTCAGCTTGGGTCAGGCCCCGACTCTCAGCCCAGCGGGCAACAAGTTGATCGATCTCATCATGGGCAGCTTGGCGATCCTCCAGCGTCGCAAACTCACCCGCATCAACACCAATAGCAGCCGCCAGCGCCAGCCATGCTTCGTCGCTGTCACATGAGATCGCCAACCACTGCTCAGACTCCGCGGTCTCGTAGATGCCTTGGGGAGCAGCGAAACGGCTGCGATTGCCAAGGCGACTCAGCGTCGTGCCATTCGCCGAGTACTCCACGATCATCTCCGCGGCGCAGTTGATAGCTCCCTCAACCATCGCCGATTCGATAAAAACGCCGCTGCCAGTACTGTTCCGCTTCCGAATTCCAAGGAGCGCGGCAAAGCAGCCATGCATCCCCGCTATCGGATCGCATGGCCCGCGAGGGATGCGGGGTTGATCCGCCTCATGACCGGTCAGCCAGGCCATTCCTGACATTTGCTCCATGGTTTGCGCGAATCCGACACGTTCACGCCACGGACCGTCGAGCCCGAAGGCCGGCATGCGCACCATCACCAGTTGTGGGTTGCGTTTGCTGAGCACGTCCCAACCAAGATCAAACGCTTCAATCACCCGAGGACTGAAATTCTCGACGACGACGTCCGCGCCATCCACAAGCGACAGCAGCAGGTCGCGACCCTGCTGATCGTTGAGATCAAGGGTTAACCCGCGTTTGTCGTGATTTGCGGCGAGGAACATGTGCCCCCACTCCCACCAGCGCTGTTTGCCGAACATCATGCCCGTGAGACGCATACCATCGGGGTGGGTCACCGATTCAACATGGATCACATCGGCACCGAGTGCCGCCATCGCTTGCGTCGCGCAGGGTCCCGCCCACCAGCTTGTGAGATCTACTACACGAATCCCTGCGAGTGGTCGCGCGGTCAGGTCATCAGGGGCGTTCGCAGCGGGTGCGGGACGGGGGCGGGACGCGATCTGTCCGGTGTGTTCACCGATCGCCGGTGCAGGTCCGGGAATCGGCGGGCGTTCGCCGTCGATTTTTCGTGGCGACCTCGGGGCTTCAAAGCCCTCCGCCGTGTTTGCAAAGAAATCCCGCTCAACCAGATGCTCCTCGCTGAGCACCCCGGCCCCATCGTTGACCCGAGCCACGGGTACCCTCAGTTCCGAGGCCAGATCCACGATCTCAGCAACAGAGTGCTGGGCCATCCACTCGTTGACGATCGCCGACCATTCACCGAGACGACCGGTGCGGGTACGAAGATCCGCCCACTCGCTGTCCATCAGATCAGGACGTTCAATCATCAAGCAGAAGTTCTGAAACTGCTGACGTGTGTTGGTGTTGAAGCCAACCCATCCGTCTTTGGCGCGTTCAATTGAGGGGGTTTCGATCGAACGGGTCGGGAGTTCGGTTCGACCCGACATCTGCTGCGACAAGTCTGCGAAGGTCGACGCTGCCAACGCCGTCGACTCAGCAATCGACACATCGACCACCTCACCGAGGCCGCAACGACGAGAACGATCAACCGCTGCCAGCGTGGGCGGTGCCGCGTAACACGCAGCCATCCACTCGAACACATCCCCGCCGGCCATGTACGGAGGCAACGAGACATGACCGCGGCAACTGATTGACCCTGTATCGGCCTGCACCAGGAACTCGTTGAGCGACCTCTCCGCCCACGGTCCTTCCAGTCCGTAAGGCCGAATCGAGGTGATGACAGCAAACCGATGGCGCTCTTGAAAGCCCCCAACATCTGCTGGTGTGAGCGTGTCGTCGACGACGATGAGATCGGCGCTAGCGAGCAGCTCTTCGGTGGAAGCGTCGCCCAGCGCGCCCACCACTGAGCGGGTGCCCGCGGCCAGAAACGAAAACAACGGACCATTCGCCCCGTCCGCCAACGGTACCGAACTGCGTCGGCGCAGATCGACACCGGCCTCTGTTTCAACCCGAATGACATCAGCGCCCGCATCAACGAACAGGCGAGACAGGTACGCGCCGGCAATACCGCTGCTGAGGTCAATAACGCGTATGTCCTGCAGGATCACGTCAACAACTCACCTCAGCTTGAGGCGTTGGCGATGATGTTGTCTCCCCAAGCGGCAAGCGCATCGGCCGTATCTCTGAAAAACAGGAAGGACGGCACGATCATGCGGCTCGCGCCCCAAGAAGCCAACTCCTCGACTGCTGCAGCCGGATCTTCTCCGAAGATGCCCATGTGCTGACCGCTCAACTCAATCGCGGATGGATCACGGCCATGGTCCGCGGCAGTCTGCCGAGCGATCTCGTACAGTTCCGCCAAGTCGCCCTTGGCAGGCCAAAAACCATCACCGACCCTACCCGCTCGTTCCGCAGCGGCTCGGCTGTGTCCGCCAATGTGAATGGGTACAGAACCGTTGGCTGGTTTCGGGTTGCAGGAGATGGGGTCGAAGCTGACGAACTCACCGTCAAAGGACACCGCATCGTCGGCCCAAAGCGCGCGCATCACCGCCATGTATTCCTCAGTTCGCGGACCACGGCGAGGCCACGGCACACCCAGCGCTTCAAACTCTTCTTTGAGCCAGCCGATACCGATTCCCAACTCGACCCGCCCACCCGACATGTTGTCGAGCGTGGCTACTTCCTTGGCATAGGTGATGGGGCTGCGCTCAGGGAGCAGCGAGATGCCGGTGGCGAGACGCAAGGTCGTGGTGTGAGCGGCCACAAAACCGAGCCAGATCAAAGGATCAGGGATCGGGTTATCACCGGTTCCAGGCATTTTCCCGCTGTCGTCGTAGGGGTAGGTCGACTGATAGCCCTCGGGATAAATGATGTGTTCAACAGTCCATACCGATTCGAAGCCCGCTGCTTCAGCGGCTTGACCGATTGTCTTGGCACCTTCGCCGGTACCGAAGAGCATGACATTGGCAAACGCCAGTCCGAATTTCATCTTGGTTCCTGATTCTGATTGGTGGAGCGTCCATCCTGCCCCACATTCTCAGGATTCACTCAGTCGAGCCACGGCTCATCGAGTTCCCACGGCTCGATCTTCTCGGGCTCCGTGGGCCGCGGACGGCGCGGTTCGGCCATTGCTTTGGCAGCTACCACTCCGCCGAACATGCCGAACAGGTGTCCTTCCCACGAGATGAAGTCCTGCGGCACGATCCCGGCCACCATCCCGCCGTAGAAGACGATCACCAATACCGCTGAGGCCAACGCCCGCAGGCGGCGTTCAAAGACCGCCGCGGCGAGGATCGCGCCGAAATACCCGAACACCACCCCGCTCGCACCGATGTGGTTGCCGAATCCGGCGAGCGCCCAGGTCAGTGCGCCGCCTACAACCATCACCGTCACTGTCACCCAGGCCCAGTAGCGCATCCCCCGCGCCGCGACGAGTCCACCGAGGGCCACGAGAGGCAGCGAATTCGACGCGACATGGCCGAAGTCGGAATGGAGGAACGGTGCCCAGGCAATTCCGTCGAGTCCGTCTCGATGCCGAGGAAGGATCCCGTTCCCCTGAAGGCGGTCGTCGAGCGCCACCGTGTCGACAATCTCGATCCCCCACATCACAACGAGGGCCACGACCAGCAAACCGATCGGTGTCCACAACAGTCGCCCGAACGAGCGCCTCGGTTCCGCGGATTCGACCATCAAGTCACCGTAACATTCACGATTCACCGCTGTTCCTGCCTCCAGAGCATCGTCCTTCAACCGGGTAGAAACACCAGATAGCGGTCATCATGTCCTCTGTTAACTGCTTAGACCTTCGTCTTTGTAGATGAAGACACGGTGATATACTGTCATTAGAGTGAGCAAAACACCACACAACGACACCACACCAGAAAAAACCAAATCGTAAGTGTCCTCGTAAAATATGGCAGCAAGGAAACCACAAACTGCTTGGATTATGAACAGACCAACCAACCATATTGGTGGTTTGTATTTCGGATCGAATGGTGGCCAGAGACGAAACATTTTTACCTTTGAGGTACGGTTCACTGTTTGAGCCTTTTGTCCCACAACATAGAAAATCGCCGATACACCGAATAAACGGTTCCCATGATGCCAACAATTAACATCCCACCAAAAATCACTGTTGCAGCCGTACCTTCGTTAGCTTGAATGTTAATAATTCCATTGATAATCAAGATTACGAACATGCATATGAACCAAATTGGTGGAATATCCTCCTTCGTGTTATACCGTCGCATGGTTCACCTGGGGAACTGATCGACTCTGGGTTTTCATAACATTCAACATCGGGTAATGGTTAATTCGGTAGGCAGTAATGATGTGTGGCGTCATGTAGGTCGGTCAACATACCACACGGGGACACTAAGATGATTCCTCTAGCGACTGCGGAAATTTGCGCCTCAATATCCTGAACGCGATCTTACCAGTGAACAATAAAGCCAATGAGGGCATCGATATCAAAAAAACTAACCACCGGACGATTGAGACTGTTTGCGATGTTTGTGTGAGTCCCCACTCGTGTAGTGCGAATATGCCTACGCCGACATTAACGCTAACGCAAACAATAGTAACCTCAAGCAAAGGCCATTTCCTCAATCTTGCGAGCTTTTGGAGTCTGGGAGCGACACCGTCTGGGCCCATCGGCTCATTCCTTTTGCAATAGGGATGTTGGGTCTCGGTATGTTGTGTGGTCTTGGTGGCGGATGTTTAGTGGTTGACCGTTGCGAACTGATTCGTGTGTTTCGGAGGCAGGCACCCGACGATGGGTTGCGGAGGGTGCGCTGTCACCGCGAGGAATACACACCCGTGGTCCGTTACATTAGCATGCTCCTTCACTTGGTCCGCTACCGGGTTAATGAGCAGCAGAAAGACCGAGATGAGCGACAACCCTCAGCCGCTGGGTGGCAACGAGATGCCGCGTTTCGGTGGTATCGCCACGTTCATGCGCTTGCCGACAACATCGTCGCCTGAGGAGTTGGATGTTGCGGTGGTGGGGGTGCCCTTCGACATCGGCACTTCGAATCGTCCCGGTGCCCGATTCGGTCCCCGAGGAATCCGGGAGGAGTCGGTGCTGCTGCGTCCATACAACATGGCGACACGAGCCGCTCCCTTCGACAGTCTGCGCATCGACGACACCGGCGATGTGGCCACCAACCCTTACAACCTGACTGATGCGATCGAGCGAATCACCGCGCACTTCGAGGAGTTGCTGCGACACGACCTCATCACCGTGGCGATGGGTGGTGATCACACGATTGTGCTTCCGATTCTTCGTGCCATGGCCGCCAAGCACGGGCCTGTGGGCCTGGTTCACATCGACGCCCACACCGACATCAACGACCACATGTTCGGTGAGAAGATCGCCCACGGCACCCCGTTTCGCCGCGCGGTGGAGGAAGGCCTGCTCGACGGCCCGCGCGTGGTCCAGATCGGGATGCGCGGCACCGGCTACGCCGCGGATGATTTCGACTGGTCCCGTGAACAGGGGTTTCGGGTGGTGCAGATCGAAGAGTGCTGGCATCGGAGCCTCGAACCGCTCATGGAAGAAGTGCGTGCCCAACTCGGGGCCGGACCTGTGTCTCTGAGCTTCGATATCGACGGCCTCGACCCGTCCTTTGCTCCCGGCACGGGAACCCCCGAGATCGGAGGTCTGACCACGATCCAAGCCCTGGAGATCATTCGTGGTTGTCGTGGCCTGGATCTGGTGGGCTGCGACCTTGTCGAGGTGGCTCCCATCTATGACGCCAGCGGTGCCACTTCGCTGACCGCTGCGAACATGTTGTACGAGATGCTCTGCGTCCTGCCCGGCGTCGAGTATCGACCGTAGTCAGTGGCCGAATACAGGTTCGCCCCCATAATGGAGCGTGCCCGCGTCAGGTGAAGCGTACGAGAACTCCGCAATGCAGCGTGATCGGTATGTCGATCTGTTGATGGGGTGTCTCACCCGGGAACTGTTCCTGGCTGAGGAGACCCACGATGTCGATCTCTCGGAATGGCCCGGTGACACCGACAAGCTTCGTTCGGTTCTCAAAGCCAACAAATGGCGCTTGACCAGAACGGGCGGCGAACCCGATGCGCGAGGCGAAGGCCACGACTGGCCGCCGACTGCTGAGACCATGGTCGGTCGGCAACGGCTCGCTGATGTGCGCTGGTGTGTTGACCAAGTGATGGCGGAAGGCGTGCCAGGTGACTTCATCGAAACAGGCGTTTGGCGTGGTGGGGTGACGATCCTGATGAAAGGGATGCTTCAAGCGTGGGGAGACACCCACCGGCGCGTCTGGGTGGCCGACAGTTTCAGTGGTCTGCCCGTGCCCAATCCCGAGGCATACCCAGCTGATGAGGGACATGACATGTCTGGAGTGAAAGCCCTGCAGGTGTCGGTTGCTGAAGTGCGAGCCAACTTTGAACGTTACGGCTTGCTCGATGAGCGGGTGTGTTTCCTTGAGGGCTGGTTCGCCGACACCTTGAGCACGGCGCCAATCAACCAGCTTGCGATCCTGAGGCTCGACGGCGACCTGTACGAATCAACTACCGATGCCCTAACCGCGCTGTACCCGAAGCTCAGCATTGGCGGATATGTGCTGGTCGACGACTACGGAGCCTGGGAACCCTGTCGAAAGGCAGTGGACGACTACCGGGCGGCGCAGGAGATCACCGACGAGATCGTCGCGGTCGACTGGACCGGTGTCCGCTGGCAGCGCAGCGCGTGACATGGGCAAGATCGGTACCTACTACGGGTTGTTGCGGCGGGCCCATGAGGTTCTCCAACCTCGGCGCTATCTGGAAATAGGTGTTCACAGGGGCCATTCGCTGGCACTGGTGCAACCCGAGACCCACGCGGTCGGGATCGACCCCGAACCAATGGTCGAAGACCCTCCCGATAATGCCGTAATTGTGCCTACCACCTCTGATGACTTCTTCAGCAATCCCGACCTGTTCGGCCTGCTCGGAGGTCCCGTCGACTTGGCCTTTGTCGACGGGCTCCACCTCTTTGAGCAGGCCCTGAGGGACGTGGCCAATGTTGAACACCACAGCAACCCCCACGGAGTCATCTTGATACACGATTGCCTGCCGATCGACGCAGAGACCTCCGCCCGAGAGCAAACCAGCATGATCTGGTCCGGCGACGTTTGGAAGGTAGTCGTGGCGTTGCGTCGCTACCGTCAGGATTTGACGGTGACGACTGTCGATGTGCAGCCCACCGGCTTGGCGATCGTCTCCGGCCTTGACTCCGACAACACTGTGCTGTTCGATCACTACGAGGAGATCGTCGACGAACTCCGCGACCTTAGCTTCGAGGACCTTCAGGCCGCTGGTCGCTCCCCGATGCTCAACGTCATCAGCGCTGATTGGGAGAGCGTCAAACCCCTGCTAACCAGCAGTCGTGGAGAGACCCCGTAAACCTCCGCATGGCTGGGGATCGACTGGTTTGGGTCGTGGGGCTAAGGTCAAGGATTCGAGACGGTCAGAACCAGGGAGAACAGAACAATGCCACAATTGGTCAAGGGAGTTATTTCTGCGGCGGTTGGTGAGCCGGTCACTATAGAGAACATCGTGATTCCGGATCCCGGGCCGGGCGAAGCGGTCGTGGCGATACAGGCTTGCGGGGTGTGCCACACGGACCTTCACTATCGCGAGGGCGGGATCAACAATGATTTCCCGTTCCTACTCGGCCATGAGGCTTCAGGCGTGGTCGAATCCGTCGGGGAGGGGGTGACCGAGGTCGCTCCAGGGGACTTTGTGATCCTCAACTGGCGAGCCGTGTGCGGCGACTGCCGATCATGCAACCGCGGCAGGCCGCATCTTTGTTTCAGCACACACAACGCCCAACAGAAGATGACGCTGGAGGACGGAACCGAACTGTCGCCCGCCCTCGGCATCGGTGCATTCGCGGAGAAGACCCTCATAGCGTCCGGTCAATGCACCAAGGTTGACCCTGAGGCCTCCCCCGCCGCTGCGGGCCTGCTGGGTTGCGGGGTGATGGCTGGTATCGGTGCCGCTATCAACACCGGCGGGGTCGGCCGCGGCGACAGCGTGGCGGTATTCGGTTGCGGCGGTGTGGGCAACGCGGCCATAGCCGGCTCGAAGCTGGCCGGGGCATCCAACATCATTGCCGTCGATATTGACGACCGAAAGCTCGAACTGGCCAAGGGTTTCGGAGCCAACCACACGATCAACTCCCGCGAAGAGAACGCGGTGGAGAAGATCCAGGAATACACCGGCGGGTTCGGTGCCGATGTCACCATCGACGCCATCGGCCTGCCCGAGGTGTACCAGCAGTGTTTCGAAGCACGGGATCTGGCGGGCACTGTCGTGCTCGTCGGCGTGCCCACACCCGAAATGAAAATCGAGTTGCCCTTCCAGGAGGTGTTCGGTCGGGGCGGGGCACTCAAATCAAGTTGGTACGGCGACTGTCTGCCGAGCAGGGATTTCCCGATGCTGATCGACCTCTATCGTCAGGGTCGGCTCGATCTCGACGGTTTCGTGTCTGAGACGATCTCGCTCGACGGTGTGGAAGAGGCCTTCCACAAGATGGAGCGGGGCGAGGTGCTGCGATCAGTGGTCATCATCTGATGCCTGTAGAGCTCGTTACAACCGACGGTATTTTCGCTCTCGACGGGGGCGAATGGGAAGTCACCAACAACATCTGGTTGGTCGGTGACGATCAGGAGATCGTGATTTTCGACGCGGCTCACGATCATCAGCCGATTGTCGAAGCGGTCAACGGTCGGCGGGTGACGGCGATTGTGTGCACGCATGGCCACAACGATCACATCAACGCCGCGGTGGCCCTGCGTGAGGCGGTGGACGCCCCGATTCTGCTGCATCCCGACGATCAGATGCTCTGGGATGTGGTGTTCCCCGAAGACTCGCCCGATGGCGCGCTGACGCCCGGCGAAACCATCGCTGCCGGTGGCCACACTCTCGGGATCATTCACACTCCGGGGCATTCGCCTGGTTGCTGCTGTTTCTTCGATGTTGACGCTGGGCGGGTGATGTCTGGCGACACGTTGTTCTGTGGCGGGCCGGGAGCAACCGGACGCAGCTACAGCGACGAACCGACGATCCTACGATCGATCCGCGATCGCCTGCTGACTCTCCCCGGTGAAACCACCGTTCACACCGGCCACGGCGATAGCACCACCATCGACGACGAACGCCAACGGGTCCTAGACCGCATCAGCGAACTCGGACTCTCCTGACAACAGCACCGTCCAAACAGGCCCAACCACAACAGCGAAGTAGCCTCTCCCGGTGCTCCTGAACTACTACACGATCGGTGCTGCGACTATTACCGGTGCGCTAGCGGGCGCCGTTGTTGTTTCGCTGATTCGGCAAGGTTTCAGAAGCGTTCAAATAGTGACCTCAGCCGTTGCCATCGGTGTCGGGGGTACGTTCTTCTTCAATATCGGAGCGCTGTTCATCGCCCGACCAGACGTCTTCACAAGCATCCATGTCACCTACCTCGTACTGACAGTCGGAGTCCCCTTGGCGGGGACAATCGTCCTAGTCTTTGCTCGCAACCGCACACGGATGATCACAGCGCTCTGCGTGCTTGCTTTAGTCCCTGTTCCCTTGGGGATCTATGCCACCTATATCGAGCCATTCTGGTTGCGAACAGACCACGTCGAGCTAGAGGTTGAAAGCGTAAGCGAGAATATAAGGATCGGAGTGCTTGCCGATCTGCAAACGACCGAGATCGGTTCGTACGAGAGCAGCGCAGTAGACCGTTTGATCGATGCCGCGCCGGACCTTGTCCTGATTCCCGGAGATCTGTACCAGATCGATCAGAATCGGTTCGATGAAAAAGTCCCGGAGTTCAACGAAGCGATCCAAAGGCTCGTCGATGCAGTTCCGAATGTCTTGTTGGTCAGCGGGAACACCGACCACATCGCGGGTCTCGGCGAAATCGTGCGTGGAACGGGCGCAAGAGTCCTCAACAACCAGATTGAAACACTGGAGATCAACGGCAACACCGTCAGTGTGCTTGGCATAACTTTGTTCGGCAACGAGCGGATCGCCCAGCTCCGAGCTGAACAACTAGCCGAGAGTTCAGCCGATCTGCGAATTCTGCTTGCTCACCAACCAGATGAGATTCGGCTGATCGAATCAACGCCAGTCGATCTCTTGGTTTCAGGACACACCCACGGGGGACAGATCGCCCTCCCCTTCATTGGCCCGCTTGTCACCGCATCGGACGTACCGAGACATGTGGCAGCGGGAGGGTTGCATGAACTGCACGGAACACCGGTGTATGTGTCCACCGGTGTGGGACGCGAGCGCAGAACCGCCCCCCAGGTGAGATTAGGCGTGCGACCATCCATCGGAATCATCGACATAACCGGCGATCAGCGCGGCGAGCGGTGACACCCTCACAAAAACCAGTCGGTGATGCCGCAGAGACGTTACAACGCCTTCGGTTCGGCTTGCGCGTTCAAGAAGAACTCGCCGTGCTGAAGAGCGATCCCGTCGCTTGGAACGACTACCTCGCTCAAGCAGCAACCACCTCGGTCGCCGATGGCATCGGTTGACGAGTTGTCGCCAGCCGTCAGAATCCTCCTCAACCACTGATTGTTTCCGTCGATTTCGATTTCAGGACTCAGGGACTCCAGAGGTCGAGCAGTTCGGTTGCGGCGAACCAATGGCGGTTACGGCCCGACCCGTTGCTCTCGACATCGACGCGAGACACGACACCGCACGAGGCAAGTGCCTTCAACGCGGTACGCCCGCTGCGTTCGCTGACCCCGAGCAACTCGGCCGCATCAGCGGCGCTCAAGACCGGGTGTGCAGGTAAGTGGACGAGCAAGCCGCGCACAGCGTGATCAGCTCGGAAACCCGAGGTTGCTTGTTCCCATCGAGCAATGAGTGCTCGGACCCGGTCATATATCTGGTCGGTGGTTAGGGCGGCCTTCACGACGACCTCCGCAAACCACTTGATCCACGGGTCGGGCGTTCCCTGCTCGAAAAGGTGGAGACCTGCGAGATACCCGCCAGGGTCACGAGCAATAGCCATGCTGATCGGCACCGTGGACCGTGGTGTCACGCCACGCCGTCGCAGGGTTCGGCTGACGAGTACCCGCCCGAGGCGCCCGTTGCCGTCGCCATAGGGATGGATGGCTTCGAACTGGGCGTGGATGACCGCTGCGTGAGAGACCGGGTCGAGGTGTTCCGGTTTGCTGTTCGAGAATGCGATCAGGTCGTCGGTCAATCGTGGAATCTCCGAAGGTGGCGGCGGTACGTAGGCCGCGTTCAACGGCGAGGTTCCGCCCACCCAGCCGAGCGCGGGGCGGAACGTTCCGACCATGTCGGACGGAAGCTTTCCGTGTTGCATGAGCTGTCGGTGCCAACTGTGCAGAATGTCGGTTGTCAGCGGTTCGTGTGCCGTGTCGAGCGCCCAGTCGATGACCACCAGATTGTCGGCCACCCAGCCGGCGGCACCACCCCCGCCCGTTCGCGCCGCGACCAGAACAGATTCGATCGGCTCACGCAACCCCTCGATGCCTGACGACGCCACCGCTTCATTCCGCAGCAACAGCCTGGCCATGGGCTCCCAATGATCCTGCATACGCAGTTCGGACAACCGAAGAGCAGCACACGCTCGCTCTCCAGCTCGGATTGTTGGTCCCGACAGATCGAAACGCCTCTCCTTGAGCAGCGCAGGAACCCACGTCCGGACCCGACGTCCGTTCCATTCCGCCTCTACCTCGCGTCCCGGCGAGCCTTCCGAATCTTGGCCCATTTCAGAAGACTACTCTATTAGCCTTCCGAAATAACCCTAAGGCGTGAATGTGGTGCCCTGGACGGCGACGGGGGTGCCGATCAGGTCTTCGGCCACCGCAGCGGAGGCGACTTCGGCGTCATCGAGGGCTGCCACGGCGCGGCTACCGGAAGTGAGGTCCACTATTGTTCGAACACCGGAGGGTTCCATGCCGTCGTAGACGACGGTGTAGGTGGCCACGGTTCCCTCGCCGTCGGGATCCTCGTCAAGAGGAGCCTCTGCGGTGGCGGCTTTCGCCTCATCGGCCAGATCGGCAATGAGCAGACCAGCGGCGGGGGGTTCGGTGCTCCAAACGGTGAGTCCCGGTTTGGTCAACAAGCCGCTCACCGCAGTGACCGCGCCGAAAGCACCCGGCTCAGCCCGAAGCTGGTTGATCATTTCGACCGTGGCTTGAAACACGAAATTGTTCAACGGACCCCCCGCAAAGGCCATGCCTCCGGTGAGGGTGCACACCCGGTCGGGATTCACCTCCAACTCCGACTGCTGAACCGCAACCGCCGCAGGAAAACAGCTGTAGAGCTCGATGTGTTCCATGTCGGCGACGCGGCGACCAATGTGCGACCCCGCTGTTGCACCCAACACCCCCATTGCCGGCCAACGGTGCAGTTCGCCACGACGTGACAACGAAAGCGACATCGACGACTCGAGCCCCACATGAGGGAATACCCAGCGGTCACGAGGCACACCGAGGGATTCCGCGGTCCCAGCCGAACACAAGATCAGAGCCGCAGCCTGATCCACTCCCCATTGGGAGTTGTGCCACTTGTTGTACGGAAAGGCCATGGGACGGTTCGTTGGTGCGGGATCGCGTATCTCCTCTGGGCGCATCGGCTCACCGAAAGCGGCCAGTCGGTTCAGCCGCGCGACCTGGTTGAAGCTGTGCCAGCGCCACGCGATCTCGTCTCGGTGCAGGCCCAATGTCCAGCCGTGAGCGGCTCGGCGAGCATTCTCGATCATGGCGTACTGCTGAACCGGGACAACCGCGCCGATCTCTATCTCGGGGCGGGCGACAATCTCACCGCTGGGGTTGAACTCCTCGTCGGGCACCAGATCGCCTTGATCGTGTCCCGGAAGTTCCAACCCGGCCCGGCGGGCCAGGTCATCGCGGTGCTTCGTCTCCCCTCCGCATACCACCGCGATATCGAATTGGCGAGAGCGGATCGCCTCGAACGCCAGGTTGATCAGCGTCTGCTGGGAGATGCCCACATCCACCGCGACCGTATGGGGGTCAGCGCCCACCGCCTCTCCGATACGACGGGCCGCGTCGGGCAACCTGGAGAGTCCGCGGGTGGCACCGATCCAGCCGATCTTGGGGCCAAGACCGGCTACGCCACTGTCGCTCAGCGCAAATCGCAGCGCTTCGGTCATCAATTCTGTGGTGTCGAGACCAGCGCCGGGATCGGCGAGCCGCTGATCAGCAGTGCCCGCGCCGATCAACACCACCGTGTCGGGTTCGTAACTCATTGAGTGCGGACCCTACTGTGGGCCTTTCGGTTCCAACGATTTGACGGTTCCAACGATTTCAACCCGCACACCCACAACTGGGAGACTGTCTAGATGACTGAGCTACTTGATGCCGCTCGTGATCTCCGCACGACGCTTGATGCCGAGGGTGCCAAAGCCGAAGCCGAAGGTACGCCGATGACCGACGAAGCAGTGAAGCTCTGCCGTGAGGCCGGTTTCTACGGCACGCTCATCCCCCGCGAAGTGGGCGGGGCGGAGCTCACCTTCGGCGAATCCCTCGACGTGTTCAGCGAACTTGCCCGTGCTGATGGTTCCATTGGCTGGGTGGTCATGGCGGGCAGCACCGCCGCCTGCTATTTCGGGTCGTGGTCGCCGGCTTCCTTCAGCGATGTGATGTTTGCCGACGGGGTGCCTCTGGTAGCCGGACAATTCGCTCCCAACGGCACTGCGGTGCCTTGTCCCGACGGCTATCACATCACCGGTAACTACGCCTTCGGGTCTGGGTTGCAACACGCCGAATGGGCCGGATGCGGGTCTTTCAGCACGCCCACTGAAGGCGACCCCGACTTCCTGCTGGCGGTGGTCCCGGTAGCCGAAGCTGATATCACCGGCAACTGGCACGTGATGGGTCTTCGTTCTACCGCATCGTACGACTACAAGATCGACAGCATCGTGCCCGAAGACCGGACATTGTCGTTCTTCGGGTTCACCAAGTACCGCGGCGGGCCCACCTATAACCTCGGAGTGCTGTGCATCACCGAAATCGGACACGCCGGTTGGGTCCTCGGGGTGACGCGCCGAGCCATCGACGAAGCGACCGCGCTGGCCAAGACCAAGCAACGTATGACCGGCAAGTCAACCCTGGCCGAGGATCCCCGTTTCCAATACGACCTAGCCGAAGCCGAAAGCCTTTTTCGCGCCGGCGATCTCTGGATCCGCACGGCCTTTTCCAAGGCAGAACAATCGGCACTCAACGACAACATCGACCAAGCCGCCATTAGTGAGGCACTCCAGGCAACCGCTTGGTTCACCCAGCAGTCAACCCAAGCAATCCAGACTCTGTACCGGCATATCGGAACCACAGCTTTGCGAGACGGCGGCTTTCAGCGCTGTTTTCGGGATATTCATGCCGGAAGTCAACACGCCATGGTCAGCCCCGCGCATTCCTACGCTTTTGCCGAGTCGATGATCACCCCCGCCCCCGACTCCGCCCTAGAGTTCTAGAAACGGGCTAGAGCGAGACACTGGTGAGGTCGTCGCCTATGACGATCTCACCATCGAAATGCTGCGCGGCGATGGCCCGCCACTCGTCGTACTGCTCGGGTTGAGGAGCAGGCACCATATGGGTCAGCATCAAAGTCTTGACGCCGTTGCGCTCAGCAGTCTGCGCCGCCTGCTCGACGCTTGAGTGATAGTCGAGAATGTCCTGTATGCGCTCCATGGGCATCAGCTTCACGAGGTCGTCGCGAATAACGGTCTGCACATAGACATCGGCGTTGCTGGTCAACTCGTCAAGCCCGGCACAAGGAATCGTGTCGCCCGCCAGAGCCGCGACCCTGCCTTCCCGCTCCACCCGATAGCCGACGGTGGGCTCCACGGGCGCGTGAACCGTTGCACAAACGCTCACCTGCATCGAACCAAGCTCAAACGAATCGCCCGCTTGCACTTCGCTGACTTCGACCACCGGTCCCCAATTCAGATCATCGTGGTGGGCGATCCGGTAACCGATGTCGGGTCCGAGCGCATCCAAGGTGCGCTCAACGAAGCGTTTGATCCCCACGGGACCCCAGATCCGGAGTGGTCGGGGTTCGTTGGTCATGATCCACTGAGTGGTTATCACGTCGTTCAAGGCACAGAGGTGATCGCTGTGCAGATGGGTGATCAGCACCCCCGAGAGGAACACAGGCATCGAACCAGCCGCAGCCATGCGCATCACGCAACCTCGCCCAGCATCTATCAACACCTGCTCAAGGCCACCTTCGCCGGTTTTGATCAGCGTGGCGGGTCCAGCTCTATTCGGATCAGGGATCGGCGAACCGGTCCCGAGCAAAACGATTTCCATTAGGCCTCCAAGGTCAGTCGGCACCCACCGAAATAGGGTTCCGGTCTGCGGTATCACGTTTGGACAACACCCTCAGCATCATCTCTTTGGCCACCATGGGCCCGGCGTTCTGGTTCTGGCCGGTGATGAGATCCCCGTCAACCACCACATGGTTGGCGAAGATGTCGCGGCGTCGATGGGTGCTTTGGAAGTCGGCACCGATACGGCGCAGTTCCGTCTCAGGGTGCTGCGGGGTCATACCGATACCGAGTTCTTCGACCTGCTTGTCCGTAACCGCGGTGAGTGGACGGCCCTTGACAAGCGGCTCCCCGTCTGCGGTCTTAGCTTTCAGCAAACCGAGCGGTCCATGGCAAACCCCGCCGAGCACCTTGTTCGCCGCAGCGGCGACGGTGACCTGTTCGCCAACCACATCCGAGGTGCCGAGGTCCCATGCGGCTCCCCATCCACCGGCGAAATATACGATGTCGTAGTCGTCCATGTTGAGATCTCCGATAGCCAGGCTGTTGGTGACTTTCTCCTTGGCCTCGTCGTCTGTCATGAAGCGGTCATCGTGATGAGAGCGAACAAAGGGGATGAACGACTTCGGATCAAATGGGATGTCGCCGCCTTTGGGCGAAGCGATATCAACTTCCATGCCGGCATCAACGAACTCGTAGTACGGAACCGTCAACTCCGAACCGAACACACCGGTCGGTTTGCCAACCTCAAGCGTTGCCTGATTGGTGGCAACGATCAGCGCACGGTGACCTCGCAAGTCCAGCTTCACCGACTCGGGGTCGTCGGGATGCAGACCTGCGGATTGAAGCAACCTCCGTACCCCACGCGCGGGCAGCGGCGGGCGCTTCGCTTTGGGACGATCTGCGAGTCGGGGCGCGGTGGGCCACTCGGCGTTACGCGCCGGGATCCGTTCGCGCCGGATTCGCTTCAGGTCTTCCTTCAACATTTCAAATACCTCCACACAGTCGGGGTTGTTCCATTGGTTGTGCGCTTCGATGGGATCGTCACTGAGGCAGTAAAGCTCCCATTGGTCAGGGATCGGTTCGCTCCGATACAGCGGACCACCCGCGCTGCGCGCTGAGAGTTGCCGCTCATGGGGTTCGGTCCAGGTGGCAGGGTCGTCGAAAGTGCGGACCAGCTTCCACAATTGATTGTCGACGGTACCGACGACCGCCTCCACGTTGGTGGCTGCATGTGATGGGACTTTGATCTGCAGCGGGAACGGAGCATCAACACGCCCTCGCGCTGCCAGCATTGCGGCGCTCGAACCGTCGCCTTCCAGCATGTTGTCGCGGGTGACGAGATAAACCGAATCTGCTGGTGCCTGCTGCGGCGTCGACAGCAGGTCGCTCAGGTCTCGGCCCGGTAAGGGGTGGACTTCTGTATGGGTCCGTGCCAACTCGGTCGCCAGCGCCGCTTCATCGGCACCCGCTAGCCCCAACAACGTGGGGAGCAGGTCAATGTGGCTTGTCGGTACGTCAACAACTGCCTGTTTGGTGGCACTAGTCCCGGTGCGAACGATCTGCAGCGGCACCCGAGTGGCCTCGTCGTACAGCTGATACCACTTCTGATGCAAACCCCCATGTGAACCGAGCAAATCACCGTGGTCCGCGCTGAATACCAGGACGGTATCGGCGCTGCTCCCATCGGTAACCGCACGGCGAACCCGATCAATGGGCTCGTCCACATCATGATGCAACCGGTAGTAGGTCTGGCGATAGCGTTCGGCGTTCCTCTCATATGCGCGCCGTATCAGCGGTGCCGGGCCGTACGCCGAGTAGTAGCCGTCGCGGTAGGCCATTTGCAACGCGGGTTTGCTGCAGAGATCCTCGTCGTCGGTGGGTGACGGCGGGATCGCCGGTGGCTCAGCCAACGAGGGCGCAAATTCGTTGCCACGCCGTTTGTGCACGGCCAGTATGGGCCAGAGCACGATGTCGTGAGGGTTGACGAACGAGCAGATCAACAGGAACGGTTTAGCCGCTTCTTGGTCACCTTCGGCTCGGCGCTTGTAGCGGTCCTGTAGCCATGCCGCCGTCCGTTCCGCGTAGATCGGGTCCCGGACATAGCCCGTGTCAGACCAGTGCCCACCGTGAGGTTCTGGTCCTACCCAACCTGAGAAGCCGAATTCGTCGAGGGGGTCTGCAGCCAGGTATGCATCGACCGCTTCAGGAATCACCTGCCCGTCGGATGTATTGGTGCGCAAGCGCTGACCATCGACGGTGAGGTCGGCGTGGCTCACGTGCCACTTGCCTACATACGCGGTGTCGTAGCCGGCGGCGCGCAACCAGTCCCCCATTGTGGGAACCTCGTCCGGTTTGAGCCAGCGCATCCGGCTATCGGTGGCCCGTTTGCCCAGCCCATCGGTTTGGGTCACACCATGCACATCGGGGTACTGGCCAGTCAGCAGGCTCGGTCGGCTGGGGACACATGCAGTCGATGCAACATAGTGACGCCGAAAGTCCACGCCGTTCTCGGTGAACCAGCGGCGGCCTACAAGATGCTGTTCGCGCCAGGCCCGTATCTCGGCTGTCTCGTAGGCCGGCGCGGCCCGCTCTTCGTCGGTCAGCACAATTACTATGTCGGGTTGTTGGTCGGCCACGTGCTAACTCCTTTCGGTTCCGCTGGAGGCATTTCGTGTCGCCGCCGCGTCCAGATCACGAAGCAAGCGTTGGTTGACCGAACCCATCTGTCGGGCGAGGAGCCGGGCCACAAGCTTCATGGGCGGTTTGGGACCTGGTTTAATCTGGGCGGTGAGCGCAAGTTGTGTGTGATCTCCGTCGGCCCTCAGCGTCCATTCGTTGACAACCCTGCCAACCACATTCGGCAAACCAACGACCTCATAGGCCAGAGTTTCCTCGGGTTGCCAGACGGTGACTCGTTCGAGCAGAACGTTGGATTTGACCTGAACTCTGCGCTCGGTTCCGACACCCTCGCGGCGTTCGGTCAACCGACAACTGTGATCAATTTCTTGGGCCCAACCAGCGAGCCGATCAAAGGCGGCCAACAGCGCCCAAACCGCCGCTGGGGATGCAGCGACAGTTATTTCGTTGGAGACAGCGATCACGGTTCAGACCTCGGCCAAGAGGGCAGACAGCATCAACGAGAGAATCTTTGCGGTGGTCGGCCGGTCTAATTCCCGGACATGTCGAAGCAATTCGATGGCATCGAGCGAACACATCGCGGCCAGTGACTCGGCCAACAATTCAGCGCGGTCTGGGGCGAGGCCGTCGAGTTCAGTAGCGAAATGTCGCTTCATTTGTTCAGCGTTGTTTACCGCTGTTCGTTCGAGGTTTCGCGCCAGGACCGGCTCGAAAGGGGCTCGTGTCTGTCCGACGCGCCACACTGACGCGGCCGCGTCGTAGAGCGTGAGGCGTTGTTCAACGAGCCGCGCCACCCGATCTTCGAGTGGTCCAATACCCGTGTCGGGGACTACCCAGATGTCTATCGTCGCCGCCAACTGGCGTTCAACAGCGACCCGGCACAACTCGCCGAGGTCATCGAAGTACCGAAAGACACTGCGGTGTGACACACCCGAGCGCTCTGCCACGGTATTGACTGAGGGCCGCAGGTCACCTTCTCGGTACAACTCCAACATCGCGTCCACAACCCGTTCTCGGTTACGGTCGCGCCGGGCCCGGCGGCCGTCGATGTTGACGACATCGGCAATGTCACCAAGATCGTCGGAGTTGCTCATCAGGGAACTATCAGCCATCGGGTCTCGAAACGGTTCATTGATCGCCCACCATACATCTGTCATTCACACTGCCACTACTAAGCGCAGCCGACGGCTCAGCTGACCCTCACCAGACAACCGCCAACACAGAGCGGTTCAACATATGCTGTAGCGGCCATTTGGTCCACCTCCATCTGCAGCAGCTGAGAACAGGGAACAAGTTCACAATGAAAAACAACATCGGATTGTTCGTCACAAAACGCGCACTGTTGAACCCCACAACAGAAGCCATCGTTGATGTCACCAGCGGTCAACGCCAGACCTACGCACAGCTGAACGAGCGCTGCAACCGAGTCGCCAACAGCATGCAAGACAGCGGACTCACCCAGGGCGACCGAGTAGCGACACTGTTGATGAACGGCAGCGACTTCGTCGAAATCTTCTTCGGAACTGCCAAAGCCGGCGGTGTGATCGTCGCCCTCAACTGGCGGCTCGTGGCCGATGAGCTCTCCTTCATCCTGAACGATTCGGGCGCCACCACGCTGGTCTTCGGCACTGCCTTCAACGAGGTTGTAGCCGAACTGCACTCACGTGGCTCACAAGCAACCGCTGTCACCAATTGGGTATATGTAGGCGACGCCGCGGATCGCCCCGATTTCGCAGCCGGCTACGAAGACCTCCTAGCCAACGCCTCAACCGCTGAGCCGGAGATCATCTCAAGCGACGACGACCTCCTCTTCATCATGTACACCTCGGGTACGACCGGCCTGCCCAAAGGTGTGATGCACTCGCACCTGACCGCTTTGTGGTCGGTGATCACCGGCAACACCACCGCCGACACCCGCTACGGCGACCGCTACCTGATTTGTCTGCCGCTCTTTCATGTGGGTGCCCTCAACCCAATGCTCAGCATCATTCACAAAGGTGGCACCGGGGTGATCATGAGTGAATTCCACCCTGTGAAGATCTGGGAAGTATTCGCCGAAGAGGGGATAACCGTCACCTTGGCCGTACCCGCCATGCTCAACTTCATGTTGTCCACCTACAACAAGGAGGCCCACGACATCTCGCACCTGCGCTGGGTAATGAGCGGAGCGGCGCCAGTACCCGTGCCCCTCATCAAGGCTTACGAAGCCATGGGGATCGAGATTCACCAGGTGTACGGACTCACCGAGACCTGCGGACCTGGCTGTCTAATCTCTCCTGACGACGCGCTGACACGGGCGGGGTCTACCGGCAAGACCTTCTTCCACACCGAAGTGCGTGTCGTCAACGAACAAGGCGAAGACTGCGGTCCCGACGAACCTGGCGAGGTCATCATCTCGGGTCCCCACGTCATGATCGGCTACTGGAACCGGCCCGACGCCACCGCCGAAGCAATCACCGATGGCTGGTTGAGGACCGGCGACGTTGCGATCATGGACGGCGACGGGTTCATCTACATTCAGGACCGAATCAAGGACATGATCATCTCCGGTGGCGAGAACGTCTACCCAGCGGAGATCGAGAACGTGTTGATGGCAATGGAAGGTGTCGCCGATGCTGCGGTCATCGGGATTGCCAGCGAGAAGTGGGGCGAGTCACCTCTGGCGGTGATCGTGCGGGCAAACGACGACGTCAGCGCCGAAGATGTGATCGCCCATTGCGACGGCAAGCTGGCTCGTTTCAAGATGCCCCAGGCCGTCGAATTCACCGATGTCATCCCCCGCAACCCGACCGGCAAGGTGCTCAAGAGGGTGTTGCGCGAGCAGTACGAGACCGCGTCGGCATGACCGGCAGGCTCGCTGGGCAGGTTGCGGTCATCACCGGTGGTGGGGGCGGCATCGGGGAGGCTTACTGCCGTCGCTTCGTCGCGGAAGGCGCCAAAGTAGCTGTCGTGGATATCGGCCGTGAGCAGGGAACCCGGGTTGCTCAGTCGCTCGCTGACGACGCCATCTTTGTTGCAACCGACATCAGCGACGAGGCTTCGGTCGATGCCTGCCGCGACGCCGTGCTCGACGCTTTCGGGACTGTCGACGTGCTGGTCAACAACGCCGCGCTGTACGGAGAGCTCGACCTCTCCGACAACTCTGTCCAGTACCTGCGCCACGTCTACGACATCAACGTGATCGGACAATGGCTGATGGCCCGGGCGTTCGCTCCCACGATGGTTCAGAAGGGTCGCGGGCGGATCATCAACATCGGCTCGATCGCCGGCTACTTGCCTCTCGGGGCTCTGGGGCCGCCCGGTGATCCCCAGACCTGGTCGCTGAGTTCGTTTGCCTATCAGCAAACAAAGTTCGCGGTGCTGGGCCTGACCCGACAACTCGCCGGAGAGTTGGGAAAATACGGGGTCACCGCCAACACCATCGCCCCCGGATTGGTTATGACAGCAGCGACCGACAAGCAAGTGCCACAGGGCTTCGACCAGATCTTCGCCGACATGTCCGCTGCCAAGCGCAACTCCCAAGCCGAAGACATGTGCGGCCCGGTGCTCTTCTTGGCCAGTGACGACAGCGCCATGGTAAACGGCCAAGTCATATGCGTAGACGGCGGCAACGTCATGCCCGCCTGAAGCGAGTAGCGCGCGTGGCCTCCAGAACTCTGGTTGTGGGCGGTACCGGTCCGACCGGACCGTTGATCGTGGCGGGGCTCGAAGCCCGCGGGCACGAGGTCACGATCTGCCACACCGGTAGTCACGAAGTCGACGAAATGATGCACCTGCGACACATTCATTGCAACGTGCGAGACCGTAACTCACTTCAAGAAGCCATCGGAACCGAGCATTGGGACGTCGCGGTCATCACCTACGGTCGCCTGCGGACTATCGCTGAAGTGCTCAAAGGACGTGTCGGGCACTTTGTATCCGTCGGAGGTGGGCCGGCCTTGCGGGGCTACTTCGATCCCTGGGCTTTCGTCCCGCCGGGACTTCCACTACCCACTCCCGAAGATGCACCCACAAGCAACGAGGACGAGGACGGGAAGTCATACCGGGTCGCCCGCACCGAGCAGTACGTATTCGAGTGCCACCCGAGCGCCACGCATTTCCGTTACCCCTACGTCTACGGCCCCCGCCAGCTAGCTCCCCGGGAATGGTGCGTCGTAAAACGCATCTTGGACGGACGCCGCCAGATCGTCCTGGCCGACGGCGGGCAATCGGTCCATAGCTTCGGTTATGTCGACAACCTCGCCCATGCGATTCACTTGGCAGTGGATCAGCCCGAGCTAGCAGCGGGCCGGATCTTCAATGCCGCCGACGAAGAAGCCCTTACCGTTCGTCAAGTGGTCGAGATTTGTGCCGCTGCTCTGGGGGCCGAACTGGAGATCGTGTCGATGCCCGCGGAGTTGGCCGTTCCGGCCCGGCCCCTGATGATGGGGCCGTCTACCCACCATCGAGTGTTCGACATCAGCGCCCTACGCCACGTGCTCGGCTACCGCGATGTGGTGAGTGCCCGCGAAGGCGTGGCCCGCACTGCTCGGTGGCTGGCCGAGAATCCTCATCCTCCCGGCAGCCAGGTCGAACGAATACTTGAAGACCCGTTCGACTACGAGAACGAAGACCGGCTGATCGCCTGGTGGAAATCTGCTACCGCAACCCCACCCGATCTGCTGTGGGACACCCCACCCGGTTACGGCCTCAGCTACTCCGGCCCCGGCACGAGCTACCAACGCCCCGACACCCGTATCTAGAGCCTCTGGGTGCGGGTCCAGCGCAGTGACGCGAGTTGGTGCGCGGGATTGATGACTCCCAGAGCAACCGCGAGAATCAATCGATGGTGTCAAAGCACGACCACAGCCCCCGCATGACCCTCGTCGCCGGCGACATCACTGCCGAGGACGTCGACGCTATCGTCAACGCCGCCAACAGCTCTCTTCTCGGAGGTGGAGGCGTCGACGGAGCGATTCATCGTGCCGCAGGTCCAGAACTCGTCGAACACTGCCGCTTGCTTGGAGGTTGCGAAACCGGGCAGGCCAAGATCACACCGGGTTTCAAGCTGACGGCACGCTGGGTCATCCACACCGTCGGGCCGGTGTGGCACGGCGGAACTCGAGGCGAGACAGAACTTCTCGCCTCCTGCTATCGAGAGTCTTTGGCCCGTGCCGATGAGGTGGGCGCTGCTACCGTTGCGTTCCCTGCGATTTCTACGGGTGTGTACGGCTACCCGATCGAGGCTGCGGCCGTTGTCTCCGTGGGCACGATCCGTTCCACGCCCAGCAACGTTAGCGAGGTCCGCTTCGTCGCTTTCAACCAGGCGACCCTGGACGCCTACCGCGAACTCCTCTAGTCGGGCGACTGCCAACCGAATACCTTCCAACCAGGCGAAACGCGCTCACAACTTTCGAGGTTCGGGGCGCGGCCCACTGAGTCCCGCACGGGTGTAGGTGATATCGGAGCGGTCCCGGAGGCCGACGGTGAAGTCGTCGGCGTAGGCGATGCCCGGCTGCAGGGTGAGCGTTGTCGAGCAGCACCAGAACCCGCGGATCCAACGATCCACCCTTTTCACTCATGGGTTCCATAGTCCCCATGATCCACCCCCATGTCCAATCTCCAGAAGCGGCCCTCCGGACATCGTTGACCGACTTGCCGAGTTCAACGTCTACCCTCGGGGGATGCGAGCAGTGGGAGTGATGGAATTCGGCGGACCTGAAGTCTTGGAGATTGTGGAGTTGCCCGACCCTCAGGCTGGACCGGGTCAGGTGCGCATCCGGGTGCGGGCTGCGGCGGTCAACCCGACCGACACTCATATCAGGGCGGGCACCAGGGCGTCTGAGCTGGCCAAGAGTGGCCCACCGCCATATGTGCCGGGTATGGACGCCGCCGGGGTGCTGGACCAGATCGGCGAAGGTGTGGAAACCGACTTGGCGGTGGCCGACCAAGTGATGGCTATGGTGCTGCCCCAGGGGGCTCACGGGGCCTATTCGGAGTATGTAGTGGTGCCGGCCGATGCGGTGGCCCGCATCCCCGCGGGGACTTCGTTTGCCGAAGCCTGCACACTGCCCATGAACGGTCTCACCGCCCGATTGAGCCTCGACCAGTTACAACTTCAGCCGGGCCAAACCCTCGCGGTGACCGGCGCTGCCGGCAGCTACGGGGGCTACGTGGTTCAGCTGGCCAAAGCCGACGGACTGCGGGTGATCGCCGACGCCTCACCTTCCGACATGGAGTTGGTATCGGGTCTCGGGGCCGACGTGGTGGTGCCGCGAGGCGAGGATGTGGCCGATCACATCCGAGTACACGCCCCCCACGGCGTTGACGGGTTGACCGACGGGTCTGTCCAGAACGAGTTGCTGCTTCCCGCAATACGAGACGGTGGCGGATTCGCCTCTGTGAGGGGGTGGCGGGGCAACAACAAACGGGACATCAAGTTCCACACCACCTGGGTGTTCGCGTACGCCTCCGACCATGCCCGCTTAGACCGCCTGCGCCGGCAGACCGAGAACGGCCAGCTCACCCTGCGGGTGGCGGCTGTGTTCCCCATGGAGAACGCCGCTGAGTCACACCGAACTCTGGAAGCCGGCGGTGTCCGCGGCCGCTGCGTAATCGAGTTCTGACCCCGCCAGTTATGCAATACGAAAAGTACCACCTGCAAATTGCACAACTGAGCTAGGCGCCTCGCTGTCGTCGGGCCGGACGGCAATATCAGGGGGGTGTGTCTTCATAGATCTGAATGGTGCCGCGATATGTGGCGACCCACACTCTTCGGGTCTCGGGGTCATAGGTGATGCCGATTGGCCGTTCGGGCGTGGCAATCCTCTGCAGTACGACCATGTCGGCAGTGCGCACTTTGCTGAAGGTATTGGAGTGGTAGTTGACAAGGAAGATGGCGGTGCCGTCATCGCTGATAGTTATCGAACGTGCTCCCACTCCCGTGATCACAGAACCCACTACGGCATTCGTGGTGAGATCGATCTTCACCGCGCCTCCACCGTGGTTGAGAGTCGCGAACAAGTAACGATCATCTGCGCTGAGCACCAGCGACCTCGGGCCCCGACCGACTCCGCTTATCCACGAGATCGGGGCAGTCAGGTTCGTGAGGTCGACAATCGCGATTTCGCTGCCACCCATGATCGTCACGTACGCCTTGGTCGAGTCGCTCGATATGGCTATGCCCCGCGGATAGCGCCCAATCGGAACCCGGGCAATCTCGGTAGCTGTCGCGGCGTCGACAACGCTCAGGTCGAAAGCGCACCAGTTGGTGACCAACACCTTGGTGTCATCGGGTGTGACTGCCACGAACTTCGGCACCGGCCCCACTCCGATGACCTGGTCGATGGCGAGCGACTCAACGTCAACCCGGTAAAGAAAGCTGCTGTCCCACGTTCCCGGCACGCACTGATCATGGCCAGCTCGCGAATATCCAGGGCCAAACATCTGGTAGTTCGACACATAGGCGTATCGGCCGTCCGATGTGAACGCAGCCTCCACAGGAGCACCCGAATACGCCGCACCGGGTGTGGCCCCGGCCACGCCGAAATCCGAGAGCACCACCCGATCGCTGATCGTTCCCACCAGCGACAACGATCTGTCATAAACCGTGATGGTGTGCCGATACGCCATGTTCTGGGCGAAGAACCGATCTACCCCTGAAAACACCACCGACTTGGGAGTGATGGCCCCTCGTATCTCGCCGACTCGCCGCAGAGTCAATTCATCCGACGGCGGAATGCATCGCAGACCGGCGGGGTCCAGTTCGACTGCTGGACTCCCCTGGTAGCGGTACAGGAAGCTGGCGAGTTGACCACGGGTGACAGTGCTGTCTGGAGAGAAGGTGGTGGGGCTGGTACCCGTCGTGATGGTCTCTTTGGCCATCCACGCGACCGGTTGTTGGTGCTGTGAGACCGTGACATCGGTGAACGGGTGCATTTGTGCGACCGGTTGTCCAGCTACACGATGCAGCATCGCTGCGAACTCACCTCGGGTCACCGCATCATCAGGAAAGAACCTGGTCGGTGTTGTCCCAACGGCATAACCCTCGCTGGTCATCCAAGAGATCGGCTTCTGCTGATAAGAGGCCGCGACATCGACGAATCCGTGCGCAGGGGCGTCCGGTTCGCCTTCCATACGCCACAATAATGTTGCCAACTGACCTCTCGTAACCGGATCGTCGGGGGAGAAACATTGCTCTGAAGTCCCAGTGGTGATGCCATTGTCAACCATCCACTGCACCGCCTGCGCGAAGTACCTGTGCTCGGCTACGTCACCAAATCCGGCGACACCCTGTGCCGGCGACGGGGCGATCAACGCTCCGCCAACCAAAGCCACGGAAATCAGACCCAGAAGAAAGCCCCGCACCGCCCGAACTTACAGTCCGCGCGAACCAACCATCAATAGTGGCCCCAAGCGCTAACCACGGAGCGGGCCCTCACTTGTTCGACGGAGCAGACGAAGACTGAAGGATGGTTACGTTCGATCGACCAGGTAGGCCATCTCGACGACGAGTTGGGCCAGCGGGGGTGCTGCATAGTCGGGATCGTTGTCCCGGTACACCGCATGGACGTTGACAGCTAGACGCTCAGAATCTGTCCACTCGCCAAATTCGCCAAGTTCGATGTCCCGAGCCGCATCGCTGGCCGACATCCCCGCATCCTGTCGCTCACCCGCTTCTTTTTGGACGAAACGGAGGTAGTCACTAACCATTTTGGGGCCTTCGCGATCGGTGATGGGGCCATGGCCTGGAACGATTGTCTCAACATCAAGTGCGAGGATCCGGTCGCAGGCACGAATCCAATTGTCGATGGGTCCAGCCCAGACGATCGGGGTTCCGTAGATGAACAATATGTCGCCGCTGAAGACCGTCTTTGCATCCGGCACGTAGGCGATGAGGTCACCGTTCGTATGCGCAGGTCCCACCTCGATCAGGTCGATCCTTCTACCACCGACCGCCAGTTCGAGCTGATCGACGAATGTCCTGGTTGGTGGGGTTGCAACGATGCCCGAGAAATCGAACGCGCCGAAAGCTTCCCGAACGAACCGGTTGACGACCGGATCACCGAGATCGGCCGTCGTGAGTTGCGCCAGCATTTCGGGCGAGTCCATTCCGAACTCGTCGAAACAGGCTTCGGTGGCGACTATCTCAGCTTCAACCAGTTGGTTGCCGAAGCAGTGGTCTCCATTCGCGTGTGTGTTGACCAGCGTCTGAATCGGCCGAGTACCGGTTATGCCACCCATACCGTCGAGCATCTCCTGGGTCAGTCGAAGATCGAAGAGTGTGTCAACCAACAGAGAGGCGCCATCGCCTCCGATTAGACCCGCGTTGTTCCATCCCCAGCTTCCGTCGGGTTGCATCCAGGCCCAAACGCCGTCGGCTATCTCGATCAATCCTCGCTCATAACCAGCCGTCATGTCGTTTGCTCCCTCGCTTCAGGTTATTCGGGTCTGGCTGACGAGACTAGACGTTGCCCGGTAGAGATCCCGCACGTTCGTGGCGTCGCTGATGGGGTCAACAGTCAAACCCTCACCAAGGTTCCAGGCTTGCGCGATAGCGCCGAAGGAGCTGCCGGTGCTCATCGCTGCGGCTTGAACTGCCGCGCCCGCCGCCACGGTTTCGTCGTCGTCTGGCACAATCACCGGAGCGTTACGCAAGTCTGCCGCCCGTTGACGATAAGCGGCCGAACGCGCCCCGCCGCCGATCAACAACAGACGACCGGAGGCATCAACACCTGCTGCGGTCAACGCATCAAAGCCGGCCAGCAGGCCGCACAACACGCCGTCGTGCGCGGCCAGAGCCAAATCTTCCCGGCTGGTGCTGTTGCGAAGACCCGTGAACACACCACTCGCTTCAGGCAGGTTGGGGGTGCGTTCACCGTCGAAATACGGCACCAGCACGGGCGGTTCAGCTGCCGGCGGCGCGGCCAGGGCGAGACTGGACAAACCCGCAGCGTCAACTCCGAGCCAGCGAGCGACCGTGTCGGTGACCTTGGTGGCGTTGAGCGTGCATACCAACGGCAAGAAATTTCCAGAGGCATCGGCAAAACCGGCGACCGCGCCCGACTCATCGGTCGTCGCGGTCAGCGATACCGCATAAACAGTGCCGGAAGTGCCAAGCGAAACCACCACATCGCCGGGTCTCAACCCGAGGCCGAGCGCAGCACCCATGTTGTCTCCGCTACCGGGGCCAACAACCACACCGGAACCGAGTCCCAACACCGAAGCTGCCTCAGCACTCAACTCACCCACTGCGGCGTCCGGCGCCAACACTTCAGGCAGCCGCGGCCGCCATGCGGCTCCGGCATGCACAACCCCCGCTTGTTCGAGCAGTTCATCTCGGTACACATTGGCGCGAGGATCGAACCAACCCGTGCCAGACGCATCGCCACGATCGGTCACGTAGCGACCGGTCAAACGCCAGGTCAAGTAGTCGTGAGGGAGCATGATCCGAGCGATTCGGTCCACAAGTTCAGGTTCGTGCTCGACCACCCACGCCAATTTCGTGACGGTGAACGACGCCACCGGAACCGAGCCACACGCCTGAGCCCAACTCGCAGCCCCATATTCGGCCACCAGCTGCTCGGCTTGCGGTGCCGAGGTGGTGTCGTTCCAAAGCTTCGCAGGCCGCAGCGGCACACCGTGGTCGTCAAGCAGGACCAGCCCGTGCTGCTGTGCGGCCACACTTATCGCAACAACGTCACGACTATGGCCCGAAAGCTGAGCAAAACACTCCACCAGTGCTGTCCACCAGGCCTCAGGGTGCTGTTCGCTGACCGGTGGAGCGGTGGTCGGATGTGGGGAGCTTGCTCTCGCAACCAGTTCACCCGAGTCGATATCGCGAAGTTCCACCTTCGTGGACTGCGTCGAGGAATCAACCCCCGCTGCCAACAATCGCTGGCTTCGCGGCACTACGAAATACTCCAAACATGCTTGTTGACCTCATTTTCGAGGTGTTCCTGACGTCCTGATCTGGGTGCGGGGTCAATGTTGTTTTTCGTGGCGCTATCGGCCAGGGTTGCCAGGTCCAGTGAACCCGCAAGGATGTCTCTGCCGAGATCTCGACCCCAGCCCTCATAGCGAGCATCGCGAGCGGCTTCGATGCCGCCGTCGCTGATCATTGATTCCGCCACCAGCAAAGACCGAGCCAGTGTGTCGATACCGCCGACATGACCATGGAACAGGTCGGTGCGGTCCATGCTCTGGCGGCGCAGCTTGGTGTCGAACAAGAATCCGCCGGTGTCGAAGCCTCCGCCGAGAACGATTTCGTAGAGCGCCAGCGACATTTCGTCCACCGAGTTGGGGAACTGGTCGGTGTCCCAGCCGTTTTGGGGATCACCGCGATTGGCGTCGACACTGCCGAAAATACCGTTGGCGATGGCGTAAGCGACTTCGTGGTGAAACGAGTGCCCGCCGAGGGTGGCGTGGTTCACCTCGATGTTGACCTTGTACTCGCCCAACAGGTCGTAGCGATCAAGAAATCCGTGGACAGACGAGCAGTCGTAGTCGTATTGATGCTTGGTCGGCTCCTGAGGCTTCGGCTCGATCAGAAGCGTGCCTGTGAAGCCGATCTGGTGTTTGTACTCCGCAACCATCGTCAAGAAACGTGCGAGTTGGTCTGCTTCCTGGACCATGCGGGTGTTGAGCAGGGTCTCATAGCCTTCACGACCTCCCCAGAGCACATAATTGTGGCCGCCAAGGCGATGGGTGGCGTCCAACATGTTGCGAACTTGGGCGGCCGCATGCGCGAACACTTCGGGGTTGGGGTTGGTGGCCGCGCCCGCCGCATAGCGGGGATGGGAGAACAGGTTGGCGGTCCCCCACAACAGTTCGACACCGGTTTCGGCCATCTTCTCGGCAGCACGCTCGACCATGGCTTCGAGGTTGGTCCTTGACTGCACCAACGTTTCTCCCTCCGGTGACATGTCGACATCGTGAAAGGAGAAGTAAGGCGTGCCGAGCTTGGCGAAGAACTCGAAGGCCGCGTCCTGTTTGGCGCGTGCTGCTGCCATCGGGTCGAGCGCGACTTCAAGCCAGGGACGGTCAAACGTTCCAACCCCGAAAATGTCTGAGCCGGGCCAGTTGAAACTGTGCCAGTAGCACACCCCTACCCGCAGGTGCTCCTCCATACGTTTTCCCAGAACCATGCGATTCGGGTCGTATACCCGGTAGGCGAGACCTTCATCGGGCGGGTCCCCTCCAGCAAACGGGATCGGATCGGCAACGTCACTAAAGAAGGTCATGGTGATCTTTCATCGGTCCATTCGGTGTCATCGATCTATTCGGTCTACTAGATCTAATGCGTGCGCGGGGCAACGGGAAGCAGGCGGCCGACGGGGTGACGGCAGCTCTCGCCGATGGCACACGCGAAACGATCGCGCCGTTTCCGGTCGAAGTCGTATGCGGACTCGGTTCCGGTGACTCCTTCGGCGGAGCGTTCTGCCACGGCCTACTCAACGATTGGGACCTCATACGAACCGTGGAGTACGGAAACGCCGCGGGTGCGATCGTCGCCAATCGGCTCATGTGCGCCGATAACATGTCGACGGTGGCCGAGATCGATGATTTTCCTCGTCTCCAGACTCTCAACAGAGCAGAATAAGGCGATATGAGCGCGTTACCCACGATTTATATCGACCGAACAATGTCCCCGGGCTTTGAGGAAATGTTCATGGGGAGAGCCGCATTGGTTGGACCCGAAGTGTCAGCGCTGGCCGTGGCACAGGGAGTAATCGCCGGTGGTTCGGTGTGGGATGGACCGCGCATGGATACCGCCCCGAGGCTACAAGTCATCTCGCGTGCGGGTATCGGCTACGACGCTGTGGACCTCCAAGCAGCCACAGCACGCGGTGTCGTCGTCTGTAACGCACCTGCGTCGCCCACGGTTTCCACTGCCGAGCACACCATGGCTCTGCTATTGCATGTCGCCAAGTCGCTCAGCGCCAACCAACGGCGTCTTCGTGGTCATATCGGCGACTACTACGTCGACAACGAAGGCATCGAACTAGCAGGGCGAACCCTCGGTGTTGTCGGCTACGGACCCATCGGCAAACGGGTCGTCAAAGCCGCGCGGGGCCTCGACATGGAGGTCATCGCCCACGACCCGTACCTCGACCCGAACCACGAGCACATTGAGCTGGTCTCTTTCGACGAGCTTCTGAAACGCAGCGATGTGGTTAGTGCTCACTGTCCGTTGACCAACGAAACCCATGAGCTCTTCAACAGCGACGCGTTCGCCAAAATGCGCCGCGGGTCGCTATTCATAAATGCTGCCCGCGGTGGCGTCGTCGATCAAGACGCCCTGGCAACAGCTCTCGACTCGGGGCACATAGCGGGAGCGGGCCTGGACGTGACAGTGCCCGAGCCGCTGCCTGTCGATCACCCATTGCAGGGGCGCGACAACGTTATGATCACCCCCCACATTGCTTCAGCAACCGACCGTGGCCGTCACCGGATGTTCAGCGCCGCGCTCGACAACGCCCTGACATGTCTTAATGGAAACCGGGTTGCCACATGCGTCAACCCGGAGGTCTACGACCAACCCGGGTTTGAACTCAACAAGGCTCAAGCAGGAGTCTGCGGTACCGTCCGCAGCGATAACAGAGAGCAACAGATATGACCCGCACCTCAATCGGTATTGGCGTTATCGGTATCGGCTGGATGGGTCAGGCTCACTCCCGCACTGCGAAACGGATCCCTTCGCTGTTTCCAGAGTGGGAGTTTGATCCCCGCCTAGTTCTACGATCTCGACTATCCCAGCGACAGGCGCCGTGTGGTGATCAAGACCGCCCGCGAGTTCGCCGCGGTTGACCCGCATCTGCTGAAGTTCCCGATTCCTGTCGAGCCCCCGCCCGTCCCGCCTCCACTCCCTGGTCTGCGACCAGTCCTAGCCGTGCCATCACGTCAACCGCCAGTGATGGCATCACACCTTGAGACTGCGAGTGACAGCCCGGTAGGGTTTCCGGCGTGACCGAAACAGACGGTGGAAACCTGTTCATCGTCGACAACAGCGTCTCGGGTTGGACAGGGCTGGAGTATCTGCGGCAGTGGAGCGACCTGGCTAAGTCATTCGACATTGCCACAGGGTTCTTTGAGATCGGAGCGCTGCTTGCGCTTCATGGCGACTGGCAGAAACTGGAGAAGATCCGGCTGCTTATGGGCGATGAAGTGTCGCTTCGCACCAAGGCTGTGTTCACCGAGGCGTTACGTAATCGTGTCGACCGTCTCAACGACAGTTTGGAGAGCGAAAAGAGGCCAAATCCATTCCTTGAGGGAGTGGAGGAGGTGGTTGAAGCTATCGCTGAAGGGCGGATCGAGTGCCGGGTCTACAGGCGCGACAAGTTCCATGCAAAGACCTACATCACACACGCCAAGTTCGATGTCGTGGGTGCGCAGGCACTGGTTGGCTCCAGCAACTTCACGAAAGCAGGACTCACTCACAACATTGAGTTGAACATCCAAGTTCAGAGCGGGAGGGAGGTGGCCCAACTTCAAGACTGGTTCGACGCCCACTGGGCCGATGCGGAGGATGTAACCGCCGATGTTTTGCGCACAATCCAACGCCATACAGCTGAGTACTCACCATTCGACATCTACGCCAAAGCGATGCAAAGAAGTACGACTCCAAGATGCGCGCCGATGCTGGGGCTTTCTACACTCCACAGCCTGCCGTAGAGTTCATCGTCCGCATGGTCGACGAAGTCCTGCAATCTCAGTTCGGCTTGGCGCTCGGCGTAGCCGACAACACATCTTGGGGGGAGGTGGCTCAACGAAAGGGCTTCGAGGTGCCAGAAGGCGTCGATCCAACCAAGCCCTTCGTCTCGATGCTCGATCCCGCCACCGGAACCGGGACATTCCTAGTGGAGTGGTTGCGTCGAGCCCGCCAGTCCTTTGAAGAGTCACACGATTCCAACGGCTGGTATCAACACCTCGAGAATCACGTACTTGGGTCGATGCACGCGTTCGAACTGATGCTTGCTCCCTACACCATCGCGCACCTCAAGGTCGCTCTTGAGTTACACCACTCGGGTGTCATCGCAGGCAACGCCGCAATCCAGATTTTTCTCACCGACACGCTTGATCACGCTGCCCGCCAAGGTCAGTTCGTTACCATGCGCGGTCCGGTCGCTCAGGAAGGCGAGCGGGCGGCTGACCTCAAAGAAAAGGAGCGGTTTACCGTCGTGCTCGGAAACCCACCATATGACCGCGAGCAGAAAGATGCTGGTGATCCGGGGAAACGCAAGGGTGGGGTAGTCCGCTACGGGGGCGGGATCGATCCTCTCCTCAACAACGTGACCGAGCCGATGCGAGTCGCTGGACTCGGTGGTCACTTGAAGAACGTCTACAACGACTACGTCTACTTTTGGCGCTGGGCTACGTGGCAAGCAACCGAATTGCCTCCGGGTCCTGGGGTGGTTGCCTTCATTACCGCGTCCTCCTTTCTCGACGGAGTCTCAATGGGTGGAGTGCGGCACCACCTCCGCGACACGTTCGACAAACTCTGGATTGTGGATCTCGGAGGCGAAGGACGCGGTGCCCGAACGGACGACAACATCTTCGACATACAAACACCCGTGGCGATCACTATTGGGGTCCGGACTGGGCAAAAGGGAGCCGAATGCAAGGTTCGCTACCAAAAGCTCGCGGGTAGCAGATCTGAGAAGCTCGCTCAGTTACGGCAACTGAGTCTCGGTGACATTTCCGCGGAGGTCCTCGGAGAGGGCTTGGAACCCATGACGCCTCGTGGTGACAGCGACTACTACAACTGGCCCAAGGTAATCGATCTGTTCCCATGGATTCGCTCGGGATGTAAACCAGGGCGCACATGGCCAATCGCCGAAACTAGCGCACCCCTCAAACGCCGATGGAAGGCTCTGATCTTAGAGGTGCCCCGTGAACGCTCGACCCTATTCAAAGACTCTAAATCTGGCCAGAAGTCAACCAGCCGACCCCAACCTCTGCTCTCTGATGGAAATAAACTGAAGTCAGTAGAGCAACTCAAACGCGGCGATAAGCCCGAAGATTTTGTCCGGTACGGTCATCGGAGCTTCGACCGACAATGGATCATCGCCGACCACCGCTTGATTGACCGCGCGGGACCTGACCTTTGGCGTGTCCGAGGGTCGCGGCAGGTGTTTCTCACGACCCTGACCTCAACCAAACTCGGGCGCGGCCCCGTGGTGACCGCAACACCCTACGTTCCAGACCTCCACCACTTCCGTGGGTCCTATGGTGCCAAGGACGTTATGCCCCTCTACCGTGATGCGGCTGCTAACGAATCCAACGTGACTCCGGATCTCCTCGCCAAGCTGAGCGAGGAACTAGGGATCGAGATCACCGATAAGGATCTGCTCGCCTACGTCTACTCTCTAGGCGCAACACCCGCTTTCGGCGAGCAATTCGACGAGGAACTAGCTGAGCGGGCAGGGCCGATCCATGTTCCGATTACCGCTGATCCCGCTATCTTTCGGCGGGCTGTAACGTTCGGCCGCGATCTCCTCTGGTGGCACTCATGGGGTGAACGCTTCGCCCCTTCGAGCCAAACCCGCCTCCCGGAGGGACGAGCCACGGAGATCACACCCGTATCCGGTATGCCGGATTCGTTCAGCTACGACCCGGACACTCAACGCCTGACCGTCGATACCGGTGTCTTTGGTCCCGTGAGCCAGCCGGCCTGGGACTTCGAAGTGTCCGGCCTGCAAGTCCTTCGCTCCTGGCTCGGCTACCGAATAAAGAAACGCAAGGGCAGGAAATCCAGCACCCTGGACGAGACCCGCCCCACCCGCTGGACCCAGACAAAGGAACTGCTACTACTTCTGTCCATCATTGAGCACACGATCGAGCTCACTCCCCAAGCCGCCGAACTCCTCGAGGAAATCGTCAAAGGTCCCCTGATCCTCGCCGCCGACCTCCCAACCCCCACCCCCGCCTCCCGCAGGATCCCCAAAGCGTGACGCGAGCAGAAACGCAAGCTCCACCTCGCGACGCCGGGCAAGCCGCTCACACATCCGAATTTCAACTAATTCCGCACCAGACTGAGGCCAACCGTGCAGATGCATGAAAACCAACAGAAGGGGAAGCAGGGTGAAACAGCGGTGGCCCTTAAGTTTCTTGAGATCGACTGGGGGACAGTCCCAAATACTTCAGAGGACCTGGGTACCGATATCTGGGTTCAGGTCCGCGACGATCGACGATTTGACCTAGGTCTATTGCTTGGTGTGCAAGTCAAAACCGGTTCAACGTGCTTCAATAAACCAAAAACCGGAGATGAAGGCGCACTCATTGGCTGGTGGTACGCCGAACCGAAAACGCATCATTTTGACTACTGGTCAGCGCACAGCGTTCCACATCTGTTGGTTCTTCACAACCTCGACAGCAACACTTCGTACTGGGTTCACGTTACGGCAAGTTCCATCGATTCGACCGGAAACGGATGCAAGATCCTTGTGCCCGCGACGCAAACGATAGATGCTGACCACCGCGACGATCTGATGGCGGTCGCCTACCAGCAGCGACCCGTTTATGAATTGGAGGGCTCGGCGATTGAGGGTGAAGCGCGAGACATCTCGCCGGGACAACAACTTCGCCACGCGTTAGTCGCACCGCGACTAATCGCGCCACATCGTAACTTTGGCTATCAAGACGAGATTGATGCCGTTCAGGCGGTCGCTCTACTAGCACAAGGTCGATTCCGCGATCTCAAACGATTCGCCAACGAGCACCAAAGCGTTCCCGACCCGGAGAGCACCGACCCCAGGCCAGACTGGACCTGGCAGTTCGTCTCAGCGATATGGGACTGGGCGATGACAGACTCCCACGAACAGTTGAGCGCAACGTTCGACTCTGCATTCGATAACAGAACCAAGGTGGCAAGTGGAATTTTTCTCTCATGCGCTCTCCAACGAATGGAGCAGTACGCCGAAGCACTAGACGTGCTCAACAGCTTGGTAGCAATCGACCGTCTCGAACCCGCCGACCACGGATGGGTTCTCGTTCAGCGGGCACGAACGAGGGCAGAGATTGGCGATGTCGACGGATGCCGCGCCGACGCAACCACGGCGAAGGATTGTCTGGAACCGATCAGAGGTGACTTAACCGTGTCTGTGTTCGTTTCTGCCGCTTCATCGCAACTCATTGCTACGAGAGAACCCCAAGACCTGACTGGGAGCGACTTTCGGGGACTGACTACTGCCGCCGACCACACCGTGTCATGGTGGCGGTCTCTCACCATCTTGTGGGCGCTGAGTGAATCTGTGGATTCACGGTTCAAGTCTTGGGCCGACAACCGAGCGACAGTCTTGTTCGGCGAGGACAGGGAGGCCCGCTACCTATTCTCTGCCGAACTCATGGCCGATCTCGCGGGCGAACACAGCGCATGGCGGGCGATAGCAACTCTTGGAGCACGTCAAAAACTCGTACGCGCGGTGGCCTCCGATGACGAGCAGGAACTGTTGACGGAGGGACTGAATGCGCTACGCCGCAGCGGTGACAACCAGTCTCTCAGGGCAGCTCTCTCTCATCTCCACCGGGTAGGTCCAATCGAATCCGTGGCGGCAGCAGTGAAGATGGTCCCGCAAATTGGATGGACCCACACGACCGCGGCCTCGAACTTCGAGGCTCTGGCACAGGCCGGCGACCTTTTGGACGAACAGACCGCCACCGAGTTTCTTATATGGAGCGCACGGGTCGCCGCTGGAGATTCCGCAGTGTTCAGAAAGACCGTACGTCCTGCGTTCGTTCTCGAACATCACGCACTCAAAGCAGTGACGCGCCTGTTGCCAGCGGCCAGCGCCCACGGGCACACGGAGCTAGCCAGCCTATTAGCGGCTCTGCCAACCCCGCCCCCTGAATCCCTCGTCCAAGACTTAGCGGCTGTTATCAATAACATTGGGTTTGACCTACTCGCCGACTCCGAACACGACGGGCTCTGGAATCTGTGTCAACAGGATCAAGGCCCAGTCGGAAATGCTCTGCTCGGTTGGTTCGCAGCCAATGGGAAAGCACTTGCCCTCACTCAATTGAAAGATCGCGCAGTGAACGGCGATCTTGACGCTCTATCAGTGATCGGCGATGTCACCGCTCTCGACAACGGAGAAGCCGCTGGTCTAATCGAAAACGTGGAGATAATGGCTGCGGTCAGGTTGTCCGACGCCAAAAAACACAGGCACTCTTTCGGCGGTTTCGACGCTGGCTCCATCTTGGCTCTGTTGAACCTGTGGTTCCCCGAAGAGGCCCGATGGGACACAGTCGTCGCAATGCTCACCGAGCCGCTTGTGACAACACATGACAAGCGCCGAATGTGTTATCTCATCTCCGAACTGTCAGCGCGGGTACCGGATGATCTGCGATCACACCTCGCTTCGAACATTGAAGGCATACGACGGGCCGTACCGTTCTTCCAAGAAGAACCCGGGACCGGCGGCATCGGTCTGCTCCTGGCCTTGGCCGTCGGGGCGATCAGCAACGACGATGCCGCAGCCGCAGCTACGAAACTCGCCTTTGGGTCCCGACGGGATCGCCAAGATCTTGCTCAACTGCTGGGTTTAGGCCACTGTCCGCGAATGCAACCAATGTTGGCGACACTTGTGGGAGACAGGCAATTTGAGGTCCGACACGCCTCAGCCGAAGCCGTCGGGCGACTTGTGGCTAGTGAATCGAACACGACGCTTCATGTGCTGATTCGGGAGACCGCTAGCAAAGACGGGACGGGTCTTCCGCTAGCGCTCCTCGCAGGCCTGTCCCAGCGTGACGCACCACTCCCAGAGATCGGTTCGGAGATTGCGCAGCAACTCCAAACACACCCATCAGCGCTAGTGAGGCTCAATGCCGATCGCCTCTTGCGATAGAACCCTCTCGCGCCAAACCGCTCAGATCAACCCCTGCCGCTCATCCCCAGTCACCCTGGACCCACAGGGAATCGCGCTGATGTAGCTTGTCCACGACCGAGTCCTGAGATTACTAATGCCAGAAGCTCTCCTTGATCGCCGCGTCGTAAGACTTGCGGACCTCGGCGAGTCGTTCCTCACTCTCAAATACCCCGGCCTCTATGAGCGCCGCCGAGTGGCGTTCAACCATCGAGCCAGGGAACCGATGCGTGCGATAGTAGCGCCATGCGGCTCTGCCCATTGGACCTGGAGGACCGATCTTGTTGACGTACGCGCATCCCATCAAATATTCGACCTCGTCGAAGAGGTCCTCAAACTGCCCATCCTCTCGAATGATCTCAGACACAGACGGGCGGAGAACTCTATAGAGGTGGTTCGATACAGATGTCTTGCCACCCACGGGTTCAGCTGCAGATTCCTTGACCCAGTGACCATCAAGTGCCCATTGAGCAACAACGTACACCGGCAGTGGTCCACCTTCTCTCGCCACCGCGGTCGATCCCATAACGCGAGCGATCGAATCCAGGCGATCTACCGCGGCACAACCCAAGGCAAGGGCATACAGACCAAGTAACGACGGATAGTGCTGCATTTCGAGGAGGAGATCTATACCGTTGCCGGAAACGCTTCGGCTGGCGAGGCGGTCCAGGCACCTTGCCAATAGCTGCTCGTGTTCAACACGATCCGAAAAGAAAGCTCCGGTTGCAACTAGGGTGAGCAGTCCGGCAGTGGCTTCTTCATAAGCCTCCATCTGAACTCGGTACCGCTGCGCTTTGAGGGGAAGAGGCGCATCCATCTGAAGCTCTTGAACCCGGTCAATCACGTCATCAGTCGCGCTCATCAGAAGATCGTCGAGCTTGATGCGATTGACAGGATCTGGCAGGTACTTCTTCAGCTGGGCGACTGCGACAGCTGTGTCCAAAGGACGCTGATCGATGGCTTCGGAGAGCGCTTCGACCTTGTCGGCTAGTGACTCGAAGGCGTCGTCTGCGCCCTTAATCGAGATTTCGATAGCTTTGCGGTGATTCACAATCTCTTGCGCTTCGGATTCCGTCTGTCCGTGACGAAGCCAGTACGTGGCGAACCGTCGGCCGGGTGATCGTAGAATCGCTTCCCTAAGTGCCTTATCCCACACGGCCGACCACCCGCAGACTACAAGTCCGTACTGGTCGAACACTTCGTCAAGCAGTCTGTCGATCTCTGTGTCGTACCCCGCCAGTTCATCGACCGTGTTCTTCAGATCTGCTGACAGATAATCCCCGTGAACCTTGACAATTGTGCACCCGCTGTGGGCGATCGGAGTTGCACCAGCTGCGTGAGCTGGACTCGAAATCACGCTGGCCTCAACTCCTGCATCCGAAAGTGCTCGCTCAAGCAATCGGTCGAAGTTCGTCGTCACGATGACCTTGACGAAACCTCCCGCAACCAGTCGCGCTATCGCGTGATGGGCCTTCGTCGGGAGTTTCAGGCCCTGCTCCCGTTCCTCGTCCGAGGGTTGAAAGAAACGCTCCAGGAGATTCCTGCGATCATCCGGAGATCGCGCCAATTCAGTGAGCAGCGCAGAGTAGTCAGGATCACCCTCGGTTTGATTTCGATACCAGGCCTGTGGGTCATCCCCAGCATCCTCACCCCGCAACTTTGCGAGACGCTCCACTAATTCGAGTGTTACGTCCCAACCAGACGGAACACCAGAACTGACACTGATGCCAGAACCGAGCAGGAGCGCATAGGTATTGGGGCCAGCATGAATGCTGGAAGCAAGCGAAACCAAGGGGTCAGATGCCATCCCGCCGAATCTACCGGGATCGCGTGACACCTAAGGGTGGCATTCGCGCGCGGGCAGTCCAATCGAGCCATGCAACCCACAGACGCCCTGGGGAGGCTGTTCGAAACCGGCGGAACGGCAAGTCAGTAGACCTGTGCTGGACTGGACACCTAGCTGGGGTCAGGGGGTTAAGAAGGACCAACTGATGTAAGGTGCGCTCGGCGGAGAGGACCAAGATTATTCGGTTCCGTGAGCTTGCTCCTCTGCCAACAACGCAGAACGTGCCCCGCCCCCGGCGGGGCACGAACGCGTAAAACGGACTACAGATGCCCCGCGACGGGTCTGGAGAAGACACGTCGTCCTTCTGCTACGCGTCTAGCGTCTTGGCCCCATCTTCCGCCCGACGAGTGGACACTGCGAGCCAGTCCTTGTGGAGTCTCTCGGTCATACCAATGAAATCTCGAAACTTCGGAGACGACGGATCGGAGGCGCCGTAGGTCTCTAATCACATCGAGGTAATTACAAGGTAAGTTGGAACCGTGCGTACCTTGTGCTCTCGCGATGGCGGACATCTGCCGACTCTGACGGAAGTCTCCGCGAACCTACAGGCTGGCGCGTACTGGGTGGGTGAGCGTGATCTTCCGGATCTTGATTCTTGGGCTGACTTTGGCGCTGCTCCCGAATTGGTACATCAGCGTCTAGTCTCCCGCGTAGCGAACGGCCGGTGCCCCTCCGTAATCAACGCCCTTCCGCTTCCGAAGCCTGGAAAGCCTGAATTGCGGAAGATGGCTTGGCTTAACCCATACGACGAACTCTACTACCGAATCATCGTGGGAAGAGTCGCGTCATCCGTGGACGCAGCCCTAGGTCAAGATGTGTACAGCTATCGACTTACGGACACGTCTCCCGGTTGGGCAGTCGAAGACGTGCGAGAAGCCTTTCGACGCCGACTTGAGCGTGGCAGGCAACTGCTGTCCGACCCACGGTGCAATGCGATGGCTGTTTCCGATATCCAGAGCTACTACCCATCGATCAAGCCTCAAATCCTCGAGACAGTGCTTGAGCGTACGGGCGCTCCTCATGGGGCCGTAAGGCTGATCAACGAATTCCTCTGCGAGTTAGCCTTCCTCGGCGCGCCTTCGGGTCTGCCCGTTGGTCCAGAGGCGTCAGGGCTCCTCGGCAACATAGCCCTACTTGGGTTGGACGACTCAATAGCAGAACATGTGTTGGGTCATATTCGGTACATGGACGATAGCTGGCTGTACCTACAGTCTGAGAGCGAGTGGCCAGAGGTCTACGACACCTACGCTGCGCACGTGTTGGCTCTCGGCCTCCAAGTGAACCGCTCCAAGGTTGAGATTCATTCGCGAGTTGGCGGTGACGCAGAACAAGCTATGCAGCACGGACAAATTGCCTACCTGGTCTCTGGCTATAGCCGTTACCGCACGCCTCAGATGGTAACCCGAGAAATCCGGTCGTTGCTGGCGCGCGACGAACCTGACTGGACCCTGGTCAAGTTCTCTTTTGGGACACTTCGATCCCAACAAAGCACAAACGGACTCGACATTCTCTACGACCACCCGAACATGTTGCACGAGATACCACGAAGTGTCGGACAGTACCTGGTAGCGCTCACCGCCAACAGAGAATCACGGAGGAAGATTGACCGAGACTGGCTAGTAGAACAGGCAATGGGAACTTGTTCACCTAGATCACTGGCCGGCCAGCTTCAGGTATGCCGAGCTGCGAGTCATATCCAAACTGGAAAAAGACACGGAAAACTCTTGGAAGAACTGGCTACCGACACCCGGCTACAGCCGCACGTTCCGCTCCAGGCATGGGCTGCACGAGCTTGGGGTTCTTCAAAGGCGTACAAGACCGGACGAGCTGTGGAGCATGCCTGCCACCAGGGCGATTTCTCTGTTAGGCGCGCCTTCGCGCTCACTCTTCGCCCGGGCTCGTCGACCTCAACGAGGCGATCAACCTGGAAGCGGAAACTCCTTTCCGTAGAACCCGATCTCGCACCCACACTCGCAAGATTGGACTGACCTGTTCAGCGCAAGGGATCAATCTCGCGGCCCAAACAACTGCGGGTCCAAGCCTGACCGGTCGCTGCTAGCTGGGCGGTGGGCTCTCGATTAGTTCGACGCAGGCGCCGTCGGGGTCCTCGAAGAAGAGCGCCCGCAGATCTGACGGCAGGCCGGGGCCCATCTGCAGTTCAGCCGGCGGGGAGTGGCAGGTCACGCCGGATTCGATCAGAGCGGCATAGTCCCGGTCGATGTCTTCTGTGAGCAGTGCGATGCGGAAGATGCCCAACTCGTTGGCCCGCCGCCGACCAGAGCCCTCGGCACGAGGCTCGGTCCACTCGACCAGGTCGACAACGAACCCCGACGCGCTGTCGGTCATCGCACCGATGGACCAAGCGTCCCAGGCCACCGACCGTTCAACTCTGAGTCCGGCACCGGGCAGGGGCTCTGTGGGGCGGGCCCGAGTCCGGGCGTCCAACCCGAGCACATCACAGTAGAAGCGCCGGGACTGCTCCAGGTCGGAACAGTTGATGTTGACGCTCGCCAGTCGAGTGTTCTCCCCTTCGACGAACAGCACCGCTGTGCCGTCCGGGTCGGAGCACAGGAACATATCGGCGTCGGCCATGCCGTCGACACGCAGACCGAGACGGCCCGGAGGCGACCAAACGTCGTGCCCGGCTTCGCTGAACCGCCGGTGCAGCCCAGCCAGATCATCGCTAAGGATGCAGATCCGACCAAAGCCCAACTCGGTGAGCGATACCGAGGGCGACCCAGACGGCAGGGGCACCTTCCACTCCAGCAGGTCCAACACAACCCCGTCCGGAGCATCATCTCCGGCCATGATCCAGGCGTCCCACTGCACTTGGGCCAAGCCGAACGCCCCTCCCGGCTGGGGCTGCTCCGGCCGGGTGCGAACCGCCGGTTTCAACCCGACCAGATCGCCATAGAACCCCAGCGACCGCTCCAGATCAGAACAGTTCACATTGACATGAAAGAACCGCAACGACCTCAGGCTCACGGGAGTCTGCTTAGCACACATTTCCTAGGAAACCGCCAGCGACGCCACCACGAAACTGGAGGGCAACGACGTCCTCCAAAGAAGCCCGAGCCCTCATGGAGGGCACTTCGGGCGTCAGTCATTCGTTGGCAAACTCCGCAAGAAACTGACGAATCAAGTGCTGATTTATCGCCGTTCCAAGTGCCAAAAAACTGAGTGGGGCAGCAAGTCTCGCGCCGGTCGTGGCCGACGAGCACCTAGCCAGCAATTTTCAGCGCCTTGGCTCGGTCGATCGACATCGCCTCTGTCCGTCGAGCGCCGCATCGGATAGGGTTTGGTACAGGTTGCTCTGAGAGGACAAGCGATGACCACGGCAAGTTCTAGGTTCCGACCTGAATCGACCAGAGCAACGCGGGGGAAATCACCTGCCGAGCCGCTAACGATTGAGGATCTCAAGGCCAGCACGGGCAAGGGACCGAGTTCGGATTCAATGGAGATCGCGAACACCTATTACAGCGACGAAGAATTCCTCGCCGCGCTCGAAGCGAGAAACAACGAAACCTCAACGGCCTGAGCGCCGCTGATGCCGACACACTCCGAGACGACAGCGTTCCTGCGCGATCAACGTGGCCTGACCTCTCAACAGGCTGACCGTTTCCGGCTTCGGTTGCAGGAATTCATCGACGATCTGGGGCAAATGGAGTCCGGAGGACGCTCATGGTTTCGCGCCGGGTTGCGCGTCAAGAAGCTGTCCGGTGTCGTCGACGTCTACGAGATGTCATGGGCTCCTGACGGACGAGCGACATTCTCTATGGGCCATCCCATCGTCGATGGCAAGCTCCATATCGTGTGGTTGCGGATCGGCGGACATGAAATTCTCCCGTAAGGTCCAACTGCACCGCTTCAGCAGTCAGTGAGTCTCCACGGCAATAGTGTCGACGGGCTATGCGGTGAGGTCTCGGTACGAAATCCGGGACACGTCGCTCTTGTGCGTCACGAACCCGGAGCAGTGACGGGGTGACCGCGATGCCATCGGGCAACTCGAATCCATAACCGCCGGCCGTGATCACAGCCACGCATTGCCGGGTCAGAAAACTCACTAGAGGGAAAACTGTCGATTAGCTTGTAGGCAAAATGTCGATTAGCGGGACGGAAAATTGCTGGCGCGTGGCATCTACAGCAGTGCCTTGGCTCGTTGAATCGACATCGCCTCCGTCCGTTGAACGCCACAGAGGACAGGGGCTCTGCGTGAGTCACCTTGTGGGGTCTCGGAGCGCGATCAGGCGTGTGCGTGATGCCCAGTCTTGGATTGCAGCGTCGAAAGTCGCGAGTTCCATTCCGGTTCGCATTGCTGTCGCGACGATCAGTTGGTCCGCGGGGTCGCGATGAAACCCCGAATTCATCAAGAGGACGGACTCAACAGCAAGTTCACCGTCAATGGGTATCTCCAGCAGTCCGGACATCAGGCGTTCAACACGCCAGGTTGCCGGGTGGCATCCGAGATCGATCCGTCTGTGATGATGCAGCCGGGTCGTCTCCATGAATGTCACGGCTGAGACGGCGACATCACCGTTGTCCAGCCCGGTCTCGACAGCTTGTTTGAACGACTCACCGATGTGTGGGCTGTCGGTTACCAATCGCAGCAGGACATTGGTGTCCAGGAGCATGCTCACTGGTATCGCTCTGGGTTGAGCAGCTCGTCAGGGCGTTCGATGACGTCCCAGTCCTCTACTGGTACGGCGGGTTCGCTGTCGATGTCTGCCAGTATCTGAAGCTGGTCAACGCACGATCCAACGAGTCTGGGCCGTTCCATTCGTACTGGGCTGACTCGTACCACCGGGCGGCGATGCTTCGTCACGATGATCTCGGTGCCAGTCTCGTGCACCTCGTCCATCAGGCGCAGACAGTGCGTCTTGAATTCGCCTGCCGCCAAAACCCGCTCGTCAGGCCGGGGGCGTGCCCTTTTGTTCGATTCAGTGTCCATCTCAGAAATTATAGTCATAATTCTATGGCTATAGTCAAAATTTGGTGTCAGAATTTGCTGCTGTGTCGGAAGTCCAGCCCCCTAGAAAAGATCCTCCCCACCGCCGGGATTCTGTACTCGGAAAACCCGAGTACATATTGCTCGGAAAACCCGAGTATGGGCTGCGCCGCCGATTTCCCCTTTGAATGCAACCGGAGACTGCTGACCCGGGCTGACAAAATCTGACCTGTGTCGCGAAGTGGGGGGTAGTGTTGGCGGGCTTGAGGTCTGACTCGAGGCGGAGCCGATTCTGCCGCGCTACTGAGGTCGAGGACTGTGACGAACACACGAGTGAGTCTCATTATTCCTGTGGGCTTGTTCACACTCGCGGCCTCGATCGGGATGGTCTTTGCACTCTTCCATGAACTGCGCGATGCGCACGGTCTGAGCGGAGACGCGCTCGGTTGGATCGCCGGAGTGTCCTTCTTCGCCGCGGTCGCTTCCCAGATTCTGATCGCACCCTTCGCGGACCGCGGCTACGCCCGCCGGGTCATGGTGTTGTCGGTGCTCAGCGGAGTGGTCGCATCGCTGATCTTCGCGGTGGCGTCGGAAGCCTGGCAGTTCGTCTCTGCACGGACGCTTGCCGGACTTGCCTTCGGCGCCTTCCTGCCTGCGGCGCAGGCCCTGTTCACCGCAGCAGATCCCGAACGCGCCGGGGAGCACCTCGGTCGACTCGCCGGGATCCAGACTGCAGGTTTCATCGTCGGCCCCGGTATAGGGGCCGGTCTCGTTGCAGCCTGGGGTCTCGATGCTCCGTTCTATTGCCTCGCCGCTGCTCTGGCACTGCTGGTCGGTCCGATCGCCACGACACATGTGGACGAAGTCGTCCCTGACGACCCTGGTCTGGGAGCGTTGCGGAACACCGCCGACATGCTTCGCACAATGGCGAGAATCAGTCGGCGTCGAGAAGCACTGGCTGCCGCGATCTTGAGCGCGGCACTGATAATGCCGGCCGGAATGTACGAGGCGATCTGGGCGATCTTCCTGCATGACCTGGGCGCGTCAACCGAATTCATCGGGGTCAGCCTGGTGCTGTACGGGTTGCCGTTCATGATCGCCGCACCCATCGGAGGGCGGCTCGCAGACCGCCACGGACCGATGCGGATCGCAATGGGTGCGCTGGTAGCGATCATCCCACTCACCGTGGTCTACGGACATCTAACCGTGCCGCTGCTGTTGATGAGCCTGGCCATGATCGAGGGCGCCGCCAACGGCCTGGGGATGCCGTCGGCCCAAACGCTGATGGCAACGTCCACCAAACACGGCGAACGGGCGACCGGGCAGGGGCTCGCAGCCGCAACAGGGCAGCTGGCCGCAGGGGTGAGCGCGCTGGTGGCCCCCAGACTCTTCGAGAATTACGGCCCCGAATGGACCTTCTTCTGGGTCGCGGTCGCGATCCTGGTGCTGAGCACGCTCGGATTCGCGGTCGGCTTCAGCGACCGCACCAAGAGACAGACCGTTCCTATCCGCACCTTCGGCCTGTTGCGAATCCGTGGAGGCGGCCGCTGAGCGGCCCAAGGTCCCCCAACCGTCAACCTCAAACAGCCCGTCGGGTCAGCGCCAAGCCGTTGTCGCGCATGATCTTGCGGATCTCTGAGGAGTCGAAACCTTCCAGATCGTGAACGAAGTCGGTGGGTTCGGGGAGGCCCTCGGCGTGGGGCCAGTCCGAACCGAACAGCATGTGATCGGCGCCGATCTTGCTGCGCAGGTCCGCCAGATCGTCTTCGTAATACGGCGACACCCAGACCTGTCGGCAGAACACTTCGATCGGATCCTCGGCGAACATGTGCTTCTGCTGCCGGTAGGTCTTGTCGAACTTCTTGAACAACGGCTGGACCCATTCCGAACCGGTCTCGATGGTGGCAACCCGGATGTTGTTGTGCTCGCTCAACACGCCCTCTCCGATCAGCGAAGCCAGAGCATCGCTGATTGGCGAGTAGGTGAGCAGCGACTTGAATGCGTTCTGACGGAACGACTCGAACTCGGTGGTCATCCCCCAGTAGTCGCTCAGGAACTCGTATCCGGCGTCGCCGGAGTGCATGGCCAGGGTGATGCCGTGCTGGTTCATCTTCTTCCAGAACGGGTCATGGGCCGGGTCGCCGAGCGAGCGGCGTCCTCCCCTGCCGTCTGGCACCGACGAGGGGCGCAGGTTGACCACACGCACATCTTGTTCGATCATCCAGTCGAGTTGGTCGAGAGCCCAATCGACGTCGGCAAGCGTGATGTATCCAGCCGCGAAGATGCGATTCTTGTAGGAGAATCCCCAGTCTTCGTGAATCCATTTGTTGAACGCTGCGAAGGCTGTCAGCACGGCTTCGGTGTCGTGGTCGAGCGAAGACTCCATCCCCACGCCGAGGGTCGGGAACAGGAAGCACGCCTCGAGATTCTGTCGGTCCATCACTGATATTCGCTTGTCGCGGTCACGGTACTCGTCGGGGATCGGCACAAGTTCGCCGAAAGCAGAAACGATGTCGTCTCTGGCCACCTTGCCTCGGAAGTAGTCGTCGAGGCAGCCGGGGCGGGCTACGGGGTCGAAGGTCGGGTTCGGGATGAACCGGTTGACCTTGCCTCCGACGAGAAGTCGCTTGCGCCCGTTGATCTCGGCCCACTGCATGCAGCGCTTGTGCATCTTGGGGTCGACGTGGCGGATGAAGGCGTCCTCCGCCTCGTAGTAGTGGTTGTCGGCGTCGAACGCCTTGAAGTCGAGTGCAGCCATGAGGTCACTCTATGCACGCCGCACGAACCGGCAAAAGTTGACGGCCCGGAGCTACAGGCCGTAGATCCGGGCGGCGTTGTCGTGGAGGATCTTCTGCAGCGTGGCATCGTCGAGCGAAGACAAAGCGCCTGTGGCGTAGTCCCGCGGGTACTGCGCCGGTGTGGCCGGCCCCGGGAACTGACAGGTCGGGTGCGGGTAGTCGGTCTCATAGAGAATGTTGTCCGGGTAGAGCTCGATCGCGAATCTTGCCGACGCCTGCTCAAACCAGAAGCAACCGTAGATCTGCCGCTTGAAGTACTCGCTCGGCAACAGGTCGTACTCGGGATGCTCCACTGTCACTCCCCCGTTTCGCCACTGCCAATCAAACGATTCGAGCGCTCCGGGGATCCAACCGGTGCCGCTCTCCACTGAGACAAGCGTCAGTTCTGGAAAGCGGTGGCACACACCACCGAAGATCAGGTCTGCGATGCAACGCATGTTGTCGAGAAAGATCAACGCCGACACCTTGGCAAAGTTGGTCATCCAGCCCATGTCGGCGGTGTCTTGCATCTGCGTGCCCATTGATCCGCCGCCGACATGAAAGCTAACCGACACTCCCGCCTCTTGGGCCACCGACCAAATCGGGTCCCAATGTTTCGAGCCCAGCGGGGGCATTCCATGGTCCTGGGGTTGATTGCAGAAGTTGATGGCTCGGTGTCCTGCCTCCACACAGCGGGTGATCTCCGCTACCGCGAAATCAATGTCCCAGAACGGCACGGCGGTAACGCCGACGAGGCGATTACGGTCCGCGCTGGTCCAGTCAGAAACCCAGTCGTTGAAGGCCCGGACGCATTCCTTGACCACTTCCGGTTCGCCCATCTTCATGAAATAGGCGTTGCCGAAACCGCCGATATTGGGGTAGAGCACCTGGGCACGTATGCCTTGATCGTCCATGAACTTGAGTCGTTCACCACTGTCGTACATCGACGGATGGATCTCGTCGAAGGTGTTGGGAACCTTCAAGGGCATGAGACCGTCAAAGCCTGCCATCGAATAGAAACCGGGCTGCCCCAGACGGTTGCCGTCGCACATCCATACGTCCTGTCCGTCGATGCGTTCCACATGGGGGACCTTGTCGTGCATAGAGGCCGGGGTTCGCGCCGTCCACACGTCGGGTGGTTCGGTTACATGGGTATCGACATCAATGACATCGAAGCGTTCGAAGAGATCTGTGGTGCTCACGACTACAAGAATCGCACTACCGCGGCTGCCAACGCCATTCCAGCAGAAATCACGCCAAAAGGGACTCGGGTCCGGCTAGCGAATTCGCCAACCGGACCCTGTTTTTCCCTGGAGGGGGACGGGAATGAAGTTCCCGAGTCTGAAGCATCCGGCCCTGCGCCCAGATGACCTCTAACCCACATGTAACAATAGTGCAAAACTCAAACCGGATTCAACACTTAAGCAAAGAAACCGCAACAAAAAAGTAAAGAACTGGGGAAAACTCCACTGTATATACATGAAACATAATGAAACTAAGCCAATTATTTCACAGACAAATCTCGAAATACTTCACTCGCGTTGCAACAATCGTCACATAGTGCAACTCGCCGAAGTTGTTGGGGGTCTATGTGTCGAAGAATTCTCCGGCGTTCACCAGCAGGCGTTGGCCGGTGATCATCCGTGAACGGTCTGAAACGAAGAACACCGCCGCTTCGGCCACATCGGCGTCAGTCGGCATGATCCGCAAGGCCATGCCCTGAGCGATTTCGTCGCGTACCTCTTCTGCAGTGATACCTCGTTCAGCTGCTTGCCACTCACAAAACATCTTCACGTTGGGCCCCCACATCCAGGTGGGTACGACGGTGTTCACGCGGATGCCCTGGGGTCCTAGTTCCGAGGCCATATTCCGAGCCATAGCGAGCAACGCAGACTTGGCGGCCGAATAAGCGAATTGCGGGATCGCTGCCACCGGTTTGAGTGAGGCTTGGGAACCAATCAGCACAACCGAGCCGCCGTGCACATTGGCAGTGAACGTCGGCGTGACCGAGCGGACCACATTGACCGTGCCCAGCGCGTTGATATCAAGTACCTTCCGCAACTCGTCATCGTCAAGGTCGGCAAAGGTCCCAACCGTCGCGTCCATTGCAGCAACGTTGATTACCGCATCGAGGGTGCCGAAGCGTTCCACCCCTGCGCTCACCGCGGCTTCAAGTGAAGCCTGATCCATCATGTCGGCCCCAGCAACGAGAACTCGTTTACCTGAGGGGTCGAGTTCGGCGGCCGTAGCCGTGAGGCGTTCCAGGTTGCGAGCGACCGCGATCACGTTGGCACCATCACGCAGGGCCGCCGCGGCACACGATCTGCCGAGTCCCGGCCCAACCCCCACCACCATTACTGTCGAGTTTTGAAGAATCATTGTGTGGCTCCCTTACCAGAGTTGATCGGTGTATGTGTCTGTCCCCACGATCGTCGGCAGAAACGGCGCGGCGAAGACGACTTCGCCCAGTCCGCTCGCCGCAAGATCGTCGGCGTAGGTACGGAATCGATCCCAAACCGCGGTCGGTTCATCCTCGAGGAAGAAGCACTGCAACTGACGATCGGTGGGCCCGGGTGGCATCCCCAAATCCATCGGCGCACGGTCCGTGTCGCCGCTGCCCGAGTCTTGGTAGTGCCACGAAACCATGCTGGCGATCGGCGAATCTTTCATCAGCGCCGGTAGCGCCCGATCTTGTAGATGCGCCACCAACTGCTCCTCGCTCACTCCGTCTGCCGGATCGACCGCCACCACCCCGAGTCCTTTGTACGGGTGGTCGAAAGCCAACTCAATCGGGACAGGGTCGGCGTCGCGGTAGTGGTAGCCGGGGCTTTCCAATAGCACGGTGTGTGCATGAACCCGATTCTGGAAACCCCGGTTGTTCTGGTAGAGCCACACCACCTGATCCGCCCCCCAAGCGAAGTGTTCTTCGTGGCCTCCTTCGAGAACGTAATAGATCGCCAGATAGGAACCCGCCTCAACTGGACTGGCAACCGGCGTATCGCCACGAGGGAAGCGCAAGTCCTTCAGTTCTTTGGTGGCGACCCAACGCTTGCCCGCAAAGAGCTTCGGGCCGATCATGCAACCCGCGTAGAAATGGTCGCGTTCATACCAGCGGTTGTATTCGACTTCGTAGCCCTTCTCGGGGTCGACCATCGTGAACAACATGGAACCGACTCTGATGGGGTAATCGTTCATCCCTGCTCCCTAGGTAGTTGTGTTGTAGCTGCGAAAGTTCCAGCAATTAGCTATCAAATACAATCCGGCCGATCCATTCGGCGACCAGTGCGGGCCTTGGGGACCCGTCAATCTCAACGGTTATCACGCGGGTGCTGTTGATCGCCGCACCTTTCAATTCCACCTTGCTGATCACGCTGTTCGCTCGAACTCGGCTACCAGAAATGACCGGCGTTAGGAACCGCACCCGGTCAAAGCCGTAGTTGATGCCCATCAGCACGCCCGTGAGCGGCGGCAATTCCTGCTCAATGGAGTTGGTGAGATGGGTCAGCATCGACAGCGTCAGGAAACCGTGGGCGATCGTCCCGCCGAACACTGGGGTCGCCCGCTGCGCGTCGATGTGGATGAACTGGTGGTCGATGGTGCAATCAGCGAACTGATTGATCTGTTCCTGGGTGATCTCAAACCAGTCGCCGTGGCCCTCATCGACGCCCTCCCTCGCTTTCAGAAGTTCATAGGCGTTTGCTGCATTGCTCATCAGAGTCTCCCTGGCTGATTGTCTGATTCGATTGTCTTGACCGTCGTGACTCTAGAACGAACCCGCGCCCAGCAACACTTCGAGCACCGCTCCTGCTCATATGCTCAGGGGATGACTGCTCGTGACATTACACCTCCCACCGGCAAACTCGGAGTGCTGACCCCTGGAATGGGTGCCGTAGCCTCCACGTTCACCGCCGGTGTGCTCGCGGCACGCCAATCCGGCGCTGCCCCCCTCGGTTCTGTCAGCCAGATGGCCCACATTCGTCTTGGAACCCGAGACGAGAACCGCAATCCACTGATCCGCGACTTCGTGCCCTTGGCTTCCCTCGACGACATCGTTTTCGGGGGATGGGATCCGATCTCAGCCAACGCCCTCGAAGCTGCCCGCACCTGCGGAGTTCTCGATGAACGCGACCTGGCCCCGATTTCGGCAGAGATGGAAGGCATCATCGCCATGGACGCAGTGTTCGACCAACGCTGGGTCAGCCGCCTCAGCGGGGCCCGCATCAAGACCGAGACCAACATGTGGGATCAGGCAATGGCGCTCATATCCGACATAGAGAACTTCCGCATTGAGAACGACTGCGACCGTCTGGTCATGGTGTGGTGCGGTTCAACCGAGGCCTTCCAAGAACCCAGCGAGGTCCACGCCACCATCGAGTCGTTCGAGAATGGTCTCAAGAACAACGACGACAACATCTCCCCCAGCCAGATCTACGTCTACGCCGCATTGCAGTCCGGTGTGCCTTTCGCCAATGGCGCCCCCAACCTGTCGACCGACCTGCCGTGCATGATCGAGTTGTCTCAACGCAACCGTGTGCCGATCGCGGGCAAGGACTTCAAGACCGGGCAGACGCTCATGAAAACCCTTATCGCACCTGGGCTGAAGGCTCGGATGCTGGGGCTTCGCGGCTGGTACTCCACCAATATTCTGGGTAACCGAGACGGTGAGGTGCTCGACGCACCGGAGAACTTCAAGACCAAAGAGGAGTCGAAGTTGGGGGTGCTGCACACGATCTTGCAACCCGAGACCTACCCCGATCTCTACGGCAACGTCGACCATGTGGTGCGAATCAACTATTACCCACCGCGTGGCGACAACAAAGAGGGCTGGGACGCCATCGACATCTTCGGATGGATGGGCTACCCGATGCAGATCAAGATCGACTTCCTGTGCCGCGACTCGATCCTTGCCGCTCCGATCGTCTTGGATCTGGCGCTGTTCATGGATCTAGCGGCACGCGCCGGTGAGTCCGGCGTACAGGAATGGTTGAGCTTCTATCTCAAAGCCCCACAGGCCACCAGCGATGTTCCTGCCGAACAGGACCTGTTCATTCAGCAAACCAAACTGAAGAACACTCTGCGTGAGTGGATGGGAGAACCCGCGGTCACCCACTCCGAAGCCGGCTAGTCGCTAGCTGCTCAGGTCGATCTCCAGAACGCCCTCGGCCACCAGATTCTCGATCTCGGTGGCGTCGAGGCCCAACCACTCCGAGACAACCTCACGCGTGTGCTCGCCGAGCCCCGGAGCCGGGAAAATATCTGGACCCTCCATGGCACTGGCATGGAAAGCCGCTCCCTCAAAGATCATGTCGCCGATTGGTGGCTGATACATCCGATGCAAATAGCCGCGAGCTTCGAGATGCGGATCTGTCGATTGCGAACTGCCGGTGTGCATGATTCCCGCGGGAACCCCCGCTGCCAAACAAATGTCGACCACCTCCGCATTGGACATCGTGCGGGTCCACTCGGCGACTTTCTTGTCGACGGTGACTTCGTCGGCGCGGCGACCCTGCTCGTCGGCAAGCTCAGGACTCGTTGCCCAAGTCGGTGACCCCATCAGCGAAACCAGCGCTTCCCACTCCCTGTCGTTGCGAACACATATCGCAACCCAATGGTCGTCGCCTTCGCAGGGGTAGAGACCCCAAGGAGAACCACGGTCGGAATGGTTGCCGCGGGGCTGCACCGAACCGGGGACCAAAGACTCTTTGGCCAAAAGATCACCGATCGTCGACACCGCCTGTTCAACCTGGCAAACCTCCACATGTGCGCCACCGACGCCAAGCCGTTGTCGCCCCAACAAGTTTGCCAGCGCGGCCACCGCACACACTCGACCTGCGAAATGATCGGGGTAGATCGACTGGTTACCCGCAGGCTCAGGGTAGTCCTCGTAGTTCCACAGATGAGCCAAACCCCCAGTTACCTGGGTATTCGGGCCATACCCGAACCAGTCAGCCCAGAGACCCCTAGACCCCATGAGCTGACTCGAAACCATCACCACATCCGGGTTGGCAGCCTTCATCACCGCATAGCCGAGTCCCATATCGTCAATCGTGCCGGTGGAATTGTTCTCGATGATGATGTCCGCGTCACGCGCCATATTTCGGAGCAGTTCCACCCCTCGCTCGGTCTTGGCGTTGACACCCAGGCTGCGTTTGGAGCGGTTCGACGAGGCGAACGACGGAGACATCTCCCCACCGAGTACCGAACGAATGAAGTCGATATAGCTACGGCTCTCGATCTTGACGACATCAGCTCCGTATTCGCCGAACATGCGACCGCACTCCACGCCAACCCCACCATGCCCGAAGTCCATCACTCGCACGCCCTTCAGCGGCGGCGCCTTATGAGGCGGTGCTTGTTTCGGCGGTGCTTGTTTCGCCGGGGCAGCGAGCACAGGAGGCGGTTCGGGGGTAGACGCAAACACCTCCTCGGTGTGTTCGCCGATATGGGGAGGGCGACCGGTTGGACCGCAGCGTTCACCGTCCACCTCGAACCAGCCCGAGGGCAACTTCATTACACGCCCGTCGTCGATCGTTACGTGATCGAAGGTATTGCGGCTCTCGAAGTGGGGGTTGACCAGAACATCGTCGGGTTTCAGAAACGGCGTGCAGACGATCCCCCGCGCCTGAGCCTGTTCGGACACCTCGGCCATGGTCATCGTCGCGAAGAGCTCGGCGTAGAGAGGGTTGAGTACCGCGTCGGCGATCATCAAGCGGCCGATGAACCCATCGAGTTCAGGGTCCTGGAGAAAGTCGGGCTCCCCCATCCAAGAACGGATCGCATGCCACTGGCGAGGGCTCAGCACGATCAAGCGGACGAAACCGTCGGCGCAGGGAATGATCGTGTAGACCACTCCCGGTCCCGCACGCCGTTCCGAGGAGGGATCTCCGGCGTCTGCAGAACGGCTCCAATTCGACAGGGACCAGTCCGTTGTCTGAGCCACGCACTCGTTGGCCGACGCGTCGATGACTTGACCTGCTCCGGAGCTTTCCCGCTGCCAAAGAGCACAGAGGATCCCGAACACCGTGGTGAACGAGGCTGTGTCATCGGCGATGTTGCCTGGTGGAAGGATCGGGCCCCCCTCATGGGTACCCGCCTTGAAAGCCATGCCGCCGGTTGCGTCGACAACCGCGTTGGGCACATCCCGTCCAGCCCATGGGCCGGTTCGGCCGTACGCGGTGATGGAAGCCACGATCAGATGAGGGTGACGCTCAAAGAGAGCTTCGGCATCGAGTTCCGGGTCTGCGTGCGTTTCTGGTTCTGCCGAATCGATCACTACGTCGCTCGCCGCGATCAGCCCGTGGAGTCGTTCACGGTCTTCGTCTGACAGATCGACCACAGCACTGCGTTTGCCGCAGTTGCGGAAAGTCCAAAACAGCGAATGGTCACCGTCGATCGGTGCCATCCGGCGTGACGCAGAACCACCAGGCGGCTCAATTCGGATGACATCGGCCCCCAGGTCGCTCAATACGCGACCGCACAGTTCACCCCGCTCAACGGTGAGGTCTACAACTCGAATCCCGGCAAGTGGACGAAGGGCCACATTTCCCCCTTTGAAGCTTCGCAGCGCTGATCGTAGCGGCGCGAGGCCATGACCTTCGAAAGAGGCGTTGGTTCAACATGCGTGCCGGTGCGGAGTTCTGCAAGTGCATTCACGCCCGTGGTCATACGCTCCAGAGGCGGTCTGCTGGGATTACCCAGATCCGGTCCTCGAGACGGTACGACATCTCGCCGGTGCTGATCACGACGCCTGCGAGGAACCCGTCGCCCAGTGTCTCGCGCAGTGCACGCAGGCCGCGGGCATCACGGCGGTCAACACGGGAGGCGGCTTTCACCTCGATCGCTACGATCGACCCGTCGGCGCGCTCGATGACGAGGTCGGCCTCTTGGCCGTCATGGGTGCGCCAATGACCGACCGATGCGATGTCGTCCGTCCACGACACCTGCTTGAGCAGCTCGCCCACGACGAACGTCTTGAACAGGTGACCGAACTCGACCAGCGCTGCGGGGTCATGACGGGCCAGGCGTTGCGGTGTGACGCCCATGAGCCTGGCTGCCACGCCGCTGTCGAGCACATGCACCTTGGGCGACGCTACAGCACGTGAGCGAAGGGTCCGTCCCCATGCTTCCAACCGTCGAATGAGAAACAGGTCCTCCAGCAGCCGTGTATAGGTTTCGGCTGTCGCGGCCTTCAGCCCGACCGCGCGGGCGGCTTGTGCCATGTTCAGCACCTGTGCCGTCTGGCCGGCGAGGCGCCGCAACAGTGCCGGCATCAGCGCTCCTTGGCGGACCTTGGTCAGGTCCCGGATATCGCGCTCCAACGACATTCGCAAATAGTCGTCGAACCAACGTCGGCGGCCCTGCGGGGTTCGGGCCACGGCAAGCGGCATACCACCGGCGCAGAGCCTGTCGATGTAGCCGGCGCGTGTCGTAGTCGATCTGTCCGCCGGGACGAGGGAGGCCGGGTCGCTCAACACGACGCTCAGGAACTGCTCATCATGGGCGGCGAGCTCGCCCTGCGAGAACGGCAGCACGTCGATGATGTGAATCCGGCCGGTCAGCGCCTGCGCGGCCGTCGGCAACGCGTCGAAACGCGTCGAGCCGGTGATGACGAAACGCCCTGGCGACAGGTGGCGATTCAACTCGGCCTTCATGGCATCGAGAATCACCGGCGCCTTCTGGAACTCGTCGAAGCACACCGGCGCAGGTCCCGCGGCGAAGGTCGCCGGATCGACCGAGACGGCATCGCTAATCGCCGGCTGGTCGAGATCGATCACCTCGACACCGTGGCGACGAGCGACCTCGGCGAGCAGCGTCGACTTGCCCACAGTGCGCGGCCCTTGCAACGCCACTACCGGCTCGTCTGCCAGCCGGTCGAGCACACTTGTGGCTATCCGCCTGTCAACGAACTGCGTCATGCCGCCACGATAGCTCGGATCGAGAATTCAGAGAACCTATTTTAGGGATTTAGAGGCATTTATTTTAGGGATTTGGAGCACATTCTCTCGGGGATTTGGAGACACGTTTCCAAGCACCGAGATTCGCCGCCACGAACGTTCATTCCGGGAAGGCCTTCTGCCTGGCTGTCCTAGTGGCGGCGATAGGCCTCCCGACGATGCGTGATTCGAACGACGAGAACCACCAACTCATCGTCGAGCACTTCGTACACCACCCGGTAGTCGCCAACGCGTATGCGACGAAGACCCCGCAAGTCGCCCTTCAGCGGGTACCCCACATGCGGTTGTTCACGAAGACGATCAACGGCATACACGAGGCGCTCTCGATCCCGGCGAGTAATCTGCGCCAGTTCTCGGGTCGCGCTGCGCTTAATCCGAACCGAGTAGCTCATCTCTGACCCGCTCCCAATCGAGTACCGGGTCAGTCGGGTCACGTAATCGCTCCAGAGCTACGCCAAGATCGTCATAGTCCTCCAGATAACGCTCCAAGGCCTGGCGGATGACTTCGGCCCGGCTGCGCTTCAATTCCTCAGCGGCCGCATCCAGTGCCTCCACAAGTTCATCGGGAACCCGTGCGGTGATTTGACTCATGTTTGGACTCCTCACAACCGAAGTCGTCTGACCCATACCAATGTCGCTGACATTACTTGACTGCAAATCAATGTCAAGGGGCGCAGACCAGGGAGTTGCCCAAATGTACCGGGGGTGCTCAGCCGCGGGGGAGGTTGAGGATGCGTTCGGCGATGATGTTGCGCTGAATCTCCGAGGAACCGGCAGAGATCGTGCTACCGAACGTGCCGAAATAGTCTTCGATGAGTCCCAGGGAACTGCGCCTTCCCTCCGAAACCGCCAACGCCGCGGGGCCGTGCCACTGCGCTGTCACCCGACCGAGTTCACGCCGCAACTCGCTGGCATACATCTTCATAAGAGCCTGCTCAGGGGCGGTGCCACCCTTCACGAAACGGGCAAAGCCGCGGTAACCCAGCGCCCGAGCGCATTGCGCCTCAACATAGAACCCGACAATGTCATCGGCTGCGATCACCTGCTCACGGGGACTCAAAGGTGCCATGATCTCTGGGGCCATCTCCAGCAGTTCCGCCATGGCCGACTCCACGCCCAACACGCTCGTGAGCCACACCATGGAGCGCTCATGAGCCAACGATCCACCGGCCATCTTCCAACCGTCGTTCAGTTCGCCAACGAGGTTGGAAACCGGAACGATCACGTCGTCGAGGAACACCTCAGACAGATCGGGAAAGTCGGGATGCACAAGCTCTTTGAGTGGACGAACAGTCACCCCTTCGGTGTCCAGCGGCAACAACACGATGGAGATACCGCGATGCTTCGGGGCGTCAGGATCGGTGCGACAGAACAAGAAACAGAAATCGGCGTAACCAGCCCCCGAGGTCCAGACTTTCTGCCCGTTGATGACGAAACGGTCACCGTCAAGCACCGCACGGGTCTTCAAGTTGGCCAGATCGCTGCCGGCATCCGGCTCGCTCATCCCCAGACAAGCGGTTCGCTCGCCACGCAGCAGCGGCATGGCGTACTCCTCGATCTGCTCCGCAGTGCCGTAGTCCACCAAAGAGGGGGCGACAATCCCCAGTCCCTGCGGGTTGGTGGTGCGGGGCACCTCCGAACGGCTCAACTCCTCCAGGTAGACGAGCGTCTCGATCGGCCCGGCGTTACGTCCTCCCAAATGCGGGGGCCATCCCGGAACCAACCAGCCCGAATCAAACATCCGTCGGGTCCAGGCTCTGGCCCAATCAGGACTATGACCGCTCGATCGCGCCGGATCGTCGGCCATCTCCTGAACCGACGGACGGTTCAGTTCCAACCACTGCAGAAACTCAGCCCGAAACGCCTCGACACCCTCATCGAACTGCAGTTTCATGGCGACACCTCAACGGAGAGTCCCAACAGCTCAGCCAGTTGTGTGCGATGCCACGAAACCGAACCGCACAAGACGTCACCGACCTTGGCTCGTTTCAGCAGAAAGTGAAGATCGTTCTCCCATGTGTAACCGATCCCTCCGTGAAGTTGCAGTCCTTCTTCAGCCAGCAGCTTCTGACAGTCGCTCGACGCCACCTTGGCGACATGGCTCGCTTCGCTGCGACGAGGATCGTCCTCGGCAACGGCCAACGCCGCGAAATAGCAGATGGCATTGGCTTTCTCCACCGCCAGGTACATGTCGGCGAAACGATGCTTCAACGCTTGAAACGAACCGATGATGCGATCGTATTGTTCACGCACCTTGGCGTATTCGAGCGTGACTTCGAAGATCCTGCGGCAGGCACCAACGGTATGCAAGGCCATCGCCACAACGGCTTGCTCGGTGGTCCGCGAAATCTCACCGTCGGAATCTCCACCAAGAAGCGCCCTGGCAGGCGCCGCTTCGAAGCTCACGTCGGCCAAACCAAGAGCTGGATCAATGACCTTCGAGGCAACTACTTCGGTGTCTGCGCGTTCAACTAGATAAGCCCCCAACCGGCCACGGCGGTCGGAATCGGCTCGGCGGGCCACGACCACGAACGAATCGACCTCGGTACCGGCAAGTACGTCTGTCTTGCGGCCCGTGACCGTCACGGAATCGCCTTCGCCAAATGCCGTGGTGTTGATCGAACCCGCTGACCATCGCCCGTTCTCCGCAAACGCCAACGAACCAGTACGGGCGCCCACCGCAACTTCAGCGAGCAGATCACCAATCTCAGGGTTCGGGACGTTCTGGAGCGTCTCAAGAAGCAGCGGTACGAAATGAGTGATGGTGGCAAGCAACGGTGTCGGCGCACTGACCCTTCCCAGTTCCTCCGCGACGATCCCCAACTCGACAAACCCCATGCCGAGACCCCCGTACTCTTCGGGGATCCCGAGCGCGGGCCAGCCAAGCTCAACCATCTGCTGCCATAGAGCATCGGCATCAGCGGTGCCCTCGTAGACACCACGCACGACCGAAGCGGGGCACTCACGGGCAAGAACGGCCCGGACATTGTCCCGCAGATCAATCTGATCGTCGCTCAGTTCCAGGTCCACGGATCAGCCGAGTTCGGTGCCGTAGATCCCGACAAAACTGACCATCTCCCCTGGGTAACCACCTAGGTTGTGGGTCAAACCGAGGGTCCGGTCACTAGCCGGGATCTTGCGATCATCGGGGGCGGCACCTCGTAGTTGCAGCCAAACCTCATAGAGCATTCGGAGGCCCGATGCTCCGACTGGATGGCCGAAAGACTTGAGGCCCCCGTCGGTGTTGACCGGTAGACGGCCATCCAGCGCGAATGCGCCGTCAAGCACATCGCGATAGGCCCCGCCTCGTTCGGAGAAGCCGAGGTCTTCCATCAACACGAGTTCGGTTGGCGTGAAGCAATCGTGCACCTCAGCCATGGCGATCTCGGCTGTGGGGTCGGTGATGTCAGCCTGCGAGTAGGCATCGTCGGCCGCCCATTTCGACTCGTTGAGCGTGGTGTAGTCATAGTCGGGGTCAAGCGATCCGGCACCGGTACCGGCCACACACGAAAGCGCCTTGATGTACAGCGGATCGTCGCAATATCTGTGGGCATCTTCGGCACGGCACATGATCACACCTGCGGCCCCGTCAGCGACACCCGCGCAGTCGAACACCGACAGCCGTCCCGCCACCGCCGCCATCTGACAGATCTGCTCAGCGGATGTCTCGCGCCGGAACTGCGCCAGCGGGTTGCGGGCGCCGTTGTAGTGGTTCTTCTCAGCAATTTTGGCTACGGCGTAACGCAGATCGTCTTCATCGATGGAGTATTTGGCCGCGTAGGCGGGAAGAATCAAGCTGAACATGGCCGCCGCGGTGAGCGTTCGCTGAGTTCCGTCGGTTGGGATGGGGAAGGCGTTGAGGCCTTGGTAACCACCGTCTTTCACCTTTTCGGCACCCAATGTCATCACTAAGTCATACGCTCCGGAGGCAACCGCGTAGGCAGCTTGGCGCATCGCCTCAGAACCGGTGGCGCAATAGTTCTCCACACGGGTGATCGGCTTGCCGTGAATCTTGAGCGGTCCACCCATGGCCAAACCCGACGCTGCCGACTGTGACGTTCCGAACCAGAAAGCATCGATGTCGTCTTGGGCCACTCCGGCTGAGGCGTAGGTGGCTTGAGCGCCGTCGATAATCAGGTCGTCGAGCGAGGAGTCCCAGTGCTCGGCGAAGCGTGTGCATCCCACACCAATGATCGCGACCTGGTCCTTTATTCCGTGTGATCCCATCAGCTCTCCTGGGGCGTACCGGCACTGTTTTGGCCAGCATCGCGAACTGGTCGCACTTTCCAAAAGTAGTTGTGGATCTCGTCGCTCGTGTACAGCCGCCTGAAGGTCGGTTCAACACGCCAGCCAACCTCAACTTCGTCGGCAGCGACATCGGTTAGTTCGAGCGGAACTCGCCCTCCGCCGTCGAAATCAACCACCGCGAACACCACCGGCGGGCTCGGCGAATACACCAATTTGTCGACGGTGAAACTGGCGATCGTGCCCTCCGTGTCGGCCATAGCTATTGGTTCCATGTCGTCAACGGCGCCGCCCTTTTCCGACACCCGCGCAGGCGGGAGATGAACCATCTGACTGGACCGATCGCGTGTGCCCACGAAACCAAACTTCCACGCTTCACGGCGGTGAGCAGCGCTCGCTGAAGGCCGATTGGGTGCCGGTCGGTTTGGAGGCTCAACCGCCACCATCTGGCGCCACGACAAATACTTGCCGTAGCTCACCGCTCCACCCGTCGCGATCTGGGTCGAAACCGCCGCGGACCCACGATGATCCACAATGGCTTCGGTGGTTCGCAGCACTACGGCTTCCACACCATCGGCAAGCACAACGAGCACGATGATCTCGTTGGGGCCTGCTACCTCAAGCGCTGACGCGAGCATCAAAGCGCCGTGAGCGGTGCCGGTATTGCCGACCGTGTTTGCCAAGTCGTCGACCATCTTCTCCGCCGGAACTCCCAGTAACACCCGGTTGCGTCTAACCGCGCGGCTGTGCATTCCGGTTAAGGCCAAGTGGTCAACGTCATCGCTGCTGATGCCAGCCGCGGCCAAGGCCGCAGCGAACGCTTCTTGCATCAACGGCGCATAAGCGATCTCACCGAATCGTTCCTCCCATACCCGCGAACGTGCCGCGCCCGGAATCCGCCAACGTTCCAGAAGTTCATCGGTGGCAATGCCGGAACCGAGATACTCCGCGATCACCGTGCCCGCGGTGTCGTCACCGACTAGTAGCGCCGCGGCTCCATCACCGCCTGTCGCTTCGTCGTTCGAGGTGGCCATGCCGTCGCGAATATCGGACGACACGACCAGGGTTGTGCCCAACCCGGACAGCGCCGTGCGTAGCGTTCCGATACCAGAGCGAAGCGCTCCGCCCATGTCGAGCGCACCCACCGCCGGAGCCAAACGAAGCGCCGCGTGGATGGCTGTGGCGTTGGTCTTTTCGAGGTACGCCGGTGTGGATGTGGCGAACCAGAGAGATTCCACGGCGACGTCGGTGGCGTTGCGCAGTGCGTTGCGAGCCGCCTCTGCGCCCATGGTTGTGGTGTCCTCGTCGTAGGACGCCACCGAGCGAGTTCCCTGTCCTCCGCCCTTGCCGAAAAGCGCCGCGATCTCCCGTCGATCAAGACGGTGATGTGGAACGTGGACCCCGGCGGCGATGATGCCACGCATGCGCTCTCCTGTGGCTTAACAGCCTCGCTCAGATGTGACAATGCGCATCAGACCCTACCCGTTGGCACTGTGTACCCCAGCATTCGCTGTGCAACCCAGCACTATCGGCTGGCGCGGAGTTGGCTTATGCGGCGGCGGGCGATCTCTAGGTCGTCGGGGTTGGTCACTCCGACCCACGCTTCGGTGGTGGGGATCACCCCCACTGTCAACTGAGAGGAAGCCATGAGTTCATCGACCATCGATGGAAGCAGAAACTCCGCTTTCTCGTCGTTGCCGTATCGGCGCATGAACCTCTCATACCCTGCTTCGAGATGGTCGAAGATCTGCTCTGGAAAAGCCCAGAAGTTCATGGACACGACCGCATCGGAAGCCAGCAGTCCGGGTGGCTCAGTTGCGCTGATGGATCCGTCTTGCTGCTGGCCGATGCCATGGGTTTCGACCAGCGACACAAGTTCGTCCCCCTCGACCGTGCAAATGCCCCGGCTGACCTCGCCGACCTCGGGCAGGGTCAAGTCCAAACGAAACCCAGCAAGCAGTGCACTCCCCGCCTGGAGTCCGCTGGTTCGAGCGACCACAGACTCATATGTGGAGCGGCCGTAGTAGTCATCGGCATTGCACACAACAAAAGGGCCATCCACATCGGAGGCCGCGGCTAACACCGCGTGAGCGGTCCCCCACGGTTTAGCGCGTGGCGGTCCGTGCTCGTCCTGGCAGACATAGCTGATCTCAAGGTCTCCGTAACGGTCACCGATATGGCGTTGCACATCGTCTTTGATGTCGCTGCGGACAATGAGCACGACCCTGCCGACTCCGGCATCGTCCGCGTCGCGGATCGCGAAGTCGACAAACGCCTCGCCGTCAGCGCCGACAACCGCGAGTTGCTTGGTGCCACCGAAACGCGAGCCGAGACCCGCTGCCATCACTACCAGAGAGACCATGCCCGACACGGTGAGATCATAGGTTGCTTCGCTCGAGATTCACGCTCATCCGTGTGGCTCGAAGACAACCTTGATGGCACCTGAGGAACGATCCCGCGCCGCGGCGAACGCCTCCTTTGCACCGTCGAGTGGATACCGGTGCGAGATCAGGGCATCGCCGAGTTGAGGCATTTCCGACAGCAGCGCAGCCGCGCTGGAAATCTCGCGTCCCGCCGCGGTCTGGCTGTACATCATCGCCGGAATCAGCGTCGCCTCCTGCATGAGGATCGTCATGTCGAGTTCCACCGGGTCCCAAAACGAACCAACCATGCAAACCCGCCCCCCATATCTGCATCGCTTCACTGATTCAAGCAGCGAAGACGTGGAACCGACAGCATCAAAGACCGCGTCGTAACCGTCGCCAACCCCGACGTTGGCTCCTACCGACTGGGCTGCGGCTGCTTGATGATCGTGGCGAGCGCTGATATCGGCATCGAACCCTGCCTGTCGCAAAACCGCTGCTGTCGCCAAGCCAATAGGACCGGCTCCAATGATCCCGACCCGTTCGGAGGTTTGCATCCGAGTCCGGTTTACCGCGTGAACCGCCACAGCCAGATTCTCAACTAGCGAGGCATCGGTCACCTTGATCCCACTCGGCAGCCGTACCAGGGCTTCTGCGGGTGCCAACAGGTACTCGCCCATGCCTCCGTCGCTGAACACGCCGATGATGTCTGCGCCAGCATCGCAGCGATGCCGTTCGCCTTCTTTGCAGTTCCCGCAATGACCGCACGAACGCAGCGGTTCGACGGCCACAGGCGTGCTGTCGTCGAGATATACAGAGATTTCGTGGCCAAGCACCCGCCCTTCGGCCATTCCGTTATCGATCATGTGAAGGTCTGAACCGCATATGCCTACCGCGGCCACCTTCACCCGAAACTGGTTCGGATCAGCGGGCATCGGCGCGTCAGTCAGCGTCGGTTTCCCATCGATGACCCGAACGACTTTCATCAGCCCACAGATTTCGCTGGGTTCACCGTTTCACCAATCGATCAGATCCCGCACATGATGCGTTTCGTTGATGGAGCGAACCGACCGAATACCGACAAATGCTGCCCGCACCCGGGTGATGCTGCAGTAGTCGACGATCATCGCCAGTGGGTCCGGGAACTTGAGAATGGATCGCAGGAACACCATCGTGGTCATCCCATGGCAGAACGCCACAACCGTCTTGGACCGGTTGGACTCGATCACATGATTGAAAGCACCCACTACACGTTCCTCGAAGGCGTCGAACCCGTCGCTGAAGAGGTTCGCGTGGATGTCGCCTTCCAGGATTTTGGCGGCGTCGGCGCCGTCGGCGTCCATCTCCTCGACCGGTATATACGCCTTGTTCTTGTGGTCCGACTCCTTGAGATCGTCGATCAGTTCGATTTCAAGGCCGAGTAGGTCAGCCAATGGCATCGCCGTTTCGTGCGCACGCCTCATCGTCGACGCGACAATGTGGTCGATTCCCTCGTTCTTCAGGTACTCGGCGGTTCGCTTGGCTTGCTGATGGCCGAGTTCTGACAACGGCGGATCAGCCGTCTCATGTTCACCATCAACTTCGTGACGTGTCGGTCGGGCGTGTCGAACAATGATCAAATCCACGGGTATGCACCTTACGGCGACAACACCCGTTCAGCGAAACCCAGACTCGTACGCAAGTCCAGTGTTGCCTTCGGGTGAAACCTGGCCGGGTTGACCAAAGACAACTTGCGCCTACGGCAGGCCGGCTCCGGGAACCTCCACGCGTACTGTGTCGATGCGTCCCGCACCGGTGCCAGCCACGCGGTCCGGATGCGAGTCCGGTGCCGTCACCAGGAACAGCGTGCGTCTGTCCTCGCCGCCCAACATGCAGGCAAAGCAGCCCTGTTCGGTCTCGTCTCGATGAGTGATCTCGCCGCCTTCGAGGACCCGAAGGGCCGCATTTCCCATGGCGTCAGCGAACCAGATCCCGCCTTCAGCGTCGTAACAGCAGCCGTCGGGGGCGGTGCCGGGAACTGCGGCCCACACTCTCCGGTTGGAGAGACGACCAGCCTCGCCGATGTCGAACGCTTTGAACTCCCCACCGAAACTCTCACCCACGATGAGGGTGCTCCCGTCGGGAGTGATGACCGACCCGTTGGGGAACATCAAATCGCCTGCCGAGGCTTCCACCGTGCCGTCGGGTTGCACCAAGGCCAGCGTGGCAGGGGTGATGGGGTCGCCGGCATGGAGATCGGAGCCGAAATTGCCCACGTAGGCGCGGCCTTGGGCGTCCACAACCATGTCGTTGCAGTGGAACGTGGCCACTTCGGACAGATCGGCGTGTTCGTGCAATTGGGTCCCGTCGTAGCGCAGCACTTTCCGGTCCAGCATCGACACCAGCAACAGGTCACCGTCTGGAAGCCAACCCAAACCTGATGGCTGTCCCGACATCTCAAGCACGACCTCAAACGATCCGTCAAGCGATGCAGCCTTCACAGCGTGCTGATAAAAGTCCGAGAACCACAAGCGGCCGTCGTGCCAGCGCGGCCCCTCACCAAAGTCAATTCCCCCAACAAACGGTTTCGGACGCTCAAGTATTTCCATCCCCGAACCACAGCCCCAGGTGTACCCGAAACAGGGATCACGCCTAGGCCTCAGAAATTGGGAGACACGCCCAAGCCGGCGACCTCGGGGAGGTGCATTCGACCGGCCGTTATTTTGAGGCGGGGGGCTACATCGTTGGCCAGCAAAATTGAGGTGGCCAAGCCGTGAACCTGCTGTGGAAGAGCAGCCGCAGCGACATGGGCAGCGTGTGCCACGCCGATGGCGCTGTCGATCATGGTGGTGACCACCGCATCAGCGCCGAACTCTTCGATCAGTGCCACCGCGGCCAGCGCCAAGTCTGGTCCGCCGAGGGCCTGTGGCTTCACGATCATGACCCTGATTGAGTTTGTTTTCAACGCAACGGCGATGTCGCTGAGGTTTACCGCCGACTCGTCTACGGCAACGGGCACCGCACTCGCGGCACCGACTGCGGCAATGCCATCAATGCCGGCGGTGGGTTCCTCGCAGAAGGCGATGTTGTAGCCGGCCATCTTGTGCAAGGTGGCGATGGCGGTGTCGACGTCCCAGCCACCGTTGGCGTCGAGGCGCAGTTCAATGTCGTCGCCTATTGCTGATCGTGCCGCCGATACTCGGGCTAGGTCGGTGCGCGGGTCTGCGGCGGCGACCTTCAGCTTGACCGCGGTGATGCCCTCAAGTGCCAACCCAGCCGCATTCGTGGCCACTGCTTCGGGATGAGCGTCTGAAATCAACCCGTTGACCAGCACCGAACGCGGTGCTTCTGGTTGACGCTGCGAGATCAGGCCGTTGACCAGGGCCGAACGCGGTGCTTCTGGTTCCGCTGCCGACGAAACTGGAGAAGTCGATCCGAGTCTGGGATGCGCTTGGAGCAGCGATGCGACACTCACTCGGTGTCTGCGGGCGAGCAGATCGAAGGCGGCTCCAGCCAGCGCCGCGCGGGCATGGGGTCGAGCCTCGAGTTCAGCGAGAATCGCTGCCAGGCGAGGATCATCGACGCTGTCGAGGTGCGCCAGCCGGGAGGTGGCGGACTCCAGTGTCATCTTGCAATCGCTGAGCGATTCTCGTGACCAACCTGGCAACGGGGCGGCTTCACCCCAGCCGACATGTGTCCCATCGCTGATCGAAATCAATACGCCTGCTCGGTGGCGAAAAACACCGTGAGCGGTGACTAGGGGCGACACCAGGCCAAGTCGGTAGTCCCGCAGTTCGGTGGACAGGCCCACGGTCAATCCAAGTCCATTTGTCGACGAATAACGGCAGCGACCGCGTCGGGTTGCTCAAGATGCGCAGCATGGCCTGCATTGTCAATCACGGAAATATCGGCTGTTGGCATCCGGGCAGCCAGTTCGACGGCGATCCAGGTGAACTTCGGGTCTTCGGCACCGACAACGAACACGGTGGGAACCGCACAAGACCTGAGATCATCGTGTAGCGGTGCCATCATGCCGGTGCCGGCGGCGCGCAGGCTTCGGGCCAACCCTGCCGCTGAGTTGCGCAACCGCTGCGCTCGCGAAGCCGCCAAGAAGTCCACACCGAGACGTGCCTGCGTGGCAAATAGCGGATTCGCCATCCAACGGTCGACGAACGTCTCCAGGCCATCGCGCTCAATGCTCTCGGCCAACTCGTGGTCGGACTCCCGCCGGTCGGCACGTTCAGCTTCGCTGGCAAGGCCCGCCGATGCCCCTAAAAGCGTGAGCGAGCGCAACAACTCCGGATTCCGACAAGCAAGTGTCAGCGCCACCCTCCCGCCCATCGAATAGCCGACGAGATGGAACGAGCCACTCGCACACTCCTCGCCAATTGCTGCAATGTGCGCGGCCATCGCATCAACCGAATAGTCCCGTTGATCGCCAGGGACACTGCTGCGACCGTGGCCGACCAAGTCTGGAAGTATCACCTCGGCAACGGCCTCGAGCCCCGGAGCCAAGCCGTCCATCGTGGTGCCATCGCCCGTGAAACCATGCAGCAGAACCACCGGCGGCCCGCTCCCCCGTCGCTCAACATGGAGGTCCACCCCTGAAGCGACGCTGATCATGTTCACGCGCTGACCATGTTCACGAGATGGCGGCGTTCACGGCGCTGACGACGGCTCGGTGTTGGGCGAGATCGGCATCGGGATCTACCGAAACGAGTACAACATCCACACCGGGCGTGTCGCTCTCGCAGGCCGAGCGCAGTGTCTCGGCAAACTCCGAGGCTGAGGTCACCTCACTGATGCGGACCCCACCAACACCGTCGAAGCCGGCCAGATTGAGTCCGTGGGGAGTTCGAAAGAGCGTCTCGAAGTCCACCTCGCTACCGCGAGACGCAATCGGAAGCGACGAGAAGATGCCTCCGCCGTTGTTGTCAACACACACGACCGTCAGATGCAGGCCGCAGCGAGCTGCACCGAACAGGGCTCCGAGATCGTGCAGCAGGGCAAGATCGCCTATGTAGAGCACCACAGGACCGTCGTGTTGCGATGCCAAACCCAAAGCCGTTGAGGTGACGCCGTCGATGCCACTGGCACCGCGGTTGCCGACGAAATCGATGCGGGAACCTTCGGTCGTGACAAACGAGTCGAGTTCGCGTACTGGCATGGAGTTGGAGGCCATCAACAAAGTCCCAGCGGGCACCGCCTCGGCCAACACCGAGGTAACAAGAGCGCTGAGCAATGGACCTCGCTCGATCTCATCGCTGATGACCCGACCAGCGATCCGATCCAGTTCCTTCCAGTGCTCACACCAGGTCGAACCTTGGCGCACGACCCGCCCAGCCGCCCTCAGCACCGCTACCGGGTCTGCGGCTGCGTGTTGCGTGACTATAGACGAGGGGTCATTCCAGCGATTTGCTGGATCGACCAGGAGCATGTGTTCGGGCCGGTGTGCTTCAAGCCACAGCCGTAGAGGTTTCGTGGTCGGGGTCCCTCCCAGCCGAATCACCACATCAGGAGCGAGTTCTGCAGCAATATCGGCGTGGCGAAGTATGTGATCGGCGTTGGCAATCACCGTCCCAACCGAATCGCCACGAGCGCGTCGTGTGCCGGAGATTGGTTCACCAATGACCGGCCATGCAGTCGCAGCGCTCAGCTTCAATGCGGCGGAAACGACTTCGTTCTGAGCCTCGATTCCGCTGGCGGCATCGGGGCCGACAATGATCACACCCCGCTCGTGTGACTGTAAGTCTGCTAATGCGGTGCTACCGTCGGGCTCGTTGCCTTCGCCGGGCGTAGCCGGAGCCCCCAGGATGCCATCGCCGAGCGCGTTGCTCTCGCCGGGCGTAACCGGAGCCCCCGCGGTGCCTTCGCCGGGCGTAGCCGGAGCCCCCAGGGTGCCATCGCCGAGCGCCGTGCTCTCGCCGGGCGAAACCGGAGCCCCCCGATTTGGTGCCTCAACCACCGGAACCGCAGCAAGCGGCTCTAGCGGTTCGCGCAGGGGCCAGTTGAGATGGACCGGACCCGGGTTGATCCCAGTGGCCGAGACCACAGCACGATGCGCGACGAGCTGGCCCTGAGTCGGAGACCACTCACCGGCGACTGCCAGATCGGCTGCCCAACGGGTAGTGGCACCATAAATCTTGACTTGATCAATGGTTTGGTGCGATCCCCAGTCGCGCAACTCTGGGGGGCGGTCGGCAGTACAGACGATCATCGGTACACCCGCGTGGTGTGCTTCGATGATGGCCGGAAAGTAGTTCGCCGCCGCGGTGCCCGAGGTGCACACCAGAACCGAGGGCCGACCCGTGCGGCGGGCTTGGCCGAGCGCAAAGAATCCTGCTGATCGTTCGTCGAGCTGAATCCAGGTGCGGAGCTTGGGTTGGGCATGCAACGTAAGAGCCAAAGCCGTTGACCGCGAGCCTGGGCTGATCACCACATCGGTCACACCGTGTTCCACCAGCCCCGCAGCAAACGAAGCCACTGTGTCGTAGACAAGATCAGTCGCCACTTGAAGCCTCCATCACATCAAGCAGGGCGCGAAGCTTGACACCGGTTTCAGCTAACTCGTCGCCTGGAACCGACTCGGCCACCACCCCTGCACCCGAAAACAACACTGCTTTCGATTCGCTCACCAAGGCGGACCGCAGCGCAACGCACAATTCTCCGTTGCCATCGAGGTCACACCACCCGACCGGTGCCGCGTACCAGCCTCGAGCAAACCCTTCTCGCTCAAGGATCCACTCAACAGCCGTTTCGGTCGGCGTACCCGCAACCGCAGGTGTGGGATGCAGAACACTGGCAACACGCAGCACATCTATGTCGCTTACACCACCAGCTCTGCGCTGTACCTGTGCGGTTATCGGCGTGCGAAGATGTTGAACCCGAGCCAGGCGCATGACCTCCGGGTCGGGTTGGTAACTGCCCTGTAACCCGAGCACTTCGAGACGTCCCATGATGTCGTCAACCACGAACTGGTGCTCGGCGCGAGTCTTGGGTGAAGCCATCATCTCAGCGGCCAGAACGTCATCGGTCACCGTTGTTGAGCCGATCCCAACCGTGCCGGCCACCGCTTCGGTACGGACCTCAGGACCGTCCAAGGCGACAAGTTGCTCGGGGCTCGCACCTAGGAACTGTCGGTCGCCAACAGCAACCGAGAAGATTGCACAGTTCCGGTAGCGATGCCGGAGCCGATGCAACACATCTATGGCATCGACATCGCCTTTCTCGTGGACCCGCGCCAGCACCACCTTGCGAAACTCATCGTGGGCAATCACACGAAGGGCGTCGTCGACAAGGCTCAGATAGCTCTGATCGTCGGCGTCGACCTCGCCCGCAGCTACTTCAAAGGGGCCTGTCAAAGGCTCTGGCACCTCGGTAGCGAAGGCGTCAAGACGCTCATCGAGGGCACCGGTGACGCTGGCTTCGTCTTCACCGTCGCGCACTTTGGCGGCTGCCAACAGCCAGGTGCCGTCCGCCCGGTCGACGACGGTGATTTCGGGAAGCACCCAACGTGCATCTGAAAACCCAGTCCAGTCGGGGAATGTGGTTTCCCCTTCAGCGGGTGGTGGGGACTGGTCTGCACACGAGAATGAGAAGCCTCCGAGAATAACGGGGGCCGGGGCATTTCTCGGACCGATCCGTTGGGTGCGCGCCGCGAGGGCTGCCCGTGCCGCTGATGTTGCCGAGAAGCGTCCGTCACCGACGGGGGCGATGGTCTCGACTGCGCCGAGTCCTACCACAGAGAGACCGGACTCCGGGCGCATCCATAGTGTTCTGTGTTGCTCAGAAGATGCCGCAAACACCGCAACGGGATCCAGCCGTTCAGCTAGCCGCCTGCCAACAACGATGGTGCCCCCACCCATTGCAGGATCGTCCCCTAGACGGGCGAGGGCACGGCTTACGAGGGTTTGTTCAAAGTGCCGCGCCACGAGACCGGAAACGACGGGTACTAGGCGGGCGAGCAAGGCTACGAGTTCCTCGCGGTCGCCGCCTTGACGATCTGAGTGTTGTTTGAACAGTTCAATCGAGTCGTCGACGACATCTTCCACATGGGTTGCATGGCGCATCGCCAAAGCGGTCAACTCTTCGAAACTCACGCCCGTGGCAACCAGCGTGCGGGCTGCAACCAGCATCTCGACCGCGTCGGGGCCGAAGCGCTGCTCAGCGCCCTCACCGCTTGGAGTGATCAAACCGGCGCCAACCACGACATCAATGATGAACTCGGGGACTTCTGCTCGCCGTGCGAGCTCGGCCCGGTCGAGGTCAGGGTCGGGCGCGTTGCGATCAGCGAGATCGGCAAGAAGCCCTGAGGCGTCCCCAGTTGACAGTTCCTTGATTTGAGCCAGCGTGAACCCGCGGTCGGAGAGGTCCTGTATTTGGCGCAGACGACGAAGGTGGGAGTCGTTGTAAACAGCGATGCGACCCTGCCGGGTTGGGGGTGCGAGCAGTTTGCGGCGCTGGTAGTAGCGGACGGTGTCGACACCGACATCGGCAGCTTCAGCCAGATCTTCTACTCGGTAGTTCACAACGCTCTCGCCAGGGTCGTCCGGTGGGGCGATCAATTATAGGAGTATTTACTCCCCGAGTCCTTACTCCTATCGTTGTTTCGGCCGGACCACTCGGCCGGTTGTCACCAGCCGATGCGCTTGCGGAATGATCGAACTCCCTGGGATCGGGCGCCGAACTGTTCGGCTCGGGTGATCAGCCCAGCATCGGACGACACCACAGTCACCGGGTCGTGGTCGACATCGCCAGACCTCAATTCGACAAGCCCAGACTTCAATTCGACAAACCCAGACCTCAATTCGACAAGCAACGCGATGATCTCATTGTCGGCGGCATCGGGGGCCGAATGGCCTGCGTAGCGCAGTTCAACATTGCCTCGCGTGCCCGCACGCAGACCGGGTACCGGGCGACCATCAGCGACCACCACAACCCATTCGTCGAAGTCGAAAGCCACTAACGCATCGACGAGCCGGGCCAGCGCTCCATCACGGTCTTTCCACCAGCCGTCGGGCACTGATCCGATCACATTCATTGCATCAATCACGATCATTCCCCACGGTGTCACACAGCGTGCGTACCATCGACTCCTGATGCCAACAACTCTTGAAATCACGGGCTACGGAGAAGCGGCACACAGCGCCCTCGCCAACACTGTTGAGCACTACAAGGCGGTCGATCCACTTCGGCCCGTTAGTGTCATCGTGCCGTCCAACTACATGGGCATCGCCGCTCGGCGTGCACTCGGGCAGCGCCGAGGGGTCGCCGCGGTCACTTTCCTTACTCCCTACCGCCTTGCTGAACTGTTGGGATCCGCGGCTGTGGCCGCGGCGGGAAAGCGGCCGATTTCCACCCCAATCCTGGCCGGTGCCATGCGGGCGGTGCTCAGCAGTGAACCCGGCCGTTTCGAGGGAGTTCAAACCCATCCGGCAACCGAACGGTCGCTAGTAAAGGCTCATCGCGCCCTCTCCGAGATTCCGGCGGACACACTCAAGTTGCTCTCACAGGGGTCAACTCGGACCGCTGATGTGATCCGCATCTTCCACGCGGTCAACCACCGGATCGACAACAATTTCTCCAACGAACGAGATCTAGTAGACGAAGCGATCAAAGCGATCTCAACCGGGGCATCGACTGTGGCGGATCTGGGTCCGGCGATTCTCTTTCTCCCCCAACGGATGAGCACCAACCACATCGGTCTGTTGAAAGCCCTCGGCACCCACCACGAAATGCAGATCATCGCCGCAGCATCGGGCACTCCCGAAGCCGACGACCCGGTACGGCTCGCAGTCGAACAGTTCGGGGTCGAGTGGTCGCCGCCGCCCTTCGTCGAGGCACCCGTCGCAGATCGTGCTCTCAGCGTTTCGGACGCCGACGACGAGGTCCGCCATGCCGTGCGCAGCATCGTGGAAGCGTCACTTGAAGGCACACCGTTCAACCGCTGTGCAGTCCTCTACGGCAGTCACGAACCGTACGCCCGCATGGTCAGCGATGCCTTCGACGCGGCCGGTATTGAATGGTTCGGGCAATCGGTTCGCACTACCGAATCATCGCTGTTGGGCCGAGCACTGCTCGGCATGCTCAAACTGAGCGATCACGATTTTTCGCGGCACGATGTGTGTGCCTGGTTGGCGAGCGCGCCAGTGCGCCGAACCGACAACAAGCAAATCCCGGTAGCCGCTTGGGAAAGAGCCTCGCGGGCAGCGGGCGTGGTGTCCGGACTGGATCAGTGGAACACTCGACTGGCCCGCTTGGTAGACGACCTGAATGACGACGCCAAACGATTCGCGCACGACGAAGAGCAGGAGTGGCGCGTTGCACGCTTGAACAGAGAGGCCAACGATGCATCGGAGTTGGCGGCATTCGTCACCAGATTGACATCCGATCTCACGCCTGGAAACAGTGCCGAATCATGGTCTGACATCGCCCGCTGGTGTCGAAAGCTGATCCGCGCCTACCTGGGTAGTGAGGCGTCGCGCGACAAATGGCCGGCTCATGAGAAAACCGCCGCTGAGCGCATCGACGCGGCTGTCTCCCGGATCGGCGACTTGGACGGGATCGACCCCAATCCCAGCGTGGCCGCCTTCCGCAGAGCCTTGGAACTCCAACTCGCCGATGATCTAGGCCTTCATGGAACGTTCGGCCAGGGTGTGCTCGTAGGACCGGTGAACATAGCCGTCGGACTGGAACTCGAACGGGTGATTGTGCTGGGGCTTGCTGAAGGAACAATGCCTGCACGGCGACGCGATGATCCCCTGATACCCGATCACATCCGGGAGGTCGCTGGGCCCAGCCTTCCAACCCGTGCAGACAGCACAGACGACACGCATCGAGCGTTGCTGGCCGTAATGGCCGCCACAGAACACACCCTCTTGACGTTTCCTCGCGGGGATCTTCGCAAGAACGCACAACGAGCCCCCAGCCGCTGGTTGCTCGACTCCTGTCAAGCCCGCGACGGGGTGCGTCCGACCGCAGACGACCTCGCCCGCAGCACCGGGGACTGGCTCGTTGAGGTGCCTTCCTTCGTCGCCGGTCTGCGCGCCGTCTCATTCCCAGCGCACAACCAGGAATACGACATGCGCGCGCTTCTCGACTGGGCTGAGGACGGCAGAGACATCTTCGAAGCACCGCCGGTAACCCAGCGCCGAGAACTGAGCCGTGGGGTGGAACTGATCGCGAATCGATATTCGAATCGCTTCACGCGCTTCGACGGCAACCTCGGCCACGAACTCAGCGCTGCCGCACGGCAGTCGTTGAAGACCAGGGGGGAAGTGACTTCGGCAAGCCGACTTGAGCTTTGGGCGAAGTGCCCGCACGCCTACTTCTTGCGTCATGTACTAGGGATCAACCCGGTCGAGGACCCCGAGGAACAGTATCGAATCAGTCCTCTCGACTTGGGCACGCTCGTCCATTCGGTGATTGAGCGCTGGATCGAAGAAGCACGCACCGACGACACTCTCCCTTCGCCAGAAAGACCCTGGAGCGATAGCGATGTTGCGCGCCTCATCGAAATCGGAATCGAAGAAGCCAAGCACCTAGAGCACCGCGGGTCGGTCGGGCGGGCGGTCTACTGGCAACGCGACAAGCAGGTTTTCTTGGATGACCTTCGTGGGTTCAGCAAGTTTGATTCCGACCAACGCAAATTCCGTGAAACCAGCCCTATCGCCTCTGAGTTGCAGTTCGGTCTGCCCACCAGCGATCAGGATCCGATCGCCATCGCGTTACCCAATGGCCGGACCATCAAGCTGCGGGGCGCCATTGATCGCGTCGATGAACACGCTGACGGGAATCTGGTGGTGATCGACTACAAGACCGGCTCCGCCAGAAACTACAAGAACCTCCATGAAGACCCTCTAGCGAACGGCACCAGCCTGCAACTCCTGCTCTATGGCTTAGCCGCTCGGCAGTTGTTGAACCGGCCCAATACCCCGATGTCAGGCTCGTACTGGTTCGTCACTCGCAAAGGCGAGTTCGAACCTTATGGATATCGGATCACGCCGGAGTTGGAAGCCGAAGGGTTGATCACCGTCGCCAACATCATCGAGTGCATCGAGTCCGGGCTGTTCCCCCCACACCCCGCACCACCACAGTTCCGTCCCTGGGTCGACTGTCACTTCTGCGAACCCGATGGTTTGGGACTCTCCCACCAGTACTCGGACTGGCAGCGAAAGAGCAGCGACCCCGAACTACGGCCCTATCTCGAGATCAACGGAGGCGACAATGAGTGACGCACCTGGGGCCTCCGCAGTGATCTCTAATCCGGACAGCGAGGAACGTCCCCCAGCCGACGAAACACAACGGCACCGAATACGCACTGAACGATCGGTGAACCTGTTCGTTGAGGCCGGTGCAGGCACCGGCAAGACTCGAGCCCTAGTTGACCGGGTCGAGGCATTGGTTCTTCAAGACGGGGTGGCAATGGAAACGATTGCCATGATCACATTCACCGACAAAGCCGCGACAGAGTTACGCGACCGCATTCGGCAACGATTCGAAAGGTCCGACAACTCATTTGCGCTAGCGGCGATCCAACAACTTGACGGTGCCGCCGTCGGCACGCTCCATTCGTTCGCCCAGCGCATCCTCGCGGAGCATCCAGTCGAGGCGGGACTTCCTCCCGGCATCGAAGTCCTCGATGAGATCGGCTCACAAGTTGAGTTCGAGCACCAATGGCAGCAGTTCCTCGACGACTTTCTCGACGACCAATCAGTGGGCCCGTCTCTGCTCTCGTTGGAAGTCGCCGGCGTGAAACTCGAGCACCTCCGGTCTCTCGCCCTGCAACTGTCCGACAACTGGGACCTGGTGGAGGAGCGCCTTGCTCTCAACCCTCCCCAACCCGAGCCGATCGACGCGTCCCGCTTGATCCGGCAGTTCGATGAGGTGCTCGAGAATCAACGCTTCTGCTTAGACCCGGAGGACAAACTGTTCGGGCATCTCAGGCGGGTTGCGGAGAACCGAGATTCCTTGGCGAACGCCTTCAGCAATATTGACCATGTCGAGGCGTTGGCCCTGGCGGCTGACATGGGTGCTGCCAAACCGAGCGCTGGCAGGGCGGTCAAGCCGGGAAACACCGGTAAAGCAGCGAACTGGAGAATCGCTGTTGACACAGTCCGCTCGGAGATCAGAGGATTGGCCGACCGTTGTGACGAAGCCGTCAGCGAGGTGACGACCGCCGCGCTCGCGTACGTGGGCGCACGGATCGGCCGCTTTGTTCTCGAAACAGTGGAGGAACGACGTCAGAGCGGGCGTCTGCAGTTTCACGACCTGCTGGTCCGGGCCCGTAAACTGCTGCGCCACAAAGAGCTGGGTGCCGAAGTTCGGGCTTCGCTCCACCAGAAATACACCCACCTTCTGCTTGACGAGTTCCAGGACACCGATCCGATCCAGATCGAGATCGCCGTTCTGATCGCAACCTCCGCCGACCGGGTGGACGATGTCGAGTGGACCGACCTGGAGGTGGAACCCGGGCGGCTGTTCTTCGTCGGTGACCCCAAACAGTCGATCTACCGCTTTCGACGAGCCGATATCCGTTTGTACCTCACGGCCCGCGAACACTTCAGTGACCATGCTTCTCTGACGGTCAATTTCCGTACCACCGAACCGATCATCAACTGGATCAACGACGTCTTCTCGCAGTTGATCATCGCGGCCGACGGCAGCCAACCCGAGTATGTGCCGCTGTCCTCGCATCGCCTCGGCTGCGACAGCACGGGCCCTGCAGTGGCGATTCTGGGGGCAGAACCCATCCCAGCGGCTATGACCGCGGCTGAATTGCGCCGTGCCGAGTCCGACGATGTCGCCGCGACGGTCGCGGAGATTCTGGCAGGTACCACGCCTTGGAACGTCCAAGACGCTGATGGGGAATGGCGACCGGCTGCTCCCAGCGACATCTGCATTCTGTTGCCCACGAGGATCAGCCTGGCCGGCCTGGAACGCTCCCTGGACGCCAACGGCATTCCCTACCGGGCTGAGACTTCAAGCCTGGTCTATGCAACCCGAGAAGTCCGCGAACTCATGCTGACGCTGCGCGCCGTCTCTGATCCCACCGACGAATTGGCCACAGTCGCCGCCGTGCGTTCATTCGTGTACAGCTGTGGTGACGACGACCTGGCCACCTGGCGTCTCGAACACAACGGCCGCTTCTCTCTGCACCATCGAATAACCGATGACCACCAGGACCACCCAGTCGCCGACGCGCTGTTGCACCTCGCGCAACTCCACGAGGACCGTCACTGGCTCACGCCTGCGGGGCTGCTCGAGCGCGTGATCCGGGAGCGGGCGGTATTGGAGAGTGCCGTCGCCACCGGAGCTCCGCGAGACGTCTGGCGGCGCTTGCGATTCGTGGTCGACCAAGCCAGGGCATGGACTGATGCGGGAGGCACCGACCTCCGCTCCTATCTGGAATGGGCACGCAGGCAGGGCGTCGACAACGCTCGCGTCTCCGAGACGGTTCTTCCCGAGACAGACGATGACAGCGTTAGAATCATGACGGTCCACGGTTCCAAGGGCCTGGAGTTTCCCATCACCGTGATGGCCGGGATGACAACCATGTTCACCAGTCCACAACGTGGGCCCGCCGTGCACTTCCCGCCTGGAGAACCCGCTCTGTTGAAGGTCTCGAGCAGGGTTGCATCAGAACGCTATGCCGAATGGAAACCCTTCAACGACACGATGGACCGGCATGAGAGGCTGCGCCTGCTCTACGTGGCGGCAACCCGTGCTCGGGACCATCTCATCGTCTGCCTGCATCGACCCGAATTCGGCCGAAAATCGACGACAAGCGCAACCGTGCTCGCGGAGAACGCGTTGGAGTCCGCATCGGCCACACCGTTCGTTCCCTCCCATACCGGATTGAACCCGCTCAGACTGGCAAGCCGAGCACAGTTGGTCGACAAGGATCAATGGATCGCCAGACGATCCGAAGCCACCGCGGCCGCGCGGCGCCGCACCGTAGTTTCTGCCACCACCTTGGCAAGGGAAGTTGCAGAGGTGGGTGATCCGGGACTCAACAAGAATGCCCGCAACCTTGATCTGCCACCATGGCTCAAAGGACGCTTCGGCACTGATTTCGGCCGCGCGGTGCACGGGGTTCTGCAAGTAATCGACTTGGCCACCGGCGAGGGACTGCACGAAGCCGCAGCCGCCCAAGCTGCAGCCGAAGGAGTCAACAACCGGCGGTCAACCGTCGAACAAGTGGCCCGAAGTGCCATCGACACCCAAGTAGCCCGACAAGCCTCGGCCACCGAGCACTGGCGTGAGGTCTGGGTTGCCGCAACCGTTGGCGACTGTCTGGTGGAGGGATTTATCGACCTCCTCTATCGACACGGCTCCGGGTTGGTTGTCGTTGACTGGAAGACAGATCATGTCGACGATGATGACGACATCGCTGCCAAACTTGAGCGTTACCGACTTCAAGGGGCCAGCTACGTCGCCGCCATAGAAGCCGCCACCAAGCTGACTGTCGAACGAATGGTGTTCGTGTTCCTCCGCGAAGACGGTGCGATCGAACGGGATCTTCCCGACTTGCGCAGCGCTGTTGTCGAAGTACGGCAACGAACTCACGAACTAGCCGAACTATCAGGTCTCAACGCCCAGCACCCAGATCTGTAGGGTCATAGCGGGAGCAGGAGCTTGCTCCTGGTGTGTCTAGCGGCGGCGGACTCGCTCACTTAGTTCTTCGGAGAGTCGAGCTATCCGAACGCCCAGTTCGGTGCGCTCTGCTATGTCGATTTCTCCAATGTCGAGATCGAACGCGTCCAGCACCAACTCCAAAGACGAGCGGGCGAGTTCCGCACCTGCACTGGTCAGTTCAATGAGCACCCGGCGCTTGTCGTCGGGATCAGCGATACGTCGAATCGACCCGCGATCCTCAAGGCGACGAATGGTCTTCGTCGTACCTCCTGTTGTTTGCACCAGCCGATCAGCGATCTCGCCGGCAGCGAGACGGTGGGGCGGGCCCTCTAAACGAAGTGCGCTCAAAAGGGTGAACTCTGAAGTGTCGAGACCTTCGTCCAGCAGGCTGTCTGACAACAAGGCTTCAAGTTGACGGCCAGTTCTGAATGCCCATAGCAAGACTGCGAAGGTTGCGCGGTGTCGCTCACCCACCATAGGAGCCAACGATTCCAGTGCGGTGCTCCAGCTATGGTCACCAACCGACCGCACCTTTCGCTCACCCGCAACCGGACGCAACGAGTCCAGCAGTTCGGGGCTCAGCTCATCTGATGCTTCATCGGGCACGTTTGCAGGCTAGCCCGGTTCCTGTGCTCGCCCCAAAGAGAAAGCTCGCACATCGAGACTTTGAAAACAACTTCCCAGGAAGACTGTTGACATTACTTCCCGGGAAGGTACAATGCTTCCTAGAAAGGTTCTTAGAAAGGTTCTTAGAAAGGTTCTTAGAAAGGTTCTTAGAAAGGTTCTCAGGAAGGTACACCAAGCGGATGGCCATTACTACCCAGACAACACCCGACGTTCGATTCAAAGACATTGACTTAACCGATCTCGGTGTTTTCGCTGATCGTTGCCCTCATGACTGGTTCAGCTTCCTGCGTGAAAACGCCCCCGTTTGGAAACACCCTGCCAATGAGCGGTCCGACAACGAACCGTTCTGGTGCGTGACGTCCTATGAACACATCCAACAGGTGCACCGATCCGGCACGCTCTTCAGCCACCAAACAGGCCCCGGCCGAAACGGCGCCGGCGGCATAACGTTGAACGACCAAGAACCCATACGAGGTCCCGGCTTGCAGATGGTGATGACCGACCCGCCCGCGCATACTCGCTATCGCAAACTGGTCAACAGGGGGTTTACCCCGCGTGTAGTGCACCGTCTCACCGACGCGTTCCGGTTGCGCACAACCACAATCCTCGATCAGATAACCCCGCTCGGCTCTTGTGACTTCGTTACACAGGTAGCCGCAGAACTTCCTCTGATTGCAATCGCTGAGATCGTCGGTGTGCCTCAAGAAGATCGAGCCATGTTGTTTGAATGGAGCAACCGAGCGGTCGGTGGTTCCGACGACTTAGACGATGCTTACGCTGCCCTGTTCGAAATGGGGATCTACGCTCACGGTCTGACCGAACGCAAACGCCAAGAACCCGCTGACGACCTGTGGACCAAGCTCACCGAAGCTGTGGTGACCATGGAGGACGGCTCAAAGGTAGAGCTGACTGAAACTGAGCGGGACCTCTTTTTCATTCTGTTGATCGTTGCGGGTAACGAAACCACCCGAAACAGCATTTCCAAAGGCATGATCGCTTTCTTCGACCATCCAGATCAGTGGCAACGCTGGTTAGCGCACCCCGAACTATCCGACACGATGGTCGACGAAGTACTGCGCTACACCAGTCCAGTCAACTTTTTCAGGCGCACCGCCACAGCTGACACCGAACTCGGTGGTCAACACATCGCTGCTGGCGAGAAAGTTCTGTTGTGGTATCCATCCGGAAACCGCGACAAGGCGGAGTTCGGGCCGACGGCAGATTCCTTCGATATCGGACGCATCCCCAACCACCACATGGCCTTCGGTGCCGGTGGCGCGCACTTCTGCCTCGGCGCGAACCTCGCCAAACTAGAAATCAAGATCATCTTCGAAGAACTGGCCAAACGGATCCCCGACATTCACCTGGTCGGAGACGTCGAACGACTCCGCACCAACCTCGTCGACAGCATTAGCCGTCTACCCGTCGAGTTCACCCCGAGCCCAGCGTTGCTCGGATCACAGAGCACCAACGGGCACCGAACTCTAGACGATCTTGCCAGCGTGTCCTGCCCAGTAGGGGTCTTTTAGTCGGCGTTTGTAGAGCTTGCCGTTGGGGTCGCGGGGCATCTCGGTCGTGTAGTCAATCGACCGCGGCAATTTCTGTTTGGCGATCTGACCGCTGAGCCAACCCATGATGTTGTCAGTGGTTTCGTCGTTGGGTTCCCAACCGGCCACCAGCTCGACAGCCGCCTTGATCTCCTCGCCCGAATCGGGATTGGGGATCCCGAACACAGCCACATCGGCGATCGCTTCGTGCTGCACCAGCACCCCTTCGATCTCCGCGGGATAAATGTTGACTCCGCCGGCGATGATCATGTCGTTGGCTCGGTCGTTGAGAAACAAGAACCCGTCATCGTCGAGATAACCGATGTCGCCGACCGTGAAAAAACCTCGCAGGCGGCTCTTCTCGGTTTTCTCCTTGTCGCCTTTGTATTCGAAGAGGTTGCCCGGCATCTTCATGTAGACGGTGCCGGACTCAAACGGCGGCAGGTCGTTTCCCTGTTCGTCGACAACGATCACCTCAGCGCCGGGCCAGGGCTTTCCAACTGTGCCGGGTTTGGCGAGCCATTCTTGGGGCCCGACGATGGTGCCGCCTCCTTCGGTCGCCGCGTAGTACTCCCAGACGGAGTCGCCCCACCATTCGATCATCTTGCGCTTTGTTTCGATCGGGCATGGTGCCGCGGCGTGAACCATGCGGCGTAGCGACGAGACATCGTAGGCTTCTCGAACCTCATTAGGGAGTTGCAATAGCCGGTTGAACATGGTCGGAACCATGTGTGAATGAGTTACCCGATAACGCTCGATTCGCTCCAACAGACCTTCAGGGGTCCAACGATCCATGAGGATCACGGTGTGACCCATGTGCAGCGACATGGTGGTCCAGTTGTTGACAGCGGTGTGATAGGTAGGTGCCTGGGTGATCTGCACATTGTCGTCGTGCGGCATCGTTCCGAACAGCATGAACAACCCGCCGGAGCCTGCGGAGATCTCGTCGACATCCCCATCGGCCAACGCGCGACGCACACCCTTGGGACGCCCAGTGGTGCCCGAGGTGTAAAACATGTAGGAGCCGGGGTAGAGATCATCGGGACGTTCGCCTGACTGGCCATTGATCAGATCACTGAAGGGCCTGAACCCTTCCACCGGACCCACCGAGAATCGGTTGGATGCGGGGGTAAGGCAATCACCGAGCACCCGCGTAGCCTCAGCTTCGAAACGGCTCGACACGATCAGGGCTTTCGTCTCAGCGTCGTTGACGATGTAGCTGATCTCCGGCCCAACAAGATGCCAATTGATAGTCGTTACAAAAAAGCCCCCTTGGAATGCTGCGAGGCACACTGCGACCTGCTCAAAGCTGTTGGGCAGCACAGTCGTGACCTGATCACCCCTTTTTAGCCCGGCGGCCCGCAAGCCATGGACAATCTTGTTGGTGAGTTCAGACAACTCGCCGTAGGTCATCTGGTTGTGATCCGGGTCGACGAGAGCGAGATGTTTCCGATCCGCTTCGGCGATTTTCCAGAATCCGGTGATATCGGTGTTGGCCATGCTGCAAATGATCCTGCCCCCGACGCCATCGCGCCAATCCGACGCTGATCGGTAGGCCAATGCGACCAGGGACCCACGCTGGTCGCTACTGTGAATCTATGGCCGATGATCGCCCGCTCGAAGAACAAGTCCGCCTGGAGTATCGAGGGAAGGTGGCGTGGGTGACCATTGACCGTCCCGAAGTCGGCAACGCGCTCAACCCTCCGTGCCGAGACCGGCTCCGCGACATTTTCAAAGAGTTCAACTCCAACCATCGTGCGCGAGCAGTCGTGTTGACCGCTACCGGCGACAAGCTCTTTTGCCCCGGTGCCGACCTCACCCACAGCTACCAAACCGATCGGGCCGACGATCTCCCCGAGCGGGTGATCGGTGACCCGCGTCAAATGATGCTCGACGGGCAGTACACGCTGTTCCCCGCCATCTTGGACTGTGAAGTTCCGGTAATCGCCGCGGTCAATGGCACGGCAGCCGGGATGGGCGCGCATCTCGCCCTCGCCTGTGATCTCGTGATTTGCTCTGAGAAGGCCAAGTTCGTGGAGGTTTTTGCTCGCCGAGGTCTGGTGCCTGATGCGCTCGGACCGTGGCTGTTGCCGCGCATCATCGGAGTGCGCCGCACCATGGAACTCATGCTCTTTGCCGAGGACCTACTTCCCGGCCGAGCACTCGAATGGGGACTGGTCAACAAAGTGGTCAGCCACGATCAACTGGAGTCCGCGGCAAGCGAATGGGCCGAACGGCTCGCGGCCGGCCCGACCCGATCATTCGGTTTCACCAAATGGCTGGTCAACCAGAGCCTCGATAGCGACAGAGCCAAGATGGCCCAGAACGAAGCACTGGCAGTGGAACTGAACACCTACACCGCTGACTCTGAAGAAGGAGTCGCCAGTTTCCGTGAACGCCGAACACCAAATTGGAAGGGCTACTGAAATTCCACGGCTAGTCGTTCAACGCCACGGATGGTGATGCGGTGTCGCCACACTTCTTCGGTAACAACCCAGCTCTGATAACGACTCAGCAAACGTTCGAGCACTACTTGTCCCTCAAGCCGAGCTAGTGCCGCGCCGAGGCAGTAGTGGATACCAGATCCAAACGACAGCAGTTGGGTATCGCTGCGGGTGATCTCGAAGCGGTCAGGGTCGGTGCAAACATACGGGTCACGGTTCGCTGCGGCTAGCAGCACGAGCGTTGTTGAACCGGCCGGGATGGTGATGTCACCGACTTCGATGTCTGCAAACAGGTAACGCCCATCAACTTGGACAGGCGGGTCGTAGCGCAACACCTCTTCCACCGCCGCGCCGATTAGGGACCGATCTTCTCGCACCAACCGTTGCTGGTCGGGGTGAGCCACCAAGGCTCGCACCATGTTGCTGAGCAACTGTGTGGTCGTCTCAAAACCAGCGGCGTAAATCAACAACACGTTGGATATCACTTCGCTCTCGCTCAAGCGGTCTTCCCCGTCGCTGGCCTGGATCAAACCAGTGAGCAGATCATCTTGAGGATCAGCTCGCCGAATCTTGATCAGATCAGCCAAGTACGCCCGGGCTTGCAGAGCTGCTGCTTCTGCTCTGTCGAGTTCTTCGCTGCTCGAGACCGGCTCAAGCGAGGCGGACAAATCAGCGATCAGAGGCCGAAGCCAATCACGGTCGGCTTGCGGCACACCCACCAATGCACTGATCACGTTTGCCGGTAGCGGGAAAGCCACGCTGTCGACAAAGTCACCGCTCCCACCAAGTTCATCAAGGAGCTCATCTGTCATGGCCGTCACCTCTGGACGCAACCGCTCAACTCTCCGAGGTGTGAACGCCCGACTGACAAGACCCCGAATTCGTGTGTGGTCCGGCGGGTTCAAAAACAACATTGAAACGGTGTCACGGTCAAACTCCCGACGAGGACTGCCGTCGATCGATACCGGTCCCACGGAACCCTGGTCCGGTGGACTTCCGCAGCGGGGATCTCTCAACAAGTTTCTGGCGTTCTCAAATCCAGAAATCACCCAGGTGCCGCTTGTTTGCGTACGAAACAACGGTGCCATCTCGCGAAGCTGCCGGTAAAGCGGGTATGGATCAGCTATCGCTGACGGATCAACCATCAAGGTAAGCAAAATATCGTCGGGCTTCATTGCCCCGGCACGCTACCGGCTCATAGAGCTAGCGCCGCGGCGATCTCTGCGGCGACGCGGGCGTTGTCTTGGGCCAATGCCAGGTTGGCCTCGACGCTGACACCATCGGTTGCCGCGGAGATCGCGTCGAGAAGCACTGGAGTAACCGCCGGACCGCGCAAACGCTGCTGCTCTACGAGGGCAAGCGCCGAGTCAAGCGCGCGGTTGATCGGTTCAGGGTCAAGTTCTGCGCCCACCGGTATCGGATTGGCCACGAGAATACCACCCTGATGACCAACGGCTGCCGCGGCTCGCAGCATGGCTGCCACCTCGTCGCCGCTGTTGACCACAGTCGGAACGTCAAGCCCGCTGTCGCGCACATAAAACGCGGGAAAGCGACCTGTTTGCCAACCTGCTACTGGCACACCCAAGGTCTCCAAATATTCGAGAGTGCGTGCCAAGTCCAAAAAGGCCTTAGCCCCAGCGGACACCGCCACCACCGGGTGGCGAGACAATGCGACCAGGTCTCCGCTTACGTCGCCAGTGATTTCAACTCCGCGGTGAACTCCTCCGATCCCGCCTGTGGCAAACACTTCGATCCCCGCACGCGCCGCCAATGTCAATGATGCACTCACCGTAGTGACTCCAACATCAAGGCCGCCTGAAACAACCCGAGCTAAGTCGCGGGCCGCAACCTTATGCGTGCCGGCCAGCACGCGGTCAAGGTCACTCGCTTCGATCCCCACGGTAGCCACACCGTCGATCACCGCAGTCAGCGCCGGGACCGCGCCCCCATCGCGAACCGCGGCGACACAACGATCCAAGCACTCGCGATTGGCTGGCGACGGCAAACCCAAGCCACTGAAGATGGTGGACTCAAGAGCCACAACCCGCCGATGCCCCGCCAACGCCGCAGCGACTTCGTCGCCAACCCTGAAGAACTTTGCGCCCTCGGCCATAGCCCGAAGCCTATGGCCTGTGTTGCAGGTAGGCAGACACTCCCTGAGTGCGCTATCAATAACCCCGTGATCGAGACACTCAAGCAAACATGGGCGGAACTAACCGCGGAGGGTTCTCCCTTCGCATGGTCAACTCAAGAGGTTCGGGGCATGCCGATGCGGGTCTTCGACACCGCCCCTCCCAATATGCGATTTGTTTGGGAGCTGTCAGCTCAATTTGCTGATCGGCCTTACATCGTGTTTGAAGACGAGACCATCACCTACGGCGAAGCCCATGCAATGGTTCGGTCATTGGCCCATTACTTGGTCAACGAGCACGAAGTCGGTCCCAACGACCGGGTAGCGATCGCCATGCGCAACTACCCAGAGTGGGCGATCGCTTATTGGGCGACGGTGGTGATCGGCGCTTCCGCCGTGGGCGTCAACGCCTGGTGGACCCCTGCCGAACTCGAATACGCCCTCAAGGATTCTCGTCCCAAGGTGCTGATTGCCGATGACGAACGCCTTGAACGGGCACTGGAGGTACTCCCAGCATTACGGGCCGAAGCGCCGCTGCACATTGTTTCGGTGCGTAGCGAACGTGAACTGCCCGACAACGCCTCACGCTGGGGGGATCATGTCGTTGTCTCCGGCGCGCCAGATGATCTTCCGCCCGCCGAGATAGCTCCCGACGATGACATATGCATCTTCTACACCTCGGGCACGACCGGCTTTCCCAAAGGTGCACAGTTGACCCATCGCGGTTCGGTGCACAACGTCTTACACCTTGCCTTCGCCAACGCCGTCGCCTCGATCGCAACCGCCAAACTCGCTGCAAACGACCAACCCGACTCCGCGGCTCCGGCTAAGCCCGGCGAAAGCAACGAAGGCGACTCCGCGGCTCCGGCTAAGCCCGGCGAAAGCAACGAAGGCGACTCCGCGGCTCCGGCTACGCCCGGCGAAAGCAACGAAGGCGACTCCGCGGCTCCGGCTACGCCCGGCGAAAGCAACGAAGGCGACGAACCCAGCCAGGCGGTCATCATGGTGCCGACGCCGTTATTTCACGTCACCGCCAACAACTGTGTGCTTCATCCAGCAACCATCTCCGGCGGCAAGATGGTGATGATGTATCGCTGGGACACCGCTCGAGCGATCGAGTTGATCGAACGCGAAGGCGTCAACATGTTCACCGGCGTGCCGACGATGGCCCGCGAGATGTTGGCACACCCAGACTGGCAAACCCGTGACACATCCAGCTTGGCTGCGTTGGGCGGCGGGGGTGCGGCCATCCAACCAGATCTCGTCGAAAAGATCGACAACACACCCGGAAACGTGAAGCCGGCGACCGGCTACGGACTCACCGAAACCAGCGGCGTTATCACCGCTGTGAGCAACGATTTCTTTTCGGCTCGGCCAACCTCTGCTGGACTTGTCATGCCGACTTTCGAGTACAAGGTGCTTGACGCTGACGGCAACGAAGCGCCGACAGGCGAACGCGGGGAGCTGTGCGTTAAGGGACCTGCGGTCGTCAAGGGCTACATCAACCGCCCAGAAGCGACCGCCGAGGCCATCCGTGACGGCTGGTTTCGTACTGGCGACATCGTATATATCGACGAGGATGAGTTCGTTCACATCGTCGACCGGGTCAAAGACATGGTGTTGCGCGGCGGGGAGAACGTCTACTGCGCTGAGGTCGAAACGGCGATCTACGAACACCCTGATGTGGCCGAGGCTGCCGTGTTCGGTGTTCCCGACGACCGGCTCGGTGAGACTGTCGGCGCAGCGATCTACTTGGCAGAAGGCGCCACTCTCGACGAATCGGAACTAGCCGCCCACCTGGCACCGCTTATCGCCAAGTTCAAGCGGCCCGAGTCCGTCTGGTTCGTCGATGAGCCGATACCACAGAACGCCAACGGCAAGTTCGTGAAACGCCAGCTCCGAGAGCAACTCCTCGCCAGTCAGTAGTGCTAACGGTCCTGCATGAATGGGAAGTCTCTGCGGACTTGGGCTACAACCGCGGGGGAAACTTCGGCACAAATTGTCGTTTCCACCTCCGGGGTTGCTTCGACCATCTCCCCCAGCGGGTCGATGATCCGACTGTCACCTGAGTAGTTGAGGCGCCCAGCCGATCCCACTCGATTAACGCCGATCACGTAAGCCTGGTTTTCGATTGCACGGGCTCGGAGCAGCGTCATCCAGTGCTGGCGACGTGCTTTGGGCCAGTTGGCTGGCACCACGAAGCAGTCGGTGGTGGCTGCCTGGTCCCAAAACAAGTCGGTGAAGCGCAAGTCGTAGCAGACTAGAGGGGTCACCTTCACGCCTTCGATATCGACTGTGACCGTTCCGCGCCCAGCGGCGTAATGGCGATCTTCTTTTGCATACGTGAAGGGGTGAATCTTGGAGTAGCGGTGGTCCTCTCCGCCGGGTCCGGCAAGCAGTAACCGGTTGGTTGGCAGGTCATAGCCTTCGGTGTGTTCCGGGAATGATCCGGTGATCCATGCGCCTGTTGCCGCCGCTAGCTCGTGCATGAAGCTGGCCGTGGGTCCATCGGGAGGTTCGGCGATCTCGAATGAGTTCATCGAGAATCCGGTCGACCACATTTCGCTCAACACCACCAGCGATGCGCCTTCGGCAACCGCTGCTTCGATGCGCGGACGCAGCCGCTCAAAGTTGCGTTGCGGAGCCTCCCACTCGATGTCGTGTTGAATCGCCGCGACCAACATCAGCTCACTCCCCTCTTCAAACCGCAGAGATTTTTCAGTCGACGACTCGCCTCGTCTAAGACTTCATCGCGTTTGCAGAAGGCGAAGCGCACTAGCTGTAGGCCAGCCTCGGCATTGTCGTAGAAGACCTGCGTCGGAACCGCCACCACACCACAACGCTTCGGAAGCGACATACAAAAGTCGATGCCATCGGTCTCGTCCATCGAATTGATGTCGGCGGTGACGAAATAAGTGCCCTTAGGAACGATCACATCGAATCCGGCTGCGTCAAGCCCGGTTACCAGACGGTCTCGCTTCGACTGCATCTCTGCGGTGTAGCTATCAAAGAAATCATCGCCGAGACGAAGACCCACCGCGACCGCGGGTTGCAACGGCGCGCCGCTCACAAACGTCAGGAACTGTTTGGCGGTGCGTACCGCGTTGATCAGTTCGGCAGGGCCACACGCCCAACCAATTTTCCAGCCGGTGAACGAGAAGATCTTTCCAGCAGACGAAATCGTGATGGTTCGTTCTGCCATCTGTGGCAACGTGGCCAGGGGAATGTGTTCGGCGTCGTCGAACACGAGATGTTCATAGACCTCGTCGGTCACCGCAATGACATCGTTGTCAATGCAGACTCGGGCGATGATCTCGAGTTCTGCGCGAGAAAAGACCTTGCCGGTCGGGTTGTGCGGCGAGTTGAGCAACATCAGTTTCGTATTGGGGGTGAACGCGGCTTCAAGCTCGGCCGGGTCGAAAGCGAAATCACGACCTCGCAAAGTCACAACCCTGCGCTGCGCACCGCTCATAGCAATCCCGGCTGCGTAGGAGTCGTAGTAGGGCTCGAAGGTAACGACTTCATCACCCGGTCCGGTCAACGACAGCATTGCTGCAGCCAAAGCTTCCGTAGCGCCCGTGGTGATTAGTACTTCGCTGGCGGGGTCAAACCTTTGGCCGCGAAAACGAAGGCGATGCTCGGCAACTGCGAGGCGCAGCGGCTCTATCCCCGGCAACGGCGGATACTGGTTGTGGCCGGTCTTGATGGCGTCGATCGCCGCTTGAGAAACAGCGACCGGACCATCGGTGTCCGGGAACCCCTGCCCGAGGTTCACCGATTGGGTCTCAATTGCGAGCGCCGACATAGCCGTGAAGATCGTGGTGCCAAAGCCCTGTAGGCGTTCAGTGAGATACGGCACTGGTTCCACCGCAGCGATCTTACGCCGTCCTCCCTTCCACACACATCTGGTGAGTGCCGATAGGGTCGTGCGGTGCGCATTTTGGTTACTAACGATGACGGTATTGATTCGATCGGGCTGCATGTACTCGCCAGGACTATGCGGCCCTTCGGCGATGTGATCATCGCCGCACCCGACTCCGAATACTCTGGATACGGTGCCGCGATCGGCTCCATCTGGCACATGGAGCCCGAAGTACATCGCACCCAGATCGAGGGTATCGACGAAGCGTGGTCGGTCTCCGCAGCGCCCGCTTTGTGCGCCATGTTCGGGCGTCTCGGCGCTTTCGGCGACATCGACCTCGTCGTCTCAGGCATCAACCCCGGCGCCAACGTGGGACGAAGCGTCTACCACTCTGGGACGGTCGGAGCGTGCCTCACCGCTCGCAACGGTGGCATAAACGCGGTCGCTGTCAGCCAGTCAATCGACAACTGGGGCGTTGAGGGCCAGGGCTGGGAAGCCATGCTCGCCAACCAAAACTGGCAAGGTGCCGCCGACATCGCCGCGGTCGTGGTCCAACAGTTGATCACCGACCTCCCGACCGACCCGGTCGTGATCAACATCAATGTGCCGAACCGGCCCGCAGCGGAGATGGAAGGATGGAAGCGCACAAAAGTCTGTTCCGCTCCCCCACGCTCGATAGCTTCGGCATCGCTCGTCTCCAAACCAGGACACGACGGCGCTTTCACCGTTGACATGTCTTGGGGAGATCCGATCGACACTCCAACCGAGGACGACACCGGCGCGGTGATGGCCGGTTATGCCTCGGTGACTTGGCTGAGCCGGCTTGAAGGCGAAGCACCCAACGCAGGCATCGCATCTTGTGCTGAATCGGCACTGGATGATTTCTTCGGCTGAAGTTCGATGCTCACCGCGTCGGGTTTGGCCAAGTCATATGGCCCTCGTGAACTCTTTCGCGACGTAACGCTGCTGCTCACAGCCGGTCGACGGATCGCTTTGGTAGGCGGCAACGGGACGGGCAAAACCACGCTTATTGAGATTCTCATGGGCACAAACCGGCCCGACGCCGGCTCGGTCACCAAACCCCGAAACATGACCCTGGGCTATCTGCCGCAAGATCTTGTTGACACCTCCAAAAGAACAGTACTTGCCGAAGTAGTAAGCGGGGCGGGTGAGCTGGCACTCCTCGCTGATCGCCTCAACGAACTCGAAACCCTGATGGGCGACCCTGACCAAGACCAAGACAAGATTCTGGACAACTACGGGGAGACGCAAAGCCGATTCGAATCGATGGGTGGTTACGCCCTCGAAGCAGAAGCTCGAAAGGTGCTCGCTGGACTTGGCTTCGCCGAAGGTGACGCTGACCGCAACGTGAGTGAACTGTCCGGCGGTTGGCGCATGCGCGTCGCGTTGGCTCGCTTGCTGTTGGCTAAACCCGACGTGTTGATCCTCGACGAGCCAACCAACCATCTAGATGTCGATTCGGTCGCCTGGCTCGAACAACAGCTCGCGGCGTGGCCCGGCGCTCTGCTGTTCGTCAGTCACGACCGCGACTTCATCGACGCCATCGCCGACCGAGTTGTGGAGCTGGCCGAAGGCACTGCGCTCGAGTACGTGGGCGGGTTCGCCGAGTTCGTGGTCGCCCGCGAGGAACGCTTGGCGCGGATAGAAGCCGCCGCCGCGAACCAAGCCCGTGAGGTGGCCAAAGTCGAGAGATTCATCAATCGGTTCCGTTACAAGGCCTCCAAGGCCCGCCAAGTGCAGAGCCGCGTCAAGACCCTTCAGAAACTGGAGATGATCAAGGTCCCTGACCGCAAGGAACTGGTGGCCCGATTCGCTTTCCCGGAGCCGCCTCGGTCGTCACGGGTCGTCGCGGAGTTTCACAACGCCACTGTTGGCTACGACGACATACCAGTCGTGTCAGATGTGTCGCTGACCGTCGAACGAGGCGAAACGGTGGCCCTTGTCGGACCCAACGGCGGCGGAAAAACCACTCTCCTGAAGCTCATTCTGGGGCAACTTGAACCCACCGAGGGAACCGCTCAGCTCGGTAACAACGTGAGTGTCGCGGCGTTCCATCAGCACCAAGCCGATGGACTCGACGGCACCAAGACCGTTATCGAGTTGTTCTCCGGCGGGATCGACCCAGGCAAACGAAATCTGCGGACCGTGCTCGGCTCGTTCGACTTTCCTGGCGACGCCGCCGACCGCTATGTACGAGACCTCTCCGGTGGTGAATGCACCCGTTTAGCTCTTGCTCGAACCATGATCGAGCCTGTCAATCTGCTGGTCCTCGACGAACCCACGAACCATCTCGACCTGCCAAGTTGCGATGTCTTGGAAGACGCTCTGACGGCCTATCCCGGCACGGTTCTGCTGGTCACCCACGACCGTCATCTGATACGCAACGTGGCCGACGCCATCATCGAAGTGCGCCACGGCAAGGCAAGCCGGCACGCAGGTGTACCAGACGAAGTTCTGACTCCCGCAGACCCCAGCAAGTTCGGATCAGCGAAACTGGCACCGAACAAGTCGTCGAATCCCCGCACACAGCGTCGACGCGAAACGGCGCAAGCCCGCCAAGCCACCGCCGAGCTGCGCAAGCAGGTCTCCCGCTTGGAACGCAACTTGGCTGAAGCCGATGCGGTCGTCGCCGACCTGGAGACGCGTCTGGCTGATCCCAAGATCTGTGATGATCCCGAAGAACTCCAAAGACTGGCTGCGCTGTACGAGGAAGCCACCACCCACGCCGCCACCTTGATGCAAGACTGGACCGAAGCCGCAGAACAACTCGAAGCCACCGACTCGGTGTGACAACCGGGGAGACCGCGGCTCCGGCTACGCCCGGCGAAAGCAGAGACCGCGGCTCCGGCTGCGCCCGGCAACGACACCGCGGTATGGTGCCGCCGTGAACGCCTCTGGATCGTTGTTGTGGTCGCCGTCGTCAGAGAATGCCAGCCGCACCAATCTGGCCGAGTTTGCGGGCCGTCACGGGTTCGCCACATATCCGGAGTTGCACGCCTGGTCAGTCGCAGAGCCAGCTGATTTCTGGGCCGCCGCCTGGGATGAGTTGGGCGTGATCGGCGACCGAGGCGACCGGATCATCGAGGTGGCCGAACCATTCTGGAAAACCCGATTCTTTCCCGACGCCTCGCTGAACGTGGCTGAGAACCTGCTGGGTTCTGTTGCAAGCAACCAACCCGCGGTGATGTCGTTTGGGGAAGACCCCTCGATCTACACAGAGATCAGCGGCAGCGAACTCAGGTTGCTTGTTGGGCAACTCCAGGTTGCCATGCGTCGAGCAGGAGTGGGCGCGGGAGACTGTGTCGCAGCATGGTTGCCACACATCATCGAGACCGTCGCGGTGATGTTGGCGACTACCTCAATCGGGGCGGTGTTTTCGTCAACCTCTCCCGATTTCGGCGTCGATGGAGTCGTCGACAGGTTCGGCCAAGTCAAGCCGAAACTTCTGTTTGTGTGCGACGCCTACAGCTATAACGGCAAGACCCACGACCGGCTCGCGCTGCTTGGCGAGGTCGACGCGGCGTTGCCGTCAGTGGAGCAGATCGTTGTGGTCTCTCACATGGGCGACGGTGGCCTCGGAGGTGTCGCCAAGGCCGTCACGCTGGAGGACTTCGTCAACCAGGTCGAACCAACCGAGCCCACGTTCACTCGTTTCGGTTTCGATCACCCCTGGTACGTGCTGTTTTCTTCAGGCACCACCGGCAAACCGAAATGCATCGTCCATCGCAGCGGCGGGGTCCTGCTGAAACACCTGATCGAACATCAACTTCATTGCGACATCAGAACTGGTGACCGGGTCTTCTACTACACGACCGCTGGCTGGATGATGTGGAACTGGCAGGTTTCCAGCCTGGCTTCTGGGGCGACCCTGGTGCTGTACGACGGCGCTCCGATGTTCCCTGATGGCAACCGGCTCTTCGACCTGGCCGATAGAGCCCGAATAACCCTGTTCGGCACCTCCGCAAAGTTCATTGAAGCGCTGGGGCGTTCTGATCTGCGCCCCGTCGATTCTCACGATCTAAGAAGCGTCCGCACCATGACTTCCACCGGTTCGACGCTGACACCCGAGGGGTTTCGCACCGTTTATGAGCGTGTCAAACCTGACTTGCACTTGGCCTCCATCTCTGGAGGCACTGATCTTTGCGGATGTCTCGTGGCTGGTGATCCAACCAGCTCGGTTTACGCCGGTGAGATCCAGCGCGCTGCGTTGGGACTTGATATGGATGTAGTTGATGCACTCGGCAACCCGCTTGATACTGGGGTCCGAGGTGAGTTGGTGTGTCGCAGTGCGTTCCCGTCGATGCCACTCGGTTTTCGCGACGACCCCGACGATGCCCGCTATAAAGCAGCGTATTACCAGCGAATTCCAGGCGTTTGGCACCAAGGCGACTTCGCCGCACGGACCGAGCACAACGGGTTCATTATCCATGGCCGTTCCGACGCCACCCTCAATCCCGGTGGTGTCCGCATCGGCACAGCCGAGATATATCGCCAACTCGACAAAGTCCCGGAAGTGATCGAGAGCGTCGTCATCGGCCAAACCCATGAGGGCGACACCCGTATCGTCTTGTTCGTCGTCCTCGCTGAGCGTCGATCACTTGACGAGGAACTCGTGAATCGAATCAAGGCAACCGTGCGGGCTGGCACAACTCCGCGACACGTGCCAGCGGTGATCGGCCAGGTCAGCGAAATTCCGCGGACCCGTAGCGGCAAGATCGTTGAGTTAGCAGTGCGGGCCGTGGTTCATGGCGACAAGGTCACAAATACCGAAGCTCTAGCCAACCCCGAAACGCTCAATGAGTTCCGCAATCACCCCGCGTTGGCGACTTCTCAATCGATTTAGCCCTGGGCCTAGTAATATCGAAAGATGCCTAGTGTTGAAGTAGCCAACGGGATGACCATCGAATACGAGGTTCGGGGGGAGGGCGAACCGATCTTGTTTGTGATGGGTCTCGGTGGGCAACTCATCGACTGGCCCGAGGAATTCGTTGACCTCTTCGTTGCTCGTGGTTTCCAGGTCATCCGCTTCGACAATCGCGACGCAGGCCTGTCAACTCAAACTGATTGGGAACCCCCATCAACCCGCAAGTCCATGATGTCGATGCTGACCCGACGGCCTCTGCAAGGCATCGGCTACACCGTCGAAGAAATGGCTGTTGACGCCGCCCAACTATTGGGCGCTATGGGCATCGATTCGGCACATGTCGTCGGTATCTCAATGGGTGGCATGATCGCCCAAGCCATGGCCATCAATCACCCGAATAAAGTTCGTAGCCTTTGTTCCATTGCCAGCAAGCCCGGAGATCGAAAGTCCGGTGGCATCGCCCTGTCGCTTATCCGACAGTTTCGCAAACGACCCGAACTCACACCCGAAAACGCGGTAGACGAATCCCTGAAGATGTTTCGGGCCATCTCCGGCGACCATTTCGACGCCGAGCGGCACCGAATCACAGCGACCGCTGGGGTCCAAAGGAGCTTCACACCCAAGGGCACTGCCCGCCAAGCGGCAGCCATCGGCGCCAGTCGAGACCGCACCAAAAGACTCGCTCAGGTGCATGTGCCGACACTGGTTATCCATGGCATGAAAGACCCGCTCGTCAAGCCCAGCGGCGGTATCGCCACAGCTCGGGCCATCCCCAGTTCTCGACTGTTGATGCTGCCCGACACGGGCCACGACCTTCCCCGCCCACGCTGGCAAGAGCTTTGCGACGCGATCGTTGCCAACATCGAGCGCACCCACACACTCACACCGACGCCCTGAGCCGACGGGAGGAACCGCCATGCGACAGGTTCTTTGCATGACCGGCACCGATAGAGAATTCCTCGCGGTCAACTAAGCTTCTCGGGCGAGATGCGCTACGACCTACAAACATTTCGTGGCGATGTCACCGGCGGGGTAATGGCCGCGGTCGTCTCGATCACCGCCGCCGCTACTTTCGGGGAGGTCTCCGGACTTGGCGCTGTCAGCGGAATCTACGGTGCGATCGCGGTCGGTTTGTTTGTCGGTTTGTTTGGGCGCGAACGCCCCCAAATGGCATCAACCAGCAGCGTAATGGCCGTGGCCATGGCTACTGTCCTCGCCACGACCGCAGACACAGCAGCGGAGGCGTTCACCGTTGTGATCCTTGCGGGTCTGCTGCAGATGCTGTTCGGCACGGCGAAGATCGGGAGCTACATCTCCTACACGCCCTACTCGGTGATCGCTGGATTCACATCGGGCATCGGAGTGATACTGGTGCTCTCGCAGATTCAAGCGTTTCTCGGTGGAACGATCAAGATCTCCAAACCGGTCAACACCATCCGTACATGGCCGGACGCGTTAAGTGACTTGGACACGTCCAGCTTGATCATCGCGGGGGTCACGCTAACCGTCACGTTCTTCTGGCCGCGCAGACTGCGTCAAATGGTGCCCGCAATGCTCGCCGGTCTAACCGCCGGCACGCTGCTCAGTGTCATATACCTGTCCGACGTGGCAACAATCGACGGGGTTCCGACCGGCCTTCCGCAACTACAGCGACCGAGCACGTCGGTCAGCTTCCTGGCTTCTGCTTTGGTACCGGCACTCACGATTGCTCTACTCAGTTCTTTGCGCGGTCTCGTGTCGTCGCTGGCCGTCGATTCCCAGACGCGCACACGCGAAGATCCAGACCGAGGCCTTCTTAGCCTGGGGGTGGGCAATGTGGTCGCTGGTCTCTTCGGTGGCCTGCCCGGTCATATGACGTTCGCGACAACGATGCTCAACAGGCGCATGGGGGGAAAGACGCGGGTCTCAACTGTAACGCGGGTGCTGGGACTGCTATTGATGGTGCTCGGCTTCGGGCACTATCTCGAGTTCATCCCGCATGCCGCGCTCGCCGGTGTGTTGTTCATTATCGGCTGGGAGATGATCGACTGGCGATTCCTGGCACGGATACACCGGGTTCAGCGTGAACACCTGTTAATCATGCTCACGACCCTGGGGGTCACGCTGTTCGTGGACCTGATCACCGCTATCGCCGTGGGTTTGATCGTGTCGGGGATGATCGGAGCACGGCAGTTCGAACGACTCCAACTCGACAACATCATCTCCGTACCCCTGCTGGACCAAATATTCCTGCGCGAAGAACACCCCGACGAACACGGAATCAGCCCGTATTCGGCTCGGGTAGGACTCGTCAAGCTGCGCGGCAGCTACACCGTCGCATCGTCGAGCAAGCTGATGCGGATCATCGGCGATGACATCGTCGGTCACCAGGTCGTGATCCTTGATTTCTCCGAAACCAACCACATCGACGACAGCGCCGCCCTCGTAATCGAACAACTGATCGACACGGCCGCAGCCAGCGGCACGGACTGCATAGTGACCGGTCTCAGCGGCGCACCCGCGGCCAGCCTTGAATCGCTCGACGTGCTCCGGCGTGTTCCTGTGGATCAAATCGTCGAAACACTCGACTCCGCCCGGGAGAAGGCCCGACAACTGCTCGACCGCCCGGTTTCAGGATGATGGTTTCGACACTGCCAGCCTCGAAAATCGACGAGCGCGACGGATCTGGATACCGGTATCGGCCACAAACACAATCAGTGCCAGCCAGATCATGACGAAACCTAGTGCTTGTCCACCGCTCCAAGGTTCGTTCCACCACAAGACACCCAAGAAGAACTGAATTGTCGGTGCCAAGAACTGAAGCATCCCGACGATCCACAATTCGATACGCCTGGCAGAAGCAGAAAAGAGCAGCAGCGGTGCAATCGTCATCGCACCGGCACCCAACAGCCAGATATCGAGGCCTACATCGGACAAGCCGAACACACCGTCGCCGCTCAGCGCCCGAACCACCATCAGACACAGCACGAAAGGCAACAGCACGAGCATCTCAATGGTCAACCCGTCCCAAGAACCTGCCGGCGAAGTCTTGCGAAACAGCCCATAGAGAGCGAACGATCCAGCCAAGTAGAGGGCGATCCACGGAACCGAGCCGACGTCAAGGGCGAGAACCAACACGCCGCAGGCGGCGATGAGCACAGTCAACATCGGCACCAAGCGCAAGCGTTCCCGAAGCACCAGTACACCCAGCACTACGCTCATCAGCGGATTGATGAAATACCCGAGGCTTGCCTCCAGAACCCGGTCAGTTGTCACGACCCATATGAACGCGACCCAGTTAGTGGCCAACAAAGAGGCGGTCAGGGCGAACATGAGAAAGTCGCGAGGCCGAGCCACCAACGCTCGAAGCCTCGGCAGCGAACCCCCGATCACCTGCCAGCCAACCAACAACGCAGCCGCTGCCGCTGCGCGCCACAAGATCACATCGAACAGCGGTACGTCGCCTTCGATCCGCCAATAGATCGGCGACAGACCCCACAACAGATAGGCCAAGACACCGAGCAGCACACCCCGATTCACCGGCCCACGCTACGCTTACTCGCCGAACGAAACGCAAGCACCAGCAAAATATGAATCGCGCAGAAACCGTGAGTCACAGCGACACCATGACTCCCAGGAGCGAAGGTCTAAGCAAGTGCGGGAACCGAATCTGCGCTGAATCGCTGCGATTGAGGCAAACTTGACTCATGCCCGACACCGTTTCGACCCCAACGATCACCCCGACCGAAGAAACCGTCACCAACCCGGTGACCGACGACGGCGATCACGACCGGTTCTCGCATTATGCCCGCAAGAACGACGTGACCCGCGCAACGGTGGAGGGCACACCCGTGGTTGCGATTTGCGGGAAGGTTTGGGTACCTAGCCGCGATCCGCTGAAATACCCGATCTGTAAGACTTGCGCCGAGATCAAGGCCAAGCTTGACGCCCGTAAATCCAACTGACCGCCTGCCGAGTACACGACCGAACTCATGGACACCCACATCCGAGGAGTAGCGCTTCTGATCCTCCTAGTTGCGGCGTTGTGGGGTGCCGCGAAACTCGCCGGTCCCGTCTTTGATGAAGCCTTGGGGGATGAAGGAGCGATAATCGCAAGAAGTCCCGACGAAGACAGCGACAGCTTGAGGATCGGCGGGATACCCGAAAACGCCGAAGCGCCGTTGACATTCGACGAGCTCAGCACGCTTCAATGGCTGCTGGGGGTCGAGGGTTTCCTCGACCCCGACTCCGATGTCGACGGTCTGCTCGGGCCGATCACAGAAGCAGCGATTACTCGAGCGAAAGCAACTTTCGCGATCCCCACCGCTAGTCATCGCGTGCTTCTCTCTCTGTTGGAGGGGCGTAACACCGACCTCTTCGGGACGGTGGATTCAGCAGAGACCCTTCCCGTTCAATAGACTTGAATCAGATAGGCCGCTTGCGCAGTGTTCGCTAACCTGCTTCGTTTGGAGTGAAGATGACCCTGACGGCAGTCGAATCTCGAAGGTCTACACAAACCACCAACGAAACACGCACGACCTCACGGTGGGGCTGGCCTCTTGCCCGAGAAATCACAATCATCGCCGTCGGTTTACTTCTCTACCGCCTCGTCCGTCTCGTGGCGATGGACGAACTCGACACAGCATTGCTCAACTCGCAGCGGATCGTCGACTGGGAGAGAGCGCTGGGCATATTCAACGAAGTCGGACTGCAATCCCTGGTCCTAGGCAACGACGCCATGATCTGGGTGCTGAACCGCTATTACTTCCTCGGGCACTTCTTGGGGATGGCAATGCTGTTGACCTGGCTGTTTGTCGCTCAATATGACTACTACGGGCGAGTTCGTCGCGTGCTCTTCACCTCGACGGTGGCCGCGTTGATCATCCATGTGAGCTTTCCCCTGGCACCACCGCGTTGGTTCCCCCAGCATGGTTTCGCAGACACACTCCAGATCTACGGTCCCAAGATCTACGACAGCGAGACGATTGCCAACACCGCCAACCAGATAGCTGCCATGCCTTCGCTGCATGTCGGCTGGGCACTGATCGCGGGGTGGGCAATCACCGCTTCGACCAAGAGCCGTTGGCGTTGGCTCGGCTTCGCCCATCCGATCACCATGACGCTCGCGGTCGTTGTCACTGCCAACCATTGGTGGCTTGACGTCATCGGAGCGGCTGCGCTCGTCTACGTGGCGATCCTGGCCGATCGTCCCGTACAGCGCAGGATTGAACGTCGCAAGCAACAACAGGTAGCCAAGACGCTCCAATCCGGTTCAGCCACTAGCTGAGTTCGGCTGCTCCGAAAGCGACTCGGAAACGAACACACCAGATCACCACGGTGGAGTGGTGGCTGAGGTCGACGCTGGTAGGGATCTCGTAGTTTTGCGCCCCAACGTTGCCCTTGAGGTCACCAAGATCGACGAAATCGTCATCGAACTCTCCTGCAGACGCATCGGCTGGGGCCGACGACAGGTAGACGTTGAGGTCCGGCCCGTTGTCTGTGGCGAAGTCCTCGAAGCGAAGGAACCGCTGTTCGGTACCGTCGTTGAGCACGACAGCGACACCTTCTGTGGGGTGACTGCGGTCGATGAACGACCCTTCTACCAACCGAACGACCTCGGCGGGCCCGCTGGGCTCGGGCACGACCTCGGCAGGCTCGCTGGGTTCGGGAACGCCGGGTTTGGGAACGTCGGGCTCACTGGGTTCGGGAACGCCGGGCTCACTGGGTTCGGGAACGCCGGGTTTGGGAACGCCGGGCTCACTGGGTTCGGGAACGCCGGGCTCGGCCTCGGGGGTCATCACCGCCCCAGAGTCGAACAGTGGGCCACTCTCGTTGACTTTGTCGTCAACAAACAACAGGTGAACAGCGAAGAAAATGAAGACAAGGTAGTAGGCGACGGCCAGACCAACCACGCCGACAGGCACCAAGATCTTCCAATGCCGGCGCAGGAAGGCAATCATTGCGACCATCCCGAAGTAGCCCCGGAAACCATCCCAAAGGGACCTGACGGCCAGCGGAAACAGTCTGTCATCAACTGGTCGACCTGGCTTCGGTCGGCGATCCCCTCGCTGACGACTCGGTTAGCTTCACGCACCATGGCGAAATATACCCGGTTGGTGACATAGCCCCAGGAGGAATCTGTGTCGTTCACAACCACCGGGTTCTTCCCCGCAGCCGCGGCCAATCGCACCACGGTGTCGACGGTGTCTGACGATGTCAACGGGCCCCTGACAATCTCCGCGAGTTTCATAACCGGAGCAGGTGAAGCCCAATGCCAACCGACCATACGATCTGGTCTGTCGGTGGCTGCGCCTAAAGCAGCAATAGAAAACCCCGAGGAATTGCTGGCGAAAATCGTGTGACTGGGCGCCATCGAGTCGAGTTCCCGCCAGAAGCGAATCTTCAAAGCGAGGTCTTCAGGAATTGCCTCGATAATGACATCCGCGTTGACAGCCACCTCAAGATCGGTCGTGAAGGTGATGCGGTTCAACGCTGCATCGGCCTGTTCGTTGGTGAGCTTCGCTCGCTCAACGGCGCCTCGAACACCGAAGCGGCCACTGTCCACCGCGGTTCGGGCGACGTTGAGCACCTCCATGTTCAGATCCCGACAAACAACCTCGTGCCCGGCGATAGCCATGACTTGGGCGATCCCCGAACCCATGACCCCCGCCCCCATTACTGCAATTCGTTCTGACATGCTGCGATTCTCGCCGATTACTCCCCCATCGGCTACCCCCTGCCCCCGATTAGTTGCTGAAGGCCTTCACAGCCACCAGAGCCACGAGCTGCCTCGGATCGGTGGGTCGCTGAGAAATATGTCGAGCGCGGCGACCAAGTCGCCGGGGTATGCCAACGACGCCCTGTTGAACCTCCTGGGGTTGGCGAAGACCAGAGCCGGACAGGGCCGGTCACTAACGAGCCGGTCCGAATGCAGAACCGAGAAATCACCGACATTCTCGGTCACCAGGATCTGTCCCGAACTACTCACATATTCGAACAATTCTGCGTCGCTCAATCCTCTCAGCGAGGGTCTGCACCTGACCGGGTACTGCGCAGACTGTTCTTGAGTCGTGTTGAGTCGTGACCCGTGGGCTTGAATTTTGTTGGCGGCAGTGGAGACGATCGAGTTCGGCCAATGGCCGGCCGCAGATCCCCAGTCGGTACCGTAACGCATGCCATAACGACCTGCCGGTTGGTCTACCACGACAGCTTCTTCTCTTCTAGTTGTGATATCCAGTTCGGTCGTGCGAACTTCTGCGACGAGCTGGCCTCCAGCGTCACGGGCACTCTCTATGTCCACTCCAGCCCAGACCTGGACCAGAACTACTACTGGGTAGTCGCCTGCGACAGATCGGGCTGTTCGCCCATCGACAGCGACAATCCGACAGTTTCCATTCAAGCCGGTGGCATGGCGAGGGTTACGACAGTTGTTCGGATCATTGCCGGAGGAACATCGCGCTCGCTGAGACTCAGCATTGGTTGTCATCAAGCTGATGCTGAGTGTCGCAATGGCGTGACACATTATGAACTGAGTCGTAGCGCCACTGACATAGGCAACTATCAGGTCATCGATTCAACCGTAGCTGGGGGCCACTATGTCGACAGCGGTCTGGAGCCTGAAACTACATACTTCTATATGGCCAGAGCATGCGATTCATCTGAATGCTCACGCTTCTCACGCCATGTCGGTGGAATTACCGAAGCTGAGGGTGCAGTCGATGTTCCTTCGATCCCGCAGGGACTAGTAGGCGAAAAGGTCGTCCTTTCGCTCCGTTCCGACGATGCCAGGATCTGGTGGAGTCCGGTGCCCGGTGCCACGTACTATCAGATATATCAATCCGGTTTCGACAATCAACTACCGACGTCCCCAAGCTTGGACGATACGGTCTTCGCGCCAAGCACCAGCTACTACGACGGCGATCCGAACCATATCCTCTTCGTTGGATTCTCAACGACCGTGTACAGCGTCACGGCGTGCAACAAAGCGGGATGTTCCGAACGGTCGGAATCTGTCACGATCTCTTGATCACATCAAACCAGCGATCAAGTAGCACAGTCGTTTGGCACCCCGTTTGCCGACCGAAACCTGCCCCGATCCGGTATTCAGTCTCATTCCCGGACCTCACGCCATCGGCGGGCTGAGTCGAAGGCAGCTGCTAGCCGATCGCCTCCTCTGCCGTCCAAAACATTCAGTGCCGTCAACAACAACATTCAGGCTCACGGGTCACGACTCGACGCGACTCAAGAGCAGCCTGCGCGGGATCCGGTTAGGTTCAAGGTGGTACTTTGATGCGTGGTGTGTTGTTCACGTTCTTGTTTGGTGGTTGGGTTGAGCCGGGTCGGGGGGTCTGTCGGGCTGGTTTTGGCGTTGACGGCAGCGTTGTTGGTGGGGTCGCAGTCGCCAACTGGAGCGGTGGCGGGCTACGGAGATGTGCCTCAGAGCAGTTGGTACACCGACGCGGTGCAATGGGCGGTCGACAACGCGATCACCGGTATTGCCGGGGTTTGTTTCAGGCCTGACGATCCGGTGTCGCGTGGTGAAACAGCGGTGTGGATCTACAACATGGAGAACCGACCCGACGCCGGGGTGAGTCATTCGTTCAGTGACGTAACAAACGGTGCCCAAGACGATGCGATCTCGTGGATGGCCAACACCGGTATCACCACCGGCACCTCGCCCACCACGTTCGCGCCCGATGAAACCCTCAGACGTGCCCAAGCAGCAACGTTTCTGCATCGCCTAGCCGGTGAGCCTGCTGCACCGCCACACAACTTCAGCGACGTCGTTGCAGCTTGGCAACAAGACAGTGTGTCATGGATGGCCAACACCGGTATCACCACCGGCACCTCACCCACCACCTTCGCGCCCGAAGACACGCTGACCAGAGCCCAACTCGTTACTTTCCTGTACCGCTACAAGAACAAACCCACAGTCTCGGTCAACCCCGACACCCCGATCTGTGACATGTCCGTGACATATGAGACGGCGACCTTCGTCGATTCGGGAGGGCGGAGGATCCGGTTTCGGGTACATTACCGGAACCATTGGGATCTGAACAAGCCGCGCGGTGCGGTGATTTTCTTTCATGGAAGCAACCATGGCACCGAAGATGACATGTTTTGGGGTTTACGCAGGGGCGTGCTTGAGCGAGGACTCTTGTTCATCCGGGTGGCATCCCCAGGTTCGTACCACGACCTTTCGGAATCTGAAGGCTGGATTTTCGGGCCGAGGCTGCAAAGCCGCGGCATTCGGGCCTGGGTAGCGCGGGATTATCGGGTCATCCACGAACTCTTGCAAAACAATCTGGGCGGACGCGCCGCTCTCGACCACGACAGGATCGTGTTCCAAGGAGGCTCTGGTGGCACCAGTTTCCTGGCCCGATTCCTTGAGCGCTACTTCGCTTTGTATGGCGGCGGTTTCCATGCGTGGTGCGGCGCCTTCTGGGGGGGCGGACCGGGTCGTGAGGATCCTCCTCGGGCGGAGTCCCCGTGGTCGCCTACGATTCCGTGGTCCGAGCACACGGTACGGAAAGTCTCGCGACGTATGCGGGTGTTTGTGGAAGCCACGACTGAAGACTTCCTGCATGACGATGGCGTGGCGATGCGGGACTACTACCGCGATGTGCTCGGACTGGACACTCGATGGGACCTCGATGCTCCGGGAGGCCACTGTCGGAGGGGCGCAACGCCCCGAGACTCGATCCTGGACTGGCTGTCCGAACCGCGCAGCACACAAGCCTCAACTGGCACAGTCGACGACCACGACGGCGACGGGCTGGCGAATGCCCTCGATCCGGACGACGACAATGACGGGGCGCTGGACGTTATCGACGCGTTGCCCTTGGAACCGAGAGACTGGCTCGACACCGACTCTGACGGGATCGGAGACTTCGCCGACCGCGATGCCGACGGTGACGGCATCGACAATGCACTCGACGCGTTCTCTTTGGACCCGACGGAGTGGCTCGACAACGACGAAGACGGAATCGGCGACAACGTCGATATAGACGACGACAACGACGGTTTACCAGACAGCGCCGATCCGGACCCTCTGAGCGGCCCCAGGAACGACCAGTTGACGTTCAAGTCCGCACCCGACAACCCGATTCTAGGGGGCGTACACATTGGTACGCCTCCGCCGCTTGCCCGTGTCCATCGCAGCCGACGCGTATCGGTCACATATCCTGAAGCGTCAGGAAGCCACCAGTCCTGGCATTCCATCCGTCTGGGTGACGGCGCCGATCCCGTCTTCGAGATCATGATCGATTCCTACGAACGCAACGAGCCGTGCGAAGACGTGCTCCTCACTGCACTGTGCGATCCCCAAGCGCGCAATCTCTACTATTACGAACAGTGGTCCCACAAGATATACATCGACAGGAACCGAAACCGGGATCTGACCGACGACGGACCGCCGTTGGTCATGGCTCGAAACCCCGATGCTGTCGACGAAACCTGGAAAACCGGTCCTTCAGTCAGAGCTGTTGTCAACATCCCCTACAGCACGGGCGAACTTCTGCCGTACGGGTTGATTCTGTATCCGATCGGCGTGCCCGAAGACATCCGCTTGCGCTACAAGGGTGCAAACACCTGGATGGGCCTGGTATCGGTTCCAGACGCTGAACCGGTCCTGGTGGGAACGGTAGACGCGAATTTGGACGGAGTGTTCAATACCGGGACGTCACGGGCACGGGCCGACGGGTTGGGTTTGTGGCATGTCTTCTACGATGACAACAATTTGCAGGATTTTGCCTGCGTAGACACGAATCGAGACGGCAGCCTGAACGAATGCGACCCTTTCCGTTCCACAGAGCCCACACTCCCAGTTGCACCCGTCTTTTATGAGCACGAACCGTTCATGCTGGACGGGCGCACCTACACCCTCGAAATCGCGGCCACAGGTCACACAGTACGAATCCGTCGACTAGATACCTAGTCCGAGCGAGTAACGGGCCCACTCGGCCGACTGAGCCTGCGCGAAAACGTGCTGTACGGAGTCGACGACATCTTGGGCGATGAGTTATTTTCCGGCCTTCATAGCCACCAGAGCCACGATCTGCCTCGGATCGGTGGGTCGCCGAGAAATATGTCGAGCGCGGCGATCAAGTCACCGGGGTATGCCAACGACGCCCTATTGAACCTCTTGGGGTTGGTGAAGACCACAGGCGGACAGGGCCGGTCACTTACGAGCCAGTCGGAATGCAGAACCGAAAAATCACCGACGTTTTCGGTCACCAAGATCTGTCCCGAACTACTCACATGTTCAAACAACTCTGCGTCACTCGATCCCCTCAGTGAAGGTTCCGCAGCAACCGCGATCACATCTGACCCTTGCGCGACGAGCACTTCGGCGACCGCGGGGGAGTGCATCTCATCAAGCAACAGCCTCACTCGTTGAGCAACGTTCGCTGGCGCTTCCAAGCGGCTTCGGCCTCAACCGCCTGCCGCTCCCGTGCTTCTATCTCGGCGTCGATCTCTGCTGTGTAGTCGGCGTAGTAGGCAAGCGCCGCGTCGACCATGGCAATGTCCAGCCGCATCAAATCAGCAGTTCTGCCGCGTCGGTCGTTCGCCGGGACATCGCCGGAAATCATTGAAGAAATCACATCAGCGACTTCGGGTCCTCCGACCAGCACAGCCCTGCGACCAATTGGGCCGTTTCGGAACATGACCGCGGGGTGGGCTTCCATCCTGAGACCCTCATCGATCAACCTCTCGGCCAACGTGGAAATGGCGACTTGTCGTTGCTCGGCACTGGCTTTGAGTCGCTTGTGCAACGGATCGTCAGAAAACCGGATCGAGACCACAGGCATGACGACAGTGTAGTCACTTGTCGCCACAACTGAACCGCCGATAGCCGGCAGAGTAACTCAACCCGTTCAAAGAGAGCAGACGGAAGAGGTTGCTGAACAGCGCCAGCACCTGCGTCCAAAGCTGATGTCAGACCAGGTGCCCACGTCAGTCATTGCGGTCATTCTCGACGGTCGACCAATAGTCCGGGTCTATGGCGAAGTCCGCTATCTCGATTGTGTCGGTGTCGACTAGCACACCGATGAATACCAAGGCACCAAAGATGGGGTCGACAATGTGGAGTGACCGAATCTCCGGGCGTGGGTGCCACAGGAGATTCTCAAAGTCCCGGAACCCTAGGAGCGCAGCGGCCAGTGGACCCGACCAGAAGTCCCACTCTGACGGCTTACCTGCTGCACTCCGCTCGGGGCCGAACTCCGCTGCGATCTTGCGGGCAGCGAATTCGCTGACCCTGACCTCCGGGATCACCTCGAAGCCGCGAGTCCGTAACGCTCCCCCACCGATTCGGACAATCGCTCACTGGTCCGCGTCTTAACCTGTGGAAAATCAAGGAACGCAGTAGAGAACGGTATGGTCTCGCCGACCTCGGAGAGCCGCCAACCAGGCTCCTGATGAGACAGTTCGCTGACTTGGTTGCCAGTCATACCGGCCAACTGGTCAAGCACATCTTCGATGGTCTGCAACTCTTCGTCGGTGAACACATCAAGGTCTGCGGCGCGCGAAGGGACCAGCCGTTGCTGGGGCCGGCCGAGGAAGTCCTCCTCCACCAGTTCAGCCGCTCCAGCGCGGATCAACTTCTTGCGTACCGGCAGCAATTGACGAGGCGCTGGGCCATGGGGCAGTTTCTGGAACTCGCAACCGGAGATGACCCGCTGATGTCGACGTAAATGGGTGAACTCGGCGAAGAAAAGCACTTTGTTGAGCTTCGTGGCTCCACCCGCGCGATCATCCTCCAGTCGCCCCGCGATATGAACAACCATCTCGGTGAACTTGTCGGCGTCGTAGGCCACATCCATGACACTCATAGTAGGGACTGGGTGTGACAGGCGGGGAGCAAGCCGCAGAAAATTAGATCGTCGCCGGGCTGAGTGGAAAGCAAACCTGGCCACAGATCCCCGGTGGCCCGGTAACCCTTCCCATAAGGACTTGACGGTAAGTGCCTTCGATTAGTTGCTGAAGCACTTGAGGGTGTAGCTATCTGTGGTGACCGCTGACACGACCATCCGCTCTCCGTGGCGCATTTTCGGCTTGGTAGCGGGGTCGGTGGCGTTAGCGACGCTCAACTTTTCGATGATCTTCGTCGCTTTCGGCGAGATTTCTGACTCCTTCGACGCCAGCGACAGCACCATCTCGTGGGCCCTCACCGGCTTCGCTATTACCACCGCAGCGGTCATGGTGCCGGGCGGGTGGCTCGCCGACCGCTTCGGTAGAACTCGGATATTTCTGATCGGCTTTGCGTTGTTCCTCGCAGGCAGTGCCGGGGTGGCGGCCGCGCCCACGGTCGAATTCCTGATCGCCGCCCGTGTCTTGCAGGCAGCCGGGCTGGCCATTGAAGCACCAGCCTCGTTCGCATTGGTGCTCAATGCGTTCCCCGCGCGGATGCGCTCAACCGCTGTCGGTGCCATGGGTGCTGCCGGAGGAGTGGCCGCTGCACTAGGGCCTCTTGTAGGCGGCGCGTTGGTGGAGGCCCTTGGCTGGCGTTGGGCATTCTTTTGCAACGTACCAGTCGGCATCGTGGTTCTGGCGCTGGTCGGACCGCGTCTTCCTCCCAATCGGGTGCATCTGGCACGCAAGACCCCAGACCTGATCGGGGTGCTCTTGTTGATGTTTGGCGTGGGTTCACTGGCTTTAGGAATCGTGCAGAGCGACGATTGGGGGTTCGGTGATGTGCGAACGGTCGCAGCCTTGATTGCCGCCCTGATCCTGCTGGCCGGCTTGGTACAACGATCCCGCGCTCACCAAGAGCCGATCCTCTACGTGCCCCTTTTCGCCAACCACGACTTCCGGGTGGGGAGTGCGTTGTCGTTCTTCTTGGCCGGGAACTTCATGGGGTCGTTCCTCGCGTTCGTGACTTTCCTGCACGAAGGCTGGGGTTTGTCGTTGTTCAAAGCGGGCCTGGCCGTTGGTTTGATCCCGGCAATCGGCGGACCTATGTCAGTCGTCTCCGGTCGCCTTGCCGACCGCTTCGGACATCGGACGGTGATCCTGCCAGGGGCGCTGCTAATGGCGGCTGGCGGGCTTTGGATGTGGTCGGCTGCAGGCTCGCAACCCCAAATTTGGACTCTTTGGGTTCCCGTCGTCGTGGTCTACGGAATCGGTGTGGGACTTGGACACGCGGCCTGTCAATCGGCTGCTCTGTCCGCCGTCAATGAGGATCGACTCGGAATCGGCGGCGCCATGAACCGGATTTTCATGGAAATTGGGGGCACCATCAGCATCGCTATCGTGATTGCCCTTTTCGTGCGCTACGACGATCCCGTGGACGGTCTTCGGGCTTCGATGCTCCTGCTGGTGATCGTCAGCGCAATTTCAGTCCCAATTGCAGCATCCCTACACAACCGCGGACACGCCTTGGCGGCGTAACGTACAGCGGATGCTTGGACCACCGCGATGATCGCCTGCGGACACTGCGGTGGGCGGCATGCAACTGTCAAAGAGGTACGGACTTGCTCGCTCGACACCGAGTCCACCGACATTGACTCAGAATCGTCGCCACCGAGGCTGACGGAGTTCTCCGCTGACCGCCCAAAACCTCCGAACAGGTGTCGGCCGGTAGTGCTGGATCCAGATTGGCAGCGGTTGGCCGGGCCTGAGGCTCTTGGACGCAACCTGGTAGTGAATCCTGGACAAGACGCGCCCGAACCCTGGGCTGGGAGTGAGCGCATTGTCATCGACGGGCAACCGGGTGCACTCAGCCGTCTCCGAGCGCTCCGCAGGACACGAACCAGAACAGTCATCGAGTTACGGATCGACCTCAGTGACGAACCAACCGTGCTCGACGTCTCCTACTGGCATCTGTCACCCAACACCGACCTTGAGGGTGAGTCGGAACAACATCTGGTGTTCGAGCACTCAGTGGATGCCCGGGTACCCGCCAAACCCACACTCCGAGCAGTATCGCGAGCCGTCAGCGCGGGTGCCAGGCTGCTGACCCGAGGGCTCGGAGACGTCGAAACCAATGAAGGACCGGCGTGGTGCGACGGTGGGCCGTTGGAGTGGTTCGACGACATCGAACTCGGCGCTCCGGTGATACCGGCGGTTCATCTCGCCATCGGGTCCTTGACAACGATCCGCAACATCATGCCTAGGGCCGACCTTGCCGACGATCAGCTTCGTGCCGTCGCACACAGCGGCGGAGGCGCCAGAATCATCGCTCCGGCAGGATCAGGAAAGACTCGGGTTCTCACAGAGCGAGCCCGGCACCTGGTACGGGACCGCCAGATAGATCCCGCAACCGTCTGCCTCGTTGCGTTCAATGTGCGGGCACGCGAAGAAATGCAGGAGCGCACCAGTGACCTGGTGGGTTTGCAAATCCGCACTCTCAACAGTCTGGCTCTGGCGATTCTGCGCGGCTCGGGCCCCTTTCGCTCCCCCGCTGACCGCAACCCTCCCCGAGTGATCGACGAACACGAGGTTCGTGAACTGCTTGGTGATCTTGTGGGAGGGCGACGTGTGGCCATGGCCGATCCCTTGGCTGTCTGGATAGAGGCGCTCACCGCCACACGTTTGGGATTGCGTTCACCAAGTGCGGTTGAGCAGGAGTTTGGTGGCGACGTTCGAGGCTTCGCTGATGTCATGGGTCAGTTCCGTGAGCGCTTGGCGGACGCCGGAGCCGTTGACTTTGATGAGCAGATCCTGGGAGCAATTGAGGTGCTGTGTGCTGAACCCGAGGCGAGGGCGACCGCTCGACGGGTCTGTGGGGTGCTGTTGGTCGACGAGTTCCAAGATCTGACCCCGGCCCATATCCTGCTCATACGCCTACTAGCCGGCCCGGCCGCGAACGTTTTTGGAGTTGGCGACGATGACCAGACGATCTACGGCTACGCCGGGGCTTCGCCGTCCTGGCTGATCGATTTCGCAGATTTGTTTCCGGGTGCGGCAACTCATGATCTGCAAGTCAACTATCGCTGCCCAACAAGCGTGGTAGACGCCGCGGCCACGCTGTTGACTCACAATCGCCGTCGGGTCGTTAAGACAATCAATGCTCGTCCAGGGCGAGCCACTCTCGAAAACGAGATCGAGGTCTTGGTGAGCAACGATCCGATGAGCAGCACTATGGCTCGGGTGTCAGCACTGCGCGGCCAGAACATACCGCTAAGCAGCATTGCCGTGCTAGCTCGCGTAAACGTGACTCTGCTAGGGCCGATGATTCTGCTCGAAGAAGCCGGAATACCCACGAACAAACCGGTCGGACCCAGCTTCATGGAGCGAACCGGTGTTGCTGGCGCGTTGGCCTGGTTACGCCTCGCCGTTGCTGGCGAAAATGCCCTTCCCGGCGACGCACTCGAGACCGCGGTGCGCAGACCACCACGGGGGATCAGTCGACGCTTGGCAGGTTGGGTGGGCGAACAGCGAAGCCCGCGCCAGCTGAAGGCACTGACGGGACGACTGAACCAGGAACGCGACCAGCTCAAGATTGCTGAGTTCACCACTCAACTCGAGGCACTTCGTCGCCTCGCCGACCGCAACGCCGACACGGTAAGTCTCCTCGTCGCGATCCGCGACGATATTGGGCTGGGACGAGCGCTCGACAACCGTCTCGATGCCAGCCGACGGTCGGTCGACCGCTCGACCCACGGCGACGACTTGGCTGCGCTGCTCGCCGTGGCCAAACGCTGCGAAGACCCCGCCGAGTTTCCCGGCTGGTTGGCGAAGCGGCTCAACCCAACAGGTAACGGCCAAACCGGGATAACGCTGAGCACAATTCACCGGGTGAAGGGCCGCGAGTGGCCTCACGTGATCGTCCACGATGCCAGCGAAGGAGTAATGCCGCACCGACTCTCATCGGACACCGAAGAGGAGCGGCGGGTCTTTCACGTGGCCATCACCCGAGCCAGTGAGAGCGCTGCAATAACCGCCAGTAGTCCGGCGTCACGGTTTGTTGCCGAAATGCGCACACCCAGACAACCCGAACCTCCCGGACAACCCGAACCCGCTGGACAACCCGAACCCAAAGGCCAAGCCACCGCTGCAAGCAGCGACATCAAACCAACTCCCACACACCGACGGCGCCGCGGCCCGATCGAGCCACCTACAGCGTCCACTCTCGACGAGGTGCGTCTTCGTGAGGCACTGAAGACCTGGCGCTCAGCCACCGCCAGAACAGCCGGGGTGCCCGCATATGTGGTGTTCAACGACGCGACGCTCTACGAAATCGCTGCTCTGCGCCCCCAAAACGACGACGATCTATTGTCGATCAGCGGTATCGGCCCGGTGAAACTTGAGAGATACGGCGAAGACATCCACGCCATAGTGAACGGAAACAACGACAACTAGCGGGTTACCACGATCGGCTCACTGTCGGGCACCATGAGCTTGTTGTCGATGTCGTAGCTGTAGTACCGGACAACATCTCCAACCGAGTACTTTCCTGGTCCCAGCGAACCCGCGATCATTCCCGGCAAAAGCAACTCACCGGTGGCGTCGGCTGCAGCGAGCAGCGCATCGGGGGTGAGGTCCGGACCAGCAGCGATCAACAGATGCTCAAGCAGCCTGAATCCTTGACACACCTGACCGATTCCCTCAACCAGACTCTCAGTCAGATTCTCCACCTCGATAGTGCCCGGGGAGTATGCGTTGATTTCGTCCACACATACATGCCACTCGTCGGTGGCCAACCACTCTTCGAGCGTCGGTTTGCTCGCCGTGATGCCGATCGCATCAACAAGGATGTCTGGGTCGTAGCCGCTCGTGGCGACGATCGCCGAATTCGTCAACTGGCCGTTGAGAAGGACGAACGGAACCCCGGGTCGATTACGATCTATTGCCCGGTTGAAAGAAACCAGTCCGCTGATGTTCAAGTACATATCGGCACCCGCGGCCGCGAAGTTCTGGAAGATGACATCGATAGCGGCTTCCGATGCCGGCGTATCGCCCGCGTAGTCCAGCAGAGTCCCCGTGACCACCACGTCAACCCCGGCTTCTTCAAGCATCGGCAAAACTACGTCGTCGGCTACCGGTTCATCGGCTATCTCCCAGAAAACCGCCAGCTTGACACCGTCGAATGTCCCGTCACGGATGAGTGTCTTGGTCGAATTTCCTCGCTGTAGATCAGCGGCCATTTCACTGGCAAGAAACGGTGCGATCGATTTCTCTGCCCGTTCTGCGGTGAGGCCGAACAATCCGACATAAGGCGTTTCGTGGAGCTGGGTGACACAAAGCGGATTGTCGCCGAGCATCAGCCCGAGAACAACGAAGACACCTTCGTCTTCGGTCAACTCTGCACAGACAGCATCAGATTCGACACTGCCGATCGGAAGGAAATTACGAACATGGACTTCCATCATGCGACCTAGGGCGCCACCGCGCCGGTTGAAGGCGTCAGCCCAGGCGGGCGCCCATACATCGGTGGTAACACCTTCGATGTCCACCCCGAACTCCTGAAGCCGCGCGAAGTCAATCCCAGCGACGCCAACCTTGATCGTCTCTGCGGTGACCCCGGTCCAGGAATCGGTCAACACCACCGGTTCGGGCTCGGGTTCGGGTTCGTCTTCTCCGTCGCCGTCGGTTCCGTCGCTACTTTCGGAAGTTTCGGTTTCGGGCGTATCCGTATCGGAGTCGTCGCTGTCGGGTGCGGCCCCATCAGGGGTTTCTGTTTCTGTGGCTTCCGTGTCGCTCGGTGTCACTTGCTCCTCACCGTCGTCATCGGAACCGCTTCCGCACGAAACAGCGAACAAAGACGCAGCCACCAGTACAGCCAGGCACAAACGACGCATAAAGTTCTCCTTGATCCGCAGCGAACACCCGAATCGTAGGGCCAGCCAGAAAGTCATGTCGATTTAGCGACTGGAACCGAACATATGTTTGTAACTAGAGTAGGCTCGTGAGCGACAGAGCCACGATCCTCCATGCCGACCTTGATGCCTTCTACGCATCGGTTGAACAGCGTGATGATCCCAAGCTGCGCAAACACCCCGTGATCGTTGGAAAGGGCGTGGTCCTAGCTTGCAGCTACGAAGCCAAACGCTGCGGAGTCCGCTCTGGGATGGGTGGTGTGCTCGCCCGTTCACTGTGTCCCCAAGCCATCACAGTTCCGCCGCGTATGGGGGCGTACGCCGAAGCCTCGACGGAGGTATTCGAGCAGTTCCACGACTTCACGCCTTTCGTCGAACCGCTGTCGGTGGACGAAGCCTTCCTTGAGGTTGCAGGAGCGGAACATATTTTCGGACCCGCCGCCCAGATTGCTCAGAAACTCAAAGCTCAGGTGCTCGACAAAGTGGGTCTAGCGCTGTCGGTTGGGGTCGCTCAAACCAAGTTCCTGGCCAAGGTCGCCAGCGCTCAAGCGAAACCCGACGGCATTATCGTAGTCGAGCCAGGCACAGAACTCGCCTTCCTTCATCCGTTGCCTATCGAGGTTCTTTGGGGTGTCGGACGGGTCACCGCCGCGAAGCTCCACGATCACGGCATCGACACGGTCGGAGACCTCGCCTCCTGCGGACGCGAAGGACTCAAGAGCTATCTAGGCGACCACGCGAGCACTCACCTTTTGGCGCTGGCTCACAACTACGACCCGCGTGCAATTGACACCAACCGTCGTGACCGTTCGATGGGCGCCCAGCGGGCCCTCGGACAAAAGGTTCGTCACCGCGAAGAACTGCGCCTTGAGATGCTTGCCCTCGCTGAGAAGGTGGCGGCACGTCTGCGCAAAGCAGACCGCGTTGCCCGCACCGTCACAGTCCGTTACCGAACTTCAGAAATGCGTCACGAGACCCGCTCTCGGACCTTGCCGGAGGCGACTCAACAGACAGACATTCTGGTTGCCGTCGCCGACGAGTTGCTGCTCGATCTGCTCGACGGCCCCCACGGACCCGGCAGCAGACTCGGTCGTGTCGGCTGCACACTGATCGGAGTCACCTACTCAGCGCTCGGTACACCCGATGCCATACAACTCGCGCTCCCCTTCGCTGAGGACGGCAAACCCACCGACGTGCTCGACACCATGATCGACAGCATCCGCTCGCGATGGGGCAACAAAGCCGTGGCCCGGGCATCGCTGCTGGACCACAAACCAGAGGTTGCTGCCCTGGTCCGCCCCACCGCCCTCGATTCGCAGGCAACGGACCAATCAACGACATCGGAACCCCCCGACGCGCGACAATGACGCGGTGACCCAACCCCTTCCCGAGCGTCAACACACACGAGGAGTGTTCTGCAACCGCACCCTCAACCTCCGCGGAGTACGAGCAATCGGCTACGACATGGACTACACACTCATCCACTACTTCGTGGACGAGTGGGAACGGGCAGCATTCGATCATGGTTGTGCCTACCTTGAGGCGCAGGGTTGGCCGGTCGCTGACTTGGTATTCGATCCCGAGGCTTTCACACTCGGTCTCACCTTCGACCTTGAGTTGGGCAACATCGTCAAGGCGACACGCTTTGGTTACGTTGTCAGAGCCCAACACGGCAACCAGATGCTGCCGTTCTCTGAGTTGCGACGAAGTTACGTAGAGACGGTCATCGACCTTTCAGATCAGCGGTTCAAGTTCATGAACACGCTCTTCGAGTTGAGTCGAGCCTCGCTGTGGTGCCAGTTGATCGACCGCCACGACCGTTCCCCTCTACCCGGTATCAAGACCTACCGTCAGCTTTACCGAACCATCGACGCCGCTCTGACCAGCGCACACCGCGACGGGTCGCTCAAAGCGGCCATCGTTGCTGATCCGAAACGCTTCGTGGATCTCGACCCGGAGACTGTGCCCACGCTCATGGACCAACGGCTTGCCGGCAAAGAGTTGATTCTCATCACCAACTCCGACTGGTCGTACAGCCAGCAAATCATGAACTGGTGCTTCAACCGCTTCATGGGTGACGGCCAAACCTGGCGCGACTTGTTTGACCTGATAATCGTGGCCGCCAACAAACCCCGATTCTTCTCCGATGTCGGGCCGATCTATGAGGTAGTCGATCCTGAGCGGGGACTCCTGGAACCACACCTCGGCGCGATCAAATCTGGCGCTGTCTACCACGGAGGCAACGCTCGCCTCGTCGAAGACGCGTTAGGCCATGAGGGATCACAGTTCCTCTACGTCGGCGACCATCTCTTCGGCGACGTGTACGTCACCAAAGACGTGCTGCGGTGGCGCACCGCGCTGATCGTGCGCGAACTCGAGGACGAAATCTCTACTAGCACCACTGCCGCTGACACCAACTTCGAACTCTCCAAGTTGATGGAGGAGAAAGGCCAGTTGGAATTGGCGCAGTCGCGGCAGCGGATGCAACGACGCCATCTGGTCGTCGGCGACCAACCCAGAAAAAAGATCGACGCCGCCATCGAAACGACCGCTGGTGACGTAGCCGCGCTCGACGAACGAATCGCACCGTTGGCACGGGCAGCAAGCGAGCAAGGAAACAAACTCTGGGGTCCGCTGATGAGAGCGGGCGTCGACAAGAGCCTGTTTGCACGCCAAGTCGAGAAGCATGCCGACGTCTACACCAGCCGCGTCTCTAATTTCCGAGCCGAGACGCCCTATGGCTATCTGCGCGCGGCCCGCGTTCTGCTCCCCCACGAAACCCCCAAGTTCTGAGCGCAACAAACAACAGCAGGAATAAACGTGTTGTTCTCGACCGATATCGGGCAAACTCGCCGACATGTTGGCTCGACTCGGACGTTGGTGTTTCCATAAGCGCAGGGCTGTTCTGGGGCTGTGGATCGTAGGGGTGGCGGGACTATTCGGCGCAGCGTTAGGGATCGGCGGAGGTTTCACCGCCGAACAACAATTGCCGGGTTCAGAAACCGAAGCCGGATTCGATGCACTCGACGAACACTTCGGGGCCTTCGGCGGGGCAGGCAGCGGACTTACCGGCACAATCGTGTTCTCTGCTGAGCAAGGCGTTGACGATCCAGAAGTGGTTTCGGTCATGCAGCAGATGTTCAGCGAGGCCAGCGCCATCGATGGTGTCCAAATCTTGTCGCCCTACGAGTCAGGCGGGTTCAGCGGCGGAGGAATCTCAGACTCTGGCGAGATCGCCTATGCCGATATTCAGCTTGGCAGCGAAGTTGACCAGGAAATTGCAGGCGGGATCGGCGACGAGATCGGAGAGCTGATCCCCGCCCTTGCGGGGCTTCAGGTTGAGATCGGCGGTGCTGTTCTGTCAGGGGTCGAACCCCCGCAATCTGAATTGATCGGTGTCGCCTTCGCTATTTTCATCCTCATCCTGGCTACGGGTTCGGTGCTGGGTATGGGACTGCCCTTAGCGGTGGCTCTGTTCGGCGTGGGGGCGGGTTGACCGCAACCGTGCTCGCCTCCAACCTCTCCGGAGGCCCAGAGTTCGCCACCACTATCGCCACCATGATCGGGCTGGGTGTCGGAATCGACTACACGCTTTTTTTGGTCACCCGATACCGGGAGTTGCTGCGGGAAGGGGCCGACCCAGCCGAAGCTGCGGCAGGCGCGATGAACACCGCTGGGCGTGCCGTGCTGTTCGCGGGGATCACCGTTGTTGTCTCTCTGCTGGGCCTGATAGCGATCGGTCTTCCGTTCGTAACCGGGATCGGTGTCGCCACATCTGTCACGGTTCTGGTAACGCTGGTCTCGTCGTTGACTCTGATGCCCGCGTTGGTCGGCTTTGCCGGAGACCGCCTGGAAGTAACCCGGAGGCGGGGAATCATCGCGGCCAGCCTGGTCGCCGTCGCCTTGTTCGGGGTCGGTTTTGGAATCAGCCCGTTGGTCTTCTGCATCCCTGTTGCGATCGTTGTGCTGATCGCGGGTTTCTTCGTTCCTGCACTCCGGCAACCGCTCAACAAGCGAGAGGTCAAGCCACTGCGCGAAACGATGGCATACCGCTGGAGCCGGTTCGTGCAGGCCCGCCCACGGACCATCGCGGTTGCGGGAACAGCAATTCTGTTGCTCATCTCCGCACCGCTGTTGGACATACGGCTCGGTTTTTCTGATGAAAGCAACTTCAGCGAAGAGACCACCACACGACGCGCTTATGACCTGTTAGCCGACGGCTTCGGCCCTGGTTTCAACGGACCGTTCCTCATCACCGCGGTTGTCAACAGCGACCAGGACGCTGAAGCTATCGGTGGCCTCGTCTCGGCAATACGCGCTGACCCTGGGATCGCGGCGGTGCCGCCGGAGTTACCCAACGCTGTTTCTCCTGACGCGTTCTTGATTCGTGCAATTCCACATACCGCACCTCAAGACCAAGCCACCGAACACCTTGTCAAGCGCCTCAGAAATGAGGTTATTCCGCAAGCCATCGAAGGCACCACGCTGGCCGTGGCGCTAACCGGCGAGACTGCTGCAGGTATCGATTTCTCTGACTATCTCAGCGGTCGAATACCCGTCTTTTTCACGGCTGTGCTGGTATTTTCGTTCATCTTGTTGATGGCAGTCTTCCGCTCACTGCTAGTGCCGATAAAGGCCGTGATAATGAACCTGCTGTCGATCGGCGCTGCCTACGGGATCGTTGTCGCCGCGTTCCAATGGGGTTGGCTGAGCGATATAACCGGAGCTGATCCGGGGCCGATCGAACCTTTCATTCCAATGATGATGTTCGCCATCGTCTTTGGCCTGTCGATGGACTACGAGGTGTTCCTGCTCAGCCGAATACGCGAGGAATATCAACGTACTGGTGATCCCGTCACCTCGGTCAGTGACGGTCTAGCGGCAACGGCACGGGTGATCACTGCGGCAGCCGCGATCATGGCGTTCGTCTTCGGCAGTTTCATGTTGGAGGATCTGCGGGTGGCCGCAGTGTTCGGTTTGGGTCTCGCCTCGGCCATCGTGGTAGACGCAACCTTGGTGCGATTGTTGTTGGTGCCTGCAACTATGGAGCTACTGGGTTCGAAGAACTGGTGGATCCCCGCGTGGCTCGACCGGATAGTTCCACGATTGGAAATCGATAGTCAACTGACATCGCGAGGTTCAGCCACATGAGAAGGCGCCGTACATTTTGGTTGCTGATTGTCCTAGGCCTGACGGCCACTGCCTGTGGACCTGGCGATCCGTTAAACGAGGTCGAACCAGAGGTGACCAGTGACGTCACCGCTGAGTCCGGCGAGTCAAGCGAGACCGAAGCGGGAGAGCCGGAACCGTCTGCTGACAAAGACCCGGAACCGTCTGCTGACAAAGACGAGGCAACAAGACCCGAGATCAGCGACGACGCGTTCGGGCCAGCACCGTCTTCGCCTAGCGGACCCCTTGATGCTGACTTGGAAGCCGATCTCAACGCGCTGTTCGATTCGCTGGCGATAGGTCCAGACCTCGAAGCAATTGATCGGATAGGCGCCTCGGGTGATCCCAGGGTCGCCTGGTTGCTCACCGACATCATCCGTTTCGTCCGCACAGGCAAGATCCTTGAGCACACCAGCAACGCCTGGGAGTCTCTCACCGGTGTCTCCATCCCGGCGCAAGGGTCGGTGTGGGGTTTCACCACCAACCACATGATCGCCTGGGATGTTCCCGCGCCACCCACCTACATCAACTGGAAACGTCAACTCTTCGAACTGTGGGAACCGCGGTGGGCTCCGCTGTTCGATGACCCCGACGCCACAGTCGACTGGCGTTGGGTGTCATGGGGAGGCGTGTACATCGACGACCGGCCGATCGGCCAGACCAACGTTGGCTGCCCTCAGGGTTGCATTCCTGCGCTAAACGATCCAGCGCTCACATCGGCGGCTGAAGGTTCCTGGTATCCAGACGACTCGATCGTGTTCGGTGTGGTTGTCGGCTCCGAAGCGGTGGCGTTCCCAAAGAACATCATGGAGATCCATGAGATGCTCAACATCACCATCGACGGTCGGCGTTTGGGTATCCCCTACTGCACGCTCTGCGGTTCGGCCCAGGCGTACTTCACCGACGATGTGGCACCCGGAACTGACCTCAACGGCTACGACACCTACGAGTTGCGAACATCTGGGCTGTTGAGCAGGTCGAACAAGGTGATGTTTGAGTTCCACACCATGTCGGTGATGGACACCTTCACCGGCCAGGCCCTGAGCGGACCGCTACGTGAAGCTGGTGTGAAGCTCGCCCAGACCAGCGTACGTACCAGCACCTGGGGTGACTGGAAGGCGGCTCACCCCGACACTCGGATCGTTGCCGAAGACGGCGGCATCGGACGGAGTTATCCGCGCGATCCACTGCGCGGCCGCGATGACCGCGGGCCGATCTTTCCGATCGGCGACGTTGACCCACGACTTGAAGTGCAAGAACCAGTCGTTGGAATTATCGCCGAGGATGGGACACCGGTCGCCTTCCCCGTCGCCGTCATCGAACCCCTGACCGCGGATGGCGCTTCGATCACCTTCGGTGGAGTCACCGTCACCAGCGACGGCGCGGGCTTCACCGCCATATCAGAGACATCCGGTGATCCGCTGGCTGCACATCAAGCCTTCTGGTTCGCCTGGAGCCAGTTCCACACCGACACCCTGCTTTTCCTAGGCTGACGCTCTGCTACCCGCTCTTGTTCGCTTCCCGAACCGACAGGCACGGAGTATCTTTGGCTGTTCGCTCGGCCTCGTGAGGAGGATTCATGGAAGTACCGCTGACCATTGCCGATCATCTGCGCCGTGCCTCGCTCGTATACGGAGACCGAATTGGGATCATCGATGAACCTGACCAGGTAGCCCCGTCACTCGGGAAGCTGACTTACCGGCGTTTTGAAGAACTGTCCTCCGGTTTGGCCGCGGGACTGGACGACCTCGGTATTGACCTTGGAGTTCGTGTGGCAATCGTGTCGCACAACGCCGCGCGGATGCTCGTTCATCTCTTCGGCACTAGCGCTTTCGGTCGGGTCGCAGTACCCATCAACTTTCGCTTGAGTCGGGCCGAGGTCGCCTACATCGTCGAACATTGTGGGGCTGAGGTTCTGATCATCGACCCAGAACTCGAGTCGACACTCGGAGACATCGGAGTGAAGCATCGTTTCATCGCCGGCGAGGAGAGCGATTCGCTCTATCGGGTCGGCAGCGAACCGGTCGCCTGGACCCCGGACGAGTCGGCCACAGCTTCCATCAACTACACCAGCGGTACGACTGCGAGACCCAAGGGCGTGGAGATGACCCACCGGAACCTGTGGGTCAACGCGGCCACCTTCGGCTGGCACACCGGGGTCAGCGACCGTGACGTCTACCTGCACACGTTGCCGATGTTTCACTGCAACGGTTGGGGCATGCCCTATGTCATGACAGCCATGGGCGCCACCCATGTGGTGCTGCGTAAAGTTGACGGCGCGGAGATATTGCGGCGGGTTGAAAAACACGGGGTCACCATCATGTGTGGTGCTCCTGCGGTGGTGGCTGCCATCCTTGACGCCGCGGCCGAATGGGACGGCGAGATCCCGGGCCGGGGGCAGGTTCGCATCGTGGTGGCGGGCGCTCCTCCCCCCACCAAGACCATCGAACGGGTTGAAACCGAACTGGGTTGGGAGTTCATCCAGATCTACGGCCTGACCGAGACGGCGCCGCTGCTCACCATCAACCGCAATCGCGCCGAATGGGATGAACTCACCCCGGCCGAGCGAGCATCGAAACTCTCTCGGCAGGGCAATCCCGCTCTGGGTGTCACCATGGTACTGGCCGACGACGGCGAGGTGCTGGCGCGCGGCAACGTAATCCTGAAGTCGTACTGGGACAATCCGCAAGCCACCGCTGAGGCGCTAGTCGACGGCTGGTTCCATACCGGCGACGGTGGCGTTATCGACGAAGACAACTACGTCACCCTGCAGGATCGCAAGAAGGACGTGATCATCTCAGGCGGCGAGAACGTGTCGTCGATCGAGGTTGAGGACTGCCTCTTCTCACACGAAGACGTGACCGAGGTGGCGGTGATCGGCGTGCCCCACGAGAAGTGGGGGGAGACGGTGAAGGCTCTCGTGGTGCTAACCCCTAACGCCACGGCAACCGAGCAAGACCTGATCGATCATTGCCGGGAGCGAATCGCTCACTACAAGTGCCCTACCAGCGTCGAGATGCGTGACGAGTTGGCCCGCACCGCAACCGGCAAGCTGCAGAAGTTCAAGCTGCGTGCCCCCTACTGGGCCGACCAGGAACGCCAAATCAACTGATTTCACTCAACGGAAGCATCCATATCGGTGCCGGCTCGCACGGAATCGAACACAGAGCGGGCGTCCGTTGACGACCGCAGATACGACTCAGCCTTTCGTGCCCACTCTGGAGTTTCCTCGACATCGTCGGGTGCTTCGCAACCGATCAAGTTGGCTGCGGCGTCGAGCCCGCCTTCAAGCGAACCATAGGACTGCGCTGCCGGGTTTGTGCTGGTCACATCGGTGCCGACCGACCACGCCGCCGAAGCCGAAACAGCCAACCCCGCGGTGGCGTGAACGTCGTCTTCCCACTCTTCGGGAACGACTATGTCCAACGCGCCACAAGCGGCGATGGCTGCCACATCTGTGGCAGCCATCGACACGGCTTCCACTCGTGCCGCGCCGGTAGTGGCGCCTATCGACTGGATCGCTGTTGGTAGACCCGCAACGGTGAAACCGACCACCGCTCCGTTGCGGATGTTCTTGATCACGCCGTCGAATGCGTCATGGGCGTCGCCCGTCAGATTGATGGTCAAAGCAGTGCCTCCAGCCGCGGTTGCCCCAGCCGCAGCGCCCGCAGCCAACACCAGAGGCGTGGCCGTGCCGGCACTCAAAACAATCACCGCGCCTCCTGCCAAGACTGCTGCTCCGAGAGCCAACTCGTCACGGTGGTCCTCAAACCAAGTGCGGTCAAACCATCCAGCTTCTAGCGCCGCGTCGGCCGCAGCCAGAACTTCGTCGGGTAGATGAGGGTTTTCTTCAATGAAACGCCGGAAATCCGCACGCGAGTAGAAACCATCAACCTCAGCCGAAGCATCAGCAGCAACATCGATCTGGCTTCGATACTCCTTCAACACCGAGTGAATCTGGCTCTTGATCATGAACATCTCAAGATCGTCGAGAGATACCACTCCATCACCAGGATTTCGGCTGCCAAACACCTCGCCAGCGAGGAGATCTTCGTTGCGAGCGGCAGTGTCGAGGCGATTCCAAAGCTCGGGGTTGTCTAGTAACGCCTGCGCGGCCATCACCGTCGGTTCCGCGAACTTCCATGGGTGCTCAACCACATAGCGCAGATCACCGATGCTGACTTTGTCGTCGGTCTTGCCACCCGATGGGTTGTCGAGATCGCTCAAACTCTCACGAAAGCCTTTCAGAGCAAGCAGTTCCGGCACAGATACGCCAAGGGCACGACTACTTGCTATCCAGGCGATGGCGTCTACCAAGTCCACGTCCCGTTCGGCCACAACCGTCGCCACTTCGACAATGTCGATGTCAAGACTCATGGCGAGGGTAACCCCAACTACCGCGTCCTCACCAACGAAGCCGTTGGCGCTCAGCACCGCTAGCTGATAGTCGAGATGGTGGACATACTCCTCAGCCGAAGCAAGCGACCCGCCGTTACTCGCCAGCACCTCAGCCACCCGCAGATTAAACAGACGCTGCTCCGCGATTCCGATCGCGTTGGCGAAATCAAGCCCGCCGTCAATCAATTCAACGATCATTTGCGTAGCCGCCTCATCACCGCCCATAAAGGCGCTAATCCGTTCGCGACGATTCCGCACCAGAAAGTCAAGTTGGGCGGCGCTGTCGCTGACCTGCCAATCGGAGATGTGACCAGACAACTCGTTGATTCGCTCGATGTCGGCCCAAAGCAAGTCGATCTGGTCGAGCCGCGACTTCAAATCGGCCGCCAACCGGTCAAGTCCATCGTGGGCTCGCCGAAGTGACAGCGACGGATCACTCGTGGATCCGGCAAGAATCTTGTCAGCCTGTTCGATCAAACCGTCGATTGCGACCCGGTCCCACACCAGCTCTTCGGTTGTGGCCGACATGACAGTCCAAAGGTAGAAAGCGCCAGGACGATCCAAAATGACAATATCTACAGAATCCATCTGCATTACATGAAACAGCATTAATTACAGAATTGCAACAGGCTGGGAGCATTCTTCGGAGTTGGGTTGTTAGAACCTGGCCAAGTTCTCTTACCAGACCGACGGTTGGCGAGTTCGTATTGCTAAACGTCGTTTGCGACGAGTCAGACAGATTGATCGACGGAAAATCCTTGCACCCGATCTGGTAAATGAGCATCGGCTGGGGCACATCTCGCAAACGATGATGTCCCAGCGGGAGCAGTTCTAGCTCAACCACCTCGGCCACATCACTCGAAATAAGAATCTGGCCTCCAGCGGCGCGGGCTTCGAGCCGACTCGTCCTATTGGGGACGGTTCCGAAGTAATCGTTACCGCGAAGCGTGGCGTCGCCTCGATGAAGTCCCATGCGCACACGCAAGGAGGGTCCGCTCCGCCAGTCAGTGCGAGCGAGTTCATTCTGAATGGAGACAGCAGCGTCAACGGCTGCTTGGGCATCCTGGAACGCCGCGCGAAAATGATCACCAGCCCATCCGAAGATGTGGCCACCAGAAGTGTCCACGATGCGGCGGATCAACGCGTCGTGAACTTCCACACTCTTGGCTGTCGCGACTGCGTCTGCCTCCCAAAGACGACTAGATCCCTCTACGTCGGTAAACAGAAAAGTGATGATCCCGGCGGGGATCGAATCACGATTCCGGCGAGGCTGATTCACTCTGCTTCCCGGTAATCCTCGGCCTGCAGAACTCTACGTACTCTCTCACACATTGCCCACCCTCAGACCCCGTTTGCCTCATACTACGCTCACTATCGACCTCCTGTCTCGTGGACCGAACACTCGCTACAGCGTTTTGTTCGCGGTGCTGGTTCGACGCTTGGGTCAACGGCTGGTCACAATAGGGAATGCCTGACCTCTACGATCATCGACACCGGTGACCGGCGCGGTCAAGCCAAGACAACTGAGGGGTCCGGAACCAGGTCTCGGGCCAGCCACTGGAAATTTCGCCAACCCACATCGGCGTAATACAGCGAAGAACTCACCTCTTTGGCGGCTTCGTCGCTGATAGGCCGAGCCTCGGGAGACTTCACGTGCACCTCGGCCACACGCTCTGCAGTGACAAACAAGCCGACAGCGTCGCCAGGAGAACGGCCGCCTGTGAGAAGACCGTGGTTGCGCAAGATACACACTTTCGTGTCGCCCATCGCCCGGGCGATGGCCTCGCCCCCCGCGGTGCTGCTCACTTCAAGATCCTCACCGTTGTACATGGATTGATCGAACACCAAGGCGCACGCCTCCTGGCTTATTGGCCGGAACGGCTCAACATTTGCCGCCCACGGTGTGCCGTAAGGCGTGTGGACATGAGCTGCTGAGACCAAATCGGGGCGCGCATCCAAGATGGGCCAGTGAATGTGGTGAGCCGCGAAGTTCACTCCGTTGTCGGTGGGGCCGGCCACGCCTTGTCCGTCCGGACCGACCAGGGTGAGGTTGTCCATAGTGGCGTCTGCGAAACGGATACCGTAGCCAAGCACCCAGAAGTGGTCGGTCAACTCTGGATCTCGGGCGCTGATATGGCCGTCGCCCATCTGCCCCCAGTGCATAGCACCAAAGATGCGGTAGCCGATGGCCACCTCCCACTTGCGTAGTTGACGCAGTTCTTCAAGATCGGTGACAACGGGCTGCTCAGCGTCATAGGTGATTCCCGGATAGCGATCCAGCGACAGCTCCATAGCAGCAGACGTTACTTCAACTAGACCAACCGCCGTCGATCGTATGGGTCTGACCGGTAACGAAAGCACTCTCATCAGACGCTAGGTAGACAACAAGAGCGGCAATCTCATCGGCGGTGCCGATCCTTCCCATCGGCTGCCGATCAACAAACGCTTGCATCGCCGTGGCGTAGTCACCCCTGGCAGCGACACGCTCATGCAGTGACGGACTGTCTACCGTGCCCGGGCAAATGGCATTACATCGCACGCCGCTCGTCACGTAGTCCTTGGCAACTGACTTGGTCAACCCGATGACCGCTGCCTTGGTGGTCCCATAAATGAAGCGATCCGGAGCACCGATGATCGATGACACCGCTGACGACATGTTGATGATCGAGCCGCTGCCTCTGTCGAGCATGCCCGGCAGAACAGCCCGGATCATGCGAAACGCCGAGCGGACATTGAGGTCGAACGCGAAGTCCCACTCATCGTCGGTGCAGTCAAGGACTTTGCCGTGATGTACGAACCCCGCGCAGTTGAACAAGACATCGATGTCGCGGCCGCCGGTTCCTTCCCGGACTGAAACATCGTCTCGCACGTCGAGCACGAAAGTCTCCAGCGACGGCATCTGAGCTTCGTCAAGCTCATCGAGCGAAGCTGGGTTGATATCGGTCGCCAGCACCTTTGCCCCTTCGGCCGCCATCGCCAGCGCCGAGGCGCGACCAATGCCCTGACCGGCCGCAGTTACGAGCGCCGTCCTACCAGCAAGTCGAGCGTTCATCACTCCATCCATTCCGTGCCGGCAGGGTACGCGAAGTCGCTGATCGCGGCGGAGGTGAAGGCGGTCCCCGCACCAGGCTCGGACGGAGGAAAGTAGCGGCCGTTGGAGAGGCGAACCGGCACCTGCAGCTGGTCATGGAGATGATCGACGTACTCGATCTCCACGCGGCTCGGATCGCTAGCAAGCGCGACCGTATAGAAATAGGCGTAGTGCTGGACCGCCTCGCAAAGCCCGACTCCCCCGGCGTGAGGGATGACATCAACACCCGCATGGTCGGCTAGCAGCATGGCGGCAAGCAGGTCGTGCACACCGGCCATGCGTGTGGCATCGATCTGCAGGACTTGGACACCACCAAGCTGCAGGAGTTGTCTAGCCATGACGGGGTTGGCCAACATCTCGCCAGTAGCGATAGGGACGGGATCTACCGCCCGAGCGATCTCGCCGTGGCCGACCATGTCGTCGGGGTGAGTTGGTTCCTCAACCCAGCGCAGATCGAATTCCCGCAACTGATTGATCGCGGTGATTGCTTCGGACACGCTCCAAAACTGGTTGGCGTCGACGGCGATGTTGATGTCAGATCCCACGGCTTCTCTCGCTAGGGCCAGCCGCCGCCTGTCCTCGTCAATGTCGGCGCCGACCTTCAGTTTGATGGTGGCGAAACCATCGGTTACGGCCTCGCGACAGAGTCGAACCAATTTTTCGTCGGTGTAACCAAGCCAACCGGGTGTGGTGGTATAGGCCGCGATGCCCTCTGTTTGTATTCGTGCCAAACGCTGCGGGCGGTCCAAAAGACGTTGTTCGAGACGCTCACGAGCTCGCCCAGGATCAAGGAAATCAGCGATGTAGGTCCAATCGACCATGGCGACGACCTCAGCAGGAGTCAGGGCTAGCAGAGCGGCCCACAACGGACGTTGTTCCCGCCGACAACGGAGATCCCACACAGCGGTCATGACCACACCCATTGCCATATGCATTACGCCTTTGTCCGGGCCGAACCAGCGAAGTTGGCTGTCCCACAAGAGTTCGCGATTCAGTGCAGCCGGATCTTCGCAGAGCCCGTCTACATCACGCCCTACGAGCCTGTCGGCCAGCGACTCGATCGCTGCGACCTGCAGGTCGTTGCCGCGACCGATACTGAAAGCAAACCCGTGACCGGTCAGATCGGCAGCCGATGTGTGCAGGCGCAGATATGCGGCGGAGTAGTCGGGATCCGGGTTCATGGCGTCCGACCCGTCGAGCTGTTTACTGGTCGGATAGCGGAGATCGACTACTGATGCACCAGTGATCTTGATCATCACGCCTCCTGGTCCTCGTTACTTGGTGGGTTGGTCATGGTTGCTCAAGAATGGACTACAGGCTGGGCATTCGCACCGTTGGGAAAATCGATTCCATGTTATCGGCTCGTCCAGACCGGCTCGGTCGCTAGTATCGAAGTGACTCTGTGCCGCTGACGCTGGCTCGACATGAGTTGAGAAACGAACGGAATCCCAGCATGAATATCGTCCAAGAGAGCGGCCTGGAAATGGCTCAGCGCTACCGCGAGGACGGTTTCCTCTTTCCCCTCGACGCGGTCAGCGAAGATACTGCTGCCAATATCCGAGCCGACCTGGAAGCGGCGGAGCTTGAACTGGCCGACGAACCGGAGAAGCTCGCTCTGCTCCGCTTGTACCCGGACCGATTGCTGCCTTCATTCGATGCACTCATTCGCAACGAGCGGCTCATCGCAGCCGCGGCGAGTGTTCTCGGGGAAGATCTGATGGTCTGGAGTGCTGCCTTGTTCACCAAAGAAGCGAACTCTCCCAAGATCGTCTCCTGGCATCAGGACTTGACCTACTGGGGACTGAAAGGCACCCAGGAAGTGACTTGCTGGGTGGCTCTGACACCTTCGAACGCACACAACGGTGCGATGAAATTCATGCCGGGAAGCCACAAGGCTCAAGCCGTTCCCCACAACGACACCTACGCCGAGAACAACCTCCTCTCACGAGGTCAGGAGGTGGCCGTCGACGTCGACGAAGCCGACGCCGTGGTCGTGGAACTGGAGCCAGGGCAGTTCTCCATGCATCACGGGCATATGTTCCACTCTTCAGGACCGAACAAGAGCGACGAACGACGCATCGGCAGCGCAGTCCGTTTCATAAACGCCTCCACGAGCCACGATGACGGCACCAAGCCCCTCGTTGCCCATGTCAACGGCGAAGACCGATGGAATCATTTCCAGATTGCTACATCCCCCAAGGCCCGCCTGAGCGAAAGCGACTTCGAGCTCTGCGGGGTAGACGTCATTGCAAGAAACCGCATCTTCTACAAAGGCGCCGAGAACCCCGTCTGAAAGCTAAGCCCAATCATCGGTGCAAACTTGGGATTCAGCCTGACTCAATAGACAATATCGAGCGCAAACCGCAGCGCTCGGTCAAGTTCGGCTCGTCTGGGGCCACCGATCCGTCCAACCGGCTCTGGATCGAGGGCCGAGATCGGCACCGTGATTACGTTGTCGCAACTAATCACGCAGGTCTCGGGGAGACCTTCATCGGTACCGATCTCAACTTCAGAGCGGATACCTCGGACAGTGCGCGTAATCGGCGCACATGTAACCGCTGTGAGGACAGCCGAAGCGGCATCTCGCGTCAATACGCACACGGGCCGTCGGCCTGCGGGCGGTCCAAGATCAGTCCAGTAGATCTCGTTACGCGCTACCACGAGGGCGCGGCCCGAGACGCGAGCCGAATCGCAGATTGAACGAGCGCAGGATCCTGAGGCAGGCGCCGGTATGCCTCAAGAAGCTCCGCGTCGGCAGCGACCAGCTCCTCGGCCTCAATAACAGCCCGAGCCCCCCGTCGAAGCAACTCAGACCGACTCGTGCCCCGCGCCTCGGCAATTTGGGCCAAACGCTCGACCAGATCATCATCAAGCTGAACCAGAACCTCCCGACGAGCCATACCCATATGGTAAACCATATGCCTCCGAATAGCTACCGGCGCTCCCGGCAACGCCTGCTGGAGCCCACAGAATGGTTGTGCTGACAGTTCAATCGGGGGATGGCTCGTCGATCAGGCGAGCAAGGGTGGCACCGACCGCAAGGTCGTCAACTTGGCCGAACGCGTGAAGACGGATGTGTCCGGTTCGGTCTATGGCGATGAGGCTCGGAGTGCCACGCAACTGGAACTTGCCCATCGTGATCGGCAGTTGAACACCGGTGTCGTAAGCGTCGACACCGACCGGGAACGTGATGCGGTACTCGTACAAGAAGGCTTCGAGTGAGACCGGTGTCATAGCCTCGTGGTGCTCGAACACACAGTGAAGGCCCAGCACCGTGACAGCGTCGCCGAACGTGCGCTGGATCCGCTGAGCCTGCGGGATCCCGTGCGAAACACATCCCGGACAGAGCATCTGGAACGCCTCGATCACCACAACCTCACCTCTGAGTTGGGCCAGCGTCGGATTCTCATCGGTGTTGAACCAGCGACTAACCGCCAGTTCAGGAGCCTCGGGATAGTCCATGGACAGTAAATATATGGCAGGGAACTAACAGAGGGAAAACTGGTCGGGGTTGAGGGGGGCGACTAGGCCGAGCGCGGCTTTGAGCCTCAGCAGGCGATCCAGGCTTTCATCGACTCGGGTCAAGAAGCTGGGGTCCGCGGTCGCACGTTCAACGATTGAAGCAACTATCTGTTCGACCTCGTGGTACGAAACGAAAAGCACCAGATCGGCTCCAGCTTCAACAGCAGCCACCGCTCGGGCACCCGCAGTTCCCTCTTCGGTGACACCGCGCATAGTCGCTAGATCATCGGTAATGACCACGCCGGCAAATCCAAGTTCGGTGCGCAACCAGCCAGTGGTGATCTCGCGTGACAGCGAAGCCGGCCGATTCCCGTCGATGCCCGGATATCGGATATGACCGGTCATCACCACCGGGGCGTTGCTGTCGACATACGGCACTGCACCGAACAACCGCCATTGTTCGAGCGAGTTGGATGACACCGAATCACCAACATGAGGGTCATTGAGCGTCGCACCCTGATTTGGGAAGTGTTTGAGAACCGCCGCCACGCCAGCGTTGCAGTGCCCCAACACCATCGCTTCTGACAACGCTTGGACAGAAACCGGGTCGTCTCCGAAACTTCGCCTCTGACGAGCCATGTAGTGGTTCGCATCCACATCCACATCTGCCACCACTCCTAGGTTCAGATGCACGCCCGCTGACGCCAAGTCCGCCGCGAAGCGGGTCGAACGCGCCCTGAATTCCGCTGACGCTCCCGCCAAGTCCTCGCTATCAGCGACATTGAGGTTTCTCGGGTGTGCCAACGGGTCGATCGGAACTTTCAGCACCTGTGTTCCGGGTTCGGCATCGGTAGCGACCAGCGGGCCGATCTTGCAGTCGAGAGCCGCCTCAAGGACCGCCGTGGCAGAGACTCCTCCGTCGCGGTCAAATCCCCAATTGCCCGCGGCTTCAGTGAGAAATACACCTCCTACACATCCAGATCCGACACGCTCATTGATCGCAGCAGTCAGATCCAAACCCGTTCCACCAACAACTAGCAGTTGCAGGGCTTTGTCTCTCAGCGACATCTCCCCGACTAGCGACGAAAGCACCCGCTCTTCAATTGGCAACGTCGTTGTGGTTGTTGTCGACACGGTGGTCGATGTCGCAAGGGCACTCGTTGGCGGGATTGTTGTTGGGGGGGCCAACGGAGTCTCCTCGTTGCCGTTCGCAGCCATCACCCACACCAAAGCCCCAGCTACTGCCAAGAGACCCAACACCGACAGCAGAGAGGCCGAGAAACTTCGAGAAGCGGTGTCCGGCACATCCATTGCCCACCACTTTGCCCGCTCCAACCCCGCAGAAGACGCAATTGAGACAGTCCGGGTAGACCAACACGGTTCGCAAGCCGTATGTTCACGGCCATGACCACACGCCAGACCGCCCAAGGGGTCCCTTTTCTTCGCACGCCCGAAGACCGCTTCTCTGATCTACCGGATTTCCCCTACCAACCGCACTACCTGGCGGTAGACGGTTTGCGAATGGCTTATCTCGATGAAGGCCCCGGCACAGCAAGCACGATTCTGCTACCGCATGGAGAGCCAACCTGGGGTTACCTGTATCGCCGGATGATCCCAACTTTGACCGAAGCGGGGCATCGTGTGATCGTGCCCGACCTCATCGGCTTCGGCCGCTCCGACAAACCCACGCAGCGTTCGACCTACACCTATACCGGACATGTGGCTTGGATGAGCGAGTTCCTCGACCACTTCAACGACGTAGAAACCTGGGACGCTTTCTGTCAGGACTGGGGCGGATTGATCACGCTGCGGTTAGCCGCAGAACAACCTGAGCGGTTCGGGCACCTTGTGCTTGGGAACACAGGCCTGCCCCATGGTGAGAGTCTCGGCCCGGGCTTCGACTTCTGGCTTGAGTTGTCACAGACACTGAATCCATTCGATTCTGGACGCCTGATAAGCAATGCCGTCAGCACCAGAACCCTGAGCCCCGGCGAGCAAGCCGCCTACAGTGCGCCTTTCCCCGACGAGGACTACATGGCGGGTTTGCGTGAGTTTCCGTGTTTGGTACCGATCACCCCTGAGCACGGATCTGTGGCCGAGAACAAGGCCGCACGGGAGGTCCTTTCTGAGTGGACCAAACCGGTGCTGCTGCTCTGGGGTCGCAGCGATCCAGTTCTCGGACATCTTGATGCCGAATTGTTGGAACTGATCCCGGGCACCAACAATCAGCCTCACCAGTTCTTCGATCCCGGCAACCATTTCATCCAAGACGACATCGGTGAGCCACTAGCGGCGGCTATGGTCTCCTGGCTCGAGTCGCTGAGGCGGTAGTGCGTTGGCCCCCAGACCTTTTGCAGAAACAAGTAAGTTGTCGTGGCTCCACAATGCCGTGGGTTACGAGGTTTATATCCGCTCGTTCGCTGACAGCACCGGAAACGGAGTCGGCGATCTGGCCGGGATCACCCAACGCTTGGACTACCTCGCCTGGTTGGGCATCGACATCGTCTGGATCACGCCGTGCTACCCGTCGCCCATGGCAGATCACGGCTACGACGTCGCAGACTATGTCGACATCGAACCCATCTTCGGCGACTTGGCAGTAATGCAGGAGCTGATTGATCGCGCGCATGAACTCGGTCTGAGAGTTGTGCTCGATATCGTTCCGAACCACTCCAGCAACCAACACCGGTGGTTCCGAGCTGCAGTTGAGGACCCGACCGGCCCCTACCGCGACTACTACCTGTGGCGTGACCCAGCACCCGACGGCGGGCCGCCCAACAACTGGGTCGCACACTTCGGAGGCCCAGCTTGGACGCTGGACGAAGCAAGCGGACAGTACTACTGCCATCTGTTTCTGCCTGAACAACCCGACCTCAATTGGCGCAACCCCGCGGTGCGTGCCGAGTTCGAGCAGACTCTTGAGTTCTGGTTTGAGCGAGGCATCGACGGCTTTCGCATCGATGTAGCCCACGCGCTCATCAAGGACGGCGAGTTTCGCGACAACCCTCAAGTTGCCGATCTCGCCAACCTGGCGCATCCCCGCGAGCAGTTTCGCTGCTTCGAGCATCGATACGATCTTCAGCAGCCCGAGAGCCTTGAGATATACCGTGATTGGCGTCGTATCGCCGAACGCTACGGCACGGCGCTTATCGGGGAGACTTACGTGCTCGATCCGGCTGGACTGGCGGACTTGGTGCCAGGCGATGGGCTTCATCTCGGGTTCTGGTTTGCGCCGATGCAGATGCCTTGGGCCGCGCCTGAGATTCTGCGAATGTTGAGCGAACCCTCCGTGCGCCTCGGTGACAGAGTCGGTTGGGTGCAGTCGAGTCACGACGAGAGTCGTCCCGCGACCCGCTTCGGCGGTGGTGATATCGGACGACGCCGCTCACTTGCGTTTGCCGCGATGCTGATGGGGTTACCGGGAGTACCGTTCATCTATCAGGGCGAAGAACTCGGACTCGAAGATGGCGATGTCCCGCCCGAATTACGTTCCGACCCAATCGCCAAACGCAATGTTGGCGCGGTTGGCCGCGATGTCTGTCGCACGCCGATGCCCTGGGAACCTGGACACAATCTCGGTTTCTCGACCGCCGATCAGACTTGGCTTCCGTTGGGACACGGCGTGGAGGACTCCGTCGCGGTGCAACGGCAGAACCCTGACGCGCATGTTCACAAGATGCGGTCGCTGTTGCGATTTCGTCGCGGGATCAGTGACTTGGACGCTGTCGTCAATTGGCTGGAAGCACCCACCGGAGTTGTTGCCTACCGTCGAGGGGATCACCTCTTCGCTCTCAATGCAAACGACGACGCCGTCGACTTCACTCCCGGCGGAGCTTGGTCGGTGGTCCATCGCACCGGCAACGGTCAATTGACAAGATCAAGCCAAACGATCCGCCTTGAAGGGGCAGAAACCGTGGTAACTCAGCAAACTGCGTAGTGTGTCGGCTAGTGGAGAAACACCAAAATCCGGCTACACTCCGCCCTTCACAACCGGTCGACTCAGAGGTTTGTCGACCCCCCTGGAGGGGAAAGATATGAAATCAAGTTTCCTGAAAATACTCGCGCTGTTGTTCGCGTTTACGCTCATTGCTGCAGCATGCGGTGACGACGACGGCGAGACAACCACCGGCGACGACGCAGCCGACGACGGCGACGACATGGCCGAAGGCGACGACGGCGACGACATCTCGATCACCGTGACTGGCCCCGAACGTGACGAGAACGAGGCTGGTGCAATCCAAGAGGTTCTCGGTGCCTGGGGCGAGGAAAACGGTATTGAGGTCACCTACCTCGGTTCCGCCGACTGGGAGGCCGAGATCAACGTCCAAGTCGAGGGTGGCAATCCCCCTGACATTTCGATCTTCCCGCAGCCCGGCAAGCTTGCCGATTTCGCACGCGACGGCCACGTAGTTCCGTTGAACGACGAAGCCGCCGCGGCGACAGCCGCAAACTGGTCCGACGCTTGGACCGTGTTCGGCAACGTCGACGGCGTCCAATACGGAGTTCCCGTCAAGGCCGACCTGAAGTCGCTTGTCTGGTACCAGCCAGCTCGCTTCGCGGCAAACGGCTACGAAGTCCCGACCACATTTGACGAGTTCACCGCACTGGTTGACCAGATCGCCGCAGACGGCAACAGGCCGCTGTGTGTCGGTATCGAATCAGGTCAGGCAACCGGTTGGCCCTTCACCGACTGGGTCGAGGACATGGTGCTGCGCCAGCACGGTGCCGAGGTATACGACCAATGGGTGGCCCATGAGATCCCGTTCAACGATGACCGCATCGTTTCGACGATGCAGACCGTGCTCGACCTGTGGACCGAAGACAACGTCTTTGCCTCCTCAGGTTCAATCGCCGCGACCTCTTTCCAAGACAACGGCCAGCCCCTAGTGGACGGCGACTGCTTCATGCATCGTCAGGCCAGCTTCTTCAGTGCGTTCATGCCTGAAGGTACGGTCTTCGGCGATGATGAAGGTGCTGTAAATGTTTTCTACTTCCCCGACATCAACGGTGACAGGCCGGTTCTTGGTGCAGGCACTCTTGCTGCCGCGTTCAACGACAACGACGCAACCATGGCGCTTCTCGCTTTCCTGTCAACCCCAGAGTATGCAGAGGCCCGCCAGGTTTCTCAGGCGACCCGTAAGGGTGGCGGCGCAACGCTCTCCGGCTTCCTGTCAGCCGCTCTAGGCCAGGACCCGAGCGTCTATCAACCCCTTGAGCAGTCGTTCCTCGAAGTGCTTGAGACAGCAGCCATCGTGCGCTTCGACGGTTCGGACCTGATGCCCGCAGACGTGGGTGCAGGCACCTTCTGGACCGAAGGCACATCAGCGGTCAACGGTGACATCACCGCCGCTGAAGCAGCCGACCGCATTGAGGCCAGCTGGCCGCAATAGTTCCCGGGTCTCATCACTGAGACTTTCGTAACTACTGAGACTCTCGTAACTGAAGGCCCATGAAGTGGGGGTGGCTCTAGGGCCACCCCCACTCTGGTTCTGCGGGCAGCTTCAAGATCCGCTAGTTTTCAGCGAACGCAGAGAGCGCACGAAAGGGAGAGTGGTGCAAGGAGCGATCCTGAGCGGGGAAGACCTCAGCAAGATCGTCAGCACCTTGATTCTGATCGTGGTTGCCGTGGGTGCCAGCGCGGCTCTCTGGATCGGCGCAAACCTTCTGTTCAACCAGGTCCGCACAAGCTGGACTCGTTTCAATGCTCTTGCGGGCTACGCCATCGGTTTCCTGCTGCTGTTGCTATTACAGGGAAACCGACTTCTCAAACCGCACGGCCCCGGTAGCGACTCGATCACGGGGCTCGGTGAACTGCTGTGGACACCGGTTCTCGGCGCCCTGATTTTCTCGGCTTTGGCGGTGATCCTCGCAAACAACGACGACAGGACCCAACGCCTCTGGATTGCCTCAGGCTCGGGTCTGGTGCTCGGGGGTTTTATCGGGATCCGGCTTGCCGAGCACGCCCGTCCCGAGCTTGAGATCTTGCCGCTGTTGCTTTCAACAATCATCATCGGCGGCATCAGCGCAGGTATCGCACTAGCTCGCGGCAAGAACCCAGCGACCGCAGCTCTCATTGGAGGTGCGCTGGGATGGTTGATCGGTGGTTTCGGAATGCCCGAGTTGGGCGACGGCTCCGCTTTAGAATCCGCCATCGCCGCAGCGGTTCCGGGCCTGGCGATAGGTGCGCGCATCGGGCTCAGTTCCAACGCCGGTGTCGTCGGCAGGGCCCGGATCGACGCGAAATCCAGAGGCGCGATCTTTTTGGTTCCCGCGCTGTTCTTCGTCACCGTCGCGCTCATCGCGCCGACGCTGATCACCATGTGGCTCTCTCTCAAGGACCGTGACTCAGTCGACTTTGTCTGGTTCGAGAACTACGGTTCGGTGTTCACCGACATCAACTCCTTCGATGTCGGCAACTGGACCAGCATCTTCACCAGTTCATTGTTCGCGCTGGGTGTACTGATCGGTCTGGTTGGTCTCGTTATCGGTTTGGTGTTGCGCAAACGTACCGGTGATGGTTTTACGGCAGGTGGTCCGGCTTTCGGGCCATTGATGATCGCCATGGTCATGATCGTGTTCGGCGTGCTGTCGGTGTTGCGGGGCACGATCCTGAACAACCTCTGGTGGGTCTTCACCGTGACCGTCTTCTCCACCGGACTGGGCCTGGCAATCGCGGTGCTCGCTGACCGGGCAAAGCTTGAATCGGTGGCCAAGTCGATCATTTTCATGCCAATGGCCATCTCGTTGGTTGGAGCTGCCATCATCTGGCGCTTGGTGTACGTCGCCCGGGACACCAGTAAGTCTCAAACGGGTTTGATGAATGCGGTCTGGGTTGAACTCGGCCGTTGGAGTACAGGAAGTGGTATCCCCACCGTGCTCGGTACGGTCTTCGTATGGGTACTGGTTGTCTTGGGAGTCGCGTCGATCAGCCGTTCTTTGACCTCGCGAAATTACGACAAGATCCCCCTGCGAGCGTTAGCGACCGTCGCCCTGCTGTGTATCGCCTACCGTTTCACGTTCGACGGAATCGGCGGATTCCGGACCAACACCGCCGGCGACACCGTGTCAGAGACAATCTTCTTCGTTCAGGATCAACCGTTCAACAATGTCTGGTTGATGGTGATCCTCATCTGGATTCAGACCGGGTTCGCGATGGTGATCATGTCCGCCGCGATCAAAGCCGTACCCACCGAACTCATTGAAGCGGCAAAGGTCGACGGTGCCAATGAGTCTCAGGTTTTCTGGCGGGTGACATTGCCTCAGATCCGCACGACCATCGGCGTTGTTGTCACCACACTCATCGTCTTGGTCATGAAGGTGTACGACATCGTCAAAGTGGTGACCAACGGCAATTTCGGATCGCAGGTTCTCGCCAACGACATGTTCGAGGAAGCCTTTTTGTTCTCCAACACTGGCGTGGGCGCGGCACTGGCCGTGATTCTGTTCGTCTCAGTTCTGCCAGTAATGGTCTTGAACATTCGTCGCATGCAGCGGGAGGCCTGAAATGTCCGGTGACCGACCTAGCGTCGACACCGCAATCTACGGCTTCTTGCGCCGTATCCCGACCGGTCTGCTGTGGTTGATCGTCTTGGTGTGGAGCCTGCCGACACTGGGTTTGGCGGTGAACTCGTTTCGAACCCGCGACAATCAACGGGGAGCCGGCTGGTGGAACGTCTGGCGCGATGACGGCCTGACGCTCGACAACTACGATGTTGTCTTCTCGGCGAGCGCCACTGCCGGGCTCAAGGAGTCTTTGCTCAACTCCTTCGCTATTGCCATCCCCGCCACAGTCATTCCGATCGCCATTGCCGCCTTTGCTGCCTACGCCTTCGCATGGATCGACTTCAAAGGCCGCAAATGGCTGTTCATCGCCACAGTGTCACTGTTGGCAATTCCTCTTCAGGTTGCGTTGATCCCGCTGCTGAGGCTCTACAACTTCGGCTCGCATTGGACGATCCCCTTCCTCGAAAAAACCGTCACCCTGATTCCCGATTTCGATCTGGTGAACACAACAACCGCGGTCTGGCTCACACACACCGGTTTCGCACTTCCGTTCGCCATCTTCCTGCTTCACAACTACATCTCTGAGCTACCCAGCGATCTGTTCGAGGCAGCACGCATCGACGGCGCCGACCATTTCACGATCTTCTGGCGTCTGGTGCTGCCACTATCGATCCCGGTGCTTGCCGCCTTCGCAATTTTCCAGTTCCTATGGACCTGGAATGACTTCCTGATCGCCAACACAATGGCCGGCACCAACCCCGACGCGATCGCCACAACAATTCGGATCGCCAACCTCGCTGGTGACTTCGGGCGCAACGAACACTTGTTGCCCGCTGCCGCGTTCGTACAGGCATTCTTCCCGTTAGTTGTGTTCTTCGGCCTGCAACGTTTCTTCGTACGAGGAATTCTGGCGGGTTCCGTAAAGGGCTAGCCCCTGTTGTTGGACCAAGAAATCGACGAGTTGCTCTGACACCAAACAGACAGCGAGGTTTAGGGCGATGTCCCATATTGAGGTTTACAGGAACATGGATCAAGGGCCCGCGTGGTGTGCCATCGGCACGCTGGGCGACGCTGGGTACTACGCGGGCGCCGACAGCCGCGACGAACTCCTGGCGCTGATCCAAGAGGCCTCGGAGATGGAAGGAGTCACCCCCACCATCTCCATGACCACACCACACCACGCCAACCCGCCTGAATCCTTCCAGCCTCCTCCGGCACTATTCCAGATCAAAGCCGTTACCCCTGGAGTGCCAGGTGAACCCCGGCCCCGCCCCGAACGAAAACCTGGTCTGATCCCAAGGTCCACTCTGGGGTCCTACACTCCTCACCCGCCGCCGCCGTAAAGGGCATGCCGCCACCAGGGGTTTCTATCGCGGTGTTGGGTTTCCCGGTAGACCGCCCGCACACTCGGATGCCTAGGCCACCTCTGCTAGTTGGAGGGCGGAATGGAGGAGCACCTGGACGCCTTGTCCGGCGGCTTCGGGGGTTATGGATTCGGCTTCATTGTGGGAGAGGCCGTTGTGGCAGGGGATGAAGATCATCCCGGTGGGTGCTTTGAGGGCGACGTGGCAGGCGTCGTGTCCGGCACCGGAGTTGAGCCGCTGGTACGAGTAGCCGCAGTGCTGCGCTGCGGTTTCTACGGCGTTGACGCAGTCGTCATCGAAGATGACGGGTGCGCAGTCGTTGTCTATCTCGATGCGCGCCTCGCAGCCATGCTCGGCCGCTGCACTAGCGACCAGGGTTCGCAAGCCTGCCCCCATTTCGTCGAGCGCGGCGGCGTCGGGGTGGCGAATGTCGATTGAGCACACAATCTCGGCGGGCACGGTGTTGGGTGACGCCGGCTCGGAGCGGAGCTGTGCGGGGGTGACCAGACCTGCGGGGAAGTCGCGGGCAACCAGCTCGTAGAGCCCGTACAGCACAGCGGCCAGTGGTCGGGCCGGGTCGTGTCGGCGGTCCATCGGTGTGGTGCCGGCGTGGGCTGGGATACCGGAGAGGGTGACGGTGAACCAGCGAATGCCTTGGACACCGGTCACCACGCCGATGGACGAGCCGATTTCCTCCAGAATCGGGCCTTGTTCTATGTGGAGCTCCAGGTAGGCGCGAAGCGGCTTGGCGAACGCCGCTGTGCCGGTCCAGCCAAGCCGGTCGAGTTCGGTGCCGACGCTGGCGCCGGAGCGGTCGGTGAGCGCGCGGGCCTCGTCAAGCTCTAGCACTCCGGCCCAGACAGCTGAGCCCATCATCGATACCGGGAATCGCGACCCCTCCTCGTTGGTCCACACCGCCACCTCAATGGGCGCCCGGGTATGTAAGCGATGGTCGTTGATCGCCTCGATGACTTCAAGGCCGCCGAGCACGCCGTAGACCCCGTCGAACCGCCCTCCGGTGGGCTGGGTGTCGAGGTGGCTGCCGAGCACTACCGGCGGGGCATCGGGGTCGGTGCCCGGCCGGCGGGCGAAGAGGTTACCCACTCCGTCGAGCTCGATGGAGCAGCCAGCCTGCTCGGCCCATCCGGTGAACAGGTCGCGGCCTGCTTTGTCGTCGTCGGTGAGGGCCTGGCGGTTTGACCCGCCCGCGGGGGTGGCCCCCACTTCGGCCATGTCCATCAGCCGCGACCACAGCCGGTCCGGGTTGGCGTGCGCTTCGGTCATGGGGCGAACTCACTCATCGTGTCGATCAGAGCTGGGCGCATCGCCGCGACGATCTCCTCGAACTGCTCCGGCCCGGCGATCAGCGGCGGGGAGAGCTGGATGACCGGCTCTGCCCCACGGGCCGCGGCCCGGCATGTGAGGCCGAGCGCGTACATCCGCTTGGTGAGGTACGCGGACACTGCGGCGGCATGGTGCTGCGCCTTGGCGGGATCGGACGGGGCGTGGGCGTCGAGCTCGAGGGCGAAGAAGTAGCCGTCGCCGCGCAGGTCGGCCACGATCGGCAGGTCGCACAGCGAAGCGAGCCTGGATTTGAACTTTGTGGTGTTGTTGAGCACTCGGCTCGGTAGGTTCTCCTCTTCGAGGATGTCGATGTTGGCCAGCGCTACGGCCGCTGCCACGGGGTGGCCTCCAAATGTGAAGCCGTGGTGGAACTCCTGTCCGGCGGCGATGAACGGCTCGGCTATCTTGTCGCTGATCATCACCCCGCCGAGCGGCGCGTACCCGGAGGTGAGACCCTTGGCCATGGTGATCATGTCGGGCTGGTAGCCGAACCGGTCGGCGCCGAACATGTGCCCGAGCCGCCCGAACCCGCAGATCACCTCGTCGGACACCAGCAGAACGCCGTGGGTATTGCAGATGTCGCGCACCCGCTGGAAATAGCCGTCGGGAGGCACGTAGCAACCTCCCGAGTTCTGAACGGGCTCCAAAAACACCGCGGCGACCGTTTGGGGGCCCTCTCTGACGATGGCCCGCTCGATCTCCTCGGCGGCGCACAGGCACTCGCCGTCGTGACCGCATGCCTCGCCGACGCGGTACTCGTCAGTGTGGGCGACCTTGACCGCGCCGGGGATGAGCGGCTCGAATGCGTTGCGGATCGACGCGAGGCCGGTGATCGACAGCGCCCCGAGCGAGGTGCCGTGGTAGGCGAGGTTGCGGCTGACGACTTTGTGGCGGGCCGGCTCGCCGACGGCGGCGAAGTACTGGCGGGCCAGCTTCCACGCCGACTCGACCGCCTCGCTGCCGCCGCTGGTGAAGTACACGCGGTTCAAGTCGCCCGGCGCGAGCTCGGCCAGCCGGGCGGCCAGCTCGATGCCGGGTGGATGGCCGTATCCCCACAGCGGGAAGAACCCAAGCCTGCTCATCTGCTCGTAGGCCGCCTCGGCCAGCTCGGTGCGGCCGTGGCCGATCTGGGTGGCGAACAGGCCGGCGAGTCCGTCCAGGAGGAGGTGGCCGGAATCGTCCCACATGTAGCAGCCGTCGCCGCTCTCTATGACGGGCAGCGCGGCCGGCACGCTGAAGTGGCTCCACAGGTGCCGGCCGGCGATCTCCCCCCAGCTGCTCGGACGTCCCCCCCGGTCGGGCTCGCGGTGTTCGGATTCCATCTCGGGGCCTATGACCGGAACGATGTCCAGAGGCGGTCGTAGAGATCAATCGCCTCGATCGGGCACGACTCGACCGGACCTGCGTAGGAGAACTCCTGGGATCCCGGCACGACCATCGGGCTGGACGCCAGCTCGGCATCGACGTAGGCGTCGCTTCCCACGATGGCGTTGCCGTAGGCGTTCCAGTTGGTGGCTTCTGCGATATTGGCCGGGTCCATCATCCAGTTGATGAACACCAGCGCCTGCTCGAAGTTAGGCGCGCCGGTGGGCACGGCGAAGTTGTCCTGCCATAGAGTCAGCCCGTCGCTTGGGTAGACGTACACCAGGTTGGGGTTCTCCAGCGACGACCGGAAGGCGGCGCCGTTCCACTCCATGTGGATGGAGTTCTCGCCTGCGGCCATCCGCTCGATGATCCCGTCGGAGTTGATCACCGACACTGAGGACTTGAAACCGCCGAGCAGCTCCTCGGCCCGTGCGTAGTCGCCCGGATCAGTCGAGCATGGCTCAGCGCCGACAGCCCGCAGCACGGCGTGGACCACCTCGACCTGGTCGTTCATCATCCCGATAGAGCCGTGCGAGCCCTCGGGGACGGCGAAGAACTCGGCCCAGGAGTCGGGCGGGTCAGGTACCTGGGAGGTGTCAACCGCCAGCCCTGTGGTGCCGTACAGGTAGGGGGCGGTGTAGACGCGGCCCACATCGAAGTACGGGTCCAAGAACGCGGGATCGATGTGGGCGGCGTTGTCCAAGGCGAACGCGTCAATGGGCTGGATCAGCTCCTGCTCGATGAGCAGAGGGATTATGTAGTCGGACGGGACGATCACGTCGTAACCGGTGCCGCCGGCGGCCAGCGTGGCCAGCATCGACTCGTTGGAGTCGTAGTTGCTCAAGTTGACCTTGATGCCGGTCTCCTCGGAGAACCGGGCGAGCAGGTCCTCGGAGATGTAGTCCGTCCAGTTGTAGAGGTTCACATCGCCGCCGATCTGTTCGTCAGTTTCGGCCATCTCCTCTTCCTGTGGGGCAGTGTCTTCGCCGTCTGCGGTGTCGGCCGCGTCCGGCGGGTCTGGGGCTTCGGGCTCCGATGGGTCGGGCGTCGCCACCGGCTCGGCGGCGTCGTCGTTGCCGCATGCCGCTGCGAACAGGGCAAGGACAATCAGAACGGGTAACAGGAGGGTTCTGGTGAGCCGAGAAGCGGAGCCGCTCGAAGTGGTTGTGGTGTTCATGGGTTCTCCATTCATTTGGGTTTTCTCCATTTGCTGGTGATGTACGAGGCGGTCAGAACGGCAACGGTCACCAGCAAAAGAAGTGTGCTGACTGCGTTGATCAGCGGGCTCGCTCCCCTGCGGATGAGGCCGAACAAGAACATGGGCAGCGTCGTCGATGTCGGGCCGGCCACAAAGGCCGAGATCAGGTAGTCGTCGAGGCTGATAATGAAGGCCAAGAGCCCACCTGAGACGATCCCGGGGACCAGCAGCGGGAGGGTGACCCTGCGGAACAGCCGAAAGCCCGACGCACCCAGGTCGCTGGCAGCTTCGAACACGGCCGGGTCGAGCTCGGCGATGCGGGCTCTGATCGGCAACAACGCGAACGGTATACAAAACGCGGTATGGGCCAGCACAAGGGTGGTCATCCCCCGCTCGAAGTCGAGCAGCACGAAAAACGAGAGGGTGCCGACGGCGGTGACGATCTCGGGGACCAAGAGTGGGGTCGATAGGAAACCGACGGCGAGCGACGAGCCGCGCTTTAGCATCGCGACGATCCCCAAGCCCGCGAGCAGCGCCAGCGCAGTTCCGACGGTAGATGCCGCCACCGCGACCCTCAATGAGACCCACACCGCGTCGCGGACATCGGTACGCTCGAGGACTTCCCGGTACCACACCAGGCTGAGGCCCTCCCAGCGAGACACGATGGGCCCGCTGTTAAAGGAGTACGCCACCACGACCACCAGCGGCGCGTACAAGAACGCGAATGCCAGACGGGCCGACGGCCCGACGCCGGGGTAGCGGCGTGTATCGATCTGGCCGGTCACGACAGCACCAGCCGGGCCTCGCGCGCCGCGCGTCGGGCGACCACCAAAACGACGCCGACCACGACGAGCAGCAAGATGGCCAAAGCCGACCCGAACGGCCAGTTGCGGGATGCGCCGAACTGCTGCTGGATCAAATTGGCAATCATCAACGAACGCCCCCCGCCCAACAGTTCGGGCTGTAAAAAAGCGCCGATCGCCGGTATGAACACCAGCAAACAGCCGGCGACCACGCCGGGGCGGACCGACGGCCAGACGATCCTGCGCAACACGACCGTCGGCGGGGCGCCCAAGTCCAGACCAGCCTCGGCGATCCGGTGGTCGAAGCGCTCAGCGGCTGCGTAAATCGGCAGGATCATGAACGGTAAGAACGTGTAGACCATGCCGACCAAGGTCGCCCCGCGGGTGTTGAGCATCCGCGGCAAGTCGATCCCGACCGCGTCGAACGCGGATGCCAGCGGGCCGGTCTCGCGCAAAATCACTATCCACGCGTAGGTCCGGACCAGCATGCTCGTCCAAAACGGGATAGTGACCGCAAGCACCAAAAGCGGCTGAAGGTGGCGAGGCCGGTTTGAGATCCATACCGCGGTCGGGAACCCGATGGCCAAAGCGACCAGCATCGTTGCCGCAGCCAGTAGAATCGACGACCCCATAACTTCCAGGTACGTCGAGTCGAACCCGACGTTGCCCGCAAAGTCCTCGGTCACCACGAGCCGCTCGTAAGCGTCCACCGTCAAACCGTCGCCGACTCCGACGCCACCCGGGCCCCGGGTGCGCAACGAATACCAGACGATCACCACCATCGGCCCGCCCACCATTAACGTGATGAACCCCAGCGCGGGGGAAGCCAGCCACCGGGTTCCGACCCTCATGACGACAGCAACCTCGTGTGCCGGGGATCGATGCGCACCGCGACCTGTTCGCCGATTTCGGGATTCGCGTCCTGCGCGTCCGACCTGACGTTGATGAGCAGCCCTCCACCCAGATCGATGGCCACATGGACGTCCGCTCCGAGGTAGGCGGCCTCGGTGATCTCCCCGTGGAGGTCGCCGTGTGGGTCGATCCTTGCCCGTTCCGGGCGCACCGCCAACATCACCTCAGTCCCGTCGTCGAGGACGGCTCTGGTGGGACCGGGTATTTCGGCGATGTCCAGCTTCCACTGTCCGGCCACCATCAAGGTCTCGGTTTCGTCGTACTCGATCGGCAACAGGTTCGTCTCGCCGATGAAGTCGGCCACAAACCTGGTTGCCGGTGACTCGTATATCTCTTGGGGCGTGCCGACCTGGACGATGCGGCCGCCGTTGAGCACCGCGATCCGGTCACCTAGCGCAAGCGCCTCCTCCTGGTCGTGGGTTACGAACAAAAAGGCGATGCCGGTCGAGCGCTGAATCCGTTTGAGCTCAGCTTGCATCTGGTGACGCAGCTTGAGGTCAAGGGCGCCCAGCGGCTCGTCGAGCAACAGCACCCTCGGCCGCTTGACCAAGGCGCGAGCCAGCGCCACCCGCTGCTGCTGCCCCCCGGAGAGCTGAGCAGGGGTCCGCTTGGCGAGCCCCGACAGCTCGACCAATTTGAGAGCCTCGGCGACTCGCTGTTTTATCTCCGCCTTGGGCCGCTTCTCCATCTCAAGGCCGAAGGCGATGTTGCGCTCCACTGTCAGGAACGGAAACAGCGCGTAGCTCTGAAAGACCGTGTTGACAGCCCGGCGGAACGGCGACGATGTGTCGAGCCTCTCGTCGTCAAGGTGAATCTGACCTGCGTCGATATCCTCCAGCCCAGCGATCGCCCTCAAGAGCGTGGTCTTGCCGCAGCCAGATGGGCCCAGCAACACGACGAACTCGCTTCCGCCCAAATCGAGTGACACGTTGTCGAGGGCACGCACGACACCGCCCTCGGGCGCCGTAAACGTCTTGGTGACGTCGCGGATACTTAGACCCTCAGTCACCATCTCCCCAATAAACGATCATTGATCGTTATAATAGAGAAGCTTCGGCTCGAGCACAAGTGTCTTACGCGGTTACTCGGACGCCAACCGGCGGGCCTAACCTTTCTGTGTGGGCCGACCCTCCAAGCCGCTGCTGTCCAAAGAGATGATCGTCGATGCCGCAATGGCCATCGTGGACGAGAGCGGAATATCGACGATGACTACTCGCGCCATCGCCAAGCGCCTAGGCGTGGGACAGGCGTCGCTCTACAACCACATCACAAGCCGAGAAGAACTCCTCGACCTCCTCAACGCCAGAATCCTCGCCGGCGTCGACCTCACACCGCTTGACCACCCTGACTGGGCTGAAGCGGTCTACGGTGGCACGCTTGCCTTCCTCGCCGCGCTACAGCAGCACCCCAACATGATGAGAATTCTGGCCACTCGTCCCGCGAGGACAGACCCGTCGCTCGCCTACTACGAGCGGATGCACGAGCGCCTAAGGGGCGCCGGGCTTTCCGCGCAGGACTCGGCCCGGTTCCTGTTCGCCATCGACGACTACTGCATCGGGGCCGCCCTCAACACAGAAGTCGACGTCGAGGTCAACGAGCGCCAAGACACCTTCCCGCTCGTCGCCGAGGCAATGGAGGTAGGCCGCCCCGCCGACCACCACGAAGCGACCCTGCGCCTTTTGCTGAACGGCCTCATCGCCACCGTCGACATCCCTGCTGCGAATTAGGAGCGCTCTCGCGCGGGGGGCGGCCTGCAACGTTTCTTCGTGCGGGGGATTCTGGCGGGCTCCGTGAAGGGCTAACCCCTGCGTTTAGCGCAGTGCCAGGCCAGAATCAAGGTCGAAGAAATGCAGGCGTTCGATGTCGAACACCGCGGAGATGGGTTCACCAGCGCGCGCCTTGCTGCGCGGGTTGAAGCGGGCAACCGCTTCTGCAACCTCTTCGTCGGACAACTCCTCAAGCACATCGGGATCACCCGCATCTACCGCTCGTGCATCAATTTCGAAGTGGACCATGATCTCGGAACCAAGCGACTCGACCAACGATGCGGTTGCGGACACAACGAGGCCGGTCGTGTCGCCATCCACAAGGTTTGCGTCATCCATGTCTTCAGGACGGATACCCACGACCACTGTTTTGCCCTGGAGGGCGGCAACTCCCGCTGGAACCTCTGCCAACTCGATGCTGTGGCTGCCAAGCTGCATCGTTGAGCCGGTCACCGTCGCCTCGTAGAGGTTCATCGAAGGCGAACCAATGAAAGCGGCAACAAAAATGTTGTCGGGATGGTCGTACAGATTCTGTGGGGTGTCCACCTGTTGAAGGATGCCGTCTTTGATAACGGCTACTCGATCTCCCATGGTCATCGCTTCAACCTGATCGTGGGTGACGTAAAAGGTTGTGACTCCAAGTTCTCTCTGCAGTTTGGCGATCTCTGCCCGCATCTGAACACGCAGCTTGGCGTCCAGGTTGGAAAGAGGCTCGTCCATCAAGAAGGCGGCGGGTTGACGCACGATGGCTCGACCCATCGCCACTCGCTGACGTTGACCACCCGAAAGCTGACCAGGTTTAGAACCAAGATGGTCATCCAGTTCAAGGATCTTCGAGGCTTCGCGCACGCGCCGGTCCAGTTCGGCCTTCGGCGTCTTGGCGAGTTTGAGGGCAAAGCCAATGTTGTCGTAGACCGTCATATGGGGATACAACGCGTAATTCTGGAACACCATAGCGATATCGCGATCCTTGGATTCCACATCGTTCACGACACGGTCACCGATCCGCATCTCACCGCCCGAGATCTCTTCAAGACCCGCGATCATTCGCAGGGCCGTGGACTTCCCACAACCGGACGGGCCGACCAACACCAGAAATTCGCCATCTTCGATATTGAGATCAAGGTCCGTAACCGCTTGAAATCCGTTTTCGTAGATCTTGGTTACCTTCTCGAGAACCACTTCTGACATCGGTTACTCCCCATCTATGGCGCTATCCGGTGCCACACCATAGCCTACGCAGAGACTTGTGTAGGAGCGATCAAGGCGCAGCGATCAAGGCGCGACGACTGGACTAAAGCCAATGAACGGCGCAGACTCGTTACATGCGGAAACCTCAGGTAGCCGTTATCTCAACGGTTCTCGTATTGATTACGGCGCTCGGGCTGGCGCTGGCAAGCTGCAGCGACGACGACAGCGACGACGCTGACGCCACCACCACAACAACAACAACAACCACTACCGCAGCACCCACCACTACCTCCACAACCACCACCGAAGCACCCACGACGACCACCACAGTCGACCCGCTTGCTATCGGCGAAGCAGCACCCACCCCGCTTCCGATCGTGATGTACCCGCCAGACGTCGGTAACCCGTTCTCTTCGGGTACCAGTTTCGACCCGGCTTTGTTGGGATACGAACAGCAAGAGTATTTCATCTCGGGAACTGCCCGATCATTCGCCCCCGCGGACGAGACAGAACTAACACCAGATGGACGGTGGATGCTTGAGTTCGCGGATGAGGCCGACTACGTCACACGGGTGACCGTGATACGCCCAAGCGATCCAAGTGCCTTCAATGGGACTGTCATGGTCGAGTGGTACAACGTCAGCAGCGGGCTCGACGCTGCACCCAACTGGACCATGTCGCACGTAGAACAGATCCGCGAAGGCTACGCCTGGGTCGGAGTGTCTGCCCAGGCCCGGGGTGTCGAAGGTGGCCGGGCGGGGGTTGATGTCGGCTTTCCGCTTCACCTGAAGGGCAACAATCCGGAGCGCTACGGTTCACTGAACCATCCCGGTGATTCGTTCTCCTACGACATCTACAGCCAGGCCGCTCAAGCGTTGATTGGTCCAGCCAATATCGAGATGCTGCCGGGCCTCTCGCCCGAACGGCTGATCGCAGTCGGCGATTCACAATCGGCGTTCCGGTTGACCACCTACCTCAACGGAGTCGATCCGCTCGCCCAACTCTTCGACGGTTTCTTGATTCATAGCCGGGGGGCCGGTAGTGCGGCCCTCTCGCAATCGCCTCAGTCCGAGATTAATACACCCGAGCTGGTATTGATCCGAAGCGATGTGCGGGTCCCGGTGTTGACCTTCCAGACCGAGACCGACATCTTCCGGCTTGGTTTCATCACTGACCGACAACCTGACGCACACAACATCGCACTGTGGGAGGTGGCAGGCACAGCGCATGGCGATGTCTACAACATTTCGCTGTCCGTGGGCCCTCAAGACATCGGTGACAACCCCGCAGTTGCCGAAGTGGTAGAGGTGAGCGCTCCGATTCCGGGAATATTCGAATGCGACGCGCCAATCAACAGCGGACCACAGCATTGGGTCATGAACGCTGCGATCCATGCACTCAACATTTGGGTCAGTGGCGGGCCGCCGCCACCAAGAGCACCCTTGTTGGAGACCGACGGCGACGAATTCGTCGTTGATGAGCACGGCAACACCCTCGGTGGGGTCCGTACCGCTTGGGTGGACGTGCCAGTGGCCACGCTCACTGGCGAACCACCCGGAGGTGCGGGTTTCTGTGGCCTGTTTGGTTCAACGACGCTGTTCAGCAGCGCAAAGCTAGCTGAGTCGTACCCCGACAAAGCCACCTATTTTGAAGCCATGACCACTTCGGTTGAGCGATCCGTCACCGAAGGATTCCTTCGCCCAGCCGACGCCGCGCTTATTTTGGAAAACGCTTTCGCAAACGACATAGGCCGCTAAGGCCGCTCGGCTCGCTTGTCACGCACGTAACCTTGCGGGATGGCAGGCCCACTCCCCATGCGTTTCCTGCGCTCGTTCGTGCGAGTGGCGGATCTTCCGCATGTCCACGCGGAACTCGCGCTGGTGGGTCGAAGCAATGTTGGAAAGTCGTCGCTGATAAACGCACTGGCACAACGCAAATCCCTAGCAAAAACATCGAAGTCACCCGGGGCGACCAGGCTGTTGAATGCTTTTGAGGTCGGTGCTTGTGATTCCGGGCGTTGGCTGATGGACCTACCCGGTTACGGCTTCGCCAAAGTATCCAAGGCCGAACAGCAGCGGTGGGCAGAGATGCTCAACAGCTACATCGAAGAACGAGAGAACCTCGTTTCGATCTTGCTGCTCATTGATTCCGAGATCGGCCCAACCGCGCTCGACCTGCAAACCTTGGAATGGCTTGAACATCTCAACCGTCAAATCTGCTTCGTCGCTACCAAATCGGACAAGGTCCGACCGGCAAAGTCCAAAAAGCGCCGAGTTGACCTAGCTCAAAAGCTCGGGGTCGAAAAGTCTGAAATCACCTGGGTTAGCGCCAACAAAGGCACCGGTATCGCCGAGTTACGCAATCGCATCAGCGACCTTCTGGAAATACGCAACTGAAGCCTTGAATCAGTCGATGGAAATCTGAGCCATCAACGTGGCCCTCTGTTCATCGAAGGTGTCGAGATCCATCTGACCGTCGTCGTAGCGACGGTGCAGATCCTCGATGCGGGCCATCACATCATCGTTTGACAGCTTCGGGCCATCATCGACGACTTCTTCGCTATCGGAATCATCGTCGAACTCACTCTTGTCGAGACGCTTTTCTCTCTTGGCCTGTGCTTTGGCCTTTTTGGCCATATCACGCTGCCGTTTCGCAAAACTGGATCGTCCGGTTGCCATTGCGGGCTCCTCTCCGGTCGACGACGCGTTCACCCTGACCGACCTTTGAGGGTACGAGCACCGACGCCCATTATCCAACGAACCAGCCCGATAAGTTATACGGCGTGAGTACCGATACGAGACCCGAAGGACTGGCTCTGCACAGATCAGAGACCTACGTAGACCAACCGCCGCATGATTTGTTTACACGTTTACGTCGTGAAGAGCCTGTCGTATTTCAAGAGATGGAGGACGAACCCGGTTATTGGGCGGTCCTGCGCCACGCCGACGTAGTGCACGTCGCCAAACACCCTGAGATCTTCTCGGCCCACGAAGGAGGCGTGGTCATCGAAAACCTCGACCCTCCCAGCCTTGCGCAAATGCGAGACATGCTGTTGGCCATGGACCCGCCGCGCCACACGGCCTACCGACGACCGATTTCGCCGGAGTTCAAGGCTCGTGTGATCGGCGCGATGGAAGGACGAATCCGTACCATCACAACAGAGATCCTCGACCGTGCTGAGGCGATGGGTCCCGAGGTCGAGTTTGTCCACGACGTCTGCGCTCATCTGCCCAGCCAGGTCGTTGGCGAACTGATGGGACTACCGCGTGAAGATTGGCCGGCCATTCACGCTATGGCCGAACGCAACAGCGGAGGGCAGGATCCCGATATTGCTGCCGCAGACGAACGCGGCTCATCAAGCATCGACATGGCCATGTACGGCATGGCGTTTGCTGCCAAACGCCGCAGCGAACCTCTACAAGGCGATCTGACCGACCTGTTGCTCGGCACGGAGTTCGACGGGAAGCTGATGACCGATATCGATTTCGGTCGCTTCTTCGTGCAGTTGGTGACCGCCGGCAACGACACCACCCGGACCATGCTGTCGGGCGGATTGCTGGCCCTTCTGCAACATCGGGACCAGTTGCAGATGCTGCGCGACGATCCCTCTTTACTACCCAAGGCCGTCGAAGAGATCTTGCGCTGGGCCAACCCGCTGCACTACTTCCGGCGCACCGCGCTTGTTGACACCGAACTCGGTGGCAAATCAATCGCCGCTGGCGACAAGGTGGCGATGATCTACACATCTGCCAACCGCGACGAAGCTGTGTTCGACAACCCGCAAGCATTCGACATAACCCGAGACCCCAATCATCATCTCTCTTTCGGATTCGGCACCCATTTCTGCCTGGGAGTTCACTTGGCTCGGCTGGAGGGCCGGGTTTTCTTTGACGAAGTTCTCAAGCGCTGGTCTCGCATCGAGTTGACCGGCGAGCCGAGACGCCAACAGTCAAACCTCAACAACTCCTTGAAACACCTCCCGGTGCGCTTACTTCGCTAGAGGTGCGTTTACGAGCCGGCTACTTGGCGACCGTGGACAGGCCACCACCGACGGGGACTACGGCACCGGTCACATAGGAGGCAGCCGCAGAGGCGAGGTAGATCGCCACTCCTGCCATGTCGTCAGGCATGCCGATCCTGCCGAGGGGCACATCTCGGGCAATACCAGCGCGAGCCTTGGGGTCGTTGAGCGCGAAGGCCATCATCTGGGAATCGAACGGTCCGGGGGCGATGGCATTGACCGTGATGTGTTCGTCGGCAAGTTCCTTGGCAAGGTGACGAGTCAGCATGTGCACCGCCGCCTTTGACGAAGAGTATGAGAAAGTTTCCAGTTCCGGTGGGGTCAGTCCGTTGACCGAACCGATGTTGATTACTCGGGCGGGATGTGCGGGTTGGGCCGCGGCGCGAAGCACCGGCAGCAACCGCTGGGTAAGAAAGAACACTCCTCGGACATTCACGTTCATGACCTTGTCCCACCCCTGCGCGCTGAACTCGTCGAGCGGTTGGCCCCAGGATGCACCGGCGTTGTTGACCAGGATGTCCAGCGAATCCCAGCGTTCATTGATGGAGGCGACTAGGTGATCAATGCCTTCGTCGGTGGAAAGGTCGCTGGGAACCGCGATGCAGGTGCCTCTCCTCGACATCTCATCGGCGACGGCCGTCACTTGCTCGACTTTGCGGGCAGTGATGATCACCTCACAGCCGGCGTCGAGCAGGCCCTCGGTGATCATGCGCCCGATACCGCGACTACCGCCTGTGACAACAGCTCGTCGGCCCTCAAGCCCGAACAGCGAAGTGATGCGATTGATGTCCATGAGCGCTCCTGTGAAGTCGGCGAATCTGCGTGAGCACCCTAACGCTCATAAACTCCAAGTCATGCCAACAACAACAGACCATGCAATAGCGGGCGCCTCCGGCGACATCCCCGCAGTCCTGTGTACCCCCGACTCGGGCACCGGCCCCGGTGTTGTGTTGATCCAGGAGATCTTCGGGATCAACGACTACATTCTCAGCGTTGCCGAGCGTCTCGCCGGCGAGGGTTACGTGGTGCTCGCGCCCCACATGTATTGGCGGATCCAGCACCCGTTCCGTGTCGACGCACGAGGCCCCGAGGACTTGGGACCAGCCTTCGAAATCGCCAATGAGCATCCGCCAGAAGACGGTGTCGCCGACATCGGCGCCGCGCTGGATCACCTGTCAAGCCATTCCGAGGTGAAAGGTGGAGTTGCCGTGATGGGATTCTGCTTCGGCGGTTCGATGACCTACCTGGCTGCCTCGGCTCGCGAGCCAACCTGCGCCGTGTCGTACTACGGCTCAATGATCGGCGAAAACCTCGACAAGGCTTCTGGGATCACCTGCCCGATCTTGTTCCACTTCGGCGACGACGATCCTTTCTTGCCCAACGAGCATGTGGACGGGCTTCGCGCTGCGACCCAAGGAATGGGTAACGTCGAAATCCTGGTGCAAGAAGGGGCAGGTCACGCCTTTGACAACGACAAGAATCCGATGTTCGCGAACCCGTCGGCTGCCGCCGCTTCCTGGACCCGCACTTCAGCGTTCCTCAAAACCCATCTGAACGCCGACGCTTCTTAAAACTCGTACCCGCCGATGCCGTAGAACCCGCTAGAGGCAGTCTTCGGGGTGCGGTGACGAGGCAGAATCTTCGCGTCATCGGGCGAGCGCGGATCGTCACCGAGCACCGTGGAGCGTCGCAGCACCCGCCGCTCAGAAGTGTCGTCAACCACGGAATGCAAAGTGACCCGTTCATCCCAGAGCACCACATCGCCTACGTTCCAACGCCAGCGACAACTGAACTTCACCTGCTCCTCCCAGCGCAACAGGAAAGACAAGAGATTCTGTGATTCAGGCCGCGAAAGCTGAGGGATGCGTCGGCTGAACTGCTTGTTGACATACAAACTCTTGCGCCCGGTATCGGGATGCACCCGCACGACTGGGTGCTCTGCCGCGGGTGCCCCTCCGGTGCGTGTGTCCTCATGCAGACAGGTCAGCCCTTCGAGAAACTGCTTCATTGCCGAAGAAAGCGAGTCGTAGACCTCGTAGCAGTTGATCCACATCGTGTCGCCACCCCACGGCGGAGACTCGACCATGTGCAACATTGCAGCGACGGGGGGATGGTCCGAGCAGGTGAAATCGGTGTGCCAAACATCGGCCTTGGGAGTCGTCGAGGTGTCGAGCACTATCACTTCGGGAATCTCAGGATCGACCTTGTCAAGGTAGGGGTGAACTTCAAGGGGACCGAACGTCGCGGCAATGTCACGAAGACCTTCAGCGGTCGGGTCCAAGCCGGGCATGAAGAGGACAAGGTGCTCGTTCAGCGCCTTCCTCAACTCATCGGCCACAGCACTGACCGCACTGAAATCGAGACCGATTACTTCAGCGCCGAGCGAGCCGGCAATCGGTCGCACCTCAAGCTTGGCGGGTGCTACCACAGACGATGATCCCATAGGACGCAAGTCTATCGTCTGTGGGAGAACCGATGAAATTCGGTGGTTACGCCGAAAATGGCCCGATCAGGATTCCAGGGCGACACCGTAGTGGTCTATGTAGTCAAAGAAGTCGTCTCGCAGTGTCGACTCATCAAGACCAAGCCGAGAAGCCTCATAGCGATGAGGTCCGAATTTCCCCTTTGGTTTGTCCGCCAAATAGGCGGGCACCGACTCAGCCATCTCATCGGGAAACGCCATGGCGAGGTGCTCATAAGCCCGCTTGATTGTGTCCACCGGGTCAGACATGAGCTCAAGAAAGTGAATGTCAGCCATCTGCTCAGCGGGCACAGCTCCCGACTCTCGCTGCGCGATCACGCCGCTCAACAGGAATTGATACGCCAAAGTCATCAACGGGCCGCGAATGGTCATATCAACCGCGTCGCTGCGCATCCACTGCAATACCCCGGTCAGGTTGGCGGAGGAACCAATGAACTTCAACGGGTCGCGGTGAGTGTGGATCATTTTGGCGTCGGGGTACTGCGCCAATAGCTCCGCGAGAGAACCGAGGTGAGCGGGTGACTTCAGCAAGAACGTCTGAGGTTCACCGTCGAGATACTGCATTGTCTGCAGAAAACCCTCGTGGAAGGCATAAACAGCGGTCATAGCTAGGGCGTCATTGCGACTCTCAACATCACCAAGACCATGCATCATCGCCCAATGCCAACTCCGAAATTCAGGCTGAACAAAGTGCACGCATTCGCATGGCAGATCGCTACGCAGTTCATGCATGGTGATGAACTCAGGATGCACATCCGACCAGAACTCCTGTTCAGGTTCGCTTATTTGCATCACGGTGCCGGTCCCGGTATCGGGAAGCGGACCCAGCGGGTGATGAGCCTCGTGCGCGATCACCGGGCGCAGACCGGGATCGAGGGCCAGAAGCTCCAAGAGGATGGAGGTGCCAGTACGAGGCGGTCCGAGAATGAACACGGGGGCAACCACCCGCTCACTTCGAATCTCGGGATGTTGTCGCCAAAGATCAACGAGTCGCAATCGAGTTTGAAGGTTTCTTAAAATCTCTCCGCGCGCTGAGAGACGACCGAACACGGTGAGCGCGGCGTTGGCTTCCAGCGCGGCCACCATCGCTCGGTAGCCAGTTTCCCAGCCATGTTCGTCTCCAAAGTCCGAGTAGCCAGTTGACACCGCGGCCGTGTGGAGCATTTCGTCGGGATCAAGCGACACCATGAGGCTCGCTGATCCGACCGCATCACCAAAGAGGTTGAGTCGACGTAACCAATCCGGGTGCATCAGACCACCGGTGTTGTTGTCCCCGACCGATTGCCGTGGACCTGAATCAGTCGACACGTTTCGATCTTCCCGTCTCTCCGATCACGAACACGACCCATGACAGCCCCAAACCCAAGGTGATCGCAAGTGCGAAAGCCGAAGCTCCCAGTCCGATAGACTCTGCCGCCCATCCAACGACCGTCGGCCCCACCAGCCTCCCAACACCCGCAGCCATGCTGAACCCGGCAATGAACGGCCCGTAGGCATCGCTCGGGGCAAGGTCGGTCGACATTGTCAGCATCGACCCGGAACTCAACCCGTTGCCGACACCAATCACGATTCCGGCGACAACCACTTCGCTCGTGGAGCCGGCCACAGCGAGCAGCAGCAGACCCAACGCCATCAGACCGAAGGCCGGGACCATCGAATAGAGCCGCCCGAAGCGGTCCATGATGAACCCGGCGACGGGAAAGAGTACAAAGTCCGCAGCGGTACCGACCGCTACCAGCGCGCCGATCGCGGAGGCGGAGAGCTCAAACCGGTCGCCGAACAGGGGGATCACCACATAACGTCCCTCCCGGGCTGCCATGATCAGCATCGGGCCCAGCGAGACCCGCGCCAGAAGTCGCCCGTGCCGCCGCAGGGCGACTCCGACTCTGGGCTGCTCGACACGGCGATGATGGCTGTCGTGGGGGTCGGCGCCCCCCGGTAGTGCGATCCACAACAATCCGACGGCGGTGATCGCCGCCGCAACAACAAAGACCGACTCCGAACCCCACATGTCATACACCCATCCGCCGAGCAGTGGGCCGACAACGAAAGTGAAGCGGTGGGTGCCTCCCACAAGCGACATCACCCGACCTCGAACGCCCACATCAACGCTGCGAGCGATATAGACCTGTCGAGACTGCCGGGTTCCCGACATTCCGATACCTGTGGCAACCCGCAACACGACAAGCGCAACAGCCAACTCAGTGAACCCGAATGCCAGAACCACGCCAGCCTGCATCGCAACAGACACGAACATCAAGGTGTCGTTGCCGAAGCGTTGACCGAACACAGACGCCGGGACTCCTCCGAGTACCGAACCCACCCCGACCGCACCGATGATCACACCCGCAAGCGAGAGGCTGATTCCCTGTTCTATGAGATACAGGGGCAGAACCGGCAACAACACCGTGCCGCCAAGCATCGGCAGCGACCATGGAAGATAGACGGGCACGGCCAAGCGGCGCAGCTCAGCGCCGAGCCCAGGTCGCTCAACGGCCGTCACGACTGGCGAACCAACACTTCGACTTGTTGCGTCCCGCTCATGTCGCAGCGCTCATTTCGCAGCACTCATTTCACTGGTCGCGGTCTGCGTCAGTTCTTCGACGGCGTTGGCGACGATCACCGAAGGATCATCTATACGAGTAAGGACTACAAGCTGCACAGTGGCTTCCCGGTCGGAGACAGCTACGAAGGTTAGGCCGCCCAGGCGCAGTGACTGCACACCCGCGGGCACGATGGCCACGCCCTCCCCTGCCGCGACGAGCCCCAGAATGGTCGTGTATTCGGTGGCCTCGATCGTCGGCGAGTAGCTGACTCCATGGGGTGCCAACATGGCCCGCAACCTGGCGTGCAGAGTCGGCGACTGCTCCCGCGCGAACCCCACGAACACGTCGTCGCGCAACTCGGCCAGCCGAATTGAATTCTCACTCGCCAGCCGATGGCTGCTCGGCACGGCCGCGACCAGCGGTTCATCATCCACCACGGTTGCGAACAGAGGCGCCTGTTCAAGCGTGACGCGGGCGATGCCGATATCGATTCGGCCGGCCACCAACGCGGCGGCTTGTTCATCTGAGGACATCGTGTGAAGTTGCAGCGTTATTGCGGGACTCGCCTGCCGGAAACGATGCAGAAAACGTGGCACGAACTCATAGGCGGCCGAGTCCACGAAGCCGACACGCAGGGTTCCTCGCTGGCCGACACGCAACTCCGCGGCGGCACGGGCCACGCCTTGCGCGGTCACCAACAGATGCCGGGCATGGGGCAGGAAGGCTGATCCTCCGGTGGTCAACGAGACACGCCGGGTGGTGCGTTCAAAGAGTTGCAAGCCGAGGTCTGATTCAAGTTGACGAATCTGTTGGCTCAGTGCGGGTTGAGCAATGTGAAGGATCTCAGCGGCGCGGCCGAAGTGCAGTTCCGCCGCCACGGTAACGAAATAGTTCAGTCTCTTGAGAGTTACCGTTTGAATATTCATAACTGTTACATCTTAATATGAAAGAAACAAGTAATAGAATTATCTGAAAAATCTGTCAGACTACTCGCCGTGATCCAACGAAGGCGTGCTCCGCGCTACTCAGGTGCAGCGCTGCTTTGGCGAGGCGTTCGCAACAGCAGTTGGCCGCGTGTTTGGCGCGAACCACCGCTCAAGAAGTCGTATGACGTCGTCGTTGTCGGTGGAGGCGTACACGGACTCGCTACCGCCTACTACTTGGCTGCCAACCACGGCATCACAGATGTGGCCGTGCTCGACAAGGCATACCTCGGAAGCGGCGGATCTGGGCGTAACACCGCCATCGTTCGTTCGAACTACCTGACTCCAGAAGGCGTGGCGTTCTACGACCGCTCGCTTGATCTCTACAAAACAATGTCGGCCGACTTGAACCTAAACGTCATGTTCTCCGAGCGCGGGCACCTGACACTGGCCCACACGGATTCGGCAGTGCGCACAATGCGCTGGCGAGCCGAGGTCAACAAAATTCAAAACATCGACTCCACAGTCATCGGCCCTGACGAGATCAAGAAAATAGCACCGAGCCTCGACACCTCAACCAACACTCGTTACCCGATCCTCGCTGCCCTGTACCACCCCCCCGGTGGAACGATTCGCCATGACGCCGTGGTGTGGGCCTACGCCCGCGCCGCCGATGCCTACGGCGTAGACATGCACCAAAAGACCGAGGTCATTGACATTGTCTGCGAAGGTGGAGAAGGCCCGAACGGCAAAGGCCCAGGAGCAAAGGTCACAGGAGTACGGACCTCAAAGGGCGACATCTCCGCTCCGGTGGTGATCAACTGCACCGCCGGTTGGGCCAGCCTCATCGCCGCCATGGCCGGTCTCAAACTCCCGATCACCACACATCCATTGCAGGCTGCGGTCACCGAACCAGTCAAGGTCTTCCTGCCGACCGTGGTCGTCTCCGGTTCGCTGCACGTGTACGTCAGCCAAACCGACCGCGGAGAACTGGTCTTCGGAGCATCAGTCGACCCGTTCGCCACCTACGACATGGGCGGAACCCTCGATTTCACCGAAGAACTCGCAGGTCATGTCCTTGAGTTGATGCCTGCTGTCTCTCAAATGCGGCTTCTGCGACAGTGGGCCGGCCTTTGTGACATTACCCCCGACTACTCGCCGGTGATGGGCTTCACTCCCGTCGAAGGCTTCCTCTGTGACGTTGGCTGGGGTACCTACGGTTTCAAAGCCGGGCCGGTTTCAGGGGAGCAGATGGCGAAATGCGTCGCCGAACAGACCACACCCGATTTGATCTCCCCCTTTAAGCTGTCACGATTTGATGACGGCGTCCTCGTAGGCGAAAAAGGCGCAGCGGCGGTAGGACACTGATGCTGCTCGTTCCCTGCCCCCATTGCGGTCCCCGAAACTCCGCTGATTTGTCCTATCAAGGAGAAGCAGCGAGCCGACCGGACCCATCATCGACAACGCCCGCTCAGTGGCGTGACTACCTCTACATGGAATACAACCCGGCTGGTTGGCTGCGGGAGAATTGGTACTGCAGTAGCGGGTGCCGACGCTTTTTCACCGTCGAGCGCCACACCGTCACATCCGAGTTTCGCGAACCACCGCTACCCGGATCGAAGACCGCGAAACCGTGCACCGACGTCGACCAAACCGGAGGTGGGTCGTGATCCGCCGACTCGAACCCCAAACTGGCGAAGTCATTGATCGCACGACGCCGCTCAAGTTCACCTGGAACTCCAAAAAATACATTGGTTTTTCCGGCGACACCATCATCTCGGCTTTGCTGGCCAACAACGAACGCGTCTTCTCCCGCTCGATGAAATACCACCGGCCTCGTGGCGTGTTGACCGCCGACTACTGGGACCCCAACGCGACCGTACAGGTCGGCACAGAGCCGAACGTGCGAGGAGCACACCGTCTACTTGAAGCCGATATGAAAGTTTCGGCACAAAACGCTTGGCCGTCACTTGATTTCGATATCAAAGCAGCCAACGGGCTGTTCGGCCGTTTCCTCACCGCGGGTTTCTACTACAAGACGTTCATCAAGCCGCAGCGACTCTGGCCAGCCTACGAGAAGGTCCTAGCCCGTTTCGCTCCTGGAGGTGTCGTCGACCTCAAGACGCCTCACGGTTATCACGACAAACGCTACTCACACCCTGATGTTGTCGTTGCCGGCGGTGGTCCCGCAGGGCTTGCTGCGGCCATCAGCGCGGCCCAAGCGGGCAGCAGCGTGATGCTCGTAGAGCAAAGTCATCAGCTCGGGGGTCATCTCCGTTGGGGGACCGATCAAGATCGAGTGACCGCCTATGAACTTGAAGCGGCGGCCCGCGTGGCGGGCGTAGAGATCCTGACCGACTCCGCCGTGACCGGGCGCTACGACGACAATTGGATCGCGATCTCTCAAAGAAACCATCCGGGTGTGGTCGAACGGCTCATCAAAGCTCGAGCCAAGACCCTGGTGGTGGCCGCCGGACTAGTCGAGCGGCCCTATGTGTTCTCGGGCAACGATCTGCCGGGTGTGATGCTGTCTGGAGCAGTCCGACGGTTGATCAACATGTATGCCGTCCGTCCCGGAAATCGTGCCGTTGTACTCACCGCCAACGCCGAAGGCGACGCCGCTATTGCCGATCTCGAACGCGCCGGTGTCGAAATAGTTCAGGTAGTGGACGCTCGGGCCGGCGAGACAATTTCGAAGGCAACCGGTAGATCGAAACGACTCAGCTCGGTGACGCTGAGAGACGGCTCGACAGTCAAAGCCGACTTGCTGGTCACCGCCACGGGTTGGACTGCCCCCACCTCCCTGCTCAACATGTCCGGTGATCGACCAAGCTACGACCCCACCGCGGCACGCTTCTTCCCCACCGCGCTGCCCGACAACGTGATCGCCACCGGCGCCCTCGTGGGCGACGGCAGCCTCGACGAACTGATCGCTCACGGCATCAGCAGCGGAGAGTTGGCCGCGCAACGAGCGGCAGTCGTAAAGCACCGACTGCGGTCCACGGTCACCCGCGCCCATGACGCCGAGGGTCCAGAACCTCCTCTACAAGAAGATCGCCGTATCGGTCTGTCCCGCGCACCTCACCCGGAGCTGTACCGTTCCGACACTCATGGCATGGTCGACCTCTCCGAAGATGTCGGCTCGAAAGACCTCGTCAGCGCAGCCGCTGAAGGGTTCGACTCGGTCGAGCTCGTGAAGCGTTTCACCACAGCCACGATGGGGCCGTCGCAGGGCAAACTCGAGACTGTCAACACCGTCGCCGTCCTTGCTGAGGCACGAGGCGAAACCATTGAGGAGGTTGGCACAACCGTATGGCGCCCTCCCTACGCTCCCATCAGTCTCGGAGCGCTGGCCGGTCGAGTTTTCGAACCAGTGCGCGTGTCGTCAATTCATGAATGGCACACGGCCCACAACATGACTCCTATTCTCGCAGGCCAATGGATCCGGCCAGAGCACTACGGCGATCCCGATGCCGAAGTCGTGAACGTGCGAACCAACGTCGGAATCACCGATGTGACTCCGCTGGGCAAACTAGATCTGCGCGGTCCCGACATTCCCAAATTGCTCAACCTGCTCTACACCAACAAGTGGTCGAAACTGCCCATCGGGCGAGTCCGCTACGGCATGATGTGCGCCGAGGACGGAGTGGTGCTCGACGACGGCGTAACCGGTCGACTAGGCGAAGACCACTACCTGATGACCACCACCAGTTCTGGCGCGGGTCAAATCTGGCAGTGGGTCGAAATGTGGCTCCAGACCGAGCACCCTGACTGGCAGGTGCATGTCACTCCCGTTACTACGGGATTCACGAGCATCAATATTGCCGGACCCAAGTCCCGTGACCTGCTGAAGCGTCTCGTAGATGACGTGGACCTCAGCGCGGAAGCATTCGAATACATGAACGTCCGCACCGGCACAATCGCCGGAGTTCCCGACTGCTTCATGTGGCGCATCGGCTTTACCGGTGAACTCAGCTTCGAAGTGCATGTGCCGGCAGGTTTTGGCCTGCATGTCTGGGAACAGCTACTCGAAAAAGGTGCTGACCTCGGGGTTGGGCCTTTCGGTCTCGAAGCGCAGCGGATCATGCGTCTCGAAAAAGGACATTTCATCGTGGGCCAGGACACCGACGGGTTGACCAAAGCCCCGACCACGGGATTGACCCCGCTGATCAAACTCGACAAAGACGATTTCGCCGGTAAGCCCGAACTCGAATGGTCGCTCGACGCCGAGGCACCCGAACTGCCCGTGTTGGTCGCGATCACCCCGACAGACCCTCAACTCGTACCCGACGAGGCCTGCCAGATTCTGCGTGCAGGCACGACAGAAATAGTCGGACGCATCACCAGTTCACGTTTCTCTCCGACCCTGCAACGCTCGGTCTGTCTGGGGCAGGTGACGCCTGAGTTCGCTGCGGCCGGGACTGAACTCACGGTGCGCTTGTGCGACGGTTCCGACACCACGGCGAGGGTGATGGAACACCACGCACACTTCGATCCCGAGGGGGTGCGTCTTCGTGGCTGAACCCGAGTTTCGAAGCGCTGTCACGAAGCTTGCTGCGACGCCCGCTGGCGCACCGGCACTGACCGACGAATCTTCGCTCACCAAGGTGAGTGTCAGGGCCCGGGTCGGTGCCTCGCCATTAGGTGTCGACTTCACCAGAACGGACCGGCGCGACGGCGTCCTCATCGCTGGAATCCGACCAGACGAATGGCTGTTGTTGGGCACCGGCGCGGACGTGGAGGACTTTCTCGCGGGAACTGAGTTCGATGGGTCCGTCAGCCAGATCGATATCAGCCACAGCCGTCTGTGTCTGCGCTTGACCGGCGAACGAAGCGCGTTCGCACTCGAGAAGGTCTGCAGTCTCGACTTCGACGACATGATGTTCCCCGACGGTGCAACGGGCTCTGCGTCAGTGGCCAAGGTCAGCTCTGATCTGATCCGCGACGACATCAACGACGAACCCTCGTACCTGATCCTCGCCGACCGCTCTTTCGGCCAATACCTCTACGAGGCAGTACACGACGCCACCACGGAGTTCGCAAGCACCCTCACGTAGCTGTTATCCGTTGACATGCAGAATGCATGCTTGTGCTGATCGCATGACCTCGCTGCAAATCCGAAACGTGCCTGACGAACTCCACCGCCAACTCAAGGCCCGTGCCAAGCGGGAAACACCCGTGCTACCGTGTGGACACCAACCACGTGAGAGGGAGCATGGACACGGGAGGCAGACCGTGACTGACGCTACGGAAACACCATCTACTGGGCGGTTTGCTTGACGACGCTCGACCAGTGAGCACACCGAAGAGGCGCCGCGGCCGGGAGTGAGTTGGGGTGTCTTGTTGCTTGTTTTTGTTGTGTGGTACCCATCGCGGGCGTTGATTGGAACGGTGGAATGGTCGATCCGAGAGTTCGCGTATTCCGCTCTGTTGTTCGTTGTAGCCGGCGTGTTGTTCACCGTCTGGGCCTGGTGGATCAACCGTCGCCGGTAACTGTCGGGCAATACCTCTACGAGGCAGTCCACGACGCCACCACGGAGTTCTCCAGCCTCACTTAGCGGATATCCGGTTGACATGCAGATTGCATGCTTTTATGCTGATCGCATGACCTCGCTGCAAATCCGAAACGTGCCTGACGAACTCCACCGCCAACTCAAGGCCCGTGCCGCCATTGAGGGCCACTCACTTTCAGAATACGCGCTGAGCGAGTTGCGCCGCGCCATGCAACATCCGACAAGGAGGGAACTGGTCGAACGGGTCGCCTCCTTCGAACGCATCTACTTGCAAGAATCGGCTGTTGACGCAGTCCGCTCAGAACGCGACGCGCGTTGATCGTCCTCGACTCCTCGGCCGTAGTCGAGTGGCTGCTCGGACTGCCCCGAGCGGATGCCGTCGGGGCCCGAATTCTGGCTGCCGACTCCCTTCATGCCCCCGCTTTGATGGACATTGAAGTAGCTCAGGTCATGCGGCGCTATACCGCCGCCAAAGAGATAGCAGCCGACACAGGCGAGAGAGCCCTGAATGTTCTGCGCGACCTTGATGTCAACCGCTACACCCACGAATCACTCCTGACGACCATCTGGAAACTCCGCCACAATCTCACCGCCTACGACGCCGCTTTCGTGGCACTGGCGGGAGTGCTCGACGCGCCACTGATCACTCTGGACAGACGCATCGCCGGAGCAATACTGACAGGATGGAACATCACCGTTGATGTCGTTGAGTGAGCCCGATGGCACCGGATCCCGACAACTCGATCCCCTTCCAAGCAGCCTTGTCGCTGGTGCTGGGGGGCCGCGACGAACCCAACGGTTACACCGAGCGCATCCTGCGCCACCGCCGCCGCCTCATGAAAACCGGCGCCTAGGCGATTATGGGTTACTTCAGTGCTATTGAGACTGTGCCTGCTCGTGGTTCAGGAGATACTCCTTGATGGGCAAACCTCCGCCGTAACCCGTCAACGAACCGTCTGAACCGACGATGCGATGGCAGGGCAGGACGATTGGAACCGGATTCTGGCCGTTGGCCGCTCCAATCGCCCTAACGGCTTTCGGACGGCCGATCGCCTCAGCCTGCTGACGGTAGGACCTCGTCTCACCGAAGGGGACACTGGCCAGAGCAGACCAGGCAGCACGCTGAAACTCGGTCCCCGTCAGATCAAGGGGAATATCAAATTCCTGGCGCCGCCCTGCAAAATACTCCGCAAGTTGTGTGGTTGCCGCGGCAAGCACTGGATGGTCGTCGGCCTCGACCGCGTCACCAGCTGATTCCAGACCTTCACCCACCTGCTGGTTGAACAGCAGATGACTCAAGCCTTGGTCAGTAGCAACCAAACGGAGGCGCCCGATCGGTGAATCAAGTTGTTTAGTTGAGTTCATTCAGCGACACTATCGCCGCGGCGTCGGCTAGAAACAGTGCGTGAGTAATCCCTGCCTCACCCCTACAAGTCGAACGGATCTGCTCGATGAGCTTGAGGCAGATGTGTACGACGTCGCGGTGGTCGGAGGGGGGATCACCGGCGCAGGAATTGCCCGCGAAGCCGCTGGCCGCGGCTTGCGAGTGGCACTTGTCGAAGCCGACGACTTCGCCGCGGGCACATCCGGGCGATCCTCCAAACTGATCCACGGCGGACTTCGATACCTGGCCGACGGCGAGGTCGATCTAGTCCGCAAAACCGTCGCCGAACGCACCGCGGTTCACACCATGGCACCCCATCTTGCTGAGCCGTGTTGGATGGTCGTGCCCGCGCGCAACCGCGTGACTGCCACCAAAGTTCGTGCGGGAATCACCGCCTACGAACGCCTGGGGGCGGTGGACGACGAGGACCGCCATCAGCTTTGGCGTCAAGACGAGATCAGCGTCAACGAACCGCTCCTGCGGACAGACACCTACAACTTTGCGGTCGCATACCGCGAGTATCTGACCGACGACGCTCGGCTCGTACTGGGGGTTCTACGGGCTGCAGTCCAGTTTGGCGCAACAGTCGCCTCCCGTCTCGTGGTGACCGATCTCACTCACCAGGGTGGCCGTATCAACGGAGTAGTCGCCCAATGCTCAACGAGTGGGCGAGAAGTGTGTGTGCACGCCAAGATCGTGGTCAACGCCGCAGGTCCGTGGGTAGATGAGATCGCTCGCATGGAGCAAGACCCACCCGCAACGCTGCTGCACCTCTCAAAAGGGATCCACGTAGTTGTGCCCCGCGAACGTTTCTGCGTCAACCATCTGGTCATTTGCAACACCTCAGATCGGCGCTCGATTTTTGCGATCCCTCGCGGTGACATTGTCTATATCGGCACAACCGACACCAACTACCAGGGCACACGACCGCTGTGGCCCGAGATTGATTTGGACGATGTTGAGTATCTGCTGGCACCCTTGGCCCGCTACTTCGACGTTGAGCCTCTCGCCCCCAGCGATGTTGTGGCAGCTTGGGCGGGCGTGCGTCCGCTGATCGCGGCGCCAGGCAAAGCCCCCAAGGAGATGTCGCGCAAAGACGAGGTGACAGTCGGCCGCGGTCAGATGATCTCCATCGCCGGCGGCAAACTCACCGGCTTTCGTCGCATGGCTGAAGATGTTCTCAAGGTCGTGGGCGAACAACTCGCTAAGGACCTGCCAGTGGGTCCGGAAACGGACCCGATTCCCGGAGGCGCGCCAACTGCTGTCGACTCGACCGACCGCGAGGCTCTGAGACTGTGGCGGCTCTATGGGAGCGAGGCGGAACAAGTTCGTTCACTCGATCCCGAGCGCCTGGTCGATGATGCGCCGGTGGTTGCAGGAGAAGTGGACTGGGCAATTCAAGTTGAGGCAGCGACGACCCTTGTCGATGTGGTTTATCGTCGTTTGAGAGTGGCCTGGTTTGTTCCACAACACCGTTGGGAGTTGTCAGTTGCCGTAGCTGAGCGGATGGCCCCCCACCTTGGTTGGTCGGATGAACAACTCAACGCCGAACTCGCGAGCGTGCGGGTCCATTTCAACGACGAACTCGCCTTCATGTCTCGAGTGGCCAAATGAGCGGGCTCATCGGTGACTTGGCCGCAATCTTGGGCGATGGGTTGTTGCAAACCGAAGACCAACGAAGCGCCCGCGCCCGCGACACTTGGATGCGGTCACAGATTCCCATTTCAGCGGGAACGCCAGTCGTTGCGCCCCTCACGGTTTGCGCGCCGAGTTGCAGCGAAGAGTTAGCCGAGGTGGTGCGTTGCTGCATCGACCACAACACAGCGATGATTCCCCGCGGGGGAGGATCCGGTGTGGTCGGCGGTGTGTTGGCCAGCCCCGATTCTGTGGTGTTGAGCACCGAACGAATGACCGGGCTACGGGCCTTCTCGTCAAGGGACCTGCTTGCCACCTTCGGTGCCGGCACCAACGGATTGGAAGCGGAGCAGCGGATGCAGACCGAGGGTCTGAGTATCGGTCATTGGCCGCAATCGATTGAGCTGTCAACCGTTGGCGGTTGGGTTGCGACACGGGCATCGGGTCAGTTCTCGACCTCATACGGCAACATCGAAGACATGGTGTATTCCCTGGAAGCTGTGCTTGCCGATGGGTCGATTTACAAAAGCCGCGACACTCCGCGCGCTAGCGCTGGTCCGGATCTGCGTCATCTGCTGATCGGCAGCGAGGGCACCCTGGGCGTGGTCACCGAGGTCACGTTCTCGCTGCGCCAACAACCCGAATCTGAAGTGCGTCAAGCTTTTCATTTCGGCAACTTCGACGCCGGACTCGAAGCAGCGCGCAAGCTCATTCGTGCCAGCTGGCGTCCCGCCGTGTTGCGACTCTATGACGGTCGTGAATCTTGGCGACACTTCCGTGAGCGTTTGCCCAAAGGCAACGCGATGCTCATCCTGGCTCATATGGGTCCAGCGGCATTGACCGCAGTTGAAGCGGCTGCGGTATCGAGCATCTGCGGATCCAACGGCGGTACCAAGGCCCCCGACGAGGTAGTCGATGGTTGGTTTGAGCACCGAAACACTGTGCCCACTTGGGATGAGTTGCTGGCTCAGGGGATCGTGGCCGACACCATCGAGATTGCCGGCGATTGGACGCGGCTTCCCAAGCTCTATCGCGCAGTGATCGAGTCTCTTGAAGCGGTCGAGGGCGTGGTTGCTGCAAGTGCCCACACCTCACACGCTTACCGGTCTGGAGCAAACCTCTATTTCACGCTGGCAGCCACACCCACATCACCTGAGGACTACGAGTCCACCTACGATGCTCTATGGTCGGCAGCAATGAACACAGCTGCAAGTATCGGCGCAGGTCTAGCCCATCACCATGGTGTCGGGCGAGTTCGACGCGACTGGATGCCGGTTGAGCTTGGGGCTGGCGGGTTGTCACTGTTGCGTTCGGTCAAGGAGGCGATCGATCCCCGCGGCCTCATGAACCCAGGAGTCTTGCTGCCATGAGCTTGATAGTCACGCCACGATCGTTTTGGAACAGCACCGCTTGGCTGTTCGGTGTGATTCTGCTGATGTCCAGTTGCGGGGGCGACTCCGACAACAGCGCCGATGACAACTCTCTGTCAGCGCCGGACACGACCGCCCTGGAACCAACTACCACTACAACAACCACCGAGCCACCGACCACCACAACGACAAGCACCACGCCACCCACCACCACCGAGCCACCCACCACCACAACAACCGAGCCACCTACCACCGAACCACCCACCACCACAGAGCCGGAATGGCACCAAGAAGCGCCTCTGCTGTTTGACCTGCTCGTAGCCGACAGTGAATGGTACGCCCGAGACGGAAGCGACTCTCTGCGCGCGACCGTTCGCTCTGGACCGGGCACCGACTACGACGAGGCCGCGATGATAACCGTGCCAAGGCGGGTCATCGAGGGCACGGGCGCGGTACTAACCGATGAAGGAGGGGTCGGCTGGCGCGAACTGCTCTTGGGAATCGGACGAACCGGCTGGGTGGAGGCAGACCGCTTAGAAATCAACCGAACGGCACAGACATCCTACTTCGACGACCCCTGCGCCACCGACGGCGCAGCCGAAGGCCCCGCACCGATTAGCGGAGCGACCGGAGTCGGCGATAGCGAGGGACGGGTCGACCATGTGGCACAGATCTGGCACCTGCTTGGGCCGGGATGCGACCGTCTGCACATCGCTTTTGGCACCGCATGGGACTACGACAGCGGTGGGCCACTGGCCGCGGATGTCCCAGAAGATCTAACCGTCGAGGCCTTCGGCACTTGGGCACGGATCAGCGTTCCGGGACTCGACGCAGCGCGTCTCGACGCCGCATCCGAGCAGAGCTGGAACCTCGTCTCCATCGTGGCGCGCTTGACGGACGGAGCGGTCGTAATCGACGTGTATGCGCCTCAGCCGTCACTGTTCGCAGCCCAAAAGTTACGCGACCCCGCTCGTCTCCTGGTTGATGTCATTCCCGCTGCTGACAACGGCAACGGCTCGCCCTTGCCGGCCACCTCGCAACTCCACGCTAGTTCGAGCAGCTTTGTAGTCTGGCCCGGCGAACTCGACGAGCGGAACCCCACCAAGGTCGCACTACCCCTGACGGTGCGCGGCTACTCCCGTTGGTTCGAATCCGCCGGCATTGTCGAGATCCAGCACGCCGACGGAACGGCCGCTACGGCCACGGTCACCGGACCGCAGGCGTTCAATCCGGGCACCGACAGCAGGTGGGGTCTGACGGCCACCGGCTGGCTCGAGGCTTGGGGCACCTTCGAGTTCACCATCGACAACCTTGAGCCGGGCGAATACCGTTTGCTGGTCGGTGAGTATCCCCCAATCGATGACAGTTCATTCGTCGGCGTGACTATCCCCTTCGCAGTCCTGGCGCCATGATCGCCGCGGCTACCTTCCCTGCAGAAGTCACCCAGCGAAGGTTGTGGCGCAGAATTGCATAGTCTGTCACGAAAACCTCTAGAGTTCGGAGCCACAACGGCCTTGCGAATCAGATGAAGACCCTCTATAGTAATACTGATGAGCAAATCAGTAAGAGTACGGCCGCGTGGTTGCACAACAATCACCTCGAAGCACCAAGTGACTATTCCAGCAGAGGCATTCGCAGCCGCAGGTCTTGAGAAAGGTGAGTCGTTGCGAGGCACCGCGCTCGGTCCTGGCCGCGTCATCTTTGAGCGCGTAGGCGACCGACTCGGCGACACCGCGGGAATCTTCGACGGTATCTACCCCACCGATACGGTCGAAATTCTCCGCGATGAGTGGGAGTAGTCAAACTGGACTCATCGTGGTCGATGCCGGCGTCGTCATCGGCCACCTTGATCGGACCAATCCACACCACCACGCCGCCACCAACGCGCTGCGCGAAGCGGCGTCTTCGGCTCAGCGGCTGGCGCTGCCCGTCACGGCCTTCGCCGAGTGCCTCGTCTACCCCACCAAAGCTGGTGAGGAGACCGCCGCGAGCTTTGAGGCGGCACTCGCCGCCATCCCGATCAGTGTCCTCAACGCTGATGTCGACATCGCTCGATCTGCCGCAGTGCTGCGTGCTGGACACCCCTCGTTGAAACTCCCTGACGCGCTCGTCATCGCTACAGCCACTGTGCACCAAGCTGACGCCCTCATCACAACCGACCGCCGATGGCCCAATGCACTCACATCGACACTGAGGTTCACCTTGCGCATCGTGTGAACATACACACACACACACCTATTCACCCGTTAAGCAGGAAGTATCAAAGAACAGGTCGGTGGAACTGAACCCTGTTCGCGAACACAAATCAGAATGACCCGACGAGAGCAGTTGGGCTGGCATGACCATCTCCTACCTTGCAGACTTGGGACCATGAGCTTGATAGCCGCGATTGATGTTGGGACCACGACGGTTCGTGCCGCGGTGTTCGACGGTGAAGGTGAACGTCTCGGCATTGCCCGCTCCACTTTGCGTTCTCGGCATCCGTTTGCCGGTGCCGTCGAGCAGGATCCTGATGAGATCGTCAGCACCGCCCTCGATGTCTTTCGCCGAAGCCTGAGAGCCGCCGACGTCAAAGCAATCGCCATCGGCGCTTTGGGCATCACCAACCAGCGGTCAAGCGTGGTCGCATGGGACAGCGGGACCGGTCGGCCGCTGCGCCCTTTGATCGGCTGGCAGGATACTCGCACCGTAGAGCGGGTAGCGGAGTTTGTGTCAGCCGGAATCCCGCTCAATACCTCGGCGTCGTGCACCAAACTCGAGTGGCTCATGGCCAACGACGACTCCGTTCGCGAAGCATCCGCGAGAGGCACGCTTCGTTTCGGGACCGTCGACACTTGGCTGAGTTGGGCGTTGAGCGGAGGCACTGTCCACGTGACGGATCCATCAAACGCAGGGGCAACCGGCTGTTACGACTTGGACGGCGGTGATTGGTCCGACGATGTGCTGGCACTGTTTGGTGTACCTCGCGAATCGATGGCCACGGTTGTGGCATCCGACGAAATCGTTGGTCATTGCGATTCGGAACTTGTCGGCGCTGCCATCCCGCTAGCGGCCCGGTGTGGAGATCAAATGGCGGCATGCATGGCTCACGGCATGGTTGACGGCACTGCCAAGCTCACTCTCGGTACTTCAGGCATGCTTGATGTCGGCACCGGCTCGTCCGTGGCGGAAGCTCCCGCCGGTTGTTACGCCTTGCCGCTGTGGCGCCGCACCGTTGATGGCGCGCTTGTTGACGAGTTCTTGGTGGAGGGCTCGATCTTGACGGCGGGTTCGGTAATCGAATGGCTGGTTGGGGCCGGATTGCTGGATCACGTCGAACAACTCGATGAGGTTGCCGCATCCGGTTCGCCGGGCGTCGAGTTCGTGCCCTCATTGGCTGGGCTCGGTTCACCCCACCAGGACCCTCAGGCTCGGGGTGCAGTCCGGGGTATCGGGCTGGAGACAACGGCGGCCGACATTGTGCTCGGAGCGGTCACAGGAATCGCCACTCGCGTGGCTGAGTTGACAGCCCACATGGGTGTCACCGGCCCGCTTCTGGTCGACGGCGGGTTGAGCCAGTCACAGGTGCTGCTCGAAGCAATCCACGAGACAACCGGGTTGGAGATTCACCCCGCCACCGATTACGAAACAACCGTGCGAGGCGTCGCCCTGCTAGCCGCGTCCGGCGACTGACAGGGGCCCAACCAATCCGTCGAGCACCATGGCCAGCGCATGGTTGATCAGTTCATCGCGGTCAAGTAAACCCAGCAACGAGATCTGTTGGATTGCTCCCGAGATCGTGCTGACGACAACACGGGCACTGGGCGCCGAATCGATCTCACCTCTATTGACCGCGCGGTCAAAGACCTCGGCCATGGCCGCGACGGGCGGCTCCACGTGGCGCCGAAGCGTGTCTTGGAACAGCGCTGGTTGAAGCCGGAACTCAGCAGTGATCGCAGGAAGACCCCGAAGAAAGTCCGGTCGCAGAGTGAGATCAACATGTTGAGTAATAACCGCTCGCAGATCACTTCGAAGGTCACCGAGATCGGGAGACTCAAAGGTAATGACATCATCGAACAATGCATCTCGTACGAGTTCTGCCTTCGATGACCAAGTGCGGTTGATGTACCTGCGATAAAGGCCCGCTTCCTGAGCGACCGCCTCCAGGGTCATCCGTTCGTAACCGGTGGAGACAAGCACGGCACGAGTGGCTTCCAATATGGCTCGCCGGTTGGCAGCGTTCGGCGGGCGTCCCGGTCCGCGCCGTCCGGTGAGATCGGTTTTGGTTTCGCCGGCCACAATCCAAGGTTAGCCGCCCAAGGCAATATTGTCCCCGAACGAGACATATGGTTATACTGCGCAATTGAGTTTGTACTGACACCCTGGGGGGACAATGACTCGTAAACGACCGAACACCACCTTGCGCCTGCTGGCACTTTTTCTGAGCTTCTTGCTGCTGGCCGCTGCCTGCGGCGGAGATGACGGAGACGACGCCGAACCGGTAGCCCGCGATGACGGCGACGACATGGCCGAAGATGACGGTGACGACGGCGATGACAGCGACATGGCAGACGACGGCGACGACGGCGATGACAGCGACATGGCAGACGGTGACATGGCCGAAGATGACGGTGACGACGGCGATGACGGCGACATGGCAGACGACGGTGACGAGCCGGAGCCCGAACCGGAACCGCGAACTGCCTCTTGGAGAGGTGTCACCGAAGACACGATCACCGTCGGTGTGTCGATGCTCAACTTCGAACTGCTGAAAGAACTCAACCTGTCACAAGGCTGGGGGGACCAGCAAGGAGTCTGGGAGGCTCTGATCGCCAACCTCAACGCCAATGGAGGCATCAACGGGCGAACCGTTGAAGCTGTGTACGATTTCTACAGCCCGATCGACCCGATCGATGCCGAGCGTGTGTGTACAGCGCTCACCCAAGACAACGAGGTCTTCGCCGTGCTCGGTGGTTTCGTGGGACCCCTCGGCGGAACGGCAGATCCCTGCATCACCGGCCTCAACGAGACCATCCTCGTCGGCGGCGAAATCAACGCAGACGAACTCGAACGGTCCAGCGCCCCCTGGTATCACCCTGAACCCACCGTTGAGGCTGCAACCGACCACCTGCTCGGACTGTTGGTTTCAAACGGCCGCCTGACTGATGGCTTGCCCGTATACGTCATTGCCGGGCGCGCGGCCGAAGCCACGATGGACACAGTGATTGCGGAACTAGAAGCACGCGGCGCGGCGGTCGTGGGCCGATCCATCATCGAAGCCAACGACGGCGATACGCTTCTTCAGAACCAGCAGCTTGAAGTGATCCTGGAACGATTCCAACAGTCCGGTGCTGAAGCAATCATGATCAACGGCAATCCCGCCGCCACGATTCGCGGTATCGGCGCGGCAGGACTCAACGGCAAGATCGCGGTGTGGACCAACAACTCCGGTGGACTCAACAACCTCGGAAATACCATCACCGACAAGTCGATTGCCGACGGCGTGCTCACCGCTATTGGACCCACCGACGGCGAGATCTTTGCAGACCCGCTCTACCAATCGGCCTGCCACGATGTGGTCGCCGCGGCCATGCCCGACGCCGATCTTCGCGAGCCGGACGAGTATGGGAAAGAAGATGACTACTGGTTCAACTCGGTCCGCCGGTACTGTCGCCACCTCGCGCTGTTCGTGGAGATCGCAACCGCAGCCGGGGTCAACCTCACCCACGACAGCTTCAGAGCCGCCGCTGAGAGTCTGAGCGACTTCACCCTTCCCGGCGGAGCATCTTCACTCAGCGCCACCAAGTTCGGGGCCCGCGACCTGGTCCGTCTCGGCGCTTTCGACCACACGGCGGGTAAGGAGAGCAAAGGCGAAACCGTGCCGGTGACCGACCTCATCGACTTCTTCCCCTAGGCCGAATCCAGGCCCCACGGCCCACGTAACTGAACATCGACACGGGCGTCCGCCCTATTCGGGTGGTCGTCTGTGTCGTTTTTCTCATGTTCTGGGGCATAGTCGATGGATGAAAGAACTCATCTACCATCGCTCTCTGTTACCCACAGTTGACCGCTATGCCGACAAGACCCTGATTATCGATGGCGGCTACAGCGCCAGCTACGCCGAGCACGCGGACCGTGTCTTCCGGCTGGCCAACGCTCTGAAGGACCGCCTCGATATCGCCCGATCCGACCGCTTTGCGGTAATGGCGCTCAACAGCCACCAGTATCTGGAGCTGTATCACGCCGCATTTCTCGGTGCCGGAATCATCAACCCCCTCAACCTGCGCCTCGCGGGCAAAGAACTCGATTTCATCCTTCGCAACTCCGGCACCGAGGTTGTCTTTGCCGACGCATACTTTGCCGGTGCGATAAAGCAGGTCCTTGAGTCGGCCGAAGAACCGCACAACGTTCGCAGCGTTGTGCTGATCGGCGATGGTGACGTTCCCCACGACCTCAGCTACGAAGAATTGATCGACGGCGCCGACTCCTCTGTACCCGAGGAACCCGAAGAAGAAGATCCCGTCGTCCTCATGTACACAGGCGGAACGACCGGATTGCCCAAAGGTGTTCTGGTCGACAACCGAGCCGAGATGCTCAACCTGTATCACATCGCCATCGTGTTCGGCTTCGACGACGAGGCTGTCAACCTCATCCAGACCCCCATGTTCCACGCCGCGACGATGGGCGCAATCTTGGGAACACCTTCGAGCGGTGGCACCGCAGTCAGTATTCCGGTGTTTGATCCCGCAGGAGCAATGGCTTTGATCGAAGCCCACGGTGTAACCCAGACCGTGATGGTTCCGACCATGATCGGGATGATGCTACAACACCCCGATTTCGCACCGGACCGTCTCAACTCCGTGAAGCAGCTCCTCTACGGCGCGAGTCCGATGCCTGCGGCCATCCTCGACACCATCTTGTCGACTTGGCCCGAGATGGAAGTGCTGCAGGGCTATGGGATGACCGAGTGCTCCGCGGTACTCACCATGCTCGGCGCGCGCGAGCACCGCGAAGGTGGCGCTCGTCTGCGGTCCGCGGGAAGAGCCGTCCCGGGAGTCCTGCTGTCGATCCGCGACGAACACGGCAACGAAGTCGCAAGCGGTGAAACAGGCGAAGTGTGGGCCAAAGGCGGCAACTTCATGCAGGAGTACTGGCAGAATCCGACCGCCACCGCGGAAGCGTTCGAAGGCGGCTGGTACCACACCGGAGACGCCGGATACCTCGACGAAGACGACTATCTCTTCCTCGTTGACCGTGTCAAGGACATGATCGTCACCGGCGGTGAGAACGTCTACTCCGCTGAGGTCGAGAGTGTTATTTCCAAGCATCCAGCGGTTGCCCAGGTTGCGGTGATCGGTATCCCGCATGACACCTGGGGTGAACAGGTCCACGCGGTCGTGGTGTGTGCCGAAGGCATCGAGACCAGCGAAGAAGAAATCCAGGAATTCGCCCGGGAGTCGATCGCGGGCTACAAAGTTCCCAAATCTGTGGAGTTCAGAAGCGAGCCCCTGCCTCTCTCGGGCGCCATGAAGGTTCTCAAACGAGAGCTACGCGCGCCGTACTGGAAAGACCACGGCCGAGGCGTCAACTAGCCGCAATCCGCCGGTCAGCTTCCGATCCGCCGGAGTTGGTAGACGTTGTGTGAGATCGCCACAACTTCCCCGTTGGTATCTTTGAGTTCGCATTCCCACTCGTAGTCGGCTTTGCCGTTGGCTTCTGCTTCTTTTGTGATCCGGGTTGCTTCTGATTCCGACAACCGCACCTCGACAATGATGTCGGTCAGCGCCGGGCGTCGGAAGCGGATCTTCATTTCCTTCACGATGGGGTAAAACCGCTTGTAGTCGAAGGTCGTGGTGAACATGGTTCCTCCCGGCACCTCCGCCAAAGTGAACAGCGCGCCCGCGTACATCATCTGCACATGGTTGACATTGGGCTCGAACGGCATCCGCAACCGCACATAGCCGGGTTCAGCGTGTTCGACACGAACACCGGTGCGCTGAGCGAAAGGGATCATTTTCCAGAGTCCCTGCGTCAGCCTTTCTGGGTCGTATTGACGTTCCGTTTCCGCAGTCATGGTCGGCTCACTCTCCAAGGTCGGGGGCCCACGACGAGCCGTTGATGTGGCCTCCGCCATCGACGAACAAGGTGTTGCCGGTCATGTAGCCACAACCCTCGCTCGCCAGAAACACCGCAACAGGCGCGATGTCGTCATAACAGTCACCGATTCGACCCATCGGGTTGCCTGCATCTGCGGCTGAGAGAAGCTCCGGATGCTGTGACATGACGGCGTGGAAAGAAGCGGACTTGGCGGCCGGGCAGATCACATTGGCGACGATCCCGGTCTTGGCCCACTCTCGCGCTGCGGTGCGGGTCGCGGCCCGCAGAGCTTCCTTCGACGAGTTGTATTCGACGGTTCCCATATGGGCATTAACGCCGTTGAGCGAACACAAGTTGATTATTCGTCCATATCCGCGAGGTTTCATGACCGCATGGGCCGCGTTCATGGCCCAGAATGGACCCAGAAAACCGACATCGAGACCCCGAGCCATACCTTCGGCAGACTTTTGTTCGACTCGGCTGATAACGCCGCCACCCCAAGCGTTGTTGACCAAGATGTCGAGTCCACCCCAGCGATCGACGGCCGCGTCGATCATCGCTTCCACGTCAGCGCGGTTGCCTGCATCGGTGCGCAGGAACAGGCCCGCGTCGCCAAGTTTGTCGGCCATCGCCTGGCCCGTACGTTCGTTGAGTTCGGCGATCACCACGCCTCGGGCTCCCTCATCCACAAAGCGCTGGGCGATAGCGGCACCGATACCGTCTCCTGCGCCTGTGACCACAGCTATCCGTCCGTCGAGTTGACCCATACGTGTTTCCTTTGAGTGTCGGCCGGCGGACCGGTCCATTAATCAGGCCTCAGACTGGGCGGTCGCCTTTAATAGTTATGCGGCGCATGTGACGCCGTTGACCAGCAAAATCATGCAATGCGTAATGTTGAACGCTGCGGTTGTCCCACATAGCCAACGAGCCCGGCTCCCAAGAGAACCTGCAGGTGAACCGCTCCTTGACGGCGTGGCCCAGAAGAAAACGAAGCAAGGCCCGCGACTCATCTTTGTGAAGCCCGGCAATGCCGACGGTGAAGGCACCGTTGACATACAGACCCTTGCGCCCCGACTCGGGATGGGTTCGCACCACCGGATGAGTGACAGTCTCAGATGCCTGCTCGGGATTGGTCGTCTTGATCGATTTGGTCTGGGTGGACAAGGCACCCTCTGCGTATTGGGGGCCCGCCGAGTGATACGCCGATAGAGGGTCGAGCAGTTCCTTCATGGTGTCGCTCAACGCGTCATAGGCAGCATGTTGGTTGGCAAACAGAGTGTCACCGCCCGCTTCTGGCACCTCGACTGCATACAGGATCGAACCCAGATCGGGTTCGCTGAGGAACGTGACATCGGTATGCCAACCGCCGCCGAAGTTGAACACATCATCTGGTTCGGTGATCACATCAATCAACTCTGGGTACTCCGGATTGGCAAGCACGAAGGGATGAGTGTCGAGTTCACCAAACCGTTTGCCGAACGCAATTTGTTGTTCCGGCTTGAGCTTCTGATCACGAAAGAAGAGGACATGATGCTCAACAAGAGCTCGGCGGATCTCCCCAATCGTCTCAGCAGACAGATCGGCACCGAGGTCGACCCCCGAAACAACAGCGCCGAGCGCGCCCGAGATTCGCCGGACGCTCAATCCGGTTGCTGTCCCGGTCGCCGCGGCTGCAGAGTTCATGTGCGGGACGCTTCGAAGATGCTGCCAATTGACGAATCAAGCAGGGAATCGAACTCTTCTTCGGTTTGCTGGGCGCTGAGTCCTTCGGTTAGGGCTCGGGAGAAACTGGCGACCATGCCAAGCTGGCGAGACAGCCGATCGTTGGATTCTTGACGGCTGTAACCGCCCGACAAGGCCACCACTCGCAGCACCCGCGGATGGGCGATTACGTCGCTGTAGAACCCGTCATCAGAGGGAAGCGTGAGCTTCAGCATCACCGACTGGCCTTCGCCGAGTTGGTCGAGATGCTTGAGAATCGCCGCCTTGAGCATCTTTTCAGCTTCAGCTTTGGTTGAGCTGTTGATGTTGACTTCCGGTTCGATGATCGGCATCAGGTTCGCGCCGAGAATCTGCTTGCCAACCTCGAATTGCTGGTCGACAACCGCATCGACACCGGCCTGGTCCGCTTCGTTGATGACCGAGCGCATCTTCGTACCGAATATGCCCATGTCATTGGCCCGTTCAAGCAGTTCGTCCAGTGCCGGCATCGGCTTCATTATCTGGGTGCCGTTGGATTCTGTATCTAGACCCTTGTCCACTTTGAGAAACGGCACCACCTGCTTCTCGTTCCAAAGGTAGGAGGCGCTTGACTGGTCCGCGATATCGCGATCCATTGTCATCTCAAAGAGAATCGCCCCGAGGATGCGGTCACCGTCGAAGCTGGGACTGGTCACAATACGGCTGCGCATCTCATGCACCAGATCAAACATCTCGGCGTCACCCTCATAGGCATCCTCGGCGACTCCGTAGAGCTTCAACGCCTTGGGCGTGCTCCCGCCGCTTTGGTCGAGAGCGGCGATAAAACCATAGTCCTGCTTGACCTTGTTGTACTGCTCAGTGTCCATACTTGGCCGCTTTCTAATCTAGTTGCGAGTCCCCAAGGATAAACCCCCCAAGCTCAATCCTGCCGGAGATCCTCCACTTGTCTATTCCAAAATCTCTCTCAAAATGGAATAACAACTACTCTTGGTACTACAATCTCCAATTACTGGAATAAGGAGCGAGATGACAAGCGAACGAGCCGGCAGGTTCCGCCCACCGTTCCCGCACCACGAACAACTCAGACCATGTGTGATCACGAAATGTGGCTACTGACCCCAATTGGCGACGAGCCAGAAACCTCACTTATTCTAAAATCTCTTCTGAAATGGAATAACGGCCACTCCTGTCACTACAATCTCCAATGACTGGAATAAGGAGCGAGATGACAAGCGAACGAGCTGGCAGGTTCCGCCCGCAGTTAACCGGATACGAAGCGTTCATGCCGAAACCGCTGCCACCCGATCCACAACTTCAATGGGACGCTGAACTTCTCGGTCTACTGTCTGGAGCCACCACAGCCTTGGGGCGGTTGGACGGGATGGCGGGTACATTGCCGGATCCCGATTGGTTCGTCGCCTCGTATGTTCGGCGAGAAGCAGTGCTCAGCTCCCAGATCGAAGGTACCCAATCGAGCCTCGACGACTTATTCGCCCACGAGGTGGAGGTGCAGGGGACCGGTCTGATGGCTGACATCAACGAGACGGTCAACTACGTGCGTGCGATGGGTCTGGGGCTTCAACTTCTCGACGAGTTACCGCTGTCGGGTCGGCTGATTCGTAGGGTTCACGAAGAGCTGATGACCGGAACACGGGGCCAGGAACGCACCCCCGGAGAGTTTCGTAAGTCACAGAACTGGATTGGTCCCGCGGGTTGCACGCTGGCAACTGCGGCATTCGTTCCACCGTCGCCTGACGACCTTGGAAAAGCCATTCATGATCTAGAGATCTACTTGAACGACAGCAAAGATCCGCCGCTCGTACTGGCCGGGCTTGCACACGCCCAGTTCGAGACAATCCACCCGTTCCTCGACGGCAATGGCCGCGTCGGCCGGTTGCTCATCACCCTGTTGCTGGTGCAACGTGGTGCGCTGGCTCGCCCGCTGTTGTACCTGAGCCTCTTCCTGAAGCAGAACCGACCCGAGTACTACGATCGACTCAACGCCATCAGAACCCACGGTGACTGGGAGGGCTGGCTCAAGTTCTTCCTCACCGGGGTCACCGCCACCGCAAGCGACGCCGTGCGAGTCGCAGGTGAGCTATCGGCGCTGACCGACAAGCACCGCCAAATCGCGATCTCCCACAACTTCGGTAAGTACGGATGGCCGCTGCTGAACCTGCTGGCCGAACAGCCGATCATGACAATCAAATATGCGACAGCCAAACTCGGCGCGACCTCCACGACCATCGGCGGACTGTTCGATCAGATGGCTCCATTGGGGTTGGTCACAGAAATCACTGGCCGCCGACGCAACCGTGTCTATCGCTACTCGCCGTTCCTTGACATCCTCGCAGACGACGGGGACAGCTAGCCAACAGTGTCTGTTGGTGTCGCAGCGATTGTTGTTCGGGATTGGGCGCGGGCCAAGAGGTGATGGATGAAAGCGGGGTCGTGGCTTCCGAGGTCGGGGACTGAGGCATCTGGATCGCCAATACCGCTGATGTTGAACGGGGAACGATAAACCTCCGCGGTGCCGGTGGGGGTGGTCACCGTCATGAACCTGTCCCTGGCACGAAGCTGTTCGTGTTGCCAGAGTGTGTGGGGGTCGCGCACCGAACTATGCGTCACCCGGCCGCGGTTGAGCCGTTCGAGTAGTTCCTCGGGTGAAATTGTTGCGAAGACGCTGTTGATCAACATTTCGAGTTCGTCGATATTGGCAACACGGTCGACGTTGTCGAAGAACCGCGGGTCCTCGCAAAGACCTTGATCACCGAGCACATGGGTAGCGAACGACACCCAATCTCGGTTGCTTTGAACACCGATCATGATGTAGGTGTCGTTGCTCATCCGATACATCCCGTAGGGGGCGATCATCGTGTGGCGATGGCCCGCTCTTGGCGGAATTATCCCGGTGCCAACCGCCGCGAAAGTCGGGGCCGAAGTCCATTCCGCGAGGCTCTCCAGCATCGACACCTCTACCGTCGCACCCTCTCCGGTCGCCTGCTTGCGGTACAAAGCAGCCAGAATCGACGAGAACGCATACATGGCCGCTGACACGTCTGCCACCGAGAACCCGACCTTGCAGGCCTGATCAACGGTTCCGGTGAGAGCAACCGCACCAGCTTCGGCTTGCACCGCGAGGTCATAAGCCTTGTCATCAGTTCGAGGTCCGCCAAGTCCATACCCTGAAACGTCACAGGCAATCAGATGCGGGTGCTTTGCTCTTAGCTGATCGGCAAGGATCCCGGCGCGCTGAGCCGCCGCAGGCGAGAGGTTCTGAATGAACACGTCTGCACCGGCGACCAGGCGGTCGAATGTGGCGCGCTGTTCGGAATCCTTCAGATCTAGTTCGATGCTTTGTTTTCCTCGATTGGACCAGACAAAGAACGCAGACGTCCCGCCCATCGCGGAGTCGTAGTCACGCGCAAAGTCGCCCACCCCCGGTCGCTCAACCTTGAGAACGGTCGCCCCGAGATCGGCCAGTTGACGAGTCGCAAACGGTGCCGCCACCGCCTGCTCCAGGGCGACTACGGCAACACCGTCAAGCGGTCTATCCATCGCTAGCGGCCTCGACAAGCCAGGAGAAAATGGGGTCGGTGTCACGAGTGAGCATCATCTCGGGGTGCCACTGGACGCAAACGATCGGAAGGCTCGTGTGTTCTAGGCCCTCCGCAACACCATCATCAGACCACCCAGTTACGCGAAGGTCCGTCCCCACGGCGTCGACCGCTTGATGATGAAGTGAGTTGACCCAAACCGTTGCGCCATATAGCTCTCTCAGTATCGAATCGGGTTCGAGCGTGACCCGGTGGAGTTCGGTGTCAGCAGCATGGCCGACAGCGGAATGGGGTGGCACATCCTGGTGCAACGTGCCCCCGGCACCGACATTGACAATCTGTTGTCCACGGCAGATACCCAGCACAGGAATCTGGCGATGAACCGCTCCTTTCAGCAGGCCGAGTTCCAAGTCGTCTCGTTCGGGTTCGGGGGGGTAGATATCAGTTTCTGACTCAGCGCCGTAGAGGCTCGGCTCAATGTCGGTACCTCCCGTGAGGACTAATCCGTCGAGCCGATCAATGATCGACAACGGATCAACATCGACGGGTAGATGCACGGGAAGCCCGCCAGCAGCAATCACACCCTTTGCGTAGTTTGCAAAATACAAGTCGAGTTGCATATCAGCAAAGATCGAGAGCATCTCGGCTATGTCGCTTCCAGCCTTGCGACGACCGGGTAGTCCGATCAGAGGACGGGTGGTCATGTCATTCGCTCCTAAATTCGTTACGTTGCGATTGTTCTAGAAACCAATCGACGAGCGCGTGGCACTGTTTAGTGTTGCGTTCTTCGTGGTAGCTGATCTCGCTGAGCATTTGTGTGGGGTTGAAGTTGAGGGAAGCGAGGTATTCCCCAGCCATCCCATCCAAGAACCCCGCTACGTGACCGACATCCACCTCAGGGTGGAACTGAGTGCCCACAGAATTTCCGATTCGGAAGAGTTGCACAGCGTTCTCGTTGACCGCGAGCACCTCGGCCCCGGGTGGCACTTCGAAACGGTCGTGGTGCCACTCGAACCACGGTCCCGGGCCGATCGGATTCTCAGCACCATTCGCAGGTGAAATCTCGTACCAGCCGATTTCGGTGACCGGGGCCTTTTCCACTGAACCACCGAGCGCTTCGGCCAGTAGCTGACCCCCGAAGCACACGCCAAGGATCGGTGTGCCGCGCTCGTGAGCGATCCTCAGCAATTCAAGTTCGTCGTAGATCCAGTTGGAGATCTCGTCTTTGCTGGTGAGCGAACGGATCGACCCCATCGGCACGATGATGTCGTAGTCCGAGAAGTCCGGCCAGGGTGCGGGTTCGTTGGGACGCTCGTAGTCGGAGGTGACGAGATGGTTGTCGATACGCCAGCCCAGTTCGCGGAGTCTCACTTCGACCTGACAGCCAACGCCTTCGGTTTCGTGAATGATGATGAGTGCTCGCGGGGCGTGATTCACAGGTCAAACCATATGTGGACTTGGCCGGTACCTGCTACCGCTTCGTACTGGCCGAATTGGGTTCCGGGAGCTTCGCAGTCCGCTGCGCCGAGTGCGCCGATCATTGTGAGATAGTGCCCGAAATAGCCTTCCGGTGCGTGACTGCGATACTCGGGGACGAAGTCAAGCACCGAGGTGCGGTCTCCAATGTTGAGCCATTCGATGAAGCGGCCCACTTACCTCTACCGGCACGGTTCGGGTCACAACAAAACACATAACCGCCCACACAGCAGTCACCAGATGTCTTTGGGGCTGTGCCCCACGAAGCCCGTTTCTTCTCAAGCATTTGGGGCAGCCGCAGCAAACTTGACGAACTATTGGATCTTCCACGTCAAGAACCATCTATCGTTCAACCGGTGGAGACCCTCCCTCTTGTCGAGGCCCAGCAGGCTCATGACAGGCTCCGTGCCGCAGAGGTTCGCGGCCGACTAGTCCTTGTTGTATCCGAGCCCGAATTCGTTCGTTCGAACTTTGTGAACGGAATCGAGCACGTCGAGGTTCGGATTCGATGATCGTTGACGCTTGGGGCGAACCGGTCAGCGGGTCCGCAGCCAGTGTTGCTTGCTGGGATCGGGCCTGGGCCAAGATGCTGCACTTTCGGGGCGACCCGATGACCGAACTCGAAGCGGCAAACCGGGATGACCCTGAGTTTGTGCTGGGTTCGGTCTACAACGCTGCCTACTACGTGCTCGCCGGCACTCCCCCCGACGCTCCACAATTGACAAGAGAAGTCGAACGGGTTGATCAGCGGAGCGACGCCACGGGTGAGCGTGACCAATCCCATGTCAAGGCCTTGAGGCACCTCTTGGCAGGCGACTACACCAGAGCCGCCGAGGTGTGGGACGGAATCGCGGCGCGAGCCAACGATTTCGCGGCGGTTCGGATCGCGCACGATGTTTATCTTCACGTTGGAGACGCCGACGGACGCTTGCGGTCTTCGCTAGCAGCCGCGGATCGCTGGCAAAGCGACGATCACGGCTACAACTTTGTCCAGGGACAGCTTGCTTTCGCCCTAGAGGAATCCGGTCGCCTTGATGAAGCCGAAAGGGTCGGGCGAGCGGCCCTTGATCTCGACCCGGACGATCTCTGGGCTCGACACGCTCTGGCCCACGTGTATGAGACTGCAGATGACCAACAGGGTGCGCTATACCTCCTCGATGGACCCGACGCTGTGTGGCACGACCAGGATGCGCTATCGACCCACATTTGGTGGCATCTGGCGCTCAGACTCATTTCGGTAGGCGAGTACCAGCGGGTCTTGTCCATTCACGACCAGGAGTTGGCCGTAGCCGACACGGCGTTCCGCTTGTGCGACCTGACCTCGTTGTTGTGGCGGCTTGAACTCGTGGGTGTTGATATGGCTGACCGTTGGTCGGCGCTGGCTGACCGCTGGGCCACTATCGCCGAACGTCACACTTGCGGATTCATTGACTTGCACGCCTCGTTGGTGTTTCTTCGTCAGTCGGCCCATCGGGGCGCGACACCTTTCTTTGAGGGTCTTGAGGCTTCTCATCGCGCCCCCGGGTCGGAGAACGCCCACACCTTCAGCGAGGTCGTGCGCCCTTTGCTGGCTGCCATGAGGTCCCATGTTGAAGGCGATCACGCTACCGCCATGACCAGATTCGACAATCTGGCGCACGACACACATCGCATAGGGGGCAGCAATACCCAACGCGACTTGATCACCCTGACCCGGAACGCATCCGCCGATCTCTCAACTTCGAAGGTGGCGACTACGCACTTGACTTCCACAGTGAAGTCAAGACTGTGATGATTCTCAACGACACCACCTCGTGATCCGCTGGTCCCGTAACCTTGTGAGAAGTAACCACACAAGGGAGTCAAGATGGTAAATCACATCTTCCGGCGGCGCGACCTGGGAGCTTTGGACGCGATCCTTTGGTTGGCGATGCTGGTTGTCGCGGTCTTCACTTGGACCGAGCGGTCGGTAGTCGTAGACCCCGACTTCGAACTTTCCAGAAGCTGGGAATGGCAGCTCTGGCAAGCACCGCCCCTCGTGGTGTCCGTCATCGGCGTTTGGATTCTGTGGCGGAACACGCATCGGGTTCCCTGGGTGCGCACGTTGGCCCTGTCGCTTCTCGCGGTGAGCATCTTGATCAATCAATACACCAACTCCTTCGGAGATCACGCGCTCAACGTCTGGTACACCATCGACCCATTGTTCCTCGCCTTTGCCATTGTGGCCGTCTACAGCGCCTGGGGCCTGCGCAAAGACCCAGGGCCGACAGCCGTTACCGCGCAGCTTGTGGCGATCAGCGCCTCAGCTCTCGGCGTTGCTCTGTTCATCTACGCGTATTTCACCAACGACAACGAGACCGCCTTCGAGATTATCGACCCCTTTGTGATCGTGGCTCTGCTGATCTGGGCCATCGCCGCGCGCCGCGTCGAAGTCAACCTCGCCTCCGACAGCGCACCCAGAGTCTCGTGAGCGCCTGAGGATGGGCGCGCCCGGTAGGTCTGAGCCACAATGGGCGTATGACTATTCCCGAAGGACCCGTGTTTGCTCTTGATTCCAACCTGATCCATCTCGGATTGGGGGCCACCGCGGAGGTTGAGCCGGAGTTCACCGGCGATATGAGTTGGTACGGCGACTACACCCAACGCCACGCCAGCGATGGCGTGGAGGGCCGACTAGTTGCCATGCACTCGTTCACCGAACCGTGGGAAGTATGGGAGATGCACCCACTAGGTTCCGAAGTGGTGGTGTGTACCGCGGGTGAGATGACCCTGCACCAAGAACTAACCGACGGTACGCAGCGATCCGCCACCATCAGAGCCGGCGAATACGCAATCAACGACCCCGGCGTCTGGCACACCGCCGATGTAGCTGAGCACGCCACCGCGCTGTTCATCACCGCCGGCCTCGACACCCAACACCGCCCCCGCTAATCTCCCACCTTCCCACTGCACCGAAGCAGCAGTGAGCGTCCAAACAAAACAGCCGTTCAATTTCCTGCGTAGTGCATCACGAGGTTGCGATCACGTGAGTGCCTGTCGAATGCAGCATCGGTTTGTCGGTGATCAACAGTTCGGGTATCGCTTCACGATCCGCGTGCGTGCTCATAGACTGCCGGATATGGATGCGGCATCGCTATCGATTCTGGAGCGCCCGGTTTATGGACTTTCGGAGGCGGCTGGGTACCTCGGGCTGCGGCGTGAGCGCGTTCGCGCGTGGCTTGACGGATATACACGCGGAGGTATCACCTATCCCCCGGTTATTCGCGTGAAGTCAACTGGCGACGACATCGTCGCTTGGGGTGAGTTCGTGGAACTCGGTTATCTACGCGAGTATCGGCGCAAAGGAGTATCGCTACAGCAGCTCCGTCCGGTGATTGACGCGTTGCGTCAAGAACTGTCCACGCCGTATCCGCTGGCAACTGCGCACCCTTTCATTGTTGGGCGAGAACTCGTCTGGGAGTTGCAGGAGAGCAAGGGACTCGACCCGGCGATCGCGATCGTGGTGCGAACCGGTCAGTCTGTGGCTTTGGCCGTGGAAGCCGACCGATTCGTCAAGAAAGTAGAGTTCGACCCTCAGGGAACCGGGAGTGTCCGCCGGATACATCCCGCCGGGAAGGCTTCGCCGGTAGTAATTGACCCCTTTGTTCGGTTTGGTCGCCCGGCCGTTGAAGGTGTGGCCACCGAACGGCTCTGGGAGTTGCACGACGCTGGTGAACCAATCGACGAGATAGCTAGCGACTACGACATGGCAGAGAATCTTGTCCGAGCAGGTGTCGCTTATGAAGAACATCAACGGTCCGTTGCTGCTTGACCAGTCATGTCTTTTCGGTTCTTTGTGGATGAGAACGATCTCGGACTGGGACGACGGCTGTCACAGAAGCAAACTCAGGTGCTATATCCTGGACACCCCTCAATCCCCGATGTCCCGCGGGGTTGCCAAGATGAGGTCTGGTTGAAGGTTGTCGGTCAACAGAACCTGGTTGTAATCACCCGCGACCGTCGGATTCGTTATCGTCCCGTCGAGCGACAGATGTGGATTGAACATCAAGTCCGAGGATTCGTGCTGACCGGGCTGGCCAGCCAGACCACGGATCAGAGCATGGACATTCTCACAAAACACTGGAAACGAATCGAAAGTACCGCACAAGAGCGAACACAGGGTCCTTGGATGTACGCAGTAACAGTTGCTGGGCTCCGCGAGATTAGGCTCCACTGAACCGAGCCCATCCCAACCTGTGCTCCCTGTCGTCGCTCTGATCCGCGCAGCCATCGCTGAACACTAGAGAGAGGACCAAACCGCGTTCTAGGGCGCGCTGGCGGGGCGTCACCTTCTAGGGGTGTTGGCGGGTGGTGGTGTTCAGGGTTACCCAGTTGTCACAGACGATCCCAGCGGACCAGCGGCATGTGCGTACCGCTATGGTGTAGGCGGTGCTTGGTTCAAGTTCAGAGATGGCCGTATCCGAGAATGCGCTGGACCCGCTTATGTAGCTTCGGCCCCGTTCGTTGGTTGCGTACCATCTGTACTCGTAGTATTGGCCGGGTTGTGGCTGGTTCCATTCCAGCTGTATTCGGGTGTCAGTCACGTCTCCTAATGAGACGGGATGCGACGGTGGCGCTGGGGGCAGGGACCGGGCGGTGGTGACGGTGGTTGTGGCCCAACTGCTGCATGGTCTTGTCGGCTCGCCGCAGGATCTGACTTCGACACTGTACTCCGTGTCCGGTGCTATACGAGATCTGAGTTCGATGGAGGGTTCTGATTCGTTGCCCCATTGCCGCCAGGAGTTGTCTCCGACCTTGTTGTACCTCCAGTCGTACGAGAAGGCTCCGGTAACGTGTTCCCAGGAAAACCCGAGCCAGACGTCGGCAAGGTCTGCCACTTGGACCGACGGTGGGTCCACGGACGATGTTGCGGGGAACGTGGAGAAGGCAAAGCTGGTCCAAGTGCTGCACGCACTGCTGGGTTCCGCCAGTTCACAGTTGCGTATCTTGAAGGTGTAGGTTCTGTTGGGTTCCACGGTTAGCTGCAGTGGGATCTCACCGTGGCGTTGGCGGCGCAGCAGTCCCGAGCTGGTGGTCCCGTCGATGTATTCGTATTCTACTCTGTAGAGCCATCGGCGATTCCCCAGGGCCTCCCACATTAGGGTCACCCAGGAGTCGCCCACCTCCCTCAGTGCGACACGGTAGGGGGGTGGAACGGTCGGTTCGGCTGCCGTTGTGAAGGTGACTGTTGTCCATTCTTCGTCTTCGCAGGAGAAGGTTGGGGAACTGCAGGACCGTACCCTCGCAGAGTATGACGTGTCGGGTTCGAGTCCATAGCCTTGTGCGAAGTCTGGCGCTTGTATGCGCAGCTGGCTTCCGGCGGAGGGCAGCTCGATCTGGTAGCTCTCGGCCCCGGGAACAGGATCCCAGGTCAGCAGATACCAGTCACTTCCAGCTGTCGCTGAGATCGGAGCCGGAGGTCGCAGTGCCGCGGCCGCAGATGTGGATGCCTCCGTCGAAATCCAACTCGTGCAACGCCTCAAGGAGTACGGATTAGTACAGGCGCGTACCCTTATCGTGTATTCAGTGTCGGACTCCAGGTCTGTCAAGCTGAACCAGACTGAACCGCCACTTCCTCCCCATACGTCCTTGTGATCGGTTTGCCCGCCACCAGTGTACTGCACCTCGTATATGAGGTTCTCGTTCGTCTCATCCTGGAAGTCGCGATGATCCTCTGCATCCACAACCAGGTGAATCGTGTCATGTGTGACATCCCTCACACGGATCGGTCCGAATGATGGTGGAAGAGGAGCCCAGTCAACAACCACAGAATCAGAATCCCCTTCCCCGTACTTCGAGCGCGCCGAGACGCGTGCAAGATACGTACCGGGCGCTATCGATTCATCGATAGTGTGACTGCGAGCGTCTGCAGGCTTCTGAAACTCTGCATAGGGTGTGTCACCATCTCTATAGCCTGTACCCGTATAGAGCCTAAGCACATATCCCGTGATCGGAGCGTCATCGCTGAACAGTGGAGGTTCCCACGTTACCGCGGTGCTCCCGTCGTCATTCTGATTGTATGAGACAGATTCTGGTCGCGATGGCGAGAGACGGCTACAAGGTTGCGCATCATCAGGAACCGGCCAGCCCAACTGCTCGTACTGATAGCAGGCTAGAGAAGGACTCCTGATAGGAGTGTATTGAAGAGCCCATTCGTCCAGGAAGATGCTCCCATGGCCGATCCCTCCCTTGAGGTGAGGGAGTCCCAACACAGAGTGAGCCAGTTCATGAACTACTACCCCGTTCAGAGCCTTAGAGTCCAGCCCGTTGGTTCGCCGGACTTCCCAGGTGGCAGGTGTCGGTGCCACCCATGCAGGGCCAGTGCGCAAGTACGCGATGCCATGTACACCGCGACCAACGTCGGCAAAGATGAGGACTTGGCTTGTACCTGATCGGCTCGTTGCCTCCTCTCGACAAGGGAATACCCCAGTACGTACGAGCGTGATGACGCTAGAAGTTTCCTCCTTCTCCCAGTCAATGTCGTCCGACAACACACCCCCCGGCGAGAAGCGAAGCGTCATCCGTCCTGACGACAGACGCTCGAAGAACCCGTCCAAGTCATCGTTCAATTGATCGACGACACTGCTCAAGTCCCCGGTCGTGTACTTGCCTTCCGCAGCACAGATATAGGTTGGTATGGTCCAGTCCCCGTCGATGGGCTTTGTCGCATTGCCGGCTTGCTGACCCTCCAAGACATCAGAGGGTTCATCGGGCTCAGCTGGGTCCACAGAGCCATTCTCCGTAGAGGAGCTGTTGTCGCAGTTTGGGGTTGAGGTGTTGATGGATACGTCAGGCTCGTTCTTGTAGCGGTATAGGAAAGTAACGAGATGGGCACGGGTCAACGTGTCTTCAGGCGCGAATGTGGTGGGTGAGGTGCCGGTGGTGATACCGGTGTGAGCCATCCAAGACACACCATCTTGCTGCCAACCCGCGACAACGTCGCCGAAACTGTGCGGCGGTGCGGGGGGTTTGTCGGCCAAACGATGCAAGAATGTTGCTGCTTGGGCACGAGTCAAGGTTTCATCAGGTGCGAAGGTGGTCGCTGAGGTGCCGGTGGTGATACCGGTGTTGGCCATCCACGAGATCGCATCGTCTTGAGACGCGTCGGTTACGTCGCTGAACGAATGATGGTCACCGGCATCGGGCTGGTTTTCCATGTTGTAGATCCACACCGCTGTTTCGCCACGCGACACCGCAGCGTCGGGCCCGAAACAGAACCCCACAATGTCGGCGATCCCGTTGTCTGTGGACCATTGCACCGCGTCGGTGTACCAAGTGCCTTCACCCACATCGCCGTATCCCGCCACCGCCCCAGCCGGTGACGCCAACCCCATCAACAACGCAACCGTCAACGAAACAACCAACCCGAGGCCCAACCAGACCCGGCTCAACCCAACCACAAACCTGGATGAAGAACCAGACATAGCCACACGAATCTACCACTCCCCGCTGCACCGAACGAGCCGTAAGCGTCCAAACAAAACGGTCGCGATCGTGGTGAGAACCGGTGAGTCTGTGACTCTGGCGACAGAAACCGACCGATTCGTCAAGAAAGTAGAGTTCGACCCTCGGGGAACCGGGGATGTCCGTTTTTTGGTTCTTCGTGGATGAGAACGATTGAGGACTTGGACGACGGTTGTCACTGCAGCAAATCCAAGTGATCTACCCTGGACACCCCTTAATCCCCGATGACTGTACGATCCTGTTGCAATGACTTCACAGCCTGACCATGAGCCCAGTGTTGAAGAACCCGCTGTTGAAGAAACCGGTGTCTGTATCGCAGTTGAACCGCCTTGTTGGCGTCGGCAAGCACTGGTTGAGGCGGTTCAAGCAGGAGGCGGTCGCGTGGTTGAGTGCAGTGAGGCAACGGCACTGGTGTGGGCCGACCCACAAACGCCTGAACTACTGACCGGACACGTCCACGACAAGATCGACTGGGTGCAGCTTCCGTATGCCGGTGTCGAACCGTTCATTCACATGCTCGACCGCGAACGGCTCTGGACATGCGGGAAAGGGGTCTACTCCCGGCCGGTGGCCGAACACATCCTGGCCCTGATACTGGCCGCGTTCCACAACCTCGGCCCCTATTCCGCAGCTAGCGAGTGGAGCGACCCGGTGGGCCGAAACCTGCACGGCTGCCGGGTGCTGATCCTGGGCGGAGGAGGCATCACCGAGAATCTGCTGCGATTGCTGGCCCCGTTTCATACTCACAACGTGGTCCTGCGAAGAGTGCCCACTCACCTTGAGGGTGCCACAACTGTGGGGACGCTTGATGACCTCCACAATGAACTCCCGTCGGCCGATGTGGTTGTGGTCGCCTTGGCAGTGACCCCCGAGACCGTTGGGGTGATCGGCGCTGAAGAACTCGAACTCATGGGAACAGAGAGTTGGCTGGTGAACCTGGCTCGGGGTGTGCATGTCGATACCGAAGCCCTCGTCGCGGCGCTCCGGTCGGGCAGTATCGGCGGTGCCTGCTTGGACGTGACCGAACCCGACCCGCTCCCCGAAGGCCACCCACTGTGGACCTTCGACAATTGCATCATCACGCCCCACGTAGGCAACACTCCTCTCATGGGACTCGATCTGCTGGCCGATCGGGTCACGGAGAACACTCGCCGCTACTCAACCGGCCAGAAACTTCTCGGCCCAATCGATCTCGACCTCGGCTACTAACCTATGAGAGCGCGACCCCCAGCAAAGCGAACCAACTCATGACTGACATTGATCTGGCAGAACTCCGGAACCTGGCAATCGCACAACTCGCTTTGTCGTACTCCCCCTACAGCGACTTTCCCGTCGGGGCTGCTGGAATTGTCGATGATGGTCGCACCGTGGTCGGAACCAACGTCGAGAACGCTTCCTACGGACTCACCCTCTGCGCGGAGTGTTCAATGATCTCCGACCTGGTTCGAACCGGTGGGGGTCGCCTACTAGCAGTCTCCACAGTGCAAGGAGACAAGACGCCGGTCGCTCCCTGTGGCCGTTGCCGCCAACTGCTGTTCGAGCACGGTGGCGGCGACCTGCTCGTCGATTGGGAACCCGAACCTCTGCTCCTGGGCGCGTTGATCCCCGAAGCTTTCGGACCCGACAATCTCGCCTAGTCGCGCCCAGCCGTCTCCGCTCGGCCTCTCAACTGCCGCCGAGCATTGAGCGCAGCATCCAAGCAGTCTTTTCGTGCTCTTGGAGTCTCTGCGTCAGCAGGTCCGCAGTTGATTCGTCACCAGCTTGTTCGATGGCACCAAAGACCTTTCGCGCGGTCCGGGCCACGGCCTCGTGACCTGCAACTAGATCAGCAATCATCTGTTCAGCGCTGGGCACACCGTCGGCCTCTGGGATCACCGTCAGATCCGCGAACTGCGCGTAACTGCCGGGTGCGAATACGCCCAGGGAGCGGATTCGTTCGGCCAAAAGGTCAACCGCCACCCACAGTTCGTTGTACTGGGTTTCGAACATGAGATGGAGCGTGTTGAACAGGGGGCCGGTGACGTTCCAGTGATAGTTGTGCGTCTTCAGGTAGAGCGTGTAGGTGTCGGCCAAGACGTGGCTAACGCCGTCGGCCACAGCGAGGCGATCCTCTTCGGGAATGCCTATATCAATGATGGGAGCGGCGATAGGACTGGTCATGCGAACCCTCCTTTGCAATCGGTTATTGGGCCAAGGATACGGACTAGCGGAAGGGGTTGTCGGGCCTGATCGGAACCTCAGCTTCGGCGATACTCAAGAGCCGCGCCACATGACCGAGTGCTGCCTGCGCAAAGGCTGTTTCCGTTCCTTCGAAAACCGTTCGCTGAGCAGACGTCCGCCCCTTGGCGTCAGCAACGAACAACTCAAGAACCCCGGAGTTTGCGAGTTTGTCTGGATCGCCACTGTCGGAAATCCAGTTGGGAAGGATCGAGAACTCGTATCGTTCGGCCGCGGCAGCGCTCACAGCACGATTCCAATCGTCAAGTTCGATAGCGGTCACAGCAACCAATTCGGGGTAGCAGTAGCTCACTTCGCCGAGCCGTTCACATGCCGCGCCGCGGCCTAGAAATTCCAGAAATGATCCGGCGCGAGGGCCTTCCGGCCAGCCGAAGAAAGCGGTGTACAGGGCCTCAAAAGCCTCCGCCGGGGTGATGCCAACGATGCGAGCGGCGTCAAACAGAACCGCTTGGATACTCGCCGCTCGCCACGTTTCAAGCTCGCTGAACAGTCGTTGGCTCACCCAAAGGAAGCCACGCTGCTGATTGGAAAGATCCTCGGTCGTCTCGGGCAACACATCAGCGACCATCAGTCTCGAAGCACTCTCGGAGAATCGCTGCGACCAAGACTCTGCGGTGAGACGCTTGACATCGATCCAGTCTCGATCGGCGTCGCTCAACGGCCCTACGCCGAGCGCATCTATGTGGGCGGAAAGATCAATGTGAGGCTGCTGCACGACACTCACTACTGAATCAAAGGGTGGACTGTAGGCAGGCGGGGCCGTCGCTTCGCTCCCGATCAGTTGTGAAATCGCATAAAGCTGGTGTTGATTGCTGTTCGCGTCACCTTCGTAAACGGCGTTCCAGAGACGCTCATACTCGCTGAAGGCACCGTTGAGCGTCGCAAGATCCAAGTCGAAGTCGAGAGCACGTCTTACTTGGACCTTGAGAACGAGGTAACGAAGTAGCTGAGGGGGCAAGCAATCCACAAGTTCCGAGGCGCTGAGGCCGATCCCCTTGGAAGAACTCATCTTGGCCCCGCCGAGGGTGAAGAACTCATAGGAGAACGAAGTTGGCACCGGACAGTCGAGAACCTCGCGGGCCAGCGCCGCGGCTACCTTGTGCGACCCGCCCGCACCCATGTGGTCCTTGCCGGCGCCTTCCACGGTTACCGGCAACACCTTCCACTTGGCGACCCACTCAAGTTTCCACGGCAGCTTGCCAGCGCCCCCGAACGGGGAGATTCGGCCGACCGCACCACAACCCTGCGCCCAAGCAACAAGATCAGGTTGGCATTCGTAAGCCACCGTCTCGCCGTCGTAGTCCGAGGCGAAGGTCGTGCCGATTCGTCCGCAACGCTCACAGATCGGCTGGAAAGGCAGCCAGTTGTCTGGCCGTACAGCTCCGGTTTCGCGCAGATAGATCTCGCGAACCGCAGAGGCCCGACGCAAGAACACGTCGATCGTGTCGTCAAGGCGTCCCGCGCGGTAGATGTCGCTCATGTAGTAGAACTCGGCCTCAACTCCAAGCGGCGCGAAGGTAGACGTGAACTCAGTGAAGTAGGCCTGCGCCATATTCTTGCCAGTCGACTCCGTCTTGCTGGCCGACTCCGTGTCGCCGGCCAGCTCGGGTGGCGGCGGCACGGCACAGAGCGGCTTGCCGAGGTGTTCGCGGAAGTACTCCCCCGTTCCATGCGGGATCTCATCGACCGGGTCCATATCGTCGCAGCCGTATGTGAAGCGCGCTTGTGCACCGTTATGGCGCGCCACCCGTAACAACGCGTCGTGGGTCAAGACACCACGAAGCGAGCCAACGTGGGCCACTCCGCTCGGTGTCTTTGAGTCGTTGATATAGATCGGCGATCGAGCCCGCTGAAGCGTCTCGTCTATCCAGGTCATATAGCCTTCGGGTTGCTCTCCGTAGCGATGGACCCGTCAGCCTACCCAAGGCCGAAGTTAGTCTGTCTGACAATAGTGAACGACGACACTCCACCGCGGTGTCGAATCCCGCGGCGAAGGCGCTCTGAGCGAAACCGAACTTGGCATCTACACGAACAACTCCTGCCTTGTCGTGGCTCACTACCGGTTCCACGCGACCGTCAACTCGCCCCGAATCCAGTTGTTGGCAGTAGCTCTCAAGGTAGTAGAGGCCACAAATCAGGTTGCCGTCGGCTTCGGCGAGGCGCACCGCGTGAGCGACATGGGAAGCGATGGCCTCGGAGGCACCGTGGGTCTGCAGGGCTTGCTTGGTTACCGTCTCGATGTCGTCTAGCAACACCACTCCAGTGTTCATTCCGGTTGCTTCATTTCTGCTGAAGGACTAATGCGTCTCAGCGAATTACGAAGGGATTGGCCATGGGTTCGTCCGAGGTGTTGACCCAGACCGTTTTGGTGCGCGTGTAATCGTAGATGGCGTCCATACCGGCTTCCCGGCCATAGCCGCTTTGGCCGAATCCTCCAAACGGGGCGATCGGAGAAATCACTCTGTAGGTGTTTATCCAGACGATTCCAGAATGGATGGCCGCCGCGACCCGATGAGCTCGGGCCACATCTTTGGTGAACACACCGGCACCTAAGCCAAAAGGGCTGTCGTTGGCCAGAGCAACGCCAACTTGTTCGTCTTCGAAACGCAGCACCGACATGACGGGACCGAACAACTCGACCTGGGTGCTCAGTGTGTTCTGGTCCGCGCAAGAGATAATCGTTGGTTCGTAGTACCACCCGGATTCGAAGCCATCGGGCTGTTTACCGCCTGTTTGCACTACAGCTCCTTGCGCTTCGGACTCCGCTACTACCTGTTCTATGCGTTCAAGCTGCGCCTGTGTCGCCAACGGCCCCATCTGAGTGCGGTCCTCAAGCGGGTCACCGATACGAATCTCTTTGGCTCGCTCACTGAGTTTCGCCATGAATTCGTCGTGGATGCCCGATTGCACAATGACCCGTGATCCCGCAACGCAACTTTGTCCGGTGGCACCGAAGTTGCCCGCTATGGCTCCATTGACTGCGCCTTCCATATCGGCGTCGTCAAACACCAATATCGGCGACTTTCCGCCCAATTCGAGGCTCACGTGAGCAAAGTTGTTTGCGGTATTGGCGACCACCTTGCTTGCTGCTGCAGTCCCGCCGGTGAAGGCGACTCTGCTGACAAGCGGATGGCTTGTCAGCGCTCGACCGCAGGGTTCTCCGAAACCGGTGATGATGTTGACGACACCAGCAGGGAAGCCAGCTTCAACTATCAGGTTTGCGAACTCAAGCATCACCGACGGGGCTTCTTCAGATGCCTTGATCACAACGGTATTTCCTGCCGCGAGCGCCGGTCCGAGCTTGGTTGCGGTAAGGAACATTTCGGCGTTCCAGGGCACGATGGCTGCAACAACCCCTATTGGTTCGCGCCTGGTGAAGACGTGCATGTCTGGCTTGTCGATGGGTAGCGTGGCGCCTTGAATTTTGTCGGCGAGCCCCCCGTAGTAGCGGTAATAGTCGGCCACATAAGCGGTTTGCGAGCGGGTCTCAGCAGCTAGCTTGCCGCTGTCGGTTGTCTCAATACTGCCGAGGTGATGAGCATTCTCGGCAACAAGGTCTGCGAGCCGAAACAGCAGTTGGCCTCGCTGGGTAGCGGTCAGCGCAGGCCATGGCCCATTACGAAGCGCCCGGTGAGCCGCGTTCACCGCTCTGTCGACGTCGTCTGCGGTGGCCGCGGGTGCACTGGCCCAGCGCTTTCCGGTTGCTGGGTTGACACAGTCGAAACGGCCGCCGTCGGAAGCATCGCAAAACACTCCGTCGATGAAGAGTTGATAGTCGGTCATGAGGGATTCTCCTGATTGAGGAACTCCAGAAGGGCATTCGAGAATAGGTCTGGTTCTTCTATGGGAGCGAGGTGGTGCACCCCAGGCATTATCCGAGCTTCGCCACCTGGGATCGCATCGGCAAGAGCGACAGCCATCTCGGGCGTGGAACCGCTGTCGCGTTCGCCGGCTAGCACCAGCGTGGGGGCTTCGACATCGAGCGCTGAAGCTGAAGCTAGGTCATCTGCTTCGGCGAACAAGCGGTACGCCTTCAGGTAGCCAAGGTGGTCGGTGGTGAGTAATCGTTGACGCACCGATTCTGCCTCAGCGGGATGCGAAGCCAGCCACTGCGGCGTGAACCAACGCTCGATCGCCAAGTCTGCCACCGGCTCGAGTCCTTCGTTCTCGGCTAGCTCCAGACGCTGTCGAACCCCGGTCAGATGGCTTTCGCTACGACCAAACACGGTGCTCACGAGTACTGTCTTGCGAACCCGATTCGGGTGACGGGCCGCAGTCATCAAAGCGATGAGGCCACCGAACGACAGGCCGACCACGTCGCTGGTATCGATGCCGTAGAAGTCGAGAACCTCCAAGAGTTGAACAACAAAATCGTCGAGCCGGCGCGGGCCGGGGGGATCGTCGCTGCTTCCGTGCCCCAGAAGGTCGTATCGCAGAACCCGGTGCTTCTGTGCCAGCACTTCGACCACCGGATCCCACATGGTGTGATCCAGACCGACGCCGTGTATTAGAACCAGCGGAGGCCCTGCCCCTGCGACACGGCCAAGTGTCGGGTTCATGGGGCGCTGTCCAACCCCATCTCCTCCATATCGGAATACCTGTTACCGATTCGGTGATGCGGGCGGCCCCCAACCGATGCCCCAATCGCCACGACTATCTCGTCGGGACCGGGCGCGTCGGCAACGGTCATTTCCAAGGTGAGGTAGTGAGAACGCCAGCCAGGGTCGATTTTGTGCATCATCGGGATCGACAAGGTCGCTCCCGGACCACCCCGAGTGTTGGTGAACGACAGATACGAGGTACCGCCAACCGCGTCTCGAAAGACGTTGCCGAACCGCAGCGTGTGAATCATCCCTGATCCATGTTCGACCTCACCGTTGCTACCGACCATGGCTGCTTTGCCGTATGCCTCGACCGCTTCGCCGCCCCCGGCCATCTCAACAAGGCGCGGCACCATGACCGCTCCGAGTTCAGGGGCGACCGCAAGTATCGTCGGCCTGAGGTCTTCCACGAACCCTTGACCTGCCCAGGGGTTGGCGATCACCGCGGCGACTCCATACAACCGCAACGGCACCTCGCATTTCTTGTTGCCTTCCACATGGATTTCTTCGCTGGTGGCCACCAGCTTTCGTAGTTCGAGGCTCATCAAGCAACTCCTTCCAGATGGTCAGCCTGCTCGTCTTCGCTGAAGTGGGGCATGACCTGCTCGGTGAACAGTTCGATGCTCGCCATGGTTGCCTCGTGTTGCATCCCTGGGAAGCTTGACCACACCAACAAGTTCTGAATATTGAGCTTGTCTTTCATCTCCTGAATCTTTTCAGTCACATACTCGGGCGTGCCGAAGAGCAGGTTGCGGGGATGCACCCAGTCGTAGCTCAACAGGTCGAGTTTGTTGTCGGTCTCGGGCAGTTCTTCGCCGGGATACCGGTGATTGTTGAGTCCCCGGTAATGGCAGACCCAACGCACATATCGCAACATCGCCTCACCGGCCAGTTCTTCGGCCTCCTTCATGGTCTCGGTGACGCACATGTCCCGCAAAACCGCGACGCCGGAACCCAGAGGGATTTCTTTGCCAGCGGCTTCAGAGGCCGTATCGCGGTACATCTCGAACCGCGGAACTAGCGAGTCTGTTGGTGGAATCCAGAACATCACGTTGAGGCCCATCTGCGCCGCGCTGGTGATTGACGGCATCGTGTCGACAACCTGCCAGATGGGTGGATGCGGGTCTTGCAGGGGTCGAGGCACAAGCGCCAGTGCGGTGATGTCCCCCGTGTCAGGATCGGTGTTCTCCGGCAGCGGGGTACTCATCGGATGGGGGAAAGAAACACCGGGATACGGATATTCGAAGTGCTTGCCTGAATACGAGAAGAACTCTTCAGTCCAAGCCCGCCGAATAACCTCAAGGCCTTCAGCGAACAGTTCCCGGTTAACGGCCGGGTTGCGCACATCAGCGATTGGGTTCATGTTGAGCGTCTCACGCGGGTAGATGCCCCGCCCGACGCCGAACTCGACTCGCCCGCCCGACATGTGGTCGAGCATGGCGACATCTTCGGCTACTTGAAGCGGGTGCCGAAACGTGATGATGCTCGCAGCCTGGCCTATCCGAAGTCTTTCGGTGTGAGCGGCCAGATCAGCACACATCAGTACTGGGTTGGGGCAGACTTCGAGCCCTTCATGGCCGAAGTGGTGTTCAGTGGTCCAGATCGAGTGCCAGCTGTGTTGATCGCAATATTGTGCGATCTCGCGGCCCTCGTTCAGAACCTGAGTAAAGGTCTTGCGCAGACCAAGGTTATTGGAATTCAGAAAATACCCAAAGCGCATGGTTATGTCCTCTCAAGTCGGGCTGGTATGGGCTGGGCACACACCTTTTAACCTCGCTGCCTGCCCGACTCGAGGTCCAAGAATTGTACGACAACCAACAAATCCGGTCAACCAAAAGTTGCAGGGGGGCACACACGGTGTTTTCGAGGCACAACGGCGAATACGCAGGGGTTCCCGCTATAGGCAAGCTGATGACGATCCGTGACTTCGACTGGTGGAAACGCGAAGGTGATTTGCTGGTTGAGAATTGGATCCCAATCGACTTGATCGACCTGTTCCGCCAGATGGGAGTCGATCTAATGGACCGCTTGCGCGTGCAAGTAACACAACGCGCCAGCTAGAACCTTCCCAAGGGTCTCACGCAGACCAAACTAATCGGAGTTCCATGACCGAGATGATGAGTTCGGCTGTCCAGATAGAACGCACTGGGGGTCCTGAGGTGATGGGGCTCGTGGAACGAGCCGACCCAGAGCCCGGGCCCGGTGAGTTGTTGGTGGAGGTGGCTGTGGCCGGCGTGAACTTCATCGACACCTACCACCGCAGCGGGCTCTACCCACTGCCGTTGCCAGCGGTGTTGGGTCAAGAAGGGGCCGGGACTGTGCTTGCGACAGGCGACGAAACCGAGGGTTTCGCGGTAGGTGATCGTGTCGCTTGGTGTGGCTCTGGAGGCTCCTACGCTCAGCGAACCGTGGTGCGCGCCGCGGTGGCAATCCCGGTACCCGACGACATAAGTATTGAAGTTGCGGCCGCCGTTCCGTTGCAAGGAATGACAGCTCATTATTTGGCCAGCGACTGCCCTCGTCTGCGTCCTGGTAACCGTTGCCTTGTCCACGCCGCAGCGGGTGGGACTGGACGGCTGCTCGTGCAGATGGCAAAGCTGCGCGGGGCTGAGGTGGTCGCCACGGTGGGTAGCGATGCCAAGGTCGAGTTGGCCCGTTCGGCCGGTGCCGACCATGTCGTGAACTACACCACCACCGACCTTGTGGCAGGTGTCGAAGCTGCGGTGGGTGCCAACTCAATCGATGTGGTCTATGACGGAGTGGGCGCCGCTGTTTACGACGACAGCCTTGCTCTGCTGCGTCCCCGAGGGGCGATGGTGACCTTTGGCAACGCCTCGGGGCCAGTTGAGCCCAAACCGCCTCAGCATCTCATGAGCAAGTCGTTGTGGCTGACCCGGCCAACTCTGTGGAGCTTCATCAGTGAGCGAAGCGAACTGGAGGCTAGGGCAGCCGAGTTGTTCGGCTGGATTTCTTCAGGCGATCTGGAAGTGCGCATCGCCGCTCACCTTGACTTGGCCGACGCCGCGGAGGCTCACCGCCTGATCCAGAGCCGCACACTGGCCGGCAAGATCCTGCTTGCGTGCCAACCCCGCTGAGCCGTTGCCCCAGCAGGTTTCGAACGCCCATTCGGTGCGCAAGCGATAGTGTCAGGCCATGGTTCTTACGATCGATTCCGCCCGATACGGGCTCCTGCAATCCGTTGTTGACCCAGACAGCTACAAGCGGTCAGTCCAACGGTTTCGGGAAGCCAATATTCTGCTTCCGACCTTTGCCCAGCTTGCCGATCCGTCCACGATCCCTGCTGAGATCCGCAACGCGCTCAACGGAGTGGGCCGCAACGAAGCGCATCCACTGAATCTGTTTCGGGTCCACTGGTACAACGGCTGGGACAGCGCTGGGCAGGTTGAAGTTCCCGAGCATGTCGTATTGCCAAGCGAGTTGACCGGAGTCGACGCCCGGATCGTGTTGGTGTTCGGAAACCGTTTTCCAATGATCGGGGCCCACAAGGTGCTGGCTGCCTATTCGTGTCTGGTGCCTCGGGTGGTGAGTGGCCAGTTCGACCCGACTCGTCATCGCGCCATCTGGCCGTCCACCGGCAACTACGCACGGGGCGGAATAGCAATCTCCCGGCTGATGCAGAGCCGAGGCGTGGCCGTGCTGCCCGAGAACATGTCGCAGGAACGTTTCGACTGGCTCGATGCCTGGGTTCCGAAACCCGACGACGTCATTCGTACACCTGGGTCAGAAAGCAACGTCAAAGAGATCTACGACGCTTGCAACGAACTCGAGAAAGACCCCGGCAATTTCCTCCTCAACCAGTTCTCGGAGTTCGCCAACCACATCGGGCACTACACGGTCACCGGCCAGGCTTTGGGGCATGTCTTTAAATCCCTGTTGGCCGACGATCCCCAGCTTCGTCTCGCTGCGGTGACGGTGGCGTCGGGATCGGCTGGAACTTTGGCCACCGGTGACCGGCTAAAGGACGACTTCGGCACCAAGATCGTGGCGGTTGAGGCCCTTGAATGCCCGACCATGCTTTACAACGGATACGGCGAGCACAACATCCAGGGGATCGGCGATAAGCACATCCCACTGATTCACAACGTTATGAACACCGACATCGCCGCAGGCATCAGCGACGAGGCAACCGACGGGCTCAATCTGGTGTTCACTACTGATACTGGCAAGCGCTATCTAGTTGAGCGGCTTGGTGTGGACGCTGAGATCGTGGATCAGCTTCGCCACTTCGGTTTTTCCTCGATCTGCAACATGTTGGCTGCCATCAAAACCGCCAAGCAGCTCGACTTGGGCCACGACGATGTGGTGATCTCGGTCGCCACCGATGGCTCCGAGCTCTATGTCAGCGAAAAAGAACAACTCCTAGCGACTTCGTACCCTGGCGGTTTCGGCGAGATCCACGCCGCGGAGATTGTGGCCCAACACCTGATCGGAGCCGACACCGAGCATCTCGAAGAACTCGATTCGGTGGGGCGCAACCGCATCTTCAACCTTGGCTACTACACCTGGGTCGAACAGCAGGGTGTGAGCGTTGAAGACTTCGACGTACGTCGTAACCAGGGCTTTTGGAACCATCTCCACACAATGGCCCCCGGCTGGGACGCCATGATCGACGAGTTCAACGCCGCTACCGGCGTGTCCGTCTAGAAAGCCCGATTGCAGCGATACGGCGATGACTACTTCGTGGCTTGCAACACCGACGGGAGCGGTATGGCCGACCGCTGACAGCGAAGAGACGAACCCGTTCTTGCGTTACCGGCAGCTGTTGTGGTCGTGGCATCGCTGGAGCGACGCCGGTCTGAGCGATGACGACTTCGTCGCCATGACCCGAGCCCTCGACGATTCGGTCAGAGAGGTGGCTGGAACCGGTTTCGTGACGACTCCGGCCCGCTGGGTCGATTCGCTTGGTGCAGTTTCACAAGCACCAGTGTTTGCCAAGGATGAGACCGGCAATGTGGGCGGCTCCCACAAAGCCCGCCACCTCATGGGCCTGCTGTTGCATCTAGCGGTCGATGCCGTGGCCAACGATGTTCGTCTCGCCATCTCCTCATGCGGCAATGCCGCACTCGGTGCTGCCACCGTGGCCCGGGCCGCCAACCGCCCGATCGATGTCTTCATCCCGACTTGGGCCGATCCTAAAGTCGTGTCGGCGCTCGACAATCTGGAAGCCACGATCCATGTCTGTGAACGTCAAGCCGACGAGTCGGGCGACCCATGCATGTTGCGCTTCCAAGAAGCCGTGGAAGGCGGTGCTTTGCCTTTTGGTGTTCAGGCCACGGAGAATCTGTGGACGCTCGACGGCGGTCGCACGATCGGTTGGGAGTTGGCCGACCAGCTCGGAGCCGACTCGGTGGACAATGTGCTGGTGCAGGTCGGCGGCGGTGCACTGCTCACAAGCTGCGCCATCGGTCTGCTTGAGGCTGCCGCACTCGGGCCGCTCGAACGTGTGCCTCGTGTCTGGGCGGTGCAAGCACAGCAATGCGCTCCCTTTGAGAAGGCATGGTCGCAAATACCCGCCGCAGCCAGCGTGGACGAACGCCTGAGTCTTGCTGAGCAACAAGCCGAGCAGCTGATGACTCCATGGCCAGATCCGTCGTCTGCAGCCACCGGCATACTCGACGATGTCACCTATGACTGGCTCGGAGTGGCCCGTGCACTGCTACTCACCGGCGGTTCGTCAGTGGTAGCCAGCGAAGACGACATCGAGTCCGCCAACCAACGCGTCCGCGCCGCCGGCTACAACGCAGACCACACCGGCAGCGCCGGCTACGCAGGCCTACTCGCCACCCTCCGCCAAGGCACCATCGCCCCCACCGACACCGCGGCGCTGCTCATCACGGGTATCCGCCACTAACCGCGCGCGGCTCCGGCTACGCCCGGCAACAACACAGCACGGGCACTCGCTGATATCAAGCAGTTCGGCGACATAGCCTGCGCTGAATAAAGGGTGGGCTGGGTTGAGAGACCAAGAGCCAAGCGGAACGGTCGGCTCGCAGCCCGGCGATGGTCTCTTCCCATTGGGCCAAGGTAGGAGACCGACAGTCATCAGACCGACCGTCTGCCCGACCAGAGGCAGTTTAGGGGGCGGAGATGGAGGCGGTCGCCCCCAGACAGGGTGAAGGGTCCGGTGTGCAAAAGGATGCCAGAGCGAAACGTGCCCGAGTTGGAGGCATCAAGTTTGTCGCGTAGCCAGCGCAGATGGTTGACTGCGTCGGCAGAGGGCGAACTGGACGCCTTTATCTCTACCGCTACGACAGCGCCGTCGGGAGCTTCGATAATGAGATCGATCTCGCGGCCCCGATGTTCACGGTCTTGATGGTTGCGCCAGTGGTGGAGTGTGTATCTATGGGGTGAGGCGGAAAGCTGGCGGGCGATCTCGTTCACAGCGAAAGTTTCCAGTAGCGGCCCCGCGGCGGGAGCGGTGGGTGATGCCAGTGCATCGAGATTGACTCCGATGAGGCTGGCGGCCAGTCCACTGTCAGTGATGTGGACTTTAGGTCGGCGGGATGTGCGCGACGAGAGGTTCCTGGACCACGCTGGGATTTCGTGTATCAAGAAGACGGTTCGGAGCCACTCGAGATATGAGGTGACCACCGGGCGGCTCACCTCCAGGTCCCGCGAGGCATCGGACTGGTTGATCTGATTGCTGGTGCAGGAGGCGACCCAGCGCAACAGGCGCGGCAGCGAGGCCGCCTTACGTATATCGGCGAGCTCGGCGATGTCGCGTTGGACCACCGTCTCTACGTAACTTGCAAACCAGTGCTGCCGCTGGTTCTGGTTCAGCTCGATGACCTCCGGGTAGCCTCCCCGGCAGACGCGGGCGAAGTAGTCGACCCGTGTGAGGTCGGTTGCGGGAGACGGTGCGGGACCGCCCTCGAACCATCTGTCGATCTCGGTGGACCGTGTACCCGCCAGTTCCGCCTCCGACAGCGGACCCAAGCGGAAAATCTGCACTCGGCCGGCGAGGGACTCGCTGATGTTGGGCACGGTCAGGAAGTTGGTGGACCCGGTCAGCAGAAAACGTCCAGGGGTTCTGTCCTGGTCCACGAGCCGCTTAACGGCGACGATCATCCGGTCACCGCCGCGCTGGGCCTCGTCAATGACCAGCGGATAACGCTGGCTGGCCAAGAATGCTACCGGGTCGGCGAGCACCCCTTCGCGTAGATCATCGTCGTCCAGTGACACGTATGTGCCTCGGCGGTCCTTGGCGATCATCTGGGCCAGTGTTGATTTTCCGCTCTGGCGGGCACCGTGCAACATGACCACGCGGGAGTATTCCAGCGCTTCTTCGAGCTCTGACTGGATGTGTCGAGCGACAGTCTTCATTTCCCGACTATAGCCCTACTTATCAATTTCGCAGCAAGATAATCTACAAATCCGCAGCTCACTACTTTACAAATTCGCGGGTTTCTGGTTATTGGCTAGCCGGACCAGTTGGCGAAGGTGTCGATCATCAGGGGCACGTCGGGGCCCAAGGGGTAGAGGATCGGGGTGGTGCAACCCTTGGCGATGTACTCCGACACTTTGGCGGCAGCCTCTTCGGGGGTACCCGATGCCGTGCAGCGCTGAACCACATCGTCGGGCACGAGTTTTGAGGCTGCCACTACTTGTTCGTGCGTGGCGGGCCAGGTGAGCACTTGGTGAATGTCGTTGAGAAGCTCATCAGACACCCCGCTAGCAGCCATGATGTGCGGCTGTTGCCCCAAATACTGGGTCAGTAGCAGACGGGCGCCATCCAAGGCGACCTGTCGGTCCTCGTCGACGGAACAAACGATCAACTGAGGCCGGTCGATATCGTCGAGATCACGGCCCACCGCTGCAGCGCCTGCCTCCAGCGCGTCCATGGCCCGGTCGTTGTAGGCGGGTTCGACCATGTAGTTCAAGACCACGCCGTCGGCGATCTTGCCGGCCAGTTCCATCATCTTCATGCCTGTTGCACCGATATAGATCGGCACTTCTTTGGCTCGGCGCTCTTGATGCACATAGTCGAGTTCAACACCGTCGAGGTGCACGAAGTAGCCGTCGTAGTCAACCGGCCCGTCGCAGGCCAACAGGGCACGGCACGACTCAACCACCTCACGCATCACCCGCAGCGGACGAGACCGTTCGATCCCGACTTTGGCAGCGAGAGGGTCCCACCAGGCGCCAAGGCCCATAATGATGCGTCCAGGAGCGAGATCGTCGAGGGTTGAAAAGGTCGACGCCAGCCGCGCGGGGTTGCGAGTCCAACAGTCAACCACACCGCTGCCGACCTTGATGGTGTCGGTTGTCGACGCAAACGCGGCCATAGGTACACACACTTCTCGCACCAGGCGTGAGTCGGCCTGCCAAACAGCGTCGAATCCACACTCTTCGGCGTATCGGACATGGTCGATCGCATCACGGATGCTGCGGGCATCTTGCATGTACAGAGCAACAGGCTGGGTCATGGCAGGTTCTCCAGTTTCGTAAAAAGGCGTCGCGCGGCTTCGGCAGCTTTGGCCCGAATCTCAACCGGATCGACATTAGTCAAGCGACCGTCGTCCATCACTGTTTCTCCGTCAACGGTGATTGTCTGAGGGGACACACCAGTCGTGAAGGCCAGCCGCCATGGATCCATGTCGTCGTAGTTCCAGGTCACGACATCGTTGCGACTTTCTCCGAAGAGATCACGGTTGACCTCCAACATGTCCCAAGCAGCATCGGGGCCAGCCGTGACATCGTCTTCGCGCATGCGCACATATGCCACCCGGAACTCATCAAGCATGTCTGCACCGATCCCATCAGTTCCCAACCCTGTGGCATTGGCGAAACGCACTGGGCGTGCATACCCGACCGCGTTGTTCATGTTGGAACGCGGGTTGTGAATCAGAGTGCCGGCCAAGCCATGGTCGTCCTCGAGATGAACTCCGTGGATGATCAGCCACTTGTCTGTGGCAAGCGGCGCGAGCCGAGCTGCCGCGGCTCGGTCGGCTGCACCCTCGGCAACATGAATATGCACGCCGACATCGAATTCTGCAGCTAGTTCGGCCGCCGCGGACAGGGTCTCATCGGTGCAGGTGAAGGCTGCGTGTACTCCAACCATCCCTGCCGCCCCACTCTCAAGGTGGCGGCGGTTTTCTGCCAACCCGCGGCGTGCACCTTCCGTCATCGGGCCGGCCGGATTGAAGCGAGCGGAGTCCCAGCCACCAGGATCAATGGCACCAGAATCAATGGCGCCAGGGTGGCGGTCGGTGACCCCGAAGCAGGTGTTGACCCGCACACCGACTTCAGCGCAACCCGCAGCGATCGCTTCGAGGGAGCCTTCGATAGCCGTAGGCGACTCGTGGTGGTCGATGATGCAGGTGGTGCCGCGCTCCAGGGCTTCAAGGGCTCCGAGTTTGGCGGACCATTCGATGGTGTCAAGGTCCAGGGCTCGATCGAGGCGCCACCAGACCAGTTCCAGAATGTCGAGAAACGATCCCGGTGTACGCGGTGGCGCCGGCATCCCGCGGGCGAGAGCCGAATACAGGTGATGATGCGCGCAGACCAACCCGTGCGTCTGGTTGGCCGCAAGCCCCGCTGTTACTGCCACGCCAGTGCGCGCTCGCGGTTGGAGTCAGCCGAGATTGGAAGCTCGTTGCGCCATTGGCCGTCGTAGTTGCGAATGGCTGTGGCAACCGCTCCCGCGGTCGGAACCAAGCCGATCTCGCCGACGCCTTTGATCCCGTAGGGAGAGTTGGGCTCGGCCGACTCAACCAGGATCACATCAACCGGCGGCATGTCCTTGGGGCGGATGATCCCCAGGCTGCGCAGAGTCATATTGTCGGGCATGCCAACCTCGTCGCAGGGGAATCCCTCAGTGAGGGCATAGCCCAAACCCATATGGACAGAACCTTCGATCTGGCCTTCGCACAGTATCGGGTTGACAGCTCGTCCCACATCGTGTGCAGCAACAACACGCTCTACCAAACCGGTGTCAGGATCGAGCACAACGAGCTGCGCCGCGTAGCCAAAAGTGGAGTGAATGATCGGGTTCTCAACTCCATCCGACAATGAGTTGGTCCAATCCACTCGGTACTCACCCTCGTAATCGACACCGACCTTGCAACCGTCCGCCAAAGCGGCGCGGCAAGCGTCCTGCACCGAGCCTGCACCCATCAAAGTGCCTCGTGACCCGGTTGTCTGGCCCGCTCCCAGCTCACGGGTGGTGTCCACAATCACCTCGATCCGGTCCGGGTCGATAGCCAGTTCCTCGACCGCCACCTGCAACGCAACCGTGTGAACCCCCTGGCCCATCTCGGTCCAACAGTGCCGGACCTCCACCTGACCGTCTTCACGGAAATGAACCACCGCCCTAGCGATCTCCTTGAAGCCATTCCCCAAACCGGAGTTCTTGAGGCCCAGGCCCAGACCAACCGGCTTGTTGGCAGCAACCGCAGCGTCGAAAGCGGGTTTGATCGCGTCCAAGCAGGCTTGTGCACCTAGGCAACCGTCGTCCATGATCTGCCCAGGCCCCCAGATCTCGCCGGGTTCAACCACATTGCGCTGTCGCATCTCCCAGGCACTGATTCCGACCGCGTCGGCGAGCCGGTCCATGACCCCCTCCATGGCGAACTGTGCCTGGTTCGCCCCAAAACCACGAAACGCACCGCCCACCGAGTTATTGGTACGGGCCGCTATCGCTTCGACATCGATGTTGGGAACGACGTAGGGACCACTGGCATGGCCCGCAGCCCGTTCAAGCACCTTCATGCCCACTGAGGCGTAAGGCCCCGAGTCACCGAGCATCCGCGCATGTAAGGCCACGAGCTTGCCGTCGGCGTCGCAACCGGCCTGATACTCCATGCGGATCGGATGACGTTTGGTGTGGACGAGCAGCGATTCCTCACGGGAGAAGGTCGTCTTGACGGGACGTTGCAACAGCCATGCCGCCAGCGCTGTCTGGCCCTGGTTCGACATGTCCTCCTTGCCCCCGAAAGCGCCACCATTTGACACCAGTTCGACTGTGATCCGCTCGGGTTCGATATCGAGAATGGCCGCTATGTCGTTGCGGTCGTCCCAAATCCCCTGCCCCCCGCTGTAGACCATCAAGTCGCCGTTGTCATCGGGCACTGCCAGCGTGGATTCGGGTTCTACGAAAGCATGGTCGATGCGCTGCGTTTGGAAGGTTTCACGCACGACATGGGCCGCGCTTGCCAAAGCGGCTTCAGTGTCGCCACGTGAATAAACAGATCTCGACAAGATGTTGCCGTCCAACCCCCATACGGCGTCCTCGTCGGAGGCAACCGCGTCGGCAGGGTGAACCATGGGCGGCAACACGTCGTAAGTGATGTCGACGAGTTCCGCGGCGGCCCGGGCCGTTTCACGGTCACCGGCGACCACCATCGCCATCACATCGCCGAGATAGCTGGTGCGACCTCCAACGGGGATGAAGATGGGCCAATCCTTGTGGATGAGACCTACGCGAAGCACACCGGGAACATCGGCTGCGGTGAGCACCCGCTCGACTCCCTCAACCGCTTCAGCAGCACTGGTGTCGATGGCGACGATATCGGCACGGGCGTGATCGGCGATTTTGAAGGCGCCGTGCAGCAGACCCTCCGGTCGCATGTCGTCGATGAAGGGGCGCAAACCGACTGCCAGTTCGAGCCCCTCGTATTTGACACCGCAACTTCCGATGCCACCGAGCTTGACAAGTTCGGGAATGTTGCCTGAGGCCAGTGCCTCCACAGCATCGAGCACTTTGATGTAGCCGGTGCAACGACACAGATGTCCACCAAGGTGGCGGGACGCCTCTTCACGAGTCAGCGCCGATCCCTTGCGATCAATCAGTGCTTTGGCCCGAACCGCGATTCCTGGTGTGCAGAATCCACACTGCAGCGCACCGCATGCCGCAAAGGCGCGAGCCATGCGATCAACCTCGTCTGGGTCCATGCCTTCAAGCGTGGTGATGGCGCGTCCCTCGATCTTGTCGAGGTTGACCTGACATGCAACCCGAGCTCTACCGTCAATCAGCACGGTGCAGCAACCGCATTGTCCGGTAGGCGAACAGCCGTCTTTGGGTGACGTGACATCTAGTTCTTCGCGCAGAGCGCTCAGTAGATGTGGATGCTTTCCGCGGATGGTGACCGCGGTTCCGTTGAGTTCAAAAGTGGTCATAGCTACTCATCTCTACCTATGGGTCTACCCGTCTCCGTCGGCTAAGCCTCTCAGGACATGCAGTAAAACGTTGGTGCCAGCCGCGATGTCGTCTGGTTCGGTGTACTCGAAGGGGTTGTGCGAAAGGCCCATCCAGCTTGGGGTGAAGATCATGGCGGTTGGACAAACCCGGGCAAGCATCTGCGCGTCGTGCCCGGCACCCGAAGGCAAGCGCTTGACCGAATGCCCGAGCGCTTCGGCGGTGCAAGCAACCCGGTCGACAACCCCGGGGTCGAAGACAACCGGCTCAAAACGAGCCAGCGACCTGGAGGTGATCGTGACATTTTCGTTTTCGGCCAGTTCATCGCAGAACACGGCGAGCTGTTTTTCTGCCTGCCGCAGCGTCATCTCATCGGTATTGCGTAGATCAACCGTGAGTGTGGCGTTCGCGGCCACCACGTTTACCAGGTTGGGGTGCAGCTTGATTTGCCCGACCGTCGCCACCTGGCGACCCCCCAGTTCTAGGGCTAGTTCACGCACGAACGTGGCGATTCGTGCCGCCGCATATCCGGGATCGCGCCTCAGGTTCATGGGTGTGGTACCCGCATGGTTCGCTTGGCCCTTTATGGTGATTTCGGTCCAGCTGATGCCTTGAACGCTCTCCACAGCCCCGATGGTGATTCCTTCGGCTTCCAGTACCGGACCCTGTTCAATATGTAGTTCTACAAACGCATGCGGCGCGGCGGCCGGGCACGGAGCACCGCCCCGGTAGCCAATGCGGTCAAGTTCGTCGCCGAGAATCGCTCCGTCGATGCCCACCGTGTCGAGTCCCTCTTCGAGGCTCATCCCTCCGACATAAACGAGACTGCCCAACATGTCGGGCGGGAATCTTGATCCCTCTTCGTCGGTGAAGAATCCCACAGCAATCGGACGACGGGTTGACAGTCCAGCCTCGGCGATCGTCTCAACCACTTCGAGGCCGGCCAACACGCCGAGGTTGCCGTCGTATCGTCCACCGGTGCGAACGGTGTCGATATGTGATCCTGTCATGACTGGGTCAAGCGAGGTGTCGGTGTCTGGGCCCGCCCACACGGCGGTGACGTTGCCGATTCCGTCGATGGTGATCTCCATGCCAAGGTCGCGCATCCAGGTTATGACCAGATCCCGGCCCGCTTTGTCCTCGTCGGTCAATGCCAAACGTGCGCAGCCGTCAGTGTTTTCGATCGCGCCTACCTGGGCCAATTCGTCGATCCGGGCCATGAGCCGGTCAACGTTGATCCGAAGCTCGTCCATAGTCCCGCATTCTTACACCGGGGGCCGCAGTGCGCCACGACTATTGTCATTCGAGACAGACTTGAAGTCACAACGCTCCACAGACGCGCCTCACCGTTGCTCCGTTGGTCGCTGATATGTACGATTCCTACATCTACGAGGTGGCGGTGAGCGAAGCACGGAGCCGGTTGGCCGAAGTGCTTGAGGAGGCACGCCGGTCAGCCGAGCCGATCATGGTGACTCGGCGTGGCCGTCGGGTCGCAGTGATCTTGGATGTTGATTCCTTCGACCGGCTCGTCGAGAACGCAAATGATGTCGAAGACCGGAGTGAACTCGCCGCAGCGTGGGTTGACGATAACTACGTTCCTTGGGATGACGTCAAGGCTGTGCTGGGCCTTTAGTGAAGCGAGTTGAGAAACTCCTGCGGGCTTGCTGCTGGGATCGGTGATCGTTCGTAGTCACCGAGATTCCTGGTGACGATGTATCTCGCACCGCAGGCACGAGCGGCTGCGACTTGCATGGCGTCTTCGAAGTCATTCATCGGGAGGCTGACTGCGTAACGAACCGACGATGTGTCGGTGCTGGCCACGCTGACAAGTGACACGAGTTCGGCGATGAAGTCACGGGTCTCGACGTCACCCCGCACAGGCGAGACGAGGTAGTAGAGATTCGAGATGGAGTGCCAGGCCACGGCAGCCCTCTCGACCCCAAGCTCGATTCGCTCCATGAGTTCGACCGCGGCCGAGGCGTGCGGCGCACGGTCGAGAACAATGTCGATGACCACATCGGTATCGAGCAGGATCATCGCAGGTACTTGCGCGCCAATGCTGCGTACCGCGCGTCGTCCCGCTCTGAAGCGCGGAACTGCCCTCGCCAGCGTGATGCGAACGATGTGCTCTCGTCATCGACAACCTCGCGCAGTGATCGCTCAATCAACGATGACAACGACTCTCCCCTTGAGCGCGCAAACCGTTTAGCAGCGGGTACAAGTTGTGAGTCGATGGTGACGGTCAGTTTCTGCTTCATGAGTGGGCTCCCACTTGAATCTCCACTCAAGCATATACGGTAAACTACAATACGTATACGTGTTCCTAGCGATGCACAACCCAGCGTAGTGGGTCAGGGTTGGGCGCCGGCCATCAAGAGGCCTAGATCTTCGACGGTGCATTCGGAGCGGTCGATGACTGCGACGATCCAACCCTCGAACATCACCGCCACCCGATCAGCAAGTGCCATCACCTCGTCGAGATCCTCCGAAACAACCAGCACTGCTGTCCCCTGTTCCCGTTGGGCTATCAGACGCTCATGGATGTACTCCGCAGCACCGATGTCAACCCCGCGAGTGGGTTGCGCTGCCAACAACACAGCCGGTTCAGCAGACAACTCTCTCGCCATGATCAACTTCTGGATGTTGCCTCCTGACAAAGCGCTGGTAGCAGTGTCAATCGACGGGGTCTTGACGTCGTAATGCCCGACAAGACGGCCGGCTCGCTCCCGCAGTGCGGGCAACTTCAAGAAACCCCATCGGGAGAACTCCTTTGAGTCATGGTTGAGCAACATCAAGTTCTCGGTGACGCTGAACTGAGCTACAGCGCCATGAAGCATGCGTTCCTCAGGAACAAAGGCGAGACCAGCCGTGCGGCAACGTCTTGGCGAGGCACCTGTGGTGTCTTGACCGTCGAGCAGCACGGAGCCGGCTGTGACCGGGCGTAACCCAGCCACTGCCTCACAGAGTTCGCGTTGACCGTTGCCGGAAACGCCAGCGATACCGACGATCTCACCAGCGGCAACAGAGAGGTTGACCGCATGCACCGACAAAGCATCGCGATCGCCCATAACACTCAGTTCTTTGAGTTCGAGTCTGGGCACACCCGCCGCCACCGGAGGCTTATCGGGAGCAAGTTTGACAGGACGCCCCACCATCATCTGGGCGAGTTGCTGTCGAGATGTCTCGCCGGGCGTTGTCGATCCCGATACTTTTCCGTCTCGTAGCACCGTGATTCGGTCCGATAGTGCCATCACCTCATGGAGTTTGTGAGAAATAAAGATGAGGCCGCGCCCGTCATCGGCGATCTGCCTCAGGGTCACAAAGAAGTCGTTGACCTCCTGAGGGGTCAACACCGCTGTCGGCTCGTCAAGGACAAGCAGTCGAGCATCCCGATATAGCGCTTTGAGAATTTCGACTCGTTGACGTTCCCCCACCGCGAGCTGCCAAATCAAAGCGTCCGGATCGACATCCAGGCTGTAGGTTTCCGCCAGTTCGGTGAGGCGTTCACGCACTCGGTCCATGTCTGAAGTGCCCAGACCCAAAGCAACGTTCTCTGTGACCGTGAAGGTGGGCACCAGCATGAAATGCTGGTGGATCATCCCAATGCCAGCGGCGATCGCCGCAGCAGGAGAATCGACTCGAAGCGGCGCTCCTTCGAAAGTGATGGTCCCTTCATCGGCGGTGTAGAGGCCGAATAGGATTTTCATCAAGGTGCTCTTACCCGCCCCATTTTCGCCAAGGAGCGTGTGCACTTCACCGCGACGTACGTCGAAATCAACGCTGTCGTTGGCGAGTACACCGGGGAAGCGCTTGGTGATTCCCCTCATTTCAAGCATCGAGTCAGTCATGACCTTCCTAAGCCGGGGTTGGTGGCAGAAAGTTGTCGGGGGCGCGCCGCTGTTGGCGCGCCCCCGACATGATCAATCGGCTCAGCCGACCCTGGTCGTTACTTCGCCTTCAATCACCGCTTCGATGGTGGAGTTCACCAAGTTCGTGATGTCGTCCGGTACATCCCAGTTGCCGTACTCAATTCCGAGACCACCGTTCTCCAGGTTGATCTCGTAGCTTGAGCCACCAAGAACGCCGTCATTGATGTCATCAACAAGTAGCTGTAGAGCAACTTCCCAGCGATAGACTTGGTTCGCCGCCACAACTCCGTCTGCCGCGGCACCTGTCTGGTTTGACTGCGTGCCGAACCACAGGACGTCTTCATTCTGGGCGACGCTGATCGCTCCGACCGTCATCTGAGCCGTGCCAGTCAGAATGTCCGCGCCGTTGGAAACGAATCCTGTCGCAGTCTCAGAGGCGAGTTGCACATCGGCAAACGATTCAATGTAGACGACGTTGACTTCCGCGCCCCCGGCTTCTGCCCCGAGCCGGAAACCATCCACATACAGTTTCGCATCACCGACCTCGATCGGTCCGACAATGCCGACATTGCTACCGAGTTCTGCGGCAGCCACGCCTAGCACGTATCCACCTTCATCTGAGGCGGCCGTATAGGCAGACACGTTCGGTAGGCCGAACGTGTCAACCGCGGTACCCCAGGCAAATGCGGTGTCGGGGAAGTCGCCGGCGATCTCTTCGACCAACCCGCCGTATTGCGAGCCATGGCCGACCACGAGGTCATAGCCATCCTCGGCGTACTGACGCAATGCCACACCAGCATCTTCAACGATGAAGGTTCCTGGTGTGATAGCCACCTCAGATACTCCATCGAGACAGTCGACACCGTCGACGATGCTCTGCGTGAAGGCCAAGTCATTTTCGCCGCTTGGTGCGACAATCGCAACACGAATTCCTTCACCTTCGCTACCGGTATCGCAATCGCGTTCAGCTAAAGCCGCAGGATCCTCATCGTCTCCACACGACGCGGCTACAAGGCTCAAACTGGCGAGCAACGCTGCAAGAAATATTAATGTTTTTTTCATTTTTTCCCCTCCTGGGAACTCGTGACGAATCGGTTTCACCCGTCGCGACTAAATGGAACTGTGAGCGCTGCGGGTTGATCAGCGGCCCGGCGTGCAATGATCGCTAACGCGATCACGGTAAGGACAGCAGGCGCCATGGTGGTGAGACTCGCTGTCGCCCCCGTGACAATACCCAGTGTTTTCCACTGTGTCACGGTCGCGGTGATCAACCCGTAGAGCAGGGACCCCGCCAGTACACCCACCGGGCGCCAAGCCCCGAAGTAGACAAGCGCCACGGCAATGAAGCCGATCCCGTTGGTGAGGTTGTTCTGAAACGTACCTAGTTCGATGGTGAGCGCAGCGCCGGCGAGTCCGGCCATTCCGTTTCCGATCAGCATCGCGATCGCCCTGGTCCGGTAAACGCTGACCCCGAGAGAATCGGCCGCTTCGGGGCTTTCGCCGACTGCTCGAATGTTGAGCCCCACCGTTGTGCGATTGACAATGAGCGTCAGTGCAGGGACCAACAGGACCGCCAAGTAAACGAGCAGGCTGTGGTTGAAGAACATCTCACCGATGTGGGGTATGTCACCCAACAGCGGAATCTTTACATCATCAAACGATGGGATGCCGCGTGGCGTGCCGACCTGCTTGAGGAACAGCAATTCGCTGATACCCAAGCCGAACAGGTAGATGCCGATACCGCTGATTCCTTGTTCGGCTTTAAACACCAGAGTCACAGTCGCGTACGCAACTCCCATTATCAGCCCCACCGCAAGACCCACGGCCACGCCCAGTAGGCGCGAGTCGGTTTCCAAGACTGTCCAGTAGGCGAAGAAGGCCCCCAGCAGCATCACGCCGTCCACACCGAGGTTCAACACGCCACTGCGTTGGCCCACGGTCTCGCCGAGCGCCGCAAGCAAGTAGGGCGTAGCGAGGCGCATCGCCGATGCAAACGTGGCCACCAGCACCGACAGCGTAAAGAATTCACTCATCGGGAAGTCGCTCTTTTGTCGCTGCGGACGACGACGCAGACCCGGCATTACCATCAGAGACCGAGGAGTGGGCCGACGGAGCCGCAGAACCCTCTTCACCCTCAGCCGCAGATGACGGGGCGGACGGAGCCTCGGTGGTGTCGTCGTGGGTTCGCATGCGGGAGATCTCCATCGCCTGGCGGAGGCGGTCACGCACGCTGTTACTGCTCACTACAAACACCACAATCAACCCGTTGAGACCGATAACCAACGCCGACGGGATCTGGATCGCCCGTTGCATGGCATTGGCACCAACGAGCAACCCTCCAAACAAGAACGACGACGGGATTGTCCAAAGCGGGTGAAGACCACCGAACAACGCCGCGACGATCCCGTTGAAGCCGGACGATCCGGTGAACCCCAGCGACGATCCATCGGTGATCAAGCGATGTGACTGGCTCCCGAAGACGAGCACGGCACCCGCTAGACCACACATCGCCCCCGAGTAGGTGAGAGCCAACATGGTCATGCGTTTGAAGGGCATGCCCGCATAGTTGGCCGCAGCGGAGTTGTGCCCCACCGCACGGGTCTTGAACCCGACCGTGGTGCGCCACAAAAAGACCCAAGCCACCACGGAGGCAAGCAGGGCAATCACAACGCCGAGATGAAGACGGGTGCCCTCAATGAGTATCGGCAGATCAGCGTTCTCCGACAAACGCTCGGTCTGCGGGATGCGTGTCCCCCGTTCGATTTCGAGAGGGTCGATCAAGGGGTCGCGCAACAGGTAGTTCATCACCTGTATAGCGACGATGTTCAACATGATGGTGGAAAGGATTTCGTTGACGCCGAGGTAGGCCTTCAACGCGCCAGGAATCGCCCCCCATATCCCTCCGCCGACGATTCCCGCCAGCATGACAACCGGAATCAGAACAATCGCTGGAAGGCCGGGTACAGCCAACGCGGTGACCGTAGAAAGCAGCGCACCCGCAACTATCTGACCCTCACCGCCGATGTTGATGACACTGGCGCGAAAGGCGATACAGATACCGGTACCCACCAACAGCAACGGCATGGCCCTAACGGCCGTATCGGCGAGAGCGTCACCGCTTCCAAACGCACCCTTGACGAGTTCTCCGTAGCCGACGAGTGGGTTGGCCCCAAGCACCACAATCACAACCGCGCCAACAGCAAGTGCGGCCAGCGCCGCTGCGAGAGGGATGAGGCTCCCGCTGAATCGGTGGAGAAGGTTCATCATCTAACGACGATGATTCTGGGTGCTCGCACAGACATCAGATCATAAACCGTAGGCGGTCTTGTTGCCGGAAGTCAGGCCCTCTAGGACACGGGCGGGGGTCAGCGGGAAAGAATCGAACCAGACACCGGTGGCGTCGTGAAGCGCCGCCGCAATCGCGGGCGCGTAGGGAATAAACGGCATCTCGGCCATGCCCCGCAAGCCGAAAGGACCACGAGGGTCGGGAATCTCAAGAAGCACAGAACGAACCTGTTCGGGGATGTCCACTATCCCGGGGATCAGGTAGCCACTGAATCGCGGATTGAGTATCCGCCCATTGACTACCTGCAGATTCTCCGACAATGCGTAACCGTGAGCCTGGATGACCGCGCCTTCGACCTGCCCGACAACCAGAGCGTGGTTCACGACACGGCCCACATCGACCGCGCACACAACATCGTGAACCACGATGTGGCCGGTTTCGATGTCGACCGACATGTCCACCGCTTCTGCCACGTAGCCGTACGCGAAGTTCGGTGTCGTGGGTTGCAAGCCTTTGGGGTCAAGCCCCTCGGTGGGAGGGGGAACGTAGCGAAACTCGCCGATGGCAGGGCGATCTCCGTTGAGCCAGGATTTTGCTGCTTCCTCTGCGGCGCCCAAGATGGCATTGCCGGTCATCCAGGTGAGTCGAGACGCCGATGCCGAACCCGAATCCCCACTGGTCGCGGTGTCTGAGAATCTCGCCTCGATCGCTTCCAAAGGCACGCTGGTCGCTTCAGCAGTCATCTGGAGGAAAGCTGTGTGAGCTCCCTGCCCCACGTCAGCGCCCGCCAAAAAAAGTTCCGCGGATGCCGGGAACTCGGTGTCGGCACCGAGCGATCCGTCGTCTTCATGCAGGACAATGGTTGCTTCGCTTCTTTCGGGGAACCCGAACGAGAAGCCGATGTTCTTATAGGCGCAGGCAAAGCCGCGGCCACGCCTGAGCGCTTTCGTCGAAGGCGCAAGGGAGCTGAACACCGAAGCGGCTCGAGGTTCCGGCAGCGGTTCTGACCAGTTGGCCTCGTCCGCACAAGCCTCGACGACTTCTCCGAGACTCACACCAGCAGGCATCTCCGTGCCGGTGATCCCCAGCGATCCGTCCGCCAAGATGTTGCGGCGACGGATCTCGACAGGATCGATACGGGCAAGCTCAGCCAGCTTGTTCATTTGCATCTCAGCCACGAAGGTGCCTTGCGGCCCGCCAAAACCCCTGAATGCTCCACCCGGCGGCGCGTTCGTGTAAACGGCCCGTGAATCAATGCAGGCATTCGGTATCACGTAGGCGCCTGACACGCTGAGATGCAGGTTTCCGAGCACTTTGTTGGAGGTGTAGTTGTAAGCGCCGGCGTCGAGACAACCGTCCGCTTCCACCCCGAGAATCTGGCCGTCGGCATCCGCTGCCCAGCGGGTGTGGACCCTGCCTCGGTGGCGTTTGTGATGCCCGACAATCGACTCCTCACGGCTCCATTCGCAGCGGACAGGTCGAGCTGTTCCGGCCTCTTGCAGTCGCAACGCAACAAGCCCCATCACCACTTGCAGGCTCATGTCTTCTTTACCGCCGAAAGCCCCGCCGATAGCCCTGTAGATGATGCGTACCTGTTCAATGGGGAGATCGAGCGCGTGGGCCACTTGTTCTTGATCTTCGTGAGTCCACTGACCGGCGGTCTCGACGGTGACCCTGCCTTCGGCGTCGATGTAGGAAACAGCGGCCTCGGTCTGAAGGTAGGCATGCTCCTGATAGGGATACTCGTAGGTGCCTTCGACAATATGCACGGCGTCAGCGAAGGCAGCGGTTGTGTCACCTTTGCGGATCTTTAGATGCGCGTAGACATTGGAACCGATGCCATCTTCGGGGTGGACCAGAGTTGCCCCCGGTTTCAGCGCCGCGTCCAGGTCAGCTACCACATCTAAGGGCTCCCATTCGGCGACAATGAGTTGAGCCGCCGCCAAAGCAATATCGGCTGTGTCAGCTACAACCACTGCTAGATGGTCGGCTTCCCAGCGCGAGACATCGGCCGCCACTGATGCTCGACCCGAGCTATGTGGCCCGACCAAGACCGGCTGGTCAAACTTGGTCAGCCCGTACTCGTTCACCGGTACATCGGCGGCGGTCAACACCAGATGCACACCGGGCAACGCGGCGGTAGCGCTGATGTCGAGAGAAGTGATGTGAGCATGGACTTGGTCGGTGAACACGACCTTGGCGTGCAACATTTCAGCATCAGCGATGTCACCGGCGTAGATTGCCTCGCCGGTGACCTTCCCGTGTGCGTCGGGTTTTGCTACCGCTTCACCGAGACTCACGAATTGACCCCCGCGTGGCGTGTCACGTCAAACGCAGCCTCAATGGCGTAGTAGCCGGTGCAGCGGCAGAGATTGCCGGAGAGCCCCTGCTTGACCGCGTCGTTGCCGGCGTTGGAGTCGTTGGCCTGCAATACCGCTCCTGCCATTAAAAACCCCGGGATACAATAGCCGCACTGCACCGCTGCACAGTCGATGAAACTCTGTTGAAGCGGGTGGAGGGCACCACCTGTGGCAAGTCCCTCGATTGTCGTAATCTGCGACTTGTGCGCTCTGCCCGCTGGTACCAGACAACTGAGAACTGCGGTGCCGTCGAGGTGGAGTGTGCAGGCACCACATTCTCCTTCGGCACATCCTTCTTTGGTGCCCGTCAACTCGGTCTGGTCGCGAATCCAGTCGAGCAGCGATACCGCTGTCCAGGGTGCGTCGACTGACATGCCGTTGATTGTTGTGGAGATCATGTCACCCGTACCGAACTCCGCAGCGACCGCATCTGCAGCAACGCAAGGGCCCCCCAGAGTCGGCACAGACTCTGGCCATGCGGCTTGATGATCACCCGCCGCTATCGCCTCAAGACATCTACGCACCATCACCCCAACGAGTTGGCTGCGGTAAGCCGCAGGGGCTCGCAAGTCGTCGATAGGCGCAACGCTGGCCCTAGCAAGCGCGCCAGCTGCTTCAATGCTGGATTCGTCCAGGAACCCGCCGATCAGTAGCCCCTCAGCCTCGGTTGCTCGCACGATGACGGGCGCCACGCTGCCTAAGGCGATCGCTATATCGGAAACAGCCCCATCGTCGAAGTCGCAGCGAACCGCTAGATGCACGACCGAGATGGCTTGAGCCCCGCGAAGGCCCAGCTTCAAAAACATTGAGCGACTGTCGACGTTGCGGATCGGGAACGAAATATCGGTCACAAGTTCATGCGGTTCGAGGACCGTCTCGCGTACACCCACGAAGAAATCGGCCAGATCGACAGTGCGGCTCTGCTGTCTTTTTGTGGCCGTTGCTGATGTGAGCGTTATGTCCGCCTCCAGGGCCCTCAATGCGCTGATGGTGTCGTTTGCGGGACTGGCGGTTACCACGTTCCCGGCCACCGTTGCACGGTTTCGCAATGCAGGAGCGCCCACTTCCAGACAGGCCTGCGCCAACGCCAGGCCGTGTTCAACCACTATCGGGCTGCTTGTGCATTGATTATGGGTGACCAGCGGCCCCAGATGTACTCGGCCGTCAACTACTGAAATCTTGTCTAGCCCGGCGATACGTGTGATGTCGATCAGTTGCTTGACTTCGTTGCAGATCCGGCGATCCATCTCAATCATGAGATCGGTGCCACCGGCAACCACTCGCCCACCCTCGGCAAGCATCGCCAGCGCTTCGGCAATGGTGGTGGGCGCGGCGTATGAGGTTGGTCGAATTGCCGGGAGTTGGACGTCATGCACGCTGGGCGGAACCTCCGAGGTGCGGGGCTGTCAGATTAGGTTACGACAGCGATGGCTCGCTCATGACAACGCACGCAGATAGCGCTAATGTCGTGAGGCTCAAGAGAATCGTCAAAGATTCTCGGTGGGGTGCACCTCTCGAGGCGTGCCCCGGGAAACAAACCGCCCATGAGGGTCCACCGGACTTTCGGGGATCGAACCCTTGGAGGGAACGTGAAATCAACAAAAAGTACGAAGGCGCTCTTGCGTCTACTAGCTCTACTCATGGCTTTCGTCATGATCGCCGCTGCTTGCGGTGACGATGATGGCGACGACGGAGGCGCAGACGACGGCGACTCAGCCGCAAGCGACGATGCCGGCAACGACATGGACGAAGACGACGACATGGACGACGATGCCGCACACGACGACAGCGACATGGACGACGACAGCGACATGGACGACGACGGCGACATGGGCGACATGGACGACGACAGCGACATGGGCGACATGGACGACGACTTCTCTGCAGCGTTCCTCTACATCAGTCCCATCGGTGAAGCCGGTTGGACCTGGGCTCACGACCAGGGCCGTCTATACGCAGAAGCGACCACCGGAATCCCAACATTCTTCGTCGATAGCGTAAATGACGGATCGCCTGCAGACATTGAAGCAGCGATACGTACGCTCGTTGCCGACGGTCACGACGTGATAATCGGTACCTCGTTCGGCTACATGGACACCATGGAGGCAATGGCCGCGGAGTTCCCCGACGTCGTCTTCGAACACATTTCGGGCTACAAGATCAACGAAACCAACTTCGGAAACACGTTCGGAAAGATCTACCAGCCTCGCTACCTCACAGGCATGATCGCTGGTGCTGCCACCGAGACCAACCGGATCGGCTATGTTGCGGCGTTCCCGATTCCTGAGGTTGCTCGCGGGATCAACGCCTTCACGCTCGGTGCCCAGCGGGTCAACCCCGATGTTGAAGTTGTCGTCAACTGGACCAGTACCTGGTTCGACCCGGCGATTGAGGGCGATGCGGCCGACGCGCTCCTTGAGGGTGGTGCGGATGTCATTGCGATGCATCAGGACACCACCTCGGCCGGTCTCGCTGCTGAAGCAGCCGGTGCTCGCTGGGTGTCCTACAACTCCGACATGAGCGAGTTTGCTCCTGATGCCTACCTGGCCTCGGCAATCTGGAACTGGGGTCCGCGGTATGCGGAGATCATCTCGTCAGCTGCCGACGGTAGCTACACACCCGGGTTCTACTGGGGTGGTTACGACGACGGAATCGTTGACATCGGCTCTATTGCCGCAGACGTTGACGCTGACATCGTCGCTCAGGTGGAGGACGTCCGCCAGCAGATGATCGACGGCACCTTCGCGGTGTTCTCAGGTCCCCTGTTCGCCCAAGACGGCACACAACTGCTAGCTGAAGGCGAAGTCATGGATCCAGGAACACTGCTGAGCGAAGCATTCTTCGTCCAAGGCGTTGTTGGCGACATCGGCTAGGGAACAACCTCCCCCGCGCTACCAACCAACACACTCAGCCAATACACAACAGTGGATGCTGCCTCGCTTGCTGTAGAACTCACAGGAATCTGGAAACGGTTCCCCGGCGTTGTCGCCAATGCCGGTACTGAACTCAAGGTAAAGCGGGGCAGCATTCACGCTGTCCTTGGTGAGAACGGCGCTGGCAAGTCGACCTTGATGAATGTCCTTGCCGGCGTGTATCGCCCCGAAGAGGGCGAAGTTCGTCTTTTTGGTGAACGCAAGGTGTTCGCCAATCCCGCGGCTGCGCTAGCGGCAGGCGTGGGGATGGTCCATCAAGAGTTCCGACTAGTTGCGACCTTCACTGTGGCCGAAAACGTGGTACTGGGCGCCGCGGACCGTGTCTTGAATATGGGGGCCGTCGAACGCCGAGTCGCTGAGCTTGCGGAGCAATTCTCGCTTGACGTCGATCCGCAACGCCAGATTTGGCAATTGTCGATGGGTGAGCGTCAGCGGGTTGAGATTCTCAAAGCGCTGTGGCGTGACGCGGAGATTCTCATTCTCGATGAGCCGACTGCAGTTCTCACGCCGAACGAGGCAGACGAACTCGGTTTGGTGATCCGGCGCATGGCAAACGACGGTCGATCCGTCATCTTCATCAGCCACAAACTGCACGAGGTCAAGCAGTACTGCGACGAGGCCACAGTGCTGCGAGGCGGCAAGACCGTGGCGGCTTCTTTGGCGGTCGCCGACCTGTCACCTCAACAACTCGCGGAGTTGATGGTCGGCGAGGCCACCGATGCAGCACTTCGACCCGAACCCAGACAACCCGGCGACCAGTTATTGGCTGTCGAGAAGGTGTGCGCCCTCAACAACCGGAATCTTGAGGCACTCACCGACATAACTCTGACGGTTCATGCCGGTGAGATCGTTGGGATAGCTGGTGTGGCAGGTAACGGTCAACGAGAACTCTCAGATGTCATCGCGGGTCTCCGCGAAGCAACATCGGGGACCGTGACGTTGTTCGACCAGGACATCACAACCGCTACTCCGCGTCATCGGTTTCGTTCCGGGTTGTCCTACATTCCCGAAGATCGTGTCGGGGTGGGGCTCGCTCCACAACTCAGCGTCACCGACAACGCAATCTTGCGCTCCTACCGAGAACACACCCGCGGTCCTCTGATCGCGGTTGATCGGGCAAAGGCCTTCTGCGCCGACGTGATTGACTCGTTCAAGGTGCGTGCAGGTTCGTTGGATCAGCGGATTGCAGGGCTCTCGGGCGGCAATCTTCAGCGACTGCTTGTGGGTCGTGAGTTGACCGCCAAACCGTCGGTCATAGTCGCTTCACAGCCGACGCGCGGCCTTGACGTGCAGGGAGTGAAGGCGATTCAAGAACTGCTCATTGAAGCCCGAAACGAAGGTTTGGGTGTGTTGATGATCTCCGAAGATCTCGACGAACTACTGGCGATCTCTGATCGGATCATCGTGATGCACGGCGGCCGGATCGCCGCTGAGTATGAGGGCGCCAATGCAAACCGGGCAGCGATCGGCTTGGCCATGGCGGGCGAGACACAGTCGGACGAGATTATGGCGGGCGAGATTATGGCGGGCGAGTCGCCATGATACGCCCAGTTTTAGTTCGCAGAGAAGTGCCCGTTCGCGGTGGACAGCCGTTGGCGTTCGCGGTGGGCTTGATGGTGGCGCTTCTGCTCGGCGCGGTTCTTCTTCTTGTCTCCGGCGATAGCCCCATGGAGGTCTACAGACGGATGTTGTCGGCTTCATTCGGCGACTTGGAAGCTTTTTCTGTCACCCTCAACCGGGCAATTCCGCTTGCTCTCGCCGGTTTAGCTGTGGCGATAGCGGCGACTATGGGCCTTTGGAATATTGGTGCCGAAGGACAAATCCTTTTCGGGGCGACCGCGGCCGCTGGGGTTGCACAGATCGGTGAAGGCTGGTCCGGGCCAGTACTGATCTTGGCGATGATTGTTGGAGGGTCTATCGGCGGGGCGCTATGGGCGCTCGGACCTGCCGCGGCGAAGGCATACATCGGTGTGAACGAGATCATCACCACGTTGATGCTTAACGAGATCGCCATTCGGCTGATCCGGTATCTGATCAACGGCCCATGGAAAGACCCCGAAGGCTACGGATTCGTGCAAGCCCCGGCGCTACCGGAACAGTCATTCCTTCCAAATTTATTTCAGCGAACTCACATCGGGTTGCTGATCGCTATTGCAGTGCTGGCAGTGATCGGTTTGATGGTGTCGCGGAGTTCGTGGGGCTATGAGCTACGGGTTGCCGGCTCTTCAGGCGCGACCGCCACTTACGCCGGTATTTCTCTGAACAGAAAGATCCTGACGGTGCTGGTGTTGTCTGGCGCGGTTGCAGGACTCGCTGGCGGTATAGAACTAACAGGGAACGCAACCCGACTAACCGAAACGGTCTCCAACGGCTACGGCTTCGCGGGGATCATCGTGGCGGCTCTGGCGTTGATGCGTCCGAGCGGAGTGGCGGCGGTAGCGGTGCTGTTTGGCGCCGTGCAGGTTGGTGGACAATCAATCAAGGCGATCGGTGTGTCCGACGCAGTATCGACAGTGCTGCAAGCGCTGATCCTCTTTGGCGTGATCGCCGCCGGGGTGCTGATCGTGTATCGCATTGAGATGGCTGAATCGAAGGTGCGTAGCGCATGATTTTCGGCCTTACCTTCCCTGAAACCGCTCTGATCGGCCTGCTCTTTGCCGCCATTCAATTCGGCGCGATGATCTATCTGGCGAGCCTCGGCGAGATGATCGCGGAACGGGCCGGCGTGCTCAATCTCGGTGTCGAAGGCATGATGGCCATGGGCGCGGTCGGTGGCTTCGTGTTCGCGATTGAGACCGGCAATCCCTGGTTGGGGCTGCTCGCCGCGGCCATCATCGGTGGTTCGGTAGCGATGATTCATGGACTCTTCGCGGTGGTACTCGGGGCCAACCAAGTTGTAAGCGGGCTGGCGCTCACGATTTTCGGGGTCGGTCTCGCCAACTTCTGGGGCACCGATTACGAAGGCGTCCGTCCCGAAGTCCAGTTTGTAGACGTTGATTGGGGTCCGCTCAGTGACATTTCCTGGATCGGTCGGATCTTGTTCCAACAGTCTCCGCTGGCATATTTGGCCGTCCTGTTGGGTTTTGTCACATGGTTCGTGTTGAACCGCACCCGCGGAGGTTTGGCGTTGCGGGCCGCTGGCGAGTCGGCCGCGACCGCGGATACGGCTGGGCACTCTGTGCTCGGTCTGCGTTTGTTCGCAGTTGCGATTGGCGGAGCGTTCGCGGGAATCGGCGGCGCTTATCTGTCGCTTTCGATCAGCCCGGGTTGGACCGTGGGAGTCGTGGCCGGCAGGGGTTGGATCGCCGTTGCGCTGGTGATCTTCGGTGCTTGGAAGGTGCGACGGGTTGCATTGGGCGCGTTCCTGTTCGGTCTCGCATTGGCGTTGCCGAACCGCACCGAGAGCTTCGACCTGCCCTGGGACCCGATTCTGTGGTCGATGCTGCCATACGTCCTCACCATTGCGGTGATGATCGCTGGTGCGCTGGTGCTTCGGAACCGACCACCAGCTGCACCCGCCGCTCTGGGTCTGCCGTTTCGCCGAGAAGAGCGTTAGAACATGTCCGCAGACCTGCTCATCGTTGATGCTTCGCTTGTGGCCTCCGCGGATGCGCAGCGTCGTGAAATCCCCGGGGGGTGGGTTGCCTGTACAGATGGCAAGATCTCTGGAGTTGGGGAGCGAAACGAGCCGCATCCCGCGGCTCTGCGAACGATCTCAGCTGACGGGTGTCTGGTCACGCCTGGTCTCATCAACACCCACCATCACTTGTTCCAAAATCTGACGCGGGCGTACACGCCGATGACTTCTGCGCCGCTGTTTGGCTGGCTGCAAACGCTGTATCCACTGTGGACCGCCGCATTGGACGAACAAGCCGCCCATGTTTCGACTTGGGTTGGTCTGGCTGAGCTGGCCTTGAGTGGTTGCACCACATCGACTGACCATCACTATCTGCATCCGCAGGGCGCGGGCGATCTCCTCAGCGCGCAGATTGACGCGGCGCGAGACATCGGCATGCGCTTTCACCCCACCTACGGCTCAATGAGCCTGTCGGTCAAGGACGGGGGGCTCCCGCCCGACAACGCAGTGCGTGACGAAGAGTTCATTCTCGCCGAAAGCGAACGCGCCGTAGCCCGGCACCACGACCGCAGCCACGGGGCCATGACCCGAGTCGCTTTGGCTCCCTGTTCTCCTTTCACCGTGACCACCGGCCTTATGCAGCAAACCGCTGCGCTGGCTGAAGAACTGGATGTGCGCTTGCACACGCACTTGGCTGAAAACGTCGAAGACGACGACTTTTCGATGGCCACTTACGGGATGCGCTGCGTTGAGCATTTTGAGCATTGTGGCTGGCTCAGCGATCGAAGTTGGGTGGCTCATTGCGTACGGCCGAATCCCAACGAAGTCGTCAAGCTTGGAACGGCCGGTGTTGGGATTGCCCACTGTCCCAGCTCCAATCTGATTCTTAGTTCTGGGATCGCTCCAGTTGCCGAATTTCGAGCTGCTGGTTCGCCGGTCGGGTTGGGATGTGATGGTTCCTCGTCAGCTGACTGTGCGTCGCTGTGGCAGGAGGCGCGTCAGGCGATGCTGCTGGGGAAATTACGCAACGGTGCCGATTCGATGCCTGCTCGTTCGGTGCTCGATATTGCAACCCGTGGAGGGGCTGCGTGTCTTGGCCGTTCTGGTGAAATCGGGGAGCTGTCGCTTGGCGCGGTCGCCGACATCGCGGTTTGGAAGCTCGATGGTCCCGCCTTTGCAGGTGTGCTCGATGATCTCATCGAAGGCTGGCTTCGCTGCGGCCCGGTAGGTGCTCACCACACGATCGTCAACGGCGAATCTGTCGTGAACAACGGCGAACTCACCTCACCCCGCCTAGAAGAAATGCTGACCACCCACAGAGCCGTATCCCGCCGCTTCCAACCCGCCCACTAGGGTGCTGAACCGATCTGTAACGATCGCCCCCAGGATCTCTATCCACGAACGCTGACCGCCAGTACTCATCGCACATCTGCCGGACTGGGCAATGCCAGGATTCGGCGGACGTCGAATGGCTCGAAGTGACCGGCCCCCGGGTGTGCGAGACCATCTCGCCTCGGTCGGCAACGCGCTGATCAACCAATGCGGTTGAGACCTCCCCACAACCCCGGGCTCCGCGGAACTGGGACGCGTCCCCGCGCCGATCGATGACGGCGTGCGGCGTAGTCTCCGAGGATCGGCCGGCGGTCGGGGATTGTTGCGGCCCGCTGTTGCGCGCGTGTTTGGGGATACGGGTTTGCCAGAACCCGAGACCAGGCCGCGCTCCACCGATGCCTGCCCGCCAGGTCGAACGAACGAACGCCTGTTCATGTCGGCGGGGCGAGCGCAACCCTTAACCCACGGCATCGAAGCAATTGGATCAGGCTCGACCGGGCACATCACGCTCCGAGCCCGCGCGTCGCCGGGACTCACCCCGCGGCGTGACCCTCCGGGAAGACGCCCACGTGGAGGTGATCGTGGTGAACCTCGTTGGTGAAGTTGTGCGCAACCGCGTCGTCGAACCGCCACGGACTTCCGAACTCCCTGATGTCATGCCGCGACACCAGCCACTCGGATAGCGCATAAATCGATGACGTCGCGTCGTGCGAGTCGATTACCAGATCCGAGTCCACTTCGTGGATGTCGACCGCCCGGCCCACCGTGTGATTGCTTAACCTATCCGTTCCGAACACGTTGTGCGGGTGTCCCGTTATCAACACGATGACGGAGTAGGGGGTTCGCTCGGCGATGTCGAGCATCACCTCGTGCAGCGCATGATCGGTGTACCCGGAGTAGATGTCCCAGATCGCCGAATCGGGGAGATCGATTCGGGGATCGTCGACCACCGAGGCGGCGAGGGGCGAGAGGTCCGCAGGCCGAACGACCGACTGACCTCCGGCCGAAGCGAGCTCCTCGAACTCCCACACACCCGAAGCGCCCCTCACAAGGCGCACGTCCATCGTCCGGGTCTCGGCTCGGTCGGCATCCGCTGTGCCCCTCCAACCCAGCTCCTGGTGGACCACGACCATTATCGAGATCCGGTCGTCAAGGTGACCGCCGAGTTGGGCGTACTCGATCGTGCCGCGTGACCACATCCCGGGGTGATGCACGGTCGCCGCCCCCCTCGCGAGCGCGTCGGCGCGAGCAGGATCGGCTGTCACGCCCGCCGCCAATTCAATCACCGACGAGCCCGGGCCGTAGTTCGTGATCTGGTAGGCCACCCCGGCACCGAGCCGCTTGGCGTCGGCCTGCACCTCATTGGGCGAAGGCTCGAACTGGTCCGGGAATGGAGGAGGTGCAACTGGCGCCGCGGACACGTCCTCTACCGGTTCGGTCGTCGTTGTGACCCCGCCGTCCGGCACGTCACCGTCGACAGGAATGGCAGGAGCATCACCGTCTGCCTTGATCACCTTTTCGTTCACCAACAGGACGCCCGCGAAGAACAACGCAGAACCGGCCAGAGCGAGCCATTGTCGAAAGACGGAGGATCTCTTCATGGCGCTGGAAGTTTCCGAGCCTGACCCTTCCGCCTTGCCGCCCAGCGCAGGACCGGCTGTTCGAGGAGATACCACGAGCCGGCGGTCGCCGCGACGGTGAGGACGAGGGCCAGCCAGAGGGCGATGTCAGAGCGGATGAACACGTAGTGCCAGAGGTAGAGCCCGAAGGACAATTCGGCGACCCGCAACAGGACCCGGTTCGCCAACCATACGGGGCCAGTCAGCGCGTACTGGACCGTGAGCGCACTGAGCGCCAGGGCCACGAAACCGCCCCAGAGAACGGTTGTGCCCGTGTTGCCGAATGCGGGCACCAGCATTAGCGCCAGCAGCGCCGGAACCGACCACCTCGCGAACCGCCACGTGGTGGGCCGAGCGACGGCCAGATAACACCCCACCAGAAGTGCCGCGGCGTTGGTGTCGGTCGCGTTGTACACCCAGCCCGGTGACATGACTTCGATCGCAGTTGCTCTCCAGGCGATGGCAACCAGCGCCAGGCCTCCGACGATGCGGGTCCGATGCCTGGCTCGTAGTGCAGCGATGGCGAGCGGCCACAGCACGTAAAAGTGGGCGATCACCGCGATGAACCAGGTGTGCGTCAGCCGCTCCAGGTCGAGACCTTCGATTCGCGCATAGTTGGCGTAGAAGCCGAGCACCGCAATCAAGCGGGACCAGTCGGTCCCCACTGCGACCATTGCGAGACAGACGGCCAGAAGGGCAGGAAGCAGCCGGAGCACTCGTTCTCGATAGAACGAGCCGACGTCGACCCGACCGGTCCGGTCCATCTCGGCACACAGCGAGCCGGTGACCACGTAGCCCGACAAGACGAAGAACAGGGAGACGCCGTAGTGCCCTGCAGGCACGACGGCACTGTCGATGTGGTAGCCGACCACTGCCGCAATTGCTACGGCGCGCAATCCATCGAGCGCGGGGACCCGTCGCATCGCACCTCCTAGTGCTACTCTCGCAGCGCAGATCAGCTGACGATAACGCATCGCCAGCCGGAGCGCATAGCCTGCGCTGAAAGGACGGCGGGAGATACCTCCGACACCCAACAGCATGGAAACAACCCGACGCATAGGAGTCACAATTGCGTTTTTCCTGCTGCTGAACTTGCTGTCCGCCAGCGGCCGTGATGCCGTCGAGTCCGCGACTGACGCCGGATTCGCGCGGCAAGTTGTGGAGACCACGGTGGCCCCTCGGATCGTGACCGTCCCCCCTACGACGACCGTCCCCCCCACGACGACCGTCCCCCCCACGGCGACCGTCCCCCCTACGACGACCGTCCCCCCTACGACGACCGTCCCCCCTACGGCGGCGGCTCCCCCCACCACGACCGTCCCCCCTACGGCGGCGGCTCCCCCTACGGCGACCGTCCCCCCTACGGCGGCGGCTCCCTCTACGGCGGCGGCTCCCTCTACGGCGGCGGCTCCCTCTACGGCGGAGGCTCCCTCTACGGCGGAGGCCGCCCCCTCCCCGACCACCCCGACCACCACAACAACAACGACTCTGCCGCCACTCGATTCTCTGACATTCGAATCGCTTGACCGGATCAACATGATCCGCGACTTCAGCAAATACGTGTCCTCCGGCCGGTCCCGGTGGGAGCGGTCGATCCCAGGAATCGAGCAGCTTCGGATTATTTCGACCGCGGACGGCGCCGAACAACCCGTCTTCTGGCTGGCTCCGAGTGGCGACCGCGATCAGCCCTTGTTGGTGATATTGCACTCCTGGAGCGCCCCGTACACCCAGCACGCCGGGATTCCCTTTGCGATGTGGGCCCAGGAAAATGGTTGGGCAGTCATCGTCCCCGAGTTCCGAGGAAAGAACGACGACGCCGACGCGGTCGGATCCGACTTGGCGGTCCAGGACGCGGTGGATGCGATCGACTATGCCGTCGCCCAGGCAGGGGTGGATACCAATCGGGTGTACGCCGTCGGCTACTCCGGCGGCGGGATGATGGGGCTCCTCCTTGCTGGGCGACACCCTGACAAGGTCAGCGCGGTCTCGGTCTGGGGGCCGCCGCATGACCTCGTGGAGTTCTACGAGCACGCGAGGAGGACGGGTCTGGGCTATGCCAGCGACATCAGGCGGGCCTGCGGAGGTGACCCGAGGGACGCCGGCTCGGCGCAGGAGGAGTGTCTGACCCGTAGTCCGGCGACGTACCTGGAGTCGGCCCGCGACCAGGCGGTCCCGATCTTCATCGCTCAGGGCATCCGCGATCAGTTCGTGCCCCCGAGTGTGGGCGCCGAGGTGTTCAATCAGCTGGCCGACCCCGACGACCGCCTCAGCGCTGAGGAGGTGGACCTTTTCGGTCGGGGGAGGGTTCCCGACCATCTGTCGATCACGACCGAGACCTACTTCGGGGACGGAGACCCCGCCCCCGTATTCGCCCGACAGTCGGGTCGAGCCTTGCTCGTCTACTTCCAGTCAAGCCACGAAATGGTCTACAATGCGAGTGCACGGTGGTTCGCAAGCGATCCTCGCTAGCGAACGTCGCCCGGTCGAAGGCACCGGTGTGAGCCGCGCCAGAAAGGTAGGTTAGGCCGATGCCCGTTCTGAGGAAGCGACTCGTCGCCGGGTTACTGGCGGCAGCGATGTTGTTCACCGGTGTCGCGTGCAGCAGTGACGACCCGAGTCCAAGCGAGCCCGACACCCCGCAGGTCGGCTCCTAGGCCTGAATCCAGGCCTGCGCTCCAAAGTGGCGTGTCGGAGGGGGGGTACGAACGGGGTCTCACGCAGTGATGCCAGAAGTTCCCACATTTCCACAACCATCGTCACAGAAATGATTGCAGTCCAGGTAATACCGTGGACGAGGACTGTCACCGACATCGCAGAATCCGGTGCCATCGGCCTTCCACCAGCCGGCAACCACAGTGTTGGGCGGGCACAGATTCTCACCGGTCAACTTGCAGCAATAATCGGAGTACCCATCGCAACAAAGGTCACCGCAAGCACACTCGGAACCCCCACAGGAACAAATCACGTGGTACGCGGAAATCGGGCGCATCGCGAAAGCCACTGGCGCCACAGCCAGCGCGGTTGCTCCGAAAGCGGAACGAGCGAGGAGGCCGCGCCGAGATGTCCGATGGGCAACCACACGACTCAAAGCGTTGACAACCGTTCTGCTCATCGGTTGTGGCGCTCGCCGTTGATGTGGAAGCTCGCCGATGACGGGTTACCGCTGCGCGCGGCGAGCGCTTCGGGCACCGCGGTGAACGCAACCAAAGCCAAACCTGCGATCACTCCGGACCCGAGCACAAAACCAATTCCACTTGCAGGCTGGTCAGCCATGACCTGTGTCGGCGTCTGCCCAGCAACTGCAACAAATGACGCCACAGCAAACCCGGCGTTGCCGACGACATGAAGCCACGATGGCGGCGAGTTGGCCCGACCGAAACAGCCACAGGTTGTGGCACCAGTGACGAGCGCTCGCCAAACCACCGCAAAAAACCCCAAGTAGAGCGCACCCGTCGCCGCGGCCAACAGCGGCCCCCCGACCACCAGCGCCAAGACACCAACCACAGATTCGACAACACCGATAACAACGACCGCCGCAGGCAGTTCTGGCAAACCGACCGAGGCCAAAAGATCCGTCGTTGGTACTGGCCGAACTATCTTGGCGACGCCCGCCACGATCAAGAGCAGCGCTGCGGCTACGTGCAACGCAACGACAACATCCATCCCCCTGATCGTAACCTTCCCCGACTATCGACTCAAAGAAAAAGACAGCCTGGTTAGGAACTGGCGCGGCGGCGAAGGCCGACCACGCCTGCCCCTACGGCGATCACCGCGGCCGCGCCGATACCGATGGCGATGCCCGTACCGGAACCACCATCACCGCCCGATTCCTCAGCTATCTGAGCAATGGTCGTAGTGGGTGACGGCACCGTTGTTGTAGGCGCGGCGGTGGTGGTCGGCGCTTGTGTCGTGGCTGGCGGCTCCGTGGTTGTAGCCGCTGCGGTCGTGGTGGTCGTCGTCTCGGGTACCTCAGCGACCTCCTCCACGATCCCTCGGAACGGTCCGGATACCTCATAGGTGATCCCGCCGAAGCGGTCCTCTGTGACCACCATGGGGTTGATCTCGCCGATCGTCCGCGGGGACGGCCCCCGCTGACTCGAGAAGTAGAGGCGATCGCGACGTGGGTTGAACACCGGTCCGGTGATCTCGGAGTTGTCCTGGTCGACTAGGCGTGCAAACGGTGCGACAACCCCGTCGGGCGTAATGATGACCACCTCCATGTTGCCGCCATCCTCAGCCACGAAGATGTCACCCGATCCGGCATCGACCGTGAGGTTGTCGACTCCGGACAAGACCGCGGTGCCAGCGGCAACATCTTCGGGGTTCGGGTCATAAAGCAAGGTGTGGTTCGAGTTGACGAGGTCAATCCCGTGGATCTTGTTGTTGAACTTCGTTGAGAAGAAGATCCAGTCGTCGTGGTACCAGATTCCCTCACCGCCTAGGAACCCTGTCGATTCGGGGACTTGCTGACGCGGGGGCATTTCTGCGCCCGACGGATCGGGTACCTCGATCCATGACACCGACCCGTCGTCGGCGACCGCGGCGACCTCAAGCAATCCGCTGCTCAGGTCTGGATAGTTGTCGGGGGTGTAGCGGTAGAGGCGGCCATCGAGCATGTCCTCGGTCTGGTACACCTGCTCCCGCACCGGATCCACGGCCGCGGCCTCGTGAACGAAAATCCCCATCGCCGCGTGCGCCTTGGGTTCGGTGGCACCAGTCGGGTCACACTCCCAGAGATATCCACCAGAGGCGAAGACCTCTTCGCCGGAGAGAAACGTTCCCCATGGACTCGGACCCCCACCGCAGTTGGAATTGCTGTTTCGCAGGAGTGGGTAGGCATCGATGATGTTGCCGTCGGCGTCGTAGTGAATGGCGCTCACACCTGCGGCGCCCGCGAGAAACACCTCACTGTTGACGGTATGAATCCAGCCACCGTTGCCGTCGTCGAAGGTCGCCGCGCCATCTGGAAATATGTGCCATTCGAAGTCGGTATCACCTACTGGTTCACCGGCGACAGCCACAACACGAGACGTGAAGCCAGGCGGAAGAATCATTCCGTTGGCATCGGGCGCGATGCCTTCCAAAGAGCCGTAAGGGCTCTCGCCCGCGGCTTGGGCGCTAGCCGTAGCAGTAGCGAAAAGCGGGAAGGCAGTGGCGCCTCCCGCGGCAAAAACTCCGGATTGCAAGAATTGGCGACGGTCCATACCTGCGACCGTAGTAGAGAATCTCGCTATTCTCCTTGGAGACGCGCCCCAAGAAAGGCCACTACCTGATCGAACGACTCCTTGGTGGGATGACCGTGGGCATCGGAGCGCTCCTCAGTCAGCACACTGTGAGCGTTTTTTGGGATTCCGTGATCTGGGTCGGGACTCTGAATCTCGACACCGATGAAGTTCTCCCCCAGGGCCTCTCGCAGCGTGGCGAAACGCTCGGCCGGCACCATCGGGTCACCCGTGAAGCGAAGACCCAGAACAGCGCAGCCCGCCGCCGCCCGTTGCGCCACCGCAGAGAGTTGCTCTTCGTCAAGTCCCGTGTTGGCCCGACGTTTCGCGCCAATAGGGAAGGGCAGCGTCGGCTGGGACAGCACCGGCGCGATCACCGCCTCGTCGAGCAGCATCGCCAGCCCGAATCCGCCGGTGAAACACATACCCACAAAACCAATGCCCGGCCCGCCGTGGTCGGCGTGAAGCTTGCGGGCGAGACCGCGAAGCCATTCGGTGGCCTTGGAGTTGTCGCGGGTAGCCATCGCGTGGAACTCGGCGCTGATGCAGGCCCGTGCGAGGGTCCTGGTTATCCGCCCCACCGTGGGTTCCTTGCCGGGAACCCCGAACATGGATGGCATCGCAACCGAGAAACCGGTAGCCAACAGGTCTTCGGCGAATCGGATTACTTCGGGTGTGATTCCTGGGATTTCTGACGCCACCAGAACGCAGGGGCCGTCACCGGCGAAGTAGACATCGTGAGTGATGCCTCCGTGTGAGAACGGTTCGATACGGAAATCAGCCAGAGCCATCGGTGTATTCTCCGTCAAGAACTACCGGGAATCCATTCCGTGCCTGCCAGAGGCACCCTGGCCATGGCTGCTGCCTCTACGGTGAGAGCAGCCAGGTCCTCAGGCTCGAGGTTGTGGACATGAGACTTGCCGTTCGCCCGAGCCAGGGTCTGAAGCTCGAGGGTCAGAACCTGCAAATAGTTGGCCAAGCGACGACCGGCCAGTTCTGGATCAAGGCGGCTCGCCAACTCAGGTTCCTGCGTGGTGATTCCCGCCGGGTCGTTGCCTGCTTGAAAGTCCTCCCAAAAACCGGCCGCCGAACCCAATTCCCGATACTGCTCGTCAAGGGCGGGATCGTTGTCTCCGATGGCGATCAGCGCGGCAGTACCGAGCGAAACCGCGTCGGCCCCCAACGCTATTGCCTTAGCCACATCGGCACCAGAACGAATCCCCCCAGCAGCGATCAGTTTCACCTCACGATGGACACCGAGTTCCTTTAGCGCACGCACCGACTCCGGAACAGCAGCGATCGTGGGGATACCGACATGTTCGATAAAGACATCTTGCGTGGCTGCTGTGCCCCCCTGCATACCGTCGACAACTATCGCGTCGGCACCCGCCTTGATCGCCAAGCAGGTGTCGTAGTACGGGCGAGCGGCCCCAACCTTGACATAGATCGGAACCTGCCAATCGACGATCTCGCGCAGTTCGATGATCTTGATCATCAGGTCGTCGGGACCAGTCCAGTCGGGATGACGACACGCTGACCGCTGATCGATCCCCTCGGGGAGCGTGCGCATCTCCGCCACCCGTTCATTGATCTTCTGCCCTAGCAGGATCCCGCCGCCACCTGGTTTGGCACCTTGCCCAACAACTACCTCAATAGCGTCAGCGCGGCGCAGATCATCTGGGTTCATGCCGTAACGCGACGGCAAGTACTGGTACACAAGAGTCTTGGAGTGTCCGCGCTCCTCAGCCGTCATACCGCCGTCCCCGGTGGTTGTGGACGTACCGGCCGCGGTGGCACCCCGACCGAGAGCTTCTTTTGCCTGCGCCGACAACGACCCGAAACTCATCCCTGCGATGGTGATCGGAATGGCGAGACGAACGGGTCGCTCGGCACGCGCCTCACCAATCACAAGATCGGTGGCACACGCCTCGCGGTAACCCTCCAACGGGTAGCGCGACATCGAAGCACCGAGGAACACGAGATCATCGAAGGTGGGCAGTTCCCGCTTGGCTCCCCAACCTCGAATCCGGTAGATCCCGGTGTTGGCCGCCCTCCGGATCTCCGCTATCACATTGCGGTCGAACGTGTAGGACTCTCGGTGGTGCCATCTCTGTTGGTTCATGGCCGTCCTTTCGCTGCAGCGGCCGCATCAACGTCGTCAACATGGAAGTTGTAGAGCTCTCGGGCTGATCCGTAGAGACGAAAGTCGCTTGGTTCGGTAGACATTTCTGCGGCTGTGAGCAGGCGGCTGAGCGTGTCTTGGTGTTGCGGGGTCATTTCTTTTTCCACGCAATCAGATCCCAACGATGAGACCTTGCCCCGCACGAACACCTCAGCTTCATATATCGAATCGCCGAGGTCGTGGTCGGCGTCGCCGAGCACGACGAGGTTGCCGGCTTGAGCCATGAATGCGCTCATATGCCCGACATGGCCACCGACCACAATGTCGACGCCTTTCATGGAAATACCGCAGCGAGCCCCAGCGTTGCCTTCAATGACCACCAAACCGCCGTGACCCGTAGCGCCCGCCGACATCGTGGCGTTACCGGTTATCCGCACCATCCCCGACATGATGTTCTCAGCGAGTCCGGTGCTGGCGTTGCCGTCGACGCGCACCGTGCCCGTCGTGTTCATCCCAGCACAGAAGTAACCGACGGATCCTTCAACATCGACGGTGACCGCCGAAGTGATCCCGACCGCCAATGCATGAGCCCCGCGTGGATTGCGCACAACGAAGTGTCCCTCATCGGTTTCGTGCAGGCGCTTGTTCAGTTCGCGTAGCGTTACCTGCGAGAGGTCGATCGAGATGGTCATGAGGCCAGGCTCCATGAGTAGACGCGTGACGGTTCGGGTTCAAATATCTCTGCATGGCTTACGTCGGGGAGTTGGGCGATTGCTCGGTACTCCGACGACATCGCTACCCAATCGTCGGTTTCAGCCACGACGGCCGGCTTGCATGCAATCGGATCTCGCAGGATCGCAAAACCGTTCTTAACGCCGATGGCGAAGGTGTAGAAACCGTCGAGATCGGTCAAAGCGCTGGTGAGCGCGCCTTCGATGGTGTCGCCGGTGCGCAGTTTCCAGGCGAGGTATCCAGCAGCGACTTCGGAATCGTTCTCGGTCTGGAAGGACTCGCCTCGCTGAACCAACCGTTCTCGAAGCTGGTTGTGATTCGACAGTGAGCCGTTGTGGACCAAGCATGTGTCCGCCCCGGTTACGAACGGGTGCGATCCGTTGGTGGTGACGGCGGACTCAGTAGCCATGCGAGTGTGCGCGATGGCGTGTGTACCGCGGCGTGACGCAAGGTCGTAGCGGATAGCAACCAGATCGGGATCTCCGACCGACTTGTAGAGCTCGATCTGTTGGCCATAGCTCAACACATCGACTCCAGCTACGTTGTCGATGAGCCATTGGCGCGCAACACGACCGTCTCCGGTCGTTTCGAACACGGCGTGGTCATGAACTTCTCGCAAGGTGACTTCGGCTCCGAGCTCGGCTTCTAAAGCGTCGGCTGTTTGGGGACGGTTGATCGAATCGTCGGTCACCAGCACGGTGATCCTTGTTCGTTCGCTGTCACCTTGGTCGTAGACGGCGAATCCGGCGCTGTCGGGGCCTCGTTCACGCATTTCATGCAGCATGACCGCGGTGAGCCTTCCCAGTTCGTCGCGGTAAGTGGCAGTTTTCAGGAATAAACCGACAATCCCACACATGCTTGAGTTCAACTCCTCCAAGAATTTTCTTCGGGCGGTTTACCTCGGCGGTTTACCTCGGGCAGGTCCGCAAACCTTAGCCGCGTCTCTTGACAACGGTGAAGAGATTTCACCTACAGTAGAGGTTTCCTCAGGTGAATCGCGCACAGGTTCAGTTCAGACGAAGGAGTTGCCGATGGGCGCATACGAAGAAATCAAAGCACGGGTCGAAAACGATGGTGTCGAGTTCATCTACGCCATGTTTGTGGAGATGCACGGCAAACCGTGCGCGAAACTAGTTCCGGTTGAAGCGCTCGAGACCGTGATGAACGAAGGTGCCGGATTCGCAGGTTTTGCCGCGGGTCCCATTGGCCAGGACCCGTCCAGCCCCGACATCTTGGCCATTCCCGATCCCGCTTCCTACACCCAGTTGCCATGGCAACCCAATGTCGCCGCCCTGCAATGCGACCCAACCGTTGAAGGCGAACTCTGGCCCTATGCACCACGCGTGATCCTGCGCCGAGCGCTCGGCGGTCTCACGTCGCGCGGTTTGGTGTTCAACGCGGGTGTCGAAGCCGAGTATTCCCTGGTCAACAGGAACCCCGACGGGTCAATCGTGGTCGCAGACGAGCGTGACGTGGACGAACAACCCTGTTATGACGCCAAGGGCCTCACCCGCATGCTGCCCCACCTCACCGACGTCTCACGCAATCTCAACGCCATGGGATGGGGCAACTACGCCAACGACCATGAGGACGCCAACGGCCAGTTCGAACAGAACTGGCTGTATGCCGATGCCCTCACAACCGCTGATCGGCTGGTGCTGTTCCGGTTGATGATCCACACAATGGCCGCCCGCGATGGCCGCTATGCGACGTTCATGCCCAAACCCTTCGCTGACAAGACCGGCAACGGACTCCATGCCCATTCAAGCCTTTGGTCGCTCGACAACGAGCCGCTCTTCGTTGGAGGCGACGATGACTCCAAAGGCTTGGGGTTGAGCGACCTGGCCTATCAGTTCGCGGCCGGGTTGATAGAACATGCCCCGTCGCTTGTCGCAATCCTCTGCCCAATCGTCAACTCCTACAAGCGAATGGGGGTGGGTGCCCCAGCATCGGGGGCGACATGGGCACCGGCTTACGCGGCGTACGGGGGCAACAACCGCACCCAGATGATCCGCGTACCCGAGCCGGACCGGTTGGAACTCCGTCTCGCCGATGGCGCAGCGAACCCATACCTGATGTTCGCGGCGATGCTTGCTTGCGGACTCGACGGTATTGACCGAGGCGTCGACCCCGGTCCACCGAATGAGGACAACTTGTTCGCCCTTTCCGCCGATCAGATCGCCCAGCGAGGGATCGTCACGCTGCCACCTACTCTGCTGCATGCAGCGGAGAACCTGGCCGGTTGCGACGTGCTTGAGAAAGGACTCGGGATGACCCCCGACGGCTCCTATCGGGACTATTTTGTAAAGACCAAAAAAGCTGAGTTCATGGCCCACCATCACCAGGTCACCCAGTCTGAAATCGACCAGTACCTAACATTGTTCTGAGAATTGACGCCACCAACATGCCACCTGAAGGAAGCGACCCAGAGGCGCCGCGGACCGTCAGCGACAGCCGAACAGGCCGACTGACAACCGATGAGGTGTGCGAGAGCGTTGGTCGGCGGGTGCGCGAACTCCGGGTGGGCATGGGCTTGACCATGGAGCAATTCGCAGACGCCGCGGGACTGTCAATCGGGATGCTCTCCAAAGTCGAGCATGGCCAGACCTCACCAAGTTTCAGCACACTGATCAGCTTGGCTGACGCGGCCGAGGTTCCCTTCACAGCCTTTTTTCGTGGACTGGACGAAGAACGCGATGCAGTGATCGTCCCAGCGGGACAAGGGATGGAGATCATTCACGAAGGTGCTGGACCCGGCAGGGTGTATCGCGATCTCGGATCGCTGCGAGGTCCAACCCGTGAGATCGAATCGCTGTACGTCACAATCACTGAACCCGACGAGGTTTTCCCGCTGTTCCAACACGGTGGCGTGGAGTTCATATACATCCTTGAGGGCTGCGTCGAGTACGGCTACGGCACCAAGCGGTACGTGCTCAACGCAGGCGACTCCATGCAATTTCGGGGTGAGGTGACACACGGTCCCACCGCGCTGATCGAACTCCCACTCCGCTTCTTGTCCCTTAAAGTCACCCATCCCCCCGACTCCGACTCCACACCCAGCCCCTAGCCATCCCGCCCGGGTCACACCCAACGATCCAACCGCTACCAGTCGGGTTGTCGGCATAGGACTGTGCTTCATAGGGTTGGCTGGCTAGGGGCCGTATGTTGGGTTGTTGACCGAACAACCCGGGGCATCGCACCACTCCCGACACCGAGGCTGGCGGTTAGGCGACACCGAGGCTGGTGGTTAGGGGCCGTTTGGTGGGTTGTTGGGGTTGATGATTTTGTAGCCGGTGTTGGTTTTGATGACGATGTAGCCGCGGTCGTGGATGTTGTGGTGGCACAGGGGGCAGGCCAAGCACATGGAGTCGATGTCGGTGAGCCCGCCTTTGTCCCAGGGAACGATGTGATGGATTTCGCATCGTTCAGGACCGGCGGTGCAGTCTTTACCTCTACAGTGCCGGTCACGGGCGACTATGGCTTTGACTTGAGCCTCGGTTGCGTGTCGATGGGTGCGTCCCACCCAAAGGGGTTGTCCTTCACCGTCAAAGACAACTCCGGTGACAGCGGCGGTGCACATCAAACGTTCCAGCACTGTTTGCGGTAGGGCTTCACCACCGACGATCTCGGCGACCCCTGTCGGGTTGTCAGAGCGCAGCCGTTCAATGTCGGCTACTGCGATGAGTTGCATCCGTGTACTACCAGGCCCGCGGCGGGTCGGGTCTGTCAACAGCGCCACGAAGGCGTCTGCCATTCGTTGTGGCGTTGTGCGTACATCATCGGGTTTGCCTTCGCGTCCGCCGTCGTCACGCCATAGCCGGTCGTGTTCGACGTTGATTGCTTTGACCACTTGTTGATAGCTGGTCGGATCGAGTTCTGCCAACAGCACACCCATGCCTTCTTCGTTTATCCAGTGCTTCAACAACCGATTACGGCGCTGCTGTTTATACAACTCGGCGCCGTCGTCGGGTTGGTTGCGGTTCACCCAACGCCGTGACTGTTCTGTAAACGCGTCAACAGACGATGTCTCCGCAAGCTTCGACAGTTCGTCTTCGACTTGTTCAGCCGAAGTCTTGGCTGCCGCGGCGACTGCTACAGCCGCATGCTCTGCGGTGATCGTGCCTTCAGCCAACGATTCGGACAGTTTCGGCATCTCAGCCAAACCAGCAGCAGTCTTCGCGACAGAGTTGGCCGCACGAGTCGACATACGCCCCTGCTCGCGTAAAACGGTTTTGGAGTTCACCCCGCCGTCATCGAGCGCTTCGATCTCGGTTGCGCACCGCGTCTGCAACGCAGACAACGCCGCCACAGCCCGCCCAGCACCCGCCACCAGACCCTCCAACTCACCACGGCAAAGCCCAGAAGTCGTCACCTGCCGGGCCTGTTGGATCATCGAATCGAACATGACCACAACCTACTCAAAGGGTGTGACACTGCATGATATAAACCATCACAGCAGCAAACGGCCGCTTCATACGCCCACACCCGTACAACATCTCAGATCCCACGACCGGGGCGTTCCTGGCATTGACGGTCTTTGCTTCGGCCCAGTCATGCTGATTTGGTTCTTGTGATGGACCTGGGTTCAGTGTGTCCTGGCACACATCACCGCCTCGGAACCGAGCGGATGCATTTTCCCACACGTCCAGAGGTGCGTCTGGCCGCTGTTGTTACCGACGACAAGAAGGCGATCGACACGTTGATCATAGATGTGGGTGATGTGCTTGCAGTGTCCGATCATTTCGTGATCACCAGCGCTGCCAATTGCCCCAGCGCAGTGGCTACTGGCCGAGTTGCTCTACACTCCCCGAGGAGCCGCGCAGGAGGCGAGTTGTGGAAGATATCAGAATCGACAAGGACGGGTTGCCTCGTTGTTGGAATTGCGGAAGCAAGGGCTTCACAGAAAAGCGCACGTTTCGGGCGAAGGCAACCGCTGTGGGCGCTGGTTTGCTCACAGTGGGCGTTGCGGGGGAACCGCGGCGTTACTCACAAAAAAGAAACTGAAGTGCCAACGCTGCGGCAAATACAACGACACGGGAAGTGGAAAACCGTACGACGGACCAGCAGGTCGCGAATACAGAAAGGAATGGAAGGCGGAGCAGAAGGCAGCCCAAGCGGAGACTGCGCCGCCTTCCCCTGCTGGGCCGATACCTGTTACACCTCTTGCAGACCAGGGTGGCTCCGCTGACTTGGTGACGAAGCTCTCGGAACTCGCAGAACTCCATCGTTCCGGGTCGCTGACGGACATTGAGTTCGCCGAAGCCAAGTCAGCCTTGTTGGATGGCGACTGATGACTGGGCCACAGGCTCGACCACCTGAGCAGTCCAAAGTAGTTGCCACCGGGCCTGATCAAGGCGCGGCCGATGACCGTACCGCCTCGGTGTGCTAACAGGACGCGTCGAGAAATCCGGTGACAAGTGGTTCACGGGACTCGCACTTCGGACGTACTTCGTGTACCATGTGTGTTGAGGTCATCGGAGCACCAAGTGCTCGTTTCGATGGTCTGAGCCACGCAAGTGGCTTGCGAGAGTCCCCTTCATCGGGGGCTCATCGTGCTTTTAAGGGTAGCCGCGGATGCCGAGCCGCGGTGCAAGCACGGCAGGCCACCGGTATCGAGGCCACTGGGCCAGACTTGGCCTGGAGTGTTGTCCGCGGACAACAATGCGGAGTAGGCACATTCGCGCAGGTATGAGTCTGCCGGCCCGACGCCACGATCGTTCAGCACCGCATGGTGCGCCGAGTGGGCGACGAAATCGGCCATCTGTATCAGATGACTCTCGGAACTGGCATAGCCCCTCGGATCTTCGAGCACTCGGCGCGTGTACGGGAGTGCTCTGTGAACGGCTCGGGTTGATCGAGCCAGACTCTCTGCTGTGCCGTCGTACCAGATTACGGCGTGTGAGTCGTGGAACTTACAGAACTCCTCGACAAACGCAACCAGATTCGGATAGAGCTTCCCTGACCCAGCCGCAACTGGTTTGAACACAGTCAGGACTCGCAGTTCAGCGATCGACTTGATCGTCTTGAAGGCGGCGCGCGTGATGTCGTTTCGGTCGCCCGGTTTGAGACGAGACAGTACGCCCCGTCCGGCGTTTGAGTTGGTGCCGAGGTCCAGCGCATGCAACTCGACGTTGGTCGGGATGTGATAGCGCCGCGCTACCCAGCGCCGGAATTTCTTCCAGGCTTGCAGCGTGTCCGCCCACACTGGCACAGGGATCGCCAGCGCGGTCAGGAGATCCTGGGTTTCGTCTCCCGAGTCATCGACGTAGACAAAGTAGGTCGTATTGAGCAGGCCGCCCGCTACAGGATTGTTCGGGTTCGTGTCGGGAGATGGTGGGCACACAGCTGGCGTCCTGGCAATCGTGGGAGAGTGCGTCGATGTGGTCGCGGCGGGGAAGTGCGCCTCAAACTATACCTGTCGCTCCGTTGGACAAGCCCTGACGGGAAGTGACACGGAGTTCGTGACGGCCAACTGGGCCAGGTTGCTTGGACTCCCCCACTGTTGCGCACCACCTACAGGTTCATCAACCTTGCCGCCCTCGGCGATTGCAAGTGCTTCTAGGGTTGCAGGGTGGATCTACGGTTGAGCGAATCCCTTGTGCGGGTTGGGTTGGAGCAAGATGGCTGGCAGGTCGTGGAGCCTCAGCACAGTCGCTGGCTCACTGCTGATATTTGGGAATTGACGAAGGGTGATCGCCATCTGGTCGTTAAGCGACTGGCTCGCCGACGCTCGGGGGGTACCACGGCGTTCACGCGGCACTGGTCGCAGGACTGCGAATCGGCCGATCACTGGAATTACTGGCTGCGGGAACCTCTCGCCTACCAGTCTGGTGTCGTCCGATGCTTCGCCGACGAAGGTTTACAGGCACCGTTGTGTGTCGGCGTTGACATCTCCGACGAGGATGCGGTTGTTGCCATGGAGTTCGTTGACGGCACACCTGCCGAGAACTGGGACATTGACACCTATGCCGAAGTAGCACGGCGTTTAGGAGCAGCACAAGGCAGAATTGCCCTCGGTGGCGAGATACCGGACGTTGAATGGCTGTCTCAAGGCTTCTTGCGCGACTACAGCAGCGAAAAACCGGTGATCTGGGGGCTGCTTGACGACGATCGTGCATGGAACCAACCCGTTGTTGCCGACAACTTCCCAGCGGCTCTGAGGTCGGCCGCAAACGAACTGCACGCACAGCGTCATCGGCTCTACTCGCTGCTGGAATCGCTTCCGCGCACCCTGTGCCACCTCGACTTCTGGACCAAGAACCTGATCGAGACTGATGACGGCAGCTTTGTTCTGCTGGATTGGGCCTTCGTCGGTGACGGAGCGCTCGGCGAGGACATCGGAAACCTCGTGCCCGACGCCGCACACGACTTCTTCGTTGAACCGGACCAGCTACCGAAGCTTCGCAAAGCGACACTCGATGCTTACCTTGCCGGCCTCGGAGATGTTGGCTGGCAAGGCGACCCAAGAATCGTCGAACTGGCCATGGCCGCATCAGCGGTCAAGTACGACTGGTTCACCCCGCTGATGCTCGAACGCGCCTCAGACACCGAGCACCAACGCTACGGCGGCGATGCCGTCACCGACTCCGACGAGTTCTTCGCCAGACGCGGTGCCGCACTGCTCGAAAACGCCCAACAAGCCCTCGAAGCCCTACGACTCGCCAACAACCTAGGACTCTGACCGCTGGCGAACCTGTGATCTACAGAACCCGACTCAGGGCGGTTCGCTCCCCAAGCGACCGAAGGTTCCGAATCCAAGTCGCACCTATGGCGCGGTCATCTGCGACGGTCAGACTGATCTCAGACGCCGGCTCGTCGGATGCCTCCTGCGAGTCAGCGTTTGGCCGTGCTAGAGGGTCTTGTTGGTCCAGGTGTGGGCGCCGAAGCTGTTGTCGCCTTTGCAGGTGACGCGGGTGGCGTTTTGGCTGTGGAGCCAGCAGGTGTGCCAGCTGCCCACCGAGGGGAATCGGGCGTGGTCGTTGACGAAGCGGCCGGTGGGGTGGGCGCGTTTGGTGGGGTGTATGCGGTGCAGGAAGCTCTCGTTGCCCCAGCAGACGATCTTCGAGGCCGGGGTGTCTGATCCTGCGGTGGCACAAGTGTGGTAGGCGCCTGCGGTCACCGAGACCCATGCGGTGTCTGGGGGCGGTTCGGGCTGTGACCACGCCGATTGGCCGTTGTCGACTTGGGCGGCTCCCAGGTGCGGGCCGCCTTCGCCCCAGCAGCGCAGCGAGCTGTCCGAGACCGTGGCGCAGGCATGCGCGCCGCCGACGGTCACCGACGTGTAGAACAGCCCGCCGTCCAGCTCGGGCACCTGCCAGACGCCGCGGCCGGGCACATCCACAGACACCGGGCCGTCAAAGGAGTTCACCACCATGGCGCTGGGCCCATAGGCGCCCCAGCACAGGATCGTCCCGTCGGATGCAAGCCCGCAGGTGTAGCCCTTGTTCCACCCGTCGTCGCCTGGCGAGGAATACGCCGCGCTGCCTCCCGCGGACACTGCCAGCCAGGTGAGGCTCCCCACCAGCTCGGGCACATCGGTCTGGCCGTCGTCGTTGCGGCCCCAGCACTCGATGGCCTCGGCGTCGGTCAACGCGCAGGTGTGCCACGCCCCCGCGTCCAGCAATGTGAACTCCCCGCTCGACGCGGACTTCGACGCAGGCGCCTGATCGAAGTTGTCGCGGCCCCAGCACTTCACTGTGCCGTCAGACACCAACCCGCAGGTGTGGAACTCCCCGGCCGACAACAGTTCCCAAGTCTCCATCGAACCCAAAGCGGGAATATCGCTCGTCTGGTCGAACTCGTCATAGCCCACACACCGCACACTGCCCGCCGTCAACAGCGCACAGGTGTGATAGCCGCCCGCTGTCACGTGGGCATCGCCCAAGTCCACCGACGTCGCCGACGGCAGCACCACCAACACGCCTGTGCTGCGCAACACTTCGTCATAGCCGGCCTCGTCGACGAAGCTCACCCGCAACCGGACCTGCACCCCCAGATCACTGCGTGAGATCGTGTAGTCGGTGCCGGTCTGGCCGTCGATGTCAGCCCACGTCACGCCCTCGTCGACACTGCGCTGCCACTGAAGAACACCAACAAACGGATCCGCCACCCCGTTGGGGTCAACAATCTCGCCGACATCCGTGCTCAACACCGAACCCGGAGTCGGCCGACCCACCACCACAAGGCCTGAGGCGTTGTTGAGGTATTGGTAGGCGTAGACGGTGTCGGCGCCGGTCTGTTCTTGGATCGAGTAGACGGTGCCGTTGTGGCCCCACACGCCCCTGGGCGTGTCGTGGTCGGCGGCCAGGGCGATGTCGCGGGCCGGGTTCGGGGTGCGCGCGGGCCAGTCGAGCGCGGCCAGGCGGCCCGCGGCGGCGTCGACGGCCCACATGGTGTCGCCGTCGGACCAGATGGCGCCGGGCAGGAACGACAACTCGATGTCCTTGGCCGAGTCGCGGGCCCCGTGCTCGTCGGCGGGCGTGTTGGGGTCGTCGACCACGCTGAACGCGTGGATGGTCATGAATCCGCTGGTGACCTGCCACATGGTGGCCCCGTCGGACAAGAACCCGTCGGTGTCGCGCAACAGCTGCGACCCGCGCACGGCGATGCGGGGCAGGTCGAAGTCCTCGCCGGCCTGGCGCGAGAACCCCGACAGCGAGAACGCCCGCACGCTCACCGTCGACGCGCCGAAATCGCCGATGAACACCCTGGTGTTGGCCAGGTCCACGCCCGCGCCCTCCGTGCTGATCGAAGACGGCACCGTCACGTCCGACGCCGACCTGCGCGCCCCCAGCTCATCGACGGCCGTGGCGGGATCGTCCAACCCATAGGCGTAGCCCTTGTCGTCGCCGTCGTCGAGCACCCACAGCGTCGACCCGTCCCCCCACAACCCGTCCGAATTCGCATTCCCCGACGCCAAACCGAAACTCTGCGACGGAAACGGCACCGCGGGCACCTCCACGGCGTTGCTGGGGGTCGCCTCGTCGTAGCCGGCCTCGTCGACGAACACCGCCACCGCCCGCACCCAGGCGCCCCGGTCGCCGCGGCGGATCACGTATTCGGTGCCGGTCTGGCCGTCGATGTCGGCCCAGCTCGCGCCGCCGTCGGTGCTGCGCTGCCACTGAAGGGCCGGGTCGAAGCCCTCGGCCAGCCCGTTGGGGTCAACAATCCCCGAGGGGTCCGCTGCCAGCACCCCGCCCGGCTCAGGACCGCCCGTGACGGTGAGGCCGGTGGCGTTGTTGAGGTATTGGTAGGCGTAGACGGTGTCGGCGCCGGTCTGTTCTTGGATCGAGTAGACGGTGCCGTTGTGGCCCCACACGCCCCTGGGCGTGTCGTGGTCGGCGGCCAGGGCGATGTCGCGGGCCGGGTTCGGGGTGCGCGCGGGCCAGTCGAGCGCGGCCAGGCGGCCCGCGGCGGCGTCGACGGCCCACATGGTGTCGCCGTCGGACCAGATGGCGCCGGGCAGGAACGACAACTCGATGTCCTTGGCCGAGTCGCGGGCCCCGTGCTCGTCGGCGGGCGTGTTGGGGTCGTCGACCACGCTGAACGCGTGGATGGTCATGAATCCGCTGGTGACCTGCCACATAGTGGCCCCGTCGGACAAGAACCCGTCGGTGTCGCGCAACAGCTGCGACCCGCGCACGGCGATGCGGGGCAGGTCGAAGTCCTCGCCGGCCTGGCGCGAGAACCCCGACAGCGAGAACGCCCGCACGCTCACCGTCGACGCGCCGAAATCGCCGATGAACACCCTGGTGTTGGCCAGGTCCACGCCCGCGCCCTCCGTGCTGATCGAAGACGGCACCGTCACGTCCGACGCCGACCTGCGCGCCCCCAGCTCATCGACGGCCGTGGCGGGATCGTCCAACCCATAGGCGTAGCCCTTGTCGTCGCCGTCGTCGAGCACCCACAGCGTCGACCCGTCCCCCCACAACCCATCCGAATTCGCATTCCCCGACGCCAAACCGAAACTCTGCGACGGAAACGGCACCGCGGGCACCTCCACGGCGTTGCTGGGGGTCGCCTCGTCGTAGCCGGCCTCGTCGACGAACACCGCCACCGCCCGCACCCAGGCGCCCCGGTCGCCGCGGCGGATCACGTATTCGGTGCCGGTCTGGCCGTCGATGTCGGCCCAGCTCGCGCCCTCGTCGGTGCTGCGCTGCCACTGAAGGGCCGGGTCGAAGCCCTCGGCCAGCCCGTTGGGGTCAACAATCCCCGAGGGGTCCGCTGCCAGCACCCCGCCCGGCTCAGGACCGCCCGTGACGGTGAGGCCGGTGGCGTTGTTGAGGTATTGGTAGGCGTAGACGGTGTCGGCGCCGGTCTGTTCTTGGATCGAGTAGACGGTGCCGTTGTGGCCCCACACGCCCCTGGGCGTGTCGTGGTCGGCGGCCAGGGCGATGTCGCGGGCCGGGTTGGCGGTGCGCGCGGGCCAGTCGAGCGCGGCCAGGCGGCCCGCGGCGGCGTCGACGGCCCACATGGTGTCGCCGTCGGACCAGATGGCGCCGGGCAGGAACGACAACTCGATGTCCTTGGCCGAGTCGCGGGCCCCGTGCTCGTCGGCGGGCGTGTTGGGGTCGTCGACCACGCTGAACGCGTGGATGGTCATGAATCCGCTGGTGACCTGCCACATAGTGGCCCCGTCGGACAAGAACCCGTCGGTGTCGCGCAACAGCTGCGACCCGCGCACGGCGATGCGGGGCAGGTCGAAGTCCTCGCCGGCCTGGCGCGAGAACCCCGACAGCGAGAACGCCCGCACGCTCACCGTCGACGCGCCGAAATCGCCGATGAACACCCTGGTGTTGGCCAGGTCCACGCCCGCGCCCTCCGTGCTGATCGAAGACGGCACCGTCACGTCCGACGCCGACCTGCGCGCCCCCAGCTCATCGACGGCCGTGGCGGGATCGTCCAACCCATAGGCGTAGCCCTTGTCGTCGCCGTCGTCGAGCACCCACAGCGTCGACCCGTCCCCCCACAACCCGTCCGAATTCGCATTCCCCGACGCCAAACCGAAACTCTGCGACGGAAACGGCACCGCGGGCACCTCCACGGCGTTGCTGGGGGTCGCCTCGTCGTAGCCGGCCTCGTCGACGAACACCGCCACCGCCCGCACCCAGGCGCCCCGGTCGCCGCGGCGGATCACGTAGCCGGTGCCGGTCTGGCCGTCGACGTCGGCCCAGCTCGCGCCCTCGTCGGTGCTGCGCTGCCACTGAAGGGCCGGGTCGAAGCCCTCGGCCAGCCCGTTGGGGTCAACAATCCCCGAGGGGTCCGCTGCCAGCACCCCGCCCGGCTCAGGACCGCCCGTGACGGTGAGGCCGGTGGCGTTGTTGAGGTATTGGTAGGCGTAGACGGTGTCGGCGCCGGTCTGTTCTTGGATCGAGTAGACGGTGCCGTTGTGGCCCCACACGCCCCTGGGCGTGTCGTGGTCGGCGGCCAGGGCGATGTCGCGGGCCGGGTTGGCGGTGCGCGCGGGCCAGTCGAACGCGGCCAGGCGGCCCGCGGCGGCGTCGACGGCCCACATGGTGTCGCCGTCGGACCAGATGGCGCCGGGCAGGAACGACAACTCGATGTCCTTGGCCGAGTCGCGGGCCCCGTGCTCGTCGGCGGGCGTGTTGGGGTCGTCGACCATGCTGAACGCGTGGATGGTCATGAATCCGCTGGTGACCTGCCACATAGTGGCCCCGTCGGACAAGAACCCGTCGGTGTCGCGCAACAGCTGCGACCCGCGCACGGCGATGCGGGGCAGGTCGAAGTCCTCGCCGGCCTGGCGCGAGAACCCCGACAGCGAGAACGCCCGCACGCTCACCGTCGACGCGCCGAAATCGCCGATGAACACCCTGGTGTTGGCCAGGTCCACGCCCGCGCCCTCCGTGCTGATCGAAGACGGCACCGTCACGTCCGACGCCGACCTGCGCGCCCCCAGCTCATCGACGGCCGTGGCGGGATCGTCCAACCCATAGGCGTAGCCCTTGTCGTCGCCGTCGTCGAGCACCCACAGCGTCGACCCGTCCCCCCACAACCCGTCCGAATTCGCATTCCCCGACGCCAAACCGAAACTGCGCGACGGAAACGGCACCGCGGGCACCTCCACGGCGTTGCTGGGGGTCGCCTCGTCGTAGCCGGCCTCGTCGACGAACACCGCCACCGCCCGCACCCAGGCGCCCCGGTCGCCGCGGCGGATCACGTAGCCGGTGCCGGTCTGGCCGTCGACGTCGGCCCAGCTCGCGCCCTCGTCGGTGCTGCGCTGCCACTGAAGGGCCGGGTCGAAGCCCTCGGCCAGCCCGTTGGGGTCAACAATCCCCGAGGGGTCCGCTGCCAGCACCCCGCCCGGCTCAGGACCGCCCGTGACGGTGAGGCCGGTGGCGTTGTTGAGGTATTGGTAGGCGTAGACGGTGTCGGCGCCGGTCTGTTCTTGGATCGAGTAGACGGTGCCGTTGTGGCCCCACACGCCCCTGGGCGTGTCGTGGTCGGCGGCCAGGGCGATGTCGCGGGCCGGGTTGGCGGTGCGCGCGGGCCAGTCGAACGCGGCCAGGCGGCCCGCGGCGGCGTCGACGGCCCACATGGTGTCGCCGTCGGACCAGATGGCGCCGGGCAAGAACGACAACTCGATGTCCTTGGCCGAGTCGCGGGCCCCGTACTCGTCGGCGGGCGTGTTGGGGTCGTCGACCACGCTGAACGCGTGGATGGTCATGAATCCGCTGGTGACCTGCCACATAGTGGCCCCGTCGGACAAGAACCCGTCGGTGTCGCGCAACAGCTGCGACCCGCGCACGGCGATGCGGGGCAGGTCGAAGTCCTCGCCGGCCTGGCGCGAGAACCCCGACAGCGAGAACGCCCGCACGCTCACCGTCGACGCGCCGAAATCGCCGATGAACACCCTGGTGTTGGCCAGGTCCACGCCCGCGCCCTCCGTGCTGATCGAAGACGGCACCGTCACGTCCGACGCCGACCTGCGCGCCCCCAGCTCATCGACGGCCGTGGCGGGATCGTCCAGCCCATAGGCGTAGCCCTTGTCGTCGCCGTCGTCGAGCACCCACAGCGTCGACCCGTCCCCCCACAACCCGTCCGAATTCGCATTCCCCGACGCCAAACCGAAACTCTGCGACGGAAACGGCACCGTCTCGGTCTGTACGTCGGCTTTGAGGACGTTCTGGTCTGGTTTTGCTTCTTCTTTGTTGGCTTGGTCCCGCACGCCTTGTTCGCCGTTGGCGTCGATCTTCACGATGGAATTGCCGACAGGCACGCCGTCGCTGTTGCCCTCACCGTTGTCGTGGTTGTCAGGTGGCGGGGGTGGTTGGGGGCAGTCGAAGGTGTCGGGGATGTCGGCGAAGGTGTAGCCCGAGCGCCCCGACAGCACTTCGGCCCGGCGTGCCTTCACCCGGTAGGTGTAGCGCTGGCCCACGGTGGTCGCGGTGGCGTCGATGTAGGACGTTTCGGTGCTCTCGGTGTTGTCGATGAGCACATGGAAGGTGCCCACCGGGTCGTAGCCGGGGCGACGCCGCAGCACCTGGTAGCCGTCCACCGACGCAGCGTCCGCCGTCGGCGCAACCCAGGTCAGTTCCACACCGCCGCCACCGCACAGCGCTTCAGCGGCCAGCCCCGAAGGGCGATCAGGGTTGTTCTGCACCGCAGCTGCACCGGGTATCGCGAGCACCCCTGCAGCGACCGCCAACGCCACCCCCGCGCCCCGCAGCCGCCGGGGAGGACGCAGCGCTGTCAACCCCCCCCCCCCCCCCGAAAGGGGCGAGCATGCCCGGTTGGGTACCTTCAGGGCTCGCTGGCTGTGCTCAGACCGACGACACCAAGCAGATATGAGGAACGGAGACACTGGACACGCATGCTACGCATGAATCGGACATGCATGCGACATATGAATCGCGTCGTGCAAGCCCTCGTGTCACTACGTGGGTGTCATGGGGATGTCGGTGTGGATGGAGTCGTCTGCGACAGCTACGTCGTCAAACCGTGTTCGTCGTAGCCGAGAATCTCCTCGGCTGCCTGCTCAGTCGACAAATCGAGTAATCGCCGAGCGCTCTGGCGACGGTCTGTCCACTGACAGCGTCCAGGTGCCATCGTGCGTCGTGTCATCCCGTACCGCTTGCACGATTACGATCGCGGGCGAGCTACTGAACCTCGGTGTCTTCGGGTCTCCATCGTTCTGCTACTTCGAAGACCCCATCGCCCTGAGTCATCGAAGGACATCGCAAAGCAGAGAGATCAGCGGAACGGGATCGTCAGTGGCTGAGGTGTGAAGGTGTGGTCTAGGTATCTGTCCTCAGACACGGCTTTGGTCGCCAGATCGCGAAGGGTCGCCGTCTCGGCGACAGACCTGACGGCCAAATAGTCCTCGTACAGTTCGCGGGCTTCAAGGAGCTTCTGAAGCGCAGCTGCATCAGCAGCAGATCCACTTGATCCGTTCATCCGCATGAACTTAGCGGAGGACTTTGTTGACGGCGGCTAGCAGGGATTCGTTTCTGACAGGTTTGCGCAGGACTTCGTCGGCTCCTGCGGTGCTGGCAAGGCCGGTAGCGAACTCTGGACTTTGGTGCATACCACCCGCAGACAAAGCCACGATCCCGGCGCGAGGGTAGGACCAGCGCAACGCCTTTATGTACTCGATCGCAGTCATTGTCGGCATCACGGCCTCTGTCACAACCACGTCCGGTTTCTGGGAAGCCATCAGCTCCAGCGCTGCTTCGCAGCTGTCGGCTTCGATCACCTCATGGTCACCACAAGCATCCAACAGCCGCGTCAGCGCAAAGCGCACCCCAGGGTCGTCGTCAGCCACCAACACGGTCGCCATTATGCAGGCTCCTGGGCTTCGTCTGCATGGTGGCGGGGGATGAGGACTTCAAACGTCGAACCCTCACCATAAGACGATTCCGCGGTGATCCTGCCCGACCATCCGTGAACCTGTTCATAGGCGATGGTGAGACCCAGACCGGCGCATCCGTCGGCCGATTTGGTTGTGAAGAACGGATCAAAAACTTGGTTTCGCACATCATCGGTCATGCCAATGCCCTGGTCGACCACAGTGGCACTGAAGTAGTCGCCGGCTGAGACACCCTGCACACGCGCCTGGGCCTCGTCAAATGTGCGGGTCGAGAGTCCCACCGTGATCTCGCCTCCACGCTTCATGGCCTGTGCCGCGTTGGTCAACAAACCCGTAAACACAGAGTCGAATTCTTCACGGTTCACTGAGATCACGCCACCCTCGTCGCTGAAACGGGACACAATCGTCACATCGTTTCCGACCGACTTTCCTACCTGGGCAATCACACTGGACAACGCCTGCGACGGGACGATCTCTTCTGCGTCGCCGAATCCGCCGACAGGGTGAGCCAGTGAACTCTCGAGAATCTTGCAACCACGCTCCGCAGCCAGGAGTATGCGACCCATTTTCTCCCTTTGCGATTCGCTCTGGTCGGTTTGGTCGACTCCCATCTGCGCCAAGGTGACGATCGGCTGCATCACATTGTTGAGTTCTCGGGTGAGTCCTCCGGCTAGCTGGCCCATCGCCGCCATTTTGTATGCCTCGCCGATCTGCTCCTCCATGGCCTGGCGTTCATCGATCGCTTCTTTGAGTTGCCCGATCGTGTGCGCCAAGCGGTCGTTGAGGTGGGCTACTTCCAGCCAGCGCCGCACGGCGAACCAGGAGGTGACCAGAGCGAGCGTAGGCACAGCCGCCAGGATCTCAACGAGTTGCCAGCCTTCGTGCTCACTCGTGAAGTCCGAGACTGTCTCGTACAAATCGATGCTGACAAAGAAGAAGAATATGACGATGCAGGCAATGGCACCGATAAGCATGTCTCTTCGAGGGTTCATGCGACCTCCCGGTCTTTGGTACGTCCCAACCGGCACTCATGCTAGAGCCTTGGGCCGAAGGTGCCATTGACGAATCAATCAATAGGCGGTGGTCTTGTCGATCATCGATTCCAGCCACTCGCCTGAAGTGGTCGGTTCATGGCGAGGAGGGTCGTCGGTTGACGTGCAAGTGGGGATGCATTCGATGCGTGCGTCGTAGGTCGGCTGATGGAAGAACGCGATCGAGATCCGCTCACCCCAGTCATCGGCTGGCACGACGACGCGGTGCACCGTCGATACCCAACGGTCGTTGGTCCACATCGCCATCAGGTCACCGATATTCACCACAAAGGACCCGCGGACCACCGGTACGTCTTCCCATTGGCCTTCGGGCGACATGATCTGCAGACCCGGCCCGCCGTCATGGTGCAACACAGTGAGGCTGCCCCAGTCCAACCTCCGAGGACATCACCACCCCGAGGTCCTCCTTTCGTCGGCCTCCAGCCATCAGCGCCAGACCCTAGTTGGTTTCGCCGAACGATCCCGCAGATCACTCAGCAGACTGCTGGGCAGGACAAGAACTCCAGTCTGGTCAAGTTGAGGGGCAGGTGGCGATGACTTCGCCGCACATGTAGGCCCAGAAACCGGTGGGTTCGCTCGTCCAGTGGCGAAAGGCGTCCGATATTTGCTGCAGTTCGGCTCGGGAGGAGAGCCCGTGGTCTACCGCGTGACGGGCAAAGTCGCTGTCTACGACTCGCACCGCCCACATCTCGCCCCAAGCCGTTCTCCCTTCGGGAGTCGCATGCGTGACCGAGTCGGTGGTGACTTCGGGGTCGACAAACCCGGCCTCGGTCACCCAGGACAACAGATGCCGCCCAGCGTTCGGTTCGCCGCCGTTGGCCCTGGACACCTGGTGATAGAGCTCACGCCAACGAACGATGGCCTCGGTCACCGGAGCGTGGATCATCGTTTCGTAATCGGAGTCACGAATTGCCACTATCCCTTCGGGTTTCAGGATTCGGCGGACTTCCCGCAGTGCCTCGACGGGTTGCGACAGATGCTGGAAGACCTGATGGGCGTGCACCACGTCGAAGCTGTCATCGCTGAATGGCAGGTCGTAAGCCGAACCGACCTCAAAGACAGCATTGCCGATCCCGCAGTCTGCGGCGTGGTTCTGCGCCGCGTCGACCATCTCGGCGGATGCGTCCAGTCCAACCACTCGCCCAACCCGGCGAGCCAGGCCGGCAGTGATCGTGCCGGGGCCACAACCCAAATCGAGTAGCACTGTGTCCGGTTGCAGCCGAGGCAGCAGAAAGCCCGCGCACGTCTCCGCGGTACGGCGAGTGTACGACCCCACGATCACCTCGTGGTACCCGTGCATGTAGCGCTCGTCGCTAGGTTGCCTGTTCGTTGAGGAAGTTGGCTGGTCAATCAAGGTCGGGAGGTCTCAGGAACCGGTGAAGTTGGGGCGGCGTTTCTCAACAAATGCGGCAATTCCTTCCTTGCCGTCGTTGGTTGCGGCTGCGGCTGTGATCATCACACCTTCAATCTCGCCGGCTTCTTCGAGAGACCGCTCGTAACCCTCATAGATGATGCGCTTGGCGTTACCGATCGCATACGGGGCACCGTCGGCTAGTTGTTGAGCAAGCTGCTGAGTCGCCTCGTCGACCTCATCATCAGGCACCACCCGGTTCACCAACCCCCAAGCTTCAGCTTCGGCTGCTGACAACGTCCGGTTGGTGAGCGTCAGATCGAGCATCCGACGTACGCCAATGTGGCGGGCAACGAAGTAGCTGGAAGTCCCGTCGGGTGTCATACCCGCTCGGGTGTAGGCCATCGTGTACTTGGCTGATTCACCGGATACGACTAGATCGAAAGCCCCGACCAGCGAGAGTCCCGCTCCGCCCACTCCACCACGAACCCCGGCCACGAACGGTTTGGGGATGCGGTTCATCTTGTAGATGGCCGTGTGGAAGTCGGCGAGTAGGTCGGCGACATGTTTGGGAAGATCCGCGCCTTTGGAATGGAACTCTTTGAGGTCGCCGCCAGCACTGAACAACTTGCCTTCGGCTGTAACCGACACGGAACGCACATCGTCGTCCCACTCGATCTCAAGCATCACCGCCCTTAAATCCGCAGCAAAGGCCCGGTTGACGACATTTGCGCTATCACCTTGAATGAACCTCAGATGGGCCACATGGTCACGTACTTCGTAGTCGATGGTGGATAGATCCATGCTTCCTCCTCAACCGGTTCGAATCATCCGCCGACCGGGTCGTGCGGATTATCTCAAGAAGCTGCGCGCTCAGAATCTGTTGGCGAGGTGTCGAAGTCAAGTTGCGCTCCCCAGTCTTTGCCCGTCACAACAGACTAGGGCCTTCGGTCAAGGGTCCGGCGGGCAAGGGTCCGGCGGGCAAGGGTCCGGTGTGCTCAATCAGGAGGTCGAGTAGTTCGTGTTGGGGCGCAGTCCCACGCAGATTTTGGCACTCACCGGGGTCGCCGCCGAGATCTGTCGCGTTGAGTTCTAGCGACGCTCTCCAATTGCATTCAGCACCGACTTTGACGTCAGCACGACGAGAAAGACAACTACCGTTGCAAGGGCCATCGTGGCTCCGGCGGCGGTGCTGTGGTGATAGCTGATGAGCAGCCCGACCACTGTGGACCCCGCTCCGATAGCAGTCGCGACGATCATGATGCGCGGCACTCTCCTTACCAGCAGCACCGCAGTAGCGGGCGGCGCGATCAAAAAGGCGAACACCAACAGGTTCCCGACCGCTTCGAAAGACGCAACGATTGAGATCACCAGCAGCACCAGCAGCATCGCGTGCGCTAGACGGGGGCGCAGACCCAAGACCTGTGCCTGGGCTTCGTCGAAAGTCATCACCAGAAACGCTCGATAAAAAACCGTCACGCCAGCCAGCGAGATCACCGCCGCGATTGCTTGACGCCGAAGGTCTCCAGAGTCGACTCCGGTGATCGAGCCGAACAGAAAGCGATTGAGGTCACCCGTGTATGACCCCGACGAACTCGACATGATCACCACTGCCAGAGCCAGGAAACCCACGAAGAGCACTCCAATTGAGGCGTCTTCGGGGAGCGGCGAATGATTTCGGATCAAGTTGATACCCAACACCATCACCAAGGCTGCAACAAACGCTCCGATTGTGGTGTTCACACCGATGATGAACGCTATAGCGATGCCGGGGAGCACGCCGTGCGCCAGGGCATCGCCCAAAAAGCTCATCCCACGCAACACGACCCAAGTGCCCACAACCGAGGTGGTGAGTACCACAAGCAAGCCCGCGTAGAGCGCGTTTCGCATGAATGAGTTGGACGTGAATGGATCTATCCACCACGTTACTGGGTCGGTCAGAAACTCCACAGTCAGTTCTAACCGAGCGCGTCAACTATCAGACGTGCATTGGTGCGCATGAACCCGACATAGTCCTCTGCGCCACTGCCCGGTGGGCCGAGGCTGCCAGTATAAAGCGTCACGACCTCCACGTCACCTACCCGCGAGGCGAGCGCTTCGGCATCATCGCTGGAGTGCACCGTCTCGGCGAATATGGCGTTGACCCCTTCGTGCTCGATGGTCCTCGCCAATTCCTCAAGCTGGGCCGGGTTCGTCTCAGCCAAGGCTGTGGATGAAGGGAGTACAGTCCCGATGATCTCAAAGCCGTAACGGTCGGCAAAATATCCCAGGGCGTCGTGGTTCGTGACCAGCTTGCGTTTATCGGGCGACAACTGCTCCAACAGGTCTTCAAGTTCTTGGTCCAGCGCGGCCAACTCCGCTTGGTAGTCACTCAAACATGCCGTTACGGCATCGCCGTCAATGCCTGCATCGTCAGTCAGGTGCCGAGCCAGTTCGTTCAGTACACCCGAGACGCGCACGGGATCGAACCAGACATGCGGGTCTACACTGCCGTGGCCGTGACCACCGTCGTTGCTGGCGTGATCGTCGTCGTCGGCATCATGATCGTCGTCGTCGTCGTCGGCATCATGATCGTCGTCGTCGTCGTCGGCATCATGATCGTCGTCGTCGTCGTCGGCATCATGATCGTCGTGGTCCTCGTCGGCATCGTGATCGTCGCCCAGACCGTCATCGTCGGCGTGATCGTCGTGATCCGAAGAGAAAGGAATCGACTCGATCCGTTCCGCGATCTCAAACACAGGCGTCCCAGAATCCTCAACCGCCGCGAGCGTGTCGACAAGTTGAAGTTCCAGATCCAATCCGTTGGCCACCACCAGGCCGGCATTCTCCATGCGTTCCCGGTCACGCAGCGACGGTTCGAATCCGTGGGGGTCGCCACCGACCGGAATAACGGTCTCGACTTCGGCAATTCCACCACAGGCCACGTTGGCAACGATGTCGGCCCAGATACCGGTCGTCACGAGTACTTTTGGAGCGCCAGACTGGGTGTCCACCGACGATTCCGAATTCACGGACCCTCCGCATCCAGAAGCAAACACCGCCAACCCCGCGATGACCAATATGGTTCGCAGTCCGACACGCACGACTATGATTCCTCCAGAGTTGATGACCTCGCAATAATGATAATGAGTCTCATTTACATTTAAAACGTCTGATGGAAAAGCCAACAGCAACCCGACCCGACGACCAGTCCTTTGAGCATCATGCTTTCGTGCACAAGCGGCTCTCGATCGAGAACCACCGCTATACAACCGGACGCCACCGGCTTGTCGATGCCCTAGCCGAATCGAGCCAACCGCTCACGCTGCCCGAAATCGTCGCAATCGCGCCCGATCTAGCCTCCAGTTCCGTCTACCGCAACCTTGAAGTCCTGGAGCGATGCGGTGTCGTCAACCGCATAACCGGCGGCAGCGGACACGCTCATTTCGAATTGGCCGAGCCATTGCTCTCACACCACCATCACCTCGTATGCGTCAACTGCGGCGCTATCGAAGACGTCCGTCTCGACGACGAAGTCGAGGAGTTGCTGGATCAGAACCTCAACCTGGTCGCCAGCCGCGCCAGCTTCAAGCCCCTTCATCACAGCCTCGACCTTCACGGCCACTGTGCAAAATGCGAGGCTCCCGTCTGAGAGCCAGATCGCTGACGGCTCATGTTCCTCCCTTGCTTCTTTCTGAATCAACCGGGCATACTGAAATCAAGGTTGGTAGCTCATTGATACCCCGGTTAGGAGTGCCATGGCTCGCAGACTGCGCATACGCAGGGCACGATCCGCTTTCGGCTACAACCACGGGCATGAACACGACCACCACGATCTGAGGGAAGCATCGCGACGCGTCCTTGTCGTCGCGCTCATAATCACCAGCCTCTTCATGGTCGTCGAGGTTATAGGCGGCGTGATCTCGGGAAGCCTGGCGTTGATCGCCGACGCGGGCCACATGCTCACCGACAGCGCTTCCATCGCTCTGGCGCTCTTCGCCATCCGGTTGGCCAAACGGCCGGCCTCGGCAAAGCGCACATTCGGCAGCAATCGCGCCGAGGTTCTAGCCGCGGCAGGCAACGTCGTGTCGCTTTGGCTGATCTCGGGCTGGATCATGTGGGAGGCGATCAACCGCTTCACCAACTGGCGCGAAACTGAGATCGAAGGTGGCACCGTCCTCGTCGTCGCCGGCATCGGCTTGGTGGTGAACATCGCCGCGGCCTACATGTTGAGCGGATCATCAAAAACCAGCCTCAACGTCAAGGGAGCGCTTCAGCACGTCATCGCCGACATCATGGGTTCCGTCGGGGTCCTCATCTCAGGAGTCGTCATCCTGGTATGGCGAGACATCGAGTGGATAGTCATCGTCGACCCGATAGTCAGCGTGCTGATCGTGCTGCTGATCCTGGTGGGCTCCTGGAACATCGCAAGGACAGTGCTGGCCGTACTGATGGAGGGCACACCCGACGATTTCGACCTACACAAGCTGTGCACCGACATAGAGAACCTGCCCGGCGTGAACGGAATTCACGACGTCCACGTATGGACAGTCACTTCAGGCTTCGTGTCGCTGACCGCCCATGTTCTCACTGATCCTGACCAGCACAGCGATCAAGGGGAACTGCTCAATGAGATCCGGCGTATCGCCAGGCACGGTCACGGAATCGCGCACACAACCATCCAATTCGAATCCTTGGGCAGCGCCTGTGCCGATGACAGCTGCGGTGCTGATCTGTTGCCGCCCACCAAAGACCGGCGAGGCCAACGGTTGCATTCTGGCCAACCTCATTAGTCTGACAGCGTGACGAAGGCCGTGAGAATCGAGAACTTGACCGTCCAATTCGACGGATTCAATGCGCTCGACGACATCACCCACACCTTCGAGCCCGGCACGTCCACAGCGGTCATGGGGGTCAACGGCTCGGGCAAGACCACATTGTTGGAGACCATCGCCGGACTGATCCGCCCCGTTTCCGGCCACATCGACGGGGTGAGTGAGCGACTCGCCTACGTCTGCCAGCATCCTCCGACTACCTGGATGCCGCTCACTGCTAGCGAAGTGTTGGCGATGGGCCGTTACCGAGAGCGGGGCCTGATCGGTCGGTTCCGAGCCGGCGACCGCGCTGCCATGCACTCCGCCGCTGAACGGCTCCACATCAACCACCTCTTGAAATCCAGTTTCGGTGAGCTCAGCGGCGGACAGCAGCAGCGAGTTCGGATAGCCCAGGTGCTGGCCTCTGATCCGGAACTGCTGCTATTGGACGAACCGATAACGGGCCTTGACATCCCGAGCCAGGATCGAATCCTTGCGATGATCGAGGATTATTCTCGCCGCGGCGCGATCGTGGTCGTCACCACACACCACCTCGACGAGGCCCGGCACTGCGATTCAGTAATGTTGCTCGCCAACCGGCTGATCGCCTCAGGCAGCCCACAAGAGATGCTCACCGAGGAGCGGCTCAGGGAGGCGTTCGGCGAACGTCTGCTGGGAGACCACCGAGATCACAAACACGATCAGGGCATGCTCGTGCTGGACGACCACGGGCATCACGGGCATCACGGCCAGCAAGGACACGACCACACCGACACGGGTCCTATTCGGGGTTTTGGCAGGACTCAGAGAGAGCAGCATTAGCTTCGCTTGCGACACCTGACAACGCCTCGGCGACAGCCTCACGCACCAAAGGCGTCGGCACACTGCCCCGCGGGAACTCCGGCGGGATGAAATTGACGGTCACAATCCTCGAAGTGTCAAGCTTGTGTGCAACATCAACGAGTTCGTCAACACGATCAAGCGGAATGTCTGTTTGGACATGCGACGAAATGATCCCGGTCAGTGACACGAAGTTGGTGAGTACCGCTGGAATCGAGACCTGGTTGATCAAGGCTTCGACGACGCAACGTTGCCGATTCATGCGGTGATAATCAGAGGATTGGGTTCGGGCCCTCACATAAGCCAGAGCAGTCAGACCATTGAAGCGATAGTTGCCAGGTTCGACCACGATGTCCATCGGCTCGCCGCCGGGTACGGCGGGCTTCAGTCGGTCGTTGATCTCTTCGGTGACGTGGAGGTCGATACCGCCGAACAAATCGATGACCTCGACAAAGCCCACCATGTCGATCAGCACGTAATACTGCACCGGAATGCCGGTGAGCTGGGCAATAGCAGACTTGATGGCGTGACCCGCAGGGTCGCTGACATCCGGGAAGACATCTGGGTGACTCAGACCGAGGGAATAGACCTCGTTGGCAATACCCGAATAGCCGTCAGGCCACTGCTCGGCCGCGGGGGTGCCTTCGGGGAAGGTGAGGTCTCTCCAGTTGCGAGGGATGTTGAAAGCTGCCGCGTCGCCGGTGTCCACATCAATGGAAATCAGAATGATCGTGTCGGTTCGCACGCCGACGCGGTCAAATCCGCTGTCACCGCCAAGCAGGGCGATGGTGAGGCGTTCGTCTCCATCCCAAGTCTCTCTCGGGACCGTTGTCTGCGGAGGAATCGATGAAGAATCCGGCTCGGAACGCTGATCCGTGGAATCAAGCGCAGGCGGATCTGGCTCAGCCGGCCTCTCGGTATCGGCAAGCGGAGTCGGAATTGCGGTCACGGTCGTTGTTGCACTGAAGACGTCGTACAACAGATCGAGTTGGGCAACCGCGTAGCGAACGACGAAGAAGTGCGGCACGGCAATGACGGCCGCCAGAACAACGAACGTCGCAGCCGCAATCGCTCGGTGAGTCCGACGGGATCGAACTCGGGGTTGAGGCCAGCTGTGCGCAACCATGTAGGCATCAACCGCAACCCAGATTCGAAATACCAGGCCCAGTCCCGCAATGATGATGGTGATCCACAAAGGTGACCGAGCAAAAGTCCAGGCGAGCAACGTTGATTTGGAGCGCGTGGCGACATAGGCAAGCAACGCGCCGCTGAGTGCGAGTGAGCTCAGTAGCAGTATCAGAGCGCGGCGGTTGCGATGCCCGAAATGTCCGAGACCGGGCCAAATCACCGAAAGCGCCGCAGCAACCAACGGGTGAGGGCCTCGGATCCGCACAATCAGCCGTTCGCTCGATTCTCCTGCACACTCTCAGCTTGTCATCAATCGTCTGTTACAGCCCGAACGCGTGCATCAAAGCGGCAATCCTGGTTGAGCCACGGTTTCGATGTTCAGTTGGCCGGCCAGTCCCGCGGTGCGATGCACCGCGATCTCCTGCCACGCCTCCGACGACGACATTGCCACCAGATCTGCCCGCGACGAGTACATCACGATGGCGATCTCGTCCCAGAGTTCCTCGACCTGGCCGAGTGACAGAAAGGTCACATCACCGGCAAACACGAACTTGCCGCCGTATTCGGGTAACAACTTGAAGACCTCTCGTCCATAGATTTGATACGCGTCATAGCCGCTGAGATCAGTCTCGCGCCCGTCTTCATACTCAGCTCGGTCCTTGAACTTCAAGAGGTTGACCATGTAGATCGGAACCTCGGGACCGGGTTGCATCATTTCCTCAAGGCGTTCCGCGGTGCTCGGCACTACTTCGTTCACTACCTTCATCTGTCGCTCCTTCGTTGGTTAGTGATGGTTCGTATCAGGCGTCGGCGATTGCAGCAAAGACCTCGCTGGGATCGAGATCTGATGACCCGAGATGTCTCATTCGCGCCACGAAACGCGCGTAGTCCCAGATCAGGTGTTCACCCTCGCGCCAGCGGCGAACCTCGAGGTTCATCCCCTTGGGGCGCAGCACATGCACACCGTCTTCGTAGCTCGCCGCGACATTGATCTCGGTTCTCTTGTCGAACTCGGCCACATCATGGACCCCGTTTTCGAGCGTGCCGTCGCAGCGCATGTCGTGAACCACGCCCCCGCCGATCACAACTAGTCGATCACCGGCCTGCTCGATCCGAGTGACACCTCCTACCGACGGGTGGTCGCCTACGACCTGATCGTTGACCGTCACCTCAATCGTCTGCCAGTAACCATCAAGGTCCGGTGCGCCCTCGGGGCGGGGTTCCCGGCAACCAACGAGGATCGGGGCCGGCCATTCGGTCCAGCCACCGGGGGGTGTCTTGGCTACGGGTATCGAGTCAATCGTGGGACTTGTCGGACTGTTCATCGGTGGTGACCTTCTGGAATGAGTCTGGTGACTCAGTTGGACAATATTCTGCTAGTCTAACTGGCACTACACGAGAATTGCCAACAGCACGATACGTAGCGAGTCCTCAGTCTCAGCGACAGTCAGTTGACGGTGACGTTCTATCGCTGGCAGAACCCGGTGTTGTCAGGCCGGTACGTCGATGATGCGTATCTGGCGAACGAGATCGTCGACATCTATCGATCTTCACGGGGCACGTATGGGTCGCCGTGGGTGTGGGGTCAGCTCCGCCGCAACGGCGTCCGGGTGTCGCGCAAGCGTGTTGAGCGGATCATGGCCGAATGTGGCCTTGTTGGGGCGCACAGCCGCCGCAGATGGCGTCGAGGCCGGCCGAACACGGCGCCGGCCCCGGACTTGTTGGACCGGGACTTCACCGCCGCCGCTTCTAATGAACGTTGGGTGGGTGACATCACCGAGTTCGCCTGCGTGGACGGGAAACTGTTATCGCCGAACCGCTCCGCTATCTTGAGTCGATGGTAGCAGAATTAAACACTGACTTCCCCGCTGGAGTTCTGACCGGTTCCTCGCTCCGTGAAATCTTCGCCAAAGCCAAGGCGGAGCAGAGAGCGATCCCGGCGGTGAACTGCGTCGGAAGCAACTCGATGAACGCGGCGATGGAAGCTGCGGTCGCGGTAAACAGTCCCGTGATCATTCAGTTCTCGAGCGGCGGAGCAGCGTTCAACGCTGGCAAGGGAATCGGGTTGGGCTCGAACGACGCCGCGGTCGCAGGGGCCACCGCGGCTGCCCACCACGTCAACGCCCTTGCCGCTTCGTACGGCGCGCGCGTAATTCTCCACACGGATCACGCTGCGCGCAAGCTGCTGCCATGGATCGACGGGCTGCTGGACGAAGGTGAGGCGGTCTACGCAGCGACCGGTCGCCCTCTATTCAGTTCCCACATGCTCGACCTCTCCGAAGAGCCGATCGAGCAGAACATCGACACATGCTCCAAGTACCTCGAACGCATGACCGCCATGGGCATGACGCTCGAAATCGAACTCGGCATCACCGGAGGTGAGGAAGATGGTGTCAACAACGAAGACGCAAGTCCCGAGGATCTGTACTCGACGACCGAAGAAGTCGCCTACGCCTACGGCCAACTCCAGAAAGTCTCGCCCAACTTCACTATCGCCGCCGCGTTCGGAAACGTGCACGGCGTGTACCGGCCAGGCAACGTGAAGCTGACGCCCACCATTCTGCGCGACGCTCAGGCTCATGTACACACGGAGTTCGACACCGCGTCGCCCAAACCAGTCAACTTCGTGTTCCACGGAGGATCAGGCTCGACTGAGGCTGAGATTCGCGAGGCGATCGGGTATGGCGTGATCAAGATGAACATCGACACCGATCTGCAGTGGGCCTTCTGGTCGGGTGTCCGGGACTACTCCAACGAGCGGGGCGACTACCTACAAGGGCAGATCGGCAACCCCGAGGGCAAGGACGCACCGAACAAGAAGCACTACGACCCGCGGGGCTGGCTTCGTGCTGGTGAGGCGTCGTTCGGCGCACGACTCATCCAGGCGTTCGAGGAACTCAATTGCGTTCAATTCTTCGAGTGATCTGGTTCCGCGAGGTTGCATCATTTCCTCAAGATGTTCCGCGGTGCTCGGCACTACTTCGTTCACTACCTCCATCTGTCGCTCCTTCGTTGGTTAGTGATGGTTCGTATCAGGCGTCGGCGATTGCAGCAAAGACCTCGCTGGGATCGAGATCTGATGACCCGAGATGTCTCATCCGCGCCACGAAACGCGCGTAGTCCCAGATCAGGTGTTCACCCTCGCGCCAGCGGCGAACCTCGAGGTTCATCCCCTTGGGGCGCAGCACATGCACACCGTCTTCGTAGCTCGCCGCGACATTGATCTCGGTTCTCTTGTCGAACTCGGCCACATCATGGACCCCGTTTTCGAGCGTGCCGTCGCAGCGCATGTCGTGAACCACGCCCCCGCCGATCACAACTAGTCGATCACCGGCCTGCTCGATCCGAGTGACACCTCCTACCGACGGGTGGTCGCCTACGACCTGATCGTTGACCGTCACCTCAATCGTCTGCCAGTAACCATCAAGGTCCGGTGCGCCCTCGGGGCGGGGTTCCCGGCAACCAACGAGGATCGGGGCCGGCCATTCGGTCCAGCCACCGGGGGGTGTCTTGGCTACGGGTATCGAGTCAATCGTGGGACTTGTCGGACTGTTCATCGGTGGTGACCTTCTGGAATGAGTCTGGTGACTCAGTTGGACAATATTCTGCTAGTCTAACTGGCACTACACGAGAATTGCCAACAGCACGATGCGCAGCGAGTCCTCGGTCTCAGCAACGGTCAGTTGACGGTGACGGCGCAGAAAATCGATCGAATCGAGTTGAGTGATCACGTCTCCGGCGGACAGCACAGCCACTCGATCAGACCGCTTGCGTTCATTCAATTCGGGGGCGAACTGAAGCTCGAATTGAACACGGAAATCGTTGCGGGTTGCGGCCAGTTCGTCGCGGATGCGTGAATTCAGCGCGGCGTTGGCGACCGTCGCTCGATACACCGGGCCGATTCTCTCGTGGAGGCGCATCCGCATCGCTATGAAATCATCGACCCGAGTAAGAAGCGGTCCCTGGCCGATCGACGAAAGATGGGCATCATCAGCTGAGACCTCGCGGTTGCGTTTAATGACTGCTTCAAGCAACTCTCCTGGGTCAGCGAAGTACCGGTACAACGAGCGCAACGACAGCCCTGACCGTTTCGCGGCCTGCTCGATGGTAGGGAACAGCGACTCTTCGGCGAACATCTCAAGCACCACGTCGAGCACATTGTCTATGTTGCGTTCCCGTCGGGCGGCACGCCCGTCGGTCGGGGTCTGGAGTTCGCCGACGTCTGTCATCGCGCCACGACCGTAGCAAGCGAACGCTCCGCTGGGTCTCCCAACCAACCCATCAGTGTCTCTGTGTACTGCTCCGGCAGGTCTTCTTGGACGAAGTGGCCACCTCCCTCAAGGATCGAGTGGGGTTCGCCGCGGGCTCCAGGGATGCGGTCGACAATCGGTCTCCACCCGTCGGGGGCCACCGTATCCTTGTCGCTGAAGATGGTGAGCACAGGCTTTGTAAAGGTGTAGAGAATCTTCCAGGCCTCATAGTTGTCCGGGTACATCGGATTGTCGGGGCGGGTCGGCAACAACTGTGTGAAGGCGCGACTGCCGACGGTCAGATTCTGCTTCGGGTATGGCGCTCGGTATGCAGATTCGAGCTCGGGCGCAGGTTGGGAGAGCATGACCATTCCCAGCAGAGTCCAAGGCTCCCACTTCGGGGCTGCCGCCGCGAATGCCTGGAAATCGGCCAGCGGACCCGAAGCTTCGATGACTTCGGGCAACGGTGCAGCGACGTCACGCCACGGCAGTCCGGTGTTGGAGATGACCATGCGCCCGACTCGTTCGGGCTGCTCAGCGACGAGACGCATCCCGATTACCCCACCCCAGTCGTGTAGCACGAAGGAGACATCGGTGAGGCCGAGCTGGTCGAACAACACCGCGCGCATCCAGCCGACATGGCGTGCGACGCTGTAGTCGGACATCTCAGACGGTTTGTCGGACAGACCCATCCCGACCAGGTCTGGAGCGATCGCCCGGTAGCCGGCTTCAACCGCTGCCGCGATCTGGTGCCGCCACAGGTACGACCACGAGGGGTTGCCATGGAGGAACACCACCGCTGGAGCGGATCGGTCACCGGCATCGACCATATGGACTCTCAGGTCTTGCCCGTCACCTGCCGGGACTGACACGTAGCGACGGCTTCTTGGATAGTCGACCAAGTGGTCGGCTGCGTCATCTGGTGTTTGAAGAATGTGCATGGTCAGTCTGAGTATCCGATATTGGCTTTGAATTACCGCTTCAACCTACTGTATTGCGCCTCAGACTGGCAATAGTTGTGCTCAGTTGTTAGGATCCGCCCATGGATTTCGAGGTCAACCGCGAGAATTTCAGAGACACCCGGGTCATCGACGAACCCGCGGCTGAACTGACAGAAGGCCAGATTCGCCTCGCCGTCGAACGGTTCGCGTTCACCACCAACAACGTCACCTACGCAGTGGCCGGCGACATGCTCGACTACTGGGGGTTCTTCCCCACCGAAACCCCCTGGGGACGGCTCCCGGCTATGGGACTCGGCTCGGTGGTCGAAACGGCCAACCCTGAAATACCCCTCGGCGGGCGGTTCTTCGGCTTCTACCCGATGTCTGACCAGCTTGTCATCAACGCTCAGCCCCGACGAAGCGGGTTCCGCGATATCGGCGGGCATCGTGCCAACCATGTCGGCACCTACACCGACTTCATCGACGTCGACAGCGACCCGACCTTTCGGTGCGACCAAGTCGATGAGTATCTGCTGCTGCGCGGCCTGTTCATGACTTCGTTCCTCATTGACGACTACCTCGCCGATCACGAATTCCACGGTGCTTCCCAGACCCTCGTCACCAGCGCCTCATCAAAGACCTCGATCTGCCTCGCTGACTGTCTGGCCCGCCGCGGCCACAACTGCGTCGGACTCACCTCATCCCGCAACCGTGCGTTCGTCGAGAGCCTCGGTATGTACACGCAGGTGATCAGCTACGACGAGACCGGCCAGCTTGACGCCTCAATCACCTCGGGTCTGGTCGACATCGCCGGCAGCGGCACGGTCCGCTCGGCGGTACACACACACTTCGCGGACAACCTTGCCTGCTCGCTGACGGTCGGGGCCACTCACTGGGAGGATTCGGGCGGTTCGCCTAAGGATCTTGCAGGGCCGAAACCCGAGTTCTTCTTCGCTCCGGGCCAGGTGACGAAGCGGAACCAAGAGTGGGGGGCCGCTGAGTTGACCGCGCGCCTCGCCCGTTCGTTCCACCGTCTCCTGGACACCACGGACCGCTGGCTCACTGTCACTCATCGAACCGGTCCCGATGAGATCATCGCCGTCTATCAGAGCCTGCTGGAGGGCCAGGCCGACCCGGCGATCGGGTACATCGTCTCAATGTCGGATTCGCTGGGCGAGACTCAGGTGCTGTGAGTCCGCGGTGACCGAGCGGCCCCACTCCTCCCCGCTGTGCCGGAAACGCCCGGAGAGCTACGGGAGTTAGCCGTGCGCATCGTCGTCATCATGGACGGACCCGACACGGTCAACTCCGAGACGGACACTTCGTTCGCTCTCATGCTGGCAGCGCAGGAACGTGGGCACCGTGTCTGGCATTGCGACGCATCCCAGGTCGAACTGGTCGATGGCCGGGTCTGGGCCTGGGTCCGGCCGGCTTCGATCGACGAACACTGCGACACGCCTCTGCTCCTCGGACCATTCGAGCGGCTGGATCTGACCGAGGTGGATGCGGTGCTGGTCCGCACAGACCCTCCGTTCGATCCCGACTATCGCCACCTCACGCTCCTTCTCGACTATCTGGTGGACTCGACTCTGGTGGTGAATTCCCCGCGCGGACTGCGTGACACCAACGAGAAGTTGTACTCCTACCGTTTCGCTGACATCACGCCGCCCACAATCGTCACCTCCGACGCCGAGCGGCTGATGGCCTTCAGCCGTTCCCACGGCGCGGCAGTGCTGAAGCCGATCGAAGGTCACGGTGGTCGAGGCGTCATGGCGCTTCGGCCCGACGACCACAACGCGGCCTCGATCATCGACACCCTCACCGTGCGTGGGCAAACCCCGGTGATCGCTCAGAAGTTCCTCGACAACGTCAGAGCAGGCGACAAGCGCATTCTGTTGCTCGACGGCGAACCTCTCGGAGCCATCCTGCGAGTGCCGACGGAGGCTGACTTTCGGGCCAACCTCTGTGTCGGCGGACGCAGCGTTGTGTCGGAACTCGACGAGGCCGACCGGCGTATTGTCACTCGCATCGCACCGTCGCTGCGTGCCGATGGCTTGATGTTCGTGGGTATCGACGTGATCGACGGATATCTGACCGAGATCAATGTGACGAGTCCCACAGGACTCCGACAACTCGCCGCACTCACCGGTACCCGACCAGATCTCGATGTGATCGACTGGCTTGAAAATGCTGTCCGCTAACGGCGCGAGGCCCACACTCCTTGATGTTGACAAGCTTGCTGCGGCTGCCTTTGAGGCGACCGTGCACAACCGCATCGGCGCTGAAGTGGAGTGGCTTGTCTTTGCAGCCGATGATCTTGAGCGCGCGGTCCCCGCGGCTCGCGTCGCTGAGGTCGCGAGCGGCCCGCTTCCTGCTCGAAGTTCGTTCACGATCGAACCAGGCGGCCAGCTGGAGCTCGTCACCCGACCGTTTGATGATCCGCTGCAGCTCCTCGACGCAATCACTGCCGACGCACGAGTCCTGAGGGCCCGTTTCTGCGAGCAGGGTCTGCTGCTCGTCGCGTTGGGCCTCGACCCGCTTCGCCCGCCTGTTCGAACCCTGATGCAACCCCGCTACGAAGCAATGGAAAAATTCTTCGCGGCTCGGTCACCGATGGGATTGCAGATGATGAACCTCACCGCTTCACTTCAGTTGAACATCGACTTGGGTCCCGACCCTGAACGCAGTTGGCGGCGTGCTCAGCTGATCGCTCCGGTGCTGTCTGCAGCTTTCGCCAACTCCCCGACGACCGACGGTTCGACTTTCGCCGCGGTGTCGCGTCGGCAACAGGTGTGGGCTGCTACGGCCCCGTCCCGGGGCCTTCCAGTGCCACCGGGAGTTGCGGCTTGGAGCAAGTACATCCTCGACTCACCGGTCATGCTCCGAATCACGCCAGACGGCGTGCAGCCACAGCTCGACGACCTTTCTCTACGGGAGTGGCAATCCAGCAGCCACCCGCCGACACCCGAAGAACTGGCGCTGCACATCAGCACCTTGTTTCCACCGCTCCGCCCTCGGGGTTACCTCGAAATGCGGATGATTGATGCTCTTGGTTCCGCGGGGCGCGCCGCCGCAATCGGAACCGCATGGGTCTTGTTGGCCGACGATCAAGCCGGAGCATCCGCTGAGGCCGTCTGCGGCGAAATCCCAGACCTCTGGAGCCGAGCGAACACGACCGGTGTTGACGATCCCGAAGTGGCGGACGCCGCACGACGCGTTCTCACAATCGCAGCCGATGCTCTACAAGCGCGGTTTTCGTCTTTGATGAAGGCTTGCCTGTCGTGGCGGGATGAACATTTGAACGGTCAAGACTGGCCGGCAGACCGCGAAGATCTGATTCTCAGATCCACCCAGCACTGAACAGCAATGACGAACTACACCCGACCCACCGTGACTCACCGCCGATAACCATGGTCCAACTCAGCGATCTAACCAAAGCCGAACGAGACCACATCATGGGTAAGGAACTGCCCATCTACGACGCTTCACCCTGGGTGGAGGGACCGCCGCTGCGCGATCGCCGAGTCGCTCTGCTGACCACGGCCGGACTTCATCGATTGGGCGACAACGCCTTCTCCTACGTTGACTTGTCCTACCGGGTGGTTCCGGGCGATATAGACCTGACAACGCTCACCATGACCCACTCCTCGGTGCACTTCGACCGCACGGGTTTTCGTGAAGACGTCAACACGGTCTTCCCACTCGATCGTCTCCGTGAACTGGCTGCCGAGGACGTGATCGGGTCGGTTGCCGATCACCACTACTCGCTGATGGGCGCGGGTTGGCCCCCCGCGATGATCGAACCCACCTGCGCAGAGCTTGCCCGGCTCCTTGAAGCTGACAGTGTCGACGCCGTTTGCCTGGTCCCCGTTTGACCGAATTGCACCCGCGCGGTCGGCGCGGTATCGCACTACCTGGAAGCAGCTGGTGTGGCGACAACGGGTATCTCACTCATTCGGGAGCAGACCGAAGCGATGCGACTACCTCGGTTCTTGTGGGTGCCGTTCGAACTCGGCCGTCCGTTCGGCGCGCCGAACAAGCCTGACTTCCAACGTCGAGTGTTGCGCGAGGCGCTTGAGTTGCTTGAACGCTCCGACGGGCCGGTTGTGTTGGCTGACTTCGCTGACGACGCTCCGGTGACGGACGACGAGATGGTCTGGGCCTGTCCGATCTCCTTCGCTCCCGAAGCCGAGCCCGGCCCCCATCTCATCGAAGCCATGTTCCCATCCTGAAAGGCACCCACCGAGGATCTCGCGCCAGTCGGGCTGGCGATACGTAGTCGCTAGCGGCTTACCGGGGCCGTCGCTGCTTGAGGTCGCAGAACCAACCTGAGGCCGCGAGCGTTTGGGCCGTCTGCACCTCCCCGGGGTTCACGTAGGCTGTCTGCTTTACGTGTCGGTCCAGTGGCCCGAGGGTGGTTGCGGGGGTTGGAAGTTCAGTGCTCTCTGCAGATTCGACAGGTAGTCCGCGAAGGCGCGTCGCCCGCTCGGTGTCGACCGGACCCAGGTCCGCGGCTTGGAGCCGTGAAACTCTTTAGTGATCTGCACGTAACTGGCCTGCTGGAGCTTGCGTAGGTGGATGGTCAGGTTCCCGCCGGTCAGCCCGAGGGTCTCCTGGATGAATCCGTAGGCCAACCGGTCCGCCTCTGGGACCGAGACGAGCACGGTCATGATTCGCAGCCGAGTTGCCTGATGGATCGTGTCGTTGAGGACGATGTCGTCGCCGGCGGGCGCGGCGGCGACGCTCACCCGCTGACTCGCTTCTTGGCGACCCAGATGAGCGCGGCTGCCGCAACGACCAGCAGCGCAGCGCCTGAGATCGCTGGGGCGACGTCACCCGCGACGTAGAAGGGGATGTAGAACGCGACGGCGTAGCCAATGCCCGCAGCAGCAATCAGGGGGCGGTGCATGATTCCGAAGAGGATGTGGCCCAGTGCCACAATGCCCACAGCGACGACCACGATGCTCTTGCCTCTCTCGGCCACGTCTACGTTCCACGATCCGGCCGCCAGTGGAACGAGGAACGCAGCTCCAACGACTGTGAGCCAGAACAGAAAGACCCGGATCCCCGCGCTCCGCGCGGCGTCTCCGGCTCCGAGGCGTTGGCCCGCTCGGTGTCCGATGATGGCACTGGCCACCATGCCGAACGCACCGAGTGCACCCCACAGCGGACCCGGAAACCAGGGGAACCGTTCGGCAAAGCCCGTTGCCAGTTGTGCGATGGCGTATTGGGCGATGAGGCCGATCCCGGTGATCACGGCCCACAGCAGGAGAATCGTCGTGCTCCCTGCGACGTACATAGACCGCCGGGCGTCATCGACGGTGGCGTGAATGGACACCCAGCTCTCCTCGTCGGTGATCCTGTTGGCGTCTGCATCGAATGCCTGCACCATGATGCCTCCAATAGTGGATTTAAGTTTGTAGTATAAACTAGTTTGTGTTGCACTGCAAGTCGACAGCGGATCATCACGTCTTCCGCGGTCAGTCGACTTTGAGGACGACTTTGCCGAAAGTTTCGTTGGATTCGATCAGTTCGTGAGCCCGCTCGGTCTCGGCAATGGGGACCACCTCGTGGATGATGGGACCGATCTCGCCCGATTCGACAAGCGGCCAGACCCGTTCGCGAAGAGCCGACATGATCACAGCTTTCGCAGCCACCGGCCTGGCTCGCAGTGTTGAACCGATCACTCGCAGTCGTTTCATCATCAACATCCCGAGCGGGATTTCTGCGCTGGCGCCGCCCATCAGGCCGATCAGCACCAGCCGACCGTCGATGGCGAGACTGCCGATGTTGTCGTTGAGATAGCTGGCACCCACCGGATCGAGGATCACGTCGAAGCCGTTGCCGTCGGTCCAGTTCTCAACGTGATCGACGAAGCTCCCTGAATGTCGATTGGAGCCTCCGGACGCGCCCAGTGTTACGCACCGCTCGATCTTCTCATCTGCGCCGGCGGTTACGAAAACGGGGTTGCCGAAGGCCCTGCACAATTGAATAGCGGCGGTGCCCACACCACTCGCTCCGGCATGCAACAGAACTCGTTCGCCGGGAGCCAGGGCTGCTTCGGTGTAGAGATTCAGATATGCGGTGGCGAAGACCTCGGGCAGCGCGGCGGCTTCAACGAACGACAAACCGGCAGGGATCGGGACAACCTGCGGGGCCGGGACTGCGACTTGCGCGGCATAACCGCCTCCGGCGAGAAGGGCACAGACTTCATCGCCGATCTCAACGCCGGACACACCTGGGGCGATCTCGGACACCACGCCCGAACACTCCAGTCCGAGAATCTGACTGGCACCCAGCGGCGCTGGATAGACGCCCGCGCGTTGCGCCAGATCAGCCCGATTCACGGCACTTGCCTTGACCTCGATGCGGACCTCCCCATTCCCCAACGACGGAGGGGATGTGTCGCTCCACACCAGTCGGTCACCTTGGATCTCGATCGCCTTCATGTCGTTTCCAAACTGGGTGGAGACACGGCCAGAGCCTCCGATACTACTGCGGTATGGAGCCTCAGGTCCCACACAGCTACCACCACCTCCGCGGTGCCTAGTTCCATAGCGCTGGCGAGGTGGATCGCGTCGGCTCCGCGAAGGCTGTGTTGCTTGGCCAGCCGACCAGCCGCCATTTGCACAGGGTGAGTGAGTTCAACGGGGCGAATCGCCGCCCAATAGTGCTCCCAATCTTGTTCGCAGCGAGTAAGACTGGCCTGGTCCAAGTCGTGGTTGCGTCCAGCCGCGGCCAATGCCGCGCACACCTCTGGATAGGAGAGACGGCTCGAGACCGCAGCATCGCACCCGTCCCAGAGAGCGGCAACAATATCGCTCCCAGACTCCTCAACCAGCAGCTTGACAAGCGCGCTGGAGTCGAAATAGACGATGGCCAAGCGATCAGTCCCGCTGCTCGGAAACCACCTCTGAGACCGACTGGCGGGACCGCGGCCGCGCGCGACCGGTAGCCACGGGCCGGTTTTGAGAAGAGGGCTTGGAGATTATTCCCTGCTGGAGCAGTGACTCGATTATCGCGGTGGTTTCCAGTCCGATGATCTTTGCCACCGGGATTCCTCTCTCGGTGACCACAACCTCTTCACCGTCTCTCACCTGATCCAACCAGTGCCTCAAATGGGCTCGAAAATCAGTGACCGCTACATCCATAAAGGTAAGTGTACAACTACTGAACAGCAATTTGTACGTTAAATGTCGGTCCTTGTCGGTGAAGCTTCGGGTTCGGGGCGGAAACCGGGGCGACCGGCTGCGAGCCATCCGTCGAACGCGGCTTCTTGGCCCAGGTCGGCGCCAGCGCTACTCGATGTCTCATAGCGATAATTCAGGAAGTCGCAGTATCCCTGCAGGACATTGTCATCCCCCGCTTGAGCTTGGATTCGACGGATTGTCGGCTCCCACCGTTCGGCTCGCCAGCGGATCGCAGCCAACACCAGATCACCGCTTTTCTCGCTGCTGCGGCCTGCTGAGAAGTGATAGATGTCGCTGAGCAAGTGCCGAGCCTGCCACTCCGACGCCTCTATTCCTGTGATCTCCCGCAAGCGACGCGTGTTGTGGTTCCGGGGGCCGACGCTTGGCCGCATCCGCAGCCGGGTGCCTCCATCGGTGGAGGTGAGGTCAACTTCGTCGACCGTGAACCCGAGTTCGTTGAGGTGCCGAATCCGTTCGGTGATGCGATAGCGCTCGTCTGTGCCGATCACGGTCTCACTGGTTGTCTCGTCCCACAGCCATTCGTACCAACGAGCTATTTCTTCACCAAGGTTGGTATCAGCGTCATCAATACCAACCCCTCGTGAAGCCGCTATGTCGGCCATACCACCTGCGACGTTGATTGTCATGATGTCGATGTCGTGGAGGCGTTGACCGTCGCTGAGTTCGGGGTGCAGTTCAGCGGTTTCGGCATCAACCATCAGAGCCTCGATAGCCATTGCGTCGTACTTGAAGAGAACGTTCGACAGCGAACAGTCACCCCAGAAACAACCAGCCAGATGCAATTCGACGAGCAGCCCGGCGAAAGCAGCCAGCATCTGTCGGCGCCGTTCACCGAAACCAGTTCCTTCGAGCAACTCCCGGTATGAAAACGAGAAGTCGACATATCTCGTTATCAGAGCAGCCGAACGTTCCGCTCCAGGGTCATCCCAGCGGTCCTCAACCAGGCCCACCGCACTGACCGACGGTCCCTCTAGCCGCTCAAGCGCGCGAAGCACCTGGTAGTCGTTGCGCGCCGCTTTGTGGGGCAGTTCCTTGATCGCATACAGGCCTTCGTCGTAGGCGACGAACCTGACCTCGTGACGCGAGATCCCCTTCGGCAGCGTCACCAGCCGAGGACTGTCCCAATCGACGACGGACTGCTCCCAGGCGAGATCCAAGAAGTCCGGATGCCCCGGACGAACTGTAATTGTCGGCTCAGTCAACCCGATCAGGCTAGCGGTGGGCGGGGGCCATGTAGAACCAGAACGGGAACGGTGCGTCCTGCTCCTTCAGTTGTGTGCGCGCCGCCATCATGGTCTTGCCGGCTTCGGTCTCGGTGTAGAACCAGGCTTCGACCGCACGCCCTCCTGGCGCCGGCCCTGCCGCTAGCTCAAGGGCTGCTTCGGTGTAGTAGGCCCGTATGTCGTGACAGACCGCGATCGTGTTCTTGCCTGGCAGCGGAAGGTTTTTCCACGACGAACCTTCGGCCCACTGAGCCAGGACGTCGAGTGCATCGACAACTGTGTCGGCGTCGATGGCGCGGCCGACCGCGGTGACACCCCGAGCGTCGAATGACCGGTCATAGGCCGCTCTCAGACCCTGGGCTTCATCAACCGCGGGCGGAAGCGTTGAGTCGAAGCGCGGCGGGATCGAGCACGCCAAAGGTGTCTCCTCGGATTCGATCACCAGCGGATGAGTCTCGAGTACAGGTTCGTTCGAGTCGAGCAATGCCAAGGCGCGGTTCAAGACATCAAGCTGCAATTCAACGTCGTCGGGACGACCCAGCGGACGGCCCAGCGGGAACTCGCAGTAGAGCGTGCGCGGCGGCATCATCCGCTCGGCTACCTCCTTCATCGAAGCGAGCACAATGGTCGACAAACCAGCGGCTTCGAAGACATGGGCGAGCGCACTCACGGTACGCGTGCACTCCGGTCAAACCGGCGTCAGCACCACCACATCGACCGCATCGGCCAACATCTCCTTCGCGCATGCGGGGCCGGTGTCGAGACGCAGTTCGCTGACTGTCTCAGGTTGGTTGCCGGCAAAGGCGAAATGCCGTGGCGCGACATCACCGATGACACCCTGAGCGGCCAATTCCTCCAACCGGTCGATCGGATACACGACATTGAGGTCGAGTTGAAAGCCTGTGTGGTCGAAGTTGGGACTCCAGTGGCCCAGGACGATGTTGCGGTCAGCACGGTCAAGCGCCCGAAAGCCTGTGTCAACCGCAGCGAAGCGATCCTGGTCGGTCCGGTGCAGCGCTGCCGAGGTCACGATCGCAACACGGGCGTCGGCAAGAGGCTTGTTGAGTTTCCTGAACGCTGGGTCGTCGAACGTCGGGACCGGCTGCTGCCCCCCGTACGCCCGCATTGTGGCATCTCCACCAGTCATGATGTCAGTCCTCCTAGGTCAACCGTAACTCGTAACCAGCCACCGGTCGGCATCATTTGCCAGTTGAACACGCATAACTTAGTCCGAGATCTGCGCCTCAGCAACGCAAGCTGAACTAGCTGCTGTGAAGCTGACATATACAAAGCGATATATTATGCTATTAATTATGGAACCGGCAGAACTCCTTCGGGCGGCGCGGCAGCGTCACGGTCTGAGTCAGGCGGTGCTGGCTACACGCGCCGGCACCAGCCAACCGGTGATCTCCGCCTACGAACATGGGCGGCGAGACCCCACGACTCGCACACTGCGACGGCTCATCACAGCAGCGGGCGACCGTTTAGAACTCCAACTCGCATCCCAGCCGCCAGACATCCCCCCACCGTCATGCCCCGAAGAGCACGCCAGCCGACTCGTGGATGTGCTCCTCCTTGCCGACGCCGTCGGACATCACAGACGCGCCTCACTCGCCTATCCCCGAATCGACTCGTCGTGACCCGCTTGTCGCTGCCCGACAAGATTCTCGCAATTGATCGTGCCCTGACAGCAATACCACACGCTTTCGGTGGTGCGATCTCGCTCGCCTATCACGCAGAGCCGAGAGCCACGATCGACATCGATGTGAACGTCTTCGTATCCGTAGAGCGAGCCGCAGAGGTATTCGAGCCACTCAGCCAACTCGGAGTCGACACCGACACCGTCGCCGAGACGCTGGCCCGCGACGGCCAGGCGCGGAATATGTGGGACAACACACCAATCGACCTCTTCTTCTCCTACGACCCCTTTCACGCCGCCGCGGAAGCCGCAACCGTCACTGTGCCTTTCGCCGATCACACGATTCGCGTGCTCTCCGCCACCCACCTCAGCGTCTGCAAGGCGGTGTTCGATCGACCCAAGGACTGGATCGACATCGAAGCCATGATCGCGCTCGGAACCCACATCGACACCGCAGAGGCGCTGCGCTGGGTCGGACGGATCACAGGTGACGAAGACCACCGGTTCGACCGCCTCGCCGCGCTACTCAGTACCTGAATCCTGACCTACGCCGGCTCTAGGGTCGGGGTTCTGCGGGGGCAGCGAGCACTAGAGATGACCACTCACCGCTGGTTCGGCGTTCGATTTCGACGAGGGGATGGAGGAACTCGACGATCTGGGAACATTGAGACGGCGAGATCCCACCCACAGCAAGCCATCCACCCGGTGACACATGCGAGACCATCTCCGAGGAGAGTTCCACGATCCCTGCTCTGGCAATGTTCGCGAGCACGACATCGAACGTGCCGTCGATCTCGCCAAGAGCAGCGAGCGATGCTTGGATCCGACCGCCCATGGCGTTGATTCCAGCATTGCGTTTTGTCGCTTCCACGGCATCGGGCTTGACATCGACCGCCACCACGTTCGCCGCACCAAGCTTGAGCGCGCAGAGTCCTAGAATTCCGCTTCCGCAGCCAACGTCAAGGACCCGCTCGCCGCCGAAGATCCGCTCCACCAATGCTTCGATCATCTGGCGTGTGGTGGGATGGTGGCCACTTCCGAAACCACCCGAACCGAGTTCGATCAACCCCACAAGATCGCTGCGGTCGTGCTCTGACGTTGCCGGGCAGACGCTCAGTCGTCCACCGAACGTGACCGGGCGAGTGTCACGGAGCCATGCCCGTAGGGCCGCACCGCCATCGGGCCTTGTCGCCGCCATCACACCCTCAGCTTGAAGCGACGCAACAAGGCTCCCGGCATTCCGCTCGTCATCCAGGGCGGCCAATATCACCCGGCGGGTGTCGCTGGGCTCCACAACATCCAGCGATCCCAGACCGAACTCTCGAAGCCGTTCACACATCTCGGCAAGCTCGTCCGCGCTGGTCGCCACCACAATCACCACACCACCATGCCCGATCCAGCGACATGCCGTCGCATCCCTGGTCCGTGAATAGGCGGTTGACTACCTCCCACACGATGTAGGCCGCGAACAGCCACATCAACAGCCTTTCACCAGGTGAACGGGGGTGTCACTGTCCTCTATTCTGCGGCGGGTGGGAAGCAGTTGGTTCCTGGTCCCCAGGCCGAAGGTCGGGCAGCTACTCCGTTTATGAAGGCTGCTGCTTCGGCGCGGGTGGCGTTGCGGTCGGGGCAGAAGAGATCGGTGTCGCATCCGGTGGCGATTTCGAATTCGTGTATCCAGGCCACACTGTTTGCGTGGTCGCTGTCGGGTGCCACGTCCGCATAGGGAGCGGTTTGTCCGATGTAGTCGGCTTCTACGTGCTGGTACAGCAGGGTGGCCATGTGCCCTCGGGTCACCGGTTGCTGGGGGCAGAAGTTCCAGTCTTGGTCTCCGAATGTGCCCGGTGTGCATCCTTCAATCAATTCTCGGGAGACGGCCCAGCCGATCGCTTCGTCCGAATAGCCACCCTCTTGGACATCGGCGAAGGCTTCCGAGCCCAAGTGGGTGGCGGGGGGTTCGCCCGCTGCTCTCCACAGGAAGGTGACGAATTGTTGGCGGGTTACGTCCTGGTCCGGGCAGAACAGTCGCACCTTGCAGCCAGTGGTGATGTTGTGATGGGCCATCCAAGTGACTGCGGGCTCGTACCATGCCTCGGGAGGAACGTCATCGAACACTTCGGAGGCACGCTGCGGTTCAGCGTCGCCTCCGACGACAAATGCGTTGTCATCGATCTCACTGTCGATGGGGGTGTTACGGCGGATGATATCCGCCAGGGTCGTACCGCCTAGCTGGTCCAGAAGCGCAGGGTTGGCCAGGAAATAGGGGTCATTCTCGAACCAGTAGCGGTCGCCGTCGCGGAGGCGGCGGAACTGGTCGGAGATTGTGGCCTGGAGGGTCTCACCGACCGCCGCTCCGGGCACATGGTCTTCTGCCAGGGCAGCCGGCCATAGGTCCAAGTCGTCGACGTTTCCGTAAGCGAGTCTCAGAGCCAGCTGAACGCTCGGCTCAGATGAAATGTCGGCAAAGCTCTCCACCGGAGGCAAGCCGAACGCGCTGCGCACGGTGTTGTAATCCCCCACACCGTGATCGCGGCCCCGCTGAATATTGAGGGCCACCAGATCGAAGGCAGGCCCTTGAGGTTCTCGGAGGAGAAGGTTCCGCACATTGTTGATGACCAGCGAGTCGACGTCTTGGGCCTGTTGGGCGGCTAGGCCGCGAAGGACTGCAGAGATGCCATGATCCTCGAAGAACGAGGGATTGAAGAACGCTTGTGCAAGGCTTATCTGGCTGGTCTCTCCATCGGCGCCGAGGAGCAGGAGATTCGGGGAGAGCAGGGTGTGGCCGACCCGGTAGGCCCCCGCTGAGAACTCGCTTGCGATGGTCGGGTCAACGCTTGGGTCGTAGCCAGAATACGGGCCTATTGCGTCGGGGCCCAGTAGTAGGGGCAAGAATTCGTTGAACGTGACCGCTTGTATCTGAGCACCAACGACTTTGCGGGCCAGTTCGTAGATCTCGTCGCCACTCAGCCCAGGATTCTGGTCGGCTATGACCTCCGCGAGGCGGTTGTGCTCGCGGACGAACAGAGTATGCATGGAGGTGAGTCCGATCTGTTCGTTGACTCGGACATCTCCCGCCAAGAATAGATTCTGGCGATTGCTTCCCCCTTCGTTCTCGAGTCCTTGCTCGTTGTAGGGCAAGAATCGTCCTTGGTGTGAGGTCTTGAGCCTTCCCGTATCGTCGTTGGCGCGAAGAGCGTAGGCACGGGTCCTCTCTGAGCCATACACCTGTGAGCCATCAATGAACGCCGTGACAGCGTTGATCTGCCTGCGAGGGTTGTGTGTATCTGTCCCAGTCTCCGGGTCGAATGCAGAACGATCGACATGGATGGTGGCTTGGCCGGTCCCGCTTGGATTAAAAACCGGATCCCATCGAGGAACCGGGACTGGGAAGGGATCATCCAGGTTGTCCGGGCTGAGAGTTATGTCGTGATCTATGAACTGGCCCCACTGCCATGTTATGTCGCTCGCCTGTTTGGAGTTCAACACCGATTCGTCCTGGGCGAACACCAGGTTGCTGATGGTGCGCGGGGTCGGTCGCGAGTTCGTAGGTACTGATACGCCGTCCGTGTAAGAGAGCGGGGCCTTCCTGAGAAGGTTCGTGCCCGCCATGCCCCACGTGAGATAGTTGAGGTTGTTTGCTCGACCGTCTATGGACCGAGGCTCAAGATGCTGGGGAAACTCATTGAGGCTCAGGGAAACCGGCTCGCCGACATTCCAATCCAGGTCGACATCGTGCCATCTGAAATGCCCACTGTCACCTCTTCCGTCCGCAAGATTCAGCCCTAACCCCTCAACCTCAAGCCGCAGACCACTGGACTCATCCGGGAGTTCGGGTACCACATCGATGCTGACAGTTGTTGACTCCGGATTCGACTCCGGATGGATGAGGAAGATGTCTCTTACTGTGTAGTCCACCCCTCCCCATGAAAATTCGTTTTCGGTGATAGAGCCATCGAGAGGACCGCCATTCTCCAGGAAGCCTCCATTGCTTCCCACCGTCATGGTTGCTTCCCACACCAGATCGCCTTGGATTGCCGGCCACTCCGGGCTAATCAGGGCGACCGAGTCGTGGGTCGTCGTTGTTGGTGAGGCCGCCGGGGGTTCGGCGCCGCTCTGGGCCAAGATGGGTTGGGCCAGTATCAGCAATACAACGCTTACCGCAATCGGCAGAAATAACCCACGTGAATATACGTTGATCCGCAACCCTCAAGCTCCTTGTTTGGGCCGTCCCTGGAACTGACGGCGATTGTGAATTGGACAAGTGCGAGCGCGGCTGTGAGGCGCGCTTTGAGCCCGACGAATATCTCGCTCCCATCTACCCAGCCCGGGATGGTATCCACCACGCCAACGGAATGCACACCAAGGACAAGAGTGCCGGGCGCGGCCAGTCGCCGAGGCGCGCGCCTTAGCTACGCGCTGGAAGAGCGGCGGTAAGGCTTCGGGCGACCCAGTCTTCGTCGACGTCGTAGCCGACCGCTTGCAGGTAGCCGATCAATGAGGCGATCCGGACTTTGCCGAGCGGCCGGATCTCAAGCTGGTGCACCGCGGCTTTGGTCACTCCACGCCGCCTGGCGACTTGTTCGAGACTCATACCACTGCCGGCGCGAAGGTTCGCCATTACGTGGCGGGCCACAATCTGGCTGTAGGCGGCTTCGACTGCTGCTGGATCGGCGTCTGGCAGATCGTCGACGCTGAAGAACTCCGTGTCGTCTGGTTCTCTTGTCATAGTTGCCCCTGTCGACGGAGTATAGCTACACCTTTACGATCTTGGGAAGTCCATCCGCCCGGCGACACGTGCGAGACCAACTCCGAGGCGAGTTCCACGATCCCCACTCTGGCGATATTCGCGACCACGACATCGAAAGTGTCGTCGATTTCGCCCAGAGTCGAAAAGTCCTGCAACCTCAGCAATGGTCGCGCTCATTGCCGAGTCTCACGTTGGAACAGTTCGTCGAGGGAGTCGACCCAAGTGTCGTCGATTCGCTGGATGGCTCCGATCCTTGTGTTGTCTTTGTTCCATGGTGTGAGATCGCGGGCCCACTTGAACTTGAACATCCATCGTTTGGTGACCGGGAACATGCACGCTGCGACGATGTCGAAGGCGTCGTAGGCGTACTTTCTTCCTGCGCCGGAGTCGCGGGTCTTCTGGGTCTCTACCTTTGGGTCTCCGTCCTTGTAGGTCTCGCTGAGAGCGTTCTTGCACTCGATCGTCAGTTCGCGTCCATCGTCGAGCCAGATCCGGAAGTCCGGCATTCCGTCCTGGTCGATCGACTCGTGGGAGGCGATGCACTGATCACGATCGAGGAAGTTGCCCAGGTGGTGTTCTGCAATGCTTCCCCGCACCGCAACACCGAGACGAAAGTTCGACTCGATGATGTCGAGGATGGTGGCTGCACTGACACCGTAGAGAGTCTCAAGGTCGTGGCGACCGATCCTGCCGTGAAGGAAGTGCTCAGCGAGGCTCAGGCGCAGACCCGTGTCGAACCCCAGGCTGGTTGCGAGCGCCTCGAAACGGGCGTAGTCGAGCAAGCGATCAGGACGGAAGCCGACCATGGATTCCAGACCGTCCCAACCCTCGCCCTGGGGCGTGCGCGGTCTTGTCTTCTCCCTCGCCCACCAGGCCCAACCCGTGCTCATCACGGCCTCGGCGTTCGTGTCCCGGTAGTAACCCGAGATTCCCATCGGGAGCTGCGCGTAGACGAGGGGATCCAGGCCGACGATGATGCCCGTCTCGGGGTCGACGGCAAGTATCAGAGTGATGTCCACCCCAGCGGGATCGTGGCCGATCGGGTTCAGCTCAAGGCGAACCCGGGCTGGGTCGCCATATCGGATCTGGAAGCGGTGCTCTGTAGTGGGTCGGTTTCTGGTGGTTCGCCTTGTAGTTGTGAACGGATAAACAACGAGACCGAAGCGATGGTTGTCACTGTCTTCAGCACCGATGTAGATCGGTGCTCGCTTCTTGGCAGGGAAGGAGCATGAAACCAGTCGCCCACCCCCGTCCTCAATGCCCTTGAGCAACAGGTCCACGACGGGGGTGCGCGACTCGGAGATGCGGTACAGCTTGGGGAGATAGCTGCGGCCAGCCAGATCCGTCACGGCCCGTTCCTCAGTTCGGCTGCGCTAGCACGCAGCCGCGACGGCTCGAGCGACTTGCTCCGAGAATAGTGGCGGCACCGAGTTTCCGATCTGAGCCTGCACTGATGCTCTCTTGCCGACGAACGTGAAGTCGTCCGGGAACGTGAAGAGCCTTCGAAGCTCGGGGACGCGCAAACGTCGGTTGTCCCAGTGGAACGGACCGACGTTGGGACCGGGCTGTGCCTGGATCGTCGGTGACGGCCGGCCTGGATCGAGCTTCAACAGGAACGACCAATACCGCGACCGCCACGCGAAGATCGGCGCTGGGTGACCACGCTTCTCAGTGAAATAAAGGTAGTTGTCACCAGGCGGGACCTCAGGCAGGAGGTGGCTCCAACGCCCTCGTATCACCTCCTGGGGCTCGGGGTCGGTGATCAACCCGGCGAGCGCCTCGCCAGCCGTGACGTGGGGCAGCGGCCCACCGGTCGTAGTTCGTCGTTCCCAAGGCCCGTGATGAGTCGGGTCCGGCGGATCAGGCAGTTTGTCCCGCTTGCGACAGCCCACGACGCACAGACGAGGTCGCGCCTGGGGCACTCCGTAGTCGGCCGTGTTCAACACTTGCCACCAGAACCGGTACCCCGCCGCTTCGATCTCCGCCAGTAATCGGGTGAACGCCGGCTTGCTCGCCTTGTTGTTGAAGGTCAGCGCGTACACGTTCTCAAAAATGAAGTAGCGGGGCCTTGCCTCGGCAAGCACACGGGTATAGGCCTGCAGAAGACTAGCTGCGGGGTCAACACCATCACGCTTCCAGTCGAGCCAGAAGCCTGACTTGGAGAATGCAACGCAAGGTGGCCCACCCACGAGTAGGTCGGGCCTCTCCCGGTTCGACAGACCGGCCGCTCGGAGGATGTCTCGCGTGGTCAGACCCTCACCTGCGCCGGTGGCGAGCGGGAAGAGGTCGGCCCGAACTACCTCGCGGAGACTCTGAAAGTAGATTGGGGCGTTCTTCTCCAAGGTGTCGCAGGCATCATCGTCCCATTCCACCGCGGCCAGCGTGGCGAACCCCGCCGACTCGATCCCCAAGTCGAGACCCCCGGCGCCAGAGAAGAGAGAGATCGCGGAGCCAACGGTCACACCCTCAGTCTGCCCGCTGCGGTCGGCCTGGGCGCGCACCCTCTGCCCGTCACCAAGACGCAATTGCACCCCTCGCGCCTTCCGATCAATTCCTAGAGAGTCCACACCACAAGCACACAACAGGGGTGTGACAGCAGCGACCATCAGGCGATCTCCCCAGACCCGCCCAGAAAAAGGCAATACCCCGGGCGCATGCCACGAAGGCATTAGCGACACCGGGGAATACAGGCAAGGATACACTCGAACGAAGCCAGCAACCTAGCGGCCGGTCTGGTTATGCCGAGGACCACGAGGATCCCACAAGGCATTAGCGGGCAGCGCTGCCAGTACTCTGTGTCGGATCGGCTGATCCACTATTGTCTTGAACGTGGCCGAAGGCTCTGGGAGCGCGTCTTGGGCTTCCTCGCCCGGCAACCGCAAGTCGATGCAGGGCAATCGGAGCCGCGATACGAAGCCCGAGTTGGCCGTGCGCTCTGCGGTGCATCGACGGGGTATCCGCTTCAGGGTCTCGGTCCGTCCCCAGCCGGAACTACCCCGTACCGCTGATCTGGTACTGCGCAAGAGCCGGATAGCGGTTTTTGTGGACGGCTGTTACTGGCACGGCTGCCCCGAGCACCACACCCAACCCGCCACCAACTCGGAATACTGGGCCGACAAGATCGCCCGCAACGTCGAACGCGACGCGGAGACTACGGCCTACCTGCAACAGGCCGGGTGGACGGTGCTGCGGTTCTGGGAGCACGAGGACCCCGAGTCGGTAGCCGACCGAGTCCAAGAGTCGGTCCGCGCCTCTGTCGAGGGGACGGCGCGACCTCAGAGCGAGACAACCGTTGGTAGCCGGCGCTAGTTCCCAGTCGGCAATCCCGTCAGCGCACTGCCCCGAGTTGTTAAAACCACCAACGTCCCGGTAGACCCGCGGTGTGGCCCGACCGAACTCCATGCGACGCGGAAGGACAAGATCGAGGGGGTCCCGTGGTGCGCCGCCAGATGACTTCGCCGACGACCCGAAAGCGCGGATGTCCACCAACCGGCGTCCTCCCAGTGAACAGCCCTCGTCACCCACCCCCGACCTGACAGGCCTTGTTCGCTGGTTCGAGGAGCAACCAGACGGTCGTGAGCGATTCGCCTGGGTACTGCGCGACTCCCTGGATGAACTGCTCGACGGGCAACGCACACGGCGATGGTGCTACCAACAACTCAACAAGACGGAGAAGACCCACTTGGGCACCAAAGTGGAACTCGGACTCACAATCGAATTCGGCATCTCCGAAGGCACCGACCTCGACTGGGAGATCAATGCGCACGATGTCGACTGCAAGTTCTCCAAGGACTTCGGCGGTTGGGAGATCCCGATGGAGATGTACCTCTGCGACGACCACGAGCAATCCGGAACCGCCGACCACCTGGCACTCCTGGTATGGATGAACGACGACGATGCCCAGTGGGCCGCCGGTGTTATTCAGATCCGCGATGAACTGCTCAGATTCAGGACCGACGACTCCGGTCGAAGGCGTAGGCAGTACAACCGGGACAACAAGCGGCGTCTGAACGACGACGGGATGGACAGCACCTATTGGCTCTGGGGTGGGCTGCAGGACCTGCCGCCGAACCCTCTCCGGCGGCTGAGCCAAGAGAGCCGTCGCAAAATCCTGCTGAATCCTTCGGGCCAGGGGCGCGTGAAGGCCCTGCTGCGCGAGATCCAGCGCGAGATCATCGACCGGTCGACCATGGTGACTGTCGCCCAGCAGAAGGACCCGATGAAGCGGGCGCGTGATGCGAGGTTGGCCAAAAACCTTGGCGGCGAGGGGTTCTTGATCCTGGGCCACCAGGGGGCTGACCCCCACATCGCCCGAGGATTGGATCTTCCTGTTCCTTACAAGGGGGAACTGGTTTCTTGCCGGGTAGTCCCTGCCGAGCATGGAACGGATAACAGCGTCTGGCTGGGTGATGGGTGGTGGCGACTTGCTGGTGCCGAAATAAAATCGGGGCCGAGTCCCGACCGTGACCTCTATCTCGGGTTGAGCCGACAGATCATCGAGTCCGGGCCAGCAGGCTGAGGGCAGCTAGATCGATCTGAGCGTGATCCACGGGATACCCGCGTTATTCGAGGATGCGCGCCAGGTGCAGGGCTATCTCACGGGCAAGCACCGGCGGGACTGCGTTCCCGATCTGGCGGGCGATCTCAATCTTGGATCCTTCAAAAATGAAGGTGTCGGGGAAGCTCTGGAGCCGAGCAGCCTCGCGGTGGGTGATAGGCCTGTCGTGCTCGGGATGTAGGTAACGTCCCTTCTCAGGCTTGAAGAACTCGGTCCGTATGGTCGGCCCGGGACGGTCCCACCACATCCGACCCATCACGTCAGTAGTGCCCGTGGGTTTGTTGAGCCAGCAGGCCGGCGTGATATCGGGACGGTTGCGCTGCAGATCGAAGCGGTTCCCTCCCGGTGGGATAGCCCGGTAACGCTGCAGAGAGGTTTCCCGCGGGTTGCGTCGGATATGGAGATCCTGGGAGCCGTCGTCGTCTGTGCTGGGTTGATCCGTCGTGGGTTCGGCCGGAAGGTCGGAGATCGCGTCGCGCACTGTGCGATACGGCTGCTCGAACATCGGGGAGTCGCCGTGCGTCGGCGGAGGAGGCCAAGGCACGGACTGTTTGTAGACCGCCATGAAGATGCCCCGTCTCCTGGTCTGTGGCACCCCGTAGTCCGCGGCATTCAGTACCCCGTAGCCACAGCCGAACTGCGACAGGAAGGGGTGCTTAGCCATCCGGTTCAATAGCTCGTTGAACTGGGCGGAGCGCTGGAACTGAGGGACGTTCTCGATCACGAACGCTCGCGGTCGCACCTGCACGACAGCGGCAAGGAAGTGTTCCCATAATCCGTTCAGTTCGGCCTTCGAGTCGGGGTCGCGGTCACGGCCCAGCGGAGAGAATCCCTGACAGGGCGGCCCTCCGATGATGATGTCGGCGCTGGGGTACACCCTGGGGTCCACGAACTCGATGTCCCCGTCATGAACATGTATGCCGAAGTTGGCCTTGTAGGTGGCTGCAGCCGCCGGCTCGTGCTCCACCGCGAAGACGGGATCGTAGAGTTCAGCACCTGCGCTGTCGCGAGCCAGCCAGAAGCCTGCGGTGAGCCCGCCCGCTCCTGCAAAGAGGTCGATGGTTCTGTAGGCCATGGTTGGTGTCCCTTTCACGGAGAGTAGTAGCCGACAGCTGTGAGCCGGGCGATACCCGAGCAGCCTGATATTGGATCAACTGTCTCAATTCCGGCCTTGCGGGGAAATCGCATCTGGCACGTCATAGAACTCGCCGTAATCGAGAACCCAACGATGACAGAGGGGTGTGACAACATCCGCGGACAGCGTCGAACGTCGCGACGAGGGTGCGAGCTTCCTTCTCTTGTTCCACCGCGACCTGCGCCAAACCCACACCACCATGTTGTCGGAACAGAACGTGCACCCAAGGTCCTTAGCCAGTGCCTAGGCCATTCCACCGTCGCCTTGACAATGCCGCATAACCGACGTCCTGCCCCGTCTGCGAGCCCAAATGGTGTCCGCATTCAAGGTCGCCCATTCGGTAAGTGAGAATGCACCTAGACTGCCGATCGGCTACGTGCCGTATCGAGGAGTAAACGATGGACTTGCAGAAATACGTTGATCGAGCGGCAGCAACTGATGGTCTCGGAGACGACGAGGAGGCGATACGGATAGCTCTCTTTGGTATCGCGGGCGAAGCAGGCGAGGTGGTCTCCGAAGCCAAGAAGTTCTTCCGTGAGGGTGATCCGATGTCCAGCCTGGGTGATCGCGTCAGTGAAGAACTTGGAGACTTGCTCTGGTATATGGCGTTGCTTGCCCGCCGCTTGAATCTGGATCTGAATGATGTAGCTGAGAGGAACCTTCACAAGACGGACGCCTTGTGGTCGTCTACGATGCCTTCCCGTCCGAACTACGACGACCACGCCCACGACCGCCAGAAGCTGCTTCGACAGATGCGGGTTGAGTTTGTAGAGGTTCAGTCCGGTGAGATCCCTGTTGTCCGAATGGTCCCGCAGGGTGAACTAGCTGAGTGGGTCGAGCAAGAACGTGTCCGAAAGGGCGGTCCCGGCCAACTAGGCGACCCGCTCGACGACAATTCGGCAATCGATGACGGTTACCGCTATCACGACATCATCCACCTTGCTCACGCCACGGTCTTGGGTTGGTCACCTGTGCTTCGAGCACTGATGGGAGCGAAGCGGAAAGACGTTGGCGAGAGTGACCGCATTGAGGACGGCGCACGCGCCATCGCCATCGAAGAGGGCCTCGCAGCGTTCGTCTTCAACTACTTCGAGCAGTTCGACTTCAAGCCGGACGCCTTTAACTGGGAGCTCTTCAAACATGTACGGAGGACCGTTCGGAGACTCGAAGTCGCAGGTCAGCCCCTGATTGCGTGGCGATGTGCCTACACCCAGGCTTTCGAGATCTTCCCACGACTTCGCGAAGCCAAGGGTGGCGTCGTCGAGTGCGATCTAGATACCCGGGAGCTTCGGCTCATCGAGTGACTCAAGGCCGAAGCCCGATGTCTCTGCGATCGAGTTTGAGTACGAGGTGAGCGACAGACGCGTCCATTCTGAAATGTCTTGGGCCTTGACTGAGTCGTTGAGTCCCCACTTTGGGGGGAACCAGGCTGTCATCGGCTCAGCTGAGGGACGGTAGCGCTGCTTGATCCGCTTACCCGGTGCGTGCCGGGAGAGTTGGGGTAGGGCGACGCGGGAGTACTTGTCGAGTTCGCAGAAAAGGTTCTGCACGTCTACCAGCTGGAGCGGCCTTCCCCACAGCCCGCGCCACTGCAGGCCCCGAGCGGCAAACTCATCCTCCTGGCGCTCCCAAGTCCATCGAAGGAGCTCTTCGTCAGAAAACGCGCCGGGGTCAGAGAAGCACTTCCGGAGCCCTCTGAGGGCACCAGGGCCGGGAACGACGAACTCCGTCTCGGAGAACGACAGGTGCGGCGAATAGTTGAGATCGGTCACAAATTGGTAGGCGAGGAAGTCGCCGATGGAGTCGTAACGGCGAAGAACCCCGAACGCGGCGGCCATGTTGGGCGCCGATTGGATCTTCGAGGGTGCGCCATCACCCACCATCTGCCGGATCAGCTCCAGATGTCGTACGTACTTGGGTCCTGACGCCAACCTGGGGGGCGGCATGATGTAGGCAGCCGAATACAGCGGGCGCACCCCAGCGATCGTGGCCATAACCTGATCGATACGACGGTCCTGAAGTGTATCCAAGCTTGGTTCTCCGGTGTGCTTGACGATGTACCGCCATGTGTCTATGCGGTTGAAGATCTTGAAGATCAGAGTCCGAACGAATGTGTCGAGCCACCCCCACTCCCAGTTGTACTGGACCTCGCTGATGAGGAACTGGCTCACCCGGTCCGAGGCTCGGTAGGCGTTGGTGAATCGGTGGGCCGTGATGACGGAGTCGTGGCTGAGGGGGCCATCCACACCCGCTAGCCTCCGGTAATAGACCTGCTGTCGCTCGGCGGCGAAGGCCCAGTAGCAAGCGAACCCCTCCGTCACGGCCGGTTGCCGACCTGAAACCCTTGGCGCCATCAAACTCCCTCAAAGAGACCGTCGAGCAGATGGTAGCGGTGTGCGCCAGCTCGAACTTGGGATCTGGCCGACAGATCTAGATGCGCGACTGGGCTAGACCTCGGACTACTAGCGACGCGACTTCGCTGGCACGGTGCGTGGCTGCCAACTGCCGAACGCCCCGCTCATCCAATCCACATGACATCGCGTTCCATCCACTGGAGGCGACAGCGGCGTCCAGCAGTTGTAGACCACGGTCGATGCGCTCGTCGTCGGGACGTGTCGGGAAGTCTTCGGGTGCCCAGTGCAGATCATCGAGGTGCAACCGCTGCGCCACGAGGGCAGCCGCTCCCCCAAAGCCTGCCGACACGTACAGGGGGTGTCTAGCGTCCACCGCAACGATCGCCTCTTCGACGATGCCTGGCATTGCCCCAGCGAAGTCCGAGAGCTTCCCACCGATGAGGACTCGGGCTTCGGTTATGGCCGCCAGTTGGCGGCGCATCGAACTGTAGGCGTGGGGGGCATCAGATTCGGAAAAGGGATCTGGATCGCGGGACTTGGTACTCATGATGTCCTTGATCTCGCTGCCTTCTCGGTCGAGGCAAACGATTCGTCCCCTTGTCCCGAGGCTTCGGTCGATGTCGTCGAGTTCGGTGCGCGAGAGCTTGTGATGTTCGGGAGCCGCAAGACACAGGGTTAGCGCCAGCTCATCTTCACGGCCATAGCGGCGGATCTCGTGCATGAGATATTGGGTGAAACCCGAAGGCTTAATCCGCCCACCGTAAACGAGGCTGCCTCCCGCGATCAGCACAGCACGGGCCAGCTCACCTACGGCTTGCTCGGCGTGGGCCGAGGACAGCCCAAGCCGCCTCAGGTCATCGCTGTCGGAGACCGAGAGGCCGACACGCACATCTCGCAGCGAGTCGCTCGGGACTAGTCCGTCCACAGCCATCAGTGCCCTCGTGTAGCCCGGCTCATGTAGGTCCGCGGTGTCACGACATCGACCGCGTCGCCAACTCCGGCTACCTCAAACAGTTCGCTCAAGGCTCTGCGTTCTTCGGGCCCCAGTGGCGGGTCAGGATGAATGACCACTAGCGGGCCCTCTTCGGGCGCGCGCTGTCGGTTCTCACGTAGCCAAGGAAGCACCGTTACTGGCTCCGGCGCGTGCAACGGAGTCCAGTCAAATCCAAGTTGCTGAAGCATCTCCTTCTGAAGCCCCCATAGGGCTCGGGTGAGTGCGGCATCTACAAGCAGGTTGAGGGCCTCCTCAACGCTGGACTGCCGCAGATCCTCGTCAGCTTGGCGATAGCCCACGGACGGCACATGGTCCATAAGGAACGATCCCCGCTCCTCGGCCCGACACACACCGTTGAGTGTCACGATCGGCATACCAGCCCGCTTCGCGACAAGGAACTCGCGCTGACACCATTCCCGACTGGCGTACAGATCAGTGCGAACAGCCAGTAGAGCACTTGATGCCGCTTGAGATCGGAGCTCCTGTTCCCAATCCGCGCCTGGCTGTAGGTCAGCGGCATCGAAATATGCCCGAAGATGCGTATCCGCGATGGTCGCACGAACACGACCAACCAGATCATCGACATAGTCCGGCTCCTCCTCGACACGGTGGCGCTTCGTGTGGCTGATAAAGATCCTCAGCCGTTCGCCGAAGGGATCACCCACCAGTTGAGCAACAGCCTGAGAGAGATCGCGGCACAACACGGTTGGCTTCTCAGAGCTTGCCGAATCGAGAGTTTGCAGGCTCCCGATCCCACCAAAGGAACTGCTGCCGACCGAGCCTTGCAGTCTTACGGGAAAGACCCCAATCAGTTCCGACCCAGCCTCCTCAGCGGAGTGAATGCTCTGTAAGTAGCCCATCCAATCCGACGAGTCCTGCTCGACGGCTCGCGCAAGCCGTACTCCAAGGACGGGAACGATCGCCGTTACCTGTGCGTGAGGAAGCTGATAGGGCAGCGGTACCTGGCACGGTAGGGGCCGTGGCGCGTCCGAGCCGGGCTGCCAGGGCTCCGAGCGTGTGTACACCTCGACTGCCCCACCCACCAGACCCGAGTAAGGAGCCCCTCGGAAGTGCTCAAGGAGCCAGTTAGCGATCTGAGCGCCCTCTGGATCCTCAGGGTGCCAGACGATGTAGACCTCAAGGATTGGCGGCAGCACCACACCATTGTACGACTCGGTGTCATACCCCACCTCTAAGCTCGCTCAAACAAAGACAAGGAGTTCCTATGAGCGAGATTCACAACCTGTTCATCAGCCACCGCCACGAGGACGACGCTCTCGTTTCTGACTTCAAGAACCTGCTTAAGAATAAGGGCGTAACGATTCGCGATGCCTCGATCACGAGCGATGACCCGAATCAGGCTCGAAGCCCCGACTACATCAAGACCCAGATCTTGGCCCCGGGCATCAAGTGGGCTGGCACTCTGGCAGTCCTCATCACACCCGACACCAAGAACCACGAATGGGTCGATTGGGAGATCGAGTACGCCAACAAATACAACAAGCGCATCATCGGTGTGTGGGCACCCGGCTCAGCAGGCTGCGAGGTCCCCGAGCCACTTGAGAAGCACGCCGAAGCCATCGTCGGCTGGAATTCTGATCGAATCGTGGCGGCCATGAGTGGTTCCCGACACTTCGAAGACCCCGGTGGCCAACCCCGGCCTCCGCAGCCAGTTAACCGGATCGGCTGCTAAAGGCGTGTCAAGGCTCTACACCTACATCGTCCGATACGACATCGGCTTCGCGCCGAATCCCTATTACGGCGTCTGCACCCTCGCAACCTGCAAACCCCGAATTCGCGGCAAAGCGAGAATCGGCGATTGGGTTGCTGGCGTCGGCTCAAAACAGAAGGGTCAGCAAGGACAACTCGTCTTCGCGTTGCGCGTCGAGGAAGCCTTGTCCTACGACGAATACTGGGGTGATCCCAGATTCCAGCAGAAGAAGCCGAACAGGGCTGGCAGCCTTAAGCAGCGATACGGCGACAACATCTACCACCGTTCCTCGAACGGAACCTCGTGGATCCAAGAGGACGGGCGCCACAGCCTCGAAGACGGCTCCCCGAATATGCGCCACGTTGAGCGAGATACCAGCGCGCCCCGAGTCTTGTTGTCAGAAACCTTCGTCTACTACGGCAACCACGCCGTTGAGATACCCGACAAGTTACGCAACTGGCAGGGTCAGGACATGGGCCTTCCTGGGCGGAGTTATCGCTGTAACTATCCTGACGAGCTTAGGGACGCTTTCACAACCTGGCTTGAGAGTCAGGTGCATCTCGGCATCGCCGGAGAACCCCTCGACTGGCAATGACGGATCACACAACACAGCCATGCTTCATCCACCAACATTTAATGGAATCCACGGTCGACAATTTCGCCATAGAGCTGATTGAGAGGAAAAATAATGGTTGCGCGCAACGTATTCGTCACATATAACCACGCCGATCAAGCGGAGGTCTACGACTTCGTAGCTAGGTACGGCGGATGGTTCAACTCGATGCGCATCTTGGGAGCGTCAGACAACGACGACTACGTCGACAGCGACGACACGGACTATGTCCTGAGACGTATCCGCGAGAAGTACATTCGCGGAACGTCAGCGACTATAGCACTGATAGGAGAATGTTCGTGGGCTCGCAAGTATGTTGACTGGGAAATCGCGGCCACATTGCGGAACAACCCGAGTGATCCTCGCGGGGCCCTGCTCGCCGTCCAACTACCGGGCATCGACGGTAGGAGTGATGTCACACTGCCGCACCGGCTAGCTATGAACCGGCAATACGACAGCAGATCGAACACCGAACTCGGCTACGCGTCATATCATCCTTACCCACAAGCCGGATCTACACTGTCCCAATGGGTCGAACAAGCAATAGTGCGACGCAACCAGAAGGTGCCAGCGCCGGGATCTTCAAACAACCTTCGCAGTCGAAACAGCCCCTGCTGAGGATCTCTCAAGTCCGGCTTACCCGAAACGATGTCGACCTAACGTTCTGCGCGCATTGCACACAACGGGTTCCCTTAAACCCGCTTCGGCGCGAGCTCGTGTTCTGACTGGCACGTCCCGCCTTCGCGGGCTACCTGTCCAACCTACAAAGGGCGCTCAACTTACGACCACAGCAGCGATCCTCAGACCACCAGACCGAAACGCACACCAACCAGCCCGTGTGAAACCCGGGGAGACCCACACATCCGAAGGGTGAGTCGCTAGATTCTTAGACACACTCGGGGTGATGGTTTCTCACGATTCGCCTGCGTTAACCCGGGGAGATTCACTGAGGGAACGCGGCAACACACTGCCGCTGACTTGGCGCGATGACTGATGAGCAACAACGAGACCAAACGGCAGCACTACATCCCGAGGATGCTCCTGAAGCGCTTCTGTGACGCGGACGGATTCATCTTTGTCGGGGATCGCACTACTCGCACTGTAGTTCGTCAGAATCTGAGCAACGCGTTCGTCAAGAATCACCAGTATACGCTTTACTCGTATGACGACGACTCGCGCAGCATGGAGTACGAATCACGATTGGGCGAGATCGAGTCAGCAGCAGTGCCTGCTCTCGGAGACGTAGTGTCCAGCCTGAACGTGAACAAGTTGCCCGATCTGAGCAACTCCGCGCGCCTCGCCCTCAAGCGCTTCGTGTTCTCACTGGCGAGACGAACTCGTGAGTCCCAATCGCGTGTTGCAGCCATGAACGACGATGAAGAAGCATTTTATCAGGCAGCATGTCGGCTGGCCGAAGAACAGAACCACCCGCCACTGCCATCTAAAGAGGAATTGCTGTTTTTTCAACGAATGCCGATGCTCGTCGAGAAGGTGATGCACAACGTACACGCAGTATTCGCCGCGGGCGACGATACGGCAATCGCAACAGAGGAGCCAAAGTTCTGCAGGGAGACGGGCTTCCATTTCGGGACTCTTTGGGACTCAGGATCCGAACTGGTGATCGGAAGCCATGGAATCACCCTGCACGACGCTGAGGATCGAGACGACAAGCGCCTGTGGTTCGACGGAACCGTGGTACCGGTCGCACCCCACATGCTCGTTAACATCACCGGGTTCCCCGGGAAGGACTATCTCTCTGTGCTCGGTGCAGGCACGAGCGCCGTCGTGCACAGCATCAACCAGGCGACAGTGAGACTTAGTCGCTGGATCGGCGGACGATCCGAGGCCGTTATTTGGTCACTGTTAGAGGAGACGGCTCCGGATTCGGGACCAAGCACGGTCGTTTGAGGATGCCACTGGTGAGGTTCCAGTTCGCTGGGGTGATCAATGCCGTTCGTTGTCACTAGTTGATGCTGGCCCGTTCGCCTGCCCTGCCTCAGACGTTTCCCGTTGGTATCGAGTCTCACAAGACACTCTGAGATTGCGGGGGTATTGCCAAATCATCGGTACGAGGCTGCGGCATCGACAAGATTTTCAATTCGCCCTTCGCGCTGCAATCGTGGGCAGCGTTGTCATCGAACCCTGCGGCGAAACCGGAGAGAACCGCTCCATCTTCCCTGACCCCAGAATCTTCGCCATCCCGCTCGTTGCGCTCAACCCGGAACCAAGAACGCCCCTCCGCCAGCGACCCGCTACCTCAGACTGGAGAAGTGTTGGCCCACGTTCATAATGGCTGGCGAGAGTCAATAGTCGTCTGCGCTCCTAGTCCGGCTCAGAAGTTCTGAGCCGACTCTCCTCACTCTGCAGCCCTTTTGGGCCAGTGAATCCCAAGCGGGAGCAACGCTCTGACCTAGGGATTCTTGGTGGCGGGGGCGGGATTTGAACCCGCGACCTTCGGGTTATGAGCCCGACGAGCAACCCGCACGTGGGCAGCGGTTTCGAGAGTTATCCCTGGTCAGGAGGGATTTTCACCTCCCCTCTGTTCCCCTATGTTCCCTGCTGTTTACGTCTGGTTTGTTAGATCTCTGTTAGATGCCGGCCACGGGCCGATGACGTCTCAGAGCTACGATCCGGTCGGATCATGGGGCGGGAGTTCGGGCGTGTCATGAGCATCGTCGCTTCGACGGACCCGGTCCGAACGACTTCCAGTGAGTGTCCGGCAAGGTCGCTGATGCTGCCGCCGAGATGGCGATAGGACTCCTTCGCTGTGGGATAGGGCACCTCGCCGAGTGGTACGAGGTCGAGCATCCGTTGATCGGCAAACTATCCGGCAGGCTCATCGAACTCGGACCATTCTGCACCGTGCTCAACGTTGATGCTCTCCCACCCGTCGGCCTGCCAGCAGCGATCCCCTATTCGCAAGCGACGGGGCCGCGGTCGGCCCGAAATGTCCTATTCGGTCCCATTGCGGGGAGCTTGCACCCGTCTGACCAGCCGGTTGGGCCGTTCCAGGACCCAGACATGTCCTATTCGCTCCCATTCGACCCGATCTCACCCCGCGCCGATCACTCAAGCCGCTCCCCTACCTCGACCGGTGCTCGGCGCTTCGGACGGAAACCGAAATGAACACGGTTTGAAGTCCGCCTCGAAGATCGGTTCGAGCACCAGCTTCAACGAGGACTGCACGACCCGGTCTGCAACAGTCGGGATCCCCAGCGAGCGAACCTTGCCGCCCGATTTCGGGATCGTCTTTTGTCGCACCCGTTCGGGTCGATACCGGCGGGCTTTGAGATCATCTCGCAGCCCGTTCAACATCGACTCGGCACCGGCGACGATCGAGCGAGGTGTCACTCCATCGACTCCGGCAGTTCGTGCCCCCTTGTTGCCCCGAACCCGACGCCACGCAACGGTGAGAAACGCCGGGTCATACACGAGGTTGAACACGTCATCAAAGCAACGGCCAGGATCAGCTATCGCCCATTGGTGCAGCTTCGTTTGCATCACACGTACCCGCGACTCGGCCTCCAAAAGGTCGGGCCACGGAGCGCCGGTATTCACCAGCGACCTCCACGATCAGCAGTTCCGCTGCGAACACACTGGACCCCTTCGCCATGTGACCGGCTTTCCCGGCCTCGGACTACTACGGGTCCTCCGCCCCATCTCGTCAGCATCAGCCGACAACGGACCTTCCCGCCGACCAGCTGGCCTCGTGGCGCTTGATGTCTGACATCCAAAGCTGGTTCGGACCGTCACGACCGAACTCACGGTTCACGAAGTCCTCACTCGTCGCGAGATGTTTGATGTTCGGGCGCCCTTTGCGGCGTTTCGGCAGGCCGCTGATCCCAAGCTCACGCATCACCGACCGCACGAGCTTGCGATTGACTCGTTGACCGTGGGCATCGTCGAGTTCGGCCTGCACACGCCGCCAACCGTAGGTCCGCCTCGAGTTCTCCCAGATCTCGATGATGACGTCTCGGAGCCACGCACGTCGAATCGAACGAGCCGATGGTGGTTTGGTGCGCCACACAAAGAACCCTGACGACGCGACACCGAGTAGCCGGCAGCAGGCTTTGAGTGAGTAGCCCTCAGTCCCGAGAGCGGCGATGATCGGGTACCGATCTTTTGGGCGCACCACCTGACCTTCGTCGAACAACGCAGTCGCCCGTTTCGTGGCTGCCAACTCGGTTTCGAGTTGACGGATCCGACGCAGAGCCGCGCGTAGCTCGCTGGACTGACTCGTTGGGGTGCCGGCTTCGAGCCCCTGGTCGACTCGGTCTTGTTTCTTCCACCGGTAAATCGTCGCCGAGCCCGAGTCTCAGGCTGTGAGACCGCCTCAAGCGTCATCGATGGGAAGCCGCCGTCAGACCCAACGAGTACGAACGGTTGGTGTTCACTTCTCCGACCGTCCGTGAGATCGCCAGTGATTGCCCGTTCTACGAGTCCAAAGGCGGTTACGTCGAAGAGAAGGCCGACTACACCATGGTCGGCTACCTGCTCGACAACGTCGTGATCCGTCTTGACCTGCTTCGTGCAGCTTCGGCCTTGGTCGAGATGGACTGGAATCCTCTGTCGGTCTTCGGCCTGGATCTGAGGGGGACCTGTTTGGCGTGCCACCGCGCGTCGGCGCGCCGCGACCCTCCACGGACCTGCTCACTGAAATGCGCCACCCCTTTGCTCAAACCTTTGGTGCAACCACGGGAGTACGGATCTCGCCGATACCAGCGATCGATCCGGCCATTACGTCACCTGGCTTAAGGAACGTGCCCGTCGTGGCGCCAACTCCCGAGGGAGTGCCAGTTGCGATGACATCGCCGGACTCGAGCGTCATGAACGTCGACGCGAAGGCGATCAGTTCCTCAACGTTGAAGATCATCTGAGCAGTGCTTGCGGACTGTCGCACCTCGCCGTTCACGCTCAGCTCAAGATCTAGTGCTTGTGGGTCGGTCACCTCGTCGGCGGAAACTAACCATGGGCCCATGGGCGCGAATCCGTCCGCCCATTTGCCCATCAACCAGTCGAAGAAATCGGCCCAGTGTGACGGCGCTCGCTCGCCCATGCCCCAGTGCGACGTCCGCGCTGAGATGTCGTTGATCACCGTGTAGCCGGCAATGTGTTCAAATGCATCGGCCTTCTCGATGTTGCGTCCACCGGTGCCGATCACGACGGCGAGCTCGAGTTCCCAGTCCACGGTGTCACTGGTTGTCGGAAGGGCCAGCTCCGCGTGGGGCCCGATAATGCTGGTGGATGGCTTGATGAAAAGCTTGGGCACGATTGCTTCCTTGACAAACGCTTGTGGCGTCACCTCGGCGACATGCTCGTGGTAGTTCATAGCGGCGCAGATCAATTTGCCGCGTTGACCGACGGGCGCTCGCAGATCTTTGAACGGGGTGTCCATAGCGGGTGAGCTCGCGGCAACGCGGTTGATTTCAGCTGCGCCTGCGGTGAGCGCCTCTACGGCGTCGTCCCAACCGATTTCTAAGGGACGTAACCGGACGGTGTCTTGGTCTATCGCTTCGACCAGACCGAGGCGTACCTGTTGATCGTGTTCGAACCTGGCGAGCCTCATTGGTCGTCCCCGCCGATCAGCGTCATCAAGCCACCGATGTTTGAGCATGAGATGACATCGGGAACAAGCGACACAGCCTGGGCAAGTGATGCTTCGTCGTCTGCCGACCACACCCATACCTCGAGCCCAGAAGCTTGTAGCTCGGCGACCTGTGCACGACTCAAGAGCGCTGCCGTATGGAACACACCGAGTGCCTGCAATCTCGAAGCATCTTGCAGATGACTGGGCACATTGGCCGGCGAGAACTCATCCATCCACGGAAGCTGGCGAAGCGATGGTGCCTTGACTGCCAGCGTTGCGAGCGCGTCGAGGTGAAAGGACGACACCCGCATCAGCCCGTTGCAGTCGTGCTCCTCCAACCATTCGGCCAAGAGCAGCGCTGTGTGCGCGGCCTCGTCTGCTGACTCGGCTTTCACCTCGACACAACCGATGACACCTGCATCCTGAAGGAAAGCCAGCAGATCTTCGAGCATTGGCACTCGCTCACCGGCGAACTCAGACGCGAACCATGCACCAGCATCAAGGTCCCGCAACTCGCTGACCGTGTGATCGATGACTCGGCCTGTGCCGTTCGTAGTACGTTCGAGCGTAGCGTCATGGAATACCACCAACTGATTGTCTTTGGTGACGCGAACGTCGAACTCGATGAACGTGGCACCCAATTCGACTGCGCGACGGTACGCGGCGAGCGTCTGCTCCGGGCGGTCGATGCCGTTGCCGCGGTGGCCGCAGCCTGCGATCGGGTTCATGTGGTCTCCTCCGAGAGTTCGGTCGTCTGCGACGACCAGATCGCCTCGAGGCGAGCTCCATCTTCGAGGATGTGACGGCGGAACAGCGGCTGAACAAGGATTGGGTTTTCGGAGCGGATTACATCAATAAATTCAAGGTGCGCGTCGGCGATCTCCCCTGAGCCTTCGTACAGCAAATGCACGAACGACAGGAAGATCCGTGTTTGCGCCCGAAGGCTTGCAAGCATCTCATCGAGACGACCGTTCTGTGAACGCGATGACAGCGCCACGTGGAACTGAGCGTGCAACTCGTTCATGTCGCTCGGTGAGGAGCTCTCGCGTATCTGGACTATGAGGGATTGAAGCTCCTCGATCCATGGTTCGGTGTTGCCCTGCTCCATGCCGAGCCGCATTGCCAGACCCTCCAACGTGGCTCGAAGAGTGCGGATCTCGCGAAGATCCTGCACGGTCATGCTGCGCACGAATGACCCACGGCGAGGGTGCTGTTGCACCAAGCCTTGACGCTCGAGATCTCGGATGGCCTCCCGTACCGGTGTCTTGCTGACGTCGAGCCGCTCTGCGAGGGCGGACTCGATCAGGCGGTCACCCGGCTTCAGGCGACCTGACCGGATGGCATCGCGGATCTGCGACGCGACCAACTCTGACAATCGATCCTTCGATGCGACGCTCCAGTCACTCATCGGAGACCACCTCTCTTTCGGTTCCCACTGTGTCGAGGTCCCGCGCGGACGCCCGGTACCAACCTGCGAACGGGACAGTGGAAATTGCAACAGTCTTCCAGACCAGGTAGTTGTCGATTGCTTGCATGGCAGTGTCGCGGCCGAAACCTGAACGCTTTACCCCGCCGAACGGCGCTTCCACCGGCGTCGTGTTGTATGTGTTGATCCACACATAGCCGGAACGGATTGTGCGCGTCATTCGAAACGCGCGGTCGATGTCTTGTGTCCAGACACCTGCAGCGAGCCCGTATACGGTGGCATTGGCAAGGTCGGCTGCCTCGATCTCGGAATCGAAAACCGTCACCGTGACCACTGGACCGAAGATTTCCTCAGTGAACACCTCGTGGTCGCGACCGACGTCTGTCAAGACCGTGGGTCGGTAGAAGCTTCCACCTTCGCAACCGGCAATTGTCACTCGGGAACCTCCGCATGCCACGGTGACTCCGGTGGCGCGCGCCCGGTCGACGAAGCCCTCGACCTTGGCTAGATGTTCTGGTGAGATCAGCGAGCCGAGTTCGGTTTTCTGGTCAAGTGGCGCCCCGATTCGAATCGCTTCCGCGACCGATACCAGCCGCTGCACGAATTCGCTGGCGATGGAGCGCTCGACCAGTATGCGGCTGCCTGCGTTGCAGTTCTCGCCTTGGGCGAAGAATGCGCCGAACGCCGCGGCGTCAGCCGCCGTTGCGATATCCGCGTCGGCGAACACGACTAGCGGAGACTTTCCACCGAGCTCGACCTGCACGGGGAGTACCCGACGAGCGCGAGCTTCCATGATCTTCGAGCCCGTAGCGGTTGATCCGGTGAAGGTCAGCATGTCGATATCGCCGTGCAAGGACAATGGGGCCCCAGCCGTTGCCCCGAGGCCGCTGACCACATTGAGCGCCCCATCGGGAAGCCCGGCCTTGGTCATCAGTTCTCCTAAGTGCAGGCAAGTGATCGACGCGAGCTCCGACGGTTTCAACACGACCGTGCAGCCAACACTCAATGCGGCAGCGGCTTTCCACACCGCCACGTACAGCGGGAAGTTCCAAGGTGTGATCGCTCCCACGACACCTACGGGCTCACGTAGCACGATGCCGAGTTGGGCTTCGGGCAGCGACATCGTCTGCCCGACAACCTTCGTTGCAGCGCCCGCGAAATAGTCGAGGACGTCAACGACGCCGGCGATGTCGCCTTCGGCTTCCTTGATGGGCTTGCCGCTGTCGATCGACTCGATGGTAGCCAGCAGGGTTGTCTGCTCGGCCACGAGGCGGGCTGCAGAGCGCAGAACGGTCGCCCGGTCCGACGGCGCGAGTCCGGACCAGATGCCGCTGTCGAAGCTGGCACGTGCCGCTTTCACCGCCAGCGCGATGTCATCGGCGTCGCCAGCAGCGATGCGGCCGACAGCCGCGCCGGTCGACGGATCGACGACGTCCAGCCATTGGCTGGAGACGGGGGGTTGCCAGCTACCGGCGATGTAGTGGCCGATGGGATGAAGCAATGACTGCGCTGTCGTTCCGTCTGCTGTTTGGTGGTCATAGGTCAATGTCATTGGTTACCTGTCCTGGATGGTCTTGGTCGTTGTGCCCTGAGAAGCTCCGTTCATCCAGAACACTTCGCTTGGGTTGTCCACGAGGAACTGCGCACTCATCTCGTCGGGGATGCCGACGTGCCGAAGTACGTGCAGTCCCCAACGGAGCACGTGGCTGTAGCCGTGGCCGCCGTAGTGGCAGAGACGGTGTTTCATTGCGATGTCCTGCGCAATCAGGAGTTGCCTGGCGAAGCCCGCCTCGCACAATTGATGGAGCATCACGGCTCGCTCGAGGTCGCACGGCATCGGCATACCTCGCGCGGACGGAGCGATCCAAGGCTCGAGTCCGAAGCAGTCGAACGCCAGATAGCAACCAGTGCGCGCCAGCTCGATTGCGTCGTCGATGTCGTTGATGCGGCGATCGACATGGGAGATCACGATTCGATCGGGCGCCACCCCGAGGCGCACTAGCCGTTGGACGTGGTCGAGCCCTGCGGATGCGTGGCGACCCGTGTGCACCACGACGGCAGCTCCGGTTTCACCGTGGGCGAGCGCGCTGGCCTCAAGGACGCGATGCTCCTCGTCGGTGACGGGCCACGAGCACCCAATCTCGCCGATTACGCCAGCGCGAACATTGGTACCGTCCATGCCGACCACCATGTCATCCACCATCGACCGCGCGATCTCGTCAATAGACGTCTGCCGGAGGGAGCCGGGGTGGGAACTCTCGACGTAGTAGCCGCAGCCGAGAACCACTTGAACTCCTGAGCGGGCTGCAACAGCGCTCGTCTCGAGCGGTCGCCGACCGAGCCCGTGACACGTCAGGTCGATCATCGACTGACCACCGTCGGTACGAAACTGTACCAGCTCGGATACGGCGATGTCGATTTCGTCGAGAACGACGTTTGTCTGGCTTTCAAGGTGGTGTTCTCGGATCCACCAGAGGTTTTCGATCTGCAGCGGTTCGGTAGCGCGGCGCTGCTCCTCAGGGTCGTCTGGGAGCTGGAAATCTCGGCCGCGTAGGTCGCACAGCAGGTGTTCGTGTGCCGACGTGACGCCTAGGTCCTTGGGTTCGATGTCGCCCGTCACCGTGCGGACAATGCGCGTTGGGTTCATCAGTTGTCTCCTTCGAGCCGGATTCTCGGGTCGAGCAGCCCGTACAAGAGGTCTGTCACGATGTTGATGGCGATGAACATACCAGCGATCATGAGGACTGTGCCCTGGACGACCGGATAGTCGCGCTGCGTGATGGCGTCAACCACTAGGCGGCCAACTCCGGGTAGCGACAGCACCGACTCTGTGAGAACGGTGCCTCCCAGCAGCACGCCAGCCTCCACTCCGAGCACGGTGAGCACGGGTATGGACGCGTTATGTAGCCCGTGCCGAATGGTGATTCGCATTGGTCGCAACCCCTTGGCTTCCGCGGTACGGACAAAATCTTGACTAAGCACGTCGGTCATCGCGCCTCTCGTCATTCTCAATATCGAGGCAGCGCTGCTGAAGCCGAGGATCAGGATTGGTGTGATCACGGTGGCCAGATTCTCTATCGGGTCGGACCAGAAGGCGACGTAGCCCGTCGGTGGCACCCAGCCCCAATTCTCGGATCCGACGAGCAGCACCAGCGTGGCGGTCAGGTACACGGGGATCGCCGCGCCGAGCAGTGCGGCGATCCTGGCTCCGTGATCCACGAAGGTGTGCTGCCGTTTGGCGGCAATGGCCCCCAGCGGCACACCGATGATGATTGCGACGATGATTGCGCCGATGGTGATCTCGATCGTCAGTGGCAACCGCTCAAGGATGACGTCGAGCACTGGTCGCCCGCTGCGCCATGACTCACCCAAGTCCCCCCTGATCACGCTCCAGAGCCAATCGAAGTACTGCACGAACACGTTTCGGTCGAGGCCGTACGTCGCCTCGAGTTGTCGGACTATGTCGGAGTCACTCGCGCCTTCGGCTCCGAGCGTGCTGCCCACGATCGTGCCCGGGATTGCTACGAGAGCGATGAAGACGAGAACCGAGAGCGCGGTAAGTGTGGCCACGCCACCAAGAACGCGTCGCACGATGTAGCGCGTCATCGGCGGCTCCGTGGGTCGAGCAAGTCGCTTAGGCCATCGCCAAGCATGAACAGCGCCAGTACGGCGATGGTGATCGTCGCTCCGGCGGAGATCGTCACCCACGGCGCAAGGCCCAGCAGTACCCGGCCGTCACCCAGGATCGAGCCCCATGAGGCTGCTGGAGGTTGTGGTCCGAGACCGAGGAAGCTGAGCGCCGATTCCAGGAGAAGGGCTTGGGCAAGGGCGATGCTTGCTTGCACAGCCAGCACGGTTGTGATGTTCGGAACGATGTGTCGACCCATGATTCTCGTCTTGCGCGCTCCCATCAGCTGAACCGCTTCGGCGTATGGTTTGCGCGACTCGATGAGCGTGGTGGATCGCGCGACGCGGGCGAAGACCGGAAGAAAGATCACGGCGATGGCCAGTGCGGCGTTGCGCGCACTCGGCCCCAGAGATGCAGCGAGCATGATGGCCAACAGAAGGGGTGGAAAGGCGAACAGGACGTCAATGACGCGCATGAGTACATGGTCGATCTTGCCGCCGAAGTACCCGGCGATCACTCCGACCGTTGCGCCGATCGAGAGTGCGACGCCGACGCTGCCGGCGGCGACGCCGAGTGAGATGCGGGCCCCGTAGAGCAGCCTACTCAATTGGTCACGCCCGTATCGGTCGGTACCTAGCAGATGGTCTGCGGATGGACCGGTAAGCCGTCGTTCCCGATCGAAGGCAAGCGGGTCGAATGGCGAGATCAGCGGTGCGAAAAGTGCAGCAATAGCGATGGCAAACAGAACGGACGCTGCGATCGCTAAGCCTGGATGTGAGGTGATAGTGCGCCGAATCACGTGGTGAGCATTCGGGAGCGGGGGGGCCGGTGCCAGGCGCTGGTGGCTGGCACCGGCCGTTGCCTCATTCGCCGATCGTGACCTGAGCAAACCGACGTTCGTTCAACGGGAGGGGAGTGAACCCGTCGACGTCGGAGCTCCAACCCCATATCGAGTCGGCGGTGTAGAGGTACAGGTATGGGGACAACTCGTTAACGAAGCGGGTTTCCACCTCGTTGTAGAGGGCGACACGCTCTGCGCCGATTGCCGCCCGGGCTGCGAGGACCTGCTCGTCGAAGGACGGCTCACAAATCTTCGAGTAGTTCCATGAACCTTCGCAGGTGAAGGAGTTGTAGAACGGAACGTCCGGGTTCGGGTAGCCACCGCTGGTACCGAAGATCATGTCGTAGTTCTGGTTCAGAAGGCTATCCAACCAGACGGACGACTCCTGTGGGAGGATTTCTGCTTCAATTCCGATGCGGGCGAGCTGATCGACGACGACCGGCGCTGTCGCCATCATGACAGCGTTGGAAGAGTTGGCGGTCAGAGTGATGCTCAGTCCGTCGATGCCCGCTTCTGAGAGCAGCTCGATCGCCTTGTCTGGGTCGTAGTTGTAGGACGGGAAGGTTTCTAGGGGTTGTGCCAGTTCCACCTGAGCCGGAGTTATTGGAGAGGTCACCGTACCACGGCCCTCGATGGCGATATCGACAGTTTCCTGACGGTCGATGCCGTAGCCGATGGCCTGACGTACGGCCGGGTCATCGAAAGGCGCTAGTCCGGTGTTGAAGGCCAGGTAGACGTATGCAAGCGAGTCTGACTCGGTGTAGGTGACCGAGCTTGCCGATTTGATTCCTGAGGCTGCCAGCGGGTCGGTGAACTGGAACCAGTCGATCTCGCCGGCCGACAGCGCTGCTGCCGCGGAGACTTCGTCGGGAACGAAGCGGAAGATCAATTGTTCGAGCTTCGGCAACCCTGCCGCCCAGTATTCCGAGTAACCGGTGAGTGCGATCTCGCTGCCGCTACTCCATTCTGCTAGCTCGAAAGCGCCTGTACCGCCGTCGACCCGTCGCAGGTCGCCGTTGGCCTCGACCACTTCGCGGTCCATGATCACGCTGGGGGCCACGGCGAGGATTGCGAGCAATGCTTGGGGCGCTGCCGTGTTCAGAGTGAACGTAACGGTGGAGCCTTCGGCCTCGATTGTTTCGACGAAAGCGTACAGGCCCTTGTTGATGCTCTCCTCGGAGCGCAGGCGATCGAAGGAGTACAGGACGTCATCGGCTGTGACGGTTCGGCCACTGTGGAACGTGACGCCCTCGCGGATGCTGAAGGCAATCGACATGCCGTCGTCGGCTACCTGGTAACTCTCGGCGATCTGCGGCGTGTAGCCGAGGTCAGGGGCGAACTCAATCAGTGGGTCGTACATCGGCATGTACACTAGCGTGCTAGCCAGGTTGGTCTCGAAGATTGGGTCGAGGGAGGCGGGCTCCGCAGTGGTGCCGGCAATGAGCGTGCCACTCAGCCCACCTTGGGCAGGATCGGGTGATTCTGTGTCACCGCTGTCACCGGTGGTCTCGGTGTCACCGCTGTCACCGCTGTCACCGCTGTCACCGGTGGTTTCGGTGTCGACGATCGTCTCGGACGGCGTGTCGTCGTCGGAGCCGCAAGCTCCAACAACGAGCACTGACGCCATTGCTACGGCAAGCAGTCGAAGAATTGCTACGGGAAACAGTCGAAGAGTCAATGGATACCCCTTTGAGTTGAAAGTCGATTACTTATAGTCGACTTTATTGCGTGGGGTAACCCTAACGAATAGTATTGGCTGTCGCAAGACCCACCGCTGATATCGCTGAGCCCCGATTAGGGCGACGTGTACAATCTGACCAGTGAGGCCACTATGACGCCGCAACCCCTACTCTCGGTCGAACGGCTGGGCGTGGCGTTTCAAACCCGAAGTGGATATCTGTCGGCCGTGCGAGACATTGATCTGACGATCAATAGTGACGAAGCGGTCGCCTTGGTCGGGGAGTCGGGATCCGGAAAGACTGCGACCGCTTTGGCGATTCTGGGATTGCTGGGCACGACAGCGAGAGTCCAAGGTGAGGTATTCTTGAACGGGATCAACGTGGTCGGCGCATCAGCTCGCCAGCTGCGCTCGATCCGTGCCGCTCGCGTGGGCATCGTGTTTCAGGACCCGCAGGCGTCGCTCAACCCTGTCATGACGATCGAGGCGCAGCTAGTCGAAACGCTGAGGGCACACCTCGACATCACTCGAGCACGCGCTAAGCAGCGAGCACTCGAACTTTTGGAGCTTGCAGAGTTGACGGATCCTAATTCACGCCTTCGCAGCTATCCGCACGAATTGTCCGGGGGAATGCGTCAGCGGGTCATGTTGGCCATCGCGCTTGCCTGTACTCCGGACCTGCTAATCGCAGACGAGCCGACCACTGCGCTTGACGTCACCGTGCAAGCACAGATCTTGGACACGCTCGACCGGATGCGACGCGACCTGGGAATGGCGTTGCTGGTCATCACCCACGACTTGGGAGTTGCGAACCGCCTATGCGACCGGATCGCGGTGATGTACGCTGGTCGCATCGTGGAGGAGGGCGCAACACGTCACGTGCTTGACCACCCGACGCACCCCTACACCCGTGCGTTGCTCGAAGGCCAACCGCAGTTAGCCGACCTCGGACGCCGCCTGCGATCGATCGAAGGTTCGCCTCCTGTGCTGGGTGAGGCACAAGGCGAATCGTGCAGTTTCGCTCCGCGTTGCGCGTCCGCCACCGAAGATTGTCACGACGATGAGCCAGAGCTGCGCAAACTCGGTCGACAACTCGTGGCCTGTTTCCATCCGGGAGTGCCTGCATGACAACTAACCTGCTCCGGGTCGACAATCTTTCCGTCGTTTTTAAACGGTCCAGACGACCCGCAGTCCACGCGGTTGATGACGTCTCGCTGACCGTTGGCGCCGGACGCACACTCGGGCTGGTCGGGGAGTCGGGCTCGGGGAAGACCACTGTCGGCAGATGCGTAGTCGGGCTGCAGTCGCCGACCGATGGAGATCTGTTCCTTGACGGACGCTCACTCGGTCACAAGCGCACTAGGGCCGATCATCGCCTTATTCAAATGGTTTTCCAGGACCCGACATCCAGTCTGGACCCGCGTCAACGGGTTATCGATGCCGTCGGTGAGCCCTTGCGCGTGCAACAGGGCGCGGGTCGGCGGTTGGCGCGAGAGAAGGCGCGAGAGATGTTGCGAGAGGTCGGCCTCACCGATGCGCTCGTCGACCGATTCGCCCACCAGCTCTCTGGCGGCCAACGGCAACGGGTGGTGATTGCTCGCGCGATGATTCTTCGTCCTCGGCTTACGGTCTGCGATGAACCGGTCAGCGCCCTGGATGTCTCCGTGCAGGCACAGGTGGTGAACCTGCTCGCCGAGCTGCAGGAGCAGTCGGGAGTGGGGTACCTATTTATCGCCCACGACCTCGCGGTAGTGCGCCATATAGCTCACGATGTCGCAGTGATGCACCTAGGCAAGGTTGTGGAATCTGGACCCGCTGAGGATGTGTACAACAACCCGCACCACCCGTACACCCTCGCGCTCATGTCAGCGGTGTTGACCACGGAGCCCGACGGCCGCGGCGAGCAGCGGATCGTGCTTGACGGTGAGATGCCAAGTGCCTCGAACCCGCCTGAGGGCTGCTCCTTCCATACTCGGTGTTTCCGCTACGAGAAGCTCGGCAGACCGGGGCGTTGCCGACAGGAGGTTCCCGCATCGATATCCCTTCCCAAGGAGCAACGTCATGAGGTCGCGTGCCACTTCCCAACTGAGGTTTCGGTGAACCCGAGCGGCCGTAGGACCTGCTGATGCGTTCGCGCGCGATTCGATTGATCGAGGTGGTTGACTCCCACACTGAGGGCAACCCCACCCGGGTTGTTATCGGTGGTGTTCCCGTGCCGCCGGGCGTAACAGTGCTCGAGCGCCAGCTGTATCTCTGCGAGCACGATGACCGTCTGAGGACGCTCTTGAACTTTGAACCCCGCGGTAACCCAATGATGTGTTCGGTGCTGCTGATGCCTCCCATCGACCCAACGGCGACGTTCTCAGTGTTACTCATGGAGCAGGACGAGTACGTGCCGATGTGTGGGCACTGCATCATCGGCGCGGCCACGGCGGTTCTCGCTGCGGGTCTACTCGAGATCACTGGTGATACCACCGGCGTAGCCTTCGAGACGCTGGCCGGTCTTGTCCACTGCGACGTCGACACGAGGGGTGGCAATGTCGGAGCGGTCACGCTCCGAAACGTGGCGTCATTCCTTTTGCACCGCGATGCGCAGGTCGAAGTTCCAGGCCTCGGACAGATCCTCGTCGATGTGGCTTTCGGTGGCGACTTCTATGCGATCGTGGACGCCGACGTGCTCGGGTTCGTTGTCGGTCCCGAGCACGAAAAGACCCTCGGATCCTGGTCGCAGGCGATCGTCGGCGCGGTGAACGACCAGCTGACGATCTGCCATCCCGTCACATCAACCATCGACCGACTCTACGAGGTGCTCTGGACCACGGAGTCGTCGGCCGTCGATGTGTACCGACACGCTGTGGTGTCGCCGCCGGCAACCTTCGACCGATCGCCCTGCGGAACCGGTTCGAGCGCTCGGCTTGCAGCGCTCTGGGCGCGCGGGGTGGTGCCGGTCGGCAGAACGGTGCAGTTCGAGGGGGTCCTCGGCACACGCTTCCGAGCGGTTGCGACCGAGCTGACGGATGTAGGTGGCATGCCAGCGATCCTGCCACAGGTCACCGGCAGGGCATACGTGACAGCGCGGTCGACAATCATGCTCGACCCCGATGACCCGTTCCCCGGCGGATATCGCTTAGAGCACAGACCCCTGTCCACGTCGAATGAGGAGAACCACCCATGAGTCAACCCTTTGGCCTGACCGGCAAGACAGTTGTCGTCATCGGCGGCAGCGCCGGCATGGGTTTGGCTACTGCCAAGCTGGTAGCCGAGTTGGGCGCCGACGTCGTGATCGCGGCACGGGACCCGCACAGGCTGGCTCAGGCGGCGGAGCAAATCAATCAGCGCTCCGGGAGCGCCGTGTGTCACCGCGCACTTTCGATCGAATCCGGCGACGCCGTCGCTGAGTTCCTCGCCGATTACGCTCCGTTCGACCACCTGGTGTTGCCCGGGTCAACGGTGGTGCCCGTGGACTTTGAGCACGTGACTGAGGCGAATTCGCGTGAGGCATTCGACAGTAAGTTCTGGGGACCGTTCCTTGCTGCGATGGCAGCGGTGCCGCACATGCGTCACGGCGGCTGCGTCGTTATGTACAGCGGGGTTGCGGCCGATCGCCCGGTTCGCGGTTTCGTCGTGGGCTCGGCCATCAACGGAGCCATCAACGCACTCACCCGCTCGTTGGCCCTCGAGCTGGGCACACTCGGCCTTCGCATCAACACCATTGCCCCCGGTGCGGTGCGGACGCCGCTGTGGTCAAACGTGGATCACTTGCAGTCGGCGGATGACATCGAGGCCGAAGCCTCGGCTCGGCTGCCGGTCGGGCGGGTAGGTACCGCCAGAGAGTGCGCCGAGCTAGCAGTGGCCCTGATGACCAACGGATTCATCACCGGTGAGGTCATTGGCATCGACGGCGGCGCCAAGGCAATGCGATGATCAGGAGAACAAAATGTACGCAATGACCGTGCTCGGCCCCATCCATCGTGATCGCCTCGGCATCACACTTCCGCACGAGCACCTCAATTGTGACAGCTCGTTCCTCTGCACCGATTCCACAGCACAATCGACCCCGATCGAGCTAGTGGACCCGGCCGAGTTGCGGCGGACGCCGATGCGATTTCTTCATAACCTGGACATGCGTGACGAGGGGATAGCGACCGACGAGCTTCGGTCGTTCGTTGCCAATGGAGGTTCGACCATCGTGGACGTCACTCCGATCATGCAACAATCTCGCGATCCGGATTTGTTGGTGCGAGCGGCGCGCGCTTCTGGGGCCAACGTAATCATGGGATCCGGCTGGTACGTCGGCGCGTCCCACCCGCTCGAGATTGCCACAATGTCGATCGACCAGCTGGCTGATGTGATGGTTGATGAGGTTACGCGTGGTAAGGGCGGTTCAGGGATCCGTCCCGGTGTGCTCGGCGAGATCGGCACGGGGGACCCTCTGCTTCCTGGCGAGGAGCGTGTCTTGCGCGCATCGGCCCGTGCACAGCTGCGGACCGGTTGCCCGATCAACGTGCACATGGCTGCGGAGTGCCGTGAAGTGATGCGCGTGCTGGACATACTGAACGAGGAGGGCATCACGGACCTAGGCCGTGTTGTTATCAGTCACATGGATGTGGCGATCGACCTTGTGCAGCAGCGCGAGGTCGCGTCTCGCGGCGCGATGGTCGAGTACGACACGTTTGGTCATGAGCATTACCCGGACAGCCGGGGGAAGGTGATGCCCTCCGACGTCCAGCGGCTCGAAGCAATCGCAACGCTAGCCACAGAGGGGTTGGCCCCGTCGATCCTGGTTTCGCAGGACGTCTGTTTGCGTTCGCTTTGGCAGCGCTATGGGGGCAAGGGGTACGTCGGGCTACTCAAGGACATCCAGCTGCTGGGCGACGATGTCGGGGTGCCGCGCGAGTTGTGGACCACCTTGCTGACCGTCAACCCGGCGCGGGTGTTCGCGTATCTGACTTCTCTCGACGAGGCACCGGAACCGGAACCGCTGGAGGCTGCTAGTATAAAGTCGATTATCGTTTAGATCTACAAAGGACGTCTGAAAATGAGTATTCGTGGTGTAATCGTTCCGCTGGTGTCGCCGTTCGACGACCAGTTCGCGGTAGCGCTTGACAAGCTGGAGACACTGGTCGGCACGCTCGTCGCCCACGGTGTCGACGGGCTCATCGCGTGCGCTAGCACCGGTGAGGCACTGGCGCTGTCGGAGGCGGAGCGGGCGGCGATCATCGACCTCGTGCTGGCCACGAACGCCGGCCAGGTGCCGGTGTACGTCGGTTGCTCAAGCTACTCGACTGACCAAGTGATCGGGCTGATCGACGATGCCGCCACCCGCGGGGCGACCGGGGCGATGATCACCCACCCCTACTACGCACTACCGGACCCCATTGAGCTGCTCGCCCATTACACCGCCGTATCGGCCAGGATCGAGGTACCGGTAATTGTGTACAACAATCCCGCTACGACTGGCATTGATGCCTCACCCGAGCAGTTGGCCGAAATTGTTGCTCTCCCCCACATGGATGCCATCAAGGAGAGTTCGGGTGACTGCACCCGTGTCACTCGTATCAATCGACTCACAGGAAACACCGTCCCAGTCCTGTGCGGTACCGACCATCAGGCGATGGAGCAGTTAGCTGCAGGCGCCGTCGGTTGGGTGGCCGGTGTGGCCAACGTGATGCCCAGGGAGTGCCTGGCGCTGCACCGTGCTACCCAGGCCAACGATCTGAAACTGGCCAAGGCGATCACCGATTGCATCTACGCCTACCTCAGTGAGGCCGAGCTCACGGGCAAATATGTGCAGGTCAACAAGCTCGGGCTTCAGTTGACTGGCCTCGAGGTCGGGCCTCCCAGACCTCCCCTTCTGCCAGTAACTGGAGAAGGTCGTGATCGGGTGATCGCCGCTCTTGAGCAGGCGCGAGGCGCTTCATCGCTGGTCGGCTCATGAGCACCGAAGTTCCACCGGAGGTGGCCAAGCGCCATCGGCGGTCTATTGCGTCGCTCGACCGGGCACGCGAATCGATAGCAGGAGGCGTGACCTCCACCGTCCGGACCGCAGCGCGACCAGTGCCGCTCTATTTCGACCGTGGCTTGGGCACGCGTTTGTGGGATGTCGACGGCAATGAGTACGTCGACTTCTTGTTGTCGTATGGACCGTCCATCCTTGGCCACGCGTCGCCCGTTGTCGCCCAGGCGATTGCTGCGCAGGCAGCGCGCGGGATGACGTTCGGTTCACAGCACGAGCTGGAGATTGAGGCGGCAGAGCTGCTTACCAAGGTCGTGCCGAATGCAGACCGGGCGATCTTTTCCAGTACTGGTAGCGAGGCCGTGGCGGCAGCGCTGCGAGTTGTCCGCGCGGCAACAGGCCGATCACTGGTCCTGAAGTTCCAGGGTCACTATCACGGTTGGTTCGACGGGATGTTCGCCAGCGTGGGCAACTCCATGGGCACCGAGCAAGCGATTATCGAGCAACCGGTTCCTCAGACTATCGGTTCCGCTCCCGGTGCTGCAGCGGACGTGATCGCTGTGCGATGGAACGATGAAGACGCGCTCGTTGCCGCGTTTGATCAGTACGGCAGCTCGATCGCTGCGGTCATCTGTGAGCCGCTCAACGTCAACGGGGGAGTCATCCCGCCGATGCCGGGGTTTTTGCAGCTGGTTCGATCAATGTGCACTGACAACGGATCGCTCCTCGTGTTCGACGAGGTAATCACCGGGTTCCGTCTGGCGCTCGGAGGCGCCCAAGAGTTCTACGGGGTCGACGCCGACATGACCGTGTTCGCGAAGGCATTGGCGGGTGGTTTTCCGATCAGCGCTGTGACGGGCACCGAAGCAGCGATGGAGGTCGTGTCGTCGGGGCGACTAATCCATAATGGAACGTTCAACGGCAACCCGCTTGGTTGCGCGGCGATCATTGCCACCGTCAGCGAGTTGGCTCGCGACAGCGAAGCGACGTATACGCGTTTGCACGCACTCGGCGGGCAGCTGGCTGCCGGACTGGCAGATAGCCACCCAGATCTGGCCGTGCGCTCTGTCGGGCCGATCAGCATTTCGGTGATGGGTGACCCGCACAACGTAGTGCGCATCCAGGACTGTGCGGGATCGGACGATTCCCGTCAGCAGTCATTTGTGGAGGGCCTCATCGCGCGGGGGATCCACAGTCCAGGCCTGTGGTACGTGTCCACTGAACACACCACGGCCGACATCGAGTTGGCGATCGCTGCTGCCCAGGAAATTCTGGCCCTAGTCTGACAATCGGGAAGCTGAGGGTGCCGAGAACGCGTCGCTGCAGGTCACAGCGTTGGCGACCGGTACCGTGACCGGCCGTGTCATCGCTTGTCTCACACCTGTTTCGGCTCCTGATCGCCCGTCTCGGACTGCTGTTGGTATCCGGTGACAAGCGTGACGCCGAGATCCTCGCCCTTCGCCATCAGATTCTCATCCTGCAGCGACAAGTCGAGCGGCCGAGGTTCACCCCGACGGACCGGACCATCCTGGCCGTGCTCTCGCGTGCGTTCGACCGGCAGCGGCTTACCCGTGTGATGCTGATCATGAAACCGGCCACCGTGATCGGCTGGCACCGACACCTCGTCGCCCGCCACTGTACCCAACCACCTGGGCCCCGAACCGGGCCAGCTCCGCCGCTCGTTGGAAAGCTGGACGGCTAGCGCGAGGTTCCGAGGAAGTTCCATCGACTGTTGCGTCGGCTTTTCTCACGTTGCAACAGGTGGTCGACGTGGTGGTCCTCGTCACAGTCCTCGACCGATGTCTCGCGGGTGATCTCATCGGAACGTCTCACTGCGGAGGTGTACCAGTCCATGCCGCTGTCCGAGCATGCGCTGCACCATTTCCACAGCCTCGTCCTCGACGCCTACCAAGCAGCACCGCAATAACAGGAACTGTGATTCGGCTATTTCACTTAGCTCGAACAATAATGATATTGCGAATGTTTTGAATATCACTTACGATAGATGCTCCAAGTAGCCGATCGACATACTCACCGTGTCCACGACTCGCTACACAGGGTCAGAGGAGGCAGGAAATGACACCCCCGGCTGTACTGGATCATCAGCTCGCGATCCCCGATGAGGCCACAGCGAACCAAGCGGCCGACGCGGTCGACATACTGGATCGGTTTCTCCGTCGGCACCCCACGGTGAACGCCGCTTCGGTCTCGCTCAAGGCAGACGACACCGACACCACTTTGGAGATTCCAGGGCATGCGCTCCACCTGCTCGTTGACATCCTGGCCCAGATCGCCAACGGCAACGCCGTCACCGTCGCGCCGGTGCATGCCGAGTTGACCACCCAACAAGCTGCAGACCTGCTCAACGTGTCTCGGCCCTACCTCGTGAAGCTGCTAGAGGAACGCAAGATCCCCTATAGGCGAGTCGGCAACCGGCGCCGAGTCCTGCTCACCCATCTCCTTAAGTACAAGCACGACGACGACTCCGAACGCCGGGATATCGCCGACGAACTCACCGCAGAAGCCCAATCCCTCAACCTCGATTACTGATCGGCCCACACCGTGTCGTTCGACTCCACTTACGACGCGTGCGTGCTGCACCCTGCCGGCCTACGTGACTTCCTCGTCCGGCTCGCCATGACTGGCCTCTTTCGCGCCCATTGGAGCGATGAGATCCTCGACGAAATGGTGGCGTCGATCCTCGCCCGCCGGTCCGACCTCCAGGAGACCCAGCTCAAACGAACCCGAGAACTCATGTGCAACGCCGTCCCCGACTGCCTAGTCACCGGCTACCAAGACCTCATCGGTGCCCTCGACCTTCCCGATCCGAACGACCGTCACGTGCTCGCCGCAGCTATCCGCTCAGGTTCACAAGTCATTGTCACCGAGAACATCAACGACTTCCCCAGTGCCACGCTCGAGACCTACAACATTGAAGCCCAGACTTCTGATGTCTTCGTCCTCCACCTCATCGACCTGTCCCCGACTACCGTCGCCAATGTCGTCCAGTCCCAAGCAACTCCGCTCAAGAATCCACCCATGAGCGTCTCCGACGTTCTAGACCGCCTCGCTCGATCAGGCCTGCCGCGGTCGGTGGCCGCCCTCCGCGAGTACTAGCTGACGGTTGGGAGCGCTACGGGCAACAGTCGGGAGCAGGCTGTCCCATTGCGGACTCCGACTGGGCGGATGTGGCCAGCTGACTTCCCGTGCGTAGCGCACTACAGCACCAGACCCACCAAGCCTCAAAGTCAATACCCCGGGCGCATGCCACGAAGGCATTGGCGACACCGGGGAATAACAAGCAAGGATACGCCCGATCGCAGCTGAGAACCTCGCGGCCGGTCCGGTAATTTCGAGGACCACGAGGATCCCGCAAGGGAATAGCGAGCAGAGCTGCCAGCCCGTGTCGGATCGAGTGATCCACTATTGTCTTGAAGGTGGCCGAAGGCTCGGGGAGAGCGTCTTGGGCTTCCTCGCCCGGCAACCGCAAGTCGATGCAGGGCAATCGAAGCCGCGATACGAAGCCCGAGTTGGCTGTGCGCTCTGCGGTGCATCGCCGGGGTATCCGCTTCAGGGTCTCGGTCCGTCCCCAGCCGGAACTACCCCGTACCGCTGATCTGGTACTGCGGAAGAGCCGGATCGCCGTGTTCGTGGACGGCTGTTACTGGCACGGCTGCCCAGAGCACCACACCCAACCCGCCACCAACTCAGAGTACTGGGCCGACAAGATCGCCCGCAACGTCGAACGCGACGCCGAGACTACGACCTACCTGCAGCAGGCGGGGTGGACGGTGCTGCGGTTCTGGGAGCATGAGGACTCCGAGTCGGTAGCCGACCGAGTCCAGGAGGCGGTCCGCGCCTCTGTCGAGGGAGCTGGGCGACCTGCGACAGCGACAACCGTTGGTAGCCGGCGCTAGTTCCTGTCGGTGATCCCAGCAGCGCACTGCCCCGAGTTGTTAAAACCACCAACGTCCCGGTAGACCCGCGGTGTGGCCCGACCAGACTCCATGCGACGCAGAAGGACAAGATCGAGGGGGTCCCGTGGTGCGCCGCCAGATGACTTCGCCGACGACCCGAAAGCGCGGATGTCCACCAACCGGCGTCCTCCCAGCGAACAGACCTCATCGCCTGGCCCCGCCCTAGCGGGTCTTGTTCGCTGGTTCGAGGAGCAACCAGACGGTCGTGAGCGATTCGCCTGGGTACTGCGCGACTCCCTGGACGAACTGCTCGACGGGCAACGCACACGCCGATGGTGCTACCAACAACTCAGAAAGAAGGAGAAGAACTACTTGGGCCCCAACGTGGAAATCGGACTCACAATCGAATTCGGGATATCCGACGGCACCGACCTCAACTGGGACGTCGATACGGCAACCGGCCGCGAAGCCCTGCGATGTCGCCGATGCCATCGGCGAACGATTCGAAATTAGGTCTGGTAGAAGACACCTCGCCGCCACCAGGCGTCCTCGGCTCTCGCTGGCTCTTGGATCTCATTCATCCTTTGACAGACCCTGCCAGAAGACCGCGCACAAAATAACGCTGGAGTACGAAGAACACTGCGACGGGCACGACCATTGAGACCATGCCCGCGGCGGTAAGCAGGTGATACGACTGGCCGCGTGTCCCCGTCAGCGTGGCGAGATGGCGGACAATTGGGGAGTTGTCGCGCCCGGCAAAGATGAGGGCGATGAGATAGTCGTTCCAGATCCACATGAACTGGAAGATTGCTACTGATGCCAGGGCGGGCATGGACAGCGGCACGACGAGCCTGAAGAAGGTGGCGGCGTGTCCGGCTCCGTCCACCCGGGCCGCCTCAATGATGTCTTTTGGAAGGGCCGCCACGAAATTCCTCAAGACAAACACCACCAGAGGAAGGCCGAAAGCTGTGTGCGCGATCCACACCCCGTGGACCTTCCCCGTCAAGCCCAGATCCGGAAACACGGTCAGGCTGCCAATATGGGCACCGCCCGAGAACAGCTGGAGCATGGGAATCAACGCCATCTGTATCGGGACCATCAGCAGACCCACGATTCCCACGAAGATCCAGTCGCGTCCTCTGAACCTCATCCACGACAAGGCGTACGCGGCCAACAGGCCGAGGCCCACCGACAGTATGACCGACGGTACCGTGATCTTGACTGAGTTCAGAAAAAACGTCCAAAGGTCGTCTTGTCCGGGCCCAGATGACAGCACGCTGCGGTAGTTGTCGAGTGTGAGGCTCGGATCAGCGAACCAGTTCCACCAGCCCGATGTCTTGACATCTACCTCCGGCCGAAACGACGAGACGAGAACTCCGAACGTGGGGATGGTCCACAAGAAGACCAAGAGGTAGACTAGGAACTGGCCTGGCTTGCTGCTCAGCGCCGCGGCAGCCGATCTCATGCGCCCATCATCTCCTCGGCTCTGGCCTGAGCTCGGCGGTTGGCGATCATGACCGGGACCACCAACACGAAGATCAACACCGCGAGCGTGGCTCCCACTCCACTGCGTCCTTGAACAAACCGGGTCACGTAGAACTCGTTGGCGATTGTGCTAGTGCCGAACCGTCCGCCCGTGGTGGCAGCGACGATGTCGAACGCCTTGAGGCCAGCGATGGTTGTAAGAGTGGCAACGGTCACGATCGTCGAGCGGATGCAGGGCAGCGTCACTCGGTAAAACGCCTGTCGATCGGAGGCGCCGTCGACTTTGGCCGCTTCGAGCAACGAGACGGAGACGCCCTTGATCGCCGCGGAGAAGATCACCGTGGAGATTCCGGCCTGGGCCCAGATGAAGACCACTATCAGCAAGAACGTGTTGACGCCAGGTGCTGTATCGGGAGGCTCTACGCCGCCATATCCCCGCTCTAGGAGCCAAAGCCGTTCCCCGCTGCCCCCCCAGCTGTCGGGTAACCCCGGGACCCACCCAGTGACCTCGTTTAGTAGGCCCACTTCGAATGGCGGTCCGGCGTAGACAAAGCCCCAGATCAGCCCAGTACCCACCAGTGAGATTGCGCCAGGCAAGAAGATCGCCGACTTGGCCGCTCTCTCGAACTGCATCCCGTCGGCGAACCGAGCCACAGCTAAACCCACTACGACGGTGGCGATGGCGCCGACCAACACCCACGTGAGGCTGTTCAAGACCGTCAGCCGAGTACCGGCGGTTGAGAAGACGTCGACGTAGTTATCGATGCCTACGAACTGCTGGCCGTTGTCGTCGAGCAGGCTGAGGTAGACGGTTCTGATCGCAGGGACTAGCAAACCGATGGTCACCGCTATCGCCGCGGGGGCCAGAAAGACCCAGGCTCGTGCCCCTTCACGCCATCTCTTGGGCAATCGGCCGGCCACCCCGTACATTACGGCTAGAAACGCGAGCAGAGCACCCAGCGCGACCGCGGCCACGACGATTGCGCTTAGCGCGTCTCCCATAGTCCAATTCTCCCCTCGCCGCGGAGCCTGTGTGTTTGGCTAGATGAACAGTTGGGGCCAGTCATACCCGACCCCCACTATTCGCTAGCCCTCGCCAAGGAGAGACTCAGCTTGGCCAACTCGCCTCGACGTTGTTCACGAAGTCCTCGGTGCTGCCGCCGATGACCCATGCGGTCACCTCGGTCCAAAACGTCCCGGCACCCACTGAACCCGGCATGAGATCGGAGGCATCAAACCGGAAGACATCAGCCCCGAGCTGCAGCTCGGCGAGTTTCGCGTTGAACGGATCGGTGTATACGCCGATGTCCAGGTCAACGTGAGGGGCAAGATCGCCCCTCGCGGCAGCGATGGCATTCAAGTAGTCGGCCGAGCCAGTGTAGCGGACAACATCGAACGACTCGGGCTTGTCGGTTCCCGTGGCGTAGATGTCTCCACCGCCGAGCATGTAGGCGGGTCCGTCGGCCGGACTCGGCAGGTAGAAGATGTTGACATCGCCGTCCTCACCGATTGTGGTGCCCTCTGTCCACATACCGGAGTAGAAGCTCCCTTGGCGGTGCATATAGCAGTCACCGTCAAGGATCGGGAGCCCGCCATCCTGGAATTTCGTGGTGGCGACAGCCTTCACCAGGGTCTCGCCGCCCAGGTAGTCGGGATTCTTGACGAAAGCGCCGACTGAGTCGACGACCTCGACCACCTTGGGGTCGTTGAACGGGATTTCGTGGTTGACCCATTGGTCATAAACCTCAGGCCCGTGGGTGCGGAGCATGAAGTCCTCCATCCAATCGGTTAGCACCCAGCCAGTGGCCACCCCCGACTCGGCGCCGATGCACCACGGAACGCCCCCGTCGGCCACGATCTGGTCGGACAGGGCTTTCAGCTCTCCCAGGCTCGTGGGAACCTCATACCCGGCCGCGGCAAACGCTCCGGGGCTGTACCAAACCAGAGACTTGATATTGGACCGACCGGGAAGCCCGTAGACCACACCGTCGACGGTGCCATAGGCGTCCCAGCCCGAGATGAAGTCAGTGGCCAGACGGGAGGCCACATAGTCGGGCAGTGGAATCAAATGGCCCTGGCGGACGTGCCGGGCCATGAGCCCTGGTTGCGGGTAATCGATCACATCAGGCGGATTTCCTCCCTCGAGCCGAACGTTGATCTCGGTCTCGAACTGATCGGTACCCTCCCAAACGATCTCGACTCCGGTGCAGTCAACCAGCGGCTGATACGCTCCGAGGTAATCGGCGATCGGTCGATCATTCTCGCTGTCGCGAACCGGTGAGAAGATGGCAACCCGCTTGCCGGCGTGCTGCTGCTCACACGGGATGTCCCCGTCTAGTAGGCTGGTGCCCTCCGGTTCGCCGGCCACATCATCGCCCGGCTCGTCAGCCGGTTCGCCGGCCACATCATCGCCCGGCTCGTCAGCCGGTTCGCCGGCCACATCATCGCCCGGCTGGTCAGCGCTGGTTGAGTCGTCGTTGCCGCACGCCGCCGCAGCGAGCGTCAGGGCAAGGAATAAAGCCAAGATCTTCAACATCCAGGTGTGCATTGAACCCTCCTTATCGAAACGCTTCGTCGAAGCGTTTCGATACGGTAGCCCGCCCGATGACACTTTGCAAGTGCCGACTTCGGTCAGGGGCCCCGAGCAGGCTCGGCGATTCAGGCGGAGCGCGGTGCGGTCGTCGATCTCTCGACGACTTCGCTCGGCACCAGGGTCTGGGTGATTGGGTCGCCTGAGCCATCGAGCGAATCGATCATGGCCAACGCTGCGAGCCGGCCCAGCTCCCCTGGATTATGGGCAACAGTTGTCACTTGAGGCCAGGCCAATTCGGCGACTTGAGGCGAAATGAGGAGGCCCACTATCGATACATCAGTAGGCACCGAAAGCGCCAACGATCGGAGGCTCTCCAATATCCCGGCGATAGCCGCGTCGTCGAGGGCTACGACCGCGGTTACGTCGGGCTCGGATTCGATCAGCCCAGTCAATGCGTGGGCTGAAGCCCTTGCAGAGCGGTCGGCAAAGGCGGGGAGCAGGCGGATACCCCGACGCTCTGCTGACTCGATGAGCGAGTCGTGAATTCGCACGACTATCCCGACTCCATCGTCGTACGCGCTCTGCGGCGGACCAACGAAAGCCACCGTCTTGTGGCCAAGGTCGGCAAGGAGGGCGATAGCCACCTCAGCTGCCTGTTCGGCATCGCTGTCTACATAGTTGCAGTCACCGGGGTCTTGGGTTCTGCCGATCATGGTCAAAGGAACATCGGCCTCGCGAAGGGCCTGAACCCGGCCATCATGGAGTCGCACCGACAACAGCAGGGCTCCATCGATCAATCCACGTCGCATGAGTTCCTTTACGCCCGTGGATTCCCCCGCAGGCTCGGTCCAGAGCAGGAGGTGATAGCCCCGCTCGCGAGCGGCCTCAGCCGCGGCGACGATTATGTCGACCATGAAGGGATCAGTGATCGCCTCATCGGTCGGGAGCAGCAGGGCGAGAAACCCAGTCCGTCGCCCAGCAAGACCCCGAGCCATGGCGTTGGGCTGAAAGTCGAGTTGCTCCACAGCCCAAAGCACCCGTTCCCGGGTCGATTCCGAGATCGGACGTGCGCCGCTGAGCGCATAGGACACGGTGCTCACCGAAACGCCGGCGAGCTTCGCCACATCAGCCATAGTCGCCACTGTTCACCCGCCTGTCTGGTAGCCGAGCCGGCGGCCCCAAAGAGTCATCGACAAGAGGGTATCAACTTTATTTTGTGGGCCAAATTGAGACAGCGATCGCTGGCACCGGGGCTGCTTGCCGATGGGTGCAGTTCATCGGCTTCACGGTTGTGCCACTGGCCCGTCAGTCCCAAATGGACAGGTGGGTCTCCGGGTCGAAGAAGTGGGGGGGTCGACTTCGACGGCGATTTCGATCGGCTTGTCCACGGTGTCGCGGTCTTTGGACTCGACATCGTTGACTATCCGGTCACCAATGCGCAGCTTGCCCAAGGTGACATCTCCAAACCCAGGGGGGCCACAGCCTGCGACGGCCTAAAAGACCTGCCGGAGTCGATCCGCGCCACCTGGCCCGACGCGACGGTGCAGACCTGCGTAGTGCGCATGGTGCGCAACAGCCTGCGCTACGCGTCCAAAAAGCGTTCGGCTGGGACGCCCTGAATACGAAGGCGCTGTGACCAGGGGTTGATCAGTGGCGGGGGCGGGATTTGAACCCGCGACCTTCGGGTTATGAGCCCGACGAGCTACCAAACTGCTCCACCCCGCGGACCCCAACGGTAGCGATGTGACTTGACGGCAACAACCTGCCCTTCTGGCGCTGTCTTTGGCCCAAGTACATCAATCACTCAACGCCGAGACTCGCTGTAACCTCGCCGTAGGCACGAACCAAAAGAAGGTCACGCGTGGCGAACGTCGCAACAACACGGAATGGAGCGCTAGTCCTCATTGGCCTAGTACTGGCCATGGTGATGGCCGCTTGCTCCGACGACACCACCGCAAAACACCAGAACCCTTCCACCACGACGCCCATCACCAACACCACCAGCACCACGACCACCACAACCCAAACTCAAGCGCCCCAAACAACCGCACCGCCCAGCACCACCACAACACCTGCGGAACCAGCGTTGATCGCCTGGGAAGATCTTGAGAACCTCAGCTTCGAACTGGACGGCGACACCGTCGGCTTAGAAGACGGGCAGGCCACGATCTCCTACGGCGGCGACTCCCAAACGATGTTCCTGCTACAGAATCGGGTCACTCAAGGTGACCTCGACAACGACGGAGACGACGACCTGGTCACACACATCATCGAACACTCAGCCGGTACCGGCGTCTTCCACCTGATCGTTCCCGTAATCAACAACGAGGGAACACCCGAGCCACAAACTCCCGTGCATGTCGGCGATCGCGTCATCATCGAAGAGATCGCAGTCCAACACGGTCTGATCGAAGTGACGCTGTTGGACCGCCTCGACGACGAGCCCTTCACTGTCATCACCCAACGCAAAACCCTCGAAATCGACTTGACCGTAGCGGAACCTCAAGCTCAAGTGATCAGCACCAAACCGCTCAAGAACCTCCCGTTGCCCGAACTGGAACTGCCCGACATCGCCATCCAATTCGAGGGCGGGGCGATATCGGCCACCGAAACAGGAACGATCGAGCCGAGCCAGCGGCAAACCTACACTTTGCAGGCCAGCGAGCAACAAGAAATGAACGTCGAGCTGACGGCTCCGCTAGGAGTCTGGTTGACCGTTGACTTCGGTTATTTCGTGCTTGCCTCGCTAAACGACCGAAGCCAGACAACGAACGTGACTCTCCCCGCCAGCGGGCCATGGAGGCTGGGCGTGGTGTCCACCCACGGAGAAGCCGCTGACTACGAACTGACCGTCACGGTGCTGCCGCTCCGCGCTTTCTCAGATCCCAACCCGGTGGTCCCGCTGCCAACGATCCCCATAAGACCGACTGCCGAACCTGGCGATGTTGTGTATCTCACTATCGATGACGGTCCACACCCCGTCTACACACCGCAAATGCTCGACATCCTCGCTCGCCACAACGCCCGCGCCACCTTCTTCGTGGTCGGCTCCCTCGTGGAGAGGTACCCGGCCATTGTCGAACGGATCGTCGCCGAAGGACACACCGTGGCAAACCACACCTGGCTTCACGAAGACCTGACCACGCTTTCGAGAGAGTCGTTCGATCAAACCATCAGCCGGACCCAGGAGATCCTTGGCGAACATGCGGCGCCGTGTCTGCGACCGCCCTACGGATCTCGAGATGCGTTCACCTACGATTGGGCGGCTTCCCACGGTCTGGCGATAGCCCTATGGACAGTCGACACCTTTGATTGGCGCAGACCCGGTGCCGAAACGATCGCCAACCGGATAGTGGCCGGCGCAAGCGACGGTGCGATCGTGTCGTTACACGACGGCGGGGGCGACCGCTCCCAAACCGTGCAAGCCCTCGACGACGCCCTCACCCGCCTAGTCGACTCAGGTATCCGTTACGAACCCCTCTGTTGATAAAACCAAGGGCGAACGGACTAGAAGGGGCGGTCGCCGATAATCGTGACGCGCTCCATGAACCGGTGCTGAGGCAGGAAGTCGGCGGTGGCCGTGTGCTGCACGGCCCGGTTGTCCCACATCACGAACGTGTCGACCCCCCAGCGCACACGGCACTGAACCGACGGATTCATAATCGCCCGCTCAAGATAACGCAGAATCTCGTCGCTTTCTTCGGCCGAGATCCCATCAATGTGTGACGTGAAGCCGATATTGGTGTATATCCCGCGGGCGCCCGTGACCGGATGGGTTCTGATGACTGGATGGAGTTGCGGCGGATACTCCGCCCGAATCTTCTCCGCTTCGGCGGGCTCAACACGGTTGGCGAACACACGCGAGTAGTCGTGGATCGCGTACAGGCCGTCCACCCGTTGCTTCCACTCGTCGGAAAGACGCTGATAAGCCGCGGTGGCATCGGCGAAGCAGGTGTCTCCACCCACGGCTGGAACAATGCGCCCCCGCAGGATGGAACCCATCGGCGGTTCAGGTCGCCAGGTCACATCGCTGTGCCAGCCCGCAGCAACAAAGGTCTTGCCGCTGTCTCCCCCGGCTTCAAGCACGATCACTTCGGGATGCTCTTCGTCGTTGTCGGTAAACGGGTGAATCTCAAGTTCTCCGAAAAGCCGTCCGAAGGCAATGTGTTCCTCGGCGGTGATGTGCTGATCACGAAACACCAGCACTTTATGTTCTAACCAGGCCTTTTTAAGTTGGTCGAGCGTGACACCATCGACATCGGCCATGTCAACACCCGTTACTTCGGCCCCTAACGTCGCGGTGATGGGATAGACCTCGATTCCCAACTCAGCTCCAATTCTCCGGGTCGACGGGGTCACCCTCAAGCACGATGTCGTTATAGGCGGGATCGGGGGTGATCGAAACCTCGGTTCCTGCCCAAATGTTGGCTGCGGTGGCTACTTCGGCTCGAGCGCCTCCGGTCCCCCACTGCACGTATGCCAAAATATTGTCCGGTGACCCGAAGTCGCTGTTGTTGGCGTAGAGCGCTGCCTCGCCACCCTCCGCACTCAGTCCCCCGACAGCCGAAGCGGGAACTTCAACCGTTGCCCCGGCAGCAATCGCACCACCGGTTACGACAGTACCGAGGTCCGTGTATTGCGGGAACTGACAGATATAGATGCCGTTGACGTCCGCTTCTGCGCTGCCCCGGTTCTGGATCCTCACGAAACCGCTATCGCCGAACTCGACCACAATGATCTGCAGTTCCCCGAGGGCCACTGCGCCTTGGGGGATCGGCACGGTAGTTGACGTCGTCGATGAAGTTGGGGTGGTTTCTGTCGCTTGAGGCTCAGCGGGTTCACTGGACTCGTCGGAGTCATCTCCACCACAGCCCGCAAAAAGCAGAGCCAGCACCAACAGACACGTTGTCATCCCAAGACGAATGGACCGCATGAGACCTCCCTCCTCGTCCTCGACACTAGAGACCGCGTGTACAAGCCCCAACGGGCTGAGACTTCAATCCACGCATGCCTGACAATACACCACGCTCATGGGGGAGTCCCTCCCGCTTGGGGGACCCCCCATGAAACGCGCCCCGACGTGTCCGCCGCTCACTGCCGGGAACATCCGCCGAGCAGGCATGTTCGCAGGACTTGAAGACAAATTGAGTCACCGATGCGACACATAGAGTGTCAGCTAGCCGACATGCGCCGCGGCGCTCGCCCCTTTAGTGCACATCAAGACGGCGAAGCACGACCGCCCAGGTCAGTACGGAACTGACCGCAACCAACGCCAGAGAGGCCACCGCGCCTTGAGCTAGGGCTCCCCGTTCACCCGCGCCCCAAACCTCTGTCGCAAGCGTGTCAAACCCGATCGGGGCCAACAGCAGAGTGGCCGGAAGTTCCTTCATGGTGGAGAGCATCACCAAGCCGGCACCAGCAAAAAGGCCTGGTGCCATGAGTGGAAGTTCAACGGTTAGGAAGCGTCGGGACCGGTTCGCTCCCAGGGTCGCTGCGGCGTCGCTGTAAGTTTCCGGTACTGCCTCTACCGCAACATGGGCAGCTCGACTCGCTTGGGCACCAAAGTGCAGAACATAGGCGACGATGAGCAGCGGAAGAGTCTGGTACCAGCGTCCGATGATGGGAGCGTCGATGGCCCAGAAAACCAAGGAGAGAGCAATCACAACGCCGGGAAGAGCGAAGCCCGCAACCACCATCGAATTGGCAGCGCCCGCAACCCGACTGCGATAACGCCCGGTCAGCCAGGCAATCGGCAACACCACCGCTATTGCCACCAACGCAGTGATCAGACCAACTTCGGCGGTGTGCAGCGCCGGCTCCACGAGAGCCCCGATGTCGATTCCCAGACCTACGGAGTCGATGTCGGCGGTGAGGCCTCGCCAAGCCCAGAACCCTAGGACCGCTACCGGCCCGATCAGTGCATTGCCGATAAAGGCTGCAACCGCGATCAACACCGGGATACTCCAACCCTTGAGGGGAACGATCAGCGGATCTTGGCTGCGAGTCACCTCCACTCGAGCGCGGCGCCGCTCCAGCGCGCGTTCGATCATCACAACGCACAGGGCTGTAACCCCCAATATCAGTGCAAGTCCCATCGATCGGGCCTGGTCGAATAGCTGGTCGGCGTAGATTTGTTCAGCCAAGGTGCTGTAGCCGAGCAGGGAAACAGCCCCAAAATCGCTGATCGTGTACAAGAACACGAGCATCGTTCCCGCTAGGACAGCACTCCAAACCTGCGGAAGAACAACCGTAGAAAAGACCGTTACGGGTTTGCGACCGAGCAGACGAGCCGATTCTTCAAGTGACTGCGGAAGCGAAGCCATGCGGGCTGCTACCGGAAGATACACATAGGGATAGGTGAACAAGGTGAGGACAAGCCAAGTACCGCGAAACCCTTTCATGTCTGGAAGGTCGGTGATGCCTAGCGGGGAGACGAGATCCTCGACAAGGCCTCCGGTCGCAAAGCCGGCGATTAGGGCGGTCGCCCCTACGAAGCTCGGGAAGACTAGCGGTAGAGGGGCAAGGATACGCCAGATGCGACGGCCCCAAAGGTCCGTGCGGATCGTCAACCAGGCCAAACTAGTGCCGATTACGGCTGTGGAGACCGCTACCACGAACCCGAGGAGAAGTGAGCGGCGCAGCGGATCCCACGTTGACTGAGACAGCAACAGCGAGCCGAGGTCGGTTCCCAAATCAAGGTTGCGGGAGACGACGTAGGCGAACGGCCCCATAAAGACGACGCCGACTAGAACTGAGAGAGCCAACATCACCGCGGGAGGCCGACGACTTGGCGCAATCGACCCATCGTTGGCCGCACCGTTATAGACAGTGCCGCCTTGGGCCCGCTGCAACAGGACGCGGCTCCGGCGTTCGGTGCTACTGCTCAATGCCACTTTCTCGAATCAGATTGATCGTTCCGAGTAGACCGTCCCCCAGCAGGTCATAGTCGATGGTTTGAGCGGCGTATCCGTCTAGAGACGGCAAACCGGAGGGCGCGGCAACACCCGCAACCAACGGGTACTCCTGCGTCTGTTCGGCGAAGGTCATCTGGGCATCATCGCTCAGCAGGAAACTCAGCAGCGACTCGGCGGCTGCTGAGGCTCCAGAGGATGACAGCACCGCTCCGGCAGTAACGATTACCAATGAACCAATATCGTCAACCGGGAGAAAGTGGTTTTTGCTGGCCACCGAGGGATCGGTTTCAACAGCACGAAGGTTGTAGTAGTGGTTGACCAATCCCATCGGTATCTCGCCGCGACCGACAGCCTCAACTATCGGGGAGTTCTTGGGATAGTTGGGAGAGTTGTTTTCTGCCATTCCCACAAGCCAATCGCGGGTTGCGTCGTCTCCCAGTTCATTGCGCATAGCGGTGACGAAGTCTTGGAACGAACCGTTGTTGGGAGCAACTCCAACCTTGCCCGCGTACTTGGGTTCGACTAGGTCGAGGACCGATGCTGGTAGATCAGCTTCATCAACGAGGTCGCTGTTGTAGACGACTACTCGTACACGGCCGGTGATGCCGACCCAGGTGTTGTCGCCGGCCGCAAAGCCCTCATCCACAAGTGAGGTGAGTTCGCTTCCAAGCGTGGCTAGACGACCCTCGCCTGCTAGAAAGCCGAGCGCTCCCGGGCTTTGGGAGATGAAGAGGTCTGCCGGCGTGTTGTCACCCTCGGTTTGGATCAGCAACGCCAATTCAGCAGAATCGCCATAGCGCACCTCAACGCTGATCCCAGTTCTGTCGATGAAGTCGTCGACGAGTGGTCGGATCAATTCTTCGTTGCGCCCCGAGTAGAGCGTGATGCTTTCATCTGATCCTCCGTCGTCTCCGCAGGCGGTTGCGAACAACGCCAAACCGAGTAGAGCCGCTAGCACAGGGAAGTAGGTTCTCGATGTTTTCATGCCGGGGAATATAGCCACTATTCATCCTGTGTTAGGCATACCTAACATATGACATTTGTCACAGGCCATATACATCGTCGCTAGCAGCAGACTAACTGGCCGTCTCGGCTACCAGCGGCGCTGATTCAGAAGATCCACCGTAGGCCAAGGCTGACACCCCGGTGTGGCCCACCGCAACCTCAGCACCAACTGCGAATCTCGGCGCACCAGTGGCTCGGCTCCTCACCACCGTACCTCCCGCCAACACAACACTTATCAGCGCGTCATGGCCGCAGTAGTCGATCCCGACCACTCGACCGCCATAACCCGGAGAAAGAACGATCTCCTCGGGTCGTACCAGAACCTCAACCGAACCACTCATCGAGTTCGCAAGAGGAATACGTCCAAGCACAGTGTCTGCTTCTGATCCCCTGGCATAACCCGCCAACAACTCTGCTTCACCCACGAAAGCAGCCAACCAGGGGTCTGCCGGCCGGTTATAAAGCTCAGCAGGAGTCGCCTGCTGAACCAGCACCCCATCACGCATCACCGCCACTTCATCACCGAGTTCAAAAGCCTCGGTCTGGTCGTGCGTCACAAAAATAGCGGTGATCTCAAGCTCTTTCAGGAGTTGAGCAACCTCGGACCTGACGCCCGCACGCAGGTTCGAATCCAAACTCGAAAAAGGCTCGTCAAACAGCAGAACCGAAGGCCGCGGCACCAACGCACGAGCGACCGCCACACGCTGCTGTTGCCCACCCGAAAGCGAACCAGGCAAACGATCACCGAACTCCTCAAGCCCAACCATCTCCAACATCATCCGCACGGATTCCCGACCACGCTCACTGGTCAGTCCGAATCTCCGCCAGCGGTCTGCCCGCGGGAGACCGTAGGCCACATTGGCAGCAACGCTCATATGCGGGAACAACGCACCATCCTGAAACACCAACCCCACCCGGCGCTTCTCAGGAGCCACATGCACGTTAGAACTGGCAACCAATTGCGAACCAACCCAGATCTCACCCCGCTCGACCGGTTCAAGACCCGCGATAGCGCGGAGGAAAGTGGTCTTGCCGCAACCACTCGGACCCAGGATCACCAGATGCTGACCCGGCGAAGCCACCAGATCCGCGCCTTTCAACACCGGAACCGATCGGTTCACCCACAGATCTTTGGCTACGACCACCAACGCAATCAGCGCGGCGTCGGAATCCGAGTGAGGCATGCCTTACATCCTACCGTCAAGAGTCAATGACTACGAAAATCGTCACCCGAGCAGTTCTGGCAGAGGTTCGCTGTAGACGACCGTCACCCTCTTAGTGGCCCGCGTCAACGCCACATACAACGATCGGAAACCCTCAATCTCTTCGTTGACGATCCGACGCGGCTCAACCACAACCGCCGCGTCCACCTCAAGACCCTTGACCAGACGCACCGGCACGACAGTGACCCGCTGATCGAGCCCGTGACGAGTGGGCCCGCCAAACGACAACTCATGAGTTTCAAAGGCCGAATACACACTCTCAAGCAGCGAGGCCGGAACGATCACAGCCACATTCCCCTCCCCGACCGCGGTAAGTTCCCCCAGCACGACTCGGGTCACAGCATCGCCGATCGGGCCGTGCACTTCGACAAGTTGAGGCTCGTCGCCATCGGTTCGGACGGGCGTGGGAGGACACAACCCCGGAGCGGCGAGCGGCAAAATCCTGTTGGCCAGTTTCATGGTCGGACCCGGGATCCGATAGCCGACAGTAAGTTCGGCGATTCTCGGCTCGTGCTTGCTGGCAAACGCAGAAATAACCGAATTCCAATCGCTGTTGGCCCACGCTCCAGTGGCTTGGGCAATATCACCAACAACAGTCAGCGACCCGTTGAGCGACCGACGCGCCACCATGCGCAACTCCATCGGCGAAAGATCCTGGGCCTCGTCAATACATATGTGCCCATAGGTGCGAACCGCGTCCAACGCACGTTTGCCTGGACGGTGACCCAACAGAGAGCGGGCCTCGTCAAGCAGAGGCACATCTTCAAAACTCCACACAACCTGATCGGCATGTTCAACACGAGACCGGTACAGACGCAGGATCTCCTCTTCGCCGAAAGATTCACGATTCGCAACCTTCAAGAGCGCTCGCGAGCCATAGAGGTCGTGCAGCAGATGAGCGGGAGTGAGAACCGGCCACATCCAATCGAGCGTCTCGCGGACCCGAAGGTCATGCCGCATGCGTTCACGCACAACCTGAGGGTCGACATGGGTGCGAGCGCTCGCAGCAAGCGTTTCAAAAAACCGATCCTCCACGATCTTGCGACCCGCATTGTGGGTTCGGGAACGCCTTCGGGCCACAGAGACGATTCTGCGGGACTCCGCAACAGTGATCCGCAAACGCTGCAGACCAAACCCGAAATACTGATCGGCTCGAAGCTGTCGCTGGCGGTTTGACACGGCCCTTACCAGCACTTCCACCATTCGGGGGTCGCCCTTGATACGAGCAGTCGGTTCGTTGTCGAGCATGTCAACTCGAACCCGCGGCTGGACCAGATCGGCTAGCACCGCAATGGTTACACCCGCCTCGCCCAGCGATGGCAGAACCTGTTCGATGTATGCGATGAACAGCCTGTTCGGGGCAACAACCAGGACGCCCTGGGACTCCAGAGAAAGTCCGTGAGTGTAGAGGAGATAGGCAGCCCGGTGCAGTGCAACTACGGTCTTGCCGGTACCGGGACCACCCTGAACCACCAGCAACCCCGGCATCGGCGCCCTGATAATCTGGTCCTGTTCAGCTTGAATCGTGGCGATGATGTCGCCGAGACGTCCCGTGCGCGCCGCCTCGAGCGCAGCGATCAATGCACCTTCGCCTCTGATTGCCACATCGCCATCGCGGTTTGGATCTGCTAGATCGCCGAAGAGTTCATCGTCAATCCCGAGCAGTGTGCGACCCCGTGTGGCGAAATACCGACGACGCTCAAGGCCCATGGTCTCAGAACCGGTCGCCCGATAAAAGGGTTCTGAAACCGGCGCTCGCCAATCGACCACCACCGCGTTCTGATCGTCGTCCCAGACACCAACCCGACCGATATAGAAGCGTTCATCGGTCCCTGCCGGGTCGATGCGCCCAAACACCAACGAGCGATCACCCAGGTTGAGTCGGGTCAGGCGATTCAAGGCACCCTGAAGTACCGATTCTCGCTCGAACCGCGCCTGGTTGGTGCCCCCCGGGTTTGCTTCGAACATCTCGGTGATTCGCCGTACTCGCTCACGCGAGTCGTCAAGACAGCCATAGGCAGCGTCGAGATATGCCTGTTCAGCTTCAAGTTCTCGATGAGGTTGCGACACTGGATGGATGAACTCTCAGAAGGGCCGGAAGAATAGGAAACTGCGATTAGGAAGCCATTCAGTCTAGCGGGGCGCGGACGCTCGTACGCTGCGGGGATGTTCTCAGTCGGTCTAGTTCTTGGTGCAGGCGGAATCATCGGCGACCCATGGCACTGCGGGGTACTGTCCCGGCTGGCGTCAGAGGTGGGCTGGGACCCACGCGGCGCGGACCTCATCGTCGGTACTTCAGCCGGTGCGTTCACCGCCATCGGCTTGCGTAGCGGGGTTTCAGCGCTTGATCGAGTCGCGCGGCTTCGCGGTGAGCCGGTAAGCGCCGAAGCGGCCGAAATCTATTCCCGTGTCACCACCGACTACGACGAACCTACCGTTGAGCGCGATTGGCGGCCGCTCTCACCCAAAATGTCGCTCAACGCCCTGTGGCCTCCGTGGAATCCCGACCCCGTTCGAGCCGCATTCGGGGCCGTTCCCCGAGGCACCCGTTCCGGCGTTGCCTCCGAGAAGCGCATGAACGAACTCCACCCAGGCCGCTGGACAGAGTTGCCAACCTGGATAGTCGCCGTCCGAGCGAGTGACGGTCGCCGGATCGTATTCGGCCGCGACGATGTGAGAGGAACGATCGGACAGGCGGCGCGAGCATCCTCCGCGGTGCCAGGGATATATGTCCCCGCACAGATCGGGAAAGCCGAATACATCGACGGCGGTGTCCATTCCGCTACGAATGCCGATCTCACCGGAATGCTCGGTTTTGACCTTGTGATCATTTCGTCGGCCATGACCGGGGCCAGTGGTGCGCTCGGGCGCGTCACCAATCCGATACGCAGTTGGTTCAGCAACAAGTTGGCCAACGAGGTCAGTGAGGTGCGGCGTCAGGGCACCGCAGTCGTGGTGCTCGAGCCTCACCCCGACACGTTCGAAGATCTCTCCAACGACAACGGAGACCAGCGGCTTCGAGCCGTGAGTGCTGGCGAGATCGCGGTCGACCGACTTCTTGAAACCCCTACCGGGGTCGGCCTGAACGCTCTGATCCAACAGGCACAGCATGGCTAGCGTGGTCGGTGTGGGCACTCCCAGCCGATTCGACGACCATTGCTTCATCCGGGCCTGTCGAGGTCTGCCCCATGACCGAGTTCCGGTCTGGTTCATGCGCCAAGCAGGACGCTCTCTGCCTGAATACCGGGCGATCCGCGGTACCGGAACGATCCTGGACGCGATCAAGAACCCCGATCTCTCCACCGAGATAACCCTTCAACCGGTACGTCGCTATGGGGTGGACGCCGCCATTCTCTACTCCGACATTGTCGTGCCCGTCCATGCCATCGGTTTCGGAGTCACAGTCACGCCCGGAGTCGGACCCGAGATAGAACAACCGTTTCGCACTGCGGCTGACCTGGGCCGTCTACGCCCTCTCGATCCCGCTGTTGACACTCCCTATGTGCTTGAGACGGTTCGGCAGTTGGTCCACGAACTTGACGTGCCGCTGATCGGATTCGCAGGAGCACCTTTCACGGTCGCGTCGTATCTGATCGAGGGGCGACCGTCTCGTGACTACTTGAACACCAAATCGCTGATGCTCAACGACGAGCAGTTGTGGCACTCGCTGATGGACCGGCTGGCCGATCTCGCCATCGCCTCGCTCGCTTCGCAGATCGACGGTGGAGCTTCGGCGGTTCAACTGTTCGATTCATGGGCTGGGGCGCTTTCGCCGGCCCAATATCAGCGGTATGTGGCGCCGCACTCACAGAAGGTGCTCAGCGCTATCGCCAGAACCGGTGTGCCTCGGATTCACTTCGGTGTCACCACCGGTGAACTGCTGGAACTCATCAAGAGTGCCGGCGCCGATGTTGTGGGCATCGACTGGCGCGTCGAGATCGACAGAGCCCGGCTTCGTCTCGGTGACACCGTGGCACTGCAGGGCAACCTTGACCCCGCCGCGGTGATCGCTGGTGTCGACGCGGCTGTTTCGGGGACCCGCGAGGTTCTTGCACGCAATGCCGGTCATCCGGGACACATCTTCAATCTCGGTCATGGTGTGCTGCCAACAAGTGATCCCGATGTGCTCAGCGAAGTGGTACGGATCGTTCACGCGGAGGGCACTGTCGGATCGGCTGACCTGACCTAGCGATGAGCAGTCGGACAGTGGTCATCGGTGGTGGCATCACCGGGTTGTCCGCGGCCCATCAGCTTCACCAACAAGGTGATGACTTTGTTCTGCTGGAAGCGAGCCAACGGTTGGGTGGCAAGGTCGCGGGTGGTCCAGTGGAGGGATCGGCTCTGGAGTTCGAGGTGGACTGTGCAGCCGACGGATTTCTGGCCCGCGAACCCGAGATGTCGGAACTGTGCCGTGAACTCGGTTTGGGCGATGATCTGGTGTCGCCCGCCTCCGGCGGTGCCTTCATTTGGGTTGACGGGGCACTGCGTCCGATCCCAGCGAGCGTCTTGGGCGTGCCGTTGGAACCCGATGAACTCAGCGGCGGCGGGATCGTCTCGGCTGATGGGGTCGCTGAGTTGAAGACCCGTGGTTTCGCTGACAATCCTGGACTCGTGGGCGACGCCACGGTTGGGGAAGTGGTCCGGGCCCGTGCCGGTGACGAGGTGTTTGAAAGACTCGTGGACCCGCTGCTCGGAGGTATCAACGCCGGCAATGCCGACAATCTGAGTATCACCGCCGGCGCGCGGACCTTGGCGGACGCAGCGCGCAGAGGCGGACCGTTCGTCGAGGCTCTGCGCGAGCAGAGAGCCTCTGCGGCACCGGGCCCGGTCTTTCATGGGGTCAAGGGCGGTACTCAACGAGTCATCGACGCGCTCCATGGTGAACTCAGCGACCGCATCTACATTCAAGCACCGGCGGTCTCTCTTGAGCACCACGGTCGAACCTGGAGGGTCGCAACAACGTCGGGTCACTTCGACGGTGACCGAGTCATCATCACCACACCTGCGTTCATCAGTGCAGCACTGCTCGAGCCTCATTCCCCCCAAGCTGCTTCGCTGCTGGCAGGCCTTGTCTACTCCGACGTAGTGCTGGTCACTTTCGTGGTGCCCTCCGAGCAGGTGGACCAGAGCCTCGATGGCGCGGGGTTCCTGGTTCCACGCGACCAGGGCTTGTTGATGACAGCCTGTTCTTGGTCTTCATCAAAATGGGAACACTACGACGACGGCAGCCATGCCATCTTGCGGGTCTCTGCAGGCCGAGTCGACGATCGACGCTGGTTGGATCTTGACGAATCGGCCCTCGTCGAAACCCTCCGCCAAGAACTGGCGCTGACCATCGGTTTGCAAGGCGAAAGTGCCGTGCGAGTCACGCCATGGCTCCGAAGCCTCCCTCAGTATCTCCCCGGCCATCTCCAACGTTGCGACCAAATCGACACGTCCCTGCAACGTGACGCCTCCGGCGTCACCGTCGCCGGAGCTTCAATGCGCGGCCTCGGCCTCCCCGCCTGCGTCCGCCAAGCCCGCGCCGCTGGATAGCGAGACGTTTCCCTTACGTGACACCGGCAAGTCCCTGACGTTCTGGCGGTGCAATGCATCGAAAACCGACGCTTGGCACCGCCAGAAAGGGTTAAGCCCCCGAGGCTCGTAGGGATTCGACGGGTTCTAGACGGGAGGCGCGCCAGGCGGGGTAGAGGCCCGCCAGCAGACCCACCAGTGCACCCAACAGTGGGGCACCCAGGGGGACCCGGGTGTCGAGCACCGGGGTCCAGTCGTTGGACGCCGACACTGCCACCACCACCAGAACGCCGGCGCTCGCGCCAATCACCCCGCCGAAGAATCCGATGCCGGTGGATTCCAACAGGAATTGATAGGCGATGTGCCGACGACTAGCGCCCAGCGCTCGACGCAAACCGATCTCACCGACCCGTTCCAACACCGAAACAAGCGTGACGTTGGCGATTCCTATCGCCCCAATCAACAGCGACACCGCACCCAACACAAGAAACAACGCATTCACATCGCTCTCGACTTGAGCCTGCAGGCTCTCCGGCGACGGCGGCGACTGCACCCGCACCAGCGCCGGGTCGTTGGGAGACACAGCAATCGCAGCTTGCGAAGCGATCAGTTCCGCGGCCCCGACTTCCGTATCGATCTGGATAGTGGTCGGAGATTCGAGATCGTACAGATCCCTCGCGGTACCTTCGTCTGGGTCGACGGGGGACTTCGGCCGATCCCACCAAGCGTCTTGGGCGTGCCGTTGGAACCAGATGAACTCAGCGCTGGCGGTATTGTTTCGGCTGAAGGTACAGCTGAGTTGAAGGCGCGCGGCTTCACTGTTCACCCCGGATTGGTCGGCGACGCAACGGGTCGGCGAGGTGGTCCGTGCCCGCGCCGGTGACGAGGTGTTTGAACGACTCGTGGACCCGTTGCTCGGCGGCATCAACGCCGGCAATGCCGACAATCTGAGTATCGCCGCAGGCGCGCGGGCATTGGCAGACGCGGCCCGCCGAGGTGGATCGTTCATCGAGGCTCTGCGCGAGCAGCGAGCCTCTGTGGCACCGGGACCGGTCTTTCATGGGGTTGCGAACAAATCGACACGTGCCTACGACGTGACACCCCCGGAGTCACCGTCACCGGAGCGTCCATGCGCAGCCTCGGCCTCCCCGCCTGCGTCCGCCAAGCAAGGGGCCACGTTAGGTAACGCATAAGTTCGACTCCGTTTCGCAGCGTTCCCCACTATGCAATCTTTCATATATTTTCAATATTTTTAAATATTTTCAAATCAGGATATTTTTGAAATATTCCAATTTTCCGCGCGGCGCGAGGGACCCAGGTGGCAAGTAATAGACAAACCCCTAAATCAAGGAAAGATATTGACATCATGACAAAAATTATCAAAACCGTTTCGGTATGGCTACCGGTGATCTTGTTAGTAGCCGTCTTGACGACGGCACCCACCGCCGCTCAGGGTTCGGGCAGTGCAGACCAACATCAAGCGGAAGCGGCATTCAAGGAGGTACTTCAGCAGATTCCGGACATCGGGACTCTTTTGGAGGGTACCGCTGCAGATACGTCGGGTTTGGTCATAGATCAATCGGAGAACGCTGAGAACCTCATCTCTATGGCCTCGACCAACGGTGACACCTTGACGATTCCCAAAAACAATGATGAACCGGTGGGCATGGTGCGGAACGGCGGGTTTGGGTTATCGGTCGAAATACCCGGCGACGGTTCGCAAGCTAAAGTGTCTTCTGACGGTTCGGCCATTTTCGAAAATATTGCTAAAGACACGGACCTCTTTGTTCAGGCCCAAAAAGATACCGGTGTACGAATGATAACTTTGATCGCCGGAGCAGACGCTCCGACGACTTTTGATTTTGCGTTTGAGGCTTCGGGGAACGAGAAAGCAGTGCTTGCCCAAGATGGAAGCGCAGCGATTGTCGATTCCGACAATTTTGTGGTATCCCTAATCGAGGCTCCCTGGGCGTTTGATGCCATGGGAAACAAGATACCTTCCGCGTACACAATTCAAGGAGACACGCTGGTTCTCAACGTAGCTCACGACATGGCTGCTGCGTATCCGGTAATCGCAGACCCGGTATGGACATGGGGATTAGTTAGCGGCACAGCATACTTTTCGCGTGATGAGACAGCTATGGTTGCAGGCAGCATTGCAACACTAGCCCCACTCCTAATTCTGATCCCGCCGCCTTATAATCTAATAATCGGAATCTATGCTTTGAGCATATATGGTTGGGCTGTATCTGCATTTGGATGGCCAAACAAGTGTCTAAAAGTGAAGTATGGCCTCTCATGGTCTTGGTCTGGCCCATCTCCTGGCCTCACTCCTGGACACTATATTTGCTGGTAGGAGTATATATTGAACTCGATTAGCTATATCGTGGTAATGGCGGTCCCTGTTATGTTCGGTTGGTTGTTTCTTAGACACTTCTATGTGGAAGCAAGCATAAACGCCCGAAAATTGGGGACATTGGTGCTGCTCGCCGTTTTTAGTGGTATAGGGTATAATATACTACGAGAACCGGCCGAATTATATACAGTGCCGTTGCTGTTCTGTGGAGCGAGTGTATGGAGCGGAACGTCGATGTATGTTTTTGACTGGCTTATGGCAAAGCGAGCTAGAAATTCCGATTGTGCCAGCTAGACACACTTCGTGGTTCTAGGGAACCCCACCGAACCTCGGGTTCGGCGAATCTGATCCAACCAATCCCAATCCCTGATCGTGCCGCCTATTCGTCAATTACGTAGGCTCCTATCCTTGGAGCCTACGTAATTGGGCTCTTCGGATTTAAGGGGGGGTGGGTCCGCGGTAAGGTGGTTGGGGGCCTCCAGAATCGGGGTTGATACACACCGAATCTGAGGAGGCCCCCGGTGGAACAGGATCCTACGCGTATCTGTGAGTTGTTGGTTGGTTTAGGCGATGTGGACGTTGTCGGCGTCGACGACGAAGCGACTGAACCGCTGGTGGTTCATATCCAGACACGGACGCGGTCGCGGCCGGTGTGTGGGGGTTGCGGCGGGTTGGTGAGGTCCAAAGACACCAGGCCGGTGCGGCTGGTGGATTTGCCGGTGTTCGGGCGGCCGGTGCGCCTGGTGTGGCACAAGCATCGCTGGTTCTGCCCGGCCACAGATTGTGCGACAGGTTCATTCACTGAAACCAACGACGAGATCGCGCCGACGCGTTCGGCGTTGACGACCCGTGCGGGGCGTTGGGCAACAACAGCGGTGGGTCGTGACGCGCGTGCGGTGTCAGATGTCGCTGCCGAGTTGGGTTGTGACTGGCACACGGTCAACAAAGCGGTGCTGTGCTGGGGGGAGGCGTTGCTGGCCGCCGATGTCGAGCGGGTGGGTGCGGTGTCCGCGTTGGGGCTTGATGAGACCCTGTTCGGGCGTGAGGGCCGTTGGCGTACCCGCCGGTGGTGCACCTCGATCGTGGACGTGACCGGCCGGCCAGTTGCTCGAAATAGTCGCTGGTCGTGACGCTGAGGCACCGATCAGGTGGCTGTTGAAACAACCCCAGGCGTGGCGTGACGGTATCGCTTGGGGCACCTTGGATCTCTCAGGGACGTATCGGCGAACCTTCGATGTGGCGCTGCCACACGCTGGTCAGGTCGCTGATCCGTTCCATGTGATCCGCATGGGCAACAACAGCATCGACGAGGTGCGCCGCCGGGTCCAAAACGACACCTTGGGCCACCGTGGCCGCAAAGAGGACCCTCTGTGGCGTGTGCGACGGTTGTTGATCGCCGCTCATGAACGTCTCAGCGAAGGTGCCGACACCAAACTCCGCGGCCTGCTCACCGCAGGCGACCCCCAAGGCGAGGTGCGCCTGGGGTGGCACGCCAAAGAGACCCTGCGCGGTCTCTATGACATCGACTGCCCGCGACTCGCCGGCACCTATTTGTGTGAACTCGTCGACGACCTCACCGACGGTGACTGTCCACCGGAGCTGTCCCGGCTGGGTCGCACGCTGCGTCGTTGGCATCACCAGATCATCAACTGTCACCACGCCCGGGTCACCAACGGCTGTACCGAAGCCTGTATGGCAAGCACCGGATACGAGCTGGAGACACCAGCCGGTATCGCCACGGTCATCGCGATCATGGCGGAATCAGACACTAGCGATGATTATCAAAAAACTCGATCATTCGAACGAGATATTCGATCAGCCGACGATGATTGTAACGATGATCTTGACGAAACGATCAGTTCTCTGCGCGACGAATTCCTTGACAGTTCGGCCCAAGCTTCAATCGACATCCTGTTGGCCGACATTGCGAATAGAAAAGCCAACGAATAATCAAGCCCCTGAGGCTCGTAGGGATTCGACGGGTTCTAGACGGGAGGCGCGCCAGGCGGGGTAGAGGCCCGCCAGCAGACCCACCAGTGCACCCAACAGTGGGGCACCCAGGGGGACCCGGGTGTCGAGCACCGGGGTCCAGTCGTTGGACGCCGACACTGCCACCACCACCAGCACACCGGCGCTCGCGCCAATCACCCCGCCGAAGAATCCGATGCCGGTGGATTCCAACAGGAATTGATAGGCGATGTGCCGACGACTAGCGCCCAGCGCTCGACGCAAACCGATCTCACCGACCCGTTCCAACACCGAAACAAGCGTGACGTTGGCGATTCCTATCGCCCCAATCAACAGCGACACCGCACCCAACACAAGAAACAACGCATTCACATCGCTCTCGACTTGAGCCTGCAGGCTCTCCGGCGACGGCGGCGACTGCACCCGCACCAGCGCCGGGTCGTTGGGAGACACAGCAATCGCAGCTTGCGAAGCGATCAGTTCCGCGGCCCCGACTTCCGTATCGATCTGGATAGTGGTCGGAGATTCGAGATCGTACAGATCCCTCGCGGTACCCTCAGGCACGATCACGGAGTTGAGCAGGTCGGTCTGACGCAGCACATCGTCCAGAATGCCGATCACTACAAAGCTCAAATCACCGACAAACACCACGGGCTGCTGACCGACGCGGGTGATGTTGAGTCGCTGCGCCGCGCCGACGCCGAGCACGGCAACCCGGTCGGCGCGTTCGGAATGCCCCTGGTCGAACCAGCGGCCCGTGCGCAAGCGGCCCCGCACCGCGGGGTAAAGACCCGGCGACGCGGCGACCATCGGCACTTGGAACTCGGTTTGACCCAGCGGGTCGTTCAAAGGAACCGAACTGGTCAAGTCTCCAGCAATATTGACATCCGCCATGGACCCAGCCGCCACGACCCCGTTGAGCCTGCTCAGACGCGACTCGGAATCCCACGGCAGAGCCACGCGGGGCGCACCATCACCAAAAAACCCTCGGTCGGTGGTGACCACGACCGACGTCGCCGACAGCTCGTTGAACGACGAGATGATCTGGTTTCCGGCCGTGTGGGCCACCCCGAGAGTGGCTACCAGAGAGGCAATGCCGAGCACCGCCCCGAGCACCGTCAACAGCGCGCGCCCCGGACGGGCGAACAATCCCGCCAGGGCTTCGGCGATCAAGTCCCGCCAATCGAACCGTGCCCGGGCGGTCTGCCGAGACTTCATCGCTCAGAAGGTGTTCGTCGGGAGGACTGCGGCAACAACTCCACCCGGCCGTCCTCCACTTCCAGTATCCGGTCGGCCTGCAACCCCACGCGGGGATCGTGGGTGACGACCACGACCGTGAGTCCTGACGCACGTAGTTCTTCGAACAGGTCGAGGATCGACCTGCCGGTGACCTGGTCGAGATTGCCGGTCGGCTCGTCGCAAAGCAGCACTGTTGGGCGAGGAGCTATGGCGCGCGCTATCGCCACTCGCTGGCGCTCGCCGCCCGAGAGCTTGGTCGGCAGGAAGTCGGCTCGATGGCTGAGACCCACCTGCTCAAGGGCCTCAAGAGCCCGGGACCGGCGTGAAGAACGCGGCATCCGGTTGTAGAGCATCGACATGACCACGTTCTCGGTCACGTTGCGATGCGCGAGCAGATGAAAAGCCTGGAAGACGAAGCCGATGCGGTGCGCTCGCAGTCCTGTGCGCCTGCCCTCACCGAGGCTCTGCGCGTCAACACCCTCGAAACGGTAGGTGCCTGATGTCTGGCGATCGAGCAGGGCCATGATGTTGAGCAGCGTGGACTTGCCGCTGCCCGATGGACCCATGATCGACACGTAGTCTCCTTGATGCACTCGCAGGGTGGCATCGGTGAGAGCGTGAACTGCCGCTTCACCGTCGCCGAAAACGCGACCTACGCGCTCAAGTTCCATCAGAGGCGTGGCGCTGCTACTCACCAGAAGCGACCCCGACCACGACCAGATCACCTTCATTCAGTTCCCCGTCGACGGGTGTGACCTCGGCCCGCCCGCCCGTGGACAGGCCAGGTTCGACCGATACGAACCGAGTTGTACCGTCGGGTTGCTCGACCTCTACGCGAGTCAAGCCACTGGCGGTGGCCGACAACGCGGCGTTGGGCACCACCAGAACGGGGCCGTCGGTGCCGCCCACGGGTATGACGATCTTGACATTCCTACCGACAAGGTGATCCGGAATGCCTTGCGCGACGATCTCCACATAGTGACGGTCGGGGGCCACGCCCCTTGTGCCCGCCCGGCGGTCCAGCAGGCGGATCGTGCCTGTGACAGGTACCTCCAAACTTCGATCCTCGATGCGGATCTGCATGCCCTCGCTGACGCGGTCCACGTCACGTTCAGAAACCGAGCCTCGAACCGCCAGTTCAGAGCCGGTGACGGTCATGAACGAACCCGATACGGTGCTACCGCGCTCTGCGGTCAGCAGATCAACCCGCACTGGCAGGCGCTTGAGGAAGATCAGTTCACCCGCCGGGAGCCACACTCCGGTAGTGGCCTCCAGTTCTGCAAGGTCCTCTGTGGCGTCGCGCAGTTCACTGCGGGCCGATTCCACAACACGCACAGCGTCTGCCGTGTCCGGTTCGGCCAACAGGTCGGCGAGTGTCTGCTGCGCCGCAGCGAGGCGGTCCTCGGCGCTGCGCACGTCAAGCTGAGCTTGGGTGGCGGGCCGTGCAGGCTCGTCCAATAGTCCGGTTTCCGCTTGGGTGCCTCGGAGTTCCTGGGCATCCTCAAGCTCCTGGGCATCCTCAAGCTCCTGGGCATCCTCAAGCTCCTGAGCGTCTTGGAAGTCCTCTTCGACTTGGCGCTCATGGAAGTCCTCTTCGACTTGGCGCTCATGGAGGTCCGCTTGTGCTTCTGTCAGCTTCTCCGCCGCGTCGGTTACTGCCCAAGTTGCATCCGTTAGGGCTCTTACAGCGACCTCGACGGCCCTGTCTGAGGCGGATAGGGCGTTCTCTGCGTCTCTTACCGCAGCGCGCAAAGCTTCGTGTTCGACCGCGGTCGGGACTGCCCCGCTGTCCGGGTGAACCCCGGACAGAGCGCTCTGCCTGCGCAGTTGCGCCTGGGTCAAGTTGTCGGCTGCGCGATTGCGGGCCAGTTCATTGGAGGCAAGGGCCAATTCGGCATCGGTCACTGCCTGCTTGGCGTCAGCAAGACCCTGCCTGGCGTCGACTACCGCCTGTTGAGCGTCGACTACCGCCTGTTGAGCATCGGTTGTGACCTGCGACAAGGCTCGACGTGCTTGATCAAGCGCCGACTCGGCTTGGGCCACATCAGTGCGAGCCTGCTGGACAGCCAATTCGGTCGGTCCCTTGCCGGCTTCGGCCAAAGATCTCTGAGCGTCAGCGAGCGCGTCGCGGGCCGTGTCGAGTCGGTCACGGGCCGCTCCTAGAGCCGCTTGTTCGGTGTCACTGGGCCCGTTGGCCCTGTAGCCGGCTTGTTCGTACCAGGCACGGACGGCGGCACCGGTGGCTTCATCCCACAACTGGTCGGGGTCGCCCTCGAAGTATCCGAGTCTCACCAACGCAGCTTCCAGTTGCTCCACGTCGGGTCCACGGTCCTGCGGGCGCAGGTCCCGGTACACCGGAACGGGTCCAACGAGCACGAACACCGGTTGACCTGCTATCTCGATCGCCACCGATCCCTCGGTCAGCTCCGCTCCCCGTTCGGGCGCGGAGGTCACCACAAGGGCCGAGTCCCGATTACCGAGCGCGCCGGAGAGACCGAGGGTGGTCGGCTCGTCGTACCCGACATCGGCGCGGATGATCACATCTGCCGACAACTCCGCCAGTTCAACTTCGACTGTGATCAACGATGCCGGCGGTGGTTCAGACTCCAGCGCAGCCTGATCGGGTGAGGTGATATTGCGCCCGGCCAGCCATCCGGCCGCGGCTGCGGCAACAGCGATGGCTATCGTCACTATGACAGCTACACCTCGGCGCAAGGCTCAACGCTCCCGACTATCGCGAACTTGCTCTAGCAGCGCTCGGTTCTCATCGACCAGTGCCGCCTCGTATTCCCTATAGATTTCTATGTACTGCTCGTAGAGATCTCCCGAACACTCTGCGTTCACCACCGCCAGGGCACGTTCTTCGGCTTGCAGGGCCGCTAAAGCCTCCTGGTCTATGTCTTGCTGGGTCGTCTGCTGCTCCTGGGTGAAGAAGTCATCCATCTCCTCAGGTGACAGGCTGTTCATGAGTTCTTCGATTTCTTCGTCCGACATCCCCACGAAGGGATCGAAGAATCCTCCGGTGGAGCCGACAATCTCCTCAAGACGTGCCTGAAAGTCTGTGTAGACAGCTTCGTACAAGGTGTTGGGGTCGTCGTAGTCGTAACCCCTCTCAGCCATACATTCGGACCACTTCACGTCGATTTCCGCGGCTCGGGGATCAGCCTCCACACGTTCAAACAGTGAGTCAAGATCAAGCTGCTCGTAGACCTCTTGGAGTTCCTCGAAGGCGTAGACCTCCTCATATGCTTGCCCGCCGCACCCCTCAAACCCGCTATCAACAACCACCTCCTCCGATTCCGAACCGTCTTCACTGGTGGACGTGGCACTGTCGGTATCGAAACCGAAGCCACCGCTGCTGAACGACGACCCGTGCAGCGTGTCGTAGTACGCGTTTCGTTCTGACTCCGACAGGCCTTCGATGATTGCCTGGTTCGGGTCAATCCAGTCGTCTTGGAACCAAGGCGTTTCGGTTTCGCCGTAATAGGTTGTGATACCGAAACCGAGTTCAGCGGCGAATTCAACGTCTCCCGGCCCCCCGAATCCAAAATCGCCGACAGGGCGCGTCACCGCGATGTACTCGAAGCCCTCTCTTGTCATGCATTCGGCGATCAATTCCTGGACTTGTTGCTCCTGACGGGCGTAGGTTGCTGCTTGCTCTTCGGGATCAAAGCTGAAGAACCCCGAGCCGAGATAGTCTTGCAAGGTCTCGGGTTCGTCGGAATCGCTGGCGGGTTCATCTTCGTTGGGGAAACCGCCGCCGTCTTCATTAGCCGCCTCGGGAACTTCGGTGGTTTCTGCATCGGAACCATCATCGGACTCGGTCGGAACGACCTCTGCGGTGTCGCCAGCTCCACCGCACGCTGAGGCGACCATAACCAAGACCAGTATCAGGGCAATCCCACGCATTGTTCTCCTACTCATCTCGGCTCATCTCCAGTAGATTGTGGTTCGTGCCGACAGTTCGGCGGGGCCATCGTGGACGTTGTTGGCGTTGCGGTCCCAGTACACGAGGATCGTTTCGTCGATTGAGATCGGTTCGTAAATGTTGTTGCTGGGATTGGCACGACCGGGGATGCTGAAGGCGACCGACCCGTCTTCCTTCGTGGTCTCGATTCGCATCACCCGCACCACATCGTCGAAGGACGCAACAAGGATCATCCGCTGTCCTGCTGAGTTCGGACCGACGAGCTGGGCAGCGATACTGACGCCCTGCCCGTAGACGATGCCGATCGGGATGATGGTCGTCACCATGGTCGGCGATGGCTGCCAGTCGATCTTTCGCTTGACTTCAGTGCGCACTTGGCGTTCGTTGAACTCCTGGCCGAGAGTCCCGACCCAGGCATAGATCCAGTTGACGGCCGACTCGGAATTGTGTGCCAGCCCGACGGTGACCTCTCCGTTGGAATCGGTACGCGGGTCGCCGATGTCGATCCGGCAGTTCTGTGATGTACCGGCATCGCCGCCGTTCAAGCGGGCGTCGATGTCGAGGTTGCAAGCGGTTCCGCGACGCCACCCGTGGTCGGCGAACAAGTCGATCAGAAGGCCCGGGTAAGGGGTCCCGTCGGGCTTGAACGCTCGCACCGTGGCAGTCGCCGCCCCACCTACCATCAGCGACTCCGACGACAGTGCAAGCTCCAGGCTCACAGGCTCGATCTCCGCTATTTCCAGGATTCGAGCCAGGAACAAGGCCATGTCCTCGCGGGTCACCGCGCTGCGAGGATCGAAGTGGTCGGCGGTTACCGGGTCCATTATCTGCAGTTCGACCATCGCTGAGACGTCGGCTCTCGCGTCTGCACTCAAAGGCATTACGTCCTCGAAGGTCTCCTCGCCCCCTACGGGCAGGGTTATACCGGTGAGTCTGAGCACCCGCGCGAGGAAGTGGGCCATATGCACCCGCTCGACGATGTTGGCGGGACCGAAGATCTGCGGCGAATACCCAGTCGTGATGCCCATCTCCTTGAGCTGAGCAACAGCCGAGCGCCCTTCGGTGCTCACCCCTTCCAAGTCTTCGAACGATTCCGTGACTCCTTCGGGGACCGGCAACCCGAGCACCTTGCTTGTGCGGACCAGAAAGAGAGCCATATGCAGGCGGATGACCGGCGCGTCCGGGGAGTAGGTAGTGGCCGACGTGCCTTTGGTGATGCCGTAGTGGTACATGCAGTCGATCGCCGCTTTGGATTCTGCGCTCAGGTCGGCCGTATCGACGAACGGAGCCGGTTCAATGTTCTCCCAGCAAGCATCGAAGCCATGCGCCTCCTGAACGTCCTGCTCGGTGGGCACTTCCGCGGGTGGATCAGCGTCTGCGGTATCGCTATCGTCCGCAGCAGCCGCCGACGAAGCGAGCAAGGCGACTGCGAGCAGAGCCGCCACACCGGTCCGCAGCGCCGAAGCCATCACCTTGGTTCTCATACTGCTGGCCGATCCACTCGATGCCTCCCGAACCCTACCGCAGGCAACATTTGCACAGACGTGTGAAATCGTCGCCACACAACTGGAGCAGATGACTCAACCCGCCCGACCACTGAGCTACCAACCCTCTGTGTCCGATACATCTAAGGCGCCGACCATCCACAGTTGGGGCGGTCGGGTCCGAGCGCGTCGAGGTGGGCGGCGAATCTGACCAAGAGTTCGTTATCAGACAGGAAGATCGTGTCAATCAGGCGGTAGTCGCGGTCGATTTCGGTGAATGACACCTCAGAGTGGTAGTTGTAGTCGGAGTCGAACGTGTCGTAACGGATGGTGTCTGCGAGTTGGGGGATGCGTTGCGCGGATTCCTCCGGTGTTTGGGCCCATACTTCGGTGCATATCGGTGAGGTGATGCCGTAGATGTACCGCTCACCGGGGAGGGCTGGGCGGCCGTATTGGATGATGAGCTCACCGTCGATCTGTTGGGGCAGGATGATCTGCTTGCTGTGGCCCGCCTCGTCAAATACGACTTCTACGTTGGTGGAACCGGTGCTGAATGACCCACTGACCTGGTTGAGCAGTTCTGGAGGCGCGGGCACCGCTTCGAACGTGATGTCTATGCCGAGTTCTTCTTGGAGTTCTTGTTCCGCCGCGCGGGGATCATTGACCAGATCAACGATCTCCAAATGGATCTCGTGCTCCAGATAGATGATCTTGAACGGTTGGGCTACGACTGGCCGCGGCCGAATCTCGGCCAGCACGAAAGCGGCGATCGCGACCACAGCGACAGTCGCTAGTGCTCCAATAAGAATCGGGTACAGACGTCTGGCTGGGGTTCTTGAGTCGCGAGCTTCGATGCGGCGATAGGCCGCTGCTCGGAGTTCCCCACCGAGTTGTTCTTCGAATTCGGAGAGGTCATGAGTCATGGCTTTTCCTCGACATATGCGGGAACGTCGAATTCGGTCCTGAGGCGCCGTAGCCCTCTGAAGACCAGGTCGCGGGCCGACTTGGGTTTGCATCCTAGATGTCGGGCTATATCGCTGTAATCGAGCTGTTCCATGACTCGCAGTCGCACTGCTTCACGACTCCTAGCGGGCAACCGGTCCAGCGCCTCGACCATCCGGTCAGCGTCAATCCGGTCTTCTGCCGCTTCGATCTCTTCCCAACCGGTGGTTGCTGTGGGAGGCGTCTGGATTCCCAAGCGACGCCGCGCGTTCATGGAGACTCGGTTGCTGCGCCAGAACCTCTTTAGTTGGTTGTTGGCGATCCCATACAACCATTGCCGCGGGTTGCCCTTCGCTGGGTCATAGCGCTCTACGCTCTCGAGCGTGACAGTGAAAGTCTCAGAGACCAGATCCAAAGTGACTTCGCGGTCTCGTGTCCGATGCCAGAAGTAGACAGTCATGGGCCGGACATTCCGTCGATAGAATTCATCGAACGCCTCGGGATCCCGGCGGGTGTCAACCAGGAGTTCCGCATCGCTCCTTTGGTCTCGATTCCAGTTCCCTGACCCCGCCCTCCATTTCGCCACAGCTGCGAGACTACCTGCAACCCGGGCGACCGAGCGCGCTGGTCCACGGGGACATCGATTCGCGCTAACGAGCAGGTCGCCGGTGATGCGCTCGCGCAACGGAGAACCAGCAGTGTTAGCCGTACCGTACGCATGAAGCCCGGTTGTTCATCTGCCCGAGCGAGTTCGCTTCGTTGCGGATGGGGTGCGACCACCCGCTGCAACTCGCGGAATTGTAGAACGTGGTGGGAGAGTTTCCGCAGTAGTGGAGCGGAGACTCGATGTTGTTGTTCCATGCGCCGGTCGGGTACCAGACTCCACCGGCACAGGTCGTCCCGACGATCCGCACCGAGGACCCGCTGAACCAGGTTGACGTGTAGTGAACCCCTATGGTGTTGGTTCCCGACGATCGCGTCGCGCGGTTCGGGCCGGCGGTGTCGGTGCTGATCGATTCAGCATGCACTACAGCTTTGGTTTGCGACGCGAAGCAGACCTCGGGACGTGTCACGAACACTCCGTTTCGAACGCCCGTGACCTCAACCACGCAGTGCCGTTCGGTCGTACTCGGCTTCGTTGACGCGGTTGCGTTCCCCGCAATCGCAAGTCCGCCGGCGATGATCGCTGCGATCGCTGCGATTCTCAACATTCTGGTGCTGCTCACTGCAAGCCCCTTTCGATTCATGGCCCGAGGACAGCCCCCGGACCTCACCATGTACTTGCCGCCTGAACCCCGCCCGTCGCGCGGAAATCGAAAAAAATCCAAATTTCCGCGCGGCGCGAGCCTTCCAGCGGGCAAGTACCTAGGTAGAGGTCACACGACCGACGGTGCCCCACGGCCATCTGATGCGTGTGCCCCTATCCACCCAAGAAACGAAAGGTATCAAAATGGGAAGAATATCACAGAGAGTTCTCGCAGTTTGTGCGACGACCCTGATGCTGGCCTTGATGGTTCTGCCTGGTGCGGCAAACGCGAGTACCGGCGCAAGGTGGCAAACGGGACTTGTGAGTGGCAAAGGGTTTCTCAGTGTTGACGAGCACTGGACCAACATATTTATTGATCTCACCGGTCACAGAATGACGAGCAGCGTCTACGACAATGCTGGCGGTCCATGCGGTCGGAATCGAGTAGTGGCTGCTCTCGGTTGGACCCCAGATCCAGTGGAGAATCACAATTCCCGCGGCTGGTCCACTGGTCGTTCAATGGAACATTTGGGGAATCTTGGTGGAAGCCCCGGTTATTGGCAGCAGACCAAGTACCGATACGAGGACACGAACGGTAACAAAACTGCGTACTGGTACAAGGAGTAGCTTGGCGGCCAGGAGGTGGCGAGGACTCTCAGACTGTCGTCCCGGATGCCTTCTCGGGACGACAGTCTGCCTAGACCTTATTTCAACGCAACTCGAACCGGGTTTCGTGGAGGTTCTGTTCGAGCAGAAGTTGACCTTGGGTATGTACTGCGAGTCACCGCGTGAAAGGAGAAGCTCATCTTGATTCTGAAGCTCCGTGTTCTCCTTGCGGCGTCACTGTTGGGGGCTGCTTGTTCCAGCGGTGGCGACATGTCCGGGACTCAAGCGGACCGGAGCCTTGAGTCAATGTTGATGGTGAGTCCCCATGAGGAATTGGCTCGGCGCTACGAAGCTTCTGACTTGGTGGTTGCGTGCATGCGGGGGCAGGGATGGGACTACACTGCGCCCGACCATAGCCAGGTCTTCTTCCCGGGAGGACCCGCGCTCAATGATCCCGCCGAGTTGCGCGAGTACGTCGAGGAGCAGGGATACAGCATAGCGGTTGGGTTTGATACTCCTGAACCGGTGGACGAGACGATCTATGTCGATCCGAACGATGAGTATTTGCGCAACCTGAGTGACTCCGAACGCGAGCAATTCCTTTTGGATTTGTACGGCTCACAGACTGTGTCCGGATGCATCGAAGAGGCGCGTTTGGTTGTGGACTCCAGGTATCAGTCACTTCAGACAGCGTATATAACTGAAGTGCAGGCGCGAGTCAACAGTGACCCTCGGATGGTTCAGGCACTTTCCCAGTGGTCGGAATGTCTCTTGAGGGAGGGCTTCGGGCCGTATCTCTCGCAAACTGAACCCGTTGATGAGATAAAGGCTGAGTTCTTCGCGATCCTTGCCGATGTTGAAGCGGACGACACACTCACTCACACAACCGACTCGGGTTACCCGCCAAAGATAGAAGAAGCCGTGGCGGCTGTCGCACAGAAAGAGGTGAAGATTGCCCTAGCTGACCTCGAGTGCCAGCTCAACAGCACCATTTCGACAGAGGTGGAGGTCAGATCAGAACTTGAGGAATCGTTCTTGGTTCAATATGAGAGCTACCTCGCGGAAGTTGGATTCGATGTTCCGTAAGCAGTTCAGAGGCTCTCTCGTTGTGGTTGCCTTCTGTGCAGTAGGGATTTTCGGCACCGGATGCTCTGGTGTAACCGAAGCGCTTGAGGACCCTGTGGTACCAGGGGACCCTGTGGTACCAGCACCCCGTGTACGTGTTGAGCATTCCTTGATGGCGGGAGCGTTCTTCGGCTCTAAACCATGGCAGGTCGCTCTGATGGAGCAGGTGCTGGTCGGTACCACAGACATCAGAACGGACGGCACTGCATCCGATCATGAATGGATCTGGGTAGCTGATATCGATTCTGAGAAACTCGGTTCCACAGAAGCACTCGTCGCTTCGGTCAACGGTCAGGAAATATTGGTGGCTCTCGCGGTCACACACGGTGAAGCTGATGGATTTCTAGTTGTGTCTCGAACGTTGACGAACAATGTAAGGAGGATTGACTCTCTTTTTGAAACGATCGCCGCAGTTGCCGCGGAGCAGGAGGAGGATCACATTCACACAGACCAGGATGGGCATTTTCCGATCGGACTCACCCGCGAGACGATCGGCGCGGAACCGGTGGAGGTCGTGATCCATGCTCAGCCGACGCACACCACAGTGTACGAACCGGCCGGCACTGAGCTCGTGGCATTGGCAGTCGCACACGAGTTGTCCCACGGCGAACTCGAAAACCTCTGGGACTCACTCAAGAGCCCATACGACGAGGCTTGAATGCGATCGTGGTGGATTCGACGGAGCGTAAGATGACGCTTATGCCGAGCAGGCAAGCAGGACTCACCTATCCGAGAGGGTCGGAGAGGCACGCGGGTGCTGTTAGGGCCGTTCACGATCGTGTGTATCGCATCTATTCAATTGTCCGCCAACTCGTAATTTCTGTTTCGATGCTGATCATCGTCGCGGCCATCTCCGCTTGTGGTGGAGGAGACGTTGTCGATCGTCAGGCGAGCATCGACTTCCTTGTCGGCGGAGACGAGTATCGGGAATTTCGACAGAGATACGATCGGCGCGTATCAGACCTTGTGGACCTTTGCCTTCGTCAAGCAGGGTTCGAACCCGGGAAGTTCAAGGAGGTCTATGGTCCCCCGGTGCCAACGGTGCCCTCCGAGGAGATGAACTACTACGGGATTGTCGACAATCTGATGTTGATGCAACAACATGATGAGGCGATGGCCCAGCAAGCCCCTGATGTCGTGCCTCAGGTCTCACCAGAGGAGAGAGCGGCATATGATGAGGCGCTCCACGGAACGGACCAGACGCTCGGGTGTGACCAAGAAGCTCGAACCGCGGCCGACACTGAGTTCCGCATTCCTGAAGTCGAAGCCATCGGTCCGCTCATCGCGGTGATGACCGTCGACTCAGGTGTGGCTGACGCATACCAGATACGTGTTGATGAGTGGTCATCCTGCATGAGGGAACAAGGCATTGATGGGCTCGTTAACCCGTCCGGAATCAACCGACTCGTATCGGAACAGTGGTTCAGAGACGTGGAGGACGGCGACAGCAGCAACCGAGCATTGAAACTCGAACGCTCGATCTACCTTGCGGAACAAGAATGTCCGTCACCCACCGGTGAGTCTCCCCTCGAAGTTGCTGCCGAAAGACTATTGGACGCCCACCCAGACGTAGAAGCACTGTTAAGCCAACTCACGGCAAACTAGGGATCGACCGATGCGTCAGTTGAGGCAGTGCCGAGGAGCCAAGCAGGACTTAGACGGCGCGAAGAACTCATGAGGAACTAATCTCATTTTACAAGTGACAGCAGTTCTAGAAATCAGATCGCCTTATACCTAGCGCATGTGAACAGCCCAACTGTCACAATCAAGAGAACAATACCAGGTACTAACCATATAGCAGGCGTAGATTCGCCGAACGTAAGATAGACGATAGCCCATGTAGCTTGGGCGATAGTCAATGCAAGTGTCAACTTAGCAAAAATATTCCACCATCCACTAAGTATGTTTCGAACTATTGAATACCCTAAGAGAGGAATCGTTACAGGTGCAGCAAATATTGCGCCTCCGTATGAAACTAGAAGGATCAACGATCCAACCGTTACAAACCTAAAGAAATATTGATTAAAGCGCATGAATATATCCGTTACATTTCAGAGCCATCGCTTGTGTGACTCGTCGTTGACTGAGCCATCACTTGAGCCGACATACTGATCTGTACCACCAATCAGCTTCACCGTGCGCGCGGCGCTGACCAGAAACATCGCCCTGAACATGGGATCGTACGGTTCGCGTATCTTCAATGGTCCGTTTTCCGAACGATCCACCCATTGACCTCGTCTCTCCTGTGCTCGCGTGATCTTGTGATCCTACAAATTACACTCGCGGACCGTGAAGCGTCGCGGAATGATCGTTGTCTTGGCCGTGGCGCTGTCTGGAGGTGCGTGCAGCGGAACCGATGATGTTTCGGTCACTGAGCCCGTGGTCACCACGACAACGACGGACGCAAGCACCTCGACTACTACGAGCACGACAACCTCAGTCACGAGCGCCACCGTGCCGGGTGAGATCAGCGCAGGCGCGGGCTTGGGCGACAGCTTCTACCCGTACCTGGGGAACGGAGGCTACGACGTTCTCCACTACGAGATCGATCTCGATATCGACCCGGTCGCCAACACAATCCAGGCGCTCACCACGATCACCGCGCAAGCCACCCGAGAACTCTCGGAATTCAACTTGGACCTGTCGGGCCTCACGGTCCACGAGGTCGAAGTCAACGGGTCCGCAGCCGAGTACTCCCGCTACAACACCGAACTAGTCATCGTTCCTGCCAATCCACTCGCTGCGGGAGCCGAGTTCGTCACCGAGGTGAGCTACTCGGGATCACCCGAGCCGATCTCCGACCCGAGCGTGCATTTCTTCAAGCTCGGCTGGCACAACACCGAGGGCGTTGTGTTCACCGCCAGCCAACCGTCCGGCTCGATGAGCTGGTTCCCGTCCAACAATCATCCGACCGACAAGGCGACCTTCGAGATCCGTATCACCGTGCCCGCACCGTTAACAGCGGCTTCCAACGGGATCCTCGTCGAAGAGACCAGCGTCGACGGCTACACAACCACCACCTGGAGGATGGACGACCCGATGGCCACCTATCTGGCAGCTGTCTACGTCGGTGACTTTGAACGTGTCGAGACCAACCAACCCGATGGCCCGCTGATTCGCGACTATGTCCCCCGAACCGACTCAGATGAGATCGTCGAGGCACTGCGGATAACCCCGGAGGTGATCCGCTACTACGAAGACCTGCTCGGTCCCTATCCGTTCGAGGTCTACGGTTCGATCGTGATGCCGTTCAGTCTCGACTTGGCGCTTGAGAACCAAACCTTGTCTGTGCACGGTCGCTACACGATTGATCCATTCACGGTTGCCCATGAGATCCTGCACCAATGGATCGGCAATTCGTCGACCCTCGACGATTGGCGAGAAACCTGGCTGCACGAGGGCTTCGCCACATATCTGTCGGCCATGTACATGGCCGAGCATCACGGATGGAACCTCGACGAACGGATGGCAACCTGGCATTCGCAAATGGCCGACACGGAGCCTCCGCTGGAGATCGAGATTGCCCAAATGTTCGGTGCCGCGGTGTATTTCCGCGGCGCGTTGACACTTCACGCTCTGCGAAAGTTCGCTGGTGACAGCGTGTTCGCTGAGATTCTGCGAACTCATTACCAACAGAGCGCCAACGCCAATACCAACACCGCCGCGTTCCTTGAGATCGTGACCGAACTGGCAGGTCCCGAGGCCACGGAGTTAGTCGAGTCGTGGCTGGCAGAAAACCCTATTCCTGAGTTGCAAACCGCGCCTTGAACAAAACGTGGCCGCATGGTTGGAACGACGATACGAACTCGTTACAGTTCCGCTGTCGATATTTCAGTTATGTGACAAACCGAGGCGTGACCCGGACAACACAGCCCAGACAACGTAGGCGTTGGATCTCTCAACGCCAGGCCCCAACCGAGCGGGCCACTTCCCCCAACACCGGACGAAAGTCCTGCACGAAGGAATCCCAGTCATGCACTTACGAGTGAGCGCAATCGTCATCGCGCTGACAGCACTCTTGTTCGCGTCCGCCTGCACGCCCGAAGAAGTCGCCTTCTATTTCGAAGTCACCGAGCATGTCAACGATGTGCTCTCCGCCGACGAACTCAAACGGCTGCGCGACTGTGAATCAACCGACAACTACACCGCCGTTTCCTTGTGGACCGACACCGTCGGCCTCTACCGAGGCGCATACCAGTTCGTTCAACACACCTGGGACGGCGTCGCCGAGCGTCACTTTCCCTGGCTCGTGGGCCAAGACCCCGTAGAAGTCGAACCATGGTGGCAAGATGCCATGGCTCGGGCCCTCTGGTCCGAACGCGGAAGGCAACCATGGCCAGTATGCGGCCTCCGAGTGTGATCGACTGTGCCAATCTGTAGCTGTGACAAAACCCACGGACTCAGAAGCAATTCCAGTCCCCAGCCAACCTGAGACAGCAAAGACACAGAGAATCGACTCAACCGGCGAACTGTTGCTGCCACTTCTCGCAGCCGACACTGGGCCCGCCCGGGAATGGGCCGACGCGGCAAGAACCGACCGGGTCGCACCTCCCCACGAACTAATCGAAGGCGACGCCCATCTCAATGTCACCCGAACCTTCTGCTTCGCGGACCTGAGCGGATTCACCGCCTTCACACGCGACAACGGCCCACACGCCGCTGTCGGTCTGCTCGGGCAGTTCCGGCGAATCGCCCGCAACGTAGCGGCCAAACGCGGCGTGCGCGTCGCCAAATGGCTCGGAGACGGGGTCATGCTTGTGGGCACCGACGCACCCCCCACAATCGCTTCGGGAGCACACCTCGTTCATGCATTCTCCGACAGCGAGATCCAGGTTCGCGTCGGAATCGCCACCGGCATCGCCCTGTTGTTTGAGGGCGACGATTACATCGGCGAACCAGTCAATCTCGCTGCCAAACTCTGTGCCGCAGCACACCCCGACGAAATCCTCGCGGTAGCTGAACCCGCCGACCTACCAGACTGGGTCATCAGCGAAGACAACGTAACCGTCCGGATCAAAGGTGTAGGCGCGATCGGAGGCGTCCGCCGACTCAGACCAAACCTCTCCAAGCGATCATGAGCCGAACCACCACAGGACCGTGACCAAGACACGGACGCTGTCGATTCTCGCCGGGTTGCTCATCGCAGCCGGACTTCCTCCCTGGGGTTGGTGGCCCCTCACAATCGCGGGATTGGCGCTCTGGTTCCATGTTCTCGACCAACTGACACCCCACACCCGATTCGGACGCTCCCTGCTCGTCGGTGCAGCCTGGTTCTACCCGAGTACCTTGTGGATGGCCGACCTGACACCGGTGGGCTGGCCCGTCGCCGCGGCCGCATTCAGCGTGATGATCGCGTTGGTTGGATGGATCACACCTAGCGAGCGCGGATATCGGAGTGCAGTATTTTGCGCCGCGCTCGTGTTGGTCGAGTTGTTCCGCTGGAATTGGCCTTTCGGCGGAGTCCCCGTGTCTACGCTGGCAATGGCAGGCGTCAACACTCCGCTCGCCTCGTCAGTTCGGCTCTTCGGGTCGCCGGTGCTAGTGGTGTTGATGGCGCTTGCCGGCGTAATCCTGGCCGATCTCGCCAAACGCCGCAGAACCAGCCTGACAGCCGTGGCAATACTCGTGTCGCTACCGCTTGCCGGATTGGTGCCGTGGGTCGCTACGACTGAGGGTGACACCATCCGAGTCGCCGTCGTGCAGGGCGGGGGACCTCAAAACACCCGTGCTGACCTGTGCCAGAACCGCCAAGTGTTCGAACGACACATGGAGGCAAGCCAACTCATCAGCGAACCTGTAGATCTCGTGCTGTGGCCCGAGGATGTGGTGCATCCGGCTGCGGACACCGCTTCATCAGCACGTTGTCCGGATCCATTGCTGAGTCGCAGCGAAGCGACAGAACGGATCACGCAACTCGCAAAGAATCTCAATGCCGTGGTCGTCACCGGTTGGTTCGAGCCAAGCGCAGATGGCAACAGCAACCTGAACTATTCATTGGTCACCGATTCGACCGGAGTCATCGGTGATCGTTACGACAAGGTTCAACTCGTGCCTTTCGGCGAGTTCGTGCCGCTTCGGGGTTTGATTGAGCGCTTCAGTAGCGAACTGCCTTCACGAGATGTACGAGAGGGAACAGCTCCGGCGGTGCTCGACAGCGAACTCGGGCCGCTCGGCGTCGCCATCTCCTGGGAGATCTTCTTTGACCACCGCGCCCGCGACGCCATAGGCAACGGCGGCGCTGTTCTGCTCAATCCCACGAACGGCTCGAGCTACTGGCTCACAATCGTGCAAAGCCAACAGATCGCGTCAAGTCAGCTCCGAGCACTGGAAACGGACCGCTGGGTTCTGCAGGCATCTCCAACCGGATTCTCCGCCATCATCGACCCATCCGGTGCCGTTGTTGCACGAACCGGAGTCAGCGAACAACAAGTCCTGATCGAGACGATAAATCTCCGCGAAGGCCGCACCCCAGCGGTGGTGTTCGGGGCATGGCCGGTCCTCATCGCCTCACTAGTGATTGTGATCGTCGCCCACCTCGATTCGGCCAGCCGAGCCATTGCCAGGCGTTCCCGAGTCCGCAGAGCCCGCAAGCGAGCGCCTTAGCGAACCCGACAAATGGTGGCGGGAGTCACGCGGGGTAGGGAAAAGGCGAATCCTTGGGCATTATTTGGGGTCCGATTGTTGCCTGTGGAAGCCTGTTTCACCTATGCCTAAGGCGCAGAACCCCCATGATCGCGCCCTCCGCATCGCACTGCTGACCTATCGCGGCAACCTCACGTGGGAGGACAAGGCGTTTATGTCCGGCACTTGAGCAAGGCGCTCGTCGACCTCGGACACCACGTCGAGGTGCTTGGCGGCCCCCCCTACCCGATACTCGACGAACGCGTTCCGCTCATCGAACTACCCAGCCTCGACATCTGGAGCGAACCGCATCCCATGCGCAAACCGCGGATCTGGGAATGGAAAGACTGGACCGACATTGCCGAACACGCATCGTTTTGTACCGGCAATTTCTCTGAACCTATGGCCTTCAGCCTTCGAGCATGGCGCCATCTGCGGCATCGCCGCCACGAATTCGACCTCATTCACGACAACCAAACACTGGGCTGGGGTCTGCTCAAACTGCAACACGAAGGCTGGCCGATCCTAGAAACGATCCACCACCCAATCACTGTCGACCGCAAACTAGAGCTCGAACATGCCCGCACAGCTTGGGAGAGGTTGGGCAAACGGCGTTGGTACTCCTTCACCAGGATGCAGCGCCAGGTCGCACGTCGTATGCCTCGACTGATGACCGTCTCCGAGTCTTCAAAGAGCGACATCAGCGCTGACTATGGAATTGATCCCGATCGACTGCATGTGGTGCCGGTGGGAGTGGACCCAGATCTGTTCCTTCCCGTAAGCGGAGTTCAACGCCGCGACGGCCACCTAGTCACCACGGCATCAGCCGATGTGGCCATGAAAGGGCTCAAGTTCCTCCTTGAAGCGGTGGCCAAGCTGCGTACCGAACGCCACATCGAACTGACCATCATCGGCAAACGGCGACCCGACAGCCATGCCAGCACTGTGATGACCCGCTTAGGACTCGATGACTGCGTCGAGTTTGTCTCCGATGTGGCTGATACGCGCATCGTCGAGCTTTACAGCGAAGCCGAATTGGCCATCGTGCCCTCGCTGTATGAGGGGTTCTCACTACCTGCCATCGAAGCCATGTCGTGTGGAGTTCCACTCGTAGCCACGACCGGTGGCGCACTCCCCGAAGTCGCCGGAACCCACAACGAAACATGTTTCCTCACCGAGCCGGGCAACAGCGAAGCCTTGGCGTCAACCATTCGCCAAGCGCTGGACAACCCTGAACTGCGAGTTCAGGTCGGGAATCAAGGCCGACAACGAGTCATCGATCAGTGGTCGTGGCGTCACACTGCGCAGCGCACCGTGGCTCAATATCGAGCGGTGCTCGAAGAACAAGGCACAACCTGATGCTCACCGTCAACTACGACCGATTCGGTCTGCGCGCGAGCGACCGGTTACTTGATCTGGGCTGCGGTTTCGGGCGTCACAGCTACGAGGCGCTGGTTCGTGGCGCTGATGTCGTGAGTTGCGACATGGCGCTGACGGAACTCGAGTCCATCCGCAACACCGCTCCGCTGCTTATCGAAGACGGGTTGTTCGACGCCAAGCTCAGTCACACGATGGTGCAGGGTGACGGCACCGCTCTGCCTTTCGCTGATGGCAGCTTCGACAAAGTCATCGCCTCCGAAGTGCTCGAACACGTAGCTGACGACAATGCGGCATTCGACGAACTCCTGAGGGTTCTCAAACCCGGCGGAATTTTGGCGGTCACCGTCCCTGCCTGGTTTCCAGAGAAGGTTTGCTGGAAGATCAGCTCCGACTACCACGCGCCCGCCGCAGTAGACGGCCATGTTCGGATTTACACCGAGAAGGAACTGCGGGAAAAATTGCGTGCCGCTGGCTTCGAACCTACGGTCTCGCACCGCACTCACGCCTTGCATTCCCCGTATTGGTGGCTTCGCTGTGCTGTCGGTGTCAACAACGAGATCGAAGACAATTTTTCTGTGCGTACCTACCACAAGCTGCTCGAATGGGACATCGTCAAGGCACCGTGGTTGACGCGCACGGTCGAGAAGATCCTCAACCCGGTGCTCGGCAAGAGTCTCGTGGTCTACGCCCAAGTGCCGATCACCGCTGAGGTTTCCGTCACCGCTGAGAAACCCGTCACCGCTGAGAAACCAGGGGCCACAGAAAACGCCCTAGTCCAACACTCGACTCTCCCCAGAGCCAAAAATAGAGCCCCAAAAAGAGAGAGAGCTCGTGCTACCTGAAATCCGCGGCCTGCTGTCCGCCGACCAGATCCGACAAACCGCCGATCACATCGCCGAATGGCAACTTCGGTCAGGCATGATCCCCTGGTTCCCCGGCGGTCACGCCGACCCGTGGAACCACATTGAGGCGGCAATGGCACTCGTAGTCGGTGGTCACCGAAGCGAAGCCGAGGCTGCCTACCAATGGCTCGTCGACCGCCAACGAAGCGACGGTTCCTGGCATCAGTACTACCTGGAACACGAGGTGGAGCAGGACAAACTCGATGCCAATGTCATCGCCTACGTTGCCACCGGGGTATGGCATCACTATCTGCACTTCCGCGACCTCGGCTACCTCGAAACAATGTGGTCCGTTGTCGAGGGGGCCATCGATTTTGTTCTGGATCTGCAACAGCCGCGCGGTGAGATTCTCTGGGCGCGCCACCCCGACGGCACGCCATGGCCCTTCGCATTGTTGACCGGCTCGTCTTCAATCGCCCACAGCCTTCGCTGCGCGGTCGCGATCGCCGAAGAACTCCGCCACGAACGCCCCGACTGGGAGTTGTCGGTGGCCCAGCTAGCCCACGCGATCCGTAACCAACGCGACATTGCGTTCTCTCCCAAGCACCGATGGGCCATGGACTGGTACTACCCAGTGCTTTCGGGAGTGATCAGCGGCGAAGCAGGAAGAGCTCACCTCGCTGAGAGGTTCGCCACTTTCAACCAAGGCGACGAAGGCATCCGTTGTGTCAGCGATCGCCCTTGGGTCACCACCGCCGAGACCTGCGAGTGTGCCGTCGCCCACCTTGGCGTCGGCGACTACGGCACCGCCATTCGCCTTTTTGCCGCAGCTCAGAAGCTTCGAGAACCAGACGGTCGCTACATCACCGGTATGGTTCATTCCGAACTCACGATGTTCCCGCCCGGTGAACGCTCCACCTACTCTGCAGCCGCCGTGTTGCTGGCCGCGGAGGCAATCGAAGGTTCGAGTCCTGCGGCGAAACTGTTCGCTGACCACGAATTCCTGCCACCGATCATCGACATCGATCCGGTCGACTCTGGCGTCACCAACCCGACCTGACCGTAGCTAATCCGGTCTCGTGCGGTGAAGCACCCGCAGCGAGCCAGTGGCACTTGACTCCTCAAAGGTGCCCGATTCAACAGCTCGGCAATAAATCTCGTAAGGCGGTCGGCCTCCATCGGCTGGATTTGGGAACACGTCGTGAATCAGCAGCGTGCCGCCAACCGCAACGTGGGGTACCCAGGTCTCATAATCCCGGTGCGCTGGTTCGTGACCGTGTCCACCATCGATGAAGAGCAGAGCGAGGGGCGTGGTCCACACAGACCCGACCGTCGCTGAGTCACCCACTAGCGCCACCACCGTCGGTTCCAGGCCGGCATCATGGATGGTGCGACGAAAGGTCCCGAGGGTGTCGATCTTGTTGATGTCGGGGTCAACCAGGTCTGGTTCGTGGTGCTCCCAGCCCAGTTGGTTCTCTTCAGAGCCACGGTGGTGGTCAAGAGCAAACAAGACACGACCCGTAAGGCGCGCGGCCGCACCGAGATAGACAGCGGATTTGCCGCAGTAGCTTCCGACTTCGAGGAACGGTCCGTCCGCCGCAACCGTCATGGCGGCCTCGTACAGAGCCATGCCCTCGTCGGGGGGCATAAAACCGCGCGCCGCCAGCGCATGCCTGAGCAGTTCCGGATCCACTCAAACAACCTCTACGACTGACTCTTCGCTGTCTTTTGGCCACAACAGACCATCCAACACGAGGTACTTGGCGACCCAGACAACGCCGTAAGCGACCACAGTGCCCAGCAGCAGAATGGGAGTGTTGTCGGTGATCATCCCGAGCACTCCGATGGTCACGCTTGACAGGGTCAGACCCACCAAGGCGATGATCCAAAACGGCAAGATCTCGGATTTCACGCTGTTGGCGCCAAGTTGTTGCCATACCCAGTAGCGGCTCAGAAGATAAGCGGGACCGGTGCTGACCATCCAGGCCGTCAGGTTGGCGACTACCGGTACCAGGTCCAGCACTTCGAGAGCGAAAGCGAGGGTACTGAGCCCAACCACCACGTTGACCGCCGAAACTGCGCAGTACCGAAGAGCCTTACGCCAATGCTCGCGCACGACTTCTACGATCGCCGCTCTGTTGATGACGGGCATGGCTTGAGAGGATACTCGCGTCGTTTCACTCCCGTTCGCGCCGATAACCGTCGATAACAGAGCAAGATAGGAATATGCAGGATGACGTTGATGCGCTGGTGCAGCTTCTTGATCTCGAAGTAATCGAGGTCAATGTCTTTCGGGGTGTGTCGCCAGACGAGAACCGTCAGCGAATCTTTGGCGGTCAGGTTGCCGGCCAGGCGCTGGTAGCAGCGGCCCGCACAGTTGAACTTGATCGTTCGGTGCACTCGCTGCACGCATATTTTCTGCGCCCAGGTGACCCGACCGTGCCGGTGCTTTATGAAGTCGATCGGATACGTGACGGCAGGAGCTTCACGACTCGACGGGTCGTGGCCATTCAGCACGGTCGAGCCATTTTCAACTTGCAGGCTTCGTTTCAGATCGTCGAGGCGGGCCTTGAGTTCTTCGATCCCATACCCGATGTGGTGCCCGCTGATTCATTGCCCACTCGAGCGGAGCGTTACCAAGCCCGGGGTATACCGGATCCTTTCGCGGGTGTTGGTCGCCCTGTTGATATTCGCTATGTCACTGCCAGCCCGTTCCAACGATCAGAGCCACTCCCGCCGGTACAACAAGTGTGGTTCAGAGCCGATGGGAGCCTTCCCGATGATCAGGTGCTGCACACTTGCCTGCTTACTTACGCGTCCGATATGACCTTGCTCGATACGACCTTGCTTCCTCACGGAACCAACTCCGCTGTTGGTGACATCCAGTTGGCGAGCCTTGATCACGCCATGTGGTTTCACGGAAAGTTCCGGGCAGACGAATGGTTGCTGTACGACCAGTACACGCCCGCTTCGACCGGGGCCAGGGGGCTCGCCATTGGGCGAGTTTTCACCCACGACGGTCGTTTGATCGCCAACGTGGTGCAAGAAGGCTTGATCCGGCAAGTATCTCGTAAAGGTCTACGCTCCTAGATGAGAAGCGGAGGTCGTGTCGTGGTGGAGATCTACGAAGCAGGCGAGGTGACCGACGAACTCGTCGAGGCAATGGCGCGTCTCGTACCGCAGTTGTCAAGCTCCCACCCGCCTCCCTCAGCGGCTGAACTCCAGGAAATCATCGACTCCGACGCGGTGAGGTTGCTGATAGCTCGCGACCAACGCGGCGTGATCGGCACCCTCACTCTCGTGCTTTTCCGCATCCCGACCGGGATCCGGGCCTGGATCGAGGATGTAGTTGTCGATGGAGGGGCCCGCGGCTCCGGTATCGGACGCAGCCTGAACGAAGCCGCCATAGAACAGGCGCTCGCCGCTGGAGCCGTTACGGTCGATCTGACCTCTCGCCCTTCAAGAGAAGACGCCAACCGCCTTTACCAACGAATGGGATTCTCGAAGCGAGAAACCAACGTCTATCGCTTCACCCCGTAGACGCGCGCGATTGCTTCTCTCAGATATGGTCTATGGCGTGTCGAGTTCCGCGCACTCCCCGGCTCATATCAACTGGTTGACCAACCTCCCGACACTGCGGTCACCGGTGCTGATCACGGCTTTCGAAGGCTGGAATGACGCTGGCGACGCCGCCTCAATCGCGGCGCGTCACTTCGCCGACAGATGGAAGGGCACGGCTCTGGCTGAGATCGACGCGGAGCACTTCTACGACTTCACCACTAGCCGTCCGCTGGTGCAGCTCGACCAACAGCGTCGGCGCTCTTTGACCTGGCCGACCAATCTTTTCCGGTCTTGTGTCGTGCGCGACGGCGAGCAGGATGTGGTTGTTCTATTGGGACTCGAACCTCAGTTGCGTTGGCGGACGTTCTGCAACCAGGTCATCGAAACCGCCCGGATGCTTGAGGTCAGCCAGGTCATCACCCTGGGGGCCCTGTTGGCCGATGTTCCTCATAGTCGACCGGTTGAGGTCTACGGTGCGAGTGACGACGAGAAGATCCGAGCCCGGCTCGATCTGGCCCCGTCAAGCTACGAAGGACCGACAGGGATCGTCGGAGTACTCGCCACCCAATGCCGCGAAGCGGGACTGCCAACTGCTTCGCTGTGGTCGGCGGTGCCGAGCTACGTTCCGGGAGCACCGTCGCCAAAAGCAGGACTGGCTCTGGTGCAACGGGTATCGGAGTTGCTCGGCACATCGGTGTTCGCAACCGATTTGGAAATCGCCGCGGCAACTTATGAACACCAAGTCAACGAGCTCGTGGCGGAAGACGAAGAAACCGCTAGCTACGTTGCTGACCTTGAGGAAGCCTGGGACGGCAACGTCCTATTTGACGCCGACTCAGATCCAGATCTCAACGACGACCCCGAGACCCTCCTAGCCGAAGTCGAACAGTTCCTCCGGGACAACGACTAACCCTTCTGGTGAATCCAGCGTGCGATTGCTTGTTTTTCAACACATCGACTGTGAACATCCCGGTCAGCTCAGGGAATATCTGCGGACCGACGGGATCGACTGGACCGCGGTAGAACTCGACGAGGGTGAACCGATCCCACCGCTTGAGGACTACGACGCTTTATGGGTGATGGGCGGCCCGATGGACGTCTGGGACGTAGAGGAACACCCTTGGCTGATCCCCGAAAAGCAGGTGATTCGCCACTGGGTATGCGAACTTGAGCGGCCATTTCTGGGGGTTTGCCTGGGCCATCAGCTGCTAGCCGACGCACTCGGTGGAACCTGTGGACCGCAACGTCCGCCTGAAATCGGGGTGCTTCCAGTCGACCTCACACCGGAAGGTCGGGATGATCCGATCTTTGCGGAGATGGCTGACCGTCAATACGCGCTGCAATGGCATTCGGTCTGTGTCGCGCAACCGCCAGAAGGCGCGGTTGTGCTCGCCGGTTCGCCAGAGTGCCGGGTGCAGGCCATGCGTTATGGGCCTCGCGCCTGGTCGATGCAATACCACGTCGAGATCGAACCCGACACTGTGCGCAACTGGGGCGAGATCGACGCCTACCGCGATGCGCTCGAATCGACCCTCGGCCCCGGCTCCCTAGACACCCTGGCCGACGAGGCCGACCTGTACATCGATGGCTTCGTCGCCGACGCCGAACAGCTCTACCGCAACTTCATGGCCGCCGCCGCGGACTAGACCTACGCGCAGCAAGCAGCCGAGTCGTCGCTGTTGGCGGCTACCGGACTCGACAGCACGACGTTGTCGAGCATCTCGTTGTCGCCTGACTTGACGTACCACTCCCACTCGACGCCTGCGGGATCGGTGACCCAGGTCTCGGTCTTGTCGGCAAAGCAACACATGGTCTCGTCCACTCCCGTGGTGCGCAGCCCTGCAGCGGCAAGACGCCGTTGCGCTGAGAAGACTTCGTCGGTGGTCTCGGTTTCGACGCCGAGGTGGTTGATCGTTCCGCCCTGTCCTGCGGTCTCGAAGAGCACCAGCTTCAAAGGTGGTTCGTCGATGGCAAAGTTGGCGTAGCCGTCGCGTCGCTTGGCGGGTTCCACCCCGAAGAGCTTCGAGTAGAACTCGACCGCCTCGTCGATGTCTTCAACGTTGAGGGCCAGTTGTAGTCGCATACTTTCAGCGTACCGGCAGGACTAGGACCACATACTCTGGATCGTCATGCACTGAGGAGACGGACGGGGCAACGCGGACCCGACGCTCGCGCCAGCCGCGCGTCGCAAGTCAGTAGTTCGCAGTCGAGGGATTCCGCCAGGGCCACATACATGGCGTCATAGGGGGTGACGGTGGACCGCAACTCATAGGCGCGTCGCAGAAACAGCGAAGTGGGATAGCGCCGGAAGGGAAGCTCAGCGAGAATGTCAACGGCCATAACGAACCGGCGCTCGGTGATGCCCTGGGCAATCCAACTCTTTCTCAGAACGGCAGCGGTTTCAACGTCGATCAAGTCTGGGACGGATGCTTCGCCCGCAAAGGAGAGGGCACTACGGGCCTCCGCGCCGTTGGGGCCGTCATCAACAAGAAAGTTCGCTAGTACCGACGCATCGACGACGATCAACGCTCACCCCGAACCTCTTCAAGGTCGGCGACCGCCTGTTCGAACCCGACAGAACCGCCCGACATACGCTCAATTCGGTCAATGACCTCGTCCAGGGTCGAGGTCTGAGCCAACCGGGTGAGTTCGGTCGTCAGGTAGTGCTGCAGAGACAACCCGGCGGAGCGAGCCTGTTCAGTGAGCTTTCGGTGGACTTCTTCTGGTAGGTCTCGAATTAGTACGTTTGTCATGCTTGCATTATGCAAGCGGATATTGGGGTTTGCAATAGTGATGCTAAGAAAGTTGCGAATTTATCCAGACGATCACTTGGCCTATGACTTCGGGGCCGGAGGGTTCATTGAACACTTCGTGGCGGAGTTCCGGATAGACAATTCGCTTGACGTTGGGGAGCGTCTCGAAGATCTCCGAGGCCTCTGTAGGCACCAAACGATCATCGCCGCCATGAACGACCAGAGTCGGCATCGTCACTCGCTCGATCCCTGCACGCGCCTGCGAGATCGCACGCATGATCTCAAGGCCCAAACGTGCGGTCGGGTTGGGAACCCGCAGCGGATCGGCGTAGAAAATCTCTCCTACTCTGGGATCGGACGACAACAAGGAGGGGTCGCCCTCGTCGTTTATCTCCAACCTCGGCATCAATCGGCCCAACACCGGTGCCGCTAGTCGCAAATGAAGCGGGATCTCGGCTCCAAGTGCCGGACCCGAAAGCACCAGAAGATCTGGCTGCGGCCGTTCGTCAACGACATAACGGGTAGCCATCAACCCGCCAAGCGAATGTCCCAGAAGAACCGTCGGCAAACCAAGCTTACGAACCTCGAACAACTGGTCCTGCACATCGTCGGAGAACTGCGACCAAGAATCACAATGACCCCGACGACCTCCGCTGCGACCATACCCACGGTGGTCAATAGCAACCGTGACGAAACCAGCCGCAGCGAGACGATCGCCCACATGCCCATAACGGCCGCTGTGTTCAGCTATCCCGTGCAGCAACAGAACCACTGCCCGCGCCGGGCTGTCAGGCTGCCAACGGCGACGCATTTGAATCAGGCCATCGCGGGTGGTTCCGTGATCAATGGTGGACAGCACAGGACCTCTCAGTGTTCAGGACTCAGGATCGCCGCGCCATGGCGGATTGCGCGGGGGATCAAATTGGACCTTGATATCCTCACCGCGAATCGCAGCAAAAGCGTGATCGGCCCACCAGTCGGGATTGACCGTCGCCTCGGGAAGAGCGTCACGGGCAAAAAATCCAACGTCAAGGCATTCAAGCGGATGCGGACGTAGTTCGCCCCCGACTGCACGGCAATGAAACACCAACGCCACCAAAGGAATGCGGGTGAAGCCGCGGCGTTGCCCGTCCAGAATCGATATCGGGCGTATCACCTCACATTCGATCCCGGTCTCTTCATAGACCTCTTTAACCACGATCTCCGCCGGCGAGTAGCCGACATCGGCCCAACCTGTCGGGTAAAGCCAAACCCCGGAATCAGCCCGCTGAATCATCAGCATCTCGTTGCGCTCGTTACCAACCACCGCTCCAATAGTGATCTTCGGAGTCACGTAACCCGCTACACCCGAACCAATACGGTCAACCCACTCCTGGACCTGTTCTTCTGGATGAAACCCGCCTTCAACATGGGAACGAATATCTGCGGCTACGGCCAGCACCTCTTGGAATCGCTCACGTTCATAGAGGTTCTCGCTGAACCCGAGACCGGTTCGAGCGGTCGCCGACAGTGCCTCTGCCCAGCGCAGAAGTACACGCTCGTTGGCTCGGCGAACACTCACGTCACAACCCTACGCGTCTGAGGCGATGGCGGTAAGAACAGCGATTTCGATCTCGCCAAGATAGTTGTCGTCGAGGATCTTTTTGCCATTGGCGCCACGCACATAAAAGGAGTCGACGACATCGTCGCCCAGGGTCTGCACTTTCGCCGAATAGATGTCGAGATCCAGATCGTCGAGGGCGCTGGTGATGCGGTACAGCAGCCCGATCGAATCCGGCCCGCGTACCTCGATGACTGTCGCATCCGACGACAGTTCGTTGTCGATAATCACCTCGGGCTCCGAAGGACGAGCCGTTGTCACACGCTGGAAACGATATGTGCGGGCTCGCTTGAGCAGCCTGGCTCGCACAGCCAGACCCCCCGCCAATGACAAGCGAACGTCGTCTTGCACGCGCTGGGGGCGCTCATCAAGACCGATGCCACCACCGACGCGCAGAACCTGCAAAGAAAGCGACCCCTCGGTGTGAAGTTGCGCTCCGAGAATCTCAACCCCGTGCAGAGCCAGCGCTCCCGCCACCCTTGAGAAAGCACCTGGGCGGTCGGGGGTTATCACTGTCAGTTCATGGCCTTCGAGTTGCACAATTTCGGTGCCCTTCGCCAGCAACCCGTAGTGTTGCTCAGTCGGAAACTGGGAAGGGAGCATCGTTCCGCCGGTTTGCAGGAAGTGCGAGGTTCGGTTGACCAACTTCTTGACCAACTCAGCTTTCCAACCACCCCAAGCAGCCTTACTTGTCGCAATCGAGTCTGCTTCGGTCAACGCTCCGAGCAACTCGAGAGTGCCAACCGAGTCGATCTGTTCAGCAACAAAACGGATGGTTTCCTCGGCGTCGAGATCGCGTCGCGACGCCACGTCGGGCAACAACAGATGATGACGAACAAGCATTCCCAATGTCTCGATATCGGCTGGGGGGTAACCCATACGAGTGGCGATGCTGCGGGTCAGCCCGACCCCAACCTCGCTGTGGTCTCCGGGGTATCCCTTGCCGATGTCGTGGAACAACCCACCGAGTACTAACAAATCAGGGCGCTCCACACGATCAGCAATTGCGGCCGCCTCAGCCGCCGCTTCAAGCAAATGGCGATCAACCGTATAGCGGTGATACACGTTGCGTTGCGGTCGGCTCCGGTTGGGTGTCCACTCTGGAAACAGCCGAGAGATCAGATCAACCTGGTCGAGCGCTTCGACAACCCGGATCGCTTCGTATCCCAGAAGCAGGAGATCAACAAAAATCTCGCGCGCCTCGTCGGGCCATTGGTCAGGCATCGGCGGGGTTTCAACGGCAAGCCTGTCGAGCACATCACGCTCAATAAATGCGTCTTCAGCAGCAGCAATGTAGGCAACCCGCAGCGGCATGACCGGGTCTTGCGAGACCGGGGCATCCTCGCCGAAACGCAGCGTCTCATTGACAATTTCGATGCCATGACCGAACCCTCGCACCCTGGGGCGCCAACGGCGGCGGGTCGACCGCACATGGATGCGATGCAGAACGGCGTCCATGATCCAGGCAACCGAGCGGGCCGCTGAAGCGACCGCTGCCATCAATTCGTCGGCATCCGCGTAGCCGAGTGCCGCTGATACCTCGTCTTGGTCTTGCAGCAACAGTTGGTTGCCGGATTGTCCGCTGAGCCGCTGTAGCTCGATCCGTGCCGACAACAAGATCCGGTGCGGTTCGATCAGCTCGCTGCGTTCTGTCGCTTCCAGCAACCCTTGTTCTGCTTGATCAATCCAGTGCAGGGAGTCAACGTCGCGTAAACCTCCCCTGGCCAGTTTCAGATCTGGTTCCAACAAGAACGCGACTTCGCCGGAGGTGTCGTGGCGTTCACGGACTGACTCAACGAGTAGACCGAGCATCTTGTCAGCATTGGAACGCCACAGATCGCGAGATTTCTTTGCCAGTTCATCCACGAGCCGGGCCTCGCCGCCGATGAGGCGAATGTCAAGCAGGGAAGTCGCCGTGTCGAGGTCATGGGCGGCCAAGTCGATTGCTTCGTCGATGGTTCGAACGGCATGCCCGAGCTTCATTCCGCTGTCCCAGATCGGGTACCAGATTCGCTCTGCTACTTCAGCCACATGGCCCGAGTCGTTATGCACAAGAAGCAGGTCAAGGTCGCTTCCTATGCTTAGCGAGCCTCGCCCGTAACCCCCTACCGCCGCCAGTGCCACCCCTCGTACTTCCTCCACGCCCTCGACGACCGACTCCAACCACGCGTCGATCTCGGCGGTGTAGGCACGAGACAGATCGGTGCCGACCAAACTTCGATCTGCGAGAAGGGCTGAGGTTGAGGGGACTGCGTTCATGCTGCGTTCGATTGTGGATTGATTCGATCACTCTACCGACGCATCGGTTATCAGTACGGAGTTATCAGTACGGCCAGTCCCGTGTTGTGTGACCGAAAATCCGGGTCAGGGGATACAGCTTGAGCGTCAAGGCGCCCTTGATGAAGACATTGCGCACGAACCAGCCGAGCTGGAGCGCCTGACGCAGAAGGTTCGTGACCGACGCGGCTTTCGACATCGGTTCGCGCCGGTATTCCGCCAACGACCCCGAGCGGCCAACATAGCGCCAGTGGCCGGTCACGAAGGTCGCGCTCAGCAACGTAAGGGTCACGCCGATCGAACTGAACGAGTCATGGATCAGCATGGTGCCGCCGTCTGGGACCCGGTCACCCCAGTCGACGATGTCTCTCCGTGCCGGTCCGAATCGGTGCGCGCCGTCGATGTAGAGCAGGTCGACGTCGCCGTTGACATCACCGAGGGCGTCAACCGACATCTTGCGGATGTGGGTGACACGCTCGGCGACACCGGCCTGTTGGAGGTTGGCTCTGTAGGCGGCGTGATCGCTGTCTCCGATCTGTTGGTCGGGCGCTATCTCCTGGGGGCCGCGGTCACCGCCACCGTGCGGGTCGATCGACACGATCCCCACGCCCACGGGCGCGGCACTGGCGAGAACGATCAGCGAACGGCCCCGGAAACTCCCGATCTCGACGATCTGGGCATCGTCTTGAAGTTCCCATGCACGCTCATGGAGCCGCCGGGCCTGCGCATCGGTCAACCAACCCTCAACGTCGGCGATCCCGGCTAGCACGTCTGGGAAGGGTTTGCGGACAGACACCGTCGGCGATCCTACCGGGAGGCTTGCGGGGCCGGCTTTGCGCCCACGCACTCGGAGGCTGCCGCCGATACTGTTATTGGCATGACGACGATACCCACGGGCCAACATGGCAGCGCCCACCGGGCGCGCATCGGGGCCGACGTCGGGGGCACGTTCACCGACATCGTCGTCCAAACTGTCGACGGCACACTTCACTCAACCAAGGTCCTGACTACCTACGACGCGCCTGAACAGGGGATCCTCGCCGGAATCGAGCAACTCAGTCGTGAAACAGGCATAGATCTTCGCCATGTCGATCAGATCATCCATGGAACCACGCTGGCCACCAACGCCCTCATCGAGCGACGAGGGGCCAAGACCGCATTAGTAACCACAGCCGGGTTCCGGGACGTGATCGAAACCCGCACCGAAAGCCGATTTGAGCAGTACGACCTCAACATCGTGCTGCCGGAACCTCTCATCGAGCGCAAGGATCGATACGTCATCACTGAACGACTCAACGCCCGCGGCGAGGTACTCGTAGATTTCGACGACGCCGGTGCAAGATCGTTGATCGAGCATCTCGGCGCAAAGGGTTACGAATCTGTGGCAGTCGGTTTCTTGCACAGCTACCGAAACGGCGTCCACGAACGGCGATTTCGTAGCCTTTTGAAAGAGGCTCTCAGCGATGTTTCGGTCTCCATCAGCAGCGAAGTCTCCCCGCAGATGCGTGAATACGAACGCTTCAACACGGTGTGTGCCAACGCTTACGTGCGACCTCTGATGGCGTCATACCTGCTCCGGCTGCGGGACCAGCTAGGCGCGATCGGTGTTGGCTGTCCGCTATATCTGATCCATTCCGGTGGTGGCCTGATGAGCGTCGACAGCGCGGCCGAGTTCCCGGTGCGGTTGATCGAGTCAGGGCCGGCTGGTGGCGCTATCTTCGCCGCTGATCTTGCCGCCCGCTACGGACGAGACCGGGTTCTCTCCTACGACATGGGTGGGACCACCGCCAAAATCTCCCTGATAGAAGACTTCACTCCCCGTACCGCGAAAGTATTTGAAGTTGATCGTCGCTCCCGTTTCAAAAAGGGCAGCGGTATGCCCATCTCCATCCCGGTCATCGAGATGATCGAGATCGGTGCCGGTGGCGGTTCAATCGCTCGGGTTGACTCCCTTGGTCAGATTCGTGTCGGCCCCCACAGCTCCGGCAGCGAACCTGGACCGGCTGCTTATGATCGCGGCGGAACCGATCCCACCGTCACCGACGCCAATCTTGCGCTCGGGCGCCTGCACGCCGATACCTTCGGGGCGGCCGATATTGACCTCCAACCCGAGTTGGCGCTGGAAGCCATCGCCGCTGCCGTGGGTGATCCGCTGGGACTTGACGCCGGCACCGCCGCGGTCGGTATCTCCGAGGTGGTCGACGAGAACATGACAAACGCCGCTCGGGTCCATGCGGTGGAGGGAGGCCGAGACCTCGCCGGGTTCACGATGATCGCTTTCGGCGGCGGAGCGCCGCTTCATGCTTCTCGACTGATCGACAAACTAGGCCTTGATGAACTAATCGTTCCTAGTGGCGCCGGTGTCGGATCTGCCATTGGGTTTCTCCGCGCTCCTTTCGCCTACGAGGCGATTCGCAGCTTCTACACGTCCACCGACGACTTCGACTACGTCGGAGCCAACGCAGTGCTCACCGAGTTGACAACCGAAGCCGAGTCGTTTGTGCGAATCGGCACCACGACCGATTCGTCCGGCGAAACAGAAACCATCGTCGAACGCCAGGTGTCGATGCGTTATGCGGGGCAGGGCTGGGAGATCCCGGTCCGCCTTGACGACGGTGAGTTCGACGAGTTCGCCGCCGAATTGTTGGCCGGCAAGTTCACGAAGGCGTACTTGGAGTTCTTTGGACGAGCCATCGACGATTTGACTATCGAAGCGGTCAGATGGGCAGTTCGGGTGTCGTCGCTCCAGGAGCCGCCACCGCTGGTCGAGATCGTCGCTCACGGAAACCCTGCTGTGGCTGGGATCATGCGGGAGATGTACGACCCCGCCCTGGACAAGCGTGTCACCGCGGGGGTGTTTGAACGCACGCAACTCAACCCAGGTGATCTCGTTGGCGGACCCGCACTGATCGTCGAGTCCCAGACCACTACCGTGCTCGGCTCTCATCACGATTGCGTGGTCCAGCCCGATGAGTCACTGCGCATCAGCCGAGCCAGCCGAGCCATGAGCACCGGCCGAGCCGGGGGCGAGCCATGAGCTCCGCGGACTTGCGCAACCAGGTGATGTGGAATCGATTGATTTCGGTCGTTGAAGAACAGGCGCTGACTCTCGTTCGCACCGCCTTCAGCACGTCGGTTCGCGAGGCAGGCGATCTCTCAGCAGGGGTTTTCGACACAAAAGGGCGAATGATCGCTCAGGCTGTGACCGGCACGCCCGGACATGTCAACACGATGGCGGCGGCACTCGGCCATTTCATCAACGACATCGGTCCCGAGCGCATCTTCGAGGGGGATGTGTACATCACAAACGATCCCTGGAAAGGCACCGGACACCTTCACGACATCACCGTCGCTACGCCAGTTTTCTACAACAACTCCCACGTAGGGTTCTTCGCCTCAACTGCGCATGTGGTCGATATCGGTGGTCGCGGTTACGGACCTGAGGCCAGAGAGGTCTATGAAGAGGGGATCCGCATCCCCATCCTGAAATGGGTGGAGCGTGGGAACCTCAATCGGGATCTTGTCACCGTCGTTGCCCAAAACGTGCGCGAGTCAGATCAGGTAGTGGGCGACATCTTCGGACTGGCAGCCTGCAACGAAACCGGCAGACGGCGTCTTTGCGCCATGTTCGACGAGTTCGGACTCAGCGATCTGGAGGGTCTCGCCGAGTTCGTGTTCGATCGCACTCGAAAAGCCACGATGGCGGCGCTCAAATCGGTCCCTGAAGGCGTCTACACGAACCAGATGACCGTCGACGGATACGATCACACACTCACACTGTGCGTCTCCGTCACAGTTACCGCCGACGGCATGCACGCCGACTTCACCGGTACCTCACCGCTCAGCAAGTTCGGCGTCAATGTACCCCTCACCTACGCCCAGGCGTATTTCACCTACGGGATGCTCGTAGCGCTGGCACCTGAGCTTCCCAACAACTTTGCTTCGCTTGAACCCTTCACCGTCAGCGCACCACCAGGGGTAATTCTCAACGCACAACACCCCGATCCGGTGGCGGTCCGTCATGTGATCGGACACTTTGTAACCGACTTGTGCCTTGGTGCGGTCGCCGCGGCGCTTCCTGATCGCATACCAGCCGAAGGTTCGGGGGCGCTGTGGAACTTTCAGGCCAGCGCCCGATCCGCCAACGTCGATGATCCCAAACCGCCTGTTGAGCTGTTGATGTTCAACAGTGGCGGAACCGGAGCTCGTCCCAGCCTCGACGGACTCACCGCCACTGCTTTCCCGTCGGGTGTGCGCACGATGTCGGTCGAAGCGACCGAGCAAGTCGGGCCGATCATTATCTGGCGCAAAGAGATCCGTAACGACAGCGGCGGCGCCGGCCGACAACGCGGCGGTCTGGGCCAGATCATCGAAGTCGGACCGACCGATGGCTACCTCTTCGAGTTCTCGGCGATGTTCGACCGGGTCGCCAACCCCGCACGGGGCCGTAACGGTGGGAGCGATGGAGCCGCCGGCGCGGTGTATCTCGACGATGGCAGCCCATTCCCAACCAAGGGCAAAGAGACCGTTCCCGCTGACCGTCGCCTGATCCTTGAACTTCCCGGCGGCGGCTTCGGCAACCCCGCCGACCGAGACCCCGCAGCTATCGCAAACGACCAGCTCCAGGGCTATGTGAGCGCGTGATTTAGCGAGTCCGTTCGACTATTTCGCTGACCGGTCCGACCAGTCCGGTGTAGAACGGCCCGAACTCGGCGTAGATGGCCGAGGCGGTGTCGTAACGCATGGTGTACACGGTGTCTTTGAGATCATCGAGGTTGGTGCCGAACAGGGTGACCCCCCATTCCCAATCGTCAAGTCCGGTTGATGCGGTGATCAACTGAACGATGCGACCCGCGAACTTGCGCCCCGAGGTGCCGTGCTCATACATGAGTTCCTTGCGCTCATCAAAAGTCAAGCGATACCAGTTTTGGTTCTCTTCGCGCCGTTTCGTCATCGGGTAGAAGCACCAGGCCGACTTTCCTGGCGGTGGCAACTCCGGATAGAGCCGCATGTTTTTCATGTCTTCGCCGAGTCCCAAGGCGTATTCGGAGAGTTCGGTGATCGACACGAAGCTGTCCACCACTTCAAGGCCGGCATTCACGAGGGTGGTCTGCAGGTCACGCAGCGGCCAACCCCGGCGATGAAGCACCATGAAGCAAAGTTCAGCCTTGTGACCAAGAACGGCCACGGTCACCACCTGAACCCCCGCCGCTTGAGCAGCCTCGACGGAAGCCACGATTGCGCCGTTGTCAGCCGCAGCGGTGCGTTTGCAGAACAGATGAACGACAGTAAGTCCCTCGGCTGTGGTCACAGGATCAAGCATGTTCCCAATGCTACGGGGCCTCTGTGCTTTGGGCTCAGTCCGTCGCTCTTGGGACTGTCAGATGCCCGATCAGGGGTCGACGTAGACGGTGAGTGATCCGCCTCGGGCGAAGCCTGCGAGCTGCATACCGGCCCGCTCGGCAGTGGCAACGGCCAGAGCTGTCGGAGCGCTCACCGAAACCAGGGCTCGAAAGCCCGCAGCCCAGGCTTTGTGGACCAGCTCGAAACTGGCTCGGCCGCTTACCACCACGGCTGAGCCTCGGGCTGGTAGCTGCCCATCAAACAGCAAGCGGCCGACCATCTTGTCGACGGCATTGTGTCGCCCGACATCCTCACGGGTAGTGGTGACGGTCCCATCCGGGTTGACCACCCCCGCCGCGTGAACTGCTCCCGTCTGGGTGAACAGGACCTGCTCTTTGAGCATCGCGTCGGGAGCGTCTGCCAGAACCTGCCAATCGAGAGCGGGTCCTGTAACCGGGTCGAGCCTGCTGGCGAGTTCATCGATCTCGTCGGTGCCGCAGAACCCGCATGATGAGGTTGTGGCCGTGAGTCGTGGCGTGGGAACGGGGGCTTTGCCTCCCGTGGACACACTCACCACATTGAATTCTGTGGCCAGTGCAGAGTCTGTTTCGCAGTACTTGACGGTCAATACCGGATTTCCGTCGAGCAGCCCCTCGGTGTGGCAGAATCCAGCTGCTAACTCAAAATCGTGACCTGGTGTGCGCATGGTTGTGGCCACACGAACACCGTCGAGTTCAATTGCCATCGGTTCTTCGGTCGCCAACTCCGCGCTCGAGCGCCCGCTGATCGACTGTGTAGGTGACCACGGCTTGACAAGCCGATGCTGACTACGCGAGCGACTCACGAGTCCACACTACCGCTCAGTCTTGCACCCGCTCAGGGCGAACCGGGCAGACGCAGATCCCATGCGCCTCGGCGATCATCGACACGCGACAGTTCTGCTCGCAGATGGTGCGTGAGTGGCTGCCCCATAGCAGCCATCCACATCTCTGAGATCAGTGTGTCGCCGGAAACTTCAAGCCGACGACGAACTTCTGTGATCGGTTTGGCGGTGCGCGTCCCCTCCACTCGTTCTGTTCGTAGATCGACTACCAGAGAACTCCCGGTTTCTGCGACGGTGCCGGTGTGGATCTCCACCACTCCCGTCGGTTGCGTGAGCACAAGTTCCATGCCCGAACGAGGTTGTGGTCGGAGAAAGCCGACCTCGGAGTGCAGAGGTGCGTCGCTGAGCGGGTCGCGGGTGCGTTGCGTCATGGCCAAAAACGGTTTCCCGATATGGGAAAACTCGAGGTCTTCGAGATACGAGAAGTCAGGGACGGTCGGATAATGACCGTCGCCTGTACCTCGCCAAACGCCGACCAAGGGGGCTAACGCCTCGCAAACCGAATGCAGTTCAGCCCCGCTCATCGACTACAACTTCTCCCGCGTGAGCCGAGATTTCCGATCAAGCTCAGAAATCCATGTCAGGCATAGCGGGGCCTGCTGAATCTTCGGGCGCATCGGCAATGACAGCCTCTGTAGTGAGGAACAACGCGGCGATCGATGCCGCGTTCTGCAACGCCGAACGAGTCACTTTGGCCGCATCAATGATGCCCGCGCCGATCAGGTCGACGTATTCGCCGGTGGCCGCGTCGAGGCCAGTGGAACCCTCAAGGTTGCGCACCTTCTCCACAACGACTCCGCCTTCCATCCCCGCGTTGACCGCAATCTGGTAGAGCGGACTTTCGAGGGCTTTAGCCACGATCCGGGCACCTACCTGCTCATCAGTGTCGGCGATATCAGCAACGGCATCACGCACGGCGGCCTGGGCACGAATCAACGTTGTCCCACCGCCGGCGACCACACCTTCTTCGATGGCGGCCTTAGTGGTTGACACTGCGTCTTCGATGCGATGCTTCTTCTCCTTGAGCTCAACCTCTGTGGCGGCACCGACTTTGAGTACGGCTACCCCACCGGAGAGCTTGGCACGGCGTTCTTGGAGTTTCTCACGGTCGTAGTCCGAATCGGTGTTTTCGATCTCAGCCTGAATCTGATTGATTCGACCTGCGACATCCGCAGCATCACCGGCACCTTCAATGACCGTTGTTTCGTCCTTGGTGACCACGATCTTGCGGGCCTCGCCGAGCATTTCAAGGGTTACGCCTTCCAGCTTGAGGCCGACTTCCTCAGAAACAACCTGACCACCGGTGAGGATGGCGATGTCTTGGAGCATGGCCTTGCGGCGTTCGCCGAAACCCGGGGCTTTGACCGAGACCGAAGTGAAGGTCCCGCGGATCTTGTTGACCACGAGCGTGGCGAGAGCTTCACCTTCAACATCTTCGGCAATGATCAGCAGCGGTCGGCTGGACTGCATCACCTTTTCGAGCACAGGTACGAGATCACGCACAGCGGAGATCTTCGAGCCGACAAGGAGGATGTAAGGGTTGTCGAGCACGGCTTCCATGCGCTCGGTGTCGGTGACGCTGTAGGGGGAGATATAGCCCTTGTCGAAGCGCATACCTTCAACGAAGTCGAGATCAAGACCAAAGGTCTGGCCCTCTTCAACGGTGATGACACCGTCTTTACCGACGCTGTCGATGGCATCGGCGATCGTTGAGCCGATCTCTGGATCTGCCGAGGAGATGGCTGCAACGTTGGCGATCTGTTCCTTGTCGTCTGATACGTCGTGGGCGTTATCGGCGATGGAAGCAACGGCGACTTCGACAGCCTGCTCAATACCACGCTTCAGCGACATCGGGTTGGCGCCTGCGGCAACATTGCGCAGACCTTCACGTACCATCGACCAAGCCAGGACGGTGGCTGTGGTGGTGCCGTCGCCCGCTACGTCGTCGGTCTTCTTGGCGACCTCTTTGACCAACTCGGCCCCGATGCGTTCGTGGGGGTCTTCGAGTTCGATTTCTTTGGCGATGGAAACACCGTCGTTGGTGATGGTGGGAGCGCCCCACTTCTTTTCAAGCACCACGTTGCGGCCTTTGGGGCCGAGGGTTACTCGAACGGCATCGGCGAGTTGGTTCATCCCCGCTTCGAGGCCACGTCGGGCTTGTTCATCGAATTGAATGGTCTTCGCCACAATTCCTCCAGATTCGTCGATGGCAGATACATCATCGCTGGCACTCTCGTGCCGCGAGTGCTAATTCAATCTGGGGGACACCAAAATCGCAACTACCGAGACAGCGAATTATCCACCTGCGACTGCAGGCACAATGCTCAGTGTTTCTCCCGCAGCCACCTCGGTGGAGAGCCCATTGAGAAACCGTACGTCGTCATCGCTAACGAAAAGGTTCACGAAACGACGCAACTCACCGGCATCGTCGAGAATGCGCTCCTTGAACCCTGGATGTGAGTGTTCAAGATTATTGATCACGGCCGCTACCGTGCCGCCTTCAACCGCGACTTCGGATTCGCCTGCAGTTAAGGCTCGCAGCGTGGCCGGGACTCGAATAATGACGCTCATGGTGGTGTCTATTCCTTGCTACTCGGCGTATCTCGACGCCCAAGACCAATTCCCGACCGATGCTATCGGGAATTGGTCTTATTGCGCGCTCGGCCAGTCTGAGACATGGGCCACCTTGAGTCACCGGCCACTTCGAGACGACCGTGAAGTACGCTAAGGACATGAGCAAATCAAGTAAGGCGAGCGGATTGCCCTTTCCTGCGGTTGTCGTGATCGCTGCGCTGGCTGTTTTCGGCGTGATCACCATTGTTCAATGGTTGGTCGGCTCGCTTGCAGGGATACTCAAATTCGGTCTGTTCGTGTTGATCGTGGTTGCTATGGCCGGATGGGTCATCAACGTCAAAGGCAAGCGCTGAGCCAATCACGGGTTGCCAATTCGACACAATTGAGCGTGTCACTGCGGGCACGTTCTGCATATTTCTCCGTCAAATCCACGGTCGGGATCAAGCTGGCGACATCGAGCGTCGTCCTTCCCACGATGGCCACTACCGGCACACCGGCATGTCGGGCCAGTTCCGCCACGCCTCCCACGACCTTTCCTTCGAAAGATGTGGCGTCTAGGCAGCCCTCTCCTGTGATTACCAGATCAGCCTCTTCCATCTGGTCATAGAGACCCACCGAATCAGCGATCAACTCGAACCCATCGCACAGGTTTGCGCCAACAGCGAACAACCCTCCCCCAAGGCCACCGGCTGCACCAGTTCTGGGCACATCGGTCACTTCCACGCCATGTTCGGCGCTATAAACCTGTGCCAACCGGACGAGCCGACCCCGCAGTAACGCAACTTGCGCCGCAGATGCCCCCTTCTGTGGGCCGAACACTGCCGCCGAGTCGATGAACTTTGTTCGCACGTCGGCCGCGACCTCGATGTCGACACCGCGATAGCGAGCCAAGGGCGCCATTGCCCGTAGCGCTCCCATACCGCCGTCTGTGGTGGCCGATCCTCCGAGGCCGACAATGATCTTGGTCGCGCCGCAGTCTGCCGCCGCCGAGATCAACTCTCCGGTCCCAGCGGTCGTCGCCTCCATCGCATCGTTCAACTCTGCGCCCCCCACCAGATTCAATCCCGACGCCCGAGCCATCTCGATCACCGCCAGCTTTCCGTTCAGATGCCATTCGGCTTGCACCGGTGAGCCGTCGGGTCCTGTAACCGCGGTCGTCCGGTTCGCCCCACCGAATGCTTCCAAGGTGCCCTCGCCTCCATCTGCCATGGGCTGAGTCACGCACTCCCAGCCGAACTTGGACACCGCTGCGGCCACAGCCTCCGCTACCTCAACGGCAGTCGCTGTTCCTCGGAACTTGTCGGGGCAGGCCAATACACGCACAGCCCAGTTTGGCCCATCGTCTCAGAGCGCGCCTTGTCTACCAGGAGCAGGGTCTACCAAGAGCAGGGTCTACCAAGGTCAGGCGAGCAGTGTTTTTCGGTCAGCCGAGAACCGCGTCCGCACCGAGCACAACATAGATGTGGTAGTCGGTGGCGGCTTCTCGGTAGGCCTCACTCACCAAGGTAAGCGGATCAGCAGGTGCCATTTCGATGACGGAAGGCGATCCGTTCAAAGCCACCGCTACCAGTTCGGCTTCATCTGCATATCCGGGCGTGTAATAGACCCGGCTGAACTCTTTGTCGCTCGTATCAGCGTTGGCAGCAATCGACACGTACCCAGCGGTCGTCAAGTGACCCGAACGCGATCCCGCCAAGCCCGCCTCGCCACGGCCGTTGAGGACTGCGACCTTCACCGAATTCGGGGGATCAACTACGATCGGGGCTGCGGTACTCGTAGTTGAAGTCGTGCCGTCTCCGGGGGTGTCATCGGCATCATCGCCTACGGTTTCTTCCGGAGTGGTGTCTTCGGTTTCCATGTCGTCGGCAGTCTCATCGGGATCATCTTCCGCGGTGGTGCTGGGATCGCCACCATCGAATCCCTGCCATAACAAAAGCACACCGATGACGATCGCAATGACGATCAATACGCCGCCTCTCGCGGCGGCTGTCGCCGTCGACTTGGTGAACGAGTTGTCAGATGCGGCGTAACGCCCAGGTGCTGTCATCGGCTGTGCTCCTCGTAGGTGAGTGCCAAGTATGCCTTAGCTTGACAGATCACAGCGCGCAATGGGAACCGCAGACAGAAATTCGGCGCTGATCGGCCCAAACAGCCTTACGCTGAGGCAACGCCCGAGTAGCTCAGTTGGTAGAGCAGCTGTCTTGTAAACAGCAGGTCGCAGGTTCAACTCCTGTCTCGGGCTCCAACCACGAAGGGGGCCTTGAGTTGGCACAGCCTTCGGTGGGCGCTTGATCACATCCTCTAATCGGTACTCACCGAGGACGAACCGCGCACCGCCGTCGACATCCGCGTCCACCTCGGCCACTGATCTGAACGTGCGTCGCCGTCGCACGCACTGCGTCAAAGGCCGGTGCTACGGTCATCGGTTGTGACTTCCTCCACTTCTGGTCGGTCTACGCAGTTGGACCCGATTCAAGGTGTGCTGGAGGTCCTCGACCGCGCCTCCATGACGGGTACGAACAAACTCGGGCTCCTCCTCACGCTGCTCGATTTGGCACCGACACTCGACGGTGAAACCCCGAGCATTGCTCCAGATGAAGTGGCGGAGCGTTACCTTGAGATCCACTGGGAACACGCGCGGCCCTACCAAGGCAAGACACTGCGCCAGAGTTCGGCACGCAAGCAGCGCGACGATGGCACGACCGCCGATGACACAACGGTCATGCAGGAAATCCAGCAACTCCGCGATCTACTGAAGGAGAACAAGCGCGGGGACCTGCGTGACAAACCACTGGGCGTCGTCGAGCGGAAAGTTGAAGACACCGAATGGTACTCGGATTGGCAAAAAGCGTTGGGGACTGCGCTCAAAAGTGTCCGCAAAGCGCTGCTGAAGAACCCCGTGCGCCTGCTTCAGAAACTACCGGGCAACCCTGAGCCGTTCCTTTACGACCTGAATTCGGACAAATCAGGTCTGACGCTGCTTCCCGGCGTTGCGCAGAGCCTGACGAAGTTCGGGGGTGTCCTGCGGCCGCTGGTTGAGTTCAGATTCGCTCAAGCGGTCATGAGAATCAATCGCGAGGAGCTGAAACTGCCGGTCGACGATGTCTACTCCCATCTGTTCGGGCGGGAAAGAGTCATGCCGCCGCCGGAGATGCGTGACCATCTCGTCCGCATCCAGGATGAGCGCTGCATCTATACGGGCGACCAATTGACGGGCATCGGCAGATCTCTCGACCATGTTGTGCCTTGGTCGCGGGCACGTCTCTCACATATCGAGAACTTCGTTATGACTTCGCCAACCGTCAACAGCAGTAAATCCGACTCGTTGCTTGCGCCTTCGGTAATGGAGACGTGGCTTAGCCATGTCGAGAAGAAGTCTGACTATCTGCAGGAATGTGCCCACGATCACGGTTGGATGACAAATCTCGATGCTGTCCGCAACGTGGCATTTCACATCTACAAGGCCGTGGACAGCAGTACCGGCGTATGGAGTTCCGAGAACGGACAACACAAAGTCGAGCCACTCGGGCAAGAAGGCAAGCAGATTATGCTCGGCTTGCTGCAACCCAATAATCCAAAAGTCGGCAAGTCGTCAGCACTTGACAAGTCATAAGCAGCGCGTGTCGTTCGGTGCTTGCCCTCTAGCCGCGAGACTCTCGCAGCCGACTTGTCCTCCCGTAGGTTCTCGGTCGCCGCAGGGTCTCCCGGGCGAGAATATACTGAGGACATAACACCCTGAGTGCTTCGTCGCTCAGAACCCGGGGCCCCTCAGCACGAGGGGTCCCTGTCATTTCCACGACGCTTACAGGTTCAGCGTGCTTCGGCGAGTTCCGTTGGGAGTGTGTATAGTATGTGTATGGCTCGGGTGAATGTTTATCTGCCGGATGACCTCGCTGAGGTTGCGAGAGAATCAGGGCTCAATGTGTCACGTCTCACCCAAGAGGCCATACGCCGTGCTGTCGAGGCGCGCGGCCTGGACCATTGGTTTGACGAGACGGCTGCGCTTCCCCCCACAGGAATTGACCTAGCGACCATCAGAAACGCAGTGTCAGAAGCGAAAGACGAACTCGAACTTGGACGATGAAGCAGGTGAAACACTAGTCCTTGGCGCATCGGCAATCGTTGAGTTGCTCCTAGACGCTCCCACGGCGGAAGCAATTCGTCGGCGAATGCGAGGCAACGAACTGCACGCTCCGGCTCACTTCGACGCCGAAGTTCTATCGGCCCTGGGACGTTTGCACCGCGACGGCCATCTATCCGCAGCCGATGTGTCCGTGCGGTTGGAGTTGCTGCAGCAACTGCCTGTCCGTCGACATCAACTGTCACGGTTGCTCACAGGGGCCTGGAACCGACGCGGCAACCTTCGGCTCGTCGATGCGCTCTACGTTGAGCTCGCTGAACAACTCGACGCCCCGATCATCACCACCGACGAACGCCTCGCAGCAACCGTCCCACAAGCCGACACTCCCACCTACAGAGACGGGGGTGTGACAGATTGACGAACTTTGTTCGACTTACAGCCACTCCGGCCCTCCCAACAGGTCACAGATTCGACATCTCGAATCTCAGGACGATCGGGGGACCAATAGGTCTCTACCTATCAAGGAGAACGGTCATCCCCTTCTTCCGGTTCGACAAGACGCTGCTGGATCCAATTCCCGAATTCGTCCTGGCTGACGGTGCCAGCCGCCACTCCTTCGATCATCGCTACGGTCTCGTCACGTTCCACACCATCGTTGGGCGGTCGGGACCACTCATACCCGTTGCGGTACGCAAACTCAAGCAGGCATGCGTAGCCGACCCGCTTGTTCCCATCGAGTAGAGGGTGACCCCTAATGAGCTGAAACGCCATGGCCGCGGCCTTGTCGGCGAAACACGGGTAGTACTCGACCTGTCCAATGCCGGTGTTGGGAGCCGAGAGCGCGTGCTCAGCCATCTGCAGCCGCGGATGGCGCGCGAGTTCCTCGACTTGGAACCCGGTGACCCGCTCCGCGATCAGTAGGAAGTCAACGAGGTCGAGGCATTCCACGCCCATTTCACTGGGCGAGCCTCTTGAGCACAACGCGCTCCTCGTCGAGGATGCGCTGGAGCCTTGCTTGGAAGGCAGGGTCACGCCGCCGGTTCTCGATGTGCTCAGCGATGGCGGCGCGGACCGCCTCTGAGGTCGACACGCCGTCAACCCGCGCTACTGCGTCGAGTTCGGCAGCCTGTTGGGCGTCTTGACGGATCGTCGTGGTGCGGGTGGTTGCCACTGTGTGCCTCCTCCTTGAACGGGTGCTACAACTGCACTTATATCTATCAGTACGTAGTATTCATTAAATCACGCATACGAGACAAACACAATCAATCTAGGTGCGACCGTGCGGTAGGCTAGTTCGCTGAAGTGTGTATGACTCGGGTGCTCCGGTGTCAAGCTGGCCAAGACCCGCGAAGCACGCATCGAGAGGTACAGCCAGAAAATCCGCGATGGCAAAGGCCTTCGCGACCGGTGACTAATCCTTCCCATCGCAAAGGCGAGCCAAACGAATCAGGTGACGAAACGTAGGGCACTGGTCACAGACATGGCGGCCAGGATCACCACTGGTAGCGGCGCCTTGCGCCAGGCCGCGAACGCTCCAACACCCACGCCAACAACTCGAGCATCGAGCACCAGCTCGCCCGCTGTCTCGAAGGTCATCACCACGATCAGTGCCGAGAACAAAACAGCCGGCAACAGCGACACCAACGGTCCAAGCCTGCGCTCCACAACTGCGCCAAAAGTCGTCACCCCCAGGACCTTCAAGCCATAGGAACCCGCAGCCAGCACGATCATCAGCGGCCAACTCACGGTTGTCCCCCAGATCCGCCGTCAAGCGGCTCTTCGCTATCGCTCGGCCACCGGTGACGCACATACAACGCCGGTAAAACCGCAAACACGGCCAGCAGGATCGGAATACCCGAAGCACTGAACGGCACAGCCCCCAAAGCGATGGCTGCTGCCGTGAGCGCCGCCACACGCCCAGCCGCGGTGCGGACATGAGTGGCAAGCAACGCAACGAAGATCGCAGGGAAGGCCGCATCAAGCCCCCAAGTCTCAGGCGTACTCAAAACGCTGCCCAGAGCAGCACCCGCCAACGAACCCAGGTTCCAGCAGATCCACAGAGTGACGCCGGTGAACCAGAAGGCGTCCCAACCCGCACGGCGATCCGGTTGAGCAACCGCCATAGCAGTGGTTTCGTCGATCACAAAATGGGCTGCTCCCAGTCTGGGAAGCACTGAATCGGGCAGGTTCTTGCGCACCACCGATCCGTACAACGCGTTGCGGGTCGCCAATAGCAGGGCCGACCCAACCGCTGCGCCGCCGGTCCCGCCGTCGTCGATAACACCCACGGCCGCGAACTGCGAAGCACCGGTGAACACCAGAGCCGACATTACCACGATGCGTGGCAAATCGAAGCCGGCCGCCTCGGCGAACACGCCGAACGTCACACCAATAACTCCAACCACAAGGCTCACCACCAAGCAGTCACGCCGCCGACGCCGCCGTGCCCCATCACCCGTGGGATCCATATTTTCGGTAGGCGGTCCAGCCATCGTCCGTCCTGATCACCTCGGAACCAGATACCGAGCGAATACGCCAAGATACACGGTACCCAATCCGCTCAAACCCACGAGACCACACGCAGATGTTCCGGCGATATCATCCGGCGCGGCAGACGGTACCGACGAGCAGAACCCGAATCAGGTGGGCGAACCATGACAAAGGACCAGGTGATTCCAGAGACAATGCGGGCCGCGCTGCTGCTCGGCACGGGCGGACCCGAAATGCTGGAACTGCGCGACGACGTGCCCGTTCCCCGACCCGACCAGGGCGACGTGCTGGTTCAGGTGATGGCATGCGGGGTCAACAACACCGACATCAACACCCGAGTCGGTTGGTACAGCCGTTCGGTTTCTGCAGGCACGTCCGGCGATGGCTTCGCAGAGGCAGACCTCGAAGATGTTGGCTGGGGCCGAGAAGGGCTTGCTTACCCCCGCATCCAGGGAGCAGATATCGCCGGGGTGGTCGTAGCGGTCGGTGAAGGCGCCGACAACAGTCTGCTCGGGTGTCGAGTGCTCGTGGACCCCTGGTTGCGTGACCGTCGTTACCCCAACGAACGCGAACTCGCCGGTTACTTGGGAAGCGAACGAGACGGAGGCTTCGCGCAGTATTGCACCGTGCCAAGCGAAAACGTCTACCCGGTCTCAACCGTAATGTCCGACGTGGAACTAGCCTCGTTCGCCTGCTCATGGTCCACAGCCGAGCACATGTTGCAACGGGTGAACTTGGGCGTCGGCGAGACCATCGCGGTTCCGGGCGCGTCGGGTGGAGTCGGGAGTGCCCTCGTACAGCTCGCCAAGCTTCGCGGTGCCGGCGTTGTGGCTGTGGCCGGTGCTTCCAAGCTTGACCGGGTCCTTGAACTCGGAGCTGGCGCGGCGGTTGCCCGAGAAACAAAAAACCGGGTCGCTGCCGCAGTAGAGGCCAACGGAGGACTCTTTGACGCCGTGGCCGACATCGTGGGCGGGGCCGACTTCGGAGGCTGGCTCGAAGCACTCACACGAGGTGGCCGATACGTGACCTCCGGTGCCATCGCGGGTCCGGTTGTGGATCTGGACCTGCGCACGCTTTACCTGCGCGACCTGCAACTCCACGGTGCCACCATCTACGAACCCAAGGTCTTCGCCGATCTCGTCGGCTACATCGAAGCGGCGCAGATTCAACCGGTGGTCGGCGGCACCTTCCCGCTCGAACAAATCCACGAAGCACAAGAAGCGTTCGGCTCCAAGAACCAGGTCGGAAGCATCGTCATCACGATCCAGCGCTAGTGAGTGCGGCGGGCCAGAATCTCGAAGCAGGCGACCGCGGCCGCGGCCGAGACGTTGAGAGATCCGAGCGCGCCCTGAAGCGGAATCGATGCCAAGGCGTCGCAGCGCTGACGAACCAGGCGACTCAACCCCGGGCCTTCCGCCCCCAACACCAGAGCAATCGGTTCATCTGCGACGGTCAACTGATGGATCGGCTGGTCACCGCTGGCGTCGAGGCCGACCGTCCAAACACCGCTGTCGCTCAACGTTTGCATCGCGGCCGGCAGGCCACCGACTAGGGCCATCCGCAGGTGCTCGATCGCGCCCGCAGCGGCTTTCGTCACCGATGGCGTGATGTGCGCCGCGCGATGACGGGGTAACACCACCCCCGTTACTCCAGCGCACTCAGCCGTGCGCAGAATCGCTCCGAGATTCTGGGGGTCGGTGATTCCGTCGAGCAGCAACAGGAACGGTTTTTCATCCGCAGCGCCTCCAGCCAGCAAATCCGCCAACTCGGTTGGTTGCAGCGGGGCTGCGGTAGCGAGAACTCCCTGCGAAGCGCCGGTGCGAGCCTTGGACTCGAACTTGTTTCTCGCCAACTCGCGGATCGGCACCTTGTTCTCATCGGCAAGGTCGATGATGTCGCCAAGGATCGGGGCGTCATCAAGATCACCCGCCAACACGACCTCGCGGGTGCGTCGGGTTCCCGCCAACAACAACTCTCTGACCGCATGACGGCCCTCCACCTGATCGCCACCCAAAGACGGTCCTCGGCTGCGATTAATCGGGTCATCACGGCGCGGCGTGGTACCGCGTTGGCCCTGCCGACGATTCGCTGGCCCGCCCGAGGAACTGCGCCGTTGGCCTTTCGCTCTTCCGCTTGCCCCACCGCCCTGAGCGCCGCGCCGTCTATTACTCCCCAAGTTCTTGTTCCGGCTCATCTCGCTACCAGAGCGACCGCCCAGGCGACCACGCCCTCTCCCCGACCCAACGCACCGACACCCTCCGTTCGGCGACCCGTCACAGAGACCGGTGCACCCACAGCACCAGACAGTTTGGACTCCATCGCGAACTTCACGGGTGCCAGCGCAGGCCGATCAAGCACGACCGAACAGTCAACATTTCCTGGGGACCAGCCACTCTCACGCACCGCTTGGGCCGCCAAGCGCAACAGGTCCACACTGTCAGCACCAGCAAGTTCTGGGTCTGTATCAGGAAACATCTGACCAATGTCGCCCAATCCGGCTGCGCTCAACAACGCATCGGCACAGACATGGGCGATCACGTCGGCGTCGCTGTGACCCTTCAACCCCGGCTCGCCAGGGAACGCTAAACCACCGAGCACCAGCACACGATCTGGATCATCGGAGCGGGCATGAACATCAAACGCCTGGCCCACCCGATACGGAATCTCAACATCACTCATGATTCACCACTGGACGAAAGATAAACGGCAGCCACCTCAAGATCGTAGGGGGTGGTCAGCTTGAGGTTGCGTTGCTCACCTGACACAAGTTCGACTCTGCCACCGGCATCGGAAACCAAAGAGGCATCATCTGTGGCCTCTGGACTCTGTTGATGAACCCGTCGCAGTACCTCGGCTCGAAACGCCTGGGGCGTTTGCACCGCCACAAGCTCATCACGGTCAACGGCGCCCCCCGAGCGATACCGAATGGTGTCGGTCACCGCGATCACCGGGGTCGCCGCGTCGGCTCCGGCACTCACGGCTGCTATGACACTTTCGAAAATCGAATCTGAAGCCAGCGGTCGAGCCGCGTCATGAACCAGCACGACCTCAGCATTCTCGGGAACCGCAACAAGACCATTGCGAACAGATTCCGAGCGGGTTGAACCGCCAGGCACCACCCGCCACTCAGACCTGTCGGGCAACTCGTTGGATTCAAGACTCATAGTCAATCCCGCCAGCTCTGATGCCGGTACGACGACCACGACGCCATCACTGTGGCGCGCCGCTGTGCGCACCGAGCGATCAAGCACGCTCACACCAGCCAGATCGAGGAATTGCTTCGGCGCGCCGAAACGACTCCCAGAACCGGCAGCAGCCACAATGGTCCAGACAACGCCCTTGCATTCACTATTCACAGCTACAGCTTGGCAGCAGCAAATCGAATCACCCACCAAGCACACACCCGGATCCTTTATTGCCTGAAATCTATACGGGATCGGGTCCCCCAACTAGATTGAAAGACCCATGACAGAGACCAGCATTCTTCGTGCAACTGAGCTGTTCGCCAGTCTCACCGAAGAATCCCTCTCTGCCATCGCGGCCACAGGATCATCACATCAACTGCGGCGGGGCGACACACTATTCACCGAAGGCGAAGATCCCGACCACATCTACATCGTCACTAGCGGCCGAATTGCCATGGTCAATCGTTCAATCGACGGACGCGAATCCGTCGTGGCCCTAATGGAAACAGGCGATCTGTTCGGAGAGATGCCTCTGTTCGACGGCGGAATACGATCGACTGGGGCTCGGGCGCTCGAACCATCCGGTGTCATCGCCATCCCATACGAGCCGGTTCGGGCACTGTACGAAGAGCACCCTGATGAACTGTGGGTTGTAGTCAAACTCTTAGTCGGTCGCCTGCGCGCAACCGACAAAAGCCTGGCTGACAGCGTCTTTCTCGACGTGACTGGTAGGACCGCCAAACGCCTCCTGGAGTTGGCAGGCGACGAAGACGAGTTCATTCTGCCCATCACCCAAGAAGAACTGGCTGGAATGATCGGCGCCAGCCGCGAGCGAGTGAACAAAGCCATTGCTTCATTCGTACGTCTGAACTGGATCGATCAGTCCGACCGACGCTACGTCATCACCAACCGCGAACAGCTGACTATTAGAGCTCGCTGAGCTACCAGAGCCAGCGCGAGGCCTGCTGCCAAGCGTCGGCAGCATCATCGGGGCGGTGCGCCGGGCGGGCGGGATCATGAACAAAACCATGTTCCGCGCCGTGATAGGACACAACCTGCGCCCCGGATTCCCGAAGTTCTGCGACCCCCTCGGCAGGTGTATAAGGATCAGCGGTGCCAACGACGGCCAGCAGGGAGGACGGATCGCCGTTGCTCAGATGCTCAAGAGGCTCGCCCTGCCCAGATCCTCGCCAGCCCTCGGGCACATGAATCATGCCGTAGAAAGACACGAGCCGATTGAAACGGCGGGTGCCTACTGCCTTGGTGACATACATCCCACCCATGCAAAAGCCGATCGCTCCCACCTTTGCCGCGCCCGTGCGATCAGCCGCGGCGGTCATGTCGCCCAAGACGCGACCGTCGGATAGCGACGGAGCCGCCGCGAAACGGCCCTCGATATCTAGATTCTCCTGGGCGGGAAATAGCTCAGGGGCAACCACACAGCACTGCCATTCGTCAGCTAGACGGGCCGCCATTTCATCAAAGAGCGGACGAAGCCCCATAATGTCGGGCACCAATACAAGCCCCCGCTCATTGCTGGAACCAACAACTTCGGCGGGAGTGCCGGACGGTAGTTCAATTCGCATCGACGTATCTTGTCATCTCAGATCAACTCGGGCCGACCTCGGCGAGTTGTACGGCGGCGGCCAGCGTTGGTGCTCGCAAAATGGTCAAACCTTCAGGGGCCCCGCCAGTTGCATGAGGAACGATGGCACGGCAAAACCCCATGCGCGAAGCCTCCGCGAGCCGTCGATTGGTATGGCTGACTCCACGGAGTTCACCGCCCAAGCCGACCTCGCCGATGACCACCAGGTCTTCAGCCAACGGACGGTCAGTCAGCGAAGAAGCAACAGCCAGCCCCAGTGCAGCATCAGCACCCGGGTCGCTCACCTTCGCTCCTCCGACGGCCAGTGCATATACCTCCGCGCTCGAAAGCGGCAACCCAACCCGCCTCTCAAGAACGGCTAGCAGCATTGCCAATCGGCCGTGATCCACACCAGACGCGCTACGCCTCGGCGTCGCCAAAGACGACGGGGCAACCAACGCTTGTAACTCGACAAGCAAAGGGCGGTTCCCATCAACAGTCGGGACCACCGCCGAACCCGATACTTGCACCACCCGATCAGCCAAGAACAATCCGCTCGGATCCTCAACCGGCGCCAACCCCGACTTGTCCATCTGCATCAGTCCGACTTCGCAAGTCGGTCCGAAGCGATGCTTGGTGGCGCGCAACAACCGAAGCTCATGATGACGCTCGCCTTCAAACTCAAGCACCGTGTCGACCACATGTTCAAGCACCCGCGGCCCCGCCAAAACTCCCTCCTTGGTTACGTGGCCCACCAATAACAAGGCGATGCCACGACGCTTCGCCTCCTGCACCAGCACATGCACGCATTCACGGACCTGCACGACCGAACCGGGAGCCGATGCGTGGGCAGGGTTCTGCAAGGTCTGTACCGAATCGATGATTACAAGATCGGGTTTGACGTCATCAAGATGACCGAGGACCTGCGGTAGAGAAGTTGCGGCCACAAGCCACAACTCAGGTTGGACTACACCAAGACGATCCGCTCGCATCCTGATCTGGCCAATCGACTCTTCACCCGAAACATACAGCGCCCGGCGATTCGCTCCTGTGGCCTGACCCGCTACTTGGAGCAGCAGAGTTGACTTGCCGATACCAGGCTCACCACCAAGCAGAGTCACCGACCCCGGAACGAGCCCACCCCCAAGAACTCGGTCCAATTCCGGCAGACCCGTAGCTTGAATAGCGACCGACTCATCGATCACATCACCGATGCGAAGCGCTACGCCGGCACCCTCAACAGGAGGCACCAAAGACAGCGAAGTGGAGCGATCACGCTCAACTAGTTCTTCGCTGAGGGTGTTCCACTCGCCGCAACTATCGCAGCGACCCGTCCAACACGGCGCGGAGGTGCCGCACACTGAACAGCGGTGAATAGTTCTCGTTCGAGCCATGGACGCACACTATGGAGGCCCTGTGACAGCGAGATCTGGCTACCGCTCTAGGCTCCACGGGTTTTGAGCAGGTCCTCGAATCCAAGGACCACCGTGTGGTCAGTGTCGGGGATCGCATCGTTACCCGACAAGAACAGCCCAGTCGCCATTCCCAACTCTTCGGCAACATCCAAGTTGCCCGGGATACTGCTCAGATAGAAACAGTCAAACAAATCAACCGACAAAGTCCGTCGGGTCGCCTCGAATAGCGCGGGTTCGGGCAAGGTGGATCCGACATCACCGCTGACCATCCACGACGCAATCGAGTCATCAAGGGCTGCCATCCGACGCAACCGGTCACCCCAGGCGCGTGGTTGATTGCCAATTGCAGCAACGGGAAGTCCGCTGTTCTTCATACGATCCAGGAACGGATGCAAATCGGGAAGCAGTCGGAACGACGACAAGTACCTCGTCTCAATCTGATCAGCGACCAAGCTCAGATCCACCTCGCTCCAGAACTCCGACGGCGACAAACGCCCGAGCACCAACTTGCGATGGAGATCTCTTACAAGCTGGGGATCAATGTCGGGTTTTTCAGCCAGGATCAGCGGCAGCAGCGCACCTTCAAGCGGATCCGAGGGCCGGACCAACACACCATGAACGTCCAGCACCAACAGCCGCAACATTCGACGACGGGGACGGCTCGCCTCCTGTGCCCGGGTGGCTGCACGATGCTGGCGACGCCGTATATCCCGGCGTCGGCGACCCTTGGGCGTGCGCCACTTGGCCAACAAGAACCGCGCTAACCGAGTACCGAGAAGCAGCACCAAGAAAACGCCGGCAGCAAGAGCGACCATCGTCCAAACCCGCACAAGAATGCTCTCTGCTGCCGAATTCGCCTCGATCTCCACGGCGCGATCGCCGTAGCTCATCGTCCAAATGATGGTCTCGTCGACAATCTCACCGTTAGCCGATCCCGGCGTCTCTGGGAGCCGCACTGTCACGGTCAACCCGAGTACATCTTCCAGGTCGCCTTCAAAATCGTTTTCGATCGCGTCGGTGGTTCGCCCGAGAGGGGGGAGCCCCTGCGGGAAAACGCCGCCAAGCTGTTCGATGTCGAAGGTGGGGTTGATCGAACCACTGAGTTCGTAATCGGTCCTCGCCGGCCCCAGTCCGATGACGTCGAAGCTGTGTTCCTTGATGAGAGTGAACCCTTCGAAGATCACGTCCTCACCAGCGATCTCAGCCAACACATCGCCAAGCGCGTCTGCGGTTGGAAACCGTTTCGCAATGGTCACAGTCAATGAACCAACTCCATCAACGGTGCTGCTGTTCACCGTCCAGCCCGCTTCACTGAGATCGTCCAGTTTCAACGCATTGGGAGCATCAGGAATCAGAGAAACGGCTTCAGGGTCAGCGACCACCTCCACCGTCACCTCGCCCGAACCGTCGTCGTCAACCCTGATGTCGACGGTGGTATCGACTCGGCATGCGCTCGTGAGCAACAACAAAGCCAACGCAGCGAGCGCCCTCATTCCCCAAGTAGCCACGCGCAACCGCATCATCGTATGAACGCTAGACCGCTGAACACGTCACCGGACCAGGTCCGCTCTAGAAGCTGTCAACCGCTTCGGCGAGTTCAGGTTCAGGAGGAGTGAAACCCTCGATGGATCGGAACACGATCATCAACTCGTCACTCGTATCTGGGTCGGCTTCGACATCAACGATGACAATTTCACCAGCCCGAAAATCCTTGTTCAGCAACCTCTCCGACAACGGATCTTCCACCAAGCGTTGCAGTGCACGACGCAACGGCCTCGCCCCGAGCGTCGGGTCGTAGCCCTCTGCTGAGAGGAAATCCTTGGCCGCATCGGTCAACTCCAGACCCATACCCTGACCGGCGAGTTGTTTCGCGGTTCGGGCCACCATGAGATCAACAATCTCACGGACTTCGGGCCGGCTCAGCTCATGGAAGACAATCACATCGTCGATGCGGTTCAGGAACTCCGGTCGGAAATGTGCCTTGAGGGCATCGGTGACCTTTTCCTTCATGCGTTCGTAGGTGACAGCCTCGTCAACCTTGGTGAACCCGAGGTTGGCTTTGCGCAGATCTTGGGTGCCCAAGTTGGAGGTCATGATCAGCACGGTGTTGCGGAAATCCACGGTACGACCCTGGCTATCGGTGAGACGACCCTCTTCGAGAATCTGCAGCAAGGTGTTGAAGACATCCGGATGGGCCTTTTCGACCTCGTCGAACAACACCACCGAGAAGGGCTTGCGGCGCACCTGCTCGGTGAGCTGACCGCCTTCGTCGTAGCCGATGAAGCCAGGCGGCGAGCCGATCAGCCGGCTGACAGTGTGCTTGTCCATGTACTCCGACATGTCGAGACTGACCAGAGCGCTCTCATCACCAAACAAGAACTCGGCGAGAGTCTTAGCCAATTCGGTCTTCCCGACACCCGACGGACCAAGGAAAATAAACGAACCGCTCGGCCGCTTCGGATCCTTCAGACCGGCTCGAGTGCGGCGAATTGCCTGGGACACCGCGTGAACCGAACTTTGTTGACCGATGACCCGCTTATGGAGTTCGTCTTCCATCCGCAGCAGCTTCTGGGTCTCTTCCTCAGTGAGTTTGTAGACGGGAATACCGGTCCACAGCGACAAAACCTCCGCGATAGCTTCTTCGTCGACTTCGTCGAAGAGGTCCACTCCGGATTCTTTGGCTTCGCCTTCCAACGAATCACGACGCGCCAGCAGCTCTTTCTCTCGGTCTCGTAGACGACCTGCTTCCTCGAACTGCTGAGACTCGACCGCGAACTTCTTTTTTTGGACAACCTCGGAGATTTCAGCTTCGAGTTCTTTGTGCTCGGGCGGGGTGGCCATCCGCTTGATACGTAGACGCGAACCAGCTTCGTCGATCAGGTCAATCGCCTTGTCTGGCAGGAAACGATCGGATATGTAACGATCCGCCAAATTAGCCGCAGCCACGACAGCCTGATCGGTGATGGTCACACGGTGATGCGTTTCGTAACGATCACGCAGCCCTTTCAAGATTTCAATCGTGTGGGGGACGGTGGGTTCATCAACCACGACCCGCTGAAAGCGCCGTTCTAGAGCTGCGTCCTTCTCGAAGTACTTGCGATATTCGTCGAGGGTTGTGGCACCAATGGTCTGAAGTTCACCCCGAGCCAACATGGGCTTGAGGATTGAGGCAGCGTCAATGGCGCCTTCGGCCGCGCCTGCACCGACCAGGGTGTGGATCTCATCAACGAAGAGGATGATGTCGCCGCGGGTCCTGATTTCTTTGAGCACCTTCTTCAGGCGTTCCTCGAAATCACCGCGATAGCGCGACCCGGCTACCAAAGCGCCCAGATCGAGCGTGTAGAGCTGCTTTTCGTGGAGCGTTTCGGGGACGTTGTCGTCGGCGATCGCCTGCGCAAGTCCTTCGACGATGGCGGTCTTGCCGACGCCGGGTTCTCCCACCAGCACCGGGTTGTTCTTGGTGCGGCGACTAAGAACCTGCATCACTCTTTCGGTTTCACGAGCGCGTCCGATAACCGGATCAAGGCTCTTGTCTCGCGCCAATTGGGTGAGGTTGCGGCCGAATTGGTCAAGAACCAGGGACCCAGATGCGCTATCGCCACCTGAACCACCCGTGACCGCACCCGCCCTCTCACGAGAAGATCCCGACGACTGCTCTCCCGAAGGACCGCCGTAACCCGAAAGAAGCTTGATGACCTGCTGACGTACGCGACTGAGGTCAGCTCCGAGCTTTACGAGGACCTGGGCGGCCACACCTTCGCCTTCACGGATCAATCCCAACAGAATGTGTTCCGTGCCGATGTAGTTGTGGCCGAGTTGCAGCGCTTCACGAAGACTCAGTTCGAGAACCTTTTTGGCCCGAGGAGTAAAAGGAATGTGGCCGCTTGGAGATGATCCACCCTGTCCGATGATCTCCTGAACCTGATTGCGAACCGCTTCGAGGCTGATACCCAACGACTCAAGTGCCTTCGCCGCAACTCCCTCACCCTCATGGATGAGTCCAAGGAGGATGTGTTCGGTACCGATGTAATTGTGGTTGAGCAGGCGCGCTTCTTCCTGCGCTAGCACCACCACACGTCGAGCCCTGTCGGTAAACCGCTCGAACATCGGGTTTTCCTTCCTAAATATCGGGCTGTACAGATCTAAGTGTATAGGGACGCTTGTCGGTAAGACCATCGAATACACAACGACACCGATTAACGCCTACGACGAGATTGGGCAAGTAACCTCTGTGCGTGGCTGCAACTCCGCTTTCTCTGGTTCCGTCGATGCAGGACGATCTGCTCCGCGTCGAGACCGAACTGCTGCGGGTAGTCTCTGCGGAGGACGACTTTCTCACCGACGTCGCAAGCCACCTCATCAATGCTGGTGGAAAGCGAGTTAGGCCCGGCTTTTGTATCGCTGCCGCGGCGGTTGACGATGCCGACAGCGCGGCAGCTTCGATCGACGTGATTCGCGGTGGTTGTGCGGTCGAGTTGGTTCACATCGGCTCGCTTTACCACGACGACGTGATGGACGGGGCGACTACTCGCCGCGGTGTCAAAAGCATCAACGCAGAGTGGGGAAATCTGCGAGCGATTCTCGCTGGCGACTATCTGCTGGGGCGTGCCTCTGAGTTGGCGGCAGCGCTTGGCACTGAAGTAGCCGGGTTGCTGGCCACGACTATCACCGAACTCTGTACCGGCCAGATTCTCGAACTGGAGTCCACCTACAACCCAGGTCGCACCTTCGACCAATACCAGCGGTCGATCTCGGGCAAGACGTCATCTCTGTTGGCGACTGCGGTTCGCATCGGCGGAATTGTCGCCGAAATCCCCCGCCCGACGATCAACACGCTCACTGAGTTCGGACGCGCCTACGGAATGGCCTTTCAGATAGTCGACGACATATTGGACATCATCGCCACAGATGAGCAGCTCGGGAAACCCTCCGGCAACGACCTCCTCGAAGGGATCTACACGCTACCTGTGATCTACTCGCTGCAAGATCCAGATGTCGCCGGCGAACTCCGCTCGCTGCTCCGAAGCGACATCACAATCGAACAACGAGACCGGGCCCGCGAACTGACACGCATAGGCGGTGGGGTTGAGCTTGCTATCAACATGGCCGAAACATGGGCCACCAAAGCCGATGCCGCTCTATCGGACCTTCCAGACACGACAGGTGCGGCGGCCCTGCGCGCCGCGGGACACCACCTCATGGAACGCCTCAACGCCGTCCGCTAGGGGCTGCCCGCTAGCTGCCCACGAAATCTGCGCGTTCAGCTACAAATAGTGTGGTTAAACGCGCAGATTTAGGGGCTGTCCGCTAGCGGGTGTTGCGTTGGTGGACGATTCGTAGACCGTGGAGAGTCAAGAAGGGTTCGACATTCTCGATTGTCCGCGCCACCGGGGCGATCAGGTGGGCGAGACCGCCTGTGGCCACCACGTTGATCTCACCCATCTCGTCAGCGAAGCGATCAACCATGCCGTCGATCATTGCGGCAAAGCCGTAAACCGTGCCCGATTGAATGGACTCGACCGTCGACTTGCCGATCACGCTGCGTGGCTCAATGAGTTCAACCGCACGCAGCGCCGCAGCCCTGCCGAACAGCGCATCAAGGCTGATTTCAATACCGGGAGCGATTGCGCCACCGAGAAATTCACCGAACTCGGAGATGACATCGAAATTGTTGCCGGTCCCGAAATCGACAACGATCGTGGGGCCACCGTAAAGGTCGAAGGCCGCGATGGCATTGGCTATTCGATCCGCGCCGACCTCTTTGGGGTTGTCATAGAGGATCGGGATACCTGTCTTCACGCCTGGTTCTATGACGATGGGGTCGAACGGCAGGTAGCGCCCAACCATGTCGCGCAGCACTGCGAGAATCCGCGGAACGCCAGAGCAGATTGCGGTGCCGGTCAGATCCGTTTCCAGATCAACCCCTGCGGTGTTGAGCAACGAACGAATCAGTACCGAGTGCTCATCGGAGGTTCTCTCCGGATCAGTTGAAAGCCGCCAGTGATCTACCAGGCCGACTGCGGCACCTTCGCCCTCATCACTTTCGAGATCGTAGAGGCCGAGAACACTCTGGGTATTTCCGACATCAATCGTAAGAAGCACACAACAACGCTATCCGCGACCTCGCTCTTGTTCCCTATGGGCAGCGCCGATCAGACAACTGCACCGTCGTTGTCGATGAGCCGGGCCTGTCCGAAGCGGGCTGCTACGAGAAGTCGAACCTCACCGTGCAGGGGACCGTCGCTGACAAGCGAATCGGCTTGCACCGCGGCCACGTAGTCGAGGGAGGCAAGGCTGGCGGTGTTCACAACGGTTGCCATAACGGTCTCCACCGCCGCTGAATCCGTTTCCCCACCGCTGATCGCATCCAGCCCGGCATCAAGAGCGGCACGCAAGACCGGGGCCTGGGCTCTCTCATCGGTGGTGAGGTAGACGTTGCGACTCGACATCGCCAAGCCGTCGGGTTCACGAACCGTTGGGCACGCAACCACCTCCACCGGAATGCTCAGGTCACTGACCATGCGTTTGACGACACAAACCTGCTGCCAGTCCTTCGCCCCGAAATAGGAACGGCACGGACCCATGATCGAAAACAACTTGGCGACCACCGTAGCCACGCCTGCGAAATGGTGCGGGCGGGCCACCCCTTCTAGCGGCGCTGCTACGGATGGCACTTCAACGACCGTGTCGACCGGGCCGGGGTACATTTCCTCAACTGAAGGCACGAAGAGATAGTCCACCCCGAGGGCTGCGCACTCGGCGCTGTCCGTCGAAAGATCTCGGGGATAGGAATCGAGGTCTTCGCCTTCGGCGAACTGCAACGGGTTCACGAAGATTGAAACAAGACTCACTGGGTTGTGCGCAACGGCGGTTGACACCAGCGACAGGTGCCCCGTGTGCAGGAACCCCATGGTCGGTACAAAACCGACCCAGCGGCCCGCCCGACGCTCAGCGTCGAGCCGCTCCCTCAGCTCAGAAATTGTCGTGATTGTTTCCATTATCCGTGGTCTTGATCAACAACTTGGAACCAGCCTAAACGTGCGCGCTCAACCGACGGTCATCAGGGTGGTGCCTGCCAGGACTGCGGTGATGCCGATTACCTGCCACCAACGGAGTCGGTCCTCGTCGAACAGCACCGCCAAAGCGATGGTGACAACCGGGTAGAGCGATCCCGCCACCGCTACCTCTCCCACCGGACCTCTTTGTAGTCCCGCAATCAACGCGGCTATCCCGGCGCCGCCCATTACGCCTCCGATGAAACCGGGGAGTCGAAGCGTACGCGGCAGTATCTGGGGGATTCGCATCGCTCTTGTAGCGACCAGCATCAACACCGAGGCCACCAGCCGTTGACTGACGGCCGGCCACATACCACTGTCGAGGCTGGTCCTGGCCAGAAGTACTGTCGCTACTGCGAAGCAAGTCCCCGCCAATACAGCGAAGGCGATTCCTGCTCGAAGACGTCCGCCAAGGTCGGGGACGATGACCGCGGCTAGCAGGCCAACAATGGCGAGTGCGATTCCCGCAGCCACAACACGCGAGGGTCGCTCGCCGGTAGCGAGTCCGTACACCAAAGGCCCCAGAGCTGTGAATGCGGCCACGATCGGCGACGCAACCGCCGCAGAGGATATAGCCATGCTGTGCCACATAGCTGAGAGCGCGACAGCCATCAGTGCGCCTGAAACAGCCCCCAACACGAGAGCCTCATAACCGATCGTGCTAGGCACGAAGTACAGCAATACCGCCGTCACCCCGAGGCCACCGATGAACGCCGTGCCCACCGACGTCATGGCGTGGGCGCGCCGGGCGCAATATCGGCCGTAGTAGTCCGACACGCCGATGAACACCGACGCTAGAACTCCCAGAAGCACCGGCATACGAACCGCACGCTAGCGGGCCGAGTTGCCCTATGTGGCTGAGGCCCTGCGTGACTGGGGCCCTGCGTGGCTGAGGCCCTGAGTGACTGGGGCCCTGCGTGACTGGGGCTCTGCTTCAGCTTTGGGCTAAACGTTTCGCCTCATTGACCAAGGCCTCGTATACGGCGCGTTCGTCGGGTGGCAGGGCCTTGAGATGACGGGCGATCGTTGCTTCGTCACCGCGTGCCGCTGGACCCGTGAGTGCGGCTGCGGGACCCAGGCGCCCGACGTTGTCGACGGTGTCTCGGGCTAAATCGAGCATCACCTCCAGCGGTACGCCGGCGAGAGCAGCCACCCGTTCTGCTTGACCCAGCAACGCAACGAGATGGTTGGACGAAATCACTGCTGCGGCGTGGTAAAGGGGTCGCGCACTCTCGTCGATGGGGAATGAGCGACCGCCCAGCGCAGTGACCAGCGAGTCAACTTCGGAGTCGCCGGCCACCGCGAACCAAGCACCGTGCAGCCGCTCGGAGCCCAAGTCTGGCGATGGCAACGACACCAGCGGATGCAGCGCCGCGCCGCGCGGGTGCCCCTTGAGAACATCAAGTCCCAAGGCCCCAGAAAGATGAAGCACCAAAGTCGCGGGTACTGGTCGAACCGACTCTGCCACAGCCGCGATTGCGTCGTCTGGAGTGGCGATCACCAGCACATTGGTGCCGATCGCAGCGGTGCTGAGGTCGTCGTCTCGACCCAGATAACCCAAGACTTCCCAGCCCGCCGACTCAAGCGCAGTGCCCAACGACTTCCCAGCACGCCCACCACCGATGATGCGGACTCGTCTCATGGGTCGCTCACCGACACCAACTCGTCGAGACGGCCACTGCGCACCACCTGATCTCTACGACTAGCGCTTTCGACATTGAATCCTTCGGGAAGCAGATCCACAGCGAGGTCGTGGAGCGGAATGAGCACGAAGCTCCGTTCGAACATGCGCGGGTGTGGGACAACAAGGTCGGGTTCAGCAAGCGTTTCGCCATCGACCCACAAAACGTCAACGTCGAGAGTACGGGCACCCCAGCGGACTTCCCGTACCCGCTGAGCAGCACTTTCAAGGCTCTGACAGACGCCGAGCAGCGCTCGTGCACCAAGACGGGTGCTCAACTCCACGACGAGATTCAGATAAGGACCCTGTTCAGGACCGCCGACCGGCGCGGTTTCGTAGACGTCAGACACCCCGACCAAATCTGGAACCGCCGCCACCCCATCGCGTAGATAGCCGACACGATCACCGAGGTTCGAACCGAAACCCAGAAACGCTCTGTGATGTTCGGTCATCGCCGTCGAACAATCCGAACACCACTCGAATCGAGGAACTGGGTGACCGGCGGGCGCAGTTTTCTTACCTCGACGGTGACTTCGGTGATCCGTTCATCGGCAAGCACTGCCTCGGCTACCCGTTGTGCCAGACGTTCAAAGAGTTGGAACGACTCGTATTGAGTGACCTCTTCGATCCGGGCGAGGATGCTGCCGTAGTCGATCGTGTCGGCGAGTTCATCTGTGGTCGTGGCGGCTAGTTCCGCCACTACGTCGATGTCGAATTCGTAGGGTTGCGGCCGATTTTGTTCCTCTGGTAGAGCGCCGCAGATGCACGCCAGGCGCAAGCCGCGTAGTTGGATGACGTCAGGAGGAGACATCACCCTCACCTTCGTCAGACCCGCCTTCGTCAGACCCGCCATCGTCAGACTCGCCTTCGTCGGAGTCGTCTTCGTCGGACTCGTCAACGATGTTCACGAAAGCACCTGTCGGCACCTCGTCCTGCAGGTCGCACCGCTCCAACATCGCCACCATCTCGCGACCGGTCGAAGTCAGCTCACGCTCAAAGAGCCGTTCCGTCACCATTATCGCTCGCGGGCCGTCAGGCACCAGACCCATCCACAGCAGGTAAGCGGCCATCAGGCCTGTGATCGTCTCGCCCAGCTCTTCGCGGTGAATAACGATTTTGTGTCCAGCCCTGATGTGGTCACGGATTGCTGCCATCGCTCGAGTCAGCCCCAACGGCCCATCGCTCAAACCAGCAAACGGCACATGGTGGTACGGCAAGCCAAGTTCTTCGTAGTTGTGGAGGTTGTGCTTCGAACCAATCAGCGACACAACGAAGTGAAACCCTTGCTCGCGAAGCCAGATGATTTCCTCCAGGCGGCGAACCTTGCGGTGGTCGAAGCCATAGCCGCCGGGGCGCTCACAAACAGCTACCTGATCCTTTAGGACCCAGCGAAAATGTTTCGGTTTGATGCCTTGTGCCCAGCGGCCCCTCACTGCCATATATCCAGGCCCTTCATGCTTTAAGCAAACTCAAGGCGTGGACCGTGGCCCTGACGTCATGCACTCGGATCATGTCAACTCCAAGATACGCGCTCCATACCGCAATCCCCACGGAACCTTCAAGCCGATCAGCGGATGAGACGATCGGATTCTCGCCCTCAACAGCGTCGGATTGGGCATGAATTTCTCCGATGACGCTCTTGCGGCTCGCCCCGACAAGAACCGGGGCGATCTCTGCGAAACGATCAATGTTGGCCAACAGTTCCAGGTTGTGTTGCGTCGTCTTGCCAAAACCAATACCGGGATCAACCCAAATGCGTTCCACGCCCGCATCACGGCCACGACGCACTGCATCAGCCAGAAAATCGGCGATGTCTTCCAGCACATCGTCATAGCGAGGATCGTCTTGCATGGTTGCGCTGTCGCCTAGCGCATGCATGGCGATCCAACCCGCACCGGTCGACGCCGCGACGTTCTCGAGCGACGCAGACACATCGTTGATAATCGTGGCACCCGCATCAACAGCGGCTCTGGCTACCGCAGCTTTGGTGGTGTCGATAGAAACCTCAACTCCTTTCGAAGCCACTGCGGAAACAACAGGAATCGTTCGCTCCAGTTCTGTGGTCTCATCCACCGGGCGTGACCCCGGCCGGGTGCTCTCACCACCGATATCGATGACGTCGGCACCTTGAGAGATCAGCGAATCAGCATGGGCAATCGCCGCTTCTGTTTCGAGCCAGAGACCACCATCGGAAAACGAATCGGGCGTGACGTTGACAATGCCCATGACCAGGGTCATGTCTCTACCGATCAAGAAAGCGCATGGCCTCAGCACGGGTAGCGACGTTGTCGCGAAATATCCCAGTCACGCTTGATGTGACCGTGGTCGTCCCCGGCTTGCGAACACCCCGCATCGACATGCAGAGATGCTCGGCTTCGATCACAACCAGCACACCGCGAGGTTCAAGCGCCCCTTCGATCGCCTCGGCAATTTGGGTGGTCAGCCGTTCTTGCACCTGCGGACGTTTGGCGTATCCGTCAACCAGGCGAGCCAACTTGGACAACCCGGTGACCTGACCGGACCCACTGGGGATGTATGCCACATGGGCGGTGCCGAGAAAAGGAATCAGGTGGTGTTCACACAGCGAATAGAGCGGAATGTCGCGGACCATGACCATCTCGTCGTGACCTACCTGGAAGGTGGTCTTGAGGTAGGTGACCGGATCTTCGTGAAGCCCTGAGCACACTTCGGCGTACATTCGGGCGACCCGATTGGGCGTTTCTACAAGGCCCTCGCGGTCTGGGTCCTCGCCTATCGCGGCCAGGATTTCGCGCACCGCAGCAGCGATTCTCGGCTGATCGATTTGAGGCGCTTGGCCCCCGTTGACCAGTGGCCGGGCGTAGTTGTCGGGTGAGTTCACGGTGGCAAGCTAGCTGAGTTTGCGGGCTCAAAGACACTAATGGAGCTCAGTTCGCGAAAATGCTCGGCGACATCAAGCCCATACCCAACCACGAAGTCTGACGGAATCGAGAACCCGACATAGGCAATATCGTCGGTTCTGGCACCATCACGCACGAGCAGGGCACAGACCTCCAGGCTGGCTGGTTTTCGTTCAGCCAAAAACCGTAGAAGGTAGCGCAGGGTCGATCCAGAATCGACGATGTCTTCAACCAGTAACACATCCTTACCTGCGATATCGACGTCGAGATCCTTCACGATCCTCACCACTCCGCTCGATTTTGTGGATACGCCGTAGGAGGAAACCGCCATGAAGTCCATCTCGACAGGCAGTCGAATCTCGCGGGCAAGGTCGCTCATAAAGACGAACGCGCCTTTCAACACTCCCACTAGCAGTGGACTGCGCCCTGCGTAGTTGTCAGTGATTTGCGCTCCTAGTTCTTGCACGCGCGTCGCAAGTTCCTCAGAGCCAACCAGAACTCGACCGATGTTCCCCTCTGGAACCGTCATCGCCCCAGACCCTACAAGCACTCATCAAGAGGATGGACTAGGCGGAGGCGGCCGGCGGTTCGTGCTACTCGGAAGCCGCCTTCGACCTCGGTGGCTCGAACCGTTCCGTCCACCACATCCATGACCCGATTGATCGAAGCGGCATCAACTGCGGTGGGGGTGCCTGTCTGGGTCATCAGCCACTGTCGCAGCGCTTCTGAGGCCACGGCCCGGGGAGCGGCTCGCAACGCTGCCGTATCGGTGGCGTCAAGCGCTGCAGCGGCATCTTGAATGACAGCAAGGGCGTCTGCGACAAGATCGGCGTGACGGTTCAGCAAGGGAACCGGGTCGCGTCCTAAGGCCTCGACGGCCAACGGCAACAACTGCTTGCGCACCACCACCCGAGCGAAACGCGGGTCGTCGTTCATCGGATCGTCGACCACCGAAACTCCCGCTGACTCGCACAAGGCACGGGTTTCGGCACGGCGCAACCCGAGAATCGGGCGACGCACGCGAGAAAACGGTGCGGCCACCCCAGCCAGACCCGCGCCACGCAACAAATTGAGCAACACCGTCTCAGCACGATCGTCGGCCGTATGCGCAACGCACACATCGGGCGGCAACGCGGCGTAACGAGCTTCTCGTGCGGTTGCCTCAAGGTCCGGTCCGTCGGTCAATTCGAGTCTTCGAAGCTCGAACGGCGCGCCCAGCGACAACGCCAACTTCTCGACCACCTCGGCTTCAGCATCGGAAGCATCCCGAATACCGTGATGAACATGCCAGATGCTGAATGACCTACCAGCTTCGGCCGCCAACAAAGCCATGGCGGTGCTGTCGGGCCCTCCACTTACACCAAGCGCAAGTTCGTCGTCCTCACCAAAGTCACAGCGAGCTAGCAGCTCTGCGGTGTCCATCGGTCAAGCCGCGACATCAGCCGAAGAAACCCGAGCGATCCACAGTTCCGGTTGCCGAATCTCTTTGATCGAGGGGACATTGGCTGGCTCAGCCCAGGCCCGATCGAGCAGTTCGGCTCCGCCGTGATCCTCCACCACGGCAATGAAGTGCTCGCCTTCGGCGTACTGTTTCATTTTCGCTTCAAGCCCTGAGAGCTTCTGAAAAACCTTGGTGAAGCCGCGAACGTTCTGACGACGGTTGCGAAGCACACGAGCGAAGCGGGGCGCCGAGGGCACCAAACCCAGACCCGCTCGATCCATCGTCACATCGCCGTGGCCTTCAAGGAGACTCATCAGGCCCGCAACTTCGTTGATCACCACGAGTTGTTGCTCCGAAGCAAACAGACCCATGACCCCACCCTGACCCATGATGTCTTCGCCACGTCGACGGGCTTCGATCAACCGGGAGACCGCCTCAATGACCCGCTTCGGGTCGAGATCAAGCCCATCCATGGTTGACTCGACGAGCCCCAAGAAATGCTGTCGCATCCACGGCACACCCGTGAACTGCGCCCGATGGGTGACCTCATGCAGCGCCAACCACAATCGAAACTCTTGGGGCGGAAAGGCATAGCGACGTTCGAGCGCCAACACGTTTGGTGCCACGTAATAGACGATGTCCTGCTCTTCAGGATTTTCGTCTTCGATTACCAGCAGGTCGTACTGGCCGAGCACCCGCTTCGACATCCAGCCGAGCATCATGCCCAACTCAGCACCCGCCACCTTGCCTCCCAACCCGCGCATGGCGCCTTCGTCCATATGTTCTCCGAGTTTGGTGACAATGGGTCGCAGAAGCCGTTGAAAAGACGCCAGATTGGCGTCAACCCAGCCTTTGCGATCCGTTACACGACCGCGGGCATTACCGCTGAGCGAACGGAGACCAGTGCACTGCGCAACGAGTTCCTCAGCTTGCGCGGTGTAACGGTCGAAGTCTTCCTCGAGACCTGCGCGAAAATACGATGCCTGGTAAGGGTCGCGGCCCGCCGCCTTGTAGGCGACATTCTTGGCGATGTCCCAATCGACTGGATCCGTTGACACTCAGCAGTCCTGTTCAGTCTCGGGGGTAACGGGTGGAGGTGACCTTGTTGAGGTAACCCACGACCGTCGCAATCACGGCCACAACGGCCCCGACGGCAAGCGGAACTGCGATCCAGAAGTGCCAAACAACTGCGAAAGTCATGATCGCCAGTGTAAGGCCCATGTCCGCCAGTGTAAGCCAAAGGGCGTGCGCTGAGTAGAAAACGAGCCCGAGAGGAGAATTGAACTCCTGACCTACGCTTTACGAGAGCGTCGCTCTACCGACTGAGCTACTCGGGCAAGACACCGAAAGGTACCAAACTACCGCAGCCCTTCCACGGAGTTATCAGGCAAAGGTCGGTTAGTCGATGGGTGACAGCTTCAGCAGCAACGCCTGCAACAGCAGGGTCTCGTTGGGATTGCGGATCAGCGCATCGGTACTGTGACTGAGGCGATCGACCGCATCAAGAGCAACCTCACCACCCAGTTCAGCCACGACCAGCTCGCGGTAGCGGGCCGCGAGCGTGGCGAAACCGAACCGCAGTTCCTCGGTACGGAACTGCCGAAGCTCACGCCGTTGTTGAGCCTCAATGGCGCGTCGACCAGAGCCACGCGTCCCGAGCTGTTCTTCACGCTGGTTCAACTCCTCGAGTTCTCGCTGATGCTGAGCAACCTTGACCTCCGCGGCATCGTCAATCAGGCCTCTGAGTTCTTCCACAGCGGCCGCTACCGCGGCACCGCTGCCGTTGAGACGGTCAGGAACTGACCACCAGGCATCGCGTCGGAAGGCGAGTCTTTCATCAAGCACCAGCAGACGGGCCCTGTCCACGCTGCCGTTGGCCGCTGCCGCCACGACCTTGGCCTTCTCGGCATCGGCTAGGTCTTCGGCAACGAGGGCTTCGGCGATGGCCTCGGCGTCAACGGGCAGAAAATCGAGCCGCAAGCAGCGAGACTCAATCGTTTTTTGATGAGGCGGCACATCGCTGGCCAGCAACACGAAGATCGTGGTTTGTGGCGGCTCTTCCACAAGTTTCAGCAGCGCCGATGAGGCCGGTGCGTCAGCCGACTGAAACTCCTCGACGATCACAACCTTGCGAGTGCCCTCTGTGGGTGACCGGGTCGCCTCGGAAATGATTGCCGGGATCTCACCCGGGTCGGTTCGCGAGCCGAGGCGCAAGTTGTTGCCCGACGGGGCGAAGACAACGATGTCGGCATGGGTCAGCTTCTGCGCCAAACGTCGGTGACGGCTCGCTCCGTCGGGGTCGGCGTCGGCCAGCAACTCTCCAGCGAAGATCTGTGCGGCCTGGCGTTTACCGACTCCTCGGGGGCCGACGAACAGATAGGCGTGAACCGGTGACGACACCGCCGCACGCAGACGGCGCGCGGCTTCGGCTTGACCGACCAGCGACTCCCACGGATCAGTCGTCATGAGTGGGCGGCCAGCCAATCACTGACCACCGATTCAACCCGAGAATCCACCTCATCGACGCTGCCATTGGCGTCGATCGCGACCCAAGAGTCCGGGTGTTGCGCGGCAAGTTCGAGGTAGCCGTCTCGGACCCGCTGATAGAACTCTGTCCCTGCGCGCTCAATCCGATCTCGCCGATCACCTAGCCGCTCAAGTGCCGCCGCGACATCGATATCGAGCAGCACGGTGAGGTCCGGTTCCAAGCCCTGCGTGGCGAAATGCATCATCGCGTCGAGCAGTTGCAGGTCGAGTCCGCGACCGTAGCCCTGATATGCCAAAGTCGACGCACAGTAACGATCGGAGATGACGGTTCGTCCGCTAGCGAGGGCAGGTCGCACGATCTCGCTCACGTGCTGTGCCTTGTCGGCGATAATCAATAGGGCCTCGGTTCGATCATCAAGACGATCATTGTGTGGATCGAGAAGAATCGAACGAATGGCGCTGCCCACGTCGGTCGCCCCAAATTGAAAAGTAACGTCGAAGTCGAGACGCTGGGCGAGCCTGCGAACCTGGGTTGACTTGCCTGAACCGTCGATCCCTTCAAACACGATCAAGCGCCCAGTCAACGGCTGTCTCCTCTTGGTTCTGCGGGTTCCGCTGACTTGATCCCCTTGGCTCGCAGACTCCAGGACGCAAGAACTCCGGCCGCTAGGACCGTAACCGAAGAGAGCCACAGAGTCAGGCGAACGCCGGGCACGGCTATCGTGACGCCGAAGAAGTCCCAGTCGGCGTCCCACCAGCGATCCGAAAGCACATTGAGGATCCCCGACAGCAGTGGAGCGACGGCCAGCGCCAACAGCAAGCAGAAACGTACGAGCACCAACAGCGCTGCGAAAATACGTCCCCGCAATTCGTCTTCAACATGCTCATGCAACAGTGTGAAGCCCAAAACGTAAATCGGGCCCGCAGCAAACCCGACGACCGCAATCACGGGTACCACAATCACCAGCAGGGACGACGAGGCGGTGACGAACATCGAGCAGCCGGCCAAAATAAGCGCCACAGGGAAGACCGCAGACCGATTGATGCGGTTTTGCAGCACACTCGCCGTGATCACGCCCAACGCCATTCCCACTCCGAGAGCGAAGAGAATGAGATCGAAATCGGCTTCGTCGCCAGAGATGACATCGCTGACGAACAACGCGCCAAGCGGTACCAACATTCCTCCGCCGATCACTCCCACTGCTAAACCTACGTTGACTGCCCGCACGATCGGGTTCACGGCAATGAACTGCCATCCTTCGCGTAGCTCACGGATGGCACCGCCAAGATCCAAATTGCGGACGCCTCCCTCCCGTCGCTCCTCTTTGCTGCGACGTGGAATAGCAATGGTCCAGACGATGAGCGCCGTGGCCAAGAATGAGAAACCGTCGACATAAAAAGCCAGACCTTCCTGATTCAGTCGGAAGGTATTGACCCAGCCCTCGTCACTGAAGGATTCGGCGAGTTTGGCCAGCAATGCGGCAATCCCGGCAGCGACCGGGAACATGCCGTAGGCAGCCGCGACGTTCAGGGAGTTCGCAGTCGTCAGCTTCTCGGTGGGAACGATGTTGGGGACCACCGCCTCCTTGGCCGGCGACCACATCATCGTGCATATCTCCAGAACGAACGAAGCAGCAATGAGTCCCAGCAAGCTGTCCACAAACGGCAACGAGAAAAGCACCAAGGCCCGACAAACGTCACAGACCAGCATCACCCGCTTTCGGTCGAGTCGATCTACAAGCACCCCGGCGGCGGTGGCGAGGAAAAACCCTGGTGCTATCCGGGCCGCGAGGACCAGAGCAATGGCCGTGCCCGCAGAGCCATCGCTGAGTCGATCGGCCAACGAGATAATGGCAATCAGACCCAACCAGTCGCCAGTGGCGGAGATTACCTGCGCGATCCAAAGCCGAAAGAACTCCCTTGAGCCGAACATCGCCTCAATGCGGCCCCGTTCGCGAGCAACCTTCAGCGCCTCCCCCAACCGGGTCGCGCTACTTGAGGGGCGTTGCTCGTCCACGGCGCGAGACTAGACCGTGATGACGCCCGGCCGAACCTGGTTCTCTAGGTTGACCTCTTCTTTGTCGCTTTCTTGGTCGCCCTCTTGGCGGTCTTCTTGGTCGTCTTCTTCCTGCTCCCTGCACGTTTCACAGCCTTCTTGGCAGGGCCTTTCAAGCGTCTGTCGACCAGTAATTCCGCGGCACGTTCGATCGTCAACTCCTCGACTGTGTCCCCTTTACGGAGAGACGCGTTGTATTCGCCGTCGGTGACATAAGGGCCAAAACGGCCGTCCTTCACCACCATTGCCTTACCGGTATCAGGATCTTCGCCCATGTCGCGCAACGGCGGTTTGGGGGCCTGACCACGCCGGCGCTTGGGTTGTGCGAGCAGCGCCAGACACTCCTCAAGCGTCACCGTGAAGAGTTGTTCTTCGTTGTCGAGGCTGCGACTGTCAGAACCTTTGCTTACGTAGGGACCGTAACGACCGTTCTGGGCGGTAATGACCTCTCCATCTGCTGGATCGGTGCCCACTGTGCGCGGCAGCGACAAAAGCTGGAGGGCATCTGCAAGCGTGACCCGCTCCAGAGTCATCGTCGCAAACAACGAGGCCGACTTCGGTTTCTGATCCTGTTCGTCGCTGTTACCAACCTGCACGTACGGGCCGAAGCGACCGGCTTTGGCATAGATGTTCATGCCGGTCGCTGGATCGGTGCCCAGTATGCGTCCAGCTTTGGGCATCTCCAGATATCCAAGCGCCTTTTCGAGGGTTAGTTCATCGGGCGGAAGATCCTCTGGGATTGAAGCAGTGTTGTTGCCGTTATTGGCACCGCTGTCATCGGCATCACCACGCTGCACATACGGGCCGTAACGGCCGACCCGTACGACGATCGGTTGGCCGTCGTCGCTCATACCCAACCGAACTGTGTTGATCGATCTGGCGTCGATATCGGCAAGGCGAGTCGACACCTTCTCCTTCAAACCAGGTTCGGTGCCTTCGCCTCCTCCAAAATAAAAGCGTGTCAACCAGGGTTCGGACTCTTCGGCGCCGTTGGCGATCTTGTCTAAGTCGTCTTCCATCTGGGCGGTGAAGCGATAGTCAACCAGGTTGGGGAAGTGCCTCTCCATCAAGTTGACGACCGCGAACGCGGTGAAAGAAGGAACCAGGGCCGAGCCCTTCTTCCAGACGTACCCGCGGTCCAAGATCGTGCTGATGATCGACGCATAAGTGGAAGGACGACCAACGCCGAGTTCTTCAAGCCGTTTGACCAGCGAAGCTTCTGTATAACGAGACGGCGCGGTCGTTTCGTGCCCTTCGGTCTCCAGCGGACCCCTTGCACGAACCCCGTCTCCTCGGTTTATCGAAGGCAAACGCCGTTCTTCGTTTTCGTCACCAGATCCATCGGAAGTTTCTTCGTAAACTTCGCGAAAACCACGGTGCGAAATCACTGTGCCATTGGCGCTGAACACCACATCGGTTCCACTGTGACTCGTAGCACCAAGTCGAAGTTGCACGGTTTCGCCCGTGCAGTCCGTCATCTGAGAAGCAACGGTTCGTTTCCAGATCAGTTCATAGGCCCGCGCCTCTGAACGGGGAACCTCCGAGGCGACTTCTTCAGGTGAGCGAAACGATTCACCAGCGGGTCGGATCGCTTCGTGAGCTTCCTGAGCGTTCTTCGATTTCTTGGTGTATCGCCTAGCAGTGTCGGGCAGATACTGGCTGCCATAGCGGTTCTTGATGGTGGCACGAGCCGCTTTCAATGCCGTCTCGGACAGCGTCGTGCTGTCCGTTCGCATATAGGTGATATAGCCCTTTTCGTAGAGGCCCTGCGCGGCGCGCATCGCCATCTGGGCCGACATTTTCAGCTTGCGACCCGCTTCTTGCTGATAGGTCGAGGTAATGAAAGGGGCTGCGGGACGCCGGCGATAAGGCTTGGCCTCACGGGACCGGACCTCATAGGGCACACCCGCTAGTTCGCCGACAAGTTCGGATGCGGCGGATTCGTCGAGCACTTTCACGTCTTCGCGAGCTAGTCGGCCATCGTCGCCAAAGTCTCGACCGCTGGCCAGTTTCACGCCGTCAATGGAGCTGAGCAGCGCGGAAAATGCTCGTGTGTCGCCCTCAAGCGCCGCAAAAGTACCCCTCACACTCCAATAGCTTGCGGCCTGAAACTCCATCCGTTCGCGTTCACGCTGAACCACGATACGTGTGGCGACGCTCTGGACCCGTCCTGCCGATAACTGCGGCAGCACCTTTTTCCAGAGCACCGGAGAAACTTCATATCCGTAGAGTCGGTCGAGGATGCGCCGGGCCTCTTGAGCGTCGACCATTTTGCGATCAAGCTCCCGGGGAGAGTTGACAGCGGCTGCTATCGCAGCAGGCGTTATCTCGTGGAACACCATCCGCTTGACCGGTATCTGGGGATTGAGCACCTCAATGAGATGCCAAGCGATCGCCTCGCCCTCTCGATCTTCATCAGTCGCCAGATACAACTCGTCGCTGTTCTTGACCAACTGCTTCAAAAGCCGAATGTGCGCCCTCTTGTCGGCGTTCTCCACATACAGCGGTTTGAACCCGTCATCAACATTGATCCCGGTGCGCGCCCAAGGCTCGTTCTTGTAGGCCTTAGGCACCTCCGCGGCATTGCGCGGAAGGTCGCGAATGTGACCGATCGACGACTCAACGGTGTAGCCGGCGCCAAGAAACTCAGCGATCTTCTTGGCCTTGGCAGGCGATTCGACAATAACTAGAGCGTTGGTCACAGGGAACAATCAATCCAAACGGGAGGACACGTGTCGGGCAATGTAGCCCTCGAATGTAGCCACGCAACACTAGGGGCTGGCGGTACCCACCAACATAGGGTCGTCTGTCTCGATCTCTTCAACTTCTTTCGCACGCAATAAAATCGACGATCCGATCACCGCGGCGACCAGCGAAGCACCGACAATACCGATCTTCGCTTCGGTGAGTAGCGGGTCCGAAAACGCCAGACCAGCAATGAACAGCGACACCGTGAAACCAATGCCTGCTGTGGCCGCCAGCCCGATGACATGGGTCCAGGTGGCCGACGGCGGCAGCGATGTCAACCCCGACTTCACGCTGAGCCATGTGGCAAGAGTGACACCGACGAGCTTGCCGAAAACCAGACCAACGGCGATGCCGATTGTGATCGGGCTGGTCGCGGCATCGGAAATGGTCTCGGTCGACAGTTCGATACCCGCATTGGCCAAAGCAAAGATCGGAATGATCAGGAAACTCGAGACTGGATGCAGCAGGTCTTCAAGCCGTTCAACCACCGAAACTTGGTCTTTCAACTCGACATTCGCACGGCGGATGACCATGGCGTTCGCACCGCCACGCAACGCACTGAGAACCCGCCCTTCGTCGGGTTGTAGCTGATTTAGGGGACGAGCTGGCGTGAGTAAACCCAAGATCACCCCTGCGATCGTGGCGTGAACCCCCGAGTCATGCACCGCGAACCACAAGAAAAACCCCACGACCACATAGGCGGGAGTCCACGCAACCCCCACTCGACGCATGCCAATCACCACAAATATGGCAGCAACCGCGGCGAGCAACCATCCGATGGAGAGGTCGCTCGTATAGAAAATTGCAATGACCGCGATCGCGCCGATGTCGTCGACGATGGCAAGGGTGAGCAAGAACACCTTCATCACGCTCGGTACGCGGTTGCCAAGCAACGACACCACACCAACGGCAAAGGCAATATCGGTGGCCATGGGAATACCCCAACCGTCTGCACCCATGCCACTGGGGTTGAAGAAGAAGTAGATTCCGGCTGGAACGACCATCCCCCCAATCGCGGCGATCGCTGGAAGAGCGGCCGCACGAGGGTCCCGGAGCGTCCCTACCACGAACTCCCGTTTGATTTCAAGGCCGACAACAAAGAAGAAGATGGCCATCAAGGCGTCGTTGATCCATGCTTCGAGCGCTAAGTCAAGCAGGACATGAGAGCCGATCTCTATCGAAATGTGGGTCTCAAGAATCTCGTGGTAGACGTCGCTGTAAGACGAATTGGCCCAAATCAGGGCGCTGACCGTGGCTCCCAGCAACAAGATGCCGCCCGCGGCCTGGATCCGCAGGAACCTGCGCAACGGGCGACCTAGAGCTTCAACAAATCTAAGTTCTCGGCTTCGCCGTTTGGGCGACAACTGTTGGGGCGAATCGTCGGACATGACAATGCGAGACGCTATCCGCCCATGATGGCGCGGCGACGTCTAGTTCCGTGGAACACCAAGCGAACGTAGGTACCAGATGAGGAAGGATAAATGTCTGTCTCGTCGGCCAGCATCTGCATTAGCCGAAGTCCCATCCCCGATTCATGGAGAAGCCGATCGGGTGAATCCGGTTCGGGGAGATTTGGCAGGGCGTCCAGGTCGAAACCTCTACCGTGATCGCGGATTATCACTTCAATGTGATCCTCCGCGACGTTGCAAGTGACCCTGATCTGCGCGGCGGTTCCAGTGCTCTCGTGAGCGCGGATGGCATTGGTCGTGGCCTCGGACACCGCTATCCGAAGATCTTCAATGCGTTCCGGCTCGATGTAGGGGTGGAGTTGCGCGGCGCTGGAAACCACCAGCCGCGCAAGTGACACATATTCGGTGAGAGCCGGGATGGCGAGGACAACTTCGCCAATGTAAGTGCTGTCGGCGTCGGAGCTTGTCGGGTCGGATGCCTCGGAGAGACCTTTGCCTTGGGTCATTGGGTGCCTTGAGTCATTGGGCCGAGACTGCTTCTTGCACGGTTCGATGAAGCTCGAAAACTCGGTCGAGGTCACACACTTCAAAAACTCTACGAATCCGAGGCCCGGGTACCACTATGCGCAGGTCGCCGTCAAGGAGTCGTGTTCTTTTGAGGGCACCTACGATCACCCCGAGTCCAAACGAGTCGATGAAGTCAATTCCGCTGAGATCAAGCACCAGACGATGACTACCTTCACGCACCTGAGCCATCACGTGTTGACGCAACTCGGGTCCGCCGACGACATCAAGCTCTCCCGCGACAGCAGTGACCGACCACGGCCCCTCGCGAAATGTCTGAGTCAAGTGCACCCCAGAAACCGTATCTGACCAGCACGCGTTGCTGGTTCATACAGTGCCCTTCATACATTGCCCGAAGGACACGGTCACTGTTCCCGGTACATGACGGCCACCGACGACATCTCGGGGTCGTTGAGAATGGCACCAACAACTGAGACATCGGTTTGCATCTCGTAGACGAGCAGCACGCGGACCACCGAGGCATCCCGGGTAACCGCGACTGTGAGCTGAGCAGGGTCAAGCGAACCGGCATCGGCCACCGCGGCGGTGACTTCAGCGTCCGATCCGCCGACCGCGGCAACCCGGACCCCCTCACGAGCAGCGTGAGTGAGCATCACCCTGGTACGAACCACGAGTCCGATCTGGGCAATGACCAGCAGCGCGACAACCGCGACTGGGAGAAGCAACGCGAACTCAACGGTTGCTTGGCCCCTGTTTTTGCTACAGCGTAGTTTCACGAAACCCGATCTGCTATCGAGTTGACGACTTTGTTGAGCAGAGACGAGATTTTGCCCGTGGACGTGGCCCAGGCAATCAACATCATCGCCACCGTGGCCGCACCAAGCACCACTAGCGCATACTCGGCAGTCGCCTGACCCCTGTCGTCTTGTAACCGCGCCTTCGCCGCAACAACGACCGTGTACAGGGTGACCTCGATCGCCACCCATTGACGCAATAACATCCGCTTCCTCCTGTTTCGTACTGTTTCTGATGTGTCGGGGGAAGCGGTTAGTGCTCTGGTGTGCTGGTGTACTGGGCAGAACTGCGTTAAACGACCACACCGAGGTCGCTGAGAGATCCCAGCACCAACGGAACCAAGGTCAGCAATGCGAATGAGGGAAGCACGCACAACAACAGCGGTCCGAGCATCGCAACCGGCACACGCCGCGCTCGCTCTTGTGCAGCTACACGCCGCCGACGACGAGCCTCGTCACTCACCCGCAACAAGCCTCCTGCGAGCATTGAGCCATCGCGTTCACCGGCATTGAGCGCCGCCACCAGCGGTCGCACCCGATCTCCGAGAGGCGTCATGGCTCGGTCGAGAGCATCGGCGAAGGTCGCCCCCGCTGCCGCTCTTGACAGCGCGCTGTGCACGGCTGTTGCAAACGGGTCGGGCAACCATGCTTGGCAACGCTGCAGCGTTTCTCTGGGTGTGAGACCGGCGCCCACCCCCACCAACAAGAGATCCACGACCTCGGGAAGGGTTCTTACCACGATGGCGTGATCATCGACCTGCGCGCGGCGGCCGCGCACCACCACGACCGCATAGACAAAGAGCAGCGGAACCACCAACACCGGCTGCATAGACCCCACCATCACCACACCAAAGATCACCCCGACGAGCAGCGCCCGCTGCCGAGTCTTGCTTCTCTTTGAACCACCAGTTGAACCACTAGATGAACCCACAGAGGGGAGTCGCGGCTTGGGCAAAGACTCCGCTAGTGGCCGCGGCCGGACACGCCAGGGACGAATCCACACCGCACTGAGCACACAACAGCCGACGACCAGAACAACTCTCATCGGGTCACCGACGCCACAAGCCACCGCATCCACACGAAACCAAGCACATCGAGCACCAGTCCCAGCGCCACACAAAGTTGACCCAAACCGGTGGTGAAAACCGCCGCGCTGCTCGCAGGATCAAGCGTCAGAAGCAGGATCAGAAAGCCGATAGGTGCGACGAACAGCAACATCGCTGAGGCTCTGGTCTGTGCAGTCAACACCCGCACCTCGTCAACAAGCCCGGCCCGCTCCCGCAGAGTCAACGCGGCACGCTCCATCGATTCCGCCAGCGCCCCACCCGTGACCGAACCGAGGCTCACAACCGCCCGCACCAGATCACCGTCGGGATGGTTCAACTCGCCGGCCCAACGGTCGAGCGCCTCCACCAGCCGTTCACCCGAAGCGAAGCGGGTCACCAGAGTGTCGAGCCCCAGACTGTGCAGTGGTGGCACCGATGAAGCCGTCTGGATCGCTTCGTGCAGGTTGCGCCCGCCTCTCAATTCACGCGCCAACACGTCGAGCATCTCGGGAAGTTGGCCGATCGCCACAACCCGCCGACGCTGCTCGGCACGACTCACAGTCACTCCCCGCACCACAGTCACTCCCCGCACCACAGTCACTCCCCGCACCACAGGGGGCGCACCGTCTCCCCGTCAACCACCTCGACCACCGCTGCTACTTCGCGAGCACCTGACGGTGTGCGTTCAACCTGCACAACAACATCGACTGCAGAACCAATCTGGGCGCGGATCGCATCATGCGGCAGCCCGGTTCCAGCCGACATCACCAACGACGCCAACCTTCGCAAGGCATCAGTCGGGGAGTTCGCATGGATCGTGGACAGGCACCCTGAATGCCCGGTGTTGAGCGCCTGAACCAGATCAAGCGCTTCAGGGCCACGCACCTCACCGAGCACGATGCGATCAGGACGCATCCGCAGCGCGTTGCGCAGCAGGTCACGAATCTCCACGGCCCCGACCCCTTCAATTCCGTCGGTTCGGGCCTCCAGACGCACCACATGGGGATGGCGGAGCCGAAGCTCAGCCGCGTCCTCGATGGTGATCACCCGAGCTTCAGTCGCCACATGCGCGGCCAGAGCATTGAGCAGCGAGGTCTTGCCCGCGCCCGTACCGCCACTGACGATGATGCTGCGCCGATTTGTCACCAGTTCCGCGAGCATCGAAGCAACGGTTGGTGGCCCGAAATCAGCCACATCCTCGGCTCGCAGCACGAACCGCCGAATGGTGACGTAGGGGCCGTCGATGGCTACGGGTGCGGCCACGATATTGACTCGGCTGCCGTCGGCGAGGCGTCCATCGACCCAGGGCCGCCGAGGGTCGACAATCCGGCCGATCGGCGCAACGATCCGTTCGACGAGCAACTCCAGTTCAGCGTCGTTGAGTACCACCCCGCTGGATTCGATTCGCCCATGACGCTCAAACCAGACCACGCCGGGTCCGTTGATCATGATCTCGCTGATCTCGCGATCAACCAGCAACGGCTCGATGGGACCGAGGCCGGCCAAACGAGCCGTGACCTGCCGATGAAGCGACTCCCGTTCACGCGCGCCCAACAGTGGCGCATGGCGGGAGATGGCGGTGAAGATCTCCGCGGTGCCGCCGCCCTGGTCCAAGAGGTCGCCGTGAACGGTTGCGGCAAGATCAACCATCAGTGCTTCACCCATCGAGCACCTCGCTCAGGCGGTTCAACGAACGTGGCATCCGGTGGGCGAGCAGGCCCGAGTCGACCGCGCGCGAGACCGCCGGATCCCAGGGCACGGCAACGACTTTGTGTCCGTTGAAGACTGCTGTCACATCTGACAATCGCAAAGCCCTACCAGGCTCTTCCACCACGACGACAGAGGTTCCGAGCGCCAACGGTCGGGCGAGGGCAGCCTGAATACCCAGGTAGCAGGCGCGAATAACCATGACGGAGCTCACTCCCTGCACCAGCCAAGGATCAGGACGGCCCGCGCTGCCCGCATCGACCACAACCAAACGTGCAGACCGCGACAGGAGCTCTGCCGCCAACACCGTCCGCTCGGGATCGATCGCTTTTTCCGTTGCGTTTCCCGCGCCGAGGAGTTGCAGACGTTCACCCGCGGGCATCTCCAGCAGCGACAACGCATCGGCGGACACATCCGAGGGTGCCAGCAGCCAATCAGACAATCCGTCGCCGTTGCCGGGCGGCAGGCCGAGGACCATCGGAAGATCGCCGACAGTGTCGACGAGTAGGGTTTCACGGCCTGATGAGGCAATCGTCAGGCCCAGCGCGGCGGCTACGACTGAGGTACCTGATCCACCCTTGGGCGACCAGCAAACAATAAACACGACAACTCCCGGAACTTGATGTTCGACGGGGGAAGTCGTATGTCACACCCTAATGGGGCAGATTGTGGTGTCAACCCACCAAACGCGCTAGCTCAGACGTCTTTGACCTTGCGGCCCAGCAACACCAGCAACACGATCAGAACGACACCTAGAAGCAAACGGTTCTTCGACATGCCGATGACGCTATCGAGCCTTGACCGATCCCACACCGTCGAGAGTTTCCTGTTTGGCTGTAGCGTCTGGTGTGGAGGTGTCCGAGCGCCTGGTGGGCTCCCCCGCCTTCAAAGCGGGTGGGATGGGTGATCCCCGTCCGGCGGGTTCGATTCCCGTCCACCTCCGCCACAGGAGGCCAAGGTGGAACCTGGACAAACCCCGCCCGTGTACGCAGTGGCCTGGCTATTAGTGATGCTTGATAAGGTTCATCACACTCTTCAGTGAATTACGGACACTCTCAGGGCAATCCACAAAGACACCTCTCATGGCGACGCGGCACGGCACTCGAGTTCTATTCCTTGATGATTCTGGCAAGCCTTCGTACTCGGACGCCACAAAGGCGGTCGTCATCGGCGGGTTCTCGATCCCTTCTCACGATGTACGGACCCTACACCGCCGGATCGCCGGCGCGAAGGCTCACTTCTACCCCGACCGCGAGGACCCCGGGAAGTGGGAACTCAAAGCCAAGCGTACCATTAATCCCAATCCATGGAACCGTTCAAAGAACCGGAAGTTCGTTCAGGAGATCCTGCGCATCCTCGCCCAGCTTGACGCCACCGTCTACACGGCCACCATCAACAAACGCCGGTTACACCACGACATGACGCTGAACACCACGACACCACTACAGCTACAGGCGCTGGTGGAGCACTTCGCCGTAGAGTGCACAGGGCGTAGCGAGACGGGCATGATCGTGTCGGACTGGTCCAACCACTCGCTCGACGCCCACGCCAGCGAGTGCGTGGCGACCTTCGTGATTACTCGTAAGCTCCCCCTGCATCCCAGCATGTATTACGCCAACTCCAAGTCCTCACACGCCATCCAGGTCGCAGACCTCGTGTCAGGCATCCGGCGGCGCTCGGAAGAAGGCGATACGAACCTGACCGACATCGATACGGAGCTAGCTACCATTCGCACCCTTCGCCGATCTGCTCCCACCACCCACGAGGGGCGGGCCTATACGAATCGCATTCAACTGATCTAGAAAATTCTTGCCACCACGGTTGCGAACCAGCTACGATTGGAATCGTCTGATGGTCCGGCTAGTAGGCGCAAGCTGAATGCAGCCGATATACCGCTGGCACGGGACCCCGGAACGCACGGGGTCCCTTTTTTTGCCCTGCCAGCAGGTCCACGATGAGGACGGCCAACGACTTGAATCCGGATACCGATACCCATTTGACGGTGCCACGTGGGACGGTTCGCGCTCCGGGCGGGAACCACTAGCATCCGTTTCATGGTTAAGCCCCTGCATGTTGACAACAATGAGCGGGATGCCGCTGACCTTGTTTCATCCGTGATCGGAGGTTCGCCCGAGCTACACGATACGGGACGAATCTCGGGCAGACACGACTACAACATCGTGATGCCCAACGGCTCCGTCATCGCTCTGGAGGTAACGCGTCACACCTCGCAAGCAGACCATGAGTTCCAAGGAGTCCTCAAGAAAGAGAAGAAGCGACACTGGCGCTTCCCCAACCTAACGAACGACTACAGCGTCACAATTGACACCCCCACGAACAGGGAAGGCATCGGCACGTGCATCCGCGACCTCTTGAAATGTCTTCACCGCGAGGTTCCCTCGCTCCTTGAAGAAGAGCGGTCAGAGCCGGAGCCGGACCTCACCTTCATTTCTCCGCACGGTCAAGTTTCTCCCCTCAAAAAGAATCTGCGCGGCCTCGGTATCACAGAGGTCGTTCTCCTGGGCACAGCAGAATCCCAAGACGGGGGAATGGTGAATATCGTCCCCCGGTATCCGCCGATCACGGTGGGCGATGAGATACCGGCCGCGGCCAAGAAGGGAATCGACCGCAAGGCTGCCAGACTAATGTCCAGTGCCGAAGCTGCGGGTGCCTCCGAGGCGCATTTGTTTGTCTGGCTCGAACACGGCCCTCACAGCCAAGCTCCGGTTGCGGTAATGCTGGGAGGGCACTGCCCAGAGTGTGTGCCAAGGCTCTGCGACCTGGACGCAGTGTGGGTAGCAATCCACGACGGAGACGACCCACGGAAGTGGGGCATGTGGCGTTGCACACGCGACGACGGATGGACATTCATCGACTTATCAGGCTCTTGAGCGCCGAAAGGGTATGTGCCGCTCAACCACACAAATTCACGATTGAGCTAACAACGAAGGGGGATCGTCTCCCTTTTACCGAAGGCGCTCAGAGTTGGGATTCGCGAGCAGAGGTTGCGGAGAGGGCTTCGGTTAGGGCTTGGATTTCGGTAAGGGCGGATTGGAGGTCTTCGGCGATCTCGGCGGCGAGGATGGCTGGGGGTGGCAGGTTGTCGGCGTCTTCTAGGCTCTCGTCTCGCAGCCAGAACAGGTCGAGGCTGACCTTGTCGCGTGCGATCAGTTCGTCGTAGGTGTAGCGCTTGAACCGCTCGGACTCTGCACGTTGGTGGCGGGTGTCGGCCCGGTAGCAGGCGACGAAGTCGTCGAGGTCGGCTCTCGTGAGCGGGTTCTGCTTGAGGGTGAAGTGCTTGTTGGTGCGCAAGTCGTACACCCACAGCTCACGAGTCCATGCGGCTTCGGCTCCCTCACGGCGGCGGAAGAACAACACGTTGGCCTTCACGCCCTGTGCATAGAAGATACCCGTCGGCAACCGCAGCAAGGTGTGGACCTCGCAGTCGTGCAACAAGCGGCGGCGGATTGTCTCGCCAGCACCCGCCTCGAACAGCACATTGTCGGGCACCACCACGGCCGCGTCCCCGCCGATCTTCAGCAGGCTCACCACATGCTGGACAAAGTTGAGCTGCTTGTTCTTCGTCGTCGCCCAGAAGTCCTCCCGCTCGTAGCTGTCCGACGACGACCGGCCGAACGGCGGATTGGTCAGCACCATGTCGAACGGCTCGCCAGGAGAGTCCCGCAGAGCGTCGTCCACCACGATCGGCGAATCGGATTCGGGACTCTCGATGCCGTGCAGCAGCATGTTCATGGCGCACAACCGAGCCGGGAGGTCGGCGATCTCCCAACCAGTGAACGCACCCGAGCGCAGGTGAGCGACCTGGTCAGGTTCCAGATGCGGGAACCGCTCAACGATCGACCGGTACGCACCCAGGAAGAACCCGCCGGTACCACAGGCTGGGTCGCAGATGCGGTCATCAGGATCGGGCAGCATCACATCGACGATGGCATTGATGAGCGCCCGGGGCGTGAAGTACTGGCCCGCTCCCCTGGCGCCCTCCTGAGCGGTCTTCTCGATCAGGCCCTCGTAGGCGTCGCCTTTGAGGTCGGCGTCGTAGCTCATCCACTCGTGCTGGTCGATGAACTCTTTGATGAGCTGTTCCAGCTTGGCGGGCGTCTGGATGCGGTTGCGGGCCTTGTGGAAGACCACGCCGAGCATGTCCTCACCTGCTCCGAGCGCGGCCAGTGCATCGCTGTAGTGGGCTTCTAGATCCGCCCCCGACCGTTTGAGCAACGACTGCCAGTCGTGCTCGACGGGCACAATGCGGTCGCCTCCGAGCATCTCGTGCTGCTCATCGGCCATCTTGAGAAACAGCAGATAAGTGAGCTGCTCCAGGTAGTCACCGTAGGACAGGCCATCGTCGCGCAGCACGTCGCAGAAGTCCCACAGCTTCTGCACCATCGCCTTCGGGTCCTGTGCGGTCACCGGCGCGCGCTCACAACGTCGGGTCCATCACATCATCAATGTCGGAATGAAGCCTCTCGGGGTCGACATAAGGAAGGCGACACCAACGTTCGAGCAATGTCGAGGCGTCCCCTTGAACGGCTGAGGGGGACAGTTCCGCCATCGGTCGCCCAAAGCGTGCATCCATGAGCTGATCACCCGATTCCGCACGATGCACGACATCGCCAGATGGTTTCCAAACTGTTCGACGATCACCTTGTCCCATGACTCCAATGTATTCCATATCACGCATCAGAGGTGTCTCTGATGACAGTGGCGGCGTGACGAAGCTTGCGTCGGCCAGCAGGTTGCAATGCGCGCGAATGCAACATTTTGTGACATGCGCTATGCCAAAACCTAACGCGCAAACACGCGTAAAATGGCGTCAAGCACACCGTGGCTGTGCGTCGCCGGTAGTGTCGCGAAGCATTGATGGGGCCGGGGGTCAGCCACTGCTAGCGTGGTTGACACGGCCACACCAGCATCGACCATGCCGAGGGAGCGACCATTGCACGATCCACGTTCTGTCGTGCCTTACGCCACAACGTCCGCGGGTCGTAAACCCCGTCTGCCAGCATGAACTCCGAAACCCACACCGAACCCGAGCGGACAACGAAGCCGCTCCGCGTCAAGGTCGATCCGTCGCTGTATTCGTGGGCGGCTGAACGTTCGCGGCTCGGCTTGGACGAACTCTCAGACCGTTTCCCGAAACTGAGCGAGTGGATGGCCGGCCATCTTTCGCCGACACTGAAGCAGGTGGAGGATTTCGCGCGCGCCACCGGCACAGCGGTCGGGTACTTCTTCCTTCCAGAACCACCAGACGAGCATCTCCCGATCCCGGATTTTCGAACGGTAGGCGACCGTCCGGTGGCCCGACCGAGCGGCAATCTGCTTGACACGATCTACCAGTGCCAGCAGCGCCAAGACTGGTATCGCGACTACGTGCGCAGTTCGGGGATGGGAGAGCTTGAGTGGGTTGCATCACTGCAACCCAACACCCCTCCCGAGGATGCGGCGCAGCGGATGCGGAGCGCGCTGTCGTTCAACGTGCAGCAGAGGGGTGCCAACTACCAGGAAGCGTTCACAGTGTTGAGGCAGCGGGCCGAGGAACTCGGTGTGATGGTCATGGTGAGCGGCGTGGTCGGAAGCAACACGCGCAGGAAGCTTGATCCCCAAGAGTTCAGGGGCTTCGCTCTCGCGGACCGGTTCGCGCCGCTGGTGTTCGTGAACGGCTCGGACACACGCGCAGCCCAGATCTTCACGCTCGCCCATGAATTGGCTCACATCTGGATAGGTGAGAGCGCACTGGACAGCGTCGATCTAGGGGCGAGGGCCACCAACGACATCGAACGATGGTGCAACCGGGTAGCAGCGGAGATCCTCGTTCCGCTTCAGGAGATTCGGGCAGAGTTCAACCCCCAAGTGGGAATATCGACCGAATTACAGCGCCTTGCGCGCAGGTTCAAGACGAGCAGACTGGTCGTGCTCCGGCGGCTCCACGAGTGCGAGTTCCTGACCTGGGAGGAGTACCAGCAGACTTTTCAGACAGAATACGAGCAGGCCCTGGAGCGGGTCACCGGCACAGGCGGCGACTTCTACAGAACCCAACCAGCCCGTGTCGGCACGACTTTCGCCCAAGCTGTTATCGCGAGCACTCTTGAGGGTGACACGTCCTACACCGACGCGTTCCAAATGCTCGGCTTCAAGAAAGCCTCAACGTTTCACCCCACTGACTCCACCCTCAAACGATGCTCCTATGTTTGTCAAGTTGTGATTTGGGTGAGGTGTTGTTGGTAACGTTCGGCGAGGTCGCGGTCGTGTATGAGACCTCGTTCGAGGTGTGAGATGCGAGTGGGCCAGGCGTTGAGGGCTGCGGCTGCGGTGTCGAGGGTCATTGCGTTGAGTTGGCGTTGTTGTCGCAGGTCGGCTCCGTGAGGGACGACCGGAGGGTCTGTGAGCAGCCGGTAGATTTCGCGTGCGATGTAGCGTTTGAGGCAGCGGATGATCTCGCGGTCGTTCTTGCCCTCGGCGCGGCGTCGGGCGGCGTAGTCCTTGGTTTGTTGGTCGTAGCGGAGCCGGACCGTCGCGATGCGCCACAGTGCGTTGTTGGCCTGTCGGTCGCCGCCGCGGTTGAGGCGGTGGCGCACGGTGCGCCCCGAGGATGCCTCGACGGGGCAGGCCCCGCACAGCGCAGCGAACGACGCCTCGCTGCGCAGGCGCTGGGGGTTGTCGCCCGCGGCGATGAGCAACGCGGCGGCGGTGTCAGCGCCGACACCGCGCGCGGCTATCAGCGCGGGGTTTGCTTTGGCGCACAGTCGGGCGATCTCGGCGTCGAGCTCGGAGATCTCAGCGCTGAGCGCCCGGTGTCGACGCGCCAAGCAGCGCATCGACATCTTCGCGGCGGCGACGGCCTCGCCGCCGCCGGGCCGCAGCCCACAGCACGCGGCCATCAACGCAGCGGTCCTTGAGCCTCGCAGCGGGGCCGCGACCTGCTCGGGGGCGGTCACCAGCAGTGCTTTGAGTTGGTTGATCGCACAGGTGCGGGCCTTGACCGCGGAGCGGCGAGCGGCACGTAGCATCCGAATCGCCTCCACCGCACCGTCGGCTGATTTCGGGAGTCCCGACGCTTCGCCTGAGAGCACAGCACGCGCAGCCGCCTCAGCATCGGCGGGGTCCGACTTGGCGCCGCGACGCGTCTGACGGCGCGGGCGTATCACTTCTTTGACCTCCACACCCTCGGCGCTGAGAAAGCGCGCCAGGCCCGCGCCGTAGCTGCCGGTGCCCTCCACACCCACACAGCCCAGCTCGCCCCAGCCGCGCAGCCATCTCAACAGTCGCCCGTAGCCGATGTGTGTCGCCGAAAACGACGCCACCGCCAACAGTCGCCCAGCCGTGTCGAGCGCTGCCGCGACATGAGCGTCGCGATGTGTGTCCACCCCGCCGATGACACCCGGTTGATCCTCTGCCATAATAAGTCTGCCTTTCCTTGTAATCCAATGGACTGGCACCACCGGCCGCGATGACGGACAGTGCACTCAAGGTGCTAGAACAAACGCTCCTATTAGGTCACGTCCCCGGACCGACTGGTGCGTGCCGTTGGCGGGTGAAGGCCGACAGATCGTTTGCAAGGCACGCAGCCAGCGAAAAACAGAGTCAGACCCGCACCCGCCAACGGACACCCCAACACTATGAGTGCGAAGAGCCGGACAACTGAGACTCACCGGACTAATGATCATCGTGGCTGCGGTGGCGCTTCCGTTGGTGTGGTTCGTCCCCCTGCTCAACACCGAGACCACCGCGTCCTACATCTACGGCCAGTACGCCGGTGCCGTGTCGCTGGTTCTGATGGCGTTGGCGCTGTTCTTGGCCACCCGGTTCCGAGGTATCGAGACGGTGTTCGGTCCGATGGACCGCGTCTACGTTCTCCACAAGTGGCTCGGGGTCGTCGCCATCGGCACCGGCATCTACCACTTCACCGCCTTCGTCGAGACCCCCGAACTCGTTACCGCGACCCAACTGTCAGAACAGATCGCCGAGTTGGCGAAGGAGATCGGCATCGTCGCCTTCTTCACCCTCGTCCCGCTGGTGATCCTGTCTCTGCTCACCGTGGTGCCCTACAACATCTGGAAATGGTCGCACCGCCTCATCGGTCTCGCCTTCGCCGCTGCGGCGATCCACTTCATCTTCGTCACCAAGTCGTTCTCCACCCTTGATCTGCCCGGTCTCTACCTCACGATGTTCTGTTTCCTTGGAGTCGGCTCCTATCTGTACCTCCTGATTCCGCGCATCGTCGGGGTGGATACCGCGAGGTACCGGGTCGCCGAAATCGTCAACCACGCCGACGTGACCGAGATCCGGCTCCAACCCGACGGTTCGGGGATCAGCCACCGCGCCGGCCAGTTCGCGTTCCTCAACTTCAGCACCGGCGGCTTGCGCGAGATACACCCGTTCACGATCGCAAGCGAACCCAACGACGACAGAGAACTCACCTTCATGGTCAAGGGCCTGGGCACCTACACCAAACGACTCGAGACGAAGCTCCCCGTCGGCGCCCGGGCCCGAGTCTCGCGAGCCTTCGGCCACTTCTGTCCAACCTCGACAACAACCTCTCAGGTATGGATCGGAGCTGGCATCGGCATCACCCCCTTCATCGCCTGGGCCCAGTCTTTGGAGTCGGACTGGTCGAGCCCGACCCGGCTCTACTACTGCGTCCAGGCCCACGACGAGGCCCTCCATCTCACCGAGTTCCAGGCCGTCGCCCGAGCCACCCCCAACTTTGATCTGATCCTCATCGCCTCGGACCGAGACGAGCGGCTAACCGCCAGCCGCATCGCCTCCGAGGTCGGCAAGGACCTGTCCTCAGCGGAGGTGTACTTCTGTGGCCCATACAGGATGCGGGAATCCCTGAAGGCCGGTCTGGTCTCGCACGGACTGCGGCGATCGAATTTCCACAACGAGGCATTCGAGATGCGCTCCGGTCTCGGACTCACCTCTATCATTCGGCGGGTTGCTCGACTCGTACGCCCCACCGGGACCTAGACCAACGAACCATTTTCTGGGATGTGACCTTATTGGAGTCCGTCGGACGATCCACACCGTCGAGAGTTTCCTGTTTGGCTGTAGCGTCTCGTGTGGAGGTGTCCGAGCGCCTGGTGGGCTCCCCCGCCTTCAAAGCGGGTGGGATGGGTGATCCCTGTCCGGCGGGTTCGATTCCCGTCCACCTCCGCCACGATTCTCCTCAAAATACCCAATGAACTGCTGGATCCGAGCTGCCTCACAGCGGTGGATTCAACCATCCTCGCCAATGGCAGCGTCACCGTGGTTGATGCGCACGGTCGCAGCTGGGAGGTGGCCCCATTAGAGGCAGCGGGCAGCGTTCAAATTCCGGACGAAGGTGTCGTGGTGTGCTCGCGCGGGGATCGGCTTTGCCTTGCTTGTTGAGGTGAGGTCTATCTTGATAGAACCTGCGCATCGCGAGCCGGTGGTTCCGGTGCATTTGGTGGTCGCTTGGGTGCACAACAGGAGGCAGCCGTGTGCTGCCGCTGCGGTGAAGAACTCATCGCTGGGGTGATTATAGTTGTTGTTTGCGCCGACGCTGACGAGTACAGCCTCCGGGTCTAGCAATTCCAACAGTGTTGCCTGGCCAGTGTTCGATCTTGAGATGGAGCCTCCGTGGTGTGGCCACCTAACGATTGATCGGGTGGGCAGGTGCGCTTTTACTTGCCGCCAGGTCTCCAAGGGCGCATCGCCGCCAACAACTACTGTCTTGCCTCCCGATTCGACCACGACGATTCCGCTCGCGAGGTTGGCATCACCGTGCGCGACCGCTCTGATCACCTGAGGATAGGTTGGCGCAAGCAGTCTCCATGTCATGGATCCCAAGGTCTGAGGCCCAATGTCCGACTGGGCACGTACAACCTGGTCTGAGTATTCGAGCGTCCGTCTGAGCAGTGCCCTCACCTTGGTCTCGGTGTCCTCGGATTCGTCTGAGCTGCGTGGTATCGCAAGGAGGGTGTCGTGGTTGAAATAGAGCGAGCCGGTGAAGTGCCCCGGGAGATGCGCCAGCACGTCGAGGACACCGCCGAAGTGATCGATATGGGAGTGCGTGACGACCACGGCTGTGAGTTCGGCGTAGCCTAGCTCTTCGAGCGCCGCTAGCGCCTTGAGGTGGTGGCGCTCGTTGCAATCGATCAGTAGCGCTTGTTTCGTGTCGTGGTCAACGGCGACGGTGCAGTCGCCTTGGCCCACATCGACAATAACAACGGTTGCAGGCATCGGTGGGACTTAGACCTGCGGCAGGTCTGTCGTGCCGCCTTCGAGGTCGAGAACCTGCCACGACATCGGCTGAAAATCGAAACTTGCACCTGCAATGTCTTCGACGGAGTCGATTCCGCGGGCGTCGAAGGTGGCGCCATGTCGGACCATCCATCCCGGCATGCGTGGCGGCACTTCAATGGTGACGCCATTGCCTTGGGTGACCCCGTTGATCCAGATACGGACTCTTGAATCCGGCTTGACCTCGAGCACTGCCCCGAGACGCGGCACATTTGACGTGCCTGCTTCGGCCGCGGAGCCCTCAACCGGGTATCGGATGATGTCGTTAGGGTCGGTATGCCCGGCGAGCAACCTGACCGCTTGGGTTTGGAACGCCTCGTCGACGCCGTATTCCTGCCATACCGCCTCCTCGATCCGGATCAAGACATCACCCAGTGTTGAAGTGTCGTGTGCGGCGCCGCAAGCCTCGCGGCCTAGCTCTCCGAGCCGATGAATCGTGGACTCTGATGCCGGCACGGGGAACGACTGCATGAGGTGCGCGGGGATGTTTCGGTCGATTCCATGGCACGCGACGTACGCGCTAGCGAACCCTGACCCCAAGATGGCGAGCAACGCATACAACAGGTCATGGTTCGACTCCTCCCTAGGCGCGACGCAGCGGATGCTGTTGGTGCAACCGACGCCGAGCCGATCGACCGCTACCCGAAATCGCCACGGATTGTCGGCGCTCCGCGCTGCGGATACAAGTACTTTGGGCCGATTTATGACCGCCTCGCCCCGAGAGCCTTGAAAGTCGTCAGGGAAACGGCGGCGCTGCAGTCGGGAATGGTCTGTGTGTCCATACGATGTCACATGTCCGAATTTGGCCAGGTACAAGATGTTGCCACCGCCCCCGTCGTCGGCTCCTGGGAGTGGCTGCTGGCCGCTGCGCACGATCGCGACGGTGTCGAGGGCGTATGTCGGTGCGTTGAGCTTTGGCCGCTTGAGGACATCGGAAAGCGGAGCCGACGAGTCTTCAACCACGAAGTTCGCCCGGGGTGGCTCTCCGCGGGCGAACTGTTTCATCTCATGGCTCCATACCTGTCTGACGATTCTCTTGCCGACTACGGAGCTTTCGTTGCTTCTGCGTGCGAACAACACGGTTGGAGACTGTTGAGACTTCGGGAAAGTGGATTCGGGGAGCCTCCAAAGCTCGAAGATCTCGAACTGTTTAAGAATCCGGTCGCGGGTGTCTCGACTGTTGTCGGAGGACAGCCACGACGTCGGGATGATCGCTCCTAGCAACCCGCCCGGTGCCAGATGTCGCGCGGCCCAGTTCATGAACTCGTCGGCCTCTTGGTGCCGCTTGTCGTCGGAGGTGAACCTCCATGGCGGGTTCATCACGATGATCCGAGGGGTGTGCGGCAGCGTCTCGACCTTGAGAGTGTCCACTGTCTCGATGGCCCATCCGTTGCCGACGGGCTGTGCCTTGAGCAGCAACGCAAGCCTAGCGATCTCGCTGGCGAAACGATCCTTGTCCTGGCCACGAAAATGTACCCGGAGGTCTTGGTGTCGAGCGTCGAGTGACCAGTCATGCGGTTGCAGCTTGGACAGGCGGTCGTGAGCGGCAACAAGAAGCGTTCCAGATCCGCACGCCGGGTCTAGCACGTATCGGTCCTCGGGATCGATGAGTTCCACGGGCAAGCTCTCGAGCATGCGGGCTGCGAGAGCAGGTGGCGTGTAGTAGATGCCGAGTTCGCGTTGGATGTCATCGTCAACCAGTGCTTGCTCGTAGACGTGGCTGAGAACCGCTGGGTCCATACTGCGGTAGTTGATGCCAAATCCAAGCTGGAGTGTCAGATCGTTGAGGATGCTCCGTTCAATTGGTGTCGCGTTCTTGAGCCACCTAAAGGCCGCTGGGTGTCTCGCCGCTGCTTCCTCAACGGTTGCTTCGGCAGGCAGTTGAGCATCCGAGGCGGCATACGGATCGGTACGACCGCAGTCACGAATCACGAGTGCCGTCAACGCGCCGACCACCAAACGGGCTGCCTCTAGGTGGGCTCTTGGCTCCTCTGTAGAAGCATCGGCGCTGCTAGTCGTCAGCGCAGCGCTCGCCATGGCAAGCGCATCCCCGACAATGTGACCCAGATGCTCAGAACTCTTGGACTTGGCGTCCGCTAAGAAGTCGACGGGAATGTCGAATAGAGGCGGCTGCCGCAACCCGGTCTTGATCCCGTTGGCGGCATCTGGGGAGATCCATGTCCTCAACTCGCCTACCGACTGTTCGTCGACTGTGCACCAGCGTTTGAGTTCGCCGGGCTTGGCGATCGAGAGGTCGAAGCTCCCGTTGCGTGGCGTCAAGACATAGGGGGCGCCCAGGGCACAGGCGACTCGGTGAGCCAGTTCGATGCCATCGAAGTGGACAACAATAACTGCCGTCGACATGTCCAGAGGGGCACTACGACTGAACGCGACTAGGCCAGCTGACTCAACACGTCCGAGTCCGGGAACTAACACGGGATAGTCCTCGCGAAGTGTCTCGTGTTGGTAGCCGACAACTCCTAGAAGATCTCGGGCGCGCGCTAGCGCCGAGGCAGCCATCGCTAGCTCGTCACCGTGACACGCCCAGCAACAGGCCAAGAGCACCCACGACACGACGATGGTCGGAGGGCCTCTACGAAGAGCCTGTCCTGAGTGTCGTTCATCGTTGCCTACCCCGTGGGTTCGTAGAGGTGCCGACCTTCCACCCCAACTCTAGTTGCGCGGAAGCAAGATGGAGCAGCCTCGAGCCCAGAAGGGATCTGATACGGTCCGGCATCCGCAGCGAGTACCTGCTGCGATTGCGCGAGGCCTACGTCGCGGAACCTGCCGTCGATATGATTGCCGTCCGCCGTTTCGAGGCGCACAAGCTTGACCTCGCGCTGCGCGGGCTCTCTCTGGCGCCCGCTCACACCGAGTCACACGTCTTGCGGCGGTCGCTGTGGACTTGTTGGAGTCCAACGACGAGCGCTCCAGACGAGCGGGAACCGAACTGCCGTAGCGCCTACGAGCGATCCCCCAAATTGTAGCACCCACCGTTGGTGGTCTCTAGCGACCGACCGAAGACACCGCCGACCGGGCACGACTCGAATACGAAACTCCCGGCAAGTGACTCTGTCCCGTTGCAACAACTAACGCGCGCCCACGGCTACGTTCGGATGACCAATGGTCTGTGTTATTGGTGAAACATAGTGAACATCTCCGTCAATTCATCTTCTTCGTATACCGTTGAAGAAATTGCTGAGCAGTGAGTTCCAGATCAGTTAGCAGGGTTCGTATTTTGCCACGGTCATCCCAGATTTGTTCATTCGACAGAGTTGTAGCATACTCATCAAGCGAATCTTGGAGGGTCCTCAGGCGGCCAAGATCAATAAGTCGTGTGCCTTGTGGAGGTACAGCATTCTTGTTTAATTTGCCGCTATGATGAATCATGATAGGAGTCGCTCTCGAAGTGTGATCGTATTCATTAGCGAACCAATTCATGGAGTGTCCGAGTTGTGCAGCATCCGATTTCGATACCTTTGATTCAGCTCCGCTTTTGCATTCGATGACAAGAAATGCCCCATCACCAATGCCCCAAAGGGCGTCGGGACCGCTACTCGTATCTCTTTCTGGGCGCTGTGACACAAACCCTAGCAATCGACCCAGTTCTTCGACTGCATTCTCAAAGTCGCTCGTGCCTTCGGGATCGAACCGTAATCGAGACACAAGATGCGCGAAACTTAGTCGTAATTCGATACCACTATCGAAACTCATCTTGAAGTTCTGAGACGCAAGAGTTGCTTGATCGATCCCCGAACTCGCTCGCCGATAGTTGACGCCACTTAGAGGTCGCATCACGCGGGGATTGAGTCGAACTGCTCCCTCGAGTGCTGCTTGTGCCTGAACTGGATCGAGATTCTGCAAATAGGTGGCTAGACATTCCTGAAGCCATCCCTTAATATTATCATCTTCAACCTCATCTAAAGCTGAACTAATATCGCCGCATGCTGCCTCAAATTGGCCACGAGTCGCGGCCACGAACGCGGACCTAACGCTTGCCGCAAATGATTCAATCGAGCCATCGCGATACGACACCCCTGATAGACACTCACGGCTCACTCTTAACCAATCATTGTCGCGGTTCAGACACTGTTCTATGACTGCCACAAGGTCGTCGGCAGCAATGTCCCGCGCTATGTCCATGGATAGGTCCAGTTGCGCCCTCGTAGCGGGACCCAGCCGTTCGCGCATCCTTCGTTTCGCCAGGACCGACGACAAGTTGGCGCCGAGCAACAGGACTACGCAATAGTCATCGGTGCTCCGCACGCCGCGTCCCATCCCTTGTTCGATCCGTTGAAGGGTCCGATGTGCCAACACGTCACTTCCGCCCAACAGTTCTCCTTCTCGACGCTCAGCATTATTCATTGCCTTCGGCACACCATCAATTACCAAAATACGGCATGCTGCGCCTGGTAAATCCACGCCGTCGTATTTGTTTACCAAAACTACCAATCCGACGTGCTGTTGTTTCAACATTTCAACGACAGCGTCAATCTGACTAGCGTCAATGATATTCTCAGTTTTTTCTCTCCAAGAGTCCGCACGTCGATCGCTAGGCACCAGAACGACGACGTTGTGATGCTCCGCGAGACCTACAACAATATCACGAACAGTTTCATCCGCTATACGACAATCAAGTTCTGGTACAGATATAATTAACCTATCACCAATATCAGCAGCGCTAGTTGGAGAGATGGGCGATACTGCCGACTCCGCCGATACTCCGAAATGGGTAATCAATACGCTGTAGTCGGGTAATGTCGCGGTCAAGTACATTCTTCGAGTTGCATTTTCTAGCGAGACAACGCTGTTGGTTGGTGGGCACAACGGATGGATCTCAAATCGATCGCTAGAGAATACCGCCTGACATGTAGGTAGTATATTCCGTAAGAATGGCCAACAATACAGCATCGACGGAATATTCTTATCCTGACAATATTTCTGCAACAACTCGATCACCCTTTCGTGCTGGCTTTCCCATGCAGAGATCGGTACACGTAGGATCGCTCCGATAGCATCCGATTGGAGTTCAATATAGGTTGAAGGAGACTGCGACCGTAAGTCGTTATCAAAGAGATTTAACAATTCGGCATAAGCTGAATGATCCCGTGGGATCGATACGGTAGTTTGTTGTTCCACCGTCCTGACGCATGCGTGAGCATCATCCACGACTACCATACCGATCTCTAAGGGATTCATCCTAAGGCTGCCCGGCCCTCCAAAAACAGATAAACCATTCACCAATTTGTGGATGTTGATGATACCTATCGATTCGCCAGAAATATACTCATATGTATCTGGATCTTCGACATAATCAATCCCCAAACTTCTTGCCTGAGCAACCGCCTGTCCAACAAGAAAATTATCAGGTGCAACATAAAGAGCCGGGGCGATACCTTCATTGAGACTGCTTCGAAGAGCCAGCAATCCGACTGCCGTTTTGCCGGTACCTGTGTTCATCTTGACTACGACATCACGGTCGTTCCTCCTTTTGAACCACGCGTCAAGAACTTGGCCTTGTACATCTCTGAGGTAGCCGAAGCCTTCTGCCCGCCGGCTCAATGCAGAAAACACATCCCTCGGACAAATCGGACTCTTGTCGGATTTCATCCGATACTTGGTGAAGTCTAGGGGCAATTGGTGTCTCCTCATGCGGCAGGTTCAATGTGAAGCCTACCCACGGACATGGACAGACCACTCAGTAATTCCCTTCCCCAGTCTCCTGCTCAGACCAGTCAATTCTTGTGCCAGTTGACTCAGCGCTGAGTTTCGCGACCGATGGTGGAGAGAGGGCTTCGGATAGGGCTTGGATCTCGGTTAGGGCGGATTGGAGGTCTTCAGCGATCTCGGCGGCGAGGATGGCTGGGGGTGGCAGGTTGTCGGCGTCTTCGAGGCTTTCGTCTCGCAGCCAGAACAGGTCGAGGCTGACCTTGTCGCGGGCGATCAATTCGTCGTAGGTGTAGCGCTTGAACCGTTCGGACTCTGCACGTTGGTGGCGAGCGTCCGCCCGGTAGCAGGCGACAAAGTCATCGAGGTCGGCCCTGGTGAGCGGGTTCTGCTTGAGGGTGAAGTGCTTGTTGGTGCGCAGGTCGTACACCCACAGTTCACGGGTCCATGCGTCCTCGGCTCCCTCACGGCGGCGGAAGAACAACACGTTGGCCTTCACGCCCTGCGCATAGAAGATCCCGGTCGGCAGCCGGAGCAACGTGTGGACCTCGCAGTCGTGCAACAAGCGGCGGCGGATCGTCTCGCCGGCACCCGCCTCGAACAGCACGTTGTCGGGCACCACCACGGCCGCGTCCCCGCCGATCTTCAGCAGGCTCACCACATGCTGGACGAAGTTGAGTTGCTTGTTCTTCGTCGTCGCCCAGAAGTCCTCCCGTTCGTAGCTGTCCGACGATGACCGGCCGAACGGCGGGTTGGTCAGCACCATGTCGAAGGGCTCGCGAGGAGAGTCGCGCAGAGCGTCGTCCACCACGATCGGCGAGTCGGATTCAGGGCTCTCGATGCCGTGCAGCAGCATGTTCATGGCACACAACCGGGCGGGTAGGTCGGCGATCTCCCAACCGGTGAACGCACCCGATCGCAGGTGGGCGACCTGGTCTGGTTCCAGATGCGGGAACCGCTCAACGATCGACCGGTATGCGCCCAGGAAGAACCCGCCAGTGCCGCAAGCGGGGTCACAGATGCGGTCGTCAGGATCGGGCAGCATCACATCGACGATGGCGTTGATGAGCGCCCGAGGCGTGAAGTACTGGCCCGCTCCCCTGGCGCCCTCCTGGGCGGTCTTCTCGATCAGGCCCTCGTAGGCGTCGCCTTTGAGGTCGGCGTCGTAGCTCATCCACTCGTGCTGGTCAATGAACTCCTTGATGAGCTGTTCTAGCTTGGCTGGCGTCTGGATGCGGTTGCGGGCCTTGTGGAAGACCACGCCGAGCATGTCCTCACCTGCGCCGAGTGCGGCCAGTGCATCGCTGTAGTGGGCTTCCAGATCCGCACCGGACCGGTTCAGCAACGACTGCCAGTCGTGTTCGACGGGCACGATGCGGTCTTCTCCGAGCATTCCGTACTGCTCATCGGCCATCTTAAGGAACAGCAGATACGTGAGCTGCTCCACGTAGTCGCCATAGGACAGACCGTCGTCGCGCAGCACGTCGCAGAAGTCCCACAGCTTCTGCACCATCGCTTTCGGGTCCTGAGCGGGCATCACTGTTCTCTCGGACTAGTGCTCGACACCCGCAGACAGCGGATCGCTCGGGGATGGGACATCTGGCACCGACAACTCAACAAGCATCATGGCAGCGATGGTCGGTCCGGTAGGCAGAGCCCATGCGTCGGTAATACGCGGCAGACCGACTGTTCGGCGCTCGGTGATCACAGCGCCGGGTCTATCACATCATCGATATCGCACCGAAGCCGCACGGGGTCGATGCTCGGAATGTGACGCCAACTATCAAGAGTCCGGTGAGACAGGGGACTCAGTTCCACCACCGGATAGCCAACCCACGTATCTGTTAGTCGCTCACCCGCCTGCACCTGGTCCACGACATCCCTCCCTTGATTGCCTAGCTGCCGGATGTTCACCTCGTCCACGAACGCAAGCTAGACCAGTCACACACAATCCTAGAGCAGACGTATCAGCAAGTTCTCGTTGAGTTGACACGAGTAGCATCGTAGGCCGCAATATCCCGGACCGCTTCGGTGGTTAGGCTTCTTGAGCGATCTACCAGCCTCCGGTTTGTGGGTCGGTTTTGTTTTCACCACCCGGGTTGATCATCCCTGGGAACCACCTGCGATTTAACTAGATCTAGCCGCTTCCTAGCCCAACCTCAAGGTCGCAGGACCGGAGTTCACAATTCTGGTGTGTCAGCGAGAGAGGACCTTTTCGCATGTACTTCTAATCCAATTCGTTTACATGATGCCTTTACCAATTCCAGGAACCACTCTTGTGCATATGGCGCAACACACACTTCGTCAATCAGCAATTCAAGATCGACCTGCTGGTAGACTCCCAATTCTGTAAGATTATCGCTAGAAGAACCACGCGAGACATCCAATCCCTCTCGCTTTTGTACTACACGTACCTCTCGCTCATACTCGAACTCTTTGCGCTTGTAGACGATTGGAGCGAACACATTGTTCTCTGGAATGTAGGTAGTACTGTAGTCTACATAATTTACTGAACCAACATAACACGCAACATCACATGTCAAAGAAGCAATCAACCGAGCATATGTGGTTCTAATAGCTATTCCATTTTCCCTTGAGGAGTATCGAGTCCAAAGTGCATCAGATTCGTACTCTCCCTGACTCCAACAACTAATGTATATCGATTCTCTTTCTCTTCGGGAAAACGCATCAAAATTTCGAAGAGTAGTATTATTGATCTTTTCACCGTACAAAAAAGGGCGAACTAAACGATTATAGCTTGAGCGTGTGCCCTCAAAAGGGTCGTCCATCAAATCAAGTCTCGTGAAATATAGCGCTGACATCTCTAAGATCGATACAAACTTTGGAAAGTCCAAATAGCGCCATAGTATGGTGTCTGGTTGTGGCGTCTTAAATACTTCATGTTCAGTATAGTTGGATCGCGCATACAGATGATGCCTACTTTGCTGCGCTTCGGCAGTTACTCTACCCACCGCCGTCGTTATCGTTTTCGTAGCATCTGTTTGTCTGGCGCGGTCGAGTATCGATTGTGCAAGCAATTCAGAATCCGTGTGCTCATCGAAACCGATGTCGATCAAAGCACTCACCAAGTGCTGGTCGAATTGTGCGTGATCAGGACCGATCCGCGAGAGAACTAACGATTGCCATACTCCGGCGCTCAATAGGACGATTAAGAATCCATCCGATGGTAAGTCTAGTTCTTTGTCAGAGACAACGTCAGCAAGCGATGATATACCTTCGGGTAACATACGCATTGGAGTGTGTAGGCCTAGTACCTTTGTGAAGGTCCCGTCCGGGAGTCTATGTGGATGGCCGATTGCAAGACCTTGAAGACTCTCGTCTTCATTTTGCCATAGCCCAACGGCGACGCCATCTCCAGACCAGCCAACAATTAAACCCCCAAGAGAAGACCACGCTGCGACACACATGCTAACTGCCGGATAATCTGCCGAATGCAAGGTATCATCCAGTGACCACGGAGGGCCGAGCGCTACGACAGCATCATGAGCATCTGACAACACTGAATTCATTTCGCGCATTGAAGTGATTCGCTCTGGTATAGTCGCGATCGCTGTTTCCACGGCTATTTCCGGTTGTGAACATTCGTCGATCCCCGCCGCAATCGCAATGACCCAAGTACTGTCAACAACTGAAACGTACGATATGGACCTTTCGACGCTTTGCTGTTGCGCTCCGGTGTCGGAGAGATCAGCGACAACTGCGTGACCATCTTCTTGAGTCGTGTTATGCATTTGTTACTTCCTGTGCAATTGATGTGACATCGATAGATCAGCTAAGAATGATATCGAGTTCATCTGGATTGATAACACTACAATCAGGACGATGCAAATTTCATCTATCTTGCGGTAGGTACCGGCTGACTTTGCTACAGAAGGACGGACTTGGACTCCTTCTCCGAGTTCTGTCGGATCAAGCAGCCAGCGAACGCTTCTGCGAGGATCGATCGCTTCAGCGCCGAAGATTTGGCTCGCAAGATCGTCAACTGTTCCTGAATGCGATCTCGGTCGTCCATGACCGCTGTGATCCTCGCCACCGCTGAGCGCTGGAACTCGATTGGCGGAACGGCAATGGGGACACCCTTGAGTTGGCTTCCGGAAATACCGACTTGACCCGCTGTCGTCTTCAGGCGTTGCTCCACTTGGCGGCGTCCTTCGCCAACGGACACATAGGCGGCGATCCATTCCGGTAACACCTTCGTCTTGTCAGCCACCACCCGAATCAGCTTGTCCGGGTGCAGCACCCCGCTCCCCATCTCGGGGACAACCGCCGCAGCGCCGACATAGTTTGGGTTCCCGCTGTATCGAGTAAAGAGAAGGTCACCAGACTCCACGGCGTAGTCCTCGACCCCTTGCGGCTCGGGACTGGCGTACCTCACGTCGTTGATTCGAAGTCGGAGAGGGCGGACAGCGCTGATTCGGTAGATCGGGCGCCCAGGAGGCTCTGTCGCTGGTCTCGAGACGAAGATTCCGTTGCGCAGCGAGGTAACGATCTCAACAAGCGGAAAGGCGTCCCAAGAACCACCGCAAACCTCGCCAACAACGGCACCCTGTAGCGCATCAACTCTCTGCTGCGCTGACGCAAGCCCATTTTCAACGGCGTCGAGGCGGGACAAGTGTTCTTCGATGGCGGTGACGATTCGTTCCTGTATCTTCGGCGGGGCTACGGGGATTGGCCAAGCCTTGAGAATCGTCTGGCTGATATTGCGCTGTGTTGCTCCCTTCCCTGCTCCTGCGAACTGGTTGCGCTGGGAAAGCAAGAAATAGAAGAGATACAGCCTGTCGATGTGAGGGACTGCCGAGGCGATCGCCTGATTGGTCGCCATGGGCATCCCGGCGATCCCCAACTTGCCGATCGACCCGTACATCGCAACCAATATCGTCCCTGGGTCGACGATCTTGCAGTTGCTATTGCTCAGCCCCTCGTGCGTAATCGAACCCTTGCACTCGGTGACGGTCTTGTCGTTCAGATCACCAATGACCGCCCAAGGAGTGTCACCGCCGTAATAGCTCTGTTGAGTACGTCGTGGCGTGCCTCCGCTACTCCAATCAGCAATCTCGCCCAAGGTCCTCCAAGTCCACCCGGGGGGAAGGTCGGTGGTCATGCGGCTAGGGCCTGGGTGAGTTCGTCGAGGAGGGCGTCTAGTTCGGCGCCGAAGAGGTTGCGGGCTTTGCCGAGGCCGCCTTGGGTGCTGAAGGGTGGTCCCATCAATTCGGACGGTGTGATACCGAGGTTGGTGGCGATGCGGGCTTTGATCAGGTCCAAGTAGGCCAACTGCTCCTCCGAGAACGAGCGGCCGGCGTTCGACTGCTGCAGCAGCCATGTCTCGAAGCGGTCGTTCACCAACTCGGGGAAGGCAACCAACTCGTCAGCTTCGCCAAGGGCGTACCTCACGAGGCTCACCAAGTCGGTGCTGACTCGGTGGCCCGAACCGCGAACCTTCGAGGCGTCGAGTGTCTCGTAAGCCGCCCACAGCGCCTCCGGGGTCCAACGATGCGGAGGCCGCGAAATCGCGTTCGCCAACTCCTTGATGTCCTTGTAGCTGAGGCCCCCGCCGTACGGCTGGCTGTAGAGCACCTCCAGCGCGGTGATCTCGTCCCTGTTGTCCTCGATGAACTGCCGCCACGACTCGACCTGGGACCGGGCACGGTCAGCCGCCTCCCGAGAGAACTCGCCGGAGATCACCCGGTCCTGCGACGCCGTGTCGATCACCTGCTCGTAGCTGCGCCTCATATCGATCAGCTTCTCCCGCAGCGCCGAGTTGCCTGCCAGCGGTTGCAACGCCTCACGGATCATCGACTTGCCAGCGGCCTTGACCTGATCGGGTGTGGGGTCACCGTCAGCTTCAGCCCTCGCCGCCGCGTACTGGCGGTCGACGTCGAGAGCGTCCACCATGCCGCGCACCAACTCCGTCAGCCCGACTCCGGCCACCTCCTCCACCTCGGTTCGATCTTCTGTCGTCATCCTCCGGTGAAGCCGGGTGAGCCGAGACGCCACCGACGACACCACCTCCGGATCGACCGAACCGATACCGATCTGGTTCAACAACCGGTCGAAGCTCACTCCACGCTTGCGTTCGAGCGGCACGGTGTCGTGCAGTTCGGCTTCGGTGACACCCACGGCATCCACGATCACAAAGCGGTCTTTGACGACGGCATCGGGCGTGACTGCACGCAGTTGGTCGCTGTCCATCACCCGCACACCACGCCCCTTCATCTGCTCGAAGAAGTTGCGGCTGCGCACCATCCGCATGAACACCACACACTCGATCGGCTTCACATCGGTGCCGGTGGCGATCATGTCCACCGTCACGGCGATGCGGGTCGGGTAGCTGGTGCGGAACTGCTGCAACAGCTCCTCAGGCTTGTTGCCGGCGTCTCCCGAGCGGTAGGTGATCTTCACCGCACCCTCGTTGCCGAGCCCGAACTCCTCCCGGACAATCTGCACGATGTCGTCCGCGTGACTGTCGTCCTTGGCGAAGATCAACGTCTTGGGCACATGGGCCAGCAGACCGTCGTCACGACGCTCCCGGTCGTCAAAGATCACCGGAAGAGAGTCGCGCAGAGTGCGCACTACGGTGCGGATCTGGTCGGGGGCCACCACCTTGCGGTCCAGGTCGGCGGCGCTGTAGTCGATCTCCTCGTCGACCTTCTCCAAGCGGAGCTGGCGGGTCTCGCGGTCACGGAACTCGGTCACGAACTCCGCGGGGACCGTGCTGCCGGACTCAGTGATCTCCGTGCGGATGCGGAAGATGTCGAAGTCGACATTCACCCGGTCGGCCACTGCCTGCTCATGGCCATACTCCATCACGATGTTCCGGTCGAAGAAGGCGAACGTCTGGATGCCCGGCGTTGCCGTGAGCCCCACCAAGAAAGCGTCGAAGTACTCGAGAACCTGCCGCCAAACGCCGTAGATGGAGCGATGGCACTCGTCGATGATGATCAGGTCGTACGACTCGATCGGCACCGCCGGGTTGTAGGCCACATCCACCGGCGCTGCCGGCGCGGTCTCGAAGCCGCTCTGCTCATCGACCGCTTCGTCGAGTTCGTCATCACCTTTCAGGATCGAGTGAAGCCTCTGAATCGTACAGATGTGGACCTTCGTGGCCGCCTCGTCTGCCATGTCAAGCCGTGACGACGTGAGATGGCGGACGTTGTAGAGCTCAGTGAACTTGCGCCTGTCATCGGGGGTGGCGAACCGCTTGAACTCCTGTAGTGCCTGCCGGCCAAGATTCGCCCGATCGACCAGAAAGAGAATCCGCTGGGCTCCCGCGTGCTCCAGCAGGCGATAACAGACATTGGCGGCAGCGAACGTCTTGCCAGAACCGGTGGCCATCTGGATCAGGGCCCGAGGACGGTTCTCTCGGAATGACCGCTCAAGATTCCCGATGGCTTCGGCTTGGGCAGGCCACAGGTGCGCTGTGCCTGCACCCGCATCGAGTTCGGGCAGGAGCGGGACACCGGCGCGCAGACCAGCGCCGCGGCCGTTGATATGGTCCTCATGCCAGCGGGCCAGCGTCTCGGGTCGATGGAACGTGTAGACCCATCGACTGGCCGGAACAGGGTCCAACCCACTTGTGAACCGAGTCTCAGTACCGGTCGACTCGTAGCCGAACGGCAGCGCACCACCAACCTCGAACGCCGGCAGTTCATTGGGGTAAGCGATGCGGTACTTGCGGGTCTGGAACTCAACACCAGTCAGGGTGCTACCAGCCTTCTTAGCTTCGATCACCCCCACCGCCTGGCTGTCCACGAACAGCACATAGTCGGCCGGACCCGATTCGGTCGGGACTTCACGAACGGCAACACCCTGAGCCGCTGCCACCGGTGCACTCTTGTAATCCTGCACAACCCACCCACACGCCACGAGCTGCTCATCAATATTCGTCCGAGCCTGACCCTCAGGCGTGGAATAGTCGGATGAACCAGTCACAGACACCCCGGTGATCCTAGGTGCCCCAGCATCTTCCGGCACTACACCGCTGCCTGAAACGGAATACCCTCGGCATCGTTGGGTCTGGACCTCTCGACGCCTACCTGATGAGCAGCGACCTGCAGGCAATCCGCGACGTTTTTGTAATGGAGGAACGCTCCGAGCGCGCAAACGTCGTGTTCCGGGTCGTGGAAGACCAGATGTGGCCCTTCCCTGAAGGAGCCCTGGTCGCGCCGCCTGCGGTGGTTGCTGTCGACTTGCTGGAGTCTGAGGACGAGCGATCCAGACGTGCGGGCACCGAACTGCTGCAGCGCCTATGAACAACCGCCCGAAGTTGCAGCGCTCACCGTTGGCGCTGCCGAGCTATCCCGGCTACAACGACGCTCTCTGGGGAACCCTGTTGGAGCGTGGCACGCCGCAGCCGACCGTGGCGATGCCTATCACGGCCGAGCCGTCGAGCGGCTCAGCGAATTCTCTGGAGATCTGGTTACGAGCGACCATATCCTCATCGAGACTTGGTTCTTGGCCGCGAACCGACTCGGCGTCGATATCGCCGAAACACTGGTCACCGCAATCCGCTCCGGCAGGGCCCGCGTGGAGGCCGCCACGATCGCTGATCTTGAAATCGCCACGCAGATTCACGACACGTTCACCGACCAGCAGTTCTCAATCGTCGATCGCACAAGCTGGTCGATCATGCAGCGCCTCGGCGTGCACGAGGCGATCTCGTTTGATCGGGACTTTCTGATCTACCGGTTCGGCCGCAACCGCCGCCAAGCATTCACCGTCCACACCTAACCCGTACCAGAGCACGCAGCCAGTGCGGCAACGCTACGACCCTACGGATCCTCACGCTCGAAACTTCGCTGGTCCATCAGACGACGGAGGAAGCGAGTCCACGCATGAGGACGACCGTCTCGCAGCCAGCACAGATCGAAGCTGACCTTGTCGCTGGCGACCAGCACACCCCCGTAACCCTGCTCGTCGCCGACCTCGACATCATCGCAACCCAAACAGGCGAACTCCTCCGACACCTAACCCTCAACCCAACCGCGACTACCAACCCTGAAACCAACCCTGAAAACCCCAACCCGCGCAGGTTCATACCTTACACATGACTTGCAGATCTCTCCCTTATACCCTAGGTTATTCGACCCTGCGGAGATTGCGAGAATCGAACTCTCGGGAGAAGGGCAGAGAAGGACATTGAGGGTGCGGAGGCGACTGACGATGCCGTGGTGGAGCGGCACCCTACTAGGGGTGCTGCTCCTGGCGGTCGCAGCGTCGGCCTGCGGGGGCGGCTCCGGTTCTGGGGGCGATCCCATGTCCGTTGAGGAGTACACAGCAGTCTGTGGCGAGGCTTCAGCGGCATCGGGAGACGACGCCACCATCGCGGAGATCTCGGAGGTGCTGGACGAGAACATCCGGCGCATGGAGTCGGTTACACCGCCTCGGGGGGTCGCTGAACTGCACAACGTGATGCTTGACTATCAACGTGCGCTCAAAGCGGCACTAGATGATGCCCCTGAGTCCGACAGCGACACAGATGCGGACGTGTTCTCAGCTGCGGACATGTTCTTCTTCAGTGCAGTGCTCAGCCTGATTTCCGAATACGGGCCTGCGATCAGTGACGCTACTGCTGCCGTGCCCCCAGAGACCCGGCAGCAGCTGGTCGAGGCTGGCTGCATCGAGGACGGGGGCTTCACCCTGGACAGTGACGAGGACTTCTTGGAGGAGCTTGGTGAGTCTTTCGGCGAGGACACGGACGGGTCGGCTTCGGTACCGGTGAGTTCTGAGATGTCCCTCGACGACTACGCTGCGGCGTGTCCCCAAAACGACCCGGGCGGACTCGCCGAGGATGCCACAAACGGTGAGGTCGCCGCGGCGACGGAGCGATGGATCCAGGTCATGGAATCAATCCAGCCGCCACCCGAGGTGGCCGCTTGGCACTCGGAATCCCTCTTCTATGCGCGGTCCATCAAGGATATGGCCGACGCGCAGCCACAGCTCGCAGTCGCCAATCCGTTCGTGTTCCAAACTCTGCTGCCGCAACTGGACGCACTCACGGACGTCGCGAACAGCCTCGACTCCGATGTCCGGGCGCTGTTGGCAGAGGCTGGCTGCCTCAGCGAAGAGAATGCCTCAGGCTTCGAGGCTGGCAGCCTCCCCAACCAAGCACTGGCGAGCCCCTCGCACGCGACGTATGCCGTGGAGGGGCCGTCGACCACGGTCGTCAGCTGGGACGCGGTCGACGGAGCGGACCACTACAACATCTACCACGACGACTTCTCGTTGTCGTGCCAGGTGAGCTCGGGGGGCGAGGCGTCGTTCTGTGAGGTGCTGGCCACCAACATCACAGACACCGCCTACACCCACACCGACCCCGACACCAACTACTACTGGGTGGCCGCCTGCAACCGTCACGGATGCTCACAGGTCGACAGCGAGAACCCGGCCGGGCCGATCGAACCCGTGCCCAGCAGCCCAGCAAACCTGGCCTACGCCGTGGAGGGGCCGTCGACCACGGTCGTCAGCTGGGACGCGGTCGACGGAGCGGACCACTACAACATCTACCACGACGACTTCTCGTTGTCGTGCCAGGTGAGCTCGGGGGGCGAGGCGTCGTTCTGTGAGGTGCTGGCCACCAACATCACAGACACCTCCTACACCCACACCGACCCAGACCCCGACGACAACTACTACTGGGTGACCGCCTGCAACCGCGGAGGATGCTCGCAGATCGACAGCGAGAACCCGGCCGGGCCGATCGAGCCCGTGCCCAGCAGCCCAGCAAACCTGGCCTACGCCGTGGAGGCGTCGACCACCGTCGTCAGCTGGGACGCGGTCGACGGAGCGGACCACTACAACATCTACCACGACGACTTCCACGATTCCTCTTGCCGGGTGCGCTCAGGGGGCGCTTCGTTCTGTGAGGAACTGGCCGCCAACATCACAGACACCGCCTACACCCACACCGACCCAGACCCCGACGACAACTACTACTGGGTGGCCGCCTGCAACCGCGGAGGATGCTCGCAGATCGACAGCGAGAACCCGGCCGGGCCGATCGAACCCGTGCCCAGCAGCCCAGCAAACCTGGCCTACGCCGTGGAGGCGTCGACCACCGTCGTCAGCTGGGACGCGGTCGACGGAGCGGACCACTACAACATCTACCACGACGACTTCCACGATTCCTCTTGCCGGTTGAACCCATGGGGCGATGCGTCGTTGTGCGAGGTACTGGCCACCAACATCACAGACACCGCCTACACCCACACCGACCCAGACCCCGACGACAACTACTACTGGGTGACCGCCTGCAACCGCGGAGGATGCTCGCAGATCGACAGCGAGAACCCGGCAACGCGCCGCGTGGACCGCTAACATTGTCCGGGCCGCGGTTCGGCGTCACGGATCAGACGATCTACGACTGGCGCAAGGATCTGATTGACCGCGGACTCGTCGCCCGCCGAAGGGAGTCAGCATGGTGAAGCGTTCGTCTGTGTGGCGGATCGTGGCTGTGGTTGTCGTCGCTGTCACAGTCTCAGCCGCAGTGGCGGCAGTCTCGCCTGGTCCGGCGTTCGCGCAGTCTGGCGGGTTTGGTGATGTTGCCGATGACCGCTATTTCTCGGTGCCGGTGACGGTGCTGGCTGAACAGGGCGTGTTCGCGGGCACCGAGTGCACGGCGGGTTTCTGTCCCGACGACCCGCTAGATCGCAAAACGATGGCGGTTTGGATCGTCCGGATGCTCGACGGTCAGGACCCTGAGGCAGTCACAACCACCAGGTTCGATGATGTGGCCGCGGACAGCTTCCATGCGCCGTTCATCGAGCGTATGGCCGATCTGGGGGTTACCACGGGCTGTGGGGATCTCACCATGTTCTGTCCTGACGACAATGTGAGCCGCGCCCAGACGGCCACGTTCCTCTCGCGCGCCTACAAGCTGCCCGAAGGGCCCGATCCGGGCTTTAGCGATGTTCCCGGCGACACCTGGTACACGGCGCACGTGGCCAGGCTCGCCGCGTCGAAGATCACCACGGGCTGTGGGGACGGCAGCATGTTCTGTCCTTTGGACGATGTGAGCCGCGCGCAGATGGCGACATTCCTCTACCGGGCCGGTACCGCTCCCGCGCCGTTGGAACCCGCGCCGTTGGAACCCGCGCCGTTGGAAACAGTCGACTACAACCAGATCAACGGGTTGCTCTCGTCGATCGGGGCTCTCGACGACGCCGAGGGTTGTCCCGAGTCAGCGACTCCGGGATCGCTCGAAGGCCGTGTCGAGGTCATACGCATCGAGGGCGGCTGCGTGCTCATCGAGTACGAGCAACTCGACGGGCGGACACTGGCTCAGGCACGACGTGATTTGGCCGAGGACCCCACTGTGATCGCCGCCGACCTCCCCGTCGCGGAACTCGGGGCGCGCCAGGACTACGACTACGCGAGCGGCGATCCCGATGCCGGCCGCCAGTGGCATCTACAGCAGCTGGACGCGAAGGCGTTGTGGGACGGCTGGCCCGCGGGAGCTCGTGTGACTGTGGCGGTGATCGACTCTGGCGTCGACGCCACCCACGGCGACCTCAACGACAACATCGTGGACACGGGTCGTGATTGCCACCGTCGGGATCTGAGTTCGCACGGAACCCACGTAGCGGGCATCACGGCCGCAGAGTCCGGCAACGGCGTCGCGGTGGCGGGCATCGCACCTCAAGCGAGTATCCTCCCGATCAAGCTGCCGCTGACAAACGCTCCTACAGACAGTGAATGTGCGCAGGAAGTGTGGACTCTTCCCCAAGCGCTCAAGATGGCTGTGGAGAACGGTGCCGACGTGATCAACATGTCACTGGGATTGGTTTGGCACGAGGCACAGCCGTTCCCGACGACATGGGATGTCGCCATCCACTTGGCCACCACAAGCAATGTGGTGCTGGTGGCGGCCGCAGGAAACCGCGGCAACAGGTTCTCCAATCGCGACGCCCCGGAGATTCCCGCGATCCACCCCGATGTCATCTCGGTCGCCGCTACCACACAGAGCGGTGCTCGAGCCCCGTTCAGCACTTCCAATCGTTGGGTCAATATTGCCGCGCCCGGACTCCTGATCTACTCGACGGTCCCGTGCAGCGGGACTTCGGGGTGCAGCGGCGGCAACAGCGGCACATCGATGGCGGCACCGATGGTCAGCGGCGTAGTGGCGCACATGAAGGCCCGCTATCCCGACGCCACACCCGTGCAGATCCGCCAGGCGATGTTCTCCACCGCGTTGCAGCCCGGCAGCACCCGAACGGGGGTGCGGACCGACGACTTCGGTTGGGGCATGATCCAACCCCACGCGGCGATCGTCGCGTTGGGCTCAGCTGTCGGCGTCGACAACGCCGCTCCCCGCTTCACCAGCCCCTCACAGCGCAGCGTCGCCGAGAACATGACCGGCGCGGGCGCAGTGGCCGCCGTGGACGAAGACGATGCCGTCACGGGTTACGCGATCTCCGGGGGCTCCGACCAGGGGCTGTTCACTGTGAACAGCAATGGCGATCTGGAGTTCGTGTCGCCTGCGGACTTCGAAGGGCCGACCGACGCCGACACAGACAACATCTACGAGGTGGCAGTTACAGCCACCAGCGGCTTCGGTGACCGCTCCCTGACCGCCACACAGACGATCCTCGTGTCGGTCACCGACACGGCCGAGCCTCCCGGCGCGCCCGAGCCGCCCACGTTGGAGCCCGCGACCGGCTCGGTGAGCGCAGTGTGGCACGAACCGGCGACCAGCGGGCCGCCGATCAACGACTACGACCTGCAGTACCGGGCCGTCGACTCGCCCGACGAGGTGCTCGGCACGAGGGAGTGGAACGACGTCGGGCGCGACCTCTGGAGCGTCGGATGCGACATTTGGCGCGACCTCGGCGGCGACGGACGCGACCTCTGGGATGACACTTGGGATGACGCCGGCAGAGCAGGACGGGACATCGGGAACCTGATCGGCGACAGGCTGCTGCGAGGCACCGACGCCGGCACCGGCTGGGACCACGTCTGGGACACCGGATGCGACATCTGGCGCGATCTCGGAGAAACGGTCTGGGGACCGATATGGGAGGTCGGAGAAGACCTCGCTGAGATCGGCGAGGGCTTCGCGGACTGGTTCGACCGTGCCGGAGAGGCCGGCCGTGGCATCGGCGGGGCCATCGGCGACATCGCCCAAGCCATCGGCGATGTCTTCCGCGGCATCGGCGATGTCTTCCGCGGCATCTTCGGCATCTTCGGCAACCTGTCAACGCTCGAGGAATCCGACTGGTCGGACTGGGCCGACTGGCCCCACACCGGCACAACTACCACGGCCACGATCACGGGGCTCGACGAGGGCAGCGCCTACCAGGCGCGCGTGCGCGCCAACAACCCGGAGGGCTCAGGCATCTGGTCCGAGCCGTCGACGGCCTCAACGACCGTCACAGGCTCCAATACCCCGCCTAGATTCACCAGCCCGGCCGCGTTCGAAGTTCGCGAGCCTGCCGTCGCCGTCGGCACCGTCGCAGCGTCTGACGCAGACTCCCAAGACAGCGTGAACGCCTACCAGATCAGCGGGGGCGCCGACGCGGCGAGCCTGCGCATCGACCCCATCAGCGGAACGTTGGAGTTCACGGTCGCCCCTGACTACGAGAACCCCACCGACGCCGACAGCAACAACGATTACGAGGTTACCGTGACGGCTACAGGCGGTACGGGCCGCCGGCTGCTCGCCGCAACGCAGACGATCACCGTCACCGTCACTGACGACACCAGCGAGACCGCAGGACCGCCCTCGGCACCGCCAGAGCCGAGCTTGGTCGACGCCTCCGAGACCAGTCTCACGGTGCAGTGGCAGCAGCCCGCGAGCGCCGGCTCGATCATTGCCGGCTATGACGTGCAGTACCGACAGGCAGACCCAGCTGGCGGCTGGACCGGTTGGCCCCACACGGGCACGGCCCGCCGGACCACCATCTCCGGCCTCGATTCGAACACCCGCTACCAAGTGCGTGTGCGGGCCATCGGCCGAGCAGACGCGGGCGAATGGTCCCAGACGCTCATCGCCACCACGGCAAGCAACCGCGCACCGCTGTTCACCAGTCCTGCGTCAGTGACGGTCCGTGAGAACAACATCCAAGCCGTCAGGGTCCGGGCCGTCGACGCCGACGCCCCGGACACCGTCAGCACCTATGGGATAACCGCCGGTGCCGACCACACGGCGTTCGAGATCGACGGGATTGGCAACTTGGCGTTCAAGTCCGCCCCGGACTACGACGCTCCCCAGGACGCGAACGGCGACAACACCTACGAGGTCGTCGTGGCGGCGACATCGGGCCGCGCGCAGCGGATAAAGACCGCCACACAGCAGATCATGGTCGTCGTCACCGACGACACTTCAGAAGCGCCACCCGGCCCGCCGAACCAGCATTACGTGTTTGAGGGTTCGACCATCGTGTTGAGTTGGGACCCGGTGGACGGTGCGAGCTACTACAAAATCTATTACGACGACTTCTTCTCGTCGGCATGCCGGGTGAGCTCAGGAGGCAGAGCATCGTTCTGCGACGAGTTGGCCACCAACATCACAGACACCTCCTACACCCACAGCGACCCCGACGACGACAACAACTACTACTGGGTGGTGGCCTGCAACAGCTCGGGATGCTCACCGGTCAACAGCAACAACCCCGCCACCACCGTCGGCACCGCCCCGGACGCGCCGACGGCCCGCTACGCGTTTGAGGGTTCGACCATCGTGTTGAGCTGGGACCCGGTGGACGGTGCGAGCTACTACAAAATCTATTACGACGACTTCTTCTCGTCGGCATGCCGGGTGAGCTCAGGAGGCAGAGCATCGTTCTGCGACGAGTTGGCCACCAACATCACAGACACCTCCTACACCCACAGCGACCCCGACGACGACAACAACTACTACTGGGTGGTGGCCTGCAACAGTTCGGGATGCTCACCGGTCAACAGCAACAACCCCGCCACCACCGTCGGCACCGCCCCGGACGCGCCGACGGCCCGCTACGCGTTTGAGGGTTCGACCATCGTGTTGAGCTGGGACCCGGTGGACGGTGCGAGCTACTACAAAATCTATTACGACGACTTCTTCTCGTCGGCATGCCGGGTGAGCTCAGGAGGCAGAGCATCGTTCTGCGACGAGTTGGCCACCAACATCACAGACACCTCCTACACCCACAGCGACCCCGACGACGACGACAACTATTACTGGGTGGTGGCCTGCAACAGCTCGGGATGCTCACCGGTCAACAGCAACAACCCCGCCACCACCGCATAATCTGCGGCGGAGTGGTAGGGATAGAGCCGCGCTGCAACTCCTACGAGCGCAGCCGCGTCAAACGTCGCTTGGCGGCCGCCCTGCCCAACCTTCTAGATCGTCTTGGCGCTAGGGCGCTGAACACCACGACACCACTACCGCTACAGGCGCTGGTAGACCACTTCGCCGTGGAGTGCGCCGAGCAGAACGAGACGGGCAGAACACGCCCAGTACGCGGACTGGATAACCCGTCTTGCTACAGGACCAGAGCCGTTCGCCTTATCAGTCCTCGTGCTGTCCGGTTTCATTGGCGTTGCAACCAACCCAAGAATCTTTGAGCAGCCATCCCCTCTCGAGGAGTCTCTTGCGTTCGTGTCTGCGCTAGTCGAGCGTCCTACCGCGCGCATCGTGGGTCCCGGACCCGACCACCTGGACATCTTCTACAGAATATGCCGCCAGGCCGTGGCCACAGGGAAGCTGGTCGCCGATGCCCAGCATGCCGCTGTGGCTGTGGAGCACGGCTGCACATTTGTCACTACCGACTCCGACTTCAGCCGATTCCCAGACCTTCGATGGCACCACCCGCTCGCTCGCGCCCGGGCCAAGGCTCAGTGAGGACCGGTCACCGTAAACTCGAGCCTGTTGGAGAGTTTCCTCCCGTCCCCGGTGCAGACGGCCCCGGTGGCACTGCAGTCGGCGGTTACCGGCAGGACCACGGTCACGTCGGCGCCGGAGTCGGGGGTCACGGTGACTGTCCACCCGATGTTGCTCCCCTGGGTCAGGCGCCGGGCGCTGGTCACGTCGCCGTCCGTGACCGTGAAGGCATCGTCGCGCAGGGTCAGGTGGCTGATCCCGAACTCCTCGCTGAAGTGCAGCTCGTGCGGTGCAGAGACATTCCCATCCTCTGTGTGATCCTTCAAACGGTCCGGCAACGCCGGTTCAAGACTCAGAGCTGTGACAACACAGCGTTCGCAAATTACCGCTCCGGGGAGCGGCGGGGTGGGATGGGCGGCGCGGCTTCGTGTCCTAGGAGACTGACCCGGCGGTGCCGTCGGCGGCGGCTGCGATTAGATCGCGGGCCCGGTACAGGAATACGGCCATCTGGGCGCGGGTGACCGGATCGCCGGGACAGTACCGCAGCGGCTCGGAGCCGCAGCCGACGGTGATGCCGACCCCGTAGAGCGCCTCGATGGCGCCCGCGTGCACACCGTCGGGCTCCACGTCCGCGAACCCGGCCGGCTCCTCGGGGATGCCCAGATCCAGCGCGCGGGCCAGGAAGCTCGCCATCTGGGCCCGGGTGACCGGATCGCCGGGACAGTACCGCAGCGGCTCGGAGCCGCAGCCGACGGTGATGCCGACCCCGTAGAGCGCCTCGATGGCGCCCGCGTGCACACCGTCGGGCTCCACGTCCGCGAACCCGGCCGGCTCCTCGGGGATGCCCAGATCCAGCGCGCGGGCCAGGAAGCTCGCCATCTGGGCCCGGGTGACCGGATCGCCGGGGCAGTACCGCAGCGGCTCGGAGCCGCAGCCGACGGTGATCTGTTGCTGGAACATCCAGGCCACCGCGGCCTCGTAGTAGGCGCCGTCCTCGACGTCGCCGAACAACTCCGAGCCGTCGGGCGGCTCGGCCGGCCCGGGCGGAGCACCGCCGCCGCCACCACCACCGTCACCGCCGCCGCCGTCGTCACCGCCACCATCACCACCACTGCCGTCACCACCGCTGCCGCCACTAGGGCCGCCGTCACCACCGCCGTCACCACCGCCGTCACCACCGTCACCACCGCTGCCGCCACCGCTGCCGCCGGAACTCGTTGGTGACCGGCCATCGGTGCTCGGTGTGCCCGTCCTGGCGGCGGACCAGGGGCCGGCCCCGACGGCGCTGACCGCCCTGACCTGCACGTCGTAGGCGACCGCGTCCAGGAAGTCGTGGAAGCCCGTGACCTCGTTCATCCGGTACTGCAGGAGGTCGCCGGGAATCCAGATGCCGGCCCTCTCCGTCCAGTTGGCGTCGTCGGCCTTGTCGGTCGCGTCGCTGCGGATGTAGCGCAGGTCGTAGGAGGTGATGTCGAACCCGCCGTCGCGCGCCGGGGCGGTCCAGGTGATCGACAGGGCGCGGTCGCCGGGGGTCACCGCGCCGATGGACGGCATGCCGGGCACCGTCTGCGCCGTGCCGGTCCCCGCGGGGGACCACGGCCCCCCGCCCGCGTCGCTCACGGCCCGCACCTGCACGTCGTAGGCGACACCGTTGGTCAGACCGTCGAGGGTGGACTCCAGGTCGCCGGAGCTCCAGACGCCGCCCTTCACCGTCCAGTGGACATCGCCCTTGTTGGGCGCGTCGCTGCGGATGTAGCGCAGGTCATAGGACGTGACGTCGGACCCGCCGTCATCGGCGGGGGCCGACCAGGCGATAGTGAGTGTGCGGTCGCCGTGGGTCACGCTGTCGATGGCGGGGGCTGCGGGTCTCGTCCGGGGTGTGCCCGAGACGGTGGCGGACCATGGCCCCGGGTCCACGACGTTCACCGCCCGCACCTGCACGTCGTAGGTGTCGCCGTTGGTCAGACCGTCGAGGGTGGACTCCAGGTCGCCGGAGCTCCAGACGCCGCCCTTCACCGTCCAGTGGACATCGCCCTTGTTGGGCGCGTCGCTGCGGATGTAGCGCAGGTCATAGGACGTGACCGCGGATCCGCCGTCATCGGCCGCGGCCGACCAGGACACGGCCAGGGCGCGGTCGCCGAAGGTGACCCGGTCGATGGCCGGGGCGCCGGGCTTCGTCTGGGGAGTGGCGGATGCCGCGGCCGACCAGGGGCCGTTCCCGACGCTGGTGACCGCCCGCAGCCGCACGTCGTACCGGACGCCGTTGGTCAGGTCCTCAAGCACGTACGACCGGGGGCCGGAGCTCCAGACGCCGTCCTTCACCGTCCAGTGGACATCGCCCTTGTTGGGCGCGTCGCTGCGGATGTAGCGCAGGTCATAGGACGTGATGGTGGCACCGCCGGTAGCGGAAGGGGCGGACCAGTCGATGGCGAGCGTGCCGTCGCCGTAAGCCATACTGTCGATGGTGGGGGCGCCGGGCTCCGTCTGGAGTGTGCCGGAGACGGTGGCGGACCACCGGCCGTTCCCGGCGCCGTTGACGGCCCGCACCTGCACGTCGTAGGCGACGCCGCTGGTCAGGCTGCCGACGGTGTGCCGCAGGTCGCCGGAGTTCCAGACGCCGTCCTTCACCGTCCAGTGGACATCGCCCTTGTTGGGCGCGTCGCTGTGGATGTAGCGCAGGTCATAAGAGGTAATCGTGTCGCCGCCGGTGGCAGAGGGGGCCGACCAGTCGATGGCGAGCGTCTGGGCGCCGGGAGTCACCGAGACGATGGTGGGCGCGCTGGGCGTCGTCCGCGGTGCGCCGGAGACGGTGCCGGACCAGGGTCCCGCCCCCACCACGGTCACCGCCCGCACCTGCACGTCGTAGTCCACGCCGTTGGTCAGGCCGCTCCGAGTGTGCTCCAGGTCGCCGGAGCTCCAGACGCCGCTGTTCACCGTCCAGTGGACGTCGGACTTGTCGGGGGCGTCGCTGCGGATATAGCGCAGATCGTAGGACGTGACGCCGAACCCGCCGTTTCGGACCGGGGCGGTCCAGGCGAGCGACAGGGCGCGGTCGTCCGGCGTCACCGAGCCGATCGACGGCATGCCGGGCGTCGTCTGCGCTGTGCCGGTCCCCGCCGAGGACCACGGCCCCCCGCCCACGGCGTTCACCGCCCGCACCTGCACGTCATAGGCCACACCGTTGGTCAGGCCGAAGAGGTCGTAGCGCCGCGCGCCGGAGCTCCACACACGGTCCAGCTCCGCCCAGTTGGTGTCGTCGGACTTGTCCGCCGCGTCGCTGCGGATATAGCGCAGGTCATAGGACGTGACGCCGGACCCGCCGTCATCGGCCGGGGCGGCCCAGGCCACCGTGAACTTCTCGTCGCCCGGCGTCACCGAGCTGACGGCCGGCGCGCCGGGGCTGGTCTTCGGCGTGCCGGAGACCGGGTCGGAATAGCGGCCCCAGTCGGTCGTCAGCACGCCGTACTGGTTCCGCCCCCGGACCTCGACCTGGTACCAGCGCCCGTTGACCAGGCCCTCGACGGTGTATTGCAGGGGACTGGTCCCGGTGATGTTGCGGACGTACTCCCAATCGACGCTGTCCGGCCACGGCTCTGCGATGCGGCGGAAGGAGTAGCGCACTTCATAGCCGGTGATCTCGTCGTCGCCGCCGTCGGTCCAGGCGACCGTGAGCGTGCCGTCGCCCTCGGTCACCGAGTCGATCGCGAGTTCGACGGGCTGGCGCCGGGGGATCAGGGTCAGGCTGGACCAGGGGCCTGCGCCGATCCGGTTGCGGGCCCGCACCTGGATCTTGTACTCGACGTGGGGGGTCAGGTTCCCGACCCACGTGACGTTGGTCTGCGCCGGCACGCCGATGGTCTCCACCGCGACCTGCGAACGCTTGACGACGTTGGTGGGATCGCTGGTGGGGTGGTAGTGGATGTCGTAGGAGGTGACGGTGTGCCCGCCGTCGTCGGTGGGGCCTATCCACCTGATGGAGATGCTGCTCTCGCGGGTCAGGGTTCGTTTCAGCTCTCCCAGAGCGGCCGGGGCCCTGCCGGGGGAATGGGCCGGCACTGTCTCAGGCGGCGGGCTCGTTCTGTCTTGGGAGCTGACCGAGTAGACGACTACCGAGTACCGGACGCCGTTCTGCAGTCCGGTGATGGCGTATTCCAAGGTGTCGGACGCAATGAGGCCGCTGGTCGTCCATTCGCTGAAGTCGTCCCAGTCCGGATCGTCCGCCCGTATGTGGCTCACCCTGTAACCGGCCACGGTGACCCCCGCCTTGGCCGGGGCGGCGGACCATCCGACCGTGAGCGTGCCGTCGCTGGGGGTCACCGAGATGTTTGCGGGCGGGTTGGGCCTCGCGTACTTGGGTTGCAAGGTCACGACGGTGGACCAGGGGCCGTCGCCGCCGCGGTTGGCCGCCCGCACCTGCACCCTGTAGTTGACGCCGCTCGTCAGGCCGGTGATCGTGTAGTTCAAGTCGCCGGTCAGGTCGTCCACCTGGGTCCAGTTGATGTCGGCCTTGTCGGTGGCGTCGCTGCGGATGTGGCGCAGGTCGTAGTGGGTGACGGGCGCCCCGCCGTCGTCGGCGGGGGGTCGCCAGGAGACCCGGAGCTGGTTGGGCGTCTCCTCCGAGTAGTCCCCGATGGCGGGAGCGCCCGGGGGATCGGGGTCCATGTTGTTGACGGTTGCGGACCAGGACCCCGCGCCGGCGGAGTTCTCCGCCCTCGACTGGAAGTCGTACTCGACGCCGTCGGTCAGTCCCTCGACCGTGTACTCCAGTGCGCCGGAGGTCCAGACGCCGCTCAGAACGGTCCAGTTGCCGTCGGCCTTGTCGGCGGCGTCGCTGCGGATGCGGCGCAGGTCGTAGCCGCTGATGTCGGCGCCGCCGTCGTCTGCCGGGGCGGACCACCTGATGTGCGCCTTGGCGCCGTCGGAGGTCGCCCGGTCGATGGTGGGCGCGCCGGGCGCCGCCGGGGTGCTTCCGGCAGTACCGGTTCGCGGATCGCTCCAGTCGGACCATCCGCTGGTGCCCTCGTCGTTGACCGCCTGGAGGCCCAGCCGGTACCGGACGCCGTTGGTCAGCCCGCTGAGGGTGTACTCCAGGTCGCCGGAGGTCCAGATGCCGGGCTCCTGGCTCCACACGAACAGGAAGTTGTCCACTAGGTCGTTGCGTACGTACCGGAGGTTGTAGCCGGTGATGTCCCGGCCCCCGTCGCTGGAGGGGGCCGACCAGGTGATGGCGAGCGATCCGTCGCCCGGGGTCACCGTGTCGATGGAGGGTATGCCGGGAGGCCCCACGGGGGTCCTGGTCTGGCGTTGGGACCAGGCGCCGTCGCCCGCGGCGTTGACCGCCCGCACCTGCACGTGGTACGCGACGCCGTTGGTCAGGCCCGAGATCCTGTATCGGCTGGCCGTCCTGCTGAAGTCCTCCCGCAACGTCCAGTTGGCATCGTCGGAGTCGTCGGAGTCGCTGCGGATGTAACGCAGGTCGTAGGAGGTGATGTCGGACCCGCCGTCGCTCGCCGGTCTCGACCATGTGATGGTGATCCGGCCGCTGCCGGCGGACGCCGGCCACAGGTTGGGGGCGGTCGGGACGGTGGCGGGCTTGGCCGTGACCGTGGCGGACCAGGCGCCGTTGCCGATGGCGTTGACCGCCCTGGCCTGCACGTCGTAGGAGGTGCCGTTCGCCAGCCCGCTGAGGGTGGACTCCAGAGCACCGTCACCGGTGGTCCAGACGCTGGTCTCGACCGTCCAGTTGTCGTCGGCCTTGTCGGCGGCGTCGCTGCGGATGTAGCGCAGGTCGTAGGAGGTGATTTCGGACCCACCGTCGCTCGCGGGAGCGGTCCAGACGGCGGTCAGCGCCTGATCGCCGGCGGTCAGCGACTCTATGGCCGGAGCCCCGGGGGTCGTCGCGGCCTGCGCCCACGCGGTCCCGGCGGCGAGCAGGGTGCCCAAGAGGACACATGCCGCTGCCGCGATCAACCATGCGGTCGCTGGGAGCCTCTCGTCGGTGGCGCTGGGGTGCCGGCGCCACCACCCGCCCGACTCGCTCAACAACGGCCTCTCGTCGGTGGCGCTGGGTGCCGGGGGGTCATGGTCAGGGCGATCACGACCGCAAGCGCGGCGCCGATGATGGTCTTCTGTCTCACGGGGTCAGTCCTCCTAGAGGTGTTGGTGATGGTCGGGGTGTTGACATATGGAACCACGCATGAAGTTGGGACACAATATCAATATAATTAGCTAATATATCCGACATAATAAGCTGACGTTACGAGATCACGCTGGAGCCACCTCCGATGCAAGACTTCGAAGATGCGGAACGGACCGCGGAAGGCCATTTCATAGGAGTGAGTCACGAGCGTGCCGTCGGGACTGGGCTCACATTCGACGGTGCCGGTGCGAACGTGGACACTAATCGGGCCGACGCTCACCGACCACCCAGGCCGAGGAACTGTCCGGCGGCTCGCGGCGGCTGGCTGTTCGATCAGGCGATCTCAGATCTGGCGGCAATCGACGGCGGAGGCGAGAACTCCACAGACCTGCTGCATTCGTGTGCCGCTGAGACGACCGAGGCGGGACGTAAGATTCGCCACGGAAATATTGAACGTGGCATCGAGCTGGATCACGCAGGCACGGCGTACCGGGTCTTCTTCGGGTTCAAGGCGGACCTCTGTGATGAGGTTCCTGTCGATCGTGCTGCATGGTGCGACGACCACTCTCTGAAGCGCGGAAATCGCGGCATCACGAGACAACACAGCCACCGGTCGGCGGTGTTTGTCAGAAACTTCGCACCACCAGACTTCGCCCCGCTGTGGTAATCCGTTCACGATCCCTCAACTGCTTCCAGGAAGTCAGCCAAGTTCCCCCATTCGTCTTCGGTGTCGAGCGGGACCTCGTCGAAGACCCTGTAGGAACGGTCAACCTCAGCAGCACGATGCTCGGAACACAAAGCCGAAAGAGCACAATCCAAAAGAGCTGCGTCGTTGAGATCGGGTAGGGCTGAGCGGGCCTGGTCCAACAAGGTGTCGCTCACTGTTGTACTGATCCTTACCCGTGGCATAGCACAGTTATAGCATGACTATGCCACACTGATCTTGCGCGATCGACAACAAGATCGCCACCCACGACTTCGCCATGTTCATAGACGGCGCGACCGTGCGACGCGCGTTGGAAGCGATGATCGGATTGGGAATCGCTACATGGTTATGATCCCCCCGATGACACCAAGCTCGCACGCGGTCGGTACCGGCGACACCGACAACGCCGACAGCTACGACGCGGTCGTCATCGGCGCCGGCATCATCGGCGCAGCGACGACACTGGAACTCGCACGGCGTGGGTGGCGGGTACTGTGCGTGGACAAAGCTGCAGCCGCCGGTGCGGGATCGACCCTGAACTCCTGTGCGATCGTGCGATTCAGCTACTCCACCAAGCCTGGAATCATCCTGGCCTGGGAAGGCCTCCACTACTGGCTCAACTGGCGCGACTACATCCGCGTCGACGATGAGTCGGGGCTGATCGAGTACCGCCAGTGCGGACAGGTGTTGCTCCTCAGCGACGATACCGACCACCCCCAACGCGTACGTGCCCTGTGGCAGGAACTCGGAATCCCCTTCCAAGACTGGACTCTCGACGACCTAGCCCAACATCTGCCGATCTTCGATCAGGGATGCTACGGCCCGCCCAAACTACCTTCGGACGACAAGTTCTGGACGGAGCCCGAACGGCAGCTCAGCGGTGCGATCCACTCGCCGGAGGCCGGGTATGTGAACGACCCCCAACTGTCGGTCCACAACCTGCAGCGGGCCGCAGAGGCTTCAGAAGCCCGCTTCAGGTTCAACTCGCAGGTCGTCAACATCTTGCGCTCGCCGCAACGGGTCACGGGCGTCACCCTCGATGACGGCACCACGATCGCCGCGCCGGTAGTGGTGAACGTCGCCGGGCCCCACTCGTATGTGATCAACAAGATGGCCGGTGTCTACGACTCGATGAAGATCAAGACCCGGGCGCTGCGTCACGAAGTGCATCACGTGCCCGCACCGGAGGGGTTCGACTACGAAGCGCAGGGTTTCACCGCCACCGACGACGACACCGGGGTCTACTACCGGCCCGAGGTCGGCAACCACATACTGATCGGCAGCGGCGACCCGACCTGCGACGAACAACAGTGGGTCGACCCCGACAACTACGACAACCGGATCAGCGACAGTCAGTGGGAGGCCCAGGTGCTCCATGCCGGCCAGCGAATCCCCGGCCTCGGAATCCCCCACCGCAAGAAGGGAGTCGTCGACCTCTACGACGTCAGCGACGACTGGGTCCCGATCTATGACCGCACCGACCTAGACGGGTTCTACGTCGCCATCGGTACGAGTGGCAACCAGTACAAGAACGGACCCGTCGCCGGACATGTGATGGCCGAACTGATCACCGCGGTCCAAGGAGGCCTCGACCACGACAATGACCCGCTCGTCGTCCAGGGCCGTTACACCGGCATGCCCATCGAAATCGGATTCTTCAGCCGTAACCGCGAAGTAGCCGCAACCTCAATGACTGTCCACGGCTGAACCCGTCCCAGCCGAGATCCTCGACCTGTTAACCGAATTGCGATAGCAATTTATAGTAAACCGACTTATAGTAAATGAAGTTGTATTAAATCGGACCAAGTAACGGGGGCAGTCGGATGGGAACGCCGGTCAGGCCGAGCAGTCTCTATGACCGGGAGGCCGAGTGGGAAGACCTGTCGCGTTTCGTTTCTGCACCGGGTCCGGGCCTGCGGTTGGGCATCGTGTACGGGCGGCGGCGCTTCGGCAAGAGCTTTCTGTTGCGTCGCCTGGTGGAGGCGATGGGCGGGGTCTACCACCTGGCGCTGCGGGAGGAGCGCAGACCCGCTCTGGACCGGTTCGCAGGCAGCCTCAGTCAGCAGATGCAATGGGCGCCGCCACGGCCGTTCCGGGACTGGCTCGACGCCCTGGATCAGGCCGTCAACGCGCTGGGCACACGCGGGACACAACCACAGGCACTGGTGATCGACGAGTATCCGTACCTCCAGCAGAACAATCCCGACCTGGACTCGGCGATTCAGGCGCTGATGGACGAGGCCGCAGCCGGGTCCCTGACCGAGGCGTGGACTGCGCCGGTGAGCGTCGTCCTGTGCGGTTCGGCCATGTCGGTAATGACGCGGCTGCTCAGCGGCACTTCGCCGATGCGGGGCCGCGCTGCGCTGGACATGCCGCTGGCCACGTTCGACTACCGGCAGGCGCGCGGCCATTGGGGCATTACCGACATGTCCGCGGCGTTCGCGGTCGACACCGTGGTGGGCGGCGCTGCCGGCTACAAGGACCTGACCGCCGCCGCCGGAATCCCCGACAGCACCGAAGACCTGCCTGCGTGGCTGGCGGCGACGGTGCTGAACCCGTCTCATGTGCTGTTCCGAGAAGATGAGTACCTACTGCGAGAGGACCCCCGGGTAACCGACGAGGCCGCCTACTACTCCTTGCTCCAAGCGGTCGCCGACGGGCACTCAACACAGACCAAGATCGCCGGAGCGCTCGCAAGAACATCCAATGACATCAGCCATCACCTCGGTGTGATGACCACCGCCGGTTTCGTGCTGCGCCACGAGGACCTTCTAGCCGACCGGCGGCCGCTCTACCGGGTGGCCGATCCGATCGTGCGATTCCACCACCTGATCAACCGACGTCACCGGGCCAGACTCGAAGACCGCCACGCACTCGAGGTGTGGGCCGATGCACAAGCCACCTACCGCTCACAGATCATCGGTCCGCACTTCGAGTCGATATGCCGCCTGTGGACAGACCGCTACGCCTCGCAGGCGACACTTGGCGGCACTGCGGGCCCATCGGCCTCGCTGCAAGTGAACGACCGCCTCACTCGCCAGTCCTTCGAGCTCGACGTGGTGGCGCTGCGGCGCGGGACGCACGCAGGCAACACCAAGACCATCCAACTCATCGGGGAGGCCAAGACCCACCGGCTCGACATCGACGCCCTCGAACGCCTCGACCGGCTCAGCGACCTGCTCGCCGAGCGCTCCGGGGTCGCCCTGTCCCCTACTGCCAAGCGTCTCCTGTTCTCCACCCGAGGATTCACCCCCCGACTCGCCGCCACCGCCCGCACCCGCCCCGACGTGGAACTCATCGACCTAACCCGCCTCTACGAAGGCGGCTGAAACCCCAACGGTTCACCGGGTCACCGATGGCGGGGTTGGCTAGATGCTTAGGAGGTCGCGGGCGCCGGTGTCGGAGGAGGGGTGGCGGAGCTTCGACATCGCTCGGGCCTCGATCTGACGAATGCGTTCCCGGGTGAGGTTGAAATGCTCACCGACCTCTTCAAGGGTTCGAGGCTCACCACGGTCCAAGCCGAAACGAAGTTTGAGAATCTCACGCTCACGCTCATCAAGCGGAGACAACAGACGCGAAATCTCGTCAGGCAACAAAGACGTCGCCGCCACCTCGAAGGGAGAATCCGCGCCACGGTCCTCCACCACATCACCGAGTTCAGCGTCGCCGTCCTCCCGCAACGGCTCAGAAAGCGACAAAGGCTCAGCCGCGAAACGAAGCGCCTCGGTCACCTTGTCTTCAGGCATCTCCACTTCAAACGCCAGTTCGCTGAGCGTGGCGGGCCGGCCGTATTTGAGTTCAAGGCGGGTCCGTGCCTTCTGCAGGCGCGCCAGAGTATCCCCCGCATGCACCGGCAAGCGGATGGTGCGACCGGTGTTGGCGATTCCTCGGGTGATCGCTTGACGGATCCACCAGGTGGCATAGGTCGAGAACTTGAAGCCCTTACGCCAATCGAACTTCTCGACGGCATGCATCAAACCGAGGTTGCCTTCCTGGATCAAGTCGAGCAGCGGCAACCCGGAGGCCTGATACTTCTTGGCGATAGAGACAACGAGGCGCAGGTTCGACTGGACAAAAGTACGGGTTGCGGCCTCGCCCTTGCGCGAAAGTCGGCGAAGCTCGCGGCGACGCGCAGGAGTCGGCTTTGATTCGGCCAACTCGCGGCGTGCCTCAATCCCAGCCTCAATCTCTTGAGCTAGGCGAACTTCGCCCTCTTTGGTCAAGAGCGGATACTGACCTATGTCCGTCAGGTATAGACGGACCAGATCCTCTTCGTCCCTCTCGACACGCTCCTTCGCCACGGATGTCCCTCTCGTCGCTTCAGCCCCGTTCGCTTTACGATACCGACGGATTGTTTTTATACAACCGCCAGATAATTGCCATCTGGCTTAGTGAAGCACTCCCGCGGGCACAAGACCACCCGCAGACACAAGGTGGCTTTCGGCTTCCATCACACCTCTGTTGAGGTGTTGGTTGGTTTCCGAGTTGCGTAGTGAACCCAGGAGAAGTTCGCCTTGCTCGCGGTCATTGCGTATGTCGAGCAGCAAGAAGCCGATGATACGAAGCAACGGCGCATCTGCATGGGGTTCAGCTAGTCGTTGCAGCGACTCACACGACGCTCTGAGCCTCCCCAGAAGCACACGCTGTGCGATCGCCAGCCGCACGACTGAACCAGGAATCGCTCGAATGACGATGAGGGCTTCTTCGGCTTCTGAAGAGGGAGCAGTGAAGCTGGTCATGTCGGCAAGAAGCACCGAATCCGGCATCAGTGTCTTCAAATCATCGGCTTGCTCACCCAAGTGACGCCCTGTGGCTGACAACCATGCAGCAACATCACCGCGTTCAGGCTCTACTTCACTGGCCCAAGCAACGAAGAGTTCAAACAAGCTCGACGAAGCCCAGTGAAGGCCGCGCACTGTGGTCGCGGTTGCAGCGACTGTCAAAGCCTGTTCGCCGTGTACCCGACCCGCTTCGTCGCTCATGGCCGGAACGCTCCTCAACCCCTGTAGCGGTTGATAATCGGCATGCGGCGATCACGACCGAACGCCTTGTTGCTGAGACGAGCCCCGATAGGAGTTTGGCGGCGCTTGAACTCAGCGATATCGACAAGGCGACAGACCCGCTGTACCAGGTCACGGTCTCCCAAACCCTGCTCAACGATCTCTGCCACCCCCAGATCTCCTTCCACAAAGGCCCGCAGAATCGGGTCAAGCACTTCATACGGCGGAAGCGACTGGTCGTCACGTTGATCTGGTTTCAGCTCAGCCGACGGAGCCTTGCCCAAAACAGACTCAGGAATCACCGCAGCACCCTGGCTATTGCGCCACCGGCACAACTCATACACAGTGAGTTTCCAGACATCTTTGATGACCGCGTAAGCACCCGCCGTGTCACCATAAAGAGTCGAATATCCAACCGCTGCCTCCGACTTGTTGCCGGTCGTCAAGACCAACCAACCGTGTTCATTGGCCAGCGCCATCAGCAGCACACCACGAATCCGCGACTGCACATTCTGATCGGTCAAACCGCCGAGATTCCCCGGTGTGGCAGAGTCGCTGGACAGCATCTCTGTAAACGCTGCATGAGCAGGCTCGATAGCAACGGTACGAGCGTCGATACCGAGATTGGCAGCCAGTGCTTCGGCATCGGCAATGGAGTGATCACTCGAGTACCTCGACGGCATCAACACGCCATGGACATGGCTCGCACCAAGGGCATCAACAGCAATGGTGGCGGTGATCGACGAATCAACCCCGCCCGAAAGGCCGATACAAACATCGCTGAACCCACTCTTGTGGACATAATCACGGGTGGCGAGTTCCAACGCCCGCCACTGTTCGGCCAACTCCCCCAACGGCTCCACGATCGGCGCCACGAGCCGCTCTCGCCGTTGAGGATTCCCGGCCGAGACCGCAACCACCGAAGCCTCCTCGGTTGTCTCACGGGGACTCGCCAACTCAATATCGATCACCTCGACGCGTTCAGCAAAACGCTCACAGCGAGCCGTCACCTTCGGCCCTTGCGGTGTGGGACTCACGACGAATGAGCCACCGTCAAAAACCAGTTCGTCCTGCCCGCCGACGAGGTTGGCGTAAAGGACCGGAACTCTCGCCTCGGCCACTCGCTCGCTGATGACCTGTTCCCGCACCTTCTGTTTACCGGTGCGAAACGGCGAACCGTTGACATTGATCACAACACGGGCCCCCGCCGAGGCGAGCCTCGAAACCGGGCCGTCGGGAATCCACGAGTCCTCACACACCGTCACCCCAACAGGAACGCCGGCGATCTCGTACAGAGTCAAGGGATCGTCACCACGCTGGAAGTAACGGAGTTCATCGAAAACGTCGTAGTTGGGAAGATGACGCTTGTAGTAGGTCCCAACCACGCGACCCTCCGCACAGATCGCCAGGGCGTTCCAGACACCGCTGTTGTAACCAAACCCGTCTTCGTCAACCACAGCAAGATCCGCGACCTCGCGCTCTGTCGAAGGATCACCATCGGCGAACCCGACCACAACCGCGCACCGCGAGGTCTGTGCCGCGAACTTCTCCAGCGTGGCCCGACAATCAGCCACAAAACCGGGCCTCAACACGAGATCCTCGGGGGGATAACCGGTGATTGCCATCTCCGGCATGACTGCAACGTCGGCATTGCCTTCTTCGGCCTCCGCAAGCGCTGCCAACGCAAGCGCCATGTTGCCTTCAAGGTCACCCACCGTCGGGTTGATGTGGCACACGGCAACTCGCAAGACATCAGTACGAGACGTCATGGCTTCATCGTAGGGCCAAACGCCAACAGCACCGCTGTCGCGGAACCCGCAGTCACAACAAGCCGCTCAACTGGGTGATTCCCACAATGTCGGCGGTCCCATTCTCGACCTAGCCCTGCGACGCCTGGCCATCGGCGGTCGAGTGGTGATAATCGGTGCCATCTCCATGTACAACCAGGGCGGACGACCACCGGGACCGTCGAACTATCTAAACCTCATCAACCGGCAAGCCAAAATGGTCGGCTACAAAGGGATGGCCTACGTCAGTCGCTACGACGAGGCCTGGAACCAGATGTGGGAATGGAAGGCGGAAAACAAGATGCGCTACCGCACAGAGATGGCACAAGGTCTTGAGAACTGTGTCGACCAGCTCAACATGCTGTTCACCGGCGGCAACACCGGCAAGGTGATGGTCCAGTTGTGCGACGACCCCGGCCCGGGCCCCTACTGATTCAACGAACTAGGCGAGCGCGGCGCAGACGGTCTCGGTCATCAACGCGGCGACCACGTAGGGGTCGGCGTTGGCGTTAGGGCGACGATCTTCGATGTAGCCCTTGCCGTTCTGCACTACCTGCCAAGGAATGCGGATCGATGCACCGCGGTCGGAGGGAGCGTACGAGAAGGTGTCGAACCGCTCCGTCTCATGTGCCCCCGTCAGTCGATCCTCAATACCCACGCCATATCCCGCGATGTGGCGCGCAGGTACCCCTTCGGCCCCCAACGCCTCGCAAGCGTCGATAATAGGGTCGAATGACTCCCGCATCGACTTGGTGGAGAAGTTGGTATGCATGCCGGCACCGTTCCAGTCTCCCTTCATCGGCTTGGCCTCAAGAGAAACCTCAACTCCGAACTCTTCGGCCAACCGGTAGAGGAGATAGCGGGCGACCCACATCTCGTCGCCGATCACCATCGTGTTGATCGGGCCGATCTGAAACTCCCACTGCCCGGGCATGACCTCGGCGTTGGTACCTGAGATCGCCAGACCAGCTTCGATGCAGGCGGTGGTGTGGCGCTCGATCAACTCACGACCGTGAATCTTCACTGCACCCACACCGCAGTAGTACGGACCCTGCGGAGCGGGGAAACCATTGGGCGGGAAACCTGCAGGCCAGCCCGTCATGCGATCAAGCAGGGTGTATTCCTGCTCCATCCCGATGATGGGTTCCTGATCGGAGTAGCGGCCATACGACTCGCGGGCTTGACGTCGGGTGTTGCTCGGGTGCGGTGCCAGAGTTCCGGTCAGCTGCGTTTCGCACATGACGAGGATGTTGTCGCCGCCGCGAATCGGGTCGGGGCATTGGAACACAGGTTCGAGGACGACATCAGAATCGCTGCCGGCGGCTTGATTCGTGCTGGAACCGTCAAAACCCCAGATCCCCGGCTCTTCGCCATCAGCCAGAACCTTCGTCTTGGAACGAATCTCATTGGTCGGCTCGCTCCCGTCAATCCACAGATATTCAGCTCGGTAAGCCACTAGATTTCCTCTCTTGGCGGTTGGTTGTCGACTCTTGTTCGCCGACTGTTCGGCGCTCCCTGAAGCCAAACAGCGTCAGGTTAGCCAACAGACAGCTTAAGGGTTCAAGAACTGGGTTTCTGCGCGGTTGCCCAATTGTTAACAGTGTGTGAACGAGGGCGTTTCAAGACAAAATCCAGCCTCCGGTGTGGCACCGTGGAGGCAATCGGCCGAAGCAGACAGTTGCTCGCCAACACAACCGGGGTGACCAATGGAACGCGACCAGCAATACGTGCTTCGCAGCGTGGAGGAACGGGGCGTGCGGCTGATCCGACTCTGGTTCACCGACGTGCTCGGAAAACTCAAGTCGGTTGCCATCACACCGGCCGAACTCGAAGCTGCGTTCGATGAGGGTGTGCAATTCGACGGCAGTTCGATCGACGGTTTCTCACGCGTGCACGAATCCGATGTTCTCGCTCGTCCCGACGCTACGTCTTTCGAGCTACTCCCCTGGGCTACCCACGACGAGCCCTCGGCACGCATGTTCTGCGACATTCAGAACCTCGACGAGACGCCCTTCGACGGTGACCCCCGTCAGGTTCTTCGTCGCAACCTCAACGACGCGCGTACCAAGGGGTACTCGTTTTTGGCCGCTCCCGAGGTTGAGTTCTTCTACTTTGCCTCGGGGGATCCTTCCCTCGGAAAACCTCGGCCGCTCGACCAGGGTTCCTACTTCGATCTCACCACCGCCGATGTTTCGAGCACCCTTCGCAAACGGACCATTCACATGCTCGAAGCCATGGGGATACCCGTCGAATATTCGTTCCATGAGGACAGCCCGAGCCAGCACGAGATCGACCTTCGCTACACCGAAGCGCTTGACGTAGCCGACAACCTCATGACACTGCGGTTGGTTGTCAAGAAGATTGCCATGGAGCAAGACACCTACGCTTCGTTCATGCCCAAGCCGCTCAACGGCGTGCAGGGGTCAGGGATGCACGTGCACCTGTCGCTGTTCTCCGGGGACACCAACGTGTTCCACGATGGCGACGACTCACACGGACTTTCGGTGACCGGGCGCCAGTTCACGGCCGGCGTGCTGCACCATGCCCGCGAGATCACCGCGGTCACCAACCAACTGGTCAACAGCTACAAGCGGCTTTCGGAGAAATCCGAGGCGCCACCCTACGTAGCCTGGGCTCGTAACAACCGCTCAGCTTTGGTCAGGGTGCCGGTGCGTCGACGAGGCAAACCAAGCTCGGCCCGAATCGAGTACCGATCTCCAGACCCGGCCTGCAACCCCTATCTGGCATTCTCGCTGGTGCTCGCCGCTGGTTTGCGCGGGATCAGCGAAAGCTACGAACTACCCGCCGAAACGAGCACCAATCTTCACGAGCTCAACCATCGTGAACGCGCCGAGTTGGGGATAGAACCGCTACCGCGTTCACTCGACGAGGCACTCGACGTGATGGAGAGTTCCGATCTCGTCCGCAGTTCGCTCGGCGACCACATATTCGAGTGGTTTCTGCGCAATAAACGCTCCGAGTGGGACCAATACCAGTCCACTGTCACCCCGTTTGAACTAGAGCGCTATCTCCCGACTTGGTAGAAGTGAACGTATCGTGAACGCATGAAGCCGTTGCTTGTCTTTCCCGACCCGGCGCCGCCGGAGTTGGCTCAGACCCTCGATATCGGAGGCTGGGCGTGGAAGGCCGCGGTTGACATCGAAACGGCTCGTGCCGACGAGCCGGCCGACGGCTGGGTGGGCGCCATTGTGATGGCTGGTTCAGATCTGGAACCGACACTGCGTTTCTGCCGATCGGTTCACAACGGCGAGGTCAACGTCCGCTCGCTTCTGTTGCTCATCAACGGCGGCCATCTTCAATCGCTTGATCCCCATCACGATCTGTTCGACGACTTCTGTCTGTACCCGTTCCATCCCTTGGAGCTGGAGATTCGCCTCAAACATCTGTTTAGACGGGGTGGACAAGCCGATGATGTCGAACTGATTGAGTACGGCCCGCTGGCCATGAACCTTGAGACCTATCAAGCCGTGATCGACTCCAAGCCGCTCGATCTCACCTACATGGAGTACGAACTCTTGAAGTTCCTCGCCGCGCATCCCGGCAAAGTCTTCACCCGCGAGACTCTTCTCAACCGGGTCTGGGGTTATGACTACTACGGCGGCGCTCGCACAGTGGATGTGCATGTGCGGCGTCTGCGCTCAAAACTCGGCGAGGAGCACGCCAACCTGATCCAAACCGTCCGCTCCGTCGGTTATTCCTTCGGCCGCAGCCGCTGGGGCTAGTCGCTCCTCAGCTAACCCAGGTAGGGGTTGGTTCGGGAAAGCGCCAGATACTCGTTGGGTTCACCGTCGTCGCCGACGTTGTCGAGATCGCGATCGCGGCCAATGAGACCGCCGAGCAGGCCGGCGAGTGCGGCCATGCTCATGAGCACAGCCACGGGCATCACCACAACCAACAACACCACGATTATTACGGCACCCAGGTCCATAGCTTCAGTCTGCCAGATCGGCCGGGCGTACAGCTACCACTTCGATCTCGACTTGAGCACCGAGCGGGAGAGCCACCACAGCCACCGCGGACCGCGCCGGGCGGTGTCCGTCGAACTCCTCGGAGTAGATCTTGTTCACCGCCGCGTAGTCACCCATGTCGACAAGAAACACGGTGGCTTTCACCACATCGGCGAGAGAGGCATCAGCCGAGGCCAGCACTGTGCGCAAGTTGACGAACACCTGCCTCGTCTCGGCCTCAACTCCGCCCTCGACCAGTACACCGTCGCTGATGCCAATCTGGCCGGCGGTGAACAGAAGATATCCGCCTCTCATTATGGGCGAATATGGACCCACGGGTGTGCTCATGATGTGCTCCTTGCTCAGTTTCTGGGCACCTCGCAGACTAGCAAAGCACCATAGTCAACGATCGCTGATCGGCCATTGCTCTGGGCAGCCCTGATCAAGCCAAACGGCGGCAGCGACCGCCGCGAACACTGCGTCTGAGCCGTTGACCGGATCGGCTGCGGACGGCTCAATAGTGATGTCGATACGGGGAGTATCGATCGCCCGCAGGATGCCGAAGGAACGGATCGTCAGATCATGAAGTTCACCGTGCTCGTCGACCGCGAGGCTCTCGCTTGTCACCCACGACAGGGCCATATGCGCAGCGCCGGTGCAGTATGAGCGCAGAACCGTCTCGTCCAGCACCGCTCCGCAGCGCACCGAGACATACAGCGTTCCATCCGCTCCGACCGATGCGGTTGCCGCGCCTCCCCCAGGCGCTTTGATCCAACCGACCTCGCCTCTTGCGCCGGCCAGCAACACCGTTGCTTCAGCCCAACCAGCACCACGGATAACCGCGCTGGTGGGCGGACCGACCACACCCACTTCCTGCACCAGCAATCCGGGGGCAACCTCGGTGATCGCGTCGCTGATACCCGGTGTTCGTGCGACCCGGACTACGCCTGTTCCATCGCGGTTGATTCCCGCTGCTAGAGGTGGACGCTTGGGACCTCGGCGCACGGAATCTTCACGGGAGTACAACACCCTCACGGGACGTCCCGCTTCGTCTGCGAGACGCTGTGCCACCTCCGCTACTTCGCTCGATTGTTTCGCCCCGAACGCTCCCCCATTTGCCAGAGGCGACACCGGTTCGCGGCCTGGAGCGCACCAAGATGCATCAGTCTCAAGGTAGGCCGGTTCCACCCATGAAGTGCGAAGCGTCAGGTCGAAGTCGCCTTCCGGCACCGCGATCGGCGGCTCGAAAACCGCTGTCGTGCGGCGGCCCTGCACCTTGCCTGCGAGCCGTAAAGCCTCGGTACGGCTCTTAGCAAGCACCCATTGTTCGTCTATCGCCAGGACCGCTACGAGTGCATCCGCGGGGGCTGAGTCGTCGGCAAATCCACCGCGTCCCGCGGCGACCGCTGGGCCCACGGACTGTGCAACACCACCTTCAATCGTCGCTCTGTGAGCCGCGTCGCTTCGCTGACTAGCCGTGCGAACATCGACAGCTGTTCTCGTTTCTCGAGGTTGGTCGCCAAAAGCCACCCATGCGTCAACGACAGGCTGCCAGCCGGTGCATCGACACAGGTGCGCTTGTAGTGCCTTGGCCGCAGCCTCGCGGTCATTGTGGTCCCCGCCTTTGGCCCTTAGTCCTTCAAAGCGACAGATGATGCCTGGCGTGCAGAAACCGCACTGGCTTCCACCGGTCGAGGCGAACGAGTCAGCCCAGGCTTTGGCGAGGTCGTCGGGGAGGCCTTCAAGGGTGGTGATGGCGCGATCACGAACCCGCCGAACCGGGGTAACACATGACACGCGAGGTGCACCGTCGACCAACACTGTGCAACAGCCGCATTGCCCCTGCGGGCTGCACCCGTCCTTGACCGAGGTGAGCCGGAGTTCGTCACGCAGGACATCAAGCAACGTCGCCGTTTTGGCAACCGTGCCGTCAACCGCGACCGAATTGCCGTTGACGACCAGAGCTATGGATTGCGTTGATCCCATCGGGGTGACTCTACGCCGCCAACCAGAAGCCCGAATCCCCGGTAACGACTAGTGTTCGGCCCGATGGCGACATTTCCAACCGTGATCGACGAAGTAACGACGCAGTGGCTCACAGAATCGCTGCGCTCATCGGGAGTTCTCGCGGCAAGCTCACGGGTCACCGAGTTCGACATCGAACCGATCGGCCTGGGTGTCGGCATCATGGGGCTGTTGTACAGGCTGTCGCTGCGCTACAACACCGACGGGGCTGGTCCAGCGACGGTCGTGCTAAAGCTCGCATCGAGCGACCCTCAGGCCCGCTACGTGTCCCGCGTCTTCCGGTTCTACGAAAAAGAAATCGGGTTCTACCGCAAATTCGCAGAGTTGACCCCAGTGCCCACCACCGCGTGCTACGCGGCTGATCACGACCTTGAGACCGACGATTTCGTGCTTCTCTTCGAAGACATTGGCGACGCGATCGTTCACAGTCAGGTCGACGGCTGCCCGCCCGACGCTGCTCTGCTCACGGTCCAAAACATTGCTCGGCACCACGCAACATTCGCTGATTCCGTGCTGTTCGACGATCCCGATTTCGCCTGGCTGCCGTTCGGTTCGGACTCACCAAATCCTGAGGGCGTGATCCAGGGAATGGCCGATTCCTGGGGACCGTTTCAGGAATCGTTCCCCGAGCTTGTGACCAGCGAACTAGCAGCAATCATGGAGCGCTTCGCGGCATCGGCCCGTTCCCTGCTGACGGTCACCGAGGGGCACCCGATCACCTTGGTCCACGGCGACTACCGGCTCGACAACCTGTTTTTTTCCGCTGATGGGAAGGTCACAGCCATTGACTGGCAGGTCTGCGCCAAAGGACCCTTTGCGTACGACCTCGCCTACTTCATGACTCAGAGCTTGACCATCGACGACCGCAGGACTCATGAGGCTGCGCTTATCGATGCCTATCTCGCCGAACTCGAAACCGCCGGTGTGTCACACGACCGTGACATGTTGATGGACGACTACCGGGCGACCGCCATGTTCTGCCTCTGCTATCCGATCCAGGCAGGGCGCATCGAACTCGTCAACGACCGGGCGCGGGCGCTCATAGTCGACATGTTCAACCGAGCCATGACCGCCATCAGCGACCACAACGCCACCGAATTCCTACTCGACTGACCGAGCGCGGTCGTAGCTTTCGTAGGATGGTTTGATGGTGGTCAGGTTGATTGCAGCTTGGTCGTGTGGGTTGGTTGGGGCGCTGGTGGCGGTGTTCACCGGTTCTCTGCTCAGCTTGGCGCTACGACTTCGATCCCCAGAGACAGGGCTGTTTCGGCTTGGCGATTGTCGTAGGTGACCAATCCTTCGAGGTCGTCTCCGAGCTTCAGCGCCGCCGCGATGTGGATGGCATCAAGAGTTCTGAGCGAAACAGACCCGAGGCGCCCGGCATGCTCGAAATCTGCCGTCTCAATTTCTAGGAGGACAATACTGTCCAGCAATCGCCTGGCCGCGGCGAATTGCTGTGGGGCGACACGCCGCATTGCCCTGAACAACTCGGTGCGGGCAAGGTCACAGGACACGGCTTCGCGGGGCTCGGAGGACAGCCATGCTTGAAGCGCCAATGTTTCGGGTTCATCGACGAGCAGCTTGACCAGGGCCGAAGTATCGAAATAGTAGGCCAATTTCAGTATCGCTCCTCGGCGCGCATCTCCGCGAGCGCCTCGGAGAGTTTCGGGCCCGTCATCGGCGCCGGCATGTCGGCAAGGTCGTGCCGAGCGGGACGCGCCCGGCCAGAGGTCACCAGCTCCTCGAGGCGTGAAACCGGAATCGCCGTCAGGCGGGCCACAGGTTGTCCTCGCAACGTGATGGTGATGACCTCCCCGGCAGCCGCGCTGGCAACTACAGCAGAGGCGTTCTGCTTCAACGCTCTAATACCGATCTCAATCATGTGCTACATTGTAGCACGCCTGCAGCCACATGGTCCGTGTTCTACGAAATCAGAATTCGCGACGGCAACTACGCGGCGCTGCGATGGGATTGATCCAATTGACTTCGCTGAACCGACCAAAGTCCGAGTCGGCCGACACGAACCGGCATTGCATCGCTCAGCCAGCCTTGTGCCCCTCCAGCAGGTCGATCGCCTCGGCCACATTCGTCACGTCGATTCGAGTGCCGAGGCAGCGCGTCTGCTGAACAAACCGAGGCAGGGTCTGCGCTGGATCATCGTCGAACTCCGCACTGGTCCTCATCTCTGAGACGCTACACACGTCGATGTCGATTGAACCACGTTTAACTGTCTGGCGAATTCGCCTCGGCTAGGCGCCGAGCGCTTTGCGCAGGGCTGCCTCGGAGTCGCGGGCATTGTTGAGGCTGACTTGCGCGTTCACCACCATGGCCGACCCGTGGAACGTTCCCGGGTAGGCGTGGATCTCGGTCGACACACCCGCTTCGAGCAGTCGTATCGCATAGACCAATCCCTCATCACGCAACGGATCGAACTCCATCACCGACACAAACGCCGAAGGCAGGCCTAAGAGATCATCGGCCACCGAAGGCGATGCGTAAGGCGAAACAGGCCCTTCGTGGTCCGGCCCCAGGTAGTGCTTCCAGCTCCAGATCGCGTTCGGTCGATTCCACAGTGGCGTGTCGGTGAACTGGGTCATCGACGGCGTCTCAAGCCGATGGTCAAGCTCAGGTATCTCCAGCAGTTGGAAGCACAACTGTGGACCACCACGGTCTCGGGCCATCAGTGCGGTGCCGGCAGCCAAACCACCACCCGCGCTCTGACCGGCAATCGCAATGCGATCGGGATCAACGCCCAACTCCGTAACATTCTCGGCCAACCACACCAGCGCCGCATAGCAATCGTGGACTCCCGCTGGGAAGGGATCTTCAGGAGCCAGCCGGTACTCCACAGAAACCACCACCGCCGGAAACTCAGCAGCCACGCGATCGCACCACGGGTCCATCATCTCGATCGACCCCAACATGAACCCACCACCGTGGATCTCCAACACTGCCGGCAGAAGATCCGGGCTCGCAGAAGCCGGGCGGTATATCCGGACAGGCACATCGGGATCGCCATCAAGACCCTGAACAGTGCGATCCTCACGGATCACGTCATCACGAGGTTCAATCTCGTTGGCGAACAAACCAATCGATTCGCGCATAGTACGAATCTCGGCGGCGTCTGAGAAGTCCGTTACCGTGGGCAGCAAAGGCAACATCTCAAGAAAGTCTGGGTCGAACGCTCGCTCAGTCATGTCGAGACAGTAGCCCCCGCTTCCAACCGCTGAGAAAACGAAGAAAGCCCGCCGCGCAGCGACGGGCTCTGCAGTCGGCTTACCGGCTCAGCTGAAGCTCTGCCCGCAGCCGCAAGTGCGCTGAGCGTTGGGGTTGTCGATCGAGAACCCTGCGTCGGTGAGGCCGTCTTTGTAGTCAAGTGTGGCTCCATCAAGAAGCTGAGCAGACGAAGGATCCACCACAACACCGACCGGGCCGAAGACGACCGACATGTCGTCGGAAGCCCGTTCGTTGTCGAAGTACATCTCATATGAGAAACCGGAACAGCCGCCAGGGCGTACGGAGACGCGCAACGCCAATCCCTCTTCTCCCTCTGCGGTGAGGAGCTCATCAACTTTCGATACAGCGGAATCGGTCAGTGTGATCACAGGACTTCCTCTCTAGGAGAACTACCAAACTCTGACCCTACCCTATCCGCTACGACCCAGATTCGCCTCCCCGTCTCAGCACTTGTGTTGCGGCGATAGCCTCGGGTTGTGGAAGACGTTGCTCCGCCGACTGCTGATGATGTGATGGGGTTGCTGCGCGGGGTGATCGACCCTGAACTGGGCAGTGACATCGTCGAACTTGGCATGGCCCGCTCTGTGGATGTCGCCGACAGCGGCAGAATCACTTTGGAGATCGCCCTGACCACCAGTGGCTGTCCGCTGAGGGGACAGATCCAAAAGGACATCCGCAGCCGTCTCTTGTCGCTTCCCGGGGTCACCAGCGTGAAAATCAACTGGAGCGAACTGACACAAGAACAGAAATCTGAGGCCATGGCCAAGGCACGATTCAACGTCAGCCAGGACGCCCCGGCCACCGCCATCCCGCCGACCACCAAAGTCATCATGATCGCCTCGGGTAAAGGCGGAGTCGGCAAATCGTCAATCGCAACGAACCTCGCTGCCGCGCTGGCCGACACTGGCTATGCGGTTGGAGTGATGGATGCCGACATCTGGGGATTTTCCGTTCCCCGCATGCTCGGCGTAGACGGCGACCTGGTCGCCCGTGAAGGCAAGATCACTCCGCTTATCCGCCAGATCGGCAGCGGTCGTCTTGAAATCGTCTCAATGGGCTTTTTGGTCGAACAGGAAGACTCGGCGCTGATGTGGCGCGGCCTGATGCTCGACCGTGCGGTACGGCATTTCTGCGAAGACGTCGCCTGGTCCGAAGATCTCGACTACCTGCTGATCGACATGCCTCCAGGGACCGGCGATGTGCAGATGGGCTTGGCGAAGCTGCTGCCCCGCGCCGAGATGCTGATCGTCACCACCCCAGCAAGCAACGCGCAGAAGGTCGCCGCACGGGTTGCCGACATGGGACGCAAGAACTATCTGCGGATCGTTGGGGTTATCGAGAACATGACCAGCTTCGTTGCCCCGGACGGCAGCCAACATGCATTGTTCGGAAGCGGAGGCGGACAACAGCTGGCCGACGATGTGGGTGTTCCGCTGCTCGGATCGGTTCCAATCGAAGCTGAGGTATCAGTCGGAGGCGATAGCGGCTCTCCCGCAGTGCTCGGCTCCAGTCGCGCAGCCGACGCCATCAGGGCCATCGCAGCTGCCATTGCTGAGGAGTACATTCCCCCAGTCGAGATGGCGGGATGCTCGGCTCGCATGCTCGAAGCGGCCATGGCTGCCCTCGATGAGCTCGACGAACTCGAAACGAACCCCAGCTGAGGCCGGCGTTCAGTCAGCGTTGTTTGGGACTGTCGTCACCGCCGTCGTCGGCATCGGAGTCGCTGTTCTCCTCAGACACCGGGCCGAGTTCGATCGCTGACCCGTTGCCGTCGCCATAGGTGGCTTCACCAGCGTCGGTGACATCAGTTGCGTTCACATCGGTCCATTGACCGAAACGTATGCCCTGCCCACCAAACGTCCCACCGGCGCTCACCCGACCGGCAAAGCGACGCTTGAGCACTTCGCGCACAACCGCCCGGGTAGGCGGAAACAACAGCAGCAGGCCGACACCGGCAGTAAAGAACCCGGGAGTCAAAATCAGCGCCGCAGCTATCAGCAACAACACGCCGTTGATCAACTCGTTTGTTGGAATCTGCCCTTTGTCGAGCGATTGCTGTGCCCTGCGCAGCACGCTGAGACCTTCTCGCCTGACGAGGGCGGCACCGACCATACTGGTCAACACGATCAGACCGATGGTGTTCCATCCACCCATGGCCTCGTTGACCGCGAGGATGACATAGCCCTCAACGACTAGGACCACAAGGAACAGAATAAAAAGGATGCCCAAGATGCAGCCATCGTACGAGCAATCAGGGTCCACGCGCCGCAGAACCCCGTGAGGGCGCTGGCGCTCTAGGCTGATCTGGCCGTGACTGAACAAGCTTCACGCCCCCCGTCGGTCGACCGGCTGGCCCGGTCGTTGCACGACACTGGCCTTCCTCACCCAATGCTGGTGGAGGCGGCTCGAAACGCGATCTCAGCCGGATCCCCCCAAAGCGCACGTCAGATCGCCAATGACATGGCCAGACGCCTGCTACGCCCGGTCATCAACGGTACCGGCACGCTCTTGCACACCAATCTCGGTCGTGCCCCCATGAACTGGGCACAAACCGACCAATACTCCAATCTCGAATTCGATCTGACGACCGGCGAGCGCGGCTCACGCATGGACACCGCGCCGGCACTGATCGCTCAGGTTTGCGGAGCTGAAGCTGCAATCGTTGTGAACAATTGCGCGGCGGCAGTGTTGCTCACCTTGGCGAGCCTTGCCGAGGGCAAGGGAGTCGTTGTTTCTCGGGGCGAACTGGTAGAGATCGGCGGTGGTTTTCGGGTTCCCGACGTGATGGCACGCTCAGGGGCACGCCTCATTGAAGTCGGCACCACCAACCGCACGCGGCTCGACGACTTCAAACACGCGGTCGATCAGCACGGCGAAGACGCCGCTCTCGTGCTGCAGGTACACCAGTCGAACTACAAGATCGTCGGCTTTACCGAAGCCCCCCGGACCGCGGAACTTGCCGCGCTCAACCGCCCGTTGGTCGCAGATATCGGCTCGGGGCTTGTTGACAGTCGTTGTCCATGGCTGCCCTGCGGGCCACCAGGGTGGCTCGACGACGAACCAGCCGCTCGTCAGACACTTGAAGCGGGTGCCGATCTGGTCACATTCTCCGGCGACAAACTCTTCGGCGGGCCGCAAGCAGGAATCATTGCGGGCCGGGAGGATCTGGTGGCAACTTGCGCGGCCCACCCGTTGGCTCGTGCGCTGAGGCCCGGGGGCTTGGTGCTCGGCGCTTTGCAGGCCACCGCTCTCGCCTATCTCAACCGTGACGGTGACGCCATCCCGTTCTGGCGAATGGCGTCTTTGTCCCAAGATGTGTTGCGGTCCCGAGCTGAGAACCTCGGTGTTGGCATCGCCGTGGATGTGGCTTCCACACCGGGTGGTGGGACTTTGCCGGCAGTCGAGATTCCATCGGCGGGAGTGGCGGTCGAGGGTGACCAGCGCAGCGCCTTACGCAACCGGCAGCGCCCGATCATTGCCCGGGTCGTCGACGGGCGCACAATCATTGATCTGCGCACTGTTCACCCGGAAGATGATTCCGAGATAACGGCTGCTTTGACCCCCGGCGCTGACTAATGACCCGCTCACCACGCACTTCCGGCGCTGACTAATGCATGTTGTAGCGACGGCGGGACATGTGGACCACGGCAAGTCGACTCTCGTCAAGGCACTGACCGGTACCGACCCAGATCGGCTGTCCGAGGAGAAGGCACGCGGACTCACCATCGACCTGGGCTTCGCTTCAACGCAACTTCCCTCGGGCAGAGGGGTGGCCTTTATCGATGTGCCCGGCCATGTTCGCTTCCTCAAGAACATGTTGGCGGGTGTGGGCAGTGTTGACGCCTGCGTTTTCGTGGTGGCGGCCACTGAGGGTTGGAAGCCGCAGTCCGAGGAACATCTACAGATCCTGCAGCTATTGGGGATCGAGCACGGATTGGTGGCGCTGACCAAAACGGGTCTGGCCGACGACGACCTGCGGGAGTTGGCAAGACTTGACGTGGAAGAACGTGTCGAAGGCACGTTTTTGGAAGCTGCTCCGATCGTTGAGGTGGACGCGCTCGACGGATCCGGTATTGCCGACATCGGGGTAGCACTCGACGAATTGCTTGAAGCCACACCGACCGCTGTCGATCACAAGCGTCCCCGTCTCTGGATTGACCGAGTGTTCGCGGCGAAGGGATCGGGCACAGTCGTAACGGGAACCCTCACCGGCGGCCGGGTAAGGGTCGGCGATGAGTTGACTGCTCTGCCCCACCGGCGAGCCGTACGGGTCCGCGCGCTGCAGAGCTTGCACGCGCAACGCTCGAAAGTAGGTCCTGGGAACCGGGTCGCCTTGAACCTGTCCGGGGTCAGCCATGATGAATTGACCCGCGGCGATGTGCTGGTCACCGCCGACCAGTGGCATGTCACCCAGCGGGTGGACGGCCTGTTGAAGGTTCTTGACGCAATCGACCACCCGGTGACCCGGCGGGGCGCTCATATGGCGTATCTGGGCTCTGGGGAGTTCCCTGTCCGGGTCCGAGTGCTGGGTCCCTCTGAGATTCAGCCGGGCATGGAGGGTCCGGTGCGCCTTCACCTTCCTGTCGGCTTGCCGTTGCTGCCCGGTGACCGTTTCATCCTTCGTGAATCGGGCCGGGGTGAAACGCTCGGTGGCGGAGAAATCCTCGATGTTGACCCGATAGTTGCCGCTGCCAAAGCCCAACCCGATCGCAGCTTGGACCGGGTGATCGCCGAGCGAGGCCGAGTGGATGTCGACCATCTCCTGCGACTCACCGGCGAGCATCGCCAGGCCGATGTGGGGAATTGGGCGGTGGATCCCTCTGTGTTGAAGGCCAGGCACACAGAACTCAGTGAGGCCATCGCCACGGCCGGGCCGCTCGGACTTGATATTGCAAAGCTCGACGACTTCGGCCGCGCGGTGCTCGACACGATCGAGGGTGTAGCTGTGGATCACGGCCATGCCCGAGCAATCGACGCTGTCGACACCTTGACCGGACACACTTACATCGACGCCTTGGAGGCGTCGCCGTTCGCCCCGCCAGATCCTGAGGGAATTGATAGGGCCGAACTTCGGGAGTTGGTTCGGAGGGGGGACGTGGTGGAAGAGGGTGGGGTTTACTTCGCGGCCAGCGCACTTGATGCCGCCGCCAGAGTCGTGGCTGATTTGCTGAGCCGCCAACCAGACGGGGTAACGGTTGCCGAAGTCCGCGATGAGTGGGGGACGAGCCGCAAGTACGCCATTCCGTTATTGTCATATCTCGATAACAACGGGATCACCAGACGTCGAGGTGATCTGCGGATCGGCGGACCGCGACTGCCGCCGCCAGATGAATCGGCCTAGCGAAATCCGCTTAGACGGTCAACAGTTGACGGCGTTCGCTTTCACTCAGTCCACCCCAAATCCCGTGTTGTTCACGAATGGAGAGGGCATGGTCCAAGCAGTCGTTGCGCACCGTACAGGTTTCGCAAATCGCCTTGGCGTGCCTTTCGCGGGCCCGCTTCTCATCTCGTCGCTCTGGCGACGCAGGAGGGAAAAAGATCGCCGATTGAGGTCCGCGGCAAGCCGCTCGCAATTGCCAATCTCTGGCGTCGATTTGCTTGATCATTCACACTCCGTTTCTTCAGATGTTTGGCTACCAGACAGAATCTGAATGGGCAAACGTTTTAAGCGCGAAACAGAGATAAATTCCCACTGTTAGTAGTTTTTTTGGTCAACAGCTAACAAATTGACTCAATTCGGATCAATGGCGCATCTCGCGGTAGTCGCGAGCACCGCCGGTTTCGGGTTCGATCTCAAGGTAAAGCCCCTCAATGGCAACGACGCGAACCTGATCGCCCGCCGAGATCGGCGTCGTGCGATTCACTCGTGCTCGCCATGGAGCACCCTCAACACTGACGATGCCTTCCTTCTTGATGTCTTCTGTTGCCTCAGCCATCATCCCCACCATCCATTCGCGGCCGATCGTGGGCGTTCCGAAGCGTGTGCGGATCATCGACGGCATTCCCGAGATCATCGAAAGCGAAATGCCGATAATGCCCGCCAGCAGCGTTATCCACGAGATCGCCATGCCGTCGTACAAGAACAACGATCCGGCAATCAGACAAACCGTCGCTATCCACGACCAGACCCGCGGCACTCCCACCTGCACATCAATGGCATAGCCGAACATGGCCACGACAAGCAGTGCGATCGCCCAATTCCGAGCAGGCAGAACGTCGAAGCCATAGCAACCAACCACAAAGCAGCCCGCCCCCATCACTCCGGCTATCCCAACACCTGCCGTATAGAACTCGAATATGAGCAGCGCCGCCCCAATCAAAAAGAGCAGATACGCCATGGCAGGACTCGCAAGGCTGTGCACCCAGCCGTCAATCAAAGGGAGCTTGGAGAAACGGACTCGCGAATCCGGCACACGCACCGGTTCGTCACCGCTGCTGTCTACTGTGCTAGCAAAACCGGGCAAATCCAGCACAAAGAACACCAAAGTAGGTGAATCGCGCTTGGCGAGACCCTGCTCAACAACGGTTTCTTCATCTACCGTGCCGTTCTCAAGAGCATCGGCGACCGACAGAAACTCATCGGACAGAAGCTCCGGAAAGATCAGTTCGCCGGTGTTTCCAAACCGTGCACCCACCGCGACCGACAACTCCTGCGTCGCCGCTACAAGCTGAGCCGCCCCACCCTGAGCAGTGGCTCCAGAGGGACCAACCCAGGCGTAAACCGGGACCGCGGAGTCAACAATGGCCTGTGCCACCTCCGTCAGCCGTTCGTCGCTCACCACATGCCCACGACTGTTTACCTGAAGGACCACGCCACCCGATCCGCCGGCTTCGGCTTTGGCGATGGAGTCCTCAATGAAGTCAGCGACAATCTCGTCGATCAACCCTGGGATCTCGACCACATCAAAAATCAGGGATTCATCGGCCGTAGATGTTTGGGCAGCCAATCCTGAGCTTTGCTGGGCGTGGGCGGGCATGAACCAACCAAGCAGCAACATCGCTAGCAGTGCGGCCGCAGACGATAGCGTGACCCAACGACGTAGCTTTCGCCGTGTCCATCGTGTCAATCGCTTCGAGGAGGGGAATGGATCCCGGTCAATTCTTCGCATCGTCGCGGATCCTGATCGTGGCGGGGAAAGGTGGTGTGGGCAAGACCGCCACCTCAGCCACCTTGGCCTTGGCAGCGGCTCAAACCGGACGCACCGTCCTGCTTGTGGAGGTGGCTGGCCGGTTGGATTCGGCACCGATGTTCGGTGTCGACCCACAAGGTTACGACGAGCAAACCGTTTACAACGACTCAGGCCCCGGCTTGATCCGCTGCCGCTCAATTACTCCCGACGCGGCGCTCACCGATTGGCTGAGCAATCACGGTTTTACGCGGATCGTGCGGCGCATGTCCAAGTCTGGATTGCTGGAGATCGTGGCCACCGCTACACCCGGTATCAAGGAACTGTTGGTGCTGGGTCAGATCAAACACCTTGAGCAAAGCCGTGTGGCTGACCTGATAGTTGTCGATGCACCAGCCGCGGGCCATGCGCTCAAATTCTTGAAAGCTCCGCTGGCAGTGCGCAGCACGGCACGCACCGGTGTGCTGCGACGCCAGGCAACAGAAGCCTTGGAAATGTTGAGCGACAGCAAACGATGCCGAGCTCTGTTAGTCACCATCGCAGAGGAAACTCCGATCAAGGAGTTGGTCGAAACGGCATTCGCTGTTGAAGACGAGGTTGGGCTAGCCCTCGGCCCGGTAGTCGTCAACGGCCTTCTTCCATCAATCGAAGCACTCGACAAGATTTCTGACCTCAATGTGTCCGAGATCACAGCATCGCAGCACAACCTGCGTACAGATGAGATCAGCGACCTTGTTACGGCAACGAACTTTCGGCGTGATCGCAAGTCGTTGCAAAACGATCAACTCACCTCGTTGGCGCAGCAGTTGCCTCTTGCACAGATACGTCTGCCGCATCTGTTCACAACCTCGGTCGGTCTCACCGAACTCACGACGCTCGCCGAAGCAGCCAACACTTCCATTGAAGCAATCGAACAGTGGGCCGGCTCATGAATGACACTCCACCGCGAAGTGATATGACGAGCAGCACTCCGTCAAATAGTTATGGCCCAAATAGTTATGGCCCAAATAGTTATGGCCCAAATAGTTATGGCGACCTTGTTGGTCAGAAGAGGGTTATCGTCGCCTGCGGTACCGGCGGCGTCGGCAAAACAACGATGGCTGCGGCCACCGCGGTCGCAGCGGCCCATGCCGGACGGCGGGCCGTGGTCGTCACAATCGACCCGGCCAAACGCCTCGCCGACGCCCTCGGGATCGACGAACTCGACAACACCCCGACGGTAATCGAAGGCAACTGGCCGGGGACTCTCGGCGCCATGATGCTCGACAACAAAGCAACCTTCGATGACGTGGTCACACGCCACGCCACCAGCAAAGACCAGGTAGAACACATCTTCAGCAATCGCTTCTACGTGAATGTCTCGACAGAATTGCCGGGCACTCAGGACTACATGGCCGTCGAGAAGCTGAACGAACTGCACTTCTCGGGCGACTGGGACCTCGTGGTGGTCGACACACCACCAACCCGCGATGCTCTCGCCTTCTTTGAGGCCCCCAAGCTGCTGACGAGGCTGCTCAACAACACCATTTACAAGTTGCTGATATCTCCCCGTCCCGGCGTTCTGCGGGCGGTGAACAGGGCTGCGGGAGGTGTGGTTCGGCGTCTGTCACGCGTTGTCGGCGCCGAGGTCGTTGACGATGCCATCGAGTTTTTTCAAACGTTTCAGGGCATGGAAGAAGGTTTCAAACAACGAGCCGATGAGACCCTGGCCCTGTTGGCATCCGACAACACTGCCTTCGTACTCGTCGCCTCTCCCCGAAGCGACACAATCGCCGAAGCGCGCTACTTTCTCAGCAGGTTGGCCGACGCCGACCTGTCAGTCCACGCGGTAGTAATCAATCGCATGCTCGCTGCCTTGTCGATATCAACCGACGAGGCCGCAGAGCTTCAGACCAGACTGGGCGCAAGTCCACTGGCTGGCCCGGCACAAGCGCTCGTCGATCACGTCAACGCCTCCGCAGGCGACGAAGGCAGGGTCTCACAACTCATGGCTCACGTCCCCAACGCGACGCTGACCAAAGTTCCGATGCTGTCGAGCGACGTGCACGACATATCCATGCTCAGCCAGATCGCCGAACTGCTCACTCAAGACCCGCTCCAACCGCGCCCGAAACCAACCGTTGAGAACTAGCTACCTCAAACCACGGGCTCAGTTTTCGCTGAGAGCAGCTACAGCTTCGGTTAGGTCTTCCTTCACGGGGACAATGCGATCGAACCCAGTCGTATGAAGCAAACGAGAAATCGCAGCAAGATCACTGAACACGGCGATCCGGCCATCGTTGTCGCGAACCTTGCGGATGCCTCCGATCAAGGCTCCAAGACCCGCTGAGTCCATGAATTGCACACCCGACAGGTCCACCAACAACCGCTGTTCCTCAGAAACCTTTGAGAAAGCCTCGCGGAATTGAGCGACGGAGTACGCGTCGAGTTCTCCCTCCGGGCGAAGCACAACATAATTTCCATCGCCTACGCGACTAGCTGAGATCTCAAGCACAAGCGCATCGTATCCCTTTTGTCGCGTTGTTGTGCCGGCCCACTCGCCTGCACCACAGCCACGGTTACAGCGGTGTACGATTCGGCGCGTGTCCGACATTCTTCTTGCCACCGACGCTGATTGGTTGGTTGACGACATCGAAGCCGCAATCGGCGGAACTCACCTTATTCACCGAGTATGGCGCGGTGCGGATGTCGTGGGGGCTATCGCCGAGATCAACCCCGACCTAGTGCTGTTGGATTTTCAAATCGGCAATATGGGGGGCGTAGCTGCCTGTCTGGCAGTCCGCCAGGAAGAGGAGGCAGGTCGGCTCGAACCGAGCGTCATCTATCTGCTGCTTGACCGTGAAGCCGATGTCTTCTTGGCTAGCCGAGCTGCTCCCGACGGGTGGCTGATTAAACCGCTCAGTGCTTTCAACACTCTGCGGACCATCGAGAAAGCACTCGCGTCGCTCACCGAGAGCCGGTAAACTCACGCTTCTGCAACACGGGCAGTGGCGCAGGTTGGTAGCGCGCCTCGTTCGGGACGAGGAGGTCGTGGGTTCAAATCCCGCCTGCCCGACAAAATGATGTGTCAAGACATATGCAAGTGCTGGCGAGCTTGGGACCATGACGGCGATGATCGGAAGCACCACCTGCACCGGCCGGCAGCGGGTTACGGGCCGAGCGCGGTGATGGGTGCGACGGTGACGCCGTCGGGTCGCTGGTACGCGGCGGTGCCGAACGCGGTGACGACGAGGTGTGCCGCAGGAGGCAGTCTGCGGGAGGTGTCAATGCTGCGGGTCGCGGCCAGCAGCTTCGCAGCCGCTGCGTCCAACATCTGTTCGTTGCCGCCGAGCTTGACTTCCACGGCGACCCACCGTCCGTCGCGTGCCTCGAGCACGGCATCGAGCTCGCCGCCGCGTTGGGCTTGATGATGGAACACCGCGATGTCGCCGGCCTCGCAGTACACGCGCAGGTCGCGCACGGCCAGCGATTCGAACAGCAAACCCAGCGAACGCATGTCGCGGGCGAGCCAGTCAGGCCCTATCCCGAGCGCGGCGGCCGCGAGCGACGGATCAGCCAGGTGCCGCTTCGGCGACTGACGGGCCGGGCGGCCCGATGTCATGTGCGGCGACCACGCCGGGAGATCGTCGAGAACGAAGAGGCGCTCGAGGGCGTCGAGGTAGCGGCTGACCGTCTGGTGGTTCAGCCGTGCCCCGTCGCCGGCGGTGTCTCTCGCCAGCGATGCCTGGGAGGCAGTGGTGGACACGTTGCGTGCCAGCGACCGCAGCAGTCGTCTCACCTTCACCGGGTCATGGGAAGTCCCCGTTTCCGCTGGGAAGTCGACGCGTGCGGTCTCCTCCAGATACGCCACGAGCAGGTCCTGGCCGGCCTCCGCAGCCAGCCCGATATGGCGGGGCCATCCACCCCGGCAGATCAACTCCGCAAGGCGCCGGGCGTCGATCTGCGGAGCGAGCGCGGCAGCAGCCTCTCCCGCGAGCAGGCCGGCCACCGATACCTGCCCGGTGGCATGACTCAGCTCGTGAAGCGACATAGGGCGAAGCCGAATACGCATGAGGCGACCCGCTCCTGAGTGGCGGGTAACGGCATCCGCCCGCGAGTAGGAACCGGTGAAGATGAACTTGCCCGTGGCGGCGTCCAAGTCGGAAATGCCCCGGGCGGCGTCCCAGACCTCGGGTGCGCGCTGCCACTCGTCGACGAGCTTGGGTCGATCGCCGTCCAGCAGCACCTCACGGGTGATCGTGCGGGCCGCGCTGAGCGCGTTGGCATCCTCGGCCAGCATCATCTTGCTGCGAGACCGGCTCAGCCCGAGCCATGTCTTGCCGCACCCCTTGGCGCCTTCGATGAGGACCATCGGCGCCGTGCTGAGCGCCCGGTCCAAGCGCGTGCCGGCGATGCGAGCGACGTAGCCGTCTGGCTTGAGGAGATCTGGCATCGCCGTCCTTCGCTGACTCTGTCATGTCGGGCTGACCGGTAAATGTAGCACTCTACACCATTCGAGTGTAGCAAATTCCCCACTATCGATGTAGTGTCTGCACACCAAGATCGCGGAGCCGCGGTTGCGATAATCGTTTTGATGTTCATCGCTTCCGTTCGGTTCGTAGGGTTGAGGGATGGATCTTGCGGAGATGCGGCGTCGGGTCTCAGAAGCCCGGTCAGGGGTTTTGAGCACCATTACGGCCCAAGGGCGACCCCACGCCGTGCCGTGTTGCTTCGTGCTGGACGGCGACGTGGTGTATTCGGCGGTCGACGCCAAACCGAAGTCCACTCTGGCGCTGCGCCGGTTGGACAACCTCGACGCCCATCGGAATGCCTGTCTGCTGGTGGACTGCTACGACGACGACTGGTCGGAACTGTGGTGGGTACGACTGGACTGCAGTGGACGAGTGCTTGCCGACGGCGACGAGCGCGAGCGGGCCTTGGACCTGTTGGCAGCGAAGTACCCGCAGTACCGCTCCACACGACCCCCCGGTCCCGTGATCGCCCTCGACGTAACCACCTGGCGCTCCTGGCCATGACCTCCCCCCGCGAACTGCGCAACCGCACCCCTCGTGATGGGAAGTCATAAATCGCCGGTTCAATGTGCTGCAAGCAAAGGCAAAGAGCTTGGTGTAAACAAACCACATGGGAACTTCGCAGTCACCTGGTCGCAGGCCAAAGGAACTGCCTGACGCAGAGATCCTGTGGGGGTTGCCGGCAGGGCGTCCACTTCCCCACGTTGTGCTGGGGGGATGCGTAGTGCCTCACGATCCTCAAGATCGCGTAGCTCAAATCAGTGGCACCAAGGTAGCCGAGGGTACGACGAAGCGGACGGCGAAATGTGGGTAGACGTGAAAGATGGCGACGGCCAAATTTGGCACATCCGATGGGACGCTTCACCGTAGGCAATATGAAATTGACGCCTGTCCGCGGGTTGTCTAGCAGCAAATGTCCGTCGCTCGCGGGTAACCAACAGCGAACGAACCCAACCGCGCGCCGATCACCTTGTGTCAGGGTCAGGACCGTGGTCCACGCGGTCGCAACCCTGTCAGCGTTTCCGAGGGTCGGTGGGCCGCAATGTATAGAACCCACCGTTCAGGATGCATAGGTTTTTCCGAGAAGTGCTAATGTCAGCGGCCGTATGCGTGATGTTCATGAGGTTGAGTAGTGGTGTCTGCTGTTAGAGCGGCATTTGCCTACCGGGATCCCAACCACGAACGCTTGCCGCATGTCATCCGTTTCTCTGGTGGGCGTAGCTCGGCGTTGATGACGTTGCGACTCGCAAGAGAAGGCGTACTTCGGCACGATCGTGGGGACGTAGTGCTGTTTGCAAATACCACGGCCGAGCATCCAGGCACGTACGAGTTCGCTCAAAAGGTGTGCGAAGAGATCGAGGGCCGGTTTGGGGTCCCGTGCTTGTGGTACGAGGGGTGCGCCGTGGAGGCGGCGACACGGATTGGTTACACCCGTTTGCGGACATTCAGACTGGTACGGCGGGTACCAGCGGCTGATGGTGACGATCCGCGCTGGCCCGGTTATCGGTCGCGTGGAGAAGCGTTCGAGCAGATGGTGTCATGGACACGACTGCCGTCGAGGTGGCGCCGCATGTGTACCACGGAGCTGAAGGTTCGACCCGGGCATGACTTGGTCGCTGAGTGGTTGTTCGGTGGCGCGGGACCTGCGCGGCGAGGTCATTATCGGGATGAGTCGTTGGCCTCAGCTGCGGTCGTGGCAGCCCGCTATCGGGGGGCACTGGACCGCGACGAGCGCGAAACACGTCTGCGCGTGGCGTGTGGCGAACCGTGGGCGCGCCCGCAGCAAGATTGGCAAGACTTCACAACGGTGGATTTGAACCGCCCGGCGGGCGGACCTAGGGGATACGCGGATATTTGGGGGCGTTTCGGAATTGCTGAGCGGTTCGTATCCATTCTGGGGTTACGAGCTGACGAGCCTGAGCGAGTTCGGACGGCGATGTGGCGGTCGCTGATCGCGGAGGGCGCCGCAGGTACGCATTGCCGCGACCGGATCCAACCTCCAGGGGAGTTGGTGTACTGCCCGTTGAGCGAGGTTGGCATCACCGAGGAGGACGTTCGATCTTTTTGGGCTGGGCGGCCTTACGACCTCCGCATTCCCGATGGCGCCGGCAACTGCGTTTACTGCTTTCTGAAGGGTCCAGCGGCGCTCGCGCGGCTAGCGGCCCAGATTGACGGCTGTGACGACGGGCAAGACGGCTACGTGAAAGGCACCCCGGTAGATATCCGCTGGTGGTCGCGCCTCGAGGAAGCGTACGGGCGACCGTCCACGAATCAGGAAGGCCGCATCGGAATGTTCCACGACACCGACTATGAGAGCATCATGAACCGCGCTGCGCTCCCGGATCCATCGAGTGTGAATGGCTGTGTCTCAGACGGCGACGATCTCAGAGTGCCGTGTTCTTGCACGGACTAGATAAAGCGAGGATTCCGTGAGCGACACTGATGGACCCTGCATCGTCTTCGTGGAGAGTAGGGCTGCCCCGGAAGGGTTTAGGTCTGGAGAGGGTACCGACGACGAGATAGTTGTACGCGAGCTGGTACAGAATGCCCTTGACGCAGGTGCCGACACTGTCGACTTCAGCACCGTGAGGATACCGGTTGCGCAAGTACCCGACATCGATGGATACCAGGCAGCGGTAGAGGCAATTCACCCCGACTTACAAAAGACACCAGTAGCCAGAGCTGCCTTGGAACGCATTCACCGCGCCCTCGACGCCGAGACGACGACCTGCTTGCTTTGCAGCAACAATGGTAGCGGTCTCCAGCTCGATGAGTACCAGAGGTTACTCTCAAACGCGATGTCGCCCAAGGTAGGCGACGCGAGCGTCGGCAAGCTGGGATCAGTCGGCGTGGGGCACCTGACCGCGCTTGACGCGTCGGACATGCGGTATGTGCTGTACGCGTCGCGCGGCGGAGAGGGTCCGCTGTTCGGTGGTCAGACCATGCTCGCAAGCCAACTGCATGAGTGTGACGGAGATGAGGTGCACAGGGTGAGGCAGGGTTGCTTGACTGCTGCCGTGCAGGTTGACGACTTTCGAGGCTACAAGGTTTCGCCTGCAAGCCCTGAGAGCACACCGGAGTGGCTGAAGGTTCCGTTCGCGCAAGGGACCACGGTTGCAATCCTTGCCTACAACTCGCGGGACGAGAAGGTTACCCCTGAGGCGAGCGACGGTGATCTTCTATCAGACCCGCATCTGGACCGAATATTCGACGCCGTTGCGAAACACTTCATGGTTGCTCTAAAGCAGGGCAAATTGAAGGTGACCTACAGCTCGGAATCTAGGACTGAAGTTACGCTTGACGATGACGAGATCAGCAGACGCTTGGAATCAAATCGCGAGCGTCGCAAGGCCAACCGTCGCGGCTACGGTTCAGGTGCCCGAGCGTGGGCTGCTTGGGAAACGCTCACCGAAGGCACGGCCCTTCCGTTCAACGGAGGCTCTCTGTGGTATCGGCTGACACCAGGCAAGATCTCGAGAGTGGTGGTGTTTCGCAATGGTATGCGCATCACCGACGAGGCCCCAAGGCTCGCAAGCGGTCACTTCAGAGGAATCAAGGCCTTCAACGCCGTCCTCGACGCGGGCGGGAAACTCGCTGCCGCGATCAAGGAATGCGAGACCGATTCGCACTTGGAGATTAAGGTCTCGCAGGCTCCAGGCAACTTCGGCGAAAAAGCTCTGGAGGGTCTGCAAGAGGTACAGGATGCGCTCAAGAAGGCTGCTGGCGAACTCGAAACCGATGAGTGGGTGCCTGACGTGCTGCGCATATTCGACGCTAGCGACATGCCAAGCAATGTCGAACCCGCCCCACCGCGGCACCGACCCCCACGGACAGATTCCCCGCAACCGCCTTTGCCTCATCCTGGACCCGAACCTGGACCTGCCCCACCGGGTCCCGGTCCCGGGCCTGGTCCCGGGCCCGGCCCTGGCCCAGAACCGGCACCTCGACCCGTGAAACCGCAGGTATGGCGACCCGGCAGCGTCGAAGGAGTACGCCGCACGTTTGTCCCGGTGAACGGCACAGAGGCCGTCGTTGAATGGGATTTCACTGGCGAGATCCGTCGGCCCTCCAACGTAGGTGTAGCAGTCGTTGTGGGGTCCGGCTCACAGCCTTCGGACCGAAGGCCCGCCCCTGACCGGGCACTGTTGATCCGCCCCGAAGGTGGCGATGACGACGAATGGTCCGACGAATTGAAGGTACTTGCGGGCCAGGGGACGATCCGCGTTGAGGTACGCGATGTTCCACCGGACTGGGAAGCGGTGACGGCTGTGGTGAGCAGGCGCGCATGAGCATCATCCCCGTTCTTGACTCCCGCTCCGATGCTCTCTCCCGTGATTATCCCGACGGTCGCTACCGCTGCAAGATGACGACGGTGCGCTCCGGGCAGGCCATTACGGCAGAACACGTGATTGACGGAGCAGACGAGCTTGACAACTTGGTCGCTAACGGCGTGGCGCGCTTCGCAGTCGAGATCGTCTCGTCGGCGACTTTCAGAAGCAGCTTGGAACGCGCCCCAGAAGGCACCTCGACTCACACCTTTCACATCGATGAAGCCACGGTCGCCAAGGACGGCGCCCAAGCGCGCCCGGGCCTAATCGCCGTCCGCGACTTCTCACTGCCCGTGACTCGGCTCAGCCCCGCGTGGCAGGACCTCGGGGGTAGCGTGGCAGTCCGGGCGGGGCAATGGCTCGCACGGGGACAGCACGCCGAACTGACGTCTCCGCAGACGAGTCTGCTCACGTTTGTCCCCGACGGAGCACTGCACCGCTACGAAATGCGCTGCCGGTTCGCCCATCCCGGCTACGAAATCGCGATGAATCCAGACGATTTGGCCGAATGCCAGCAGAACGAAAGTCAGCCCGCCGCCAAGACGGTCATGCTGGCCGCGTGGGTGTCTGCTTTGGCCGACGCGAATACGAGAAGTGCGTTCGGCGGCAGCGAGGACGCAGACGGACCTGGAGAGGAGAGGGAATCGATTGGCTACCAGTTGGTGGCAAAGATCAAATCCCGCGATCCAGAGTGTCCAGCCCCAGGTGAAGACGACTATGACCCGCTCAGAGCAGCCACCGTGCTGCTCGGTGAAGACATGATCACGTTTGATTCCGAAGGGGAACAGTCGTGACAACCGAATACCACACGGTGCCTGAACATGTGGAACGCAGCTTCAGCAAGTGGCAGCAATCACTCGTTGAGCCCAAGAGATCCAAGAGTCCTGCACCAGCACTTATCGCCAAGCAGCAGGAGTTCGTCGCCTCGGCAAACTCGTCAGATCGACTGGCCTCATACCTGGTTCAGCAGCTCAACGCCACTCCTGAGCTCATTGCTGCAGCGCCCACGATAGAAGGCGTCACGGCCGACGAGATGCTCAACACGCCGATCGAATGGGAGCATCACGTGGGATCGCAGCTCAGAGAGGTTGAGCCGCAGCAAGCGCGTTCGAGCGCATGGTGGTACATCTGCCAGATCGCTTGGCTGAGGGCGGGTGTCTTCCCTAACCCGCCCAACACTGCGTTCAATGCACGAGTCAACCCCCGAACCCTGTCATCGGACCCCGCAGCAATGCCCAACTCCGCGAGCGAGAAGCTCGACAAGGCCACCAGGAACCTGCTCCGCCGCCTCGGCGGGTTGCCGCATATACGCCGCCTCTACAGAGTCGCCATTGACCCACCCATCTCGCGGGCCTATTGGAGGTACCGCCTAGCAGCAGACGCGGCCGCCAGCGCACCCGCCAGCGCAAGCCTCACCACCGAAGAGTGCCACTTGGTACTGCACCGCAGTTCATGGGACCACTTCATCGAGCGCTCGCAACGCACCTACAGTTCTCTGCTGTCGCCACGAGCCCTTGCCGCCGTCTGCGCCATAACAGAGTCCAACAGAAACGGTGTGCGCGAGAACCACTTGCAAGTAATCGCCCAAAGATGCCTGCAAGCGCACCCCGAACTCACGGATTGGGACACTCTGTCCCGCGCCCCCAACCCAATCTCTCCAGAACCGAAACAGCCCGAAACGTCCGCGCCACCCAGCGACAACCGGCAGGGCAGGCGTCGGCGAAAGCGACGTCGCTGACGCAACCTTCGACAACAAGTCGTCCCGGTGTACCTCATGCATCGACATGCCTAAACCACACACAACAGTTGGGTAGTGACTACCAACAAGTCTGGCAGCGATCTCGCAACCGTCCCCTGCTTAGACGGGTTGCCGCCGAGGACGGGTCCGTAGGCCCGGGAGGCCCGTTTCGACGGAGTGGGAGGGCTCTGCATGGGAACGGACGGTGGGTCGAACCCGGCGTCACACGGCAGCGTTATGGTGGTGTGATATCAAAATTGCTCGATCTCATCGGCTTGAAGGCCGCGGCTGCCGAGTTCGCCGAGTCACTTCGCGACACGCCGATCCCCGAGTTATTCGGCACAACGGACGGCAAGGCGCTGGGCACCTGGATCGAGGCGAATTTCAACGAGTTCCTCGCGGAGAGGCACGCGTATAGCCCTGGAAACGCGGCTCGCGGAATCGACTTCCCGGAACTGAAGGTTGATCTCAAAGCGATATTCATCAATCAACCCCAGTCATCGTGCCCGTTCCGCGACGCGTCGCAGAAGATCTTCGGGCTGGGCTACGACCTGCTCGTGTTCGTGTACGAAAAGAACGACACCCACGAGACCCAGTCTGCGGTGATCGATGTTCGCCACGCGCTGTTCATCGACCGGTCGAGAACCGGCGAATACCAAACAACGAGGGGAATCCTAGAGATACTCGACCGCGGCGGGAATCGCGACGACCTCGTTGCCTTCATGGAGGACCGAAATCTGCCGTTAGACGAGATTGGTCGCGCGGCCTTGGCCGAGCGAGTTCTCAGCGATCCCCCGACACAGGGCTACATCACGATCAGCAATGCCCTTCAGTGGCGGCTCCAGTACAACCACGCGATCAACAACGCAGGAGGGGTCGGCGGTGTCCAAGACCTCCTCTCGTAAGGAACTCGGTGACTTCCAAACACCTTGGGAGCTGGCGGTCGAGTGCACTCAAGTCCTAGCGACGATCCAGCACGGAACGCGCCGGGTGCTGGAACCGACATGCGGTGAGGGAAGCTTCATGCTCGCTGCGGCCTCGGTCCTCGAGCCGCCCATCGAAATGTTGGGAGTAGAGATACAACCGGCCCATGCCAAGATCGCCCGCCGTGTCCTCAACTGCTCTGACACCAAAGACGTTACGTGGCGAGTTGAGGTGGGCGATATGTTCCGGTACGACTTGGGCAAGCTCCAGTGGGAGATTGATGGCCCACTGCTGGTCCTCGGGAATCCGCCATGGGTCACGTTATCTGACCTCGGCGCGATGGACTCATTCCAGATCCCCGACCGCACCAACCTGCGCTCCGTTCGGGGGATAGATGCGCTTACGGGTGAGTCGAACTTCGACGTCGCCGAGTACATCTGGATGCGGCTCCTCACGGAGCTGCGTCGAGAGGAGCCTACGGTCGCGCTTCTTTGCAAGACTTCCGTTGCACGCCGGATTCTCACGCTGGCAGCCCACTTGGATCTACACATGGCTGATTCGTTCCTGTGGCGCATCGACGCGAAGAGGTCGTTCGGGGTAGCAGTCGACGCCTGCCTCTTCGCTGTTCGACTCGATGGGGCAAGCCGCAACTACCGCTGCCAAGTCTTTGAGTCACTCGATGCAAGCTGTCCGACAAGCACCATGGGATTGGTGGGTGGGGCTCTTGTTGCCGATGTGGATGCTCACGCCGTGACTCGGCAATATGACAGGTCGTCGCCGGTCGAGTGGCGGCAAGGCGTCAAGCACGACTTGGCAGCTGTGATGGAGCTTCGCACTGACGAGAGCGGCAAGCTCCACAACGCGCTCGGCGAGACCGTTGAAGTCGAAGACGAGTGGGTGTATCCACTCCTCAAGGGTTCAGATGTGAACGCGGGCCGGCCCCCGGAACGCTGCGTGGTAGTGACACAGCGGACGCTGGCAGATGAGACGAGGAGCCTCCGACACACAGCACCCAGCCTCTGGAGCTACTTGCAGACCCATGCGGAACGGTTCGCTGCACGCAAGTCGTCGATCTACCGAAACCGACCGGCCTTCTCAATGTTCGGCATCGGGCCGTACACATTCGCGCCCTGGAAGGTCGCAGTTTCGGGCCTCCACAAGGCCCCCAGGTTCCATCTCGTCGGTCCAAGCGAGGGCCGGCCCGTCCTATTCGACGACACATCGTACTTCCTGCCGTGCGAATCAGCGGCCGAGGCAGCCATCCTTGTTAGTGCGCTGACGAGTGGAGCCGCAACCCTCCTCCTCAAGTCGTTGCTGTTCACTGATGCCAAGCGACCGGTGACGAAGAAACTGCTGCAGCGCATTGACCTCGCTGCGATTCTTCGCGACGACCGTGCCCGAGTCGAGAAGGAGGCGCGGGCCGCTCTCAAAAAGGTCGGTCAGCACCTGGACGCCAAGGCGATCGCCCGAGAAGCCGACCAACTCCTGCAGCAATGGGGCGGGACTCAGGATGCGCCGTCGCTCTTCGATGTCACCGATATCGCTACACATGAGCCAGCCGCGTGAACTGAGGTAGCCGCGAGCACGACGCGTTCGCCGCCGTAATCCCGCATGGCTTGGTGCAGGTCGTCCCCACTTCTTGCCAGACCTCCCTTAGGAACTCGTCGTCCTCAGAGGGCACCATAGGTTCAGCCCTGGTGGGAAATTCCTTTTCAGCAATTCGGTAATCTCCGCTAGCAGCGGAGCGCTGATGTTGCGAACCGAACGGACGAACAGCGTCTCTCGCATCAGTGGATCCCTTCCTCGTGGCTAGTCCGGCGTAACGCTGCGCCGTGACAACACACGCCACTAATAATCCGCACACTTGGGTGTTTTGGCAATACCTGGGGTTGCTGTGGCATTAATCACATTCGTGGGACCGGGTGTCGCGCCTCTGACGCTCATGGTCACCGCCATGCCTCGCCGAAGCGTTGCATAGGGTCGGGCTACAATTTGCAAGTCATGAACCGATACGACGAAGTGCTAGTGACGCACAGGAAGGCGATCCTCGCAGCACCGAAGCGCAGCAAGGCTCGCTCCATCGCGCTCGTGGGTTCTGTCGCGCGTGAAGAGGACACCGCAGAGAGCGACTACGACTTCCTTGTTGACTTCAAGAAGGGTGTGACCTTGTTTGACATCGGCGGATTGCAGGCCGACCTGGAAGACCTGCTCGGATGCAGTGTCGATGTTGTCCCTCGATCCTGCGTACGGGAGACGTGCCGCGAGATGTTCGAGGACGCCGTTCAGCTATGAGCAGAGGCGATGCCGAACGAATCGAGGACATCCGCGAAGCATGTCGAAAATTGTCTGAGATCGCATCAGCAGGCCGCGATACGTTCGACGAGAGTTACGTAGCGGTGCCCGCACCAAGACCGGGGTCGATGCGGCCATCCCGCTCCCGCGGTTGTCGGCAAGTGGCTGCGGACCATGGTGTGTCGCGGTCGTGGGTAACGCGCTTGGTGGTTCCTGTGTCTTGCGCCATCAGGTTCCTGCGTCCTGAACCAACACACCGCCTGCCCGATATTGACATCCTGATCTAGCGCCACCTCTCGAGCCGACCATATTGGAGATCGGAGATATACGCGATATCACACTCGCATTCCGAACATCGGAGCTGAACAACAAGTTTTTGGGCATTTGAGCAACCGAGGGCCGCCCAATGCTTGACGTGTTGAACGTATACCTCAGGGGTCCCGATTGGCTGTCGGGACCGACATGGCGGAGAGTGAGGTTGGAGGGACTCCCGGGATCCCCGCCAGAACGAAGCGAGTCGCCCCAGCTTAGGCTGGGGCGTCGAACGCAAGGACAGTGAGCATAATCTCTCGGTTCAGATCATCGCGATGGCCCAGGATATAACGGAACTTGGTTTCCGATTCGTAGGGAAGTTCTCTCATGTTGAGCAGGTTGGTTGCTCAATCCGCCTCTTCCTCCAAGAGGGGACTGACCCGAAATACACTGTCGCTCGCTATCCCTCCCATTGTCCGCGACATCTCTATCAGATCCCCACTTTCCCAGACATCCAGAATCGCATTTACCAAGAGAGACGGGCGGCCTGTACCTTCGAGAATCATGCCTACCGAAATCTGCTTGCCCTCTAGCCCCACCGCCTCATAGACAAAGGCCGCTATCTCCCGGTAGGCAGCTTCGACTTCCTGGCGATTGTCGTGCATCAATCCGAGTACGATGCCCCTAGGCCCAACTCGACACCTTCCTAACGTCCCCCGCGAACGCTCGAAGTTGATGTATCCACTCTGATCTAGACGGACTAGCTCCTTTACCAGTTCTCGTTCCGGCATATCTAACGCTTCACGGATTCCTTCCAGAACATCGGAATCGATGTAATATGGAAGGCCATCACGAGAGCCAATATGTTCGACCAGTCCCGTCAGAACGAGACGCGATTCTGGCGTCAGATCGTCCTCTATTTCATCCACTTCAGATGCTAAGCGACGCCCCCGCACAGCCTCAACAACTTCAAGAAGAGACGCCTCTAGTCTTGCAGTTAGGTCGTTTCTGGCGCGGGCCCTCATCGGGTCTTCCTGCCCTGACTCGACTCCACGCCTCGCGGGGTCTTCAAGTGTGAACTGAACTGGTCTGCTTCCACGAAGGTCGAACGGCAGTTCCCTGAGGTCACCATTGGGGAGGTAGTGCGTGTTGATCACGCAGATGATTCGAGTCCTGCCGAACCCGGTTCCGAGCGCGTATCCGAGTTCTAGAAGCACGTTCGGGTTGGGCGTGATTCGGAAGTCCGAGTTCGGCCCGTTGATCGGGGTGATGTCTGCTACGAAGACTTCGCACCGGTCGATCTTGTCGAACAGCGCCGACGTGATGTCGGGCCAGCCCGCTACACCCTCGGTGTCCTGATCGACTCGTAGCGGTTCGTCAAGGTCGAGATCGTGGTTCAAGCTTTTCGTCGCCTTGTTGAGCGCCCACTGGATCACGCCCCGAGTCTCTGGCAGGTCGGACTGCCACGAGTAGAAGACGGTGCTCATTGGCTGACCTCCTGTTCATCGGTTCGACTCATCGCGGAAGCGGACTCTGAAGCTACGGCTTCTCGGCGTCGTTCCCTCCAGATTGCCAAGATTGCCAGCCCGACGCCGAGCACTAGGGACGGCCCGAACAGGAGTCCCAGCAGAACCCTGACGCTCCACCGGTCAATCGATTCGAGTAATCCGTGCGCCGCCACCAGAAGCAACGCCAACCACACCGCTCCACGAGTGATAAGGGTCTGCGCCGTGTCCACCGCTGATCGCAAGGGTCGTTGCCGATCCTTCGCTACGTTCACCACGTAGAAGAACGGAACGGCCGAAATAATGGCGGGCAGAACCAAAGTCGCTACCAGCGTGGTGATCTCTTCCATCCCAAGTCCGCCTTTCAGCCCGCTTCGATGGGGCCGCGGATGACAGTGTTCTCCCCTTGAGGGCAGCTGTGCCACCAGAGGATCTGTTCGCCGCCTATCAACTGGCGGAACTCCTCAATGTCGGATCGGTCAAGCCCGTCGCCTATCGGGTAGGTGGCGCTGCCTGCATCCTCCAGGCTGATCTGCACAGCGTCATGGGCTGAGCAACCGCACGGGAACACGGAGGGGCCACCAAACCGAAAGAACTCCTCCAACATGCCGGGGCCAGCGTCCCTGACCTGGATGCCCACCGGCTCCACCCCGCGACGGCGACGGGTCGGGCGCTTGCGTCTACGGCTCATCGAAGTATCTCCGTGACTCGGGCTAGCAGTGTGGGCGGTTGTGTCGGCGACAGGGAAGTGGTGCCTTCAATCGAAACAAGTTTCATCTTTGTAGTTTATGGCTACTGTGTGACAGGCTGTCGCCGGGCCGGATCCGCCCCAGATCGGACGGAGCAACCGGAGCGGGATCGGCAGCAGCTACCAACCCGGGGGCCTCATCATGCACCATCGACGCAACAACAAGGTCAAGCCGGAGGTCTTCCGGCAGCGGGTGCGGCGGTTCCCGCGGGATGAGTTGCTGAGGGGCATCGCGAGTATGGCGGCCCAGGAAGCCCTCAGGCGGGGCACCACATACCGAGACGACAAGTGGAGCGCCATCAGGGAGGGCTACCTGTTCCAGATAGCCGGAATCTGTGTCACACACTGCAACAAACACCGCCGCACACCCGTCGATGACAACGCTGTGGGGGACCTGCTCACCGGTCTCTACAACGTATGGCCACCCGAACTTGACCGGGAACACGGGGTGGAGGTCTGGCAGCGGATCCTTTCACGGACCGTCTACCAGCAGATGCCTTACCAGATGTCTCAAGCGGAGCCGTTGTCGCGGTCGCTGTGCTTGCTCGGCAACGATCCCAGGTTCGGGGAGCCTGTGTTCGAGGATGGTCGATGGGAGGCGATCCTCGGGGTGCCGCTGGAGGAGTTCTTGAAGATTGCGTTCATCATGTATGCGGCCGCGGTCCGCAACTGCGGTGGCATATCACGTCAGACGTTGCTATCTGAGAATGTACGTTCGGCGTTCGAGCCGGTCGGAGCAAAACAAGCATTGCACGTCATAGATTCATGGCTTGCCCTCCCCGTAGATGACCTTGCACAGCTTGGTCAGAAGATGACTCAGGACCCTGACGATCTCTGGAGATGCAACCCATTCTACGAGTGGCCCATCGCCATCTTGGACGACGGCACCTACGTCATACCCAGCCCTCTGGGAGTGTTGCAGCGCCTCGGGCCTCAGGGCCTGTATTTCGTAGTTCGCGATGCTGATCCAGATGCGTTCGGAGCCTTTACAGAAGACCTAGGAGATCGGTTCGAACGCTATGTCGGAGCACAGCTTAAGTTCATTCAACACGCCCAGGTTCACCCCGAGATCGTCTACGACGACGGCAGGAAGAGCGTGGACTACATCATCGAGACGCCCGAGGTGCTCATCCTCGTAGAGGCCAAGTCCGTAGCACCCAACATCGACACTCGCTCCGGCATCTTCCCTGAGCACGGCGAGATGCAGAGGAAGATCGAGAAGGCGTGCCGGCAGATCACCACATCGGCGGCTCTGATCGATAAAGTGCACCCCGATTTCCCCGCCAAGGTCGGTCGTCCAATGCGAGGCCTCGTCGTCACCCGGGAGCCATACTTCAATCTGCTCATGCCGTTCATGACCGATGTTGTCCAGCCTTCATCCATTCCCACCACCATTGTCTCGTCACAACATCTCGAAGGTGTGATCCCGGTATTGAGTGACGATACGGATTGCGGCGCATCGCTCTTGGGCGCTTTGGGATCAGACCCGGACACTGTGAAGATTTCGCTTGACCCCCTGGCTCTCGGCGGGAACCAACTCTTGGGAGAGATTGGAGCCCGGTGGTCCGATGAGCACCGACTGAGCCTGGATCCACCGGTGTGGTGAGGCTGTGTGTGTTGGCGCGTCCACCGGAAAGGCCTCCTGACGTGGGAGAATGCTGTTTACTGTAACGGTCATTCTGGCCACGAGAGGAGGCACTTCCTGTGAGGAGCATAGCGGGTGGGATCGACGGGTTGGAGGCGGTGTTCGATGATGGGTCTTTGGTGGCTGATGCGGGGTTGTTGCTGGCTGGGACGGTGATGGGCCGGCTTGGGTTGGAGTCGCTGATCGACGAGGCGGTGCGCCCCGCGGGCTCGGCGGGGTCGGGGTCGGGCCGCAAGGTGTTGACTTTGGTGGCGTCGATGCTGGTGGGCGGCTGCTGTATCGACGACGCCGGCCGTCTGGGGGCGGGGGCGTCGCAGGCGGTGCTGCCGTTTCGGGTGATGGCGCCCTCGACTGTGGGGACCTTTGTGCGGTCGTTCACGTTCGGGCATGTGCGCCAGCTCGACAAGGCGGCTGAGCAGGCGCTCGCGCGGGCGTGGTCTGTTAGCGCCGCGCCCGACATCGCGGAGATGACCGTGGATCTGGACTCCACGGTGTGCGAGGTGTGCGGCAAAGCTAAGCACGGTGCCGCCTACGGCCACACCAAGGTGCTGGGCTATCACCCGCTGGTGGCGGTGCGATCAGACACCGGCGAGGTGCTGCACTCTCGGATGCGGTCGGGGTCGTCGCAGCGCGGCCACGACCGGTTCGTGCGTGAGACCCTGGCCCGGGTGCGGCGCCTGTCGCCGGGCTCTGTGGTGACGGTGCGCGCCGATGCGGGGTTCTTCTCCTATCAGATGATCGAAGCCATCGGGGCCCACAACGCGCGCTTCTCGATCACCGTCGCACAAAACACCAAGGTCAAAACAGCCGTCGAGGCCATAGACGAGGACGCCTGGCAGGCGATCGCCTACACCCGCGGCGGACAGGCCCAAGTGGCTGAGACCACCATCGAACCCGGCCGCCGCGGCGACAAGCTGTGTGGCCGCGACGAAGACAAACCCGCCAAGCTGCGGCTCATCGTGCGCCGCACACGCCTGATCGGCACCCAAGGCGAGCTGTGGCCCAACTGGCGTCACCACTGCTTCGTCACCGACAGAGACGACCTCGACACCGTCGCCGCCGACGCCTACCACCGAGCCCACGCCACCGTCGAACTCGCCATTCGTGACCTCAAAGAAAACTCCGGACTCAGCCGCTGCCCCTCGGGACGGTTCTTCGCCAACGGCGCCTGGCTCGCCTGCTGCGTGCTCGCCCACAACCTCGTGCGCTGGACCGCCCGCCTCGGCGGTGTCCACCCCACCCACCAACTCACCGTCGCGGCCACCATCCGCAACCGGCTCCTCGCCGTGCCCGCCCGCCTCGTCAACCACAGCGGCCGCCGCAAACTCCGCCTCCCGTCGTGCTGGCCATGGGCCACGACCTTCACCACAGCCCTGCAACGCATCCGCAACCTGCCCCTGCTCATCTAACCCGCGCCCCGCGCCCGACGCAGCGCAGCCGCACCCCCAACGCCACCAACCCGCCACAACCCCCAACTCCAGCCACACACGCCCCCCAACGCCACGGCCCGCCCCCACACACCAGCCCGGCACCAACCAACCCAACACCAGCCCCCCCTCACAAACCAACCGGTGGATCCAGGCTGAGAGAGCCGGAGGAAAGCGACGATTAGATCGGTCCTGAACTCGCCTTTCGCGACGGTTGTGGGGCGGCAACAGCCTCAACGGCGGGTGTGGTCAGCGGATTCGTGTCTCGCGCCGCTCTGACCTCCAGTTATGTCGCATTTCCTAATTCTTGGGGGCACTAGAGGGCCGCGCTGTGGGGCAGCGGTATTCTGAGGGTGTTCAAACATCAACACCAGAGGAAGGCGCGAACCGCCGACATGGGAACTTCGCAAACGCCTAGTGACACACCGGAGGACCTGCCTGACGCAGAAATCTGGTGGGGGTTACCCGCGGGGCGTCCTCCTCCCCACGTTGTCCTAGGGGGATGCGTAGTGCCTAACGAACCTCACCTTCGGGTGGCTCAACTCAGTGGCACCAAGGTGGACGAGGGGTTCGACGATGCAGACGACGAAATGTGGATGGACATCAAAGATGGTGAAGGCCAGATCTGGCATATCCGCTGGGACGCTTCGCCATAGTCATTGACCTAGAACCCTCTGTTGCTAGGGTTTGTCCGTCTCTCTCGTGGCGGTCATCTCCATGCCCGTGACGGTTACCACTTTTACTGCAATTCGCCCTCGCTCGGGCGGGTCGAACGGTGCGGAGCGCATCGCGGTGAGGGCTTCCTTCTCGATGTCGTCAGCGTTCTTGCCCAACTCCTTCAGCAGCTTCTTGATTTGGCGGTCGTTGGTGGCTCCCGGGAAATGGATGCGTCGGGCGTAGAAGCTCTCGCCGTCGTGGTCGGTGTCCAGCATCCAGCAGGTCACATCGTCGGGACCTCCATCCGCGGCGTTGCCGGTGGCTGGGTCGAAAGTGTCGTAACCGCTGACCTCCACGGCTATCTGGCCACCGGGGTAGTCGTCAATGATACGGATGTCAGGTTCCCCGATGATGACGAAGGCCTCGTGACCAGTTTCGGCTGAGAGTTCGCGGATCATCAGGTCTCGGTTCATCTGTGCTTTCGCGACGGTGATACGGCCGACCTTCGCTGGGGCGTCAGCAGCGTACGCGTACGCGACGACTAGCAGCACTTCGGCTCGCTCGTCGCTATCGGTCATCTCCCGGGCGGCTTCGCGGATCATCTCGCCTGGGACGGTCACGTCCTCGGCGGCGACCATGACCGCAGCAACATGTTCCGCTGCGCCTCCGTCAATGGTGTAAGTGGCTTTCCATACAAGCAGCTCGGAGTCGACCGGCCACGGTTCCAGAGCGCGGATGGTCATGTCGGCGCTGGCGCGTCCTCCGCTAATCGTGTGGTTCAGCAGAGCTGCCTCTACCGCTTCGGAGAAGTAACCGTGAGCGACCACCATTTCGTCGTCGGAACCTTCCAGGGGGATGACCGTCGCCCAGGGTTGCTCGCTCTCCACGGTCATCGGTGAGGTCACGCGAGTCACAGCGCGTTTCTTTCGTGGCTGATCCCCCAGCATGATGGGATCGGGATCAAGGTCGTAAGCGAGTGTCTTTGCAGACACATCCGGGACCCGCTCGTACACGAGCCCTCGGGCGGGGTCGTTACCCCACCCATCTTCGGGCGGCAGTTCGGGAGGCTCACCTGACAGTTCCGCTTCCTGTAACGCTCCATCGGCTGAGTCGGCGAGGGTCCAGTAGGGGAACGTCGCGGTGGCGAGCCGTTGGCGGGCGATTGACACGGCGACTGGAGAAGTGTCACAGGTTATCCAGCGTCTGCCCCACTTTTCAGAGGCAATAGCAGTTGTGGCTCCCCCGCAGGTCGGGTCAAACACCAGGTCACCAGGGTCGGTGGCCATCAGAACACATCGCTCAGTCACGCTGTCGGCAGTCTGCACAACGTAGCGCTTGTCGGAAGCCGACATCTGCTGATGCCAGATATTGTTCAGTTGCCGACCTGGTACTTCATCCTCGTAACGCTTCCAACACAGAGTTGAATCTGGGCTAGCAGCGTCCAACCGATTCAATTCAGCAAGGTGGTTCATGCCATCCATCGAAACCCTCCACTGCTGCCCTAGTGGACAAGGCCAGTGAATCCCATTCCAGTAGAAGGGATCGGAGCGCCCAGTTGTTGACGCCCCGCGAGAAATGAGGGGCATGCGTCGATAGAGTCTTGAGCCTTCTGGAAGGTATGCATCGGGTTCATGCTTCTCTTGGGTTGTTAACGCACGAGTGGTGCCGTCCGGGAGCTCCACTGCAGCGTATGAACTCATGTGTGCAATCTTTTCAGCGCGCGTCAACTTCTCGTAGAGTTGCCGATACTTGACTTTCTGAGCATCCTTTGCGTACCACAGAAGGAAATCAGCCACGCTGGGAAGTGTGTTGGAGGAGGAACTACCTGTCGTTGCGAACGGAACGATTACTACTCTGTTCTCTGGACCGAATACTTCATCTAGAAGCAGGCCTGCACGCAGAACGTTCTCATCACCGATTTGCATGAACAACGACCCTGTATCGGCTAGCAGTTCCCGCATCAAGACGAGTTTCTCGCGGGTCAGGTCAAGATACGAGTGGATGTTGCGTTCGTATGTATCCCGGAAGGCGCGGATCGTTCGCGTGTCCAGGGGGCGCCCCTCAGCTTTCTCAGGCGTCTCCTTGCTGTTGACCGATACTTGGAAGTTGGACTTGTAACCCATCCCGTAGGGCGGATCGAAGAAGATCATCTGGACTTTGCCCGTCATGTTTTCGCGTGCGAGCAGGGAGGCCATCACTCGGGCGGATTCTCCGTGTATAAGCCGGTTGGACCAGTTGGCTGCGTGCTGATACCACTCGTAGGCGGCGTCCGGGGAGGGCAGGCCGTTGAAGTCGCTGAACAGCTGGGGTTGTTCGCCGCCACCTTGGAGCAGTTTCACGAACGCGGCGGGGTGGACCTTCTCGCGCACATACAGCGGATGCGCGGCGTGACCGTCTTGGTTGGCAGGTTGACGGTTCCACGCAAGAATGGGCTCGTCGTCAATCTCACGGGTCTGGGGTTGGTACAGGATCGGGCGACGGTCAGTTTCGCTCATCGTCTTGCTGGTCTGCTCGGTCGGCAGGTTCGCGCGCTTAGCCGAGGGGTGCGTGTACTGGTCGGTGGTCTTGGTGCTGGCTCGTTTAGCCATCACGCTGCTCCTTGCTTGGCGGGCTTTGGATGTTCGGCTCGGGCCGCTCTGATCGCGGCGCTCAGGTCCGCGGAGAGGCCCTCGGGTTCGTCCAGTTCCACGAACGACCATCGCCGCAGCCACATCGGTAACTGTGGCGATGACTGCACTGCCGGTATCCACCGGTTCGTGATGGACTGTTTCTTGCGTTCGCTTTGGTCATCGGGCACGCCTTTGCACTCGATGATGAGATGCACAGCGTCGTCATCCTCGCGTCCTGCAAAAAGGCGGGCCACGAAATCAGGTTCATATCGGTGCCAAGTGCCTTCCCACAGGTAGGGAACGCTCCAGCCAAGACGGAAGTTACGTGCCCAACTAGTTACGTCAGGGTGTTTGTCAAGGGCTCTGGCGCAGGCTCTTTCAAAGTGTGAGTGGCAGGCCGCGATGTTCAGTTCCGAGTTCTTGGTGATGTGACGATCCGAGAGGCTGGTCTCAAATCGGACGCTAGAAGTGTCCAACACTGTCGGATGCGCGAACGCTGCTACGAGCCGGTCTTGTGCGCCGTCCGTGGTCTCGCACGCGTCGTCAATCTCCTTGACGGCCTGGTCCAGGTTGCTTGACCCGAGTCCGTCGTAGTGGAATTCGTTGACCTCGGCAAGAAATGTCCAGAGCCTGACGATTCTGATGGCGTCGTAGAACAACAACCGTCGTCGCGCGCGCCACCCCTCGCCGTCGTCGGCCATCCTTTGGCTCCAGCGTCGCACGAGTCCGGCAGCGAGCCGGGTGCGGGTCTGCTGCTGGCGCATGTTCGCTTCCGCACTGATGGTCTTGGTGTCTCCGACCGTCCCTGCTAGCACAGCTTCTTTGGCTCCGCGCGGCACCCATCCTATGACCCGCTCGGGGTTCAGCTGGAACCCGCCGGCTCCGGGTTCTGTGAGGTATTGCTCCACGTTGGGGAACTCGATTCGATGGTCACGTCGTCCAGGGACGCTGTGAACCCAATACCGGGGTTTCGGCGGTTCGGGGCTGTCTCCAGGGCGTTTGACCGGCATGAAATCAAACGGAACACCGATGACTTCTGCATACTCCGCGACAAGCCTGCCTTCTTCGTCGTAGTTGTCATAGTTGGAGCGTCGCAAAGCACGGCCCGTGACCTGCTCGCACAACAATTGCGTGGAGAACGCCCGGTATCCGAGGATGTGGGTGACGGTGCGGGTGTCCCAACCTTCGGTGAGCATCTGAACTGACACCACGCAACGAATGTGCTCACCGAGACCCCCCGGCCTACCGACGGAGTTCAGCGCGCCGCGCACGATGTCGCGGTCATCACGGTCATCGCCGGGGAGCTTCAACCGGCTGGCTTGTGCCTTGATGGCTCCGCTGAGGTTGGCCTCTCCTTCAAGTTGGGAATGGACCAACAACGTGTGGACGCGTTCAGTCGGACCGTCGGCACGGTAGTTGGCAAACAGAGCACAGGCTCCCTCGTGATGCTCAAGTGAGCCATCGGGGCGCTTCTCCGACCATCCCGCGATGTGATCCGCGATAGCACTGGCATTGGCGATGTTGTTGGCCACCACAATGAATACCGGAGGTGTGGGCATCGTCTTGTCTGGATCATCCGGATGCATCCACTGGTTGAACTTCTGTTCATAACTGTTGTACAGCGCGGTGAGCGCACGGTTCAGCTCGGCGGGCACCGCACCGCGTTTGACTGTCTTGGGAGTGGTACTGGCGTAGAGGTTGCGCCACTTAACGCGCTCGCTCGCGGAATCATCATCCACCGGGACCTGAGGAATCTTGACCAGGCCGGATTCGATGCTGTCCATCAGCGGGAAGTCAGAGACCACCCAGGGGAACATCCGCTCTCGGCGGTCGGTGCCCTCAATGAAGATCGGCGTGGCGGAGAAGTCATAGACCGGGCCGAGCCGTTCCACGTCGCGTAATCCCTCCAGAGCTCCAAACCAGATCGCTGCGGCCTTGACATCGTCGTCTTCTGATGTGCGCCGACCGGCTTCGGGCAGATAGCAGTGGTGCGCTTCGTCGTTCAGCACGCATACCTTCGGTGCGCCTTGTCCCGTTGGGAATCCACGTAACGCTCGGTCGAGAACCGCCGACATGGATTCAAGCTCTGGGGTCCTCCCGGCTCGCAGTAGCTTCTTGGCGTCGCTCGACGCAGCAGACAGCCGGTCCCGTCGCTGGAACGCTTGGAAGTTCAACACCTGGACCTTGACCGCTCCCAGCGCGCTGCGTTTGCTCTCCGGCAGCAACCGCATCTCGTCATAGACGTTCTCGGGGTGCGCCGGACGCAGCACCGCGAGCCGCTCGCGGACAGTATGACCCGGCGTGATCGCCAAGAAGCAGGTGGTGTAGCGCCCATCGCGGCGCTGCGACGCGGCCGCGTTGACGGCGTGCCAGGCAATGACCATTCCCATCACCGCAGTCTTCCCCGTGCCGGTGGCCATCCTCACCGCGAGACGGCCGATATCGCTGTTGTAGTCCTGGTTGGCCTCCGCCAAGTCTCGTCGAACGTCCGCGAGCACCCTGTCCCGGCTTGCGTTGGCCTCGGTCAGCCAAATGAGTGTCTCGGCCGCCTCCACCTGAGCGAAGAACAGCCTCGGGTCGTTGGTCTCGCTACGCCAATGCCACAAGAGTTGTTTCGTCGCGGAAGTCGCCCCCGGATAGTTCGCGTTTCTCCATCCCGACACTGCATCACGGATGCGGTTCACCAACTCGTTCTGCTCCGCCGCGGTCACCTGCATCCGCAACTGCGTACCCCGCTCCTTGGGCACAATTACAAGCGCCTGGCTCAGCCGCCTCCCTTCGATCGCCACGCCCGTGGACGTATTGTCCTCCGCCAACTCCCAGTGACGCGAAGGCTCCTCATGAGGCCGATTCAGAACCGGTTGGCTGATATGGTCCAACGGCCGTGCCACCGGCTCAAGGTTGCCTCTCTCCGCGGCCACCGAAACGTCATCAACCGAGTCACCTGCAGTCGCCTCCGAGGTCATCGGGCTACACGTCCGTCACGTTGCTGATTGGGGAAGTCGAACTCGCACAACGGCCACAGGCTAGTAGCAGCCCCTGACACCGTGCGTGGTTGAGCTGCGTGGGCCAAGATCGGGACCGGTGCCTGGGTGCATCCTTGGTCCGTACCAACCGACACATATTGAGTATCGACAAATCGCTATGTATGCCATCATGCAACTCTCATGGGCTCGGATCGCTTGGCAATTGGATGAGTGTCGACACGCTGGTTCCAGAGTCCGAAAGGCTGGTCAAGGTACTTGACCCTGTGGTTGACGGCATCTCCGACTTGCGGCTGCGGGGGATTGCTGATTCGGCCTGGTACCGCCTTGGATCGGTAAATTCCCTGGTCCGAGATCAAGGTGGCGGAGCATTGGCAGCCACGCTGGCTCGCGGTTTGATCGAGCAGGCCGCGTACTGGGACTGGGCGATCGCCACGGGAGTTGGCACGGATGGTCTTGACTATTGGGCCGCACACGAGTACCACGAACTATCGCGCACCGCTGAAGAACTCAACGACCGGGTATGGCTCAAGTGGCTCTTGCCGCCCAGCGTAGTGCTCAATGTTCCGGCAGGCCCCGCGATTCCAGACAAACCGTATGATGCGGTGCGGCGGATCGGATACGGCCTGGACAGCGCAGTCCTAGAACCGCTGCAGTTTGCTGGGTTGTCATCTGCCTATCGGATCCTCTCTGTGATGGCCCACGGGAATTATGTGGGAGCAGCGATCCTCGCGGATCAGCCCGATCTGCACTTACCAGATCGCCTCGCCTCAATAGTCATACACCTGGCAGCCGCTGGCGCTACAGCGGTGGTGCACGCTCTCGCGCAGGATGAGGCGCAACTGTACGCTGTGGCCGCTCAGTTCAACGTTGTTGCGACCGCCGCTTCGGGAGTGCACGGACTTCCATTGCAAACAGCAGCAAATCGGCCGGGTCGACCGGCCCACTCGAAGCAGACTCCACCACTGAACGTCACCGCATCCGTCCATAAGATGTTCTCCGCAACGGACGATCTGACGGATCTGGGTCTGGAGTTCTTGGATGCTGCCGACAACCTCGTTGAGGTTGTCAATTCCCAGTCGGTATCACCAAAGACATCGGATCCTTGGCTCCCACTGCAGAGCTTTCGGCTCTCGTTGTCAAATATTCAGATTATTCGAGGAGGCCTAGAGGGAACTCTCGGTAAGGCGCTGATGCCGATCGCCGCACGCATGTTGCTTGAGGATGGCGCAAGATGGGAGTGGCTCCTACACAGCGCAAACACGGCATCTCCAGGCCAAGCCCTGAAGACACTGGTGAATGACGGCGCGCATCGCCGAGACCAAATCTCAAAGAGCCTCCAATCCGACGGAGTGCCGCAATACCTGATCAACGACCTCCTCGGACCAGCAACAGCAATCCCCAACCCTGAACATGGGACCCCACCTCTCCCGACTCTCACAGAAATGCTGAATCTCGGCTACTCAAACGCCTCTGACGTCCGTTCTGCCCCTGCGATGTACAGCGTCCTATCGCAGTTCGTGCACGCCACTCCGATCTCCAACTGGCACATCCGTCAGGATACCTTTCCAACGATTACGGCTCCTATCTACGCCATCTCTTTGGAGTCCGCTGCGCGCGGTTTCGAGAGAATCGCTTCGATCACTCTCCTCCTTGCAGGCATTAGCCATCAGACTCTCGATGGGCCACTATTCGAGTTGGCAGCGCGACGCGCACAGATCACAACGCTTGCCACGCTATATCACCTCCTTGGGTAGAGAAGCCGCAACCGAATGGGTTCCAGAATTGCTGCAAGGATCCCAGAGTGAAATCGAACACGGTCATCTGCAAAAAGCTGAGCGGCTGCATATGGGTGCTGGGTTTCAAGGCCCAGGGGGCCCGTTTCGACGGAATGGTCGGTGCTCTGGCAAGGTTGGGGGATGACAGACTTTGCTGAGAAGTACGGGCCGTGGGGTGTGGTGACAGGTGCGGGGGCCGGGGTCGGCTTGGCGTACACCGAGGAACTGATCTCTCGGGGCGTCGGGGTCGTGATGGTCGACATCTCACCGGCAGTGGACGATGTTGCCGCTGGGCTGGGTGGTGAGACTCGCACGGTGATCGCCGATGTGAGCGATCCCGCATGGGTCGACGTGCTCGCAGAGCAGACCGCCGGACTCGAGGTCGGGATTGCGGTGGCCAACGCCGGTGTCTCATATGTTCTCCCCTTTCTCGACATGGACGCGGAGATGCGGCGCAAGACCCTCGACATCAACTGCCGGGCGACCGTCGACCTGGCTGCCTGGGCGCTGCCAGCCATGGCGGAACGGGGACGAGGAGGATTCGTTGTCACCAGTTCGGGGTCTGCCCTGTCCGGCACCGCCTGTGTGGGTCTCTACAGTGCAACCAAAGCGTTCTCCATCAATCTCGTCGAGGCGATCGGTTGGGAGTTGAAGGGTGCCGGAGTCGACACGTTGGCGATCGTCGCGCCGAGCATGGACACCCCCGCGTTGCGTTCCTCGGGTCCCGACTATGACCGTATGGGAGGCCCGCCCGTGGATCCTCGTACCGTTGTCGCGCCGGCTCTCGACGCGCTGGGCGAAGGTGGCCGATGGCTAGCCGATGACGGCCTCAAGTTCGTCGCGTCCGTTGAGCGTTCGGACCGGGTCGAGATGATGTGCGGCGCGACGGCCGCCATGTACCACCTCTTCGAGGACTGACCCGCGCATCCAGCCATACTTGATCCTGTGAACAACAGTTCTCCCCCCACCCCCGGCAACACGAACTCGCAGAAGTCAGGCACACCCGCCGTGGCCCCGGCCACGCCTGGCAAAAACAACGCAGCTACGACCAACACGGCTCCGGCTGCGCCCGGCGAAAGCAACGTCCCCGGCGATCACACGGACGTTTTGGTGGTGGGGGCGGGGATCTCGGGGATCGGGGTGGGGTACTACCTGCAGAAACAATGCCCGGACCGCACGTTCGTGATCCTCGAAAGACGGCCGGATATCGGCGGCACTTGGGACCTGTTCCGCTACCCCGGCGTGCGGTCCGACAGCGACATGCACACCCTCGGCTACAGCTTCAAACCGTGGACCGCCGACAAGTGGATCGCCGAAGGTCCCGCCATCCTCAACTATCTCCAAGAGACGATCGACGAATACGACCTCGCTCGCCGCATGCACTTCAACCGGCGCGTGCGCCGAGCCTGCTGGTCGAGCGCCGAGCAGCGCTGGACAGTCGAGATCGAACACACCGACAGCGGCGAGCACAGCACCATGACGGCCAACTTCTTGGCCATGTGCTCCGGCTACTACTCGTACGACCAAGGGTTCACCCCCGAATTTCGGGGCATCGAGCGTTTCGAGGGGGAGATCGTTCACCCGCAGGCCTGGCCAGAGGATCTCGACTACGCCGACAAGCGGGTGGTCGTCATCGGCTCGGGTGCAACCGCGGTGACTCTGGTACCGGCGATGGCCGCCGACACCGCCCACATCACCATGCTGCAGCGCTCACCGACCTATATGGCGCCCGCACCCGACGTCGACCCGATCAACCGGCGGCTCAAGCGAGTGCTGCCGAGACGGGCCGCCTATTGGTTGACCCGCTGGAAGAACATCGTCCGGACCCACCTCGTCTACCGGATGTCACGCACCGACCCCGAACGCCTCAAGGAGCGGCTCCTCGACGCCGCCCGTGAAGCCCTGGGCGACGACTACGACATCAACACCCACTTCACCCCCGAATACAACCCTTGGGACCAGCGGCTCTGCCTGATTCCCAACGGCGACCTCTACGAGGTCATCGACAACGGCTCAGCTTCGGTGGTGACCGACACGATCGACACGTTCACAGAAAAAGGCATCCTTCTGGAATCCGGCACTGAGCTTCAAGCCGACATAATCATCACCGCCACCGGCCTGCAACTGGTTGCGCTGGGCCAGGTCGAACTCGAGATCGACGGCCGAGGGGTCAACCTCGGCGAAACCTGGACCTACAAGGGCATGGCCTTCTCCGACGTCCCCAACCTCATGACGACGTTCGGATACGTCAACGCGTCCTGGACGCTGCGCGCCGACCTGAACGCCGCCTACCTCTGTCGCCTGCTCAACCACATGCGCGAAACGGGAACTACACAGTGCACGCCGCGGCTCCGCCCGACCGATCACGACATGGTGCCGCGCCCGTTCATCGACGACTTCCCGGCGGGCTACATCAGACGGGCGATGCATCTGCTCCCCAGCCAAGGTGACCGGGAACCCTGGCTCAACACCCAGAACTACCTCCGGGACCGCAAGTTCATCGGCCGCCAACCGGTCGACGACGATGTCATGGAGTTCACCGCCGCCCCCGTCCCCGCCACCGCCGGTCGCTGAGGATTCGCCGCTGAGAATCAGCCGCTGAACGGTCGCGCTTGCACCTTGACCCAAGGTGTACGATTCGGTTCTGGTCGAGCAGGCCATCATGGCCCGAGTGAGAAACTGCTGAGGAGGTCGCACGCCGATGGCGGACAGGTCCCCGACGATCAACACTGGGTCGACTAGCGCAGGGCGCGGCCCTGAGTCAAAAGGCTACGAACCTGCGGTGCCCATCACGGTGTCGCCGATCCTCGACTGGCCACCGCGGCCGATAGCAACGCTGCGCTATCTGTTCACTCCCGTGATGCTGCCCTACGGGATGTTCTGGGTGGCGCTGGCAGCTGTGACTTGGAACTACCTCACCCCGTCGATCCAACGGATGGCGACCCTGCATCCGAGGTGGATACTGGAGATCTACCTGCGCAATGTGGTGCTGTTGACGCTCATAGCCGGCTCACTCCACCTGTTCCTGTACGCCCGGCGAGCCCAACAGCAGCGCTACAAGTACAACCAGCGTTGGCTCAGCACCACCAACCGCTCGTTCCTGTGGACCGACCAGACCCGCGACAACATGTTCTGGAGCCTCGTCAGCGGCTGTGCGATCTGGACGGTGTACGAATCGCTCACCCTGTGGGCCTACGCCAACGAATGGATCCCTTCAGCGCAGTGGGACTCGGCGTGGCTGTATCTGGCGGCGCTCACCGTGGGAGTGTTCCTGTGGTCCGTCACCCACTTCTACCTCAACCATCGGCTTCTGCATGTCCGTTGGTTCTACGACCACGCCCACTACCTGCATCACCGCAACGTCAACACCGGGCCGTGGAGCGGCATCTCCATGCACCCGCTCGAGCATGTGATCTATTTCAGCGTTTTTCTGCTCTGGTGGGTCGTGCCCGCCCACCCCTTCATCGTGATTCTCAACGGTCTGTTCAACGGCGTGTCGCCTGCGGTCTCGCACTCCGGCTTCGAACGCTTCGAGATCGGCCGGCGTGAGGGACGGACCGCTCCCGGTGCCGACTACTTCCACCATCTGCACCACCGCTATTTCGAGTGCAACTACGGCAACCGGCCCGTGCCGATCGACAAACTCTTCGGGACCTTCCACGACGGCAGCCCCGAGGCCCACGCCCGCATGAAACAGCGCATGCGCGAACGACGCGACAGCCAAACGGCCTCCTAGCATGAATCCACCGATTCTCCCGGTGGACACAGCCAAATCTGCGCGATTAGCCACACTATATGTAGCTGAACGCGCAGATTTCGGCGGGGGCCAACGCCCACACCGGCACACCCAACCGGTGGATCCCGGCTGCGGGCGTCGTCACTCCAACGGGAAGGGCGACTGGAGCCACCATCTGCGGTCGACGGGTTGCACGGAGCTGACCCACTTGACCCACCAGAAACCGCGCCGTCCGGGTGCCACTAGCCGCACCGGAGCTCCGTGACCTCGTCGCAGGGGCTCACCGTCGTAACCGACGGCAAGAAAGAGGTTCTCGGCGTCTCGGGCGGGGAACAGGCGGCTGTAGCCGGTCAGCGATGTGACCTCAAGCGTGGGCGCGTCCAAGCCAGGCATCAATTCCGATAGCGGAACCGCGTCCCACCGCTGACGGCTCCACCAACCACCGGTGCAGTCAAGGTCGGCCTCCACCGCCCGAGCCGAGTCCCTAAGGGCCTTGATCGAGACCGGCTCGCCGGCGATGGCGAGATCCCACTGCTGGGCTGCGACATCGGGAGCACGGTCGTTGAGCCATGTCACCGTCGGCATATGAGGTGGATTGAACGAGGCGGTCTCGTGGGAGCCGGTGAAGCGCCGGTTCCCACCCACGGCGAGCTCTTGGACGCCATACACCGCAGCCGCGGCCACCAGCGCAGCGCCACCTCCAGCGACGGCCCTGCGATCAAGGTCAGCCATTCTCGGCCGACCCGTGCGGCTGACGATATGCCAGATCACCAGCACAGCCAGCACACCGGCCAACAGCACATGGGTCCACAGCGCTGACCAATAACCGACCCCGTACCAAAGTCCGGTGGAGTGCAGCACGCCCAGCACGACCGTGGCCGTCACCAGCCCACCAAGCAGCACCGACAGCCACCGCGTGGCCCGTCGTCGGCGCAGACCGGTACGCACCGACCCGCTGATTTTGGCGGGTGCCAGCGCAAACAGGCTCAAACCAGCGAGCGCGTGAACGACAGTCACCCACCGGGCCCAACCGGTGCCCACGCCCCACGACAACAGCCCGGTGACCGCTGCAACGACCACGGCGACAAACAACAGCATGTCCACCCGCCGCGGCGTCAATCGCCGGTACGGCCCGAGCAGAGCCTCCATGGCCTCAACCGTCGGGGTCGTCGGAGCCGGTTTCGTCGACAATCCTCGGGCGAGCAGCGGCCATTGCGACAATTATGACCACACCGAGGATCGTGGCCGACAGCAACGATTCTGAAGCCGTAATCGTGTTGTTCGAATACTGATCGATTGGGCCATCGAACCACTCAAGAGGATCCCGGTGAACCAGCAAGGCAATCATGGCGGCGAATATTCCGATCGTGACAACCATGCTGGAGACCATCTCTCCCATCGACCCTGTCGTCGTTTGACGCCAGCCGGCGACCAGCAACATGATCGCCGGGATCCACAGCGGCAGCGCTACGACCGAGATCACCGCCGCCGGAATGATGCCGGCTCCCGCGGCCATAACGAAACGTCCTCGACCTGCTGAGTTGGCTAGCAGAGCCACCAGAGCAGCAACAACGAAGGGCGCGACCAGCGATACCGAGATGCGCAGGCTCCCGGGTTCTCCCTCAGATCCGAGGAACCTGTTCAGACCGATCCCCGCCGAATAAACAATCGTCGCCACACAAGCCACGACAACCCAACGCTGCATTGGCTCATTGTTTCGCATCAGCATCCCCTTCCTGTGATCTAGTCGCGGTTCTGGCTGATCAGTGCCGCCTTACGCCGCCGTATTTCATGCGGGTGTCGTTCATGGAAGCGGAGCGCTTGGTGTCATCCACGATTGCGGCGTCGACAAGCTCACCGATGAACAGCGTGTGAGTGCCCAAGTCGATCGCATGGCGGACCTCGCAATCCATCCAAGCGATGGCTTCAACGAAGATCGGCGCTCCGGTACGGCCAGATCGAACAGCCCGACCGTTGAGGGTTTCGCCGTCGTCGCGGGCGGGTTTCGAGAACTTGACGAAGACTCTGGTGTCTTCGGAGTCCCAAAGGTTGACCGTAAAGGAGCCGCCATCGCTGATGAGCCGATGGGTGACCGCGGTGTTTTCGACTCCAATGCCGATCAGCACTGGTTCCATCGATAACTGCGAAATCCAACTCGTGGTCATCGCGTTTCGTTCGTCGCCTGCTCTCGATCCCACCAACGCCAACGCGTTGGGGATTTTCCAGGTGACCCGGTTGATGAGTTCGCTTTCGAGTGCTGCGTCTGATGCCATACCCAAAGCGTAGGCCGACGACGGTCAATCGAGTTGCGGTCGACCAGTGCCAATGACGGTGGCGACACCTTCCACGAACAGGACACGACCGTCGATATCAACGGATTTCTCGTTCCAGTGGGTTTCCAAGTCAAACTCGGGCGCGCCCGCGGCAGCCATCGCCGCGGCCACCGCTGAACAAGCCTGATCAATGGCAGCTTCTTTGGCTGGCTCAAGTTCGAAAAAAGTGCCGGGTTCTGGGCCGATGTGGACCCGAAAGAGTCCCCGACGCGGCGCGGAAACCGTCACACGACGACTCAAACGGACCTTGCCCACAGCAGCACCAATCGCATTAGCCACTTCCGCGTGCTCGGGAATCTCAACTCCGGTGCCGAGCAAATCTCCGATGGCCGGGTAGTACGTAGCCGCCGGGGCACCAAGGCCCACCAACGGAACCGCCAGACCAACCACCAGCTTGGACGAGCGCTGCTTACCGTCAAGCGCCGCGGCCACCACCTCAGAAGCAGCGGCACGTTCGGATAGGCCATCGCTGGCGAATGCCATGGCAAGCAGCTTCTCAGCCGACTGGCGCACCAGGCTTGCTGTCACAGCCTCAGCGAATTCGCTTGGCGTTTCGACGATGGCCTTGCCGCGATGATCGCATCGCCGTGACCACACTTGGGCAGCGGCATGGGCAACCGCAGGATCATGGGTTGATTGAGTGCCAAGCACATGGCTGGCATCAGTAGGCGTGAATGCCGACATGCGCAACACACCGCGAGCAGCCAGCCTTCTCGTGGCGAGAGCAGATCGGCTGCCTTCGATAACAGTGTCCGCGGCAACAATCTGCTCGCCGATCCTTTCCATCAACTGACGTTCGACACGATCCAGCGAGGCTTCCGCGGCTTTCGCTGTCGGCTGCAGGAAGACTGTGCTCCACTCCTGCGGAAGGGTTTCGGCGTTGAGTTGGCGCCTCAGTTGGGATTGCAGGAAGTCACCGTGACTCTGCGCCGTGACTACTAGCGGAACCACACGTCGTGGCCCAACCACCAGGTCGGCCCCGAGCGGACGATCCGCAAGCAACACCTCGCTGTCACCACCTAGACCATGAGTCGCCATGGCTACCGCTTCAACCATGGTTTGGTGTCCACCGACCGTCGCGCCCCTGGCACCCAAGTCGAACCGTCCGTCGCGCAATGCCGCGATGTCGGTCGTGGTACCGCCGATGTCGGAGATGATGGCGTCCTTCTCGCCTACGAGATGAGCTGCACCGAGCAGGCTGGCTGCCGGGCCCGACAGGATCGTCTCCACAGGGCGTTCCCGGACAAAGTCAGCCGACACCAACGAGCCGTTACCACGGACCACCATGATCGGAGCGCCTATCCCCTGCAGGTCGAGTACCTCTGTGGTGGTCGACACGAGCTCGTCGATCAAGGCGATCATGCGGGCGTTGAGCAGAGCCGTCACCGACCGTTTGGGGCCGTCGAGTCCATCCGCCAACTCATGGCTGCAGGTGACAGGCAGGCCGGTTCGCTCCCGAATCAAGTCACGAGCGGCGATCTCATGGTCGGCGTTGCGCACGCTGAACTGCGACGTGACCGCGAAGCCATCCACCGATGGTGCGATCTCTGTGACCGCCGCAGCAAGCGCCTCGGTGTCGAGCGGTTCGGCTTCGGCACCGTGTGGGGTATGCCCTCCCGCAACCATCACCACGGAATCGCGGCCGATCGCTTCTCGCAAACCACCCCGGTCGAGCACGGCCTCCTCGAATCCGATCATCACCAAAGCCGCCGGGCGTCCCTTGCCTTCGACCAGCGAATTGGTTGCCAGCGTGCTCGACAGCGACACGTAGCTGACAGCGCTCGGGGCGACTGATCCGGCAGCGAGCACCCGTTCGATCGCCTGACCGATACCGACCGCAAGATCATCGTGTGTCGTCGGTGCCTTGGCTTTGGCAAGTAGGGAGTTCGAGCCCTCGTCGTAGATGACCGCGTCGGTGTAAGTACCGCCGGTGTCAACACCAAGAATCCAACGACTCACTGAACCTGGCATGGCCCGTTATTCTGCCCTACCCACGGCCTTGCCGCCGACCATAGTGGCTATAGACTTTTCAGGTGCCCCGCAGTACACGTCCCGACATGGCTGGTTATGGGGTGACTGAAGACCCGGAGGGCTTGTTGGATTGGTCATGGGCGGAGCAACGGCTGCTCGCCGAACGCAACTTCTGGTTCGTGACTGCCAACGCCGAGGGGCGGCCGCATTCGATGCCCGTCTGGGGTGTCTGGATGCCCGAGCGGGAACGCTTCGGGATGGCCTGCGACTTCGGGGCTCGCAAAGCGCGCAACATCAAGACCAACGATCAGGTCGTCGTCACTACGACAAACAGTGTCGAGTGCGTTTCTCTTGAGGGACGGGCGGTACTTGTTGAGGGCGACGAAGCCGAGCCGCTCGCTGTTTCCTGGGCAGAGAAGTACTGCGACGACAACTTCTCCAAAGAGGAGATGATGGAGGCCGTGTACGGCGGCGCCGCGTTCGAGGTGATCCCCGAACGTGCCTTCGGCATGATCGAAACTCCCGAAGAGTTCTCAAAATGCGCCACCCGCTGGCTCTGGGACTGACCAGTTAGGGCCTCCTAGGGCCAGAGGGGCTCGTTGATTTCTGCGCCGAGGGGAGTTCCCCAAGTGTTGCGATACGACACTTCGTGTGCGGGGAGTCGGCTGGCAGTACCCCACGTGCCCAGCGGGTAGCCCATGGGCACACAGCAGGCCATCCGCCACCCCTGGTCTTTGGGCACGTTGAGAACATCAAGGGTTTCGTCGTTCTTGAACAACAGCACGCTGGTCAGCGATGAGCCGACACCGTCGGCTCGGGCAGCCAACATCGCACTCCACACGGCCGGAAAGATCGATCCACCGGTGGTGTCGAACTTGTCGAACGCGAACAGCAGCAGCGGGTAGGTCGCAAAGTTCTTCTGCGCCCAGGTCACCGACTTGATGATCTTCGAAAACTGGCGGGACTCAGGAGTCTCCCCGGAAGCCGCCTCAGCAACCTGGTCCTTGTAGATGGTCTCCCACAACATGTCGATGCAGTCCGAGTAGAGCGCACCGATCTTGGCGATCTGCTCGGAGTCGTCCACAATCAGAAAGCGCCATCCCTGACTGTTCCCCCCGCTCGGCGCCCGAATAGCTGCATCAAGTATGCGCAGTTGGATCTCTTCTGGGATCGGGTCGGGTTTGACCCGCCGCATCGCTCTGGTCGTGTACAGCGCCTCTCGAACATCCATTGCTGCTCGCCTCTCAGTTTCCTCGGTTTGTCAGCCCTCAACCCTAAGGGTTGCACCCCTCAGGCGGCGATGAGACCTTGGGCGAGGAGGGATTCGGCGATCTGGATGGTGTTCAGGGCCGCTCCCTTGCGCAGGTTGTCGCCGGAGACGAACAGGGCTAGGCCGTTGCTTACCGTCGGGTCGTTACGGATCCGGCCAACATATGAGGGGTCCACACCGGCGGCTTTCAGCGGTGTCGGCACTTCTTCGAGGACCACACCCGGGGCCGAGCCGAGCAACTCGTAGGCACGCTCAGGGGTGATAGGCGACCCGAACCGGGCGTTGATCGAAAGGCTGTGCCCAGTGAAAACCGGAACCCGCACACAAGTACCCGACACTGCCAACTCGGGAAGGTCGAGGATCTTGCGACTCTCATCGCGGAGCTTCTGCTCCTCGTTGGTCTCGTTGGCGCCGTCATCAATGATCGAACCCGCCAGAGGCAAGACGTTGAAAGCGACCGGTTGGCTGAAGTTCTCGCCCGCTTCGATCGGCACGGCGGCGCCGTCGTAAGTGAGTTCCGGCCCAGCGGTTCCAACCTTCTGGATCTGGTCATCGAGTTCGCGTACACCAGACAGACCCGCTCCAGACACAGCCTGATAGGTCGAAATCACCATTGCCTCCAGGCCGGCTTCGTCGGCCAACGGCTTCAGGACCGGCATCGCCGCCATGGTGGTGCAGTTGGGGTTGGCAACAATCCCCTTCGGAATTGAGTTCAGCGCCTCAGCATTGACCTCCGGCACCACTAGGGGGACATCAGGATCCATGCGCCAAGCCGACGAGTTGTCGATCACCAACGCACCCTGGGCTGCAACCTTCGGTGCCAGCTCACGGCTCACAGTTGCCCCTGCAGAGAAGATGACGATGTCGAGTCCCGAATAATCAGCGGTCAGCGCCTCTTCAACAACGAACGACCGGCCCTTGAAGTCGATACTCGTTCCCGCGGATCGATACGAAGCGAACAACCTCAACGTGTCGACCGGAAAATCCCGTTCTTCTAGCACGGTGAGGACCACCCCACCGACTTGACCAGTCGCCCCTACGATTCCGATATCCATGCCGTTTAGGCTACCCGGCGGTCTCTGCGACGGTCCCCGAATATCGCGCTTAGGAATAGCGCGAATGGTTCTGTTCCCACCACTTGTCGAGGCGGGAGAAGATCTCTTCGTCGTCAAGAACCCCCTCGGAGCGCTTCAGCTCAAGCAGCCAGCCGAGAATGTCGCCCACGTGTCGGCCCGGGCCGACACCGAGGTGTTCCATGACTGCGGTGCCGTCGATCTGGGGCCGTTCCGCGGCTTTGCGTTCTTGATGGGCAAGATCCGCGATTCGAGACTCGAGCTCGTCGATCGACCGCTGCAATTCTTCGACTTTATGCTGGTTGCGGGTAGTGCAATCGGACCGAATCAAGGCGTTGAGTCGCCCCAGCAGGGGGCCGGCCTCGCGGGCGTAGCGGCGCACAGCAGCATCAGACCAACCGTCCGAATAGCCCTTGAAGCGGCCGCTCAGCCGGACCAGTTCGCTTACTTCCTCCACAACCTGTTCGGGGTAGCCGAGTTCGGTCATGCGTTTGCGGGTCATACGGGCACCGACGGCTTCGTGATGCCTGAAAGTCACGCCACCGTGTTCGAAGCTGCGGGTCCTGGGCTTGGCTATATCGTGGAAAAGTGCTGCTAGACGCACTATTTCATCATCGGGAGTCTTGGCCACGACCGCAATCGTGTGAGCCAACACATCCTTATGGCGATGAATCGGGTCTTGTTCCATACGTAACAGCGGGAGTTCAGGTACCAGATCATCGATACGGCCGCTGTCGACCGCCGCCCAGAGCGCACCGGCAACATCGGTGTCCATGACGATCGCAGAGAGCGCAGCAGCCGCGTCGTCCGTTGTCGAAGTCGCTTCCATGCACCACAGAGTCTACGGACTCCCAGCACCACAGGCAGCGAGTTTGAGAGGCCTCTAGGCAAGGGCGCTAGGCAGGCACGACCTCAACAGGGATGCCGTTGACCGCGGCGTTGCCAGAGGGGACGTCAACAAAAGTGCCAGGCGCCAGCAGATTGTTGTTGACGCCAGCGTGTTCACGGGCAATCGACATACGTGTTCCAGGTTTGTCATGCCCCCAACCGTGCGGCAGCGATACCACCCCGGGCATCATCTCATCGCTCACTTCCACCGGCACTTCTATCTCACCGGCAGTCGACGAAACCCGAGCCACGGAGCCATCTGTCACGCCACTCGCGGCCGCGTCGTCTGGATGGATCAACAAAGTGCAGCGATCCTTTCCTTTGACCAGAACTCTTACGTTGTGCATCCAAGAGTTGTTGGAGCGGACATGACGGCGGCTGATCAACAACAGCCCGTCGTTTTCGCGGTCAATTCGTTCCTCAAGGCGACCCAGATCGGCGATCACGTACTCAGGAGCCAGGTCAACCATGCCGTCGGGATGACAGATGATCTCGTCGATGCGAGAAACCATCGGCCCCATGTCAATGCCGTTGGGTTCGTCCTTGAGGTGTTGCAAAGTCAGGCCGTCCGGGTTCTTCCCGTAGTGGTCCCCCCACGGACCCGTGCGGATGGCGTTGTCGTTGAGACGCTCCGGTCCCGGATCGGGGCATGCCGCTAGGGCAACCTCCGGGTCAGCGCCTCCCATCTGCGCGAACGCAGAGAAGAAACCGTCGTCGATGGCCTTGATGTCAACGTGTTCTTGGGGAATGCCCGCCATCATCGCTCCTACCCGAATCATCACTTCCCACTCTTCGGGACGGCCATCTTCAGGCAGAAACAGCACCGGTGACCATTTCCCGGCAGAACGCACCGCCCACGACCACAACAGCTCGTCGTAATGGGGCTGTTCGAGAGGCGACAAACCCGGCAGGATCACATCGGCGTGCCGCGTGGTCTCGTTCAAGGCGTTGTCAATCGCGATCATGCAATCGAGCATCGGCAGGGCTTCGTCGAGCTTGCCCGAATCGGGTGCTGAAATCACCGGATTACCGGCCACCGTAACAAGAGCCTTCAGTTGGCCCTCCCCGGGCGTGGCGATCTCCTCGGCCATGCAGGACACCGGGAACTGCCCCATGATCTCCGGCGCGCCTCGCACACGACTGTGGAACTTACCGAACTCTATTGGCTGGTCTCGCGGCGCAAGGGTCGCTGACCAAGCAATCGGCTTGCCCCACATCAGGCCGCCTTCGCTGTCGAGATTGCCGGTGAGCGCATTGATCACGTCAGGCAGCCACGAGGCCAGCGTCCCGAACTCTTGGTTGCAGGTACCGATTCGGGCATACCAGCAGGCCCGATCCGCTGCCGCGAACTCCCTGGCCAGAGTGCGGATCTCGGCAGATGTCACACCGCATGTGGCAGCGACCCGTTCGGGTGTGAAGTCGCGGGCCACTCGCTCAACCACGTCAACGTTGCGGAGCTTGTCGCTGAGATGGCCCAGATCAACTAGACCTTCCTCGAACAGCACCTGCACCACCGCCAACTGCAACGCCGCATCCGTGCCCGGATAGATCGGCAGCCACTGGTCTGCGTGTTTGACGGTGCCGGTGCGGCGAGGGTCGATCACCACGACCTTGCCACGCTCACGCACCTTGTCGAGCTCGCCCAATACGTCGGGACAGGCAAGCAGCGACCCTTGACTGGCATGCGGATTTGCGCCCTGCACGACGATGAAATCTGTGTTGGGGAGATCCGGTGCCGGGATACGCCACGGATGGCCGTACATTGTCCAACAGGTCACGTTCTTGGGCCATTGGTCAACAGTGCCCGCCGAATAGATCGGACCAGGCAAGTCAGCGAGTCCCATCATCAGGCCGGTGTAACGGCTGATCGAATAGTTGTGGGCTGCCGGGTTGCCGATGTAGATGGTGACAGCCTCCTTGCCGTGTTCGGCGATCACGCCCGCCATCAACTCCTCAGCTCGGGCAAACGCTTCGTCCCAGCCGGCTTCTTTGTGCTCTCCGGCGGCATTGCGGACCAGCGGTACACGGAGCCGGTCGGGATCAGTGTGGAGGTGACCGAGCGTGGTGCCTTTGGGACAGAGATAGCCCTTCGACCAGACATCGTCGCGGTTGGCGCGGGTCAGCTTCACCTCACCGTCTTCGACATGGAGTTCAAGGCCGCACATCGCCTCGCAAAGATGACAAGTGCGAATGTGAAGGTCCCTCTTTGTCATGTCGCGACCTTACCGACGCAACCCCTCGCGCTCACAAACGGCGAGAGCTCAAATACTGCGTTTGTGTGACGAACCTGCGTCAATCGCGAGACATGGGAACTAATCGTTGAGAACGACCGTCTTATTTGATAGTCAGATCCGACACCACGCGGGTCCAACCCACTCAAAGGGGATTCAAATGACCAAGTCCACGACACGCTCGATACGTTGGCGCTCACTGCGTTGGGCCGTTGCCCTGCTTGGGTTCATCCTGCTGCTCGGTGCATGCGGAATCGTCGACGGCGAAGGCGACGACACCGCCAGCCTCGCCGTGTACGCCGAAGATGCTGGAGATGACGCGGCCTCTGCGGGCGCAACGGCCGACGACGGCGACGATATGGCCGACGACAGTGACCAGCCGACGGAGACAGTCGGCACGGTCTTCAACAACAGCGACGACGATATGGACGCCTTCGACGACAGCGACGACATGGCCGCAGAAGCCGATGTCAGCGGAGGCGACGGGCTGGCCGTCCCAGAGATCTCACCCATCAGCATCGGCCGCCAGATCATCTACACCGCCGAAATCGATATCCGCGTCGAGGACGTCTCCGCCGCGACGACGAAAGCCAACGAAGCAATCGCAGAGGTCGGCGGTTTCTTGTTCGGGCAGAGCACAGTAGCGGGGTCACGACCCCATACGGTCCTGACATACAAGGTCTACCCCGAGGACTTTGATAGGGCGATGCGCGCCCTGGAAGGTGTAGGCGAAGTCGAGCACCAGTCAATTCACACCGACGACGTGACCGAGAGAGTCGTCGATCTTGAGAGCCGCATCACAACTGCGCAACTGAGCGTGGAACGTGTGCGAGCGCTCATCAGCAACGCCTCCGATGTCAAAGGCATCGTCGAACTAGAACAGCAGCTGCTTGAGCGAGAGACACTCCTTGAACAGCTCAAAGGCCGACTCAGAACACTCCAGAATCAGGTCAGTCTCGCCACCATCACCGTCACGATCACCGAAATGCGTCCCGACGTTCCCGACGCCGCCATCGACATGGTGGCCTGGCTCGGCGAAGACGAAGAGGACGCCTGCCCCGGGTTCTCTGATCTGACCATAGAAGCCAACGACGAAGCGGTTCTGTGCATAGAGGTCCGCAACATCGGCGATGACGTTCTCACCGGTGTCGACATCAACGTGCCAACCTTCCGGCTCCGGATCGACGACCTGACCGTGCGCAGCGGCGATCTCAACACCATGGAACCCGGGGAGTCCTTGATTGCTGTGGTTGAAATCGAAGCCACCGACGGTTTCGTGCGTCGGATCAACACCAGTCGGGGACGGGAAATTGAGGTCGTCGCCACTGCAGTTCCCGCGGCCAGCTTGTTGCCTCAAAACGAAGAGGCTGAGCTTGAGGTGCGTGACTATGTGTATTTGGAGGCCAGCGTCGAAGACCCGCTTCCTGGATTCTCCGATTCGTTCTCCTCCGGCTGGTCCACGCTGACCACGCTGGGTTCAGTCCTGCTGATCATCTTCGGCACATTCCTACCCTTCTTGCCCTTCGTTGCTGTGGCTGTCTGGCTGATCCGGCGAACCATCCGCAAGCGCAACGCCGAACCTCATTACCTAGACGATCCAGACTCAGACGACTTCGACGCCTCCGACGACACAGACGACTAGGTCGGCTCGATGGGCACGCCCCCGCCCTTGGGCTCTACTCTTCGGGTCGGGCTGGGACGCACTCAGTCCGACCCGAGGAGGACACACGGTGAGCACCGATCAGACTGAAAACATCCAGGAACGCAACAAGGGGATCGTCGCCCGCTACTGGGACGCCCTCTACTCCCACGACTGGGATGTGATCGCCTCGTTCTTCACAGATACAGCCAACTACGTCGATACCGGTACGGGCGAATCCATGGGCGGCGCTCACGGACCCGATCAGATCGTGGCCCGCCTATACCTCGGCCTCGACCCGGTGCAGGAACACAACCACGTCGAGGGTTGCATGATCGCCGAGGATCACTTCGTCGTGACCGAACACGCCGAGGAATGGGTCTTCCACACCGGCGAACGCATCGTCCACCCGTTCACCTCAGTGATGGAACTCACCGACGACGGCCTGATCCAACGCTGGTGGGACTACTCGAACCTCCCCAACCTGACCGACAACGCCCCCCCATGGTGGCTCGAACACATCGCCTCCGGCTGGCGCACCTAGACTGTCACGACACCGGGCTCGACACACACCAGTCTCTGCACCGTTTAGCGTACATTATTGCAACTTATGCGCAATACGCTAAGCCAAAAACTAATACGCATAATTTTCTTCTAAATTGTGTTATGATCACAGCGCAATGGAGACCAGTATCGAAAACCTCATCGCCGGTGGCGAAACCTACACAGTCGAATTCAAGAGCGATGTCAACGACGACGAACTGACTGAGGTAGCGGTGTGCCTGGCAAACGGGGATGGAGGACAGATCCTGCTAGGCGTTGACGACGACGGCGTGGTCCGCGGCGCTCAACCGCGACACGGCAACACGACCGAACCCCGCAGACTCGAAGCTCTGATCGCCAACAAGACCGCACCCGCTCTGCGAGTCGCTGTCACGATGCACCAGTCTGGCGAACTGGAGGTGGTGGTCGTCAACGTGCCCAAGGCGCAGGCCCTCACAGCGACCACCGCCGGGCGGTATGTGCGGCGAGCAATCGGCGTCAATGGCAAACCACAGTGCCTTCCGATGATGCCCCACGAAACCCAGGCGCGGGCGATCCTGCTAGGTGGCCGAGACCTGTCGACGTCTCCTTTGCCCGAGCTTTCGATCAGTGACCTCGACCCGACTGAACTCGACCGTTTCCGCCGTCTCGCCGAAAGCGGGGGAGACGAACATCTTGCCGTGCTTTCAAACCGCGACCTGCTCTCAGCGCTCGGGTTCCGCTCAGTCGAAGGAACACTCAATCTCGGCGCAGCGTTGCTGTTCGGTACCCCAGAAGTGTTACAGAAATTCGTACCAACGCACTCTGCCGTTTTCCAGGTGCTGGGCCCGAACGACACTGTGGAAGCCAACCGCGATCTTCACAAGCCGCTCGTCCGGCTGATGCTTGAACTCACCGAAGCGGTGAAGCCCTACAACCCCGAAGAGGAAATTGAGGACGGGCTGTTTCGCGTAGGACTCCCGAGGTACTCGGACATCGCGGTCCGGGAGTTGATTGCCAACGCCTTGGTCCACAGAGACTACTCGATCAATGGTCGCCTACGAGTGGCCATCGAAGAACCGCAGACCCTCTCGGTCAGCAATCCTGGCGGTTTCCCCGACGGAATCACTGTCGAAAATCTGCTGACCGCACCACCGCAGGCACGCAACCAACTGATCGCCGACGCCTTCAAACGGGCCGGTCTCGTCGAGCGGACCGGTCGGGGAATCAATCGCGTCTACCGGACCCAACTCGCTCTCGGGCGGCCACGGCCCGACTACTCGCGATCAACTTGGTCATGGGTCGAGGCGCGACTGTCGGCCGGGCCGGCTGATCGCGAACTGGCCGTGTTCGTCGCTGCTTCCACACGACGCGGTCAGCCGCTTGAGCTGCAGACCCTGCAGGTTCTGCACGAAGTCCGAACCGAGCGTCGCGTCACCTCCAGGCGAGCAGGGGAACTCCTCCAGATAAGCGCCGATGAAACCCGAACAGTTCTCAACTCACTCGTTGAGCGTGGACTGCTGGAATCTCGGGGAGAAGGCCGCGGGCGCACCTACCACTTGTCGGCCTCGGTGTACAAACAGATCGGCGGGTCCGACTCTTATGTTCGAACCCGCGGATTCGACCGCATCCAGCAGGAACAGATGATTCTCACATACGTGACGGAGCACGGTTCGGCAGCACGCGCCGAGTTGGCGGAGTTGTGCCAAATCACTCCCGCGCAAGCATCGAACCGTCTACGGGCCATGACCAAGAGCGGGAAACTCCGCATGACGGGCAACCGACGAACTGCCCGCTATGTCCTAGCCTGAACCGACACGCCCGGACCACGCTCGCGTCAACACCTCATCGACAACGCCCCCAATGGTGGCTAGAACACATAGCCACCGGCTGGCGCTGACGTTCCGGAGAACTGGATCCGACACTGAAGTCAGACGGAACTTGATTGATCGTCGGTCCGTGGTCTGTGGACGACGATGTTGCCGTCCTCATCAAGTTCGACAAACGACCGCCCCTGCGCCATGAACTCAGCGGCCAAGTCAAGCTCTTCACGCCGCTTTGTCATGAGTTCATCCCACTCGGGTCCAATCACAGCCTAAAGCACCTCCCAGAGAACCGTAGCAGACGCTACACATTTGCAATTTCGCCTTGGACAAGCCATTCGCTCGGCCAGGGCCTGAACCAACGCGCTGGCTCTGCGCCGCAGCGTCTGGTGCACATCACTCGGGACGTTCCTCACCTGGATACTGGTCACCGCCGCAGCGTAGTACTGAAATGGCGGCTCAACATCTGATTTGGCGCCGCCCCACAATCCCTCTCCACGGTCGCAGTTGGGTCAGATCAGCCATTCCATAGCGCGGAAGGCACCCATACCGAACGGGTCGAGGAGGGCCTCGGCTTCGCTGATGCGACTGCGTGCGCGCAACGCGGCCAGATCACCAATGTGCGCTGACTCCTGCCATTGCCGCTTTCCTTTCGCGACGAGTTCATCGATGCCGTGGGCTCTCAAGAAATCGACTTGAGTGCGGTTCAAGTCGGCCTTGCGGACCAACTCAAGCTGATCGGTGGCGACATCAACAGTGATATCGCACGTTCCCGGACCCTTGAGCCAGCGGTTCGAGTCGCCCTCGCTATGGGCCGAATGAGTACGCAGCCACCTGCCCCTGGTTGCGAGTTCTGCCGTCGTTCCGCCATAGTCGAGCACCACCACACGGCCGGCGTGTAGCGAAGCGAGAGCCTCCGCCAACCAATCCCTGGCCGCGACCTGTCTGGCAACAAGCACCCCCTCAGGAGCGGGCGCACCCACCAAAGCATTGAGTTCTTCGACGACCGGCGACGACTCGGCTACCGGGACTGCGACCGTCGCGAACTCACCTGGACCGGGGCCTACTGTGATCCGCAGCTCAAACCACTGCTGACCACGGTGTTCGTAAAGGTCGAATCCCAAGTTGTCCAAGAGTTCGTTGGCCAACACGATCCCGACCGGAACCGGATCGCTGGGTCCGGTCGCTGAAGAGACCAGCAACGGGTGTTCAAGATGCTGAGCGCGCTGAGCAGCTGACCGTTCAATCACATGCCAGAGGAGCGCTCCAGAGCGAAGCGCTTCGGGTTCAGCAGCGAACACCGCGCGGGCCAGCGTGCCCGGGCCAGCACCCCACTCATACACACAGAACTGCTGTGGGCATCCAAAATCCCGCCACCAAGTGTCGATTGCACGCGCAATCACGGCACCGAACAACGGGCCAACCTCTGGAGCCGTAAGGAAATCCCCGCCTCGTCCAGCTTGGCCTCCCGCCTGATAGAACCCCTCGCGTTCGTCGTAGAGCGCGGCGGTTACATATTCCGACACCGGGATCGGCCCCTGCTCAGCAATTCTTCGACGCAGCCGATCGACGAGAGACACCACAGCTCCAGACTACGGCCCCACTCAAAATACGACGGTTCAGCCTCCAGCTAGCAGGCTCACCTCGGTGAAGCGACCAACGACATCGCCTGGAATGACGCCCATGGCGATCGTGATCACTGCGGTCAGGGTGAGGGCCACGCCCAACGACAGCGGAACATTCACAGGTGTCAGATCACCGTCCGGGACCTCTTCAGCCCACATGCCGAAACCGATTCGGGCGTAGTAATAGAGCGCGATCACCGAGTTGACAGCCACGAAAACGCCCAGCACCACGCCCGCTGCCGTGCCGGGCTCAATGACCGCCTCCATGACCCGGAACTTCGCTATCCAACCACCCAACGGAGGGATACCCGCCAACGAGAACAAGAAAATGGTCATAGCAACGGTGAGTCCGGGGGCGTAGTGGAACAAACCCCGATAGTCGGCGATCTCCGCGGAACGAGTCTTGCGGGCGACCGCAATCACCACTGCGAAAGCACCGAGGTTCATAGCCGCATAAATCACCAGGTACGTGACAGAGGCGGTGAGGGCCTTCTCAGGAACTGTTCCGGCCACAGCCAGCGGTGCCAGCATGTAACCCGCCTGAGCCACACCCGAGTATGCGAGCATCCGCACAATGTTGGTCTGGCGCAACGCCATCAAGTTCCCGGCAGTCATCGAAGCTGCCGCCAACACCCACATAAGCGGTTCGAAGATGTCGTCACGGCCTATGAAGCCGACGAACAACAAGTTCATCAAAGCCACAAAACCTGCCGCTTTGGAGGCCACCGAAATAAACGCAGTGACCGGTGTCGGCGAACCTTCGTAGGTGTCGGGCGCCCAGGTGTGGAACGGGAATGCCGACACCTTGAAAGCGAATCCGACCACCACGAAGATGATGCCGATCACCACCACCGCGGAAGGATCAGCTGCCGCGCTGACAGCATCATTGATCTTGACCAGCAGAGTTGATCCCGTGACGCCGTACAGCAGAGACATGCCGTAGAGCATCACCGCCGAGGCGAACACCCCCATCAGGTAGTACTTGAGACCTGCCTCGTTGCTCTTCAGGTCGCGTTTGCGCCAGGTGGCCAGCATGTAGAGCGGGATCGACAACAGTTCGAGAGCCACAAAGATGGAGATGAGGTCGCGGGCCGAAGCCATCAGGATCATGCCCAGGATCGAACTCAACAACAGGCCGTAGTACTCGTTCTCCCAGTAGTCGCCCTCGGCGATGTAGTTGGTCGACATCAGCACGACCACATAGCCGGCCAACACGAACGTGGCCTTCATGATCAGGCTGTAGTCGTCGACCACAAAACCGCCCTTGAACATTGATCTGTCGTCACCGGCCAGAGCCAGGGTGATTATCGGCACCAACGTCGCCAGCAGAGCCAACGAAGCGAGCGGCGCGGCGATTCTTCGAGCACGCTCAAGCCAGCCGATGTCGATCATTGTGATCAGAGCACCGAAACCCAACAGGGTGAGTTCGGGCGCGGCCGCGTGCCAGTCGATCACCGGCCGAACGAATTCGGTCGCAGCAAACAGCGGCGCGATACCAGCGAGCACTATCAGCCTCCACCCGCCGAAGAAGCTGTGACCTCAGCCGCCTCGCATCCCACCTGGACCGAATTGCAGACGTGCTCGAGTGACTGGCCCACCGCGGGGTCCGTGACTTCGAAGATCAGGCCGGGTGCAACGCCGAACAGCACGATCCCGAAGAGCATCGGTGCCCAGGCAATCCACTCGGTCGTCGATACGTCGGTGATATTGGGATCATCGGCGAACTCGGCTTTCGGTTCGCCCATAGCCGTGCGCTGCAGGAGCCACAACAAGTAACCAGCGGCGAGCACCGTACCGATAGCAGCCACGACCATGTAGACACGGAAGGTTCCTTCGGAGATTCCGGCGGCTGGGTTGTAGGCCGCGAGGATCGCCGGGAACTCCCCCCAGAACCCGGCAAGGCCGGGCAAGCCGAGAGACGCCATCGACACGAACCCCAGAATCCAGCCCAGGCGGGGGGCCTGGACGAGCATCCCGCCGAGTCGTTTGATCTCCAAGGTGTGATAGCGCTCCTTCACTGAACCGGCAATGAAGAACAACATGCCGGTGATCAGCCCGTGGGCGACCATTCCGAAGATCGCGGCGTTGATTCCGAAGTCGGTCAGCGTGGCGATTCCGAGCATCACAAATCCCATGTGGGCAACCGAGGAGAATGCGATCAGGCGTTTCATGTCAGTTTGAGCCAGGCAGCCGAGCGCGCCGTAGATGATGCCGATCACCGCCAACAGGCCGATCCACGGCGCCCAGGCCTCGGCGGCCTCCGGCAGCATGGGGATGGCAATGCGGATGAAGCCGTACGTGCCGAGTTTCAGCAGCACCGCAGCCAAGATGACCGAACCCTGGGTTGGTGCTTCGGTGTGGGCGTCGGGTAGCCAGGTATGGAACGGGAACATCGGTACTTTGACCCCGAAGCCGAGGAACATGCCGCCGAAGACCAGCAACTGCGTGCCCCGCGCTATCCCCGCACCAGCGTTTTCGGTCAGCACCAACATGTTGAACGTGCCCGCGTCGGTGAGGAAGAACAGAGCGAGGAACGACAGCAGCATCAGCGCCGAGCCGAACAGGGTGAACAGGAAGAACTTCAACGAGGCGTACCGTCGGTTCTCTCCACCCCAAACCGCGATCATGAAGAACATCGGCAGCAACACGACCTCGAAGAACACGAAGAAGAGGACCAGATCCTGAGCGACGAACGTGCCGACCATCCCCGTTTCCAAGATCAGCGACAGAATCAGGAACGCTTTGGCATTGCCCGGCTCAGGTATGTGGTTCCAGGAGTAGACGAAGACCAGTGGCATGATCAGAACGGTGAGCGCGATCAGCGGGAGCGACATGCCGTCGACGCCGATCGTGTAGCCCGCGCCGATTACTTCGATCCATTCAGTGTCCACGAAGTACTGCAACGATCCGGCGTTGCCGTAGTCGAAGTCGATCAACAGGAAGACGGCGAGTCCCAACGTGACCAGTGAAGTGAGCAGGGCCACCTGTTTGTGGGTGTGCTCCTCTTGTTGGGGGATCAAGACCATGATCAACGCCCCGACGATCGGAGCGAAGACTAAGGCTGTGAGCAACCAGTTGGTATCAGCGATGGTGTCCATGTTGAAAAGATTCCTGGGTTAGAGAGCGAAGATGATTAAGAAGGTTCCGGCGAGCACAGCCGCCATTGCGAAGAGGATTGCGGCGTAATTTTGGACTTTGCCGGAGTTGATCTGACGAAGTTCTTCTCCGGTTGCGTCCGATACCCGGCCCGAACCGTCGACTAAGCCGTCAATAACGCTTTGATCGACCACGTCGTAGACATGGCGACCCACCAGCACTGCCGTTTCAGCAGCCTTGTCGACCGTCCGATCGATCACACTCTGGTTGACCCAGTAAGCCGCTCGAGCCAGTGGACCCTTGGTGAAGGCAACGATGACTCGCTCATAGAGATGGTCGAGATAGTACTTGTTGACGAGCACCTTGTGGCCAGCACCTGCCAGGCCATTGGATTTGGACAGACCGTCCGGCATTCCCGTGAGTGACTGACTCGTTTCGTTGGACAGACGGTCCACCTTCACGAAGTAGTAGTAGATCGCCACGCCGGCACCTGCCAGAGCCACGACACTCGCCACCACGGCCAACGACCAACTCGGGGTCGCGTGGCTGATCGGCGGGAAATATGACGATCCCTCCGGTTCGACGAAATGACCGAATCGTTCTGTCCATGAGTCGCCAACAAGTTGGAAACCAGCCGGAAGGTTTGCGAAACCAGCCACGATGGCCAGCCCCGACAGAATGTAGAGCGGTACCAGGATGCGGGGTCCCGACTCGTGAGGGTCGCCATGGGCTTCATGCGCGCCGTCGGCCCCGTGGGCGTGGTCGTGGCCGCCGCGGTACTCGCCGTGGAAGGTCAGATACACGCAACGGGTCATGTAGGCGGCGGTCAGCGCAGCTCCGAACATGCCCATCAATAGATGGAAGGTGTAGGCGCCGTTGCCGCCGGTGCCGCCGAACAGTCCCCAACCGCCCGTGCCGACGAGTATCTCGTCCTTCGACCAGAACCCGGCCAACGGGAACAAGCCGGCCAACGCCAGCGAACCAATAATGAACGTGACATAGGTCTTGGGCATGAACTTGCGCATTCCGCCCATGTCTCGCTTCATGTCGAACGAATGCACCGCGTGCGCTACCGACCCCGAACTCAAGAAGAGGTTGGCTTTGAAGAAGGCGTGGGTGAAGAGATGGAAGACCGCTGCGGTCCAGGCACCGACACCGAGCGCCATCACCATGTAGCCGAGTTGCGAGACCGTCGAATAGGCCAGCACCTTCTTGATGTCGTCCTGCACGAATGCAAGCAAGCCGCCGAAAACCAGGGTGACAGCGCCAATAGTGGCCATCAGGTTGATGCTCGACCCTCCGATCTGCATCCCCTCAAAGAAAACCGGGTACAGACGGGCGATCAGGAAGACGCCGGCGACGACCATGGTGGCGGCATGAATCAGCGCCGAGACTGGAGTTGGGCCGGCCATGGCATCGGGCAACCAAGTGTGCAGTATGAACTGACCCGATTTCGACATGACCGCAGCCATCAGGCACACCGCCGCGACCACTAGCGCGGTGTGTCCGACCTCGCCTCGGACAATCGCGTCGTTGATGGCGACCGTGTCGAAGGTACGGCCACCGCCGGCGGCAAAGAAGAGGGTGATCGTGCCGATGATCAGGCCGACATCGCCGACCCGGTTGGTGAGGAACGCCTTCAGTGCTGCATCGGAATTGGGTTTTTCTTCCCACCAATGTCCGATCAACACAAAAGAGCAGACACCGACGAGTTCCCAACCGACGATCATCTGCAAGATGTTGTCGCTGAGAACGAAGAACAGCATCGCCGCGGTGAACAACGACAGGAAAGCGAAGAAGTGGGTGTAACGCTTGTCGTCGCCCACGTAATCGGTGCTGTAGATGTGCACCAACAGCGACACGATCGTCACCATCAACAGCATCATCACCGAGAGGCCATCGACCAGAACCCCCGCGCTGAACTCAACACCCCCTGATTGCAGCCACTGCGTAGAACTCTGAACCGCGACGTATCCGACGTCGTCGTGATGCTGTAGCCAGGCGAAACCAGCGCACACGGCCAACAAGAACGAAAGCGCCACCGCGGCAATTCCCAGTTCGGCGCCCTTGTATCGCATGCGTTTGCCGAAAAAGAGAATCCCCACGAACGACAACGCAGGCAGCAACGGAACCAGCCATGCGTACTCAAGAAACCAGTTCGCGCTATCCGTGACAGTCGACGAAGTCGGTACAGAGCTAGGCGCAGCAAACCCAAGAAGAAGAGACACAGATCAGCCCTTCATGAGATCGATCTCGGAGAGGTCGATGCTGCGACGGTTGCGGTAGATGAGCAGGACAATGGCCAAGCCGATGCCGACTTCGGCAGCGGCCACCGCAATGACGAACAGGGCGAATACCTCGCCTCCCGCATCGACATCAGCGGTTAGGGCACCGAAGGCAACAAGGTTGATGTTCACGGCGTTCAGGATCAGTTCGATCGACATCAACACCAGCACGCCGTTCTTGCGGGCTAAAACGCCGTAGACACCAATGCAGAACAACACGGCAGACAGCAGCAGGAACTGATTCAACAACATCGGTCGTTACCTCTCAGTCCTTCCGCGCCACGACGATCGCGCCGATCAGCGCTGCCAACAACAACACGGAGACCGCTTCAAACGCCACGATGTACTGCGAGAAGATGGCGTCCGACACGGTGTTCACCGACTGGGGTTGATCGATGACCAGGCGGCCGTCTTCAAAACTGTGAATCAAAGCGACCGCCATCACCGCGAAGAGCAGTACTCCCACGACCGCGGCCATACCCCTCTTCTCGTCGCCCACCGACTCGTCGTCACCCAGCGACGCACGAGTCAACATCACCCCGAACAAGAACAGCACCACCACCGCGCCGATGTAGACCAACACCTGAGTGACCGCAACAAACTCCGAGCCGAGCAGGATGAACTGAGCGGCCACCCCGGCCAGAACCACTACCAGCCACAGCGCCGCATGCACAATGTTGCTGGTGGTCACAACCCGCACTGCCGAGACAATCATCGACACGGCAATGACCGCGAAGAAGACGTTCTGCGCCACGTAGAGGTCGGCGTCGGCGGACAGTGCGGCAAGCAAACTCACGTGGGCGGCACCTTCAGCTTCTTCTGCTGCGAACCGGCCTCATAGTCCTCAAAGTCGGGGACCGTTTCCATCCACTCCGACAAACGTGACATATCGTGCAGCAAATCCGCGATACGGGGCTCAGAGAACTCGTACTCAGGGCTCCAGAACAGCGCTTCGAAGGGGCAAACCTCAACGCAGATCCCACAGAACATGCACAACGCGTAATCAATGTCGAAGCGGTCGAGGATGTTCTGCTGACGCGGCTTTCCGCCCGCCCGACGCGGCGGCGCCTTCTCCTTGTGGCCCTCGATGTAGATGCACCAATCCGGGCATTCACGGGCGCACAGCATGCAAGCGGTGCAGTTCTCCTCGTGAAGCGCGATCACTCCACGGGCCCGCGTCGGCGGTGCCTCCTTCTCGTGGGGGTACTGCACAGTCTCCGCACCCTTCACAGGTGAAGGAATCGGTTTCTTGAGCCCGCCGGGGAAGATCGTGCGCAACATGGTAGACCCGGTGACACCGAGCCCTTTGATGAGTCCTGGTATGAGTGCCATAAGTACCTGCCGACCTAGAAGGTGACCTTGAGAATGCCCGTCACCACGATGTTGGCGAGAGCAATGGGAATAAGAAACTTCCATGCCAGACGCTGAAGCTGATCCTCGCGGAAGCGGGGCATGGTGAAACGAGTCCAGAACACCAGGAAAGTCAGGCCGACGATCTTCACGAGCATCACCAACGGGCCCAGCAGGTTCATGATGTCGGCGCTGGGATCGATGCCCGGGATGTACCAACCGCCTAGGAACAGCACCGAGGCCAACGCCGCGAACACCCCGGCAGTGGCAAACTCGCCAACGAAGAACAGCAGGAACCGCATCCCCGAATATTCGGTCATGTAGCCCGTCACCAGTTCGGATTCAGCCACAGGCATGTCGAACGGTGCTTGGGCCAACTCGGCTTGCATGGCAATCAAGAAAACGAGGAACGCCACACCTTGGGTGAGAATGTATGGATTGCCGACCACACCCAAACCGAAAATCTCGCCGTTTGCCTGAGCGTAGACAATGTCTACCATGTTCATTGTGCCCGCCTGGATCACCACGCCGACCACCGCCAGGATCAGTGGGAGTTCATAGGCGATGAGTTGACCCGTCGCTCGCAGGCCGCCTAGTAGCGAGTACTTGTTGGCCGACCCCCAACCTGCCATCAGAACGCCGAGTACCGAAACCGACGACACCGCCAGACCCAAATAGATCCCTAGTTCGCTGTCGACGAACCAAAGGTCGGGGCCGGCCGGCACTACGACAACCAACAAGAACGTGGAAGCAAGCACCACAAACGGCGCCGCGGCGAACACGAACCGGTCGGCTTTGCGTGGGATGATGTCTTCTTTTTGAAGGTGCTTGCCAACCTCTGCCAGCAACTGCAGCGAACCGTAGGGACCGGCCTCCATCGGACCCAACCGGCTCTGCATGAACGACACGGCCTTGAACAGATGCATTTGGACGAGCGCGCCCGCTACCAGCAGAACCGCGGCCAGCCCAACACCGACACGAATGCCGGTCTGCTGCCAGTAGGCCAGCTCCGCGAGAACGTGGCTCGTGCTCACCGATCAATGTCTCCGAGAATGAAATAGAGGCTGCCGAGGATGGTGATGATGTCGGGGACATAGACACCGATCAGCAACCACGGGGTGATCGACATGTTGTTGAACGACGCAGAGCGGATCTTGACCCGGAACGGAACGAGACCACCCTTGGAGACCACGTAGTAGCCCATCACCCCGAGGGGATTCTCGGTCTCGACGTACGCCTCGCCCGCTGGAACCTTGATGATGCGCGGGACTTTGGCCATGATCGAGCCGCTGGGGAGGCCATCGAGAATCTGGTCGACCATCTTGGTGGACTCCCGTACTTCTTGAAGGCGGACCCAGAATCGGCTGAACGAGTCACCGTCGGGATGAGTCCAAACTCGCCAGTCGAGTTCGCTGTGTACCAGGCCACCGGCGCCGGTGGTGCCGTCGCGTCGGACATCCCAGTCAACTCCGGATGCGCGGATGTTGGCACCTGAGAGTCCGTAGGACAGGCCGAGGTCTGCGGGAACCACACCGATTCCGCGGGTGCGGGCTTGGAAGATCTCGTTGCCCATAACCAACTCTTCGATCTCGCCGCAGAACGAGCGCATCTTTTTCATGACCTGCTTGGTTTCGACGATCCAACCGGCAGGAAGATCATCTTTCAGGCCACCGATTCGGTCGAAGTTGGGGTGGAAACGCCCTCCAGTTGCCGCTTCGATCTGGTTGAGAATGTGCTCTCGGTCGCGAAAGGCGAAGAAGACCGGTGTGACCGCACCCACCTGCACGGCCATGTCGCCGAGGAACAGCACAATGTTGGCGATCCGACTCATCTCGAAGAGGAGCGTGCGGATCCATTGAGCTCGGGGAGGGGCTTCGACCTCCAGCAACTGCTCAGCCGCCAAGATGAACGGCACCTCGTTGGCGAAACTCCCCAGCCAATCAATGCGGTTGATAAGGGTCGTGACCTGCGGATAGGTGCGAACCTCGCTGAGTTTTTCGTAGCCACGGTGCATATAGCCCATGACTGGGTCGGCAGCTATGACCTGCTCACCGTCGAGCTTGGCCACGATTCTCAGCGTGCCATGGGTGGCTGGGTGCTGCGGACCGATGTTGAGGGTCATGCCCTCGGTTTCAATTTCGAGGTTGACCCGAGCGTCCGCGGCTTGCGCGGCGATGTAGTTGAGTTGCTGGCGGTTTGAGACGGCGGTCATGCCTCGCCTGTCTCTTCTGCGGCTTCGGTGTCTTGTTGCTCGTCGGCCTCTTCGGTCTCTTCGGTCGGCATCAGTTCGACGTCGACGATGCCGGGCCAAGGCTTCACGCGCCGCGCCAACAACGGATAGTCCTTGCGCAGGGGGTTCCCTTCGAACGCGCCTGGCAGGTAGATGTGACGCAAGCCGGGATGGCCGACAAAGTCGATACCGAACATTTCCCAGGTCTCACGCTCATGCCAATTGGCACCCGCGTACACCGGTACCCAGCTCGGTACCGACATGGCGGCGTCGTCCACATCGGCCTTCAAGGTGATGGCCCGATGGTTGACGATGTTGTTGAGCCTCCCGAGAACCTGAAAACGGGTATCACCACCGGCGAGTCCTTGTTCCATTGCTTCGGAAGCGGCGGGTTCAGAGGCTGGCGCGAGTGCAAGATCCACTTGACTGTCCATATCCCGGCCGAATGGTGAGGGCAGCCAGTCGATAGCGCTCAGGAAACCGAAGTAAGCAAAATCCATCTCGTTCTTCAGGAATTCAGCGGTGGCGGCCCAAGCCTCAGACGTGACGCGAACGGTGATGTCGACGCCTGCCGCTATGTGGGAACCAACCACGGCATCACCCAACTCAGCTACGAGCTCAGACAGAACCGCTTCACGGATTTCATCGGTTGCTGATTCGTTCGCTGGGTCACTGTCCGTTTCAGTCGCGGAGGTGACGTCGACGGTGTCATTGGACGACACTGTGTCACTGGACGACAATGGGATCACCTCTCCAGCGCTGAGACATGTCTTCGTTCTGGATCCGTTCCTGAAGCAGGACAATGCCCTCGAGCAGCGCCTCAGGCCGGGGTGGGCAGCCGGGCACATAGACGTCAACCGGGATGATCTGATCCACGCCTTTGGTCACCGAATAGGAGTCCCAATAGGGGCCACCACAGTTGGCGCAGGAACCCATCGAGATGACGTATTTGGGCTCGGGAATCTGTTCGTAGAGACGCAGAACCGACGGTGCCATCTTGTCGGTCACCGTGCCCGACACGATCAACAAGTCGGACTGACGCGGGCTTGCCGGCAGGGGGATGACACCGAGCCGCATCACGTCGTAACGAGGCGAACCGAACGCGGCCCCCATCTCAATGGCGCAACAAGCGAGTCCCCATTGGTAGGCCCACAGGCTGTACTTGCGGCTCATGTTGAGCAACGACGTCAGCGGCTTGGGGACTTTCCCCGATTCGACTAGACCCATCGGAGCATCCCCTTCCGCCAGGCGTAGAGAAGGCCCAACAACAAGATGTAGATGAAGATCGCCATCTCAACCAGACCGAACATCTTGTAGACCTCAAGACGCATGGCCCACGGAAAGATGAAAACTGCCTCCACATCGAACATCACAAAGAGCAGCGCGAAGACGTAGTAGCGGATGTTGGCCTGTGACCACATATCGCCGGTCGGATCTACTCCAGACTCATACGAGGTGAGCTTTTGCTCGGTCGGATTTGAGGGCCTGAAGATCCGGCCCAGGCCCAAAAAGACGGCGACAAGGGCGACACCTGCAAGACCGAAGATTCCGACGGTGAGATAACTACGGAGAAAATCCGACACGAACGGTAAGCCTAGCGAGCGTGGTGAACCAATAGACCACCGGAGCAAGCACCGATACGGCTATGACGTGCCTATCTGAGGTGCCATTGCCTCGGGACTGTCGAAGCCGTCGGGCAGATACAAACCGGAGATCAGATTTTCGTGCATTCCATAGCCGACACGCCCATCGTTGGTCTCGTGGCGACTCAGAGTTTCGTTGAGAAAAGAGATACCCAATCGTTCGGTCGGCTCCCCTATCTGAGTGATCACACCCTCCACCTTTTCGTCGTCTCCCTGCCACACACCATGTCCCCAGTAACCGTCGTACATGTAGCCGGACCCGGCCTTGAGATAGACCGTTTTCAACGGGGTGGTCTTGATGCGCAAATCTGATGCTCCTGGGCCGCTGAACCACACTTCTGCACTGGCGACTTCCCGTGTACCGGGGTGATAAGTGATGTCGATCTCGGGGCGGCCCAGATGTTCGGCTTCTCGCGGGTCACCCAGGTTGTAGAGACGCACCGCTTCCTCAAGGATCCGTCGTCCCGCATGGTCGTTGTCGATCGTGATCTTGACCATGTGATCGTCGAACTGGATCGGCAGCCAATTGTGGAAGAAGCCCATCGCCATCTCGGGCGAGACCTTTGAGCGGATACCCCTTGGTTCGGGTTCGCCGACGCCATGGCGCACTCCCCAACTGTGGTCCCGGGCACCGCCCCAGCGGTTCGGGGTGACTTCGTAGCGTTCCCCATCGATTTCGATGAAGCCTTCATAGGAGCCGACCTGTGCTAAGCGGTAAGTCTCCTGGGTGACACGGGTGCCTACCCGGGTCCAGCTTTTGGGTTCCGCCAGGGCTTCGGTAGTGCCCCGAAAAGTCACGTCGAGAGCGAGTCCCCATTCGTTGGGTTCGCAGATGACCCGCAGCGAGCGGAGTCCTTCAATCACTTCGACCCGAATCGGGCCGACCCTGGTATCGAGGCGATCCGAACCGAGTTCTCGCGAGGCGCGCACCGTGGTCTGTCGGCCTTGGTGGTTGACGCTCACGAAGGCGTCGGTTACCCCCAGGTTGGGGTACTGGCCCATGCCCATCACCGCGAACAAAGTGTCGTCCGAGGCGTGCATGTTGAAGTAGTAGCGATCATAGAAGTGGCGATCCCCTGTGAACACCGTGTCGATCGGCTCGGGATACTGATGGATTAGATAGTCGTCAGCGCGGCTCAAAGGCATGGGCTGAGTTTTACTTGCCTGGCTGGACTCGTCCTAATCCTGTGCCACTCGATCCAACACGTTCCAGCGAACCGCGCAGGCCATCATGCCATTGACCATTTTGACGAACCGCTGGTAGGTGCGGTCCTCTGGCTTCCCACCTCCGGCAATGACGCCGCGCAGAGCTGCTGCCGAGCCCGTGCAGTGGAACTGAAGGCTGGCGGCTGCATCGTTGAGCAGCTCTTCTCGTGACCAGTCGGGTCCCCCCGCGGCTGCCAACGCGGCTCGGTAGGTGTCGAGCAGCGCATCTTCTTCGGCAACCGACTCGCTGGTGGCTCCGACTCCGAGGAACCAGGCCATATCACCGCCTGGAAAGCTCTTCATCGTGGTTTGCCAGTCGAGGATCACAGGACCGTCCGCAGCAAAGAAGATGTTGTCGAACTCGTAGTCGCCGTGGATCATCGTCCAAGGCCGTTCGCCGATCCGTTCAAGCCATAACTCAGTGTCGTAGACCCAGGTCCGTTCGTAGAAATCAAGGATCTCGACGGGCCCCATGTCGGGCCAAATCTGCCTCATCAACGGCCAGTCTTCGCGAAGGATTGGAATACCGCTACGCAACGACGGCGAGTTCCAGTCGATACACCAATCACGCGAGCTGAACACGTCGCTGCCCCAGTACTGACCGTGCATCGTGCCGAGCTGGCGAATCAACTCGTTGAACATTTCAATGTCTGGGCCGTCCAGGATGTCGCCGGCGGTGCCTTCAATCTTCTCGATCAGCAGGACGGCCCGGCCAGACTCTTCGTCGTATTCGTTGACGAAACAACGAGCAAGGGCCATCGGCACCCGCCCGGCCAAATCCCTATAGAAACCGTGTTCGCGTTTGTAGGCGTTCATCACCTTGTTGTATCGCCGGGCCCGTTCGTCATCGCGCGGGCATTTGCCGAACAGGGTCTCCGGCAGGTCGGTGTCGCTCGCGTAGGTCACGTCGAGGTTCGCCACCTCACCCATGATCCCCGAGAACCCCTCCAAAGGTCGCACTTTTATGCTTGTGACCTCGCCGTCGTGACCAGCGGCAGCCAAACGTTCATTGACCCACTCAGGCGTCAATGCAGATAAAGAAGCAGGAATGTCTGTCACGCCGTGTAGTACAACACTTTTAACCCCCAAATGGCAACACCACCGCCCCCGGGGAGGTGCTCAAATAGCCTGGCTCACCTCTTGGGCTCGGCAGCCAACTCCATCTGCATGGCTTCAGCAAGCGCCACGAGGGTTGCGAGTGTCGGGTTGGGGGATCTGGCGGAAAATAGTCTCCTGATCACTTCGGGGCGGAGGTTGGTACGACGAGCCAATTCGGCCTTGCTCAGGTTAAGACTGCAACGACGCTGATCCAAGGTTCGGATGATTGCGTCAATCTGCTCGATACGTCTCCGAGAGGTCTTGTACGCAAGGTCGTAATCGGCGTCCGTTCGCCGACCCTCAAGGTAGCGCTCGGCTCCGGTACGTGGATGTGGCATACACCAAACTATACCGTGACATAAATGTTACGCAAGGGCCGGAACCGGTGAGGCCCACGGTTACACCCTGACCTCTTCGAGGGTGCCGTCCTCGATCAGCAACTTGAGGTGCTCTTGAAGCCGGGCGGGCAGCAGGCCGGCTTCAATGAGGACGCCAAGTTCGATGTTGTCGTTGATGCCGGCGCTGGTCAGGTTGGCGCTGGTGACCAAGGCAGTCGACTGGCGATTACACACTTCACATGAAGGCTGGCCGTCGAGGCTTCCACAGACAAAACCAGCCGCTGCATACCCGGAACAAACCCCGACACACCACTAGAGTCGATCTCCCGATAGCTCGAAATAGTTCGGACTACACTCTCGGGATGCGTTATTATCGGTGTGTCACGCGGCCGTTACGTGGACTCACCACAGCGCTAACGATGGTTCTTCTCGTCGGTATGGGTGTCGTGCTTTCGACTACACCCGCCAGCGCCACAGTTGCTGGTTACGTTGATGTTGACCCGGGCGCATACTACGCCAACCCTGTTGCCTGGTCAGTGCAGAACAACATCACCGGCATACTCGGTGACCGATTCCAGCCCGATCGTCCTGTAACACGCGGAGAGACAGCGACGTGGCTATGGCGTATGAACGGGCAACCAACAGCGCCCGCTGCTCACGCCTTCACTGACGTGGGCACCCAGCAATCAGATGCGGTGGCTTGGCTGCTCCACGCAGGTATCACAACCGGGACTTCTGCCACGACGTTCTCTCCGAACAACGGCTTGACGCGCGGGCAGGTCGCCGCGTTCTTGTGGCGCTTAGCCGGCAAACCGACTGCTCAACCTCATGCCTTCACAGACGTGACGGCTGGTTGGCAGCAAACACCGGTGGCTTGGCTCGCGACTACAGGTATCACAACCGGTACCTCACCGACGACGTTCTCGCCGAACAACGGGTTGACACGCGCTCAGCTAATCACGTTCTTGTACCGCTACAGCAACCAGTCTGACGCTGCTGGGGTGACCACGATCACGGTACCGACCGAAGCCCCCGACGGGGGTTGCGCATCGGAGGTAACGAAAGGCATTTATCAGTGGGAAAGGTGCGCGTGGTTTGATTTCAGAGAGAACCCGACATACCACTACGCATTGTCGGACGCCGAAGCTCAGGCGCTCATCCAACAGATCTGGGACGACGTACACGTCGGAGGCAAGCCTTCGCGACCTCCGACCAGCGAGTTGGTTCCCGCTGGGACAAAATGCGCTACAGCAGCCGGCACAGGTATCATCATCGGCTGCTACCAGCATACAGAGCACAACATCCGACGGCTCGACGCGTTCAACGACACTCTCCTTCACGAAGTAGCGCACGCTCTCATCAGCAGACATCCGACGATTACATCGTGCGCCTCGGCGACCACTAACGACGAGTACCAGACATGTGTCCACAACGACCTGTTCCGGTGCGTCGCTGACTACCTGTACTCTCGTTACGCGGGGATAGCTGCTGCGGGTGTGTGCGGAACAGCGCCGGAGTCACCAGGTGAGGCATCCAATACCTACGAGTGGACATCTAGCCGGGGCAGAAACGGAGATCTCTATGCCTACGTTGACGCTGACTGGCACACCAGGGAATCGCCGTACGAAGACGACTGGGCAGCCTTAGTGGTTCGATGCAGCAGCGAATCCGTGCTCGACGTGTATTTGAGTTTCGGCTCGGGGTACCTCGCCGGGCTAGACCGAATCTCTGTTTCTCACGAGTTCTATCCCGGCGAGTATTGGGACTGGGACGATGAGACCCAGGACGCGTACACCGAAGAGAACACAGTCCACGGACACTGGTTCGAGGCAGGAGACAACAAAGGGGCGTCCATGCCGTCCGCGTTGATCGGCCGATTCGTCGAGTCAGCGCTCACCCACGACTTCGTGTATCTGAGTGTGGAGCAGTTCGACGGCACCGAGTTCGGGGGGTTCAATTTCGGTCTGAGCGGCGCAGGTCCGCACATTCAGGCGGTCGTCGACGAGTGCGGCGGCACGCCGCCTCCGTGGAACGAGTTCCGCAACGACAACAACGAATACTCCGTTTACGTAGAGGCCGCATGGCACAACAGGGCACACCCCTACGACGACACAGTGCCGTCGCTGAACGCCGTTTGCAGACGCAACGGCGACGTAGACATCTTCATTTGGATCGAAGCCGGCTATCTTGCGGGGCAGTACGGACTCGACAACCGGATACCGGTCACGTACGTAGTCTTTCCGTACGAATGGGTCAACTGGGATCAACAACGCCGTCAATCACATTTCGATGAGCACGCCGTCGACACTCCGTGGCACGAATCCACAAGGAACGAATCCGCGTTTCTGCCGTACAGCCTCAACGAAGCCTTCGTGAACTCTGCCACCAACCCAGGCGAACTTTTGATGATCGTAGAAGGCTTCGACGGTGACGAGTTCGGAAGGTTCCTGTTCGACACGCACGGGTTAGATGGATCGCTTCGCGCTGTCACCGCGGAATGCGGCTGGAAATGGACCGACGACCAACCCACGTCTCCGCCCGCTGATGTCAGCAACGCGTGGGATTCATTCGGTTCGGTGTCTCCCAAGACCGACGAATGACAGATGGTGTATGCCGCTAGCACCACAGGAACCAAAGGTCTTTGGCTGGCTTGCACGGAACGCAGCCCTGCCCCGTTCGTGTGGGTATCCACATCCGATCAGTCGTACCGCGCGGAGGCGATGATTGCGGAGTCCGGACTCTACGTACTTGCCCTCGACGCTGTCTCCAGTCAAACCTTGGTTGAGTATCGGATTGATGACGGGCCGCTCCAGACCGACACTTGGTTCAAAGTAAAGAAAGCGGGCACGCCTTCATACTCCACAGAACTCTTCAAGTTCTCGCCCGGCGACAGCGCTGCGTTCCTGAATCAGATCCACGACGCGACGAAGCTGGTCATCTGGGTGGGCGGCGACGACGGCCCAGGCATGGAAATCAAGGTCACGGGACTGGACGAAGCCGCCCACAACTGCCGGAACAACGTCGCGTTACCCGGCGGTTCACTCGTTTGAATTCACAGTATTCTCGCAGCCGTACCTAGAGCGGTCCGGAGTCGCGTGATCCTTGCAATCCCAAAGAGTCCGTTGATGGCAGCACGCAGTTGCTACGGGATCTGTAGTTGCGTGTCGTGACGGAGACGCGAACCGGTCAACGCGCAAGTACCAAGGAACACTACTCGGCATCTAGCCCAGTTGTTCGGCGAGTCCGCGTTTCTTCATCTCTGGAAAAAGCACGTTGTCGAACCACCCCGCGCCGACGTTCTCCACCGGTTCGTGTCCTTTAGGCATCTCAACACCTAGCGGCACGGGGAACGCTACGACGTGCCCTGGTTCTCGTTCGCCTTTGAGTTCCTGCTTCGCCCATACTGCGCGTCTCGCAGCGAACAAAATATCTCGCATACACAATCTGTCGTAGTGAGCGAACAGGTCTTCGATTTGGTCACAAACGTCCGCCGCTGTGATATGCACCGGTGTTGTGTTCTCTATGTTCTGTGACCAGATCATCGTGTCGCCGTCGCGTGCCCATTTGCCGCTAGTGACTGTCCGTGCTTTGAGCCTCATGGTTTTCATTGTCCTTCAATCGAGCAGTCGCAACGCTATCTGTGTTCCACGGATACGTCTTGTGGTGTGCTGCGAATTTGTTCCGGGCCGACAGCGACTAGTTTGGCCTGCGAAAACGGTGTAACACCTGCCCCGCGCATCTGCCAACACACCACTAGGGCTCATCGAACAGAGGCAGTGGCTCCTGGGTGATCGCTTGGAGGTTCACTGAAGGATCGGCAGGGTCTGCTTGCTCAATACGTTCGATCACCACTTCTTTGGTGTCGATATCGGGAAGATCAATCTCGCGCGAATCCGCCGATAGTCGTCGTACAACGTCGACCGACTTGAGGGTTCTGTCTACGATCCCGGCCACGGCTTTGCGGAACTCCCGCCTGTCGGTGTCCAGCCACCTATCGGCCACACCGAATGTTGCGTCGCTGAGCAGGCTGCTCCCGCTCAGAATCAGAGTTGCCGGCGGCCGCGTCTGACCGACAGCGGCGAGCATGTGGACAAGCACTCGGGCCGTAAGCTCCCGAAGTCCGTCGGAGTGCAACTCGGCATCTTGGCTTTCCTTGATTCCCGGGATCCACGGAATGAAATACAAGGGCCGAAGATCGTTGTCTCCATCGCGGTGCAGGACGATTGGACAGTTCGTGAGCGCTTGCTCAAGTGGTTCCGGCAGATCGGCGGGGTCTGGACTTGACAGAACAACGCCGTCGTCTTCAATGGCAAGTCCTATGGCTCCGGTTGGTGCAGGGTCAACTCCTTCCGCGCGCAACTCTTGCGCCAAGGTTCTCAGCGTCGTCGTGACCCTGTCGACGTCACTGGCGACGGTCGCATAAACAACGTGGCCTGGTCTTACTCCCGTCTCGGCGAGCGATGGAGCCAAGTCCGACGCCGCGGCGATGAGCTTCAGTGCTTGTCTTCTATTCGATGATTCCGGTGAGAATCCGTGAGCCTTCAACTCGACGAGAGGTTGCACGGTATCTGTTTCGTGTCGGAGCCAGAGGTCCGGGTGGCATGGTGCCCGGTTCACTGCCCCGGTCAGCTTCGTTAGCGCAGCACGCGTTACCTCATCGCTCGGCACAATGACGCGCCGCCCGATAGCGCCGAGGTAGTAGCCAGCCTGCCGCAGCACTGGCTGCACCTCCCCTTCTCCCGGTTCTGTCGGAAGATCTTCAAGTGCCCACAAGAGGGTGTTGAGCTGGAAGACTTGATCCGAAAGCAGAGTGGACTCGTCGGTCATGCGGCGTCTTGCATCGAATTCGCTACGGCCGTCTCATAGGACTCATTGCCGAGCCACACGTCGACGTTCGGATCGAGCCAGCGTTGAACGTTGGTGACGAGACGGTGGATTGTATTGCCACAGGTACCGCGTGGCAGAACAGCGGTAAGTTGCCGGCTCGTGGCCTCCAGCAGCAAGGGCTGCCAAAGATGCCGGTCAATGGCCGCCACGTGAACTTTGGTTGGTCCACGCCATGTGATGTACCCACCGATGCGAAGCCTGCTCGTGCGACGTTTCAGGCCGACATCGACAAAGCGCGCGAAGGTCTCCTCACTGAGTGGTCGGCTGAAACGGATCGTGACGGGAGCACCCTTGAGCCTGTATGAGTCGTCACCAACTTCAGTCGTTTCCAACCAAAGTTGGTCCTCGGAGTGTTCGGTGACGTTGCGATACAACTTCAGCACCTTTGCAATCTCTTGACGGTGCTCAACGAAAGAATCGCTCCGATTTGTCGCGTGACCGTCGTGGTAGAGTAGGTGACCGCCGCGGCTTCCGCTGGGGATCTGCAACTGAACCATCGAGTGCATCGGGTCGTAGAGTTCAAGGAAGTCTGGCAATTTGGCCTGGAGTTCGCCGAGCCGCTCCGTGAGAGTCACTCGTGACCGGCGGCGCTCGACCAGGCCACGAGCCGAATCGTCGCTCGCGGATTCGGTTTCGTCAATTCCCTCGTCACGGCTTTCATCAAGGCCATGTGTGGCCTCGTAGAACGCTTCGTGCTCGAAACCGAGGCGCACGTATCGATGGGAGGGAGTCGTGCGCTCCACATAGTTCCACAGTTCGAAGAGGATCGGCGACGAAAGCCAGAGTCGGTCCAGCCAGGGATTACGGTCAACGACTTGCCGGACCCACTTGTTGCTGACGTTCGCGTCAAGCGTCGTGTACAAGACCGGATGGCGACGTTCCAACACTTCCAGCAGGCCGACGACTTGATCTTGGTGCTGACTGTCTTCGACTCGGTAGAGCGTGTCGTCAAGACGACGCAGTTGAACATGCTTTGGGAAGAGCGAATCCATTTCTGGTGTGGCGCTACTGTGTCGAGCCGTCTCCAACATGTAGGTCTTGAGCAGCTTGCGGTTCAGCTTGCCGTCTTCGAGTTCCTCGACAGTGGGCTCGGTGTAGCCCTCAAGGTGATCGACGAACTCCTCTCGCGAGTTCAGCGGAGGCAGGTATCCGGGGGCCGTCGCCATAGTCCGGCAAGCGTAGGCTGTTTTTCTACGTGTCACCCGATTTCTTTGCCTTCCCAGTGTGGACCAACCGGTTCTTGGTGAACTGCTGGAGGGTCTCCATTGGTTGTCCTGTGACCTGTGCGATCAGGTCGAAGTCTTTATCGACGTGGAGAACGGTGAGTTGGGCCAGTTCCGCTGTGGCCGCGATCAGCAGGTCGGGAATTGACGGTGCTCGGTGGTGCCCCTTGTTCGCTAATGCCAACTGCACTTCCAGGGCTCGGGCCTCTATTCTGGGCGTTAGATACTCAACGGGCATTTGTGTGAACGGCGATTCGGTGAGCGTGGCACGATAATCGGTCGCAGATCGTGCGGAGAATCCGACCTCAAGAAGAGTCACCGTGGTTACTCGTACTCGACCGCGCTGGATGTTCAAAGCCCATTTCTCGGCGTCAGGGCTTAGGGCCAGTCGTGCCAAAGCGGACTTGTCGGCTAGCCATGTGGTCACGACCAGGCATCGGCCATCACCTCTGGCCGCCTCAGATCGCTGCACATTTCCGCGATTCGCGCCAAGGATTCGAGGGTCACCGCGTCAGCAGTGTTGGTTTGTTCCCGCAGGAGCACTCGTCGCAAGTATTCGGCTCGCGAAAGCCCTGCATTTGCTGCCTTGACATCAATTTCGGAAACTACGTCCTCGGGAACGTCTCGAATCAAGATATCGGTCATGAACAGATGATATCTATAGATATCATTAGGTGGCAACCCGACGGCAACCAACAAGGCATCCGAGGACTAACGGGCGGCGAATAGCTGGGGGATGGCTTCGAGGGTCAGCTCGTCGATAGGGCCGGGGAAGAGGCCGAAACCTATGGTAATCGCCAGAGCTATACCGATAGCGAGACCGGCAGCGGGGTGTACCCGCTCCACAGACTCGTCGTCGGAAATCTCGTCATCAACCGTAGGCGAACCCAGATACACCGACAACACGATGCGCAGGTAGAGGAAAGCGGACACCACCGCCGAAACCATCGCTATCACCGCCAGCCAGAAGGACCGTACTTCGACCGCCGCGCCGATGATCTCAAACTTCGCCACGAATCCCGTAGTCAACGGCACACCCGCTTGAGCCAACAAGAAAATCGTCAAAGCCAGAGCCAGAGCCGGGCGGCGAGCACCCAAACCATCGAGATCGTCAAGGCTGGTCTTGCGGTCGCCCCTGCCCGAAACGACCGTGAGAACACCGAAGGTGCCGATCACCATGAAGGCGTAGGCCGCTAGGTAGAACACCACCGCAGCCGTTCCCCGCTCGGTCGCAGCCTGCACTCCCACCAAGATGAAACCGGTGTGAGAGATCGAGGAGTAGGCCAACATGCGTTTCGCGTCTCGTTGCACAATGGCCAGCACCGCTCCAACCAGCAGCGTCAGCACCGCCAAGGCATAGACCGCCGGTTGCCAGTCAAGGCGATAATCACCGAAGGTCACCACGAAAACACGTACAAGCGCTGCAAAACCCGCGGCCTTCACTGCCGAAGCCATAAAGGCCACAACAGGAGTTGGAGCGCCCTGGTACACATCGGGCGTCCACGCATGGAACGGAACAGCGGCGACCTTGAATCCAAGTCCGACGAGAAGCATCGCCAAACCCGCCAACAGCATGGCGTCGTCCAGGATCACAACCGCATCGAGATACGCCCGGATCTCAAGAAGATTCAGTGAACCAGTCGCGCCATAAACCAATGCCATGCCGTACAACAAAAAGGCCGATGAGAAAGCCCCGAGCACGAAGTACTTCAAACCGGCTTCCAGTGACTCACTGCGACGAACATGCAGGGCGGCCATGACATAAACCGGGATAGACAGCGTTTCCAAACCAAGGAACAAGACGATCAGGTCGCCGGCACCGGCCATCACCACACCACCAGCTGCCGACAGCATCATCAGCACATACATCTCGGGCCCATCAATGCTCTCACGACGCAGGTACTCATCAAGCAGAAGCGCGCACAAAGCGACCGCCGACACCATCACCCCTGCCATCACCAGGCTGAACCCGTCAAAGGAGAACTGATCACCGATAGCAGCCAGGGGCCCCGAGACCCGCAGATGGTCGTTCCATAACTCGACGATTGCAGCGAGAGCGACCAGGCCGGTACCCGTAGTGAAAATCGCGTCGAACCCAACCCGCATGGTGCTCACAAAGAAGCCGGCGACCACCAACACGAAGGCGAAGAGCACCAAGAACCCCAGCGTGCCGATATCGGAGTGCAGATTCGCCAAAGGCATCTCATCGCCAACCAAACCGCCGACGATCCACGCGACCGCAACCGTGACAGGGCCTACGGCGATGGTCGCAAAGCGCTCAATCGGCGCAGGCAACCGCTTTATGACAGAGCGGAACATGATGAGACCGAACGCCCCGACCGCCAGGACGATCAGCGGACTCAACCCGGCGAGCGAATACTGCGGAGGTGTCACAGGAGTGACTTGAGCGATCATCAGTGATCGTCCTCGCTCTGCACCGAACCGCCGTGGTCAACAACGATGATCACGTCCGCCACAGGCTCGGAGAAGTCGTCGACATGAAACTCGACGTGCTCGATGAGTGCATCGACAGCCGGTTCCATCCGGTCGATGACCGGCTTGGGATAAACCCCCATGAAGACGATGCCAACCACGAACGGTGCCAGCAACAGCCCCTCACGCAACTTCAGGTCGCTGATTTCAGCGTTGGCACCCTCCGCGGGTCCGTGGAACACCCGCTGGTAGGCCCACAGAAGATAGAGGGCCGCGATGATCACTCCGACCGCCGCGACCACAGCCCACCAGCGATGAGCCGCGAACGCGCCGAGCAGCGTGAGGAACTCACCCACGAAACCGTTGAGTCCGGGGAGACCAACCGAGGACAACGTGACCAGAATGAAAACCCCGGCCAGCATCGGTGCCGGTTTCTGAAGTCCGCCCAACTCGGAGATCATGTGAGTGTGGCGACGGTCGTAAACCATCGCCACCAACAAGAACAGCGCACCGGTTGAGAGGCCGTGGTTGACCATCTGCAACAACCCACCCTCAAGCCCTTCGGTGTTCAAAGCGAAAGAGCCGATCATGATGAAACCGAGATGAGCCACCGAGGAATACGCGACCAAGCGTTTCAGATCGCGCTGCATCGTGGCAGCCACAGCGCCGTAGATGATGCCGATGGTGCCCAGGGTGACCAGCGCCGGAGCGAACCACACTGCCGCTTCTGGGAACAGGTAGATACCGAAGCGCAAGAAACCATAGGTGCCGAGTTTCAGCATCACCGCGGCCAGGATCACCGACCCCGCAGTCGGGGCGTTGGTGTGGGCATCGGGCAACCAGGTATGGAACGGAAACAACGGCACTTTCACCGCGAAAGCCAACGCAAAAGACAAGAAGATCCACCGTGCGGTTGTGGTGGCTATCGTCTGAGAATTCGCCAGTTGCACCAGGTCGAAAGTCAGCACACCGGTCTCGGCTTGGTTGAGGAACGCCAGCGACAAGATCCCCACGAGCATTAGAGCCGATCCAAACATCGTGAAGATGAAGAATTTGGTTGCGGCATAGGCTCGCTCGCCGTGACCCCATTTGCCGATGAGGAAATACATCGGCACCAGCACGATTTCGAAAAAGGTAAAGAAGGCGAAGAGGTCGAGGGCAAGGAACACCCCCATGCAGCCAGCTTCGAGAATCAACAGCCAGGAGTAGTACGCCTTGGGGCCGTGCTCTGCGTCGACGCCGACGATGGTCAACGGGAAGATCAGACCGGTCAATACCACCAGCCACAGTGAGATTCCGTCGACTCCCAGCGACCAGGAGATTCCCAGACTCTCGATCCAGGTGTGGTGGTCCGTCAACTGGAACTCCGCCGCCGCCTCCGTGCTGAAATCGGTGAGCACCCACACCGACATGGCACCAACCGCGGCGCTGAACAGGAACGCGATCTGCTTGAAATACTCGGGCCGGTTGTTGGGCAACAACAGCAACACCAAAGCACCGATCACCGGAGTGACCACGAGGGCGCTCAGCACCGGAAATGTGCTGGCAGCAGAGCTCGCTTCTGCGGCGAACATGCTATTGGCCAACAGGGATCCCATCACCAACTCGCTCTCGACAGGAACCAGGCGAAGAGGGCCACCGCGCCGATCGCAACCATCAGCGCATAGGAGCGAACGAGCCCGCTTTGGATTCGGCGCACTGCATTGCCTCCCAAGCGAATCCAACGACCGACACGGTTGACTGTGCCGTCAACCACCGTCGTGTCGAAATGCACGACAGCATCGAAGCTCTTGCGGCCTGGTCCACCCATGAATTTGGTGATCGACTCGTCGATGAACCAGCCACGGGCAAACAACGGCAGTTCAACCCGCTGAGCCCAATACTTGGGCCGCGCCTCAACCGCACCGTCTTCACGGCTGCCACCTCGCCCGGCAACAGCACCACGCCCGGCAACAGCACCACGCAGGTAGATCAGCACGGCGGCAGCGATGCCCACACCGCCGCCGATGACGGCCACGATTGCCAACGCCCATTTCGCTGCGGCACCGGAACTGAGATGCGCCTCGCTTTCGTACAGCGACGGTTCAAGCCAATTTCCCAAGAAGTGAAGGTCGCTGCTGAACGGAAGGTTCATCACCCCCGCGACCACAGCACCCGCTGCCAGCACAACCAGTGGCAACGTCATCAACCAGGGTGATTCGTGTGGGTGATATTCACGGCGGGCTTTAACTGAGGCGCCAAAATCAGCTTCGTCGAGGTCACCCGTGTCGGGTTCGTCGAAGATCGAGCGATCGGCACCCTGTTCTGAAACCGCAGCAGCGGTCAGCACCCGCTCGTTGGTTGATTGAGCGGCGAGGGTCGCTCGTTGGGCCTCGGCGTGCGCCTCTACTGCAGCAGCGACCGCTGCCTTCGCTGTCTCAACGGCACCGCCGGCCCGTTCAAGGTTCTTGGTTGCCTTGGCTGTGGCCCTTTCGTCGGCCGGGTCGGCTGCTGACATTTCCGCGTTGCGGGAATCGAGCTTGGCCCGGGCTGATTCAAGCTTCTCGTTGGCTTTGGCAATCGCCTCTTCGGCTGAGGTGAGTTGGGCTTGGGCCTCGTCAACGGCTCGGGCGGCGTTGGCAACCCGAGCCGACCAAGCCTCAGAGATTTCTTCTGGCCGCACATCGTCGAAGCGGTAACGACCGAAGAAGGTCATGAAGACTTGGCGGCTCATGTAGAACGCGGTCAGCACCGCGGTGATCAAGCCGATGAGCCACAGCAGCTTGTTCTCTTTCCAGGCGAAGGCCAGAATCTCGTCCTTGGACCAGAAGCCTGAGAACGGTGGCACACCGGCAATCGCCAACCAGCCGACAATGAAGGTGGTCGACGTGATCGGCATCAGCTTGCGAAGTCCGCCGTAGTGACGCATGTCCTGGTCGTTGTCCATGCCGTGGATCACAGACCCCGAACCCAAGAACAGCAACGCTTTGAAGAACGCGTGGGTGACCATGTGGAAGATGGCCGCTACATACGCTCCGGAACCGACTGCCAGGAACATGTAGCCGAGTTGACTGATGGTCGAATACGCCAACACTTTCTTGATGTCGTTCTGTGCCACCGCGATGGTCGCTGCCAACAACGCGGTGACGGCACCGACCCAGGCGATCAGCGAAGGAGCCCACGCAGCGGACTCGGCGATTATCGGATTGACCCGGGTCAGCAGGTACACACCGGAGGTGACCATCGTCGCCGCGTGGATCAAAGCAGATACTGGTGTGGGACCGGCCATGGCGTCGGGCAGCCATACATACAGCGGGATCTGTGCCGATTTCCCCGCCGCGCCAATAAGCAGCAGCACAGTAATTGCAGTGGCCGTTGACTGCGCCAGACCACCGGCGTTGTCAAGCACGTCGATGTATTGGATTGATCCCAGCGTTGTGAAGGTGACGAACATGGCGACCATGAAGCCCCAGTCGCCGATGCGGTTCGTGACAAAGGCCTTTTTCCCTGCTGATGCGTTGTATTCGTCGGTGAACCAGAACGAGATCAGCAAGTAGGAGCACAACCCAACGCCCTCCCACCCCAGAAAGGTGAGGAGCATGTTGTCGCCGAGCACCAGCATCAACATTGAGAAGGCGAACAGGTTCAGGTACATGAAGAACTTCGAGAAGTCGGAGTCTCCGTGCATGTAACCGATCGAGTAGAGGTGGATCAGAGCGCCGACACCGGTGATGAACAACGTCATCGTCACCGACAACGGGTCAACCAGAAATCCCACATCGACTGAGAAGTCACCCGCTGGAACCCATTCAAACAACGTCTGAACGAACCGCCGGTCGCCTTCGGGACGATCGCGCAAGCCCACGAACACAAGCACCGAGGCAACGAACGAGCCAAACATCGCGGCAGTTGCGAGCCAACCGGCAGCAGGCTCACCGAGACGACGTCCGAACAACAGAATTGTTCCGAACCCTGCGAGTGGAAATGCGACGATAAGCCAGGCCAAGTCAAGCAACTGGTCCATGTCAGCCCCTCAGCACCGAAATGTCGTCAGCAGTGGCATCCGCTCGGCGTCGGTTGATGGCTACCACCAGAGCCAGTCCGACCACGACCTCGACCGCCGCCACCACCAATACGAAGAACACCGCTATCTGCCCCGACACATCGTTCAGCTCTGTACCGAGCGACACGAAGGTGACGTTGACAGCATTGAGCATCAACTCCACGCACATGAACATCACTAGAGGGTTGCGGCGCAGCAACAAACCAGCCGCGCCGATAGTGAACATGATCACCGACAGCACCAGGTACCAATCATTGGTCAGTTCCATCGGAGATCACCTCCTCTGTAACGGAGGGGGCTGGAGCCGGCAGATCCATCGAAGCAACTTCGAGATCTTCAAGGAGTTCACTGCGAAGCTGCTTGCGGGTCAACACCACGGCACCGATCACCGCGACCGTCAACAGGGCGGCAGTTATCTCAAACGACAACGCGTAATCGGTGAACAAGACCCGCCCGATGCGTTCAATATCGGTGAACCCATTGTCAAGGGCACGTTCACCACCGCCACGGATCGCGCCGGTCAGCGCATCGGATGCAACCATCACCAGAACCAAACCGAAACCGAGGAGCGTCGCCCCGACTATCACCGTTAGCGGGCGTTGCCCTGCGATCGGTTCAACCGACCAATCGTCGGCCGTGTCCACGCCTAGCAACATGATGACGAAAAGGAAGAGGATGACTATGGCACCGGCGTAGACCACGATCTGCACGGCCGCCAAGAAATGGGCTTCTTGCAGCACGAACAGCACGGCGACGCCGAACAGCGTCTGGATCAGGAACAGCGCGGAGTGCACCGGGTTGCGCGATGCGACCACACCGATGGCGCCGCTCAACACAATTGCGGCGGCGACCGCGAAGACGACCACTTCGCTCACGCGTCACCTCCAACCGAGGTGTCTGCGTCTGAAGAAGGGTTGTCAGCAGCGTCAGCGGACTGGCCGAGTTCGGGTGCTCGCACGCCGTAGCCGAGTTCACCGGACCATTGCACAACACCTTCATAGCGATGATCTCCTGACGGTGATGTGGCTCGCATCCAGCCAGAAGTCATTTCGTCCTCGCCCTCACGCCAATCTTCCCATGGAAGCTGTTGGGGTTTGCCGTCGTCGTCGACTAGCAGTTCGTCGCGGGTATAGATTGCGTCGTTGCGATTGGTGAAGGAAAACTCGAACAGTTTCGTTTCGGTGATGGCCTGTGTGGGGCACGCCTCCACACACAGGTCACAATGGATGCACCGCAGATAATTGATTTCGTAGACATAACCAAAACGCTCACCGGGTGAAGTCGGATTGTCGGGGTCATTGTCGGCGCCTCGCACATGGATGCATTTGGCTGGGCACACAGCCGCGCACAGTTCACAACCGATGCACTTCTCCATACCGTCTTCGTAACGATTGAGGACATGTCGCCCGTGTAGGCGTTCAACTTTGGGGCGCTTTTCGTCAGGTTGGCCGGGTTTGGCCATCCCACCTCGATAGTCCCCGGTGACCCGATCCTCGAAGAGTTTCTTGAAGGTGACGGCGAAGCCTTTTATGTAGTCAGTCAGTTCAGCCACGGTGCGGTCCCATCGCTTGTTCTTTTTCAAGATCAGCGAGGCGCTGCCTGCGTGCGGAGCACAACGCCATCATCAGCAACGACCCACACAGCATGCAAACAACCCCGAAACCCAGCGCAAAGGCGCCTACTTCGATGCTGCTCCAGTCGCGGTCACGACCTATCTGGATGCCTGCCAGAACCAAGAACCACGCAAGCGACAAGGGAATCAGCAACTTCCAGCCGAGGTCCATGAGTTGGTCGTAGCGGAGCCGAGGCAGCGTGGCGCGCAACCACACGAACCCGAACAAGAAGAGCATCAATTTGAAGAAGAACCAGAAAATGCCAATCCACCAACCCTTCGGCACGAACAGTGCCGGACCAGCGGGTCCCCCCAAGAAGAGCGTGACGATAATCGCACCCATAGTTATCTGATTCATGAATTCCGCCAGGTAGAACAATGCAAAGCGGATTGACGAGTACTCGGTATGAAAGCCGCCGACGAGTTCTTGTTCGGCTTCGACCAGATCAAAAGGTGGATGGTTGAGTTCTGCGGTCCCCGCGACCAAGAAAACAAAGAAAGGGATGAAACCGGTGACGATGATGTTCCAGTTGGGCAGAAAGCTGTTGAAGCCTGGACCGGCTTGCACTAACACCATTTCATGCATCGACAGCGTGCCGCTGACCAGCACGACCGAGGCTATCGACAGGCCCAGGGCGGCTTCGTAGCTGACCATCTGAGCCGAAGCTCGTACTGAACCCAACAACGGGTACTTCGAACCTGAACCCCAGCCTGCGAGCATCACCCCGTAGACAGCGAGCGACGACATCGCCAAGAAGAAAAGAATGCCAACAGGCGGGTCAGCTACTTGCAGCAGAGTCTCGTGCCCGAAAATCGAGATCACGCCGTCGGGACCGTCTGTGCGGTTGAAGTCTCCCCCGATCGGCACGATCGCGAACACCAGGAAAGCCGGGATGAGCGACAGATATGGGGCCATCTTGAAGACGAATCGGTGGGATTTCTCGGGGATGAGATCTTCTTTGAAGAACAGCTTTATGCCGTCGGCCAACGTAACCAAGATGCCCCACGGTCCAGCCAAGTTGGGACCGATCCGGTTCTGCATGTCGGAGATGACTTTGCGCAGGAACCAGATATTGAACATCACCGCAACCAGCAGGAAAACGAAGGCCACAACCACTTTGAGCAGCACAACGCCGACTTCGGACCAGCCGAACGGATCGCTGAAAAGAGGATCGACAGCGATAATCACAACCGCTCCACTCTCACATCAGTGACCATCGCCGCAGCGTCGATGAGCGGCCTGCAGTCTGCGCCGGAAGTCCGCCACGACACGGCCGCCGAACCCACAGGCACACCGGCATCAACCTGCACAGGCATGTCGAGCTGGCCCCGCGCTGATTCAACCCGCACCACGGTGTCTGCTTGAACCCCGATCTTGTCGAAGTCAACCGGATTCAGTCGCAGTTCGAGTGGCGCGGCATGCCCGCTGCTTGCGGGGCTGTAGCTAAGCGCTGTGCCGTCGTCGTACATCCGTCGGGTGGTCAACAGGCGCAACGAATAACGATCATTGACCGGACTAGTCGCTCCGGACGGACCCGGCGGCGCGATATCGCCGTTGCCGTTCAGTAGTACGCCATCTACTGGAGAGTCCTCAAGGGCTGCTTCGGTAAGCGGTGCGTGGATTTCAGAGACCGAGGCAAGTTCGGCTCGAATAGCGGCGGGTGAATCAACACCGAGATCGGCACCTAACCGGGCTGCTATCTCGGCTGCGATCATCCAGTCGGGCCGCGAAATGCCTGCGGCTGTGACGATTTGCCCGCAGACACTGACCCGGCCTTCGAGATTGGTGAAAGTGCCAGATGATTCTGTGGGTCCGGCGGCAGCCAAGATCACGTCCGCAACGGCTGTGATCGTGTCGTTGGGCAACAGGTCGACTGCTATCACAGTGCCGGCTCCGGCCATCCCTGCACGAGCCAGTTCAGCGTCTGGGAAGTCGTTCAACGGGTCAGCCCCGAGCAAGATCAGCGCGTCGATTTCACCTGCTTCAGCCGCTCGCAAGGTTCCTGTGGTGTCGTGACCAACGTCTGCGGGAACACCTGGCCATGCGTCAACAAAGCGGGGTGCGCCAAGTTCCAAGGTGGTGCGGCCGGGAAGCAGGCCCGGTGCGAGTCCGGCGTCGAGCGCACCGTGAATGTTGCCCCGCCGTAGTGCAGACAGGAACGAGACTTCGGGAAGTGCCGATAAGGCGACGGCCGCGTCGACCGTGGCATCGGCAGACTCACTGAGCGAGGCACGACCAAGCACCACTGTCACCGGCCCCGAGATATCTCGCGCAGCCGCTAATAGGCTGTGCTCTTGCCGGGCGTCGCCGGAGCCCCCACTGTGCTGTTGCCGGGCGTAACCGGAGCCCCCACTGTGCTCTTGCCGGGCGTCGCCGGAGCCCCCAAGACCAGCGCCCGAATCCTCGTGATCTGCGGGTTCGGGGTTGGTTGCGGCGGCGACTAGGGCGGCGGCTAGATCTCCCACCTCGCCTGGTCGGGGGCGCAGAGAGTGCGCTGCAATGTTGCTGAGACCGGTGCGGTGCGGGGTGAGCTCAATAAGGGTCGCCCCGTCCTGGACCACGGCATGACGCAAACGCAGATACAGCGCTCCGAGATCTTCTTTAGGGTCTGGGCCACACAAGATGATGGTTCCACCGCTACGACAGGCGTCGTCGATGGTGGCCCGGGGTAGGCCGAGCACAACTTCGGCGGGTAGACCGTCGCCAAGTTGAGCGTCGACATGATCGGTGCCGATGACGCCCTTAGCCAGCTTCGCCCAGGCGTACTGAGCTTCATTGTTGAGGCGAGCACCACCGATCACCGCTACTCGGTTGGGATCGACACCGTCAAGCGCAGCGACTACCCGTTCAAACGCCACGCCCCAGCCAACTGTTTCGAGTTGACCGTTACTGCGCACCATCGGAGCGACCAGCCGACTGTCGCTATTGAGCGCCTCGAAAGCGAATCGTTCCTTATCTGAGAGCCAACCCCAGTTGACCGGATCGGCGTCAACACCAAGGACTCTCAACACCTGATTGCGCGAAGACTGCACGGTAATGCGAGAACCGACTGAATCGGTCCAAGCAGTTGAAATCGTTTCTTCGAGGTCCCAGGGGCGTGCTTTGAACCGATAGGGCTTGGCAGTGAGCGCTCCTACCGGACAAATCTGCACCGTATTGCCCGAAAAGTAGGAGGCGAACGGCTCGTCTGGGAAGGTATTGACCTGCGTGTTGGAACCCCGATCCATGAAGTAGATCAACGCGTCGCCTGCGACTTCATCCGCGAAGCGGGTGCAGCGGTCGCAGAGAATGCAACGCTCGCGGTCCAAGTACACAGTGTCGCTGATCGGTATCGGCTTTTCGAAGTGCCGCTTCTCTTCGATGAAACGGGACTCGCCCGGTCCATAGGCCATGGTCTGGTCTTGCAACGGGCATTCGCCGCCCTTGTCGCAGACCGGGCAGTCGAGGGGATGGTTGATCAGCAGGAACTCAAGCACCCCGTCCTGTGCCTTTTTGGTGACCTCAGTTTCGGTCTCGACCTTCATGTTGTCGCTTACGGGAACCATGCAGCTTGGTTGCAGGCTGGATCCTCGCCCTGTATCGATCTCTACTAGGCACATCCGGCACATCCCCACCGGGTTCATTCGGGGGTGATGGCAGAACCGGGGAATGTAGGTGCCGTTGCGCTCACAAGCGTCAATAAGCAATTCATCGGGGCGTGCCTGGATTTCTTGGCCGTTGACGATGACACTGACCGTCGACACGTCACCTGCTGTGTCCGTGGGCTGAGTATCAGTCACTGGAACACCTCGGCACGTACTGGGATGGAGTCACGCCTGGTGATTTTGGCTTCGTACTCATGGCGGAAGCGGCGAATCGTGGAGACGATCGGCGCTACCGACGACGGGCCAAGCGGGCAGATCGTCGTTTGTTTGGGCGGGAAGGGCACCGCCTCGAGGCCGTCGTCTGGATGGGCTGCAACCGGATAGGGGCCGGGGCTGATGTTGTCGGCGATATCGAGCAGCATGTCGATGTCGCTGTGCCGGCCCTCGCCGTCGAGGATCCGCTGCAGGATCCGTTCTTCCCAAGTGGTGCCCTCGCGACAAGGCGTGCATTTGCCACACGACTCGCGGGCAAAGAACCTGACGACTCGCAGCGTGGCTTTGACAGCATCGGTGGTGTCGTCCATTACCACAATGGCACCAGATCCGAGCATCGAACCAGCCGCGCCGACGGGCCCAGCTTCCAAGGGGAGATCCAAGTGTTCTGCGAAGAACCAGGGCGCTGAGCCGCCCCCGGGGATGAACATCTTCAGTTCATGGCCTTCACGGATCCCCTGACAGAAGTTGTCGCCGTAGATCAACTCACGGAAGGTGGTGACACCGTGCTCGACTTCGTACACACCCGGTCTGCGCACGTGGCCTGAGACTGCGAAAAGTCGTGTCCCTGGCGATGCCTGAGAGCCATAGCTCTTGTATTGCTCAGCACCGTTGACCATCAACCAACCCAGGTTGGCGAGCGTTTCGACATTGTTGACGATGGTGGGTTGGCCGTAGAGCCCGATCGCGGCCGGGAAGTAGGGGGGCTTGAGGCGGGGCATACCCCGGTTGCCTTCGAGACTTTCGATGAGCGCTGTTTCTTCGCCGACGATGTAGGCACCTGCACCCCAGGTGAGCACGACGTCTACGGAGAAATCGGTGTCGAGAATGTTGCGGCCAACGTATCCGGCGTCGTAGGCCTCGTTGAGTGCCGCTGCGATCCGTTCCTGGGCAAGCGCCATCTCGCCGCGTACGTAAAGGAAGCATTGGGTAAGGCCGAGCGCATAGCAGGTGATCAGACAACCCTCGATGAGCTGATGCGGATCGCGTTCCATGAGCAGGCGATCTTTGTATGTACCGGGCTCGCTTTCGTCACCGTTGACGACCAGGTAATAGGGGAACTTGCCGGGCGGTAGGAATCCCCATTTGACGCCTGCCGGGAATCCCGCGCCGCCGCGCCCCAACACGGTGGCGCTGCGCACCTCGTCGTGCACGTCGGCAGGTCGCTTGGCGAGCGCGGCACGCAAGCCGTCGTAGCCTCCGGTGGACTCAAAACGGGCCAGGGTGAACGAGTCGGGGTAGCCAAACCGTTCGCTGACGATTTTGGGGCCGTCGTTGTCGACAAAGCCCGGTGCGTGTGCGACATAGCCGTTGGTTGCCATCAGCTCACCACCGAATCTTCGGCGGCGCGGTTGCGGTTCAGCCACACAGGTGCCTCGCGGGCGTCGTCGGGAGGCACAATCCCCGCAAGCCTGTCGAGAGGGATGCGCTGGCGTAAACGGGCGAGGGTTCCGTGCTGCGGTAAGTCATCGGTGCGGCCCGCGCGGATGCTGTCGATCATTTCGTCGAAGTCGTCGTTGCTGACTCGCAGTCGGTAGCGGTAGTTGACTTGCAGGCACGGCGCTTCGGTGCAAGCCGCGATGCACTCCACGTCTTCGAGGGTGAACATGCCGTCGGCGGTAGTTCCCCCGGTCTTCACGCCGAGTCGTTGTTGTGCGTGGTCGAGCAGTTCTTCGCCTCCCAACAGCATGCAGGAAATGTTGGTGCAGACGTTGATCAGGTAGCTGCCGACAGGATGGAATTTGAACATCTCGTAGAAGCTGCCCGTGCCCTTGACTTCGGCCGGGGTCACGCCGCAGAGGTCAGCTATCTGACGCATCGCATCGCCTGTGACCCAGCCGTGTTGTTCTTGAGCGAGGTGCAACAGTGGAATGAGCGCCGAGCGCGGCACTGGGTAGCGAGAAACGATCTCGCGTGCTGTGTCCAGGTTGGCCGAGGTGAAAAAGCTCATCGATCGACCTCGCCCAGGACCGGGTCGACACTGGAGATGATGGCGACCCCATCTGCGATCAGACCACCGCGCATGAGGTGCGGCAGCGTCTGGAGGTTGATGAAACTTGGTGGGCGTACCCGCATCCGGTAGGGCGTGGCGGTGCCATCACTGACGATGTAGACGCCGAGCTCACCACGAGGCGATTCAACCGCCGTGTAAGCCTCACCTTTGGGCACCTGATAACCCTCAGTGAAAATCTTGAAGTGATGAATCAGCGCTTCCATTGACTCGTCTAGGCGAATCCGTGGTGGTGGCGTAACCTTTTTGTCTTGCAAGCGGTAGTCACCGCCGGGCATCTTGTCGACGATCTGTTCCACGATCTTCATTGATTCGCGGATCTCGTTGAGGCGGATTGCGAAACGGTCGTAGCAATCCCCATAAGTGCCGACGATGACATCGAATTCAACCTCGTCGTAAGCGAGGTAGGGCTCGTCACGGCGTAGATCCCAGGCGTAACCGGTGGAACGCAGCAACGGCCCTGTGGCTGACAACGCCAGCGCCTCATCCGCGTTGATTGCCCCTACACCCTGCAGGCGTTCACGCCAGATCGGCTGACCTGTCATCAACACGTCGTATTCGTCGAGCCTCGGATCTATGAGTTCAAGCAACTCGCCTAGGTCGTCTCGCCACCCGTCGTGGAGGTCTGCGGCCACACCGCCGACGCGGATGTAGTTGTGGTTCATGCGCAAACCGGTGACCTTTTCGAAGAAACGCAACACCTCTTCGCGTTCGCGCCAGCCGTAGACCATCATCGACACCGCGCCGAGGTCGATGCCGTTGGTCGCAAGAAACAGCAGGTGCGACGATATGCGATTGAGTTCGCACATCAACATTCGTATCCAGGTCGCGCGTTCGGGGACTTCGATGCCGAGTAGTTTTTCGGTGGTGAGCGAGAACGCCAGTTCCGAAAAAAGCGGCGACGCGTAATCCATGCGGGTGACGTTGGTGCAACCCTGGAGATAGGTGAGATTCTCGCCTTGCTTCTCCATGCCTGTATGGAGATAACCGATCACGGGTTTGGACCGCAGCACGGTTTCGCCTTCCATCTCCAACATCAGACGCAACACGCCATGGGTCGACGGATGCGCGGGGCCCATGTTGAGCATGACCCGTTCGTCGTCGTCGGTGTCGGCCGCGTCGTCACCGATACGCGCAGCATCGGCTTCGGAGAGCCGAAGCACCGCGGAGTCATCGCCGCGTCGCATCACCCGTTCGGCGGTCACCGTGGAGCACTCGCTTCAGAGAATTGAACGGGCACGTCGCCGACCGCGAAGTCCTTGCGAAGAGGATGGCCAATCCAGTCTTCGGGCATCAGGATTCGGCTCATGTCGGGATGATCGGAAAACTCAATGCCGAACATGTCAAACACTTCACGTTCGAGGTTTTCGCAACCCGGCCACAGGTCGAACAGCGATGGCGCGATCGGCGCATCGGCCGGTACTTGCACTCGCAATCCCAGCCGTTCTCGGGAAGTGAGATTGATCAGTTGCACCACAACTTCGAAACGTTCGCAGATCACATCTGCGGGCCGAGGCCGCACCCCCGGGTAGCTGAGATAGTCGACAGCAGTCAGGTCAACGAGCTGGTCAAAGCCATCGTCGCGGGCAGCGGTCGCTACCTGGAGGTACTCGTCGACTGTCACAAACAGCACCATCTGAGAAGATATTTCCGATGCCATTACCCCGTAGCGCACGCTCTCAAGAAGTTCCGGCATGATCAGCTCCGGATAGTGAGACCGGCGGTTTGTCCATCGCGCTGCTGGACCATGATCCCCGCCCCAGTTGCCGTTTCGCCGGTACCAGAGGTCTCCCGACGCTTCAACAGTTCGCCGGTATGGATCTTGTCGTGGAGCGTCAAGATCGCATGCATCAGAGTCTCAGGTCCTGGCGGGCAACCAGGGGCGTAAACATCCACCGGCACAACCTGATCAATGCCCTGCACGATGGCGTAGTTGTTGAACATGCCCCCGCTGGAAGCACACACTCCCATCGAAATAACCCACTTGGGTTCCATCATCTGGTCGTACACCTGCCGCAACACCGGTGCCATCTTCTGAGACACGCGGCCGGCAACGATCATCAGGTCAGCCTGACGGGGCGAAGCCCGGAAGACCTCCATGCCATAGCGCGCCAGGTCGTAATGGGCTGCCCCCGCGGCCATCATTTCAAAAGCGCAGCACGCCAGCCCGAACGTGGCAGGCCAGCAACTGCGCATTCGAGCCCAGTTGACCAGCGATTCGACGTTGCTGGTAATGAAATTGTGTTCAAGGCCGGCGAGACCATCGTCGGCTATCTCACCGGCTTTGCCGATACCGGGGATACGCATCAGGCCGCCTCTCCTGCGCCGTCCTCGGAGTCTTCTGTGGCGACGGGGGACTCGTGCACAATCGCCGGGCCTCGATCTTCGAGTCCTACCCGGCGAACAGTTGAGGTGATTGTGCGTTCGGCTGAGATCGCTCCTGCTGGACCGGCCACTTGTTTGAGCGGACCCCACTCAAGCGCTCCATTGCCGATCAGATATACGAACGATTCAAATACTGCGAACGAAAAGATCATGATCAGGACCAGCCCGAACAGGCCGAGTCCGCCCTGCGCTATCGCCCACGGATAGAAGAAGACGATTTCAATGTCGAACACAACGAAGATCATCGCCACCAAAAAGAAACGGACAGGGAAGCGTTCTGGTGTCTCCCGAGTGGGGATGATGCCGCATTCGTAGGGTGCTCGCTTCGGTCCGGTCGGGTTTCGGGGCGCTAGCAGTCCCGATGCGACGAAACTTCCAGCGGCGAACAGGGCGGCCAGCACGAAGAGCGCAAACAGTGGGAGGTACTGACCGATCATGTGCTATCCCGACCCTTTGTTGAACTCGGCTACGCGGGCCATCACTACTTTGTCACGTTCGTGGAGCATGTAGCACAAAGCCAGGAAGATCAAGAGCGATCCGAGCGTTACCAACGCCGGCACGAGCCGAAGGTTGCCAAGGTTGCGGATCATCACCACCGAGACGACTGGTTCATCGGGATCAGCGATCGGACGTTTCGGGGCCTGGCCGGGAAGGTTGTCGATTGACTCCGGCAAGACTGCCTGCAACTGCACGATGCCGTATCGGGTCGGATGTTGGAGCGTCAGCGCCGTGCGAATCTGAGTTTCGATCCGGTCCCAACGACTCGGGTCTGAGGGAAGACCGCGCTTCCCGCCGATGCTGTAGGCATCAAGGAGCTTGAAATCGTTCTGGGTGCTGAACGAGAAATCGCCGCTTTCAAGCAGAATGGCGATCGCCGACGCCTGGGCTTCGCCTGCTTGAGCTGTCGACAACAACGTCCAACCGCCAAGCGCCTCGTCGTCCTGGTTGATAAAACTCGGGGCTACAGCCGCCAACTCGCTGAGTGTGGTGACCTGGTTCTTGGCATATTCCTCGTCTGCTAGGGCCGCGATTTCTTGATCGGTTAGGCCCTCGGTCTGATCTGCGGTCAGATCAGCGGCGGTGACCACCCCGAACTCTTTGTTTGCTACTTCGATCTCGGTTCGCAGTTCAGGGTCTGAGACGCTGCTAAGCCCCGCATACGCGTCCACTACCAGCTCGTGAGCTGTTGGCAGGTCTTCGGAGCGAAGTTCTTCGGCTTCGTCGAGCGCGGCGAACGTTAAATGGCCCTCGCTGTCTAATCCCTCAACGATCTCCAGCGGTTCCCACCTCGGCGCATCCCCTCGATAGCCGATCCCGTAGACCCACCAGATCGCAGCCATGATCGTCATCCATCCGAAGAATCCGGCGAGCGCGATCAGCGTGCCCAGCCGGGTGCCGGAATTGGTGGCGAGCAACAGCCAAACCGAACCCATGAGCACCACGACACCCGTGAGAACCGCAAGAAAGCCCCGGATCTCCGGGTCCCAAGCGAGACCTGCAATAAGTTCGATCGCCTCCATCAGAGGTTCCTCTCGTAGGCGACGATGGCATCGATTTGATCGGCTGTGAGTAGAGCCGGGTATGGGGTTTCGAGATCGTTGGGGATGCCGGGTCCAACCGTGTCGGTCTCGACTCGGGGTCCGAAGCCCGGCATCTGCCCATTACCGCCCGAACCGCCTCGCCCATATGTGGAGCCGATTGTCTGGCCTTGTTCGACGAACTCAGCGTGACCCCTTGGTGACTCGAATTCAGCCAGGGTCGCGCCGCCTTGCAAGTTGGGTCCAAAAAACCCTCCGGCCTGGTTGAACCCGTCTTCGAAGCCTTCAATCGGTGTGTCTCGCCCGTTGACACGCAAGGTCATTTCCTCATCCGCGCCGAAGCTGAACCCGTAGGTATGGCAGCGAGCGCAACTATAGGATCCGACTGTTCCAGGGTTGGCAAACAGCAACTGCCCGTAGGTCTTGTACTGCTCCCATTCCGCAGGGTCGAGTCCCTCGCCGCGCACCAGAATGTCGAGTGCCGCCCACCTCAGGTCCTCAGAGTTCTGTTCGAGCTTCAGCGAATCGTCCTGCTTGATCGCCAGTTTTTGAGCTTTCTCTGCAACAGCTTGTGCAGCGGAGATCCATTTGCTGGCCTCCTCGTCGGTCACCTCGTCACCTGATGCTGAGAGGTGCGCACGTACGGCCTGCAATACCCCCGCTTCAACCTGATCGGCGATGCGATCCGGGCTGATCTGGATGCTCCGCAGGTAGAAAATGATTTCTTCGAGTTGCTGATCGGTAAGCGGGCCGCCGCCGGCGGCACCCCACGCAGGCATCACCCCATTGCGGCCATAGTTGAGCGTGTGCAGGATCTCGTCTTCGGAGAAGCGGGAGAGCACCGTGTTGAGAGCGGGGGCTTTCCAGCTCACCTGGGCGATGAACTCCCCGGATTCTGAGGTCAGCGCGACGCTGGTTGACCCACCGGTTCCGTCAGCTCCGTGGCAGGTTACGCACTCGGCGCCTTCCAGGTAGATCTCTTCACCGCGGTTGGCAAAAATACGGGCGGTGTCTACGTCTCGTCCCTGTTGACGGCCTGGTTCACCGAGCCAATAGAGCGGCAACGAAACACCAATAATCGTGAGCATCACCAAGTTGGCGCCCAAGACAAAATCCAGGCGTTTGCCTTCAAGGTCTTCGTCGCGGACATCATCGCGGCGGTTAGCGGCAAGTTCGACCTCAGAGCCCACCTCGCCTTTGGCAGCTCGAATGTTGAAGAAGAGATATACGAGTCCACCAACAAAGACGATCGCCAAAATGACGAATCCGATTGTTCGCGGGGTAGAAGCGGCGAGCAGCATGAGAACGGAGAGAGGTTACTAGTGGCTGGCTTGTCCGATGCAGTTGGGCCCTTCGGCTTCCTGCCCGGTGGTGTTGGTCCCGATGGCGGGGCCTTGGATGATTGTGCCGGTGTCTACGGTGAGTGAGCCGTCGATACCAATCGACATGGCGAAACGGTCCATGCCCCGCGGCGCAGGACCGCCGCGTTTCTCCCCCACCTGGTTGTACTGAGAACCGTGGCAGGGGCACTCAAACCATTGTGATGTGTCACAGTTCGGCACTCGACAACCAAGATGCGGGCACTTCTGGTAAAGCGCCAAAACCCCTCCGTCGAGGCCAAGAGTGGCACCGGATTCCATACCCGCGAGTTCTGGACCGGAGTAGACGGCACGAGCTTTCTCAACGGCGCCGTTGGGATATTCGGTGATCCACATGCGGCCATCAGCCCGGTACAGGAATCCGTTGTTGTTACGGATTTCCGCGAGAATATCCGAAACGAGTCCCACCTTGATGGTCGACCCGAATCCACCGCTGATCTGCGGCCATAAAAAGGCGATGCAGGCAACACCGAAGCCCGACAAACCAAGGCCGAACATCAGCACGATTGAACGGTTGAAGAACTGACGCCGGGTGACTCCGAGGGTCTCGGGGTCTGGCGGTATGTAGGGTGGTGGAGGGGGGATGCGGCTTGCTAGCACGAGTTCTTTGCTCGCGGCTTCCCGTTGAGCGACCACAGCTTTCTCAACCTCGCGTCCTGTGAGTTCTTTAGCGGGTTCGAGCGAGTCACTTGTGGCGTCGCGTTTGCGGGTCTCGCGTGACAACATGCCGACAGCGTCAGCGTTTTGGCGCCCTCGCATAGCCGCGAAGGTCGAAAGCACGACCAGGGCACCCAGGACAATGATGGCGATCGTGATCGTCATGGTGTGCTCTTTTGGGATTGTTCGACGGTTGAGGCGTTTGAGTGGTGGGTCATCAGAGTTCGATCACGGTTCTCGATCACAGTTCAAAGAAGAGGCCGGCTTCCCAAGGGAAGACGAAGTTGAATCCGGGTCCGCGGAAGAACGAGCCGATCATTACCAACACCGCCCAGAACATGAGGTGAATGGTCATCAGCGAGATGGCGAATTTGCGATCCTCGGGTTTGTGGGACGGATTCTTGTCGATGTACGGGGCAAGAATGAGCAGAAAGATTCCGATACCGGGAATTGTCACACCGGCAACCATCGGGTGGAACATGGTGAGGAGTTCCTGCAAGCCCAAGAAGTACCAGGGAGCCTTCGACGGGTTGGGCGTCTCGTTGAAGTTGGCCAGTTCCAGAAGGGGAGCGTTGACGAATATCGAGAAGACGGTGGAGAAGGCGGTGATGAACAGTGCTGCCGCGAACTCGACGACCAGCAGATGCGGCCAGACATGCACCTTGTCTTGCGGCACAGACTTGACGTCTTGGATGGAACCGGACTTGACCACCGTGAGCAGACGCTGAGTGTGTCCACCCGGGCCGGTCGCCACTGGCGCCTCGGCTGCGGCAGCGGGTGCTGCAGGGGCGGCTGGTGCTACCGATGAAGGGTCGCTAGCTGCCCCGCCGGCTGCCGCTTTGGCTGCTCTGGAACGCTCAAGCAGATGCGCCGGAATCTTCGACGCTGCTTCTTTCTGTTCCTCTGTCATGGCGGGTTCGTTAGTGGCTGGGGCCTCGCCCGCGGCTGCTGCTGCTTTGGCAGCAGCTTTGGCTCGCGCTTCTTCTGCTCTCTTACGAAGGTGTTCGGGAACTTCAACCATTTCCTGATCTCCTCACGACCTACAGCGGACCCGAGATGCCGCCGTCCTTACGCACCCGCCAAAAGTGGATCGCCATGAAGATGACGGCCACAAACGGAAGCATAAGGACATGGAGCACATACCATCGCAACAACGTGTCCGTTCCAATCTCAAACCCTCCCAGTAACACGAAACGGATTTGATCACCGAATACAGGCGTGTACCCCATCATGTTGGTACCCACCGTCACAGCCCACAGGGCCAACTGATCCCAGGGCAGCAAATAGCCGGTGAACGACAGCAGCAGCGTGAGGGTGAGCAGAATCACGCCTATAACCCAGTTGAACTCGCGGGGGGGTTTGTAAGCCCCGTGATAGAAGACCCGCGCCATATGCAGGAACACTGTCAGCACCATGAGGTGCGCCGTCCATCGGTGCATGTTTCGAACTAGCAGCCCGAAGGTGACCGAGGTTTGCAGCGTGTAAATGTCGTCCCAGGCAGCAGCAGCCGTCGGTCGATAGAAGAACATCAAGAAGATGCCGGTGACCGTCAGCAGAATAAACAGGAAGAAGGTGAGCCCACCGAGGCAGAGGGTGTAGGAAACCTTCACAGCATGCCGTTTCACCTTCACCGGGTGGAGGTGATACAACACGCTGTTCATAATCACATAGCTGCGGTTACGCGGACTGTCCGTGTAGCCCTTCCTAAATATTGATCCGGGCCTGAAAATCGAACTCCAGGCTTGGCTGCCTTGGACATCTTTCCCCAGGTTCGACATCTGGTCTGACAACCGCTGTTTGAGCGGCGGCTTGATGTCGTCATCGGTGTCGATTGCCATGTGTTCAATCTCTCCTGCGTTGCCCGGTTCTAGCCGAGGCGCATTCCGTATCCGTAGCCGTGGGTATTGGTTCGCTGGTGGGAATCACCTTCTACCGAAGGATCGCTGATTTTGCCCATGATGATGACACCAGTAGGACAACGATCAACACAGAGCGCGCAGCGCGTGCAGACGTCGTCGTCGATGGTGAAGATCACATGATCGCTCGGGTCAATCCCGGGCTGCTCGGTGCCTATCGCTTCGTCGATGGCATCGGGACGCACCATGTGGATGCATTTCCATGGGCAGATATCGACACAGCCTTCGCACATGATGCACTCGGACTGATCAATGTGGATGAACTGCTTGGGCTTGACGGCTGCGCTGAGCCAGGCAGCGTCAACCTCTTGCAGTACGTAGTCGTCGCGGAACTCGGGCATTGGCGGGTTGGCGTCGGTTGTGGTCATAGCGACGAACCCTCCCTTACGAGCGGACGGCCGAAAGCCGAACGGGCCGGGGCGGTCTCGGCGGACTTCTTGCCTCGCTCCTGCCAGACCTTCCAGAGCCTGATGTTGCCACCTAGAACGATGCCGTAGATCAACACCGCGATGAGGTGTTCGATGTGCAGGTAGTTGATCGTCAACGGGTTCCAACCGCCCGCGGGTTGGGGCTTGAGGAAGCCACCCCAACCGATGAAAAATTTGTCGCTTCGCCAGGCCAGTTCATTTTCTGCCCAGGTGAGCCATTGATGGGGTACTACTCCGTAGGCCATGAACAGCAAGAAGAACACGAACATGGCGCCGAACATCGCTTCGCCCCAGGTATGGGGAGTGTCTGGGGGGCGCCGCTTCGCATACGCGAGGATTCCAGCGGTGCCAGCGAGGGTAACGATGACAGAAAGCGTGAAAGCAACCATGGTCGGCTCCGTAGGAGTCGTAAATCTAAGTACTTCGTGAATCCTCGCACAAGTGTAGTCCCGAGCAACGAAACCGCTCAGTTGGGAGCACGGTTCTTCCAGAATCCGCTCGGGTTTGTCGAATCTGGGAGCAATCGCTCTATCCTTCCCCGAAGTTCCCCTAGAGTTTGTCGCGCCACGCAGCAAACTCTGCTCAGTTCTGACCCCGCACCGGAGACGACGTTGGTCGAAGTACCCGATCACCTTCTAAAGAGGGCCGCTGAGGCACGCGCTCGCCTCAGCGGTGAACCCGACGCTGCAGACACGGCCGACGATGACTCGCAACCACCGGCCGGCGCGGCCGCGGCTGGCACTCCCGCCGTGCCTGCGCCGCCAACCGCACCCGCCGCGGTTCCAGCAGCACCAGTGGTCAAAGTTGAGGCACCGGTCCCCCCCTATGTGACCGCAGCACTGCAGCGCAAGACGATCCCCTATTGGGTCATGCCTGTCCTGCTTTTCCTGCCCATCTGGGCGATCTATTACGTCGGTTATCTGGAGCGCCCGCCCGCTGACCCTGAAGGCTTGCTGTTCGAGGGTGGCGAGGTGTATGCCGAAGTTTGCGCATCCTGCCACGGTGGTACGGGCTCGGGTGGCACCGGTCGCCAGCTCAACGGCGGTGAAGTACTGCTTACGTTCCCCAGTAATGCGGCCGGCTACGACGGTCTGGCCGGTCATATCGCCTGGGTCGCCAACGGTTCGGACCAAACCGAGATCACCGAGGGTCCCCAGTACGGCGATCCAGCCCGCGTCGGGACCGACAGCCCCCGCACGGTGGGCAGTTTCGGTGCCGCAATGGGCAATTTCACCGAGTCTTTGACAGTCGAGGAACTGGCAGCGGTCGTTTACTACGAGCGGGTGGCTCATGGTGATCTTGACGACGAAACGGCCGCTCACGAACTTGAAGTGCTTGAGGAGTTCGTCCACCTCAACGAGGAGGCGGGTGTGGGCAATCTGGCTCTCGGGGTATCAGTGGCCGAGGTCAGTGCCCAGCTCGACGAGGCTCGGGCTGCTGTCGCGGCGGCGCATGACGAGGTTGCCGCCGGCTGAACCCCGACATTCTGGGGAATTGTCAGCGCCGCAGGGGCGATCCCCGCGACAATCTTCTGAGCAGAGCTACGCGAGGGAGATCGGTGGATATCGCAACCACTAGCGAATGGGGCACCGTGTCGGCGTTGGCCGAGTCCTTCGACGATCTTGATCTTCGCCGCCTGTTCGCCGACGACACCGGTCGGGCTGAGCGCTTGACGTTCACGGTTGGCGATCTTCTGGTCGACATGTCGAAACACCGGGTGACCGATGAGATCGTGGCTGCGCTGGTGGCTCTGGCGCAACGGGCTGGGTTGGCACAACGGGTGCAGTCGATGATCCGCGGCGAGCGGATCAACACCACCGAGAACCGGGCTGTGCTGCACACTGCTCTGCGGGCACCCGGGGGCACCGTGATCGAGGTTGATCAGAACTCCTCCGGCCGAACCGACGTCGTCGCGCAGGTTCATGACTTGCGTGGACGCATGGCCGATTTTTGTGGGCGGGTTCGTGATGGTGAGTGGCTCGGCTGTACGGGTGCGCCGATAACCACTGTCGTCAACATCGGGATCGGCGGTTCGGATCTGGGACCGTCAATGGCCTATGAAGCACTGGCCGCGTATCGACATGAGCGTCTGCGCTGTCGCTTCGTCTCCAACGTCGACAGCCACGATCTGCGGACCGCTCTGTCGGATCTTGATCCCGCCACGACTTTGTTTGTTGTTGCCTCCAAGACGTTCACCACCTCTGAGACGTTGGCCAATGCCGCTTCAGCGCGGCGCTGGTTGACCGATGCTCTGGGTGACGATGCCGTCGCTCGACACTTTGTGGCGGTATCGGCTGACCAAGCTGCTGTCACTGAGTTCGGTATCGACGCGGCGAACATGTTTGAAATGTGGGATTGGGTCGGGGGCCGCTACTCGGTGGATTCTGCCATCGGTCTATCGTTGATGGCAGCAATCGGGCCGGAACACTTCGAAGAGATGTTGAGCGGTATGCACACCGTCGATCAACACTTCGCTTCTGAACCGTTGCACCGAAATGTGCCCGCGCTGGCGGGACTCTTTGCGGTCTGGTACCGCACGTTCTGCGGGCTACCGACCCGGGCCGTGCTGCCCTATTCGCAAGCCTTGAGCCGCTTCACTGCGTATCTGCAACAGCTCGACATGGAAAGCAACGGCAAACGTGTGCGGCTCGACGGTGACACCGTCAGCTACGAGACCGGACCGATTCTGTGGGGTGAGCCTGGTACCAACGGGCAGCATTCGTTTCATCAGTTGCTGCATCAGGGCACCACGATCGTGCCGTGCGATTTCATCGTCTTCGCCAACCCGGATCACCGTGACGCTGCCGGTTTTTCTGGTCATCACGAACTGCTTGTAGCCAACTGTCTTGCTCAAGCCGAGGCTCTGGCCTTTGGTAGGACTAGCGAAGAAGTCGCTGCGAGCGGTATCGACCCCGATTTGGTGCCGCACCGCACGTTTCCCGGAAATCGGCCATCCACCACGATCATGGCACCGCGCTTGACCCCGTCGGTTCTGGGTCAACTCATCGCCTTGTACGAACACCAGACACTGACCCAGGGCGTGGTTTGGGGAGTCAATTCGTTCGACCAATGGGGTGTCGAGTTGGGCAAGTCCCTGGCTACCGCGATTGCTCCCGAGTTGAGCGCCGCCGAGCCCCCAGTCCTCAACCACGACCCCTCCACCAACGCGCTGATCACCCACTACCGCGGGCTCCGAGCAAAGCGTTCGGCCACATAGCGACTCGCATGCTCAGCGTCCTCGACGCCGATCACGGTCGGTTGCTCCCAAGGCATGTCAGGCGTCTACAAGCCCGGCATCCGCGATCTGCTGACTATGACGAGACAGCATCGTTGACGAAGGTGTCCTGCGGCGTGGCCACTTACGCTTCGAATCGTTGATCCATTCCGCGCCAAGCGCATTGCCAGCGTCATACACAATGTCGAACACTTCCACGTCGGTGTCGCTATCTGCTATAGGGCGGGCCAGTTCGAACACGACCTTGATTTCCCCGGCCCCTGCGTCGCCAGACACAACCGGATCAATGGTGCGCTCGTCGTCAATGAGATGATCTGCTAAGTCGCTCACGAATTCGCAGAGTTCTTTGTAAGTCAGCGGCCGGTTGCCGTCCTCGTCCTTGTGCTGAATTCCGATCCGGCACAGTGCCTCGGTGCGTGTGTCCTGCATCTCAGATTTTGGTCCTTTCGCATTCCCGCATCCGTGACCTAACGTTCCTCAGGCTACGGTGATCCGATGGTGTCGAGGATGCGACCACGATGTGCTGGCCGCATTCGGATGGACACAACAGACGAAAATGGTTCTTCTTGGTTCTTTGGATGACCCAGCCTTGGCGCTCTGCTTCTTTGAACAGGGACTCGTAGTCCTTGTTCCGGTGACGTGGCCGTGTGTTCGGCATGCGCACCTCTGTCGTCAGCGTCGGTTTCAGGCCCGGTCACACTATCGCGGCCTCATGGTGTGCTCTTCCATGATCAAACTGTGCCTTCCTCGGACGAGGGCGGGGATTAACCGGTAATCATAACCGGGCTGAGCCTGCGGTAGCAAAGATTGGGGGGCATCCCGACTCCTCAACGGATTTCGAGCTACTCCCACTGGCGATGGGTTCGCGCCTATGGCTATTTCGATGGGTACCGACAAGTGGTACAGCGCCGACTTCGTGGCGGGCAACACGCCTGCCCAACCTTCTGGCGGTCGTCTAGTTGCACCCGTCGGTTGAGCAGGGTTCTGGATTTGGCGTCCGTGCGATTGCTTGGAGTGACGACAGCCTTGTTATCGAAACCAACCCCTGTTCGACAGCGTGAGCGTCGCTTCCTTCGCAATTGTCATACCGCCCTCCGCGTTCAAAGTCTGCTCCGAACACGGCGTCGGTCTTCTGGCGGAGGTAGGCCCGCTCCATCGTGTACGGACTTCGTCGGCTTAGCGTGGTGGTAGCGAAGCCCTTCAGATCGTCATACGCCAGATTTGGAACGTTGACGTTCAACAATGCCGTTTCCGGTGGGAGGTCGTTGATGACATCGACTGCAATCGCGGCAGCAGATTCCCAGAATTGTGGACGACCGCCTTTTTGACTGACGCTAATCCCGGTCACTCCTAAGACGTTCGCGGCTAGCGCAGCACCAACGGTCCCAGAGAAGTGCACCGTTTGTCCGACGTTCCATCCCTGGTTTATTCCAGAAACGAGCAAATCGGGGGTCGCTCCGAAGAGTTGTTTGCAAGCAAGCAAAGCCGCGAGGGCGGGTGGCCCATCAAAGTGGTAAGCGGCTCCTAAATCCAGAAGTTCCGGGAGTCTGACACGATGAACGTCCGGTAGAGGTTCACCAAGATGCCCGATGGCGGTACCCGCGCCCGAGTACTGGCTTGACGGTGCGAGCACCGTCACTTCGCCGACTGTCGTGAGTCGGCGGGCGAGGTGGTGCAGGCCAGGGGAATCGATTCCGTCATCGTTAGTCACCAAAATACGCACAGCGAGATCTTGACAGTTCCCTACGATGACCGCAGCGAATTCTGCACTAGTCATGACCCTCGGTAGTCGCAAGTACCTGGGCACACGCTGTGTGCATCCGCTGGTCGGGAACGAATGCCGCCAGCAACACGCTCGTGTCGACGATTACTTTCCGAACCCGGTTTCGGCCAGCGACTCGTCAACTCGCTCCGCTAGGGTCGAGTCTCCCCAGCCTTCGGCGAACAGCGGTACCGTCGGGGAAACCCCCCGGCGATCCAGAGCATCAGCAAGAGCTTCACGCACAATCGCGGCCTCCGTCCTACGTTCCTGACGCGCCACCAGTTCAAGACGCTTCTTCAGGTCGTCCGGCAAGTAGATCGTGGTCTGCTTCACGCCATCCGTTGTACCATATATGTTGCCCGCTGACGACGCGGGCAACACGACCGCCGCCAACACCAAATCACCAACAGAACTCGCGCGCCGTCGATGCCTGACCAGTTCGTCGCCGCCATCATAAGCCCCAGCAGGTGATGGTGTCGTCGCTGCGGACCGCGCACGAATGCCAGCCGCCGCCCGCGGTGACGGTCTTAAACGTGCCCAACGGCGCAACGGGCCGCCGCCCGTAGGGGTCATTGCCCCAGCAGGTGATGGTGTCGTCGCTGCGGATCGCGCACGAATGCGCGTAGCCAGCGGTGACGGTCTTGAACGTGCCCAACGGCGCGTCGGACTTCCCGGAGCTGTTGCTGCCCCAGCAGGTGATGGTGTCGTCGCTGCGGACCGCGCACGAATGCCCGAAGCCGGCGGAGACGGTCTTGAACGTGCCCAACGGCGTATCGGTCGGCCGCCCCGGCGTAATGGTCAGCCGCCCAAAGTTGCCGCCCCAGCAGGTGATGGTGTCGTCGCTGCGGATCGCGCACGAATGCGTGAAGCCGACGGTGACGGTCCTAAACGTGCCCAACGGCGCAACGGTCCGCCCGCGGTCGTTGTCACCCCAGCAGGTGATGGTGTCGTCGCTGCGCAGCCCGCACGAATGGTCGCCGCCGGCGGAGACGATCTTGAACGTGCCCAACGGCGCATCGGACTGCCCGCGGTTGTTGCTGCCCCAGCAGGTGATGGTGTCGTCGCTGCGCAGCCCGCACGAATGGTCGCGGCCGGCGGTGACGATCTTGAACGTGCCCAACGGCGCATCGGACTCCCCGGAGCTGTTGTTGCCCCAGCAGGTGATCGTGTCGTCACTGCGGATCGCGCACGAATGCCCGCCGCCGGCCGCGACGGTCTTGAACGTGCCCAACGGCACAATGGTCAGCCCGAAGTTGTTCCGGCCCCAGCAGGTGACGGTGCCGTCGCTGCGCAGGCCGCACGAACGCCCGCTGTCGACGGTGACGGTCTTGAACGTGCCCAACGGCGCATCGGACTCCCCGTAGCGGTTGTTGCCCCAGCAGGTGATCGTGTCGTCACTGCGCAGCCCGCACGAATGCGCGTCGCTGGCGGTGACGGTCTTGAACGTGCCCAACGGCGCATCGGACTGCCCGCTGCTGTTGCTGCCCCAGCAGACGATGGTGTCGTCGCTGCGCAGCCCGCACGTATGCGCGTCGCTGGCGGTGACGGTCTTGAACGTGCCCAACGGCGCATCGGACTGCCCGCTGCTGTTGCTGCCCCAGCAGGCGATGGTGTCGTCGATGCGCAAGCCGCACGAATACCAGCCGCCCGCTGTGATGGTCTTGAACGTGCCCGACGGCGCATCGGACTGCCCGTTCTCGTTCCGGCCCCAGCAGACGATGGTGTCGTCGCTGCGCAGCCCGCACGAATGCTCAAAGCCGACGGTGATGGTCTTGAACGTGCCCAACGGCGCATCCGACTGCCACCCTTCGATGTAGCCCCAGCAGATGACGGTGTCGTCGCTGCGGATCGCGCACGAACTAGCGCTGCCGAAGGCGACGGTCTTGAACGTGCCCGACAGCAAATCGGCCGGCCCCGGGGCGATGAAACCCCAGCAGGTGACGGTGTCGTCGCTGCGGATCGCGCACGAACTCCCGCCGCCGACGAAGACGGTCTTGAATGTGCCCGACGGCGCATCGGACTCCCCGTAGTTGTTGCTGCCCCAGCAGGTGATGGTGTCGTCGCTGCGCAGCCCGCACGAATGGTCAGTGCCTGCGGTGACGGTCTTGAACGTCGCCGGTATACAGGTGGGGCTGTCGGGGTCGATTGTGACGGTCGGTTCGCCCTTATAGCGGTACAGGAACGTCACCAGCTGCGCCCGTGTCAGCCCGTCGTCAGGTGAGAACGTCGTCGCAGACGTGCCCGTCGTGATCCCCTCCGCCAACAGCCACGACACCGGCCCCTGCTGCCAAGCCGCCACCACGTCAACAAACGAATGCGCAGGCGCGGAGGGTTGGCCGGCCAACCGCCACAAGAACGCCGCGAACTGCCCCCGTGTCAGCCCGTTGTCTGGTGAGAACGTCGTCGCAGACGTGCCCGTGGTAATCCCTTCCGCGAGTAGCCACGACACCGGGTCCTGTTGGCCCGGATCGGTCACGTCGTCGAACGAGTGCGGAGCCACCGCGTCGGGTTGGGCCTCCATGTTCCACAACCAGACAGCCATCTCACCGCGAGACACCAACCGGTCAGGGTCGAAGCAAACACCGTCTAGACCGGTGAAGCCGCCGTCGACGGACCATTGCACCGGAGCCGTGAACCAACGGTCGTCGGCTACGTCGCCGTACCCCGCGACAGCACCAGCCGACGACGCGGGCAACACAACCGCCGCAAACACCAAACCAACCAACAGAACCCGCGCGTGGTTCAACATAGTTAGCGAAACTAGCGACCACGGCTCGACCCCGCCACATCCCCCGTCACCTCATGTGGCTATTACCCCGGTGGGTTTGGTGCCGGTGATGGTCAGGCGGTGCATGACTCGACGGGAGCTGTAGTCGGGAACGGCGTAGTGCTGTACGCAGCGGTTGTCCCACATGGTCAACGTGCCGGGACTCCAACGGTGGCGGCACTGGAACGCAGGCGACCCGACATGCTCGAGCAGCATCGAAAGGAACGCCTCGCTCTCCGTGCTGGTGAGGCCGTTGATCCTGGTTGTGAAGTTGCCGTTGACGAACAGCGCTCTGCGGCCGGTGTCGGGGTGGACCCGCACGACGGGGTGGTGCACTGGCGGCCACTGTTGCTGCATCGTGGCGAGGTCGACGTCGGCGTTGCCGTCCGCGATGGCCCGCTTCAACGTCTTGGTCAGGTCGTGGGTGGCGGTCAACTCGCAGAGGAACGCCTGCATCTCCGACGACAGCGCATCGAATGCCGCGTACATGTCTGCGAAGCAGGTGTCGCCGCCAAGCTCGGGCAGCATCACCGATTGAAGGATCGTGAAGGACGGCGGGCACCGCAGGTAGGTGTTGTCGGTGTGCCAGGCGTCTGCACCCTGGTTCTTCGGTGAGACCTGATCGAGCACGGTCATCTCGGGATGGTCCGGGTGTTTCGGGCCGAAGGGTGCAACATCGATCTCACCGAGGCCGCGCGCGAAGGCCAGTTGCGCCTGCGGGCTGAGGTGTTGATCCTCAAAGAACAGAACCTTGTATTCCAGGATCACTTCGATGACTGCGGTGAGGTCTTCGCTGGTGGCACTGCCCAGATCGATGCCGGTGACCGTGGCCCCCAGCGTCGGAGTTGTCGGTACGACCCTCAAGGTCACAACTCACCGATCGCTTGAAGATGGCGTTCAACCTGTTCAGCAATCTCGGTGCCGATCTCAGAACTGAGAGAACCGGCCAGCTGGGATGCACCGGCATGGCTCAGCATTTCGGGCAGGCGGGCACGCAACTGGGTGAGCACCCAGACCTTGACGGGCCCGTGAGCCACCTTGTCGAACTCGACAATGGTGTTGGTGCCTGCCTCTTTGTCGATGTAGTGGTAGTGCGGGTCGTCGACGAAGGCGTCGAAGCGCAGGTATTCGTGGCCATCGGCAAGGACATGGACCGAGATCCCCTCGTCGCTGAATCCACCTTCAGGGGAGTGCTCGTCGATCTCGGCCATGTGCTCAGCGTTGTCACCGTAGACATCGGCCAGAGCAGCCGGATCAACTTTACGGTATTCGATCCCAACTCGCAGCGGGGCGAAGTCGAACCAGTCGGTGCTGGTCTCGTCGGGTGGGACGGGTGGAACGTTGTAGGTGGTGCCGACCATTTTCAGCTCCCTTGCGATGTGGTGACGGGTTGGGGAATACGGCCAAAGACGCGGCGTGCGTTGCCGTCGAGAAGAGCTTCGACGGTTTCGGTGTCGAGTGCTAAATCCTGAAGCTGGCGTATCGAACGGACGTGGCCCGTGAGCGGGAACCCGGTGCCGAACAGACAGCGGTCTCGGCCGTGGCCCTTGATGAATGCGACAAGTTCGTCGGGCCAGCGCCGGGGAGGGTGGGTAGCCGTGCCGATGTACACATTGGGGAACCTTGAAGCTGCCTCGATGGTCTCGACAACCCAGGGAGCTCCGGTGTGTGACAGCACGAATCCGACGTCAGGGAACTCTGTGGCAGCCTTGGCGATGGCATTCGGATGACCGGACTCGTGGATCATGTCGCCTCCTGAAGCTCCGGCTTGCATCGTGAAGGGAATGCGGTTCTGCCAGCACAGTTCGTAGTACGGCCAATAGTCGGGGTGGTCGAAGGGCCGGTCCCAGCTGTGGGTGTGGGTGTGCAGGCCCACGCACCACTGCGCGTCGACGGCTTCGGCGGCAGCTGCGAGGTCCGCGGCGCCCGCATCGGGGTTGACGCTGAACACCCCGACGAACCGCCCTGGATATGTCGCAACCAGGCTGTTCAGCTCAGATTCGCGCAGCGCGTAGTGGGCGAACTCGGTGAGCGCCGGGTCGTCTTGGTCTCCGCTGAGTTCCGCTTCTAGTTCACATACGGGCAGCACGACGGTATCGACGCCCACCCGGTCCAAGCGCTTCACCATCTCTGCTGGTTCACAAAAACCGTCTTCGAAGTCGCCGCCGCGAGTACGGATGCTCAGACTGTCACGGGCGATCACCTCTGTCCAGAGCACCTCCCGGTCGGGTGTGAAGGCGTTGCACCAGTAGTCGATCATCGGTCGTCACGGAACCGGATGAGCTTGGCGGCAGTACCGAATCCGGTCAGATGGTTGAGCGATCCGGGGGCGACCACTTCGGCTCCGATCCGCACACCGGTTGTTTGGTGGAGTTGTATGGCAACTCGATCGGACAACGCTTCGAAATCGGTCGGATCGGCTTCGCTCACGATCTTCACGGTCATTTCGTCTCGGTTGTTCGACCGGTCGGCCACCACGAAATAGTCATCGCCCACACCCTCGACGCTTGAGGCGATCTCGCCCAGTGCTTCGGGCCAAATGTTGACACCACGGAGTTTCACCATGTTGTCGCCGCGTCCTGCGAAGGGGGCCATCTTGCGCAGCCAGCTTCCGCACTCACATTGGCCTCTGGGATACAGCGTGGAGAGATCCATGATGTTGTAACGGATCTGTGGGCTCCCTGTTTTGTAGATCTCGGTGATACACACCGCGCCCTGCTCGCCGTCGGGCAACAGATCGCCGGTTTCGACATCAACAATTTCCACGATGAAGGCGTCTTCGAAGATGTGCAGGCCGTCGCCCACGGGGCATTCGATAGCGACCCACTGGACTTCGTGGAAGCCGTACGAGTCATAGACGGGAGCACCGAACGTTTCGCTGAGCCGTTGTTTGTCACCAATGTTGGGGAGCGCGGTCAGTTGCAGGTCCTCGACGGGGTCGAGTCCCATTTCACGGGCGGTTTCGGCAAGGTGCAGCAGGTAGTCACCGGTGGTCAGGATCGCTTTTGCTCCGTACTGCACCGCTAGTTCGATTTGTTTGCGGGTTGGGGTCACGTTCCCGGTTCCGGTGCTGAGTACAACACAGTTGAGCCAACGATAGAGCGCTTCGTCCATGGCATGGGCGCCGTTGTGGGTGGAGTAGGCCCAGGCGTTGATCACCACGTCTCCGGGGCGAATTCCTTGCATGTAGAGCGCTCGTGCGCTGAGGATCGCTCCAGCTTCACGGTCCCATGCGGTGTACAGCGTCGGTCTGGACACACCTGTGGTGCCGCCGCTCATGTAGACACGCATCGGCTCGTGAACAGCCTGCTCGACACTCACTGCTTGGTAATCGCCGTAAGGCGGATCGGCTTCGATGCTCTCGCGGATGTCGTCCACGGTGTAGCTCGGGAGTTGGCTGAGATCGTTGAGCGAACGGAGATCTGCGGGGTTGACTCCAGCGGCATCCCAACGGCGCCGAAAGAACGGCACGCTATAAGCGGCTCGGACACGGTTCTGCAGTCGGGTTAGCTGCTTGTCGGCGATCGTGTCCGGATCGTCAAGATAGGCGCTGTCCAGGTATTCCGGCGGTGGCGGGAGTTGTGCGGTGAGCAGGTCGTAGTCGACCGCTTGATGGGGTCGGCGGAAAATACCGGTTCGATGGCTCCGGCTCATCGTGCGGCGGGTTGAGCCACGATCTCGGTTGCCTCAATGAACTCAGTCGGTAGGTAGTCGTCGGGGAAACGGTAGAAGTCGACGGAGTTGTCCCAGAGGATCTTGCGTTTGCTCTCTTCGCTGATCAGTTCCGGTTCGAGATCGAGGAAGTACTGGACTGCGTCCGGGTATTTGGAGTCCGGGTGCGGGAAGTCGCTTTCCCAAAGGATGTGGTCGTCTCCCAACCAGCGGATGACATCGGCCACAAAGGGGTCTTCGCATTCGGTGCTGATCCAACAGTTGCGTTTGAAATACTCCGTGGCGGTCATGGTGAGATCGCCGCACTCGGCTGCTCCTGCCATCTCTAAGTGTTCATCTATGCGATGCAGCCAGGAGGGAAGCCACCCACACCCGGCTTCCTGATAGGCGCAGCGCAGCTTCGGGAAACGCTCGAACACTCCTTGAACGATCATTGAGAGACAAGCGTTCTGGGCTTCGTGGACATGCACCACGGTGTGCCATTCGGTGAAGGTTTTGAAACGGTCGACGCCTTCGGTTTGAGCGTTGAGCCCCATGAATTCGTGGGTGGCGAAGGCGCAGTCGAGGTCTTGGAGCAGTTCGTAGATGGGGTCGTAGTAGCGGTCACCGAGTTCGCGGTGGTTGGTGTGGTTGGGTCGAGTCCAAAAGCAGCGAACCCCGAGGTGGTCATAGGCGTATTGGATCTCTTCGAGCGCTCGGCTCACATCGTTGAGGGGGACCGGGCCGGCGGTCATCACGCGCCCGCCTGAGGCTTCGCGCATGTCTGCACCCCAGTGGTTGTAGGCCCTTGCCATCGCCGCTTGCAGTTCGGGGTCGATACCGGCGAGCCACATGTCGTATTCGGGTCCGTAGATGACGCAGCAGTCAACTCCGTCGATTGCGAGAGCTTTGGCTACCCGATCACCGGTGAATCCGTCCGTGGCGAGTTCACCGTATTGGGCGACCATGTCTTCGTATGTCCAGTTGATCGCTTTCTGAAACTGCCCGTAGAGGCTCACGTCGTGTTGGCTGTAACGGCCGTCGACCAACACCGGGTTGTAGGTTTCGAGTCCCGCGGGGTTGCGACGGTCGAGTCGGTGCCTGAAGCGTTCAGGCAGATACTTCTGCCACAGATCGGCTGGGTAGACGACATGTGCGTCCGCATCGAACACTTTGAACCCATGGCGCATAATCGTTTTCTCCTACTTGAGGTTGGTTGCGGCTTAGAGATTGGTTGCGGCGTCGGCGGTGCGAGCCACAAAGAAGCGCACTCCCTGCTCGCCCGCAGTGAAACCGTAGAGGTGGCCTGCGGGGATGACGGCGGTGTCCCCGGCGTTGAGCACAACCCCGTTGGTCACTTCCACGCTGCCGTTGAGGATCACCATGATCTCGTTTATGTCATGAGTATGGGGCGGGACGCAAAATCCCGGCGGCATTTCTGAGATGTGGCTGTGAAAGCCGAGCTCACCGGTGGTCAGCCGGCTGCGTCGGGCTCCGAGAGCATCCGCTTGCGCGGCGAGCACGGCGACTTCGGCTTTCTGATCAGCCGCGGTTTCCCACTCCAGCCGATCCAAATGGCGAAAAATCGGTCCTTGTTTCATCGGTGAAACAATGGCCCACTTTCAACCGACACGCCAGATCCGCTCTCGGTTCTTACTGGTAGAGGGGTGAGGCGCTACCGATCGGTACACGGCCCGGTTCGGGGTTGGCCACCAGCACTTCGCATTCCATCTGGTCAGGATCGCGGAAGAACAGGCTGAGTTTGCGACCGAAGTCAGTAACGGTGCCGTCGGTTGCCCCTCCAGCCATCAACCGGGTGCGGATCTGATCGAAGTCGTCGAGGCTGGCCGCGTGCAGACCGATGTGATCGAGCCGTCCCCGTCCGAACATCGGTGTCTGGTGGTCGGCCTGTTCGTTGCCGTCAATCTCAAAGACGTTCAGCTCTGTCGCTGGTCCGATGTTGATGACGGTCATGCGGGGTCCGCCCGGAAACTCCTCACCGTCGCTTTCGACGGTGGCACCGAACATGTCGATGTAGAAGCTTTGGAGCCCATCAGAGTCATTGGTGATCACCGCTACATGGTCGAGTCCCTTGGTGAGCATTGCTGCCGTCCCTTCTGATCTTGCCGGTAATCCGTGAATCTACCGAGTTGCAGGCTCTGCGGCTAACCTTTCGCTATTCGGTCGGCTAAGGCTGTATTGGGCCGACACTACGGATGCACCAGTGATCGGAGGTGATTCATGGAACTGTACGAGATCGATTTGGGCAACATCATGGAGTTCTGGGTTCGTCCCGAAGAGGAGATACAGCAGGCTTTTGCTGTGTTGAGGGCGACAGATCCGATCCGTTTCTGCGAGGAGCGCGACTACATCCTTGACGGCGAGGTGATCACCCACGCTGGGCCCGGGTTTTGGGCGATCACCCGGCACGCCGACATCGTTGAGGCCAGTCGCCGCGCCGATTTGTTCTGCTCAGGTCAAGGCACCCAGATCACGGATCTGCCAACCGAGTTCAACGAGTTCCTCGGATCGATAATCAACATGGACGATCCTCGTCATGCGCGTCTGCGGCGGCTGGTGTCTCGAGGTTTCACGCCTCGCACTCTGGCCCGTGTGGAAGAGCAGGTGGCTAGGGTCGCTACTGAGATCGTCGACGATTTGGCTGCGGTGGGTGAATGCGATTTCGTGACCGATGTGGCTGCCCGTTTACCGCTGCAGATCATCTGCGAGATGATGGGTATTCCGCCGAGTCACTACCAAGACGTGTTCGATCACACCAACATCTTGTTGTCGGCAGGCGACCCTGAGTACGTTCCCGAGGGAACGAACGCGTTAGAGGCCTTCTTGCATGCGGCTGCGTCTTTGGCTGGGATCATGACCGAGTTGGCGGCCTTCCGCGCCGACGAACCCGCCGATGACATTACTTCCGCTTTGCTCCATGCCGAGATCGACGGCGAGCGGCTCAGCCACCAAGAGTTAGCGTCGTTTTTTGTACTGTTGTGTGCCGCTGGCAACGAAACCACCCGCAATGCCATCAGCCACGGGCTGGTGGCTCTCTCCGAACATCCCGAGCAGCGCCAGGTTTGGCTCAGCGATCTTGAGGGCAACACCCCAACCGCGGTCGAAGAGATCGTGCGTTGGGCGACACCGGTCATTCATTTTCGACGCACAGTCACCACCGACGGTGCGCGACTTGGAGACCATGAGTTCTCCAAAGGCGAGAAGGTGGTGTTGTGGTACAACTCAGCCAACCGCGACGAAACTGTTTTCGAACATCCCCAGCGATTCGATCTGAGTCGGTACCCCAACGATCACATCGGCTTCGGCGGACCGGGTCCGCATTATTGCTTGGGTGCTCACTTGGCGCGACGGGAAATCGGTGTGATGTACCGCGAGTTGCTGGGGCGTTTCCCCAATATCGGAGCCACGGCCCCGCCTGAGCGTTTGCGCTCCAATTTCATCAACGGCATCAAACACCTCCCCTGCTCAGTCGGCTAGTCGTCTGAACCCAACGTGGACCACTAGGTAGCCACAAGACTCGCTACCGGGGTTTCCCGAACGGCACTGAGGACAAGATCTTCATCGTCCGAGACTGCATCAAGCATTCTTGTCAAACGCATGCGGTCAAAGATCATAAGCTCATTATTCCTCACAAGAGCGTGCAGATGCGAACTCCCTGGATCATGGGGTATCGCAAGGAATGCTTGAGGTTCGATCAGGAGGCCGAGCCGATTCTTCCAAGCAGGCACTTCCACCTCATGGAGTTTCTTCTTCCATGAGTTGCTGTGCCCACAAGTAACCTGACCGACAAGTGCCCATGCACCGTAACTGTGGCCCGGAGCGAACCCCGAAGCAATATGCGCGAGGACATCGCATCCGGCGTCCTGAGCGTGGCTGCTTGTCATTGCATTGTCTGGTGTGGGACAGAGATCTATATCTTTGCCAGCGGCAATCAACGCTGACCTGAAGTTCGTATGATCCTTACGAATTCGCGCAAAGTTCAGCGACTGGTGGCCCGCATTCTCGAACGCTCTAGCGACGGTGTCTTCAAACACATCAGTAACGGTGACACTGATATTGACGTCGAATGCATGCCCAATAGTGATGCCTAACAGAGCGAGGTAGGGCGATGGTTGATCATTCAGCACCTCAATCGATTGTTCCTCAGGCCCGACCTTGAAAGGATATCGCGCGCCAAGATAGGCCGAACGTCGCCCGAGTATAGAAAAGATCCGCCCGGTCGCATCCTCAGCGTCGAGTCCGAGTTCTTCACCTAGATCTTCATCTTCATCGACAACGGTTTCAGGAGTTGCATATGCCTCTTCGGGTATTGACCCCCATCGCATGTCACTAATGTAGTCAGCGACATCGGCTCGCTTGACGCGCTGCTCGCGAAGTGCCGATAGCTCCAAAAAATCGGCGACAGCTGAGACTCGAGCAAAACTGCCGTACGCATCAATGTCTGGCTCAAGCACAGAACTAGGTGGGAACTCTTGCACTAATAAGATCCCTTAGCGAGCCAGCTAAATTGGATAGCTCAACGGCAGGGCCTTGAGCATCCGAAGGTGCCCCTTCTCGCCCGACCTCTTGGATCAAAATCTCAATCGACCGACCAATCTGCCTGATCCTCTGAGGCATCGAGGCCTGCTCGATTACCTGCCTAGCAAGCTTAAGTTGACCATAGTCCCGCAAGACCTGACGAGCCCGGTCATTTTGGAGGACTTGCGCGTATATGGTCACGTCCCGTGAGTCTCCGAGCACTGGCCGCGACGATCCTTCAACCGGTGAGATATCTCTTAGAACCTCGCGGAGTTGTTGCTCTCGTAGGAGTTTCAAAGATGCCTCTACCTCATCGTAACTGCGGCTATTACCGAAGCCGATATAGGCACGTAGATCAGGAGAGTTCATTGCTCGATTCCAAACACCGAAGCGATAAAGTTGGATCGTTGATATGTCGATACTAAACTCATCGCGCCCAAAAACAAGAATCTTCATTGCGATGTATGCATTGCGAACACCCTGGGCGTTACTCCCAACCCGTCGCCCGACTACTTTGAATACCTCCCGCTCCGGGTACTGTTCATGCGTACGGTGAACTTCTTCTAGCAGATAGCGGGCTTTCGCTTCGGCGCTCCATGTCTTGATACCGCCGATATGCCGAAAGCCGAGAAAACGATGAATCTCTTCTCTATCACCCACAACAACACAGGGCACATTGTGTAATGCTCTCAATTCCTCCTTTGTAGGTTTCGGGAAAACCGAAGACTCGACGCCGAGCGTCGTAGCTGTGTCCAGCCGAAGCAGTATTGTTAGGGCAGCAAGCCGTCGGTTGCCCTCTAAGACATCATGTATTCCTGCGCTATCAGGTCTTGAAACAATGAGCGGTTCGTGCCCAAAATATCCATTGTCGACAAATGACATAATTAGTTCATCAAGTGTCGCGTTGTTGTAGAGGTAGTCCAAGAGTTCGGTTTGCCCAGATCCCTGGAGATTCTCCGGCAAGCGGGGGTTCTGCGAATCTAGACGGAGACTTTTGACTCCGATCCTGCTCGTGTTGCTAGGTGCCATGTCTGACCCTCGACTCGTCTTCTGCTCCGAAGCGTCGAGTCCAGGGTTGTCCGTTAGTGCTCGACGCTGGCATGGCACCCACACTATCCAAGCGTTGTCCCCCGATGCCGTGCCCAGACGGTATTTGTGGCCTGGCTCCCTTGACTACGCCCAGTAGCAGATGATTGTGTTAAAGGCCCCGTCCGCCCAGCGAGGCCTTGTCCTACCTACCCGGAACGGCCCAAAAGCGCGCACCATCCATCGTCACAATGCGGCGTGTACTGACATTGCGACTGCTCTCGCCAACGGCGGCGGTACTGCATTGCCAATCTGCCGGTAAATGACGCTCTGCTTGCCTCGCCACTCCATGTCGGGCGGGAACCCCTGGATGCTGGCTGCCTCTTCTACCGTAATTCGCCTGAGACGTTCCGGAAGTGTCGCGTATGGCGTGCCTCCATCCATCAAATAGGCGTGGTAGCTCGTAACCCAGCAGCCGTCTCGGCCTTCTAGATGTTTCTGATCGACGATCGGTGTCCGATTGCCGCCCATGGACGCGTACAGCGTTGGGGCCGGTTCGTCGAGTCGCATCGGGCGGCCTGTTCCGTTGAAGAGCATCCCCGCAAATGGTGACCGCCGCATGACCGGGCGACGAGCTGGCGTGACTACGGCGTTGCACAAGCGGTTGTTGCCTGGAGTGCCCCAAGCCGGTAATTTTCCGAGAGCACCGCGGGCCGTAGGTAGTTTCTCTCGTGTGGACGTAGGCGGCGTGAAAAACCGCCTACCGTCTCGGAGTCCTATGAGGAACATCCGCTCGCGAGCCTGAGGCACGCCATAGTGGGACGCATTGAGAAGTAGGACGTGAGTGGTGTACCCGAGCTGTGAGGCTTTGGCTTGGAGTCCGTCAAGTAGTCCCGCCCACCTGCGGCTAACCGCTAGTGCCTTGACGTTCTCCATTACGAACGCTGAAGGAACAACCAGTTCCACCACATCAAGAAATCGCCAAACATGCTGGGAACGAGGATCAGCCGGATCCATCTTCCCCGCCACTGAGAACCCCTGGCACGGCGGACCACCAACCACTAGATCGGCGGTCAGCGCGCCCAGACTTCCCATATAGTCCTCAAGGTCGCTCGCGTGACAATGGTGGTCGTGGCCCGCAAGATCAGGGAGGCGACTCTGTAGCCGCTTGTACGAGTAGCTGTATGTCTCAGCAGCGAGAGGATCCATGTCGACCGCAAAGACCGGCACAAACCCAGCCTCCATGAAACCGATGTCAAGGCCACCTGCTCCGCTGTAGAGCGACACGAAGGTTGGTCCCTGGGCTACCACTCTCATCCTCCACAACTGGCGACTGCTCGTTATCGCGACTCTCCAGGCTTGACACTGACTTCCAAATCGAAAAAGTGCCAAACCTCGTTTGTCACGAGCTTCCGATGAAAGCGTAGCGGGTCTTTGGTGTCTAAGTCAGACACAAGGCCACCACTGGAATAGGATCGCCATATGGTTGGTTCGGGGATCGGCGGATTAGATTCGTCGCTCAGGAGCAAATGACCCGTGAGTGAGCAGGATCACGACTGGTGGGCTGATAAGCTACAACGGCGTTTCTTCGGTGCGCGGTTCTCGGGCGAACCTGTCACATTCTGCGTCGACCGTGAGGAACTCACTGCCCTCACCGGCAACAGCGGAGATGACAGCGCGACAGCGCTCGCGGAGGCTGTGGCCTCTCGGGTTATGCCAGACTATCGATTCCATCGTATTCGCAATAGCGCCTATACGTGGCGAGCGAAGGGAGCTAACGGGCCACCACCGATGCTGCCCCTGCTAGCGCTAAACGTATTGGTGGCATCGGAGATGACCCCGGGTCCCGACGGGGGAGCGCCTCCGTTCTACTCACCTCTTTGTTCTCTGCTCGGCGGTGAGCCAACTACCGGTTCGCCCGGGAACTACGCAGATGCCGTGCCAGATTGCTGGGAACTCCTGCGTTGGTGGCTTGACGAGCATCTCAAGGGAGCACACGGTCTTTCAACCGTTACGCGTCACGAGCACTTCACATACATCGGGTACGCGATGCAGCAGGCAACGCTGCGTGGCTCTGATCGCCTGCGCATCTTTCGCTTCTTCAAAGCCATCGGACTGATTCCAGGTGAATCCGATACCACTGGCTCGGAACTTCGCAATGCATTAGCTATCTGGGCGAAGCGACAACAAAACGGAGAGAGGCTGCACCGGCTCGCCACCGATCCATCTCTGCAACGATACGCGGAGGCATTGCTCGAGCGCCTCGCAGCTACTTGGGACGGGACAATCGGAACGAACCAGGATGGGCACCCGTCTGCGACCCTTCGACTCACTATTCCAACTCAGCCAGACTTTTACTTGAATCTTGTGTGTGAGCACGATGAGCGACTGCCTGAAAGTGCCGTATTCAGCCAGTCAAACGGACGAGTAACCCAAGTTTCGGCGAACACTCTCGGCAAATTCTACGAACCGCAGCGTCTAATTGATGCCGATGCCAAATGCCTCGAAAAAGGCATTACCTTGACTGCTGACTCGTTCGAGGCTCATTTTGACGCCGCTGATGCCTACGCATTCCGGCGCGGAAACGACCCGGGTCTTTACCCAAACTGGGTTTCTACACGACAGATCCGGTTTGGAGAAACACACCTACTCCTGGTCCGTTCGGAGGGCCACAGGGAGATCCTCGATTGGCTTCGCAAAGAGCGGGCGGAAGGGGAACTCAAACCTGGAGTGACGCAGCGTCTGCCTGAAGGCTGGCTGTTGATCGCGAACGTAAAACTGGAGCAGCGACCTAGTCACGATCCTCCCCCACCAATCGCAGACTTGCTCCGGTCGGGAAACGGTAGCTGGCTACGGTTGGTCGGTGGTTTAAAGTTCAGTGGTTTCCGACATGCCTATCTCACTGGTGGGGCGCCGCTAGTGGCTTTGCCGAGCGACACCAACTTGCGTCTCTCACTGAGCCAAGTCGGTAGCGAATTCCCGCCACTAGGCCTGAACCCGTTACGTTTAGAATATCCGCTGCACGAATTGTCTCTTGAGGCGGCGGAATACGAACTCGCACTTGGCAGCGCACGCCACGAACTCGCGGATGGTTCCCGAGCCATCCGATTCGATTTGTCTGAAGGCTTGGCGGAGTCACCCAGTGCGCTCGTGGGATCTGTAACTCATAGCTCCGAAGGGGGACGCCCGGTCTCGGGTCTCCGTGCTGGCGTCGCCCAGCCTAAGCCACCCGTAACAGTGACTACCTCTCAAACCCCTGGAGAAGTGCTGCTGGGTCCCGACGGCCAATGCACACCCGTGCTGTTCCCTCTTTGGCTGGAATATGTAGCCGGACCGCTGAGTTGGGACCAATGCGATGCATGGAACTGCAACCCGGTTTGGCGGATAGTCCCCGTGAACGGCGACTACCACGCCGAGTTACTACGCGCTGAGGAACCGGGTTCGATCGCTGCAGATAGCAACGCTGCCGGATGGCTCCACCGGGCAACATTGACCGATGAGAGAACTAAAGCCGTTGAACTCTGGAACCGATACCTGAAAGCCTGCGAATGACAGAGAGATCGTCCATTGGCGAAGACCTGCTCAGATGGGCGAGCGAACGCGGAAGCGGTTCCTGGTCATCGTTTCGCGATGCAGCGGCTTACTGCATCGCTGCGCGACACATGAAAGTCAAACCGTGGATGTTGGCAGCTGATCTGTCAGCGCTGGGTCATCTCGATATCGACTATGAACGCGGACTGTGGAGCGTGAGTCCTCCTTGCTTAGCCTTGAGTCCAGGCATGGGTCTGTGTGCCTATCTTGCCGGGTGGCGCACCTCATTCTTGATACGACGTTTCGACGAAGCGTCCGATGATCTTGACCTTTTCCCGTTCACTGTTCCACAGCTCAACACTGCTCCGGCGGTTTTTGTCAAGGCCGCCAACGTTGATGCGCTTCAGGCGACGGCGGAGCGTCTAGGTGCGCAACTAGTGATCGACCCTTCAGCACAACTCGCCGAAGCGGTGACTGTCGCAACGCCTTCAATTTTTGCCAGCCCACCACCCCTAGACGGTGACCTAGAGTTCTTCGACCCCGAGAGGCTGGCATGGAATAGCGTTGATGATCGCGAGAAGGAGGGTCTGTATCGCTTCGAGTTGCACGGTCGACAAGCATTCCGACTGCGCCAAAGAGGAGACTGGTTCATCACGGATCGTTCCCATGGTCAAGCCATCCTGCTGCAGGGGCGCGACGATGTGTTGGTGTGGCAACGGGGCACCGGTGATTTTCGACAACCTCGTACGGTACGAATACCCACTTCGATCAGCTTGCCGGTAGTAGCTGAACGGGCACTAGTTTCAGCTTCGGGCCTGCTGCCAAAGATCGTGAAACGTCAACGCATCTACGTGAACGTGAGCCGTGAAACCGCAGACCGAGTCAGCAAAAATTTGCGGTGGCAGCTTGGCATCGCCAAAACTCGACGAAGGAGACAAGCGTGAGCAATCCGATCTCGGTGTTCGAACGATTGCGCGAGGAGTTCTTCCGCTACTACGGCACACCGTACCGAGTGCGCTACGCAGCGATCGACGGGGAACGTCGCAGACTTCTCGATCGCGCTGGCTCGACTTGGCAAGAACCATGGGTCGAGCCAATATCCGAGTACCAGCTAACTGGTCGCGGCTTCGCGGCGGCTATGGCCGAAGCAGGAGCATGTCCAGAGCTGGCCGAGTTCGCTCGCTGCGGGTTGATCGACTACGCCGATGTGTTCACCCATCAAGCCAAATCGCTGCAGGCCGCCCGATCGGGGCGCAACGTTGTTGTCACAGCGGGAACCGGATCAGGCAAAACCGAAGCTTTCTTACTGCCGATTCTCGATGCTCTAATTCACGAATCAGCCAATTGGCCCGGAACTTCGCCTCCTGGGCCTGACTGGTGGAGCAACAAAGGAGACCGGTACTCGCCCCAACGTGCTGAAGAAAGTGGACGCCTTCCGGGGGTCCGAGCCTTAATTCTGTATCCGATGAATGCTCTGGTAGAGGATCAGCTTGGCCGGCTCCGCAAGACCCTCGACTCGGAAGCCGCTAGATCTTGGCTTAACACGCACCGAAATGGGCATCGCTTCTACTTCGGACGTTATACGGGAAACACTCCGGTGCCTGGGTATCGAAAGAACTCAAACAAGACCACGGAGCTGAAACAGATTCTGCGAGACGCGGACGAGCGGTTCAATGCTTGGCGCGACGACGATACGAAGCGCTACTTCTTGCAGAGTCTCGATGGTGCCGAGATGCGCTGCCGGTGGGACATGCAATCCCATGCCCCAGATGTGCTTATCACCAACTACTCGATGTTGAACATCATGTTGTTGCGAGACATCGAAGTTCCGATTATCGAACAAACCAAAGCATGGCTCCAAGCAGACTCCAACCACATCTTCCATTTCGTGGTGGACGAACTGCACATGTACCGGGGAACGTCGGGTACCGAGGTGGCTTTCCTGATTCGGAACCTACTGCACCGGCTAGGTCTCGATCCGAGCAGCGACCAGGTTCAGTTTATCGCGACATCCGCTTCTCTTGGGTCTGGCGAGGATGGGCGCCGGTTCCTCTCGGAGTTCTTTGGTGCTGACGGTTCAACATTTGTCCAGTTGGATGGTGAGCCGCTACTACCGGAGCAGCCACCTAGTTCGCTAACCGCGAACATAGAAAAGTTCACCGAGATCGGCCTGGGCAACGATCTACAACCAGCGGACGCGCTAGACCTCCTCGAAACGAGCCGTGCCAAGGACGCGGTTATCGCAGCAGCACATCACTCTGCTGGACCCGTCGGACAAACGGTCGCCCTATCCACCCTCGACACCCAGCTTTTTGAGTGCAGCACTAATCCGGGATATCCATCAGACGCCATGCGTGGACTCCTGCGGACCGTCGACATTGCCTTCGAGATCGCCGACGAAAAGACCGACTACCTGATCCCCCGCTTACGAACGCACCTTTTCTACCGCAAGGTGCTCGGAGTGTGGGCGTGTAGCGACCCGAACTGCTCGGAAATCACCGACGACGCTCCGCGCGGCGGAGTCGGACGATTGTGGGATAACCCTCGCCACCGATGTGACTGCGGAGCACGCGTTCTCCGTCTTCTGTACTGCCAGTCATGCGGCGAGCTATATCTACAAGGCTTCGTGGCCCCAGAGATCGCTGCTGATCAACGTTTCGCAGATGAAGAACGATTTCTGGTCCCCGAACTTGGCGATCTTGACGCCATCCCCGACCAGGCCCGTACCGAGGAAACATCCCTGAACTCCGCCATGTACTGGCCAAACCTTATCCCTCAGCAGCAGATCCCCGATTCCTGGAGGAGGAGCCACAGCGGCAGCAGATACGAGTTCGCGTTCCGCGCCGCAACCTTCGAACCTCGAACGGGTCGACTACGCCACACTTCTCCGGGTAGCCACACTGGTTGGACATTCGAGGTCAGTCATAAGGGCGGTAAGGACCACCGAGACCGCGTTCCCGCATTACCAATTCGTTGCCCTCACTGTGAGGCCGACTGGGAGATGTTCGCTTGGGGTCCGAACAAGCGACCAATCACCGACCGGTCGCGGTCCCGATCACCGATCCAGCAGATGGGCACCGGTAACGAAAAAATCGGTCAAGTGCTCATCGACGCGCTGGTTCGCGAGCTACGAAGCGGCAATGACGAACATCGAGAGGTTCGTAGACGGCTCGTATTGTTCTCCGACAGCCGCCAAGACGCCGCGAAGCTAAGCGCAGGGCTTGAGAAACGCCACTACCAAGACTTGGTGCGGGAGTTCATCGTGTCGGTGCTGCGGCAAGACCAGAGAGTCGATCTTGATCTTGTTCGTCTATTTGTCGATGGCGACCGATCAGGACCAGCTTCCGAGGCGTACTACGAGTTGCGAAACACGAATCCCGAACTCGTCCATGCTCTAGAAGACGTCCGAAATGGAATGCTCGGTTCGCAGGAAAAGCTCAACGACCTCGTCCCAAAATACGAGGCGGGGCTTTCTGTCTTGAACCTGTCGGCAAAGGTTGAGCAACGGCTTGTCGCCCTGGGAATCAACCCCGCTGGCCCCGATCCCTCGCTTCAGCAAAAGCTAATCAAACGCCAACCCCGAGCGCACTGGACAGACCTGTATTGGTGGCATGACGAGCAACCTTCCCGGAGACAATCAGAGACTCCGCTTCACCAGCAACTCGAAGAAGCAATCGCGGCAGCGCTGCTACGAGAATGTGAACTCAACATGTTCGCTGGTAACGGTCGCGACCTCGAATCCCTCGGACTCGCTACCGCCATCGTGCCCCTCTCATCCGATCTTGAAGCGCCGAGCGGCCTCAATCTGGAGATCTTTCAAAAAGTGCTGCGAAATTCCGTTCGGATCCTTGGAGATAGCCGCCGAATCCTAGGCATCCGCGGCGGGTCTCCCGACAACCCTCCGGCAAACCTTCGCGATTATTGGAAAGCGATAGCAACAAAGTACGGGCTTGACGATGAATTGTTCAGCAAAGCCTGTACTACCGCTCTTAGTACCCCAGGGGGAGTTCGCGAGTTCTTGCTGCAGCCCGATGAACTTCGCCTGTCCCCAGCGACGACTTCGGATGGGTACGAGTGTGGCCGCTGTTCTCGCATCCACCTCGACAATGCGGCGGGGGTATGCACCCGCTGTGGCACCGATTTGCCTACCGACCCAAACTACAGTGTCGACCACGCAGATGATTACTACGCTTACAGGGCGGATCTAGCCGACCCTTTTCGTCTTCATTGCGAAGAACTCAGCGGGCAGACCGACCGCTTGTTGGCTCCACTTCGCCAAGCCTACTTTCAAGACGTATTCCTTGAGAACGAACAACCTCTGACGTCAGCTATCGATCTGCTTAGTGTCACCACCACGATGGAGGCGGGGGTCGATATTGGATCCCTGCACGGTGTGGTGATGTCCAACATGCCACCCCAAAGGTTCAACTATCAGCAGCGCGTCGGTCGTGCTGGGCGTCGCCGCGATCCTTTCTCCTATGCCCTCACCCTGTGCCGGGATCGAACACACGATGAGTTCTATTTCAGGCATCCCGATCGCATTACGAACGAGGCTCCGCCAGCTCCTTATCTTGATATGGGGCGCTACGAGATCCTCCTGCGAACCGCTTCCATGGAAGCACTCCGCCGGGTGTTCAAAGCTGTCGCTGTAACCGACGGCAACTTCGATGGTGGTTTCAATACCCACGGTCAGTTTGGGTCGGTCGACGATTGGCCTGCTAGACGCCACGTCGTCTCCGACATACTGACGGAGACGAGATCTGAACTTGAAGAATTCGTTGTCACGCTCTTGGTCGGGGCTGATGAGTCGCTGCGTCGTCAACTCAGCGATATTGTGGGTTACCTGTGTGACGGTGGCTTGTGCAATGCTGTGGGAGCTGCGCTCGAAGCGGCTCCTCCCATCCAGGATGATCTCAGCCAGCACCTAGCCGAGCAAGGGGTACTGCCGATGTTCGGGTTCCCCACCCGCGTTCGAAGCCTTTACACCAGAAGACCCGACGGCCGTGATTGGCCACCGCCAGACGTAATCGACCGCCATCTGGACCTAGCCGTAAGCGAGTTCGCTCCCGGTAGTGAACTCGTCAAGGACAAACAGGTCCACACGGCGATCGGTGTCGTCGGCTATTCAAGGCAGGGACGGACAGTGGTCACAACACCTACGCCTTTTGGACCCGGTCATACCATCTCAAGATGCCGCCATTGTGGTTCCGTTGCCCGTATCCCCAAGGTTGGCACGCGATCAACATGCGCTATCTGCGGTGAGGGAGGCCGGAGGATTTACCTTGAGATGGTTCTCTCGGAGCCAGCGGGCTTTCGAACTGACTATTGGCCAAAAGACTTCGAAGGATCGTTTACACGAACCGCTCGTGGCAGTGTCCCCCGTGTCTCACCAACTCCAGGACTCAAGCGCGTCGAGGTAGCGGGATCACTCGCCTTCTCAGGTGTAGGCGATGTGTTTGTCATCAACGACAACTATGGGGATAAATTTCGTTTCGCTCCGGTGACTGGCGGCCAAGGCGGGGGCTGGATCTCCTTCGACCACTATCTTGAAGGACTCGGACAACAGATCACGATTAACCCCAATACGGACAGCCACTGGGAGGGAGCAATCGGTGTAGCAAAACGCACCGATACCTTGCTAATTGGACTTCTTCGTCAACAACCTGGACTCACTCTCGGTCCATTTACCCCTGGTTGCCGAGGAGCCTGGTATTCGCTCGGGTTCATGCTTCGAGCCTCCGCTACAAGGCTGCTTGATGTCGGACTAACCGAATTGCAAGTAGGTGTGTCCGTCCGGCTTCTCGATCTGCAGGACAGCAACCGGCAACAGGTTGAAGTTTTTCTGTCGGACACTTTGGAAAACGGAGCCGGTTACGCAACCTGGCTCGGTGCCGAAACGAATCTGCCAAGACTCCTCAAGGAAACACGGGACTTTGTTCAAGAACTCAAAAAACCTGACCACACTTGCGATAGCTCCTGCCCCGACTGCTTGCGTGACTTCACAAATCTGATCTATCACCCGCTGCTTGATTGGCGGCTGGGGCGCGACCTACTAGGTCTTCTCTCAGGCAGTGAAATCGACTTCTCACGGTGGGTCGAGGCTGAGTCCGCCGTAGCAAACGACTTCGCTGACGCTTTCGAAGGTCACGTCGTACGCCTCGATGGAGATGTACATGCAATTCAGCTTGCCGACCAGATTGTCATCGTGCATCATCCGCTTGAATCCGTGTCCACTCACGACGAGGCGCTGCTCACCGCCCGGATGGATGAAGCAGTTGGCGACGCTGAGGCCAGGCTCGGCAGTGGTTCTGAAATCAGGTGGCGATCTTCGTTCGATCTCTCTCGACGGCTCGGATGGACCGCTACAAATCTCAACGTGCCTAGCGCGGGCTGGTGAATCTTCCCCAAACATCGTTGACGTTGGGAACCGTTACGCCTTCAATGCTCACTCGCCTCGGATGTCCAGCGAGGGTGGCCTTCGATCGGCGACACGAAGGAGGGCCACGCACAGTGTCCGATATGAGTCCCGCTGCGTTAGCAGGTATCGCCGTTCATTCGGCGATGCAGCAAGTGATCGGCGAAGGGGCCAACCCAGAGGAAGCTTGGGATGCGACGTGCGCGGGCACGCTTGGAGTTGCTCTTTCAGAGATCTCTGGAATCCGCCGTATCGCTAACCGATTCAAACGAAGGGCGGCCCGTAGCCAGTTACGTCTCATCACTTCGCCTCGTTTCGAGTCCGATCCTTGAACAACAACTGACATCGCCCGATGGGGAGATCGCCGGTACTCCCGACCTAGTTCTTGACACCGAAGACGGACTGATCGTTATCGACTACAAGTCGGGTGTGGTCACCAACGAAGGTGTTCCAAAAGTTGAGCACGAGCGACAACTCCAGATCTACTCCGCCCTCGCCGCCGACTCACTGCGTTGGCCTGTGCTACGAGCTGTGCTGGTGTCATTCAAAGAACGGGACCCGTTCATCGATGTACGGATCGACGTGCCACGACGACAGACCTCCATGGAAAACGTCCGCAAGGCCCGCCGTCGCTTCAATCATCGAGTCCCAGGCCAGCAGCCAGCAAACCCGGCTCCGACAACGTGCCAGTGGTGTCCCCACCAGGAGCGCTGCCCCGCTTTCTGGGACAGCATCACCGACACCTGGGATGAGCACCTCATCGGCACCGCCGTTTCTGGAATCGTCACTACGACGCCTGAACGTGCCGCTAATAGGCAGTGTGCCGTACACGTTGACACCGACGCAGGGACTCTTGAGCCTGGTAACTCCCTGCTGACTCACTTACCCGACTGGGTCGCCAACCAAAGCGGGATATCGTCCCGCATCTCAGCGGTCGGGCTGGGATCGAGGACAGTTGACCAGGAAACCACGTTGCTATTCCAACCGAAGTCACGAATCAGCATCGGGACTGGCTGATTTTGCCCGGGATCCCGATGGGAGCTTGTCAAGTTATACCATTTTGGTATAATCGGGGTCATGGATCTGAACATCAAAGACCTCGACGACCATGTTGGGATGCGCTTGCGGGAACAGGCGGCCGCTGCGGGCCTGTCGGTTCAGCAGCATCTGCGCAACGAGTTGACCCGGATGGCGGCGCGTTCCTCACCAGCTGAGTTCGCAGCGGGCCACAGGCCGATGAGCCGCGCCGAGTTTGCGGACATCCGGCGACAGCTTCGCGAAATTGATGCTCCATAGCGTCGTCTGCGACGCCGGGGGAGTTCTGGCGGCCGCTGGAATTCTTGCGGGCGGCGCTCCCGCGAATTCGGAGTTCCTGGCTCTCGACTGGTCGGCGGTGACCATTGGGCGCTTTCTCGCAGTCCGGCACGAGAGCCGCGCCGAAATGACCGAGGTGGAGATTGGACTCGCTCTGTCGAGGGTCGACGAGTGGTTCCCGGTGCGCACGATCGTGGCACAAACGCTCGTTCGCGCCGGACTCGATGCTGTGGATGCCCTGGACTCGTGGTCTGCGCTGATTCTGGCTGAACAACTTGACCTGCCGCTGTTTACGGCATCCGACGAGGTCACCAGCAACCGAATAGAAATCCGTCGCCCCTGGTAAAGATATGAACCTGGACGTCTGCCTCTGAGCCGCGCGTGTTGTCGCAGGGTCAGCCCCGGCGGACTACTAGTTGGAACTCGAGGATGCCGTGGTCTTCTACGGAGACGACGATTGGTGCACGTGGTGGGGTAATGCCGAAGTCTTCCCAGAAGATCTCAGTCGACCCGATTATGAGACCGATGCCGGGTTCGACGATCGTGGCTTGCAGAAAGAAGGCCACTTGATTCGTGGTGCCTTTGACAGTCAGGTCGCCGACGACGTCGATAAGAAGCGTCGAGCCTGCTTCGAGCGCGGCAACGTCAATGGGCTGTGGATCAGTGAGCACGAACGTCGCGGTCGGGAATTCACGGGCGCCGACAGCACCCTGGATGGCGTTCTCGCGGCGGCCGTCGTTGGATTCGATCGTTGTCATGTCGACGGTGATCTCAGCGGCGGCAAGTGTTCCCTCTTCGATTGTGAGCGAACCGGTCACACCACCGGTGCGTCCCACGGCTGTGACTTCGCCGATCGTCAGTTCCTCCTCCACACGGAAACCAGCAAAAGAGCCGCTGGCCGTTTCAAAATCGAAGTCGCCGAACTCATCATCAACCGCCCAGGTACCGTCGGCGGGACCACCGGTAGAAGATTCTGGAACGGGCTCAGGTTCGGGCTCAAATTCTGAATCGGCGTCAGGTTCTGTGGGCTCCGTCTCCGGGTACTGCTCGTCCTCTTGCGCTGCGAGGTCTTCTTGGAGTTGTTCAAGACCTGCTTCAGTGCTTACTGCTTCGGGTGCATCGTCACGGAAGAACAGCAACCAGAGTGCTGCGACTACCGCCGCCAAAACCACCAAAACCCCAGTTATCAGCCATTTTTTCTTCACGCCATCTCCTTGGCCACTTCGCGACATGCCTCAATTGTGGCGTCAAGTTCGATATTAGTGTGGGCCAGTGATGTGAACACTGCCTCATAGGCACCCGGAGCGAAAGCAACGCCACGGCTCAGCATCCCATGGAAGAACCTTTGGTACATGCCGTTGTCACAGATCGTCTTGGCGGAATCAAAATCTGTTGGGGGCTCGCTGCCAAAGAACAAACCCAACAGCGGCCCCACCCTCGGTACGCAAGCCTCAACACCCGCGTCGTCGAAAGCTGCGGCCAAGCCTGCTTGCAAACGAACTGAGATGTCGGTCAGCCGGCTGTAGGAGTCGGGGGTCAACTGTTCGAGAACTGCTAGTCCTGCCGCGGTAGCCAGCGGATTCCCCGACAAGGTGCCCGCCTGATAGACGCTTCCCAACGGGGCGAGGTTGCTCATGATCTCTGTTGAAGCACCGATCGCTCCCATCGGCAGACCACCACCAATCACTTTGCCGAAACACCAGATATCGGGACGCACACCGTACCACTGGGCCGCTCCCCCGAAACAAAGGCGGAAACCGGTGATGACCTCGTCAAACATCAGCAGTGCCCCGACTTCGTCACAAGCCTGACGAAGGCCCTCAAGGAAACCGGCTGCGGGCTCGACCAGACCCATGTTGGCGGCGACCGGTTCGACCACGACCACAGCGACTGTCTCGTCAAGTTCGGGCACAACGTTGTAGGGCGCCACCACGGTGTCGGCTACCGCGCCAGTTGTAACTCCTGACGAACCGACCAAACCTTGCTGGGCAACTCCCGACCCGCCTGCCACCAGCAGCGCATCGCTATGGCCGTGATAGTTGCCGGCGAATTTAACTATGCGATCACGCCCGGTTGCTCCGCGCGCCATGCGAATCGCGGTCATCGTCGCTTCGGTGCCGCTAGACACGAGCCGCACCATCTCCAAACCAACGACGCGGCGAGTGATCTCTTCGGCTAGGCGAACCTCGGCCTGCGTCGGCGCACCGTAGCTTGTGCCCAAAGCCGCGGCGGTTTGCACCGCTTCGGTTACAGCCGGGTGGGCGTGACCAAGAATCGTCGGGCCGTAGCTTTGCACGTAGTCGATGTAGCGGTTTCCTTCGACGTCGTAAACATAGGGACCACTCGCTCGGGCAACGAAATATGGCGTCCCGCCCACCGACCCGAAGGCCCGCACCGGCGAATTGACACCTCCGGGGATGACTGCCTGAGCGCGGTTGAACAGCGCGCTGTTGGAAAGGCCGCTACTCACTGGAGTCTCTCGGCAAGCAAACGTGCGAAGTAGCTGCAGATCAGATCTGCTCCGGAGCGCTTGATAGCCAGAGTGTGCTCGAACGCCACCGCTTCAAGTTCCAACCAGCCCAATTGTGCGGCGGCGTGAACCATCGCGTATTCGCCGCTCACGTGGTAAGCCGCGATGGGAATGTCGAACTCGGCTCGGGCACGAGCGATCACGTCGAGATACGGCAGAGCCGGCTTGACCATCACTATGTCTGCACCTTCGGCGATGTCTTCGCGAATTTCTTCGGCTGCCTCTCGGGCATTGGCCACATCTTGCTGGTAGCCGCGTCGGTCACCTCCACCGACAATGGTCACGTCGACCGCGTCACGGAAAGGGCCGTAGAGAGCGGTCGCGTATTTCGCGGAGTAGGCGAGTATGGCGATTCGTTCCAAGTTTGCTTCGTCGAGGGCTTTGCGGATGGCTGCTACTTGCCCGTCCATCATTCCCGAGGGTGCCACGATGTCGACACCGGCTTGTGCCTGGGCGACAGCGACTTGCGCATAGAGCTCGAGGGTGGCGTCGTTGTCTGGCTGACCGCTGGGGTCCAGCACGCCACAATGACCATGATCGGTGTACTCGTCAAGACACAGATCGGCAATCAGTACCATCTCGTCGTCATGGTCCTCACGCAGCTCAGCGAGGGCGACTTGCACAATGCCATCGGGGTTCCAAGCTTCTGATCCTTCGGCGTCTTTGCTTTGCGGGATCCCGAAGAGCATGACCGCGCCGACGCCAAGGTCTCGAAGTTGGCTCACTTCGGCTCGCAGCGACTCTCGAGTGTGCTGGTAATGGCCGGGCAACGACGAGATCGGCTGCGGTTCGTCGATGCCTTCCCGCACGAATAGCGGGGCGATCAGGTCATCGACATGAAGATGTGTTTCGGACACGAGCCGCCGCAAAGCGGGAGTTCGTCGCAGGCGGCGCAGGCGGCGTTGAGGAAACGGCACCCTGCAAGGTTAGGGCCTAACGGGTCCAGAGCGAAGCGAACCGGAGCGAACAGCGCGAAGCGAACAAGAGCGGAAAGCACCGCGCCGTTAGAACATACGGCCCTCAATGCGGCTGGCGGCTAGCCACACCCCCATGTCGTAGATGGTCTGAGCCATCGCCTGACCAATGAGGTCCAGTTTGCGCACCTGCTCAATTCGGACAGATGCCTGCTCGAGTTCTCGCCTTGGCAAAAGCTCCCGGAAGATACCACAAGCGTCAGCGAGGCAGATGATCACAACATCGCGCGGATCTGGGATTTCGTCGCTGAACAGCACACCCATAATCCGCAGCTTCACTTCGCGTTCGGCTTTACCGTCAATGACCGGGTAGCGACGTGACTTGAACACCCACAAGAAGCGGTCGTCTTCACGTTCCAAGATCCCGACTTCGACAAGACGGTTGAGCGCCTCCTCGCGGATCTCTTCAGCGTGTGTGGCTTCCTGCTCAACCCAATAACGGGCGTCACGCTCCACACCTTCCCGGTCCTCAACGATTCGAGCTAACGTCGGGTCTAGAAGGCTGTCGCCAACTGGTGTGTCATCAAGCAGAACCAGTCTCTCCGGGTCGGTGTCGATGCGATATTCCATCGCCAAGTCCATCAGCACTGCACCGGCAAGGATCCGGTCCAGTAGCCAACTCGGCACATGCACGAACTTCCCGTCGTCGTCACGCAACAACAGGAGAACGACTTCCTCAGCAAATCTCAACATGGTCTTTATTGACCCCCTGTCTTGTTTGATCGCAACTCTAGAACGAGTCCCGAGTCCGGACCGAGGTTAGCAGCCCCACATTGACCGAACTTTATCGCTCGGTTTTGGTGGTGTCGGAGCCGCAATCGGTCCTGTGGAAGTCGACGATTGCGGACACGAGTCCGCCAATGGTGTGGGGTTCGGCTACAACGCTGACCGTCAGGCCCAAACCATGTGCGGTGGCGGCTGTCGCTGGACCGATGCAGGCAACGATTTCGGGGAGGTTGCCAGGGCCAACAACCGCATACAAATGACTGACCGTCGATGACGAGGTGAACGCCACCACATCACTTTGACGACAAGCCATGATGTCGGCGTCGCTGACCGGTACGCCGACTGTTCGGTATGCCGCTACATCGTGAACTGTCCATCCCAGCTCGCGGAGTCCTTCTGGAAGCAACCTGCGAGCTTCATAAGCGCGGGCCAATAGAACCGTCGCGTCCGGGTGGCTGGGTTGAGGAAACGATTCGAGCAGGCCTTCTGCAATTGAGGCATCCGGGACGAGATCAACTTCGATGCCCAACTCTTGGGCACGGTCGCGGGTGCCGGGGCCTATCACGGCAACAGAGACCCCCTCGGCCAGCGGTGCCAGAGCCAGAGCTTCGGAGACTTTGTTTGCGCCGTTGGGGCTGGTGATCACGAGCCAGTCATCAGGGCCCAGACCGGCGAGATGTTCTCGCAAGCCAGCACCTCCATCGGCGGGGTCCACGATCTGGATCACCGGCACGACGACTGCTGTGGCGCCAAGTTCTTCTAGTGCGTCGGCAAGCCCCCCAGCTTGATGGCGGGCCCTGGTCACCACCACCCGAACACCGTCGAGGGGACGTTCAGCCATTGTTTGCCGATCGGGATTCCGCTAGCAGAGCGCGGCCTCCAGCGTCGTTGAGCAGGTAGCGGGCCACGCCACGGCCGAGAGCATCCGGGTCTGTGCCGCGGCGTTGTTCACGAACCAGGGTCTGACCGTCGAGTGAGGCCAGCATTCCTACCAATTCGATATTGCCGTCACCACTGGCAGCATCGTTGAGCACTGCAACCGCACCCGCTGGAAGCGTGCAATCGCCGCCGAGTTCGTGAAGAAACGCGCGTTCGGCATCCACGACTAGCCGTGTTCTGGGATCCTCAATAGCACGTAGCGCAGCAATCGTGTCTTCGTCGTCTGCTCGGCATTCGACTGCCAGCGCACCTTGGGCAACTTGGGGGACCATCACCTCAGGATCAAGTGGTTCAACTACTTCGATGTCCAGTTCGAGGCGTTGGATAGCTGCCATGGCCATCACGATCGCGTCAAACTGTTCGGCCTTCTTCAAACGCGTTGCGATATTGCCACGCAGTTCAGAAAACTCCAGGTCCGGTCGGTGCCAAGCGAGTTGGGCGCGTCGGCGCACGGATCCGGTGGCGACTCGGGCCCCTTCACGCAAATCTTGCAGGCGGGTTCCCACCAGCGCGTCGCGGGCATCACCGCGCAGTGGCACCGCCGCAAGCAGCAGCCCATCGGGTGTAGAAGACGTGAGGTCTTTCGCGGAATGAACTGCGATATCGGCGCGACCATCAAGCACCGCCTGTTGTACTTCTTTGGAGAAGGCTCCCTTGCCACCCATTGCGTGGATTGGAGTGTCTGTTCGTCGATCACCCTCTGTCGACACCGCTAGTTCTTCCAGGCTCTCAACCAGACCTGCCCCGACCAGCAGTGACGCCACATGACGGGTCTGCCACAGAGCCAAAGGGCTTTGACGTGTGGCTGCAAGCATTTTTCGGCGCCTCGCCTCAGAGATCGTAGAGATCACGCAGAGATTCAGCTAGACGATCTCCGCGGGCGCGTCCTGCAGCGTCTTTGAGATGCGTTGACGGCCCGTGCAACATCTTGTTGACTATCCGCTTGGTCAAAGTTTCGACGACCGCCAGTTGTTCGGCATTGAGGTCCGACAGTTTCGCGGTTATCCGCTCAAGTTCTGCCAGCCTGATCTCGTCGGCCTGCTGACGCAACGCGCTGATCAGCGGCGCCACCTCACGTGCTGAAGTGATCGATTGGTAGCGCTGAACTTCAGCGTCGACGATCTCTACGACACTGGCCACTTCGCGGTTGCGGCTCTGGAGGCCACCATCGATGAAATCGCCGATGTCGTCCATGTTGAGCAGTGTGACTCCTTTGAGTCGGCTGGCCGCCGGGTCGACATCACGGGGAACGGCAATATCAACGATCACCAGCGGTAGATCGCCGCGCCGAGCGGACATCGTTGCCACATCCGTGGCCTGCAGGATCAGTTCCTGAGCTCCGGTGGTGGTTACCAGCACCGCTGCTCGCGAAAGAGCGTCAGGAAGTTCCTCAATATGAACGGCGGTGCCGTCGCAGACCGCGGCTAGTTGCTCGGCTCGGTCATATGTGCGGTTGGCTACAACAATCTCCGAGGCGCCGGCCTTAGCCAAAGATTTGACGGTTCCTTCAGCCATCTCACCAGCACCGATCACCAATACGCAGCGCCCGGCTATGCCGCCGATACGTTCGTTGGCCATCGCCACTGCAGCTTGAGAGACCGAGGCGATTCCACGGCCGATTGAAGTCTCAGACCGGGCGCGTTTTCCCACTTCAATGGCGTGGCGGAAGAGAGCACCGAGCACCGATCCGACGGCGTGTTCGGTGACGGAACAATCCCAAGCGTCCCGCACCTGCCCCAGGATTTCATGTTCGCCGACAACGGCGGAATCAAGTCCTGCGGCGACCGAGAATAGATGTCGAACAGCGTCAGCGTCGTGGTATGCGTAGAGATGGTCAGCCACATCCTCGGGGGCCAGACCTGCATGGCGAGCCAGAAACTCGCGTACATCTTGGTAACCGCCGTGGAAGCGCTCGGCGAAGGCGTACACCTCAACACGATTGCAAGTGGACAGCACCACAACTTCAGAGAGATGGTCTGCTTCCGACAACCCGCTCAATACCTTCGGCAGTTGATCGGCAGCGACGGTCATCTGCTCAAGCTTGGCGAGCGGAGTCGACCGATGATTACAACCAATCGCAACGATCGACACAGCCAATTTCCTCAAATCCGACGCTGGAGCGGGTCGCTCGCGGCACCGCTCGATTTCCAGACCAGCAAAACGGTACCGGGCTCAGGAGCATTCGGCGACCCCGCCGGTGTCTTGTGGTTGTTGGCGTTGGAGATGGAATCCGAGAATCTGCAGTTCGGTGGAGAGATCGACGGAGCGAACGTCAATCCCGTCGGGCGCCACAAGCACCGCGGGGGCAAAGCTGAGAATCGAGCGAACCCCAGCTTCAACAAGTAGGTCCACGGTTTCCTGTGCTGCTTCGGCAGGAGTGGTGATCACCCCGATAGCGATCTGATGGGTGGCTACGACCTCAGCTAGGTGCTTGGGGTGGTGCACGGTCACCCCGTCGATAGTGGTGCCGATTTTGTCGGGATCGGTGTCCACTGAGGCAACCACCGGGAACCCTCGGTCTGTGAAACCGGTGTGGTTGGCGAGCGCTCGGCCAAGGTTGCCGAGTCCGCAAACTACGACCGGCCAAGTGTTGGTCACGCCCAGAGCACGGCTGATCTCGACGATCAGATGATCAACGTTGTAACCCACGCCTCTCGTTCCGTGCGGACCGAGATAGCTGAGATCCTTTCGCACTTTTGCGTCGTTGACACCGGCCAATTCAGCAAGGCCCAGCGACGAAACCGTTGTTGGGCCGCTCGCAGCCAACTCCACAAGGCTCCTGAGGTACACGGGCAAGCGAGCAACAGTGGCTTCTGGGATGGGTTCGTGGTCGTTCACTGACACAACCGTAGCCTTACGAGTTACCGCCGAGTTAACGCAATTCGCGACGCAGCACCTTGCCACCCATGCCCCGCGGGATCTCGTCAACGAAATCGATCTTGGTGGGGCATTTGTAACGAGCCAACTCGTTGGCACACCATGCCACCAGTTCGTCCTCCTCCACCATGTAGCCGTCTTCGGCCACAACGAAAGCCTTCACTGTTTCGCCGCTGTATGGGTGAGGTATCCCGACAACACCTGCTTCGCGAACCGCCGGATGGGTGACGAGCACACGTTCAACCTCGGCGGGGAATACGTTGAATCCAGAAACAATGACCAGATCCTTGGCTCGGTCCACCAGGTACAGATAGCCGTCGTCGTCGACCACTGCGATGTCACCGGTGTGGAGCCATCCCGCCTCATCAATGACCCTCGCGGTGGCGACCGGATCACCGAGGTATCCCCGAAATACGTTGGGGCCTCTTACTAGAAGCTCACCTGGATCACCGACATACACGTCGCCGCCATCGTCAACAAGGCGTACTTCCACGCCCGGAACAGGTCGACCGATCGAACCGATAGGTGCGTCGGTGCCGGTCGCGAGCGTTACTGTCGGGCTTGCTTCGGTCAGGCCGTAACCCTCATAGATCCGAATACCGAAGCGGGTCTGTGCTTCTTCCACCACCCGGTCCGGGATTGCCGCGGCACCAGAGGCGGCCAAGCGAATCGAGGAGAACGCCCCTTCTTCAACGTCTTCGAGATGAGTCAACGCCGACCACATGGTCGGTGGACCGGCCATGGTGCTGACTTGTTCTTCAACGACGAGTTCGACCATCGACACCGGATCAAACCGTTCAACCAACACCAGCGTCGCGCCGACCCAAAGCGAGACATTGAGAATCGAGTTGAGTCCCAGTACATGAAAGAGGGGAACGACACACACAGACACATCGTCTGGGCGGGCGACCTGTTCGGGTCGGGCTAGCACCTGGCGAATATTCGACGCCAGGTTGCCGTGGGTGAGCATGGCGGCTTTGGGGCTGCCTGCGGTGCCGCTGGTGAACAGCAGGGTCGCCAACTGCTCGTCGTCTCTGTCGACGATCGGCACCGGTGCGGCTTGGGCGACGGCTGCGTCGAGATCAATGGCGCCTTCGAATACTGAACCTGCCGGCACAAGGCAATGTTCAAGCGCCGCAACCTCTGTTCGGTCGAGCGTTTCCAGAGCAGCCACTCCTGCGGGGCCGGCAATCACTGCTCTGGCATTGACAACCGACAGTTCACGTTGGATCTCAGCCGCGGGTGCCTGCGGATTGAGGGGAACCGCAACCATGCCTGCTCCAACCGCCGCATACCACCCACGCACAAACCGTGTGTTGGTGCCGCAAAGAATGGCGACTCTGTCTCCCGGCTCAAGGCCAAGACCAACGAGCACACCTCGGGTGGCGGCGATCTCGGTTCGGAGTCGGCCATATGAGACACGGTCGCTACCGGAAACGATGGCCGTGCGGCTACCGGGATGGTCTTCGAGCAGAGTGGCGAGGTTCACGGTGACGGGGTCCTTATCGAGATCACCGTAATGATGGCACGCGCTCCATCAGCAAGCCGTGGAACCCATCGGGTTGCTCACAGCAACAGGAACTGCAGCGCTGAGGCACCCAGAATCAGGACCAGCAAGATGACAACGACGATGGTGGTTCCGCTTCTCATTGGGGGCGTTCCTTTCTTTGGATCTCGACTGCGATGGTCGCACCGCCTTGTTGCGCTTGTGTTTGGGCTGTGCTGTCATCGGTTGCTGCTAGGCGAACCTCGTCGCCTTCGACCAGGTCGAATTCGCTTGCAGCTGATCCTCGCGCGATCGCCAGTGAAAGCAAACCACTGGAGTCAACCATCAGGCCTGCTCGACCGGTGGGGATCTGGTCGTATGCCTCGGTTCGCATCCCGATTTTCTCCGTGTTCGGCATGACCACCAGCATTGTTGTACCGAATCGGTCGACGTCGACGGGATCGACGTTCAGCTGGCAGTTGCCGAAGCGGTCGATCCACAACACTTCGGCCAGGAGTTCGTCGCCGTCCAGATGGCTTACCGGTAGCACACCGGGTACCAGGCTGGCGGTGTCGATATCTGCTCCGAGTTCTTCTAGTGAAATCCCATTGCACAGGTGAGCTGCGGCTGGCGCGAACACGTCACGGCCATCGAAGGTTGCACCTCCAGCCAACGGCACACGGTGGTCTTGCGATGTCAGTTCGATGGCTCGTGTGGCACCGCCCACGAGACCGACCGCTGGAGCCAACAGTCCGTTGTCGGGTCCGATCAGATAGGACGCTCCGTCGCCGACTTCGATTGCGACCGCTCGCCGCTGGGTTCCCACACCTGGGTCAACTACCGCCACAACCACGCCGGGGCACAGATAGTTGGCGGCTCGGGCGAGGGCCAGGCCTCCGGCCCGGGTGTCGTGTGGGGTTATTCCGTGCGTGACATCGATGATCGCGACGTGCGGGGCGATTGAGCGGATTACCGAGTGGACTACGCCGACGAATTCGTCTTCGTACCCGTAATCGGACAGAAACGAGATGGTGTCGAATCGAGCAGCCACAGCGACGACGTCAGCTTCCGAGTTCGCGTGATCTCTGCGTGGCCGCCCGCACAACCCTGCCTACGAGTTCGACCAGATCGGCTTCGGCAAACACGGCCAAGCCCGCTGCGGTGGTGCCCCCCGGTGAGGTGACGTTGCTGCGCAGCACTGCCGGGTCTTCACCCGATTCTGATAGCAGTGTGGCCGCCCCCAGAAGGGTTTGACGGGTGAGGGCATCGGCTACTTCGGGAGCTAAGCCTTCGGCGATTCCGGCTGCGGTCAGCGCTTCGGCTAGGTGAAACAGATAGGCGGGGCCTGATCCCGATAGTCCTGTCACCGCGTCAAGGTCGCTTTCAGCGACGATTTCGACGGTACCGACCGCGCCCATGATGCTGGACGCCCAATCAAGATCGTCTGGACCTGCCGCGGCGCCTTCGGCGATGGCCGCTGCACCTTTTCCGACTAGCGCCGGAGTGTTGGGCATACAGCGCACAACCGCAGTGCCGGCCGGTAGTTGTTGTTCGATCAACTCGGTCCGCACACCAGCGGCGATAGATAGCACACGGGTGACTCCGGCTTTTGCCAAGCCCCCCAAGACCGCTGCTACCACATCCGGTTTCACCGCGATCAGCGCGTCGATTTCGTCAATCGGTTCGGTCCCAATCGACATCGACGGATGTCTGGTGGCGAGCAACGCCCGGCGCTCGGCGACAGGCTCAACGACATGCAGTTCGTCGGCTGTCGCCCAGCCGCGATCGACTAGTCCCCCTAGTAGCGCCTCGGCCATCTTGCCGCCACCAATCATCTGCAGCTTCATCCGACGCACCGTACCCCACCAGGTCACGTTTCATTGGCAGCTACGCCGCTGGGCAGTAGCGTGCGCGTATGCATGGAGGGGACTTGTTGGCTGGGTCGTGTGAGTCAACAGGTTCAATTGCTTGTGTGGGCTTGGATCCTCGGCCGGAACTCATTCCCGGTGAGATCGTCAGATCTGCGGTCGCGCAGAGTGATGATCCGCGCCGACAGGTGTCGATCGCTTTCGAGGAGTTCATGGTGTCGATCGTGCGGGCCGTGGCGTGTCATTGTGCGGCAGTGAAACCGCAGGCTGCGTGTTACGAAGCTTACGGTTCGGCTGGTTGGCAGGTCTTGGAACGGGTTGTGGCCGAGGCTCGGAGGCTTAAGGTTCCTGTCATTTTGGATGCCAAACGCTCCGACATCGGTTCATCTGCGGTTCACTATCGACAAGGGCTGCTCACCTCAGCGCCCGGCTTGGTTGCCTCACAACGGCTTCGGGGGATGGACGCCGATTGGATTACTGCCAACCCTTACCTGGGGGGTGATTCAGTGGAACCCCTGATCGGCTCACCTGACGAAGGCAAAGGTGTCTTTGTGCTGGTGCGCACTTCAAACCTTGGGGCTCGAGACTTTCAAGACCAGGCTGTCGACGGCGACTCGCTGTCGACGATTGTGGCACGAAAGGTTCACCAGTGGGGCGCTGGCCGCATAGGTGCCAGCGGGTTTGCAGATGTTGGCGCCGTGGTTGGTGCTACTTGGCCGGCTCAGGCTCGAGAGTTGCGTGACATCTTGCCCAACACGCTTTTCTTGGTGCCTGGTTTTGGGGCTCAAGGTGCAAGCGCTGAAGGTGCCGTGGCGGGATGCACTGATCAGGGAACCGGGATCATCGTCAATTCCAGCAGGGCAATCCTGGGAGCCTGGCGACCAGAGCCCGAAGGGACTGACCCAGTCGAAGCGGCCCGGGGCGCGCTGGACGCCATGAACCGGCAACTGTCGGCCGCTCTCCCCTGAGAGGGGAGGGGGACCGGCGGGAACGAAGATGCACACTTCCCCGAGTACACCACCGTCCCGCCTGGTCAACAACTAATATACATGAGACTGATTGAAACCCAACCGAAAAAGGGATCAGTTTCAAATATTACGAGAAGCGGGAGGCGAAGCCGATTCGCAGGGCTGGTCTGAAGCAAAGCTCGACGGCCGCCCACAATGATCCCAGTATTCGATCAAGTTCAGCTTCGGTCACTGCGGCTACGGGCAACGACCCGGCCAAAAACACCGCGTCCTCCTCGCCGATCTCAAACGCCAACCCGGTCAATTTGTGATTGCGGCGCAACAGTTGGCGATAGAACTCTGCTTCGTTTTCTTCGGGTGCCGGCATGACGTAGGTCTCGAACTGCAGGGTGCGTTGCCGCAGTGTGAGCCAGGCTGTCCAGACATCCTTCTCTTCACCGAGTACACGGACGAACCAGCGGACGATGTCATCAGTGCTGCGCTCCACTGCGTCAACTAGGGGATTCGATGCCGCGGCTTGTTCCAGCCAGGCGTCGATGCACTGCTCTACGGCTGCCAGCTCGGCGGGTGTGGCGAGAGGCGACTCCATCACGCGACGTTACCGAGAGTGCCTGGGGGTCACGTGCAGTCAACCGGGATGCGAGCCGCGATGTCGTCATAGACACGGCGCAACCGTCCGGCCATCGTCGTCCAAGTGTAGGACCGGGCCGAAGTCGCGGCATTGCGTGACAACTCATCGGCGAGCAGCGGTGAAGCCAAGATCGAACCAGCTGCCTCGGCAAACTCGGCCGGATCACGGCCGGCAATTCGGAATCCCGTGCGACCGTGCTCTACAAGCGTGCGCAGCCCTCCCACATCGGATGCAACAACGGGCGTTCCGCAGGCCGCTGCTTCAAGGGCCACTAGGCCGAAGGACTCCGAACGGCTCGGCACCAGACACACATCGGCAGCCCGGTAATACGTCGAAAGCAGATGGTGCGGTTGTGGCTCGACAATCTCTACCCGCTCGGCGAGGCCATTGTTGGCTATGAGCTTTTCCAACCGGCGAACTTCGGTGTCACCGTCAGTACCGCTCGACCCTCCAACGATCAGCAGTCGAGCCTCGGGATCGTTGAGTTCGGCCAGCGCCTCAACAGCAACATCAGCGCCTTTCAAAGGCTGGATACGACCGACGAACAACAGCACTGGGCCAGAACCCAGTCCGAGGGCCTGGCGTGCTCCGTGTTGTGCCCCAGCCGAAAAGAAGGCGTGGTTGACTCCTGGGGGCACGATCTCAATGCGGTCCGGGTCGGCCCCGTAATGCGACACCAACTCGTGCAACTCAGTCACGGAGTTGGCGGTGATCACGTCGGAGCAGCGGATCACATCGATCTCGGCGTCGATGCGCAGTTGCGGCTCGGGATCACCAGTTTCGGCCTTCACCCGCGCCAGGGTGTGAAAGGTTGCTACCAACGGCAAATCGAGTTCGTGTTTCAACCGGTGACCTGCAACTCCAGACAGCCAGTAGTTGGCGTGGATCACGTCGACAGGATCGCGCAGCAGGTAACCCCGAACCTGATCAGCAAAGTCATCGACGATTCCGGGTAGCGCCTCTTTGGCGAGGCCGACGGGGCCCGCTTCGATGTGTACGACTCGGAACCCGGGTTCCACATCAACAACCTCGGGTAGCGCATCGGCCCAGCGTCGGACATAGACGGTGGCATCGGCTCCAGCTTGGGCCAACGAGGAAACGAGTTCCCTGACATAGACGTTCATGCCGCCCGCGTCGCCTCCGCCGGGTTGCACCAGCGGCGAAGTGTGGAGCGAAAGAACTGCGACCCGACTCACCACGCCACCTCGTAAGGTCCGCCCGCGCATGTTCGGTGGCAATCCATTTCTTGAACGATACCCAGCCTTTGAGCCGACGACGCCGTCAACCTCCCGAGACAGGGGGCAGCACCGCGACGTTGCCAGCGCTGCGGACGGCGCCGCAGACCCCCCGCCGTCAACCTCCCGAGACAGGGGGCAGCACCGCGACGTTGCCAGCGCTGCGGACGACGCCGCAGACCCCCCGCCGTCAACCTCCCGAGACAGGGGGCAGCACCGCGACTTCGTCGCTGTCGGTGACGCCCTCGGACCGTTTGGTCGGTTCGCCGTTGCGCCAGATAGCGCATGTCTCCAGCACAGCCTCGAAATCTGATCCATAGCAATCAACTGCGGCATCAAGAATGTCGCCAACAGTAGAACCAGCGAATTCGTCGCTGCGACATCCAGCTGCTTCCCGGGCCGAAGCAAACAATCGGATCGTGGCCATCACCAAACGCTACCGGTCAGTTTCGCTGCCTGGGGTGGTATCCCCGATCTTGTCACACGGCGCCGGTACGGTCGGCGCCATCATGCTGAACGTGCTTATTGCCCGCCACGGGCAGTCGGAATGGAACCAACTAGGGCGCTGGCAGGGCCAGGCCGACCCTCAGCTTTCTGAGTTCGGATTCGCTCAGGCATCCGACGCGGCGGCGCATTGCGGTTCCTTCGACGCGATCATTTCCAGCAACCTTCAGCGAGCCAGCCAAACGGCCATGGTGATCTCAGAGGTCACAGGTATCGGCCCGGTGCTCATCGACGATGCCTTCTCAGAGCGCGATGTCGGTTCATACCAAGGGCTGACCCGCGAAGAGATCGACGAACGGTTCCCCGGTCAACTCGACGCCGGTATCTGGCCCGAGGGTTGGGAACCCGACGAGTCGGTATTGCGGCGTGTCTTGGAAGGACTGGAGAGGCTTCGCCGGCAGTGCGGAGCCGGCGATGTGCTCGTTGTCGCCCACGGCGGAGTCATCTACGCCCTGGAACGCCATTTCGGCAACGAATACAACCGGATCTCCAATCTCGAAGGCCGTTGGTTGCAGCACGACGGCACAAGTTGGCACCTCGGCGAGCGGGTAGCGCTCACCCAGAAAATCACACCTCAAAAACAGGATCTGATCCTATGACCGATATTCCATCCTCGAATTCCATGTCCTCGCGCTACCCGATAGAAGTCATCCGCAGCGACCGCAGAGTCAAAACCGTCTCAGCCCGAATCGTTGAGGGGGTGATCAGGGTGCGGATCCCCTCTTGGATGACTTTGCGGGACGAAGCCGAGTATGTCAGCAACATTGTTGACCGCATCGAGAGACAGCGGCGCTCCCACGGAATCGACCTAGCTAGCCGCGCTCGGGTGCTGGCAGACAAATTCGACCTTCCCTTACCAGTTTCGATTCGCTGGTCCAAGACTCAACGACAGCGATGGGGTTCCTGCTCCCCCCACAGCGGTCACATCCGCATCTCCAACCGACTCGTGGATGTACCTCCCTGGGTGTTGGATCATGTGATCGTGCATGAACTGGCGCACCTTGTGGTTCCCAACCACTCCCCGGCGTTCGACGCGTTGGAGCAGCGCAACCCTCTGACGGAACGGGCAATCGGATACCTGATGGCCCTGAACGATCGAGCTGACCCGGTTGCCACGCTCTCCCCCGTGGCTGACCTCCCGGCGCAGGTCGACACCAGCGGTTTACCTCAGGCCGGCTAACTCCTCTGACCCGACCCCGTGATCCGGCGAAGTGCTCGATGTCGGCTGGGTTTTTCCGGCTAGCCAGGCAGCCTCGGCGTGGCCCATCGGTGTGCTGGGAGGCGCGTCGGTCCATTCCCAGAGTTCCTCCGAAATCCTCCTCCAATTGGCCCTGGCTCCCAGTTTCCCCAAGATGGAGAACAGGCCGAGATTGATGCGTTGAATCAGGGCGAACGTGGGCGGCACGTTGGTGTACTTCAAGATCGCATGGGTCTTGGCATCGAAGGTTTGACGGAGCAGCCCGGCGCTGTAGTCGGAGGTGAACGTGACAGGGGCGTCGTCAAGAATCATCTCGTAGTAGGCAGCAAACCAATCAAAAATTTCCTGATCCTCAAATGGTGCATCCGCCCGCAGCACTTTCACCTCCTCCGCAGTGCCGCGGAATTCGGCGGGATCCCGTTGAATCATTGCCCGAATCAGCCGGGCGAACTGCTCTACTTCGGTGGGTTCGAAGTGTTTGACCAGCCCAAAATCAAGGAAAGCGATGCGGCCATCGTCGGCCAGCAGATAGTTGCCGGGGTGGGGGTCGCCGTTGAACACATGCAGGCGATTCAAGCTGCGAAACACGAAACGGTAGACAACTTCGGCGACTCGTTCCTTCACCTCGTCCGTTTCGTCATAGACGGTCTCAAACGGTCGTCCGGCAATGAATTCGCTGGTCAGAACTCGATCCGTTGAACGCTCCGGGTCTACATCAGGTACCCAAATATGGGGGTGGCCGCGGTAGTAGTCGGCGAAGAGCGTCTGGTTCGCTGCTTCGTGGTGATAGTCGAGTTCTTCGCTGATGCGAGCTCGAAGTTCGGCCACTAGGTCGTCGGGGTGAAGCCCCGGGTAGACCATACTCAAGAGCCTGGCGAGGGTTTCGCTGTTGTCAAGATCGGCCGCTATGGCTTGGGCGATCCCCGGGTATTGAACCTTCACCGCCACTGCCTTCCCTTCAGTGGTGACAGCTCGGTGCACTTGGCCGATCGAAGCAGCAGCTATTGGTTCTGGATCGATTTCTGCGAACACCTCGTGGAGTGGACGGCCCAGTGACCGTTCGATCTCGGTGAGGGCCAGATCCGAGGGCATCGGTGGGGCGTCGCTGCGCAAGCTGGCGAGCGCTCTACTCATCGCGGGTGGCATACCTTCGTCGAGGTAACTCGCCATCTGACCGAGCTTCATCAACGCGCCCTTCATTTCTCCCAGGGCGGCCACGACATCTTCGGCTTCACGACGTTCGAGGTCAGCTTGCAGACGACGCCGTGACCCGTCGGCAGCTAGTTTCAGGCGCGCCTTGGTCATGCTCCTGTCAAAGGCGCGGCGAACCATCAGTCGCGCCATCTCGGCGCGGCGCTGGGCTCGGCTCAACGCCGCGATTGGCGAGGTTGCCGACCGCTGGGGGCGTCGGAAACGGACTAAGCCCGCGATTGCGACCAGCAAGGCGACCAGAATCAGACGACTTCGGCCCATCATCTCAGCTCTGGTCCGAAGAATCTGAGCTTTGGAGCCGTTCGGCTAGTTCTTCTGCTCGCTCCAGATCATCCTGGTCCAGGGCGTCCAGCGCCTCGTCCACGAAATCAAGATCTGTGCTGGCGCTGGCGACTGTGCTTGCGCCGATGACTTCCGCATCGGCTGTGCTTGCGCCGATGACTTCCGCATCGGATCCGCGGACATCGTCGGCGGCCGGCGAGGTGGGGTCTTGGTCCGGGTTTGGTGGGGGGGTCTTGTCGGGGGACGGTTCGGCTTGCATCAAGGGTGAGGGTAACCAACCGAAGCCGCTCTTTCGTCAAACTCGATCTGACATATGCTTTCAGGGCGCGGCAGGCTATGGCAATGGATACCCGCCACCCCCACGCGGGGGAACCGTTTACCGACGATGACAGCGCGATCGCCGCGGTTCTCGAAGAGGTCAGCATCCCCACCCTGATGTGCACGATGGTTCACATCACCGGGGATCTCAGTTGGATTCGCGGTGAAATCAAACCTGCCGGCTTGTTCCTCAACGAGTACCAGGGCTACATGGATGAAGAGTCCAAAGCTGAGGTGCGGCGCCGTGCCATGCCTGAGATCATCGCCTACCGCGACAGCGGCTGTGTCTTGCCCGAGCCACAGCCAGATGCTGATCTTCTGCACGAAATGATGAACTTCATTGGGGTTGCCGAGATCCCAGAGGCCGTCGTGCCGATGATGCTCGACGAGATGGGATTGGGCGACACCGATGTCAACCGCATTGCTTGGTCCGACCAGATTTCAGATGATGCCAAGAGAGCTTTCCCAGTCGTGGTGATCGGTTGTGGTCAATCGGGCCTGTTGGCCGGGATTCGGCTGAAGGAGGCCGGTCTTCCCTTCGCGATCCTCGAAAAGAACGGCGGACCTGGCGGTACCTGGTGGGAAAACCGCTACCCGGGAGCCCGGGTTGATGTCGGCAGCCACTTCTACTGCTACTCCTTTGAGCCCTCGGACCATTGGACGGAGTACTTCTCTCAACAACCCGAACTGCAGCAGTACTTCGTCGACGTGATGAAGCGCAACGAAATCACCAATCACTGCCGCTTCGACACCGAAGTCGTCGGGGCCACTCTCGACGAGTCCACCGGAATCTGGACCGTTGAGATTCGTACGGCTGACGGCGTTGAAGAGTCGCTGCCGGCCCGTGCGATCATTAGCGCCGTCGGTTCCCTGAACCGCGCGAAAATGCCTGAAATCGACGGGATCAACGACTTCGAGGGGCCGTGGTTTCACTCCACTCGCTGGGACCACACGGTCGACATCACCAACAAACGGTTCGCTCTCGTCGGAGCCGGAGCGAGTGGCTTTCAGATTGCTCCCACCATCGCCGATCAGGTCGAACATCTGTCGATCTTTCAACGTACGGCTCAATGGATGTTCCCCAACCCGAACTACCACGAGAAAGTACCCGAAGGGCAGAAGTGGGCGATCCGCCACCTGCCGTTCTTTGGGCGCTGGTTCCGGTTCTTACAGTTCTGGCCGGGTTCTGGAGGAGATCTGAGCAGCAGTCGTATCGACCCTGACTACGACGACAGCGACGGATATGCCATCAGCGAACGAAATCTGGCAACCCGAGGTTTCTTTGAGGGTTGGTTACGGCAACAGGTCGGCGACGACGAGGAACTGTTGGCCAAGGTCATTCCCGACTATCCAGCGACCGGAAAGCGAACCTTGCAAGACAACGGATCGTGGCTCTCTGCGTTAACCCGCGACGATGTCGACCTCATCCGCACTGGCATTGAGCGCATTGAGCCGACTGGTGTGCGCACAACCGATGGCGAGCTGCACGAAATCGACGTGATCTGCTACGCAACCGGATTTCACCACAACCGTTTCCTGTGGCCGATGGACATCCGCGGGCGCCAAGGCAAGCTCCTGAATGATTACTGGGGCGAGGAACCAACCGCTTATCTCGGAATAACCATCCCAGAGTTCCCCAACGTGTTCTGCATGTACGGACCCGGCACCAATTTGGCTCACGGCGGAAGTCTCATCTTCCACTCCGAATGCCAGATCACCTACATCATGGGGTGCTTGGAGCAGATTCTCGACGGGGACCATCGCATGATGGAACCCCGGCCAGAGATCCACGACGCCTACAACGCTCACCGCAAAAGCGAGATCGACCAGATGGTTTGGAGCCACTGGTCAATCCCCCACACGCATTACAAGAACGCCAACGGCGACGTCTTCACCCTCTCGCCCTGGCCGATCCACACCTACCAGCAGTGGACCAAGGCCCCTGACTCCAGCGAATACACCTTCACCTGACGGCTGGGTCAGCTGACAGCTGAGGCTTGGCGGGCGGCGGCTGAACCGGAGGGATAGCCGATCAGCATCACCACTCCGGAGACAACGAAACAGGCGATCACCCATATGAAACCGCTGTAAATGCCGTCGTAGCTGAACCCGGCAGCAAGGGTGCTCACCACGCTGATACCAATGGCGTACCCGACCTGTTGAAAGGTGCGGAGAGTGGCATTGGCGCTCGCAAACTGGTCGACTGCGACCTCTGCCATCGCCGCGCTCTGATAACCGGCGATAGTTGCTCCGACGCCCACTCCGATAAGGACCGCAGACGGCAAGTAGACCGTGACATATTCTTGTTCCGACGAGAAAGTCAGCAATATCCAGAGGTAGCCCGCGGCAACCACCCAACAGCCGACTGACACTATCCAGCGGTGTCCGATCCGGTCGGCCATCCCTCCCAGGCGCGCCGATGTCACCGCGGCGATAAGAGGGCCCGGAGTGAGACCAAAACCGGTCTTCAGCACGCTCATACCCCAAAGTTCTTGAAACATGAACGAGTTGAGGAAGAATCCGGCCGTGAAAGCCAGCGAATAGGCCCAAAACGCCGCAGTTGACACTGAGTAGGGACGACCGGCGAACAGCGACAGATCAAGCAGCGGGGCAGGGTGGCGTGTCGATCGCCAAACCACAAAAGGAACGACCGCGATCCCGGCCAGGATCAGCAAGAGCACACTCTGGTCGGTCCACCCGTGCTGTTCTGAACGAACGATTCCGTACATGACCAGGGCCACGCCGGCCACACCTACGGGAACACCGATTAGATCAAGCGGTCCCTCGGCGGTTTCATCACGCGTTTCAGCGACCAGACGTCGTGCCAAGACAGCGACGATCAGTCCTAACGGAACGTTGACAAGGAATATCCCCCGCCAGCTCCATGCGCTGATCAACACGGCACCAACAGAGGGGCCGAAGGCCGCTCCCAGTGCACCAGCGGCGCCCCAGATTCCGATCGCTACACCTCGTCGAGAGAGCGGGAACTGGGGCAAGACCATCGCCAGCGAAGCAGGCATGAGAAATGCGCCCCCCGTCGCTTGCACTACCCGGGCGACGATCAGGGTTATTGGGCTATTGGCCATTCCGCACAGGGCGGAGCCGGCAAGGAACAGGTACAACCCAGCCGTGAACGTCGCCCTCCGGCCACGACGGTCTGCTGTTCGTCCTGCCAGCAGCAACAGTGACGCCAAGGCGATGTTGTAACCGGAGATCACCCAGGGGAGTTCGACCGATGTCGCTTCGAGGTCGCGTGCTATCGAGGGCAGAGCAACGTTGACCACAGATACGTCAAGCACCACCAGAAACGCCGCCGCGGTAACTACGATCAACGCCAGCCAACTCTCCCGGGTGATCTCTTCGGGCGCTGCGGCGGGCATAAACCGCCGACCGTAGTTCACGGGCTCGGTTTCTACTCATCGCCACGCCAAACTTGTGTGCCGCCCAGTCCAAAGGGCGCTAGACAAAGGCCGTGGCACCAGTCTCTGATCGTGATCAACGCCGATTTGCGCGGAGGGCTGTCTTCTTGAGAGTTGTGAGTCGTCTGTTGTGTCGCACCCGCCAGACTACGGACGGTCCGATCGACACATTCGGAAGGCCCGTGGTTGTGGTCGCCAACCACAGGAGTTTTTTTGATGTGCCCGTGGGGTTCGCGCTACTTGAGAGTCTCTCACTGCGAGCTCGGATCTTGGTGCGCGCCAAGTACTTCGACATTCCGCTGGTGGGGAGGTTCCTCAAATCGGCTGGTTGTATCAGTGCTGGTAGTGGATGGCGAGCAACGATCAATACCGCTGTTGAGACGCTCGCAGCTGGTCGCCCGGTGGCGGTGATGCTTGAGGGTAGGATCGTGCCTCCCGAAAAACGTGATGAATCGGGTCTCGGCAAGGTCCGCAGAGGGTTTTTGGAGATCGCCAGAGCAGCCGACGCGGTTGTGTTGCCCGTCGCTTTTGTCGGTTCTGATGAGGTCTGGCCAGGTGACAGTCGGTTCCCGCGGATTCCTTGGCGCGGCCGACCGCTGGTGCAGATCCATGTTGGTGAGGTGATGATCATTGATGACCTCACCAACAGCGAAACCCTAGAAACCATCCGTTCAGTTATGGCTTCTCATATAGCTCGGCTGAGTTGAGCGTTCTACGCTGCCACAATGGACGAACAACCCAACATTTTGTTGATCGTTTCCGATGAGGAACGACGCAACGATTGGCTGACCGGCAAGGCTGACCTTCCGGCGCACGATCGGCTACGAACCGACGGGTTGACTTTCAACCGCTACTACACACACTCCTCGCCCTGCTCGCCGTCCAGGGCGAGTCTCTACACCGGTAGTTATCTCGCCGAGCATGGGGTGGTCGACAACGTCTCGTTCCCGGCTCACACGGCTCTCGATCCGGCAATTCCGACAATCGGGAGTCTTCTGGCAGACCACGGATATTACAGTGCTTACCTGGGCAAATGGCATCTTTCGCACGAGCACATCCCTGAAATGACCGCCCACGGCTACCAGGATTTTCGGGGTAACGACGTGCATTACACAGGGTCGGCTTGGAGCGGTCGCTTCTTCGATCCGATCATTGCAGCGGATGCGATCAACTGGCTGCGCACGCATGCCGACGACGACAAACCCTGGCATCTCACGGTGGCCCTCGTGAACCCGCACGACATCATGTGGTTTCCGATTGACCATCCGAGTTACCAGGCCCAGCACCCAAAAGACGCCAAGGTTTTCGAGTTCATGCACCACCTGCGACTTGAGGGGGTACCGGTGGAGGCAATGTCAGAGGACTACCCGGAGCGGTTCAGCGAACTTCCCGCCAACTTTCACGACGATCTCCATTCCAAACCGGAGATCCAGCGGGCCTGGCGCCAGGTACGCAACCATGAACACTTCGTGGGCCGCATGGACCTCGCCGATGAGCGGGCCTGGCTACGGCAACTCGACTACTACGCCTACTTGCATGAGGAACTTGACCAGAATCTCGGCGACTTGCTCAGCACCTTGGACGAACTCGGCATATACGACGACACGGTCATCGCCTACACCTCTGATCACGGTGACGCCTGCGGCAGCCACGGCCTGCGCGCCAAGTTGCCGTGTGTCTATGAGGAGGTCATGGGTGTGCCGCTGGTCATCAAGGTTCCTAGTGTTACCGAGGCCGCAACGACGACCGATGCTTTGGCTACTCATGTTGATCTCGCCGCGACTCTGTGCGCGCTTGGTGGAGTTGACCTCGACGAGACGCCTTCGTTGTCGGGTGTCGACCTGATTCCCGCGCTTGCTGACTCGGACGCCCGGCCGCGTGACCATGTGTTGTTCTCCCAAGACAGCGCCCAGTCTTCGCTGCTTCGAAATTGCCGTTACGCGGTCCGCGGTTTTTTCGATGGTGTCACCAAATATGCCCGCTACTACGGCATCGGCGGTGGCATTGAGCGTGACGGCACCCGGTCTTCTGCACCCAAACTCTTTGATGTCGATGCTTCTTTTGAGGATCACGATCATGAGTGGTACGACACGAGCGAGGATCCATTGGAACTGGTGAATTTGGCCCATGATCGCAGTCGGCGCGATGAGCTTCGAGACAATTTCGAGCGATTGTTGAAGATCGAAGCAGACGCGGGAGTGTGAGGCAGAGCGCGCAGCGCGGCCTGTAGCCTGCTTGGTGGGCCGCTAGCTCATCGGGTAGAGCAGGAGACTTTTAATCTCAAGGTGCCGGGTTCGAGCCCCGGGCGGCCTACGAATCCCATTGATGTAACCAAAAGCCTGTTCTTGCACCAGGAAGCACAGTGTCGTGTGATAAGTTCCGAACTGTCCGATATCACACCCCAAGCAGCCCGGTTGAGTCATGTCACCACGTCAGATTGCAGTTACTCTCGTTGCCTTAATCTTCATCGTCGCCGCAGCCCTTCTCATAATCAGTCGGGGCGACGGCGACGATTCTGAAGACGAATCAACAACTACGACCAGTACGACCACGAGGCCTACCACGACTTCGGACACTGCGGCTGATCCGGGTGGCGACGACGGATCTGACGACGCTGACGACTCGACTGAGACCACGGTCACCACGAGTTCGACAACTTCGATTCCGCTTTCGGTGCCAATCAACGTTCCGGTTGTTTGTACAGCCGACGGTGCTGGTGCTCAGGTAGTTGCCGATGTCGCAGAAGACGCGGTTCCGCAACTGGGCAGCAACTCGTCGATCAGCACGGTGGGACTCGGCATTGTCACCTTCGGACTGACAGTTGCCAATGCCGCCGAAGTGAGCGGATCGGCCATGCTTTCTTGTGAGCCTCTGAGCGAGTGCTACCACGTCACGCCTGCCGCCGCTCCTCCCGGGATCAGCTTCTTGGTGCATGCATCCACAATTGAACGGGTCGATATTGTTGATGGCCCGATCACTACACGTTCGGGAATGGGGATCGGAACCACTGCCGAACATATAGTCAATACGTTCGGAGACAAGCTCGAGCGACAGGTGATTGATGCCGACACTGTCAACTTGATCTTTGTGCCATCTGATGCCTCTGACGCCAACTTCCGAGTTGTGTTCACGGTCGAGGACGGCGTGGTCACGACGTATCGGTCGGGTCGCTTGCCGATGATCCTGCAAGACGACCCCTGCGCCGCCTGAGCCGCCCTCCTACTCAAGCGTTTCGTCGGGGAGTTCGGCCTCGTAGCTGCGACATTCAACGACCACCGAGCCGATTCCCGCGGGTGTGTATTCGCCGGTGTCAATATTGAGACCGGTGACGAAGTCAACGTTGTCGAACCGCACGATGTCGTGCCCGAAGGTGAAATCCAGCAGCACTCCAAGACGCGGCTCGAAGAGCACTTCTTCGCCCTCTTCACCAACTTTCAAACCCACGTAGGGTTCCCCGACGAATGCTTGAACGAAGGCTTCGACAGGTTTGTTGTTGACGTCCCTTCCGACACCGACCGCCAGGATTTCACCGGCGCCACCGTCGACGCATGTGAACACGAGGTCGTAAGCAGAAGGACCGACACGCACAAGTCCCACCGAATGCGGAATCGTTGTCGTATCGCCGGCGATTGATGACGAGTCGGCTTCTAGTTCTGACTGATCCTCATCATCGCCGTTGCCTTGCAGCGCACAACCCGCAACAAAGACGGCGATCAGGCATAGCAACCTGCGCACGTCCCGAGGCTACAGAACGCTTGGAGCCCGTGCAGGCAGGCGCTAGCTTCAACTGCAGTGGCCACGAACCCCAACACCCGCAAGCGACGCGTAAAGACCGCCCAGCAACAGCACCACACCCAAGCGGTGTCCAGGTATGAGCAACGCCGCCGTCGCCTCCTGCTCTGGTTGGTCGTGGGTTTGGCTGTGGCGATGATCTTGCCGCTCGCCGCGGGAATATTGTTCACGCTCTTGAGCTAGCTGCGACCACGGCCCGAAGTTGGCGGGACCAGCCGATAGCCTGCGATTCCGTGAGTACCGACAAACGCGCCCGTCAGAAAGCCAACCGAGCCAGCCGTGTCGCCGCGGCGCAGGCAGCCGAAGCGAAAGCGAGAAGCCGGCGGCGGATGACCCGCTGGGGTTCGGGTGTCGTCGCGATCGTGATCGTGTTCGTCGGTATCAACTGGTTGTTGAACCGTGGCGATGACGACACGATCGACGGTTTCGACCCGGTGGTGACGGACACCACGCAGCCCCCGACCGAACCCGAGCCTGACCCGGTCGAACCTGAACCCGTCAGTACGACATCGCCCACACAACCGGTGGAGATTTCGGAGCCGTCCAATCCGGACTGCCCCGCTCCCGACAAGAGCAGCCCTCGCACGCTCGACTTCGGTGGTCCGCAGCCGATGTGTACCAACCCCGTTCACAACTACCAAGCGGTGTTCGACACCTCCGAAGGTGAGATCGTCATCGACCTCGACACCGAGAACACCCCCAACACGGTCAACAATTTCGTGACCCTCGCCCGTTGGGGATATTACGACGGCACCACTCTGTTCCGAACCGATCCCAGCATCGACATCATTCAGGGCGGCTCGCCCCACACAGATTCAGCCAGCGATCCGGGACCGGGTTACACGATCCCCGACGAGCCGACCTTCAATGACGAGGGTGGTTTCCTCACTGGGCCCTACCGGTATGTTCCGGGCCAGTTGGTGATGGCCCGAAGTGGTGGTCCTGATGCCTCGGGCGCCCAGTTCTTCTTCACGACCGGCAACAACAGCTCTGTGCTCGACAGCTCCGGCACCTACATCGTGTTCGGGCAGACAAACGAAGCCGGTCTCGGCGTGATGCAGGACATCATCGGCTTGCACCAACCCGACGACAGCGGGCTCGGAGGTCGGCCGTCTCGGACCGTCACTGTCAACTCGGTGACGATTCGGGTGAGCTGACGGGTGAGCTGAGGGGCCGACGCACTCTCGCCTCCACGAACGGACGAAACGGTGCCGACACGGTCGGCACTTCGAAGCGCTGCAGATCGGTGATCGTCAGTCCGAGTGCTCGGATCTCTGCCGGCAGGTCCCAGTCGAGGTGCAATCCGCCGACTGCGCGGCCAACACGCCCGCCGAACGCCAGCAGGCGACCGGTTCGACCAGCCCGTGCCACCGGTTCGAGGAACAGCAGGCGCCCTCCGTCTGCAAGTAGCTCCGTGAGGGTTCGAAGGAAACGATTCAGGTCAGCCACAAGGGGGGTGCGGATCAGGCTGATGATCGTGTCGAAGGGACCGTGGCCGAGTTCGCTCAGTTCCTCGGGTTCGGCATCGATTCTGGCAACGCCTGCGGGATCGTGTGCGGCGGTACCAGCCCTGACGTCGCCAAGGCGATCAAGCATGGTGACCGAACCGACCTCGGTTGCGATCCGATAGCTGTCGAGATGGTCGGACCAACCGCCCAGGTCGAGGACTTGACCGCTCGCCCCTGAGGCCAGACTGCTCCGGCGTTTGCGCAGCGCGGGTGCCAACTCCATCGGCAACGGGTTCATCCAGGCAACTAGAGGAGGGTGGCTCGCCATCCGGGCAACCTAGCGCGCCCTAGCCTTATCCCATGCCCGTCGACCCTGCTCCATGTTCGTGGAGCTTTCCACCTGTCGAGAGCGCGGAGCCCAGTGGGTTGGTCGGGGTCGGTGCCGATCTGGAACCGGGAACGATCTTGGCTGCCTACAGGTCTGCGATGTTCCCGATGCCGATCAAGGCTGACGGGCTGATCGGCTGGTGGTCGCCCGATCCGCGAGGCGTTCTCGAACTCGGCTCGCTGCATGTGAGCCGTTCCCTGCGGCGCTCGGCTCGCCGATTCGAGATTCGCATCAATAGCTCGCTGCCTGCGGTTATTGATGCTTGTGCCAACTCAGGTCGGCCCCATGATTGGATCGATACGCAGATCCGCGATGCCTATGTTCGGCTCGGTTCTCTGGGATGGGTCCACAGCGTCGAGACCTGGCTCAACGGAGAATTGGTCGGTGGTCTGTACGGGGTTGTCGTCGGTGGTCTGTTTGCCGGCGAGTCGATGTTTCACCGTGTCACCGATGCTTCCAAGGTTGCATTGGTGGCGCTCGTGGACCTCTTGGGTGACGGTCACCGACGGCTGATTGATGTGCAGTGGATGACGCCTCATCTCGCCACACTCGGGGTCGTGGAGTGGCCTCGCGCCCACTATCTCGACGTCCTACCCGAGTTATTGGCGAGCCCTCTTCCAGAGGCTTTCCAGTATCCTGGCTAGCTGGAGGGATGGCAGAGACCACGGACTGATTGACCGCGTCCAAGAACCCCGAAGGCCTCACATCTGTCCGATCTGAGAGAACAGCCCGATTGGACTTGTGATGTTGAAAGACTTGGAGGCCTGTCCGAGATGCAACAGGACTGAGTTTGTTCACAAGAGGCGAAGTTCGGTGTGCTCGTGGTGTTGGGCACATCTGACTAAGCGTTCCCTGGACAAATACCGCTATGAGCCATTCCTGTCGTTTCGCCGTCACAGCCCCGAGGCAGTGCAACTGTATGTGAAGGCAATCTCGCAGGGGCCTCATCCATCAACCGCCCGCTGGGAGCCGGAGCAGCGTCAGCTAATCCTCCGATACATCGCTTGGCGCGATGACAGTCGCTGTGGGCTGTGCGCTGTGCGGCTACCCGTAGGCCATGGCCAAGTCGAACACATCGTTCCCAAGATGTTCGGCTATTTCGACCTCAACGGCATGCGCGTCAATCATGGCACCACCTACCAGTCGCGGCTGCACCACGTCGACAACCTCCAAGCAGCCCACGAGTACTGCAACCGCCCGAAGGGGAACACATCCGATGTCTCCAAGTGGCGTCACCCCCACCACAAGCTGTGGCCGCTACCAGTAGCGCGCAAGCAGTCACCGGACCGCAGCTACCTCTGGGTGCCTGCAGGCCACAAGGCCAAATCTCCGCCTCGCTCTCCTACATGGCGATAGTCGCCAGAGTTCGCTGACTAACCAAGGCGGGTTTGTTTAGCCATCCTCAAAGATCTTGCCGTGTAGCTCCGCGACCATTCTCTCGGCGTCCTTGACTTTCCACTCATAGGAAACTGCTCCAACGTCAAGGCGCACAAGGTCCGTACCAAGGGTCTTGCGGTCGTGGTAAACCCCAGTCACGGACCGCAGGGGGATTGTCTGGACGTCAGTCTTACCCATGCGTTTCTTGCGTTCGCGCACGAGCCGATCGTCAAGGATCTCGACGGTGCCATTCTTGCCGTCTTCGCGAATCATGTACTTAGCCATGTGACCACCAAGCCTAGCCGGAGAGCACATTTTGTGAGGATTTGTCGCGAGAATCTCATTCTTGCCACACCGATGATCGACAGCGAACTGACCACTCCAGAGATCCATCGGCGTTTCAGAAGCGCTGTTGCTTGAGTTCGTTCACGGCTGCCAGAAGTTCGTCGATGCGGGCATCTACATCCTTGGATGTGTCGCTTTTGGTGGTCATGGCGGCAGCAATGTTGGCCGTGACGACTCCGAATGTGGCAATTCCCGTGACCATCAGCACCGCCGCGATCAAGCGGCCCTCAACTGTTACCGGGGCGATGTCCCCGTATCCGACGGTGGTGACGGTAGTGACAGCCCACCAGGCCGCGTCGCCGTAACTGTCGATGGCACCGTTGCCGTCCTTCTCGACTATCCACACTCCTCCAGCACCCGCGGCGACAATGGCTGGAATAACTACCACAAGGGTCTTCCCGACAAGCCCTCCCCAGAGGCGTACCACTGTGTGCCAGAAGCTGGTGGCGTAGACGATGACGCGAGCTGCCCTCAGTACGCGGAGCGCTCTTGCGGATCGCAGAATCCGCAGTGGACGGAAGTAGGGCAGCACCGACAGCACGACAATGCCCACGTCGTACCAGTGGACGACGAGATACCGCATCCGATTGTGGCGAACGAACCACACTCGCACTGTGAGGTCCACAACAAAGAACGCCCATATGACCCAATTTGCAATTGTTGCGCTTTGGGCGACTGCGCCATGTCCGACGTCCTCTACGACAATCAGCGGGATACTCGTGAGAGCGAGCACCAGCAAGGGAACATCCACAAATAGCTCCCAACGACCAATTGCGGTCCGCGTCCTCATCTCAGAGTCGTCTGTGGTCATGGTCCGTCCCTTCCTGGCGTCCGACTCTCTCCGTCGGTGTCGGTCAGACTACAAGTCCGTCGGCTAGCAGAAGCCCCGCACCATCAAGCGTCAGGGGTTACGCGAACACCCATCCAGGTGTTCGGTGTGCCGCTGAAATCGGCGGAGTCTCAGCTGGGCTGATCAAGATCCTCAAGACAAGCATCGGGCCGCACGAACTGCGAATCTGGCTGTTCGATAGGATTGCCGGTTCGACGTCTCGAACGCACCTGAAGGCGGCTCAGCGCCCTGACTTCTACGAATAACGTAACAGATCGGTGTTACGCTCATAATGTGATATCCTCGAATTCCGTAACACCACTGCAGAACGGGGAGGTTGCTTGATGGGCGACTTGCAAGCGGGTCTTCAGAGCGCGCGCGAGCGGGCTAGCTACTCGCAGGACGACGTCGGCGCCGCTCTTGGCGTGAGCAGGGCGATGGTCTCGTACTGGGAGTCAGGTTCGCGCGTCCCCAACGACCGCCAGAGGAGTGCGCTAGCCCGTCTCTACGGTGTCGAGCCATCTGAGTTGTTCGAGGGCCGAGCCGTCGAGACCGCCGACACTGACATGGCTGGGGTGCTGCTACGAGCCGACGACGGGATCGCTCCCGATGCCGTGCCGGGTATCCGACAGTTCGACCAGTTCCTCGGCCGCTACGCCGACCTGGCTCTGATGCTCGGAGAGGACATCGGGGGCATGACCAAGAGTCCGCTCATCCACCGCTCTCAGTACGCCCAAAAGGACGATATCCGTCGAAAGGCGGAGGAAGTACGCAACATGCTGGGCTTGGGCATGTGGCCCATTGCCGACCTCGATCCGGTCTGCGAAAGACTCGGCATCACCGTCTATCGCGCTCACTTGGGAACGGATCTCTTCAGGGTCCCGTCGGGGGCGTTCTTGAATCACCCTCAGGTAGGGTTCTCGATCCTTGTCAACTTAGGCATGACGCCAGGCCGCCGGCGGTTCACGGTCGCCCATGAGCTGGCGCATGCCCTGTTCCACAGCCATGAGACAAACCGGGTGGTGTCGCGGGTTAGGAATCCTCGTGAGACCTTTGCCGACATCTTCGCGGGCGAGTTCCTAATGCCTCGGGAAGGCGTCCGCGCGTTCATGGAGGAGGCCGGAATGGCCCCGCGGATTGATGAACCGCGGCACGCCGTGAGTATCCAACGATACTTTCGGGTGTCATGGCCGACGGCGCTCGTGCGGCTCAGGCAGATGAACGCCATCAGCCAGGCTACCTACGACCGCTTCAGGAAGTCAGTTCGTCCGGTGGGGCTTGCGCGATCATTGGGCTACACCGTCGATCCAGAGGAACGGAGCCAAGATCCAGAGCGGTGGCGACTGCGCCGCTTCCCTAGGCTGTTTCTGCGGATGCTCCGCGACGCAGTCGTCAAGGAGTTGATGTCGCCGCCCACGGCCGCTTCGTTCGCTGGTATAGCGCTCCCCGAAATTGCCAAGATCGTGGGCGAGCTACCGATTGAGGAGGAGGGCTGGGAACTCGTCGAAACTGAGTTCGACGAGTTCGAGGAGACGGGTGTCATCTGACGGCTCGCACGTACTCGACACTGTCGTATTGCTGTACTTCCTATTGGCTGACGAGGAGGAACTGCTGGGCGAGCTGATCGGGTGGCCCTTCAGGGTGCCCTTCGCGGTCTATGACCCGGAGGATCGGGCGATCCCTCTGGATTCCAGCTCGCAGCCTGATCTTCTGTCAGAGATGCGTCAAATCGTGAGGTACTACGACAGCCTCGCTGAATCTAGTGGAGGCACCGAGTTACTCCGGAGAGTCAGCCGTGTCGATCATCTGCACGATGAGGGACGCCTTGTCGCCGCTCGTGGCGCTCGTGGACCTCTTGGCTGACGGTCACCGACGGCTGATTGATGTGCAGTGGATGACGCCTCATCTCGCCACACTCGGGGTCGTGGAGTGGCCTCGCGCCCACTATCTCGACGTCCTACCCGAGTTATTGGCGAGCCCTCTTCCAGAGGCTTTCCAGTATCCTGGCTAGCTGGAGGGATGGCAGAGCGGACGATTGCACTGGTCTTGAAAACCAGCGGGCTTAACGGCCCCGGGGGTTCGAATCCCCCTCCCTCCGCTCTTGTGATGTGTCAAGACATAGGAAACTTGTGAACCTGCGCGGGGCGGGGGTTTTCAGGTTTGGTTTTGGGGTTGGTAGTCGACGGTTGGGTCAAGGGTTCGGTGTCGTAGGAGTTCTCCAATACCCTTCGAGTCCGTTCAACAGGCCGCCAGCATCCAAAACACGAGCGGTCGTAAACCGGTCGCAAACCCCCAAAACCCGAACCCCGCCGCGACGGGTTCAGCGACCGGTCCCGCGACCACCCAGCCCACAGCCACAAACCCGTCGGCGAACCCGCAGCCGACCAACCGTGAACACCCAACCCGAAACCCTTGACCACACAACCACCCCCAACCAGGCACTCCGGCACACTCCTCGACGAACAAAGCTTGCAGCCGGACGGCGGAGAGCGCGCCGAGGCGTCCCAGCGCGTTCTGGCAGGCCACCGCCGCCCGGCGGGTGCCGGGCAGCGAGCAGATGTCGGCCACCCCATCGCCGTCGCTGTCGAACGGATAGGTCACCGGCCCGCCGAGACTCCGGTTCAAACAGAATTCCGGCCCGTCGATCACCGGCCCCGAGTAGAACAGGTCGGCCTTCGCCCCAGCCTCCTCCGGCGAAGACCCGCCGCCGCCCGAACGCCCGACGCCGCCCGAACGCCCGCCGCCGCCTCCTACTCCGATGCTGGATTGGGGCCGATTCTCGTCGGTGTCGGTGACGGTGACGGTCACGTCGAGGCGGCTGGTGCTGGTCCCGTCGGTGGCCTCCACGGTCACGTGGTAGTCATTGTTGTCGTCGTGGTCGGCGGGCGTCTCGAAGTCGGGCGGGCTGTTGAAGCTCAGCGCGCCGCCGTCGATGGTGAACAGGTCCGCGTCGGCGTCGGCGCCGGAGAGGCTCCAGCCGGCGGTGACGCCCTCAGGGTCGTTTGCGGTGTAGGTGGCGACGGTGCGGCGCGGTTCGGGGACGTTCACCGCGGCGTGGCCTGCGATCACCGGCGCCTCGTTGACGTTCTCGACCTTGACGACCACCTCCAGGGTGCCTTGGAGACCGCCGCTGTCGGTGGCTGTGACCTCCACCTCGTAGCCGTTGTCCCGTCCCCGGTCCGCGGGCTGGTCGTAGTCGGGCGGGCTGTTGAAGCTCAGCGCGCCGCCGGCGATGGAGAACAGGGGCCGGTCTGCGCCGGCGAGGCCCCAGGTCACGGTGTCGCCGTCGTCGGGATCGCTCGCCGTGAAGGTGGCCACGTCGCCGGTGCCGTTCTCGGTGAAGCGCTCGATCTGGGCACCCGACACCACCGGCGCCTCGTTCACGTCGTTCACCTCGACGTCGACTTGGACGGTGGTCGAAGCGCCGGAGGGATCTGTGGCGGTGACGAACACGGTGTGGCTGTCGGCGGTCTCGTGGTCCAGCGCGGCGGTGGTGCGCATCTGGCCGGTTGCGGGCACGATCTCGAACGGGACCCCGGAGGTGGGGGTCATCGAGTAGGTGAGGGTGTCGGGGTCGGCAGCGGTGACGGGACCGCCGACGGGGCTGCCGACGGCTGCGTTCTCGGCCACCGAGCGCGCCACGGTCCCCGAAGCGAAGGTGGGCGGCTGGTTGATGACCGGGGCGGCCTGCACCGGATTCTGCGACACGGCCAGGGCCTGCTTGGCGGGTCCGTGCCCATCGCTGTAGGACGCCACCGCCCGCAGGTACCGGCCGACATCGCCGCCATCGCCGCCTGCGGGCGTGTACGAACTCGACACGGCACCGTCGATGGGACTCCACGAGACCCTGTTGAGCGACGCCTGCCACTGCCAGTTCAGCGACGACGCCACCACTTCATCGGGGTCCGACAGCGACGCGGCCAGGGCTTCCCCGGCCTGGGGCTGCACCGCCGACAGCGACACTGCCCCGGGCTCGTCGTCGTTGGTGACGGTCACCAAGACCGCCAGCGTCACGGTGAACTCGCCGTCGCCGGCGACCACCACCACCTCATAGACGTTGTCACCGCCCGCGTCGGCTCGGGCCTCGAAATCCGGCGCAGCCCTGAAGCCCAAGCTGCCGCCGGAAATCTCGAACAAAGCCGCATCGGCGCCCGACAACGACCACTCCACCGAGTCGTTGTCGGGGTCGGTCGCCGCATAGGTCGCGAACACGCCCGAGTCGCCCTCCTCGACGGTCGCGGTGTGGGGTCCTTCGTCGATCGCCGGCTTCTCGTTCACGTTCTCCACGTTCACCGACACCGCCAGCGTCCTGGTCAACCCGCCGCCGTCGGTGGCCTCCACCACCAGCTCATAGACGTGTCTGCCCTGCGCGTCCACCCTCGACTCGAAGTCCGGCGACGCCAGGAACTCCAGCACGCCTCCGTGATCGAGAACAGGTCCTCATCGGACCCCGGAGCCGACAACGACCACTCCACCGTGTCGCCTGCGTCGGGATCGACAGCCGTGAACACGCCCACAGTCTCAGTCGCCGGATCGTTCTCCGCGAAGCTGAACACGGTGCCGCCGGACACCACCGGCGCCTCGTTGATGTCGGTGACACCGATGTCGACGGTGTTCTCGGCGCTGACGCCCGACGGGTTTGTGACGGTGACCGTCACCTCGTAGCTGGACTTGGACTCGTGGTCGAGGGCGGTCTTGGTCCGGAGCTGGCCCGTCGAGTCCACGATGTCGAACGAGTCGGCGTCGTCGCCGTCCAGCGTGTAGGTCAGCGCGCCACCGTCGGGTTCGATGAAGGCGACCGCGGGTCCGATGTCGCGGTCGGGGGCGGTGTTCTCGGTCACGCTGCGGGAGATGGGGTAGGGGGCGCCCCTCACCTCGATCTGGATGTTCGCAGTGGCGAATGTCCACACGTCGGACGACACCGAGCCTAGTTCGGGGTCGACATAGACGAGGCCGTGGTCGAGTGACCAGCCCACCGCCGCGCCGGAGTCCTCTTCGCAGCTGTCGGTTGTATCGATGCAGCTGTCGGTTGCATAGATTCTGATGGTGTTGACGGCCTCGAGTTCCCGCTGGACGCGGACGAAGTACCTCGTGCTGGGTGCGAGCGTGGGGCACAGCCCCCTTCCTGAGGTGGGGGCCGCGAAGTGGTGCAGGCCCGATGAGGAGAAGTTCGCCGGGTCGTTGAGGGTGCACAGCGCGCGGCCGGGACCGACTATGTCGCCGAGGACGGTGGCCGCGTCGTGCAGGCTGGCCGTCAGCTCGCGGCCGGCGGTCGAAGTGTCCGAGATGGTCTGGAACCCGACACCGATCGAGCTCAGCGCATAGCCGTCGTGGTTGGAGCCGGTGGTGAATCCTTGGGCTGCGACTATGGGGCCCTCCTCGGCGTCCAACTTGAAACCGGAGGATTGCGGGGAGGCGGTCTTGTCGGTGTTCTTCACCAGCGCGGCGGCGGTCTGCGCCTCGGGCGAGGGCTGGGGGGTCGCGGCGATGCGGTGGGGGTCGGGCACCGCTGAGAGGGTGCGCCCGTCCGCGGTGCACACGCCGCCGGTGTCGCCCGGGTCACAGGGCTGGCCGGCGACCAGGCTGAACGTGATCGAGCCGTGCCCGGTGGGTGTCAGCGTGAAGATGTAGGCATAGGCGGCCTCGCCGGCCACGACATGGGGGCTCACGCTCTCGACGGTCGCCCCCGCCACACTGACCGAAGCGGTAGCGGCCGCCGGGTCCACCACCGGCTGGTTGAAGGCCACCACCACCGTCGGCCGGTCCGCCGGACCCTCAGTCGCCCGCGACGTGTGGCTGCTGACCGGGAACTGTGCCGCCAGTGGCTCCGGCGCCGCGAACAACGCCTTCGGATGCAAAGGAATGGCGCGAAAGTTGGTCAGCGGACTGCCGCGTTCGCTCAGCGAGAATTTCTCGTCGCCGGTGTCTGGATCGACCTGGGTCACCGCTTCGATGGGCACCTCGGGGTCGTCGGGCGCAACCGAGCGGCTGGCGCGGCCCCAGCTGATCAGCCAGTCCCCGTTGGCCAGCGGCTCTATTTGCCCTTGGCTGTTCCCGATGTACTGGCGGGTGCCACGCAATGAGTGATCGCGCACGAAGACCGCCTCGCCGTTGCGGTGGTCGAGGGCGTACTCCACCCCTCGGCTGTAGTAGTCATCGTCCGTTCGGCCTACGAACTCTCCCGTCAGCGGGTTCACCACGCAATGCACGCCGTTGTCGAAGAGGAGGAGATTGCCGTTGGGCAGGATCTGTGCAGCGTGCTGCGCACAGAATTCGCCGACGGGATCGCCGATGATCGACATCGGCGCCGGACCCACGTCTCGGACCTCCCACTGCTCGGCGGTCAGGTTGGAGCGCCCCACTCTCCAAGCGACCTTGTGGTCCTCGGCGTGGTTCGGGTCGATGGCCAGCACCTTCGAGCATCCCCGCAGCGAGGCAATGACGAGCCCGTCGACCATCTGCAGCGAGTTGATATGGGCGTAGCTATGGTCCTCCTCCGCAGCGAACCGGTGCTGGGTGCAATCCTCCAAAGGCATGATCTCCCAGGAGTTCCACGTGAACACCGCCCGGCCGGCCGGCGTGACGATCTGGACGGCCGCATCCCTCACTGCCTGGGGCTGGCTGTCGACAATATCGGGATGGTCGAACGACAGGCCGCTGAGGTCGCGCATCGCTGGCTCGTAGGCCATCAGCAGGTAGTTCCCGTTGGGCAGAATGCGGAAATCGTGCAGGTCGATCGTTTCGAGCGGGGACACGGTGGTGATCCCCGTGTCCAGTATCTCCAGGCTCTGATCCAGGACCGTGAACTCAAAATGGGGCCACGCGGAGGTGTCCACATACGAGTACCGGTATTCGAGTTCGTCACCTTGCTGCTGATCGGCACCGGCGACTCTGTCGACGCGGAAGTAGGCCCAAATGCCGTGTCCGGGAACGCGGCGAAATCGGGGCACAGCGTTGTTGTCGACTATTGCGACGGAGTCGTAGAACCGGAGCATGATGAGTTCCTCGAGGATGCCGTCAGCACCCGGGGTCTTGGTCGCCTCGATCATCCGCTCGCGGTGAATGTGGCAGTGCACGACGTAGGTGGTGGCAGCGCCGTCGGCGCCGGTGAGGGTGACATGCACGTCGCTCTCGCGGTTGACCGTCACCGTGGCGGCGGTCCCGCTGGCGACCTGGATGCCGTCGACGGCGATGCGGACGCCGGTCGCCGCGGTCGGGGTGACGGTCATGGTGTCGCCGCCCGCGGCGCAGCCGAGGGCGTAGTGGAGGGTGTCGGCGCTGAACGCGGGCGACAGGGCGCGGTCGGGGTTGGCCGTCGAGTCGTTCGTGGTGGCCAGCAGGCCGGTCAGCAGGCTGGCGGTGACCACTTCGTAGGTGAGTGCGGTGGCTGTATTGCCGGTGCTGTGGCCGTCCTCATAGGTTGCTGTGGCCCGCAGGAATGTGCCGGTGTCCGCGGCCGTCGGGGTGTAGGTGCTCGAGGTGGCTGCGGTGATGGTTGCCCAGGTGTTGGGGCTTGTGGAGCGTTCCCAGGCATAGGTCGGTGTGCCGTCCACCACACCGTCGGGGTCGTTCAGGGTTGCGGTCAGTGCTGTTCCCATCTGGGGGCGGGTGGTGGACAGGGTGAGCGTCCCGGCTTCGTCGGTGTCGGTGACGGTGACCGTGACGGCCTGGGTCACTGAGGTGCTCGATCCCGCCAGCGAGGCGGTGAGGGTCACCTCGTAGTCGTTGTCGGTGTCGCTGTCGGAGGGCGACTCGTAGTCGGGCGGCTTCGCGAAGATGTTGGGCGAGACCGGATCGATGTGGAATCTGAGAGCACCGGCGGGCTCGTCGATGCTGAAGTGGGCGGCGTCGTCTCCTGACAGCGACCACTCGATGCCGTCGCGGTCCACCGGCGAGGACGCGGTGTAGGTGGTGACGCGGCCGGCGCCGTTCTCGGCATGGTCCACGCTCGCCGCCCCGGTCACCGTCGATGCCAGCTCGACGGCGTTGGTCACCTTGATGGCCACCGTGGTGACGACGGCGCCGTTGGAGTCGGTGGCAGTGACAGTCACGGTGTAGCTGGACTTGGTCTCATAGTCCAAAGCGGCCTTGGTCCGGAGTTGCCCGGTGGATGCGGCGATGTCGAACGACGCCGCGTCGGTGCCGCCCAGCGTGTACGCGACGGGGCCGCTGGTGCCGCCGAGCGCGACCGGGCCGCCGATGTCGGTGCCCGCCGCGGTGTCCTCGGCCACGCTGCGCGTCGTGACCGCTGAGTTCAGCGTGAAGCTCAGTGTCGCGATCGGCTCGGTCGTGAACAGGCCGGTGCCCCGCAGGCTCTCGATGGTGCCCTGGGGGCTGGTCGCGACGCTGGGCGAGAGCGAGAAGTCGGTTCCGTCCTCGGTGCCGGCGTCCCAGGGATACAGGCTCACCGTGTGCGAACCCAGCCAGCGGCCCTCGCTGTCGACCAGCGGCAGCCCCGACACGCCCACGAACCAGTCATGGCTCGGGGCGATCATCGTGACCAGCGTCACCCGCGGATGCTCGGTCGTGAGGGCGGCCGTCAAGCTCTTCGAGCCTGTGGGGGAGATGAAATCGGTGTCGCCGACCAAGACGCTGAGCGCGTCCGGCCCGGCATCCACCACCTCGTCACGCAGGCCGGTCCAGCCTCCCACCTCCGCCATCGCCTCCACACCGGCGCTGCTCCTCTCACCGCTCTCCACGAACGCCGCGGCTGCGTTGTGGACGCCGCCGACCAGACGCGAGAAGTGCGCACCCCCAGGAACGCCCACGGGCGTGACAGCACTGGTCCATGCACCCTGGAAGGTCACCGTGTACCGCGCTGACGACGCGTGCGCCGCAACCGGATCGCTGACCCGCGACCACAGCGACATGTCCTGCTCGGTCCGCGTGATCGTCACGGTGTAGGTCTCGGTCGTGATGGTGTCCTGCGCCGTCACCTTCACCTTGACCACGGTGACGCCCACAGCCAAGTCCACCTGCTGCCCACCAGCGACCGTGTCAGCGTCAACCAGCGGCAAGCCGTCGGTATCGAGGAACGACACCGTGGCGCTGTCGTCGCTCTTGGCCGCGGTGACCGTAACACGCTCGACCGTGTAGCCGACACTGGCGGTGTACATGGTCGTGCCGCTTGCGAACGCGGGCGACAGCCTCCCGCCGCTCAGCGACAGGTCGCTCAACGAGGCATCATCGCTCAGGGTCTGCGCCGATGCCGTCGACACCGCCGACACCAGAGCAAAAAGCGACAGCACAACTACAGCCAGAACCCGAACGGCCTCGCTTGTAGCTGGGGCAGCGCCCGCTGGTGGCCGCCAGCGGGCTGTCTGGGTGGCGCTACAGTCCGATGTCAAAGGTGAACTCCAACGATCCGTCGTGGGTCGCCGGGGCGGCGGTGGTCACTCTGACACCTCCACCGTGAAGGAGACCGCCAGTGTTCCAAGCTGGTCACCGCCAGCCTGCGCTCCGAGTAGGCCGTGGCCGTCAGGGTGTAGTCCCCGGCCGGAAGCGCTTGGCCATGCAGCGCACCTTCCCCGTGGTCCCCGTAGAGGGAGTGGGGAGCAAAATTCTCGGTCTGGTCCATCGACTCTGCTCCGGTCAGTTGCAGCCGGACACCCCGATCCTCAGAAACAACATCTCCACGAGGGGAAGGGAGGGGGGACACAATGTCAATATAATAAGCTAACATATTCGATATAATTCAAGCATATCCGACACAACTCGAGGCTCGGGGGCATCCCCCACCTCCCGGCCACCACCGACTGCGCAGCAACCGGAGCAATCTGCACCAAGACAGAGGACAGCAGGAAGTTGTCCAACACGCCGAGCTTCACTGTCCCCGGGCCGTAGGGATAGAGGCGGCGGGGTGCGGGCAGCGTCAGATGCGGCATGCATGGGTGTCCGGGCGGGCTCGGCGCCCCGCCCGGACGGGAGTTCTGCCTGCACGGGATCGGCGCGTCCCACCCTGTTCGTGCGCGTCCTCAGCGTTGCCCTGGCGGCCCTGATCCTGGGCGGCGTGGTCCTCATCCCACAGAAAGTCGAGGCCCAGAGCACACAAGATGATTCCCCGGCGGTGGTTCCGGGGGGTTCGGTGTTGGTGCCGGAGGGTTTGACGACTGGTGACCGGTTCCGGGTGCTGTTTTTGACTTCTGGCAAGCGCAAGGCCGACTCGTCTGACATCGGGGTTTACAACGGGTTCGTGCAGACCGCGGCGGCGGGGGGCCACGAGTCGATCGCGGGTCACAGCGGCGGGTTCCGGGCGGTGGCGAGCACCGCGGACGTGGACGCCCGAGACAACACCAACACCACCGGCACCGGCGTGCCGATCTATTGGCTCGGCGGCGACAAGATCGCCGACGACAACGCCGACTTCTACGACGACACCTGGGACGACGAGTCCGGCGTCACCGACGAGTCCGCCTCGGCCCACGGCGACCTCGGTGCTAGTCACTTGTTGGTCTGGACCGGCAGCGCCCACAACGGAACCGTGGCGGGCTCAAACGGCCTCGGCGCCAACAACGCGATGACCGGCTACATCGACTTCGCCCCAGGAGTTGACACCACCGTCAGCCCCCTGCGCTCGGACGACAAGGAGCCCAACACCGTCACCTACCCCCTCTACGCCCTCTCCGAAGTCTTCATCGTCGGCCCGGCGGTGGTTCCCCCCAGCTCGGTGTTGGTGCCCGAGGGTTTGACGACTGGTGACCGGTTCCGGGTGCTGTTTTTGACTTCTGGCAAGCGCAAGGCCGACTCGTCTGACATCGGGGTTTACAACGGGTTCGTGCAGACCGCGGCGGCGGGGGGCCACGAGTCGATCGCGGGTCACAGCGGCGGGTTCCGGGCGGTGGCGAGCACCGCGGACGTGGACGCCCGAGACAACACCAACACCACCGGCACCGGCGTGCCGATCTATTGGCTCGGCGGCGACAAGATCGCCGACGACAACGCCGACTTCTACGACGACACCTGGGACGACGAGTCCGGCGTCACCGACGAGTCCGCCTCGGCCCACGGCGACCTCGGTGCTAGTCACTTGTTGGTCTGGACCGGCAGCGCCCACAACGGAACCGTGGCGGGCTCAAACGGCCTCGGCGCCAACAACGCGATGACCGGCTACATCGACTTCGCCCCAGGAGTTGACACCACCGTCAGCCCCCTGCGCTCGGACGACAAGGAGCCCAACACCGTCACCTACCCCCTCTACGCCCTCTCCGAAGTCTTCATCGTCGGCCCGGCGGTGGTTCCCCCCAGCTCGGTGTTGGTGCCCGAGGGTTTGACGACTGGTGACCGGTTCCGGGTGCTGTTTTTGACTTCTGGCAAGCGCAAGGCCGACTCGTCTGACATCGGGGTTTACAACGGGTTCGTGCAGACCGCGGCGGCGGGGGGCCACGAGTCGATCGCGGGTCACAGCGGCGGGTTCCGGGCGGTGGCGAGCACCGCGGACGTGGACGCCCGAGACAACACCAACACCACCGGCACCGGCGTGCCGATCTATTGGCTCGGCGGCGACAAGATCGCCGACGACAACGCCGACTTCTACGACGACACCTGGGACGACGAGTCCGGCGTCACCGACGAGTCCGCCTCGGCCCACGGCGACCTCGGTGCTAGTCACTTGTTGGTCTGGACCGGCAGCGCCCACAACGGAACCGTGGCGGGCTCAAACGGCCTCGGCGCCAACAACGCGATGACCGGCTACATCGACTTCGCCCCAGGAGTTGACACCACCGTCAGCCCCCTGCGCTCGGACGACAAGGAGCCCAACACCGTCACCTACCCCCTCTACGCCCTCTCCGAAGTCTTCATCGTCGGCCCGGATGTGACGGTGTCCCCGGACTCTTTGAGTGTTGTTGAGGGGAGTTCGGCGAGTTACACGTTGGTGCTCGATGCTGAGCCGTCGGGCAGTGTGATTGTCGTTGTGACCGGCGGCGGGGACGTGTCGGTCGAGCCGGCCTCGCTGGTTTTCACTGCCGCGGACTGGGATATGGCGCAGTTGGTGACGGTGTCCGCAGCTGAGGATGTCGACACGGTCAACGACACCCAGACCGTCACGCATGCGGTGGCCGATGACAGTGCTGTGGAGTATGTGGGGCTGGTTGTGGGCAGTGTGGTTGTGACGGTGAATGACAACGACGCGGCGGGGGTGTCGGTGTCGAGACAGTCGCTGGTGGTGGACGAGGGGGGCAGCGGGAGCTACACGGTGCGGCTGGCGTTTGAGCCCACCGACAGTGTGATCGTCAATGTTTTTGGCGGTGGGGATGTGACGGTCGATCCGACGTCGTTGACGTTCACTGCTGAGACGTGGGAAGCGGTGCAGACGGTGACGGTGCGCGCTGCTGAGGACCCCGACGCGACAGACGACGTCGTGTCAGTCACCCATGCGGTGGCCGGCACCAGTGCTGTGGAGTATGTGGGGCTGAGTGTGGGCAGTGTTGCTGTGACTGTGGTCGATGACGACGACCCGGCGGTGACGGTGAGCTTCGAGCAGGGGAGCTTGTCGGTGGCCGAGGGCGCGACGGTGAGGGTGCGGGTGCGGTTGAGCGCGGTGCCGCAGCGGACCGTCGTCGTGCCGCTCACCGCGACCCTTCTCGGCGGTGTGTCGTCTTCGGATTACTCGGGTGTGCCCGCCAGTGTGCGTTTCGGAAGCGGCGACACGGTCCGGTCGTTCGTGTTCAGCGCGGCTGTGGATCGTGTCGAGGACGCCGGGGAGAGCGTGAGGCTGGGTTTCGGTGCGTTGCCGGTGAGGGTGACCGCGGGTGCCACCAGCGAGGCCGTCGTGTCGATCACCGATGTTGCGCCGCCGAACCGGGCGCCGGTGGTGTCGGCTGTCGCTGAGCCCGACCGGGTCTGGGGGGGGGGGGGGGGTAACGGTTTCGCTGAGCGGCAGCGCCAGTGATCCTGACGGCGACGCGTTGTCCTTTGCGTGGACCAGCGACGGCGGCGGGACGTTCGTTCCCGGCGCGGACCAGCGGGACACTGGTTGGGTCGCGCCGGTGGTGGACACGGCGGTCACGGTCAATCTGACGCTGACCGCGACCGACGAGCACGGCGCGAGTTCGTCGTTCACGATCAGCGTGGCTGTGGAGCCGGCGGCTGAACCCGACGCGGCCACCGGCCTTGATGGCGACGTCTCAGACGACAACTCTGTGCTGTTGGCCTGGACCCTTCCAAGCCAGCCCGCCGGCGTGACCATTGCGAGCGTGCAGATACAGCAGCGCATCAGCGGCGGGGCGTTCTCCGCTCCGTCGTGGAACACGGTGGCCACGCTCGGGGCCTCAGCGGTCTCCCACACCGTCGAGGGACTCGGGTCGGACACGGCTGTCTGGTTCCGGGTCCGGCTGACGACCGTCGACGGCCGCTTCGCGGACTCGCGCCCGCTTGATGTGCGGTCGCTCACCGACACACCCGCACCGGTCGGGTTCGCGGCGACCTGGCCGACCCAGACCAGCATCACACTCGAGTGGTCCACGCTGGAAACCGCAGCAGAATACAAACTCGAATACCGCAAACACGGCCAAAGCATCTGGACCCGAATCAGCGGCGACTTCGACGACCTCCCCAGCAGCACCGACCACCGACCGGCGTTCGGGGTGGCGGCCGGTCTGGACTGCAACAGCAGCTACGACTTCCGGCTCAGCGTCCGCGGCAGCGGCGACACCCGCAACAACGCCGGCCGCTACCGCTCAACCCGCTTCGGCCCCCACGCCACCACCACAGCCCACACCAGCCAATGCCCCCAACCCGAACAGGTCACCAACCTGCTCGTCACAGTCGAACCCCGATGCGCCACCCTCACCTGGACACCACCGTCTGGCGACCGCGACACCGGCTACCGAGTCGAGCGCTACAGCTACACCCACAACCGCACCCAACGCAGCCAACAAATCACCCTCGTCGAGCACACCGACCAGACCGCCGCCAGCTACCAGGACTGCTCAACGACATACCGCACCCACGGCGCCGAGCACGTCTACATCGTGACCGCCCTCGACAACAACCCCCAACCCGACCAACAAGGGGCATACGGCAAGGCCTACACGGCGCTGCTCGTCTACGGCCCCAGCCGGGCGCCCCAAGGACCCCGCAACGTGCGCCTCACCCACGACTCACCCACCAGCCGCACACTCACCTGGGACCCACCGCTCGACCCATGGCTGACCACCCTCAAAACAGCACGCGCCGGACCCGGACCCCAACAAAGGGTGACCGACCCGTGGACCACCGGCTACCGAGTGCAACGCCACCAATACCGCACCACCAACACCGAAGACTGGCACCTCCCCAACCCCCACGGATGGGACACGCTGCGCCACGAACACACCCCCGCCGACACCACCACCACCCACACCGACGCAACCGACAAAGACGACAAGCAATACGTGTACCGAGTCTGGGCATACAACAACCAAGGACCCAACCACTACACCTTCACCGGCGACTGGGCCTTCAACAACCCGAACCCAAACACACACCCCAAACTGCAAACCCAACAGTGACACTCAGAAAGTTTGTGTATCGGGCGTGATCTGGCGGTCCCGCCGAGCCTGCCAACGTGCTCAGCTTGAGGGCAAGGTGTCGAATGTGGTGACCCGGTTACGGCCCCGGTCGAACCCGGAGTCCAGCGACGCCTGTATGTAGTACCTCGTGCCGGGCACAAGCCCGCTGAGGGTGACCGACGCGCTGCTCGCCGAGACCTGCACGGACTCCTCCTGCCACCCGATGGAGTTGGTGGCGTAGCGGAAGTACACAAAGGTGTTGTCGGCGTTATTGATCGGCACGGTGACCGTTGCGGTGGTCGATCCGATGGCGCTCACCACGATGTCGCCGAGCGTGATCTCCGGAGCAGTGCCGACACAGTTCGGCTCGGACAGCTCGGTCGGCTGGGGGGTGACGGTGATGCGGTTGTTGCGCAACCAGGGGATCTTCTTTCAACTTGACTCCCCAACCCTGTTCAGAGCCCACTTGTGTTCTTTTGTTCTTTCAATCTTACATTTGTTCTTCCGATCTTCCAAAAACATGTTACTCTTACATTCTTGTCACATTTGCTTCATGGTAAGAGCGACTCGGTGCGTGACAAGTGGTCTGACATCAGGAGGAATTACAAGATGCATCCAATCGCCGGTTCGAACAACCGCGTCCGCCGCACAACAAGCCGGTCGGCTCGCGCTGCCGCCGTTCTTGTCCCCCGCGGAATGGATCCCGCCAGGCGCAGGTGGGCTGTGCCCGCGGCGCTGGCGGCGCTGGCACTGTTGGCGACGCTGCTGTCGCCGGCGGCGGGAGCATCTTCAGACTCGCTGCATCCCACGGGCCTGTCCGCCCAACTGGCGGACGGGACGGTCACGCTGAACTGGTCGGCCCCTGCCGACGATGCCGAGGAGGTCACGGGCTACCAGGTCCTGCGGCGCCGCCCCGGGGTGGACGCGGTGGGGACGTTCCACATCATCGCCGAGGACACCGCCGCCGCCGGCACGTCGTTCGAGGATCCTTGCGCGGACCAGGCCAGCACCAAGTACACCTATCGGGTCAAGGCGCGCCGCGGCGACGACCTGAGCCGCTGGTCCAACTACTCACGAGTCGACCTGCCCGCCGGCTTTGTCGCTGCTGAGCCCCGCAGCGACTGCGACCCCGATACCGGCGCACCCGCATCCGATACCGGCGACCCCGACCCCGACCCCGACCCCGACCCTGTCCCCGACCCTGTCCCCGACCCCGACCCTGTCCCCGACCCTGTCCCCGACCCCGACCCTGTCCCCAGTTCCTCCACCGTGGTCGACTCACAGGTCGATACAACCCCGCCGCCCGTCGTCACTGTTCCCGACCCCGACCCTGTCCCCGGTTCCTCCACCGTGGTCGACTCACAGGTCGATACAACCCCGCCGCCTGTCGACACTGTCCTTCAAGTCTCCTCAGTTGGTTCCTTCGTCTGGAACTCCGATCGTGACATCAGCGTCGTTGGGACCTCCGGCAGTGCAAACCCGAGTGGAGTCTGGTCTGACGGCACCACCGTGTGGGTGTCCGATGACGGCGACGACAAGATCTACGCCTACGACCTGGCCACTGGCGAGCGCGCGTCCGATTCGGACATCGACGCACTCAAGGGCGCGGGCAACCGCCGCCCCGCCGGGTTGTGGTCCGACGGCACCACCATGTGGGTGGTCGACGGCATGGACGAGATGGTCTATGCCTACGACCTGACGACGGGTGCTCGGAAGGGCACTGACGACTTCTACTCCTGGACCCTCGGAGACGCCGACAATCTCAGCCCCAAAGGGCTGTGGTCCGACGGCACCACCATGTGGGTGACCGACTTGTGGGACGGGAAGGTCTATGCCTACGACCTGGCCGCCAAGTCGCGCCGGCCGAGCAAGGACCTCGACACCCTCAAGAGCGCGGGCAACAGCCGCCCCGCCGGGCTGTGGTCCGACGGCACCATCATGTGGGTGACAGACGATACCGACGACAAGATCTACGCCTACGACTTGGCCACCGGCGCCCGGCGCTCCTACTTGGACTTCGACACACTCAGCGACGCCGGCAACAACGCGCCCGCTGGGCTGTGGTCCGATGACACCCACATATGGGTGGCCGATGAGCACGACGGCAAGCTCTACGCCTACGCACTGCCCGGCCGCACCGACCTTCAGTCGCTGGAGCTCGACGGCACCGGCCTCGAGGCCATCGACCCGTCAGCCGAGGCTTTTGACCCGTCGGTCACTGACTACGCGGTACGCGCACCCAGCACCATGACCATGACGACAGTCACCGCGAGCGCGCTGTACGCCGACGCCGTGGTTGCCGTCTCGCCTGCCGATGAGGACCCGAACACTGCCGGCGACCAGATCAGTCTGACCGCCGGCGACAACACCGTCACCGTCACGGTGACCCGCGTTTCGCACACCAAGACCTACACCGTGGTCGTCAACAAGACCGGTCTGGCCGTCATCCGCAACGATGCCACGCTGAGCGCTCTGACCCTCAGCGACGTGGACATCGGCACGTTCGACGTCGCCACCGCCCGCTACACCACAGGCGTGGCCAGTTCCGTGGCAACCACCACCGTCACTGCGAACAGCACCGACACGGGCGCGACGGTGACGATCTCCCCCGGTGACGCCGACGCCGACACCGAAGGACACCAAGTCGACCTGGAGGAAGGCGCCAACACCGTCACTGTCGCCGTGGAATCCCACGACACCACGGTCAACAAGACGTATACCGTCGTCGTCGCCCGAGGCTCCGCCGAGCCGTTCGGATGGGCCGTGACATCGGATATAAGCGAACTCGCTGCCGGCAATCGCACGGCTCGAGCCACTTGGTCGGATGGCACCACCATGTGGGTGACCGACCTCAGCGGCGCCCTGTTCGCCTACGACTTGGCCAGCGGAGCCCACGACTCGTCCAAGGACATCACAACGCTGGCGGCTGCGGGCAATCGCAATGCCAATGGGCTGTGGTCCGACGGCACCACGATCTGGGTATCGGACGACCGCGACGAGAAGTTGTACGCCTACAGCCTGGCGACCGGCGCACGCGACACCAGCAAAGAGTTCTACACCGGCAAAGACGACCGCACACTGCCGATCGCGCAGCGCCTCGCTGGTTGGAACTGGACCCCTAAGGGTCTGTGGTCTGACGGCACCACGATCTGGGTGTCCGATCCGAAGAACGACACCAAGATCTTCGCCTACGACTTGGCCACCGGCGAAATGGACACGAGCAAAGAGATCGCATCGCTCTGCGCCATCTGGAGTCACCATCCCCGGGCAAATGACAACTGCCACCCTGCCGCGTTGTGGTCCGACGGCACCACCATGTGGGTGGTCGACAACCAAGACCAGAAGCTGTACGCCTACGACCTCGATACCGGCGAACCGCAGGCCCACCTCGACTTCAACACTCTTTCCGACGCCGGCAACCTCAGCCCCAAAGGCCTGTGGTCCGACGGCACCACCATGTGGGTAACCGACAACCTCAGCCAACGGATCTACAGCTACAACATGCCCGGCCAAGGCGACACCAACTGAGGCGGGGACGACTCCAATTCAGATGCCGCCGTCCGAGACAGGAAAGCCCACACAGGTCTACACCCGCGGGGTAGGCCGGGACGGCCCCGGCCCCGGAGGATGGGCATGGGTTGTGCCCGACGGGCCCAGCGCGTCAGGCGGGGGATCCCTTACAACCAAGAACCGCATGGAGCTCACGGCCATCAACGAAGCGGCGCATGCGCTAGACGGGCCGCTGGAGGTGTACTGCGACTCCCACTATGTGGTCCGCTGCTTCAAGGAGGGCTGGTGGAAGAACTGGGTCCGACGAGGCTGGCGCAACAGCGACAAAAAGCGGATCAACAACATCGACCGGTGGTCACAGATCATTGAGCAAGTCCAGTCCCGGCCCATCGCCTTCTACTGGGTGAAACCCAACTCCGGCGACCGCTGGCACGACGAAGCCACCCGGCTCGCCACCCAAGCTGCCAGCGACCAAGACGAGGTAGAAGAGCAGTCGCTGTTCTGACCGCGGGCAAGTGGTCTCCAAACGGGAGCGTGCCGTTCTGTGCAATGTGCTCATGTCCTCATGCGCGTGATGAATCCCAGGAACGCGACCCGCTGTGCCCGGCATGCATTCAGTCCACAGCCCTCCCATCAGCCAGTGACCAACAGGCAGCAAGCCCGCAGACCTTGAGGACGTCTGTGCGGGCGTGGCGACGCCTCCCGCTCCGGCGACGCGCCGAGTCAGGCGCCGTTGCCTCGACGCGTCGCACCCGGTTCGCACTCGTCGTCAGCGTTGCCTTGACGGTCCTAGTGCTGGGCGGCGATTTCTTCTGGTCGGCGCCGGCAGAGGCGCAGACAGAGCCGGTGTTGGTGAAGAACACGGGTCAGGCCAGCACCGGCGATTCGGGCCTGTCCGCCGCAGCGACAGCCAAGCGGTCCCAGCGTTTCACCACCGGTCCCAACCCGAACGGCTACCGGCTCGGCCATGTCGGGATCGGGCTCAACGTTGCGGACACCTCCAACGCGGGCGCCGATCTGGAGGTCAGGCTGCACGCGGCCGGGTCGGGCACCGCGCCCGGCGACGAGCTGTGCACGCTGGTGGACCCGCCCACCTTCAAATCGTCGGGTGTGCACTATTTCTCTGTCCCGCCCGACAGCACCGGATGCTCGACGCTGATTAGGGACACCACCTACGAGATCGTGATCGACCGGGTGTCGGGCACCTCGGGCAACCTCTCGGTCCAGGTCACCAACACCGACACAGAAGACACCGGAGCCGAGACCGGCTTCGCCATCGCCGACAAAGCGGGCCAATTCACCGTCGGCTTCTCTGTCCCCTGGACCCAGACACCACACGAACTCCACATCGAAGTCATCGGGAGCATCGCCGCCACAGGCGTTCCCGTGATCACGGGCATCCCGGAAGTCTTCGGGACATTGACCGCGGACACTTCGGGCATTGACGACGAAGACGGGCTCGCCGATGTCAGCTTCTCCTACCAGTGGATTCGCGTTCAAGGCACGACCGAAATCGAAGTTGGCGCAGACTCGTCCACTTACTTCCTCGCCGTCGCTGACATCGGGGCATTGATCAAAGTAGAAGTGACGTTCACCGATGACGTCGGGAGCGAGGAGACCGTCATCAGCGAACCAGTCGGCCCGGTCACCAACCCGGCCGGTCTGTCCCCGTCGCAATCAACCCTGAGTGTTGTTGAGGGGAGTTCGGCGACCTACTCGTTGGTGTTGGATGCGGAGCCGTCGGGCAGTGTGATCGTCGATGTTTCTGGTGGTGGGGACGTGACGGTGGAGCCGGTGTCGTTGACGTTCACTGCTGCGGACTGGGATATGGCGCAGTCGGTGACGGTGTCCGCTGCTGAGGATGTCGACACGGTCAACGACACCTGGACCGTCACGCATGCGGTGGCCGAAGACGGGCCTGTCGGAAAGTTTGTGTATCGGGCGTGATCTGACAGTCCCCTTATGTCTCCCACATAGAAATGCCCGAGAAGGCGCGGCACTCAACGCCGATGAGCTAACCAAATACCGCTGAGCGCCCCAGGCCCCCTTCTTGAGCTGGTGATCCTGCCGACGTGCCCCGCTAGCCGGCGGCCGTTCGTTGTTTCCGCAGGGCCTGCTCCACTTGTAGTGCTCGGCTCTTCAAGTAGGCGACCACTTCTTCGCGGGAGTCGTCGAAGAGCGGGGCGGTGTCTCTGGCTGATGGGAATCTCAACCTGAAGACCAGCTGGTCCAGCGCGGCGTTGTCCCATTCGGCCCCGAACTTCTGTTGCCAGTAGACCAGACCGTCTTCTAGGCGGTGGCTGCTTAGCCGGTCGATGGCGGCGAGGTCGAGCAGGTCGCGCAGGGTGCTCCTCCATCGGATCAGGTCGAGCTTGAGGGCCAGCAGGTCTTGCAGCGACGCCACCGGCATCTCGTCGATGGTCGGCCCCTTCTGCAATACCGTCACATCGCCGACGCGGGATTCGGCGTTGGGATCTTCGAATACGTGCACGCTCACCCCGTCTATCAGGGCGTGAACCTCATAGGGGCTGAGCCCGATCATCGCGAACGATTCCTCGGCTTCGGCCTCGATCAGCGATTTCATGCTCGCAGCGTCAAGCGGGCTGGGGGCCAAGATGTCGATGTCCTCGCTGACTCGGTGCCTTAGATGGACGGTGACCGCAGTGCCCCCCACAAGCATGCCCCGGCAGGCAGCCGCGGCTTTGGCCGCCTTTGGCCACACGGCGCGTTGGCGGTCGCCGATCACCTCCTGCCAGTCGTCGATCCGGCTCACCCGACTCCGATCGAAGGCTCGCCTGAGTTTTGGTCGGCCAACTCGGCGACGGCCAGTTCCACGCTCTTGGGGCATCCCGGTATCCCGGTCTGCGCAACCAGGGCGTCGAGCGGCAAGCAGCGCAAAGCCCATCGACGGGCGTCGAAGTCCAACAGCCGACCGTTCAAGAGCCGGTTGGCCACCAGCAGGGCATCGCGGGGCAGCCGGATGACGGCGGGATCGGGGCCCGACCAGAACAGGTGCCAGAACTCCGGTGGCAGCGTCTCGGGGCACCGAGTGCGCCGGCGCCAGCGCATCATCGGCAGATAGGGGCGCAAGTCGCCTCCGGGGCCGCCATGGACAATCCTCCAACTCAACACCCGCCGGGTCCCGTGCTTCCAGGGCACTTCTTTGGTGGCGGAGCCTACATACCCGTCTGCCTCCAAGCACCGCAGCACCCTTTGGGCGTTGCGACGGGTCATGCCTGCGGTATCGGCAACCACCGCCGAGTCGGCTCCGCTCAGATAGGAGCGCAACACGGTCAGCACCAGCACCTCTGACTCGGTAACTCCGGGACGGGGATGAGAGGGCAACCCGACCTGCAACTGCTCAGGGGGAACCGGGGGCGTCAGCCACCGATCGACGCCATCGGGCATCGCAAGACGTCCATCGGACAATCCGGCCAGCCAGCTCAACTCCGGCCTGCCGGCAGTTGTCCGACTGCGGACTCCCGGCGCCGATGCGATCTTGGCCGCGAGCTGTTCGGGCCTGTCGTAGGGACTGACCCGGCTGCCGCACACCGAGCGGATCCCGTCGGCAACCGCTCTGGCCGCCCCCGCTGATACCCCGCCCATGCGCCCCAGCGCCACCGGCTTGACTGTGAACGGGCCGTTGGCAGTGAGAACCGCGCCAACCGCCCACGCCCGCAGCGGCGCGTGCCCCCTGGCCAGGATCGTCTCCGTGCGCACGCTGTACCGCCGACGGCAACGGCCGCACCACCTCCGCTCGTCGGCATCGGGCAGCCGGCTCTTCGCCCCTGTGCCGCACCGGGGACACTCCGGCCCGTCCGGCCACCTCGCCTGCTCCAATAACGACGTTGCCGCCCGCTCATCTTGAAAGGTGCGGTACGCGTCCTCGGCCGGAACCGCATTGGGATAGCTCAACGACAGATCCGCCACCTCAACAACCCTATCCCCAGGCAGCGACACAACCGCGCCGCAAACAAGAGATTGTGTCACCAATGGATCCTCTATTGACACCGGGGCCGCAATTCGACGCAACCCGGAGCCAGCGTCGCCTTGTCGAACGGTGTGAGGCGCAGGGGCTAGCCGGCGGGCAAGGTGTCGAATGTGGTGACCCGGTTACGGCCCCGGTCGAACCCGGAGTCCAGCGATGCTTGGATGTAGTACCGGAAGCCGGGTTCGAGGCCGGTGAGGGTGATCTGCGCGGTGGTCGTCGAGACTTGCACGGAGCGGTACTGCCACGGATGCGTGTTGGTGGCGTAGCCGAAGTACACGTAGGTGTTGTCGGCGTTGTTGATCGGCACGGTGATGGTCGCGGTGGTTGCGCTGATGGCGGTTACCGTGATGTCGCCGAGGTTGATCGCGGGAGCGGTGCCGTCGCAGTTGGGCTCGGTGCGCTCGGTTGGCTGGGGGGTGGCGGTGATGCGGTTGTTGCCCGTGGCGGTGTGGTCGTAGCCCACCAGCACGCTGGTGGAGTACACCGGGTCGGCGTCGAGGCGGATGGTGACGATCCGGTATTCGCGCCGGATCGTCACGAATGCGCCGTTGCCGGCTTCAGCCGAGCTCAACGACACCCCAGAGGGCGGGGTGGTATAGACGGAGCCGTCGTCGCGCACATATGTGCTGGGGCTGCCCAGGTCCACGAATCTGAGTTGGGACCCGTCCACCGAGAACTCCTCGCCGACGTGCTGCTCTGCTGCCTGTTCGAAGTCCCACTCGTGAACTTTGGTCCACAGCGTCAGTTGGTCCACCCCGGCAGGGTCGGCGTAGCAGTAGTGGGTGCGCCGCTCCACCCGGTAGCCCACCACGTCGTCGGCCTCGGTCGCCGGCGCGCTCCATCCCAGCCGCACGTGTGCCTGCAAATAGCCGCTGCTAGTGACGTCAATCACCCTGGTCGCCGTCGGACCGCTGCCCTTGGTGACCTGCACATTGGTCGCCGCAGTGCCCGGATCGTCTGTGGCGGGATTCGGATCGTCGGCGGCGAGCACCACAGCGGACGACGCGCTGACGCTCGACTCGGAGTGGCCGGCCTGGTCGACGAAGCTGACGCGCACCTTGATGGTGGCTCCCTCGTCGATCGGGGCCAGCTGGTAGGTATGCGACGTCGCCGTGGGAATGTCGGTGTCGCTGCCGCGAACCCACTGATAGTTGAACTGCACCCCCGACAGCCCGTCCGCATCGCTGATCCCCGACACCGACGCGGTCAAGGTCTCGCCCACCTGCGCGATACCCGAGATCGTCGGCCCGCCCAGCGCAGGATTGTTCGTGGTGTCGGCCACGGTGACGGTCACGCTGGCGATGCTGTGCCCGTCGTAGGCGTCGTCGCTCATGGCGTCGTTCACGGCATGCGACACGGTCGCCGTGTCGTCGGTCTTGTCGGCGTCATGGGCCGCTCTCACCGTCACCGTCTGCGCCGTCGACCAGATCCCCGAACCCGACGCGGTGAACGTCAAACTCGCCGTCGCCGCGAAGTTCACGCCGTCGCTGCTCACCGACAGATCACCGCTGGCGGAGACGGTGATCACCACATTCGACGCCGGCGCCGCGTCCAACACCACCGTGTACGTCGCCCCGGTGCTGTCGCCCTCATCGACGGTCAGCGTGGTCGGCGACACCGTCACACCCACGTCGTCGTCGTCGACGGTGACCGCCACGCTTTCGATGCTGTGCCCGTCGTAGGCGTCGTCGCTCTGCCCGTCGTTCACCGCATGCGACACGGTCGCGGTGTCGTCGGCCTTGTCGGCGTCATGGGCCGCCTTCACCGTCACCGGTTGCGCCGTCGACCAGATCCCCGAACCCGACGCGGTGAACGTCAAACTCGCCGTCGCCGCGAAGTTCACGCCGTCGCTGCTCACCGACAGATCACCCGTGGCGGTTATGTCGATCACCACATCCGACGACGGCGCCGCGTCCAACACCACCGTGTACGTCGCCCCGGTCGCGTCGCCCTCATCGACGGTCAGCGTCGTCGGCGACACCGTCACACCCACGTCGTCGTCGTCGACGGTGACCGCCACGCTTTCGATGCTGTGCCCGTCGTAGGCGTCGTCGCTCTGCCCGTCGTTCACCGCATGCGACACCGTGGCGGTGTCGTCGGCCTTGTCGGCATCGTGGGCCGCCTTCACCGTCACCATCTGAGGCGTCGACCAGATCCCCGAACCCGACGCGGTGAACGTCAAACTCGCCGTCGCCGCGAAGTTCACGCCGTCGCTGCTCACCGACAGATCGCCCGTGGCGGTTATGTCGATCACCACATCCGACGCCGGCGCCGCGTCCAACACCACCGTGTAGGTCGCCCCGGTCGCGTCGCCCTCGTCCACCGTCAGCGTCGTCGGCGACACGGTCACGCCCACGTCGTCGTCGTCGACGGTGACGGTCACGCTGTCGATGGTGTGCCCGTCGTAGGCGTCGTCGCTCTGGGCGTTGTCCACGGTGTGCGACACCGTGGCGGTGTCGTCGGCCTTGTCGGCATCGTGGGCCGCCTTCACCGTCACCATCTGAGGCGTCGACCAGATCCCCGAACCCGACGCGGTGAACGTCAAACTCGCCGTCGCCGCGAAGTTCACGCCGTCGCTGCTCACCGACAGATCGCCCGTGGCGGTTATGTCGATCACCACATCCGACGCCGGCGCCGCGTCCAACACCACCGTGTAGGTCGCCCCGGTCGCGTCGCCCTCGTCCACCGTCAGCGTCGTCGGCGACACGGTCACGCCCACGTCGTCGTCGTCGACGGTGACCGCCACGCTGTCGATGCTGTGCCCGTCGTAGGCGTCGTCGCTCTGCCCGTCGTTCACCGCATGCGACACGGTCGCGGTGTCGTCGGCCTTGTCGGTGTCGTGGGCCGCCTTCACCGTCACCGGTTGCGCCGTCGACCAGATCCCCGAACCCGACGCGGTGAACGTCAAACTCGCCGTCGCCGCGAAGTTCACGCCGTCGCTGCTCACCGACAGATCACCCGTGGCGGTTATGTCGATCACCACATCCGACGACGGCGCCGCGTCCAACACCACCGTGTACGTCGCCCCGGTGCTGTCGCCCTCATCGACGGTCAGCGTGGTCGGCGACACCGTCACACCCACGTCGTCGTCGTCGACGGTGACCGCCACGCTTTCGATGCTGTGCCCGTCGTAGGCGTCGTCGCTCTGCCCGTCGTTCACCGCATGCGACACGGTCGCGGTGTCGTCGGCCTTGTCGGCGTCATGGGCCGCTCTCACCGTCACCGGTTGCGCCGTCGACCAGATCCCCGAACCCGACGCGGTGAACGTCAAACTCGCCGTCGCCGCGAAGTTCACGCCGTCGCTGCTCACCGACAGATCACCCGTGGCGGTTATGTCGATCACCACATCGGTCGCCGGCGCCGCGTCCAACACCACCGTGTAGGTCGCCCCGGTCGCGTCGCCCTCATCCACCGACAGCTCCGACACCGACACCGTCACCCCCACATCCGGGGCCTCGGCGTTGACCTTGAGCTGCAAGACCTTGTTGGGCTGGTTCACCCAGTTGATGGCCCCGAAGACGATGCTCTGCCAGTGGTCGCCGGCGAAGGTCCAGCCGGTGGCTGCGCCGGCGTCGAGCGTCGCTGAGGATGCGTAGTCCCATTCAATGGCGCCAACGGAATCGGGCTGGCGCAGTCGGATCCGGAAGAAGTACTGGGTGTTCGCGCTCAGCGTGCACGGATTGTCCGGGTCGATGGTGAACGTGTTGACCGCGTTGGCCACGATGGATTCAGGCGCCACCAGGTTGCCGGTGCAGAATCTGGTCCCGGGGACGGTGTCGCCGTTGTCGGTGCCCTCCGAGTGGATGGAGGCGCGTAGATCCAGATTGAGGGTGGAGCCCTCCACTTGGGTGATCTCGCCGAACTTGACGGCAACAGAGGAGAGCTCGTAGCCGTCGGCATCGGCACCGGTGGTGAACGCCTGTCCGGCGTACTCCGCATGAGAGTTCGAGGGGCCCAGGGTGATGCCGCCGCTGCGGCTCTGGCCTACGTTGCCGGCCAGCACTATGGCCTCGTCATCGGTCACCGAAACGGACACGCTGGCGATGGGCACATCGTCATAGGTGTTGTCGCTGTCGTCGTTGTTCACCGTGTGCGTCACCGTGGCGGTGTCGTCGACGCCGTCGGCGTCTTCGGCCGCGCTAACGGTCACCATCTTCGCCGTGTTCCAGTTCGACGACGTGAACGTCAACGACGACGGGCTCACCGTCACGTCGCTGTCGCCGGTCACCTCGACGTCGATCACCACATTCGACGACGGCGCCAACTCCAGCTTCACCGTGTAGGTGCCCGACCCGCCCTCGGCCACCTCCAGCCCTGACACCGACACCGTCGGATAGTCGTCATCGACCACGCTCACCGCCACGCTGTCCACGCTGGCCACAGCGGCGTACTCCAGGGCGCTGGGCTGGGTATCGCCGTTGCCGTCGGTGTAGTCGGCCACCACGGCGTGGGCGACCGTTGCGGTGTCGTCGGCGATGTCGGCGTCGTCAGCGGCGGTGAGGGTCACCTCCTGAGGCGTGTTCCAGTTCGACGGGTCGAACACAAGCTGCGCGACGTCCGCGGTCACATCCGAACCGCTGCCGACGGTCACCGACACCGGCACCGGCGCCGACGGCAGCGCGTCCAGCACCACCTCATAGACGTCGCCATCGGCGTCGCCCTCGTCCACCTCCACCGTCACCGGCGTCACCGTCACCCCCGCCGACGTGTCGTCATCAGCCACCACCACGCTGGTCATGGTGGGCTCAAACTTGCTCACGAACTCCGCCGCGCTGCCCGCCGCCACCGACACGGTGATCGTCTCGGTCTCATGCACCAAGTTGGCGTCGGAGGCCGCGGCCACGTTCACCGTCTGCGCCGTCAAATAATCGGCAGACGTGAACCTCAAGCTCGCCGTCGCCGCGAAGTTCACGCCGTCTGAGCTCACCGTCAAGCTCCCGCTGGCGGCGACATTGATGGTCACGTCCGCAGTGGGCTCAGCCAGCAGAACCAGGTCGAACTCCGTCGCGGCGCCCTCCAGCACCGTTTCACCGTTGTCGAACTCGGGCGAGTCCACCAGCAGCGCCAAGTCATCGACAGTCACCGGCAAATCCACGGTCACCGTCAAATACTCAGCGGCGCTCCCCGTGCCCACCGTGTGGCGGATCGTCGCCGCGACATCGGCGGCATTGTCATCGGGAGGCGACTTCACCGTCACCGTCTGCGCGGTGTTCCAGGTCGACGGTGTGAACGTCAAACTGGCCGTCGCCGCGAAATTCATGCCGTCGGTGCTCACCGTCACCGTCTCATAGGACTCCAGATCCACCACCGCGATCTCCACGGTCACATCAGCGGTCGGCTTCGAGGTCAGCTCCACCGTGTAGGTCTGCGAACTGTTGCCCTCGGCCGCGAAGTGCACCGACGTCTTCGACAGCGTTATCCCCACCATGTCGTTGTCGGCCACCGCGACCTCGACGCTGGCGATGGGCACGTCGTCATAGGCGTTGTCGCTGTCGTCGTTGTTCACCACATGGGTCACCTCGGCGGCGTCGTCGGTGCTGTCGTCGTCTTCGCCCGCGCTCACCGTCACCACCTGCGGCGTCGACCAGATCCCCGAACCCGACGGCGTGAACGTCAACGACGACGGGCTCACCGTCACATCGCTGTCGCTGTCATCGGACAGCACCACGTCGATCACCACATTCGACGTCGGCGCCACGTTCAGCACCACCGTGTAGGTGCCCATCCCGCCCTCATTCACCGACAGCTCCGAGGTCGACACCGTCGGCCGGTCGTCATCGACCACGCTCACCGCCACGCTGTCCACACTGGCCAAAGCGGCGTACTCCAACGCGCTGTACTCAACGGGATCGCCATACTCGGCCACCACCCCATGGGCCACCGTCGCCGTGCCGTCGGCCATGTCGGTGTCGTCGGCCACGCCGGTCACCGTCACCATCTGCGTCGTGTTCCAGTTCGACGAGTCGAACACCAGCTGCGCGGCATCAACGGTCGCAGCAGAGGTATCCCCCGACGTGACCGACACCGCCACCGGCGCCGACGGCAACGCGTCCAGCACCACCGAATAGGTATTGTCCTCGCCCTCGCCCACCGACAGCGTCACCGGCGCCACCGTCACCCCCGCCGACGTGTCGTCATCAGCCACCACCAAGCTGAGCGTGACCGCCGACGCGTCATCCTCATACTCCGCCGCGCTGCCCGCCGCCACCGACACGGTGATCGTCTCGGCCTCATGGACTGTGTTGGCGTCCTGGGCCGCCTTCACCACCACCACCTTGGCGGTCGACCAGTCCACCGGTGTGAAATCCACATCCACAGACGAGCTGAAGTTCATGCCGTCAGTGCTCACCGTCAGGCCCCCGCCGACCACGACACGGAACACCACATTCGTAGTCGGCTGGTGCAACGGCTTGACCGTGTAGTCGCTCGTGAGGCCCTCCAGCAGCGCCTCCGGGGTCCCCGGGCTCGCCGACAACAAGATCCCCGCGGTCTCAGGATCGACGACGCTCACCGGCAGCGACGCGCCCTCGCTGGCATACTCCACGGCGCTGCCCTCAGCAACAGTGTGTTCGACCGTCGCCGCAATGTCGGCAGCATTGTCATCGGCAGGCGACTTCACCGTCACCGTCTGCGCGGTCGACCAATTGTCCGCCGTGAACGTCAACGACGTCGGCGTCACCGTCACCGTCTCATAGGACTCCAAGCCCAGCACCGTGATCTCCACCGTCACGTCACCGGACGGCTGGGTGGCCAGCTCCACCGTGTAGGTCTCGCCGTCCGCGTCCGCTGACAGCGAGGTGACCGACAATGCCAGCCTCGGTAGGTCGTTGTCGGCCACCGCGACCGCGACGCTGGCGATGGGCACGTCGTTATAGGCGTTGTCGCTGCCGCCGTTGTCCACCACATGGGTCACCTCGGCGGCGTCGTGGGTGCTGTCGTCGTCCTCGGCCGCGCTCACCGTCACCATCTGCGGGTCCGACCAGATCCCCGTACCCGACGGGGTGAACGTCAACGACGACGGCGACACCGTCACATCGCTGTCGCTGCCATCCGACAGCGCCACGTCGATCACCACATTCGACGTCGGCGCCACGTTCAGCACCACCGTGTAGGTGCCCATCCCGCCCTCGTCCACCGACAGCTCCGACACCGACACCGTCGGCCGGTCGTCGTCGACCACGCTCACCGCCACGCTGTCCACACTGGCCAAAGCGGCATACTCCAACGCGCTGTACTGGGTATCGCCGTTGCCGTCGGTGTACTCGCCAACCACCCCATGGGCCACCGTCGCCGACCCGTCGGCCATGTCGGTGTCGTCGGCCACGCCGGTCACCGTCACCATCTGCGCGTTCGACCAGTTCGACGAGTCGAACACCAGCTGCGCCGGGGCCGCAGCCGCCACAGCAGCATCCCCCGACGTGACCGACACCGCCACCGGCGCCGACGGCAACGCGTCCAGCACCACCGAATAGGTATTGTCCTCGCCCTCGCCCACCGACAGCGTCACCGGCGTCACCGTCACCCCCGCCGACGTGTCGTCATCAGCCACCACCAAGCTGGCCGACACCGACGGCGCGCCCACGTACTCCGCCGCGCTGCCCGCCGCCACCGACACGGTGATCGCCTCGGCCTCATGGGTCGAGTTCGCGTCCTGGGCCGCGGCCACCGTCACCGCCTGGGCGGTGTTCCACGTCGCCGACGTGAACGACAGCGTCCCCGTCGCGCCGAAGTTGTTGCCGTCAGTGCTCACCGTCAGGCCCCCGCCGGCCGCGATGGTCACGGTCACGTCCGCCGTCGGCGGGGTGGCCAGTTCGACTTCGCATTCTGCCGTTCCGCCCTCCAGCACCGAAACCGGGCAATCGACCACAACACCCGCCGGGTCGTCGTCGGTCACGGTCACCGCAACGCTGGCGATGGTCTCCCCGTCGAAGTCGTTGTCGCTCTGGCCGTCGTCCACGGTGTGGGTCACCGTGGCGGTGTCATCGGCGCTGTCGTCGTCGCTGACGGCCATCACCGTCACCGTCTGGGCGGTCGACCAATTGTCCATCGTGAACGTCAGCGTCCCCGTCGCCGCGAAGTTCACGCCGTCGGTGCTCACCGACACATCGGCATCGCTGCCGGCCTCAAACCCGATGTCGATCACCACATCGGAGCCGGGCGCCTGGCCCAGCTTCACCGTGTAGGTGTAGGTGTCCGTGCCGGCCTCGACCACTGCCAGCTCGGTCACCGACACGATCACCTTGGAGGCCTCGTTGACATCGAGCACGGTCACGGTGACGCCCACCGTGTCGTCGAGTCGATCGCTCGCGCCGCGGCTGCCGGGAATGCCGTTGTCGGTGACTTTCACCGTCACGTCGTAGTCGTTCATGGTGTCGCCGTCGACCGGCGTCTCAAAGTCGGGCACGGCTGCGAACTTGAGCTCGCCGTGGCCCTGCGCGTTCTCGGCGATGGTGAAGTCGCCCGCATCGGTGCCTTCCAACGACCAGGTCAGCGTCGTGTCCGCGTCCGCGTCGGTCGCTTCGTAGGTCTTGACGGCCGTCGAGGTCGCCGTGTTCTCATCGACGTCGAACGCGGTGAACGCTGCCGCCGTGGTGGTGATCACCGGCGCCTCGTTGACGTTCGTCAACTCGATGGTCACCGCGACGGAGTCGTCGACGGCGGTGTCGGGCTCGCCGTCGACGTCTTTGGCGTCGCTCACGTTCACGGTCACGCTGAAGCTGTTGTTGGCGGCGTCCTCGAAGTCGAAGGTGTGCGCGACCCCGGCCTTGGCCGTTATCTGGCCGTCCGAGTCGATGTCGAAGGTTCCCGCGTCGGCGCCCGTCAGCGTGTAGGCCAGCGTGTCGGCGCTGTCGCGGTCCACAGCCGCGACCGCGCCGCCGACGACGCCCGCCCCCGCGGCGCTGTTCTCCGCCAGGGTGCGGGTCGCCGTGCGGGCGGCGAACCTCGGCGCGAAGTTGCCCTCGCCGACCTCGAACAGCCCCGACAGGGCATAGAAGGGCCAGTTGGTGGTGGGGACGAAGAAACTATTCGCATCAAGGGGGCCGCTCGAGCTGTGATCGAGGCGCCCGACCTGGATGCTGCCCCCGTTGCCGATCGCCAGCGAAGCATTGTCGGGCAGGAGCTTCTCGGTCCCGGCGCTCGTGCTGCCGGTCCAGATATGGTCGACGTTGATCGGGGCGCCGTCGGCCCCTCTGGGGTTGGCCTCGTCGCCCCAGCCGCCGTCGTAGAAATCCTCGTAGTCGTCGACAACCTTGACGCCGCCGAGCCAGTAGATGGGCACGCCCTTGTCGTCGGCGGTGTAGGTGGTGCCGGTGTTGTCGCGGGCGTCCACGCTGGTGGTGCTGCCCACGACGCGGAACCAATGGCTGTAGTCCGCGATGTCGGTGTGGCCGGCGGCGGCCTGGCCTTGCACGTAGGTGTTGTAGGTGGCGATATCGGAAGAGGTCGGGTTGTGCGTGCCGGTGACGAACAGGACCCGGAACCTGTCCCCGTTGGTCACCTCGGCGGGGAGCAGCGACCAGTCCACCGGCACCGTGATCGCATTGTCGGCGGCGCCCTTCACCTCGATGAGGAGGTTCTCCGACGAGGAGAACTGCGACCACGCCGAGCTCGTGTCCTCATAGAGATGGCCGCGGTCGTCTACCGACCAGCCCGCCAGGCTGCCCGAGTCCGCTCCCAGGGTGCCCGTTGCCGACCACTTGATCGCGTCCGTATTGCCGTTCGCCCGCGAGAGCACCACGAAGTACGTCGAGCCCGGCGCAAGCTCGGGACACAGGTCCGTGCCGGTCGTCGGGGGGCTGAAGGAGTGCAGGCCCGAGCCGGAGAACGTCGCCGGGTCGCTCAGCGTACACAGCGTCTCGCCGGGGGCGCCGCTGCTCTCGGCGTTCAGCGTCACCGTCAGCTCGGCACCCACCGTCGACGTGTCGCCGATCTCGGTGAACGGAACACCGATCGAGCTCAGCGTGTAGCCGGCGACATGGGAACCGGTCGTGAACCGCTGACCGAATCGGGAATTGGCGCTGGTCAGCACGGCGGGACTGGCGGCGGGTTTCGCCGTGTTCTGGACCAGGACATCGCCAGCGACCACAGTTTCGGTCGCCAGGCTCTCCAGCGGGCCCTCCTCAACGCCCCCGTCGTCGGTGAAGCTGACCTTCACCTTGATCGTGTGGCCGGCGTCGTCCTCGGTGAGGGTGTAGGCGGCCGAGTCCGTGCCGACGTCGGCCTCGGTCACACCGTCGACGCGGACCCACTGGTAGGCGAAGGCCGCGGAGCCCGTACCGTTGGGGTCCGTTATGTCCGTCGTGGCCGCGGTCAGCCTGCGGCCCACCCGCGGCGTGCCGCTGATCGTCGGCGCGCCGGCGGCAGGGCCGTTGACCACGACGGTCGGTCTGCTCGATATCGGACCCTCCATATTTCCCTCGTCGTCGGTGAAGCCGACTTTCACCAAGATCCGCTTGCCGATGTCGGCGTCGGTGAGGGTGTAGGTGGCCGAGGGCAGGCCGACGTCGGTAGTGGTCATCCCGTCGAGGCGGACCCATTGGTAGGCGAAGGTCGCGGAGCTTGTCCCGTCGGGGTCCATGATGCCCGAGGTGACCGCGGTCAGCACCTCGTTCACGCTCACCGTGCCGCTGATCGTCGGCCGGCCGTCGGCCGGGGAGTTGAGCGCCTCGCCCACCACCATCACCCCGGACAGGGCGTATAAGGGATAGCTGGTGCCGGTGGTGAACGCCTCGCTCGCGTCGAGGGGGCCGCCCGCGCTGTTGTTGAGCCGCCCGACGCGGGCGGGATCAGCGCCGAGCGCCCGCGACACGCTGGTCGTAGAACCCGGCTCGGTGCTGGAGTCCGCCTCGGTGCCGGCGTTCGTGCTGCCGGTGAAGACCCGGTCGACGGTGACCGCGGCGCCGTCGGCCCCCTTGGGGTTGGCCTCGTCGCCCCAGCCGCCGTCGTAGAAGTCCTCGTAGTCGTCAACCACCTTGACGCCGCCGAGCCAGTAGATGGGCACGCCCTTGTCGTCGGCGGTGTAGGCGGTGCCGGTGTTGTCGCGGGCGTCCGTGTCGGCGGTGCTGCCAACGACGCGGAACCAGGAGCTGTAGTCCGCGATGTCGGTGTGGCCGGCGGCGGCCTGGGCCTGCACGAAGGTGTTGTAATCGGTGATGTCGGTGTCAGTCGGGTTGGCGGTGCCGGTGACGAACAGCAGGCGGAACGCGTCGCCGGCACTCAGGCCGCTGGGGATGAGGGACCAGCCCGGCGGGACCGCGACCTCCGTGCTGACGCTGCCCCTGACCTCGATCATGTGGGATTGGCTCGATGAGCTCGACCAGCCCGCGTTGAGGGCGGTGGTGTAGCCGTGGCTGGAATCGGCGACAGTCCATCCCGGCGAACTGCCCTCGTCTTCGCCGCTGCTCTGGGTGAGGTGGGGCGTGATCTCGTGCTCGTTGTGGCCGGCTCGTTCCAGGACGGCGAAGTACGTGGTGTTCGCCGAGAGTTGAGGGCATCGGTTGGCGCCGGCGGTCGGCGCGGTGAACGTGTGGGTGCCCGACGAGGCAAAGCTGGGCGGGTCTTCCAGGATGCACAGGGTCCGGCCCGGAGAACCGCTGCTGTCCTCGTTCAGCCTTACCGTCAGCTCGCTCCCCGCGGTCGAGACATCGGCGATGTTGGAGAAGCTGAAACCGATCGAGTCGAGCTCGTAGCGGGTGTTGGCGCCGGTGGTGAATGACTGGGCAACAGGCTCATCCAGGGGTACTTCGAAGGTGGTGCCGCTCGCGGCCGTCTGCCCCGTGTTCTTGACCAAGTCGACCGTCGTGTCCGCCTCGTCGTTGTCGGTCACCGTCACCGCCACGCTCTCGATGGGCACGTCCTCATAGGCGTTGTCGCTGTCGTCGTTGTTCACCACATGGGTCACCTCGGCGGTGTCGTCGGTGCTGTCGTCGTCTTCGCGCGCGCTCACCGTCACCGTCTGCGGCGTCGACCAGATCCCCGAACCCGACGGGGTGAACGTCAACGACGACGGGCTCACCGTCACATCGCCGTCGCTGTCACCCGACAGCGCCACGTCGATCACCACATTCGACGCCGGCGCCACGTTCAGCACCACCGTGTAGGTGCCCATCCCGCCCTCGGCCACCGGCAGCTCCGACACCGACACAGACGGCCGGTCGTCGTCGACCACGCTCACCGCCACGCTGTCCAGAGTGGCCAGCGCGGCATACTCCAGGGCGCTGAGTTTGGTGCCGTCGCTGAAGTACGTGGCAAGCACCGCATGGGCGACCGCCGTCGACCCGTCGGCCATGTCGGCGTCGTCGGCCACGCCGGTCACCGTCACCGTCTGCGCTATCGACCAGTTGTCCGCCGTGAACGTCAACTGCTCCGGAACCGCAGTCGCCACAGAGAAATCCCCCGACCCCGTCGACACCGCCACCGGCGCCGATGGCAACGCGTCCAGCACCACCGAATAGGTCTTCGTGTCCCCCTCGCCCACCTCCAGCGTCACCGGCGCCACCGTCACCCCCGCCGACGTGTCGTCATCGGCCACGATCACGCTCTCTATGACAGGCATCGCCTTGCTCACATACTCCGCCGCGCTGCCCGCCGCCACCGACACCGTCACCGTCCCGGTCTCATGGACCGAGTTCACGTCCTGGGCCGCGGCCACCGTCACCGTCTGCACCGTCGAATAGTCCCCAGACGTGAACGTCACGCTCGCCGTCGATGCGTAGTTCACACCGTCCGAGCTCACCGTCAGGCCCCCGGCGACCGCGACGTTGACGGTCACATCCGCAGTCGGCCGGGCAAACAGGCTGACCGGGAAATCGTTCGTGCCGCCCTCCAGCACCGAGAACTTGGCGATGACTCTCCCAGTGACGGTGTTGATGCCTGTGACACTGGTATCTGTGACGCTCACGGGCAGCTCCGCGGTCACGCTCGCATACTCGGTGGCGCTGCCCGAAGCCACCTCGTGAAGGATCACCGCCGAGATGTCCGCACCGTTGTCATCAGCCACGCCGGTCACCGTCACGTTCTGCGCGTCGGACCAGTCGTCCGCCGTGAACGTCAACTGCGACGGCATCACCGTCACCGCCTCATAGGACTCCAAGCCCGGCACCGAGATGTCCACCATCACGTCGCCCGACGGCTGCGAGGCCAGCTCCACCATGTAGGAGCCGGTCACATCCACACTCCCCGCTTCCGTCAAAGACAGCGACGTCACCGACAGCGTTATCCCCACCGGGTCGTCATCGTCTTCGACCGACACCGCCACGCTGGCGATGACCAAGTCGTCGTAGTCGTTGTCGCTCTGGTCGTTGTCCACCGTGTGGGTGACCGTGGCGGTGTCGTCGGTGCTGTCGGTGTCGTCGGCCGCGCTGACCGTGACCGTCTTGGGGTCCTGCCAATCGGTGGTGGTGAACGTCAGGCTCGTCGGCAACACCGTCACATCGCTGTCGCTGTCATCGTCAAGCGCCACGTCGATCACCACATTCGACGCCGGCCGCGCCCCCAGCACCACCGTGTAGGTGCCCGAGCCGCTCTCGTCGATGTCGAGCGACGTCGCCGACACCGTCGCCCCCACCACGCCCGCCACCACGGTCACCTCGACGCCGGCGGCCGCGCCCCGCAGGTACTCCGGCGAACTGCCGTCGGCCACCGCCAGCGACACCGTCTCGGTCGGGCTTGCCGCATTGGGCAGATCGAACCCCAACGCACTGACCGTCACCGTCTGCGGGGTGTTCCAATCAGCCGACGTGAAGCTCAACGACGCCGGCAACACCGTCAGACCGCCGCCGACGCTGAGATCGACGGTCACATCGGCAGCCGGCTCGGAGGCCAGCGCCACCTCGAATGTGCCCTTGCCGAACTCGGTAACCTCCAACGACGCCGGCGACACCCCAATATCGGGCACCAGCGCCGTGCTGCCTCGAACCTCGATGTAGCCGCTGCCATTCCCTCCGCACGGAACCCAGCGGTCCTCAGCATCGATATAGAAGCCGCAGCTTGTGCTGACCGACCAACCGTCGGCGGAGTCAAGGTCATAGCCGGGGTGCGGTTCGCCCGGCGAAAGTTCGCGCCAGACAATGCTGACCATGTTGACGTCGTAATCCGATGCGCCCAGGCGTTCAAGGCTGACTACGTAACCGGTATCAGGGGCGAGCACTGGACACGAATCGGGCGCAGCGAACGAGTGAGCGTTGATGGCCGTGTACTCGCCCGGGCTCACCAGCGTGCAGAGCACCTCGCCGGGTATGTAGCCGAGGGAGTCGTGGGCAACAGCCTCAGCGATCGTCGCCTGGAGCACCAGCGTCTCCGTCACCCCAGCCGAGTAACCGACAAAGGCGTGAAGAGACATGCCGATCGACCCGACCCGGTAGCCGGCCGGCGACGGGCCGGTGTCGAACCCCGTAGCCCAGATCGGATTGGCAGCGGACAATGACCTGGACGTGCTGCTCGTGAGCCCCTGCGTGGTGCCGACCAGCTTGGTGTCGTCGTCGTTGTCGGCCACGCTCACCACCACCGCCACCGCGGCCATGTCGTCGTAGGCGGCGTCGCTGTCGTCGGTGTCGACGGTGTGGCTGATCACCGCGACATCGCCGACTGCGTCGGTGTCGTCAGCGGCGGTGACGGTCACCGTCCGGGGGTCGTCCCAGTTCGACGGCGTGAACGTGAGCTTTGCCGGCGACACGGTCACGTCGGTGCTGCCGCCCAGCCTCGCCACTTCGATCACCACATCAGAAGCAGGCGCCACGCTCAGCGCAACCGTGTAGCTGCCCGAAGTGTCCTCGCCCAGCGTCAACGCCAGATCAGACACCACCAGCCCCGGCAGCGTCGCCCCGGTGATCTCGAGCTGGACGCGCTGAGGGGCGCCCACGAGAGTGAACGGACCGGTGTCTGTCAGGAATCCGACGGGCAGCGACCAACCGGCGGTGGCACCGTCATCGACGCCGATTGCTGAGGTGGTCCACATGTCCCACCCTGGATAGGGGTGGTCGGCACGCCGGACATCGAAGAAATAGGCGGTGTCGCCCGCAAGGGAGCACGATTCGGTCGCGATGAATGTGTACAGGGCATCGGGCTGGTAGCGATCCGGGACGGCCAGAGTGCACACCACCTCGCCTGGCACATAGCCGACGTCGGCGTCGGGGACGGCGGCGGTGATGGCCGCGGTGACCTCCCCGGAGGTGCCCGCATAAAAGCTCTTGAGACTGAGGCTGACGCTGGCCAGTTCGTAGCCCCCGCTGTTCGACCCCGTGGCGAACGCCTGCGACCCCTGGCGTGCGGCCGTATTGAAAGCGTGGAAGTCGCTGCGGTCCTTGCCGGTATTGGCGACCAGTACCGATGCCTCGTCGTCGACGACGGTGACCGCCACATCGCCCGCGGTCACCGACGCATACTCCGACGCGGTGCCGTGGACCACCGTGTGGGACACCGTCGCCCGGCCGTACAGCAAGTCGGCGTCATCCGCGGCGCTGACCGTGACCGTCTGCGGCTGCTGCCAATCGGTGGTGCTGAACATCAGGCTCTCCGGCGACACCGTCACATCGCTGTCGCCGCTCACCGCCACGTTCACCACCACCAGCGACGCTGAGGGCTTCGCGTCGAGCGCCACCGTGTAGGTGCTCGAGGCGTTCTCGCTCACATTGAGCGCCACTGCGGACACCGTCACCCCCGGCACGCCCTCCACCACCGTCACCTCGACGCCGGCATCCGCGCCGCGCAGGTACTCAGGCGAGCTGCCGTCGGCCACCACGAGCGACACCGTCTCGGTCGGGCTCGTCGCCGAGGACAGGTCGAAATCCAATGCGCTGACCGTCACTGTGCGAGGCGTGTCCCAGTCAGCCGGCGTGAACGCCAACGACGCAGGCGACACCGCCAGAGCGCCGCCCACGCTCAACTCGACCGTCACATCGGCAGCCGGCTCGGTGGCCAGCTCTACCTCAAAGGTGCCCTCGCCGAACTCGGTGACCTCCATTGACGACCGCGACACAACAACACCCGGAACCGCCGCGACACCGCCGCGAAGCACAATACTGAAGCTGCCGAACACCAGGCATTCGTCCCAGTAGCTCCGCATCGCCGAGTAGGCGTAGCAGTCACGATCAGCCTCCCAGCCGGCAGCCGAGTCGGCATCGGCCCACGGCGGAAAATCGGTCTGCCATCCCCTCAACCAGACTCGATGGTTCGATGCGGCCAGCAGCGTTGCGGCAATGGCGTAGCGGGTATCGGGTCTCAGCGCCGGACACGACTCGGGCGCGGCGAACACGACCTCGCTGTTCTCGACATAGGAGTCTGGGCTCACCAGCGTGCACACCACATGGCCGGGGACACGGGCAGGAGGATCATGGAACCCGTCCACTGGGGGCACGCCGTGAGGAACAAGCTCAGTGATCGTCATCTCCAGCGCGAGCGTCGATGCGTCCCCTTGAGCCAATCCGTTGTAGGCGCCCAGCCAGACGGTCAGCGAGTCGATCCGGTAGCCCGACACGTCCGGGCCGGTGGTGAACTCCTGGACACTCAGCTCGCCTGCGTTGAGGAGCTCGTTTTCTGACCCCAGGCCGTCGCGGGTGCCGACGAGCTTGACGGTCTCGTCGTCGACCACGGTCACCACCACGGCCACCGCGGCCATGTCGTCGTAGGCATCGTCGCTGTCGTCGGCGTCGACGGTGTGGGTGATCACCGCGAGGTCGTCGGCGTTGTCGGCGTCGTCAGCGGCGGCGATGACCGTCACCGTCTGCGGGTCGTCCCAGTTCGACGGCGTGAACGTGAGCGTCGCCGGCTGCACCGTCACATCGGTGCTGCCGCCCAGCCTCGCCACCTCGATCACCACATCGGTGGCGGGCGCCACGCCCAGCGCCACCGTGTAGGTGCCCGAAGTGTCCTCGCCCAGCGTCAACGCCAGATCGGACACCACCAGCCCCGGCAGCGTCGCCCCGGCGATCTCGATCTGGGAATGCAGAGGCCGAGGCCACTGAGCGGTACCGGTGCCTCTGCGGCGATGTTGTTGGTGGGGCAGCGACCATCCTGTGGCGCCGCCCTCGTCGATGTCGCTGCCGAGCGTCATCCAGATGTTGACAGACTCGTCGTTGTCGCCTGAACGCTGGAGACCGAAGAAATACGTGGTGTCCGGCGCCAAGTGACACGATTCGGACGCGATGAACCGGTTCACGGCCCCACGCACGTAATGCGCCGGCGCTGACAGCGTGCACACCACCTCACCGCTCACCGCGCCCAGCGTCGCGTGAGGGGTCGCCGCCGCGATGACCGCCGAGATCTTCGCTCCCGATGATCCCGCACCGTGGATGCGCAGCGAGATGCCGGCGCTGGCGAGCTCGTAGCCGCCGCTGTTCGATCCCGTGGCGAACGCTTGAGCGGTGTAGCGCTGATTGTCCTCGAACGGGTGCCAGTCGTCTTGGTCCTGGCCGGTGTTGGAGACCAGCGCGGACGCCTCGTCGTCGATGACGGTGACCGCGACATCGCCTGCTGTCACCGACGCATACTCCGACGCGGTGCCGTGGACCACCGTGTGGGACACCGTCGCCCGGCCGTACAGCAAGTCGGCGTCGTCCGCCGCGCTGACCACGACCGTCTGCGGCTGCTGCCAATCGGTGGTGCCGAACATCAGGCTCGACGACGACACCGTTACATCGTTGTCGCCAGTGACCGCCACACTCACGGTCACCGACGCCGACGGCCGCGCGTCGAGCGCCACCTCGTACGTGCTCGAGGCGTTCTCGGTCACATCGAGCACCGCCGCGGACACCGTCACCCCCGGCACGCCCTCCACCACGGTCGCCTCGACGCTGGCGGCCGCCCCCCGCAGGTACTCCGGCGAGCTGTCGTCGGCCACCACAAGCGACACCGTCTCAGTAGGGCTCGCCGTGTCCAGGTCGAAATTCGACGCGTCGAGGGTGGCCGTCTGGGGGGTGTCCCAATCGTCGGCTGTGAACGTCAGGCTCGCGGGCTCCACCGTCAAAGCACCGCCCGCCGTCAAATCGACCGTCACTTCAGCAGCAGGCTCAACAGACAGCGCCACATCGAATGTGGCTGTGCCGAACTCGGTGACCTCCAACGACGACGGCGACACCGAGATGTCCGGCACCGCCGCCACACCGCCCCGCAGCGCAAAACTGAACGAGACAAAGTCGTCACACCTGGCCCAGTAATCAAAGGCTGAGAGAGAGAGGAATATGCAGTCACGATCAACCCGCCATCCCTCGGCCGAATCAGCATCGGCCCACGGCGGAATATCTGGGATCCAGCCGCGCACACGGACCCGGTGATTCGAGGTGCTCAGGCTCCTCAACACAACCGCATAGCTGGTGTCAGGCGCCAGCGCAGGGCACGAGTCCGGCACGGTGAACACGTTCTCGCCGTTCTCGACATGGGCATCGGGGCTCACCAACGTGCACACCACATCGCCGGGACCGCGAGCGGCAGGACGCGCGTCAACCACAGAGGGCTCTTCGAGCTGAACAACCTCGGTGATCTCCGCCACCACCGCAAGAGTCGACGTCTGCCCATCGGGCAAGCCGAAATACTGCCCGAACCACAAGGTCAAAGAGTCCATCCGGTAGCCAGACGCAGCCAGCCCAGTCGTGAACAACTGGGCGTCCAAATCATCGGCGGGCGTTCCGACGGTAATAGGGTCCGTAATGAAACCATCCCGAGTCTCCACCAGCTTGACGGTCTCGTCGTCGGCCACGGTCACCACCACCGCCACCAGGTTGATGTCGTCGTAGGCGTTGTCGCTGTTGGCGGCGTCGACGGTGTGGGTGATCACCGCGAGGTCGTTGGCAGAGTCGGCGTCGGCGGCGGCGGTGACCGTCACCGTCTGGGGGGCGTCCCAGTTCGACGATGTGAACGTGAGCGTCGCCGACGGCACGGTCACGTCGCTGCTGCCGCCCAGCTTGACCACGTCGATCTCCACATCGTCGGCGGGCTCGGTGGCCAGCCTCACGGTGTAGGTGGCGGCGCTGCCCTCGGCCACCGTCAGCTCCCGCACCATCAACAGTCCGGGCTGCGCCGCGGCGACGGTGGCGGTGGCGGCGCTGGTGAGGGTGTAGCTGGTGCCCTCGTCGTCGCTGAAGCTCACCTTCACCTTGACGGTGTTGCCCCCGTCGGCGGGGACGAGGGTGTAGCTCTGCGACGTGGCGCCGGTGATGTCGGCGTCGACGCCGCCGCTGGTGCGCACCCACTGATAGGTGAACTCCGCGTTCTCGAGGCCGTCGCCGTCGGCAATGGCCGAGGTGTCGACGGTGAGGGTGTCGTGGACGGTGATGGGGCCGGTGCCGGCGACAGTGATGCTGATGCTGACGGTGGGCTCGCCGGTGGGGACCTTGTCGGGCTGTTCGACCAGCACGAGGCCGCGCACCTCGATCATCGCCGGGTCGTTGCGGGACTCCCAACGGCTGTCCGCGTCCGACCAGCGGCGGCTGGTGTCCACCAGCGCCCATCCCGTAGCCGGATCGAGGACGTCCTCTGCGTCGCTGCTGGTCCTGGCCAACCGGATCCCCCCGGAGTGGACCGCGGCCCGCTCGACCTCGACGAAGTAACTGGTAGACGCCTGCAGCCGCGGGCAGGCGTCATCGCCCTCGGGCGCATCGAACGTGTGCAACCCGGAAACAGCGAACGCAGCCGGATGAGAGAGCGTACACAGCACATCGCCGGGATTGTCGTCGGCATCCCATTCGCGGATCGTCACCGTCAGCTCGCTGTCGGGGTCGGCATCGGCGTGGATCAAGTCGAAGATGACGCCGGCCGATGTCAGCCTGTAGCCGCCGGCATGCTCGCCGGTGGTGAAAGCCTGGGCGCGCCGACGATGCCCAGAGCCCAGAGGGTGGTTGCTCGTAGCGTGCTCCGCTTGGCCGGTGTTGGACACCAGCGTGCCGATGATCGGCGCGGCGGTGACCTCGAGGAAGTGGGGTGTGTTCCCACCCGGCCGAATCCAAGTGGTGCCGTTGAACCAGAGGCGCTGGTTGGCGATCTTCCATCCGGTAGCAGGATCGAGAGCATCCTCAGCGGCGCTGGAGGAATGGTTGATGTTGATCGTCGTCGAGGGCGTGCCTTCTTTGCTCACCACCGCGAAATACGTGGTGTTCGGGGCCAGCTTCGGGCACCCGCCCTCGCCGCTTGCGGGCACGGTGAACCGCTCGATGTCTGAATTGTTCGCGGTGAAGGCCGCGGGGTCGTCAAGCATGCACAGCGCCGCGCCGGGATTGCCGCCATCGCCAACCCCGTGGAGCCTGACCGTCGCCACGCCCGCGCGTGCGAGATTGGAGATCAACAGCGAGACGCCGACCGATTCCAGCAGGTAGCCGTGAGGGCTCGGCCCGGTGGTGAATGCCTGCGCTCTCAGTGGGCTGCCGGCGTTGATGCCGAATTGGCCGCCAACGGCTTGATCGGTGTTTTTGACCTGGACCGCCGCCTCGACGGTCTCGGGCGGGGGCTCGACCTCGGTGGAGGCCTCGCTGGTGAGCGGGTAGGCCTCGTACCCGGCGTCGTCGTTGAACACCGCCCGTATCTTGAGCTGCTTGCCAAGGTCGTCGTCGGTGGGGTCATAGGTGGGCGAGGTGGCGCCGTCGATTTCGGTCTCGGTGCTGCCGTCGACGCGGATCCACTGCAACACGAGCGCATCTTCGGACACGCCGTTGGCGTCGGCGATCGCCGACACGTCTGCGGTCACGCGCTGCGTCAACTGCGCATCACCCGACACCGCGGGCACGCCCGTCGCCGCCGATGGCACCGCCCGCAGCGACACCTCCACCTGCTCGGACGCGCTCCACGTTGCCGTGTCGGGGTCGAGTTGGAACGTCGTGGTGTCTGCGTTCGTATCGTGGGTAGCGGCCGCGCCCGAGAGCGCATAGACGTGCTCCGCGTCGCCCAGCACCAGCTCCCAATTCTGCGACACGTCCGAGTTCACCGTCGGCGTCAGAGTGAGCTTCAATTGGCTGGAGGTCGCATTGAGGCTCAGCCCCTCGATGCTGTAGGTGGTTGGCCCGTAATCGAAGCCGGTGTCGTCGAGAGCGCTGGACGGGAACGTTGAGGCGGCCGCGTCGTACCCGACCGCGTTGCCGGAACTGTTCGCGGTGACCGTGGCGGTGCCCGACCAGAACGTGCGGCGGGTGTGCGCTCCGGGCAGGTCGTAGGCATACAGCTTGTCGTCGTCGGGGTCCGACACCCACAGCACCCGTCCGTCGAACCACAGGCCGCGCGCTTTGGCGTTGTCGGCGCGCAGGTCGATTTTCTTCGCCGAGTCCTCAGAGCCGTCGGCGAGGCTGTACGCGTAGATCTGGTTGTCTCCCTGATCCACCACGAACATCGTCTCCCCGTTCGACCACAGCCCCTTCGGCGCGGCGTTGGCCGACGCGCTGTCGAACTCTTTGGCCGTGTCGGGCAAGCCGTCGGAGCGCTTGTAGGCAAAGACCTTGTTGTTGGCACCGGAACCGTCGTTGGACACCCAAACCGTGTCGGCATCGCACCACAAGCCCCCGGGACTTGTATTGCCGCTGTGCAGCGTGAAGTCTTTGGCCGAGTCATGGGAGCGGTCCGACATCTTGTAGGCATAGACCTTGTCGTCTTCGATGTCAGCCACGAACATCGTCGTGCCGTCAGAGCAGACGCCCGTGGGCGACTGGTTGCCCGCCGCGCTCAGCGTGTTGAAGTCGCTGGCCGTGTCACGGCCGCCGTCGCTGCGCCTGTAGGCATAGAGCTTGTCGCCGTTCCCCGTCCAGTTGTTCGCCACCCAGATCGTGGTGGTGTTGCCCCACACGCCGGTGGGATTCTGCTGGCTGTTGTGCATCCTGATGTCGGCCAGCCGCTGCGACCCGGCCGCCGCTGCCGCCCCCACCGCCGCAGTGGCCGCGCTGGTCAGCGACTCTTCGGTGGCGGCGTCGTCGGTGAAGCTCACCCGCACCTTGACGGTGGCGCCCTCATCCTCGCCGCTGAGGGTGTAGGTCTGGGACTGCGCGCCCGCGATGTCTGTGTCGGTGCCGCTGTTGGTGCGGACCCACCGGAACTCGAACTCGGCGGTCGTGAGGCCGTCGGCGTCGTCGATCCCCGATGTGAGCGCAATCAGGGTCTGGCCCACCGTGGGGGTGCCCGAGACGGCGGGCGCACCGGTGGGGTCGCTGTTGGCCTGGGAGACCAGCAAGCGGCCTCGCACCTCCATCAAGTAGGTCGACGCCGCCGAACTCCACGCACTGCTCGTCTGCTCGAAATCGCGGCGATCGTCATCCGCTGTCCATCCGGTGGTCGGATCGATGGTGTCGTCTGCGTCGCTCGCGGTCTTCTTCAACGAGATCGCCTGAGTGGTGTTGTTGGCCCGCTCGATCACGAAGTAGTACGACGTCGACGCCAACAGCCGCGGGCACGCGCCGTCGCCGGTCGTGGGCGCGCCGAAGCGGTGCAGTCCCGAGGCGGCGAAGGTGTCCGGATCGGTCAGCGTGCACAGCGCATCGCCGGGATGGCCGTCGGTACCCACCTGGTTGAGCGTTGCGGTCAGCTCGCCGGCCGGCTGGGAGCCGGCGTGGACCTCCTCGAAGTCGATTTCCACCGAGCTCAGGCGGTAGCCCCCGGCACCGGCCCCGGTGGTGAACGCCTGGGCCCGTTTGGGAGTCGTGCCGTCCAGTGCGCTCCCGCCTGACTCGGCGGCCTGTCCGGCGGTGGACAGCAGCGGGCCAATGATCGGCGCGGCCCTGACTTCGAGGTACAGCGCCTGTCTGAAGACATTCCCCCAGTTGGCGGTGAGGTGGTGGCGGTCGTTGCCGATGGTCCAGCCCGTGGCAGGATCGAGCACGTCCTCCCCGGTTCCGGTGGTGCGCACCGATGTAGAAGCCAAGTTCGATCCGGTGCGGTCGACGACCGCGAAATAGGTGGTATTGGGCGCCAGCTCCGGGCACGCGGTGCCGCTCGAGGGAAAGGCGAATCGCTCCACGTCAGAGATCAAGGCGGTGAAGGCGGGGTTGTCGAGCGTGCACAGCACATCGCCGGGAGCGCCGCCCGATGATTCATGGAGCCGCACCCGGGTCGATCCCGCACGACTGACATCGAGGTCGAGGTCGAGGACGAGGCCGACCGACTCCAGCACGTAGCCGTGCAGGTTCGGCCCGGTCCTGAACTCCTGTCCTCTGGCCGTCGTGGTGGCGTTGAGCGGCGAGTAGAAGCCGGCGGTCTGGCCGCTGTTGGAGACCTGCACCGCCGCCTCGGCGGTCTCGGGCGCGGGCTCGACCTCTGCGGAGGCCTCGCTGGTGAGCGGGTAGGCCTCGAACCCGGCGTCGTCGTTGAACACCACCCGCACCTTGAGCTGCTTGGAGACGTCGTCGTCTGTGGGGAAATAGGACTGCGAGACTGCACCGTCGATGTCGGTCTCGGTGCCGGCGTCGACGCGGATCCACTGGAACGCGAACGCATCGTCGGACACGCCGTTGGCGTCGGCGATCCCCGAGGTGTCCGCGATCAGGCTCTGGGAGACCTGCGCCGTGCCGGTCAGCGCGGGCGCCCCCGTCGGCGCCGCCGGCACCGCCCGCAGCGACAGCTCCACCTGCTCGGCATCGCTCCAGCTCGCGGTGACGGAGTTGAGCACGAAATTCGTGTACTCGGGGGATGTGTTGTGGGTGCCCGCGGGGAGTTCATAGACGGAGTTCGCGTCGCCTAGGACCAGCTCCCAGTTCTGGGACACGTCGTTGTTAACCGTCGGTGCCAGACTCAATACGAGCTCGCTGTTCAGCGCACTGAGATGCATCGTCCGCACGCTGAAGGCGGCTGCCCCGTAGCCGAAGCCGGTGTCGTCGAGAGCACTGGACGGGTATGAAACTCCGGTGCTCTCATAACCGACGATCGAGCTATCGCCGACGTGCGTGCGGACCGTGGCGGTGCCCGACCAGAACGTGCGGCGGGTGTGCGCTCCGGGCAGGTCGTAGGCATACAGCTTCTCGTCGTCGCGGTCCGACACCCACAGCACCCGGCCGTCGAACCACAGCCCGTGGGCTTTGGCGTTGTCGGCGTGCAGGTCGATGTTCTTCGCCGAGTCCTCAGAACCGTCGGAGATGCTGTACGCATAGATCTTGTTGTCCTCCTGGTCCACCACGAACATCGTCTCCCCGTTGGACCACAGCCCCTTCGGATCGGTGTTGTTGTTGGCGCCGGACTCGCCGGCCTGGTACAGCTCGTCGAAATCCTTGGCGGTGTCGCGCGAGCCGTCGGAGCGCTTGTAGGCATAGATCTTGTTGTTGGTGGCGCCGGCGTCGTTGACTACCCACACCGTGTTCGCATCGCACCACAAGCCCACGGGATCTTTGTTGCTGCCGGCCAGCGTGATGTCCTTGGCGGCGTCATGGGAGCGATCCGACATCTTGTAGGCGTAGACCTTGTCGTCGGGTTGGTCGGCCACGAACATCGTGGTGCCGTCAGAGCAGACGCCCGTGGGTATCTGGTTGCCCGCCGCTCTCAGAGTGTCGAAGTCGCTGGCCGTGTCACGGCTGCCGTCGCTGCGCCTGTACGCATAGAGCTTGTCGCCGTTCCCCGACTCGTCGTTCGCCACCCAGATCGTGGTGGTGTTGCCCCACACGCCCAACGGGTTGTTCTGGCTGTTGTGCATCCTGATGTCGGTCAGCCGCTGCGACCCGGCCGCCGCCGCAGCCCCCACCGCCGCGCTGGCCGCGCTGACGAGCGACTCGTCGTTGTCGGCGTCGTCGGCGAAGCTCACCCGCACCTTGACGGTGGCGCCCTCATCTTCTGGGGTGAGGGTGTAGTTCTGCGACTGCGCGCCCGCTATGTCGGTGTCGGTGCCGGTGCCGCTGACGGTGCGGATCCACCGGAACTCGAACTCGGCGGTCGTGAGGCCGTCGGCGTCGTCGATCCCCGACGTGAGCGCGATCAGCCTCTGGCCCACCGTGGCCGTACCCGACACGACCGGCGCACCGGTGGGCGCGGTGTTGGTCGCCACCGACTGGGGAGCCAGCGCCGTGCCCCTCACCTCGATCTGGTGGGCGCTGTTATGCGAATTCCACGAACCGCTGGCGAAGCGGCGGCGAGTGTTTGCCACCGTCCATCCGGTTGCCGGGTTGAGCGGGTCCTCGCCGTTCTTGTTGGTCTTGCGCAGCGATATCGCCTGGGTGGTGTTGTTGGCCCGCTCGATCACCGCGAAGTAGCTCGTGGATGCCGCGAGCGGCGGGCAGGCGTCGTCGCCGGTCGTGGGCGTCTCGAAGAACTGCACCCCGCTGGTGCCGAACGTGGTCGGGTTGGTGAGCGTACACAGCGCAGCGCCGGGGTCGGTGCCGCCCTCGTTGAGCGTCACGGTCAGCTCGGTGGCAGCCTCTGACATGGCGTGGATGGCGTTGAAATTGATGCCGATCGAGTCCAGCCCGTAGCCGCCGGGGTTGTCGCCGGTGCTGAACGCCTGGGCGCGTTTGGTGTCGGTGGCGTTCAGGCTGTCCGCCGAGATGGTGCTGTCCCGGCCGGTGTTGGACACCAGCGGCCCGATGTTGGGCGCGGCGTCGATCTCGATGCGAAACGCTGAATTGCTCTTGGTCGTGTACACCCCTGTATCCGTCAGGTAGACAAGGCGTTGATCGTCGATGGTCCACCCGGTGGCGGGATCGAGAGTGTCCTCGTTGCTGGCCGAGGTGTAGCGCACATTGCTGGATACGTTCCTGCCAAAGCTGAGCGAGACTCCGACGGCATAGGTGGTGCCGGCCGCCAGGATCGGGCATGCGCTGGGGGCTCCGAACGTGGAAACACCCGATTCTGGGAACATGCTCGGATCAGTGAGCGTGCACAGCACCTCGCCCGGAAGGCCGTCGTCGCCCACCTCATACAGCGTCGCTTCGTTCCGCGCTCTGTGGTGGTGGACGCCTCCCGGCAAGAAACTCATGTCAAACCCGAAGGAGTCCGGCTTGTATCCGAACAGGTTCGGCCCCGTCGTGAACGCCTGAATTGAGTGATGAGCGCTGTCTCGCTGAATCTCTCCCCCCGTATTCGCCTGGCCGGTGTTGGATACCTGGGTTGCCGACGCGGCAGACTCGAGCGCAGATCCGATCACGTCACTGGCCTCGCTGGTGAGCGGGTACTCCTCGAAGCCGGCGTGGTCGTCGAAGATCACCCGCACCTTGATCTGCTTGTCGACGTCGCTGCTGGTCGGGTAGTAGGCGGCGTCGGTGGCGCCCGCGATCTCGGTCTCGGTTGCGCCGTCGACGCGGATCCACTGGAATGATGTGAACGACTCCGGCGACAGGCCGTTGTCGTCGGAGATGCCCGACACGTCCGCGCTCAGCCTGTGGCGGGCATTCGGGACGCCCGCCACTACGGGTACGCCCGTTGCCGGCGACGGATTCGCCCGCAACGACGCCTCCACCGAGCCGCCGTTGTCGAAACCGAGCGGCGTCACCCAACTGGAGTCCACCGTGTCGTCTGCGGTGTTGGCCTGAGTCTCGGGCGAAGACAACTCGAAGCTGTACTCGATGTTGCGGCCGATGACCAGCTTCCACTGGTCCCAGACGTCTTGTTCCGCGGCCGGCGACACGGAGGCATCAAGGGAGTTCTGACCCAGCGTTCCGACGTCTGTGACGCTCAGGGCATCAAGGCTGTAGGCGGTGGGCCCGTAGTCGAAGTCGGCATCGTCGAGCGTGCTGGACGGATACTCGGCCGCATCGGCGCTGTACCCGATCTTGTTGTTGTTGTTCTGGTCGAAGTCCTTGTGCTCGGCAACGACCGCGGTGCCCGACCAGAACTGGCGAGCGGTATGCGCACCGGGCAGGTCGTACCCATACAGCATGTCGTCGTCGGAGTCCGCCACCCACAGCACGCGGCCGTCGAACCACGTGCCGTATGCATGGGCGTTGCCGGCGTCCAAGGCGAGCCTCAGCGAGACGTTTTCAGACTTGTCAGAGAACTTGTACGCGTATACCGCGGCGTCTTCCCGGTCCACGGCGAACATCGTCTCCCCGTTCGACCACAGCCCCCGTGGATCGGAGTTGTTCGCCGCGAACATGAAGCCATCAAGGTGCAGCTCATCGAAATCATTGGAGGTGTCACGGGAGCCGTCAGAGCGCTTGTAGGCATAGATCTTGCTGCTCACACCGCCTCCGTCATTGGAGACCCACACCGTGGTCGCGTCGCACCATGCACCCTCCGCACCGCTGTTGGCGGCGTCCAGCACCATGTCCTTGCTGGTATCGCGGGTGCGGTCCGACATCTTGTAGGCGTAGGCGCGACGGTCCGTGTGATCGATCACGAACATCGTCGTGCCGTCAGAGCAGATGCCCGTAGGCGCATGATTTCCTGCCGAGTCCAGCCCATCGAAGTCCTTGGCGGCATCACGGTTGCCGTCGCTGCGGCGGTACGCAAAGACCTTGTCCAACGAGGTTGTCCCTGAGGCGTTGTTGTTGGCCACCCATATCGTCTCGGAATTGCCCCATACGCCCGTCGGATTGCCATTGTCGCCGTGCAGCGAGATGTCGGATGTGAGCCGCGACCCCGGCGCAGCAGCAGCGAGCACCGCGCCTGTGGCCGCACTCGTCAGCGTCTCGGTCGTGTTGCCGTTGTCGGTGAAGCTCACCCTCACTTTGATAGTGCTGCCCAAGTCTTCGGCGTTCGGGGTGTAGGTCTGCGCAGTTGCGCCGGCGATGTCGGTATCGGTGCCGTCGGTGGTGCGGATCCAGCGGTAAACGAACGCCGGTGTCGTCAGGCCGTCGCCGTCGGCGATCTCCGACGTAACAGCACGAAGGATCTGTCCCACCTGGGGCGCGCCCGAGACAACCGGCGCACCCGTCGGGTTGGCGTTCTGGGTCACGGCAACGGCCGCACTGTTGAGCACTTCGTCGAAGCCGTGCGCGTCGGTGAAGTGCACCCGCACCCTGATGCTCTTGCCCCGGTCGGCGGTGCGCAAGGTGTAGGTGGAGTCGGTGGCGTTGAGAATTAGGGATTGGCTGCCGTTGGTGACGCGGTACCACTGGTACCTGTACTCGACCCCCGTCAAACCGTTGGCGTCGGTGATCCCCGAGGTGTCGGCGGTGAGGACCTGTCCCACCTCGGGCGTGCCCGTGATCGTGGGCGCACCCGTGGCGGCGGAGTTCGCATGGCCCCTGACGTCGATCAGGAATACGTCGTCTTCGATATCTACCCAGGAGTCGATCAACCTTGCCCTGTCGTTGGCAATGCTCCACCCGGTGGCGCCGCCTGAGTCCTCCGCCGCTCGCGACGAGACGTCCATTCTGATCACGCTGGAGTTGCTGTTTGCCCGTACGACTCTCACGACGTAGGTGGTGTTGGCGGTCAGCCTCGAACACACGCTGGAACCTGTAGTGGGAGCGTCAAAATACTGGACCCCTGAACTGCCGAAGGTGGCCGGGTTGGCGAGCGTGCAGAGGTTGCTGTCAGGAATTGATGCAGACCCCGCTTGAACCGTCGCAAGCGTCACGGTCAGCTCGTTGCCCGGGTCGGAATTTGCGTGGATCGACTGGAATCTGACGCCGATCGAATCCAGCACGTAGCCGGCACTGTCCGAGCCGGTGGTGAATGCCTGAGCATTCTCCGCCTGGAAACTGCTGAGGTCCCCGCCAGTTCCGCTGTATCTGGTCTGTCCGGTGTTTTTGACCAGGCTGGTGGGCGAGACGGTCTGCGCTTCGGCAGGGTGCTGGTCGGCGGCGACGGTGGCCAGGCCGGTCGCTGCGAAGGCCAGCGCGGCGAAGGCCGCGAGCGGGCGTCTATGCGACCTGGCGAGGGCTGTCGTCATTCGCCGATGCATCACACGTTACGCAGGACAGCAGGGCCCCTACCCATACTGCGGGAGGGGGGGGGGGGGGGGGGTTAACGAGCTCGGCCGCGCCTGTCGCCCAGACTGTCGCGCCTTTACCCATTCCACGTGGGAGGGTCATGGGAATCATCGCGTTTCTCCTGAGGGCCTACGTCAGGGCACTGCGGCTCATTCTATGCCAAACATGCGACTGCATGATAGGAACATGATTATTCTATGCTAAACATGTGACTGCATCATAGGAAATCTGATCATATGGCGCGTGCGGGCTGACCGTCCAAATGCGCGGCTAGCGTCGGCAGCCGTTTCTTAAGCGAGCTGCTCGGGCCGTGTTGGTTGTTGCGGTCTAGAGGTAGGAGTCGAGGGCGTCTCGGATGACGTGGCTCTCGGTGGTCTTGATCGCGTGAATGACCACAGGGGCGAAGTAGGCGGCAGTCCTATCCGCGTTGTCCCTTTGGTGGCCTGTTCCACTCGGCGCGGGACCCGCCCGCCTGCTTCAACAGTTCGCCAATCAGAGCCTTGCTGATCTCGCCGGAATGCTCGTTCGGGATGGTGAGCTTCCGTTTGCCTTTACGCATCGTGGCGTGCTTGCGCCCTCGGTGAGGTCCGACCCACCCGAGTGCTCTAAACCGTCTCACAACCTTGCTGCGGGGAAGGGGGGGCGAGTTCGTCTCCCATCAAAGGGGATTGAAATTAAGGCCCCCGAGTACAGGTATGTCATCATCCCCATCAACCAATTTCAGATGAAGCCAATCAGCCAACCCGTATCTAAAGCTGTCCACCGCGTCCGCCTTGGAGGCCCCGTACCCAATCGCCCCTTGAATCCAGGCCACTGTTGCCACAAACTCGCCAGGGGCTATCTCCTTGACAGCGTTATGCCGTATGGCGGCATCGACCCAGTTGCTGAGAATCTTCTGGTAGAGGTGATCCCGTAGCGTCGCGCCTTCTGGCCCGTCTTCTGTTTCCCATGTGACTGTAGATTCTTCTGTTTCCCACGTGACTGTAGGTGTCTCGGGTGCCTCATCTGGACTCCACACTTTTGAACGGCCGACTAGCAACCTAGAAGGAGTCTGCGGGTCGATTTGATGATCTGGGTTGATGTCGGTCAGGGTTGTCATTGCTTCATCAACTCCTCAGGCACAGAGGTAGAAACAACGTTGCTGGATTGGACCACATAGACCGGTTCGCCTTTGTCGTTGTATGCGTCATCAATCCTGTAAACATTGGTCACGATCAGCTTCACGCGGACCACGGTGCCATCGTCAAGCAGGTGTTCGTTCCAGTGCTCACCGCTGGAGCGCTGGCCTATCTCCGTGGCATCCACCAACTCGCCTGTGAGTGGATTGGGGAGTTTGATTTTGCGCTCCATGGCCGTGAGGGTACTCAGACATCGACAGCACGTCCAACATGCACCGAATGCCCCCACCCACCGACACGATCCGCATTTGCAGACTGCGCGAACCGCTCAGCAAAGGCTGCGGCTCTGCCACCGTCCGTAGCCATCTAAGCCCATTTTTATGGCTTGACATGCAGTTATTCGACTAGTTCGTCCGCCGCTTGGAACAGCCACCGCAGTTCAACCGTGTGACCGTGAACGTCGCTGTACCCTCCGATTCATCAACGGTTGACGGTCCGCTGATCGACACGACAGATGGCGGCTGGTCGTTGTCGGTCACACGCACAGACGCTGAACGGTCACCGAACGTGACAGCAGGATTGGTTTGCGGCGTGACTTGTCACAGCCCGTCTGGTTCGTCAACCATGTCGTCGTCCATGGGGATACGGAACTGCTCAAACGAGTCGCCCGCCTCTAACACAACAGTTCCTGTTAAAGCCCCGTCAACGAAACGCGCCCTGAGTGATTTCGTAGCCGACCGTTACCGGCGTGTCTGATGTCGCCGCCAAGTTGGGTTGTGACTAGCCACACAGTCCCCAAAGCGGTGCTCGCCTGGTGTAAGCGTTGTTGGCTGCGGATTGTGACCGGGTCGGGTCGGTGGAGGCGTTGGGGCTTGATGAGAACTTGTTCGGGCGTGAGGGTCGCTGTTGGTGCACCTTGATCATGCATGTGACCGGCGGGCGACACCACACCGCTGTAGGCGGCTTGGCTGGGATCGCTTCGTTTCTGTGAGGGTTTGCAGCGTTGAGGTTGAACGGGGTGTGGGTCCGTGATGTCCTGAACCAACACAGTCCTGAACCAACACAGTCCTGAACCAACACAGTGCCGAACGGGTATCTATTTCATGCAGTGTCACACCCTTTGAGTAGGTTGTGGTCATGTTCGATTCGATGATCCAGCAGACCCGGGAGGTGACGACTTCTGGGCTTTCTCGTGGCGAGTTGGAGGGTGTGGTCGCGGGTGCTGGGCGGGTGATCGCGGCGTTGGGTGCGTTGCAGACCCGCTGCGCGACAGAGATCGAGGCGCTCGATGACGGCGGGGTGAACTCCAAAACCGTTTTGCGTGAAGCGGGGCGCATGTCGACTCGTGCCGCCAACTCTGTCGCTAAGACTGCTGCTGGGCTCGCTGAGATGCCCAAGCTCGCTGAAGCGTTGGCTGAAGGCGCGATCACAGCAGAGCACGCCGCGGTCGCGGTCGGTGCTGCAGCCAAAACTTCTGCTGAACAAGTAGACGACGAATTGTCGAAGCTCGCTGAGACATCGTCTGTTGATGTGTTTGCTGAACAGTCACGGCGGTGGGTGAACCGCAACCAACCCGACGACGGTGCTGAGTTGTATCAACAACAGCGCCGCAACCGGTTGTTGAAACACTGGATCAACGAAGCAGGAATGGGAGTACTACTCGCTGAACTCGACCCGACCAGCTATCAACAAGTGGTCAAAGCAATCAACGTCGAATACGACCGGTTGTGGCGCGACGACGGCGGCCGCGAAGGCAAGCCCGATGATGTGCGCACAACGCCACAACGAATGGCAGACGCGTTCGTGGCGTTGTTGACCAACCCAGCAAGACGCGGACCCGGCAGCACACGCACACAACTCATCGCCATAGCCGACATCGAACGCCTACGCGGCGACAACCCGACCGGTGTCGCCGAGATCGTCGGGGGTGAAGCGCTGCCGCAAACAGTGTTGGAACGGCTCATGTGCACCGCTGCTATCACCGGCGTCGTTTTCGACGGTGAAGGACAACCCCTCTGGGTGGGACGCACCCATCGACACGCCACCGAAGCCCAAGTCAAAGCCATCATCGCCCGCGACCGGCACTGCACAGGCAAAGACTGCACCGCCGGTCCTGAACGCTGCGAAATCCATCACATCGTCCCCTGGGACAAAGGCGGACCCACCGACATCGACTCCATGTGTCTCGCCTGCCCGCTGTGCCACCACAACATCCACGACCGCGGCTACATCGTCATCAAAACCAACACCGGCTACAAAATCATCAACCCCAACAACCCACCAAACGGCCCCTAACCACCTGTCACGGTGCCGACAAGCGGTCCGATAACCCCGAGTTGTGCAGTCAACAACCCACCAAACGGCCCCTAACCACCTGTCACGGTGCCGACAGCGGTCCGATAACCCCGAGTTGTGCAGCCAACAACCGGTGCCGACAGCGGTCCGATAACCCCGAGTTGTGCAGCCAACAACCGGTGCCGACAGCGGTCCGATAACCCCGAGTTGTGCAGCCAACAACCCACCAAACGACCCCTGACAACCTGTCACGGTGCCGACAAGCGGTCCGATAACCCCGAGTTGTGCAGTCAACAACCGGTGCCGACAAGCGGTCCGATAACCCCGAGTTGTACAGTCAACAACCCACCAAACGGCCCCTGACCATAGGGAAGCCCAAGGCCCACAAACGCGCCGCCTGACCAAAGACTCGGAGTCAAGACTCGAAGTCAACATCACCGCATCTCTGGACTCCTCGAGACTCCACCAGGAGCCACCTTGTGATCCGGTGTTTGTTCAACCCCGATTCTCGAAGCCCCCACCACCGCGGACCCACTCCCCGCTAATTTCCGAAGAGCCAATAATCCGAGGCCATGACCGCTCCTAGTCGAAGCCCAGTTCGAACGACCCGAGCGGGCCGAAGTCGAAGCGGAACTCGTCGCCGCAGCGGATGTCGATCGGGCGGGTGAAGGAACCGGCCAGGATGGTTTGGCCGGCATCGAGGGTCAGGCCCTGCTGGGCGTAGCGGTGGGCCAACCAGGCGATTCCTGTTGCGGGGTGGCCGAGCACGCCGGCCGCGATCCCCGTCTCCTCGATGATGCCGTTGCGGAAGCCGAGGGCGCCGACCCAGCGGAGGTCGATCTCGCGGGGACCTACCGGACTCGCCCCGCAGACGATGCCGGCGCGGAGCTGGCCGTCGAGCTTTTGACACGAATTGGGTCGTTGGTCGGTTAGCCTGCGACTCGACCGGCACTCGGAGGTTCAAATTGGGTTCGCTGAATTCTCTAGGCCTGGAGCGCAGGTGCAGCACTTGGCGTTTTGCGACCCGACATTTTCTCTTGGTGGCCTTGTTGGTAATTGCGGCTTGCGCTTCTGGAGACGAGGGCATTCCAGACCTGGGTTCGACCAGTTCTGTCGAAAACGACGAAGCCCCTCAGCCGGGCACAACCGCACCCGAGAAAGTCCAGGGATCAACAGACGCAGACGATCGGATCGAACCGTCCGAACTTGAAGGGTCCGAGCGCGATTGTTCACCTCATATCCCCGACGATCTTCGCTTGTCCCAACCCTCTCCAGCGGCTGCCAGCATCGAGATATCACAGGCCACCTATGACTGCGCCCACGAGGTCGGTCTTGCGTTCGCCACCGACCCTGCCGCGATCTCCACGCTTCAGTCTCAGGGGATTCAGGGGCCGCTGCTATTCGTCGATCGTCAATTTGATGTTCCTCTGATGGACGAGCTTGGGCGTCTCGCTCCAGAGAAGATCGTTGCTGTAGGAATTGACGACCGGCACCTCAACAACGAGCTAGCCGACTTCGTCTCCGAGTCCGTAACTGTCGATCAGCGGGCCGAACTTTTGCCTCAAGGTGTGTCTTATGACCGCGTCTGGCTTGTCGACAACTACACCGAGGCTGTGCCGCTGGCGGTTCTCGGCAACCAAATCGGTGTCGGGGTGATCACTGTGGCTGGGGACCTCCGAGCCGCTTCTCCGAAGGAACGGGAAATGATCGCCGCTGCTTCTGAGGTGGAACTGCTTTCGGACTACGGCGAGGACGCAGCCTGGCAATTGGATGTAATCCGCCGTGGCGCTGAACTACCCGGGGGTGGTTTCCTCCTGTTCGATCCAAACCACCCCCGACGCATGGTTGCCATGTACGGCCATCCACAAACATCAGGGCTCGGAGTGCTGGGAGAACAGGGTCCCAATGCATCCGTCGAACGACTACGGTCGATCGCTCAGGGCTACGACGCTGACGGTTTCGCCGTATTGCCCACCTTCGAAATCATCGCCACCGTTGCTGCGGGCAGTGCCGGCTACGACGGAAACTACTCCAATGAGACCGCTTTGGACGTGCTCAGGCCCCTAATCGAGACAGCGGCCGCCAACGACATCTACGTGGTGCTTGATCTTCAACCCGGACTATCCGACTATCTCTCGCAGGCAAAGATCTATGGGGAGTTCCTGCGCCTCCCCCATGTGGGGCTGGCATTGGATCCCGAGTGGAGGCTGAAGCCCGGCGAGCGTCATCTGCAGCAGATCGGCACGGTGGACGCGGCTGAGATCAACCAGGTTGTCGAGTGGCTGGCCGGGATCGTCCGTGAAGAAGCACTTCCACAGAAGTTGCTGGTCCTCCACCAGTTCAAGTTCTCCATGATCACGAACCGTCATCTGGTCGAGACTCCTGCCGAGTTGGCGGTTCTGGTCCATATGGACGGTCAGGGTCCGCTACCGACCAAGTACAGCTCCTGGAATGCCCTCACCCGCCAGCCTGATGCCGACAAGTTCTATTGGGGTTGGAAGAACTTCTACGACGAGGACTCTCCCACCGCCAGACCCGATCAAGTCCTGAGGCTCACCCCCACCCCCCTGTTCGTGTCGTTCCAGTAGCCCCAAGGCTTGGGACTGTACATTCACTTCATTCTCGCCAGCCATCGAAGGAACACATCAGAGCATCATAAATTTGAGATGCTATGATGTCTGAATGCGAACAACGTTGACTCTCGATGATGACTTGGCCGCGGCCCTCAGAGAACACGCCCAACGGGTGGGAGTGCCGTTCAAGCATGTCGTCAACGACACCCTGCGGCGGGGCCTGTCCCCGGTGCTCGCAAAGACGGAGTCCGATTACACGATCAGGCCCCACGACAGCGGTTTCAGACCCGGCGTCGATCCGTTGCGGCTGAATCAGCTCAACGACTCGCTTGCGGCCGGCGACTTCGCTGGTTCGCCGCCACAGTGATCGTCCCGGACCTGAACCTGCTCGTCTACGCCCACAGCACCGGCGCGCCACTGCACGATCCGGCCCGGCAATGGTGGGAGGATCTGGTGAACGGAACCGAACGAGTCGGGGTTCCGTGGCTGGTGGCGGCAGGTTTCGTGCGACTGCTCACCCACCCCAGGGTCATGAACACCCCAGCGGATCCGGCGCACGCCGTCGACCTCATGGCCCAATGGTTCAACTCACCCACCGTTTCACCGTTGAACCCGGGCCCCCAGCACATCGCGATCTTGCGCAACATGCTGGCTGCCGCCGGCACAGGAGGAGACCTCGTCACCGACGCCCACACCGCCGCGTTGGCCGTTGAGCACCAAGCAGAGGTCCACTCCAACGACAGCGACTTCGCACGCTTCCCGGGGCTGAGCTGGCGCAACCCGCTCTGACCCCCGGTGGCGGGCAGCATGTGGGGCCGGGCCTCAACAGCTACTGTTTGGTTGAGAGGTAGCTGAGCACTTCCTGTTCGGACACGACATCGGCGTATTTGGCGTCGAGGTCGAACAGGTTGGACTCGTGAACCTGCGGGTCTCGGTCTCCGCAGGCGTCGCGTACCACGATGGGCACGAACCCGTGCTGGCAGGCGTCGAGCGCCGTGGCTCTGACGCAGCCACTGGTGGAGACCCCGGTGTGGATCAGCGTGTCGACACCCATAGAGGTGAGCGTCGAAGCCAACGAAGTGCCGAAAAACCCTGAGGCGTACTGCTTCACGACCACCACTTCCCCAGCGGTGGGTTCGAGGCCGGCGCCGTACTCGCCAAGCGGGTTACCCCTCACGAAACACTCAAGGGCACCGACCTTGCGGAAGAATATGCCGCCGTCGGCCCCACCGGGCTGGAACTCCACTCTCGTGTGCAGCACCGGGATCTGAGCGGTTCGGGCAGCGTTCAACACCCGCACACACGAAGCGCGGGCATCCTCCACCCCGGCGTAGAGCGGCGACGCCTCATCCAGGTAGGCCCGACAGAAGTCGATGACGACGAGGGCATCGGGGATTGAGCGCCTGGAGATCTTCGGGAGCAAGACCCCATTTCTCCAACGTGCCCGGCCGGAAGTTCTCCACCAGTACATCGGCGTCGGCTGCCAATCGGCGCAACAAGTCCTGACCGGCGGCTTCGCGAAGGTTGATGGTGACCGACTTCTTGCCCCGGCCCACCACCGGCCACCACAACGATTTACCGTCGGCTTTTTCTTGGCCCCAGGCGCGCATCGAGTCACCGGTCACGGGTGGTTAGATTTTGATGACCTCAGCACCGTGGTCAGCTAGTTGTTGACCACAGAACGGAGGCTGCCATCTGCCAACCATCGCTCGCCTGCCGCAAGCACGCCGATTTCCGACCCGGTGTTGGCGGCGTACGCACCAACTGCCGTCGCGTTGCATAGACACCCCGCCACGACCTGACCTGCAGAACTAAGCCCGGCTGTCAGGGCGGCGCCTCAGAAACTCCGTGTACGCGGCCGTGATGGTTGGCATCGGATGCGGTCGCCTTAGTGGACGGTGGAGTCCTTACTTCTCGTCGCGAACCCCCTTGTGGGGCGTGTTGCTCACGTTGAGGAAGCGACCGGTCTCGCTGTCACGCTTTACGTAGGTGCCGTTGGGGTGCCTGAATTCGCTGCGGTCCCTTACCGCGCCTCGCCTGTACCCCTTTCCAGTGTTTTTCGCCATCGTGGATTCACCTCCTCTCAGCCAACAGCCGTATCGCAGATGATACCATGGATGGACGATTATTTACTATTATCTTGAAATCAGGCCATCTAACTGCTACAACTCCTGTAATGAACGAGATTTCGGCCTTTCATGAAGCGGACGAGTTAGATGAGATTCAAGCCTCACTAGTCCAGTTAGCGAGACTGGCCCTCATCGGGCGTGAGCAGGACTCGGCGCTGTACGTGCAACGGCTAGCGCGGAGATTACGCCGTACCGAACCCGATCTCGCCGCTGCCCTTGTAGGCATACTGCGGGAGGCGCCTACACGCTCGTCGCCCCTGCGTCGTGCCGGCGCAGTTCCGCTGCCCGTCGCTGACGGTAGTCGGCTCGCGCTCGTCCGAGTTGAGGATCCCCCAGTGATCGATGAGCCCCCGATCCTGCCGAGCGGCACCCTGCGCAGCCTTCGGCAACTGCTCGATGAGAGGCATCGCACCCGTGACTTGACAAACGCAGGCCTCGCTCCCACTCGCACGGCGCTGCTGCTTGGCCCCCCGGGAGTCGGAAAGACGATGGCGGCGCGATGGATCGCGGCTTCTCTCGGCTTGCCGCTGTTGCTACTAGACCTGTCGGCGGTCATGAGCAGCTTGCTTGGCCAGACGGGTGTAAATCTGCGGCACGCTCTGGACTACGCGAAGGGCCAGGACTGCGTTCTTCTACTTGACGAGCTCGACTCGGTCGGCAAGAGGCGAGACGACGATGCCGATGTCGGGGAGTTGAAGCGGCTAGTGAACGTCCTCCTACAGCAGTTGGACGACTGGCCGACGCTCTCCGGGCTCCTACTGGGCGCGACGAATCATCCCGAGCTTCTTGACCCGGCCATCTGGCGGCGCTTCGAGACGACGGTTGAGTTCCCGTTGCCAGACTGGGCGGCGCGAACCGAAGCGGTCAATCGGTTCACATTCAGTTCTCTCGCGCCCGATACAGAAAGCGCGCTCGCCCGGGCCTTCGACGGGCTGTCCTACAGTGAGATCGAGAGCGCGCTGCAGCGGGCATTGCGCGCCTCGACACTCGGCTACGGATCTCTTGAGGAGTGTGCCGCTGACGTGTGCGCCGAGCACATCTACCGGCTCAAGCCGAGCGAACGTCGAAGTCTTGCTATCACGCTAGTTGGCGAACTCGGCCTGTCTCAGCGTCGCGCTAATCGACTCACCGGCGTGAGCCGCGACACCATCCGCAAAGCCGTGCGAGCTCAAGGATGAGGTGAGGCCGTGCCAGACTCTCCTAGGTTCCTGATCGGATACGGCGAACGCCTGACCGAGCCGGTGCCGCCTCCTCTCGGTGGAGGTAGTGCTCCACCTCCCTACGAGCTGCGACAAGCGCGAGAGCGTCTCGCTCCGCAGTTCGTTCAGGCCTCAGACATCGCTTTTCGGCTCCCGGCAGAGGCCTGCCCGGAGGACCGTGTCGTGTCAGTGATGACGCTTCACCCTTCATTCGTCGCCAAGAGCCACTTCCCGGCTCGTCTACTCAGAGCTGCGGGCTTCAAGTTCGTTGGCAGCCGTCCGCGCCAAATCATGCCGGAACTCAATATGCACCAGACGAGCGATCCAGACGGGAATCGGCTGTATAGGACTCGTCCAGGCACTGAGTTGCGCCCTACTACGGAACTCTTTCTCGAATCGACCCGTGCCGAACTGCGCAGTTGGGCGAGACACCTGCAAGACAAGAGCGAGAAGCTGGCACGCGATGAGGAGGGCATAGTCGTAGTCGAGCAGTACCGGATGCCGTCTGCTAGAGAACGATCACCGTTCCCAGCCACGCTTCCCGATGAGATCTCACTGGAGGTCGTGCTGCACGCGGCTGGGCGCACACACTACGGTTTTGTTCTTGAAGCCTTCGAGGCTTTCGCGCTCACGCTTGGCGTCGATGTCGATCTAGACCGCCGACTCGCTGTCGGTGGGCTGTGTTTCGTTCCAACTCAGGCGCCATCCAGCCAGCTTGCGAGCCTTGCCCAGTTCTCGTTCCTGCGGGTTGTGCGTCCGATGCCTCGCCTGCGAATCCTCGAGCCGATCAACACGATTCCGAGAGCGATCACGGGGGTCAAGGTCTCCCTGCCAGACGGTCAGCCCGTTGACCCTGACCTGCGTGTCGCCGTCTTCGACGGTGGAATTCGACGCCACTCTTCACTCAGGAAGTGGGTGACAGGACGGGATGCTCCAGGCTTGGGAAACCCGACGGACGAGTACCTTGACCACGGATTGAACGTTACATCCGCGCTCTTGTTCGGTTCGGTTGATCCCGACTCGGAGGCCCCAGTTCCCTTTGCGCATGTAGACCACTTCCGCGTCATCGACGACAAGAGCGGCAAAGACCCGTTCGAACTGTACGACGTGATCCGAAGGATCGAATCGATCCTCAACCAGCGTGACTACTCGTTCGTCAATCTGAGTATCGGCCCCTCCCTGCCCATCGAGGATGACGAAGTACATTCATGGACGGCGTTTTTGGATACCCAACTCGCAGATGGTCGCACACTCGCGACCGTCGCCGTAGGGAACAACGGCGAGTTCGATCGACCGAGCGGCAACGCGCGGATCCAAGTGCCGAGTGATTCGGTCAATGCGGTCTCGGTTGGAGCGGCTTCCTCGCAGAACGACGACTGGGATAGAGCGACCTATTCGGCGCTCGGTCCAGGCAGGGCTCCAGGGATTGTCAAACCAGATGTGCTGGCGTTCGGCGGTACTCTCGAAGAACCGTTCCTGACGGTTGGGGACGCTGAGTCCGTCGTTGCCGAGCAGGGTACGAGCTTCGCTTCTCCCTCAGCGCTTCGTGCGGCACTGGGAGTAAGGAGTCTGTTCGGGGATCGGATGGATCCACTTGCACTCAAGGCACTGCTCATACATACCGCCCAGCAGCATGACGGCCACGATCATCATCAACACGGTTGGGGCCGAGTCCGCACAGAACTTGAGCCGATCGTAATGTGCGGCGACGGGGTCGCCCGGGTTGTCTACCAAGGGAACTTGACACCCGCCAAGTACCTACGCGCTCAGCTACCGGTGCCATCCGAAACATTGGTCGGGGTGGTGACGATCACCGCAACACTCGTCTTCGCTACAACGGTCGAGCCAGAGCAGCCTTCCAACTACACACGAAGTGGGGTGGAGGTGGTCTTTCGACCAGACAACACCAGGTTCTCGTCACCGACTTCGATGAACCCCAAGTCATCCTCCTTCTTCGGTCAACGCTCATTCGTCGGCGGAGCGAACCTGCGCGCTGACGCGCACAAGTGGGAAACAGTGCTTCATCAGACCCTCACGAAGCGCGGCTCAAGTCTCCGTGGCCCCGTATTCGACATTCACCACAATGCTCGGCTTGGCGGCCATGACGGCACCTCACACGCTCCGAAGATCCGTTACGCGATGGTTATCACGGTCGAGTCCAAGCGCACACCCGACCTCTACGACCAAGTGTTGCGAACGTACGCGACCCAGCTCGAAGCCCTTACGCCGAGAGTCGACATGCGCCTCCGAGTCCGGGTATAGCAATGGAACAGTACATACAGCCGCAAAGTCGCGTCAGGTAGGCTCAGGGTCGGAACGAGTTTCTGGTCAAGTCCACCGCTCTAGCACGGAGATAGCTGACGAGATAACTGAGGCCATCGCTAGGTTCGCTGGGGTATAGCCGCTGAGCGGTTGGCATTTGCCCCTCTGAACTGGGCCAAGGTCTGGTGGCTAACATTCCGCGCTCGGGTTCTTGACCACTCAGAGCCCGTTTCGTAAGCCAAGCTGATGATTGCCACTTTGGAGCTGCCTCCCGACCCTTAGGACTCGCGTGGAGCGTGCGGTGTGCTTGTTCTTCTGTGCGCTAGCCTCACAACTCTGGAGACGTGGCCGAGCCAGGTTGAAGGCGCTTCCCTGCTAAGGAAGTAACGTCGTAAGGCGTTCGTGGGTTCGAATCCCACCGTCTCCGCTTTGTGATGTGTCAAGACATAGGAAACTTGTGAACCTGCGCGGGGCGGGGTTTTTAGGGTGGGTTTTGGGGTTGGTAGTCGCGGTTGGGGTTGAGGGTTAGGTGTCGTAGGAGTTCTCCAATACCCTTCGAGTCCGTTCAGCAGGCCGCCAGCATCCAAAACACGAGCGGTCGTAAACCGGTCGCAAACCCCCCAAACCCGAACCCCGCCGCGACGGGTTCAGCGGGCGGGGTCGGGGGGGCCGGGCCGGTCGTTGTTTGTCGCCAAGGTTCCTACTGCGCCTTTGCCGTTCATCGACAACGACAGGGTGAGGTCTGTTATCTGCGCCAAATCATCGTCTGACGTTGTGCGGAACAAGTAGTCGTAGTGGCGATCAAGGATCGCACGCGACGGTGGCTCGGCCAGAGTGCCGAGCCACTGTCCGGACCTAGTGTGCTGTCCGATCCTTGGGCCTAGAGGCCTCCCACCGGTGATGAGACATTCGAATACAGCGTTACCCCTTCGCCAAGGCTGTCGACGTACAACACTTTGACCCGCAACTGGCCTGGCGCGGCATCGCCGTCCACGGTGAAGTCCTTCACCCCCGTGCCGTACGGGAGGTCGAACCAAGCGCCCGGTGTCCAGGCGATCTCCCACTGCCAAGTTTCAATCGACGCAACGCCGTCCGGGTCGGTGAGCGTGGGCACCAGCTGCGTCCCAGACGCGTGGCTGGTGACATTCAGAGTGACGGAGCCCGGTTCGTTCACGTTGCCCACGAGGACGGTGATGTCATTGGTCACGCCGTTGCCTGTCCATTGCAAGGAGTAGGAGGACTTCGTCTCATAGTCCAGCAGCTCAACCGTCGACAATTGGCCCGTTGTGGAATCGACGCTGAAGGACGCAGCATCATCCCCGCTGATGGAATGGGGCCCTTCCAGTCCGAGTGGATTGGCGATGCCCACAGGAGTCCCCGCGGGCGAATTCTCATCCACCCTCAACTTCAGCCTGGCATCCACCTTGTGGAATGAGTGGTCGCCTATTGCCTCCGTTGCTGTCAATACCAGCGTGGCCTCGTTGCCTCCGAAGTCGGCAATCCGGCCGCCGTTCAGGTCAATCGACGGGCCCGCAGCAACGGAAACACCGTTGTCGTCGTAGTCACCCGTTTGCACCGTGTACACGAAGTACACCCTGCCGTCAGATTCAACGCGGTCCAAGATGGCTTCCACCGTGCTGTCGCCGATGGTCAAATCCAGACTGACCGGGCCTGTGGCTTGGACATGCTCGGTGAACTCCACCTTGACCTCGATGACTTCACCGATGTCGTAGACGTCCCCCGATTCCGGGCTAGAGGTGATCACAGTTTCATATATCTGCGGTTCTACCAGGTCACGAGAGGGTTCAGAGTAGGCCACTTTGTCGGGGCCTTGGTTGTCGGTGTAAACCGCCTTGACCCGCAGAAGGGTATTCGCGTTACCACTGCCCACGGTGAAACCCTTGTTCCTGCCAGACGGGATGTCGACCCAAGGTCCCCCTTGATTGGAGGCCTGCCACTGCCAGCTGATCCTCGTCTCACCGACCCCGCCGTCCGGGTCGGTGAGCACGGGCAACAGCGTGTCCCCATCGTTATGGAAGCTGGCATTCAGAAAGATGGAGCCTGGTTCGTCCACGTTGGTCACGAGGACGGTCACGTGTTTGGACTCGCTGCCGCCTGTCCATTGGAAGGAGTAGGAGGACTGCCTCTCGTAGTCCAGCGACTCCTCCGTCGACAATTCGCCCGTCAGGGAATCGACGAAGAAAGACTTAGCATCTTCCCCGCTAATGGAATAGGGCCCCGTTAAATCGCCGGGAATGCCCACGAGAGTCCCCCTGGGCGAATTCTCCGGCACCGAGAGCCTGGCATCCACCTTGTGCCCCGACTGGTCATTCAACTGAGTCGCTATTCCCCGCTTGGCTGCGTTGCCTCCGAAGTCGACAATCTCGCCGCCGTTCAGGTCAATCGGCGGGTCCGCAGCAACGGAAATACCGTTGTTGTCGTAGTCAGCCCTTTGCACCGTGTACTGGAAGTACACATTGCCAGTTCTTTCAACACGGTCGAAGCTGGCTGACACCGTTTCGTCGCCGAGGGTCAATTCCAGCTCGGGTGTGCCCGTGATTTGGACGTGCTCGGTGTACTGCACCAAGACCTCGATAACTTCACCTAGTTCGTAGGTGTTCCCCGATTCCGGGCTAGAGGTGATCTCAGTATCCCATGCGTACGGAATATCCCTGTCACGAGAGTGGGCCGAATAGACCTCTTTGCCGGAGCCAAAGTTGTCGGTGTAATTCGCTTTGACCCGCAGAAGGCCAGTCGCGGTATCACCGTCCACGCGGAAGTCCTTGGCCCTGCCCCACGGGAGATTTGTCCAAGGATCCCCATGCAGGGAGGCCTGCCACTGCCAACTGATATTCATCACGCCGCCGTCCGGGTCGGTGAGCGTGGGCACCAGTGTGTCCCCAGCCTTATGGGAGTCGGCATTCAGAGTGATGGAGCCTTCCTCGTCCACGTCGGTCACGTGGACGGTAATGGTTCTGGAGATGCTGTTGCCTGTGTATTGGAAGGAGTAGGTGGACTTCGTCTCGTAGTCCAGCGACTCCGCCGTCTCCGACGTCGACAATTCGCCTGTATCCGAATCGACGGTGAAGAACGCAGCATCGCCTCCGCTAATGGAATAGGGCGCACTCAGAATGTCGGGATCGCCCACAACGGTCCCCGCCGGCGAATTCTCCGGCACCAAGAGCCGGCCATCCACCCTGTGGCTTCTGTCGTCAGTGAGAGCGTCATGGTCCAAGGCGGCGGCTCTGATGGTTCCATTGCCAATGTCGCCAGCGATGGTGGCGTCATGGGACGCCAGCACGTTCGCGCCGATGGAGATGCCGTCACGATCCTCGTCTCCAACGCCTACCTTGTAGGCAAAAGTCAGCTTTGAGGCTTCGGTGGTCGTCAACGGGAACCGTATGAACTTTTCTCCTACCTGGACTTCCAGTGTGGGCGACGTTTGTAACACTACCGGTTGATCCGTCTCATCGGCGACGGCCGACGAGCTACTCTCTAGCCCCGAGTCGGCTGAAGAATCCTCGGACACGTCCGAATTATCGGGATAGCTAACCGAGAAGTCCTTGTTGAAAGAAACCTCTATCTCAATCTTGTCACCAATGCCGTAGGTGCCGTCCTCTCCGGGGAGCGAAGTGATGTCAATGTCGGTGATATACGGCGCACCGATGGAACCGTCTACCTTGTGGTCAGAGTCATCCACGAGGCCGACGAACCGGGAATCGAATTCCACGTCGGTGCCCTTGGCCTTGAAAGTTCCACCGGCGATATTGAAGTCAAATCCGTTAAGTCGTGTGGCGACGCCGTTGGTATCTGAGTCGTCCTCTTGGACCTGATAGGCCAAGACCACCTTGTCGGTTCCCGTACCCGATGCGTAGGACAACAGCCGATAGCCATCGGTGTCGCTGTCCGAGTCGTACATCTCCAGAGGCAGCAGCGGAGCGCCCTCCACATCGACTTCCTCACTGAAGTCGAGCTCAACCTTGATGGTTTCGCCATCCGTGTAAGTTTGGTCCACGGCTGGCGTGGAGATTATCGAGATATTTTCGACGTACGGACGCCCGTCCACCCTATCGGATGACGTCGTGCCCGCAAACCTGGGTTCACAGCTTTGCCAGAGGTATTGAAGATCCTTCCCGACCCGTGGAATCCGTATATTGTGAGCCCATCGTCGGAAATTCCTCCATTCTGGACTTTGAACCCGTCGCTGGCCAGATCGGAAGCCTTCACCGTGTATCCGAACACCAAGTGGCTGGAGTATGTTCTCCCCCTGTAATTCGCGTGGACGGTGAAAGGTATGTGTCCGGAGGAGTTCTTGTAATTGGCGCCCCGCCAGCCGTTCAAGCTAAGGCTGATCCCAACATCCCCCGAAACAGCTACGGGGTGATCGAAAGCCACCCGGAATTCGATCTCGTCACCTGCCCGATAGGTTTGGCCGTGCCAGCTATCGAAATATTCGCTACCTTCGTAGTCCCCAGAGCTGCTGTCTTCTCCGACTTCCCATGGGGCATCTGGCGCTTCGGGCGAAGTGATGACCTCTATGCCGGTAATCCTGGGATGACCGGTCAAACCGTCGATGGCAAAAACTCCGTTACCCACCGCATCTGAGGCCCACACCTTTAATGGGTCGACGTTACCTTGTTCTTGGGGCTGTACATCCGAGACCGTTCCGTTGGTGTAGACACCGTAAATGGGGTCACCGCGGAATCCCGAATTCACGGCGATGTCTAATGAGTTCAAGTCGCCAGGTTGCACCGTGTACGTAAAGACCGCCCAGGTAGTTCTACCTACTACGGATCTAGTCGCGCTATCGCTGTAGTAGGCTCTCCTATATCGGACGTTGTCGTCTGCGTCTTTAAACTTCAATACGAGGTATGAGCCATCGCTGGCTTGGACCGACCCGTTGAAATATGTGCCTATCTTGAGAGTTTCCCCTGCCTTGAAGGAGGACCCCTGGTTAGGCGTATTGAGAAGCCTGGTATAGGTCACCTTTAGTGGATCGTCGTCTCTGATTTCTACAGCGCAGTACAGCGACGTTGAGTTTGAGGTGCCCTCCTTGCGCGCCCAATACATCCCTGCTTCGAAGGTCTCAGGTCCCTCGAACAGGTCATCCTCGATCGTCTGGAAAGTGTGGTTGATGGTGGAATAGAGGACCGACTTCCTCTGCTGTTGATCGTGTCTACGATTATAGTCGACGCTATGTCTAGCCGACACAGGATTGTCATCATTGGTATCCCATGAGACACGCCATTTTCCGGTGGTGCCTCGTCGGTTTAACCACTTCACCTGAAGGTCGAAGTCATCCCCCTCGGTGACGTAGGTGGGCTCTGCTTCGGAATTGTCCGTCCCCGGCCTGCACCGCAACGTAAAGTCACTATTGCTGACTGCTGACGCGGTGAGCGACGTCGCTGATATTACAACAGCCATCAGTACCACCGCTGAGAGTAAACCCAGAATCCGAGTCTTTCTGCTTCTCATGTTATTTCCTCTCATGTTATTTCCTCCAAGTTCGTTCTATTAGAGCGCTAGCAGTGACCCACATGCCGGTTTCGGGGGCTTCGACGATGGCGGGCCCCAGGAGTTCGGTGATGCTGGTTCCGATCGCGGTGGGGTCGTTGTGGGCGACGATGGTGCCAATCATCAGACTCATCCAAACCACTCCCTGTCGATCAGGACTATACAAGATCGCCATAAGTTACACACTACTTGCTCATTAATGCAGCGCTGGGGTGTTGCACATTTGATGGCCCAAATGGCTCGTCAGTCGGCGGGCTGGGGCTCGACCGGACCGCGAGATACAGCAAGGAGCGGGCCCATAGACACCCAGTAGAGACGGGGGCGCCAACGCATTTGAGCCCCGAGGGGCTTGCTGGTCACCTCAGTGGCGCCGGCTGCCCGGCTGGAAAGGCTGCTGCACTCAGTCGTTGATCCACATCATTGAACCGGCCTAGAATCCATTCATCCATTTGTCTGTGTTGTGGGTTGTGATCTTCGCCGAGGGAGGGCGTTCGTGGCTGGGCTTCCAAGACTGCTGGCAGTTGGCGCTGTGCTTGCGACGGTAGTAGGCGTGGTGGCGCGTCTCGATGTCGCTTCGGTGGCCGCATCCTCGTCAGCTTCGGTCATCGGACAGGGGGAGCCTGCCTTGAGCTTCGCGTCTGACCGCCGCTTCTTCCTGCCGCCGCAGGTGTTTCTCTACCGCGGCGCCGACTGGTCTGGCAGGAACGACACCGACCACAACATCGGCGGCGGCCGGTATTTCGACAGAGTGGAGGTTCGCGAGCGAGATAACGAGGTCGACAGCCTCAGGTACGCGATCGAAGATCTGCCTGACAAGTCGATGTATCAGTGGTGCGACGGGGATCCAGCCCAGTGTGCCCATGTTGAAGTCGGCATAGTTGGAGACAGCGGCGCTCTGTTCCTGTTTGCTGACGAGGCCTCCATCACCACCGACATCGTTCGGGAGGGTCCCGGACTCGATTGGGGATTCCATCGGCATCACTATGTCAACGATTTTCCAAGACAGAGAGTTGAGCTGTCCGTTGAAGTTCCTGATCAGGATCTGAAGGTATATCGTGAGGTGTCGGTAGGACCATCAGAACGGTCACCTGATTGCGCCAATTATCCCAGCCGGAACGCAGACAGATACACGTGTCTGTTCTTGGCGGAGGCACTGCCTTCAGATCCTCCGAGTGCTTCCGTGGACATGATCAACGCGTTGCCGAATCTCGTCCAGCCCAAGGCAAATTATCGCCTGGTCTTCGCGGAAGAATTCGACGGGACGCCGGTGGAGGATGGATGCAAGCCCGGTATTGACGACGGCATGGTGACCCTCAGCGGAGACGTCTGGAACTTTGACACGAACCCTTGCGACAATGTAGACCGTAACGGCGTGCCCTGCGCGAACGTCGAAGACGGCAGCTACTATATGACAGTCACCACCAGGTGCTCTCCCGAGATAGTCACCGACGGCAAAGTAAGGTTCAAGTACGGATACATTGAAGTAAAGTACACCGCTGATATGAAGGACCACAACACTGCTAGTTGGCTGAATATGGCGTTGTCCATTGCCGATCCTCTCGTGCTTCTCAAGCACAAGTATCGCCGCTACAACGTGTCCATCGACAGCTATGAAGCCATCACTAAGCGTCTCGGAACTGTCATCAATCTGTTCGAGTTCTTGCCCTCACATCGCAGGTCGGTATCTCATCAATGGATCAACCCGTATGGTGATTCGGCGTTCACGACAACCGAGCCGATGCGAAGTAGCAAATGGCTCCAGTTATGCCGTAATCACCGAGCAAACATAGATCCATTCTTCGACAGAGCGTTGCCAGCGGCTGAATGCAATCCTACCGAGACCATTACAAGAGGTATCGAGTGGACGCCTCGAGGATATCGCACCTTTTTCAAAGTCGACGGGGTCCACGACAGTCTTAAGGTTGTACCCATGGACAAGATCTCGATAGAACGATATCCCAGCACAGTTTCGATGGACGGAAAAGTGTCGTTCAGTTCCACTGCGCGAGCCATAAATGACAGCCAACGTGGGCAATTCTTTGAGTTCCAAACCGACGGCGATCCAGATTCGATCTTAGAGAAGATCGGAATCTCTCACATCCCATTGGAGTTTGAGCTTCACGCTCATGGGAATCCATCCAGCGACCGAATCCAGACCAAACTCAAGATTGACTACATCAGGGTATTCCAGCCCGTTGACCGCTACGCGGGCATGGAGCCCGTCTACCAATGAGCTCCGCCCGACTGCGACGACTGGCGGGGGGCTTGGCGGGGGGCGTCGCGCTGCTGGCCGCCACGACGTTCGGTGCCGTAGCGACGGACAGCGAGAGTGCCTCCGGGGCTGTCGGCCCGGACGATACCCTCGGCCCGGTCGTGGCTGCCATCGACACCGGCGGCCCCGCCCTGGCGTTCACGTCTCGGGAGTTCTCCCTCTATCCGACGATCTTCCTGTTCTGCGATCACGACTTCGCCAATTGTGACGGGGGTGTCAATACGCTCCAAGGTCCGGATTGGGACGATCACAATGATGATCTGGTGCTCGGCCACCGGTACTTCGGCAGGGTGAGTGTGCAGGCGCGGGACGGCGATGCAGACGGTGTGACATTCGCGATCGAGGGTGTGTCGGGAGACACGCACCAATTCTGCGGGCGCAACAAGGAGCCCGTGTGCCTTGACATGTTGCTCGGAGTGCGAGAGGACAGCGGCCTGTTGTACGTGTTCTTGGACGATTATGACAACGACAGGCCCTACTATTACGTCAACGGGCATCCGGTCAGAACGGCAGAAATTTCGGCCGAGGACTCCGCTTCCGATCTGATGGTGTATCGCGACGTTGTGGTCGGCCCGTCGGAGCAGGCCTCAGAGTGCGGCGACTATCCCGATGCGGACCGGGACAGGTTCACATGTCTCTTCATGGACGAACTCCCGCCGTCCGAGCGGCCCGAGACCCCGTCGAGCCTGCGCGACAGCCTGCCCAACCTCGTTCAGCCCACGGAGAACTACAGCCTGGTCTTTGCCGAGGAGTTCGACGGCACGCCCATCGAGGACGGATGCAAGGCAGGCCTGGACAACGGTATGGCGACTCTCAACAGCGACCTCTGGAACCACGATCCCAACCCGTGCAACGACACGGACAGCCTTGGCGAGCCCTGCCAGAACATACGAGACGGCCGATACTACATGACGAGGGTTCACTCCTGTCGCGGATCAATGTCGACCTACGGCAAGTTCTCCTTCAAGTACGGATATCTCGAGGTCAAGTTCACCGTCAACACGGCGTTCAACAGTTTCTACCAGAACTATGCCTTCTCTGCCGGGAACCCTGTCAAAAGCTTGGAGAACCTACATGGCGAGTACAATGTGGTCGTGGACAGTTACGAAGATATCGCCAGATTAGCCAGCATGGAAATAAACATCTTCGAGCATACCCCCTGGTCCCGAAAGACCATCTCGCATGCGTATATCAATGGTCCTAAGCAGAAATACGACGCCCCGTTAGTGCCGACTAGTTCATCAAGGCGGAACGTGTATTGTGGTACCGGTACATCATTTCAGATTGCGCTGAACCATGCTGGCTGCTACGGCGATGGAAAGATAACTGTGACTATGGGCCTGGAGTGGACCCCGGGCGGCTATCGGAGCTTTCAGAAGATCGACGGCCATGATGACAGCCTGGAAGTTAGACCCAAGAACAAGGTTGAAGTCAACTACAGCCCGATATCGATCTCCACTACCGGCGAGTACACGATCAGCAGACAAAAGTTGACTTACTACGGGTCTGACCGGGACAAGTACTTCACATACTTGGATCCAGACGACACCGACTCGCTGCTGGAACTCATCGCCATAGCCCACCGGCCCATGGAACTCGTAGTGCGGGCATCGGGATTCGCCACCAGCAGCTACGACACCATCCGCACCAGACTCGAACTGGACTACATCAGGATCTTCCAGCCCGAGGACCTCTACACCGGCATGGAGCCGGTCTACCAGTGACCGCTGCCGCCGGCCCCGGCGCCGCCCCCTGAGCGGCGGGCCGCCCGTTCTCCCGCCGTCGGGCGCGGGTATGACTCGGTCAGTCTCCAGCCGTCGGGCGCGGGCATGACACGGTCAGTCCCCCGCCGTCGGGCGCGGGTATGACTCGGTCAGCCCCCCGCCGTCGGGCGCGGGTATGACTCGGTCAGCTCGTGTTCGAGCCTGCGGCTGCGATGAGGTCGCGGGCCCGGTACAGGAAGCTCGCCATCTCTGCCCGGGTGACCGGCCTGTCGGGGCAGTACCGCAGCGGCTCTGAGTCGCAGCCGACGGTGATCCGGGCCCCGTAGAGGGCCTCTATGGCGTTGGCGTGCACACCGGAGGGCTCCACATCGGCGAACCCGGCCCGCTGTGCGGGAGGCTCCAGCTCCAGCGCGCGGGTCAGGAAGCTCGCCATCTCTGCCCGGGTGACCGGCCTGTCGGGGCAGTACCGAGGCGGGTCTTGGGCGCAGCCGACAGTGATCCGTTGCTGGAACATCCAGGCCACCGCGGGCTCGTAGTAGGCGCCGTCCTCGACGTCGCCGAACATCTCCGAGCCGTCAACCAGCTCAGGCGGCTCGACCGGCTCGACCGACCCGCCACCACCGCCGCCACCCTCGACGTCGCCGCCACCGCCACCACCACCGCCGCCCTCGACGTCGCCGAACATCTCCGAGCCGTCAACCAGCTCAGGCGGCTCGACCGGCTCGACCGACCCGCCACCGCCGCCACCACCGCCACCACCACCGCCGCCACCGCCGCCGCCACCACCGCCACCGCCACCACCGCCACCACCGCCGCTACCGCTACCGCCACCGACGTTGTTGCTGGTCGCGGTGATGGTCACCTCGATGGAAGCGGTGGCATTGGCGGGGTCGGTGGCGGTGACGGTCACCCGATGGGTGGCTGCCGCGGCGTCGAGTGCTGCGTCGACGGAGACGGTGACTTGGGCGCTGTACTGATCGATGTCGAACAGCGCCGCTCCGGTGCCGCTGAGCGTGTAGGTGAGGATGTCGCCGTCGGCGTCGTCGGCGGCAACGGGCGCGCCCACGGGCGTTCCGGCCGCGGCGCCGGCCGCGACGGTGCGCTGAGCGTCGCCGCCGGAGAACTCCGGGGCGTCGTTGACGGACTCGACTACGACGGTGACGGTGGCCTCATCGAAGTAGCGGCCGTCGGAGGCCCGGTAGGTGAAGGTGTCGATGCCGTGATAGTCGGCGTCGGGGGTGTAGGTGACGGTGTTGTCGGCCTCGACGGCGGCGGTGCCGTTGTCGGGCCGGTCGCGCAGCACGACGCTCAGGGCTTCGCCGTCAGGGTCGGTGTCGTTGTCCAGCACGTCGATGCGCGCCGGGGTGTCCTCTGTGACGGTGGCCCGGTCGCCGGCCGCCTCGGGCGGCTCGTCGACGTCGGTGACGGTGATGTCCACCGCGACGCTGGCTGAAGCGGTGGAGGTATCGGTGGCGGTGACCGTCACCTCATAGGAGCTCTGGACCTCATGGTCGAGCACCGCCCCGTCGTCCACGCGGACCTGGCCGCCGGTGCGGTCGATCCTGAACAGGCCCGAGCCGCCGGTGAGCGTGTAGACGAGCGTGTCGCCGGCGTCGGGGTCGGACGCAGCCACCGGCGCGCCCACAGCCGTCCCCGCCGGCGAGTTCTCAGCAACAGTGCGCTGAGCGTCGCCGCCGGAGAACTCCGGGGCGTCGTTGACGGACTCGACTACGACGGTGACGGTGGCCTCATCGAAGTAGCGGCCGTCGGAGGCCCGGTAGGTGAAGGTGTCGATGCCGTGATAGTCGGCGTCGGGGGTGTAGGTGACGGTGTTGTCGGCCTCGACGGCGGCGGTGCCGTTGTCGGGCCGGTCGCGCAGCACGACGCTCAGGGCTTCGCCGTCAGGGTCGGTGTCGTTGTCCAGCACGTCGATGCGCGCCGGGGTGTCCTCTGTGACGGTGGCCCGGTCGCCGGCCGCCTCGGGCGGCTCGTCGACGTCGGTGACGGTGATGTCCACCGCGACGCTGGCTGAAGCGGTGGAGGTGTCGGTGGCGGTGACCGTCACCTCATAGGAGCTCTGGACCTCATGGTCGAGCACCGCCCCGTCGTCCACGCGGACCTGGCCGCCGGTGCGGTCGATCCTGAACAGGCCCGAGCCGCCGGTGAGCGTGTAGACGAGCGTGTCGCCGGCGTCGGGGTCGGACGCAGCCACCGGCGCGCCCACAGCCGTCCCCGCCGGCGAGTTCTCAGCAACAGTGCGCTGAGCGTCGCCGCCGGAGAACTCCGGGACGGTGTTGGTCGGCGGCTCGGCCCGGGTGCGCGCGTCGGAGGCCTGCTCGGCGCTCTTGGTGGCACCCTCGCCGTCGTCATAGGACACGCTGGCCCGCAGGTAGAGGCCCACGTCGTCGTCTGACGGCGTGTAGCGGCGGGCTGAGACCCCGCTGATCTCGCTCCAGGAGCTCCGGTTCTGGGAGCGCTGCCAGGACCACGAAGCGTCGCTGACGGAGCCGTCGGGATCGCTCAGCGTGGCGGTCAGCGCGGTGCCGGCCTGGGGCTGCGACGACAGCCCCACCACGCCCGGCTCCTCCATGTTGCCCACCGTCACCGCCACCGTGATCTCGTCGTTGAGGCCGGCGGGGTCGGAGGCCACCACGGTCACGTTGTAGACGTTGTTGGCGCCGGTGTCGTCGGGATCCTCGAAGTCCGGCGGAGAGTCGAACTCCAGCACGCCGGCGGCGACAGTGAAGACGTCGCGGTCGGGTCCGGCCAGCGACCACACGATCATGTGACCGTCGGGATCGGTCGCGCTGTAGCTGGCCACGCCGCCTGTGTCGTTCTCGTCGTAGTCGGGGCTGGACGGGCCGCTGAGGGAGGGCTTCTCGTTGACGTTCCTCACCGTCACCGCCACCGCGATCTCGTCGTTGAGGCCCGCCGGGTCGTTGAGGTCCCTGTCGGTGGCCCGCACCGTCACGTTGTAGACGTTGTCGGCGCCGGTGTCGGCCTTCGCCTCGAAGTCGGGCGGCTCGGCGAAACTGAGCACACCGCCGGCGCTGACCTCGAAATGGGTGGCGTCCACGCCCGCCAACGACCACACGAGCGTGTCGTTTTCGGGGTCCGTCGCGTCGTAGTCGGCCACGCCGGTGAGCGCGTTCTCGTCGAAGTTCGCGCTGGGCGGCCCGCTCACCGCAGGCGCCTCGTTCACATCGGTCACCGTCACCGCCACCGCGATGCTGTCGCTGAGGCCGGCGGGGTCGGAGGCCACCACGGTCACCTGGTAGTCGTTGCCGCCGCCGTCGGCGTCGGGATCCTCGAAGTCCGGCGGAGAGTCGAACTCCAGCACGCCGGCGGCGACAGTGAAGACTTCGCGGTCGGGTCCGGCCAGCGACCACACGATCATGTGACCCTCGGGATCGGTCGCGCCGTAGGTGGCCACGCCGCCTGTGTCGTTCTCGTCGTAGTCGGGGCTGGACGGGCCGCTGAGGGAGGGCTTCTCGTTGACGTTCCTCACCGTCACCGCCACCGCGATCTCGTCGTTGAGGCCCGCCGGGTCGTTGAGGTCCCTGTCGGTGGCCCGCACCGTCACGTTGTAGACGTTGTTGGCGCCGGTGTCGGCCTTCGCCTCGAAGTCGGGCGGCTCGGCGAAACTGAGCACACCGCCGGCGCTGACCTCGAAGTGGGCGGCGTCCACGCCCGCCAACGACCACACGAGCGTGTCGTTTTCGGGGTCGGTCGCGTCGTAGTCGGCCACGCCGGCGGTGTCGTTCTCGTCGAAGTTCGCGTTGGGCGGCCCGCTCACCGCCGGCGCCTCGTTCACATCGGTCACCGTCACCGTCACGGCGACCATCGCCGAGAGGCGACCATCAGAAGCCACCACGGTCACGTCGTAGTCGTTGTCGCCGCCGGCGTCAGCGGGCGACTCGAAATCCGGCGTATCCGTGAACGACAGCGTACCATCGTCACCCAAGGAGAAACGTCCCACATCGGTCCCCGCCGACGACCAGGTCACCTCGTCACCCTGGGGATCGCTGGCACTGAACACCGCCACCGAGCCCGAGCCGCCCTCAACGAAGTCCACAGCCTCCGGACCCGACACCTCCGGCGGATCATTGGGCGGCGTCAGGTTGACGACGGAAACGCCGGACAGCGGGGCCGCGTGATGGCCCACGTTCGGGTTCCCGGGTATGTTCTGGTTGATGTGGAGTATCGCGTGGTCGTCGACAGGCACGTAGCTGACCGTCACGGCCTGGCCTGCAACCACCTCCGACTCCAGTGTCAGCGTCACCGTCGTGGTGCCCGACGTCACCCCTGAGGTTGCGACAGCGATCCTCGACATGTGCGTCCCGGAGATCGCCACCTCGGTCCCGTCCACCAGCACAGTGAACGACTGTGCCGGCGGATCCGGCGTCGTCGCCCACCCCACATAGGACAGCGTCAACTTGTCGTGGGTCACCGCCGCACCCGAGAGCACCGGCCGCCACAGGGGCCGGCGCAGACCGTCAGGCACGATCCCTGTGAGTCCCGCACTGATCCCTTCACCCCGCGCGGGCATCGAGTCGAGCACGGCCTGAAGAGTGGTGCGGGCCGTGGCCGAGTCGGCGTCGTCGGCGGGCAGCGGCCGGAGCTCCAGCCGGTCCGCAGTGAGATCGAACATCTCCCCCGTCGAGTAGAGCTTGTACTGCTTGTCCCGGGCATAGGCGATCTCGGGGTGCCATTTGGGAAGCTCGAACCGGGGGACTTCAGGGTTCGGGAAGTAGTAGGTGTAGATCCACTCCCGCGGCGAGCCGGCGTTGCCCTGCAACTGCTCCCAGAAGCTGACGCCGTCGACCGTGTGGTCGGACGGGACCTCGATGCCCGCCGCATCGGCCACTGTCGGGAAGATGTCGGTGATGTCGACAAGGTCGCTGATGACGCGGCCCTGCGTCTGTCCGGGCACATGCGCGATCAGGGGAACACGCGTGCCGCCGTCGGTCGGTACCGACTTGTCACCGTAGAAGACTTCTCCGCCGAGGCTCGAGACTATCCGCTTGTGGGTGCCGTTGTCGGCGATGAACAGCAGGAGCGTGTTGTCGAGCAGGCCCAGCGTCTCGAGCTTGTCGTAGATCAGACCGACGTTGTGGTCGACGCGGGTGACCATCTTCTCGAACTTCTCCTGTTCGCTGCAGTATCCGCCGCTGCTGCATGCGCCGTCGGGTGGCTGGACGAAGGTTATGGAGCCGGGCGGCAGGACGAAGGGGTCGTGGGGCAGCACCATCGGGTAGTAGGCGAAGAACGGCTGCCTCTGGTTGGTCTCGATGAAGTCCAGGAGGAACTCCACGAAGATGTCGGGTCCGAAGTCGAAGGAAGTGGTCTCGACGAGGCTGCCATCGCACTCCACACTCGGGTTCCAGTAAAGTTTGTCGGTGTCCGTCAGCGCTGTATTCCAGAGGCAGTTGGTGTCGAATCCCTCTCCGGCACTCTCCCCCTCAACGGCTGAGCCCTCGAGTCCCTGTAGCTGCCATTTGCCGGCGATGGCGGTGGCGTAGCCCGCGGCGCTGAACAGGTCGGCGAAGGTGTACTGGCCTGGCTGCATCGTGCCGAAGTTGCTGTAGTTGCGGACGTTGCTCTGGCCCGTCATGATGGCGACCCGGCTCGGTGTGCACAGCGGTTTGGAGAACGCGTTGTCGAAGCGAACGCCGCTCGCCGCGATCGCGTCGAGCCGGGGGGTGCTGTACTGGGTGCTGCCGTACGCGCCGAACAGCTCGTAGCCCGCGTCGTCAGCCATGATCACCACCACGCTCGGATCATTGACATCGGCCACCGTCACCGTCACGGCGATGCTGTCGCTGAGGCCGTGGGGATCCTCAACGTTCACGGTCACAGAGTGCTGCGACGCCGCCTCATGGTCGAGGGCGCCCTTGGTCCGCAACTGGCCCGACGACGCGACGATGTCGAAGAGCCCGGCGCCGGGGCCGCTGAGCGTGTACGTCAGACTCCCGCCGTCGGGATCCTCAGCCGCTACAGGGGTGCCGATGTCGCGGTTCGGCGGCGTGTTCTCCGCGATGGTGCGCTCGCCGCCCTCCGTCGCGGGGAACCGGGGCGAGACCGACCCGCGGGTGAGGGTCAGCGTCGCGATCCGTTCGGCCGAGAACCGGCCGGTGCCGCTGATGCTGGTGATGACCCCCTGGCGGACCGTGGCGGGGTTGATCAGCGAGAATCCGGTGCCGTCCTCGGTGCCGGCGTCCCACGGGTACAGGTTCACGGTGAGCGACTCGACCCACCCGTCCTGGGCGTCGAGCAGCAGCAGCCCGGCCACGCCGACGAACCAGTCCGGGCTCGGCGCGATCATCGTGGTCAGGGTGATCCGCGGGTGCCCGGTGGTGACCTCGACGTTGCTCAGGGTCCGGGTCGCGGTCGGGCCGATGAAGTCGGTGCTGCCCGACAGGACCGACAGCGCGCCGGGGGGATCGGCGTTGATCTGCTCGCTCACCTCGCTGCTCAGCGTCGAGTACCCCCCGGTCTCGGCCATGGACTCCACCCCGGCGCCGGCAGTGCCGCCGCTCTCCAGGAAGGTCGCGCCCGCGTTGTGGACCGCGCCGATCAGGCGCGAGAAGTGCGCGCCGCCGGGACGCCCGCCCGGCGTGGCGTTGCTGGTCCAGCGGCCCCGGAAGGTCACCGTGTAGACCGCCGCCGACTGTCCGACCGCCGCTGGATCGCTCGCCGGCGGGCTCAGCGACAGGTCCTCGGCGGCCCGGGTGACGCGGATCGTGTAGGTCTTGGTCGTGACACCGTCCGCGGCGGCGACCTGCACCTTGATCACGTTGGCCCCCACCGACAGGGCCACCTGCAACCCGGCCGCGCTGTCGGCGTCGGTCAGCGAGTCGCCGTTCCCGTCCAAATAGGCCACCGAGGCATCGGTGTCGGAGGTGGTGGCAGCCACAGTGACCAGCCCGTGCGCGTGCCCCGTCGACGCCTTGTACGACGTAGTGCCGCTCGCGAAGGACGGGTACAGGGTTGAGCCGGTCAACGCCAGCGCGCTGAGGGTCGCATCGCTGGACAGGGACGTGGTCGCGGTCTCGTCCGCCGACCAGTCACCCGCGCCCACCGAGTTGACCGCCCGCACCTCCACGTCGTACTGGGTTCCGCTGTCGAGTCCCGTGATCGTGTGGCTCAGGTCGCCGTCGCCTGAGGTCCAGGCCTGCTCGACGGTCCAGTTGATCTCGACCGCCTCGTCGGCGCTGGTCTCGATGTGGCGCGCGTCGTAGGACGTGACCTCCGCTCCGCCGTCGTCCGCGGGCGCGCTCCACTCGACGGTCAGCGTCGTGCGGGCCGCGGTCAACTTGTCGATGGTCGGAGTCCCGGGCAGCGTGGGGGGAGTCCCCGTGGCGGCGGCCGACCAGTCACCCGCGCCCTCCGAGTTGGTCGCCCGCATCCGCACGTCGTACTGGGTTCCGCTGTCGAGTCCCGTGATCGTGTGGCTCAGGTCGCCGTCGCCGGAGGTCCAGGCCTGCTCGACGGTCCAGTTGTTGTCGACCGCCTCGTCGGCGCTGGTCTCGATGTATCCCACGTCGTAGGACGTGACCTCCCTTCCGCCGCTGTCGTCGGGCTCGGTCCACTCGACGGTCAGCGACTGCACGCCCGGCACGACCGAGGTGACCGTCGGGGCGGCGGGTGCCGTCGGCGGCGGGTCGACGATGAGGACGGGCGCCTTGTTGTCGACCAGGCCCGACAGGCTGGTCGAGTCGCTGGCGGTCAGCGCCACGAAGAAGACCTCGCCGTCCTCATCCTCGTCTTCGTCGTCCGACTTGATGTCGATGCTGACAGTGCGGGATGCGCTGGCGGCGGCCTCTCCGGACCAGTCGAACTTCTCGTACCCGTAGACGGTGTACACCGACATCGAGCCCCCGGAGAACAGCTCCCCGTATCCGTACTTGTAGTCCTCCCGCGCAGGGGTCTGAGACTCGGCGAACTCGAGGTCGACTCCGTAGGAGGACGCGGTGGAGGCGATCACCGAGTCCTCGGTGATGATCGCTCGGTTGTCGTCGGCGGAGCTGTGGATGATGGCGACGACCGGCCAGGGCGCGGCATCGCTGCCGGTGTTGGTCAGCGTGCATGTGAGGGTGTTCCCCTCCACCACTTGCGATGGGCACGACAGCGTGAACTCGCCCACACCGACCTCGACGTTCTCGGTACGCGACCCGCGCGAGACGGCGACGGTGTAGGTCTGCGACGTGCCGTCCTCGGCGGTCACGAGAACCGCTGTCGAGGTCGAGCCCGAGCCGAGATGCACGGCGGCGCTCTCGACGCCGCTCTCAGCCGGCACGCCGTCCACGGTGACCGTGGCCCGCCCATGGGCGACCGTCGGGATCAGGGTCACCTCTGTGACGTCATAGTCGACCGTGACCTGGTACGACAGAACGGTCGATGAGAACGTGAGCGTCTTCTCCTCTACCCCCCCCCCCCCCTCCGGCGAAGATGCGGAGGTCGCTCAGGGACGCGTCGCTGCTCTCGCTGTCGCCGTCTGAGACCCGGACCCTCTGCCGGTTGTTGTACAGAACTCCCACGTTCCTGCTGCCGTCGGACGCCAGGGAGACGTAGAACACCTCCTCGCTCTCATGATCGTCGTCATCCACGATGCTGATGACGACGTCGCGCGAATTCGTGGCCCCGCCGGTTGTGGTCGTGGTCGCGCCGGTTGTGGTCGTGGTCGCGCCGGATGTGGTCGTGGTCGCGCCGGGTGCCGCGGCCGCCGTTCCCGACCAGTCGAAGAACGAGTAGCCGACAAGGTCGGGACCGATCCACCACACGCCACCCTCGATAGTGGCTTCGGGAGTGGGAGCGCTCAACTCGACATCGAGGGGCGAGCCCCGGACCAGCGCCCTGTTCGAGTCGTCCGACCGGTGCAGGATCCCGACGACCGGCCAGTCCGCCTCGGTGGCCGCGGTGTTCGTGAGCATGCACGTCAGGGTCGAGCCCTCCTCGATCAGCCCGGGACACGTCAGCTGAAACCCGTCATGGCTCACCGTGACGCTGTCGGAGGCATCGGTCAGGCCGAGACGGAAGAACGCAGTGGCGCCGGCGAGCACGATCAACAGCACCGACCGCGTAACGAGACGTGAGGAAGGCAGACGGAGTTTCATTGCAAACAGAACGGACTAAATCGAGGACAGGCTGCCCTGTCCGTCTCGTCAGAATATTATACGTATGGGATTTATGCTTCTTTCATGTCTATTCCATGTTTCTTTCATGTCTGATACGATAGGGTGCGTTGTAGTCGGTGTTTCACCGACGCACCCGGCCGTCCGCGACGGCATCGTTCGTTTCCTTCCTCTAGATGCCCAGGAGGCACGCCATGACCAGCGCCGGTTCCGCCCTTGAGAACGCCCGCCCTCAGAACCTGCCCCAAGCGGCTTGCCCCCCCCCCCCCGCAGATTCCGAGGAAGCCGGCCATGACGACTACCGGATCCGCCCCTGGAATCCCCGTCCGTCCCACGCGCGGACGCGTCCGCCGCCGGTTCGTCGCCCTGGCGGTCCTGCCGACGCTGATCGGGGCATTGCTCGTCGCGGGCGGCCATCCGGCCCAGGCGCAGACCGCCGACCTGATAATCACGCCGACGGCGTTGACCATGGATGAGCAAAGCCAAGCGACTTACATGGTGAAGCTGGCGACGCAGCCGACCGCGGACGTGACGGTGACGATCAGCGGCCACGAGGGCACCGATCTGACCTTGAGCACAGAGTCGTTGACGTTCACGAGGTCGAACTACAACACGTTTCAGACGGTGACGGTCACCGCCGCGAGCGACGCGGACAGGAGGGACGACGTTGTGACGCTCATTCACAGTGCCGCCGATGGCGGCTATGGCGGGGTGTCCGCCAACTATGTGGTGACCGTCGAAGATGACCCCCCGGGGCGTGTGCTTGTCATTCCGGATCCGATGAAGGTGGACGAGGGCGGGACGCTGTCATACAGCGTGAGGCTGAAACCGATAATCACCGACCGGGGGTTCGCGGGGAAACCGACGGGGAACGTGACGGTGACGGTCAGCGGCGACGCGGGCACCGACGTGTCCAACTTCACCGAAAGGTTCGTGTTCACGCCGGAGAACTGGTTGACGCACCAGAACGGCTCGATCAGCGCCGCGCAGGACGCGGACGCGAACAACGACAAGGTGGCGCTCGACTTCATCGCCACCGGCGGCGGCTTCGACGGGGAGGCCATCAGCGTGGATGTGACCGTGGTGGACGACGAGCCAGTCGGGGTGATCACGGGAATCTTCCCTTCCAGCGTCCTCATGAACGAGGCGAAGGTGAGCCTGAACATCTGGGAGGCCACACCGAGGACCAGACTCCACTGGCGCTACCAGCCCGTCGGCGACAGCCCCTGGACGACGGGGTCCAGCCCGAAGTACACGAACCTGACCGGCGGCGGCGAGGTCACCTCCGAACGCTTCACGTTTGCTAGCCGCCACACCGTCGCCTTGACCGGCCTGACCGCCGGCACGACCTACGAGATCCAGTTCGCGCTGACCGGCGACAACCGGACAGCCACCAACGAGACGCCCGACTTCTCCGTCACCTCAGCGACGAAGCAATTCTCGACCACGAACCAGACTATCGAGATCAGCATCAGCGACGCCGCCGCGGTCGCAGACGAGGGACAAGGCCTGCTATTCGGGCTTGCCCGCCACCACGCCGGGTCCTACCCCCCGGGTTTGACCGTGAACTACAGACTCGACGTGTACGACTACTTCGGCGGCGGCCCCGACAAGGCCGACGGACGCGGGATGGTCGTGTCGGAGACCACCACCGGGACAACGTTCTTCGGGCACAGGGATTACAACGGGGGACTCTCCATCTCGACGACCCGGGACAACGTGTGCGGCGCGCAATGGCGTGCCAGGTACTACAAGGTCACCCTGCTCGACGGCCACAACTACATACCGAAGTCCGGAGACTCAGGATGGGAGGACGGATACACCATCGACGTCGAGCACCGAACCCAGAACTGTGACTGGGCTGACTGGCGTCAAATAGTCGGCCTATGAGAGACCGCCGAAGAGAATCCCGACACGGCTCCCACGGCTTCGCGGCGTCGGGTGTGCCCGATGGTCGCTGACGCCCCGCGACAGCCCGTCGAGACGCCCCACGGCGTCCCGTCCCGTGTGACCCGAGTCGGTGGGTCGAGCCCGATCGGCGGGCTCGCGAAATCTGAGCAGGAGGAATCAAGATCATGACGAACCGGAAGTCGATCCGGCGGACCCTGGCGGCGCTGGCCTGCCTCGTCCCCCTGGCGGCCGTGGCATGCGGCGGCGGGGACGGGGAAGCGGGGTTGTCCCGCCCCGAGGTCGCAGAGATGGTGCGCGCCGAGTTGGAGGCTGTTCCCGCACCACCGCAGCCGGTGGCCGGGATCACCGCCGCCGAGGCGGAACAGGCCATCGAGGCGGCGCTGGCGGCGCTGCCCCAACCCGACACGGGACTGTCCCGCGCCGAGGTGGAGGAGGTCATCGAGGCGGCGCTGGCGGCCGCCGAGGGGTCGGGACTCACCGCTGAGGAGGCGGAGCGGATAGCGCGCGGTGCGGTGGTGTCGATCCCGCCGAGGTCCGCTCCCGCGGAGTACACCAAGTTCTTCGTGGACAGCGCCATCAGCCGCTACGAGACCTTGGGCCTCGACGCCACCGTCGCCTACTACAACCGCCCCGAGAGCATCGACGGGCAGTGGTACGTGTTCATCATCGACGAGAACGACCAGGTCATCGGCCACTACGACCCCGACCGGCGGGGCCTCGACGTCAAGGGCTGGGTGGGCACCGACGCCAACGGCTACAGGTTCGGTCCTGAGATGCTGGCGGCCACAGAGGCGGGCCGCTGGGTGCCCTATGTGTATGTGAACCCCGCTGGCGGGACTCTCGGCGACGAGGGCGCGTTCGAGTTGAAGAACGCCTGGGTCGTGCGCCATGACGGGCTGCTGTTCGCGTCGGGCTGGTACATCAACACCGAGCAGTTCGTGCCGCAGCTCATCTCGGAGTCGGCCGAGCATTTCCGCACAGGCGGCCTCGAAGCGATCCTGGAGTTCTACAACGACCCCCAGGGCATCTCCACGGGCCTCATCCCGACGGTGGAGTACTACAACAGCACCGACACCCTCGACGGGTACTTCACCGGGTTCATCGCCGCCCCCGACGGCGAGATCCTCACCCACTTCGATCCCGCACTCATCGGAACCGACGTCGAGGACCTGCTGGGGCCGGCAGTGCGCAACGCCACCGCCGACGGTGTCTGGATCACCGCGGAGGACAACCCCGCCACAGCCGCAGGCCCCGAGACAATGCGCATGTGGGTCATCGACGTGAACGGCACCCTCATCGGCGGCGGCTGGTACAACAACGGAACCGGCTGACTCGCAACGGTTCTGCGACCTCTACGAGACCGGGCAGATGCTCGGTGGCCTTGACCCTCAGGGTCTGGTTCGTATGCACGGCCAGGGAGCAGACCAGGAAGCGAAGCCCGGTCACAGATCGAGCACGCACGGTCGGGGGGTGGCACCGGACCTGTTCGACGCGGCCGCGGCCGAGCGGTGGTGGAAGCGGTCCAGCACGTGGTGTCGTCAACACCGTCGAGCGCCCCTGATTGAGGTCCTTACAACCCGCCCACTACCACAGCGGCCGTAGCTTCGCTGGTCAGCCACTCCCAGGAGCCCAGATCGTCGGTGAAGGTGACCCGCACCTTGATGGCCTTGCCGACGTCGGATGCCTGGACCGTGTAAGTGGAGTTCGTTGCTTCGGCGATCCCGGTGTCGTCAGCCAGCCACTGGTAGCTGTAGGTCACGTTGGTCAGCCCGTCGGCGTCGGTGATAGCGGTCGTGCTTGCCGTCAGGGTCTTTCTCACCTGCGCCGTTCCGCTGATGGTGGGGGCATTCGTCGCCGGAACGTTCACGGGGACAATCTCCGTATACCACGAACAGTTGTCGGTGGTAACGGACTCATCGGTCACGGTGTCCACGCACGCGTAGTAGTAGTAGGTGCCCGATGTCGACGGGGCGGTCAGGTCAATCAACGGCCAGCTGAAGGCCCCCGCTGACAGCGCGTCGATGGTGCTGGTGCCCACTTCGGTGTCCGAGTCCGTGTCCATCTGTGTATTGCTCGACTGGTACCAGCGAAGAGTCGTCTCCTCCGACTCCTCGGTGCCGTGGTTGATCACGTTCGTCTCCAGTTTGAACGACCCCCCAGGGGCCGGCACGTCAAGGCCCTCATAGACGGCTAGTACCAATAGCAGCGTCAAGTTCGGACCGGGATCCTTTACCTTCAGCGAAAGGGAATACTCATTACAGTTGTTGCTGGTGTCGGACTCTCCAGACACCGAGTCCACGCATGCGCCGAAGTAGTAGGTGCCCGCCGTCGCTAGCTGCGTGGTGCGACAGCGGACGGTCAACTGGGGTACCCGTCGACCCTGCGCGCCGAAATCGGCTGGTGGCGAGCGATGACGACAAGGCTGGTTGCTGATTACATCGCCGGCTGACTATCGGGAAGGGTCGGTACTTCGGGCAGCCGTTCCCACTGCTGGGTGGCAGCACCGGTTTCTGCGGTGCATTGACCGCTAGGGCGACGCCGCGGTGTCGTTGGGGCCACGGCGGCGGCAAAAGCACGTACATTACTAAGACCCCGCTCGTGTGACTTCCCTGATTTCGGCTGTTCGGACAGAGACTTCATTGCGAGAAACCAGTCCTGAACCAATCCGCGCCACAGCGAAGCAAATCATCTAGCGTGCGGCCATGGCGCTTCAGAAGCAGACCGTGATCGGACGCTTCAACAAAAACCGCTCGCTGCCCTACAGTCTCAGACTGAGAGATTTCGAATCGACGATGGAAGATGTCTACGACTTCTTCTTCGACGTCAACACTTCACTGGTAGGGCGAGGTCTAGACCGGTTGGAAAACATGCTGCGGCGGGCGATTCTCTCGGGAGTCTTGTCAGAACTTGTCACAGAGAGCCTAGCCAAACACTCGCGCGGTCTAGTCGTGAACCGCTACCACAACGGTCATCCCGATCTTGTGAAGAGGGGGCTGTACGAGAACGACTCGGTGAAGTCAGGGGAAGAGGGCATTGAGATCAAGACGACGGTACGCAAGGGTGGTGCTGTCGACACCCATGGTGCGCGAGATCAATGGTTCTGTGTATTCGTCTACCAAGTCGACAACGTGACTGAGCCGGCGACAGCCCGAGCACCGTTGCGGTTCACCGAGATCTACTTGGCCGAAGTCACTACTGACGACTTCCGAAAGAACCCACGCGGTGAACTCGGGACGCGTACCGCGACTCTGGACCGCCTTGGGGTGAAGAAGCTGCGAGACGATTGGGTCTATCTCGACCCGTAGTCACGCAGACGGAGGATTGCTTCACCCGCAAGCCGCGCGTAGTCGGGGTCGGACTCCACGCCAACGCTGCGATAGCTGAGATGCTCAGCAGCCGCGAGCGTAGAACCCGAGCCAGCGAAGGGATCCAACACAACACCTTCCCCGAGGGGCAGGATAGCGCGCACGACCTGGCGCAGGAATGCTTGGGGCTTGAGGCTCGGGTGCGGCGCGAGGCACCGTTCGCTGGATCGCGTCGGCGCTGACTCAATTACGTCGGCGAAGGGCTTGTCGCCGGAGATGCGGCGAAGCCCGCCGGTGCCCCAAGCTCGAAGGTTGTCTTGAACCCGGCCCTCGACCGGTTTGCGGAACAGCAGCCAGGGCTCCCACTTCGAGCGGGGCATCACCGATACGTCACTGAACTCCTCATGGGCGTTCTTGGGCCGATCGCCGCCGCGCATCGTCATAACCAGGCGCACCACCTCACCACGCCGCTCGAAACCCTCGCCGCACACCGCCGCTGCGACGATGTGTGACACGAGCGGGTTGGACGCCATCATCACGTGTGCGCCAGGAACGAGCACGGGCATCAGCGCGGCCGCCCAAGACGAGAAGAAGCACCGCAACCGATCCAGGTCAGCTTCATTCAGCGTTGTGAATCGGGGTAATGGGGACCGCTGGTGTCCGTCGAATGCAGGAGGAATTCGCCACACGCCTCCTTTGCCCGCGCGAAGTTTGCGCTGCTGCTGCGGCGTGTACTCCACCAGCCCGTACGGAGGGTCGGTGACCACTCCGTGGATTGAGTGTGGCGGCTGATCAGCGAGCCAATCGAGGCAGTCGCCAAGATACAGCGAAGCCTTACCCACCGTCACGAGCGGGAGCCACGCTGCTACGGGAGCCTCAGCTGAGCTTGTAGACACCACGACGCACTCTTTCGAACTGGCCGTCCGGACCAGAGTTCAAGTTGAGGTAACTGCGCACCGAAGACTCTGGGACGCTCTTGCCTAGGCGGGCCTCGACTGACGCATGAATCTGCCGAACAGACATCGGGACCGCAGCAGCTCCGAGCGTCTTTTCGATACCGTCTCGGACTTCACCGGGTCTGAGACGGCCGGGATTCCCGGTTGGAGTTTCCATGTCGCAACAATTTAGACGTCTGGACGTCGGTAGGCGCGGATGGTCACCTGCAAGGCGCCGACGGTAGCTGTAACTCAGCCAATCGAGATGAGCAGTTTCAACTGTGGGGATACAGCGGACGGTGCCTCCTGCGGGAAGCCACACGACGGCCACCGCCACAGCGATATCCCTGCGCCGCTCCGCGCACAGCGCGCTGTCAACCGCCCAGTGTGGCGCCGTCACATCCAACGACACCTCATGGTGCACCAACATCCGCGTCAGCCCCGAAAACGGCACCCCGGACGCGTCGGCGGCTTCGAGTACTCTTTCCGCAACATCGGCACCAGTCATGTCTGCCAGTGTCGTCGAGCGGTGTGACAGCCCACCTCCCACAGCGGCGGCTAGCGCTATGAGGCGGCGGTGCGCGACAGGAACGTATCCGGCACGTACCGTCATCGACCAGGCAGCTGTGCTTCTGTGAACGCGTATCGGGTCTATCAAAAAATAGATTCGACTCAATATTGATTTGATACCATACTCTTGCTGTCGTGATGCTCATGGGGGACAAGACCACGCTCGGCAACTACTGGTACCCGAGGTGGGTCAACGAGATCGAAAACCGACTCATCCCCGGCTGGGAGACGTCCAATCCCGGCCACCACGCCCGCATACGGAGGACTCGATGACCAAGCCCATCATCCCTGAACCCGCAGTAGACACCGAACATACCCCTGCGGAGTACGCCGACGCCGCTAGCCGCGTGGCGCAGGCACGCGAACAGGTCCTCGGCGACGCAACAGCGAAGGCCGCTCACGATGCCCTACTGGCCACTATCGAAGAGCGGCTCGCAGCCAAGCACGCCACTCTTGCCGAGGTTCGACGCGCCATTGGACTCACCCAGAACCAGATAGCGGAATCTCTCGGTATGACCCAAGGTGATGTCTCCAAGCTCGAACGACGAGACAACCTTCACTTGGCCACTCTCTGCCGGTTCATTGAGGCGACCGGGGGGCGGCTCCGCATCAGCGCTACCTACGGGACAACAGAAGTCGATCTCCAAGTCGGCGATCTCCTCGCCACCGACAACACTGCGGAAACTGCAACAGCGTGAACGGCGCACGCGGTAGCTCGACCTAAAATATGGCTAGAAAAGCCAATGGAAAAGCGCTATAATTTTGTTATGGAAGCTGGAGTTCGAGAGTTGAGGGACAATTTGAGTCGCTACCTCACCGCGGTACGAGCCGGGGCCGAGGTCACCGTGACCGATCACGGGAAGGCAGTGGCGCTTCTGGTCGGCATTCATGAAGCCCGAACCATCGACCGGCTGATCGACGACGGGCTGGTCATTTCGGCTCCGACGGCGAAGACACGACTGTCCCACTCCAAGGTCAAGAGCAAGGGAACAGTGAGCGACCTCGTGGCCGAACAGCGCCAGTGATCGTCTACTTCGATACGTCGGCGTTCATTCCCCTGATCATCGGCGAGCCGAGCTCCGATTCCCGCGAGCGACTCTGGAATGAAGCAACACGCGCCGTCAGCGTGCGTCTTCTTCACGTCGAGGCCCGATCCGCGCTGGCTAGGGCTCAACGACTCGGGCGGCTGACCCATCGAGGGCTTGCTTCTGCGGTTGAGCTACTTGAGGACCTCAGTGCCCAAGTCGATCACGTCGGGATCACCGACCGACTGGTCCGATCTGCGGGCGACTTGGCCGAAGAGCACCAACTACGCGGCTACGACGCCGTTCACCTGGCCGCTGCGCAGACAGTCGCCGATGCGGACACAGTCTTCGCCAGCGGCGACCAGAATCTCATCGCCACCGCCTCTCATCTCGGACTCACTGTGGCACCGGGGCGATAGCAGTCGGTGAGGCCATATATGTTGAGGGGCATGGACCGACAGCAAGGCGAGGCGACGGCTGCATGGCGCTGACTGCACCTGCCGACCGGGCCGAAGCCGTCGTTCGGCAGAAGTGGCTCACCGCCGCGACCATCGGCTGGAACAGCATCGAGGGGGTGGTCGCAATCGTCGCCGGTGTCGCAGCGGGGTCGGTGAGCCTGATCGGCTTCGGACTGGACTCCGGCATTGAAGTGTCGGCCGCGCTGATCCTGGCCTGGCGGCTGGCTCAGGAGCGCCGCACCGGCTGCAAACAGGACGCCGACAAACGGGCCCAACGACTGATCGCGCTCAGCTTCGCCGCGTTGGCCCTCTATGTGGGCATCGCGGCGGGGCGAGACCTGGTGCTGGCCAACCGTCCCGACGAATCGCTGGTGGGGATCGTGATGGCTGCCCTGTCACTGGCAGTAATGCCGGTGCTGGCCCGAGCCAAACGCCGGCTGGCTCCGGTGATGGGTTCACGGGCCGTGGAGGCCGAGGCGAACCAGACGTTGCTGTGCGCGCTCATGTCGGGCGGGCTGCTCATCGGCCTGGGCACCCACGCGACTCTGGGATGGTGGTGGGCCGACCCGCTTGCCGGGCTGTTCATCGCCTCACTGGCGGCCTACGAGACAGTGTCGGTGTGGCGGGCCGAGTCCCTGGAAGACACCTGTTGCGCCTGATGTCCGGCCGTCGAGCCAACGACCGCCCAGCAACATGTTCTGTCTGTCCTACGTCTGAGACATCTTGATATATTTTTCATATCATAATATGATATATTTAACTTCATGTCTTTGGGTATCTTCATCGCACCAGCCCTGGAGGACGCGGATCTCCTAGTCATCAATGAGATCGAACGGCTGCGCCGGGAACTCTCTCACTATGTCTCCTACCAGCCACGACGATGGTTCGGAAACCTTCGGAGGATGAGCTTCGCTCGAGCCGTCCGAGGCTCGAACTGGATCGAGGGATATCGCGCCTCCCTCGATGATGTACTCGACACCATCGCGGGAGAGGAGCCCGTCGACGCAACCGCAGAGACAAGAGCAGCCGTTTCGGGTTATCGAGACGCCCTGACCTATGTGCTACAGCTCGCCGAAACCGAGACCGTAATAGATGAGTCTCTCCTGAAAGCCCTCCATTTCATGATGACGAAACACGATCTGAAGGCACGACCAGGGAGATACAGGCAAAGGGCGGTCTGGGTCGCCGACGAAAACGGGGAACATGTCTACGACGCTCCCGACTCCGAGTTCGTCGCGCCACTCATGGGCCAACTCATCGAGTCTCTCGACCACGACGAGTCTGTGCCCGTCATGTTCCAGGCTGCAATGTCACATCTGAATCTGGCCATGATCCACCCTTTCCGAGACGGAAACGGTCGCATGGCCCGTGCGTTGCAGACGATGATGCTCTCAAGAGAGGGCATCGTCTCCCCTATCTTCTCGTCGGTGGAAGAGTATTTGGGTCGCAACACCGACGCCTACTACGAAGTGTTGTCTGAAGTGGGCCAAGGCAGTTGGCACCCGGAGAATTCGGCCCGACCGTGGATTCGGTTCATGCTCAGAGCCCACTATCAACAAGCGTGGACATTGCAGAGGCGCATCCACGAGACCGAACACCTTTATGACAGCATCTCCCAGTTCGTCGACCGCCACAGCCTGCCGAACCGGGTGACCGGTGCGCTGGCCGATGCCGCCCGAGGACACCGACTTCGCCGGGCGATCTACACCCATATCGTTGAGATGACCGATGGCGACCCGATTTCCGAACTCACCGCGAGTCGGGATCTGAAAGCCATGGTAGATGCCGGAGTCCTCGAACCAAGAGGCGCGGGACGTGGTCGCACCTACTTCGGGTCCAAAAAGCTGCGTAGCTTGTGGCAGGAGATCCGAGCCGTCCGTCCACCGAGAGCTCACGACGACCCCTACAAAACGCTCCCCCAACAACCCCTGCCGGGAATCTCAGACTGATCTCGGCAACGTCGCGACTGTGTCTGGCTGATGTCAGCGTTGCTGATCGAACACCGAGTTGATGGACTGGAGATAACCGCTCGGGATATTGGCGTTAGCAAGCTCGGCTGCGGTGAGAACTCCAACCTCGGTGTGCTCGTCACTGTGACTCAGCACAGCGGGTCGGCTCGCTTTGCATGCGTAGGTGAGAATTAGGACCCGCTTGCCTGCCACGTCATAGATCCACGAGTCGATCATCGGACCCACTACAGCCGCTAGCCCGAGTTCCTCGCCTATCTCACGGCGAAGGGCATCCTGTGGACTGTCATCGGTGGAGTCGAGACGACCGCCAGGCAACTCCCATTCGCCGCGCCGGTTCCGCAGGACAACGACCTGGTCGTCCCAGCCGAGCACCGCCTTCACCGAGACCGGCCAACGGTCGTCGGCCGCGGAGTCGAGTCCGACTTCCAGACGGCCATCGACGAGAGCGGCTCTGCATTCCTCGATGACCTGCGCGGCCGGTGCGTCCGACGAGACGACATGCGGCTCGAACTCGCCCAGGTCGGTGAACTGGTCGTACATGGCGTCGGCACCGGTGGTCTCGAGCGTTTCGTCACGCCCCCGTACCCGTTGTGACGCCGTGACGCGCTTGGGTCGCAGGACGAGATACTGCACCCGGATCTTGCGGGCGCCAAGGTGTCGAACAACCCGATCCAGGAACCACGGCCCGACAATTCCGTCCCAGACGACTGCGTAGCCTGCATCGGCATACGCTGCCGCAGCGTCGGCGGTAACCTCCATCACCGCCTCGTTCTGGCTCTGCGCATCCGGCAACCATGGCGCAACGAACCCCGACCGGATGAAACGAAAGAACCAGTCCGACTCCAGATGGACACCTCGCTCATAACCCGAAGCGAGAGCAGCGCTCACAGTCGTCTTCCCCGAACCCGGCGGCCCCGACACGATCACCACTTCTCCGCCGCTAAGCATCCAGCCATGGTACGGCACCGCTGGCCGCATTCAATCGGCGGTCAGCGGTCGGTGCGGTCAGCGGTCCCGGTGGTCGGTGCGAGCGGTTCCGACGGTGCGGGCGGTGATACGGTGCGGTATCGCTCAATGGCTGTCGGGAGGAGTGAGCAATGCGCAAGGTAACAGAGGCGGATCTGCCCGGCGTGGGGGTTCGCTTTGACCTGCAGACGAACGCTGGTCGTTGTGTGGGTGTGGTCGTGCATCAGTCCGGCCGGCGTGATCTGGTCGTATATGACGAGCAGGACGTCGACCGGGCCTGTGAGAGTGTGGAACTCAGCGAGGACGAGGGCCACACGCTCGGTGAGCTCTTGGGCGGCAGCCCGGTGTTGGAGCATCTCGACGATGCCGTGCACCGGCTTGAGGACTTGGTGATCTCGTGGATCAGGATCGACGAGAAGTCGTCTCTGGCCGGGCTGACCCTGACGGAGGCTGCGCTGCGCAAACGCACGGGTGCCGGCATTGTTGCGCTGGTCACCGACTCGGGCTCGATTCCCATACCGGGGGGAACTGACCGTCTCGAACCCGGTGACACGGCGGTGGTGGTGGGGGTGCCGTCTTCCGTCAAGGCCGCCACCAGGCTTCTCGCTCCATCCAGCTAAGCCAGCATGCACACGGGCGGGGATCTCCTGTTGATCGAACTGGGGGCGGTGGTCCTGGGCTTGGCCGTCATCGCCCGTGTGGCGCGCAGGGCTGGGCTGCCCGCGCTCCCGTTGTACCTGCTGGCGGGGCTTGCTCTCGGCGACGGCGGCCTGGTGGAGTTGCCGGCATCGGCGGACTTCATCGAGGTCGGCGCGGAGATCGGCGTGATCTTGATGCTGCTGATGCTGGGACTCGAGTTCTCGCCACACGAATTGGTCGTCAACGTGCGCCGATCCACATTGGCCGGGTTCACAGACCTCGCCCTCAACTTCGCGCCGGGATTGGCCGCTGGCCTGCTGCTCGGGTTCGATCCGATCGTGGCCGTGCTGTTGGGCGGCATCACCTACATCTCGTCGTCGGGTATCGTGGCGAAACTGGTCGCCGACCTCGACCGGATCGGCAACCACGAGACCCCGGTCGTACTCAGCGTGCTGGTCATCGAGGACCTCGCCATGGTGCTGTACCTGCCGATCGTGTCGGGCGTGCTGTTCGGCGGTTCGGTGACGAGCACCGTCGTGACGGTCGCCGTCTCGCTGGCCGCGGTGTTGGCAATCCTCGCCATCGCCTACGCGCTCGGCGACCGACTCAGCGCCATCGCCTTGAGCCAATCCAGCGAAGCGCTGTTGTTGACCCTGCTCGGCGTCAGCCTGCTCGGCGCTGGCATCGCGGGACGCCTCAACCTTTCTACCGCGGTCGGGGCCTTCGTCGTGGGCGTCGCGCTGTCAGGGGACATCGTCTCCCTTGCCCGAGGGCTGCTGCTGCCGCTGCGAAACCTCTTCGCCGCAGTGTTCTTCGTATTCTTCGGCCTGCAAGTGGACACTGGCCTCATCCCGGGCGTCGCCGCTGTTGCGGCCGCAATCACCGTGGTTTCCGTCGTAGCCAAGATCGCCACTGGCTGGATCGCAGCCGGCCGCGCCGGCATCGGCACACCCGGGCGACTGCGGACCGGTGCCGCCCTTGTGGCGCACGGGGAGTTCTCAATCGTCATCGCCGAACTCGGAATCAGCCGCGAGAGCGACCTCGGCGCGCTCTCAGCCACCTACGTGATCATGCTCACCGTCGTCGGCGCGCTGCTCTACCAATTCTCAGACGCGATGACCTCCGCCGCCATCAACAGACGCGATCGCCGCCGATAGCTCGGGCACCCACCCGCCAGTAATATGACATTGTCACATTGCGAGATTTCAGTTGGCCGAAGCCATGTACGCCCAGTTGGCAGACCTGGGAGATCTTGAGCCCCACGTTGTCTCGTCGGACGGACCGGCCGCGCAAGTCATCGAAGCATGCAGAACCGCCTTGGCCGACGGCCGCCTGGAACTGGGCCGCTGACAGGACACGACCCAACGACGTTGGGCCAACGACAAGCCGAAAATCTAAAGTGGTGCTTTGGATTGTCATGACAGTCTAAAGTTGATGTTTGAACGGTTGCTGTCACTGCCGGGAGCTACGGAGTCCCAAGAACTCTGGCAAGGCGAACTCCTCTAGTGTCCTGAGGAGTTGATAGACGCGTCAAGTTAGCGTGTCCGCTGATATGCGGATCTAGGAGAACGAGGGCCCATGAACCAGTCACCGGCGATCAACGAGCTCATGGACAGTCGACTCTTCCAGCGTGTGCTTGACACCTGGGCGAGGATGGCAGACATCGTCTACGGCGATCGGGGCCCTGCTGCGGGTTCCCTCATGCGGGCCCACGGCATCAAATACCTGACCCGCTACCTGACCGCCGGCGCGATCCTCGCGGTGGAGAACAACGACCCCGAGTACCCCTGGTTCGAACGTTGGGCCGATCAAGCCTGGTCATGGGGGATCGACAACCCCGACGGGAACTACGAGTTCGCCGCAGTCAACGACACCGACACGTACCGGATCTATGGACGGCGCGGAACTGCCCACCAGTTCGACGTGCAAGTCCACGCTCCGCACTTCTGCGAACAACCCAACCACCGGGTCATCGCCAACATCAACTTCGAGCAACTCGAGGTTGCCGACGACGGTTCAGTCGAGATCATCGTCAGCCCTCAGCCTCACGAGGGCAACTGGCTCCAGAGCCAACCGGGCACGCAGTCGCTGTGCATTCGCCAGTTCTTCTACGACTGGGAGACCGAAGTTCCTGCCGACCTGACGATCGAGCGGGTGGGAGCGACGTATCCTCCCCCGCCGGAGCCGCCCGAACGGACAATCGAGAAGTACGAACTGCTGATGCGCTGGATTGAGCACGGAGCCAGGTTCATGGACGAAATGGCGCACTGGTGCCTCGACACCGAACCGAACTCGTCTCCGTTCCTCGATCCCGGATTGAGCGAGTGGGGAGGGCACCGAGGCTTGTCGTACGGCATGGGCAACTTCCAGTGCCAACCCGACGAGGCAGTGATCCTCGAAGTCGCCCCGCCCGACTGCCACTACTGGGGGTTCCAGGTCGCCAGCTGGTTCTGGGAGTCGCTTGATTGGTGGCGGCGTCAAACATCGCTCAACGGGCACCAAGCCGAGGTGGACGACGACGGCGTCTTCCGCTGCGTCATCTCCCACTGGGACCCCGGGGTCTACAACTGGCTCGACACCGCCGGATACACATGGGGACCGCTCAACGGGCGGTGGCTGCTCACCGATGCCTGGCCTGAGCCGGAGATGCGCCTGGTGCCGTTCGACGACATCGACAAGCACGTGCCGAAGTCGACTCGGCGGGTCACCCCCGAGGAGCGCTCAGAGATCCTGCGTCGTCGGCAGTACTACGCCCAACGCCTCGTCGGATTCTGAGCGAACCCCGGCTTGCCTGCACCCCCGGTGGCCGGACCGATACGAACTGATACGGCCCCTCAAAGGGTAGGATGTCGGGCCTGTGGTCGCTGGCCGTAAAGCGGTAACAGGTGGCCGACACCGGCGCAACTGATGTGATCCGATGAAAAACCGCTGTCGAGCTCTGATCCTCTTAGTTGTTGTGACCGTTGTAGCGATCGCTTGCTCATCTGCGGGAGACGGCGACGAACTCGTTCACGGCGACTCCACAACCAAAGCGTCAAACACCATCGCGCCTGCCACGGCCACAACTGCAGCCGACGCGGTCACACCCCAAACCACAGTCGACGACACCACAACAACAGCGCCCGAAACCACGGTTCCTCAAACCACCGTGCCCGAAACCACCGTCACGGTCCCAGCCCAGGATCCCGAAAGCAGTGTTCCGGACGGTTTGGTGACGCCCACGGGTATCCCGGTCGCGGTTCTCGAACGTACTGATTCGGGCTACTTGGTGAGGACACCCTGCGGAAACACTGCCGAAGTTTCCAAAGGTGTGCCGATCAACGATGTCCAGGTGGTAATCGATCCAGGCCACGGCGGACCGGTGGATACCGGCGCAGTAGGGCCCAATGGTTTGATAGAACGCGACTTGAACCTCACACTCGGCCGCGCCGTCATCGACGAACTGACCAGCCGCGGAATCTCCGCGGTCAGCACCCGTACCGGTGGCTATGGGACGTTGCTGTCGGTTCGCGCCCTCCTCGCCGACGATCTGGGAGTCGAAGCACTGGTTTCGATCCACCACAACGCACCAACTTGGGCAACCAGCAGCGTCCCTGGTAGCGAGGTGTTCATACAGTCTGCTTCACGCGACCTCGCTCGGGCCGATTCCGCTCGTCTCGGTGGGCTGTTGTACGAAGAGGTCACCGCTGCGCTCGCTACTTTCGACAACATCTCATGGAGCCGATCGGCCAGTGCAGGGGTGCTGCGGGTCCTGTCGTCAAGAGGTAGCGACGCTTACGGAATGATCGTCCGTCCGGCTGTCCCAACTGCCCTAGTCGAGTACGGCTACCTTTCGAACCCCTCAGAAGCCGCGCTGTTCACCACCGACGAATACATCCAAGTGGCCGCCACTGCCACCGCCGATGCCATCGACGCCTACCTGCATACCGAACGCCCGGGTACAGGATTCATCCAACGCCCCCGCATATTCGACCCACAGCGAGCTCCCAGTTTCTGCGAAGATCCTGCTCTCGAATAATTTGGCTAGCTTCATTGGAGATGGATCTGGTTCCGACTATTGACATTGCTGAGCCGTCAGCGGCGTCGCTTGAGGCGCTTGAGGCTGCGTGCGCCGATCATGGCTTCTTTCTCCTCGAAGGCCACGGCCTCGACGACCTGATCGACCAGGCCTGGCGTGCCACACGCCAGTTCTTTGATTCACCGCCAGGAGTGAAGGAGTCGATTCGCCGGAATCCCGACTCGATGCTCGGTTGGTTCGACCGTGAACTCACTAAACGCAAACGGGACCACAAGGAGGTGTTCGACTTCATCGATCCTGAGATTCCCCTCGAGCACAACCCGAACTGTTGGCCACAAGGAGTAGACGGTTTCCGCGAGACGATGGAGCAATTCTTCGATGCTTTCGCTGCGCTCGCGTCGAGGACTCTCGGTTTGTTGCATCACACTTTGGGGCTGCCCCAAGAGGTGGCGCAGAGCCACACGAGCATGCGTTCCACCAGTACTGTGCGTCTCAACTACTACCCGGTCGGGGATCCTGTCCCGGAGACGGAGCGCGAAGGGTTGAACCCGCTCGGGGAAACCGCTTTGGGCTATCACACGGACCCTGGAGTGCTCACCCTGTTGCTGCAAGACGACACTGGCGGACTCCAAGCAGAATCGGTCAAGCACGGCTGGATCGATATTGAACCCCGGCCCGGGACCATTGTCGTGAACCTGGCCGACACTATGCAGGTGTGGACCAATGACCGTTACAAGGCGGCGGTTCATCGGGTCGTTCCCATGACTAAGAGATCCCGCTACAGCATCCCGTTCTTTTCGAACCCTCCCCGTGATTGCATGATCGCGCCGATCGATGTGTTGCTTACCGGACAACCTCACTACCGCCGGTTCAGTTGGCGCGAGTTCATCAAGGGACGGGCCGACGACAACTTCGCGGACTACGGCGTTGACGACATCCAAATCAGCAACTTCCGCATCACCGATTGACGGCATCACCTCTCTACGACGAACTGACCGTGATCGACGAGGTGACGCGATGGTCGATCGTGTGTCTAGCGGGCGGGGATTGTCGGCCCTTCCGCCGCTGTGACTGGGTTTGGCTCGGTGTCGATCAGGTGACGTATTTCGGTGACGGAATCGATCGTGTGATCGGGTGGTGGCAATTCGGAGGGGAACTGTCGGCCTCGCCGAACCCATGCGGTTCTCATTCCGAAGCGTTTGGCTCCGTCTATGTCGGTTGCAGGGCTGTCGCCGACGAACACCACCTGCTCAGGGCTGTCAAGCCCGGTCGCATCGAGGGCATCACGGAAGATCCTGTGGTCGGGTTTGGCGTAGCCGACCTCTTCCGAGATGACGATGAAGGGCGCTATCTGGTCTAGGTCCAATGCTTGGCATTTGTGGCGCTGCATCCCGCTCGGCCCGTTGGTGACGATGCCCCACGGCACCGCTCGTTGGTTGAGGTAGCCAAGGAAACTGTTGACCTCCGGGTCGGGTTGCATCTGCTGGTCCATTGCGTTGTCGTACCATCGGTTCAACGCTGCGATGTCCAGGCCAGTATCGGGCCATTCGCTCAACCAACGAGCGAATCGCCGTTCCTTCAAGTTGGGTACGTATTGCGTGGTGGCGTGTAGGTCGTGGTCCCAGCGAGTCATCATCGCCACGGCATCAGCGCAGCTGACTGCCGTCGTTGTCTGGAGGTGCTGTTCGTAGAAGCTGTTGGCGACTCCGGCGAAGGCGTTCTCAAAGTCGAACAGCGTGTTGTCCAGGTCGAATATCAAGCCGTCGATTGCGAGGTCCATGTGATTGCACCGCCTGGGTCCTTGGGTCCTTGAGTCCGGGCGGTCATCGTAACTCCGCATTCCCGAAGCACGGGTCTTGCGGTGCCCACAGAATCAAGATGGTCAAGTTCCCAGGACATCAAGACCGTAATCGGCTGAGCAGGTCTGCAGTTGCTCGTCAAATGTGGCAACAGCTCGGGCATGTCGGTTCAAGGCGGTGTCAAGCACGATGACGTCAGGAAGCCTCAGCGGGGTCTCGGCTCGCAGCTTCGCCCATCTCAAGGGAGCTCCGGGATCGACGATGTCGATGTCGAATGCCGCTTGCAGTCGTGCGGAAGCTTCATCAAGGACCCCTAGTCGGGCAGGCGCAACGAGGCACTCAGCCAGGGTCACCGGGTGCAGAAGCGAATTCTCGCTTCCGATCTCGTAGTTGACAGCCACCGCTCGACGGTGGTGGCGATCACTCGGATCACGCAACGCCACGACCCAGCTTGCGTCGGCAACAATCACTCGGGCCAGTCTGCAGCACGTTGATACAAGTGCGAAGAACCAGGAAGCGAACCCGTTAAATCCTCACGCGCTTGAGCACGCGCCGACGGCGAACGACCTCCACTAGCCCAATCCAGCAATACGAGGCGAATGAGCTTGGCTCGGGGCGTGCCTGACCATCGCCGCGACGCTTCGTCAAGAACCGCAGCGATGTCGTCCGTTTCGGTCACTGGATGACGAGGTCGAGAAGTTGGCACGCGCTTGAGTGTAACACCCGGTGTATCACCGTGCACATTGACAACCAGTACCGACGAACTCTTTACCTATTTTCATAGATTTTCATAGTATCATGGTTGAGAGTCACGGCGAGTGAACTATGGTGTGGCCATGGGGATCGACCTTGCAGCAATTCGATCCATAGAGGTAGGATGACTGGTATGACTGTTCCGAAGGCCAAGATCGCAGTCACCATCGATGCCGATGTGCTGGCGCGCGTCAAGTCGGCAGTTGAGGCGGGCGAGGCACGAAGTGTCTCGGCCTACGTCGAACACGCCGTGGCCAGTCAACTCGCAGCCGAAACTTCGTTCGACGCGATGCTCGCTGAGATGCTCGAGGCCACAGGCGGACCGCCTACCGACGAGGAGAGGGCAGAAGCCCGTCGCCTGTTGGCCGGTGATGCTGCGCGATGAACGCCGTCGTGTTGGACACCGGCGCTCTGATTGCCTTGGAGCGCGGGGACCGCTTCGTTGCAAATCTGGTTTCCGAAGCGAGACGAACCAAAGGAACCTTGACCGTTCCCGCGGGATGTGTAGCTCAGGCGTGGCGTAATCCCAGCCGCCAAGCCCGCCTCGGGGCTCTGCTGAGGATGCCCAACACCGATGTCGTCTCGATGGACCACGCCGAAGCCAGAAGTGTTGGTCTTCTGCTAGCTGCGACCGAGACATCTGACGTTGTCGACGGGCATGTGGCCGTATGCGCTCACCGACTTGGAGCAACTGTCGTCACGAGCGATCCGGACGACATCAAACGGCTCGGATCCACCCTCGGCAATCACCGCGTCTGAGCACCGCTTCCGGGATAGGAGCGCTTTTAAGCATGTCTATTGGGCTAGGAACGTTCGGAGGCTGGCCGTAAGGACAGCTGGTTGGTCGATTGGGATCAGCGTGCGGCTGTCGTCAACCCAGACCAGCTGAGAGTCATCAAAATGCTCCGCCAGCCGTTCAGCGTGAGCGGGCGGCATCAACTTGTCCTCGCGTGCCCAGACGATGAGAACCGGACCCCAGAATGACCGCTGCTGCTCAGCCCATTCAAGTAACTGCTGCTTTTTGGGCACGGATCGAAGGTACTTACTCAGATCGCGGCGAACTTTGCTGTTGTGAAGCAACGGGTCGAGCCAGCTCATGAACAGGTCGTTCGGTACCCGTTTTTTGGACAGGCCACCGAACGTCAACGGGAGATGCCGAAGCCATCGAGGTCGCAACATCTGCGCAGTCATGAAAGTCCCGCCTGGTATTGCTGCGTTGAGACACAGCAGTCGACCGGGCAGACCTGGCGGATAGTTGTCGAACGCCTCGCAAGAGACCAGCACGAGCCGTGCCACGCGATCAGACCCGCCGGGACTGACAACGAGTTGCGCACCGCCCCAGTCGTTGCACACCAACGTGACGTCGTGCAGGTCAAGCTCTTCAAGGGTTTCGGCGATCATGGTCGCGATCGATTCCAGGTCAAGTGCAGCATCGTCGGGCATCGGCGTGCGATGCGCCCCGAACGGGAGTTCCAAGACAATGCAGCGGTATCGGTCTCGCAGGCCATCAACGACCTCGTCCCACAAGCTGCCACTCATCAACACCCCATGCAGCAGCACCACTACCCGCCCATCACCCCCGGTATCGGCGTACCTGAACCCTGTACTCGTCAGTGCCGCGGATATCACGTCATGACCGCCCACGGATGGACTGGGAACGTTCGACACAACCCGATCGTAACCGCTAGTCATCAACTAAGATCCAGCCTGCCGAAAGGCTCCATAAATAGGCGTGTGAAGTGCCCATAAACAGGCACTTGGACGCCATCCCGCCTCATCATCATCACCGCCACCGGCTACGCCTACGAACATCCCGACGGCATCTCCATCGTCCCCATCACCGCCCTCGCTACTTGATCAGTCTCTCCGTAACCGCAAGTCATCAACTAAGATTCCGCCAACTGAAAGACCCCTTGTCATGCCTTCCGATTTTGCCTTCAAAGCCTTGAATCGCTTTCACGGCGCAGCAATAGCCGTCAGCCGCGGGAAGATCGGTTGGACCGGGGCCAAGATGCCGGTCCTTGAGCTCACCACCATCGGACGCAAGAGCGGTCTACCCCGTTCGGTTTTGCTGACTGCGCCGTGGCAGGACGGCGACCGGATGGCATTGATCGCCTCTGCTGGTGGGAACGACAACCACCCGGCGTGGTTCCTGAATTTGCTCGACAACTCAGCGGTCACTGTGCGTACGGCAGACGGCACCAGGAAGATGAACGCTCGGATCACCTCAGGGGACGAACGACGAGAGATCTGGAATGCGGCCGTCTCCGAGTTCAAGCATTACGCCGCCTATGAGTCCAAGACTGATCGAGAGATTCCAGTCGTGGTTCTCGAGCCGGTTGCAATGACTGGTGCGCCGACCTGATTAAAGGTTGTCGGGCCTCCACGAAGTTGGCGTACACTGAACCGCTGTTGCGCCCGTAGCTCAGCTGGATAGAGCGTCTGACTACGGATCAGAAGGTCGGGAGTTCGACTCTCTCCGGGCGCGCCAAGCACATGCCAACTGCTCAGATATATCTTGCGACGATCGCGTTGGAACCCAACCGTTGGTTTGGGATCACTCAAGACCGCTGGGCCACGATCGCGGCCAGCCAATGGCTCGACCGAATCCTTGATACCGGATTCAACGGGATTGAACTGTGGGAAGCTCACGCCACCGAAGCCGACCCAGCCGAGTTGGAGATGATCTTCGGGCACGAACTCGGGGTGGCCGTGTACAACACCTACGGCAGCTTCGACGACGAGTCCGACACAATCCGACAACAGGCCGCTGAAATGGCTGTTCGCAGCGGCGCCCGCAAGGTCAAGTGGAACACCGGTGCCGCCCGTGACGCCGCATCGCTCGATGCCTACGGCGAGCGGCTCGCCCGCTGGGTCGGCGAGTTGCCGGGCGTGCAGGCCGTGTGCGAATGCCACGACGGTTCGGCGATGGATGATCCCGAAACCGCAGCCAGAGTGTTGGCCGCCGGCGGACCTCCTGAGGCGGTGGGTGCGCTGGTTCACACCCACGACAGCCACGACCTGCTCCGAGCGCGCTTCGATGCCTACGGCGAGCGCATCTGTCACGTGCACATCAACCACCTCAACCTGAAGGCACCACCGTTGGCTGAGATTCGAGACGAGTTCACCGCAACGGTCGATCTGCTCGGCGAGCTGGGATTCAACGGCACCTGGAGCCTCGAGTTCGTCGACGGGACGCTCAGCGAGACTGACAACGAGCCCGAGAAGCTGTTTGCGGCCGCGGTCGCTGATTTTGCAGTGTTGCGGGAAATCCTGGGCTGATTTCGACTCGGCCGCCACGACGGGGAAAGCTGAACGCCATGTTCATTCTTCGATTCGATTTTCGACTCGGGCCGCAATCCGACGCCACGATGGGCGAGCTCTACGGTGCCGCCCTCGATATGTGCGAATGGGGAGAGGCCAACGGGGCGATGATGGCGATGTTCTCCGAGCACCACAGCGCCAGCGACGGCTACCTGCCGTCACCGGTCGTCATGGCTTCAGCGGCTGCGGCGCGCACAACCTCGCTGCCGCTCAATGTGGGGGCCCTGTTGGCGTTGATGTACGACCCGGTCAAGCTCGCCGAAGACATGATCGTGCTCGACCATCTCAGCGGCGGCCGAGTCAGTTTCACGGTCGGCCTCGGTTACCGGGCCGAAGAATGCGCAATGTTCGGTGTCGATCCGTCGAAGCGTGGTGTGCTTATGGACGAACACCTCGATGTGTTGAAGCGAGCCCTGGCCGGAGAACGTTTCGATTGGCGTGGTCGCACCGTGCATGTCACGCCCGAGCCGTTGACCGTCGGCGGCCCGATGATCGCCTACGGCGGTGGCACTGTGGCCGCGGCACGGCGGGCCGCTCGCCGCGGCTTGATGTTGCTGCCTCAACACGGCGACCCGGCCCTGGCAGCGGCTTACGACAAGGCTGCGGTCAAGGCCGGCAATCCCCCTGGCATGTGCATGTCGCCGCCGGTTGGTTCCCCAACTTCTTTGTTTGTGTCCGACGACACCGATGCGGCTTGGCAGTCCCTTGGCCCTCATCTCCTTCACGATGCGGTCATGTACAAGGAGTGGATGGGCGAGGTCGCCTCCGCTTCGTTGTCGAGCGCAACTACAGTCGCTGAACTCCGAGCCCAGAATGGTGCCTACAGGATCGTCACCATCGACGATGCCCGCCAGCTCCGCGACCAGTACGGCGTTCTCTCCCTACAACCGCTGTGCGGCGGTATCCCCCCAGAAACCGCCTGGCCCTACCTCCACAACCTCACCGCCCTCTAACCCTGAATCCACCGATTCTCCTGGTGGTCACAGCTAAATCTGCGCGATTAACCACACTAGATGTAGTAGAACGCGCAGATTTTCGGCTCAGCCTGCCCAGACACAAAAAGTGGGCGGCAAAGCCGCAGGTCAGGGGACCGCAGCCATAGCCGAAGGTTCGGGCGTCTACGCAGGCCAGCGCCTACCCGCCAACGCCCTAAGGCCGCCGCTGCCGGTTTCAGCGCCGTCGAGTCCGACTTTGTTGGGCTTGGCGCTTCTGCAGGTTGGCCCATTCGTCGCGCAGACCGACGGTGCGGTGGAAGGTCAGCGGGTCTTGCTGGTCGTGGGCAAAATACCCGAGCCGTTCGAACTGCACCACCTGGCCTGCTGGGGTGTCGGCGAGGGCAGGTTCGAGTTTGCAGCCGGTGCGCACTTCACGCGAGGTGGGGTTCAGCGAAGCGAGTGGGTCGGCGCCGTCGGCGCCGGGAAAGGGGTCGGTGAAGAGCCGGTCATAGAGCATGACCGTGCCGTCGAGCGCGTGGTCAGCCGACACCCAGTGGATCGTGGCTTTCACCTTGCGGCCATCGGGAGCCTGCCCACCAGCGGTTTCAGGGTCGTAGCTGCAGTGAATACGCACCACCTCACCGTCGGCGTCGGTCTCAACATCGGTGCAGGTGATGAGGTATCCCGCACGCAGGCGTACCTCGCGACCGGGCGCGAGCCTGAAGAACTTCTTGGGCGGGTCGACCATGAAGTCGCCGCGCTCGATCCATAATCTGCCGCTGAACGGCACCATGCGGGTACCGGCCGATTCGTCTTCGGGATTGTTGACAGCCGGACGCTGATCGATCAAGCCCCCCGGCCAGTTGTCGATCACCAACTCGACCGGATCGAGCACGGCCATCCGCCGCAGGGCGTGCCGGTTGTGATGGGTTCGCACGAACGATTCGAGCAGCTCTATCTCGTGGGTGCCGTTGACCCGGGCTACACCGATGTGCGCACAGAACGCACGGATCGCTTCGGGCGGGTAGCCCCGTCGGCGCAGGCCCCGCAGCGTGGGCATGCGGGGATCGTCCCAGCCGTCGACATGACCGTCGCGAACCAGTTCCAACAGTTTGCGTTTCGACATCACGGTGTGGGTGAGGTTGAGTCGGGCGAACTCCGTCTGGCGGGGATGGTCGTTGCCAAGCCCGAGGTGTTCGATGAACCAGTCGTACAACGGCCGATGCGTGTCGAACTCGAGCGTGCACAGCGAATGCGTCGTTCCTTCAACCGCATCGCTCTGCCCATGCGCCCAGTCATAGGTCGGATAGATCTTCCATTCGTCGCCGGTGCGGAAGTGGTGGGCGTTGCGGATGCGGTACATGACCGGGTCCCGCATGGCCATGTTGTCGTGGGCCATGTCGATCTTGGCTCTCAGCACTTTCTCGCCGTCGGCGAACTCGCCGGCGCGCATTCGGGCGAAGAGGTCAAGGTTTTCCTCAACGGTCCGGTCCCGATTGGGGCTGTTGACACCTGGCGTGGTGAATCCGCCCCTGTTTGCCGAGATCGTCTCGGCGTCCTGGTCGTCGACGTAGGCAAGTCCGTCGCGGATGAGTTGTTCGGCCCATGCGGCCAGCTGTGCGAAATAGTCCGACGCATAGGCAGACTCGCCGGGTTCGAACCCCAGCCACGCCACGTCTTGGCGGATCGCGTCGATGAAGCTGGCGTCCTCGGTCTCCGGGTTGGTGTCGTCGAACCTCAAACGGCACACACCGTCGAACTCTTCAGCGACACCGAAGTTGAGGGAGATCGATTTGGCGTGTCCGATGTGCAGGTACCCGTTGGGTTCTGGAGGGAAGCGGGTCTGGACGCGCCCTCTGTAGGGTCCGTCGTCGGCGTCTCTGGTGAGCATCTCCCGTATGAAGTCGGTTCCCGAGTTGCTGGTCGAACCGGTGGGGGTTTCTTTCACACACCTCAGGCTACGCGGTGTTGCGGTGTTAACGCCGGGCGCTGTGCTGTCGCCGGGCGCAACCGGAGCCGCGCTGTTCTGTCGCCTGGCGCTGTGCTGTCGCCGGGCGAACGGAGCCGCGCTGTTCTGTCGCCGGGCTCAGCGGGAGCCGCACGGGGGTTTCAGCAAGCAGACTTGTCTCGGCTAGCGTCAAGTGGATGTTTGATCTATCCAACAAGACCGCTTTGGTGACCGGGGCGGGGCAGAACATGGGGGCAGGTATCGCCGCGGCTCTGGCAACCCAAGGCGCTCACGTGCTGGTCAACGACCTTCTCCCGGAGCGAGCAGAAGCGGTCGCCGATCAACTGACGGCGGCCGGCGGTTCAGCAGCAGCCGCAGCATTCGACGTCACCGACCTCGACGCGATCCAAACCGAACTCGCCAACCACCCGCCCGTTCACATTCTCGTCAACAACGCCGGCAACGGCGGGGCTGAACAGATGCGCCCCAGACCGTTCCGGGAGATGGAGCCCGCCGAGTGGGACGGCCCCATCGAGGTCAACCTGCGCGGCGTGCTCAACTGCGTGCACGCGGTGATCAACCCGATGGTCGACACAGGCTGGGGGCGCATCATCACCATCTCGTCGGGGGCGGGTTCGTCCGGTGTCGACATTGGTGTGGCGCCCTACTCGGCAGGCAAGGGCGGTGGGCTGGGGTTCATGCGGTCGTTGGCCTTGGAGAACGCCTCATTCGGGGTTACCGCAAACAGCGTTGCCCTCGGCTTGATGGACAACTACGGCGGTGGAGACCTCACCAAACATCTCGCCCGCGGGATTCCCGTCAAACGCCTCGGCGCCTCCGCCGATGTCGGAGCTGTCTGCGTTTACCTCGCCAGCGAAGAGTCCAGTTGGATAACCGGCCAGACAATCAACCTCAACGGCGGAGCCATCACCAGCTGAACAGCGGAACCGGCGAATGATCGCGTGCGGCCTACGGCCCCAGCTGCGACAGCGGCACCACATCAACCCCGTCGGGACGTCGATAGGCGCGCCGTCCGAACGCGGTGAGAATGACGTGTGCGGTCGGCGGGTCTCGCCGCGAGTGTCTGACCACCTGCCGGGCGACAGCCAACAGCGCCGCCGCAGCCTCGTCCAACCTGGAGGGCACTCCTCCGAGTTTGATTTCGAGTGCGATCCACCGTCCGTCGAGATGTTCGATTACCGCGTCCAACTCCCGATGCTTGTCGTCGTGATAGTGCCAGACCGACATGTCGTGGGCCTCCGCGTACACCCGCAGATCCCGTATGGCCAACGATTCAAACAGAAGTCCCAAAGTCCTGAGGTCTTCGAGCAAGTGGCCCGGTCCTACCCTTAGAGCGGCAGCAGCCAACGACGGGTCCGTCATATGACGCTTCGGAGATTGGCGCAACACCGACTTGGAACGCATCGCTGGTGCCCATCCTTCGAGGTCGTCCAGCACACACAAACGATGCATGGCGTCGATATAGCTGCTAACGGTATGACGGTTCACCGCAGGTCCATCGCCTGCAGTGTCTCGGGCCAGCGACGCTTGAGTTGCGACGGTCGCCGTGTGGCGGGCGCAAGAGCGGAGCAAGCGCATCACCTTTGCAGGGGAACGTCGCACACCGGTCTCCAAAGGCATGTCGGCTTTGATGGTCTCATTCAAATAGGCGGCAAGGAGCCTCTGAGCGAGATCTGAGGCCAAGCCCAGGTGACGAGGCCACCCACCGGTGCAGACAATGTCAGCCCAGGCTCCGAGAGAAATCTCCTCTGAGCGTCCTGACTGCGCGGGTTCGCCAGACATCAATGACCTCAACGACACACCCCCGTTGGAGTGACCGGTCTCCAACAACGACATCGGCCGCATCCGGACCCGTATCAAGCGGCCAGCCCCAGAGTGCCGGGTAATGTCGTCGACCTTCTCTGCAGAACCGGTGAGAATGAAACGGCCAGGGTTGCGGTCTTCGTCGCTGACTCCCTTCAAGATGTTCCACAACTCCGGAACCCGCTGATACTCGTCCACCAGCTTGGGCGCAGGCCCCTCGGAGAGCGCGGGACGGGGAGAGGCGTGGGCTAGGGCCAAGTCGTTGGCATCCGCGTCCAGCATCATCTTGGAGCGTGCCGAACTCAGGCCAGTCCATGTTTTGCCGCACCCTTTAGCCCCTTCCAAAAGCACCATCGGCGCCGCTGCGAGAGCTCGGTGAACCGCAGACTCCACAACCCGAGAAACGTAGCCATCGGGTACGAGCAAAGTGCCGGTCACAATTTGAATATACTATTTCCGCCAAAATTAATCAACAATTTCCGCAAACAAAATCTACCAATTCCGCTGCGTTGATTATACGATTTCCGCTTCCGCCAACCGGTGCGGTACCCGCTGACAGGCCTAGTCGGGCCATTCGATGTTGTAGTCCTCGAACCAGAATCGGGCCTCACGGATGGCAGTGGGCGAGGTGCGCAGGCTGAGGTCCTGGTTCAGCTCCAACGGCGTTGGACCGATGTCTTCGGCGATCTTGGTGAGACCGTCGAGGTCGAGGTCGTAGCAGCGCACCGCGTTGAGGCCCAGCAGCAACCGCGTCTCCTCCACCGGGATCTCCTGGAAATCAGTTTCGAGACGTTCCAGCGTGTGCGGCCACGATCCCTCTGGATGGGGATAGTCGGTACCCCACATCAGCGCATCAATACCGTTCACGTAACGGCGGCGAAGTTCGACTTTGCTCATGGTCGACGCACCGATGAAAACGTTGGTCCCGATGTACTCGGAGGGCAGCTTCTGGATCAGGCCCTTGGTTCGGGAGGCCATCTTCTTGACCTTCCAGTTACGTCCGCCGAAGACCGCATCGGTCTTGAAGAGCAGGTCGCCGAGCCACCAGGAGCCGCATTCAACCGGCGCGTATCTGAGGTTCGGGAACTTGTCGAACTTGCCCGAAAGCAGCAGTTGCCACAGCGGTCGGTGGGTCCAGAACGCCACTTCCAGCATGTATTGGGCCATGTTGTCGTTGTAAGACCCGGAGTCGGCCTCACCGGAGTGGGTGTGAACTACCAGCCCAGCTTCTGCACACGCGGCCCATACCGGGTCGTAACTTTCGTGACCGTAGGAAGCGTTGTCGTGCCACATCGTGGGGATCATGATTCCCTTGACCCCCGGTTTCCCTGCCAACGACTCGATCTCCTTGACCGACTCGGCAACTCCGTGGGTGATCGGCACGAGCGCTACGCCGGCACGACGGGGAGGGTTGGTGGCACAGAACTCTTCGAGCCAACGGTTGTGAGCTCGGGCTCCGGCCCAAGCAAGCCTCGGGTCGGTGATCATCCCGGCCTGCAACCCCGCCCCGAAAGGTGGCGCTTCCATTCCGGTCACTGCGTCGCCGTCGGCGAAGATGATCTCCCCGGCCACGCCGTCTGCATCAAGGGTTTTGTCGCGGATCTCGGGGTCGTAAGCGCCCTTGAGACCGACTTCGTTCTCCCGCTCCCACTGCTCAACGTATTCGCCGTTGAGTTCTTCGACCATCGCCCGCTGCTGGTGGCGCGTCACCAACCACTCGTCGAACTCGGCGTGCACGGATGATTCGAGGTACTCGCGGTAGTCCTCAACGAACAACCCAGCATGGGTGTCCGACGACACGATGATGTATGGAGCGTTGCTTTGGTCAACGCCTTCGAGGGGATTCGGCATGGGTGTGCTCCTTTACGATTTGAGCTTTCTACCCGAACCCGGGCATTGTAGATCAGTGTTGATCGCCCTTCCCAATCTGAGTCCAACGGAGGACTGCTAATGACCACGCTAGAAAACACTGTGCCGATGAGCCGTCCGGGTGAGGTAGCCGGCTGGCCCAAGCTCGTCGTCAAGTACACCACCGACGAGGCCAATGTCGCCCCGCTGCTGCCGCCCGGGCTCACTCCGCTTGATCCCGTCGTGCAGATAGGGATTTATTGTGTGCCTATTCTCGGTGAACCCGAGTTCGGTGTCAGCGTGAAGGTTCCGGCTTCTTTCAACGGTGTCGAGGGGGCTTACAACCTCGGTATGGGGATTGATCAGGAGGCTGCAGTGTTCATCAGCGGTGAGCTCAACGGTCAGCCCAAGTTTCTCTGCGACATCGAGTTCTTCCGCCTCGGTGACCATGTCGGTGCTCGGACGGTCCATCAGGGCTACACCTTCATTGAGTTCTCCGGTGAGGTGATTGGTGTGGGAGCCCCGGTTGAGGGCGAATTCGTTGAGCACGAGTGGTGGACCAAGTATTCCCGTGCCATCGGCGGAGCCGAGAAGCAATACGACTTCCCACCCCATGTGGTCGACGTGGCCACTCGCTTCGAGCAGATCCATGTGGAGGAGATCGACGGTGATCTGAAACTCCTCGACTCACCATGGGATCCAGTAGCGCGTTACCTGCCGATCAAGGAGATGGTGTCGTCCCAGTTGGTCACCCATCAAGCCAAAGCACGCGACATCACCAACGCGGGTCCTCTAGACCCGATCGCCTTCTGGCCCCACGCCGACGTCATCGGAGGTAGCCGTTGGCCCGGCGACCGCGGCGGCCCCCGCCACACCTAATCTTCGAGACGCTCAGGTTTCGCCGCCGAACCAGGTGGCTACGAGGTTGAGTCCTTCGATGGCGGAGCGGGGATGCATTTCTTCGAAGATCCGGCGGTAACCGGTGGTCTTGATCCGCCAACCGGCAGCGGTCTTCACATACTCGTCGTAGTAGAAGGCCGCGCCGCGCAACGTCAGGTCGTGTTCACCGATGACCACCTGGTCTTCGAGTTTCCAGATCCCGGTGGCTGTGCCGTCGCCGTTGAGGGTGATTTCGGGATGATGGCAGGAGTGGCTCGACAGGAAGCTCTCTGAACCCATCGATTCCGTTAGGAAGCCGATCACCGCATCGACGCCATCGTACGAATACTTGCCGTCGCTGTAGCGAACGGTCACATCGTCGGTGAGCACAGAACGCATCTCTTCAAACAAGTGTTGGTCGAGCAGGCGGACGTACTTGTATTTGAGTTGTTTGATCTGTTCGATCTCAACGAGGTCTTGGGGGGTCATAGTGAGTGCCTTTATTTCAGCAGAGCGGGCAGTTGTTCGGTGATTTCTTCGGGGGTGACTTCGGGTGGGAAGCGAGCAACCACCTGTCCGTCGGAGTCGACCAGGAACTTTTCGAAATTCCATTGGATGTCCGACGAGGCATCGTCGCCTGGGTGCTCGCGCTTGAGCCAGTTGTAGAGATCGGCGGCGTCATCACCGTTGACGTTGATCTTGGCGAACATCGGAAAGTTGATGTTGTAGTTGTCGTTGACAAAAGCCCGGATCTCTTCAGCGCTGCCCGGTTCCTGGCCACCGAACTGGTTGCACGGAAAGCCCAGCACCTGGACTCCGTGGTCTCCGTTGTGGAGCGTACGCAGACCTGCGTACTGGCGTGTGAGGCCTCAAGCGGAAGCGACGTTGACAACCAGGCAAGCCGCGTCGGCAAACGTCGAAAACGCCACTTGGTCACCTTCCAGCGAAAGCATTTCGAACTCGTGGAAGCGAGCCATTGGTCTCCCTTTATTAGACGGTCAGCCGACTATAACCCCGCCGCCACAACAGCCCCAAACAGCTGACGTCAACCGCCCGATATAGGCGCTACGAAGTAGACCTCGGTGGAGGAATCGACCTTCTCGAAGATCCCGTTGGGGATCAGTTCGCCGTTGATGGCCACGCTGGCACCGTCAGTCAACAACGGCCCAAGGCCCGGGTAAAGGCGCTCAAGTTCTGTAATCAGCTCGCCAACCGTGTTGCCGTCCACCTGCAAGACTTTTTCACCGCCGGTGAAGCGACGATGATCGGCTTGAAGATGGACAGTGGCCACTAGTTCTAGCTACCGGCGTTCTCGTTGATCGCGGCCAGCAGCCTCGGAGGCGACATCGGCAGCGAGGTCATACGCACGTCTGTTGCTGCAGCGATGGCGTTGGCGATGGTTGGGATCGGGGGCACGATGCCTGTTTCCCCGACGCCGCGCACGCCGTAGGGGTGGCTCGGGTTGGGAACCTCCACGATGATCGCGTCGATCATCGGTAGATCAGAAGCCACGGGCATCCGATAGTCGAGGAAGCTGGCGTTTTCCATGACTCCGTTGGAGTCGTAGATGTATTCCTCGTTGAGCGCCCAGCCGATTCCTTGCACCGACCCACCCTGTATCTGACCTTCCACATAGGAGGGGTGGATGGCAGTGCCGGCGTCTTGAGCGGCGGTGTAACGCAGGACTGTGGTTTCCCCGGTTTCTTCGTCAACGGCTACGTCGGCGACATGGACCGCAAACGACGGGCCCGCCCCCGCCGCGTTGAGCGAAGCGGTAGCGGTGAGCGGGCCACCGGTGTTCTTGGCCATTGCGGTGATCTCCGGGATTGTTAGCGGATCCTGCCCTTCAATGACCGCCGCGCCGTCGACCCATTCGACCTGTTCGACGTCCACGCTCTTGATGGTGGCAGCTCGTTGCTTCAACTGTCCGATGAGGTCACGGCAGGCGTTGACCACTGCCATGCCGGTGGCGAACGTGGCGCGGCTGCCTTCGGTGATATCGGTGAAACCAACCGATTCGGTGTCGGCAATGATCGGGGTTATGCGATCGACGGCGAGGCCGAGTTCTTCGGCTGCCATCAGCGCCATAGAAGCGCGGCTGCCGCCGATGTCGGGGCTCCCGGTGATCACTGTGGCGGTGCCGTCTTCGTTGAGGTTGACTGTCGCTGACGATTGTTCCCCGATGTTGAACCAGAAACCGGTTGCCACGCCTCGCCCGGCGCCTTCTGGAACCGGTGAGTTGTAGTGGTCAGAGTTCTTGATCGCTTCGAGGGTCTCAACGAAACCGATCTTGGGGTGCGGCATACCCATTGCGGTGGCGTCGCCTTCGACTACCGCGTTCTGCAGGCGGATGACGATCGGGTCCATATTGAGGCGCTGTGCGAGTTCGTCAATCAACGTTTCGACGGCGAATGCTGCTTGGGGAGCCGAGGGTGCCCGATAAGCGGCTGAGCGTGCCGTGTTGGTGATAGTACCGATGGCATGTAGCTCAAGGTTGGGCAGCTTGTAGGAAGCGACCGACATCGCCCCGGTGAGCGCGCTGAATCCTTTGGTGGACCCGTTGTCGAAGTACATCGTGGATTGCAGGGTGGTGATTTCGCCGTCCGCGGTGGCACCGATCTTCGCGTTGATCTTGGTGGCGGGTGCCGGGCCGGTTGCCCGTAGCACTTCTTCGCGTGACATCACCAGCTTCACCGGGCGGGCGGCTTTCTGTGACAGCAACACCGCGACTGGTTCGAGATAGATGGTGGTCTTGCCGCCGAACCCGCCACCGATTTCGGCGGGGATGACTTTGATCCGGTCGGTGCTCCAACCAAGCGCCGCGGCGGTCTTGGATCGCACCGCGAAATGGCCCTGCGAGGAGGCCCATATCGTGGCTTTGCCGTCTTGGCCGCAGTCGACCACGCAAGCGTGGGGCTCGATATACCCCTGGTGCACTGCCACAGTCCGGAATTCTCGTTCGAGGATGATGTCGGCTGCTGCGAAACCGGCTTCCACGTCGCCGCGGCCGAATTCGTTGACTGACGCCAGGTTCGATGGTTCGGTGTCGCCCGAGAACAGGGTGCGGGTGGTGGGGTTGGCGATCGGAGCGCCTTCGGCGATGGCTTCGTCGATGGTCAGGACTGCGGGCAGCGGGTCGTAGTCGACTTCGACTGCGTCAGCGGCAGCGGCGGCTTGGGCGGTCGTAACCGCGGCCACCGCGGCAACAACATGGCCGTTGTACAGGACCTCGTCGCGTGCCATCAGGTTCACTGCCATGTCGAATTCGGGGTGAGTGGGGTCGAGATCAGCAAAATCAGCACCGGTCACTACCGCCTTCACTCCCGGCATCGCTTCGGCTTTGCTGGTGTCGATCGAGACGATCCGGGCGTGCGCGTGTGGTGAGCGCACTAGGGCGGCGCGGAGCTGCCCGGTCATGTCGAGGTCGGCAGCGAACCGGGCTTTGCCGGTTACTTTGTCGAGTCCGTCGTGACGCACCGGTCGGGTGCCGACGTATTTGTAGGTTCGGGGGTTCTCGGTGACAGTCACTTGGAGGCTCCATTTACCTGAACAGCCGCTTCTTGCACGGCTCGGATGATTTTGTCGTAGCCGGTGCAGCGGCAGAGGTTGCCGGCTAGGGCGTAGCGGATTTCGGTTTCGGTGGGGTCGGAGTTCTCGTCAAGCAGCGCTTTGGCAGCCACGATGAATCCTGGGGTGCAAACGCCGCATTGCAGAGCAGCTCCTTCGAGGAAGGTCTGTTGCACCGGGTGCAGTTGGTCGCCTTGGGCGATGCCTTCAACAGTGATGATCGCAGACCCTTCGGCTTCGGGAGCGAACATCAGACATGCGCAGTTGACCTTGCCGTCAACCAGGATTGTGCAGGCACCACAGTCGCCGGTTCCGCAACCCTCCTTTACGCCGGTGAGGCCCAACTCGTCACGCAGAGCGTTGAGAAGGGAGGTCTCATCTGCCGACAGGAAATCCACTTCGTCGCCGTTGACTGTGCAGTTCACGTGGGTTCGTGGCATCAGCTCGCTCCTTTTGCTCGTTGTGCGGCTATCACGGCGGCTCTTTTGGCCAGCACGCCCGCTACTTGCCTGCGGTATTGGATCGTGCCTCGTTTGTCGTCGATGGGGTCGCATGCAGCCGAGGCCGCGGCAGCGACTGCTCCGAGGGTGCCGTCGTCCAAGCTGGAGCCGACAAGGGCAGCTTCAGCGTCTGCCACTCGCACGAAGGTCGGGGCCACCGCGCCGAGAGCAACTTTCGCTGATGCGACACTGTCGCCGTCCATGGTCAGTTGCACCGCAGCGCCGACTACGGCGATGTCCATTTCGGTGCGGGGAATCAGCCTCAGGTAGGCATCGCCGCTGTTGGCGGGCGGGTCGTCAAGCAGGAACTCGATGACAAACTCCCCATCGGCGAGCGATGTCTGCCCTGGCCCGGTTACGACATCGGCCACATTGGCTGTCCGTTCGCCCGAGACGCCGGCGATCACGGCGGTGGCGTCGTTGACGATCAGCGCTGGCACGGAATCTGCTGCGGGTGAAGCGTTGCAGAGGTTGCCGCCCCAGCTTGACCGGTTCTGGATCTGGTCAGAGCCGATCAAACCGCTTGCTTCGGAGAGGCCCGGGAACATGGAGCTGAATTCGGCGTTGGCGGTGAGTGCCGATGTGGGCGTGGCCGCACCGACAGTCCAGGTGCCGTTGTTGTGACTGACTGCAACGAGTCGCTCTATGCGTTTCAGGTCGACTAGTACCGATGGCTCGGGGCGACCGGCTCGGATTTGGGGGATGAGGTCGGTTGCACCCGCGAACACCCGAGAGTCGGGATCGCTGCGCAACAGTTCAAGAGCCTCATCCACAGTAGTGGGAGCTGCGTATCTCATGAAGTCCGTAACATACTGCGCTGCAAGCCCCAAGACACATCCGCGCGGCTAGTTGTTGTGGCGTGGTTCAGCGGGTTCTTCACGCTCCGGCGCGGGTGCGGCGGGTTGACCAGTGCTGGGTTGCGCCGGCGGATTGATAACGCTGGGGGCGATCTTGCGGGCCGAGGATCTCGGTGGCGAGCCACAAACGTTTCAGCCAGCGCACCCGGCCTGTGGCCAAATCGTCTTGGTAGGCGTTACGGCCGTGGAGCACGTGGTAGTTGTTGACGAATTGCATGTCGCCGGGCGCAAAGATCATTTCGACTCGATTATTGGGGTCGTAGATGAGGGCGTCGTAGGCGTCCATCGCGGCGCGTTGTCTATGGCTCAGTCGTGGGGCGTCCGGGTGGCGTTGCGAGGCCTCGATGTAGGGCCGGATATAGCGTACGAACAGCCGGTCGCCGTGCTCGGTGAACACCGGCACCCGATAGAACGGGTCGCTTCCTTTGCTTTGCTCACCACGGAAGTCGTAGGGAAGCGCGTCGTAGAGCACCCCGGCTAGTTCTGGGTCGGTTTCAACCAGGAGATTGTGAGCGGCAACGGCGTTGGCCACCAGGCTTTCTCCGCCCGACACGCCGGGATCGAGGCACAACAGCCCGATCAGGTCGGAACCGTCGGAGTGAAACGGTTGAGCGACACCCCCTAGTTCGTTGCCTCTCGCCGTGGGGTCGTTGACTGATTTCTGTTGGTCTTTGACATCTCCGAGCAGGTGACCTTTCACGTTTTGGGGCCAGGGCACACCAAGGTGAAGGCCGATCCCCCAGTACATCCAGGAAGCGTTTTCGTACCCGATCCTTTCGACGGGTAGTGCCGATATTCGACAGAATCCACGTCCGTTGATCAATTCGTCCGCGAGCTGTGCCAGCACCGGGGCGAGCGTGGGCAACGGGAAACGGTCTTTGTCGACGTCCAGCACTTCGTGGGTGTGGCTGCGTGCAATGGCCAGCGCAGCTTCGAGTTCGGCGATTTCGTCTTCGTTCAGCCGATGGGTCCAGGCACAGCTGTCGGCAACATCGGCCGCTGTCCAGCTTGCGTGAGTTTCGAGCGGTCGAACTGCTGTGCCTTCAACGGCTTCTACGGCACTCACCGCCCGCTTCCGTTCGTCGTTGCCGGTTGAGCCATTGCTGGTGTCGGCTGCGCGCCACGTACCAAACGGCCGGGCAGAGCACCGGTGGCTTCACCCGAGGCGTAGGTTTCTTCGCCGCTGACGATGGTGTGCAGGTAACCGTCTGCTCGTTGCAACAATCGACGACCACCGGCGGGTAGGTCATAGGCCAGCTCTGGGCCTCGCACTCGCAGGTTGTCGAAGTCAATGACGTTGATGTCGGCTCGGTACCCCTCAGCGACGACTCCCCGGTCAAATAGCCCGACGGTGCGGGCTGTGTCACGGGCTTGGCGTTGCACTAGAAACTCCAGGCTGATCTTGTTGTTGGGCCGGTCCCGACCCCAGTGCTGTAGCAGTGTGGTTGGGAACGAACCGTCACAGATCGTCCCAACGTGGGCACCGCCGTCGCCCAGCGCCGGCACCGTGTAGGGGTGGGTGAGCAACTCCCGCGTGCCGTTGAGGTTCATGAATCCGTAGTTGGTGAAGGGTAACCACAGCATGTTGGTACCGCCGTTCTTCAACAGCAGATCGAGGGCGAACTCGGCGGTGCTCATGCCGCTGGCTTCGGCGCGGCGGGCCACGGTTTGGTCGGGTGGGGGTTCGTAGTAGGGCCATTCACCCATCTCGAACATGTTGTGGAAGTCCTCGATGATGCGCCCACCGACGAGGTTGCGTTCGACACCGCTGCTGGCTTGGAGCAGGCGCTGGCGGCGGTCGGGGTCTTGCAGGGCGGCGACTCGCCCAGCGGGCGCCATGTCGGCAACCTCTTGCCAGACCGGGTTGCGCATGAACGGATTGAGCGTGCATTCGAAGCCCAGGAGGATGCCGATGGGCCGAACCGGGCATTGTCCTGTGATCTCGAGGCCATCTGCGCGAGCAGCTTCGATTCGGCTGAGGAGGTCTTGGTGGAATCCGGCTGAGCGTGGACTCTCCACGATGGTGAACGAGAGCGGGCGCCCAGACACTGCGCACATGTCGCGGAACATCTGGAACTCGGCGTCGCGGTCGGTGAAGTCACTCACGAGTTGGAACACCCCTGTGTCGGCTTTACCAACTGTTTCGGCGATTCCGATCAGCTCTTGGGCTGCGGCTGTGAGTGTCGGCGTGAAGTCTCCGGTTGACGTCTTGTGGTTTGAGGTGCGGCTGGTGGTGAACCCCAGGCCGCCTGCTGCGATACCCTCCGCGGCGAGCTGACCCATCGTGGCGATGTCCTGGTCGGTGGCGTCTTCTCGGTTGGCGCCGCGCTCCCCCATGACATGCAGGCGCAGAGCACCGTGAGGCACTTGTGCAGCGATGTTCATGTCTTTGGAGCCCTCGAGCGCGCCGAGATATTCGCCGAAGGAGTTCCATCCCCACTGCAGTCCTTCGTGCAGAGCCGCTCCGGGGATGTCCTCGACGCCTTCCATCAGTTCCACGAGCTTGTTGTGGTCTTGGTCGTGCACCGGTGCGAAACCAACCCCGCAGTTGCCGAACACAACGGTTGTGACGCCATGCCAACTCGACGGTTGCATGCGTTCATCCCAGGTGGCTTGCCCGTCGTAGTGGGCGTGGATGTCGACGAAGCCGGGGGCGACCAGCGCTCCGTCTGCGTCGATCTCGCGGCGAGTCGATCCGCTGACCCGGCCTACCTCGCTGATCACGCCACCGTTCACGGCAACGTCTGCGGTGCGTTTCGCGCTACCCGTGCCGTCCACAACAGTGCCGCCTCTGATGATCAGATCATGTTGCGCCATCGTCTTCTCCCTTCGGCGGTTTGATTGCGTTGTTGTTGAACCAGCCACATGATGACACTCATACAGCAGCACGCGCCTACTCTCGCTATCAGCAAATCTCCTCACTAGCACGGGGGCAACATGATTGAGATCACCGACGACCACCGGGTTCGCACCATAACTTTGATGCGGTCCGAAGCTAAGAACGCCATGAACGCAGCCATGTGGGACGGTCTCGCAGAGGCGTTGAACGAAGCCGAACAAGCTGCGGATGTGGCTGTGGTTGTCATCACCGGCTCCGGAGATTCTTTCTCGGCCGGCCAGGACGTCATCGAGATGGGTCGGATGGCGATGGGTGAGCGCGTTGAGGCGATTCACGGGTTCCCGGGTGTCACCAGAATCCTGATTGATTTCCCGAAGCCGCTGATCCTGGCTGTCAACGGTATGGGTCTCGGGTTCGGCGCCACAATCCTGGGCTTGGCTGATCTTGTGTTCATGTCGTCTACGGCCCGACTCAAGTGCCCGTTCACGATGCTCGGCGTTGCCCCCGAACTGGCAAGCAGCGGCAGCTTCCCCGCGCTGATCGGGCGACAGAATGCGAGTTGGGTTTTACTGAGTTCTGAGTGGATAACGGCCGGCGAGTGCCTTGAGATGGGTTTGGCTTTCAAGGTTTGTGAACCCGACGAGTTGCTGGCCACAGCCATGTCGCACGCCCAGATTCTGGCTGCCAAGCCGATCAGTTCTCTGGTTGCTTCCAAACGCACCATTGTTGAACCCATCCGGGCCGCTCTGCATGAGGCTCACGCCCGAGAAAACGGCGAGTTCGCGGTGCTGATGGGTTCTCCTGCCAACATTGAGGCGATGACCGCGTTCGCTGAGAAGCGTCCACCCAATTTCGACGGAATCGATTAAAAGCCAGTGTGATTTATTGAAACGTGCATAAATATTAGATAAATACTTGCTGAACTAACTTGAAGATGCCACGATTGGCTTTGTGCGCACTCGGCTTGATTCGCTGCGAGTCATGTTGGAGGTTCGAGCTCTGGCAGAGCTGGGGACCTTCGTAGCTATTGCGCCTGTGTTGTCCCGGGTGTTGCCTCGCGGCGTCGGGCGTCCAGTGTTGGTGCTTCCTGGATTCTTGGGCGACGATCCGAGCACCAAACCGATGAGGGTGTTGCTTCGCGCTTTGGGCCATGACGCCCACGGCTGGGGGCTCGGCCGCAACATCGGACCCACCGATGAGATTCTCGACGGCTTGATGCAACTCCTTGAAGACCACAGCGCCGAAGACAGGCCGATCGACATTGTGGGTTGGAGCCTCGGTGGCCTCTACGCCCGTGAGATGGCTCGGCTGGCTCCGTCGGCCATCCGCCAGGTGATCACGCTCGGCAGTCCGTTCCAGATCGTCGGCGAGCAGGACTCGAATGTCAGCGCGGCGTTCAATTCTTTCAAAGAGTTCCATTCGGACCGGGTGATGATGCCTCGCATACCCAGTTGGGCCAGGGAGCCGATCCCGGTTTCGGCTACTTCGATCTATACCCGCGGCGACGGCATCGTGAAGTGGGATCACTGCCTGAACCGTGACTTTCCCCATACCGAGAACGTCGAGGTGCGTGGTAGCCACTGCGGGCTTGGTCACAACCCCGCAGCAATTGTGGTGGTTGCGGATCGCTTGGCTCAAGAGGGTTCGCAATGGCAGCCGTTCAAGCCACCTGCCGCGCTACGGGGGTTGTTCCCGAACGCAGAGGTCTACGACCCGTCTCAACACGCGGCTTGAGGCTGACCTGACCTGACGCTCTGATGGCTCAGGCCGACACGCCGGCTTTGAGTTCCTCGAAGGATTCTTCGATGCACAGCATGAACCGCTCCGGGTCCGGCATGATCTCGCGGCATGAAGTAACGCCGATGGTGATTCCGCCGCAGTAGCTGAGTACCGGAATGAAAAGCGCCAAGCCGTCGACTAGTGGACCGAATCCGTACATGTCGATCAACCGGGCCGATGCCGCATACAACGGAATCTGGGGGCCGGGCACGTTGCTGATCGTGCAGTTCACGACTGGCCGGGTGGTGTTGACTGCCAGGCGGGTTGCCAGGCGACTGGCCAAAGCCGCGGTCGCCGCGGGAATGAACTGGGTGTAGTCGGTCATCAGCCGAGCACCCACCGAGTTGGTGAGCTCCTTTGATTCTTTTGAAGCCTCGCGGATGGCTGACAGCCGTTCCACATCGTCGGCAATGTCGGTGCGCAGTCGCACGACCATGGCTGCAACGTGGTTGCCGGCGTCGCTTTGTTCGCTTTCGGCGCGCACCGAGATCGGGGCCATAGCGGTCAGGCTCTCTTCGGGCAGTTCGCCGTGGTGTTCGAGGTAGCGCCGAATACCTCCGGCGCAAATGGTGAGGACCGCGTCGTTGATGGTTGCGCCCTGCACTGTGTTCTTGATCGCTTTGATGTCGTCGAGGTCGAAGCGCTTGCCTGAGATCACTCGATGTGGGGATACTTTTTGGTTGAATCGAGTCACCGGTACCCGCCCCGGTACTGCGGGCAGGTGGACATCGTCTTTGCTGGCCACCTGTGCCAGGCGTCCCAGGGCAGGAACGGTCTCCCTGATGAGGCTCGGAACTCGCAATGGCTGACGAATGCTGTTGACTGCGGCTCGTCCGAGTAGTTCAACCCCGGTGGGCACGTTGTCGGTGCGCACCAGAGGCGGGTCGGTCAAGGCAGTGTCGGGTTCGAGATCGTGGATTGCCGCGGTGATTTCTTGACCCGATACACCGTCGACGGCGCAGTGATGGATCTTGGAGACGATGGCGTAGGCACCAGTTGGTATGCCGTCGAGATTGTCGAGTCCTTCAACGACGGTGAATTCCCACAGCGGGCGTTCCAAGTCGAGTGGGCGTGAAACGAGGCGAGCGACTTGAATCCATAGTTGGCGCCAGTCTCCTGGCTTGGGAAGCGCTATGTGGCGTACGTGATATTCGAGGTCGAAGTCGGGGTCGGACACCCAATACGGGTAATCAACTTTCATCGGCACATGAACGAGCCTCTCGGTGAACGACCGCGCCATGCCGAGGCGTTGTTCCATCATCGTCAGGATGGACTTGAAGGTAACTACTCCGCCCGCAACGCTGCCTTGGTCGTAAATCGCGACCGACCCGATGTGCATCGGTGTCCGTTGTGATTCGAGATGTAGAAAACTTGCGTCTTGAGCACTGAGTTGTTGCACTGTCGACCCTTTCGTTGCTAGCGCAGACTACGTACGAATCCCTGAAAACCAATTGTTTTATTAGCTAGACCAGCTTGTCGGGAGAGGTTTTGCTGTCCTGGGTCGCCGTCTCCAAATTGATCTCGGCCGCGCGGCTCTGAAGAACGAAGGCTTGCGCATCAGCTTCCTCAGCATTTCGGATCAGGGCTATCCGGGTTTCGAGTAGTTGCTCACATGCGACCCAAACGTCGCGGGCGATCATTCTGGTGAGCCTCATGCGACTGACTTCCGCGGCGTTGGACGACCACACTTCGGGGAGATGCCGATGAACACACGGGTCCAGCCTGGTTGTGAGGGAGATGCGGCGCTGATCGATGGCCGCGGCGAGCGCACGGGCGGCCGAAGCTTGGGCGAAGTATCGGTCTGCGATAGCCAACAGGCGTGCTGCCTCATCTACCTCGTGGTTGGGCATCGTCTCGTCTCGCTCCCCTTGTGGAGTAGATTATTACTTGAAACTTAATGAAACTATATAATAATTCGGTAGTTTCCACACCGCTGATGCCACTTGAGCAACTAGCTTCTAAGGGTGACTCGGCCAGACAAAGCCAACCAACCAAGAGCCAACCAACCAAGAGCCAACCAACCAAGAGCCAACCAAGCAGACGTCGACTTCTGTGTTGAAATAGCCCGGGAGGCCGGGGAGCTCACTCTTGAGTGGTATGGCGGGAGTGCTCTCTCGGTCGACCACAAGCACGACGGCTCACCGGTGACCGCTGCCGATCTCGCTGCTGAGACGTTGGTCCGTGAGCGGCTCAACGCGGCTTTCCCCGATGACTCCGTGCTCGGCGAGGAGCATCCCGACACTTCCGGGACATCAGGCAGAACTTGGGTGATCGACCCCATCGACGGCACCAAGGCCTTTATGAGGGGCGTGCCGCTTTTTGCCAACCTGTTGGCCCTTGTCGATGAGCACGGTCCCGCTGTGGGTGTGATCAACCTGCCTGCATTGGGTGAGACGATTTGGGCTGGGCGTGGACTTGGAGCGTTCTTCAACGGTGACCCGTGCCGGGTCAACGACCGCGAAGGTCTCGAGGGGGCTTTCGTGTGCACGAGCGGGTTCGGGTACTGGCCCGATGCTCTGTTGCCGGCGCTGCTCGACAGTCCCGTCAAGTTGCGAACTTGGGGTGATGCTTCCGGCTATGCCCTTGTGGCTACGGGCCGCGTTGAAGCGATGATCGATCCGGAGGCATTCCCTTGGGATCTAGCGCCTATCGCTGTCATCGTCACTGAGGCCGGCGGGAGTTTCAGCACCTTCGACGGTCGGACTGGTCCCGATGTCTGGCTTTCCGGGTCAGCCATAGCCTCCAACAATCGGATCCACCAGGAGCTGCTGGCCCTTTTTCAGTGAGCCGGTTCAGCTCACTTGCTCAAGAATCTCTTGATAATTCAAGTTCGGGGCGGTGGGGGCGGAGCCAACGGCTTGGCCACAAGATGCGCCCGCCTCGGGTGCAACCGGGGAGTACCTCCCAAAGTAGGTGTCGAGGAACTCTTCGATTGCTGGGTCCGACCAGTCGTCGACTGCGAGTTGTCGTGTCCAAGCAGTGAGAACGATCGGGTTCTGCAGGCCGGGGTATGGCGCCATCAACGCAAACTTCTCCGATTTGAGGCGCTCGGTCATCGCTTGGATCAAAGACGCATCGAGGTCCGGTTGATACGCCACCCAGACGGCACCGTGTTCAAGGGAATGCACGGCGGTCTGGTTCTGAATGGGCTGGGTATAGATGCCACAGTTCTGCCAGGCCCAGAAGTGATCTCCGCTGGCTGGGGGTGCGTGATCGAAGCTGGCACACACCACATGCACAGCACCATTGTCGGACAGTTCTCGCACCTCGCCGACAGGCAGCTTCTCAGGTGCCGCATTTACGGCGTCTGGACATGCCTCGGGAGCCTCTGCAGCAACCGTGTCGACCGGTGCCGGGTCGACAGGCTCGGGTTCTGTGGATGACCCCGACCCTCCACACGCGCTCACCAACAAAGCGAACGCCATCATCAACCTGAAATGCACAGCCCTACTTTAAGCCGGTTAGTAGTACATGGATACGCCTTCGAAGCGGAGCGGGCGAACGCCTCGATCGGCAATGTCGTTCAACAGCGGCAGCGGATCGGCTGACCCTGCCAAGCCGTATGCGCCGGCAGGAAAATCTCCTCTGAGCACGGCGAGGCTGGTGCTGACTGCTACTACAGCCGCTGCTGAAGCCGGACGCTCCACGGCACCGAACACGCTCACCCGACGTTCGATGCCGACTCTGCCTCGTAGTTCAACACGCACTGCTCCGAGGCCGCCCTCGGCGTGTGGTGGGCGCAGCATCGGCAGCGGCGAAGTCAAACGATCTCTGCGGGTTGCGGCCATTCGGGCGGTCACTCGTTGCACCCCTTGGAATTCGGGGACCAGCAGCAACGCATCGGGCAGCGCTCCCCGGTAGCAGTCGCGTCCGCCGATGGGATCCGGGAAGTATGCGAGTTCCCGACCTGACCCTGGAGCACGGGAGGTCCAACGCCCGTCGCGCCAATCCAGTCCCACCGACGACAGGGCTTGATGGTGTTGCCGCGCACATGAGGGTCCACCAGTGCCGACTTTGGCGACGTGGATCTCATCAACTTGGTCAAACTCTGATGCGCCGTGGCGGGCTATCAGGCAGGTGAATCCCGGCATGAAGGTGGCACCAACAACGACCGGGACCCGGTTGTGCAGCGCTTCTTGATGCAGAGCCAGCAAACGTCGTACTTCCGACAGATGATTCGATGTGGTTACGACCGGAACGCCGTGGTGAACCGCACGGCGGGCTAGGTTTGCCTGACCCGCGGCCGGGGTGGCAACGACGGCCAAGTCGACCGAGGAATCAAGGTGGTAGCCGTGGCCGAGTTCCGATGCCCGGCCGAGGGTGTGGACGAGTTGTCGCGAGCGTTCTCGACGGGCGTCGCGTACTTCGACGTTGGTCGCTTGACCGCTGGCCAGAAGTTGCTGCGCGATCCGTGTACCTGTTGCTCCCGCCCCGAACACCACGATGTGCGACATCAGCGAAGGTCGTCGCCTCGAAGCTCCCGCCAGCCTCCTTTTTGGGGTGGCGAGCCACCGCTTCCTCGCACTCTGATCGCGGCCGCTACTGCAACTCCTGCCCCGATCGCAACGAGAGCTCTTCGTATGAGTGTGAATAGGCCACTCCTACCCATCAGTTCCTCCCGTGGATTTGCGGCGCTGAACGTGGGGCTAGCAGGAGTCGAACCTGCGACCTCACCCTTATCAGGGGTGCGCTCTAACCGACTGAGCTATAGCCCCGCAAGGCGACCACGCTAGCGGTCGGACGGTCGTTTCGACAAAGAACCTCGTTTTGCGGTTTTGCGTTTGTCGCTTGGCCAAAACGGGGTTTCGGCGGCTTGTTCGGGAACAGGATCTTTCGCTGCGGCCCTTTGTTGTTTCGGCCCCGCAGCGCCCTGCGCCGCCTGTTGTGTCGGCTTTTTGACGCTACGCGCCGCGCCGGCCGGTTGTTGTGTCGGCTTTGCGACATAACGAGCAGCCCCCGAGGTTGCTTTGCGGGGTCGTGTGCGCTTCGGCCGAGGCCTGGCGGTTTCTTCTTCCACCACAGTCATCCGCACCCCGCCGATCAGATCACTGATCAGGTTGAACAACACCGCCATCAATACCGTGAACCCTGACCCGGCGACGACCATCACCAGACCTCCCAAGGCGCTAACCCGAAATATCTGGTCGGGATTGAAGGTGAAGGTCTCCAGCGCAAACAGTTCCTTGATGAAGTTCTCCACGTTGTCGACGGTGCCCGCGGTGACCGCAAACCTCCAGAGAATCACCCCGGCGATCAACAAAATCACCCAGAGACAGAAGTAGAAGATGAGCGACATCTTGAGTACCGACCACGGCTCAATGTGGCGCACTAGACGGCGAACTCTGCGGGCACGGAGACGGCTCGCGGTGCGGCGTTCCAGAAAGGCAGCCAGGGGCTGCGAAGAAGGCTGCGAAGAACGTTGCGACGGGCGTTGCGAGGGCCTAGCCGGCTGGGATTTTGTGGGTTCACTCATGGAGACTTTTCCTCGGCGGGGCGTTGACCAAAGCGGTGGCCGAGTACCGGACAAGTGTAGGGGAAGTTCATCACGAACCGGGGAGTTCCCACACCACCGAGCGCTCCGCTCTGGCAACAGCAACGCTGGCTCCTACTTGAACACGAACTTCGACTTGGTTCCCGAACGCCGTGTAGTCCAACAGGTTGCCGCCGTTGGCCTCGGCGAGTTCGGTCGCAACCGCGAAACCTTCGGCCGCTCCCGCCAATGCTGCAGCGTCTGCCGCGGTTCGGGCTCTCGCGGCGTCGTCCGCGGCCATGCCGAGCCGGGCGATCGCCATCACTACCAGCGCCGCCAACAGCAATACCACCACCATCATGGGCACGGCTTGGCCGCGGTCAGTTGGCCAGTTTCCAGTTTGCTCACGCACGTCTTGAAATCACCCTTGTGCTCGATTCGAGTTACTGGGGGAAATAGCTCGGCTCGGGTTCAGCCGGTTGGCCTATTCGTTGACAGAACCGCTTTCGTCGACGGAGTTCCTTCGGTCATCCAGACCGTCGTCATCCAGACCGTCGTCATCCAGACCGTCGTCATCCAGACCGTCCTCGTCTGGGGTGACCAGGACCACGGATGCGACAACGTCACCCTCGTCGGGGTTCATGACCTTCACTCCACTTGCATTGCGACTTTGCGCCGAGATCGCCTCGGCCGGCGTGCGGATCACCACACCGTTGACGGTCACGGCCAAGATCTCATCGTGGTCTTCGACCACTAGAGCACCGACAACAGGCCCTTTGTCTGCTGTGAGTTTGATGCCGATGACTCCTTTTCCACCACGGTATTGCGTACGGTATTCCTCCACCGGGGTTCGTTTGCCGAAACCGTTGGCGGTGAGATGGAGCAGCGACGCTCCCCCACCAGCGATGTTGCAGGCCACAACTTCATCGCCGGGCTTCTTGAAGCGGATGCCCAAAACACCGGCCGCGGGCCTTCCCGTCGCTCGCACGTTGGACTCGTTGAAACGGATCGTCTGGCCGAGCCGAGATGACAGCAAGATGTCGTCGAGCCCGTTGGTGGGAACCACCTCGGCGAGTTCGTCGTCGTCGTTGAGCCGGATAGCGATCAGGCCGGCTCGCCTTGAAGAGTCATAAGCGTTGAAGCGGGTCTTCTTCACTCGACCCTTGGCGGTGGCGAAGAACAAATAGCGGTGCGTCTCGTAGTTGCGGGTGTCGATGATGGCTTGAATCCGTTCGCCTTCCTGCAAGGGCAGCAAGTTGACGATGGCCGTGCCGCGAGCGGTGCGCGACGCCACTGGAATCTCATGCGCCCGTAGGCGGTAGACCCGGCCGCGTGTGGAGAAGAACAGCAGATACGAGTGTGCTGTTGTCCAGATGAGGTGGATGAGGGTGTCTTCGTCTTTGAGTTTGGTGCCGGCGACGCCTCGCCCGCCGCGGCCTTGTGTCTTGAACTCTTCTGCCATCACCGTCTTCACATAGCCGGCGGCGCTCATGGTGACCACCAGCGGGTCGTCATCGATCAGATCCTCGATATCGAATTCGCCCGGATCGATTTCGAGTGTTGAGCGGCGGGGTTCACCGAATTTGTCGCGAATTTCGGTGAGTTCGTCGATGATCACTCCGCGGAGCTTCTGATCGTCGCCCAGGATCGCTTGGAGTTCTGAGATTCTCTCTTGCAGGTTGGCTGCTTCTTCTTCGAGATCAGACCGGCCGAGTCGGGTTAGTCGGCTGAGCTGCATGTCGAGGATGTGGTTGGCTTGCACTTCGGAGAATTCAAACGGGTCTGCCATCAACGCGTCGCGGGCCGCGCTGCGGTCCTGGCTGGCGCGGATGGTGGCGATGATCTCGTCGATCAGGTCGAGGGACCTGATCAGGCCTTCAACGATGTGCAGGCGTTTCTCGGCTGCATCAAGACGAGATTGCGAACGCCGGGTGATGACCTCGATTTGATGGTCAACGTAGGCGACGAGTGCTTCTCGCAGATTGAGGGTGCGGGGCACCCCGGCGACCAGCGCAACCATGTTGACGCCGAAACTGGTTTGCAGTGGTGTGCTCTTCCAGAGGTTGTTGAGCACGACTTCCGGGTTGGCGTCGCGTTTGAGTGAGATCACGAATCGGGTGTCGTCCCCAGATGATTCGTCGTTGATGTCGGAGATGCCTTCGAGTTCTCGTGTGTCGACCAGGTGGGCGATTTTCCGGGCGACCGCCCCGGCGGAGACCTGATACGGGAACGCGGTCACGATGAGCGCTTGGCGGTTCTTGATCTCTATGATTTCGATCGTGGCCCGGGTCTTGACCGAACCTCGGCCTTCCCGGTAGGCCGCCTCGATGCCAGAGCGGCCCAGAATCTGGCCACCCGTGGGGAAGTCAGGGCCTTTGACGTGTTCCATCAGGTCGTCGACTGTGGCGTCTGGGTTTCGCAACAGGTGGACAACCGCATCGCATACTTCGTTGAGGTTGTGCGGCGGGATATTGGTGGCCATTCCGACTGCAATGCCTTGACTTCCGTTTACCAGCAGGTTGGGGAAGCGGGCCGGGAGGACTTGTGGTTCGCTGAAATCGCCTGAGTAGTTGTCGACGAAATCGACGGTGTTCTCGTCGATTCCGGCGAGCATGTGCATGGCGAGTGGGTGGAGCCGTGATTCGGTGTAGCGGGCTGCGGCCGGTGGGTCTTCTGGCGATCCGTAGTTGCCGTGGAAGTCGATCAGCGGGTGTCGCAGCGAGAATGGCTGGGCCATGCGGGCTAGCGCGTCGTAGATGGCGCTGTCGCCGTGGGGATGGAAACGGGCCATGACGTCGCCGGTCACACGAGCGCATTTCACATGGGCTCGGTCGGGCCTGAAGCCTTGGTCGAACATTGACCAGAGGATGCGGCGGTGCACGGGTTTGAGGCCGTCACGGGCATCGGGCAGGGCCCGGCTGACGATGACCGACATGGCGTAGTCGAGGAAGGAGCTTTCCATCTCTTCCTGGATCTCGATGACGGTCACGTCACCGGGCTCGTCCTGGTCATCAAGATCCACAGTTGGAATATCAGCCATGTTGGATCCTTCAGAAGTCCAGGTTCCGCACTTCGCGTGCGTTGGTGACTATGAAGTTCTTGCGTTGTTCGACATCGTCGCCCATGAGGATCGACGTCACGTCATCGGCGATGGCGACTTGTTCGACCGAAACCTGCAGCAGCGATCTGGAGGAAACGTTCATCGTGGTGTTGCGAAGTTCGTCCCAGTCCATCTCGCCGAGGCCTTTCAGTCGCTGGAAGTCCTTGGTGTAGTTCGGACGGCTGGCTAGGAATTCGTCTTTGGTGGCGTCGTCTTTGAGGTAGACGGTTTCTTTGTTGGAGACTTTTGTCGAGTACAGCGGCGGTTGGGCGATGTAGACGTATCCGGCTTCCACGAGCGGTCGCATCTGGCGGAAGAAGAAGGTGAGCAGCAGGGTGCGGATGTGGCTGCCATCGACATCGGCGTCGGCTAGCAGAATGATCTTGTGGTAACGGGCTTGTTCGAGGTCGAACTCATCGGCAAAACCTGCCCCGATCGCGGTGATGAGGGTTTTGACTTCGGCGTTTCTCAGCATCTTGTCGATACGTGCTCGTTCGACGTTGAGGATTTTTCCGCGGATCGGCAGGATCGCTTGGGTTCGGGGATCTCGAGCTTTCACCGCTGAACCGCCTGCGGAGTCGCCTTCGACGATGAACAGTTCACGCTCGGCTGGGTTTTTCGATGAACAGTCTTTGAGTTTGTCGGGCATGCCCGCACCGTCGAGCAATGACTTGGAGCGGATGGCTTTGCGGACGTCGGCTGCTGCCACCCGGGCGCGAGCGGCGTTGGTTGCTTTGGTGATGGTGGCTTTGGCTTCGCCGGGGTGTTCTTCGAGCCAGTCGGCCATGCGTTCGTTGGTCACCCGTTCCACCAGCGAGCGCATTGAGACATTGCCGAGTTTCGATTTGGTTTGGCCTTCGAATTGGGGTTCGCCAATTCGGGCGGAGATGATCGCGGTGAGGCCTTCTCGAATGTCTTCGCCGGTGAGGTTGTCGTCTTTTTCTTTGAGCAGCCCTTTGCTCCGCGCATAGCTGTTGACGGTGCGGGTGACTGCGGAGCGAAAGCCTTGCTCGTGCATGCCGCCTTCGATGGTGGCGATGCCGTTGGCGAAACTGTGTATGCCATCGGCGTTGAAGCCGGTGTTCCATTGGAAGGCAATTTCGACTTCGTGAGGGTTTTTGTCGATCTCTTCGGAGCCGATGAAATATCCGACTGTTTCGAAGAGCGCTTCTTTTGAGGCGTTGATATGGCTGACGAAGTCGATGATCCCGCCGTCGTATTGGAACGAGACCCAGTCGTTTGACACCGCGTTCTCTCGTTGGTCTCGCACCCGGATCTCTAGCCCGCGGTTGAGGAAAGCCATCATCTGAAAGCGCTCCAGCAGGGTCTGGAACCGGAATTCGACTTCGTCGAAGATCTCCGGGTCGGGCCAGAATCGCACGGTGGTTCCGGTTCGGGGTCCGGTTTCGCCATTGGGTAGGTCAGCGGTGGGTGATTCGCCGATGGGTGGTTCGCCGATGGGTGGTTCGCCGTTGGGTGATTCGCCGATGGCTGACGGACCCACGGGCTTCAGCCGTTGAATCAGCTCGCCTCCGTTGCCGAACAGCATGGCGTAGCGTTCGCCGTCACGATCGATTTCGACTTCAACTCGTTTTGACAGGGCGTTGACTACCGAGACCCCTACCCCGTGCAGTCCTCCAGATACTTTGTAGCCCTTGCCGCCGAACTTGGCGCCCGCATGAAGGACGGTGAGCACAACTTCAGCGGCTGTCAGGTCTTCGTAGTTGGGATGGTTTTCGACTGGGATGCCGCGGCCGTCGTCTGACACTTCGCAGGCGCCGTCGGGAGTCAGGGTGACGTTGATGCGCGTGCAGTGGCCGGCCATTGCTTCATCGACAGAGTTGTCGACGACTTCCCACACCAGGTGGTGCAGGCCGGTGGGTCCGGTGGAGCCGATGTACATACCGGGCCGGGTGCGCACAGCTTCAAGCCCCTCGAGGATCGTTATGTCCTGAGCCTCGTAGGACGATTCGTCAGCGCTGATCGTGTCTATTGTCATCTCGTTTTGTCCGTTCGAGACGGCTCTGTCGCTCTGCGCGCAGGTTGCGTCCTCATTTGAAATCTCACGCTTGTTCTTCCCGCTCACCGGTGGGCCCCGAAGAACCCCACGTCACAAGCAAACCGGTGGGATTCGGGTGAGGTCGCGGCGCCTTCGAGACGCTGATTTCCAGGCCCATACACTGTACTGAGTCTATCAGTCTGCCGACATTGATCCTTGCGGTCCAACCCTTACTTTGATGGCTTGAATGCGGTCCGATCCTGAGACTTCTTCGATCTTCGCTATGAGTTCTGTTTCGAGCCATTGAAGTTGGCTGGCCCAGGTCGGGTCGTCTGCGATTATCAGCAGCGTCTGACCGTCGATGACACTGGGTTGGGCGTGGGCTGCTACATCTTCACCGACAATTTCGGGCCATTGCAGAAAGACTGCTTTGAGCACGTCTGTGCTGGGCGCTTTCATTGTGTTCAGTAAGCGCTCGACAGACCATCCAAGTTTTTTGGGCTCGTCGTCACCGCTGCTCATCGGGGCATTTCCGTGACGGTCCCTGCGGCCACTTTGAGCACCCGATCAGGTGTCGCTGTGGGGGGAACCCAGGTGGCTGTGGTGAGGAGTCGTTGGCCTTTGGGCAGGGCCTCGAGCAACGCTTCGGCACGTCCGGCGTCTAGTTCGGAGAACACATCGTCGAGTAGCAGCAATGGCTCCGCGGTTCCGCTTTGGCGTACTAGTGCGTCCACTGCGAGCCGCATCGCTAACACCAGCGATCGTTGCTCGCCTTGTGAGGCGTGGGTTCGAGCTGGCGTGTCTCCTATTTGTAGCGTGATCTCATCGCGGTGCGGCCCAATGGTTGAAAGACCGCGTCGAAGGTCGATTGTGCGTGCTTGTTCGAGAGCTGCAGCTAGTTCGCCTTCCCAGCTTGGCAGGTAGGCAGCGCTGATCTCTGCGGGCTTTCCTGCTACTGCGTCGTACGCCGCCGACAGCTGAGGTTCGAGTTCGGTTAGCAGGGTTTCGCGGGCGGTTCGTAGTGCGGTTCCGGTGGTGGCGAGTTTGGCGTCCCAGACATCGAGGGTGAAGGTTCCGTCGGCATCGAGTCGGCCTCCGCTGGATCGCAGCAGGGCGTTGCGCTGTCTGACGATCTTTTCCAGCTCGCTGCAAAGCGCATCGTGGCTGGGTTGCAGGCTTGCTGCTGCGTCGTCGAGCCAACGCCGGCGGCCTGCTGGTCCTCCTTTCACCAGTTCCAGATCGTCGGGCGAGAAGATGGTCACGGGAACGACTCCGATCAGGTCTCCTTTGCGGCGAAGAGGCTGGCGGTTGATCTGCACACGATTTCTGCCGACGCGTGGTAGTTCGACTTCGATCAGTTGTTTGCGGCCGTCGGGAGCTGTGGCGTTGGCGCGCATGACCGCCGCGTCTGCACCCATGCGGATCAACGAGTCATCGGCTACACCGCGAAATGATCCACGCCCGGCGATCCAGCTTATGGCTTCAAGCAAACTGGTTTTGCCCTGGCCGTTCTCTCCGACGATGACGGTAAGACCGGGATCAAACTCGACCGCGGCTTGGGCGTAGATGCGGAAGTCGAGTAGTTCCAGGGACTGTATTGCCATGCGGCTCGGCCAAGACGTTCGTCCCTAGCTGACGCGCACTGGCATCAGCAGATACAGAAAGTTGGGATCTTCGGAGGATTTGAGCAGGGCCGGTTTCAACTCGCCAAGGGTCTCCAGCATGACCTCTGATCCTGGTGATACTTCGATCCCGTCGATCAAATACTCGGGATTGAACGCAACCATCAGGTCTTCGCCTTGGTATTCGGCTTCGAGGACCTCGTGGGCTTCGCCCACTTCTTGGGTGACGGCTGCTACCTCGAGTCCTTCTGCGGACATCGACATGCGGATCGGAGTTGATTCTTGGGCTAGCAGACGAACGCGGCGCAGCGCATCCAACAGTCTTTCGCGATCAATGGTGAGGCGGTTGTCGTGTGCGTCGGGAATCAACCGGTTGTAGTTCGGGAAGTCGCCTTCGATCAGGCGGGTGGTGATGGTCACTGATCCGACTGAGAAGCTGGCGTTGTGTTCGCCTAGTGACAGCGTGATCTCTTCTTCTTCACCGACGATCCGGGCGAGTTCTTTCAAAGCGCGGCTCGGCACCAGCACTTTTTGACCCTCACCCAGCACCGATAGGCCTGCTATGTCGCAAACTGCCAGGCGGTAGGAGTCGGTTGACACGAGCCGCAGCCCACCGGACTCCGCGGCCATCAACACGCCGGTGAGGATGGGCCTGGCGTCGTCAGACGAGGCTGCTTTTTCTACTTGTTCGACGGCTGCTTTGAAGACGGTCGCGTCGAGGGTGACTACATCACCGGCGGGTGCGGGGATCTCGGGGAAGTCGTCTGTGGTGATCACCCGGATTGAGAATTCGGAGGGGCTGGCGACGATGCGCGCGTCCTGGTCTTCGATCATCACGTCGACTGCGCCTGGTCGAAGTGAGCGAACTACATCGGCCATTAGTTTCGAGCGCATGACCGTCACGCCGTCGCCGCCACCGTTGACGGTTACGGTCACTGAAATCGTCAGGTCGCCGTCGCTGCCCGTGGCGGTGAGTTGGTCGCCGGCAAGCTCAAGGCGTACTCCGCCGATGACTGCTGTTCCCCCGCGGGTGGCTACACCTCGGCCGGCTACACCGAGGGCTTCTGCGAGTACGTCTCTTTCGCATCTGAACTGCATGCTCATTGTGCGATTACTTCTCCTGAGTCTTGTATGAACATTCCTAGTAGGAGTTCATAGGGGTTGTGGATTGTGGATGAATGTCAGTTTGCCGTGTATTTCCGCAGTTTTTGCGTCCCCATAGTTTGCCTGTTGATTCACAGCTTGGATTGAGCTGAGGCATTGGCTGTGGGTATTGCAAGAGTTATGCAGTTTGGCGCACCGGCGTTGCACAGGTGATCTACAGCTTTGTTCACTGCCTGCGTGCTGTGTGGCATAGGCGCTGAATGCTCGGCCTCCCCCGTCTTCGGGTCCGATCACGGCGGTTCGTTGAGTCGACGTTGAAGTTCGGTGACTTTGTCGAATATTTGTTGGCGTTCACCCATTCGGGCTTCGATCTTGCGCACGGCGTGCATCACGGTTGTGTGATCACGGTCTCCGAAGGCGCGGCCGATGTCGGGGAAGCTGAGGTCGGTCACACTGCGGGTGACGTACATGGCAACTTGTCGTGCATCAACGAGTGGCCGGCGGCGGCTGCCTCCGGTGATTTGTTCGACTTCCAAGCCGAACATCTCGCCTGTGAGTTCGATGATGCGGGCTGCGGTGACCGGCGGTTTTTGGGAGTTGTTGATCAGGTCGGCGAGCACGTAGCTGGCGACTCGCATGTCGAGGGGCTGCTCAGTGAGGCTTGCGTAGGCGGTCACCTTGATGAGAGCGCCTTCGAGTTCACGGATCGACTGGGTGATGTTCTCGGCGATGAACGTGAAGACCTCGTTGGGAATGTGGACTGTTCGTGATTCGGCTTTTTTGCGGAGGATGGCGAGCCGGGTTTCGAGATCGGGTCGTTGGATGTCTGTGATCAGTCCCCACTTGAAGCGGTTTCGGAGGCGCTCTTCGAGGGTGGGCATGGCGTCGGGTGTTCGGTCCGACGACAGCACGATCTGTTTGTTGTTCTGGTGTAGTTCGTTGAATGTGTGGAAGAACTCTTCTTGGAGGCCTTCTTTGCCTTCCATGAACTGGATGTCGTCAATGAGGAGGACGTCGTTGGTGCGGTAGCGGCGTTTGAATTCGGGTTGCGTGTTGGTGCGGATTGCTTGGACGAATTCGTTGAGGAACGTTTCGGTTGAGACGTAGCGGACTTTGTAGTGCGAGTAGTGGCTCCCGATGTAGTGGGCGATGCCTCGCAGCAGGTGGGTTTTTCCGAGTCCTGAGTCTCCGTGGATGAACAGCGGGTTGTAGCTGGCGGCCGGCGTTTCGGCTACGGAGAATGCGGCGGCATGTGCGAAGCGGTTTGACGGGCCGATGACAAAATGCTCGAACGTGAACTTCTCGTTGAGTTCGCTTCTGGCCTCGGGAATTGTTTCTGGAAGTGTCTCCGAAATCGTCTTTGACGTGGGCTTATACTCGTTAGGAGTGGTTAGGTCGGCTGGCGGAATATCGAAGGATTCTTCAATCCAGTCTGTGTCGATCTCCACCCGGACGGTTGCGTTGGATCGACTTTCGGTGATCGCGTGTTTGACAAGCCCGAGGTATCTACCCTCGATTCGTTCTTTCTGTAAACCGTTGGGGACGACGATGACCAGCTCTCCCTCATCGAATGCTGCGGCTCTAGCTCCACTGAACGTGGTGTGCCAGACGGCGTCGCTTACTTGGGCACGGATACTCTCGGCACAGGCACTCCACAAACCGCTCGCATCGTCTGCCTCTTCGTTGTTCAATTGACTCTCCACAGGCTTGTCCACAGGTGTGGACGACTATATTTTTGCGGTTGGGAAAAGGGAGCAACGGTGACTGACAAGTTTGTCGTTGTCGGTGAGGCAACCTAACCGTGGTAAGGGGTGAACTTAGCAACGTTCTCGATCTCTGCAACTTGAAACTGGAGGTCTTTTCATCGGGCCTGTTCACGGGACAATAAGCGCATTAAATTACATTTGTGAAAGAAATAATCTCTTTGTTGTAATTTACGTTGGGGATCCGAATTTTGGTCTTCGGAGGTGTCTCGGTGACCTCACACAGACCGGTTGCGTGGTTGTTGCTGTAACCTTGCAACCCTACTGTGATCGAAACTATGTCGGATCCGAGGGACCCGGCGTGTGCCACGGCCGCACTATCTGCGGGTGGCTCTTGTGGAGGAAAAATGAAGCGGACTTATCAGCCCAATGTGCGCAAGCGAAAAATGAACCATGGCTTTCGCGCTCGCATGAGTACTCGGGGTGGACGTGCAGTCCTGACCCACCGCCGTCAAAAGAAGCGGACGCGGCTTTCCGCGTGATTGAGGCGCTGTCTGGTCGTCGCTCCTTCGAACGTTTACGAACGGAGGGAATGCGCCGCGGCCGAGGTCCGCTTCGGCTGGTTTCGCGGCCCGCGCCTGCCCATAAACCTACTCAAAGCGCGAAAATAGGGTTCTCAATCTCACGCAGAGTGGGAAATGCTGTACAACGCAACAGAATCCGACGCCGAATTCGCGCGATACTGCGCGACATCTCTCGTGACAACCCGTCGATTCTTCCGCCGGGCGACTACCTGTTCCGGGTCACCTCCAAGATCGAGCACTGGTCGCCCAGACAACTGCGAAACACCGTGACTGAGATTTTGTGCTCGGGACCCGAGCGGCCGGGTCAGCGTCGCCGACAAGAGCGGGAATCTGAGTCTGCAGTATCGGGTGCCGGCTCATGAGTTCCTATGCACCCAGTCCGTTGGCACGCCTGATACGCGCGTTGATCGGGGGGTACCAACGGTTGACCGCAGGACGAATATCACCATGCCGACATGTGCCTGGATGTTCGACTTATGCGATTGAGGCCGTTGAGTCTCATGGCGCTATCAGCGGTGGTTGGCTGGCAACAAAGCGCATATGTCGTTGTCATCCTTGGGGTACTTACGGGTATGACCCGGTGCCTGTAGCTGGGGAGCCAGAATGTTCGACCTGATCTTCAACGTGACCGGCGAGGTACTCGCGTATTGCTACCAGCTCTGGCCGTCGTATGGCATGGCCGTTGCGGGTCTCACGCTTGTGGTGATGATTATTGTCACGCCATTGACCCTCAAGGGCACCAAATCGATGCTCCAGATGCAGCGTTATCAGCCCGAGTTGAAGGCGATCCAGAATCGCCACCGCGGTGATCGCCAGAAGATGAACGAAGAAATGATGGCGTTCCAGCAGGAGCATGGCATCTCCATGTTCGGCGGATGTTTGCCTCTGCTGGTGCAGATGCCGCTGTTCTTGGTGCTGTTCCGTGTGGTTCAGGGTCTGACTAGCCGGGCGACTAACTTCGGTAACCAATTTGGATGGACGAGTGGCCGCGTTTCTTCTGGCCTAGGACTCGACAGCACGGCATTCTCTTCGATTGATCGGCCGTTCCTGCCGCAGAATCTCCCGGTCGACAGTGACCTCTACTTGAGGCTTGCAGGCGGCGAGGGAGACACGATTGGGGATCGTCCAACAGAGATGGTGTCGTGGGGAATAGACCTGTCTCGCAGCGCTCAAGACGTGATTGGCGAGAGTTTTTTCTCGGGTCTCCCCTATATGCTTTTGATTCTAATTGTGCTGGTATCCAGCATTTTTCAACAGCGCCAGATCCAGGGACGGAACGCTTCGGCGATGCCTCCTCAGCAACAGATGCTGATGAAGATTCTTCCCTACATGTTGCCTGTGTTCAGCTTCACGATGCCGGCGGCGCTGGTTGTGTACTTCGTGGTCTCCAACCTCTATCGCATCGGTCAGCAAGCCTACATAACCCGGAGTTTGTACCGCGGCGAGGACAGCCCGGGGGTTTTATTGGCCCAAAAGCGTGAGGCGATGAAGAACGACGAGGGTGATAGTGCCGGGCCGAAAGGGAGTATTACTCCGAAAAAGGGAGTGCCAACCCCGAAACGAGATGGCAGCTTTGCCAACAAGAAGGGTGGGAGACCAGCGGCCCGCAAGAATGTGCCGAGCCAGTCGGGCGGCAAGAAAGACACAAGTCGATCGAAAAAGGATACGGGTCGATCGGCGGGCAGGAGAGCTGCGGACAAGTCTGGGGCTAAGGACAAAACGAGCAAGCCCGAACCGAAACGCACTGGTGCGGGTAGGACGGGGAACGCCCCGACTCGGCACCACGGGGGGTCTGGTCGTACAACCGAACCAGGTTCTCCACAACACAAGAAACGAAAGAAGTAGCGTCCAATCCCCCACCGCGGTGGGACTTCTAGGTGGGGTTGGCAGCGCACACAGCGAAAGGAGAAGTGATGGAATGGGTAGAGAGCATCGGCGATTCGATCGACCTGGCAAAAGAACACGCCTTGGATCGGTTGGGAGTGCATGAAGACGACGCGGAGTTTGATGTCCTTAGCGATGTAAGGACGGGGGTGTTTGGTCGCGTCAAAGAACCGGCGCGGGTGAGAGCGCGAGTTCGCCCGCAGACTCCGAGGACGAAAGAAAATCGCAGTCGACGTGATCGCGGAAACAGACGGGGTCGGCAAGGCCAGGGCCACCGAGACCGCAACGGCAGCAACCGTGGAAACCAGGATTCCGGCCGTCGCAAACAGGAACGCTCCCAGAATGGTAAAGCTAAGAAATCCTCAGCGAAGAAATCCGATAGTCAACCTTCGAAAAATCAACAATCAGACCAGAAGAAGCAAACACCACCAAAACCCAAGAAAAAGGCAGAAACTGTGAACCAAGACCAAGAAATGATGCCCTTGCCGCAGCAGGCTGATATTGCCGAGGAGTTTGTTAGAGGCTTGGCTGAGCGGTTTGGCACGACCGTCAACTTCCAAAGAGAAGATATCGGGAGCGACGAGATCCGTATTACCGTCAGCGGCGACCAACTGGGTCGTATGGTTGGTCGCCGGGGGATGACCGCGGGAGCGATCGACGACCTGGTTCGGACGGTTTTGCAGCGCCGAGCAGGTAGTGCCCGGAATGGCCGCGTTCGAGTGGACATTGGAGGGGTTATTGCGCGACGAAACGAAGCGCTTGTTGGGTTTGCCCGTGACAAGGCAGTCGAAGTGCAGGATTCCGGAGTGCCTCGCTCACTTGAGCCTATGAATGCAGCGGATCGAAAGATCGTTCATGATGCTGTTGACGGGACAGACGGTGTCCAAACCATCTCCGAAGGTGAAGATCCCCGCCGTTACGTGGTGATTGTTCCTTCGGGAGAGTAGGCAGCGAAGAACTGGTGGCTGATTCTCCCGACGAGGCGCTAGCAGCAGTTTGGGAACCAGCGCGAGCGATCGGCTCGCTCGGTTCGGTATCAATTGAAGAGCTCCGCAAGCATGCGGAGGGCTATATTTCGCCGAGCCTCGGCTTACGGCCGGGTGCGCGTTGCGTTGATTTGGGCACGGGAGTAGGTGTACCAGGGGTATTGCTGGCGATTTTGCATCCAGAAACGACCTGGCGGCTACTGGACGCGAGTGCACGGTGTTGCGAGATTGCTAGCGGCGCGGTTCACGCGGCTGGTCTGGGCGACCGAGTTGAAGTCGTGCATGGGCGTGCGGACGACTACGCCCGTGAACCGCATTGGCGATCAGCAAATGATCTGGTGGTTGCACGACTGTTCGGGCCCCCTTGTGAAGTTGCGGAATGCGGGATCCCGCTACTTGCTGCGGGTGGATCTCTGGTGGTGTCGGTATCGGCCGACACGGCAAATGCTTGGCTGTCTGCAGACTTGTCGCTGCTAGCGGCTTCGGTGATCGAACACTGGGAGACGACTTCAGGTAACTACCTGCGTGCTCAACGCACAGGGGGAACTATTGCGGATCGACTCCCCCGCCGCCAGGCAGCACGCCGTCGTACACCGTTGTTTTGAGCGTTTCACGTGAAACCGTTTCACATGAAACAGATTGTTGAGAGTTTCGAGACGTTTCACGTGAAACAATCGGACGGTCCTTGACCTTCGGCTTCTGTTGACCGAAGATATTATTGCTCGGAGGAAGGGAGTTGGTTTGTGACTCAACCCAACACGAGGGTGTTTGCTGTAGCCAACCAGAAAGGAGGGGTTGGGAAGACCACGACGACTATCAACCTTGCGGCCTGTATGGCGCAGCTTGGCCAACGCGTATTAATCGTCGACTTGGATCCTCAAGCGAATGCCACGCGGGGCCTTGGCATTGATTCGCGTATGGTCGATCATTCTCTCTACGATGTGATGCTCCAGGAGGTTCCGCTGGAGGATGTGATCGAGCCAGTTTCGGTAAAGAACCTCTACCTCGTTCCGTCAAGCCTTGATCTTGCCGGCGCGGAAATCGAGTTGGTTCCTACTATGAACCGTGAGAGGAAATTGAAGATCGCGCTTGAGTCGGTTGCCGACGACTATGACGTTCTGTTCATTGATTGCCCACCCTCTCTTGGGCTCCTTACGATCAATGGGCTAACTGCGGCGAACGAAGTTCTTGTACCAGTTCAGGCCGAGTACTACGCGCTTGAAGGTCTTGGTCTGTTGATTCGCAACATTGACTTGGTGACGCGCAACCTCAATCCAGAGCTTCATCTAAGCACTATCGTGTTGGGCATGGTTGATGCGCGAACAAAATTGTCCAGGCAGGTGTCCGAAGAGGTGCGGAGCCACTTTGGCGACAAAGTGTGTCGACAGGTGATCCCTCGAGCTGTCCGCTTGAGCGAAGCCCCGAGCTTTGGCCAGCCAATTTCGGTATTTGACCCTGGGTCGCGTGCGGCAACTGCTTACCGCACCCTAGCGAAGGAGGTTCTTGGTGACCAGACGTAGTGGACTCGGTAGAGGCCTCAGTTCGCTGATTCCAGCGGACTTCACCGCTGACAGCGGTGTCTATCAAGAGATCGATATCAAAGAGGTAGTCCCGAACCGCTACCAACCGCGGGAGCACTTCGACGAGGAGACCTTGACCTCTTTGTCCCGGTCGATCACGGAGATTGGTGTTATTCAGCCGATTGTCGTCCGAGAGTTGGAGGAGGGACAGTATGAGCTGATAGCGGGGGAGCGACGTTGGCGGGCCGCAAAGCGCGCCAACCTTGCGGCCATTCCGGCAATCATTCGCACCTCCGATGATTTGTCTTCGCTCGAAACGGCTGTTGTGGAGAACTTGCATCGGCAGGATCTCAACCCGCTTGAAGAAGCGACTGCATATCAGCAACTGGTTGAAGAGTTCGGTTTGACTCAGGATGATGTTGCACAGAGGGTGGGGAGATCTCGGTCTGCGGTGGCGAACACTCTTCGGTTGCTGTATCTCCCTCCGATGGTGCAGCGGTTGCTGATCGAGGGGCAACTCAGCGCTGGACATGCTCGAGCGTTGTTGGCTACTCCAGACCGGAGCGAGCAGGAGCGATTGGCGACACAGATTGTTGAGGAAGGTTTGACGGTTCGCCAGATCGAGGAAATGCTTCGGGAGGAAGATCCCACCGAACCCGCAGATGAGGACGAAAGCGCAGCTGAACAGACGATTCCCAAGGTGCCGGATGCTGGGGTGCTGGAGCTTGAGGAACTCTTGGCTGTTCGGCTCGATACCAGGGTCGCTGTGAAATTGGGCAAGGGTCCCGGGAAGCTAGTGGTTGACTTCGCCGATGTCGATGACCTTGAGCGGATCTATCGGATCATCGCTGGACAGTGATCTCACACAACTATTGTCAGTAGGACTGTCAATATAATACGGAGAACTCACTCCGTATAATAGGGGGGTTCACTCTGGGTGGGGGCTGTCACACCAAGTGGTCACAGCATCGCGTAACGCGTTGGCGATTGCCTCAGCTCGCTCCACCACCACTGGCCCAGGTCCTACACGGCACCACACTGCGGTCATCCTGGTTTCCCTCAGGATCGGCAAGCGCATCCCGGTTGCAGGGATGTCGCTGTCCAATACAGACCTGATTTTGGCCGTGCACTGCTGGGCTAGCAGGCGCCCTCCGTTGGAGGTAAAGCCCTCGGTTTGGAAGTATGCGACTCGGAAATCGTCGGTGGCGAGGGTGACACCGAGGTAAGCGTCACCGCCCCAGCCGTTGGCGATCCGGGCATGTGAGGAGAGATCGGGGTGATGCAGGGTGAGTACTGTCGCCCCGGCAAGTTGCAGCAAGCGGGCTAGCGAATTCACCACCGCCGGGAGGCCTCCGGTTTCTCCCAACAGAATTCGCCGCCCCTCAACACCGGCGTGTTGGCGGAGCACCTCTGTTTGGCGGACCTCGGCAATCGTTTTGTCACCCATCTGTCGGCCGGCGAGTCGGTCGAGCGCGGCAACGGTCGTGCGGCCGACGGTGCCATCTGCGCTGAGTCCCTGATTGTGTTGGAAATCCCGTACTGCCGCTTCGGTGTCGGGTCCGAATATGCCATCAAGCCACCCGGCGTCGAACCCGAGATTGCCCAGGCGCAATTGGAGATCAGCTACGTCATCGCCGCGGGTCATCGGCGAACGGAGGTAGAGCATCCGGCCACCGAGACGGAAATGAGCGTCAACCAACGCAGCCCAGGTTTGTTGAGCACAGATTCCGTCCTCAACCAAGCGACGCGCGGCTTGGAATTCACGAAGCGCTTGTTCGGTGGTTTCGTCGAAGACATCCAGGTCCCCGACATCGCTGAATCCCGCTGAGGCCAGTCGACGATGTAGATCTCGCACCCCGGCGCCGGCGTCGCCGCGCCGCAGGGGAAGCCCGGGCGGATTCATCCGGCTTGCGAGCGCATACGGCCGCTTACAGGAACGGGGTTACGTCGTCGAGAAGAGCACCCTTCGGCTTTGCACCGATGATGCGTTTTGCTTCCTCACCGTCCTTGAAAAGGATCAGAGTAGGAATGCTCATGACCTGGAACCGTTGAGCGATCGAAGGGGCATCGTCAACGTTGAGTTTGAGAATCTTGAGAGCATCGCCCTGCTCATCGGCGATTTCTTCGAGGATCGGGGCGATCATCTTGCATGGGCCGCACCACTCAGCCCAGAAGTCGACCAGAACGGGCGTGGTAGCGCTGCCGATCTCCTCGTCAAAGGTGCTGTCGTTGATGGCTCCAAGGGATCCGGCCATGGTTGATTCTCTTTCAGTTGGCTTGTTGCAGACTCTAGCTGTGTTGCGCCTCAAGCCAACGCTCGGCGTCGAGTGCAGCCATGCATCCGGAGCCGGCTGCGGTAACGGCCTGTCGATAGATGTCGTCTTGCACGTCACCACATGCAAAAACACCCGCAACGTCGGTGCGTGCGCAGTCAGGTTGAGTCACCAGGTAGCCATTGTCTTTCATCTCGAGTTGACCCTTGAAGATGTCGGTGTTGGGTCGGTGCCCGATCGCAATAAAGACGCCTGTTACTGCTAAATCGTAACTCTCGTCGGTTTTCACGTTGCGCAGTCGCAAACCGCTGATGGAGTCCTCGCCGAGGTATTCGGTAACGACGGTGTCCCAGATGAACTCGATCTTGGGGTTGTCGAAGGCGCGCTGCTGCATGATCTTCGATGCGCGTAGGGCGTCGCGCCGGTGGATGATCGTGACTTTGCTGGCGAAGCGGGTTAGGAAGTTGGCTTCTTCGATGGCCGAGTCGCCTCCGCCGATTACGGCGATCTCCTGGTCGCGAAAGAAGAACCCGTCGCACGTTGCACAGGTGGAGAGCCCGTGACCGACAAGTTCAATTTCGCGGTCAAGGTTGAGCATCAGCGATTGAGCTCCGGTTGAGACGATCAGACAACTGGCTTGATAGGTCGGCTCTGCAGCTTCAGGATCACCGACCCAAACCTTGAACGGGCGTTCGGAGAGGTCGACTCTGGTGGCTTTGACCGTCTTGATTTCAGTCCCGAAACGTTGCGCTTGGGCTCTGAAGTTGACCATCAACTCGGGGCCCATGACGCCGTCGGGGAAACCGGGGTAGTTCTCTACATCGGTGGTGAGCATGAGTTGCCCACCGGGCTGGTCGCTGGTGCTGCTGGGTTCGCCCTCGAGCAGTAGCGGGGAGAGGTTGGCACGAGAGGCGTAGAGGGCGGCGGTGAGTCCGGCTGGTCCGGAGCCGATGATGATCACTTCATGGGTTTCGGGCATTAGTTCTCCTAGCGCATGCGCTGGTGGGACTTGCGGTCACGCGAACGAGTCGATGATGCCGTAGCAGACGATTGCGACGATGATCAGGGCGTCGAGAATCAACGCTGAGTTGACCCAGCGCATACCGTCGATTTTGCGGTTGAGCCAGAATCCGAAGCCGAGGATCGCCAAGAGACCACCGATGAAAAGGTGGGCGGCCCAGGTTGCATCGCCCACTCCGGAGCCGATTGGCAGGTAGGCATCGGCGAGGCGGACTCCGATGATGATCAGCAGGGTGAGCGCGGCGGTGGTGAAAACCAGTGCGACCAATCCGTAGACGATTGCTCGCACGACCCGTATTGCGTTTTCGGTGCCGTGGGTGCGGACCTTGTCGACGTTGTCGACTATTGAGTCAACGACGCCTGATATCCAGTCGTTCTCAACTGGCGAGGTCTCGTCATTCATGGCCTCGGAGCCTAGCGGCAGCGCAATATTTCAAGAACCCTGCGTAGGCCGCGACGGTATGCGTAGATTATTCAGTAAGATATGCGTATGCCGAACCGCACTATCTACCTGCCGACAGAGTTGGACGAGGTAAGCCGTCGTGTCGGATTGAACTTGTCACGTCTGACCCAGCAGGCGATCCGAGACTTCATGGCGGATCATCGAGAGGAGATCCTCGAAGCTCGCCTCGAGGCGGCTTGTGCCCGTGCGGAAGCCCTGGCAATCGACTGGCCCGACAGGTACTTGGAGGATCAGCGGGCCGAGGCTCAGGAGCGGTGAACATTGTTGTTGACGCGAATGTTGCGATAGCGGTGCTCGACTCTCGGCACCCGTTTCACCGGGCCGCTATCCGTCGTTGTCTCACCGCTGATGGCGTTGTGATCATGAACATGACCAGAGCTGAGGCGTTGATTCACCCCAGCCGTTTGCAGCAGTTGGACGAAGCAGACAAGGTGCTGGACCAGCTGGGGTTTCGAACTGAGCCGCTGACCAACGATGTTGCCGACCAAGCCAGAGCATTGCGCGCTGCCTACGGCAATCGGAGCTTCCCGATGGTCGATGCGGTTGTCGTCGCGTTTGGGGTGGTGCACCGATGCCCGATTGTGACCTGCGACCAGAAATGGCCGGAGATCAGCGAAGCCGACATCGAGGTTCTTGCACCCGAATGACCGACAGCGCGCGGATGCTCTTATAGGTCGAGGCCGGCGGCGGCGACGGGGGAGTACATCGACATCTGCGGGGGGCTCGCGAGCAGTTCCATGAAGGTTCCCATGACGGCTTGCAGAGCTTCGGATTGGCCTTGTGATTGGATCGATTCCATCGACGAGAACAACGCAAAGTATGAGTAGTTGGTGCCCTCGCCGCGGTGGTACGAGTAGACCTCCACGCCGTCCAGCTCGGCTGCGACCGCAACCTGGGCCGCTAGCGCGGCGTCCATCTCGTCGTTCTTGCCTTCTTTGCAGCGAAATGTTGCGACCATCGACACTTTGGACATATCGGAGTTCCCTCTGGTTGTGGTTGGGTTGCTTAGCATAAGTTTGTTGTGAGGAGGGTGCCTATGCGTGTCGGCTTCATCGGATTGGGGAATATCGGTGGTCGATGTGCCCGCCATGTTCTTGCCGCCGGTCATGAGTTGACGGTTACCGACCTTGATGAGGCTGCTTGTCAGCGGCTTGTTGAGGCTGGCGCGAACTCCGCGGACGATTCCGCGGGTGTTGCTGAAGCGAGCGAGGTTGTGGCTTTGTCGTTGCCGACCCCGGAGGCGTCTCGAGCGGTCGTGTCAGGGCCCGCCGGCGTCCTCTCGGGCGCTGCGGCTGGGTTGGTGGTGGTGGATCTGTCCACCAACAGTGTTGATGTCACCAAGGAACTCTTCGGGGTTTGCGCTGCCGCGAGTGTTGATTTTGTGGATTGTCCCGTCTCTGGTGGGCATATGGGTGCTGATGCGGGGGAACTCACGCTGATGCCTTCCGGCGACGAAGCCGCTTTCGACCGCTGTCGTGAGGTGCTGGTGTGTTTCGGAAAGACGGAGACTGAGTGGCTTGGGCCGTCGGGTACAGGCACGTTGTTGAAGCTGATCAACAATCTCGTCTTTCTGGTAGGCACCCAGGTGTTTGAGGAGGCGTATCTGATGGCTGCGAAGGCGGGCCTCGATATTCCGAAATTCTTGGAAGTGCTCCGTGCCAGTTCGGCCGGCTTCTACATGGCGCTTGCGGGAATGATCGTCAACCGGCAGTGGGACGATTCGACTTACGACCTGGCTCTGGCTGAGAAGGATTTGCGTCTGGCTTTGGACTCAGCGGCTCATATCGACACGCCGCTGCCTCTAACAGAGGCCGCTCATCGGGTGTTGTCCACTTCGGTTGAGATGGGCCTCGGCGAGAAGTTCTTCATTGGAGCTTTGGAGGCGCTCGAAGAACAGGCTGGTTTCACTGCACCGGTGCCTGAGGAGGGTTGATGACCACGCTCGAGATTCCCGATCTCAGCAGTTTCGAGACTTTCGTCAACGGGTTTCCGCACGACGCTTTGAAGGTGCTGCGCGAGCAAGCTCCGGTTTGGTGGCACGAGCCGACCGCGGTGACTCCTGACGAGGAGGGTTTTTGGTGTGTGAGCAGCCATGAACTCGTTGTTGAAGTGTTCCGCAACCCAAGAACCTATTCGAGTCATACCGGCGGTGATCGCCCGTATGGCGGTACGACTATTGACGACCTGGAGATGAGTGGGAAGCTCCTCAACATGATGGACGATCCGCGGCATCAGCGGATCCGTCAACTTGTCAACAAGGGGTTCACGCCGAAAATGATCGGCCGGGTGCGTGATGACCTCATCGACAGGGCGCAACAGATCCTCGACAGCGTTGCGCCGTCCGACGGGGCTCGGGGGTCGTGTGATCTGGTGGTTGATATGGCGGCTGAGCTGCCTTTGCAGGCGATTTGCATGCTGTTGGGGGTGCCGGTTGAGGATCGACGCAAGCTATGTGAGTGGGTTGATGTCCTTTCGGAGAATTACAGCCAACAAGACCGTCCAGACGTGCCGGGAGAGGCGAGCGTTCAGATGTTCCAGTACGGTCAGCGTTTGATTTCCGAGCGCACCGCGACACCTGGTGAGGATCTCTTGTCGGTTGTCATTCACGGTGAACTTGCTGGTCAGGATCAGTCGCGGCTCGACAGTGTGGAGGTGGCGATGTTCTGGTCGTTGCTCTTCACCGCCGGGGCCGAGACGACCCGCAAGGCCATCGCGGGCGGTCTGTGGGAGCTCACCAAGTCACCCGATCAGTTAGCTCGGCTTACTGCGGATCGATCGTTGATGCCTACCGCGATTGAGGAGATTGTGCGTTGGACGACACCGTCGGTGTACAAACGGCGCACCGCTACCCACGACACCGAGTTGGGAGGCGAGCTGATTCGCGCTGGGGAGAAGGTGGTGGTGTGGGAGATGTCGGCCAACCGCGATGCGGCGGTGTTCGACGATCCGTTCGAGTTCCGGATCGATCGCCGCCCCAACAACCATGTGGGTTTCGGCCATGGACCTCATTTTTGTTTGGGGGCCAACCTTGCGCGCCTTGAGATTGACGTGATGCTCAACGCCATCCTGGACCGTTGGACCGATGTTGAGGTGGTCGGGCCGCCCACATGGACCCGCACCAACCGGCTCAGCGGACTCAAGACCCTGCCGGTTCAGTTCACAGACTCGGTCTGAGGGGGACGACCCCTCACAGTGGCTCGGTCGAGGCGAACTCCCGGTTCGACGCTACCCGGTGGGTTCGATGTTCTCCTGGTTTGCCAGCCGGTCGATAACGGCTCCCAACCATTGTTTCTGCCGTTCGCTCAAGCCTTCGTCGGAGAACACGTTCTGCACCAGTGATTCGACTTGCTCGACTGTGCTGTAGCCGCACTCACGTAGTAACTGTTCCACATCTGACTCGTCGACCGAACGTGCCGCTCTCGCTTTCATCGCCAGCAGGTGATCATTGTTTGCGGCGATCACTTTGAGGGAAGGGTGGTCGAACACCACGGTTCCGCGGCGCTTCTCCGGTGGAGGCATATAGGTAGTCGCCTGCTCATTGATCCAGGTGCTGGGCCATCCGCGCTGTCTGGCGATCTGTTGCGCCGCGTCCATGACTGCGCCGTATCCTTCTTCGATCCAGGCGTCTATGTCCCTGGTGAGCTTGTCGGACTTGTTTGCCAGAATCATCGCAGCGCCGCCGGCCACATAAATTCGCGCCCGCTTGCCACGTCGTTGAAGGATGACCGCGAGTTCGCTCAGTGCCTCCTGAAGTTCAGATGCTGAAAAGGCGGGGGTCACACGACTTCCAGTTCACGTTCGGCTATCCACATGCCGTGTACTTCAAACGCCGCCGGCGTACTCATCATCACTGAGCCGCGCTCGAACTCGAAGTAATGAGCTGGCCACCACATGCGCTCCAGATAGCGGTTCTCCTGCTGTGTCCATGCTGGCGTGGGCAGCTGGGCGTGGTAACAGAGATGTTCGACGTAGGCCGCTAAGAAACCATCCCAGCGCTCGTCGAACGGCTCGGGTTCTTCCTCAACCAAGATGATTCGCTCGGCTCTGTCGGCGTGCTGCCAGACCATTCCGAAGTCGTGCAGGATCACCCGCAGCCGGAACGCGTCGTCGTATTCGCGTAGACCGGGAACGTAGCAAGCCAAACGGTTCTCGGAGATCGTCTTGTCCATCGTCTTTGAAGTCTAACTTTTGCGAGTGGTCTCCTTGCCTGAGCCGACGCACGCGGTCTCGTGAGCATCCGGACATTCCACACCGCCGAGGGGGAGCCGGCCTTGTTGAGCTTGGAATGAATGTGGTTCAGGGGGCGAGGGTTGTGAGGTGCTCGACGGTGCAGGTTGGTTCGCTGGCGGTCAGCAGTGCGGCGGTGTCTGTTGGGTGATCGCCGGTGAGTGGGAGAATGGCGATGCTGATCGGGATGCCGGTGATTGTGGTTTCGCTGATTCGGAGGGTATAGGCGCCGTCGATGTCGGGCATGGCGTAGATGTGGGTGAGGAGGCTTTGCCCGCAAGCGGTGTCGGCCAGAGCTTGTTCGATCGACTCGTAACCTTCCTCGTCTTCGGTGACGATGAATCCGGCGAAATCCGTAGCAACCAGCTCGCGCCATCGGTCTGCGGTGTGGTCGATCAGCTCACCGAGGGATTCGTAGCTCTCGGCGGTTTCTATGTTGAGCAGAGTGTGGATCCTGGGTGGGTCGACAGTTGTGGCCGTGGTAGTTGACTCGGTTTGCTCTTCTGTGACGCTCTGCTCCGAGTCGTCGGACGTCGCCATGTCGTCGCCCTCGTCTTCGAAATACTCGTCAGCCATGTCGTCGCCGTCGTCGGCCATGGCGGCGCTTTCGGGCATCGCCTCGGCCATGTCGTCGCCCTCGTCGGCCATGTCACTGTCGGCTGGCATGTCGGCGTCGAATACCATGTCGCCGTCGTCGGCCATGTCGTCGCCGTCGTCTCGGGCGTAATCATCGGCCATTTCGGCGCTGTCGGCGGTGGTGGAGCTCATTTCGTCGCCGGAATCTGAGTTGAAAGCGATCAGCGCGCCGACTACTCCGGCGAGTAGAACCAAGGTCGCGGCGATGGTTGCCAGTCGCTGCGGGTTGAACGTGCGCATGGCTCTGACCGCCGATAGATCGGTGATCCGGTCGCTGGTGGTGCTTTGCCACAGAGCGTTGTCGATGAGCCGGTCCACATCGCTTTCCGGTAGCGGCGTTACGGGGGTGGACAGCAAGTCTCTGGCGGCCTCGAATTCTTGGATGCGTGCTCGCAGTTCTGGGTCGGCTTGGATGCGAGCGACCTCGTCGAGGGTCGCTTCACCGTCGATGTAGGACGAAATGAGTTCGTCGTCGGAAGGGGTTGGATCACTCATTGGCTTGTTTATTGTGACGATTCTCGGGTGTGGGTTGGTTCCTTGAATTGCCGGGGTTCATGACGTCGACTAGTTGGCGCCGGCCGCGGGCGATCCGGGAGCGGACTGTGCCAGGCGCGATATTGAGCACTTCGGAGATTTCGCTGTAGCTGAGACCGGCCACGTCGCGCAGTACTACCGCGGTGCGGAATTCTTGGGGCAGTTTTTTGAGTCCGTTGTCGATGTCTATGCGAGCGGTGACTGTTTCGGCGGGGTCTCGGGGAGCACTGGCAGCCATGGGGGCGGGGTTGGCTTCTTCGTATTCGGGCAAGCCTGGTGTGGGCTGTCGGTGCCGACGGCGTAGTTCGTCGATGCAGGCGTTGGTGGCGATTCGGTAGATCCAGGTTGAGAACTTGGACCGCCCGTCGAAGCGGGGGAGTCCTTTGACGACGGCTATGAGTGCTTCCTGGGTGGCGTCGAGGGCATCCGCGTCGTTGCCTGCTATTCGTCGACAAACTGTGTAGACGCGGCTTTGGTGCTTACGCAATAGCTGATCGAGGGCCTGTCGGTCTCCTCTTTGTGCCGCGTTGATAAGGGTCGAGTCGTCCATGGAAGCGTCACTGCGACCCTAGTACGAGTCGGTTCGTCAGCTTTGTAGGGCGAAGCCGATGACTCCGGGTCCGCCGTGGGTTCCGACGACTGGACCAATCAATTCGACTCGTGCCTCTCTGATGTCGACGATCCCGTCGATCATCCATAAGAATTCGTCGAGGTCGGGTGCTTGTCCGTGCATGATGGCCAGGCTCTCCGCATCGTCGTACTCGGCGAGTTTGTCGCGGAGCCAAGCTAGGGCTTTTTTGCGGGTGCGTTGTTTGCTTGCTTCTTGGACCTCGCCGCTTGACAGGTCGAGGATCGGTTTGATTGCCAGCATCGAACCGACAAGGGCTTGCGCTCCTCCGATGCGACCGCCTTTCTTGAGGTTTTCGAGCGTGTCGAGCGCGCCGAATACGTGTGTCCGGTCGCTGAGGTCGACCACTGCGGTTTCGATTTCGTGCGTTGTCGCTCCGTTGGCTGCCATTTCTGCAGCGGCGATCACGATCGATCCGAGTCCGACGGTGATTGAGCGACTGTCGACTACGCGGATGTCGCCGTCTATTGCGGCCGCGGCGGTCTTGGCGGACTGCATTGTCGCTGAGAGGGCTGCGGAGAGGTTGATGCAGACGATGCCGGAAGCGCCGGCGTCGAGTTGCCGCCGGAAGGCTTGGTCGAAGCGGCCTGGCGCCGGCGCGGCTGTTTCGGGGAGCGTGTCGGCGGACGCCAACTTGGCGTAGAACTCCTCGACGCTGAGTTCTTCGCGGTCGATGTATTCGGTTTCGCCGAAGCGAATCGAGAGGGGCACGACTTCGATGCCGAGTTCGTCGACCTCGTCGCCGCGAAGGTCACAGGCACTGTCGGTGACGATACGAACGGTCACAGTTCCTCCTGGTTCTGCTGGGGCTGGGTTGGCTGGGTTTGGTTTGTTTGGGGCTGGGTTGACTGCTCATCGGCGCTTGCTTCTGCTGTGGTTGCTTCGGCGTCGGCTGTTTGGTCAGTAGCTGCGACGGTAGCAGCGGCGCGGTTGCGGCGTACGCGTCGAATCGTTCGGACCCACCATCCGCCGAGCACGATGAGGGCGATAATCGAGATGACTAGGCCCAGTCCGGAGATTGCTGTGGAGCGAATATCGATGACGCCTTCGTGGAGTTCGAGTTGCCCTCCGGGCGAGGTTATGGCCACTGTGACTCTGGCGTCCCCGGAGGCGAGTGTTTCGACCCGTACAGTGATTTCGTTGTCGCCGGGGACCAGGGTCTGGCTGAGTCGCTCGCCATCGTAAAAGCGCAGTTTTTCGGCGCTGAGCAGCAGGTCGACGGTGATGGGGAGGGGTTGTCCGTTGCGGATGGTGATCCGCAGGTTGGCTTGTCGGTCGGTTAGTGTGATGCGTTCGGCTGGTTCGATGGTGATGTTGGCTGTTCCTGCGAGGACTGCGTCGAACACGCTGAGGGTGTAGGCGGCGCTTTGTTCGTCGCTCAGGCTGCTTGCGGCGGCGGCTCGCAAGAGCGTTTCGAGTGCGGTGATTGGTGTTCGCGCCGGGGCAACCATTGAAGCGTAGGCATCGACTGTTCCTCGGGTGACACCGATATCGGCTGCGCGCTGCGACAGATCGGGTGCTTGGGTTGGTTTCAAGGTGGCCTGGACTGGTTGCCCGTCTGTGTCGCGGGCGACGGGTACTTGTAATGCCCGGGTGAGTGGGGATGTTCGGAGGTTGCTGCGTTCGTTGATGCCGTCTAGGAGCACTTCGAGTGCTGCTGGTTCGAGTTGATCGAAGTCGAACAGGATGGCTCTGTCGATGGTGGCGTTGGCTGCTTCGATTGCGAGTTCGGTGAGGGCACGGTGGCCTGCCAGTTCTGGGTCGGCATGGTTCAGTGTTTGGTGCAGCGACGTGTCGACGGCGATGGCGGTCAGGGCCGTTCCGGTGGTGTCGCGCAGTTGGAACGGCGCGAATTCGCTGCTGTCGGTTGTTCTGCCGGTGATTTGGTTGGGTGCAACGAGCACGGCTTGGGTGCCGTTGCTGCGCAGTAGTGCCAGTGTTTCGATTGTGGCGTCGGCATCGAGTTTGGAGATTGTTGTGGGTCCGCGTCCGAGCATTTCTGAGACGACGTCGGCTCCGTAGCTGTACTGGTCAGCGATGAGGGCGGTGTCGCCGACGAGCCGCCAGGCTTCTTCATCGAGATCGACCCAGGGGGCGTTCAGTACGGGCCGGTCAGAGAGCAACTCGGTGAACTCGGTTAGCTGTTCGCTGCCGCTGATCGCCAGTGCTTGCATCGTTTCGGGTTGTAGCGCAACGGTGATGGGGATTTCGTCGCGTTCCGCTATTGGTTCGGCTCGAGCAAACAGGTTTTGGGTGTCGAGGTTGATGGTTTGGTCGGGTTGGATGGCGAGCGGTGCGCTCAGGTCGGCGATGAAGGCGACGTGAAGTGTCGGTCGCCGCTGCTCTTCGAGCACGAGCAGGTGGGTGATGAGCGTGTCGATGACGTCGCCGTTGTTGTCTTCGAGGGTGATGACTACGGGAAGAGCGCCTTGGTTGATGCGCAGGATCTCGCCGATTTCCTCGTCTGGGATCTCGATCGAGAAGATTTCTCCGGTGCTGTTGAGTTGGCAGTGGGCCTCGTCGACGGGTTCGTCCACGTCGCAGATGAAGTTGCTGAAGGGCCTTTGCTCGCCGAGGCCGGTGTAGCTGGCACGGATGTCTTCACGGGTTGTGCGGGCCTCGAAGATTTGTATGCGGATCGTCGAATCGGCTGGGGCGATGACTCTGAGGTCGATGGTTGCGGGGTCGTCGCCGACGAAGGCGGTTTGGGCGACGAGGTCTATGCGCCCGTCGTTTTGAGCGGCCGCACCGGTGAGGTTGGTGATTGTCGCGAGTGGTACGAGGACCAGAGCCGCTAGCGCGGCAGCGAAGCGCTCTCTACCGATCATGTGAGGGTTCGGTACATGACCGTCAGGGGGTGTTCTTGGAGGGTGAACCCGAGGTTTTTGTATAGCTGCAGAGCGTTGTTGTTGGTTTTTTGGGTGTTGACCCAAGCGATCCTTGCTCCGCGTCGGCGGATCCAGCAGAGGGCGTCGTTGACCAGCAGCGCACCGATTCCTTGCTGCCGATAGGCGGGGTGGACGGCGAGTCTTTGCAGGTATCCGGTTCGGCCTGAGTGACCGGCGAGGGCGTAGCCGATTATTTGGTTGCTGGGGTTGTCGTTTCTTTCGTTGGTGTCGGGCGGTTCTGCGACGTCGAATCGGCGGATGATCCGGAGTCTGCTGGCGGGGGTGGCTTCGATCGAATCTTGCAGTCCGTCGCGGTCGAAGTGCCAGAATTCGTCAAATGACTGCCGGTCGAGGGTGAGGACGTCGTCCCAGTCGCGGCTGGTTCCGCGGCGGATTCTGGGGCGGGGGCGGTGCCATGGTCGCAGGCGTTGGCCGCGGGGTTGGCCGCGGGGTTGGCCACCTGGCCCGCTGGCGGCGAAGCGTGGTTGGAGGTCGTAGCGCAGCAGGTGGAGATGTTCGCGTTCGCTGAAGTCGTCGAGCAGGAAGGCGGCCCGTTCCGGTGGCGCGACTGCGGCTGTGACTACGGCTTGGAAACCTTGGTTTCGTAATATGTTTCGGGCTGTTGAGAGTGATTGGCGGTCGAGTGTTTGGGCGGCGCTGAGCGGTACGAGGGTGGCTAGGTCGGCGCGGCCTTGCCAGCGTCCGGCGCGAAATCTGGCGTCGCCGATCGTGAGCTGGGTGAGGGCCATGGTCATTGTTACGATACGTCGCTCTCCGTTGAGCAGGTAGCGCCCGGTAATGTCTTTGTGTGGCCGGCTACACCTACGAGCTTGAGGCACTGTTGAAGCGGGCCGATCCGTTGGCGCAAGTGTTCGATTCTGCCGGCTATCGGTTTTTCTTGGTTGGCGGCGTGGTGCGGGATTACTTCTTGAAGCGTTCTGACGTTGGTCAGGATCTCGATGCCACTACTGATGCGCGACCTGATGCGATCAGGGGTTTGGTAGCTGAGTTGGCTGATGACGTGTGGTTCCAGGGCGAGCGGTTCGGCACGATCGGCTGCGTCATAGCGGGCCAGAGCTATGAGATCACGACGCACCGTGCGGAGTCGTATCGTCCGGATTCGCGTAAGCCGACGGTTGTGTTCGGCGATGACATTGTTGATGATCTCGCCCGGCGTGATTTCACGGTCAACGCTATGGCGATCGATATGGCCGATCATTCGTTGGTGGACCCGTTCGGGGGTGAAGCCGATCTGGCGGCTGCGGTGTTGCGCACTCCGCTTGAGCCTGAGGTTTCGTTGTCTGAGGATCCGTTGCGGATGTTGCGTGCGGCCCGGTTCTGCGCGAGTTGCAATCTTTCTCCGGCGCCGGAGTTGGTGACTGCGATGACTGCTGAGGCTGACCGTTTGGAAATCGTTTCGGTGGAGCGCATTCGTGATGAGTTGCAGAAGTTGTTGTTGCTCGACGATCCGGCCCCGGGTTTGCGGTTGATTGATGACACTGGGGTTGGTCGGATGGTGCCGGTCGTTGGTGGCTGTGACGACTGGGAGTCTGCTGCACCTCGTTTGCGAGCGGTGTCGGCAGATCCGGCATTGCGTTGGGCTGCGATGTTGAGTGCGTTGCAGGTGGACAAACCACCTCTGCGTTCGCTGAAGTTTTCGGGCGGGTTGGCCGGAGCGGTGAGGTGGTTGTTGAGTGAGGGCCGGAAGTTGTTGACGGCGGATCTGGCGGCGCTTTCGGATCGACAGCTTCGCGAACTTGCTAGGGGTTGCCCCGCTGGTCGCACGGTGGAGGATCTGCTGACGTTTGTGGCTGGGTTGCGCTCTGCAGACGGGCTTTGGGCCGACGATGTTGATCAGGCAGCTGCGCAACTCGTTGACTTGCGTCGCCGCGAGCCCGATTTGGATGATCCAGCACCATTTTTTGGTGGCTTGGAGGTTGCGGACATGCTTGGTATTGAGCCGGGCCGCGAACTCGGTAAGGCGATGAAATGGTTGGTCGAGTTGCGTGTCTCTGAGGGCCCGCTGGCTGGTGATGTGGCTGCTCGACGGTTGCAGGATTGGTGGGCTGGGCACGCCCCGTGAGTAGTCAGGTCTGCTTTGAGGCCGAGCGGATTGCTCTGGCGGATTGCTCTGGAGGCTCGCTCAGGGTTTGCGGGCTCGGGCGAGCAGGGTTGCGGGTAGCAGGTTGTCTTCGATGTGCCGTTCGAGCAGTGTGTCTACGACGAATTTGGCGCGGCACAGCGATGACACGATGGATTCGATGGTGTGGATATAGCGTCCTTTGATCGGGCGAGTGCCGGTCCACCGGCGGACTGTTAGAGCGGGGTTGTCCGGGTCGGCACACAGTGCCGCGGGGTGGGGGAGCGAGATGAGCAGATGGCCTCCGGGTTTGATGACGCGGTGGACTTGTCGGACCACGCGGTCGAGGTCTTTGACGTAACACAGCGAGGTCACCGAGATTGCCAGGTCGATCTGGTCGGCGGTCAAGAAGGCCAGTTCAGCGAGTTGGGTTTGATGGAACTCGACGGTGGTTTCGTGGTGTATCGCCAGCTCCCGCGCGGCCCGCAGTTGCTTGACGTGTTCGTCGATTGCGGTCACCCGCGCGCCTCGCAGCGCGAGCCCGACCGCGGCGTGTCCTTGGCCGCATCCCAGCTCGAGAACGCGGCGCCCGGAGACGTATCCGATGAGGCGTCGGTCGAGTGTGGGTTCGACGCCTAGGCCTAGGTCGACATGGTCGATTGGTCGGTCTGTTGGAGCCCTTGTGTCGTGCAGTTGCATGGGTCTGATTCTTGTCGTCGTGCGTGCGACATGCGTGGACGGTTACTGTGATGGGCGTGAAGATGGGACTGACTCAGGCCGTTGGTGGCGATGCGGGCATCGACTATCGCTTGATGCGCGAGATGACTCTGAGTGCATGGCGTGACGGCAAGGTCAGTATTTCTGAGTTGTGCGATGCTCAACCGGAGTTGCGCCGCAACGCCGAGTTTTGTGGACGGCCTCTGGAGTCGCCTTGCCCGGTTTGTGAGACGGATGGGCTGGTTGAGGTCACCTATGTGTTCGGTCCGCGGCTGCCGGGGCATGGTCGCTGTGTCACTAGCGACAAGGAGATGACTCGGCTCGATGCTCGCAAGCAACCGTCGCGTGGCTACGTGGTTGAGGTGTGCACGGATTGCGGCTGGAACCATCTGACGAGGAGCCGTTCGGTCGGGGGTTGTGCGGTTGAAGCGGTTGAGGGCGTTGAGGGAGTGGTGGGATGATCTCCGGGTTTTGGTCTTCTGGGGCTTGGAGTTGCACGCTTTGATCCGCTAGTCTGTGTTCACCGCCGGCAGCCACAGACCTACCTGGTCACAGAGGGCGCTGGACGGGAAAGGAGTCAGACATGGGCAAGCTCACTGCCCCTGCGATTGCATGCAAGAAGGTTCGTGCTGGTGACGATCCTCTGGTGATGGTGACTGCGTACGATGCGCCTGGTGCGCGTATTTCGTCGGAGGCTGGTGCCGACATTATTCTGGTGGGTGACAGCCTTGCCATGGTTGTGCTCGGCTACGACGACACGCTGCAGGTGACTATCGACGATATGTGTCATCACACCGCGGCTGTCGCCCGGGTCAGACCGGACTGTCACATCGTGGCTGACATGCCGTGGATGAGTTATCACGTTTCTCCGGAGGAGACGGTTCAGAACGCGGCCCGGCTCATGCGCGCGGGTGCTCATTCCATCAAGCTCGAGGGTGGCCGTAAGCGGTTGCCGATGATCGATCGGATCATCGCCGCGGAGATTCCGGTGATGGGTCACATTGGTCTTACGCCTCAGTCGATTCATGCGATGGGTGGTTTCAAGGTGCAGGCCAAGCAGGCTGAACATGCCCGCAAGCTGGTGCAGGCAGCGAAGTCGCTGGCTCATGCCGGTTGTTACGCGGTGGTTCTTGAGGGCGTGCCTGACCGGGTTGCCGAGACGGTCACCGACGCTGTCGATATTCCGACGATCGGGATTGGGGCTGGTTCTCGCTGTGATGGCCAGGTGCTCGTTTACCACGACCTCTTGGGCATTGAGGATCGCTTTGTGCCGAAGTTCGTGCGGAGGTACGCGGATGTGAAGTCTGTGTCGGTTTCGGCGGTTGCCGCCTATGCCGCTGATGTGCGTTCTGGTGCGTTCCCCAACCATGCCGAGAGCTATCACATGGCCGACGCTGAGGCTTCCGAACTGCAACTCTACGGCGGTGAATAAAGCGCTGTTGGTTGCCTTGTTCGGCCGCAGTGTCACACCCCCCTGACAAGATGTGACCATGCAGTTTTTCAAGGTGTGGGCATGCGGTTTGCGCCGGTAGTCTTAAGCAATTCCCCCAGGTGGCGTTTCCAACGGAAGCAACTCCGAAAGGAAACAACTTCAGCCAGCAACCCCTGCCCCGGGAAGGGGCCCCGGCTACGTCGGGTCCGTAGGAGGTGAGTGCTCGTGGATATTTCTCGAGCCTATGAATTGATGATCATCGTCGACTCTGATGTTGATGATGGCGATATTGATGCGGTGATCTCTCTCATCGACGGCCTTATTGTCGACGAAGGTGGCCGGATTGCGTCCACCGACAATTGGGGTCGTCGTCGGTTTGCGTACGAGATCCAGCACAAGTTTGAAGGCACCTATGTGGTGTGGGAGATCGTTACCGAATCGGCGGGTCTTCCCAACACCGAACGCCAGTTGCGTCTCACGGACGACATTGTCCGTCACAAGCTTTTTCGTCTCCCAGAAAAGGAAGCGGCTCGCCGCGGTCTGTTTGGGGAGACGGTACCGGCATAGGCCGGTTTACCAGGAGGTACCTACATGGGATTTGATAACACTGTAACGGTTGTGGGCAACGTGACCCGCGATCCAGAACTACGCTTTACGCAGGGCGGACTGGCCGTCGCCAACTTTGGCGTGGCCTGGAACAAGAAAAAGAGTGATGGCGAGGAAGAGGTTTCGTTCTTCGACGTGACCTGTTTCCGTCAGCTTGCTGAGAATGTTGCTGATTCGATCAGTAAGGGGGCGCGGGTCGTCATTTATGGCACGCTTACGCAGCGAAGCTGGGAGAACCAGCAAGGCGAGCGCCGCTCGAAGATCGAGATCCTTGCTGATGATGTGGCGCCGAGCCTCAAGTGGGCGTCAGCTGAGGTCACCCGCAATGAATTCCGAGGCGGCGCTGAGGGTGGCGGCCGACCAAGCGGTGGGGGCGCTGCTAGGTCCGGGGGCGCTGCTAGGTCGCAGGCTCCCGAAAGCTCTCAGCCTCAACCAACGTATGACCTTGATGAGGAGCCGTTCTAGCTCGTCAGCGAGCAGCGGCTTGCGCACCGAACATCAACCACGAACGACAAGAACACAAACGACAGAACTGGAGAAGTAATGGCCAAGGTAAAGAAGCGGGGCAAACCCAAGGAAAGTGGCCGCAGGGTCAAGAAGAAGATCTCGATCCTCAGCTCCGAGAAGATTGAGTATGTGGATTGGAAGGACGCCAACCTTCTTCGGCGATTCTTGTCTGAGCGATCCAAGATCCGCGCTCGCCGTGTCACAGGCAACAACACTCAACAGCAGAAGATGGTTGCCGACGCCATCAAGATTGCTCGTGAAATGGCCCTTGTGCCGTACGCCAACCGGGTGACCACTCAACGCAGCGGCAGGGGTGATCGTGATCGCATCAGTCGTGCCGGTGCTCCGTTGCCGCGCCCTAGCGGTCCGCCACCTGCTTCTCGTGATGAAGACGACGACATCTACGAAGAGGCTGGTCACGCCGCTGGTGCTGATCACGCTGCTGGTGCTGATGACGCCTCTGGTGCAGGCTTTGCGGCTACTGAATCGAGCAGAGCATGAAGGTCGTTCTCCGTCAAGATGTCGCTGGTCTCGGTCGCAAGGGCGAGATCTGCGATGTTGCCGATGGCTATTTTCGCAACCTGTTGTCTCCTCGCGGGTTGGCTCTGAAGGCGAGCAAGGGAGTTGAGGTTCAGGCTGAGTCGATGCGCCGTTCTGCGGTCTTGCGAGATGCCAAGAGTCGGGCGGAGGCCGAAGAGATTGCTGCACGCCTGGTTCCGATGGTGATAACCATCAGCGCACGCGCCGGAGAAGGTGGTCGCCTGTTTGGTTCAGTGAGCAACTTCGACATCGTTGCAGCCGTCGAGGCGCAGGCCGGTGTTGTTATCGATCGTCATACCTTGGCGCTGGACGCTCCGCTGAAAGAACTTGGCCAAGTATCGGTGAACTGCAAGCTTCAAGACGAAGTGGAGTTCCCGGTCACGGTGGAGGTAATTCCAGAGTGAACTGGTTGTCGCCCTCCGGTGACAACAGCTTGATAACTCGTGTTTGCCGGCGGTTTGAGAGGCGCGCGCCCGCCGTTGTGGAAAGTACACAAGAAATCCCCAGAAATACGACGATTTCCCCTGGACTCCCACGGGGGAAGCGGGCCAATTTAAAGGTTGGCTCAGGTGACGAACGGGTGACGATCAGGTGACGAACGAATGGCGATGACTCAAACCAGCACGCGGCATGACAGTCGCGTGCCTCCCCACAACCTTGAGGCTGAGGAGTCTTTGCTTGGTGCCATGTTGCTTTCGAGTCACGCAATAGCGGACTCCATCGAACTTGTCAGCGCTGAGCAGTTCTATCGGCCGGCACACGCCCACGTTTACGATGCCATTGCTGCGTTGTATGCCGCTGGCGACCCGGTTGATCCGGTCACGGTCGCGGTTGAAATAGAGCGAGCCGGCGTAGCAGAAGCAGTTGGCGGTCTTGAGGGTTTGCATCGCTTGCAAATGAACACGCCGGCATCGTCGAACGCTGCGAAGTACGCGAGCATCGTGCGCGAGCACTTCATGCTCAGAAAACTGATCCGAGTTGCGAGCGAAATCGCCGAGATCGGTTACAGCCAGCCCAGTGACGCTATTGCAGCCATCGACGAGGCTGAAAACATGGTGTTTCAGATCGCAGAAGGTCAAGACACCGAATCGATGAGCAAGATCGAAGTGCTCCTCAAGGAGACACTGGAGCACCTCATTGCTCGTAACGAGTCTGGGAAGGGCATTGTCGGCACGCCAACCGGATTTGTTGATCTTGACCACAAGTTGTCGGGGTTGCAGCCCAACGCTTTCATCGTGGTTGGAGCTCGGCCTGCCATGGGCAAGACCTCTTTCATCCTCAACATCGCCAGCCATGCTGCGATTCGCGAACAAAAACCTGTCCTCGTCTTCAGTTTGGAGATGGGCCATATTGAGATCAGTCAGCGCATCCTGTCGGCTGAGACTCGTGTCGACTCCAAGGACATGAGCGATGGCCGAGTCAAGGAGCACGAATGGAAACGGATCACGTCCACCATCGCCCGTCTCAAGAATGTGCCGTTGTGGCTTGACGACAACCCGAATCCGACGATTATGGATATCCGCTCGAAGGCGCGGCGACTGAAGAGCTCCATTGGCGATCTGGGTTTGGTGGTAGTCGACTATCTCCAGTTGATGACGGGTCGTTCTCGTGCTGAGAGTCGTCAGGTTGAGGTGGCTGAGATTAGTCGTGGCTTGAAGATTCTGGCCCGTGAGTTGAAGTGCCCGGTAATCGGTGTTTCCCAGCTCTCCCGAACCCTTGAGAGTCGTCAGGACAAGCGTCCGATGCTTTCGGATCTTCGCGAGTCGGGTTCGATTGAGCAGGATGCCGATGTGGTCTTGTTTCTGTATCGCGACGAGGTGTACAACCCCTCTGACCAGACGACCGAAGGCTTGGCCGAAGTGATTATTGCGAAACACCGCAATGGGCCAACCGGCACAGTCAACCTCAACTTCGTGCCCAGATTGACGTCGTTCAGGAACCTGGAAACCCGGGCAATCTAAGTGTTTCTTGGCGAGGACCTGCTGGTGTGGCTGGTGTTGGCGCTCGGCGGCGCGATGGCGGTCGGCAATTTACTGGCTTTGCTGCGCCCGGCGGCCACGCGGCGTCGCCAAGGTGATCTGGAGCGAGCACCGCTCGGCCGTAGCATCGTGTTCATCGTGGTTGGCCTGGTCGCTGCTGTCTGGGCCCTTGCCAGCCTCGTCACGGGTTAGCGGTAGAAACCTTGGTGCTGCTCTCGTAAGGCGTTTTTCTGGACTTTCCCCATGGTGTTTCGGGGCAGCGATGGAACTATCAGGATCTGTTTCGGATGCTTGTAGCGGCTCAGTTTTCTTGCCAGTTCCGCGGTGCAATTGTCGAGATCGAATTTCTTGTCGTCCACAACGATGATGGCCGTCACTGCTTCGCCGAGGTCTCGGTCAGGTACTCCGATCACCGCCGATTCCTGTATCCCGGCAACTTCGTCGAGCACGAGTTCGATTTCTTTGGGATGAATGTTCTCGCCGCCGCTGATAATCAGGTCACCGGATCGGCCTTGCAGGGTCAGGCGGCCACTTTCGTCGAGGCTACCGAGATCGCCGGTTGTGAACCATCCGTCATCGTTGAGGGCATTGGTGGAGACGTTGTCTCGGTGCCAGTAGCCCGAGAACACATGTGGACCGCGAACCTCTATCGAGCCGATGACTCCAGGCTCGACCGACTTTGCTGGCTCGACCGATGTTGCTGGCTCGACCGATGTTGCTGGCTCGACCGATGTTGCTGGCTCGACCGATGTTGCTGGCTCGACCGATGTTGCTGGCTCGACCGATGTTGCTGGCTCGACCGATGTTGCTGGCTCGACCGATGTTGCTGGCTCGACCGATGTTGCTGGCTCGACCGATGTTGCTGGCTCGACCGATGTTGCTGGCTCGACCGATGTTGCTGGCTCGACCGATGTTGCTGGCTCGACCGATGTTGCTGGCTCGACCGATGTTGCTGGCTCGACCGATGTTGCTGGCTCGACCGATGTTGCTGGCTCGACCGATGTTGCTGGCTCGACCGACTTTGCCGCATTGTCGACCACACGCAGTTCGACCCCTGGTAGGGGATAGCCCACGGTGCCTGCTAAGCGCACGTCGTTGTACGGATTTGAGGTGATGATTCCCGTTTCGCTCATGCCGTATCGCTCACAGATTCGGTGCCCGGTGCGTTTGGTGAACTCTGCGAACACCGAGTCTCGTAGCGGGGCTGATCCGCAAGTGAACAGCCGAATTCCGCTGGCCAGTTCCGCATTCAATCGCGGGTTCTGCAGCAGTCGGCTGTAGTGCGTGGGCACGCCCATCATCACGGTTGTATTTGGAAGCGAGTCGAGTACTCGCTCAGAGTCGAACCTGGCAAGGAAAGTCACCGGAATCGCTGAGAGCATGGCGCAGTGGAGGGCCACGAACAGTCCATGGGTGTGAAATATCGGCAGGCAGTGGAGAAGGTGATCGCTGCGGTTGAAGTGCCAGATGTTGTGGAGCGCTATGGCGTTGTACCGCAGGTTGGCGTTGCTGAGTGCTGCGCCCTTTGGCCGACCGGTGGTTCCTGAGGTGTAGAGCAGCACGGCGAGGTCGTCGTCTTGGCGGTCAACAATTGGCGCGGTGGCGGCCCGGATGGCTTGGGTTTCGGCCGCGTTGGCCCGTGCCGTGAGCGTGCCCTTTCCTCCGGGGGCGAGGGTGAGAATTCGACGGTCGTTGCCGGCCGGTGTTTTGACAGCCGCTGAGGTGGGATCGAGTACAACCACCGCTGGATTGGCGTCGCTCAAGAAGTAGTCGAGTTCCTGCGTGGTGAAAGCGGGGTTCAAAGGGACGTGAACGGTCCCCGCCCGCAGACACGCGAGATATAGAGCAACCGCTTCGACGCACTTGTAGACCTGTACGAGCACCCGGTCGCCAGCGCCGGCACCGTGGGCGTTGAGAACGTGTGTGTAGCGTGCCGCTAGATCGTCAATCTGGCCGTAGCTGTGAGTCTGCCCGCGAGGTTCGATCAGAAAGGGTGCCGATTCGTGCTGTGACGTGACCGATCTCAAGGCCGAGGCGAAATTCCCACTGGGCAGCACTGTTTTCATTAGATCAGGCACTCATGTGGTCGGGCACTCATTAGATCGGGCGTTCGTGTTGGTTGGGCGTTCGTGTTGGTTGGGCGTTCGTGTGGGTCGGTTGTTCGTGTGGGTCGGTTGTTCGTGTGGGTCGGTTGTTCGTGTTGGTTGGGCGTTCGTGTGGGTCGGTTGTTCGTGTGGGTTGGGCGTTCGTGTTGGTCGGTTGTTCGTGTGGGTCGGTTGTTCGTGTGGGTCGGTTGTTCGTGTGGGTTGGGCGTTCGTGTGGGTCGGTTGTTCGTGTGGGTCGGTTGTTCGTGTGGGTCGGTTGTTCGTGTGGGTCGGTTGTTCGTGTGGGTCGGTTGTTCGTGTGGGTCGGTTGTTCGTGTTGGGCGTTCGTGTTGGGCGTTCGTGTTGGTCGGTTGTTCGTGTTGGTCGGTTGTTCGTGTTGGTCGGTTGTTCGTGTGGGTCGGTTGTTCGTGTGGGTCGGTTGTTCGTGTGGGTCGGGCGCTCGTGTGGGTCGGGCGCTCGTGTGGGTCGGGCGCTCGTGTGGGTCGGGCGCTCATGTGGGTCGGGCGCTCATGTGGGTCGGTTGCTCGTGTTGGGCGTTCGTTTTGGTCGTTCGTGTTGGTCGTTCGTGTTGGTTGGGCGTTCGTGTGGGTCGGGCGCTCATGTGGGTCGGGCGCTCATGTGGGTCGGGCACTCATGTGGGTCGGGCACTCATGTGGTCAGGCGATCCGGTCGACCATTTCACGGGTTACGGGGTTGCGCAGGGGTGCACCTGTGGCGTAGCGCTCGACCTCGTCGATCACCCATTCGCTCATGCGGGCAAGTTCGGTGCCCTGTGAGCCTGCGATGTGGGGTGTTAACACGGCGTTGGCAAGAGTCCGAAGCGGGTGGTCTGACGGTAAGGGTTCTACGGGGTCGGTGACGTCGATGATGCCGAAGAGTCGTTGCGATTCGAGTTCGCTGGTCAACGCATCGAGGTCCAAGCAGTGTCCCCGGGAGGTGTTGATGACGGTGGCTCCGTCGCTCAGCGCTGCGAGTTCTTTTTCGCCGATGAGGTTGTGGGTGTCGGGAAGGGCGGGTGCGTGGATCGAGAGCACATCGGCTTGGGCGCAGAGTTCGACCAGGGTTTCTTGTTTTGTGGCGCCGAGGGACTCGATTGTTTTGGCGTCGACAAACGGGTCGTAGATCTGGACCTCGAGGTGCGCGAAGGCCTGCAGTAGTTGGGCTACCCGTCGGCCGGTCAGCGACGCCGAAACGAGTCCGATCGTCTTGCCCCAATTACCGTGAGCGGCCGCTTCGGGCGGCGGTGTCCATGAGACGCGATTTGATTCTCGGTCGATGGCCCCGAAGACTCCTTTGTTGGCCAACAAGATCATGGCCAACGTGTATTCGGCGACTGGTTCGGCGTTTGCGTCGGCACCGGAGGTCACGAGTATGTCTCGCTCCCAGAGTTCGTCGCTCAGGTACCACTTGACGGAACCGGCTGCGTAGGCGAACAGCCGCAGGTTTGCAGCGGTTTCGAAGAACTCTGGTCCGAACAGTGGGCAACCCCAGTGTCCGACGATCACTTCTGCCTCGGGTAGTAATTCTTGTGCCCGTGGTTCGTCCCAGGAATGGAGCGGTTTGCGGTCGAGCAGCCTTCCGACGGTGTCGAGTCGATCCAAAGCGGTCTCGTCAAGGGCGGTGAAACCCTCGAAGTGAGCAATCACGATCGCCGGTTGGCCCATTGGTTGATCTTGGCCGCTTAGGTGCATCGCCGACAAGACGCACTAGCTTTCTTGACGGCCCAACGAGCCTTGGCCTCGAGTGTTGGTCCCGAGTGTTGGTCCCGAGTGTTGGTCCCGAGTGTTGGCCTCGAGTGTTGGTCTGGTGTGTTGGTCTGGTGTGTTGGTCTGGTGTGTTGGTCTGGTGTGTTGGTCTGGTGTGTTGGTCTGGTGTGTTGGTCTGGTGTGTTGGTCTGGTGTGTTGGTCTGGTGTGTTGGTCTGGTGTGTTGGTCTGGTGTGTTGGTCTGGTGTGTTGGTCTGGTGTGTTGGTCTGGTGTGTTGGCCTGGTGTGTTGGTCTGGTGTGTTGGCCTGGTGTGTTGGCCTGGTGTGTTGGCCTGGTGTGTTTGGTCTCGAGTGTTGGTCCCGCGTGTTGGTCCCGTGTGTTGGTCCCGTGTGTTGGTCCCATCCTGGTCTCTAGTCCCGTGTGTTGGTCCCGTGTGTTGGTCCCATCCTGGTCTCTAGTCCCGTGTGTTGGTCCCGTGTGTTGGTCCCATCCTGGTCTCTAGTCTTGGCACCCGGCGTTGCCCTCGAGTGTTGCCCTCGAGTGTTGGTCCCGTGTGTTGCCCTCGAGTGTTGGTCTGGTGTGTTGGTCTGGTGTGTTGGTCTGGTGTGTTGGTCTGGTGTGTTGGTCTGGTGTGTTGGTCTGGTGTGTTGGTCTGGTGTGTTGGTTTGGTGTGTTGGCCTCGAGTGTTGGTCCCGCGTGTTGGTCCCAGTCTGGCTCGCAATGTGGATCGGTAATTTGATCGTAGATTGAGACTGAGATTGAGATTGGAGAGATCGTGTCGATACCAACTTTGAGCCGAGACGGCGAGTTGCTGATCATTGACTACGGCGACGATGACAACCGCACCAATGTTGCTTGGGTTGAAACCATGAACGTGCTGCTCGACGAGGCTGAGGCGCAGGCCCTCAGCGGCCCGGCCGCCTTGATCACGACCGGTTCGGCGAAGCACTATTCCAACGGACTCGACGTGGATCACATAGCGACGATTTCGAGACCGGAGATCAGCGCGTACGTGAACACGGTGGAGAAGGTGCTCGGTCGTATTCTGACTTTTCCGGCACCGACGGTTGCTGCTGTCAACGGCCACGCTTTCGGCGCGGGTGCTTTCGCGATCCTGGCACACGACCATGCGGTGATGCGCGCCGATCGGGGGTTTGTCTGTTGGCCCGAGGTGCACCTGCAGATGACTTTCTCTCCTGGTTTGATGGCGATGATCCGCAACATAATGACGAACGCCACAGCGCGTGAGGCCGTGGCGACCGGTCGCCGGTATGGGGGGCCCGATGCGGTTGCTGCGGGGTTTGTGAACGAGGCGGTGAGCCTTGATCGCCTGATGATTGCGGCCTCAGATTATGGACGTGCTCACAGCGCTACCGCGGGTGCCAATCTCCAGAGGATCAAGCGGCAACTGCACCGGTCGGTGATCGACCTTCTCGGTACCGGTTGAGTTCAACGCAGACTCAAAGCAGCCCCCGGTTCATCCCAGTCAACTCGGGTCGGTTTTTGGGGGGTTGTCGGCTCGGGTTCAGCCGGGTTCGGCCCAGCCAGCCCCTGCTCAGCCCGGTTCGGTTTTTGGGGTTGTCGGCTCGGGTTCGGCTCACCCGGTCTCTGTTCAGTCCGGTTCGGTTCTTGGCTGATGGCAGTCGCGGTTCGGTCCAGCCGGCGCTGTCGGTCCTGGTTCAGTCGGGTTCAGTTCTTGGGGACGTCGGCCCAGGGGATCTTTTTGTCGACTCGGGGTTCACCGGGTAGTCCGAGCATCTGTTCACCCATGATGTTGCGGAGTATCTCCGATGTGCCGCCTTCGATTGAGTTGGCCCGTGCTCTTAAGAAGAGGTAGCCGAGGCCGCCGCCTTCACCTGGTAGCACGACTGTGGTGGGTCGACGGAAGGTGTAGTCAAGGTCAATTTGGGAGGCCATGCCAGCGAGGTTGATGCCTTCGCTGTAGATCTCTTTGTTGAGTTCTGCTCCTGCCAGCTTGGCTACGGAGCCTTCAGGGCCTGGTTGACCTCGTTTGGCGTTTTGCACTGCACGCATGTTGGTGAGCCGCAGCACTTCGGCCCGGTTCCAGAGTTTCATCAAGCTGTCACGCCGCGAGGCGGTGCGATCGTGGTCTGGTAGCGAGTTCCAGACTTTCACGAGCTCGGAGATGGCACCGCTGCCTCGGGGTGGGATGCCTCCGCCCCCTGATCCGCCGATGACGGTTCGTTCGTTCATCAGTGTGGTGATCGATACTCGCCAACCTTCGCCTCGCTGTCCGATGCGGTCGGCGTCTGGCACGCGGACATCGGTCATGTAGACCTCGTTGAACTCGGCTTCACCGGTGATTTGGCGGAGTGGCCGCACTTCGACTCCTTCGGCGTGCATGTCGAGCGCGAAGTAGGTCATCCCTTTGTGTTTGGGCAGTTGTGGATCGGTGCGGGTGACGAGCATTCCCTTGTCGGCGATGTGAGCGATGGTGTTCCAGACTTTTTGGCCGTTGACTAACCATTCGTCGCCGTCGAGTTCTGCTTTGGTGGCGAGACCCGCGAAGTCTGATCCGGCGCCTGGTTCTGAGAAGAGCTGACACCATTTCTCTTCGCCGGTGAACATGGGGCGGAGTAAGCGGCGTTTTTGTTCTTCGGTGCCGTGGGCGAGGATCGTGGGTCCCGATAGCGCCATGAAGAACTGACTGGTGTCCATGGACGGAGCACCGGCTTCGGCTAGTCGCCGGTTGACGTTGCGTTGCAGTTGGGGCCGCGCTCCTATACCACCGTGGCCAACCGGGAATTGGACCCAGGCCAGTCCAGCGTCGAATTGATGACCGCGAAACTCTTGATACGACTCTTGCGTTGGGTCGTGCTCGGCTAGCAGGGCATCGAGTGCTTCGTTGATTGCGTTGACTTCGCTATCGTTCATAAGTGTCAGTTTGCCTGACATATTCTCTTGCTGGCAAGCCGCTGGTACTCTGCGGTGCCATGAGCTCCATTGACGACTATTTTGCTGCCCATCAAGACCTGTTCGCGCACTACAACGATCTTGTCGGCCGTTTGAGCGACGAGCAGATGGCGGTGCAGTCGCTGTGCCCTGACTGGGATGTGAGGGGAGTCATCAACCACGCTATTGGTGCGGAGTATTGGATGACCGGTTGGGAGCCGTCGGATACGGCCCCGCCGCCTTTTGAGCGGTTTAGCGACTTTGATGCCCGCACCCGAGGTGCAAGCAGGTCTGAGTTCGCGCAGATTGTCGCCGAAACGACCGCAACTCGTCTTGATGATCTGCGTGCGATGGGTCCGGAGGTGCTTGATCGCCCGTCGTTTACTCCGGCTGGGATGTCTAGTTACGGCCGTTTCTTGCAGGTACGACTATTCGATATGTGGGTGCATGCCCGCGACATCGCAATCCCGCTCGGCGAGACTCTTGACGACTCGGGCTTCACCGCCGAAACAGCCCTGCAAGAGGTTGACGACTCGATCGGCTACATCGTTGGCAAGAAGATCGGTTTGCCCGACCCGATGAGTATCGCTTTTCGGATCCGTGGTGCGGTTGACCGAGACATCTTGGTGCGTGTGGATGGCCGCGCTGGCCGGGTCTTCGAGCTTGATGACCCTGACGTTGAGGTGTTTGCCGATGTCGCAACTTTTGTGATGCTCGCCGGCGGCCGGATTGACCCTCAGTCCCAGATCGATGCCAACAAGATTTCGTGGTCCGGTGACGCTCAGTGGGGCGAGACCGCAGCCCGCAACCTCGCCTACACTCAGTAACTCCCGGGGTCCCGGTTAACTCCTAGGATAGCTCACCTGGCAACTCGCCCGGATGACTCACTGGGATAGCTCACTGGGTCGCTCACTGAGTAACTTGCGGAGTACGCCAGTTGGTCCGACACGAATCCGTCAGCATCCCTAGGAGGTAGCAGTGGCCAGAGTCAACTCAATTGATCATGTTCAACTTGCGATGCCAGCGGGGGCTGAGGATCAGGTCCGGGAGTTCTATGCGGGCGTCCTGGGGCTGACCGAGGTGCCGAAACCGCCGGAGTTGGCCAAGCGGGGAGGGGCTTGGTTCGAGGGACCGAGCATCAAACTTCACTTGGGTGTCGAGCAAGAGTTTCGCCCTGCCCGCAAGGCCCATGTCGGTTTTGTTGTCGACGATGTTGCCGACCTGGTCGATCTCTGCCGAGCCCAGAACTTAGAGACCACCGACATCAAAGAGATCGACGGTTACCGCCGAGCCCACGTCTTCGACCCCCTCGGCAACCGCCTCGAGTTCATGGAACCCCTCTAGCGTCTCGGTTTGTCGTCCGCGTCCAACGTGGCGTCAGGACTCTTCAAGCCCGAACTCCGACATCGGTAGATTGGCCCTCTCCTTTTGCCGGCTGTGTCGCCGCGGCTGCCTGCGGGCCCATCTCCGGTAACAGCCATATCGCACGTTTCTGTGCCCACATTCCTGTGCCCAAGTTTCTGTGCCCGAGTTGCTGTGCCCGAGTTGCTGTGTCCGAGTTCCGACGCTACGACCGTCGTGCTCCGGCTCGGTCGCACGAGCGAATTGGGCACGGCCCGCAGGTCCCGTGAACTGTTGTGTCGCGTTAGGGGCCGCTTGGTGGGTTGTTGGGGTTGATGATTTTGTAGCCGGTGTTGGTTTTGATGACGATGTAGCCTCTGTCGTGGATGTTGTGGTGGCATGCGGAACAGGCCAGGCACATTTTGTCGATGTCGGTGAGCCCGCCTTGTTCCCAGGGCACGATGTGATGTATTTCGCATCGTTCAGGACCGGCGGTGCAGTCGCTGCCTGTGCAGTGCCGGTCACGGGCGATGATGGCTTTGACTTGGGCTTCGGTGGCGTGTCGATGATCGCGTCCCACCCAGATGGGTTGACCTTCGCCGTCGAAGACGACCCCGGTGACCGTTGCAGTGCACATGAGGCGTTCGAGCACGCTTTGGGGCAACGCTTCGCCCCCGACGATTTCAGCCACGCCTGTGGGGTTGTCGTCTCGTAAGCGTTCGATGTCGGCTATTGCGATGAGTTGTGCCCGAGCGCTACCTGGCCCTCGTCGACCCGGATCGGTTATTAACGCAACAAATGCGTCTGCCAAGCGTTGTTTTGCTGTACGAACATCATCGGGCTTGCCGTCACGACCGCCGTCGTCACGCCATAGGCGGTCATATTCAACATTGATTGCTTTGACCGCTTGTTGATAGCTAGTCGGGTCGAGTTCTGCTAACAGCACACCCATACCGTCTTCGTTCACCCAATGCTTGAACAACCGTCTGTGACGTTGCTGTTGATACAGCTCAGCGCCGTCATCGGGTTGGTTGCGGTTCACCCAACGCCGTGACTGTTCAGTAAACACATCAACAGACGATGTCTCCGCAAGCTTCGACAATTCGTCCTCTACTTGTTCAGCAGAAGTCTTGGCAGCCGCAGCGACCGCTACAGCAGCATGCTCTGCGGTAATCGCGCCTTCAGCCAACGATTCCGCCAGTTTCGGCATCTCAGCCAAACCGGCGGCGGTTTTGGCGACCGTGTTGGCATTACGTGTCGACATGCGCCCAGCCTCACGCAACACCGTCTTGGAGTTCACCCCACCATCACCCAACGCTTCGATCTCGGTTGCGCAACGAGTCTGCAACGAACTCAACGCCGCTATCGCCCGCCCAGCGCCTTCAACCACACCGGTCAACTCCGCCCGTGAAAGGCCTGAGATCACCGTCGCTTTGGTTTGTTGGATCATCAAATCGAACATGACAACAACTTAGTCAAAGGGTGTGACACTGCATGAAACATCTTATGACGGTTGAGCGTTGACCACCCACGTACGTCGAAGACCGGACCTCAAGAACTCTCCGATCACACGAACGGGTCGGGGGTCAGCGGATTCGACCAACGCCAACACGGCGTGAGGGTTAGGAGCGGCCGCGGGTTTGGTGTTACGGGGGGTTACCGGGGGGTGTGGAGCGGTCGGTGGGTTCGGGGTTACACGGGGTGAGGGTGTTGAGCGGTTAGCGGGTTCGGCGCCGGCTCGGGGTTACTGATCGGTTCCTGGATGGTCTGGACGAAGATGTCCACGGCTCCGCGCCGTTGCCGTTACTGGCGGTTGTGGGTTCGTGTTGGGGTTCGGCGCCGGCTCGGGGTTACTGATCGGTTCCTGGATGGTCTGGACGAAGATGTCCACGGCTCCGCGCCGTTGCCGTTACTGGCGGTTGTGGGTTCGTGTTGGGGTTCGGCGCCGGCTCGGGGTTACTGATCGGTTCCTGGATGGTCTGGACGAAGATGTCCACGGCTCCGCGCCGTTGCCGTTACTGGCGGTTGTGGGTTCGTGTTGGGGTTCGGCGCCGGCTCGGGGTTACTGATCGGTTCCTGGATGGTCTGGACGAAGATGTCCACGGCTCCGCGCCGTTGCCGTTACTGGCGGCTGAGTTCGGCGCGGGCTTGGGCCTGGAGGGTTTCGATGTCTTCTCGCGACAGCAGTTGGATCTCGACTTCGTGCAGCTTGCCGCTGAAGGGGTTGGGATCGGTGTAGGCGCGGCTGACGGGCGAGCCCGCGTCGTAGCCCACGCTGGGTCCGACCGAGGAGATCGTGGCCATGATCCACGGGATGTGCCCCTCACCGACCACTTCGCCGTCAATCAACAGCCGAGCCTGCGCGGTTCGCGATGGCCCTCGGTGGAATTCGAGACCGAGCTCGTGATCCCCCGCACTGACAGCAGCACTCGAGCGCACGATGGTGTGGTCGTCGAAGGCGTTGTAGTCGAACACCAGATACCCGTCGTCCAAGAAGATAGAGAAACCGGCGTTCTCAGTCCCGGTGGCAAACAGCACCCCGTCACGACCGTCCCCACGACCGTCCCCATCACCACCGCCACCAGAACCAGAACCATCAGAACCAGCGCCACAGGTAACTGAAGCGGTGAGGTTCCAGCTGCGGCCGCCGACGGGCACAGCGGATTGGCTCCCCATCGGCGACACCGGCGGGTAGTAGCGGTAGGTCCTGTCGACGGGGTGCGGGGAGCAGTCACGGAAGCGCACCGCAAAGAGTTCCAACATCCGCTCGTCGAGGGGCAGCACGCCATGCGTCTCGGCCTCCTGCCACCACAGCGCGATCATCTCTTCGAGTTTCTCAGGCATGGAGGCGGCGAGGTCGTTGCATTCGGAGGGGTCGGCATCGGTGTGGTACAGCTCCCAGGTGTCGTCGTCGAAGGGGACTCCGGGTTCGTGGCGGGTCACGGCTTTCCAGCCGTCGTGCCAGAGTCCGCGATGCCCGGCCATCTCGAAGTATTGGATCTCTTTGCGGGTGGGGGCCCCAGCATCGGCGAACGTATAGGCGAGCGAGGTTCCGCTGACCGGGATTTGCTCGAGACCTCGCCGCACAGCGGGCGGTTGTATATGTATAAGGTCATAGATCGTGGCGGCGATGTCGTTGACATGATGGAACTGCCCCCGCACCCCGCCCCGCATCCCATCCCGCATCCCATCCCGCATCCCATCCCGCATCCCATCCGCCCCGCCGCCAGCCGAACCCGAGCCCGAACCGCCGGCAAGACCGGTGGGCCAATGCACCACCAACGGGACGTGCACTCCGCCTTCATGCGTGTTTTGCTTGTACCACTTGAATGGGGTGTTGCCGACTTGTGCCCAGCCCCAGGGGTAGTTGGTGTGGGAGTGTGGCCCGCCGATCTCGTCGAGGTGCGCCACCGCCTCGTCGGGCGCTTCGAGGATCCCGTTGAAGAATTTCATCTCGTGGAGCACCCCGAACGGCCCGCCCTCCTGCGACGCACCGTTGTCGCCCAACACCATGATGACGGTGTTGTCGAGTTCCCCGAGCGCCTCCAGGTCGTCGACTAGCCGCCCGATTTGGGCATCGGTGTGGTCTAGGAAAGCAGCGAACGCTTCTTGCAGGCGGCATCCCAGCGCTTGTTGGTTCGTAGGTAGGTCGTCCCAGGGTTCGACTCCGGGGTTGCGCGGCGCCAGAGCCGTCCCCGCGGGAATCACTCCCATGTCGAGTTGGTTGGCGAACCAGCGGGCCCGCACGACATCCCAGCCCTCGTCGTAACGCCCGCGGTATTTCTCGAGGTATTCGGCGGGCGCCTGATGCGGGGCATGAGTCGCCCCGAACGCCACATACAAGAAGAAAGGCCGGTCGGGTCGCACGCTTTTGGTGTCGTGCACGAAGCCGATGGCTCTATCTATCAAGTCTTCGCTGACGTGGTATCCGTCTTCGGCCCGGCCTGGGGGTTCGATGGGGTGGTTGTCGTAGGTGAGGGAGGGGCTGAATTGGTCGGTTTCGCCTTCGAGGAACCCGTAGTAGCGGTCGAAGCCGCGTTGTAGGGGCCATTGGTCCATGGGTCCGGCGGCGCTGCATTCTTCCATTGGGGCGAGGTGCCATTTGCCGACGGCGAAGGTTGCGTAGCCTTCGTCGTGGAGTACTTCGGCGAGCGTGGCGGCGTGGTTGGAGATGTGTCCGGTCATGTTGGGGAAGCCGGTGTTGAAGTTCGACACGGCTCGCATGCCGACGCTGTGGTGGTTGCGTCCGGTGAGCAGTGCGGCTCGGGTTGGTGAGCACAGTGGGGTGACGTGGAAGTTGGTGTAGCGGAGGCCGTTGGCGGCGAGTGCGTCGATGTTGGGGGTGTCGATGTCGGATCCGTAGCAGCCGAGTTGTGCGAAGCCGAGGTCGTCGAGCAACACGATGACGACGTTGGGGGCGTCTTCGCCGGGGTGGGGCGGTTCGGGGAACCACGGTTGGGATTCGGCGAGGGTCTTGCCGATGGTTCCTTGCCATTCGCCGTATTGCTGCACGAGTTGTTCTCCTAGCTTGTCGGTCGGCCGTGTTTGTGGGCAGGGTTTATGGACAGGGTTGGTTGGCAGGGGTGGTTGCCAGTATTGGTTAACGGTGTGACACTACGGCGGGTCAACTATTGTCGCCAACACTGACAATAGTTATCCTCCCGGAAATCAACCCCCGAACCCCCGAACCCGCCAACCACACAACCGAACCCCCGAACCCGCCAACCACACAACCGAACCCCCGAACCCCCCAACCACACAACCGAACTGAAAGCACAAAGACGATGAAGCTGTCGATGACACTCAATTACTCCGGCGATCCGAAGGCTGCGGCCGAGCAAGCCCGAGATCTGGAATCCGCCGGGATCGATGTTGGCTGGGTGGCGGAGCTGTACAGCTTCGACGCGGTCAGCATTCTCGGTTATCTAGCGGCTAAGACCGAGACCATGGAGCTCGGCTCGAGCATCCTGCCTATCTATTCGCGCACGCCGACCCTCACGGCGATGACTGCGGCCGGTCTCGATGCGGTCTCCGATGGACGCTTCATTCTCGGTATCGGCGCGTCGGGTCCTCAGGTGATCGAGGGTTGGCATGGCGTGCCCTATGACCGCCCGGTTGGTCGCCAGCGTGAGTTGATCGAGATTTGTCGCAAGGTGTGGCGCCGTGAGGTCGTGGTGCACGACGGCCCGAGCTACCAGCTGCCGCTCCCGCCCGACCAGGGCACGGGTCTGGGTAAGCCGCTCAAGTTGATCAACCATCCGAAGCGTTCGAACATACCTATATATATTGCGTCGCTTGGTCCGAGCAATGTTGCGACGACCGCCGAGGTTGCCGACGGTTGGATTCCGGTGTTCTTCCACCCCGACAAGGCGCGCTCGGTTTGGAGCGACGTGTTGGCGAAGGGCACGGCCAAGCGTGATCCGGCTCTGGGACCGTTGGAGGTCGTGGCCGGCGGCTTGCTTGCGATCTGTGATGAGCCGCAGGCGCAGAAGATTCGTGACGGCGCTCGTTTCATGGTGGCGTTGTATGTGGGGGGTATGGGTTCGAGGGATCAGAACTTCTACAACAACCTCTTCTGTCAGTACGGCTATGAACAAGAAGCACACGAGATTCAGGATCTGTACCTTTCAGGCCGTAAGGATGAGGCGATGGCTGCGGTCCCTCAGGATTTCCTTGATGCCACGGCGATGGTCGGCGACGAGGGCCGGGTCCGGGAGCGTGTGGAGGCGTATGCCGCGGCTGGCGTTACTCGTCTACAGGTCACCCCGGTTGGTGGCGATCCGCTGGCCCTTATCGAGAAGGTCAAGTCCTGGACGAGCTGAGCTCCAGCACCTTCTCATCAAGCCTTCCGACACTCCTGTCGATTGTGTCGATCTTCGAGCCGAGGCTTCGTTCAAGCGTCTTGATCTCCTGTGTGAGCCTCTTCTCTCGTTGGTCGTGTTCGCGTTTCAGGTCTCTCTTCCGTTGGTCTCGTTCCCGTTTTCGATCGTCCCTGACCATGCCAACCATCATGATGAAAAAAAAGACAATCGATCCGGTCCAGATACTGACCAATACAACTTGTGCTAGTTCCATTGTTGTCCTCTCCTGACCTCAGACGGATCCCCGGTATGGTGAGATGACTGAGATCTATTGTTGATGTGTATCACACTAACACAGCCCTTGTGACACAATCACAATATGTTCTGTGATATTCCTCGCCCAACCAGGTCTGGCCCACCCAGCGGGCGATTGCTAAAGCCGCGCGAAGACCTGATGAACTAGGTAGCGGCGGTTCCGAAGACGGCACCTTCGAGTGCGCTGATGCGCTCCCCATGCCCCATCATGTGCTGGAGCATGATGCCGTGCTCGGCTTGGGTCGCCGCTATCGCCGCGACGCTCGCTGTCAACGTGTTGACTTTCTCGTCGAGCTTGTCGACCTTCTTGTCGAGCTTGTCGATCTTCGTGTCGACTTTCGCGTCGAGTTTGTCGATCTTCGTGTCGACTTTCTTGTCGAGTTTGTCGATCTTCGTGTCGACTTTCTTGTCGAGCTTGTCGACCTTCTCGTCGAGTTTGTCGATCTTCGTGCCCACGCTCCTGATGAACCAGCCGAACAGTAGGAGTGCTGCTCCTCCGAAAATGCTGATCGTTTCGATCACGGATGGCTCCATTATTGTCCTTTCGTGCACCTAACACGCCCTCCGCCAAGGCGGCACGATTAGGACCGGTTGTCGATGCTCGTCAAGCTATCACATACCCTGTGACACTACAACAGCACGTTCCGTGATACGCCTCGCCCACGCCGTGCCTCGCCCGCACACCCCGGTGCCTCGCCCCACACACCACACGCCTCGCCCACGCAGCGGCGTAGTTCTCAGGCGGCGTGGTTCTCAAGCGATTCAGGCGGCTCACGCAGCGTCGGGATGACTAGGAAGGCTCGGCCGGCTCAGGCTCAGGCGGCGACGGCTCAGGCGTCGGCCCACGCAGGCCCAGGCCCATGCAAGCTCAGGCGGCGTAGTTGGCTGCTGCGAAGTCCCAATTAATAAGGTGCTCGAGGAACGTGGCGATGTAGGCGGGCCGAGCGTTCTGGTAGTCGAGGTAGTAGGCGTGTTCCCAGATGTCGATCGTGATCAGTGGTTGGTGCCCGCTCACCAGTGGGTTGTCGGCATCGTTGGTGTTGATGACGGCCAACTCCCCGCCCCCAGCACCCCCAGCACCCCCAGCACCGCCACCACCATCCCCAGCACCCCCAGCACCCCCAGCGCCGCCAAAACCATCCCCAGCACCAGAACCAAGGCGCACGAGCCAGGTCCAGCCGGACGCGAAGTTGCGGGTCGCCGCGGCGGTCAGCTCGTCCCGCAACGTGTCGACAGACCCGAAGCTGGAGGTGATGGCCGAGGCGAGTTCTCCACTCGGGTCGCCTCCGCCGTCGGGGCTCATGGATTGCCAGTAGAAGGTGTGGTTCCAGATCTGGGCGGCGTTGTTGAACACCGCAACCGGCCCGGGGGTAGTAATAAGCGTCTCAAGGCTCACCCCCCCGCCGCCAGCCCCACGGCCAGCCCCGCCGCCGGCCCCACGGCCACCCGCACCCCCGGCCCCACCACCAACAGCCCCACCAACAGCCCCACCAACAGCCCCACCACCAACCCCACCAGCCACACCACCTGAGGCTCCCACAGTGTTCCCGACCTTGCCGGCCCCACCGCTAAGGAGTTTGTTGAGGTTGGCCACGTAGCCGGCGTGGTGTTTGCCGTAGTGGAATCCCATGGTTCGTTCGCTGATATGCGGGGCGAGGGCGTCTTGGGGATAGGGGAGTGCTGGGAGTCGGATCACAAGGCTTTCCATGGGTTGCTGGACGTGTTGTCGACGGGCTGAGAATCAGTGTCCCGCGGCGACCAGGGGGCCGCTTCCGGACAGCGTAACGGCCCCTTGCCGAGCCCCCGCCCCGACTCCAGAATCCTCAACAAGAAGAAAGGTGGATCAGTTAGCCCGTGAAAGCATGGCGCGTAACCAATTGTGGCGTTATGCTGAAGGCCTTGAATACATGTGCGGTTTCTTACCGACACCTAGCGATTCTGACGCCTCTTCCGGCCCCTATGTCGTTGACTTGGGGGTTGGGTTGTGTTAGAAATCGGCCTGCGCTAACCTTTGCATGCCGATCGTGATAGGTGTTTTCTGTGTCCCAGCAAGGTGCCGGGTGCAGTTAACCGCTAGATTTCGACTGGTGTCTGCGAAGAGCCAGACAATCCAACCAAGAATGGAGCAGCAATGAGTTCAGCAGTAACGGGAAAGGGAGTGCCGGTGAAGGTGCCGAACCGATCGATTCGGTTGAGTGTGCTTCGCCTAGTACGTATGGCGGTGGCCTTTGTCGTCGTCGCGGGCAGTCTCGGTTTGGCCACGGTCACAGCGACCGCGCAGGACGGCGGTAGTTCGTGCCCATCTGGCACCGATAACTATTCGGATGTCGTCGCAGGCACAACACACGCCAACGACATCGCATGTCTTCTAGAATTGGGCATCCCCGCAGAGGGTGACACCTACAGGCCTGGCGACGATATAACTCGTTCGGAGATGGCCCGGTTCATGGCTGGGGCATACGCAGCGGCCACGGGAAGCGCAGCAGATGTTGCTGATCACGCTTTCACCGATGTGGCCGGCGACCCGAACGAGGACGATATTGCTCGTATCGCTGGACTCGGCATCACCAACGGCGTCAATCCGGAAGGCACTTTGTATGCGCCTGATGACGTTGTGATTCGCGGCCACATGGCCTTGTTCTTGACACGCCTCTATACGGCGGTCACGGGCGAGGACGCTGCGGCTGGAACGACTGAGTTCACCGACATCGGTGAGCGCAGTGACGAGCAGCAGGCCGCTATTGGTCAGATCTTTGCTCTGGGCGTTACGACGGGTACTACAGATACGACGTACTCGCCGTCCAACAATGTGACACGCGAGCAGATGGCGTCGTTTGTCGCACGTATGCATCGAGTGCTTGATGCTCTACCTGATCCAACTGAAGCTCCGGGAGCTCCGACCGGTGTTGAAGTTGCGGTCAGTGGTGACGATGGAGATGCGTTGGATGTCTCCTGGACAGCCCCTGAAGAAAGCGGCACAAGCGATGTCACCGGCTATGTCGTGCAGTGGAAGTCGGGCGACGACGACTACTCCGCTGACAACCAGAGTTCGGTGGACGGCACTTCGTCCACGGCCGATGGTCTCACCCAGGGCACTGCGTACACATTCCGTGTCGCTGCGGTGAGCGGTGACGGCCAGAGTGACTGGTCCGATGAGGCGTCGGGTAGTCCAGCGACGGTGCCAGGTGCTGTGAGTGATTTCACGGCGACTGCTGGTAACGAGTCGTTGGAATTGGCTTGGGCAGCACCAGCTGATGATGGTGGTAGTGCCGTGACTGGTTATGTGGTCCAGTGGGCTGCGGGTCGCGGTGCACGCCAGCAAGTTGAGATTGATGATGGTGATGCGACGTCGTACACCATTAGAGAATTGCGCAACGATCTGAGCTATTCCGTGTGGATCCAGGCAGTGAACGCTGCCGGTGTCGGCACGATCACCACACCAGGTGACGGTACCGCCCCAGGTAGCGGCGGTGGTGCTGGGCTGGTTTCGCCAGAACCCGTCGCAGCGGGCGCTCCTGCAAACTTCAAGGCAGGCACCATGGTTAACGCGGATAGGAGCCTCAATCCAGCGGTGTTGGCTCTGAGTTGGTCGGAGCCCGCTAACAGCGGTGGCGCAAACCTACGCAACTTCGACGTTCAGATCAGATGCGGAACAACCGTTTCTTGGACCGCAACCTCCGTGACAGGTTCTCCCGTGGCATATGCGCCAACTACTCGGGTTTACGAGATGACCATCGACGGCCGCACGGCGGGCCAGGCGTGTGAAGTTCGGGTCCGTGTGAACAGTTGGGTTGACCTTGTCGCAGACGACAATGATGACGACACTCCTCGTGTTGCCGAGCGTCCACTACTCACTGATGGAACGCCTAATCCCCGTTTCGGAGCGTTCAACGACGGTGACGACAAAGAGCTGTCTGGTCCATGGGCAACGGTGTCTGCTACTACAGCAGGACCTCCTGGTCAACCAACAGATGTAGAGGTCACCAAGGCTCACCAGTCCTTGCAGGTCACATGGGCAGCACCCGTGCAAGCTATTGACCCCGCTCCCACCGGAGGCGGAAATGAACCCGACAACGGGGGCAGCCCCATCACGGGTTACGAAATTACTTGGGACGGCGGCGGTTCGGCCACCGTTGGGGCTGATGTGAGGTCATACACCATCACTGGTCTAGACAATCGCTACAACTACACAGTTGCAGTCAAAGCAGTCAACGCTGCTGGCAAGAGTGGTGCCGGCTCAGATACCGCCGATACACCTGCCGCGACCAGTGCTTTACTAACAGTGAAACCAGAATCCGTGAATTCTGCTCCCAGCAATATCGTTGCTGTTCCGCCTCCGGTGTTGACTGGCGTTCCACATGTGGGCACCACTTTGAAAGTCTCATGGAACGCACCAGGATCCAACGGTACAAACCCTGGGAACGGCTACGTGGTTGAGTATCGGACTTCCATGGTCCCCGCAGTACCAGGTGTCAGAGGCACAGGCCCTGCCGGTGATTGGGGAGACACGAATGTTGATACGATCGATGTCGTAAACAGGAAGGTCGACATCACCGGTTTGGATGCGGGTACCGCATATGACGTGCGAGTCCAGGCAGTCAACATTCCAAACCCGAGGACTGCGCCGACTACGACAGCTAATGGCCCATGGGCAACTGGTTCGGGAACCCCAGCCACACAGCCCGACCCGGTTGTGCTCAATAAAGGGGATGATCTTGAACCTGGCTTCAGCTCAGTAACCTTGAGATGGGACGCGCCCGCCGACGGTGGTAGTGATATCACGCACTATTTGGTGAGGTATGCACTATCTACAGCGGGCTCGCAGTTCAGTTCCGATATCCGGGTAAACGCACCAGCAACCCGTACGACGATCAGGGGTCTGCGAACCGACAGCGGTTATGTGGTGCAGGTCCAAGCCGTCAACGCAATCGGCAAGGGCACATCGAGCGCTGAGACTGGATTCTCGACGAGCGGTGTGGCTTCAGCACCTGCCTCAGTCGTAGCAGTTTCAATCGCGACGCGTGCTCCTGCCGATCCCACCACTAGTAATACTCTGTTTGTCAGATGGTCACCGGTTACCCAAACCAACGGTGGCGGCGCAATCACCGGCTACACGATCCAGTACCGGCAAGTCACGCCGACCGGCGCCTACATTGCCGGCCAAGATTGGTCGGCTGCCGATGCGGTGAATGTCGTCATACCAGATGACAAGAAGACGGAAGCTGTGATCGTGCTCACCCGTGCTGATGCGGAAGGAAAGCACTATCTGGTACGGGTCAGGGCAAACGCCAATAACGCTGGTAGTTCGGGCTACGCCGCTGTGGTCAAATCCGAAGGTGTCCCACTTGTTGGAGACCAGCCTGGTCAACACGACCTCAGCCCAACGGTTTCGATCAACACCGCGGTCAGCAAGACCACGCTCAACGTGGCATGGAACAGCATCTCGCCAGCCGATGTCCGAAGCACCATCACCGGCTACAAGGTCAGATGGTATCCATCGGCAGCAGGAGCGGGCGGTAGCATCGGCAGTGCGAACGTCTCCGGTAAGGAAACGGGTAAGTACGCCATCACTGGCCTAACACCCGGTACCTACACAGTGGTTGTCTCCGTGGTCAACCATGTCGGAGGCAGCGCTGAACTGCCAGCTATGTCGGATTCTGATGGCGATGGTACCGTTGACTCAGCGACCATTACCGTGCCGAGGTAATACAAGATGTAGTTCGGCTGGCTCCTGTGCTCTCCGCCGGGCACAGTGAGCCGCCGGCTACTTTAGCTGCAATTGCAACTAAGCATTAGTTCAAAGCCCGAGGTCTTGGCCTCGGGCTTTGGCTATTTTTCACCCCGATTATTGCTCTGGCGCACCTTGCTTGGGGCAGTTCCCCTTTCACGTATTTGGTGTTTTCTGTGGCTCACTGGCGGTGCCGGCGGCGGATAACCGCTAGATTTCAACTGGTGTCTGCTACGAGCCAGACAAACCAACCGAGAATGGAGCAGCAATGAGTTCAGCAGTAACGGGGAAGGGAGTGCCGGTGAAGGTGCCAAGCCAGCAGATTCGGTCGAGTGTCCTTCGCCTAGTGCGCATGGCGGTGGCCTTTGTCGTCGTCGCTGGCAGTCTCGGTTTGGCTACGGTCACAGCGACAGCGCAGGACGGCGGTAGTTCGTGCCCATCTGGCACCGATAACTATTCCGATGTCGTCGCAGGCGGCACCCACGCCGACGACATCGCATGTCTTAAAGAACTGGGCATCCCCGCTCCGGGTAACACTTACAGGCCCGGCGCTGATATGACTCGTTCGGAGATGGCCCGGTTCATGGCCGGGGCATACCGAGTTCTCACGGGAAGCCCGGCACCGGTTGTTGAGCACGACTTCACCGATGTGGCTGGGGATGCCAACGAGGATGACATTGCTCGTATCGCTGGGCTCAAAATCACGACAGGCACTACACCTACGACGTATGCTCCTGACGCGCCTGTGATTCGTGGGCACATGGCTCTGTTCTTGACACGTCTTTATAAGGTGGTGGCGGGTAGAGCCGCTCCGACTGGAACCACTGCCTTCACCGACATAGGTAGGCGCAGTGCCGAGCAGCGGACCGCTATCGGTCAGATCTTTGCTCTGAAAGTCACGACGGGTACAACCCGGACGACATACTCGCCGCTCAACAACGTGACTCGCGACCAGATGGCTTCGTTCGTCGCACGTATATATCGCGTGCTTGATGCTCTAGAAACCGCTCCGGGAGCTCCAACCGGTGTAGCGGCCGAAGCTAGTGGCAGTAACGGCGATGCGTTGGAAATCTCTTGGACAGCCCCTGATCGGGACGATGTCACCGGTTATGTCGTGCAGTGGAAGTCCGGCGATGACGATTTCACCGATGACAACGAGGAATCTGTGGATGGCACTTCGACGACTCTTGATGATCTGACTAAGGGCACCTCTTATACCTTCCGTGTTGCCGCGGTGAGCGAAGACGGCCAAGGCGACTGGTCTGATGAGGCGTCGGGTACTCCCGCGACGGTGCCAGGTTCTGTGAGTGATTTCACGGCGACTGCTGGTAACGAGTTGTTGGAACTGGCTTGGGAAGCACCAGATGAAGATGGTGGTAGTCCCGTGACTGGTTATGTCGTCCAGTGGGTCGCGGGTCGCGGGTCGCGCCAAAAAACTGAGGTTGATGCTGCTGCTACGTCGTACACCATCCGGGGTTTGGACAACAATCAGAGCTATTCGGTGTGGATCCAGGCAGTGAACGCTGTCGGTGCCGGCACGATCACCGCCCCGGCTGGTCAAGATGGCGCTCTGGGTCCCATTTCGCCGTCGCCGGTCGCCGCGGGTGCTCCCGCAAACCTCACGGCAGCAACTGGCCGCGACGATTTCAATCGAGAGCTGTTCATCGCGACAGAACTTGACCTGAGTTGGTCAGAGCCCGTGAATAGCGGTGGCGCAAACTTTATCGACTTCGACGTTGCATATAGATGCGGAACGAACGTTGCTTGGACCACACCGTTCAATTCTCCCGTGCTTCACGTATCAACCACTCGGGTTTACTATCACACCGTCACAGGCCTCACGCCGGGTGTTCGGTGTGAAGTTCGGGTCCGTGCGAACAGTTATTCTGAACTTTCGAAACCCGCCAACAACCGGTTCGACCAAGGTACTGACGAAGAGCTGACCGGCCCATGGGCAACCGTGTCGGCCACCCCGGCGACGGCTCCAGGTGCGCCCACAGATATAGAGGTCACCAACGCTCATCAGGCTTTGCACGTCACATGGGCAGCACCGGTCACACCCGGCGGTGCCAACCCTCTCCCCGGAGATGCACCGAACAACGGGGGTAGCCCCATCACCGGCTACGAAATTACTTGGGATGACGGCGGTAGGGCCACCGTTGGAGTTGCCGCGAGGTCATACACCGTCACTGGTCTAGACAATCGCTACAACTACACCGTGGCAGTCAGAACAGTCAACGCTACTGGCAAGAGTGCTGCGGGATCCGTGATCGCGGGTCGATCACTAACAGTGAAACCAGAAGCCGTGAATTCTGCTCCCAGAAACGTGGTTGCTGTTCCGCCTCCGGTGTTTACGGGCGTCACACATTCCAGCGACACCTTGAAGGTCTCCTGGGATGCACCAGCATCCAACGGCACAACCCCTCCGCACGACTATGTGGTTCAGTATCGGACTGCCTTCGTCCCTGCAATACGAGGTGTCAGAGGCACAACCCCTGCCGGTGCATGGAACACCTCAGGCGTTGCAACGGTAGACCCTGTGAACCGGAAAGTCGACATTACCCTTTTGAACCCAGGCACTCGTTATGAAGTGCGGGTCCAGGCAGTCAACATTCCGAACCCGAGGACTGCGCCGGCTGCGACGGCTAATGGTCCCTGGGCAACTAGTTCAGGAACCCCATCCACAGTGCCCTACAAGGTTGTGGTGGCTACAGAGGATGTCGAAACCGGCTTCACCTCACTTAATGTGAGATGGGCCCCGCCTAATGACAACGAAACCGGGGGTAGTCCCGTAACCCACTATTTGGTGAGGTATGCAATCGATACACTAGGCTCGCCGTTCAGTTCCGATATCCGAGTCAACGCACCAACAACCCGTGTCCGGATCAGCGGCCTGCGACCCGACACCAACTATGTGGTGCAGGTCCAAGCCGTCAACGCAAGCGGCAAGGGTCCGTCAAGCGACGAAACTCCCGGGTTTACCGCTGGCGTACCTTCAGCCCCGACCTCCGTCAGGGCAGTTTCAGTCCCCACTACGATCGAGAACGCCACTGGCAATAGCCTGCGCGTTTCGTGGGCGGCGGTTACCCAATCAAATGGCGGCGGTGCAATCGCCGGGTACCTGGTTCAATACCGGCCCGTTAGTGAGACTGGCGTTTGGACAACGGAACCTTGGTCAACAACCAATGTCGTCACACCTGATCTAAGACAGCGAGTGGCTATCATCACAGGCCTTATCGAGGGTCAGCACTATCTGGTGCGGGTACGGGCAACGGCCAACAACCCCGGCAGCTCGGCCTACTCCTCTGTAGTCAAATCAGAAGGCGTCCCGGTAGTTGGAACCGGTTTCGAAGAACACAATCTTGACCCAAGGATGTCGATCAATACCGCTGTGAGCAGGACGACAATCAATGTGGAATGGAACAGCATCGCCGCAACCGACGTTCGAAGCAACGTGACCGGCTACAAGGTGAGGTGGTACCCAACCACACCAGGAGCGGCCGGTCGAACTGGCAGCGTTAACGTCTCCGGCAAGTCAACCAGCAGCTATGCCATAACTGGCCTGACACTCGGTTTCTACACAGTGGTCGTCTCTGCGGTGAACCACATCGGAAACAGCGAAGAGATCCTGGCTGTGTCCGATGCCGGCAGAACCACCATCGAGGTGGCCCGACCGTCATAACCACCCCAAAATGTAGCCACCCGGCTCCTGCGCTCTCCGCCGGGCACAGCGAGCCGCCCGCTACCTAGCTGCACCCGCACCCCAGCACTAGTTCAGAGCCCGAAGCCCCACCCTCGGGCTCTAACTATTCCCCCACCCTCGACCCCAACCCCGAAAGACCCCGACGACGCGTCCCTGATCCAGCAACAGAGGTCTAGCTGGTTCCACCGTTCGATCGTCGACCCGATCGCAAGGGCGGCCTCGCCCCCAACACACTGTTCGTTCTAGCGTGACCATTCAAAAAACAAGAAAGAAGGAGTAATTCAAATGCTCAGAAACCGCAACGGGGTAGATGCCCGGCCTTACGGCAAGGAACTGGTAGCTCGTCGCCTACGTGTCGAACATGGAGGTACTTGGAAAGCCTGCAACCACACTGGCCATCGGCAAGGCGGAAGAGTGTGGCTTGTCAATCACGACAGCGACGCCAACACAGACGACAGAATCGAACAGATGATCGATGATCACGGCGACACTTTCGACCGAATGGTGTTGTCCAGCAAAGATGACGCCATCGGAATCCCAGATCGCTACGTCCCCGCTGAACTGTGGAGTACAGACGCCAACGGAGTAGTCGCCTACCTAATTCGCTGACGCGGCCGCGGCTGTCCCATCCACACCAGCACTCGACCGCGACGGCACGACAGTTAACGTGATCTGGACCGCCGTCTCCCCAGCCACACCCTGAGCTGGTTCTCTCCCACAGCCCCCTTGCTCGGCGCTCGAGGGACCGTGCTCCAGGCCGTTCAGGATGTGTGGCAAGCGTGGGCGCAGTAGTAGCACCCGTTTATCCGATACCGCGGGTATTTTTGCTTGGCTGTGGCTACGGCTCCCTGACAATTGGAGTGGAAGCCCAGGTCGATCTGGTTAGCAAGTTGGGGCAAAAATCTGCACCCAGCGGTTTTGTTGTGAACTTCGTGGTCGCCGTTGCTCTGAGAGTTGCGGTTGAGGATGTATTGAGCCATGCCGGTCAGGGTACTATCGGGGTGTGACAGTCGCCTATCCGGCCAGCGGCTACCGCTCAGATGGGGGAGTAGTCGGCGTTGGAGTTGCACGGCGGGTCAAGATAGATCCGATCAACTGACGCCAGACCGAATCGCTTAGCCGGTCGAGATAAGTTGACGACTGTTGCGAGATCAGAAGCAGCAGAGGTAGAGTTGCACGAAACTACACGGATGTAGAGTTACGCGAGAAAGGCAAAACCCAGCATGGGCATGACACCGGTTGTCGAAGAAATCAACAGCCAAGAGGAACTGGACATCCTCATTCAGAAAGTTCTTGACGAGGCGAATACGACGATACCGGAACTTCGCGAGCAAGGAGAGATGGGTTACTTTGAAACCGAACAGCTCCGACACGCATGGCACATTTTAGCTGGGACAGGTTGTTTCTAACAGATAACTCAGCTGATGAAAAAAACCAGCCTGCAGGATCACGCGCGCCTGTTCGCCCAAGACCTATCGGAACTGCTGAATAGTACAGTCACCGACGGAATCTCTATCTCTGCAACGACACTTCACCGGGAACAAGTCCTATTGGGTCGCGAGGTCGGGCGCAACAGCCTGGAACCTAAGCCGATACCCCTCTCCCGAAATCGGAACAAAGCCAACGTCTACTTGATGTATACGCATTGGTGTGTTCTTGACGACGACGATACACATTTGGCAACACTCATCAGCACGATGAACCTCCGCTGGGAGAACCTCCAACTGAGAGCCGCCGTGCGTAGCAATCCGACAGAAGCAGCCGAAGAGCTGAGAGCATCAGGTTGGGAAGTTACCGCCCCCGCCTGAGCCCGAGGTCTTAGCCTAGGGCTCCAACTATTATTCCCCGTTCGCCCCAGCCAGAAAGCACTAAGTGCCCCGACAAGCATGCCCGACGTGTTCCTACGACGACTCCATCATCGAGTTCCTCGATGACGACGGCAAGCAAGTACTTCACTGCGAAGACTGTAGATACTCGTGGATGCCGACCGTGAGGGCCAACGGCCGAAGCAATCTAGATGCACGTAGCGGGATCGGTGAAGACTGGGGTGTGTACGACGGTTTGATCCAATGCATCGGCAACTCCGACCAATGGCTCGAATACGGCATAATTGAACACCGCTACAAGTTGGCGCATCCCAGCACCTATGCCCAAATGGTTCGGCGCTGGGGCCACACAAGTAGAGCGAAGACAAAATACTCTACGTCCAGCTTCCTCGGTGGTTGCCTAGGTCGACTCGCCAGAGAAGGCGTCATCTCGACCCGCCGGCACGCAACCACCACCGGCTACTGGTCATACCTCCCCGAAGTCACCCACGCCGCCGGCGTCCCCGCACCCCCCGAAGAATGTTTCCTCAGCTGGCACACCTACGCCACCCAAAACGCCCTCAACCCCAACGTCTGGGAACTGCCCACCTGACCACTGTCAGCCGATCTATGCTGCCAAGCGGAGCGACCATTACAGTCGGCCTAAGGTGTCCACTCGGTCGGTTGCGAGGACCACGACTACTCATGGACACCGGCCAGGGAGTCAAGGTCAACGGCCTGTCACTCCCGCGTCCGGTGTCTCCTCCCCGCTCCAAAACCGCGTCCTCGACCGAGGCACCGCACTCATCACCAGCAACACGACCGGCACCGACTCCATCCGCTGCCTTCCCGCCGGCTCCTACGATGTCGATAGGTCCGGCCTTGCAGCAGACCCAATGCTGTCAGCCACAAGCCTTAGATGTGGGGAATCGCTCTCTGCGGGAGTCTCGGGGCCTATGCAATGGTCGTTGCGGATATCCAAAGCCACACACGCTCCCTGTGCAATAGAGGACTGATAGATCAGACCTCTAACTCGTTCGCCCCCATCAGGGACGTATAGCAGATATTCGGAGACGATCTTGGGTTGCGTCTGACTTCGCGCGACGGGTTCTGAGTTTTTTCAAGCAGCATCGGGCAGGGTTGGCGTAGTCGGCGTTGGAGTTGAACGGCGGGTCAAGATAGATCAGGTCAACTGACGCGGTGTTGATGCCGCGCGTCACTTCGATGCGGTCACCGCTCCAGACGGTTGTCCACCAAGTTCGTTGCACTCATCCGCGACTAACTTAGGACTTGCCCGAGCGCCTCGGTGGGAAAGTCGTGCTCTTTCCATTCCTCCTCTACGTACCAAGTAACCCGGACCGTGAAGCCACCTTGCCTGTTCTCCGTTACTGCGGTGATGGTCATCGTCGGCGCATACGCATCGGCGCCTTTGACTCTCACGGCGTCCCCGACTTTGAAAGGCTAGTCGCTCATAGGATTACGAGGCCACCAGAACGAACCGCTTAGCCGGTCGAGATAAGTCACGACTGTTGCGAGATCCGCAACATTCGCTCCGCTTTGGCCGACTGGGTTCACGTCCAACTGGAACACGGGGGCGACGACATCCCCGTCCTGGGCGGCATAAACTTCAATCCCGCCGAATGGGCGAGAGACTCGTCCCGCTCTCCCGACCCGGGCTGTGCGGTCAGGCGAACAGGATGCCGCCGGCCATTGCTGCGCAGACGGTCAACGAGAAACCCGCCATCATCAGCACCATGGTTCGGGTCTGTTCCGTGATCTTCTTGGAGAAACTGCTATTGAGTTCGCCGATCTTTATCGATAGTCCTGCGATCTCTTTGGATATCTCCCCGCGCAGACTCACGAACTCTGCTGCCACCGCAGTGAACTGTGCGTCGACTTGGTCGAACTTCGCGGTGATCGACGTCGACAACGCGTTGAGGTCGTCTTTGGTTGCGAGTTGGTCCCAAGAAAATGGAGGTAAGGAGTCCATGAGTTTGTGGGCCACATCCTCTCCGAGCGCTTCGATCAAACTGTTGAGGAGCTCAATACGCTCCCCCTCGCCTGCCGCCATGGCAAGTTCCCTTCGTCAAGTTGCTTGTGATGGGAAGTTGTCGCCATTGCTGAACGAGTACCCGTACCGTATCACTCGAAGTGTGCGTCGGTTGCCGTTAGTCTGATTCGATTGTCTCTGAATGGCTTTGATGATACTGTGATGCCCGTAAGCCACTTCCCCCCTGACTCGATCATTACGAATTGGACGGGAGACCAAAGTGGCTCTGACAGAACAGCAGCGAACCGAGATCTACAACAGCCTCGCCGACACGATAGGTCAACAGGAAGCGGAGTTCCTTATGGCACAGCAACCACCTGGAGGATGGGAGCAGTTCGCCACGAAACGTGACCTGGCAGACCTTGAGCTCAAGACACAGGCCGGATTCGTCGAACTCGACGCCAAGATGGACGTCCAGTTCGCGCAACTCCGCGAACAGCTCGCCGAGCAGTTCGCGGAGATCAAGAAGCAGTTCGCGGCGGTCGACGCCCGGTTTGCGGCGATAGATACCCGGTTTGCGGCGGTCGACACGCGGTTCGCGGAGCTGTCGGACAGACGCAGCAGAGATGTTTGGGCGTTCGTTGTGGCAATTGTCGTGATGACTGTCGCCATCTGCGGCTCGGTCTTCATAGCCGCCTAGCAATTCGGACCAGCGACTACAAGAGAGGCAAGACTGATGGCCGCTAGTCAAGATGGGATGCCTAAAGACGACCCACCAAAGGAAATTCTCCGCAGCCGACCAGACGAAACGCCCGAGGCATACGGCCGCCGGCTTGCCGACTTTCTCTACGAGAGAGCAACCGAGTCTCTTGATTACCCCAAACCAGGCCGATAGAGCAGAGCCGTGTCTTTCCTCCAGTTGGGTAGCAACCTAGGCGCTCGGGACCCGCAAATGGATGTCGAATGACTACTGCGAACGAAACTGAAATCGCTGAGGGGCGCTCCCAACCGCCCCATCCGATTGCACAACGACGTCGACCCTTGCGGGATTATCTGTTCGGAGCTTCTGGGATATTCGACTTCGCGGGACAGTCCCGATTCGGTACGACAGAACGGATTCTCGTTGCGAGTCAACTGCCTACGATCCAACAGCGGGACGTTGTCGGTGCTGAACATCTGGGGTTTGCGGCGGGGCAAAGTCGAATTCCCAGCACGATCGAAGCTTGACTATTTCCTTCCTTACAAAACCGAAGAAGTGGAGAGCTACGCGCGATTTCTCTATGAACTCGGATTGGACATCGGTGGCTACGAGGGAGAAGTAGGGGGTGACCTTCCTCTCAGGGTTATGGTTGCTGCCCTTGACGGACTCAGTGACCGCGTACTCACCCTCGCCGAACCACCTTGCACATCTCAACCCTGAGACGCTTCCCCGCATTATTGGATCCTGGGGACGAGGTCAGGTTCGCAGTTCCACCTCGGTGGTTCCCTCGGTCGACTCGCCACAGAAGCCGTCAGCTGGGTTCTCCACCACAGATCCCGTGCTCGCCGCCCGAGGCACCGTACTAATCACCAGCAACACCACCGGAACCAACGCGCCAGGCGACCTTCCCCCGGCTCCTACAATGTCGATAGGTCCGGCCTTGCAGCAGACCTGATGCTGTCAGCCACAAGCCTTAGATGTGGGGGATTGCTCTCTGCGGGAGTCTCGGGACCTATGCAATGGTCGTTGCGGATATCCAAAGCCACACACGCTCCTTGGGCAATAGAGGACTGATAGATCAGACCTCTAACTTGCTCGCCGCCATCAAGGACGTGGAGCAGATATTCGGAGACGATCTGGGTTGGGACGTACTCAATGTCTTCGCGATCTGTCCCGACAGGAGCAATGAGTTGCTTAACGAACATGTGGAGAAACCTAATATAGCGACGCAACTGTCCTAGCTCTGGGTCGAACATGCTCGGAACGGCTGGCAGCCGTGTGAGATCAACCACCCTCAGGTCTTCGGTGAGTTCGAACTCGCACCAGGTGACGTGTGTGCCCTCGGATGAGGAAGCGACTTCCTCAACTGCCGTATCCGAATCAGCTGCCCCATAGAACAGAGGAATACCCGCCGGGCTCATCCGGTTGGCTCGAATCGCCAGTTCTTCGGGGACTGTTCCCAACTGGGACGCTGTGTGCTCGATCGGCGCCGAATGCGGGCGCGCACGCCAGACTCGGTGGGCAGCAGGAAGGACTCGCACGAGATCCAGTGGCTCAAAGAGCCATGTGATGTGCTCAAGAATTTTGGCCGGAGAAATCTCTCCGGTGTACGGGTCCTCGTCTTCGAGATTTTGAAACCAGATAACGAATCGTGTCTTGTGCTTCACTGCCTCGCAGAACCGATCCCAAGCCTCAGTGAGCACAACGTCGCGTCTGCGAGTTGCGAAGTCCTCCTTTACCCATGTGATGTCATGCGCCGCTTCACGACGCGTTGATCCAATGCATCGACAACTCCGACCAATGGCTCGAATACGGCATCATCGAACACCGCTACAAGATCGCGTATCCCACCACCTATGCCCAGATGGTTCGACGCTGGGGCCACTCAAGCAGAAAGAAGACAAGGTACTCAGCGTCCAGCTTCCTCGGTGGTTGCCTAGGTCGACTCGCCACAGAAGGCGTCATCTCGACCCGTCGGCACCGAACCACCACCGGCTACTGGTCATACCTACCCGAAGTAACCCACGCAGCCGGCATCCCCGCACCCCCCGAGACCCACTTCCTCAGCTGGCACACCTACGCCACCCAAGAGGGCCTCGACCCGACCCGCTGGACGCTGGACGACTGACCACTGTCAGCCGATTAGTGCTGCCAAACGCTCCGGTCAGCGCCGCGGCGAGCGGAGTTGGCATACTCCGCTGGGGGACGTTCGGCGTCGACCTCAGGTTCATGATGGGCCCGGTCACCGGGTCCTCCGTATGCGTTGGGTAGTCATGGTGTGAAGTCTGGTGGCGGTCGGTTGTTGGTGGTTCTCGTGGGTTGCTAGTCCCTAAGGGTGAAGTACCCGTCGTGCATGGTGATGTGAAACGAAGCGAGGATGTCCATACCTAACAGCACATCAAAATTCGGTGGATCAGCCGGGAGTAGCTGTACGTAGAGTTCCTTCCACGCGGAAAAGGTCCCTGATGTGCTGCTCCCAACGCTGATCCTGAGTCTGTACACGGGTGACTCGACGGGCTCCCCGCCGAGCGAAACGATATTTCTCCTACCCACGGAGGCCGCACCGAGTGCGTTGGCAACCTTTTCCGAGATCATCGTGGCCTGAGCACCTGTATCAACCAGAGCCGTGAACGGATCGCTCTTCGGGCCGTCGGGCGGTACAGAGAGCGTCGCTTCAACCATGATTCGGTCGTCGACGATCTCGACGTTGAACGTGGGCACGACGGGCGGGTTATGCCAGTGCTATCGACATCACGCCGAGTTGGACAGGTTTTTCGCCGACTGTGATGAGCGTGAACTGCCCAAGTCCGTATTCCTCGTAGCCGCGGAGGTAAGCCATTCCTGGGTCCTCGAACATGTCAATGATCTCTTCGTCGTGCATGAGGAGGGTTTTGCCGAGATGGGTCTGTTCCATTTCAGCTTGGTGTTCGTTGATGTAAGCCTCGTAGTTCTTTTGGACCTGCTCGTCGATGGTTCTCATGCTCGGGCGGCGACATCGATCTCCGAAGCGACCGCTGCTGAAGAAGCGGTAAGCGCATCCGCCATGGTTGATGCCCTCTCTCCTCTGGCGTGTGTCCACTAATACTACATCTGTGTGGTGTCGCACCTGGGCATTGGGTACGATTTTTTACTCCGCTCGGAGCGTTCAGCGGGTGGCGGCGGTCGTCGTTGCTAGGCCTCCTCCTTGTCGTAGACACTGCCATGGTGTCAAGTTGCTTGTGATGGGAAGTTGGCGCCATTGCTGAACGAGTACCCGTACCGTATCACTCGAAGTGTGCGTTGGTTGCCGTTAGTCTGATTCGATTGTCTCTGAATGGCTTTGGTGATACTGTGATGCCCGTAAGCCACTTCCCCCCTGACTCGATCATTACGAATTGGATGGGAGACCATAGTGGCCCTGACAGAGCAGCAGCGAGCCGAAATCTACAGCAGCCTTGCCGACACGATAGGTCAACCGGGAGCGGAGTTCCTTATGGCAAACCATCCACCAGGCGGCTGGGAACAGTTGGCCACCAAACAAGACCTCAAGGAGTTTGCCACCAAGCAGGACCTCAAGGCTCTTGAGGACGCCATCAAGCAGGAGTTTGCCACCAAGCAGGACTTGGAAGTCGGTCTCAGCACAGTCCGCGTCGAGATGAGGGAAGGCTTTGCCGCTGTCCAAGTTGTTCTCGCTGGGATGGTTGCGCAGTCGGGCAAGACTTCTGAGAGACGTGCAAGTGTCTTCTATGCAAACTTCTTGACGTTGTTGGTTCTTTGTGTCGCGATCGTCAGTGTCGTGGTCAGCCTCAACTAGCGAAGACAGCGAGTCGGGTGGTTGACCTTGTTCACGCAGACAGCGCTTGCGCAAAAGCCAGAAAGGCAAAACCCAGCATGGGCCTAACACCGGTTGTCGAAGAAATCGGCAGCCAAGAAGAACTTGACATCCTCATTCAGAAAGTCCTTGACGAGGCGGATACGACGATACCGGAACTTCGCGAGCAGGGAGAGTTGGGTCGCTTCGAGACCGAACAACTCCGACTTGCATGGCACATTTTGGCTGGGACAGGTTGCTTCTAACAGATGACGCGCAAAAGCCCGCCGGAGCGGGCTTTGCTCGGCTTGGCCACCTCTAAGAGGCTCAAGCTGGTACGCGTCATCGTAACGACAGATTCACCAATGTGCTGCCGTTCGTCGGATTAGATTGTCTCTGAATGGCTTTGATGATACTGTGATGCTCGTAAGCCACTTCCCCCCTGACTCGATCATCACGAATTGGAGGGAGACCATAGTGGTCCTGACAGAGCAGCAGCGAGCCGAAATCTACAGCAGTCTTGCCGACACGATAGGTCAACAGGAAGCGGAGTTCCTTATGGCACAGCAACCACCTGGAGGATGGGAACAGTTGGCCACCAAACGTGACCTGGCAGACCTTGAGCTCAAGACACAGACCGGATTCGTCGAACTCAACGCCAAGATGGACGTCCAGTTCGCGCAGCTCCGCGAACAGCTCGCTGAGCGATTCGCAGCAGTCGACACGCGGTTCGCTGATCTGTCGGACAAACGCAGCAGAGACGTTTGGGCGTTCGTTGTGGCAATCGCCGTGATTACTGTCTCCATCTGCGGCTCAGTCTTCTTGGCGGCCTGGCAATTCGTACCAGCCTGAATAACCGTCATGTCAGATGGTCAAACTCGAGTAGAGATTACTGTTGGGGGCACAGCCCCAATCACTGACGACTCGATTGGACTGACAGCTGACCAAGCGATAGAAGGGTTGGCGCAGTACGAGGCCGGTGTCTCCGATCTTATTGCCGCCTATGAGTTGGCCGAACAGAGTTACTTCCCTGCAGCCCGCGCCTCGGCTCCCAACCTCGGGCGTATGGTCGCGTCGAACTCCACACAGGGATTCTAGGTTCCGACTAGGGGTGAACTGCTCCAGGAACTCGCGCATCTCAAAGGTGAGGGACCCTCTCCACACGATGTCCTGAGGCGGAAATACCTCGGTCGGTTGCATCGAGAGGCGCGTACAGCTCGACATCAATGTTGAATTCGCTGAGCTTGCGAACCAGGACAGGACCAACGACATGCCAGTCAAGCTGACCTTCCCCGCAGCCAAGCGAAGGCACGGCCATCGACTCGATACCCCAACCTTCGTAATGCTCTCTGAGGTAGTCGAGCCCGTCGACGATGTCTTGAAGTTTCGCGACTGAACGCCAGTGGTCCTTTGTTGGGAAGTTCAACACCCAGGGGGGAACCAAAGGCGCCCAAAGGTACGGCTCACCAGGCTGGACCTCGCCGTCGCGACAACGACGGGCATACTCCGCAAACATATCCGGGAACCGCTTCTTGAACTGCAGCGCGACACCTTTGCCCATCACGCCAACGCAGTTGACCGTATTCACCAAGGTTTGCGCGTTCGACTCGAATAGATCTCCCCTGATTACACTCACGGACCCCATGGCACTGCTTAGGCGAAGAACTGGCGCTGCAGCTATAGCAATTCGAGAGACTGAGCACCGAGGCCGATCGGAGCGGCTCCGATCTCTTGGATTGAGAAGTTCCCCAAACCATACCGTTCGCAGCCTGCGTCGTACGCGTCGCCGGCTGTCGGGAAGTACTCTATGATCTCGCAGTCAACCATCAGCGCGACCTCGCCCTTGTGGTATCGCTCTGCCTCGTCCTTGTACTTATCGAGGTAGATGGCGTAGTTCGATTCGACTTGTGAAGCCGCATCGTTAGACATGTGGTGTACCTCTAGGGGGGGCTCTAGTATGCGCAACGTGATGCGGAACCCGCAAGCGGGCGCGTTTGACGCGTTTGCTTCGGTGGGGCCGGCTCGGCGACTTTTTCCACGACAGAGCAACCAAGTCTCTTGATGACCCGGAACCAGCACGATAGAGCACAGCGAAGTTTTGTCCTCCAGTTAGTAGCGGCCCACCTCTAAGAGGCTCACGCTGGTACGCGCCTTCGTAACGACAGATTCACCAATGTGCTGCCATTCGTCGGATTCGGTTTTTGATCTGCCCCTTGCCTATGGCACTGGTATGTTGTGCTGTGAACGGGAGGAGCTGAGCGATGGCAGGTGTGAGTTTCGAACTCATCTCCGCCGAAGAGCAGTGGGAGATCTTCGATGACGCAGCTCGTCGTCCCCTGGATATCGACGGGATCGAGTTCGCGCGTCGGTGGGATAGCGGTGAGTTCTTGAACAGAGATGAACCAGGAGTGATGCAGGTAGCCATACTGAGACCGCATGGCTGGCCGGTAACAGCCGACCACGAGCCGCCAACGTAACCGTCCCCAGCTCGTTCATGACCAAAGCCGCCACCCGACCCGAAGCGACACTAGACGGGTCCAAGACACTGGAACTCTGAGCTGTGCGGTCAGGCGAAGAGGATGCCGCCTGCCATAGCCAAGCACACGGCCACCGAGAACCCTGCCATCGTCAGCACCATTACTCGAGTCTGTTCCGTGATCTTCTTGGAGAAACTGCTGTCGAGCTGTCCGATCTTTGTGGAGAATTTGCTGTCTAGCTTGCCGACTTCTCTCGATAGTCCTGCGATCTCTTTGGAGAGGTTGCCCTCGACCTTCGAGATCTCCCCTCGCAGATTCACAAACTCCGCAGCCACAGCAGTGAACTGAGCGTCGACTTGATCGAATTTCGCCGTTATCGCTGTGGACAGCGCCTTGAGATCGTCTTTGGTTGCGACTTGGTCCCAAGAAAATGGAGGTAGGGAGTCCATGAGTTTCCTGGCCACATCCTCTCCGTGTACTTCGATCAAACTGTTGAGGAGCTCAAAACGCTCCTGCTCGCCTTCCGCCATGGCAAGGCTCCCTTCGTCAAGTTTCTTGTTTCGGGAAGTTGTCGCCATTGCTGAGCGAGTGGACGCACCATATCACCAGACCTGCGGTAGAACCAATATCAAGCAGAATTAGTATTTCTGAATGGCTTTGATGATACTGTGATGCCCGTAAGCCACTTCCCCCCTGACTCGACCATTGCGGAATTCCTTATGGCACAGCAACCACCTGGAGGATGGGAGCAGTTGGCCACGAAACGTGACCTGGCAGACCTCGAGGTCAAGACACAGGCCGGTTTCGTCGCACTCAACACCAAGATGGACGTCCAGTTCGCGCAACTCCGCGAACAGCTCGCTGAGCAGTTCGCGGAGATCAAGAAGCAGTTCGCGGCGGTCGACACGCGGTTCGCGGAACTGTCGGACAAACGCAGCAGAGATGTTTGGGCGTTCGTTGTGGCAATTGTCGTGATGACTGTCGCCATCTGCGGCTCGGTCTTCATAGCGGCCTAGCAGTTCACCCCAAGCTGAGCGAGGAGCGGCGGATCAACAATCTGCAGAACCCGGAACCACATCGACTTGGAAGGTGTGATTATTATGCTGTGTTTGTAGTGTAAGACTGTTGGAATCGTGTTTTCTGCGTCCTAGCGCGTTGCTGGGAGCCGAACCGCTATGGAGCAGTATTGAGTTCAGCAGCAACACTGAGAGGGAGCGCCGCGCAGAGTGCGTAGTCGAGCGTTTCGGTCGAGCGGGCTTCGACTCGCTCCCATGGCGGTGGCCGTCATCGTCGTAGCCAGTCTCGGGTTGGCAACGGTCACATCGAGCGCGCAGACCGGCGGTGAGTCGTGTCCCTCCGGCGAGGGCACGTTGCCGTACACCGATGTTCCAGAAACGCACTTCGCATTCAACGACATCCGCTGTTTGCTGGAACTGGAGATCACACAGACCACCGGTAGCTCGTTCCGACCCGACGAAAACGTGACGCGCGCCCAGATGGCAGCGTTCATGGCAGGTACCTACAAAGCGGTCACGGGCACAGACGCAGGCGTGGTCGAGACGCCGTTCACCGATGTACCGACAGACCACTGGGCCGCCGACAGCATTGCTCGCATCTACGGACTTGGCGTCACCACCGGCACCGCCGCCACAACGTATACGCCCGACGGCGCTGTGTCGCGCGCCCACATCGCCGTCTTCCTGTCACGCTTCTACGAGGCCGTAGCAAAAAGCAGCGCACCGGCGCCAACAACCGAATTCACCGACATCGGCGATCGCAGCGCCGAGGAACAAACCGCAATCGCTCAAATCTTCGCCCTCGGGATCACAACCGGCACTTCCGCCACGGAATACTCGCCAAGCGACAACGCCAGCCGAGCCCAGACGGCTTCGTTCATCGCACGCATGTATCGGCTGCTTGATGCCCTGCCCCCCGAGGTAGTCCCCCCCGAGGTGGTCCCCCCTGAAGCTCCGGTCCGTGTGCAAGCCGCGATCAGCGGCGAGGACGGAGATGCACTCGAGGTCAGCTGGGCACCCCCCTTCGACAGCGGCACTGAAGCCGTTACGCACTATGTCGTCCAGTGGAAGTCTGGCAACGGCATCTACTCCGCTGACAGACAGATGTCTGTCGACGCCACCTCAGCCAACTTCGACAGCCTCACCAAAGGCACCCGATACACCTTCCGTGTCGCCGCGGTGAGCGATGCAGGCATCGGCGACTGGTCCGACGAAGCGTCGGCTGTCCCAGCCACCGTTCCAGGGTTGGTTCGCTCGTTTAGAGTAGTGGCCGACAACGAGTCGCTGAAGCTCAGCTGGGCACCCCCAAGCGATAATGGCGGAAGCCCGATCATCGGCTATGCGGTCCGCTGGGCAAAAGGCCGTGATGCCCGCCAACAGTTTGACATCGACAATCCTCGCGCCAGGTCGCACGTCCTTAGTGGCTTGCAGAACGGTGTACGATATTCAGTGACAATCCAAGCTGTGAACGCTGCAGGGGCCGGCACGATCACCAACCCGGGTTCAGGCGCCATCCCGGCAACGTTTACGCCGAGGGCCAAAGCACAAAGCACAACGCGGAACCTCAGAGCCATCGGAACCGACGGAGGATTGACCCTTACCTGGTCGGCACCCACAGACGACGGCGGAACGACCCTTCTCCACTACACGATTGAACGCAGATGTGGATCCGACCGTTCCTGGGGCGACACCGTAACGCACCCACCCGCACCCACCCTGGAGCAGACAATACTCCTGCCTCTCGAAGGTAACGAGCCTTTTACCAACGGAGACAGCTGTCAACTTAGGGTGCGGGCCAGCAGTTACTACGACGCAGACGGCAGTGGCGATCAACAAACCGACGAACCAACGCTCGAAAATCAATGGGCCTACGCACGAGGCACCCCGGCCCGCAAGCCCAGCGCGCCCACCAACGTTGCCATCAACAACCTCCACGAAACCTTGAGAGTTACATGGACAGGAGTCCCGGCCGACGCAGACGGCGGCAGCCCCATCACCGGATACAAAGTGTCGTGGTCGTCCGGTGCGCTTTTAGGTGATGCCACCGTTTCTAGCAGCCAGAGGTCCTACACGATCACCGGTTTGTCCAATCGCTACATCTATAAGGTGACGGTCCAAGCCGTCACTGCCCAAGGCGAAAGCGACCTCCCGGCAGAGTCCGTAGCTGGCAGCGAGTCACTTCTAGACGCAGTAGCCGAAGGCTCTCCCGTACCGGTACCCGCTGCACCGCACAACGTGGTCGCAAGCGTTCCGCCGTTGACCCTTCCCAGCGGAAACCCGCACCCCGACCACAGCGAAACACTGATCGTGACTTGGGGTGCCCCCGCACCCAACGACACAGAGGAAGTGAACGGTTACGTCGTTGAAGTTCGTGAATCGGGAGAAGATGACGCTGATTGGGATCAGGGCACCGTCGGTGAGATCGATTTCGAAAACAGGACTGTGACCATCACAGGGTTGACCACAGGCACGTCCTACGACATCCGCGTCGCGGCCACAAATGCAGTGCCCGGACCCCCGCCAACTGGAGGCCTCGGAGCGTACGATTATGACGCCGCAATACCGGCCACCGTACCCGACCCAGTTGCCTCGATTGATGTCGAAAGCGGCTACAAGTCACTGAACGTCGCTTGGCTCCCGCCCGACGACATGGGCAGCCCCATTACTCACTACCTGGTGCGGTATGCACTCGTCGTACCAGTCTGGTCGCCATACACCGAGATCCAAGTCGACGCATCACAGACCATCCTCTCACTCACCGGCCTGTGCCCCAACTCAGATTCCGGGTTTGGACTCTGTGGAGATACCGGCTATGTCGTGTGGGTCCGGGCTGTGAACAGCATCGGCGAAGGCGCAAACTCGCCCGAACATTATGCAGACACCCGCGGTATCCCGTCGGCCCCCAAATCAGTCACGGTAAGCCCGACGCCTGGTGGTAACGGCACAACCCTGGATCTCACATGGTCCGCGGTCCCAGCAACGGCATCCAATGGCGGTGGCCCGATCACCGGATACCGAGCGGAATACCGTGTCATCGCCCCGGCCGTAGCCGCAGCCGCCTTTACTAGAACCAGTATCTCCAACATCGGCTGGACAGTCGCAGACGCCGACGCAGACAACGCCGGCATCCAAGACTTCCCCGCCGACGCCACAAACGGCACGATCGGAGGGCTCGTCAGAGGCTATAGCTATGAGGTCCGGATCCGAGCACTCACAAGTTATGTCCACGGCAGCGCGGGTTACTCCGACTCAACCCTCCTTGCAGGTGTGCCAGTCGTAGACAAAGACAGCCAAGGGGTCCTGATTGATGAGGATGATCGAGATGTCACCCTCGAACCAAAAGTGGCGCTCGACCCGAACGACAACTCCACGCTCAAAGTGACGTGGACCAGCGTCGAAGCAACCGACACCGAAAGCACAATCACCGGCTACCGAGTGAGATGGTTCCCAGACCAAGTCGGAGTGATCGGCAAGACTGGCAGCGCCGACATCCCCGGCAAATCGGCAAGCGGATTCTCCATCACTGATCTAACCCCCGGCACCTACGTAGTGGTCGTCTCCGCGATCAACCCCATCGGACAAAGCGTCGAAATCATCGCCCAGTCAACCAACACCGACACCTCCACCATCGACGTCCCCAACCCCTGACCCCGGCCAAGACAGTCGGCCTGCTGCAACTGTGCGTTGACTGCCCTGAGTCTGATTCGATTGTCTCTGAATGGCTTTGATGATACTGTGATGCCCGTAAGCCACTTCCCCCCTGACTCGATCATCACGAATTGGATGGGAGACCCAAGTGGCCCTGACAGAGCAGCAGCGAGCCGAGATCTACAGCAGTCTTGCCGACACGGTAGGTCAACAGGAAGCGGAGTTCCTTATGGCACAGCAACCACCTGGGGGATGGGAGCAGTTCGCCACGAAACGTGACCTGGCAGACCTCGAGACGAAGACACAGGCCGGGTTCGTTGCACTCAACGCCAAGATGGACGTCCAGTTCGCGCAGCTCCGCGAACAGCTCGCCGAGCAGTTCGCGGAGATCAAGAAGCACTTCGCGGCGGTCGACACCCGATTCGCCGAGGTGAAGGAGCAGTTCGCGGCGGTCGACACCCGTTTTGCCGAGGTGAAGGAGCACTTCGCGGCGGTCGACACCCGGTTCGCGGAGTTGTCGGACAAACGCAGCAGGGATGTTTGGGCCTTCGTTGTGGCGATCACTGTGGTGACTGTCTCCATCTGCGGCTCGGTCTTCCTGGCGGCCTGGCAATTCGGACCAGCCTGAACCTGCGCATCCCTCGGACCAACCCAAAATCGGGGCTTTCAAGCACCCTTTGTTCTGAATGTTGAGCGCATAGGCGGTAGATTCGACTGCAGTTGGCGAAACGCGAGAAGCCAACGCCAGAACGGAGCAGCGATGAGATCAGCAGTCACCGACAAAAAAGCGCGGGCACTGAAGTCACACCGATCAACTCGGTCAAACCTGCTTCGCCTCATGCGAGCAGCAATCGCCCTCATCATGCTCGCCAGCACAGTCGGACTAGCTACAACCACAGCCACCGCCCAAACCGAAACCGAAATCGAAACCGAAATCGAAACCGAAACCGAAACCGAAACCGAAACCGAAACCGAAACCGAAACCGAAGACACCGTCACCTGCCCATCCGACACAGGCACGCTGCCATTCACCGATGTCGACCCCAACAGCTTCGCCTTCAACGACATCCGCTGCCTACTAGAACTCGGCATCACTCAAACATCAGACAACCGCTACCGCCCACGTGACGAAGTAACCCGCGAAGAAATGGCCGCATTCATGGCGCGCACCTATCGCCAAGTGACCGGAAACCCAGCAGAAATCGCCGAGACACCGTTCACCGATGTACCCGAAGACTCCTTCGCCATCAACGACATCGGCCGCATCTACGGACTCGACATCACCAAAGGCACCAGCGCCACCACGTACGCGCCCAGAAGCGCCGTGCTTCGATCACACATGGCCCTGTTCATAGCGCGCCTGTACAAAGCAGTAACCGGCGTCGACGCGCCAGTCGTCAACACCGAATTCACCGACATCGGCAGCCGCTCGCCAGAACAGCAGAAAGCAATCGCTCAGATCTACGGCCTCGGAGTCACCACCGGCACCACACCAACCACATTCTCACCCAGAGCCGGAGTGACACGCGAACAAATGGCATCGTTCATTGCCCGCTTGTATCGCACTCTCACCAACACCACCGCCGAAGCCCCCAGCGGTCTCACGACCGAACCCAGCGGCGATGACGGCACCGAACTGACCGTTACCTGGGAAGGCCCCAGCTTCACCGGAGGCAACACCGTCACCGGCTACGTCGTGCAATGGAAATCCGGCGACGAAGACTACGCAACAACTCGTCAACATAGCTCCAGGGTCCCAACAACCAAAATCCCCGGCCTCACCAAAGGAACCGAATACACGCTCAGAGTCGCCGCCGTAAACGCCGGAGGCAACGGACCATGGTCGGTTGAAACAACCGGCACCCCGGCCGTCGCACCAGGACTAGTCAGCAACTTCAACGTCGAATCCGGCAACATGGAACTCACCCTGACCTGGGAACCACCTACCGACGACGGCGGCAGCGACATCACCGGCTACCTCGTCCAATGGACCGCCAACCGCCGAGTCAAACCCCTCGAGTTCTTGATCGACGACGCGGCTCAACGCAGCCACACCATCACCGGCCTGCGAAACACCACCGCAGCCAACCCCTCGGCGTATTACGTCTGGATCACCGCCATCAACGCCTACGGCCAAGGCTCACTAACTCCAGCGCCCAACGGCAAACCAATCAGCCCCAGCACCGTAGGCGCCGACCTCCCCTCAGAACTCGCTGTCACCCCCTCTGAAACATCAGGTACAGAACTGATCGCCGAATGGCGAGCCCCGCGAGACGACGGCGGCGAACCCGTTGAGAGTTACCGAGTCGAACGCAACTGCGCCACCAGCAGCGGCAGCACCGGCTGGGTCACCACCGGAATTCCCGGCAATCCAGCGGGCCGAGTGGACGTGCCCAACGTCCCAACCGAGAAATACTCGATCACCATCACCGGCCTCGAAAACGGCCAACCCTGCGACGTACGAGTACGAGCGGTCAACGCCAAGACCAGCTCCACCGGTCCCTGGCGCTGGGTCTCAGCAACAGCCACACCGGTACAAGTACCAGGGCCTCCCGGCCTGGACACAACCGGCGTGCTGTCAGCCCATGAAGCCCTGCAAGTCATCTGGACCCCACCCGCCGACACAGGCGGCGGCGTTGTCACCGGCTACGAAATCACCTACTCGTCGGGCGGAACACCCCAACAAATCAACGTAACCGGCTCAGTCACGTCAACAACTATCACCGGACTCACCAACGGCTTCGGCTACACCGTGTCGGTCAAAGCCATATCTGGCTCGGGCAGGAGTCAACCCTCACCTGCAGTAACCGCAGTACCAAAGGCTGTGCCCGCCGCCCCGCGCAACGTCGCGGCCGGCTCGCCGCCAGCAGTTGACACCAGCGGCAACGCAGTCGTAGTCGACCCCGAATCGCTGCTAGTCACCTGGGACCCACCCGCCAACAACGGCACCAACGCCGTGCTCGGCTATGTCGTGGAATACCGCGAATCCTTCGTGCCCCGAAGCTCACCAGACGCCTACGACGAAGTACGCGCCGGAGACTGGACAGAAGTCATCCTCACAGCCGCTCACATCAACAGCCGAACAGTCACCATCACCGGACTCAAAGACCGCCGCAGTGGCTCCGCTACCGGACGAGGCGTCTCCTTTGACGTGCGAGTCCGAGCAACCAACGACCACGACGGCGACGGTTCCACAAACAACCCGACCCCAACCGAAGGTGGCCCCTGGGCAATGACCTCGGCAGCCCCAGCAACCCAACCCGGCAGCATCGGTGCCGACGAATTCGACTCCGAAGCCAACATCGATATCGAACCCGGATTCAAGTTGTTGACCGTGACCTGGAACCCGCCAGACGACGGCGGCACTCCCATCACCCACTACCTGCTCAACTACGCAGAAGGTGACACCGGCCAATTCGAAACCGATATCAGAGTCGACGCACCGGCCCACCGCCACACCATCACCGGGCTCGACGACGGCACCACCTACTTCGTAGTGATCCGCGCCGTCAACGCAGTCGGAACGGGCGAATACAGCTACGAAATCAGCGGGTACACCTCAGCGGTACCGCCCGCACCCGGCACTGTCACCGCAACCGCGCCAAGAGTCAACAGCGACGGCTCGCCCGGCAACGGCACAGAGCTGACGATCACCTGGTCCCCCGTCACGCGAACAAACGGCGGACCCCCGATCACCGGCTACGAAGTGCAATACCGCCGACTCGCCGACCCCGACAAACCAGTACCAGATGCCCGCTATTCAGCACACGTCTGGAAAACCGTCGACGGCGACACCGAAACCGCCGGCACCGACTTCCCGCTGGGTGCGTTGACCGCACAGGTCCAGAGCCTGGAAGAAGGAGCTAGTTACCAAGTACGGGCCCGAGCCGTGACTCGCTCCGGATTCGTGGGCACCTCGGGGTATGCCCCCATCGTCAAGACCGCAGGCGTGCCGACCAACGTGTCGATCTTCGCGGTACGGATCAACGACGCACCGGCAAACGAACCCGACAGCACCAAGATCATCACCTGGGACTCCAGCGGACAAGGGCTCGACGGCGTGACCAGCTACAAGATCAGATGGTTCCCCTCCCAAGCCGGTGCCGCCGGCAGCAGCGGCAGCACCACAGTCGGAATAGGCACCCACAGCTACACGGTCACCGACCTGGACTCGGGCACCTACGCCGCCAAAGTCAGCGCATGCAACGCCATCGGCTGCACCTTCGAGGTGATATCCGCCTACGACACCAGCACCCAATCCGGCGACACCGCCACCGTCCCCTAACCCCACTTCCGCCGCTGGCCGACACGCCCGATGAGACGAGCAGCAGGATGCTAAGGTCGGCCCACGCCGGTTTCAAGGAGGGGTTGTCAGTCAGATGAGGCCCCGATTGCTTGGTTGGTGTGGGGTGGTGCTGAGCTTGGCTGCTGCCTCGCTGATGATCTCGGGGCCGCCGGCGGCCGGTGTAGCCGGTATGGCGATGTGGCTGAAGGCACCTACTACACCGATGCGCTTCAGTGGTCGGTCGACCAAGGCATCACAGGCCTCGACGGCGCATGCTTCTCGCCGGACTCAGCGGTCACACGGGGCGAGACCGCGCAGATCATCTGGAACATGAAAGCCCAGCCCTCCTCGTCGCCGCACTCGTTCAGCGACGTGACCGTCGAATCCCAGAACCCGGCCGTCGCCTGGATGGTCGAGACCGAAATCATGAGCGGCACCTCGGACGTCGAGTTCGCGCCGGGGCAGACGCTCACACGCGCAGAACTGGCTGCGCTGCTCCACCGTCTGGCCGGCAAACCCGAAGCAGACCCGCATCCGTTCACCGACGTTGTCGAAGACTGGCAACAAGCACCCGTCTCGTGGATGGCCGCCAACGGGATCACAACCGGAACCACACCCACCACATTCGCGCCCGACAACACCTTGACGCGTGCACACCTGATCACCTTCCTGTACCGCTACCAAGGCGAACCAGCGGTAACGGTCGACCCCCGAACCCCGACGTGTGACCCCACCGCCGACCATACCCCGGCAACCGAGATCTACTCGTTCAAAGCGGTCGCTAGTGGCTACGATCATAGCTGTGGACTGCGCACGGACGGCGCCGTTACTTGTTGGGGGGACAATTCCTATCGGCAAGCGGAGCCACCGACCGGTTCGTTCCAGAGCATCACCTCCGGCGGAAGTCATATGTGTGGGCTGCGCACCGACGATTCGATCACTTGCTGGGGAGGCAACTGGTACGGGCAAGCCACCGCTCCAACCGGCAGATTCCAAGCGGTCAACAGTGGCTCGGACCATACGTGCGGACTGCGCACGGACGGCACCATTACTTGCTGGGGCGCCAACTCGAGCGGGCAAACCACCGCTCCGAGCGGTAGCTTCCAAGCCGTTTCCGCCGGTGGCGGTCACTACGGTGACCGAGGATTCCACACGTGCGGACTGCGCACCGATGGCACAATCACCTGTTGGGGCGACAACGGATACGGCCAAAGCGACGCGCCGACTGGATCGTTCCAAGCGGTCTCCGCCGGTGGATTGCATACGTGCGGGTTGCGCACCGATGGCACCGTCACCTGCTGGGGCCACAACGGATACGGCCAAAGCGACGCGCCGACGGGTTCGTTCAAAGCCGTCACTGCCAGCTTCGGCTGGGGCCATTCGTGCGGGTTGCGCACAGATGACACCATCACCTGTTGGGGCCGCAACGCCCGCGGGACAGCGCCCAGGGGTACGTTCCAAGCCGTCTCCGCCGGTTCAAACCAAACGTGCGGGGTGCGGACCGACGGCGCTGTCACCTGCTGGGGTTCCAATTTCACCGGAAGAACGGATGCACCGGCAGGTACGTTCAAGACGCTTGCCGCCGGTACAAACCATACGTGCGCCATACGTACAGATGACACTGTCACCTGCTGGGGCAACAGCCTCTACGGGCAAATATTCGGTCCCACACGCTCGTTCAAAACCGTGAGTGTCAACGACCGACACTCGTGCGGGGTGCGCGTCGACAACGGCATCACCTGTCGGGGTGACGACAGCCACGGCAAGACCGATGCCCCTGCGCACCGGTTCCATGACGTCACCGCCGGAGCGAACCATACGTGCGGACTGCGTACCGATGGCATCGTCATCTGTTGGGGCGAACACATCGACGGGCAGAGCGAAGCGCCGACCTTTTCGTTCCAATCCATCTCGGCCGGCCAAAGACACACTTGTGGGATACGGGCGGATGGAACGCTCAGCTGCTGGGGCGCCAACTCGAACAGGCAAACTACCGCTCGAGGGGGAACGTACCAAGCTGTTGACGCCGGCGCGGCTCATTCGTGTGGACTGCGAACGAACGGCGTAGTCAGCTGCTGGGGTTCCAATAGCAACGGGCAGAGCGACGACCCCAGAGGGTTCTTCAAAGCCGTAACCGCTGGTAGTGACCATTCGTGCGGCTTGCGCCCGAACGGCATAATCAGCTGCTGGGGCTCCAACTGGAACGGACAGACCAGCGCTCCCACCGGTTCGTTCAAAACCATAGCCGCCGGCGGGCACCACACCTGCGCGATCGGTAGCGATGACACCATCACCTGTTGGGGCAACAACTTCTTCCGGGAAATCGACGCATCGCCAGTCGAGTTCCAAGCCGTCGCTGCCGGTTACCGAAACACCTGCGCGATACGCGCCGACGACACGATCACCTGTTGGGGCAACAACGAATCGGGGCAGAGCGATCCGCCTGAAGGCTCGTTCCAAGCCATCGCCACAAGCGGCGACGTTTCCATGGAAATGGGACATTCCTGCGGGTTGCAAGAAGACGGCACCATCGCCTGCTGGGGCTCTGACCGCTACGGCCAGGCCAGCGCGCCGGCGGATACGTTCCAAGCCGTCACCACGGGAGGGGCCCACTCATGTGGGTTGCGCCCAGACGGCACCATCATCTGCTGGGGTCGCGACAAGTTCGGTGAATCCCAACCCCCAGGCGATCTGTACTCGGCAGTCGCCGCCGGTTTGGAACACTCGTGCGGGTTGCGTACCGATGGCACCATCATCTGCTGGGGATCCGACTGGTTCGGGCAAGCCACGGCGCCTGAAGGTTCATTCCAAGCCGTTGTCGCTGGCGACTTGTATTCGTGCGGGTTGCGTACCGATGGCACCATCATCTGCTGGGGATCCAACCAGTTCGGGCAAGCCAGAGGGGTCATCGACGTGCCCGAGGGTTCGTTCCAAACCGTCTCCGCTGGTCCGGCCCATTCGTGCGGGTTGCGTACCGATGGCACCATCCATTGCTGGGGAACGAACGACTTCGGGCAAACCGACGCGCCTCGTGGTTCGTTCCAAGCGGTCTCCGCCGGTTCGACGCATTCCTGCGGGTTGCGTACCGATGGCACCATCCGTTGCTGGGGCTCCAACAAGGGTGGTGGAACCGAGGCACCAATCAGCTAGCAGCCATCCCGTTTGAGCCTCACAAGCAGGCTTATTCGGTGAGGGGATCGCCGGTGGCTAGAGCCTTGAGGCGGTCGAGGTCTTTTTGGGAAAGCATGCCGATCACCGCTCGGACCGGCTTGTTCGGGCCGGTGACCTCACGAAGAGCACGATCACCGGCGCTGTTGGGGGCTGGACGGTCGGTCGTCAAAAGGACCAGGCGCGTGCTCGGGTCGCTTGAATGCAGCACAGACGCCTTGCCGAGCGCCTTCCACAGAGTGTCGGTGCGGCGAAGCCCCGGCCGCTGAGTCACGCTGAACGCCCCCGAGACGTCGAAGAGCCACGGCTCCCCCCGCTGGTCGAGAGCCTCGAAATTAATCTCCACGCCACCAGGCCCCGAAACCTTGGTACGGATATCGCTGAAACCATGAGAAAGCAGCACCGCGTAGGCCATCTCCTGTGCCTTGCGGCCCTCCGTACCGGCCCGGGCCTGGAAGTCGTTGTCATCGGGCACAACCGCACCACGGGCAGTGTTCGAACTCCCGTTCTGTGGCGGCTCGCCGAGCAACTCCTCAGCGAAGCTCAGCTGACGACTCCGGCCAACCGAACGAGGAACCGTCACCGGCCACTCAAGAGCCTCGGGCGGCTTGGCAAGATCCTCGAGCTCAGCAGCAATGCGCTCCTCGGCCGTGGCGATATAGGCAGCGTCGGTATCGAAACCGACGTAATGGCGCCCCGTCCGCAACGCAGCCACAGCCGTGGTCCCCGCACCCATGAACGGATCCAGAACCAGATCACCCCGGTAGGTGTAGAGCTCAATCAGACGCTTCGGCAACTCCACCGGGAACGGCGCAGGATGACCGACACGCGTCGCCGAAGCAGGCGGGATCTCCCAAATATCGGTCGTTGCCTCCATGAACTCCTCAACCGGCGCGGTCGCCTCGAAAGGCAACCCCTCATCAGCACGCTGGGCGACCGGCCGGGCGCGATCCAAACGCCCCTTGGAAGCAATCACAACCCGCTCAGTGAGGTCACGCAGAACCGGGTTCGCCGGCCCCCGAAAACTCCCCCAAGCACAGTTCCCCGCCGCGCCCCGAGCCTTCACCCAAATCACCTCACCCCGCAACAACAAACGCAAACGATCCTGCAGGATCTGCACCACATCCGCCGACAACGAACGATACGGACGACGCCCCAGATTGGCGATATTCACCGCAATCCGTCCACCCGGCTCCAACTTGCGCACGCACTCCGCAAACACGTCTTCCAACATGTCTAAATACGCCAGATAGTCGGCAGGAACATGCCCCTCGCCCAACGCCTCCTCGTACTCCTTGCCCGCAAAATACGGCGGTGAGGTGACCACCAACGCCACGGAATTGTCGGCCACATCCCCGCACGCGTCCATATCACGGGCATCACCCACCCAAAGATGATCACGACACGAATGCTCGGCAATGCTGTCGTCGTCGCTGATCTCCGGCGCCGGGAAGCGCTCATAGAACGCCGAGGCGTCATGTCCCTCACGACGTCCCACCCCAAAGCTCGATGTAGACGTACCACCCCTGCGCCGATCCGGCCCACTCATGAGCCACCGACCTGCCACAGACAGCCCACAACACCGCGCGCCACTAAACGCAAGCCACCTGCACTCATATCTCCAAACTACAACGCCGGTGTGACACCACGCGACACCCCCGCCGCGGTCGACGCCAAAAACTCAAGACCTAAGGCAACCAGAGAGTCACAGGTCCAAGTTGACGACCGTCACGCGCCTCAAACAACGACAACTGTCGACCGTCAGACCCCCACAGCACAACGCCGTCACGCTGCACCGGGAAACGCAACTCCCAATTCTGTTCAGTGACAACCACCGCACCAACAGGAATTGGATCACCCGACACACCCCCAACCACACGATCTCCCAAGTAATAGCGTTGCAAATGCGGCGACCCGAAAACGTAGACAGCCCTGTCACCGAAACCCTCAGCCTCGAGAACCTCCCCAACCGCCGCATATCCCGCCGGCTGCAAAGTGACCCGGTCGACCACAGCATCGGCTGCGAACAAACCCACAATCCCAACAGCCACGACCGCAGCCACCCGAGCCACCCGATCCCGTCTCGCCCACAACACCTGCGCGCCCACGGCCGCCAACACAAACAAGAACGGCAACACCACCAACCGGTAATGCCGAAGCTGAATCGAAGACAAACAAAGAGCCGTCACAACCACCGCCACAGTACCCGCTACCAACGCCACCTCCGGCTGACGCCAACGCGGCACCGACAACAACACAAGACCCACCAGAACAGCGCTCAACAACAAGCCGTCAGCATCAAGATGATGCCAGAATGGAGTCCACCAAGGCGGATTGTCATACACCGCACCAGCCACATACTGCCTATGACCCGCCTCCATATGAGCCGTGGTCGCATTCCACAATCCAACCCACGCCTCATTCGCCGCACGCCCATACGGCGCATAAGTAGCAGCCCAAGCGACCAACGACGTACCCGCAGCCACAGCCCCCTGATACAAACCGAGCCGCGAACGCCGGGTGAACCAAAGCGCCAAAACAATAGGCGGCCCGACCAGAGAACCCGTCAACTTGGTAGCCGTGGCAAGGCCCACAAAGACGCCCACAGCAACCACCCAACGCCACCGCTCATCCGACAAGGCCCTCACACCAGCCCAAACCGCCGCCACCATGAACATCGTTGTGATCGACTCAAGAAACGCCACCGTCTCGGGCCGCTCAATGATCGTGCCAACCTCGCCGGCACTCAACGACTGCGGCAGACAAGCCCACGCCAACGCCGCGAACCCAGCAACGTTTCGACCCGCCAGACGCGACACCAACAACCAGACCAGAAAAGTGGTCACCACACCAGCAGCCAACGAAGCCAGCCGAGCCGACGGAATCCCCTCCCCAAACAACAACTGAGCAACCCCGAACGCATAAGTCGCGACCGGCGGATGCTCCAAAGTGTGATTCAGGTCGCCGTCAAGATAACGCCGCCCAACCGCCACATACAGCGGCTCGTCATAGTGCGGAGTCGGCACATCGAGCCGCCAAAGCCCCAACAACAGCGTCGCCCCCGCCGCCCCAACCCCCGGCCAGTGCTTCCTCACCCTCTCCAAACACACACCCCACGACACACCTCCCAACATACCCGCCGCCCCCCGACCCGAACGTTCATCTGCGCCTGCATGCGCACTGACAACTGGCACGACGGCTACGTCATCCCGCCAACCGGCGCAGACCTCAACGAAGAAGTCGCCCGCGCCAACCCCTACACCGACACCTGGCTCCACCTAGAACCCCAAGAACACCCCCTCTGATGGCAATAGCCCGTTATGTACATCGGTTATGTACTATTCGAAACCAATAGCACAAACTTTAATAATTATACATAACGAACATAACTCAGTGGATCAGACTCTTCGTGGTTCAGGGCGTCAGGAGTATTTTGTGGGTGCTGTGTATCTGGCAGTACGACGTTCGCCGAACATCACGAGTTCGCCTCGGTCGCGCAACCGGCGCAAGAGATGTCCGGCTTGGAGTGGAGCTATCTGACACAGCTCCGCGGCTTCGCCTCGGCTGATTGAGCCGTGCTGCTCAACAAAAGTGAGCACCATCTCCCGTTGTTGAATCCGATCGGACCCCTTGGTGCGAACATACTGTGCCGGCTCGCCGAGTTGCCGATACAAGGCCGCGGACATGTGATAGGTACGTGCTCTGCTCTCACCCTGGGACTCGAGCAACCCGCGTTCAACCAGTGCATTGAGTTTGGCTCGAGCTGAAGACGGATCGATTTGGAACAACTCGGCGGCTCGCGCGGTGGTGATTCTGCGCTCAGCTCGAATCTCGTGCAATGTAAGCAGATCCTGCAGATCCAACTCCTCTCCAGAACGGCGGTACTGGGCGATATAGCCTGCGAGATCAGAATCAGCGGGTCCAGATCGAACGCGAACAATCACGGAGTCGGTAGTACTGCCACTGTAGTCGGGTGGTGGTCTGCCGAGTGACAACTGATGCTCGAACACCCGACTGATCCCGCGTCCGATCCGGTCAACAAGACCAGCTCGCTTGAAGGCGTCGGCCAAGGCGGGATTGCGAGGGCGAGGCATTACGGACATCAAGTTGCGCGTGTTGACCCCAGGTGGGAACCCTCCCGGGTTCGAGATCGTCAGCGAATCCCTGTTCATCCGCACCAGTGTCAGTCCCATCTGCGTGTAGTCGCGGTGTACCAGAGAATTGGCGATCAACTCTCGAATTGTGGATGCCGCATATTGAGGCAACGGAATACGGAACAGCCCGACCTCGACATCTTCTTCTGTGTTTCGAGCCTCCACTCGCTCGGCCAACTGAGCCATAGCCCGCAGCAAAGGGATGCGGCTAGTTTCATTCGCTCGAATCTCAGTGCCATCAAGTTCTTGAAATCCGATCTCGTAGGTCGGCATATACCGGCCCATGGCTTCGGCAGTCCCGAACAGCAGAACGGCACCGACGGTCAACCGATCATCAAGATCAACCAAGTTGAGTGCTCGCAAGAGTTCGATGTCCGACAACGAACTGAGCGCGCTATCGCCATCACCTTGACGGGCGAGTTCGCGCATTCGGGTCAATTCGTTCCCGTCAAGGTCCTGGAAAGAGAATCCATCGAGCACCCGCCGAGAGAAATCTGTCTCGCCTGCCGCGGACGCCAATACTTCATGGGGACGCATCGGTAGGCATTGTGGTTTGCCCCTGACGTCCAGAGCGCGGCGAACGTAGCGTCCCTTGCTTGTTGCGTGAACCGAATCTGAAGCAGGCACCTCAATGACAGCAACCAGTTTGTTCTCGACCATGACGGTTGCGACAGCAACCGTGATTGGAGGTTCTGTGCGGGTCGAAATTGTTGCGGCGAGCCGCTGAGGATCGGCGTAGTCCTTCTTGTCGGGGTTGATTCCGCGGATCTCAGCGTTGTCGGTCACCCCGAGCAGCAATCGCCCTCCGTCGGCGTTGGCCAAGCAGACAACGGCTTCAGCGAGGTCGTCTTGGTCGATTCCACCAGCCTTGAACTCAACGGTGAGTGTTTCGCCGGCGATGGCAAGGTCAGATACTTTGTCCGGATCCACCCACAGATTATATACATTAGTTATGTACTATTTGAAATGGATAGTACAAACTCCAATAATTATATTAAACGTACATAACTTAGTGGATCAACGAAGGGGGCTAGGAGCGGTTGTAGCGGACGAAGACGGGGCGGTCAGCGTCTGAGCGGTCGGGGTCGTAGCTGTAGCCGTCCTCGGCGAACTCCGTCAGAGCTCTCGGTGACCGAACCCGATTGCGGATAATCCAACCGGCCATCGACCCCCGGGCTCGCTTGGCGAAGAAACTCACTATCTTCGGCTCGGCACCATTCTTGGAGTCCAAAAACACTGGACTGACCAGGCGAGCTTCGAGCTGCTTCGTGTTGACAGCGCCAAAATACTCGTTTGAAGCCAAGTTGATCAGAGCACTCGCACCAGGACTCGCCTCGATATCGGCGTTGAGCACATCGGTGATCGAGTCACCCCAAAAGCCGTACAGATCGTTGCCGCGGGCAGTAGCAACCCTGCTGCCCATCTCCAGCCGGTAAGGCTGCATCAGATCAAGCGGACGAAGCACACCATAAAGGCCCGACAGAATCCGCAGCGTCTTCTGGGCGTGCGTGAAATCACGTTCGCTGAACGTCTGCGGCTCCATCCCCAGGTACACATCGCCGTTGAACGCCAGCACCGCAGGACGAGAATTCTCGGGAGTGAACGGAGTCTCCCAATCCTGGAAGCGCTCGTGATTGAGCTCCCCCAGCGAAGCCGAGATCGACATCAAATTGCTGAGCTCTGTCGGCGACTTCTGCGCCATCACCTCAACCAACTCACAGCTACGGTCCAACAGCCGCGGCTCACTGCGTTTCTTCGTGGCCAACTTCGACTCGTAATCCAGCGACTTCGCCGGAGAAACAACGATCAACACACCATTGTTTTTACCCTAAAACCCCCGCAATTACCACCACCGCGGGGGTCAGGTTGCCGAGATAGGCCGACGGGGGGTGCCGAAAGGCTCGGGGGCCACGACCACAGAGCACACAACGCCGTCAATGTCGACAGCGAGGCGCGTGCCGGGGGTGGTCGCTGAGTGGTGTACCAAAGCAATGCCGATCCCGTGACCCAGTCGATGAGACCAGATGGCGTTGCGAACCTCGCCCACGACCTGCCCGTCCAACCGCACCGAACGGGGATGTTCCAGGGGCAGCGACGCAGCCGAGCCCGAACCGTCGGTGAAAGAAACGTTGACCAAAGAGCGCTCGATGCCACGCTCAACCCGCTCCAGCAGAGCCGCCTTGCCGACGAAGTCGTATTCACCGTCAAGGTTCACCCACGCCCCAAGCCCCGCCTCGAACGGATCGGTCTGCGAATCGTTGTCGGACCCAAAAGACAGAAGACCGCTTTCGATACGCTCGGCCGCATTGGGCGCACCTGGCCCAATCCCGAACCGAGCGCCCGCGGCCAGCACCCGGTCCCACAGCTCCACACCCCGAGACCCGTCCATCAAGAAAAGTTCAAAACCGTTCTGCTTGCTCCAACCAGAACGACAAAGCACCAGACCAATCCCGTCGAGTTCCACGCCAACATGGTGAAAGAACCCCAGCGGACCAACGACTTCAGCACCGAACAGGTCAATCGCAAGATCTTCAGCCGACGGCCCCTGAATCGCCAGCGGCGAAACATCCGGCTCAAAGACCCGCACATCGGCACGACGCTCCCTGGCGATGGCTCTAACCCAAAACCCGAGGTCGCTGTCCGCGATCGAAAACCAGAACCGATCATCGCCCAGACACAACACCACCGGATCGTTGATGAGGTAGCCGTCATGATCACAGATCGGCGCGTACCGAGCCCGACCACCTTTGAGACCCGCCAGGTTGCGAGCAGAAAGGTACTGGGTGATGCGCGCAGCATCAGGGCCGACAATCTCGATTTGGCGTTCGGCGGCCACGTCCCAAAGCGCCACCCGCTCAGTCAGCCGTCGATATTCTTCAGCCACATCACCGTACGACATCGGCATATACATGTGGTTGTAGATCGTGAAAGCGCTGACCCCGGCAGCCACCGTCGCCTCATAGTAGGGCGATTTTCGAACCCGTGGCCCCAACATGATCTCAGGCATCAAGCAGCATACGCACAGGCGGTTAGCCCCCGACCAACCACCGAAGACTTTTGTTGGTCTGGTTACCCGCCCACATGTGGTTTAGGCTCAAGCCATGGGGCTGATGATCTTGGTGGGTGACGCTCGCGACAGCTTGGTGCTGTGGTTGTTTCTGGGCGTGGCGGTGTTGTTGACACTTTGGGAATGCCGAGAGCGGGGCTACCGACTCAAGATCACTCTGTGGTGGGTGAGCTTCGTGGCAATCACGCATGTGGTCGGGTATATAGTCTTGCGTCTTGTGTCTGCGCCGCGTAGTGACTCGAAGTGACCAGCCCGATGAGTAACTGGATTGCCAAACTCAAAAACTGGATGACTCCCCGCAAGGCGATATTCATCGTTGCCGGGCTGTTGGTTGTCGTGTTCGTGACCCGTGGCTGCTCGGGAGTCGATCTGAGTCGAGAGGAAGCCCTATCGATCGCCACAGCCGCCTTTGAGGCCGAGGATGACTATTTCGAGCCCGAGAAAACCGAAGCGAGAGTGTTGCGCCAAGGCATACCGACGCGGGCTGTGTGGATAGTGGTGTTCACCGTTGCCGATCCCGATGGGTCCCGCACCGATTTCCTCGGCCACGCAACGGTGAGGATCGACGCTGGTACCGGTGCCGTCATCGAGGTGGAGATCACCGAATCCGACAGCAGCTAGACAGCTGAAGACCTTAGCTGAACAGCTAAAAGTGCCATAAAGAGCACAGGTGACATTCGACACTTTGCTACCTCTGTGCTAACGTCACCGATATCCGGCCATAAGGTCGGAATTAGCACGAAGAATTGGGGGTGTGCCTATGGACACGTCAGTAGTGTTCACAGAGGCCTATTACTTCTTCACCGTCGCGATCATGTGGTTGCTGCACGTGGGTTTCATGACCTACGAAGCCGGCGTAAGCCGCCGCAAGAACATCATGTCCACGGCAATGAAGAACATCATGACAATCGCGGTGGTCACACCGACGTTCTACTACCTCGGGTGGTGGGTCTACTTCTGTATGGAAGAAGGATTCTTGCCAACCACATCGCCGAACGGCACCGGGGGAGAAGGAGCGTATTTCTGCGGTGACGGCTACGGCGTTCCATGGGACGGCTCGATGGGACCCAACCTTGGCGACAACATTAGTGGGGTCTTCTGGGCCGCATTCGTGTTGTTCTCTTGGACGACAGGTTCGATCATGTCGGGCGCGGTGCTCGAACGCATCCGCATCTCGGCCTACCTGTGGCTGACCGCTCTTATGGGTGGTCTGGTCTGGGTGGTCGCGGCAGCCTGGGGCTGGAGCTACGGAGGTTGGATGACCATCCACTTCGGCTACCACGACTTCGCCGCATCAGGCGTGGTCCACGGCATCGCCGGAATCTTCGCCTTAGGCATAATCTTCAACTTGGGTCCCAGACTCGGCCGATACGACAGGAACGGAGGCACGCGAGCGTTCAAGCCGCACAACCTCCATCTGACGTTGATGGGCCTGATGATCATCTTCACGGCGTTCTACGCGTTCTACGCGGCTTGTCTAGCGATCACCGCCGACACCACGCCGGGTTGGGCAAACATCTACTTCAACCCAGCGACACTGTCAGCAATCACCTTCACGATCACGATGGGCTTCGCAGGCGGCTTCGCCGGCGGGTACATCTTCGCCAAGGGTGATCCGTTCTGGACACTGTCTGGTGGACTCGCCGGGGTCGTGGCAGTTTCGGCCGGCGCCGATATCTACAACCCGTCGCTGGTCCTGATTCTGGCGTTCTTCTCCGCCGGGCTTGCGTATGCCGCAGGCAACTGGATCGAGCAGAAAGCCCGCATCGACGACGCTGTTGGCGCAATATCAGTCCACGGCGTCATGGGCATGTGGGGCGTACTACTTGTCGGTATTGTCGCCGGGGGTTATCCGACCGGTGCAGCGCTGGTGGAAACCTCGTTCCTTGGTCAGCTCGTGGGTGTCGCAACCCTCTTCCCGTTGGCATTCCTCACCGGCTACATCGGTTCTGGAATCCTCAAGAAGCTGAACTTGCTGAGGGTCCCACCCGAAGTAGAGATCGAGGGCCTCGACATGGCCGAGTTCGAGACGGACTTCTATCCGGAGTTCGGCCGTGCCACTGAACCGATCATCAACGCCGACGGTTCCGAAGAGTCAGCCGAAGCCGTGCTACGAGCGGCCTACGCCGACCTCAAATAACGAGAGTGTCCGGTACATGGCTCCAGTTCATCGTAGCAATCGCACTCATGTACCTGGTGGTTGCCACCGCCGGGTACTGGGGGATTCGCAAGCGAAGACAACAGAAGTCAGATGGCCGAACCAACGACAACACGAACTGAATCAACGTTCACTTACCTAAGGAGAACTACATGAATACTTTTCCCTACGACAGTTGGGATGCGGCTCTAGAAGCCGCTGACGGAACCACGGGCTACTTCACATGGGGACCAGGCGGAAATTTCGCCACGGTACTCATCACGCTCATCGCCATCGTCATCTCGGTGTCTGCGGCAGTCACAGTGACCAGGCGTGAAAACGCACTGCTCAACGAATCTGCAGAGCGCCTTGCTGGCAAGTACAACTCGAATATGGAGGGCTGAACATGGCCGGAAAACAAATTGAATTTGACGAGATGCAAGGCCATGACAAAGGCGTAGAGAGGGCGGTCGTCATCTTCTCGATTGCTTGCATCGTCTTCGTCGTCATCTGTATCCAATTGGTCGGCGGCGCCTGACACCAGAAAGGCGCCTGACACCAGAAGGGGTAGGGGGTACAGTTCACGTTTATGTACCCCCTACAACCCCTCACCCCAAGCTAAGCCAATCGTGAGGCTCACCCGTCTACATTTGGCCCGGCTCTGCTTAGTGATCGCCGTTGTCTCCCTACTCCTTCCCTGGGAGACCGGCGGCGCTAAGACATCAACAGGCTTTGCCGTTGACGACGGCAAAGTCGTCTTCCTTGCCCTGCTCATCACCCTGGTCTTGATTCAAGTCAAGTTCCGGCCGGCATGGACCGGTGCCGGCTTCGCCGCAGCGGTCGGCGGGCGAGCCATCCTCAACCTCTCCGACACCGGCCCCCCTGACGTCGGCATCGGTCCAGTGATTGTGGCTCTCGCTGCGCTCGCTGCGGCAATCCTGATGTTATGGGACCTGTTCTCTGTCGTATCCGCCTCCACCCCCTCCTCAGATGAGCATTAGTTCTGTATTGCCACGAGTGCTTGAGCCCGGCTTGTGGCTACTCGACCCGGGCACCGAGCGATATCGAGTAACCGGTGGCGGAGCCACCGCGTTAGCGCTCAACGCCGGAGACCGAATCGAAATCATCGACCCCGAAGGTCGCCAGCAATGCGAGCTGAGTGCCTTCGATGCTGACGGGGTGAGCGACCCGGGTCTACTAGGGGCTAGCGCAGCCGACACCAACTCAGGCAACGGAACCCGTACGATTCTGTCCGCCCCACTCACCGACGCTCGACGGGTCCGAGCTGGACTCGAACGACGAGGCATTGATCTCAGCCAAGCCCGACCCGCTCTGGTGTTCGGAGCTGATTCACCAGCGGACAGCAAAGCCAGTTTCACGGCGGTGCAATCAATAGCGGTGGTCGTAGCCGCCCCCGGCGGGCCGATGAACCCCCAAGACCAGAACCCGCCAACCGACCTCATTGTCTACATCTACCGCGCCTCGCTGCCCGAACCCGGTGAAATCTATCTGCCCGCCCCACTAGCGGACCCAACAAACGACTTCACTGTCCAAGCCTCAACCGGGAAAGCCTACGAAGTCCGCAAAGGCGACTACTTCCAAGTGGTCGACGTAGAAGGCCGCCAATGCTCAGACTTTCAATGTTTCGCTGTCAGCGACCTTGAACAAGGCAAAGCCAACTGCCTCGACGGCACCATCACCCGAACCCTGATGGGTTCCACCTGCCCCGGTCCCGGGCTGTATTCCAAGTTCTACAACGCCGATATGCAACCCCTCGTTGAAGTTTTGCAAGACACCGTCGGGCGACACGACACCTTCAACACCGCCTGCAACTCCCGCTACTACGAAGAGATGGGATTCCCCGGCCACATCAACTGCACCGACAACATCAACACCGTCTGGTCCCCCTACGGTGTGGCGGCCCGGCGAGGCTGGGAAGCCATCAACTTCTTCTACAACACCCACGTCGACGACAACAACCAGATCTACTTCGATGAACCCTGGTCACGACCTGGCGACTACGTGCTGCTGCGAGCATTGGAAGATCTCGTATGCGTGTCGACGGCCTGCCCATGTGACATCGACGCAGCCAACGGCTGGTACCCAACCGATATTCAAGTTCGCGTCTACCCCGCGAACAACATGTTCAAGAAAGCGACCGCATTCCGCATGACCGCCGACTCAGAAGCCGAACTCACCAAAGACACAGGCTTTCACCCTCGCACCGCTGCGGTCACCCGCAACTTCAGCGAATACAACGGCTACTGGCTCGCCAACTCCTACCGCGATCACGGCGCCACCGAAGAGTACTGGGCCTGCCGACAAGCAGCCGCCGCCATCGACCTCTCGCCCTTGCGTAAATACGAAGTCGCAGGCCCCGACGCCGAACTGCTGATGCAGACCTGCGTCACCCGCAACATCCGCAAGCTCTCCGACGGCCAGGTCGTCTACACAGCCATGTGCTACGAAACCGGCGGCATGATCGACGACGGCACGGTCTTCCGCCTGAGCCGTGAGAACTTCCGTTGGATCGGCGGCAGCGACATCAGCGGCCTCTGGATACGCCAACAAGCACAAGAACGCGGCCTGCGGGCCTGGGTCAAGGACTCCACCGACCAGCTCCACAACCTGCAAGTCCAAGGCCCCAACAGCCGCAAGATCCTCGAAAAGATCATCTGGACACGCCCTGACCAGCCCAACGTCAGCGAACTCGGATGGTTCCGCTTCGCCATCGCCCGCATCGGCGACCACAACGGCATATCCCTGCTCGTCTCGCGCACCGGCTACACCGGAGAGCTCGGCTTTGAGATCTTCTGTCACCCGTCAAACGCCCCAGCCCTCTGGGACGCGGTCTTTGCTGCCGGCGCCGAGCACGGCCTCGTGCCGATGGGTCTCGAAGCGCTCGACATCCTGCGCATCGAGGCGGGCCTGATCTTCGCCGGCTATGAGTTCTGCGACCAGACTGACCCGTACGAAGCAGGCATCGGCTTCACCGTCCCGCTCAAGACCAAAGAAGACGACTTCATCGGACGAGAAGCGCTGCTGAAACGTAGAGACAACCCACAGCGCCGTTTAGTTGGTCTGGAACTTCAAGGAGGAGAACCCGCAGCGCTCGACGACGGTGTCTACGTGGGCCGAGCGCAGGTGGGCTCGATAACCAGCGGCACTATCTCTCCGACTCTGCGCAAGAACGTGGCGTTGTGTCGCATGGCCGTCGAATTTGCAGAGATCGGCACGCAAGTCGAAGTCGGCAAGATCGACGGTCACCAAAAACGCATCCCCGCAACCGTCGTTCAATTCCCCTTCTACGACCCCACCAAATCCCGAGTCCGCGACGTTCCCGCGCCCTAACTCAGCGACGCAGGACCTTGGGCACGACGGTGCCGAAATCGGACGGCAGCTTCACGATCGTTACACCACAGTCGCGCATGATCTCAACCTTCTCAGCGGCCGATTCCCCAACGGTGGAAACAATCGCACCCGCATGGCCCATGGTGCGCCCCTTGGGCGCGGTGAGACCGGCAATGTAACCCACCACCGGCTTGTGCATGTGCTCACGGGCGTAGACCGCGGCCTGCGCCTCCTGCAGCCCTCCGATCTCGCCGATCATCACTACCGCTTCGGTCTCGTTGTCGTTCTCGAAGCGCTTCAAGTGGTCGAGAAACGAACTCCCGTTGATGGGATCGCCACCGATGCCGACACTGGTGCTCACCCCGATACCCACCGCCTTGAGCTGCGACGCCGCCTCGTAGCCGAGCGTTCCCGACCTGCTGACGATGCCAACCGGACCCCGCTCGTAAATGTGCGAAGGCATGATGCCCATCATCGCTTTGCCCGGACTGATCACGCCCGCACAATTGGGGCCTATCAAGCACATCCGTTTGGCGTGCAGGTAGCGGCGCAAATAGCGCTTCACCTTGATCATGTCCTGCACTGGGATGCCTTCGGTTATACACACACAGTTCTCGATCCCGGCGTCGGCCGCTTCCATGATGGCGTCGGCCGCGAACGGAGGAGGCACAAAAACGATGCTGGCTGTGGCCTCAGTGGCGGACACTGCCTGCTTCATGGTGTCGAACACATCCATTCCACAGTGTTTGGTGCCGCCTTTGCCTGGGGTGACGCCACCCACGACATTGGTGCCGTACTCGGCCATATCGGCGGTATGGAACGTGGCGATGCGCCCGGTGATGCCTTGCACGATCACGGGCGTGGTTGCGTCGAGGAGGATGCTCATCAGGCTGCCCTCCCTGCGACGGACGCCACGGCTTTCGTACCTGCCTCGGCCAGTGACTTCGCGGTGATAACCGGCACATCGGCCTCTTTGAGGATTTGCCGTCCCGCTTCGACGTTGGTGCCAGACAATCGCACCACTACCGGTACCGGTACCTCAAGCTGACGCAGGGCTTGCACCACACCCTCAGCAACCCAGTCGCAGCGATTGATACCAGCGAAGATGTTCACTAGCACTGCCTTGACGTTGTCGTCGGAGAGCACCAGTCGAAACGCTTTGAGCACCCGTTCGGGCGAGGCGCCCCCACCGATGTCGAGGAAGTTGGCGGGCTCACCGCCGGCATGTTTGATCATGTCCATCGTGGCCATGGCCAGCCCCGCGCCGTTGATGATGCAGCCGATGTCGCCCTCAAGTCCCACATAGCTGAGACCCCGGTCGACGGCGGTTCGCTCTCGCGGATCCTCCTGAGACTTGTCCCGCAACTCCGACACATCCTGGTGACGGAACAGGGCATTGTCGTCGAAGATCATCTTGGCGTCGAGCGCCAATAGCCGCCCGTCTGCGGTAACCGCCAAAGGGTTGATCTCCAACATGGTGGCGTCGAGGTCGAGGATGGCCCGATAGGACGCTGTCATCAACTGGACCGCCTGCGGCACGAGGCTCGCGTCGAGGCCAACCGCGAAAGCGATCTCGCGTGCCTCGAACGCTTGCAGCCCGACGGCCGGCTCGACGTTGATCCGCACAATTGAGTCGGGATCGGAGGCGACGATCTCCTCAATGTCGGTGCCGCCTGCCGCCGAAGCCACAATCATCACCCGCTCAGCAGAACGGTCGAGTACGAAACCGAGGTATATCTCGCTCTCGCTGGCCACCGCTGCCTCCACGTAGAGCCGGTAAACGCCCTTGCCAAGTTCACCGGTCTGTTGTGTCACCAGGCGCTTGCCCAACAACTCGTCGGCCGACTCCCATACTTCTCGCTCATGGCTACAAAGCTTGATGCCGCCGGCCTTCCCCCGAGCCCCCGCGTGGATCTGGGCTTTCACCACCCACTGTTCGCCGCCGATTTCCGAAGCACGATAAGCAGCCTGCTCCGGGCTGTATGCCAACCCCCCATCGGGTATAGCCACGCCGTAGTCAGCGAGTATGGCCTTGGCCTGATACTCATGAATCTCCATGAAGTCCCCTCCTCAAACTCCTCGAATGCGGTTTTGCTTTCGATCTTTGTTCGGCTCCCGTCGGCTCCCTCAGCCGGCTTCTATGGCGTCGGCGGTCTCGACCACGTTGCTAGCCATCCGCGCTGACGCAGCATCAATCATTCGCCCGTCGATCTGGGCTGCGCCGCGGCCCGCAGCGGCGGCCTCCTCCAGAGCCTCAAGCACCCGCCGGGCCTGATCCACCTCGGATGCCGGCGGCGTGAACACCTCGTTGGCCAGATCAACCTGCGAAGGATGGATCGCCCATTTGCCTTCATACCCGAGCGCCGCGGCCCTACGGGCCCCGGCGGTGAAGCCGTCGGGATCGCCGAAATCACCGAACGGGCCGTCGATGGCACGCAGCCCATTGGCACGGCAGGCCACCAGCATCCGTGACAGCGCCGAGTGCCACTGGTCACCCGGATAATCAGGGTTGAGGCCGCCGATTGTGATCGTCCGGGCCCGGCACGAGGCCGCGTAGTCGGCCACTCCAAAATGGAGCGCCTCAAGCCGCGGGCTTGCCGCGGCCAGAGCCTCAACGTTTGCCATGCCCAAAGCGGTCTCAACCAGCGCCTCCAAACCGATCCGGTGGGTAAGGCCCATGCCCTGTTCAATCTGGGTGACGAGAGCGTCCACCATGTAGATGTCGCCCGGCACCCCCGCCTTGGGGATCAGAATCGTGTCGACGTGTGCGCCCGCCTGCTCGACCACGTCGATCACGTCGCGGTACATGTAGTGGGTGTCGAGCCCGTTGATCCGAACCGAGATGGTCTTGTTGGATCCTCGCCAGTCGATGTCAGCCAGCGCCTGGATCACGTTGCTGCGGGCCATTTCTTTGTCATCGGGTGCAACTGCGTCCTCAAGGTCCAAGAACACGTAGTCGGCTCGGCTCGCTGCCGCTTTCTCGAAGAAAGCGGGGCTTGAGCCAGGCACCGCCAACTCGCTGCGATGCAGCCGTCTGGTCACCTCGGCAATTTGATGATGGCTCATCGTAAGTCCATTCGGTAGATGGTTTGAGCGACGGTTTCTGGTAGCCAAAAAGCAAATATCTGCGGAATTCGGCGAGATTTATCGACACTATCACTACTCTCAAGGATGGTTCCACTAATATTAAGGGTGGTTTATGCCTTTTTCTGATCGAGTTCTCATGGGTCCGGGTCCCTGCAACCCCTACCCCGAAGTGACCGAAGCCTTCACGCGTCCACTACTTGGCCATCTCGACGGCGATTTCATTGCACTGCTCGACGAAACTTGTGACCGCCTGCGTACAGTCTTTCGCACCGACAACGCCCTCACCTTTCCCGTATCAGGAACCGGTTCGGCAGGCATGGAAGCGGCGTTCGTGAACGTAGTCTCCGAAGGCGACACCGTGGTGGTGGGAGTAAACGGAGTTTTTGGTCAACGCATGTGTGACGTAGCCGCCCGCTGCGGTGCCACGGTGGTCCCCGTCGAAGCCGAATGGGGCACGCCCATCGACCCGCAACGTCTCCTTGACGCGCACCCGAACCCGACGCTGATAGCGGTCGTCCACGCAGAAACCTCCACAGGCGTGCGCAATGACCTCGCCGAGTTGGGCGCTGCGAAAGGTGACGCGCTGCTGCTAGCGGACTGTGTCACATCGCTCGCTGGAATCGATGTGCGCCTCGACGATTGGGGAGTAGACATCGCCTACAGCGGCACCCAGAAATGTCTCGGCGTACCGCCCGGCCTGTCGCCGCTCAGCGTCGCGACCCGAGCTTTGGAACGGATGCTCGAACGGCCCCGCTCGTGGTACTTCGACCTACAGATGATCGCCAACTACGTCACAGGTAGCGGTGCCCGGGCCTACCACCACACCGCCCCCATCTCAATGATCTACGCCCTCCATGCCGGTCTCGGCGCGGTTCTCGAAGAGGGTCTTGAGGCGTCGCACGCCCGGCACCAAAAATGCGGCGACCTGCTGCAAGCCGGGCTCGAAGCCCGGGGTTTCGAGCTGGTAGCGCCAGCCTCCAACCGCCTTCCCCAGCTCACTTCCGTGCGGGTACCCGAGTCCCGGCTCCCGGATTCGGTGAGCGAGGCCGATATCCGCAAAGAACTCCTCAGCCGCTACGGAATCGAAATCGGCGGGGGTCTTGGAACGTTCGCCGGAACCTGCTGGCGCATCGGTTGCATGGGTCACACGGCCCGTCCCCGCAACGTCACGCTGCTACTCGCAGCCCTCGACGAGCTGCTTACCTAGAGATTGCTTGGGGAATTACATACCTATTTTCCCAAGGCGGCGTTCAGTCCCACCGGAAGAATCGGACCGACAGTGACGAGCACACGACGGTGGTTCCCGCCAGGATGGCGATTCCGAGCGTCCAGTTCGGGGCGGCGCCCTCGATCCAAGCGCCTTGCAGGAGGTCGACGCCCCATGTCAATGGCAGCACCTTGGTTGCATTCTGGAGGACCTCGGGCATCAGTTCCATGGGCAAGGTAGCCCCAGACAGGAAGATCAGAGGGAAGTACACCAGCATGGCGACCATGGTGGCGGTGCGCTCATTCGGTGCCCACGATGCAATCAAGAATCCGATCGAGAAGGTCGAGACCAGCACAAGAAGGACTACCGGAACAAATGCAGCCCAGTTGTCCGCCATGTGAAGATCGAAGAAAAGGGCTCCCTCCAACACCAGCAGAGCCAAACCCATCAGGGTGAGCATTACGTTCACCACCAACTGGGCCAGTAGCAGCGTCAGCGGGCTGGCCGGGGTCACCAGAAGGCGGCGGAGCACTCCTTTGTCGCGGTACTCGGCCATGGTCAACGGGAAGCTCGTCAACCCAGTAACCGCAATGACCAGTGCCATATAGGCGGGCACGCTGACATCAACGGTGCCCAACCCGTCGAAGAAGTCGCTCGGGTCGTTGCCGAAGATCGAACCGAAGAGCGCCAGCAGCATCACCGGGAATGCCAACGAGAAGAAGACGGTGGGAAAGAAGCGCAAGACTCTCCTCCACTCGAACCGGACCGCCTCAGCGAGCATCTCCGGCCTCCTCAGGCGACCGGCCGGTGAGGTGGATGAAAGCGTCATCCATATTCGGAGGTCGGTGGCGGACACGGCTAGGGTCGCGCCCGTGGGCCCGCAGGGCGTCGGCTAGCGCCTCGCTACCGGCCGGATACGATCCCCGCAGCACGATCCGCCGACCCTGCCGCTCACCTGACACTATGGCCTCGAGCGCCACAAGAATGTCAGGATCGAGGCTCTCGGCGACGTCCTCGTCCAGGGTGTAGTGGTGGTATTCGGAGCACTGATCGATGAAATGCGTGACGGTCCCGCTCTCACGAACGGTGCCGTCGAGCAGCAACATGACACGATCGCAAAGCACTTCTATCTCGTCCATGTAGTGGGAACTCAGCACGATTGACGTACCGGCCTCGTTCAGCGCTCGTAGCAGGTCCCATGTGGAACGGCGAGCCGCAGGATCGAGGCCCGTGGTCAGCTCGTCGAGAAACAGCACCTCGGGCCTACCGATCAAGGCCAACACGATGGACAGCTTCTGGCGTTGGCCGCCCGACAGGTTGTCTACGTATGCCCTGCGTTGGTCACTGAGCCCGAACTCTCTCAACAGCTCGTCGAAGGGAGTTGGGGAGTCGTAGAAGCTCGAAAAAAGCATGCACAACTCGTGCACCCTGGCTCGCGACGGGTACGACGTGTCCTGGAGTTGCACACCGATACGAGCGGCCAGCTTGGTACGGGACCTGGCCGGGTCGAGCCCAAGCACACTGATCTCGCCTGCTGACCGTTTTCGCAGCCCTTCGATGCACTCGATCAGCGACGTCTTGCCGGCACCGTTGGGACCGATGATCCCGAGGATCTCACCGGTTCCAAGATCTACATCGACATCGCGGACGCCATAGACATCGCCGTACTGCACACTCACGCCGCGGACCCGAAGCGGCGGTGGCGTTTGGACACTCAAGGTGAACTCGCAATCTGCTGGAACCACGACACGGACGACGCGAAGAAAAAGTATCACCCCCGCGGGCCAGCCGCCCACCCAACCGCCTATTTACAGCATTTACCCTGAGCACCCCACCACTTGGGTAAATAGGATGGAATCCCCATTGCTTGCTTAGAGCCTGTTTTTAGACTGTTTTGGTCTTCCTATGCAGGAGACCTCCGAGTGCGCTAAGTTTTTACTCTCGTTAGAGGTAGATCCAACCACAGGGGAGATTTGGACTATGACACGGGTAGCTATTATCGGTGCTGGACCATGCGGACTAGCGCAGTTACACGCATTTGCAAGCGCCAAAGCAGCCGACGGCGCGGAAATGCCGGAACTGGTCTGCTACGAAAAACAAAGCGACTGGGGTGGGCTCTGGAACTACACCTGGCGCACCGGCCTAGACGAACACGGTGAGCCGTGCCACGGGAGCATGTACCGCTACCTGTGGTCCAACGGCCCCAAAGAATGCCTGGAATTCGCCGACTACACCTTCGAAGAACACTTCGGCAGGCCCATCGGCTCCTTCCCGCCGCGAGAAGTGCTCTACGACTACATCGTGGGCCGCGCCAACCGCAGCGGCATCCGCAAATACATCCGCTTCAACCAGGCAGTACGCAGCGTCAGCCGCTCACCTGAAACCGGCCGTTTCGTCCTACGGGTACACAGCCACGAAACCGACACGGCCAGCACCGAAGAGTTCGACTACGTGGTAGTGGCCAGCGGGCACTTCTCCACGCCCAACATGCCGCAATACCCCGGCTACGACACCTTCGGCGGCACCCTGATGCACGCGCACGACTTCCGTGACGCCGTCCAGTTCACCGACCAGAACGTGATGATTATCGGATCGAGCTACTCAGCTGAGGACATCGCTTCTCAATGCTGGAAATACGGGGCGCGCTCGGTGGTTTGCTCGTCACGCAGCGGCCCGATGGGATTCGACTGGCCCGACGGCATCACCGAAAAACCGATCCTCAGCCACGTCGATGGGCGCACCGTGCATTTCGTTGACGGCACGTCAACGGAAATCGACGCCATCGTCTCCTGCACCGGCTACCTGCATCACTTCCCGTACATGGACGACGACCTGCGCCTCGCCACCACCAACCGCCTGGCCTCTTCAATGCTGTACCGCGGCGTGGTCTTCCAGCCCGACAACGGGGTGATGTATCTAGGTATGCAGGACCAGTGGTACACGTTCAACATGTTCGACGTGCAAGCCTGGTACGCCCGCGATGTCATCCTCGGACGCATCGAGTTGCCCTCGGCCGAGGAGCAAGCCCGCTCAATCGCTGAGGAACAAGCGATCGAGGATCTCATCGAAGACGACTACGGACTCATCGACTACCAGGGCGCATACACCCAAGACCTGCTTGACCAGAGCGACTACCCGGACTTCAACACCCCGCTGGTCTCCAAAATGTTCAAGGACTGGAAGGGGCACAAGAAACAGTCGATCATCGGCTACCGCGACAACGGTCACGCCTCACCGATGACCGGCACGGTTGCGCCGACACACCACACCGACTGGGTCGAAGCCCTGGACGACTCGCTTGAGTCGTTCCTGGCCACCGACTCCTGACGGGTTCACCGCTAGACCCATGAAACTACCCCCGGCGACAGCAGACATCGTTGTCGTCGGCGCGGGCATCATGGGTGCCAGCATCGCCTATCAACTCGCTGCCCAATCCGATGCCCGGGTAGTAGTCGTTGACGAACGCCCACCGGTGGGCGGGATCTCCGGAAGAACCTTCGGACAGATCCGTCAGCACTACTCCAACGAACTGCTGGTCCAGATGGCCCGGCACGGGTTCAACGTGATTCAAAACTGGAGTGTTGAAGTAGGAGTCGGCGATCCCGGATATGTGCAGCTCGGATACCTGCTGTTGGTCATCGAAGACCAACTCGATGCCCTGCACCGCAACATCGACCTGGGGCGAGCCTGCGGCGTGGACACCCGCTTCGTAAACGCCGCGGAGATCGCCGCCCTTGAACCGTTGCTGATCACCGACGACCTCGCAGGGGGAGCACACGAACCAGACGGCGGCTACATCGACGTCACGAAAATGGTGCTGAGCTGGCTCACCGCGGCTCAGGGTCATGGCGCTGAGGTCATCAGCGGAGTCAAAGTGACAGCGTTGCGAACCAGCGGTGGCCGACTTAGTGGAGTGTCCACCAACGCAGGCGAAATAGACGCACCCGTCGTAGTGACAGCAACCGGAGCTTGGGCGACTGACCTGCTTGACCCGATCGGTGTTCACGTGCCCGTGCAACGACGTCGGCTGGAAATGACCATGCTGCAAACCCAGCCCGGCCAACCCCAGATGCACTCCTGTGTCACCGACGGCAACTCCAACATCGTCTTGCGCCCCGACATGGGCCGCCGCTTCCTTGCCGCTGCCTACCCCTCGGAAATGCCGCTCGTGGATGACCCGCTGTTGATGGGCGACGAAGCCGACCAGCGCGCCCACCTGGAACGAATCGACCAAGCGTTGGCTGCCCGCATGCCCGCCATGAGAGGCGCCACCCCCCTCAGCCACATCAGCGGCGCCTACGATGTCACCCCCGACTACCACCCCCTCATCGGCTGGACCCACGAGATCGCCGGCCTGTGTCTGGCCCTGGGATTCTCAGGTCACGGCTTGAAACTGTCGCCGGCCATCGGCGAGATCGTGGCGGCCATAGTCCTCGGCCACGAACCGCCCTTCGACCCTCACCGGTTGCGCCCCACCCGTTTCGCCGAGAACGACCACATGTTCTGCGCCTACGGCCCCAGCGCCCGCGCCTGACCCCACCGCCTGCAAGAGATTCAGCGCCGGTGCCTCGGTGGTTCCATCCCACAGGTCTTAGAAAATAGATTCTGGGGTCAGGCCCGCTCCAGACCTCGCTAGCTCGGTCGTGTTGCTAAGAGTTCTGGTACACGAGATTGTTTGAGGAAGTGAACGCTTGAAGATGGATCGCACCAGCGAAGGACATCCTCGAGATCCCTGTAGACATCGTCAACCGAGAGAACGAGTTCTACACCTCCCTGAGTACGCCTCTTCCACGGTTTGCAGATTGGTTCATGGTGAGCGATTCGATTCCGCAGCTTGTTCAAATTGATCATCGCAGTTTCTAACGTCACTCGTCGTTCGACAGCGTTCGCCCCAGGGATATTGGTGAACACCCCATCTAAGGCTGGCAACCAGAAAGCTTCCTCGTAGCGGCCTTTCGTCGCGTATCTCCAGAAGCCGAACATCAACTGCGCAATTACGGCATCATGGGACGGGTTACGACCGCGGGCCATCTCGCGGGCCTTTCCGATTGCCTTGTTTGCCTCATCGTCCCAGCCGTTGGTGTGGTCCGGGAGCCAGGAATCGTCGAGCCACGACATGACATCCGGATCGTGTGTTCGGGCATATTCCATCAGCGCTTGGTCAACTTTGTTGCGGAATACGATCTCAAGGTGACGGAAGTCCGTAAAGAGCGCTCCGGCGAGATGACCGGTCCATTCGTACAGCTTGGCAGCAACCTTCCGATCACCCGACGAGAACTCAACGAAGGTGCGGAAACGGGCTGGCGAGATCAGTTGCTCAAGCTCATCGGGCATTAGCACGACATGTTCCTAGCGGAAATTTGTCGACTTTTGTCACATGGGTCAGGTAAGGTTGGTGTTGACAACCCCGAGGGGTCGCTTTCAGCGGTTCCCGGGGTTCTGTCGTTTTGCCGCTGAACGGTTATGTCCAGCCTTCGATTTGGACGCCGCCGTCTGAATCGTGGGGATGGTGGGGGAGATCGGGGTCGAGGCGGTGGTAGTCGCTGGCCTCGGCCGTGAACAGGGCATGCACCGTGTCAAGACCAGTGGGCGGGTCGAGAGCCCCGGCTGCGATCGAGTATCTCCCAGGCTTGGAACTCGAGCGCCAGAACAGACTGCCCCCGCAATGAGCGCAGAACCCATAGGCCACGGCCGGCTCCTCGTCGGGAGTCCACCACTTCACCGAGTCGACACCTCGATTGAACGACAGATCATCCCGGTGCGTGTTCGTGCCGGCCATGAAATGGCCCGTCCAACGCCGACAGCGCGAACAGTGACAGTTGATCACAGGCCGCAGCGGCCCGTTCAACGTGAACCGCACCGCGCCACACGCACAACCACCAGTCACGTTCATCTGCAAGTCACCTCAGCTCCACGGATACGGCGAATTACTCACCGGGTGCAGATCCCCTGTGGCATACCGCGACCAACAGAACGGAGCCAGCAACCCCTGAGACTCACCCAGCAGCTCTCTGGCCACGAGCGCGCCGACACCGATCATCTTGTAGCCGTGGTTCGAGTCGGCGATGAAGTACACATTGTCGCAGAACATGTCGAACACCGGGAAATTGTCGGGAGAGAAACTGCCGATACCACCGGAGGGCTCACGGCTCATCAGATGACCCTTGCCCTCGAAACGCTTCTGACAATGAGCCAGCGCCGCAGACCAAGTGCGGTAGAAATCCTCACCGACAATAAAATCCGGTGAATCCGGGCCGTACGGATCGACCGCCACCTGATCTGAAGGCTTGTCCACCACGTAGGGCATATAACCGCCCTGTACACCACCGAAATTGAAATCGGGCTTGTAGTACACCCCCCAAGGCCCCTCAGTGACCAGGCCATCGGCGTCATACAGCGGCGCGTCGGTGTCGATATGCACCACCGGCGGCATGTTGCCGGCATTGTCGATGAGATAGCCCGGGTCGACCTCCAGGGTGCCCTCCTGCAAACACATGTAGGTCCAAGTCGGACGTCGATGCACCTGACCGTCGCGGCCGAGCACATCAGTGACAGTTGGCAAGTCGAGCATGGCCCAAATCTTCTGTACCCAGGGCCCCACCGCCACCACCACATGATCACAGCTGACACTGCCCCGATCGGTGACAACGTCAGTCACAGCCCCAGCAGCGTCACGCTCAAAACCCATCACCGACACGCCTCCAACCACCGACACACCCTCAGCCTCCGCCTTGCCCAACAGGCCCTTGAGCGACGCCATGTTGTTGGCGTAACCACCGCGATGTTCGTGCAGAACGCTGGTGATGCCCTGCGCCTGCCAATCGTCGAATATTCCCAACATGTGACGGCGAGAATCTAGAGCCCCCTCCACGAAAGTCGAGGCGTAACCAATGGCCTGCTGTTGAGCATGGATCGAGGCAACATCTTCATGCATCGCCTCATGGCTGATCTGCAAATACCCCACCGGATGGTACGAGAACGCTTCCGGGTCGCTCTCCCACACATCCACCGAATGCGCCATCAGCTCACGCATGGCCGGCTGAAAATAGTTGTTGCGGATCACCCCACAGGCAATCCCGGAAGCACCGGCGCCAACACCGGCCTTGTCGATCACGACCACATCGGCACCTGAACCGCGCCCCGACGAACGCAGATCACGGGCCAAGTTCCAAGCCGTGGACAACCCGTGAATACCAGCACCAATGATCACATAGCGAGAACTGCGGGGAAGACTCACTGCGGCTCCTTGTTAGTTCTTGGCTTGACCTAGGGCCCTAATGCGCCTGTGGCGCACTCCAACCCTCAAGCTCTGTCGGTTTCCAGTTTTCGCCCACAATGCGCGACTCTTCCACCCACGGCCCCAGTTCCACCTGCGGGAACTTGCAGTGGATGTCCTTCAAGGTGATGCCATAGGAATTCCCGTCCACGAGATGCCTGATCAGCACCTTGCGGGCGATGTCATCCTCGGAACCCTCAGGAATATCGAAATAGATCTTCAGAAACGAGTTGGAATAGCGGTCAAACACTGCCGGCATACCGTCTTCCTCCAACAAAGTGATGTCCTCAAGCCAGTTGATATCGGGCCCGGGCGTTGCAGCCAGCAAATCAATGTCGGCCACCAGCGTAATGTCCTCTTGATAAGGGAAACGCTTACCGGCCAACACTTCAGCGTCGATCGCCACAGTGCGGATTTCCGATGGGCTCTCGCCCGTGCTTGCCGATCCGGCCATCTCAGTTGCCTCCATCGATCACGTGTTTGTCGAACAGCTCCCGGATCTCGGTCAGAGTGTTCTCCTCGGTGACACCGGGAATGTAAGTGGTGCCGGCCAACGGCACCTTGGCCATGGCCGCAGCCTCATAGGTGAGAGCGGCGAGGTCTTCCGGTTCCAACGAATGAATGTCGGTCTTGCCGCACGCTCGAGCAAGCATCTGCACTTCCATAGTGAGCGTGAGCAAGAAGTTGTAGACCCGCAGCGCCGCCTCATCGACATCGAGGCGTTTACGCAGTTCCACATCCTGGGTGGCGACACCCACCGGGCAACGACCAGTGTGGCAGTGGTAGCACTCGCCGGCGGGCACCCCAATCGTGCCCTCATAGTCGGTAACGCCGGGAATCTCCTTGTTGCAGTTGAGAGCCATCAGCGCGGCGGTGCCGATAGCGATGGCGTCGGCACCGAGCGCTAGGCATTTCGCCACATCGCCACCGTTGCGGATACCACCCGCGACGACCAGGTCGATGTCGTCGGCGAGGCCCACATCTTCAAGCGCCCGACGAGCTTCGGGGATAGCCGCCATCAGCGGAATACCGGTCTCCTCGGTAGCCAGATGCGGCCCGGCGCCAGTCCCGCCTTCGGCACCGTCGAGATAGATCACATCAGGACCACACTTGGCGGCCATGCGTACATCGTCATAGACACGGGCCGACCCCAGCTTCAACTGGATCGGGATCTGATAGTCGGTCGCTTCACGCACTTCCTGGATCTTCAACGAAAGATCATCGGGACCGAGCCAGTCGGGATGCCGTGCCGGTGAGCGTTGATCGATACCCGCTGGCAGAGACCGCATCTCAGCCACCTGTTCGGTGACCTTCTGGCCCATCAAGTGGCCGCCGAGGCCGACCTTGCAGCCCTGGCCGATAAAGAACTCCACCGCGTCAGCCAACATCAGGTGATGAGGGTTGAAACCGTAGCGGCTCTGAATGATCTGGTAATACCACTTGGTCGACAGGTCCCGTTCGGGTGGGATCATGCCGCCCTCGCCTGAGCAAGTAGCGGTGCCGGCCATCGAAGCGCCCTTCGCCAAAGCCATTTTGGCCTCCAACGACAAAGCACCGAAGCTCATACCGGTGATGTACACGGGAATGTCGAGCTCCAGAGGCTTGGCCGCGAAACGAGCCCCGAGCACAGTCTTTGTTTCGCACTTCTCGCGGTAACCCTCGATCACGAATCGGGTGAGGGTTCCCGGCAGAAACACCAACTCGTCCCAATGCGGGATCTTCTTGAAGATCGAAAAGCCTCGCATTCGGTAACGGCCCAGTTCGGCCTTCACATGGATGTCGTTGATTACCTCACGGGTGAAGATCCGGCTCTGCCCCAACACATCTGTGCTTTTGTTCACTTCGCTCATCGTCGTCTCCTTATGTTCTCTCGATGCTGTCTGGGCTCACATCACGAGCTTGCGCTCGGAGGGCTCAAGTGCGTCGTAGTTGTGTAGTTGCTTGCCGCAAACGAACTTCTCGAACGGCGGCGGTTCTCCCAGCCCGTGGATACGGAACTTGCGTTCGATCAACTCGGTGTCGTCGTCGGTCCATTCGCCAGCTACGCAGTCGACTCCCAAGGAACTCACCTTGCCTGCCACGTAAATCTCGCCGTCATACATCGAGTCGCCCAGGTTCTGGCCGGCGTTGCCGCAAATGATCTGACGGCCCCGCTGCATCATGAACCCGGTGTTGATCCCCACATCGCCCATCACGATGATCGTGCCGCCCTTCTGGTCGATGCCAGTGCGAGCGCCCACATCGCCTTTCACGATCAGGTCACCGCCGCGGATCGCGGCTCCGGTGAGCGAGCCTGCGCCGCGCTCGACCACGACCACGCCCGACATCATGTTTTCGCAGAGCGACCAGCCCACTCGTCCGTTGATTGTCACCTCGGGCCCGTCGATCAGGCCACAGGCGAACCAACCGGGGCTGCCTTCGAAATGGATCCGACAGCGTTTCAAGATCCCAACCGCCAGCGAATGCTTGGAGGACGGGTTGAGCACTGTCACATCGACTATGCCGTCGTTGTAGATCAGTTTCCGCAAGGCCATGTTGATCTGGCGGATGGTGAGGTCGGTGGCGTCGAAGCGCGCCCTGCCGCCGTCGACCTCAATGTTGTCGGGCATCTCGGCCTGGGGTTCGACCAAGCCTCGAGCGTCATAAGAGACCCCGCTGCGCGAACCTACACTTGCCACACCAACACCTCCCGCTCGTACGGATCGCGGGTTTCAACCTCGCGCTTGACCAGAGTACGGATCGACACTTCCTCGGTGGCCACGGCCACCAGATCGTCAGACTCGAACAGCACCAGTGGTTTGGCCGCCATCTCATCTTTGGCGATCCCCAGCTCGTTGCCGGTGACACACACGTAGGTGAACACACCGTCGAGGTCGTCGAGACTGTCCTTCATGGATGTCTCCAGCGACAACCCGCCCGACATTTTCTCAGCCAAGTACACCGCGATGATCTCAGAGTCGCACTCGCTTTGGAAACGATGGCCTGCCTGCTCGAGGCGGCGGCGCCATTGGTGATAGTTGGTGAGTTGCCCGTTGTGGACCACAGCCACATCGGCGAACGGGTAGGCCCAATAAGGGTGGGCGCTGGCCAGGTCAACCTCAGATTCGGTGGCCATGCGCACATGTCCAACGCCGTGAGTCCCCTGAAACGAGCCCAAACCGTATTGGTCGCTCACTGTGGCCGCATCGCCCATGTCCTTGATGATCTCCAGCGAGTTGCCCAGCGACAGCACCTCACAACCCGGGACGTCCTCGAGGTAGTCGGCCAGCGGTTTGAGTTCGCCGCTGTAACGGACCGTGGCCCGAAAGGCGTAACCGGTGTCGCTGGTGACCGTGGCCACTTCAGCACCGATCTTGGCGAGCCGCGACTCGACCTCCAACCGGTTGCGCGCCAGACGTTCCTCCATCCCGAAACCGGTACTGCGGTTCGGTTCAGCGAGCACGAAACGGATAACCACAAGATCGTCGGCTGGTCCATAGACCGCGTAGCCGGTGGAATCCGGCCCTCGGTGCTTCATTGCTTGCAACATGGCCGTCAATTCGGCGCCAATGTCGGCCGTGCCGTCGCGGTGGATCACTCCTGCGATGCCGCACATGGTGCTACCTCCCTAGTTGTTCTGATGTATGTGAATTGTTGTTGGATAGGCGAAGCCCGCCGAAGCCCGGCGAAGCAGCGCCGATCAGGGCAGGACGTCGAGATATTCTTCGACGTCCCAGTCTGAGACGGTGTGCAGGAACCGCTCCCATTCGTCGGTCTTGTAGTGCATGAACACCCTGTACATCTCGCCGGGGAGCGCCGACTTGACTACCTCGTCGCTGTCGAACGCCTCAAGCGCCTCGCCCAAGGTGAGCGGGATCTTCTGGACCTGTTTGCCTTCCTTCAGGGCGTCGTAGATGTTGCGCTCCTCGGGTTGACCCGGGTCGAGGCTGCGGTCCAAGCCGTCGTCCATCGCCTTGAGCAGACCGGCGAACGACAGAGCCGGATTCACCGCACTGTCCACCGAGCGGTACTCGAAGCGTCCCGGCGCGCTGACGCGCAGCGCGGTGGTGCGGTTCTGGAATCCCCAGTCGGCGAACACAGGTGCCCAGAAGCCGGTGTCCCACAACCTGCGGTAGGAGTTGACGGTAGGTGATGTCAAGCAGGTGAGTGCACGGACATGTTCGAGGATCCCCCCGATGGCCTTCATGCCGATGGGACCGGGCAACTGTGGGTTGTCTCCTTCGGGCATGAACTTGTTGTTGCCGTCTGCGTCCCACAACGAAATGTTGTGGTGGCAGCCATTGGCCGACACGCCCATGAAGGGCTTGGGCATGAAGCACGGAAACGCACCCAACTCCCGGCCAACCTGCTTACACACCTGACGGTAAGTGCTCAGCCGGTCGGAGGTGAGTTCGGCCCGGTCGAAGTTGAAGTTGAGTTCCAACTGCCCGGGGGCGTCTTCGTGGTCGCCCTGGATCATGTCGAGACCCATCGCCTCGCAGTACTCGATCACTTTGTGGATCAGCGGTTGCAACTCCGCGAACTGATCGATGTGGTAGCAGTTGGGCTTGGTCAAACCCTCAACGGTGGGTTTGCCGTGTTCGTCGGCTCGCAGCCACATCATCTCCGGCTCGCAGCCCGCACGAAGATGCAGTCCGTGCTTGGCTTCGAACTCGGCGTGGATGCGCTTGAGGTTGCCTCTGCAGTCCGAGGTGAGGAAAGCTCCGCCGTCGACTTCTTCCTCACGCCCACGAAACAGCGTGCACCAAACCCGTGCCGTGCGACTGTCCCACGGCAAAGGCATGAAAGTCTCAGGTTCGGCTAAGCCGACCAACTCGCGGGCCTCAGGCCCGTAACCGATGTATTCACCGTGACGGTCGGTGAACAAATTCGCGGTGGAGCCGTAGACGAGTTGGAAGCCTTTGCGGGCGATCATGCCGAAATGCTTGGCCGGTATGCCTTTGCCCATGATCCGTCCTGTGACGGAAAGGAACTGGCAGTACAAGTACTGGATGTCGTCGGCTTCGATGCGGGCTTCCACCTCCCTTACCTGCTCTTCGCGGCCATCGGCCCCTACGAACATCTCAAGATCAGTGGCCATGTCTCCCCCAATTGGAAATGAATATGAGACCTGTGCGGGCCGCGGCTTCGGTACCTGAATCAGCACCTTCACAACAGCCTTGCTCAGGTGTGGCCGACCGTAGCACTATGAATCCCGCGCGTCTACTGAGAGTAGCGACTTTTTCCTCTCAGTAGCGTGAGAGTGTCAAATACGGCCACTCGGAGGAGATCAGGCGATCCCGAGTTGCGCCTTGCGGTCGCGTGCGTAACTGATGATGACACGTACGGGAAGTACACCTCATGGATACCACCGAAGAAGTGGATGATGATCGAGCCGGGTGCGGAGAGCTTGGCCAAGCCCTTACCGGCGAACCAGTAGGCGAGCAGCAGACCAAGGCCTGGTCCTGGGTTGGACTCAAGCATGTAGTACACCGAACTGCCAATAAGGCACTAGATAGATATGACAAAACGGCACAGCGTTAGGTATAGCGCGCAACTCGGGCCACATCGGATGCTCCCGCGAACTCTCACGATAGTTCGGCGATCGGGTCGGCTCCTGTGACGAGTTCTGCGGCACTGATCGCGGTCATGCGGTTGGTGAGGGGGAAGCTGTGGGGGCCGGCATGAACGAGGAACAGATGGTCTAAGCGGAGGTCGGCCAGGGCGCTGTGCATCGACTTTGAGACCGCTGGCCGGGAGGTTCGCTTTATCTCGAATCCGAGGACTCGTCCGTCGATTTCCAGCCGCAGATCGAGTTCGGCGCCTCCGTAGGTCGACCAGTAAGTGGGGTGGGCAGGGGTGAATCTTGCCAGGAGTTGTTCGAGGATCATACCCTCCCAACTGGCACCCAGCATCGGCGAACGCTCCAGGTCGACCATGGTGGCCATACCCAGCAGCCGGTGCAGCAGGCCCGAATCGCGAATGTAAACCCGCGGCGATTTGACCTGGCGCTTGGAAATGTTGGCGAACCACGGGGGCAGTTGGCGAACGACCAGGGCGTCGGTGAGGGCGTCGATGTAACGCCTTACGGTGGATTCCGACACGTCGATTGATCGGGCGATTCGTGCGCTGTTCCAAGTCTGCCCGTGATAATGGGCCAGCATCGTCCAGAATCTCCGCATCGTCGTGGCTGGGAAGCGGAAGCCGAGGTTGGCGAGGTCGCGTTCGAGAAACGTTGAGATGTAGTCGTCGCGCCAACGGTTCGAGGCCTCGTCGGTCGGGGCCACAAAGGACTCGGGAAGGCCACCGCGCAGCCACAGATCATCGAGTCGGTGCCCTCCCACATCGGCTAGTCGCAAGCCCCCCAACTCGACGAAGGAGACTCGACCGGCCAATGACTCCGAGCCCAAACCGATGAGATCGGGTGATGCGCTGCCGAGCACGACGAAGCGGCCCGGACGACGGTTCTCGTCGACAAGGACCCGAAGCGTCGGGAACAACTCGGGCATCCGCTGGGCCTCGTCGATCACGATCGTCTCGCCGGTGTCGCGCAGCGCCAACGTCGGCTCGGCCAAACGAGCGAGGTCACGATGGTCCTCAAGGTCGAAGAACGCCGCCGGCGTCGAGGAGATAGTCTGACGGGCCAGGGTGGATTTCCCTGCTTGTCGAGGTCCCGTCAGCAAGGTCACCGGTGCGTGTAATACCGCGTCGCGCAGGTTCTGGGCGTCGATAATCCGATCAATCAGCCGCATCCATCCAAGTTATCCTTGAAAATCCACCATGGCGTACTTGATTTTCAAGAATCAGGTATAGCGCGCGACTCGGGCCAACCGTCAGCCTGGTACAGCCAGGCGTTCTGTTGACGCTGGGTGAGCCCGAGAGCCCACTGCGGGGGCGACAGTTTGGTCACTGAAGCGACCGCAGAATGTTCAAAATACCCTCCGCAGATCGTCCAATTGATCTTCGGTCAGTCTAAGCTCTCGAGGTGACTCAAGCTCTGTTTCCCCGTGTGATCGATCGGATGCTGGAGGGCGAGCTGCTCTCGGAGTTTCCTGCCGTGTTCGTGGTGGGCCCGCGCGGGTGCGGAAAGTCGACTTCCATGGGGCAGTTTGCTGACACGATCCTTGATCTGTCGACACCGGGGGTGCGGACCGCCGCCATCGAGGATCCGGATGGCGTGCTTGCTGCTTCGCCGGGCAGCGTTCTCATCGACGAGTGGCAGGAGGCTCCGGAGATCCTGGGAGCGGTGAAGCGAGCGGTAGATGCTGATCCGTCGAGCGCTCCTGGAAGGTTCATCATCACTGGTTCGGTCCGCGCCGCGCATCAGGCCGCGACGTGGCCGGGCACCGGTCGACTCATCAGGGTCAGGATGTACGGGCTCACTCAAGGAGAGCTCGAGCGGGACAACGTGTACAACCCGATCGATGCCTTCTTCTCCAAATCGGGGCCGGAGTATGAGAGGTCCGATCTGAAACGGTCGGACTACCTCTCTCGGATTGTCGCTGGACGCTTCCCCGATGTAGTCGAGCGATCTGAGCGCGGCCGGTCTAGGTGGTTCGATAGCTACATCGAACAGCTCGTGGATCGAGATGCTGCACAGGTTGCCGGTGGGAATCCTCGACCGCGCAAGTTGCGAGCGGTGTTGTCGTCGTGCGCTGCTCGAACCGGTCAGGAGCTGAACAAGGGAGCGACTGCCAGCGATGCCGATGTTGCACGGGGCACTGCGGATTCCTACATCTCGCTTCTCGAGGATCTGTCGATCATCATCCAGGTTCCGCCATGGCACAGCAGGCGTCTCCAACGGCTCAATCGATCACCGAAGATCCACGTCGCTGATCCGGGTCTTGCCGCTCATCTGCTCAATGTGAACGCGACTGTACTTGGTCGTGATGCGACGCTGGTTGGTCAACTGTTCGAAACGTTCGCCGTCACCGAGCTGACCACGCATCTCGAAACGGTGGAGGAGGCGACGGAGCTGTTCCACATCCGGAACCGCGACGGGAATGAGGTCGACGTTGTCCTCGAACGGCACGGCCAGGTTGTTGCACTCGAGATCAAATCGTCGATGAGTGTGGACCGTTCCGATGCCAAGGGTCTCATATGGCTCCGGGACAAGCTCCAGGACAACTTTCAACACGGCGCCGTTCTGTACAGCGGCGAGATCCCATTCCAGATCGACGACAGAATCTGGGCGGTGCCCCTGAGTTCACTGTGGCGTCAGCCTGTTCGGTGATGTGAGAACGACTGCTGACCGCTCGTTCAGCACCCCGCGAGCAGATCGCGATCGGTGCGTCGTGCGAATGGCTAGTCAAGTTCGAAGGCAGCCACTCGCTGGCTCTCAATCCATTCTTCAATCCTACTTGTGCGTACTGTTATATCCAGATGGTGGATTGTTGGGACAGGAACGAACGCTCAGCTAGACCGTGCCACACAGAGATACTGTCTCGGAAGCTTCGCCAAGGCTCGAAGATGGCCCGAAATTGAGGATCTTCGAGAGCGAGTGCATTGAGCACATTCTCGGTTTCTGTTTTGAACGCCCTCATCAACTCGGGTGAGAACTCGCGGATAATGGCGAACTGCTGGATTTTCTTCAGGTCGATCTGGTTGCGGTAGTCGTAGTGGGCAACGGTGTTGATGTTGGTAGCCATGGCAGCTATCTCGACGACGGATTGGTAGTACGGGGGCAGCTCATTCCAGCGCTCAAGTGAGATCTGCACCTCCAGAGTGGTGCCGGGCTCCCACCAGCCCGGGTGGTAGTAGTACAACTGGCCTTCGAACTGGTCGAGTCCCAGGATCAGATCGTCGGTGGGGCCGACAAACTCAGCGCTGTCGATCTCGCCGCGCGCAATAGCGTCGCGAATCTCGTTGCCCCCCAGATCCACCGGCTCCCCGCCGAGGTTCTTCAGTACTTGTCCAGCGAGACCCGGTATGCGCATTCTCAGCCCCTGCAAGTCAGACTCGGTCTTGACTTCTTTGCTGAACCAGCCACCCATCTGACACCCGGTGCTACCAGCGGGGAACGTGATGATCCCGTGCTCCTGCGCGTAGAACTCGTTGAGCATCTTCAATCCATCTGCGTGGTATAGCCAGGCATTTTGCTGACGCTGGGTGAGCCCGAACGGAACCGTGGTTCCGAACTGCTGCACCGGGCTGAGGTTCACGTGGTAATACGACGCGCTGTGCCCCATGTCGACTTCGAGGTCTCGAACCGCGGGCAGCACGTCGAGAGCTCCGATGGGTTCATCAGCGGGCTTGGGAGTGATTTTGAACGCACCGCCGGTGAGTTGGCTCACCTTGTCAGCGAAGAACTGTGCCGCGCCATACAGCGTCACCAGTGATTCGGGCCAGCTTGTTGCCATGTCCCAGTTGATCTGAGGCCCAGAGAACGACGTGCCTGCAGTGCCGCTTGGGCCTTCAGCGCCTGCGCTGTCGGTGCCCCCGTTGTCGGGGTTCAACACGCTGTCGTCTGCACATGCGGCCAACACCGCGGCGGTTGCTGCGAACCCGGCCACACCAAGGGAGCCCTTGACAAACCCCCGCCGTGGAATCTGCGCAGGCGAGCCTGATTCAGCAACGCCGTTGGTCCCCCGTGTTTGTTTCACAACTGCTTCTCCCACAACGGATTTTCACCAGACAACATAACTGACCTCGCCTACGACCGGGCCGAGCCGCTCTATAAGGGTTGTTTCAAGGTTTCGCGGATTGACTTCATCAGCAGCACGAGGTGCAGATCGTCGGTGGGTGATGGTTGGAATTCTGGGATCAAGTGGCGATAGAACTCTCGGGCTTCGGGGCTCTCTGCGTGGACCAGCAAACCCCGACAGCCGATTTCGGTGCTCAGGGTCGCGGTGCGTTGCAGCACGTCGAGAAGTAGCGCTGCACCAAGCCCATGACCTTCATGATCGATACCGACTCCGAGTCGGGCTAGCAGCGCAATGGGTTGGGGGTAGCGACCAGCGCCTTTTCGCAACCGCACTGGTGCGTCCGCAATTTGGATTTGTGCCATGCACCACCCGTAGGAGGCGACCACATTTGGCTGGGAAGGTTGGGTGACCACAAGTATCTTCGTTGTTCCCATCGCCATGGAATGGCGAGCGTGTCGCTGTAACCATTGGGTCTGCTCATCTGAGCGGCACTCAAAATCCTCGATTTGATGATCGGGGGTTAGCGGTGTCGGCGGTAGGTAGCGCGGGTTATTCGTCAACGAAAGGTGATGGTCGGGCCATCAGGGCTCGCAAACCGGCCAGGTCTTGAGCAGGACCGTTGTTGATCTCTTCCCACGCTTGGGATGCTTCAGGGCTGAGTGCGAATTCGTTGCGGTCGGCCAGCACCCGGCGAGCAGCGATCGTCAGATGGGTGACGACGAACTCGGTGAGTTGAGTGCCGTTGGCGTTCACCGCTCGGTCAATGAGAGCACGGTCCGCGGGTGTCAGCCGGACCTCGATCCTTTCACTGCGCCGGGGACGTGTATCAGTAGCCACCGTTTTCTCCTGTTCAACTACAGAATAACTGTACGGCAATTGTACGGCAATCGCAACGCAAGTGGAACGGTTGGAGGGGGGTTAGCCACCACCCTTGACCAGGACGGTTGCGGGGACCCCCTTGACCCTTCCACATTTTGGAAGGGGGGTATTTCACATTTTCGTTGGTTCCGTCCACAGACGATAGTGGGTCGAGCGGCAGATTCTAGACCGTGCGTCGCAGGGCACGGAACCCTCAGTACAGTGTTCCACTCGGCGACAGGTAGCAGCGAGCCTCAGTTTGGAGACGTGCGTTATGTCGATCAAGCGGCCACGAGTCGCCGCCATCGGTTTAGAAGACCACCAGGCTAAGTCCATAGAACACTTGTGCGGGACCCTAAGGTCAGCGGACACGTTCAAGCGCTACGTTGAGCGATACCACGTGTCAGAAACAGACGTCATGGTCTTCGGCACCGAAAGCGAGTTCGAAATCGATCGGGGTGCTCCCGCACATCTCCTAGCGATGGAACCAAGGTCGCTCTCCTGGATGCAGGCATGTGATCAGGGAGTCGTCGGTCAGTGTGATGTTTTCGCTACCGACCGCAACACCGAGCGTGAACTCACCGTTCCTGATGCCTGTCCGGCCGTTTATGAGACACTTGCGGCTGACTTGTCCAAACAGCTGGGTAGCGCCGAAGATCCACCCCTGGTGGTCATCCCTGATGGATTGGACGATTTTGCACAGAATGCGCTGGTCAGCACGACATCAGGCCTTGCGGTTGTGTTCCGGCTTGCTGTCCCGTACTCGGTCGTGCTCGTTCTGCCGGAGGTAGCGAACCTGTCGGCGTGGTTCGCCGCCTTTCTCTCGGACATCCATGAGATCGATCCGGAACGGGTCCCTCACCCACCACCTCGCTTGAGCAACGCTGCGGACTGGCGCACCCCAAGAGAGAGAGCGCTGGCAGCAGACGTTGCGGCGATCGAAAACAAGATTGAGCGTCTGGACGACGAGCAGGACCGCCGCAAGACCAAGCTAGCTGCTGAGGAGGAAAGGACCGACAAGGGGATACGACGTGCTGTCTGGGCCGACGGCGACGATCTTGTCGAAGCGGTAGCTGAAATCTTGGACGGCCTCGGATTCACAGTGCATCCGATGGATGCCGGGCTAGATCAGGGGGAGCCCAAACGTGAGGACCTCCGTCTCACGCATGAAGACCGTCCCGGTTGGGAAGCGATTGTCGAGGTCAAGGGCTACACCGGCGGCACCCGAACGAATGACACCAGGCAGATCCGTGAGCATCGTGATCGCTACATTTCCGACCACCAGCGGGAACCTGACTTGACGCTGTGGGTCGCCAATCCGCACCGCAGGGCTGACCCGTCATCTCGGCCGACCCCCGACGGCAACGTAAAGCAAACCGCCGAGATCACCGGCATAGTGCATGTCTTGGCGACAGACCTCTACATGCAATGGCTGCAAGTCGTTTCGGGCAGCCTCGAAGCAGGCCAAGTATCCCAGAGCTTGGTCACCGCGGCACCGGGCCTCTGGGCACCGTAGTGGGGTGTTCGCGGGTGGGTCTGGCCTGGGCGGTTGAGGGGGTTGCCCAGAGTTCCCCATATTCAAAAAACCGAGTTCCCCACATTCCCAAGACGTTCGTCCCCCGTGCCAAACCTGGCCGAACTCGTGCTCGTTCTCGTGAACCTGTCGAGCTGGTTGCTCGCCAACCCAGCACAACGTCAACGTGACCCACGAGAAGTTCTGCAACAGATGGTGTTACGGCTCGCCACCGACGACTAGCCCCAACCCACTCAGATGATTCACGAACCAGCAGGGTCTTCAAAAAGCGCTTCGAGTCGGCCAGCGACCTCCGGGTGTGTGAATTCCAGTTTCCTCAAATTGATAGCGGTTTGACTGATAGGTATGTCTTCTCGCTGCAACAAGTCGGAACAGTTGTGAAGAACCAGCGTGAGGACACCGATCAAATCGCTCGGGCTGTCCGCGCTGTACTGCTTCTCCGCAACCACCTCCCCTTCGATCAATTCGCTCAATTGGCGGATCGTCATTCGCATATCTATAGCCTCTCTGGAGGTTTAGCCACCACCCTTGACCAGGACGGTTGTAGGGACCCCCGTGAACCTTCCACATTTTGGAAGGGGTGTTTCACATTTTCGTTGGTTCCGTCCACAGACGATATTGGGCCACGGCGACAGATCAGAGCATCTCCGCACGGAAACTGGGTGGGCTCTAAGGGGTTCCGATGCTGGCTCTCTGGTGTCCCGGCGTGGGGCAGCCTGCACCAATACTCCGCTAACTAAAGGTCAGACGCTTGGTCGGCATCAACCTTGTCAAGTGTCGCCCTGTCTCTGTTCGCGTCTGGCCAAATTGACCTATTGGAGAACCGGAACAACACCGTCTGTCGTTAGCGAGTAGATCCAAACCTCAATAACCGTTGGCGTTCCGAGACGTCGCTGCGACCGTTCTCTGATCTACCCGTTCATGGGGGCGGTGATTCCCGTTCGCCGGGGCCGCAGAACGTGCAGCGTTGCCCAGTCAGACGGGTTCCAGCGCAGTATTGGTCTAAGCCACAGGGGGTGCGAAGTAGGAACAGATGGCTCAGGTCGCCGCAGGGCTTCCTGTGTGCTAGGGGCATGCTCTGTGCATGCGGGTAAAAGGCACTCGTTTACGTGGGGGTCTAGCAGCTCAGAAACGCACCCGACCGAGCCCGGATTATTCCGAGGTGGCAACTCTCAACCAGGTCGGCAAGCACTCCGCTAAGGTCCTCTTTCCGGGTCTCAAGTGACCGGGTTCTCATCATCCCGAGTGTGGCTTCGCACTCGTCTAGGTGAATCTCCACAGCTGTTGTGAATGCGAGCACGGCCCGTTTGGTGATGTCGTAGAAGGTTTGGATGTCGTTAGCGTCGGCGGCAGCCCTCCCCGCTATCAGTTCCCTGCGTGTCTCATCCCATAGCTCTTCGACGCCCTCTTGCTGGGCACGGCACTCGACCAGCTCCGCCGACAAGGTGGTGGTCGTGGTGGTCGTGGTCGTGGTGGTCGTGGTCGTGGTGGTCGTGGTCGTGGTGGTCGTGGTCGTGGTGGTCGTGGTGGTCGTGGTAGGCGTCGGGGAATTGCCAGGGTTGCCGCAAGCTGCGACGGCGATCACCGCGGCCACCACCAGGGTCCGGGCCATGCCGACGGTCACTGCTCGATCTCGGCTCGGTCGGGAAGATATCTGGCCGGCGACATAGTGTCGGGTGATCGTATCGCCGTGTTCCGTCTCGCGCTCGACGGTGACCGCCTTGAACTCGTACCGTCCGCATCTCTCTCGGTCATCGGTGAGCCTCGGGGGTCTCCGTGGCCAGTAAACCGAGTAGTGCCCAGCTGGCATCACGCCGGGGTGTTCGCGGGTGGGTCTGGCCTGGGCAGTTGAGGGAATTGCCTAGAGTTCCCCATACTCAACAACCGAGACGAGATCCCCATATCCGCAAGACGGCGGTCCCCCGTGCCAAGATGTGGAACACCGGGGTCCGTACAACGGCCCAGGTCAGGGTTTCTTATCGCTTCCCTAAGCTGATAGCCACTCCCTGCGAAACTATTCTCGCTCATCGGTTCCTTCCTTGTTTTGTCGGACAGAACCTCAGGTTCAACGAGCGTGTGGCACGGCTCCTCAGCGTCGACGGTTCGTCACAGCGGTCTGCCAGCCGTCATCTACTCGTCGCCGTGCCGCCCCATATCATCTCGTCGCCGTGTAGCGGGTCGCTCCAACCGACGTAGCGGAGTCCACTTTCGCTAGGTAGAATCACAGGTATGTCGTTTCGAGCACCTGATCGCCATCGTCCCAACATGCGAGGTAAGAAATGAGCAGCGATAAGAGGCACATCATCGACACCCCTGACGATGCCCGTAAGATTCTGCCAGGACGAGAGTCGCAACATGTTGGTGTGTTTGTCCCAATCGTCGGGCTTGACAGTTGCATAGGGGAGCGTCCTTCGACCGGAGCGGATGTCATAGCTCTAGCCGAGCAAGGCTGGCGTTTCTCCGTCCGTTTCGATGACGAAGACACATCGCCCATCTGCGTGACCGTCACTCATCGACCCTAGCCGCTTACGCACCTAGAGCTTCCCTGAGGTTCTTGCCGTGACTAACTGCGGCAGTACCGTTGCACAAGATGTCGGTGACTGACCAGTCTGTGAAGAGGTTGGGCAGTGGCGTTGGTGGGGTTGGTGCGTAAGTCCAAGATCCTTGAGATTTCAACGATCTCGACGTTGCCCTTTGGGGCGCTGTAACGGATTTTTCGTATAGCGAAACGGATCGTGGCTTCAGCCAGGTCGGGGTGTCTCCCCGAGCCATGCCGTACAGGGTGCTTGAGCACCGTCGAGAACTCGCTGCGGGCGAGAAGGTTCTGCTGTGGGCGAGCGTGGGATGAGATGAACCGTCAACCTGCGCGGGATTTGCCGGAGTTCATGCAGCAACGCTCTCCGTGCATCAACTACGACGAACCCGGCACCGAAGCAGATCTCCGTTGATTAACCTCAACGCCATGCCCGACCAACCGTCAACACAGCGTGTAGGACTAAGAGGACGCGCGGATTGGTCATGGTTGAGGGTTCCATCGGTCTCTGTGGTCTATGAGTTTGACCGTGATTATCAACACGATTGCGAGACCTAGCTGGGCTCTTCGATGCTGGGGTTTACGGTCGGTGTTGCGTCGCAGCTGCCCGAAGTTCGATAACCAAGAGTTGGTGCGTTCCACAGTCCAACGCAAACCCAACGGTGCCGCCACCGGTTTACGGCGGGAGCCGCCGGCGGGCCGTTTCTTTGCGCACACAACATCGTCGATGCCGGCTGCGGCGCATGCTGCGCGGGCGGGTGCGTTGTCGTAGCCCCGGTCCAGATGCAGCGTTTCGATATCGGCCAAATATTTGTCCGGAACAGCACCCAACGTAGGTTTCAGCAAAACGGTGTCGTGTCTGTTAGCCCCGGCAACAGCCGCCGCTACAGGCACCCCGGCCCGGTCTGTCAAGATCGACCATTTCCAACCCAGTTTGGCCCTGTCAACAGGGCTTTTGCCGGTGCCGTCACCACCGCATGGTGCTTTATGGGTCGACCCGTCAACCGCCGTCTCAGACAGAGCCAAACCCACAACACGGTCATACGCGTGGAGAGCTTCGGCCTTTAACGCATCGAACACACCCGCAGCAACCCATTCGTCGCGGCGGCTGCGCATGGTCGTGTCCGACACGACATACCCCATCAAAGCTTCAACAGTGACCCAGGAACACCCGGTGACTAGCCTGATCAACAACCCCGTAAACACGGTTTTGTCAGGGATTCGGGGCCTGTGACCCCGCACCGGATGATTGTTTGCCGGTGCCGGGATCTTTGGTGCTGTCGCCGCCCACACAGCCTCCACCACTTCTGGATCTAAAGCACGCACAACAGTTGACCTCCGTAACGGGCCGCGTCTACAACCCGACACAACAGTCACCCGTCACAGCACCAAAACAACCATACAGACCCAATCCGCGCGTCCTCTAAGGCCATTCAACGCCGCACCATCCAAGAAGTCGTCGCGATGCTCATAAGGGCAGAACACCTCCTTTACAGTCTTGCCTCTCACGCGGCATCAGCTTGGACCGCTAGAGGCACCGATGGGTAGACGCACTCAGATCCGCTCCCGTCACGTCACGAACCGTGCCGAGATGCTTGCTTTGTGTATGGTCCTTGAGCTGCACCCTGATGCACTCCACGAACGGCCTACCGAACGTCACGGTGTACGCACACCGGACTGGTTCTTGCAGATAGACGGCCGGTCTGTCGCTATGGAAGTAACGTCCAAGAAGACCGACTGGCGCTATGAGGATTGGCCGACGGGCAACATCACAAAACGGGTAGGCCACCGATTCAAGGGTTGGACCACTGGGGACACAGCGGACCTCTGCAAGACGCTGGAGCGCAAGATGAAGGATAAAGCCGTACGGGGGCAACTCCAGGCGGTGTCCGTGGATGAGAGATGGCTATGTATTCAGTTGGACGACGACGCTGGGACAGAACTAGAGAGCTTGTTCACACCCGTTCCATCACTCACGATTGATGTGGAGTCCAACCAGATCACAGGCGTCTGCTTAGTGGCTACGATGCCGAGCTTAAACGACATTATGGAGAAAGCTAGGCACTTCGGCTACGACGAAGTGTGGGCATTTACCCAAGCCGTTGAAGCCGAGGGACGCACGATGGTCTTGCGGCTGATCCTCTCTAAGGAGCGGTGGGAGTGCTTCCACATGCTCGGGAAATGGCGGTTCGAAGACGGCGGCATTGCCCGTGCGGTCTAGCTGCTGTGATCATCGACACGGCGGCAGACTAGCCGGAGAAGGAGCCCAGCCGTTCCGGTACCTGCGCGTCCTGTTTCGGGTGGGTCGGCAGAGTGCCCGAGAAAGAGCATGAAGCGAAACAAGTTTTGGAATCCAGCAGTTATGTCTGGGCAGTGTTTGAACTGCGAGGTCAACGAGTGGTCGAAGAACATTCTGATCGGCGTACCCCCCAAGGTCTGGATGTTGAAGCTCCTGTTCTTCTTCGTTGAGATCGCATCCGCATTCGTAGCTCTGGTCGTATTCGATGCGACGGCAGGAGCCATCGCCCTTTTCGCTGGTGCTGCGGTCCTGTTGTTGGACCTGCTTTTGGAAGGCGAGTCGCAGTATTGCCGCCACTGCAAGAGCCGGATGTGCTCGTTCGAGATCAGCGGAGAGCAGGCCACGACACTGCGCGAGTTGAACAGACCGTCTAGTTGAGTTCGGTGGTTAGCAGCGTAGACGGCGGGATTTCGTCGAATGGCCGGTGCGGCCGGTGGTGGTTGTAGCCGCGTCGCCGGTCATCGATGACGACCCGGGGTTCTAGGTGGCTGCCGAAGTCCTCGGTTTTGAGGCACTCGTAGCGGAGTCAGCCGTTGAACCATTCGATGTAGCCGACAAATCCAGATCAACGAACTCGTCAACTCGAAATACGCCTACACCGAATGGCGTGTAACCGGCCATCCCCTTGTTTCTCAATGTGCCAGGGCGGTGGTGCGGTTTCGGATATCGAATATAGTTCCCGGGTCGTTTGTGTCAGAACCAGCATCAGCAGCAGTACAGCACAAAGAAGAAAGAACGAAGTCATCATGAACCGGTACTCCACACTCGACTGCAGAGTCACTATGGACCCGGCGTGAACCCCGAAAAACCTCGTGGGCCACCCCAACCCAGGATAAATGGCTAACCCAGACCACAAATAATGGCTAACCCCCTTTGGAGCGGGTGACGGGAATCGAACCCGCGTTATCAGCTTGGGAAGCTGATGTTCTACCATTGAACTACACCCGCTGGCGTGTTGATCTGAGTCGAATCGGCTTGGCCGCGTCGGCTCGGTCGCAGTCTATTGCTGCTAGCTGCGGTCACCCCAAGCAATCCTTGTGGAACTTCACCGCTCGGTAGGCTTCAGTTGCCTCCGGCGGCTGAGCCGTCGTAGAGAATCGAGCGTCCATGCCAACCACCGTAAGCGGAACAATTCTGCAGACGCCTGAGCCGGGCATCCTTCAGGTTCTTGAAGACCATCTCGTAACGATCGACGATGATGGCGTTGGGCGTCGATGGTCCCGTCGCTGCTGCGCAACGGCACCACGACAGCGGTCTATTTCGCCTCCATCCATGAACCCGCGACGGGATTGCTCAACACCAAAACCCCAGGCACCACACGCCAACAGGCTGTGACGTCGTCGCGGATGCTTGAAGATGGTTCGACGCGGTGGCGTTGCGCATTGGCGAAGGGTCAACGGTAGGTGTTTGGGACGGCCTCGACGACTGGGATCGAATCTTCGAAAAGCTGGTGCGCAGATCAGATCCGACCAACATCATCGATGTTTGGGTCCAAGGAAAGTGCGTGATTAGCCAGGGTCCGAGCTAGAGGATTTCTTGAAGCGACGATGCTTGGCGCGATTTGGTGTGATGGTGTGATGCGCGCGGGTAAGGTCGCCATCGAATGGCAACTGAGATCGGATACAAGTGATTCTTTCTGACCGCACACTGCGCGAACAGCTTGAAAACGGGCGCATCATCATTGATCCGCTCGACCCCTCTGCGTTGCAGCCTTCGTCGGTGGATTTGAGGCTCGACGGGCTGTTTCAGGTCTTCAGGAACCACACGATGGGCCATATCGATGTGAAGGAGGACCTCAGCGATCTCACCCAGTTGGTCGAGGTCGGTGAGGACGAGTCGTTCATCCTGCATCCCGGCGAGTTCGTGTTGGGCAGCACTCTCGAACGGGTCGCGGTTCCCGACGATCTCGTGGCGCGCCTCGAGGGCAAGTCGAGCCTGGGTCGCTTGGGTCTGTTGATCCACTCGACGGCCGGTTTTGTCGACGCCGGGTTCGACGGGCAGTTGACGTTGGAGCTCAGCAACGTCGCCAATCTGCCGATCAAGCTGTATCCCGGCATGAAGATCGGACAGATCTCATTTCAGCAGATGACCACTGCCGCGGAGCATCCATACGGTTCTGACAAGCTCCGGTCGAAATACAAGAACCAGCGTGGACCCATGCCCAGCAGGTACTGGGAGAACTTCGACAGCTAGCCGAAGCGAGTGGGGTCAGCGGTATTGGGTTGCGGTGATGATGCCCGCCAGGATCAGCCCCAAACCCAGCAGCAGCACGGGGTTGGAAGTGTCCCAGAACGAACCGACGTAGTTGACGAGGATGGTTGCGATACCGGCACCGAGCAGGCCGAACATGAGCACCGGAACCCACATGGGACTCGGGGGCATTGTGTCCTGACCGGTGTGGGACACAGTGTCGGGCGTGTATCCGTCGGGTCTCGTTCCTTTGGGAGTGACCCTGCCACCGGACACCCGGCGCTTTGCGGGCTTTTCAGACATGTGGCAACTCTAGAGGTTTGAGACGGTCGGCGGGCCTTGTTCGCTGAATCACACAGGTGTGATTATCCACGGATTTGCCCACAGACTGTGGAAAACCACCGATCTAGTCGACCGGAGCCACCAGATCCATGTCTTCAAGACAGTGCCGGGGAGGTTCTGGATCCTCGTCGGGAGCGACGGTCATACGAACCTCGGTACCACAGATGCTGCAACGGTAAGTGATCTTCACCTTCCGCAACTCGCCCGCTGGTGGAGGCTCCGGAACCGGCCGAGCGAGCCCCCGTAGCATCGCCAACCCAATACGAATGATGAGGAATGCCGCTACCACCGCGATAATCACATTCAACACGTTCACTACAGGCCAGCCTACGCCCGGCGACGCCACAGCGTGACCGCCGAACCGGTCGACCCAGCGCTGACCGCGGCGATGCATTCGCCGGGGGGCGTGTTCAGCACGCCGTCGACGGTCAGGCGGAGTTCCTCGGCTGCGCCGGCATCGCCGACGCCGAGTGTTCCTCCGTCGGGATTGACGATCATCGGATCTATCTCCAGGCGGTGACAGATCGACAAGAACCCGGCGGCGGTGCGTTCGGCAATCTCCCAACGAGTGATCTCGGGCAGGTCAGTACCAGCATTTGAAAGCGCACGATGAAGCGCTAGTTCCACACCTCCGGTGGTATCGAGCGGGTTGCCCGCAGCGCGCCCCACATCGACCACATCGGCCAATCCCGGGCCCGTGGCGGAAGGACCCCCAGCAGTGAGGAGCAGCGCAACCGCACCGTCAACGGGTGGAGCAAACGAGTACGAAGTGACAGTGCCGTCAGACACGAACAATGGCGGCAACTCGGAGGGATCGTCGATCACCCCGCGGTGTTCGTCGCTTGTGACAGACATTCCGCGAACCGCTCCGAGACGGCTCCCAGGATGGGCTGCGATCGGAACCAAACCCGTTGTCGCGGCGGCTCGGCGGCGCTCAAGGCTGCGGGTCGCGGCGAGGTCCTGTTGTGCTCGATCAATCCCAAGCAGCCCGGCAGTCGCATCGGCCGTTCTCGGTGGTGGCAACAACCCGCCGTCTTCGGCGACTCGTGTGGCGGGGCCTTCACCCCACGGCTGTCCGTACACCCGGCCCAAAGCCGAAGCTCCAGGCGCCACAATCGACGCGACCGACACCCCAACCACAACCGCCGTACCGACCGACCCGGAGGCGATCGCAGCGATTGCGGCATGCAAAGCAGCCGAACCGCTCGTTTCCGCCGCCTCGACCACGACTCCGTTGATGCGCTGGGGCCAACCGGCGCTGAGCACGGCCGCTCGAGCCATGTTCGCACCCTGCGCGCCAACCGGTTCGGCACATCCAACCCACACCTCATCAACCAAGGAAGCAGAAGCGCCACCACGGCGGATCACCTCGTTCATCACCAACGCGCTGAGGTCAACCGGATGCCAACGGGCGAGAGCACCGTCAATTCCGGTGAACGGGGTTCGACAAGCGGCAGCGAGTATGACGGTCATTGCCTGAGTCTTCTACACTGACGCCGGACGCGGGTAGCCATCAGGCGCCGGCCCGACGCTTGTCGCTTAGAAAAGCAAAGGCAATCCGAAACGCAAAGGAACGCAATGGGATCAGCATTGATGCTTGGAGCCGAGAACTACCTCATCGACATCGACGGCTTCAACCTCGGAACACTAATCGTCCGAGTGGCCATCGGCCTGACCCTCGCTGCCCACGGATATGGAAAGTTCTTCAGAGGCGGCAAGATCAAAGGCACCGCGGGCTGGTTCAATTCCATGGGGATGCGGCCAGGAAAGTTCCACGCCCTGCTCGCTGCTTCCACCGAAGTCGGCGCCGGGCTCCTCTTTGCTGTGGGCCTGCTCACCCCGCTGGCTGCGCTCGCCTTTGTGGCTCTGATGGTCGTAGCCGGATGGACGGTCCATCGCGACAACGGCTTCTTCATCGTGGCTGAAGGCTGGGAGTACAACTTCGTGCTGGCGATCATCGCCGTTGGCATAGCCACAACCGGCCCCGGAAAATACTCCCTTGACTACGAACTCGAGCTGATCGAGAACCTCGACGGAGTTACCGGACTGCTGATCAGCGCTGTCGGCGGAGTCGCCGCCGCCATCGCCCAACTAGCCCTGTTCTACCGCCCCCCCGCCAAGGAATAATCCCCGCGATCGCGGAGGGCCCAGGGGTCGGTCAGCCGGTGTTGCGGAGGCCGGCGGCGACGCCGTTGACGGTCAGCAGCAGGGCGCGGCGCAGACGGGTCAAGTCGTGGCCGTCGTCGTGGCCGGCGCGCGAACGGGCAAGCAACTCGACCTGCAACACGTTGATCGGGTCCAGATAGGCATCGCGCACGGCCAGCGTGCGCTTCAGAATCGGCAGGTCATCAAGAAGATCGCGGTTGGTGATTCGGGCGATCTCGGCCACGGTTCGGTCGTGTTCGGCTGCGATGGTGTCAAAGAAGTGATGCAATTCCAGCGGTACGAGGCGGTCAACGTAATAACGGGTGATCGCAAGGTCCGTTTTGGCAAGGGTCATCTCAACGTTGGAGATGAACGCCGCGAAGAACTGCCAGTCGTCATACATCGCGGTGAGTTCGGGAGCGTGCCCCGCCAACCGGGCGGCCTCAAGAGCGCTCCCGACCCCGAACCATCCCGGAATGATCTGGCGGGATTGGGTCCAGCCGAATACCCAGGGGATAGCCCGAAGTCCTTCAAGGCCGGCTCCGGCACTTGTGCGGCGTGCGGGACGTGAGCCGATGTTCATGTCGGCCAGTTCCTCCACCGGCGTCGACTTCTGGAAGTAATCGACGAACCCGGGAGTTTCGAGCAGCTCCCGGTAGGACTCGAAAGCTCGTTGCGACATGAGTTCCATAGCCGTGTTCCAGCTGTGCGTCGCTGACCATTCGTGGCGAGGTGTACGGTGCGCCAGCGAAGCTTCCAGCACTGCCGACAAAGCCAGGTCGAGGTTGCGTTGGGCCAGTCCGGGCAGTCCGTATTTGTCGGCGATGACTTCGCCTTGTTCGGTGATCTTGACCGCACCGTTGATGACTCCGGCGGGCTGGCTGAGAATCGAAGCGTTGGTGGGGCCTCCCCCTCGCCCGACAGTGCCACCCCGACCGTGGAACACGGTGATTTTGATGCCGGTTTCGGACGCTACCTCGGCGATCTGACGCAAGGCCTTGTGGATCTCCCACTGCGAGGTCGTGATTCCGCCGTCCTTGTTGGAGTCGGAATAGCCGACCATCACCTCCTGCTCGTTGCCCCGCAACTCCAAGAGACGCCGATAGGACGGGTTGTTGAGCAGATCACGCAGCACGGTGCCGATATTTCGGAGATCGTCGATCGTTTCGAACAACGGAACGAAACCCAGCCGAGCCACACCCGCCACGAGATCGACGAGCCCGACATCACGGGCCAGCACCGCGGGAGCCAGGATGTCGTCAACTCCCTGGGTCATCGAAACGATGTAGACGCCGATGATCTCGTCGCCGGCCTGGTTCATGGCATCGCGCAGGGCCGCTAGGAGGGAGAGCGTTCCGCTGCCGGTCCGGCCTGTTGGTGGCGCAAGCGGGCGGCGGCTGCTGAGTTCGGTTGTCAGCAGGTCGATGCGAGCTGACCGGTCCAAGGTCGAGTATTCGGTGCCGAGAGCCGAAAAGAGTTCGCTGAGCGTACGATGGTGAACATCTGCGTGTTCTCGTATGTCGAGTGTGGCCAGGTGGAACCCGATCATTGCCACGGTGCGGCGCAGTCGCGCGAGGCGGCCCTGTGCCAACAAGGTGCCGCGGTGTGAAACGAGCGATCTTCCCATGACCGCCAGGTCCGCATCGAATTCTTGAGGTGAGCTGTAGGCGTTGGGACCGGGGGGTGTGCTAGCGGTTTCTTGAAGACGTTGATGAATGACGCCGCAGCGTCGCCGGTAAGGTTCGCCTTGGCTGAGCTGGTTGAATCGTGCGGTAACCGCCGGGAAGGCTGCGCGGTCGGCTTCCAGTTGGCTGAGCAACTCAGCCGATACGTCGGCGACTATGTCGCTGACCGATAGTTCCGCTGAGAGCTGCTCGACTTCGTGGATCAGGATGCGCAGCGCTCGACTTCGTTGGAACTCGAGCACTTCAAGAGTGATCTGGGGTGTGACGTTGGGGTTTCCGTCGCGGTCGCCACCAACCCACGAACCGAAATGAACCGGTGCGTTTTCGTTGAGTGCTCCTCCAATGCTGCGCAGAACCGCGTCGATATCGTCGAAGAGTTCGGGAACCCCTTCGGTTGTGATTTCGTTGAGGAAATAGAGAATTGAGCGTGCCTCGTTGACCGGGTTGGGTTGGGTTCTGCGTAGTTCGTCGGTTTGCCAGATGACATCGATCAGTTCGTCGATTCGACGGTCGATGCGCTGCTTGTCGCTTGTCCCGGCGCTGGATTCGTTGCGCTCCTCAATGAGAACGGCGATCTCTGCGAGCTTGTCGAGTATCGATCTGCGTGAGGCTTCGGTGGGATGGGCGGTGAACACCGGCCGCAGGTCGAGCGAGCAGGTTGTATCGATGATTTCGGAGTCTTTGACTCCGCTGGCTTGGAGTTTGGCGACGGTTTCGGCGAAGCGCCTGTTGCTTGTTCTCGGGTTGGCATTGAGGTGTTCGATGCGGTGAACCTGCTCGGCGGTGTTGGCCAGATGGAAATAGACCGTGAACGCCCGCACCAACAGGATCGCCTCGACGAGATCGACGTCGGTGAGGTGATCGATGAGGTCGGGACCGGACTCGCCGTTGCGATGTAGTCGACTTGCATGCGTGCGCACCTGCTCGACTCTTTCGAGCAGTTCGGGGCCGTGTTGACGAACCAGAGCCGCCCCGAGTTGGGTGCCGAGTCGTCGGATGTCGTTGCGAAGGGCCGTGTCGATCTGCTGGAGATATGCGTCGGTCACTCCCGACACGTTACATATTTACTGCCAAGTATTCCGTGACTTATTCGTCAACCCTATTCGTCGGCTCTGAAGGTCACGCCGTTGCCATCGGAGTTGAGCAGGGTCAGCCTCGGGCCGTCTATGGAGAATACGGCGTTGTCGGTCTCGAACAGGGCTGCGAAGGCCTCGCTGTAGGAGGAGGGCTCCGCGCAGTCCGCAGAGGTCACTTCACCGAATTGGATTTCACCGTCGCTGACTTCTACGGGTGCGCTGAAATCGACGCAACCATCGAACCCGGTCAGCTGCGAGTCTTCGCTGAACTCGATCCAGCCTTCCTGAGCGGGGTCCACGTTCATCGATGTGGCCGTTTCGCCTTGGATGAACCCCGTGACGACCCAGCGTGTTTGGACGATCGGACGATCCGGGTCGGCGACCTCCGTGTCGAGAAACTCGATTCGGACGGTGTCGGTGGCGAGTATCAGATAGTCGCCGTTCAGCGTTAGCTGGGGTTGGGCGTTGAGAACGGCCGCTACGAACTCGTCTTGTGCGTGACGCTCCGGGTCACAGCCGATTTCTGTTGTTGACAGGTCCGTTACTGTCAACTGCTGGTTGTCGTCGATTTGGTACGGCCCGCCCATTGAGTTGCATCCGGCTGATGCTCCGATGTTGCCGTTGTTGAACCGCAGCGAGATGCGCGTGCCTTCCACCAATGGCCTTTCGACGCCGTCTTCGAGCACTGACACAGACCAGAACTGCCGCCCGTCGAGGGACAGCTCGCTCGAATCGTCCGACGCTGTGGGGCCTCCCACCACCGTTTTGTCATCGCCACAGGCTCCGAGCACGAGCGAGAACGCCAGCAGCGCGGCCAGAGTTTTCGACTGTGTTGGGATACCGCTTGGGATGCCGACTCTCATTTGCTGACCTTGACCTCGGCGCGACAGGTCATCGCAGCCGCTCACATACCAGCGCCATGGCAAGTCTGCGCCGGTGCTGAGGCCGATGCGGGTGGAACGGCCGGGGTCTGGTGGGGGTGGGGTTCCGTCGTCGAACAACTCGATCCCCGCGTCTGCGGTAACCAGGTCTGCGCCGTTCTGGGTGCCGTCGATACCGAAAGCCGAGGTGAACTTGGCTGGACCGCTGCACAGGTCTCGGTCGCGTCGAGCCACGGGCCTGCGCTGTCTCATCTCGGCCAAACCCGCGAGCGGGGTGACGGCCCGTAGCAGCACAGCGCTGCATTCGCCGTCGGTACCGCACACGACGTTGGCACACCAATGCATCCCGTAGGTGAAGTAGACGTAGAGATGACCAGGGGGCCCGAACATCACCTCGGTGCGGGGGGTCATCCCGCGGTGCCCGTGGCTGCCGGGGTCGTCGGCTCCCCGGTATGCCTCAACCTCCACAAGTCGGCCACGGCAACCGCCGAACACGATCACTTTGTTCAGCAACTCCGGAGCCACCTCCAGTGAGTCCCTAGTGAAGAAATCCCTTTGGAGTCTCGTCGGTGCAGGCGAGGGACTTGGCGAATCAGTCACTTGCTAGGGGATCGTAACCGTGCCTGTGTCCACACCGTTGGCGATCACCCGGTACGTCTCCCCGGATACGAGCGCATCCCCGAACCGCACTACTTCTTCGACGGTCACGACTTCATCGTCGCATGGTATTGCCCAGGGAGTCGGCGGTGGTTGCTGGAGGGTCACAGAAACGAAGATGTCGGATCCTCTCACCTCGAAACTCTGGTTGCCGCGGCGCGCGCAACCGTCCATGGTGGATTGGGGATGTTCGACAAGCAGTATCGGTTCGGGATGGAACTCGACCATCTCTGCCCCGAGCACCGGGACTTCTGCTTCCACCCATGTCTGCCAGTTCGACTCATCCCACTGACCCGTCGGGTCAGGTGGCGGCGTGGCCATGACCAACAACATGTTGACTCTGCTCGGGTTGCCTCTGGTGACTACGTCGTAGGCGGTGTCGTTGATGAAAGCCAAGCGCTCCCCGGTCTCGATGATTCTCGCCGATATGGAATAGGTGTTTCTGGAGTCCAAGTCGTTGGGGTCGTATTCGACGTTGAACTTGATCGGGACTTGACCTGGGTTGGTTATGACCTGCTCAGCGATGAGTTCGGCCGCTGCATCGGCGTATGACGTGTCGCGGAGGCTGACTCGCAAGACTGCATCGTCGGTCAACTCCAGGTTCTCCAGGTAGTTGACCGTGCCTTGGACTGAATTCGCTGAACCCGAAGACGATTGACAAGTCGATCCGAACAACAATGCGATCAGAATGCCAACGGCGGTGACAACTCGGCTCTTGCTGGAGTTCTTGGTTTTTTGGTTCTCAGTTCTGGTTCTCATCTGGATCCTCGCTTCAGAGGACTAGGCCGGGTAAGCCTTCGATCTGGCACCTTTCCCATTCAGACGACTCCAAGCCAAGATTAGTTCCCAGCTGCCCTTGCGGTTCAGACCTCCAGCATCAGGGTCACTGGACCGTCGTTGATCAGTTCCACATCCATCATTGCCCCGAACGATCCGGTGGCCACTGCCGCACCGAGCAGCCTTAACTCAGCTGAGAGTTCGTCGATCAACCTGGCTGCTTGATCTGGTTCAGCGGCCGCCACGAAGGACGGGCGGCGGCCCTTGCGGGTGTCGCCATAGAGGGTGAACTGGCTGATCACCAGAACCTCCCCGCTCGTATCGGCCACCGACAGGTTCATGTGTCCGTTCGCGTCGGCGAATATTCGCAGGTGCCAGAGTTTGCGAGCCAGCTTTGTGGCGCTTTCCTGATCGTCGCTGTGAGTCACACCCACCAGACAACACAACCCAGCGCCGATCTCCCCAACGACCTCACCGGAAACTCGGACCCGTGCCTCTGCCACCCGCTGCACCAGTGCTCTCACACCCCCCAACCTACTGCCCCGCCGAACCCTCTTGAGGATCACAGCTTCGGGCTGCGGGTGCGTACGCTTTGTGGGTGGCACTACTCGGGCGGGATGATCCGTTACCTGCGCAACTGAACCGCGTGGTCGTGGCGGGGGCGTGTGGCGCCGGGAAGTCAACGGTGGCTGCGGTCATCGCAGCGGAGTTGAGATTCCCTTACGTGGAACTGGATTCCCTGTATCACGGGCCTGGTTGGGTTCCGCGTCCGTCGTTCGAAAGCGATGTGGCGGATCTTGCTGGGTCGGAGCGGTGGGTGACCGAATGGCAGTATCAATTGGCCCGCCCGGTTCTCGGCGCACGTGCCGATCTGCTTGTGTTTCTTGATCTGCCTCGCTGGCTGGTTGTGGCTCGTGTGGTCCGTCGCACCATCAAGAGGATGCTGCTTCGGACCGAATTGTGGGAAGGATGCCGAGAGCCGCCGCTTCGTAAACTGTTCACGGATCAAGATCACATCGTCCGCTGGGCTTGGCGAACCTTCCCAGAGCACGAGCCGCGGGTACGCGACCTCTTGAAACACCAGCCCAAGCTGCCAGTTGTCTGGCTCCGAACCGGTCGCGATGTCAACACCTGGCTCGCCCGCCTGGAAGGTCAACGGATCTGACAATCTTGCCGCTTTGAACAACCCGACGTTGTGATGTGGAGCCGCCTGCCGACCTAGCTGGAGAGGAGTTGATGGACGCGTTGATGGGACACTCCTATGAGTCGCCCGACATCGCGCAGTGGCAGACCCTCGGCTCGGAGGGCCAGTGCTGCCTCCTGACGTACTCGAGCGGCTTTTGTCTCGGCCTCGGCGGCGGCGGTCACAGTCGTTTTCAGAGTCTCGAGCAGTTCTTTTGTGGTTCCTGGAGGCGTGACATGAATTTCAAGGTGTCCGACAACGGTTTCGTCGATGTCGAGCATCATGGCGATCGCCTCGCGTGCTCGGGACTCGACCTGGTCGAGGCGCTTGGCCTGGGAGAAAACCCCGGCGAGTTCTGGCACGGTGATGGCCCACCAGTCACCGGATCGGACTGCTTCAACTCGGTAAGTCTGCTCACTGTTCATCTCTAGTCACCTCCTTGACCATTTTGATGATGCTTTGCGCGGTGTGTTCATTGATCTTTCGATGGCGGGGGATAACCAGTCGGTAGCTGCGGATTGACCAGATCTCGTGATTTCCTCCCTCGCGCACGAAAGTCAGCACAAAGCCTTCTTCTCTGGCAATCTCTTGGATCCGTTTGATGAGTTTCCGCCTGTTCATAGTAGTCCATTCTGATGGACTTAGCCAGTCAATTTTGTTAGACTTTGTAAGTCTCCGCCAAAACAAAACCCCCGACGCATGAAGCGACAGGGGTAGTACTCGGACCGTAGCGCTAAGGGGACGTCGCGTCAACGGGACCTGAGTCAGCGCACCCCGGCTGTGGGCGGGGTCGGAAGAGAGTTGGCGGGCGGGGGGTGGCTCCTTCATACTGAGCTTGGAGCCGCACGGTGATTTGCCGTCGGACGCCGGCCCCAACCCTGACTGAGGACCCATGTACCCCGGCCACTATGCAACGACGACACCCGACCAACCGGCGATCGTCATGGCCGGGTCCGGTGAGTCGGTCAGCTACCGCCAACTCGACGAGGCCTCGAACCGGTTGGCCCATTGGCTTTTCGCCCAAGGGCTACGGTCGGGTGACCACATAGCGATCCTGGCTGAGAACAACCCGCGCTACTTCGAGGTGTACTGGGCCGCGCTGCGTTCGGGACTCTACATCACCGCCATCAACCGTTTCCTCTCACCTGAAGAAGCGGCCTACATCGTGAACGACAGCAACTCGAGCGTGCTAGTCACGACTGCGGCGATGGCTGAAACCGCCGCCGGGATGGCTGAGTTGATCCCGCAATGTCAGAAACGCCTGATGATGGACGGGACCACAGACGGCTTCGACTCCTACGAAGAGGCCGTTGCGGCGATGCCGACCGAATCGCTCGCAGACCAACCGGCCGGAGATGTGATGCTCTACTCCTCGGGGACGACCGGTCGACCCAAGGGCATCCGACGGGAGCTGAGCGGCCTGCAGATCAACGATCCGGAACGCTCGAGTTTGACCATGCTCATGCGCTATCTGCTGGAGATGGACGAGAACTCGCTCTACCTCTCGCCGGCGCCGCTCTACCACTCGGCGCCTCTGCAGTGGTGCGGAGGAATGCACGAGCTCGGTGGCACGGTCATTGTGATGGAGAGGTTCGATGCGGCGAAGTTCCTCGAGTGCGTCGAACGCTATTCGATCAGCGACACTCAGGTTGTGCCGACCATGTTCGTGCGCATGCTCAAGCTCCCCAAGGACGTGCGCACGGCCTATGACCTGTCGTCGTTGAAAATGTGTGTCCACGCGGCCGCTCCGTGTCCGATTCCGGTGAAGGAGCAGATGATCGAGTGGTGGGGCCCGATCATCAAGGAGTACTACGCGGGCACCGAAGGCAACGGGTTCTGCTTCATCACCAGCGAGGAATGGCTTGAGCACAAGGGTTCGGTGGGGAAGTCCGCGCTCGGCATTCCCCACATCTGCGATGACGAGGGGAACGAATTGCCGATTGGGGAGGTCGGGTTGGTCTACTTCGAGCAGGAGACTTCCGCGTTCGAGTACCACGGAGATCCGCAAAAGACCGCCGAGTCGCGACATCCGGACCACCCGAACTGGTCGAAGCTCGGTGATATCGGATACCTCGACGAGGACGGCTACCTGTATCTGACAGATCGCTCGGCCTTCATGATCATCAGCGGCGGCGTGAACATCTACCCACAGGAGATAGAGGCGTGCTTCGCGCTGCATCCCAAGGTCGCCGATGTTGCCGTGTTCGGTCTGCCCGATCCGGAGATGGGAGAGTACGTGCATGCAGTGGTTCAGCCCGAGGCGGGTGTGGAACCGTCCGACGAACTCGCTGAGGAACTGCGGTCTTTCGCACGCGCCGAGATCGCCCACTACAAGGTGCCCCGGGTGATCGATTTCCGAGCCGAACTCCCCAGGCTGCCGACCGGCAAGCTCTACAAGAAACCCCTGCGCCAGGAGTACCTAGACCGCCTCACCGGAGGCTGAACTCCCCACCTGAGAACGGTAGGAACGGCATTTCTTGGGTTGTCACTGGGTGTAGAATTCGGGGTTAGCCGTAAGGCTGAATTCCGACGATGAGGACGATGATTAGGCACATAAGTCCCACACGTTAATAACGAAGGTCTCCCACGGTCCGAGCGTTAACTTGGGTGGCCAGGCTCTCGCACTGCCGTGCTCGCTCATGAAGCTCGATGACATGACGTTCAAGCGTCTGCGGGTTCCCGGCAATCTCAGGGAGCGTGCTCATCGTGGCGTCGACTGCGGCGGGCAGTTCGTTCGCCAGATCGGCGGCGCGCTCGCATACCTCCGCGGGAGAGCGTCGCAGCTTGTGTGCAAGGCCCACGAGACCAGCTTCCTTGTCACAGGTCTTCAGGTTGAATCCCTCGCCCATGCTCATCGCGAGCGGAATGCGCTGGATCTGGCGGTTCCTTCGGTAGGGAAGCCAACTGCACGCGTCATAGAGCGGTGCCAACCGTGTACTTCCGTCCTGGGCGAACAGCCAGCTGTAGTTCTTCGCGTGTGCGTCGTTGCTGACGATCAGCCAGTGGTAGATGAGCATGTCTCTCAGCCGGTCAACGTTGCGGGACACGGTTGAACTTCCGGCGTTTGAAGCGAGTTCACGCAGCTCAGCGATCCCAGGTCCGTTGAATCGCTCGTACTTCTCTGATGGGGGCTTGCCGAGGGCTTGGCATGTGTCTTCCTGATGAATGCGGATCGTTCCGTTGCCTATGCGGTCGAAACGGGTGACGATGATGATTTGGAGACCCTCGATCTTGGACACTTCGGTCCTCGCCGCGGGGATGCCCAGCCGAGCGGCTGTTTCCATTGCGAGGTGCTCGAAGACGCACTCGTCGGGGTACTCGACGCGGGCCGCTTTGATGATGTGCGTCGTCGACAGTCTGCCCCACGGCCGCATCCATCCTCCGTCAGCAGCGCGCCGTAATGCGATCTTCGGTTGCATGCCCGCGAGACTGAACCCGACGTGAAGATCGCTGCGCGATAGGTCCATGCTCGCAGGAAGCACCGGATAGTCACGCAGCCACTCGGAGATCTCAACATGGCTGACCGGTTGCTCACCGCCTCCTGAAGCCAGCAGGTCGGCAAGGCGTCCAGGCGGGCAGAACTGCACTGCTCCGGCGCAGTCGGTACCCATCGGCGTTTCGAGAAGCCGCAGCGGATCCCGACCGGCAACGCCGTACTCGAATCTCAGCTGATTCAGAACCTCGTCGTCGTCAGGCAAGAGGTTCAGCAGCCAGTTCCGCAGCTCGGGACCGCTCGCCTCTCGCCCCGCCACGGGGAACCGGACAGACAACGGCACTGAGGATTCCCCGATGTACTCAGGCCGGTACCGAAGCGTGGCCCTCCGTTTGCGGAACTCGATGTCGCCGGCGTGCTTGCCGCCGATCAGTACGCACAGCACTCTCAGTCCCTTCGGGCAAACGATTCGATGTGGTTTTCGAGGTCGAACTCGGGTTGGGACCGCTCGATGATCGTCATGCCGCAGTCCAAGGCGTTGAGGACCGCGAGCACTAAGCCAAGTTCAGCTGAGGCTTTTCCGTTCTCGGTCTCAGAGAGCCACTTGCGCGACACTTGCGCAGCGTCGGCGAGCTCGGCCTGAGTCATATCGCGCTCATTGCGGATGGCTCGGATGGCGCGGCCGACCTCAAGCGGTCGAGCAAGCGGCACACGAGCGTGACTGAACGCAGGATCGGCATGTGAGCCCATGCGACCAGTATATCACCGTTCAGTTACATGAAGCTTCTGTAACCGAACGGTGATATACCGCCTATGCAACCGAACGGCCACCCGACTGTGCGCCCATGCTCCAGCGCTCGTGTTTGCGTCACCAAGAATTTGACAGTCCCAGGCGACCATGTTGCGGTCGTTCCCCGCGCTCAGGACTCGATCAGGCCATCCTGGGGCTGCGTCCAGGGCAAGTGATAGACGGACGCTAATTGCGGCGCGCGCGGGATCGGCATGTCGCCGAACGGCACATCGATGATTACAGGCGCGTCGCACTCGAGCGCCTCAGGAAGCAGCGTTGACAGCTCCATCGGATCGTCCGCACGCATTCCGACGGCGCCGAACGACTCGGCGAACTTGACCAAGTCGGGATTGTGGAGGTCGGTTCCGTAGGCACCGCCGAACTCCAAGTCGAGATCGCGTGCTACGTTGCCGTAGGAGTCGTTGCGGAAGACGACGGTGGTCACGTTGATACCGTGCTGTACGGCTGTGGCGAGTTCCGACGCGTTGAACAGGAAACCGCCGTCCCCAACCATGCAGACCACGGGTCGGTCGGGCTGGGCGACCTTCACCCCCAGCGCCGTCGGGAACGAGTAGCCGACGTTGAACTGATAGCCGGAGTCGATGTAGGTCTTCGGGTGGTTCACCTTGTAGTGCGTGCGGGCGTAGTAGCCGAACTGGGTGACGTCCCAGACGATGAATGCATCTTCGGGGATGCTGGCTTGGATCGCCTCCAGCACCGCGTACTGCGGCTCCTTCAACCTGATGTCGTAGTAGGCGATCAGGTTGCGTGCCGCCTCGACGGCCTCAACAGGCGATGGGCGTTGGCCGGCTCCGGCCTCGTCGAGGTAGGGGAGCATCGCTTCGATGGTCGTCTTGGCGTCGCCGTGCAGGGGGATCGTGTTGGACTGAATCCGCATCAACTCCCCGTCGTCTACGTTGATGTTCACCAGCGTGGAGGCGTTGCCCGCCGGATTTCCGAGTGAGAAGCGCGCGCCGATGCCGATCACGACGTCGGCGGACTGCATCACATCGAACAGCTGGTTCATCTCCTGCCGCTCCCCCCCCCCCCCCCTCCCCCCGGGGCTGAAGCAGGAACCGTACGAGAGCGGATGGCTGTCCGGGATCGTCCCCTTGCCGCCGCTTGACGTGACAACCGGGATGTTCGTCGCTTCGGCCAGCCTGACGAGGGCGTCCTCAGCGTCCGATCGCGCTACCCCGCCGCCCGCGTAGATGATTGGCAGGCGCGCCCCGGTGATGACTCGGCACGCCTCCCGCAGTTGGTCCGGGCTCGGCACGATCGGCGAGACGGGCGCCGGATCCCAGAGCTCCATCTCCTCCCGTTCCACGCCAACTTCGGGCGGCGCCTCGATCAGCACGGGGCGGGGGCGGCCGCTGCGCATCTGCCTGAAGGCCTCGGTGACGGCTGCGGGAACCTCACGAGGCCTCATCACCGCCCGCTGCCACTTCGTCACGGAGCGCACCGTGTCGGCCTGGTCCAGCACCTCGTGCACCGCGCCGACATTCTTGCCGATGGCGCCCCGTGGCACCTGACCGACGATGAGGAGCACGGGCGAGGAGCGAGCGTATGCCGTGGCCAGGCCGGAGGCGGCGTTGTAGAGCCCGACGCCAGGCACCACCAGCGCAACGCCGGGTTTCCCGGAGGCGCGCGCATAGCCATCGGCCATGTAGGTCGCGGCCTGCTCGTGGCGGGTTGAGATCAGGCGAATCCCCGGCTCGTCGCGCAGGCCCGCGACGAGCCCGTACGTCTGGATGCCCGGGATCCCGAAGACGACCTCGACGCCCTCGGTGACGAGCGACCTGGCAAGGGCTTCACCACCGCTGAGTTTGACCATGGCTCCTCCTGTCCGAGCGCGAGGCGAGGCTACTGCGCGGTCCCTGAAGAGCGCTACGAACTCTCGCCACAATAGCCGGAGCCCGTGGGCCGGATTTGACCGTAGGCAGTATCGGCCCGTCTGGGGGTTGACATGGAGTTGTAGCATGTCGTGCATACCGGAAGTCGATGATTCGACCTGAACTGGGAGGTGGTAGCCCGATGACGGACACGGAGTCAACTGTCGGCAAATCGCCGAATTCGGCGGCCAAGGGTTCAGCGGCCAGGGGTTCGGAGGGCAAGGGCTACGTGCCCGATGTGCCGATCACAGTGTCGACGATATTGGACTGGCCACCGCGGCCGGTGGCAACACTGCGTCATATCGCCTCGATGATGCTCCCACAGGGCCTCATCTGGGTGGGGATCGCGGTGGTGGTGTGGAACTTCTTCACCCCGTCGATGGAGCGTATGGCGACCCTTCACCCGAGGTGGGTTCTGGAGATCTACGTCCGCAACGTGGTGATGTTCACGCTGCTTGCGGGAACGTTGCACATAGTGCTGTACCGCAGGCGGGCGCAGCAGCAGCGCTACAAGTACAACACTCGCTGGCTCAGTAGCAACCCTGATTTCCTGTGGGGGGACCAGACCCGCGACAACATATTCTGGTGTCTGGCCAGCGGCTGTGTGGTTTGGACCGTTTACGAGTCGCTCACTTTGTGGTTCTACGCCAACGATTGGATTCCGTCTGTCGAGTGGAGTTCGGGGTGGGGGTGGCTGTACTTGTCGGCGCTCACCGTGTTGACGTCGCTGTGGTCGGTCACCCACTTCTACTGCATCCATCGGGTGTTGCACATTCGCTGGGTGTATGACCGGGTCCACTATCTCCATCACCGCAACGTGAACCCTGGACCGTGGAGTGGCTTGTCGATGCATCCGGTCGAACACATGATGTACCTCAGCATGTTCCTGCTGTGGTGGGTGGTGCCGGCCCATCCGGTCATCCTGATCCTGACCCTGTCGTCGAACAGCCTGGCTACAGCGGTCACCCACTCGGGGTTCGAACGGTTTGAGATCGGCAGGCGTGGGGGGCGCAGCATGAAGGGCGCCGATTACTTTCACCACTTGCACCACCGCTTCTTCGAGTGCAACTACGGCAACCGGCCTGTGCCGTTGGACACGCTGTCGGGAACTTTCCACGACGGCACCCCCGAGGCCAACGCTCGAATGCGTGAGCGAATGAGGGCCCGCTGCGGCCCCAGGACCGTCAAGCAGCCCTGAGCCCCGGTGGCACGCCTACCTGGACCCCCGAGCGCGAGTGGAGCTGGCGGGAATCGAACCCGCGACCTCCTGCTTGCAAAGCAGGCGCTCTAGCCAACTGAGCTACAGCCCCGTGCGGGAGAGGATACCGGTTTGGTTCGCTTCAACGGTCTCCGGTTTGCCTTGGGCGTGGCATCGCCACGGTGACGGTGGCAGGATCAAGCGATGGAATCACGGGCACTCAAAACCAACTCAATGGACGACTTTGATCTGCGGATGTCTGAGAAGTCCCGCCCCTTCTTCGAAGCAGTTGTTGAGTTCCTCAAGACGGTCGTTGATCCGATGCAAGCAGAGTTCTTCGAAGCCGGTGAAGGACGATCCGACCGTTGGAGCTACACCGAACGTCAACTTGAACTGCTGGAGGGTGCCAAAGACCAGGCCAAGACGAAGGGTTTGTGGAACTTCTTCCTGCCCGAGACAGGTCAAGGCCTGTCAAACCTCGACTACGCCTATCTCGCCGTTGAACTGGGGAAATACCCACTCGGATCGGAATCACTCAACTGCTCCGCCCCCGACACCGGCAACATGGAAGTCCTCGAACGTGTAGGCACCCCTGAGCAGAAACAGCAGTGGCTCGAACCCCTCCTAAACGGCGAGATCCGCTCCTGTTTCGGCATGACCGAACCAGGCGTTGCTTCCTCCGACGCCAAGAATGTGTGCTGCCAAGCACTGCGCGACGGCGACGAATACCTGATCAACGGCGAGAAGTACTACATCTCCGGCGCCGGAGATCCACGCTGCAAAATCATGATCCTGATGTGCCAGACAAGCCCCGACGGGCCGCCGCACCGCCGCCAGTCGCAGATCCTTGTGCCGATGGACGCCCCAGGTCTCGAAATTCTTGGCCCGATGCATGTGTTCGGCCAAGACGATGCACCCCATGGCCACATGCATCTGCGCCTCACCGATGTGCGGGTGCCCGCCAGCAACATGTTGTGGGGCGAAGGCCGAGGATTCGAAATCTCACAACTCCGTCTCGGCCCGGGCCGCATCCACCACTGCATGCGAGGCATCGGCGCCGCCGAGAAGGCGCTTGATCTGATGTGTCGACGCGGACTCACCCGTGAAGCGTTCGGGAAGCCGCTCGCCCGGTTGGGAGGGAACACTGAGATCATCGCCCGAGCCCGCACCGAAATCGAGGCTATGCGGATGATGGTGCTGCGTGCGGCAAAAGCCATGGACACTCTCGGCAACGCCGAAGCAAGAGTGTGGATCAGTGCAGTTAAAGCCCTAGTCCCCGAAAGGGTCTGCAATATCATTGACCAGGCCATTCAGATGCACGGAGCAACCGGCGTCTCGCAATGGACGCCACTGGCCGGGATGTATCAAAGCCAACGCACGCTACGCCTCGCCGATGGCCCAGACGAGGTTCACTGGATGGTTGTCGGACGCTCCGAACTAGCCAGCTACGAAGGCCTCGAAGTGCCTGCTTCGCCCACGTCCGCGGCGATGGGCCCAATGGGTTAGTTGGTGTGGGTGACTTGTTGGTTTGGTGGGTTCGGGGATGGCTTCGTAACGTTGGTGCCGTGCCGCGTCTGGACCGCGAGCCATCTCACCGATTAAGCTGAGTGGCTGGGCCATCGGGTATAGTATCGGTGTTCCCTGAATGGGATTACTGTGCAAATCGGCGGTGGGTCGGAGAAATCAGGACGTGCTAGGGCGCATTGCGAAGCTGTACTACGAGTACGACTACACCCATCAGCAGATTGCCGACTTGATTGGCTGGAACCGGGTGAAGGTGACGCGGGCGCTTCAAGAAGCCCGCGAGCAGGGCATCGTCCATATCACTGTTTTTAGCGACGAGCCGATCTTTGTGGAAGAGGAGCGGGTGCTTTGCGAGCGGTTCGGCCTCGACCAGGCCTGGATCGGCCCGCCGAGTCAGGCGGACCAAGCCGATTTGGAGAATATGGCCACCGTGGGCGCAGCGGCGGTTCAGCAGGTCATTGAGGCCGGCACTCAGGTGACGGTGGGCGTGTCGGAGACATTGGCCGCTATCGCCCACACGGTGAAGCCATCCGAGCTCATGCCCACCACAACGTTCGTGCCGCTCCAGGGCACCAATCCCGGTTTGGTCACGCCGCCGACGCCCAGCAACATTGCCGCGGTGTTCGCAGCCGCCTATGGGGGCCGCTCGCATACGCTCGCCGCTCCTGTGTTCACCGGCTCGATAGAGATGCTGCGGTTGCTTGAGCAAGATCCCAGCGTGCAACGGGCTTTTGAGACAGCGGCAAACAGCGATTTGGCTCTTGTGGGTGTTGGCGGAATCGCGGCGCGAAGCTCGATCATTCTGCGGGCCGACCTTACCGAAGACGACGCGGAGGCTCTGCGCCGAATGGGGGCGGTAGGCGACATCAACGCCCGGTTCTTTGACATCAACGGGGAGTCCATCGAAACCGAACGCACGGCACTGGTACTCGGGCCGTCGCTCGAAGAGTTCAAGAAGATACCCGTGCGCGTGGCTGCGGCCTCTGGGCCATTGAAGATCGATGCACTCCGCGGTGCGCTCAACGGCGGTCTGATCACCTCATTGATCACTGATGAGCCAACCGCTCGAGCCCTTTTGGACGATTAGCCCTTTTGGACGATTAGTGATTAGGACGATTAGCGATTAGAAGGTCGTTCCCTGGGGCGGGGCTCAGAGGGCTTCGGCTTTGGCGGCACTGTGGACGGCGTCGAGGCGCACGGACTTGAGGTCTTGTTCGGAGATGGCCAGTGGGCGGCCGATGAGCTGCTCGACGGATTCCGCGAGGGCCGCGGCGTCGAGGCGGTATTCCCTCATCAGGTAGGGCTTGGATGCACCGTGGGCGTAGGTGTCCTGCAAGCCGAGGCGCACCAGGCGGGTGCCCATGCCGCGCTCGGCCATGTACTCGGCGACCGCCGAGCCCAGCCCGCCGGTCACGACGTGATTCTCCACGGTGATCACGCCGTGGCGGGCCCGTCGGATTGCGTCGTGAAGGATCGGGTCGCCGAAGGGCTTGTGGGTGGAGACGTGCACGTGGGTGAGTCCTACTCCCTGGGCTTCGAGGGCCTGGGTGGCCCGCAGTGCCTCCTCGGTGGTGACGCCGGCGGTGATCACGGTGACGTCGTCTCCCTCGTTGAGCAGGCGAGACCGGCCGAGCACCATGGGCTCCTCTGCGGGAAACAGTCGAGGCAAATCTCCTCTCAGCATCCGCACGTACACCGGGCCGCTCACATGCTCGATGGCGTCGAGCACCGACTCCGCCTCGGTGGCGTCACCGGTTTCCACCACCGTCATGTTGGGGGTGGTTCGCATGATGGCGATGTCCTCGATGGCCTGATGGGTGACGCCCCCAGGGGTGACGATGCCGGGCAGGAAGCCCACCAAGCGAACCTTCAAGTTCGGGTAGGCCACCGACATGGCCAGCTGGTCGTAGGCGCGGCGGTAGATGAACACAGCGAACGTGTGGATGAAGGGCACGAAGCCCTCCCGGGCCAGGCCGCCGGCCACGCCCAGCATGTTCTGCTCGGCCATGCCGGCGGTGATGAAGCGGTCGGGGTAGGTGTCGCGCCACAGTCCCACCTCGCAGGAGTTGGTGAGGTCGGCGGACAGCACGAGGACTTCGGGGCGGGTGGCGCACCACTTGATGAAGTTGTCGACATGGGGTCGGGAGACGAGTTCCATCAGACAGCGACCATCCTCTCTTCGTAGGCGGCTTGGTAGCGGTTGCGCTCCTCGTCGGATGTGAATCGCAGGTAGTGCAGCACCGGAGCCCGCTCTTGCAGCAGCGGCAGAGTGTGGGCGGGGTTGGTTCGGGCGATCACGATCAGCGGCTTGTCGATCTGCTGGTCCATTTCGGCTGTGAGTTGGGCGATGTCGTGGCCGTCGACGGCGGCGGCCTCACAACCGAAGGAGCGGATGCGTTCGATGATGGGCTCGATGCTCATCACGTCGTCCATGGCGCCGTCGCACTGCTGTCCGTTGGCGTCGACCACAGCACGCAGTTTGTCCAGGCGGTGGTAGGAGGCAAATTGGAGCGTTTCCCAGGTTTGGCCCTCCTGGAACTCGCCGTCGGACATGAAAACCCAGGTGCGCCCCGATTCGCCCCGCATCCGGCGGGCCAGCGCGATGCCGCACGCCTGGCTCAGCGCTTGGGCTAGCGACCCGGTGGTGGTCTCGACGCCGGGAGAGTGCTCGGCGCCGATCATCTCCATGGTCGACCCGTCGACATTGAACTCGTCGAGTGCCGAGGCGTCGAGGCGACCCGCTTCGATCAGCGCGGCGTACAGCACGAGGGCGTAATGGGCCGGGGAGAACAAGAAGCGGTCCCGGTCCGGGCCGGGACCGCCATTGAACCGTCCGCCCGAGTAGTAGGCGCTGTTGTGTTTGTTAGGCACGCCGGCGAACTGTCCGGGCATGGGGCTTCCCTCCACCGGGCCTAGTTTGAGCACAGACCCGTACAGGGCGGCGAAGATCTCCCCGGCGGACAAGGCCTGGGAGAGGTAGCCGCCGTTGTTCTTGAGCACATGCTCGAAGACGCGGTTGCGAATTCGCTCGGCGAGGTTCTCAAGCTCGGCGGTAGTGGTCATACTCATCCTTTCGAACAGTGGTCCATGTGTCGGGCATTGTGTCGGGCATAGGGTCGGGCATGGGGTCGGGCATAGGTTCTACTGGCCGTAGTTGGTGCGGTACCAGGCAAAACAGCGGGCGATTTCCTCGTCGTCCATGGGCGTCACGGGCCCCGTCTGCTGGGCGAGCCGGATGCTCATGGCCGCCTCCTCCACATGCAGGGCGATCTCCACCGACTGGCGGGCCGAGCCGCCCAATGTGAACACGCCGTGGCGGGCGACGATGGCCGCCATGCCGGTCTCGCCCACCGACTCGATGATGGCCGCGCCGGTGTCTTGGGCGCCGGGGGTGGCGTAGCGGGTGCAGGGGACCCCGCCGCCGATGAGATGGGTGAGCGGGGTGAGCGCGGCTGGTATGCCCTCGTCGTGGAGCGAGAAACTGGTGGCGTAGGGGGAGTGCGTGTGGGTGATACCGGACACGTCGGGACGGGCGGCGTACAGGTAGAGGTGGATGCCCAGATCAACCGAGGGCTTCAGGTCGCCCTCTTTGACGGTTCCGTCGGGGTCGACGACCACCATCGAGCGGACGGTGAGCTGGTCGAAGGGCACGCCGCTCGGCTTGATCACCACGCAGCCGGAGTCGGGGTCGCGCCCGCTGACGTTGCCTCCGCTCCACACCACGAGGCGGTTTCGCGGCAGTTCGAGGTTCATCTCCAACACTTCGGCCCGAAGGTCATCCAACATGGCCTGTCTCCTTGAGGGGGTCGGGGGGCTCCTTGACGGGATCGGGGGGCATCATCACGATCTTGAGGGATTCGCCGGCGTCGCTGAGCAGGTCGAACCCGTCGGGTAGTTGGGCGAAGGGGAGCCGGTGGGTGATGGCCGGTCGGGGATCGACTCGGCCTGCTTCGATGAGCCGGATCAGCTGGTAGGTGTCGCGGTGGTCGGCCGAGTATTTGGAGTTGATGGTGATCTCGCTGAAGTAGGTGTCTGCACCGTCGAGGCCGAACTGCGTGCCGGGCGGCGCGGGCGCCCCCAGGTGGAGGTTGCCGCCCGGTTCCACCAGCTCCAACGCCGAGTCCCAGGCGGTTATCGAGGGGGCGGTCACGACCACGACGTCGGCGAGCAGACCCCGGTTGAGGTCTTTGATCGCGGCGGGCGCGTCGGCGTGCTGGGGGTTGATTGTGTGGGTGGCACCGAGTTCGACAGCCTTACCCAGGCGCCAGTCTGAGAGGTCCAACGCGATCACCTGGCCAGCGCCGAACAGGGGGGCGATGTGGACGAAACCCAGCCCCATGAACCCAGCGCCCACCACCGCCACGGTGTCGCCAGGCTGGATCAGACACTGCTTGAGCCCGCCGAGCACGCACGACCACGGTTCGATGGTGGTGGCAACGTCGTCAGCGATGGTGTCGGGCAGTTTGTGGACATCGGCGCGCAGGTGGGCGGCGCTGACACGGAAGTACTCGGCCATGGCCCCGGGGTCGAGCCGGTTCTGCTTGAAGACCGGGTCTTTGGTGAAGCGTCCCCGCACTCCCCAGTGGGAGTTCATCCGCCCCACATGGTGGTTGACGAACACCCTGTCGCCGATCTCCAGGCCGGTGACGTCTCGACCCAGCTCTGCGACCAATCCCACCGGCTCGTGGCCGAGGATCTTTCCGCCGTCCCTCCGGGAGTACCAGTCCATGGCCTCACTGGCACACAGGGACGTGGCCAGTGTCTTGACCAGCATCTCGTCGTCTCCGATCTTGGGGACGGGCGCGACCTCCACGCGGATGTCTCCGGGGCCGTAGTACACCCCCACATACATGGTTTCGGGAATCATCGCGGGTTCATTCCTTCCCAGATTGGCCGCATGGCGTGGGTGATGGCCAGGAATTCGCCGAATTCGGCGGTGAAGTCGTGGCGGGGCTCGTAGGGCGGGCGCTCAGGCGCTGTGGCCGGCGCTCGGCCCGCGGCGATGGCCGCCGCTCCTGCGCAGGCCACATGCGGGCGGTCGTCGACGGTCACCGTGGCGCCCATGACGTCGGCGACGAGTTGGCACCATGTGGCGCTGGTGGTGCCGCCGCCGGTGAGCACCACCGTGTCGGGCGTGGTTGACGCCGCGTGCTCCACGCAGTGGCGCAGCGAGAACGTGATACCCAAGGCGACGGCCCGGGCGAGATCGGCGCGGCTGGTGCGGCCGGTGATGCCGAAGAAGGCCCCGGTGGCCTGCGGGGCTAGGAACGGGGCCCGCTCCCCGGCCAGATAAGGGAGCATGACCACCCCGGGTTCGGCGGTGCCGAAGTCGGCCCAGAAGGCTTCGTGGGGCGATGACGCCGAAGGGTAGAACTCGGCTAGGAACCAGTCGAGCGTGCTGGTGCCCGACAACGCTCCCATCACCCGCAGAAACCGCTGCTCGGCGTGGTCGATCCGCAGCGTGGCCCCCACCGGTTCGCCGCCGGTGTCGAGCCGGTCGACGATGGCCATACCGGCCGCGGTGGTGCCCAGCACGGCCACGGCCTGGCCGGGCGCGCTCACCCCCACCCCCCGGGTCATAGCCACCACGTCGATTGTGCCCATCAGCACCGGCGTTCCCGCAGCGAGGCCGGTGGCCGCCGCGGCGTCGGCGGTGATGGCGCCGATCTCGGTTCCGGCACCGACGATCGGAGCCATGGCGAAGGCGAGGTCGTCGCACCCCAGCGAGGAGAAGGCCTGGGGGTCGTATCGGCCGGCGAAGATGTCCAGGAACGGGATGGTGGCGTCGGTGATGTCGGTGGCGATCGTCCCGCAGAGGCGATAGTTGATCCAGTCTTTGGCGTAGAACACGCGGCGGGTGTCGGCCACCAGTCGGGGTTGGTGTTGTTGCGCCCAGTTCCACAGCGCGGCGGTGGTTCCGGGCCACAGCACCGTGGCAGTGCGGGCGTAGTGGTCTGCGATTGTGCCGTCGGCCTCCCATTGGGCGACGATCTCGCCGGCCACCGTCGAGTTCCATTCCAAGGCGTCGCCTGTGGGGGCGCCGTTTGCGTCCAGCGTCCACAGCCCGTCACCCTGGCCGGTCACGGTCACCGCGTCGACAGCGGTTGCCGTGTTGGCGACTTCGGAGATGGCTTGGGCGACGGCTTTCCAGTACTGCTCGGGGTCGATGCCGGGGCCGGGGCCGGGACCCCGGTCGACTGTCACTCGGCTCACCCGGGCGATGTCGCCGGTTTGGTCGGCGACAGCGGCCTTGACCGCGGTGGTGCCCGCATCCACGGCTAGCACGTTCATGCCGGTGCTCCGGTGCGGCCGAGCAGGCGGCGCTGCGACACAGCCAGTGCGATGGCGCCAACCAGGATGAGCCCTTCGAGAGCGTCGCGGAAGTTGAAGTCCAGGCCCATGAGATTGAGCCCGTTGGAGACCATCCCCAAGAACAGCACGCCGACCAGGGTGCCGGGCACGTTGGGACGCTGCTGGGGGTGCATCGAGGCGCCGATGAACACCGCGGCGATTGCGTCGAGCAGGTAGCTGAACCCGGCGAGCGGGGTGAACTGACGCAGCCCGGCGGTGGCGATGACGCCTCCCACCGAAGCGGAGGCCGACGCCACGATGAACGTCGTCCACAGATAGGCCTTCACGTTGATGCCGGCCACCGCAGCGGCGCTGCGCTGGAGGCCGATGGCGTGGATGCGCTTACCGTGGATGGACCGCTCGAGGAACACGTAGAACAGCAACAGGACGATGACGCCGATGACGATCTCGTTGGGGATGCCGAGCGTGTCACCGGTGGCCAGGGCCTGGTAACCCTCGGGCATCTCGCGAAACGGCACTTGGCCGCCGCCGCTGGTGTAGATCTGCTGGATGCTGCCTCCGATGAAGAACGTGCCGAGCGTGGCCAGGAAAGGGCTGACACCCAGCCAGACGATGAGGACGCTGTTGAACAACCCCACCCCAGCGCCCACGACGATGCCCACGATGACGGCCAGTGGCCAGGCCACGTCGTAATCCATCATGGCGACGATGGCCAGCCAGCCACCGAAGTCGATGGCGATGCCGATGGACAGGTCGATGCCTCCCGAGGCGACCACCAGGGTCATCCCTAGAGCGGCCACCAGCAAGATGGCGTTGCCCTCAAGGATGTTGACCAGGTTGCTGCCGTTCAAGAAAGCGTCGGAGCGGGTGGCGAAGAATACGAAGAAGCCCAGGAACACCACCAAGAACCCGTAGCGGGACAACAGGGTGAGGGTGGAGGGGTGCCCGGTCATTGACGGAGCCTCCCTACCAGGGCCGAGCTGGCCACCACCACCAGGATGAGGACGCCTTTGATCATGCCGATCTTGAACAGGTCCACCTGGATGAGCTGGAAGCCGTTGCCCAGCGCCTTCACCAGGATCGCGCCGGCCACCGCGCCGGGTACGGTCACCACCCGCCGCGGCGAGAACGCCGCGCCCACGAAGGTGGCGAGCACCATGTCGACCAGGAGCCGCTCTTCGATACCCGGCGAGAGTCCGGAGCCCCGGGCGATCAACACGATGGAGGCGATGACGCCGCAGAAACTGGCCAGGATGAAGCTGGCCGCGAGATAGCGACCCGGGCGCAGACCGGCGATCTCGGCGGCCGACCGGTTGCCGCCCACTGCCTGCATGCGGATGCCGAAGCGGGTGCGGTGGGAGATGCCCCCCACCAACAGCAGCGTGCCCAGCATGAAGAGCGCGGGAACCGGGATGCCGAGGAAGTCACCGTCGCGCACCTCGTTCACGAATTCGTTGTCCAAAACGGTGATGCGCCGGTTGCTGATCGCCCATCGGTACAGCCCGACAGAAGCTACCAGGGTGGCCAGGGTGGCCAGCAGCGGGGTGAGCTTGACGTAGACCACGAGGAAGGCGTTGGCCACGCCGACGGCCAGGACCGCGGCCGCGCCTAAAAGGAAGGCCCACAATAGTGGTGTGCCGCCCACCAACTGGTCGGCGATGAGGCCCACGCCCAGCGTAGCGGCGGCGGGGATGCTGATGTCGATGCCGCCGACCACCACGTCGTCGCCGCCGGCCATCACCACCACGGCCAGGCCGCTGGCCAAGATGGCGTCGGGAGCGCTCTGGCGCAGGATGCTCTTGATGTTGCGCCACTCCAAGAAGAACTCGGATTTGAATGACAGGTAGATCAACAGCACCGCGAACACCACCAACGGGCCGCGGGATATGGCGAAATGCAACACCCGCCGGGCTGTGGAGACGGCCGGCGCGTGATGGGTGGCCGGCGCGGTCACGGCCCGGCACTCTCGGCGGCGGCGCTGCCCGTGGTGAGTGCCACGAGCTCGTCCAAAGCTAGGCCGGCGGTGGGTCGTTCTGCCACGATGCGGCCCCGCACCATGACAAGCACCCGATCGCAGATGCCGAGGATCTCGGCCAGGTCGTTTGATGACACGATCACCCCGGCTCCGTCCTCGGCCAGCTGGGCGATCAGCGAGTAGATCTCGCTGCGGGCGCCGACATCGACGCCGGTGGTGGGCTGGTCGAGCACGAAGACTTTGGACGAGGTCGCCAGCCACTTGGCCAGCACCACTTTCTGCTGGTTGCCGCCGCTCAGAAACCGCACGATGGTGTCTGAGCGGCGGGGCCTCACGTCGAGTTGCTCCACAAGCTGGTCCGAGCGGTCCCGGGCCTGGCCCCGCAGGAGCCAGCCCAGCTTGGAACTGACCGCATCGAGGGTGGCCACGTTGACGTTGTCGCCGACGCTCATGTCGAGCACTAGACCGTCGTTGCGGCGGTCGCGGGGCACCAGCACCAGACCGGACCGTATCGCCTGGGCCGGGGAGCGCAGCTTGACCGGGCTCCCGTCAACCTTGACGGTGCCCCGGCGGACCCGGCGAATCCCGTAGATGGTGTCAACGAGTGCTTCGCGCCCCGAGCCGATGATCCCGGTGAGGCCGACGATCTCGCCGGCCTTCACCGAGAAGCCCACGTCGGAGAAACGCGACCCGTCGCTGAGACCGGCCACTTCGAGCAGCGCGTCGCCTGGCTCGGCCTGCTTGTCGGGATACATGTCTGTAATCTCCCGGCCGACCATCAGCTTGATGATCTCGCCCTGGTGGGGCGACCCCTTCGACGACTCCCAGCCCGAGCCCTCGCTGCTGGTTCCGGGGCTGGGCGCGGATCCGTTTTCGGCGAGGTCGATGGTGCCCACATCCTCACCGTTGCGGAACACCGTCACCCGATCGCAGATCTCGGTGATCTCCGACAGGTAGTGGGACACGTAGACGATGGAGATACCGGTGTCACGCAGCTTGCGGATGTCGTTGAACAAGGTGTTGATGTCCTTGGCGCCGAGCACGGCGGTCGGCTCGTCGAACACCACCAATCTGGCTTGGCCGTCGATGAGGGCACGGGCGATCTGCACCAGTTTCTGCTGGGCCACGGTGAGTTCACGTACAAGGGTGCGGCCGTCGATCTCCAGTCCGAGCGTCTCGGCTAGGAATTGCTCGGATTGGCGGCGCATCTTGCGGGACTCGAGTCCGAGCGGCCCCCGTTTCTCCTGGGCCATGAACACCGACTCGGTGACGTTGAAGTGCGGTACCAGACTGAGCTCTTGGTGGATGAAACGTACCCCCCGCTCGTGCACGATCTCGGGGGTGACCTGTTCGAGAGTGGACCCGTCGACTTCCACCGATCCGCTGTCAGCCTCGTAGATCCCGGCCAGCACCTTGATGATGGTTGACTTGCCGGCCCCGTTCTCACCGACGAGGCCGTGGATCTCTCGTGGTGCCACGGCCAGGCTGGCGCCGTCGAGCGCCTGCACCCCCGTAAACGCTTTGGAGATGCTGCGCATCGACAGGGCACTCGACGTTGCGTCAACCTTGTTAGCCATGTGTCCCTCTCAGCTTGTTGGCACTACAGACAACTGCGTTCCCTGAAATGCTGCCAGAGGTGGAGAGAGCGTGAGCACTCAGCCGTATCCGAGTTGTTCGAAGACGTCTGCGGCTTGTTCGGCGCCTTTGACGGGGAGGACCTCGACGTAGCTTTGGGGCAGCACGGTTTCGCCTGCGAGGTGCCGTGCCGCGTTCTGCACGGCGATGGTGGCGATTCGGCGTGGTTGCTGGGCTACGTTGACCACCCAGTTGGAGTTGGGTTCCAACATGAGCGACAAGGTGTCGGGTCCGGCGTCTATGGCCGAGACGATGATCTCGGTGCGTCCGGCTTCGTTGAGTGCCTCGTACACGCCGATGGCGGGCTGGTCCCAGCAGGCCACGTGGATGGCGTGGAGTTCACCCTCGGGGTAGCGCTCGAGCAGATCGAGGGTCTGCTGGCGGGCGTCTTCGGGGGCGTTGGCGAACTCTTCGGCGAGTTCCTCGACGACGGTGATTTCGGGGTAGGCGTTGTCCAACACGTAGCGCCAGTTGTTGTAGCGGTCGCCGCAGAACGACAGCACTTCGCCGAAGGCGTTGAACACTGCCACGTTGCCGGCCCCGCCGATGGCGTCGCCCATGTTACGACCCGCGGACGAGCCCGCGTAGAAGTTGTCTGAGCCGGTGTTGTTGATGATGTGTGGCGAGGCGTGGTCGACGCCGAACACCGCGATTCCAGCGTTTTTCAACGCTTCCAGCTTGGGTTCGACCGCGGCGTCTCCCAAGATGGTGATCACCGCGTCGACTTGGCGGGTCAAGAACACGTCGTGGTTGTCGGCGTGGACTTGGTTGTCGCGGCCTCCGTCGGTGGTCACCGCGGTGCCGCCTAGGCGCTCAACCTCGGCCACCGCGCCCTCGAACGCTTCACGGTCCCAGAAGTGCTGGGTGCCGACAACCGCAACACCAACCGTCAAACCATCCAACGACAGTTGATCAACGGGTATGCCGGCGTCGCCGGAGGGGGCCACGTCGGGAGCGTCGCCGTATCCGAGTTGTTCGAAGACGTCTGCGGCTTGTTCGGCGCCTTTGACGGGGAGGACGTCGACGTAGCTTTGGGGCAGCACGGTTTCGCCGGCGAGGTGCCGTGCCGCGTTCTGCACGGCGATGGTGGCGATTTGGCGTGGTTGCTGGGCTACGTTGACGACCCAGTTGGAGTTGGGTTCCAACATGAGCGACAAGGTGTCGGGTCCGGCGTCTATGGCCGAGACGATGATCTCGGTGCGTCCGGCTTCGTTGAGTGCCTCGTACACGCCGATGGCGGGCTGGTCCCAGCAGGCCACGTGGATGGCGTGGAGTTCACCCTCGGGGTAGCGCTCGAGCAGATCGAGGGTCTGCTGGCGGGCGTCTTCGGGGGCGTTGGCGAACTCTTCGGCGAGTTCCTCGACGACGGTGATTTCGGGGTAGGCGTTGTCCAACACGTAGCGCCAGTTGTTGTAGCGGTCGCCGCAGAACGACAGCACTTCGCCGAAGGCGTTGAACACTGCCACGTTGCCGGCCCCGCCGATGGCGTCGCCCATGTTACGACCCGCGGACGAGCCCGCGTAGAAGTTGTCTGAGCCGGTGTTGTTGATGATGTGTGGCGAGGCGTGGTCGACGCCGAACACCGCGATTCCAGCGTTTTTCAACGCTTCCAGCTTGGGTTCGACCGCGGCGTCTCCCAAGATGGTGATCACCGCGTCGACTTGGCGGGTCAAGAACACGTCGTGGTTGTCGGCGTGGACTTGGTTGTCGCGGCCTCCGTCGGTGGTCACCGCGGTGCCGCCTAGGCGCTCAACCTCGGCCACCGCGCCCTCGAACGCTTCACGGTCCCAGAAGTGCTGGGTGCCGACAACCGCAACACCAACCGTCAAACCATCCAACGACAACTCGCCCGTTGGGGCGGCTTCGTCTGGAGTCTCAGCCGGCGTTTCGTCTGTGCCGTCGTCAGCGGGCTGCTGGGTTTGATCGTCGTCGCTGACTTCGGGTTCGTCGTCGTTGCCGCATGACGCGACAATCAAGCTGAACGCGAGGAACAGCGCAATAAAAAATGTCCGGGAACGCATCCCGATCCCCCTTCTGCGAATATTCGATGAACATTCGCTCTATTGAATGTACAATTGTGCATCACTCTAAGCACTTGTTCGCAGGATTGTCAAGGGTGCGCCGACTCCGACTGGGCCAGGCTGTGCGCCCTTCGGTGGGTCAGACGGTGATTTCGGCGCTTATGAGCGACATGACCTCGGCGCTGTAGCCCACCGAGATGCCATCGTGGGCGCCTACCTGCGACCCGGTGAGGGTGGCGCTGGCGTCGCTGGCCAAGAACTGGAACACCGGCCCCATCTCGTTGGGTTGGCGGAACACCCCGTTGGCGGTCATGCGCCGCACGGTCTCCACCTCGTCGCTTCCCGCCGCAGCCATCTCGCTCTCCACGATCCCCGGCAGCACTGCGTTGACCCGGATCCCCCTCGGGCCCAGTTCCAGCGCCCATGTGCGCACAAGCATGTCGAGGGCTGCCTTGGAGGCAGAGTACGCCGCCAACCCGGGCAAGGTGATGGAACCGGCCGGTGAGGTGGTCACCACCACCGACCCGCCCGGCCGCATAGCGCCGACCCCGGCAGCCAGCGCCCGAGCAGTCCCCACGGTGTTCACCTCGATCATCCGCTCGAACACACCAAGATCGAGATCGACTATCTCCCCGTGCTCCTCCTTGATACCGGCATTGAGGATCAAGCAGTCGATCGGGGTGGCGGAGAGCTCTGTGAAGCTGTCTCGGACCGACTGGTTGTCGGCTACATCCATGGTTGTGAAACGGGCCCCGATCCGCTCCGCGGTGGCCTGGCCGCTGGCCCGCCGACCAGTGATCGTCACCTCGGCGCCGGCATCGGCCAGGTATTCTGCGACGGCCGCGCCGATACCCGAGGTCCCGCCGACGACGACGATCTGGCGGCCCCGCACAGCGAACACATCAGATGTCTGGGATTGGGTCATCGGCCGATACTAGCGTAAGGCTGCCCGCCCACCCGGAGCGGGCCCGCCGCCCCGTCTTGGTGCTGTCGCCGATGCCGGCCCGAACTTTCGCCGACGCGGGCTGGACCAAAGCCGAAGTTCGAGACGCCCTGTTCCAACACACTCGGACCCCAGCACGTCGAGCCAGAACCGAGATCGAGGCTATGCGGATGATGGTGCGGCGAGCCGCTAAAGTGGGCTAGTCAGCCTATGGGGCGTCGGTTCCGGTTGTGGCTCTGTAGAGGCGTGCTAGGAAGCTGGCCATTTGGGCTCGGGTGACGTTGGTGCCGGGTGAGTAGGTGGTGGGGCTGGTTCCTGTGGTGATGCCGAGTCCGTAGATACGGCCGATGTCGTTGTATGCAGATGAGGTGGTTACCACGTCTGTGAACGGGGTATCGGCGATGGGGGCTTGGGTTCCGGTGGTGGCTTTGTAGAGGCGTGCTAGGAAGCTGGCCATTTGGGCTCGGGTGACGTTGGTGCCGGGTGAATAGGTGGTGGGGCTGGTTCCTGTGGTGATGCCGAGTCCGTAGATGCGGCCGATGTCGTTGTATGCAGATGATGTGGTTGCCAGGTCTGTGAAGGGTGTGTCGGTGATGGGGGCTTCGGTACCGGTTACGGCTTTGTAGAACCGTGCTAGGAAGCTGGCCATTTGGGCTCGGGTGACGTTGGCGCCGGGTGAGTAGGTGGTGGGGCTGGTTCCTGTGGTGATGCCTAACGCGTAGATACAAGCGATTGCTTGGGCTGCTGATGACGATTCCAACACATCAACAAACGGTGTTTGTGTTTCGAGATCATCGCAATCAAGCCGGTTCTCACCGCTTTGCGGATCATCCCCGTTCCCAGACTCAGACTCGGTGTCGGTGCCCGCGTCTGTTTCGGTGTCGGTGTCGGTGTCGGTGTCGGTGTCGGTGTCGGTGTCTGTGTCGGTGTCGGTGTCTGTGTCGGTGTCTGTGCTCGTATCGGGGCCGGTGGTGACGACCGTATTGGTATTCGTCGGTGGCGTCGGCGTACCCGGAGTCGTGACAGGGGTGGTGGTGGTTGTCGTGTCGGGGGTGGTGGTTGTCGTGTCGGGGGTGGTGGTTGTCGTGTCGGGGGTGGTGGTTGTCGTGTCGGGTGTGGTGGTTGTCGTGTCGGGGGTGGTGGTTGTCGTGTCGGGGGTGGTGGTTGTCGTGTCGGGTGTGGTGGTTGTCGTGTCGGGTGTGGTGGTCGTCGTGTCGGGTGTGGTGGTGGTGGTCGTCCCGTCGTCGGTGACCGTCACCGGAAGCCGACGTGCCCGGTCAACGTGGCTGTGGCCGGTCACGGTGTGGGTCAAGGTGGCCGTGATATTCCCAGCATCCGACGCTGCGCTGACGGTGACCCGTATCCTCTCGTAACAATTGGCTTTGGTAATAGTCACAAGGCTTCTGTCGACGCTGACGCTCTTTTTGTCCGACACGATCTTGACTGTCACAACCGAGTCGTCGGTACACCCCGTGCGCCACATGGATATCCCGTAACTAGCGGTCTCCCCAGCGCCTAGAGACAGAGTTCGGGGGAAAACCTGAACACCGGGCTCATAGTTGTCGATGACGGTAACCGTCAATATGGTCCTCCGGTTGTGTCCGTAGTCTGCTCCACCCGAGTGCCATATCGGGGCCGTGTCATTCACCCGGTTGTCGTCCAATTGAGCGGTAATGGTGATCTTCTGAGGCGTGGCCCAGTTATCCGGCGTGAACGTCACCTCTGAGGGCTCAAACACAAAATTGTGGTCTGTCGGCGAAGGATCGACAGTTACATTGTTTTCGGGTTGACGGTTCAACCAAACTGTGTAGTCACCGCTTTCACCCTCAAAGAGAGTCAAGGCAGTCGTTGACAGCTTCACTTCTTCTCGGTCGTCGTCGGTCACTGTCACGGTCAACCTCGCGCCGACCCGGAAAGAGCTGTCGTCAACAGTCACCGAGTGGCTAAGATCAAAATGGAGTGGTTGGTCGTCGTCATCTTGTAGGGCGGTGACGGTAATTGTCTGAGGGGTATCCCAGTTGTGTGTTGTGAAAACCAAACTGGAGGGATTGTAGGAAACGCCGTCTCGACCGCCTAGGAAGTAGCTGTTGATTTCGACGGTCGCGTCGCTAGCGGGCTCGCTGTCCAACACCACCGTGTATTGGTTGGCGCCACCCTCCTCCACTTCCAACAATGCAGTAGAAAAAGTCACCCCAGGGTTGGATGCCGCCTCGGCTTGCGGAGTCATAGGTGGCGCGAACGCGACGACGGCGACAAGCAGTGCCAGCATCGTCACTCTCGCCGGGCCGACCCGACGCGGCCGGCGACAGTCCGGATGTTCGGGGGACCTCGCATGCATGACTACTGGGCCCTTTCGGCAGGCGCAATCCCGCCATTCGGTAAGAGGCGAGAGGTATCGAAAATACAGTGGTGTAACGAGTTGTATTCACAAACCGTGCGAGCGTAGCGTCTTCTTGGCAAAAACTCGCGGACCTGTTCGTTGGCGGCAGCACCCGCAGGCTTGTGCAATGGGACCGGGCCTTGCCGGGTAGCTCTCCACTTGGGCGCAGGATGGGTGGGTCTAAGGAGCCAGGGGTCGACCGAATGGCAGCTCGTCCTGCCAAGTCAACAGGTAGGACTCAGCGGCACGGCACGCAGCCAGAAACGGCCCGTCGGGATCAACCGCGAACTCGCTGCTCAGAACGCCGACGGTTTCAGCCACAGCGTCGAGAACCTCGGCATCTGAACGGGCCGGGTCCCCCCAAAGGGCAAGGGCTGAACCGGCGAGAGCGACAAAATCCGCGGGAACCGCCACACCGCCGCGCCGCAACACGGCGAGAGCCCGAGCGGTGACAGGGGTACGCCCACACGCAACCACCGCTGCGGCACCCTGGATCTGAGCGGCGATCTCGTGGTTGACAGCGCCCATTTTGGAACCCACAAAGAACACGGCAGCTTCGGAAGCAAACACATCGGCTGGACTGCCGACAACGCCCAGCTCATTGACCAGATCAGCCCCGCGTGCAGCCCAGGCATCGGCCAAGGTCTGCGCATCGAAGCCAGAACTGGAACTGACAGTGCCGACGCTCGTGGCGACAGCGCCAACGGTGGCCCCCCGCTCAATCACAGCCGCGGCCAACGCCGGCCCGTTGGCGTTGAACCCCTCGATTGAAACCGACCGGCCCGAAAGATCGCCCACGCTGTGCTGAGCGCACACCGCCGCTGACAAACCCTCGCACTGGTCAGCGAACGTTGATCTGTTGCCCACCAGCCGCGTGGTATCGCGGGGATCATTAGCACGCAGCGGTGCGAGATCGGCTTCGCCGACGCCCTTGGCAGCGTCGGGCAGGTAGGTGCCGTACTCGACCAACTCAGCCGCCTCAGCCACGAACGCGGCAATCGCTTCGCTGCGCTTCGGGCCTTGCGCGCTGATCCCCGCGGAGGCCCCACCATGACGCATGTTGAGAACCGCATATGAATAGGTCTGCGATCGTGCCAGATCCTTGGCGCCCCCTTGGAGCACCCTGCGAGCCCAACGAACCGGACCCGACGAAGTCTCCGCTCCAACGAGGTCGATAGCCACGAAGGCATCGGTGGACGTGAACTTGTGGATACGCACGTTCGCAGCGTACGTGATCAACCCCATTGGAGTGAACGCAGGGGGGTGAACGCCTGTGGCGACGGTCAGTCGTCGGCGACCGCAATCGCGAACTCGGGGCAGTTGTCGACTGCCAACATTGCCTTCTCTTCGAGTTCTTTTGGAATCTCGCCTTCGATGCGCAAAACGGCGTAGCCCTCATCGTCGGTGTCGAACAGCTCCGGGGCGAGCATGTAGCAGCGATTGTGTCCCTGACACGCATCGCTGTCCAAGGTGATTCTCATGCCAGCACCATAGATCAGCCCTCGGCAATAAGTCTCGTTAGCGTCAGCTCAGGTTGGTCCGCCTCAAGACGCTGGAGCCAATAGGGGCTCTCAAACAGGGCCAGAAGTTCACCGTCTGCTCGGTTCGCCACGGTTACACCGCTCATTCGGCGAAGCTTGAGAGCCGACGTTTCATCGGTGATACGTGCGGTGGTCCATGAGCACCGGTTCAACTCAACGGGCGCACCAAACTCGTTTTCGAGGCGATGAGTCGCGACGTCGAACTGCAACGGACCAACCGCGGCGAGGATCGGCGCCTGATCGCCAACTTCGGGTTCCCGCAGGACTTGAACCACGCCCTCTTCGTCGAGCTGGCTGATGCCTCGGCGAAATTGTTTGGCTTTGGAAGTGTCGAGGGTGCGTGCCATCCGAAAATGTGAGGGCGCGAATGCCGGCATGTCAGGCCAGCGGACCGGAGAATCAACGTAGACCGCATCACCGACCCGAAACTCGTTGGCGTTGACCAGACCGACCACGTCACCCGGGTATGCCTCTTCGACAGTCTCGCGGTCACGACCAGTCACCGATTGGGCGTACTTTGTGGCGAAAGGTTTGCCGGTGGGGCCGTGCGTGACAACCATGCCCCGCTCAAAGCGCCCCGAACAGACCCGCATGAAAGCCATTCGGTCACGATGGTTGCGATCCGTGTTGGCCTGCACTTTGAACACGATCGCTGAGAACGGATCAGCAAGGGCACGAGGTTCACCGGCCTTGTCGTTACGCGGAGTTGGCGACGGAACCAGATCGACCATCGCGTCAAGGAGCAATCTGACCCCAAAGTTGGTGAGCGCCGACCCAAAGAAGACGGGCGACAACTCGCCTGATTCAAACAGCTTCGCCTCGTAGTCACGTCCGACCGAATCAAGAAGTTCAACACCGTCTCGCGCCTCGATCCAGAGATCGCCTTCCTCTTGGGCTGCCCTGTTAGAGTCGACGAGTTCTTCTGGGGCTTCTGTAGCGCCTCTGGCGGTGCGTGTGAAACGCAAGAAATCGCCGCTTTGGCGGTCGATCAATCCCCGGAACCGTTCGCCATCTCCAACCGGCCAGGTGATCGGGACCGGTTCGAGGATCAACTGCTCCTCAATCTCATCGAGCAGACCCAGCGGGTCTCGGCTTGGACGGTCCCATTTGTTGATGAACGTGACGATCGGGATTTCTCGGTCGCGGCATACCTCGAACAGCTTGCGGGTCTGGTTCTCGATGCCTTTTGAGCCGTCGAGAACCATGATGGCTGCGTCGGTGGCGGCCAAAACCCGGTATGTGTCTTCGGAGAAATCACGGTGGCCGGGGGTATCGAGCAGGTTGAGAACACAGTCTCGATAGGGGAACTGCAACACTGTTGAGCTGATGGAGATACCGCGTTGCTGTTCCAGCTCCATCCAGTCCGAGGTTGTGGAACGGTGCGTGCCTTTGGCTCTGACAGCACCCGCACCGGCCGTGAGAACGCCCCCGTACAGAAGGAACTTCTCTGTCAGTGTGGTTTTACCCGCGTCGGGGTGCGAGATGATGGCGAACGTCCTGCGACGCTGCGCTTCGGTCTCAAGATCAGCCACCGTTACAGGCTAAGACCGTTGGCTAGTCTTGCTGCAGGTCGTGCGGGTCGTTCAGGTGTCGCGGTCGACCACATAGTCGGCCAGTGCACGAAGGGCCGCATGACTGCCGTTGATATCAGGAAGATCGTCGATCGCTTCGAGAGCACTGGCCAACAGTTGATCGATTTCGGCTTCGACGGCTGCCACCGCTCCCGTTTCGACCATCACCTCCTGGATAGCCGCAATGTTGTCATCGCTCACCTCAGGCCCGCCGTTGGCGCGCACCGTGGCGAGCACGGCGCGTTGTGAGTCACTGGCTGCCTCACGAGCCAACGCCAACAAAACGGTCGGTTTACCTTCGCGAAGATCATCACCGACCGGTTTGCCCGTACGGTCCGGTTCGCCGAACGCGCCGAGCATGTCGTCACGCAACTGGAACGCCACACCGAGCGGCATCCCGTGGGCGGACAACTTTGCAGCCAAATCGGCTCGACCGGCCAGCGCCGCTCCGAGTTGGAGGGGACGAACGATCGTGTAACCGGCAGTTTTGTGGCGCACAATGGTGCGGGCATCGGCGACAGAAACCCCACCTTGAGCGGTGCCGATCACGTCGAGGTACTGTCCCATGTTCAGCTCAGTGCGTAACGCGTCCCAAACTCGACGCACCTCAGCGGTGGTGTTCCCCAAGGTTCGGTCGGCCATGACGATGGCTATGTCGCCCACCAGGACAGCCGCGGCCTCAGCGAAACGTCTTGCCTCGCCCCGCAAGGAGCCGTCGTGGTGGCGTTCCAGGTAGCGGGCCCACACGGTTGGCGAGGATCGGCGTGTTGAAGATCCGTCCATCACATCGTCGTGGATCAACGCGAAGGCATGGAGCAGTTCCAGAGCGCACCCTCCCGCAACTGCACCGTCACCAGACGGATCGCCACCAGCGGTCACCCAACCCCAATGGCAATACGCAGGACGGATTCGTTTGCCTCCGCTCGCCACGAAATCAGCAAGATCGGCCAGCGGCACATCCAACGCTGGGTTGAGCTCGGCCCAAGTCTTGCGTTCTTCGACAAACAGGGAACTCAGCGCTGCGTCAACCTTGGTTGCGACGGCCAAGAGTTGCGGCGGCGGAGGTTTCACGACAGGTCGTCGTCCTCGGCATCGGTCTCAGCCTCGTCTTCGCTGTCGAGGTTGGCGACAACTCGTTCGACCTGCACTCGGGCCGCACCGATGCGTTTGCGGCAGAGGCCGATAAGGAAAGAGGCACGTTCCACGCGAGCGGCCAGCATGTCGACATCTAGGTCGTCGCCCTCAAGATCACGCAGGATTTGTTCAAGTTCCGCCATGGCATCCGCGTAACCGATTGACTCGTCGCTGTTCGCGTCGTCGCCGTTTTCAGCCTGATTGTCGTTCATGTGGCCTCCTCTGATGTCCCGCTCTTGGTGTTTTGTTGTGGACTTGTGTCGTTTGTTCGCGCGTGGTCCGTTGCCGCAGTGATCGTACTTGTGAACGTGCCGTCTACTAGCTGCGTGGTCACGATGTCGCCCGACTCGACGCCAGACGCTGAGCGCACAACCCGCCCGTCGGCATCTCGAGTGATCGACCAGCCCCGCGCCAACGCCAAAGCCGGGTCGAGAGCACGCACTTGAGCTGCCGCCGCATCAACCCGCCTACTAGCAGTGATCAAGCCATGCCGTTGCGCAACCTCAAGGCGAGCAACCCCCTGAGCAATTTGGCCGACAGCTCGTCGCTCCACCGAACGCGCCGTTCTCACCAATCGACCGCAACGAGCCGTCAACAACCGGTCACCGCGGTCCAAAACGTTGGCGGTTGATGCAGCCACTCCGCTTCTAACCGTCTCGACACGCTGATCGGCTCTTTGAACCGCCCGTCGTCCAGCAGCAACCAACGAATTCTCGTGATCGTCCAGCCGGTCAAGCCAAAGCTGAACCCTCCCCACAACAAACTGGGCAGCCGCGGTTGGCGTTGTGGTCGCAGTATGAGCAACCTCGTCGGCAACGCTGCGGTCGATATCGTGGCCGATGCCCGTGACGACAGGCACCTCCGCGGAAGCGATCGCCCGGGCGACCCACTCGTGATCGAAAACCGCGAGATCGGTCTTGGAACCCCCGCCGCGAGCCACGAGCAACACATCGACCCCGGCAGAATCCGCGGCACGGATCGCGGCGGCGACCGGCACCTCAGCACCCACCCCCTGCACCGGCGTGTCGACCTCCACGACAGTGAACGCGAAGCCCGCCCCTTCAAACACCGCAGAAATGTCGGCGTGGGCGGCGCTGCCGATAGAAGTCACCAAGCCAACACGAAGCGGAACCGGCGCCAACAACCGTGCCGCATTAGCCCGCAGGATTCCCTCAGCTGACAGGTCAGCCAATAGTGCATCTTTGCTGGCAGCCAGTTTGCCCAAGGTGTAGGTCGGGTCGATGGACGACATACGGAGCTGCACCCGCCCCGAAGGCGGGTAGTAATCAACCCGACCCTGTATGCGAACAGAGACACCATCGCTCATGCGAATCGGGTCGCCATGCCGTTTCAACAGCCGGTTGACCCGGTCACGGGTCTCTCGAAACAGAACCACAGGCATGGTTGCGACAGGCGCAGCCCCAGGACCTTCACCAGGCTCGACCAGGTCGAAATAAACATGGCCATTGCGGGCCCGGTGAATGCCGCTTATCTCGCCCTCCACCCACACATCGTCGGGCATGGTCTGCTCAATAACCGCACGAATGAGCGAGCAGAGTTCAGCAACCGTCAAAGTCCCCTGATTCACCCCGCCGACCGTACTCCCCCCAAGTGACAGTGACGCGTCGACAATCAGATGCGCGAAGAAATCAGGCGAGGTCGCCGTTACCGTTGTTGTCGCTGCGATCGGCGGCCTCAACGTCTTCGCGGCGGATGCCGAGAACAAACAGAATGGCGTCGAGGAAAGGCACCGAAAGGGCCGTGTCAGCCGCTTCGGAAACGATCGGCTTGGCGTTGAAAGCGATACCGAGCCCGGCTTCGCTGAGCATGTCAAGATCGTTGGCGCCATCGCCGACGGCCACCGTCTGTGACAGCGGAACGTTGTCTGTCGCCGCAATCTCTCGCAGCAAAGCCGCTTTGCGTTCACGGTCGACAATCGGGCCGACAAGTTCGCCAGTCAGCTTCCCGTCAACAAATTCGAGCACGTTGGCGTAGGCATGGTGAAGCCGCAAGTCCTCAGCGATCCGGTCGGTGAAAACCGTGAACCCCCCCGACACGATCGCCACGGTGTACCCCAAACGTTGCAGAGTACGGACAAAGGTGCGGGTACCGGGGGTGTAACGGAGGTTGCTGTGCGCGCGCGCCACCGCATCCTCATCGAGCCCGGCCAGGAGCCTTACTCGCGTGCGCAGCGAAGACTCGAAGTCAAGCGCGCCCGCCATTGCGTCGGAGGTGATCTGCTGAACCTCAGCGAGGCAGCCCGCCTCAGCAGCCAGCAGATCAATTACTTCGTCGCCGATGATTGTGGAATCAACGTCAAGCACGATCAGCCGCTTGGCTCGACGCCCGATTCCCTCGCGCTGGATAGCGATATCCATATTGGGATGCGCCGCGGCGGTATGCATGAGATTGGAACGGAGCTTCCCGACATCGCCATCGCGAACAAGCAACTCGTAGCTCATCACAGGGAAACGCGAAAGCCGGATAATGCGCTCGATGTTGGCGCCGGCGTCAGCGATCGCGGTGGCGGCCGCACCGATTTCGGTCGGGTTGAGGTCTGGTCCAAGGAGGGTGACGACAGTGCCCGGTAGCTGCGAGGACGGCGTGTTCGACACCAGATCGAAATCGACCTCCATGCCCTGTTCCCAACCAAACAGCAACACGTCCTTAAGCAGGTCACGCCCCTGAGGCACCCCCACCGCTAAACCGAGCGTGAGTTGGTCGCGGATCACTATCTGCTCGATGTCGTACACCTCGGCGCCGGCGTCGGCGAGAACACTCATCAGCCCGGCGGTTACCCCCGGGTGGTCAGGCCCGGTGATCCTCACCAGAACGGTTTCGCTTGAATTGTCAGCGTCGGCTTCGATATGCACGAGCTACAAGCCTACGGGGCTCGTGCTGCCATGAGCCGCAGGATTTCCGTGGTGACCGAAGCCGCTAGCAGGCCGCTAGGCGTGATCTGCGCGGACCAGAGCTTCGTAGAGTTCTTCGTAGAGACCGCCGCGGTGCCGTAGTTCGTCGTGGGTGCCGGTTTCGACTACCCGGCCGTTGTCGAGCACGACGATGATGTCGGCGTCGGTGATGGTCGACAGGCGATGGGCGATCACCAGCGATGTGCGACCGGCCAAAGCGTTGGCCAGCGCCTCCTGCACGTAAGCCTCGTTCTCGGTGTCGAGATGGCTGGTTGCCTCATCGAGCACAACGATCGCCGGGTTCTTAAGCAGCATTCGAGCGATCGCCAAGCGTTGTTTTTCGCCTCCGGAAAGCCGATAACCGCGTTCGCCCACGATTGTGTCGTAGCCGTCAGGAAGAGCCGCGATCACATAATGGATCCGGGCTGCGCGACACGCCGCCTCGATCTCAGCTTGGGTCGCTTCGGTGTCGGCATAACGCAGATTCATTCCGACCGTGTCGTGGAACAGGTGCGGGTCCTGGCTCACGACCCCGATAGCGCGCCGCAGAGAATCTTGGGTGAGTGAACGCACATCATGGCCGTCGACTCTGATTGCTCCGGTGGTCACGTCGTAGAGGCGGGGAACAAGCGAGGTGAGCGTGGTCTTCCCGGACCCCGACGGCCCAACAATGGCGACCATCTGGCCAGGGGCCACGGTCAGGTCGATGTCGCTCAACACATCGCCGATCGAAGCAGTCGATTCGTCGCCCCCAAGCGATGCCGGTGTCCCCTCGGGAGGGTCGGGGTAACGGAAATACACATGATCGAACCGCACCTCGCCTTGTGGGTTGACCAACTCCGTGGCATCTGGAGCATCGACGATGGCGTTGGGAGCGTCGAGAACTTCAAACACCCGCTCAAAGCTCACAAAAGCGGTCATCACATCCACCCGAGCATTGGACAGACTGGTTAGAGGCATATAGATGCGCACGGTGTAGAGACCCAGGGCGGTGAGAGTACCGATGGTGATGGCCTCGTCGATGACGAGATGTGCGCCAAGCCAGTAGACGATCGCCGTGCCGACCGCCCCAACCATTGTCAACGCCACCAAAAATATGCGGCTGTACATGGCGCTGCGCACACCGATGTCGCGCACCCGACCCGCCCGGTCCGAGAAATCTGCGGCTTCGGCACCGTGACGCCCGAAGAGTTTGACGAGCAGGGCACCGGCGACATTGAACCGCTCGGTCATGGTGTTGTTCATTGACGCGTTGACAGTCATCGACTCGCGGGTGATGTCTTGCAGGCTGGCACCGACCCGGCGAGCCGGCAGCACGAAAACCGGCAGGATGATGATGGCCAGCAGAGTTAGTCGCCATTCCAGGATCAGCATGGCGAGCAACGTGCCGGTGAGCGTGATCAGGTTGCCGACAACTGTGCCCAAAGTGCCGGTGAAGGCACGCTGCGCGCCGATCACATCATTGTTGAGGCGGCTTATGAGTGTGCCGGTCTGGGTGCGGGTGAAAAAGGCCAGGGGCATTCGCTGAACGTGATCGAACAGGCGCACCCGCAAGTCGAAGATCAGTCCCTCGCCGATCCGTGAACTGAGCCAGCGATCCACCAGTGACAACAGAGCCTCGGCCACCGCCGCGCTCACCATCACAACGAAGAGCACGTTGAGATAGCGGCCGTTGCTGTCGACAATTGCCACGTCGAAGATCTTGCGGATCAACAGCGGCGGCAGCAGCCCGAGGAAAGTCGTCAGCACAATGATCGACAGGTAGACGAAGATGGCGCCTCGGTATGGGCGGGCGAACGCAAGCACGCGGCGCCGCGTGTCCTTGTTGAGTTGCTTGCCTTCGATCCCGGAGCGATCCGCGCTCATCGAGTGCATTACCTGGAACGGACTCGACGCGGTCATACCGTGAGCCTACGCAGACCCTGCGCCCGTGATGCCCCCGCGAATTCTCGGGGTTTCGATGTGGAAGTCATCGGTGCTGGCGCTGTGTGGATTCTCGGGGTTTCGATGTGGAAGTCATCGGTGCTGGCGCTGTGTGGATTCTCGGGCTTCGGATGTGGAAGTCATCGGCGCTGGCACAGACCGGTAGCGTGATGCGGGATGGAACGTCCCTCAAGTGCGCTGTTCACCGACCACTATGAGCTGACCATGGTGGAAGCCGCCCTCAAGTCAGGGGTTGCCTCTCGACGTGCCGTCTTTGAGGTCTTCGCTCGCCGCCTCCCCGAAGGCCGAGCTTACGGAGTGGTCGCGGGCATCGACCGCCTAGTGGATGCCGTTGAGCGTTTCCAGTTCGACGAAGACACCGTTGATCACTTGATGGCTTGCGGAGTTGTTCAAGGCGAGATGATGGCCGACTGGCTGCGCAACTACCGCTTCGGTGGAGACATCACCGGCTACGCCGAAGGTGAACTGTTTTTTCCGTACAGCCCGGTGCTGACCGTGGCTGGTTCGTTCGCTGAATGCGTGGTGCTCGAAACAGTCCTGCTGTCGGTCCTGAACCATGACTGCGCGGTTGCTTCCGCCGCGGCCCGGGTGGCCGATGCCGCAGGTGGACGCCTGCTCGTAGAGGGTGGGTCGCGGCGCACCGATCCAGAATCGGCGGTGGCTGCTGCTCGTGCCTCGCATGTTGGAGGTTTCGACACAACCTCGAACCTCGAGGCGGGTCGTCGCCATGGCATCCCAACCGGCGGAACCACAGCTCACGCGTTCGTGCTGGCCCACAACAGCGAGACCGAAGCCTTCAGAGTGCAACGCGACACTCTGGGTGTCGGTTCCACCTATCTGGTCGACACTTTCGACGTGATGGAAGGCATACGTCGGGCCGTTGATGTGGTCGGACGCGAAATCGGAGCCGTACGAATCGACAGCGGCGAGTTGCTCGCCGACAGTCGTGCGGCCCGCCAGTTGCTCGACGAACTGGGTGCTGTTGATTGTCGGATTGTTGTGTCGAGTGACCTCGACGAGTTCCTGATCGCCGACTTGGAACTCGCCGGCGCACCGATCGATGCCTATCTGGTTGGGACAAGCCTGGTCACCGGCTCGGGCCATCCGACGGCTTCGATGGTCTACAAGTTGGTGTCGATCGCTGACGATGACCATCCCGGCCCGCTACGAGCGGTCGGGAAGCACTCGCCGGGGAAACGCACCATTGGTGGTCACAAGTCCGTACACCGGACCTATGACGCCGAAGGCAGGTTTCTTGCCGAGGTTCTTTCGGTTCTTCCGGTGGATGTGCCCGAAAACTCGATGTGCCCGCAGGTACCGCTACTGCGCGATGGTGAGGTTGTCGCCGATTTGACCGACGTGAGCGAGGCTCGGGCTCGTTGCGCCGAGCGACGTGCACGTTTGGTTGATGAAGACAGGACTCCCTGGCCCGTGACTACACCGGCGGTGCCTACAATTTGGGAAGGTGTTGAAGAACCGCTATCGGCGGCGGTTGTCAACAGCAATGGAGGTATGAGCCGATGAAGGCGTTGATCGTTGTTGATGTCCAGAACGACTTCTGCGAAGGCGGTGCTTTGGCGGTGGACGGCGGCGGATCGGTGGCCCGTTCAATCACTGAGCTGGCGGGTTTGGACCGTGCCGGTGGCGCCTATGAGTTGGTCGCGGCCACCAAGGATTGGCATGTCGATCCGGGTGAACATTTCGCCGATCCCGAAGTCGGCCCGAACTTCGTCGACACCTGGCCGGTTCACTGCGTTGCCGACAGCGAAGGTGCGGCCTTCCACCCTGATTTGGACATAGTGGTAGACGAGGTCTTCTTGAAAGGCCGGACCACCGCTAGCTACACGGGTTTCGACGGAGGTGCAGCCTCAGACGAGACAGTGCTGCTCGGTGACTGGCTCAAGGCGCGAGGAGTCACTTCTGTCGATGTGGTCGGTTTAGCGACCGACCATTGCGTGAGAGCGACGGCGCTCGATGCCGTGGCCGCCGGTTTCGACACCACCGTGTTGCTCGAACACTGCGCCGGTGTCGCCCCCGAAACGACCGACGCTGCACTAACCGAACTCGTCGCTGCGGGTGTAACCCTGGGTTAGAAGACTGTCCCACTTAGTCGTTTGGAGGTGAGCGCAGACAGGAACTCGCGAGATTAAAACACTATTCTCGCCCCGTGGCGATTTCTGAGTACGTGATCTTCGACTTGGAAGCCAACGCCGACCAAGCCCATCCGCCACGGCACGAGATCATCGAGATCGGTGCTCTATTGATCCGCGACGGCGAGGAGGCCGATCGATTCGAGACCCTGGTTCGTCCCACACGGCCTCTGCGCCCCCAGACACAGGAACTCACCGGCATCACACAAGAGATGGTGGATGCTGCACCCCTACCAGCGGAGGCGTTGCGCTTGTTCCGCAGTTTTGTCGGGAACCGCCCACTGATCGCTCACAATGGGCATGGATACGATTTTGTGCTCCTTGATGCCGTTGGGGAGAAGATTCCCGATCACCAGCGGCTCGACACCTTGGAACTCGCTCACATCGTCTTCCCCCGGGCGGGAAAGGGCATTGTCGTTAACATCGACGGCGGAACACCGCCGAACGGCCGCAGTCTCGACGAGTTGGCCCGGCACTTCTTCGGAGACCAGCCCCGGGGTGCTCACCGCGCTCTCGACGATGCTTTGCTTCTGTATCGAGTCTTGCTGGGGCTGTTGGTCGCCATGGAAGAAGACTCCCCGATGCGTCGTCTCCAACGTTGGGTCCTCCAAGCCGGCGATCACCCGTGGGCTAGATTCTTGTCATCGCAATCTGAGCGCACAGCTCTGGCGGATGTCGTACCGCTTCCCGAGCCGCCACAGCCAAAACCGCCCGCAAGACCATTCAATCCCGATGCTGTCACCGAGATGTTCCATGACGGGGGCACACTGATGGGCCATAACCGAGAGCCCCGCGAACAGCAGACCGAGATGGCGAAACTCATTGCCGACACCCTGTATAAGGGCGGTCGACGGCTGATCGAAGCTCCCACCGGAACAGGCAAGACGCTGGCCTATCTGGCGCCGGCCATCACGTACGGCCGGGCCGTCCAGCGGCCCGTTGTCGTGGCCCCACATTCCAAGGTTCTTCAAGACCAGGTGATGACGACACTGGAGGAGCTTCAAGAAGATCTCGGTCCGTTCGTCTACGTCCTGCTCAAGGGTATGGGCAACTACATCAGCCTGGATTCGCTGGACGGAGAGCTGGATATCTTGGCCTCGGCGACCGGGACTACCGGGGTGACAAGTGAAGCGCCGCCTCAACCCGCCTTCACCCATCCCGAGGTCCTAGTCCTCGCCATTCTCTGCGGTTGGGTGGCGCAAACCAGAACCGGCGACTGGGACGACCTACGCACCGGCGCCATCGAGAAGAGGATTCCCGAAGTGCGCCGCATCCGCCGACTGCTTAGCGTGGCCGAGGCGCCGGGCGGTCCGCCCAAGTCCCAGCTCGACCACCGGGACTTCTATAGACGGGCACGCGATCTCTTCCCAGACGCTGATGTGGCCGTGCTCAACCATGCCCTGCTGGTGACTTGGAGCGACTGGCTGCACTGTTCCAAGCACCTGATTCTGGACGAGGCCCATAACTTGGAGGACTCCGCCACCGACGCGCTCTCGGCCTCTGTGTCCCAAAGCGATGTCGCCGATCTATGCGATTCCGTCTGGGATCCTTTGAGCCGCAGCGGGAAGGTGGTCAGCGTTGCCCGAGCGGCCAGATGGCCGATCGGCGATGAGCCGCTCGACGCTATTCGCCGCGCGACCGAGGAGATCCGATCGGCATCTGCCCACTTCGGTTCGGTTTTCGTGCATTACTTGCGAATTCGCACCGGTGCCGGACAAGAAGACGCGTACCCGGTGTCATACCGGCTCAGGAAGGGCATCGACACCCGCCATCCCGACTACCAGCAACCGGTGCTGGGCGCAGGCCACCACCTCCAAGACGCCTTGTCCAAACTTGCTGATGCTCTCAACGATGTAAACCTGCCCGAGGATCTGGCTCCAGGTTTTCGGCGGTACCGCTTGGAGGCCCGAATCAGCCGGTTGGGGAAACAGGCCCGAGATGCGATGAGGACTATCGGATATGTGCTGTGGGCCACCGAACCTGAGGAGTGGGTCGCCATCGGCGGGATCCACCACACCGAAGACGGGTGGAGATGGGAGCTGAAACGCGCTCCTATATCAGTGGCCGATGGTCTGCGTTCCCTGTGGGATTCGTTGGACGCCACCGTGCTCACCTCGGCCACCCTAAGAGTGGGAAACAGCTTCGGCTACACCCTCAACACCCTGGGTTTGGGCAGCGCTGAAACCTTTGCCCTTGATAGTCCCTTCACCTGGCTGACCGAGAACCACATGGTGCTGCGCACCGACTATCTACCCGCTCCCCGCCCAAGGCTGATGGAGGAGTTCAAGACGTCGGCGGCCTCGGAGATTCCCCGCCTGCTCACCCTCACTGACGGTCGGGGGCTTGTCCTCATGGCCGCTCGTTCACGGATGGAGTTCGTGCGTGACCATGCTCGGCCGGTACTCGACAACGAACAGATCCCCCTGTTGGCTCAAGGGGATGACACCGCGCCTGCGCTGGTGGAACGGATGCGGATGGAGTTGGCCACCAGTTTGATCGCTCTGCGCTCCTTCTGGGAAGGAGTCGACATCCCCGGCGAAGCCCTGAGCCTGCTGGTCATCGAGAAAATCCCTTTCGACTCACCCGCCGATCCTGTGGTTGGGGCCCGAACAGAGCCTATGGAACGTCGCGGCAAAGACCCGTTCGCCGACTACATCGTGCCCAAAGCTGCCATCCGCTTCGCCCAGGGCGCAGGCCGACTGATCCGCACTGAACGTGATCGCGGGGTCACGGTGATTCTGGACAACCGGCTGTGCCGAGCCGTCCCCTATCGAGATCAGATCCTCGGCACTCTCCCCGGTCCCCCTCGACTAGAGCGGGCCAACAACGCCGAAGACGCCTACCAGCTCATCGCCGACCACCTCGGCGATGTGGTTCTCGACGAGCCGATGCGCCAGCGGCTCCAGGCGCTGCCCAGCGCCGACCCGTGGTCCGCGCTCGCGGACTTGGAGCTCTCCGAGGCCGACCTCGCTAACGAGACTGTGATCGATCAATGCCTCGACCGGGTTCGAGAGCGTTTCGGGTTCAAGCAGTGGCGTCCCGGCCAACGAGACACCATGATCGGTTTCCTGCGGGGCGACGACATGTTGGCCGTGCTGCCTACCGGATCGGGCAAGTCGGTCACTTTTCAGATCCCGGCCCTGCTGTCTCCGGGTGTGACCCTGGTCATCGCCCCCTTGGTGGCCCTGATGAACGACCAAGCCGAGAACCTGCGCGCCAAGGGTGTGGCCAAGGTGGCCACCATCCACAGCGGCATACCCCAAGGGGAATGGCGGGAGATTCTACGGGGAGCGCATCGCGGCCATTACAAGCTGCTCTATGTGAGCCCCGAGCGGCTCTGGTCTCAGGAGTTCGTGGGCGAACTGTCCAAGATAGGTGTGGCCCGGATCGCAGTCGATGAAGCTCATTGCATCTCCCAGTGGGGCCACTCCTTCCGTCCGGAGTACGCGGCCATCCCCGAAGCCATAAATCGGATCGCCGGCCACCCTGGACCCGCGATCCTAGCCGTCACCGCTACCGCCACTCCAAAGGTTCGAGGTGAGATCGCGGATCTGCTCGATCTGGATTTACAAGACAAGCCGGTGGCCCTGTCACCCGATCGGCCGGAGATCCGCTACTTCGGCGAGCGCTGCGAAAACAGCGTAGACCGCGATTTGCGAGTGGTCCAGATCGTGGAGGCGTTTCGCCACCAACCGGCCATCGTCTACGTGCCCACCCGCCGAGATGCCGCAAGAATCGCCAGCCTGCTGCGGCCGGCCGGCCACAACGCGTTCGCCTACCACGGGCGGATGGACCATCCCCAACGCCAGCACATCGAAGACGCCTTTCGCCACGGTGAGATCGATGTCGTGGTGGCCACCAAGGCGTTCGGGATGGGGATTGACAAGCCCGACATCGCCCTGATCGTCCACCTGGAGATGCCTGCCTCCATCGAGGAGTACGTGCAGGAGACCGGCCGGGCGGCCCGCGGTGCTGCCGAAGGAACGGGACCGGACACAGGTACAGCCGTCCTTTTGACCATGCCAAGGGATTGCTCCATCCACCGGATGTTCATCAAGAACTCGGCTCCCGTCATTGGGCAGGTGCGGCGAATCTGTTCACAGCTTGAGACGGGCACGAACGCCTACGATCCGGAGGAACTAGCGGAAAGAGGTTACGACGGGGACCCCGAGTCGGTGAGCACTGCCCTAGCCGTCCACTACCTCCAAGAACATGGAGCTGTGCAACGACATCCCGACACCGTCTGGAAAGGGCGGATAGTCGTTGTCGGAGACACCGTGCGCATGGTCCAAGAGTTGGAAGGAGAAGATCCCGAACTGGCCCAGCGGGCTCGGCACATTCTGGCTCTAGCCGAACAGCAAGACAGCGATGAGTACCATGCGCGAACCTGGGAGCGGAGTCTGGGCCGAAAGCCCTGGGATATTGCCGCAGACCTGTTCGAGTTGAACAAACGGGACATTTTGGGCTTCACCGCTTGGAAGCACGCCTGGGTACTGGAGCGGCTCGACGCCGATCCCCCGTGGGGGGCAATCGAACATTCAGCCGAAGACCGCAGGCGCTTGGTAGAAGAAAAGTCCAGTGCAGCGAAGGATCTGGCCCGTTCCTCCAAGGGATGCCGACGAAAGGGGATGCTCGAATATTTGGGGACAGAGGCACCCGAATCCTGTGAACGGTGCGACCTATGCGTCGAGCTTCCCAGGCCATGGGCCGACAGCCACCTGACCCGAGAGGGTCTCCTCGAATCATTGCCGGTCAACGCCATCATTACGGAGTTGGTGGAGAGTACTGCCGGAGCGCGCTATTCGTTCAATAGCATTGTCAACACCCTGGCCGGACACAGCGGCGGGAATTACGAACTCCCAAAGCGTTTGGCCAAGCAAGATGCTTTTGGGAGATTGGCCTTTCTAAAGCGAGAAGGAGTCGAGAAGGCCATCGATAAGTTGGTTGAAGACGAGGTCCTCGTCAAGCGGCCGGGAGAAGTCAAGCGGCCGGGAGAATTGGAACGAACCCAATACAAGTATCTGGAGATAGCCGAACAAGACTGAAAGTTGCTTGAAGTGTAGGTTGACGTGCTGTGGCCAGCCTGATTCCCGAGAATATTCCCAGTCGAAACGACATACCCGAAAGGCTTAGAACTTCTGCCCGGCTGCTGCGCGACGCGACACCCGGAGATGTCGTGGTGTCACTTGAGCGAACCGGTGACGATACCGCCGCAGCGCAACGGAACGATCTCGGGTATGAGGTTCCAAACTCCAGCACCGAGTCGGTCCCCTATTTGGTCGTGTTCGACCCCGCCGCGGGTATCCTGGTGCTGGAGTCCCCCACGCTCCGACCTCTCGGCGCCAAGAAGCGGAGCCGCTTCCGGCGCCAGCCGCGAGTCGGCGTCGACCAGGCCCAAAGAGCCATCATCTCCAGGGTCGACGGATTGCAGCACAAGATCGAGTCGCTGCCCGTAGCTCGAGCTCTGGCGCTGCCTGATGTTCGCGGCGACCAACCCGTGCCTTTGGCCGACGAAACGACGCCACGGCTTCACTTAGAAGATTTCGATGAAGACACCTTGTTGGCGGCCATCCGGCAGATACTCGGCGGGGAGAATCCCGCGCTCGACAACCAGAGCCGAGCACAGGTACGAGCCGCCATCAATCCCAACATCGTGATCGGTCAGCAGGGCCAGATGTTCGACACTGCTCCCCAGACGTCTGAGGAGTTGATTCGAGTTCTGGACCTGGCCCAAGAACGCCTAGCAGAACACCTCGGACCTGGCTACCGTCTCATCCGAGGCGTGGCCGGAAGCGGCAAGACCCTGGTCCTGACCCACAGAGCCCGCTTTATCGGCGAGAACATGCCCCGATGGCGCATTTTGCTTGCCTGTTTCAACAAAGCTCTCGCACAGGCTCTTCAGGCAGAGTGCGAAGACATGGAGAACGTGACGGTGTCCACCATCGACTCCCTCGCCAGCAAGGTCATTCGCGCCGCGGGTGGAACGCCAACCGACGGCAACAACGACGCTGCTTACGATGCCCGGCGGAAGGAAGCAATCAAGGCAACTGAGACTCTGCCTGCATCAGCGAAATTCGACATGGTGCTAGTGGACGAAGCCCAAGATCTTGGCAACTCAGGGCTGGACCTGGCCTGGGCAATGGGCAAACAGGAATTGCCGACAGACCGCAGGCATTTTGTCATTGCCCTGGACAGCGCGCAGAACGTCTACCGGCGCAGGATGAATTGGAATCCACCGGGCGTGACCGCCCGGGGTCGTTCGACCATTCTCCGAGACAACTACCGCAACACGAAGCAGACGCTCGACTTCGCGCTGGGAGCGATTGCGGGGATCACCCAGACCAGCGCGGGCCAGGCTTCTCCAGACGACCTGGACGTCTTCGTCATGCCCGAAGCCGCCTTGCGCAATGGTAGGGCCCCGGATCTTCTCGAGTGCGGCGATCTGAGAACCGAGGCTGAGACTCTGACGAGGAAAACAGCCGAACTCCTCCACAACGGGGCCACACCCGACGACATCGTGATCATGTCGGGATCGAAAGACTTGCGGATCTCTTTGATACAGACGCTGAGAGCAGAGCAAATTCGAGCACTCGACGCACAGCAGGAGCGGGACCAAGTGGTGTCGATGCGCGGCATAGTGCGGGTGTCCACCCTCCAGCTACTGAAGGGACTCGAATACCCCCATGTGCTCATCGGCGGCGTCAACGACATTTGGGTAAACGACGACGAAGACGAGACCCGTCAACGACTGCTCTACGTTGCCATAACGCGGGCGATCGAAACATTGACCGTCACCTATTCCGGCGATGGCCCGATGAGTCAATTACTCCGGGCAGCCCGCCCGTGAAGCTGGTGATAGGTCTATCCCACGGAAGGTCAATGCACCGGTCGATTGGATACCGGCGATGATGTTGTGGGCTGCGCAGCGTCCGAGGATGAAACTGAGAGCATCATCGACCGCTTGCTCGCCGTCCTTGTTGCCGGGCGGCAAGCCGAGAGTGATCGACGGGTCTGCGGGTCCGATAAAGATCGCATCAATGTGGCAGACCGGGCACGGTCTGGCCCCTGACGGGGACCCGAGTGGTGCGCGTCTGGGCAGTTCTAACCTGGTGCGATGACTACATCGGATGCCCTGGCGAGGCGCTTACTCTGACCACCGTTTTTTTTGGGACCGGAACAAGAAAAGATCATTGCGTGGCCCGGTTGATCAGGCTTCGGCCAGCGCACGATTCCCTGATTCTCGTTGCGTACGTCGCGAGCGCGAATCGAGACAACGCCGTATTGTTCGCCCCAGCTTTGAACGAGGTAATCGGCGGACAAGCCGTAGGACCTCAGTTCCGATTCGAGATAAACCGAGACGGCTACAGCGGGTGCTCCGACACGTTCCAATTTGTCAGGAGGAATGTCTTGAAACGCGTTTGTACCGCCGCGTATAGCGATGCCGTGATCATATTTTGTGTTCCCCCGGTTGACCATCCGGTATAGGAGTTCGTCATCGCCGATTGTCGGGTCGTCGTCGTAGACAGACGAGGGATCGGGCGGCACAATCAGTACTGCTCAAGCGCTTGAAGAGATTCTCTGTAGCGCTGCAACCAGATCCGACATCACCGACTCTATCGGACCCTCGAATCGAGACCCCTCAAGGTCTACCGTCGTCTCTATCTTGTTTTTGGACTCGACGACTAGGAGGACCTCGGCGTCTGATGACTCCCACTCAAGGATTACGCCGCCGTCAGTGCTTGGGTAAACATCTGGGAAAGGTATACCCGGAGGCATCGAGTTCAGAACCGTCAAGGTGGTCGCGATCGCTTCGGTGTTTGGTGCCTTTGCGTGGTATCCATCCCAGTTGTCGGTGACCGACAGTAATTGATGTTCGAGCTGCCGTAACGCAGACATCTTCGGGCTCGTAAACAGCTGGGGAGGCCATTCATACGTAGGTTCCCAGAAATCGGTGAGAATCGACTTAGATCCGGCGACCCAATCGTCGTCAGACATCCGGCCACACGAATGCTGAGCTGGTAGGGCTCGATGGATCACATCCGAATCGCTCATCGTTGTTCGGTGCCGGTCGATTACATCACTCATCTAATGGATTCCTTTCCCGTTGTCGTATTCTCTTCCACGCATCGTGCATCGCGTCACTTGTCAGATCCGTAAATCCGCGAACGATCCACTCGTGTGCCACCTCCGCGAAACCCTGTATTCCCTCGATACCGCTGCCGGTCGGACCTCCACGCGCGGTCAAATTCATTACGAAGAGGGGAGTGCCGTCTGGTCGACTGAACCCAGGACTAATCGAGACATGCAGTCGCCCTGAAGCGTTTTCTTCGCCTGTGTCCGCGCCAATCAGATATTGCAAGTTCGCAGTGCATTGCTCGGGGGCCCCAAGGAACTCACCTTGAGCGAGTGCGAGAGACTTGAACACTTTGGCGGCCTCACCGTGGTGAGTCCAGACACCGTCCGGTTCAATGTGGTTGATGTAAGTCACCTCCACTTGGTCGAAGTCCAATTCTCCCTCGGAAATGGCCGCGGATACGACCGTCAACCAACGTTGGAAATCGTTCCAGCGGGGCCTCCAACGCTTGTACTCCGCCGAAGGAGCGGTTTTCTTCCAGTTCGCTGCGAACCAGTTGGGCTGAACTTGGAGAAGTTCGTCTCCGTCGTCGTTTGAGAACCAGTAGCGAATCGGGGCCGGACCCGGGAGGAGCCTTAAAGACATGCCGCTTTGTTCGTTGGTCGGGCCGAACTCTTCGACCGGCGCTTCATAGCTGGGTTGTTCCTCAATTTTTGAGAAGCCGGCAGCTTCCATCTGCTGCGCTATTTCGCCGAGGGCCAGGATTGAGTAGCGGTTAGCGCGCTTGAAGCGCGCTGCGATCACGACCTCCTTGACAGGCGGCCGTTCAAAGCTTGGAAGCTCGGGCATCTTCTAATCACGCTACCGTTCGGACATCTTGAAGTCACGCACACCACAGTTTCGGCCGCCGCGAGTTAAATGCAGACCCCCCTTTATGTTGTTGACGACCCGAGCATCCATTCGAGAATGTGACGAGGCGATGTGCGAGCGAAATGGTGGTGGGGTTACTGTCCGGCAATGAGCGAACCTCGGATTGTTGCCACCGGACTGCAGTTTCCGGAGGGGCCTATTGCGGAAGCTGACGGAAGCGTGTTGCTCGTCGAGATCGCCCGCGGCACTTTGAGCCGGGTCACCCCCGATGGCGAGGTGACGGTCGTGGCGGATTGTGGTGGTGGGCCCAACGGAGCGGCCTACGGCCCTGACGGCAAGATCTACGTCTGCAACAACGGTGGCTGCTTTCAGTTCAAAGAAGTCATGGGCCTGCTGATCCCAGGAGAAGTGCCGACCAATTGGTCTGGCGGGTCGATCCAGCGAGTCGATCCTGTCACGGGCGAGGTCGAGACCGTCTACACCGAGAGCAGCAGCGGCCCGCTTCGTGCGCCCAACGACCTGGTCTTCGACGAGTTCGGGGGCTTCTGGTTCACGGATCACGGGGTTCGGTTCGAGCGCACGAGCGACCGAACGGGTTTGCACTACGCCACGATCGACGGTTCCTCGTGTGTTGAGCGAGTTCATCCACTCGACGCCCCCAACGGCATCGGGTTGTCGCCCGACGGTTCCCGGCTCTATGCCGCGGAGACCCACACGGGTCGGGTTCGGGTTTGGGATGTGACCGCACCGGGGATGGTCGACACGACGGACTTGTTGGGTTCGACAGGAGGCGAACTGCTTCATGGCGCGCCGGGAGCCCAGTTGTTTGATTCGTTGGCGGTTGACGGCGAGGGGTGGGTCTGTGTCGCCACGATCGGCAACGGTGGGATCACCGCGATCTCTCCCGATGGTTCAACTGTCGAACACGTTGCGCTGCCGGATGTGCTGGTAACCAACATTTGTTTTGTCGACGACGAGCCGCGTGCCTTCTGCACGTTGTCCGGCACCGGTCAACTAGTCGAAATCGACTGGCCCCGCCCCGGCCTCAAACTCCACTTCCCCTAGCTCACGGTCGGCTTCGGTTGTGTTTCTTCCGTGGTGTAGTACTCTGTAGCGCGAGCAAGCTACGAGGTGTACTGTGCCACGACCTACATCGTTCCGTCTTCCTGAGGAACTACTGGAGCGCATCGAGGCCGAGAGTCGCGATGTCGGCGCCTCGATCACGCAACTGGTTTCCTCCCTGCTCGACGAGGGTCTGAAGACGCGCCGCTTTGCCGGTGTCGTCTACCGCGGCGGAGTGGGGGGCCGACGCGCTGCGGTTGTGGGCGGCCCGGACGTGTGGGAGGTGGTGCGAGATCTCGCGTCCGCGCCGGGTCGGGGGATGGATCGCGTCGAGAACCTTGTCGCCGAGACTGGCCTTACCGCAGAGTCGGTGCTGTTGGCGGCGGATTTCTATGCGTCGTTCCCTGAGGAGATCGATGAGTTGATCCGAGCGGATGAGCGTGCTGCCGAGGAGGTCCGCCGCCAGATTCGTCGGCGCGAGCAGTTGCTGTCGTCTTGAGGTGGCTGATCGACGAGATGCTGCCGCCTGCCACCGCGGCGGGGCTGGCCGCGCTCGGACATGAGGCGTTCAGTGTCGCCGAGGCTGGGCTTGCCGGCAGCGATGACGACGCCCTCTACGAGACCGCCGTCGAGCAGGATTACGTCATCGTGACAGAGAACTTTGCGGACTTCGCCACCATTACGAAAGACCGTCTAGCCGCGGGCGCGCCGTGCGTGCCCGTCGTCTTCGTCCAGAAGCGCCAGCACCTTCGCGGCTCGGCGTTGGGTCCCGCCCTGGCACGCCACCTGCACGAATGGTCCGTCGCCAACCCGAACCCGTATCCCGGCGTCCACTGGCCCTGAGCGGCCTCTGATCACGGTCCCAGGGCGGTGATGGGGACGACTGAGATTCCTTCCGGGTACTCGAAGCCGCGGCCGCCCGCAGTGATGACCATGAGTTTGCGCGGCTCGCCCATCTGTGCGGTGTCAACCCGGTCGCGCAACCGTCGTAGCGACGCTACGCCCTCTTCGATCAACTCGGTTCCGCCGAGCTTCACCTCGGCCGCAGCCCACTCCCGGTCGTCCAAGCTTGTGAGAATCACGTCTATCTCAAGTCCGGAGCTGTCCCGATAGTACGAAACGTCCCAGTCATTGGCTTGGGTATAGACGCGCAGATCGCGCAGCACCATCGACTCGAACAGGAGGCCGAAATAGCTCAGGTCCCCCATCAGCTGGTCGGCGTTGGCCCGCAGCGCGGCCACGGCCAGCGCCGGGTCGGTGAAGTAGCGCTTGGGGGTGCGGCGAAGCTGGGCTCGAGACCGCAGATGCGGCCTCCACACCGCTAACTCCTCCACCACGAACAAGCGACTCAGTGCGTCCAGGTAGCTCTTGACGGTTCGGGGATGCAGGGTCTCGCCGCCCCCGGCCACATCCTGGCCGAGTGTCTTGAGCGTCGCCTCTGTAGAGGTGTTCCGGCCCAAAGAGGCCAGCAAACGGCGCACTCCCACCGGATCGCGGGCAGTGCCGTCGACCCGGGAGACGTCGGTCCGGCTGGTCTCGTCGAGATAGGCGCGAAGCTGTCTCTGCGCCACTGCGGGTGAGTCGCCCAACATGCCAGGCCAACCGCCCCGGCAGGCCAAGTCCACGATGTCGGGGAGGCCGAGAGCGGAGGGCGGGGCAGAACTGCGCTGCGAGGCGAGCAAGCCGCGCAGGGAGACCTCCCCGCTCGATTCCCCGCTCTCAAACAAACTCATCGGGCGCATCCGCACCCGGATGATCCGGCCGGTGCCAGTGTGGCGGGTGGCATCGTCAGGAGGATCGGCCGACCCGGTCAAGATGAACTGGCCCTTCTGCCCCCGATCATCGCAAGCCCGCCGCATGGCATCCCACACGCCGGGAGCGAGCTGCCACTCGTCCAACAGGCGCGGCACGGACCCCTCAAGGACTTCCATCGGGGAAACCTGCGCGGCCAGCCGGTTCTCGAAGACGGCGTCAAAGGGCACTTCGCTGCGGGAATGATTCCGACCAGTCCATGTCTTGCCGCACGCCCGCGGCCCCTCGACAACGACCGCCGGCGAGGCGCGCAAGGCGCTCTCCACCTCACGATCTGCCACCCTTGGCATATACCCGGATGGTGTTAGCCGATCAGCCACCAAGCGACCTCCCAGGACCCATCATAGGTCCTCCAATCGCGATATTGTGGCCATTTCAATCGCGATATTGTTGCTTTACTGTTCGCGGGATTGTCGACCAGTCAAGACGAAGCAGGACGGTCCACCCCGGTCTTACTCATCGAAGGGTCGTCTGAGCGAGCCGGGGTCCCCTGCCGACAGGAACCCGAGGGTCTCGTCGAAGTCTGATTTGAGGCCCGCGGGGCTTCTCCTGTCGGGAGGCTCCGGGTTGGTCGGGCCGCGGTGGTCCACTCGCATCTGGTGTAAGAACTGTTCGAGGTCGGGTGCGCGATCTGCGAGGTATTGGAGAACTTCGTCTTTGCGATCTGCGAAGTGGGGATCGTGGTCGAGGTCTCCAGGGCTTTCGAGCAGGCTGATTATGTGGGAGGCGTCAGTGGATGCGGGGGTGATGCCGTAGCGGTGCATGTGGAACCGCAGCCCGTCTTCGAGGGTGTAGGGCCCGGCCCTGTCTATGGCCACCAAGTCGATGTAGTCCCGTAGTTTCGGCCGGTACATGACCACGTCGAGTTTGGAGGCGAGCAGGTCTGCCAGGGAGGCGACGGGCAACCCGTCTATCTGAGTGGGCTGGGCGAGGGTTTTGACGTGGCCGGGGTTGGCCCCCCGGTGTGGGGCCTTGAACACCTGTACTTGCACGGCGTCGACTCTGGCGTGCAGTTGGTCGGCGCCGCTTTCGTAGATGTCGACACTGCCAGCGGCCTTCTCGAACTTCCTGGCGAGGTCGTCGCCGGAGAAGCCGTCGGCCGTCATGTAGTCGAGGTCGAAGGACACACGGTGGCGCAGATGGATCGTCAGCGCGGTGCCGCCCATCAGGCAGCCTTCGAGCGGATCGGTGACCCTCGACAGGATGGGCCACACTGAGCGCATCTCAGCTGAGAGCACATCGGTCCATGCGTCGATCTCAGCCATCGGCGCGCCGGGCGATGGCCTTGTCGATGCTGGCTGCGATCTCTCCCGTGTCATAGCCGCGCATGTCCCGGCATCTTCGCAGAGCGTCGAGGGGGAGGCATCTCAGCGCCCAAGTGCGCGCCACCGGGTCAGGGCCGTCCAGCAGGGTGGTGGCCACGAAGAAGGCGTTGTCGGGGAGCCTCAGGTCCTTGGCGCTCGCCCCGTTCCAGAACAGGCTCCAGAACTCAGGCGGCACCCGCTCACCGCAGGTGTCGTTCTCCTGTCGGGGCCGCGGCGGCAGGTAGGCCAACGCCGTCACGCACTCTTCGCTGAGCTCGAGCGACCACAGGACGGTCTTGCGCGAACCGTAGCCCCAGGGCACGCTGCCGTGTTCTCGCCGTGCGAAGCCCTTTTCGGCAAGGGCGTTCAAGCATCGCCGCGCGTGGTCTTCGGACAGGAGGGCTTCGGTGGCCACTTGGCTGAGCGTTGTGCCCCTGATCCTGCTCCTCAGGATTCCCATCACAGCCCGCTGGCCTCTGCTCAGGCCAACGACATGGCCGGCATCGGGGTCGAACGTGCAGGGCAGGCGGCTCCGAATTGCCTCTGCGGGATCGTTGGGCTGATGCATCAGCGCCTTCAAGCGGCCCTCTCCGGGTGGCTGTCTTGTCATCTCCAATGCAGCGGCGATGCGCCGGGCGGCAGGAGCGGACACATCGAGTTCGCGTGCCAGCACCGCAGGGCGGAAATCAGAGAGCCAGGCCGCTTGCACCCACTTGGCGACATCGACTCTCGACCTGTGCATGGCCGTTCTGGTTGTGACCGTGAAGTCGTAGCGGCAACAATGACACCTCCACGCTGAGCGCCCCGACCGAAACACCGGGTCACCGGTCCCGCACCTCGGGCATTCCACCCCATCCGGCCACCTGGCCTCGACGAGGAGGTTCCAAGCGGTCCTCCCAGAAGAAGTCCGCTCGGGGGAGGAAGCGCAAGCGGTGTCCATGCCGTCATTCTACCCGAATTGGGGACTTATCGTTCAAAACGTCGGGATGCCGTAGCGGGTTCAACTCTAGCCCTTGACGAGTAGGTCAACCCACGCGGCGAATGGGTTGGGGGGGACCCGGTAGTGGGCCGGGGCGCTGTGGGTGTGTGATGAGCCTGATTCCGGTCAGCAACCTGGAATGTGGTCTGCAAACCTGAGAACTCGGCTAGCGGGTGATGCGCACGGTGATCTGTTGGCCGTACTGCCAGTTGAGGATCACCGGCCCCCAGTTGTATTCGCGGCACTGCTGGCGGACTCCGTCGCTGATGCGGCCGAAGTCCCATTGTCTCATATTCGGGCCGTGGAAGACCAGCCACTTGTCGTCGCCCAGTCGGAGCTCGAAGGTGCGGGGCGCGAACATCGGCCTTGGGCACAGCCGCAGCCGCACAACACGCCAGCCCGGGGTGTAGCTCAGTTCCAGCACCTCGCGGGATCCGGCGAAGCTGAAGCTGTTGTCGGTCAGGGCTCCGTAGGCGACGTCGTTGGTAGAGGCGGGGGACCAGCCTTTGAAATAGCCCAAGGTGCCGGTGTCGTAGCCGTCGAGGCCGTAGCCGTCGGGGTACTGGCCGCCGACGGTGAGGGTATCGCTCCAGATGGCGGATCCTTCTTCGGCGGGCTCGGGGTCGGGCGCGTCGACCTGCCAGGTCTCGTAGGCGAGCGTGTTGCCCTGGCCGTCATGGCTGGACTGCGCCGAGTCCGCTTCGACCTCGATCCACAGCTTGCCGTCGATTATCTTGTCGACCAACGCGCTGTAAACGCGGCCGGGTGTTTCCTCGCGGAAGTCCGTGATTAGGAACTCGTAGCTGGCATGGCCTCGGCTGGTGTACCAGGCGATGATCTCGTCGGCCTCGAAGCCCACCACGTCGTAGAACTCGTCGCCGGCGAGGTTGGTGTCGGTGAACGTGAAGGTCACCCTGAAGGGCCCGGTCACCGGTTCGGTCACGTCGGCGGTGACGGCGACGGTCGGCGCCGGTTTCGGCCGAGGCGTTCCCGACTTGACCGTGGACCAGTCGCTCCAGCCGATGGTGTTCCTGGCCCGCACCCGCACGTCGTATTCCGTGTCGTTGGTGAGCCCGGTGATCGTCGTGTGGCGGTCGGTTATGAAGTCCTGCTGGCGGGTGTTGGCGAAGCTCTGCGCACCCGACTTCCACTGCACCTGGTACCGGAAGATGTCGCTGCCGCCGTTGTCGGCGACGTTCCAGGTGACGCGCAGGGCTGTGTTCCGGGACTCGACGGTCACCAGGGGCGCGTCCGGCGCCACCGCCATCGGGGTCGCGTCAGCCGATGCGGCTGCGCCCTTGAGGGTCGAGGTCCTGGCCCGGACCTCGAAGGTGTGGACCGTGCCGTTGATGAGACCGGTCACGGTGTAGGACGTGGTGTTGACGTTGCTTCCCGGCACGTCGGCCCACTCGGTGAACGAGCCGCTCCCGGCCCTGTAGCGGTACTCGTAGCCCACTATCGGGTTGCCGCCGTCAGAGGCCGGCGCCGCCCACTCCAGGCGCACCTTGGCGTTGAGCGCGGTCGCGGTGAAGCTCTGCGGGGCGCTGGGCACCGTCACCGGCACCGCGGTGGCCTCGTTGGAGGCCGGGCCCTCGCCGCCCACAGGGTTCTTGGCTCTCACCTTGAAGCTGTAGGATGTCCCGTTGGTGAGGCCGGTCACGGTGTGCTCGGTCGTGTCCTCATCCGCGCCGGAGATGTCGGTCCACGAGCCGTAGGCGCCGCTGCCTGTCCTCTGCTGGTACTCGTAGCCGTCGATCGCGACCCCGCCGTCGAACGTCGGCGCGGCCCACTCGAGGGTCACCTGGGTGTCGCCTGTTTCAGCCGTGAGGTTTCTCGGCGCGGTCGGGAAAGTCGCCGGGACGACGTTCTGCTCTGATGCGTAGCCTCCTCGAGCGACGCTGTTGACCGCTGCTACGGCTACTTCGTATGAGACGCCGTTGGCGAGGCCGGTGACCGTGAACGATGTCGTATCGGCGTCGCTGTTCGGCACATTGGTGTTGACGTTGACGACATGGCTGTCCGTGTCTTCGTTGAACACCCAATATTGGTAGCGAAGGATGGCGCTGCCGCCATTGTCCGGCGTGACCCAGCTCACTTCGATCTGGCCGTCGCCCGGAACCACAGTAAGGGTGGGCGGCGAATTCGGCACAGATATGACGACTGAGACCTGATCGGACTCATCTCCGTTGCCGTTGGCATTCACCGCTTGGACCTCGAACGCGAAGGTTAAAAAGTTGCCTGTGGGGTCCAGTCCCTTGACCGTGAATGACGTCGCGTTGGCCCCGCCGGCCGCGCTGTCGTCGATGGTGGTCCAGCTGCCGAGCGAGCCGCTGTTTCGGCTGTAGCGGTACCGGTGCGAGGTGATGGCGCTGCCGCCGTCGGAGGCCGGCGCGGTCCAGGTCAGCGCCACGGCAAGTTGAGGCGTCTCGTCGGGGGCCGCCGTCGCGGTCAGGTCGGTCGGGGCCAGCGGAGTGGCCTGCAGGTTGACCGTGACCAGGGTTGAGCCGACCGCCAGGTTGCCGTTGCCGGGCAGGTCCGTGACGGCGTCTGCGTCGAGCTCGACGTCGATTGTTCCTGAGGTGCTCAGGAGCGCGCTGGCCAAGGTCACGGTCACGACTTCGTCCGTTGCTGAGGCTGCGGTTGTCGACAGTGTCGCGGTTCCTTCCATCACCTTGATCTTGGTACGGTCGACGTTGGAGACGTTCTCGTCGAACGTCAACAAGATCTTGGTCCCGTCGGTTGAGGACCTCGGGCCATCATTGCCTGCCCCGATCATCTGCGGGCGTACGCCGTCCACCTTGTGGCCGGACTGCAGGGCGAGCGCCGAATGGGTCAGGGTCGCGCTGTTGGTGGTGGCGCCGGTCGCGTAGATCGTGCCGCTGTTGAGAACGAGCGTGTTCGCCTTGACCGCCACGCCTCCATTGGCGGTGTCGTTCGCCACGACGGTGTAGGAGCACGCCATCGTGGTGGTGTTGGTCGCCGCGGCGCAGCTCGCCGCCTTCTCCGCCGTGCCGATCAGCAAGGTGATCTGGGGACCGGCTGTGACGTCCACCGCCTTGTCGAAGGTCACCGTCGCGGTCACCGCATCGTCGATGGCGTAGGTGCTGTCGCTGCCCGGCATGGAGGTCAGCGCGACCGATGTCACCTCCGGGGGCGAACCCAGCACCGTGACCTGAGGGCTGTAACGCGGGTACTCCCGGTTCTGGAGGTCGTCGTCGAAGACGACCCGCACCTGGATGTCCTTGTCCACGTCGTCCGCGGTCGTGGTGTACGTGGGGCCGGTCTCGCCGTCGAGATCGGTCACGTCGGTCCCGTCGTCGCGGATCCACTGGTAGTGGAAGAAGACGTTGTCGAGACCGTCGGTGTCGTCGGTGATGCCCGATGTGTCGGCAGTCAGCGTCTCGCCCTGGGAAGGGGCGGGGACGCTGATCACCAGTTCGACCATATCGTCCTCGCTCCAGCTCAGGCCGGTGCTGGTCCAGGAGAATCTGCCCGCCGCGTGGGTTGCGTCGGCGAAGGGGAGCGAGACGGCGCCCACGTGGAGCGTCAGGTCGGCGAGCGCCGCCCCCGTGGAGACGCTGCTCTGGTTGGTTTCGAGTCTGAACTGCCCGGCTTTGAGGTCAATGGAGTCGATCTGGTAGGTCCTCGAGTCATAGGAGAATCTATGGTCGGTCAGAAGTTCGCCTGGCTCGCATTTCTTATTGGCTTCCTGGGTGTCGCATCCCAGGAAGTTGGAGCCCAGGTCCTTGACCGTGAGCGTCGCCGACAACACAGGGGCGCCGGTGATCGTCGGCGCGCCGACAGCGGGGGTGTTGTCGGGCTGGGCGCCCGGCAGGTCGTAGACGTACACCCGGTCGTCGGCGGTGTCGACCACCCACAGCACGCGGCCGTCGAACCACAGCCCCCACGGGTTCGTGTTGGCGGCGTCCAACGATAGGTTCTTGTCGTCGTCGCGGGTCCGGTCGGACAGCTGGTAGCCGTAGACTTGGGCATCTCCGCCGTCCACGACGAACAGCGTCGTGCCGTTGGACCACATGCCGCGCTGGTCGTTGTTGTTGATGGCGCCGACGGTCGAACTCGGACTCAAGATGGAGGCGCCTATGTCCAAGGTGGAGGCATGGTTCCCGTCGGAGCGCTGATAGACGAAGATCTTGCTGGTCAGGTCGTCGTTGTCCTCCGTCACCCACAGGTGCGAGCCGTCACACGACAGGCCCTGGGGGTTGCCGTTGGCGGTGACCAGGGAGACGTCCTTGGCGGAGTCCCGGGTCGTGTCGGACATCTTGTAGGCGTAGACCTTGTGGTCGTTATGGTCGGCGACGAACATGGTGGTGCCGTCCGAGCAGATACCCCGCGGGTCTCCGTTCATGGCATTCCGCAGGGTGTCGAAGTCTGCGCTCGTGTCGCGCGACCCGTCGGAACGGTTGTAGGCGTAGAGCTTGTTGGCGTTGCCGGAGCCGTCGTTGGCCACCCAGAACGTGTCGTCGTCGCCCCAGATTCCCCTGGGTCCCGAGTTGCTGCTGTGCAGGTCGAAACCGGTCACCCGTCCAGGGGGAGTGAAGTCCTGATCGGTGTACACCGCGATCATCAACACATCGCCGTCTACGGCCAGGTTGTCCACGTCGGCGCCCTGATAGAGCACGTTCGCGACGCTGAAGCCTGAGGCCGCGCCCGAGTCCTCGTTGTCGGTCGTGGCCTTCTGGATCCTGTGCACGGTGCCGCCGAGGTGTTCCCACACCATCACGTAGGAGGTGTCCGCCTCCAGCGTCGTACCGGACGGCGCCTCGAAGAAGCTGTGGCCGGGCGCGTAGTCGGTGGGACTGACCAGGTCGAACAGCTTCGCGCCCGGCTTCCCGCCCGCATCGGCGTGCACGGCCACCGACACGGAGGTCGGACCGTCAGGGAAATTGCCGCCGGAGCCCTCGATGTCGACGCCGATGCCCCGCAGCGCGTAGCGGCCCGCGTCGGGACCGGTCGTGAAGCCCTGCGACAACACCTTTCTGGTGCCGCCGCCGACGGAACGGTAGCCGGTGTCGGTCTGGCCCAGGTTCTGCACCATCGCGTAGAGCGGATCGCCGAGGAAGGCCATCAGCGGTCTGCCGTTGAGATCCCCAACTGCGTCGGAGAGGGTCGCGCCCGGCGCCGTCGGCCTGTCATCGTTGTCGGAGGCGGTGCCATGAAAGCGGCTGAGTACGATGCCGACCGGTCTCTCTTCGTATTTCTCGTAGGCCATGTATGATTCGCTTCCCGGCACGGTTGCGCCTTGCGGCGCCGTCCATACATTGATGCCTGCTGTTTCGTAACGTGTCGGGGCCAGGCCGAACCACTTGGTGCCCGCGTCATCGATCTTCTGCAGGCCAGTGAGAGTCCAGCCGCTGCGCAGGTCGAACGGGGTGTGAAGGCCCCCTGACCGTGGTGTTGTGTTGTCCGAGATCCAGGAAAATCCGCGGATCAGGTAGCGATCCGCTGCGCCGAGCGTGATGGGGAGACCCCCCTCGTCGGAAAGCGAGACGATTTCTTGGGCGCCCCCGGGTTGCGCGTAGTTCGAAGCCAGGACGCCGCTGGCCCGCCTCGAGCCCTCGACGGCCAGGCGCAGCACCGGGGTTTGCGTGTTCGGGTCCACGCCTGTGGTACGGGTGGTGGGCGCCGGTACTACCACAACAGTAAGGTCGTCCGGCTGAGTCTGCTCCCTCCAGGGTCCTGTCGAAGTCGACGCTCGGACCTGCGCGTCGTCGAAGAGGATGGCGCCCGTCTCGCCGCCCGCGTCCTCGGCGTCCGACGTCGTCTCGTTGATCGACAGCGAGGCCCCGAACCCCGACAGCACGATGAAGTATTGGACGTTCTGGTACGCGAACGCCCCTGCGGGCGCCGTGAACGTGTTCAGGCCGGCCTGGAAGGAGGCGGGGCTGGTGAAGTCGAACAGCCTGTATGCCGCGGCCCCGTCCCAAGTGTTGTCAGGAGGGACGCCGACCCACAGGGAGACGGTCAGGCTCGACGGCGCCGCGGTCAGGTCGATCGAGACGCTGGAGATCTCGTAGCCCTGGCCGTGGTCGCCCAACGTGAAACCCATGGCGTAGTGCTGCGTGATCATCGCCGTGGCCGACGGCGACTGGCCGGTGTTGCCGACCAGCGTCGACAGCGGCAGCGACGTGGCGGGCGCTCGAGTGATCGGGCCGTACGGCAGGCTGGTCACGGTCTCCGCGTAGTTGTCCTGATCCGTGTACGAGACTTCCACCTTGATCAGCTTGCCGATATCGTCGTCGACCGGCTGGTATCTGGCCGTGCCGTCGCCCACGTTGGTCTCGGTCATGCCGTCGACCCGGATCCACTGGTAGGACCAGTCGTAGCGTGGGACGTATTTCGTATCTTGACTGCTGTAAACGAGGACCCCGTTCGGGTCGGCAATGCGAGACGGGTCGGCAAACAGGATGCCGGCGCCTTCCGCGGACGGGTAGATGACCGGCCGGCCGGTGGCATCCTGGTTCGGCGTTCTAGGGCCACTGACGTATATGCGGAGCGCCTCGTCGGCCCCGCTCTTGATCGCCCAGTCGGTGCCGTCGTGCGAATAGTACTTGTCTTTGATGCTCCACCCCGTGAGACCCTCCGAGTCTTCTCCGCCGGAGGTGGTGGTGCCGAGCCTGACGCTGCCGGTGCCCTTCTGCTTGAACACCACCACGTAGTTGGTGTCCGCCGAGAGGGCGAGGCCCGAGTGCGAGAAGAGCAGCTCTCCGGACGTAAAGCTGGCCGGCGCCGTCAGGGCCGTGCAGTCGGCGGTTGGAAACTCATCGTCGGTGGTGTCCACCCCGCAGATCTCGATGTCGAAGTCGTCGCCCTCGCTGTCGTCGGAGAAGACGATCACCCGGGTGAGCGTGTAGGTGTCGCCGCCGCCCGTGCGGAAGAGCTGCGCATGGTCGTTGCCACCAGTGAAGACGGTGTCACCGCTCCCTTGGTTTGTGTTCAAAACGAGATTGTGCGTGGTTTGCGCCTCCGCCGGCGTCGACCACAGGAGCCCGGCGCCCAGCACCAGCGCCAGCAGGGCGATGAGCAGCAGGGGGAGCGGCGCAAGGCGCCGGGAGGCGGTCATGACCTACCTCCGGCAAGCCGAGGCAAGAGAAATCGGGGGGGGGGGGGGGGGGTGAACATTTGAGCTGGGCCGCCATAGGCGGCGAAGCCCGAGGCGAGCGGCGCAGCGACCGTTGCTCCGTCCGCCGCATCAACTGCATGGACCGGTCTGTTGAGCGTCATGTGGTTGAGCGTCATGTGATTGCCACGTAATTCTTTCGTGATTCGTTTGCGATTCGGAAACGGTAGCACCTCTTCAGCGGTGATGCGCGATGGTTCATAGAAGACTGACTCGGCGCAGACCAATTGACCTGCACGGATCCGAACTGCCCCCGATGGGCGCGTCGGACTGCCCGAGGCGGTGGGCGCCCCAGCAGGTGATGGTGCCGTTGGTCCTCAGCCCACACGAATGATCGCGGCCGACAGCGACGGCGCTGAATGTCCCGCCGGGCTCTACTTATTTCAACAGGTCGGCCCCAGCATGCGCGGCCCCTTTGAACTCTGCGCTGAGGGTATGTCCCCACACGCTGCTTAGAGGAGGCCTTGGCGGAAGGCGTTGGCCACTGCTTCGGGGGCCGCCGGCTTCGGCAAACCTGGGATCCGAATATCGGCAAATATTGGATATTTATTCCGGCAATTACTGGATTATGTTCTCGGCAACTGTATTGCACGGAATCGCCACGGGTGGTTCAGCGATGCTGCGCGACACGAGTCGCATTGATACCAATCATGTGGGCTTTCGCCCAGCGGTGGCTGGCGCATGGAGGACCTAGCCCGAGTCCGATTGATGTGATGATCTGTGATCTCATTCAGTGTTCTCCCCGACAAGGATCTGAGGCGATAGGAGGTCGTCGGTTGATATGTTTGCGTTGATCGCGGGGCCGGCAGGGATCGCCGTCGAACCGTGGTAAACCGGACCGGCAGGTCGGTTCAGGGGAGTTGAGTGTAGAAGGCCGAAATAACCTCCACGTACCTGTAGGGATCATTGATCCGGTACGCGATCGCCAACGCGCGGTCGGGTCTTGTGACGGACGGACCGATGTGGTGTACCCATTCGCCGTCGTGGGACATTTTGGCCAGCGTGTCGTACGGATCGATGGTCAACCGTTCCGCGAATTTCGAAAGAGCGATCACATCTTGTTCGTCCGGATTCTCGCGGTCGAGAAAATCTGTGATACGCGAGGCAGCGTTCGTCTGCCATGGGTTGGCGTGCAACGACGTTTACCTTGAACTGATTTCAGCAACAAGAGCGTCGAGCGCGCCGGGTGGGTCGGGCACGAAAGGAGAGTCATCGCGCACGACATCGAGGTCTTTGAGCATGCGTTTCAGTGCTGGGCTTTCGGTACCGAAGTATTCGGCCAGTGACTCGTGTGGAATCAACTGGCTGGCGATGACGGTCCCTCCTTGGGTCGCGTCCAACCACGGGTCCTCCGCGTGGGTGGCGGCAATGAGCTCGGCCCCGGTCTTGTCACCGAGTCGACAGAGCACGTTGGTGAGGATGTTGCGCACAGATTCCCGCAGAGGATCCGTGGGTGGACGACGACCTGGAACTCGGCGCTTCTCTGCATGCCACAGGCTCGCTACGACAGGCCCAGATCCCCACGCTTCGATATCGTCGAAAAAAGCAGGTTCTCCCTGCCACGCCAAGTGATACCCCTGCACGTAGTAGAGGAGCTTGTGGAGCCGAACTTTTCTGATCCTTGGTCGTCGCCGTCGAATCTCCGCGGCGACTGCTGTTACAGAAGCGGAGGGTGCATCCACAATCCCGTCACCTCCCTGATTGCGCTACCTTCGAAAACTCTACCCTCAGGTGACCCACCTCTTCGACAAACGCGTCAACTTATTTTGTTCGTGTCGTCGGAGGTTGGTGGTAGCGTTGTCGAACTCCTCACCGGGTTTCACGCAGGCGGCGATGTGCCCTGTGGGTGCCCAAACCATGGTCGTGCTCGTTGACCAGGATGTGATAGGGGCCAAACCCTGCTCTCCCGCGACAGAATTGTGGGCACCCACACGCTATGCCCGGGGTTTGGTGGCTAACAAGATCAGGTCTAAATGGCTAAGACCCCATGGCGGAAGGTATGGGATTCGAACCCATGGTGACCCGGAGGCCACAACGGCTTTCGAGGCCGCCCCATTCGTCCGCTCTGGCAACCTTCCGCCCCAGAGACTACCGGCGTTGCGGTTACGCCACACCGGCGGTGCCGAGCCCGGTCAGTGCGGGATCAGTGCCATCGGGAAGGTATCGAGCACCTCGGCGCCCTGGGTGGTTATGTACACCTGGTTCTCGAGCTTTATGCCCTCGTGTCCGCCCGGCTCGCCGACGTACACCTCGAGGCACAGGACCACGCCGTCCTCTATCACGCCGTCGTAGCCGTAGGTGTCCCAATCCTGGAGGTAGTGGATCATCGCGTAGCGGATGTTCAGCGGGTCGAACAACACGATGCCGGCCACATCCTCGGCTTCGAGTTGGATACGCAGCTGCTGAAGCCGCCAGGAGCGGACGACATCCATGTCCGGAGCGCGCAGCCCGGCAGCCTCCCACCCCGCGACGGCCGGGTTGGACTGGGCACCGGAATCAATATCAAGCACAGGCTGAGTGACCTCTGTTCGACAGTGTGTCTGGCCGCAATGATCTATAAGCACTTGTAGACGGCACTTTTTTGCGAGTGGTCCTTGCTCGGGGTTGAGGCATGCTGTGCCAGACTACCTCGTGTCCGAAGACGCTGACAGCGGCCCCGGCCGAGCCGACGCGTCAGTACAAACTCGATCTATAGCGCGTTCTGAAGATCATCTATAGCGCGTTCTGAAGATCATTCACAGCGCGTTCCAGAAACAAATTGCAGCGCGTTCTGCCATAGACAGCGGTCACGGTCGGGTCGACGCGTCAGTACAAACTCGACGAAGGACCCGAAGGATCCTCGCCGCGGGCCAGGGCCAGATCGGCGTTGATGCCCATGAGGGCGGCCAGGAGATCGGTGGTGACGGTGACCATGCGGAAACCGGCGGCCACCCGCTTCGGGGTCAAAGCGCCGGTCGATTGGATTCCGGCGATGATGTTGTGGGCAGCGCAGCGTTCAAGGATGAAACTGAGTGCCTCGTCGAAGGCTTCGTGACCGTCGTTGTTGTCCGGTGGCAGACCGAGGGTGATCGACAGATCGGCGGGCCCCACATAGATCGCATCAATGTCTGGTACCGCAAGAATCTCATCGAGATTGGCGATCGCTTCGGCGGTTTCGATCATCGGGATACAAGCCACATTGCCGGGTTCCCACTCTCGGTAGTTGTGTCGAAGACCAACCGTTGTCGGCCCCCAACTGCGGACACCACGGGGTGCATAACGGGTTGCGCTAGTGGCTTCCTCGGCCTCCGCCGCGGTGTTGACCATCGGGATGATCACCCCGTGAGCACCAGCGTCGAGGGACCTGCCGATAATTCCAGGTTCGTTGCGTGGCACCCGGACGATCGGACTCGACCCGCCCAACAAGATGGCCTGGATCATCGGCACCGAGTCCGCGTAGTCGATCGGACCGTGCTGGGTGTCGATGCAGACGTAGTCGAAACCACATCTGGCCACGGCCTCGGCCGTAACAGAACTGGGGATTGCCAACCAACCACCAAGGGTTGTTCTGCCTTCCCGCCATTGATCGCAAATTGTGGTAACCGTCATGGTCATCGGTCTATCAGCCTGAGAGCGGATTCATACGGGTTCACAGCGATGGCGGTGCAATACTGGGCCGGTGAGGAGTGTTGATCGGCCATGACAATCGTGCGGGGCACCGTGGTCACCATGAATCCTGCCCGGGAGATCATCAGCGACGGTGCGGTCGTCATCTCGGGTGACACGATCGCCGCGGTCGGGCGTTTCGACGACTTGCGGGCAGCTCATCCCGATGCAAGCGTTTCGGGCCGCAGTGGTGACCTGGTCCTGCCGGGGTATGTCAACGGCCATCAGCACCTGACCGGCGACCGCCTGATCCAATCATCGATTCCAGATGATCTGCCGCCCGGAGAGGCGATCTTCTCCTGGGTGGTGCCGGTTCACGGCGAGCACAGCCCCGCCGACGACGAACTCTCCGCCACGCTCACCCTTGCCGAAGCTCTGAGCAACGGCATCACCACAACCTTCGAAGCGGGGACGGTCGCTCACCCGGATCGGGTTGTCGCCGCCGCTCAGACCGTGGGAGCTCGGGCGACCGTCGGTACCTGGGGATGGGACGTTGACGAGGGCCCGTTCGCAGGCTCAGTCGAAGAGGTGATCGATCGACAGCGCGCGGCTTTGGACCTCGTGACCGGACCACGGGTGTCGACTTGGGTGAGCCTTGTCGGCCATGACCTCATGTCCGATGAGCTGGTGGTGGCAGCCAGCGAACTGGCCCGCTCCAAAGGTGTTGGCATGACCTTCCATCTGTCTCCCACAACCAGCGATGTCGACAGCTACCTGGCCAGAACCGGGCTACGGCCCTTGGTTCACCTTGCGGCGCTGGGCGTGTTGGGCCCTCACGTGGCGGTCGCTCACGGTGTGCATCTCGACGCGCAGGAAGTAGAGGTGCTGGTGAACAGCCGTGCTGCAGTGGTGTCGTGCCCTTGGGCCTACCTACGGCTCGGGCAGGGTCTGACCCGTGAGTTCCGGCATCTGGACCTGTGGCGCGAAGGGGGCCGCCTGGCCCTGGGGTGCGACGCCGAGAACGCCGGCGACATGGTCGACGGGATCCGCACAGCGGCGCTGTTCGCAGGGGTGGCGAAAGACTCTGCGGTCGATCCGACGATCTTCGGTGCTCACGATGCGCTTGAGTTGCTCACCATCGCCGGTGCTGAGGCGCTCGGCATGGCCGAACAGATCGGCTCGCTCGAAGTAGGAAAACAAGCCGACATCGTGGTTCACGACCGGTCTCGAATCGAATGGGTCCCGCCGAGCCCCGATCCGGTGCTGCAGCTCATCTGGGGCAGCGACGGCAGATCGGTGAGAGACGTCTACGTAGCGGGCGAACCCGTGGTCACCGACGGCCGAATGCAAACCGTCGACGTCGATGCCCTAGCCGCCGAAGCCTCC